>NZ_JAHCDA010000002.1 GCF_018413645.1 Roseococcus pinisoli
TTCTTCCACTTGGCCACGGTCTTTTGGTTGATGCCGTAGCGCTTCGCCAGCGCCCTCAGGCTCGCTTGACTATGTTGTATCGCTCGACGGACTGCCTCAGTCGTCGTGGCGCTCCCGTGAAGAACCTGGCCCATAGCGCGTCCCTCGATTCCTGCAGCGAGAGTGCACCATCAAAGCCCGGGATCAAACATCTAGTGCCTCTGAGAAACGGTTTCCTGGATCTGAGCGATGAAATTGCGAACCGCGTTAGCCTTTTCGTCGGCACGAAACACGGCAGCAACCTCGGATTCTATCGGCTTCCCTGCGATGCGCCGGAACACGACGTTCGGGATGCGGACGATGTCGCGCACTAGGCTCGGTACGACGGCTACTCCCGCACCCAGCGAGACCTGGGTGAGCACGGAAAGCAGGCTGCCTGGTCTTGAAACCACGTTCATCTGGAAACGGCCGCGCCGTGCCACTTCGTGGCTCCCGGCTTCCTGCTCTGGAACGATGAAGCTCTCGGCGGCGAGGCTCCTCGACAGAACCATCTCAGGACCCATCGCCGCCGGGTGACGGGCTTCGAGCGCGAGGCAGAAATGATCCCGGAAAAGGATGTGCGCCTGCAGCGAGCGCGGATACGCCATCGGCAGGCGCACAAATCCTATGTCGATTTGTCCCCCCTCGATGAGGGACGGAAGCCCCTCCATCGGAAGCTCGCGAGCCAGGATGTCGACGCGGGGCCAACGGGTTGAGAACCGGTCGATCTGATCCTGGAGCACGCCAGCATAGGCCGCCGAACCGACATATCCGATTTCGATCCTCCCGATCTCACCGCGTCCCGCACGGCGGCCGACGCTTTCGGCGCGGGCATATTGCGCAAGAACGAGCCGGGCCTCCTCCAGGAACAATTTGCCGGCGGAGGTCAGCGAAACGGAACGTTTGGTCCGTTTGAAGAGCTGGACGGAAAGCGCTCGCTCGATCTCCTGGATCTGAACGGTGAGCGTCGGGGGGGAAATGTTCAACAGCTCCGCCGCGCGCGCGAAATGCAGATGCTCCGCCAGCGTCACGAAGTACCGGAAATGCCGGAGCTCCATTCTCTGGTCCTTCGATAATTAGGCACAGCCTAACTGATACCGAAAACATGGCAAATGAAACGAATTATCCCTTGCGGGTATGCCGCTTTGCAGATTCGATGTCAGGGCCTGAAAATTGTCGTTCCCCACTCCTTCTGGACACACCGTCTCGTTGCTTGGCCGTGGCTCATCCGCTGACCGCCGGCAATCCGCCCGCATCATAAGAGTATCGCCAGAGGCGTGGGTCCGCGGGCATCGGACGGGCAGGGGCGGTATCGCCGTATGGGCGCAATGAGCGTGAACATCGCCGCGGCGCCCGCGCGCATCAATCCCACCTTGACCCTGCTTACGGCCTCCATGGGCTGTGCCATGACGGTTCTGGACACCAATGTCGTGGCCGTCGTGTTGCCGACCATTGCCCGGGACTTCGGAGCGACGTTCGCCGACGTCGAATGGGTGATCAGCGCCTACGTGCTGTGCTTCGCCTCGCTGCTCTTGTCGGCAGGGGCCATCGCGGACCGCTTCGGCCGCCGCCGCGTATTCCTGATCGGAATTCTGGCCTTCGCCATTTCGTCCTGGCTGTGCGGCGCTGCCCCTTCTGCCAGGACGCTTTCCCTCGCCCGAGCTTTGCAGGGCGCGAGCGCCGCGTTTCTCCTGGCGCCGGCGCTTGCGATCATCGGCCACACCTTTCATGGCAATGAGGAGCGTAACCGCGCCTGGTCCATCTGGGGCGGAATCATGGGCCTCACGATGGTCTTGTCGCCGATCATCGGAGGGGTGATCGGCCACGAGTGGGGCTGGCGATGGGCTTTCCATGTGAACGTGCCGATCTGCTCCGGCCTGGCATTCGCGGTCCTCCGCTTCGTCGAGGAATCGAAGGACGAGAAGGCACGCCGCCTTGACCCGATCGGCATTGTTTCGTTCGCCTCGTTCATGTTCGGAACGACCTGGGGACTGATCAACGGGCAGGCGCACGGGTGGATGTCTTTGGCCGCCTGGGTGGGCTTCGCGGGCGGGGCCGTCGGCCTGGTGATCTTCATCGTGGCGGAGAACACCCAGCAAAGGCCCATGCTTGACCTCGGCCTGTTCCGCAGCCCTCGCTTCGTCGGTGGCATATGGGCCATGTTCTCCTACGCGGCCTGCGCCCAGGTCATGGCGTCAATGCTGCCGCTCTTCCTCCAGAATGGATTTGGTAAGACGGCGCTGGAGGCAGGGTTCGCCATGCTTCCCTTCGCCTTGGCCATGCTGGCATTTCCCGTTGTCGGAAGGCTGTTAGGAAAACGACTGTCGTCGCGCGAAATTCTCTCGATCGGGCTGCTGGTTGTGGGGCTCGGGAGCCTTGTGACGGCCTGGGGCGCCAACACCGCGAATGGGTTGGTGGTGATGATCGGCATGCTGATCCTGGGGAGCGGCGGTGGATTGCTCAACGGGGAAACCCAGAAAGCCATCATGAGCATCGTTCCTCGGGAGCGGGCCGGCATGGCGTCCGGCATCAGCACGACGGCGCGGTTCTCAGGGATTCTGTTCGGCTTTGCGGTGCTGAGCGGCGTCATGGCCAGCACCGTCAGATCCATACTGATGCGACCGGATTGTGCCGAGGCCATCTGCACCCCTTCCTTCGTGGAAGCGGTTGTTGCCGGCGATATGCCGGGGGCGGTCGCCGGTATCGCGGCGTCCGCCCGCGAAGCCGCCATCGCCGCGGCCCTGGCAGGCTATGCGCATGGTTTTGCCGCGGCGCTGCTGACCTCGGGATGCGTTGCCATCTGCTCGGCGATCCTCGTGCATCGGCTTATGCGGCGCGCGGCGTAGCAAAGTCCGGGCGGCAATCGGCATCTGCGCTTGGGGGCGCAGAGCTTGTCGAACGCAAAGGCAAGGCTCGTGAAAAGAAGGCTACGCCCGTGCAATGCTACCGGTTTCGTACTGGTCTCGCTCGTCAACTTAGTAGCCATCGACATCTCGCCGTATCTCGGTTCCGAAGCACTATCGTCGTCACTAAGCTATCCACTCTCCTGAACGGGCATTCATGCCGTGCGGCGTCGACGACGTGCTGCTGTAGCTCTGGCCCCAGTGCGTTGAGTACGCCCCTATCGGGTGCCGTTTCCTGGCGGCATCAGGGTTCGACTGTATGGCGAGCGCGTCGCGCTGCTGCCGATACTCCAGCTGCCTCGTGGTGCGGAGGGCTCCCATGGGCTGAGACAGTGAAGCAGGGGGGCGGAGAATCTCATTACCTGGAGCAGGTTCAACACGGAGGCCCGGCACAGGACCACTTCCCGTTAAAAGGCGTAAGCGTTGTACAAGCTATCGCTGGCAGCGAGCCTGGATGGGCGTACCGTTGATCATGAATTTGATATCGGGCTCCTGATGTTCTGCCTTCCGATCCTCACCGCCTGGATCGAGCCCTATCTGGGCACCCTCCGGCCGGGCTTGCGACCGAACTTCTGACGGGCCCAGCTCCTCGGCGATCTGATGTTCGTCGCCAGCTTCTTCGTTCTTGGCGGCAATTTCCGGGGCAAGATCCGTGCGCTCTTCGTCCGCACTGCCGTCGTCGTCGATAAGGCTGAGGCCGCTGCTCGTTAATGACCGACCGGAGAGGGAGATCGCCGCATTCTGACGGAAATCAGGTGGCGTTTTCCCGGACCACTTTCACGATCCAGCGTTGAAAGGGGAGAGCCATGAACGAAGCGTACTCGCGCCGTGCCGCGCTCATCTTGGGGGGCGGCAGTCTTTCGGCCTGCGCCTTTCCGGTCCGGGAACCTGCCGTCCCTCGGGCCCTGACCTCCCGCGCCACGGTCCTGAACCTCCCCAATGAGCGCTTCCTCATCGGCAGGGGATATGGGGCGATCACCCGCGAATATTTTGCAGCGGCGGAGCGCCGACGCGTCTTTCTCGGTCTCGCGCCGGGCGCCGTGCTGCCAGCTATCGACCTGCTGGCCGTTTCAGGAGGCGGAGAGGATGGTGCCTTCGGCGCTGGGCTGCTCAACGGCTGGACGCTGGAGGGATCGCGCCCGATCTTCAGCCTCGTCACCGGTGTCAGCACGGGCGCGCTGACCGCGCCCTTCGCGTTCATTGGCCCTTCGGCGGATGCGCCGCTCAAGAACGTCTACACCGGAGTGACGCTCGCCGATATCGCGACCCACCGCGGCATGGCAGCAGCGCTCTTCGACGATGCCATGTCCGATACGAGGCCGCTCTTCGGCACCATCTCGCGCGAGCTGGGCGACAACCTGCTGCTGGCCATCGCCCAGGGATACCGGGAGGGCCGCCTGCTTCTGATCGGCACCACGAACCTGGATACCCAGCTTCCCGTCGTCTGGAACATCGGCGCCATCGCCAATAGCGGCGATCCGCGTGCGCCCAACCTTATCCGTCGCATCCTGCTGGCTTCGGCCGCCATCCCCGGGGTCTTCCCGCCCGTGCTCTTCGACGTGGAGGCCGACGGGCAGAAGTATCAGGAGCTGCATGTGGATGGCGGGGCTGTGGCTCAGGCCTTCCTCTATCCGGCCGCTGTCGCGGAGCAACGCCGCGCCAACATCCGGGCGCGGCGCCCTGTCCCGCCCATCCGTGCCTGGCTTATCCGCAACGCGAGGATGGACGCCGGTTGGGCCTCCACGAACCGACGGACGCTGAGCATCGCCCAACGCGCGATCGCCACGATGACGGCCATGAGCGGCTACAATGATGCGGTGCGGATCTGGTTGAATGCGGAACGTGACGGGGTCGAATTCCGGATGGCCTATATCGGTTCCGATTTCGCCATCGAATACGACAAGCCCTTCGATCAAACCTACATGACGCCGCTGTTCAACTATGGGTTTGAGAGGGCGCGCGCGGGCTATCCTTGGTCGCGTCAGCCGCCTTTCACGTCGTGACCGTGCATAAGTTTCTTCGTGTTCGTCTCGGCTTTATATAAAATATATAAAACGATCTTATTGTAGATATTTCGGCAAGTTTAGTCGACATCAGAACGTCTATACTTTAGATGTAAGCAAGCTGCGGTCGCACGGTGAGCGAGAATGGCGTGGTATTTGTGCCACAGTATAAGGACGTAACCGCCCACGCGCCCAGGTTTTTGCGCCTGCCTTCTTCCAAAAGCCCAGTGAAGTCCCTTTCATCCCGCCGCAAGGACCTGGTGGTTGGGGAGAGCACCTTGGCGGCAAAGTTTGGCTTGGGCGGGGCGCTTCGCGCCTCGACGGCGCTGATTGCAGCGCATCGTCTTTTGCGTGCCGCCCCGATCCTGGTGCCCGCTTCTTTGCTGGCTTTCGGCGCTGGTGGTGCGCCGGCCCTGGCCCAGCCCGTCTGGTCGGGTCCTGGGACGGATTTCAACACGGGCACGAACTGGAGCACGGGAACCGTGCCCACGAGTGCGCAAACACCCATCTTCCAGAACACCGGACCGACGTCGCTGTCCACGAGCGTCGACACCCAGCTCGCCGGCATCACCTTCAATGCGGGCGCGGCGAGCCACAACCTCACCCTCGGTAATAACATGACGCTGTTCGGCAGCGTGGTGAACAATTCCGCCAACGAGCAGACGATCAACGTGGCGAGCGGGTGGACCCTGTTCTTCCTGGGTGCCGCAGCGTCGGGGCAGGGCGTGAACTACATCGGCGACGGCGCCCTGGTGTTCGACGGCGACTCGACGGGCGGCAATTCCGCCTTCACCGTCGGTTCGCAGATGGGCATCCGCGGCAATGCGCGCACCGTCGTCCTGGGCTCGCTGACCGGCGCCTCCGGCACCCTGGTCCGGAACATCACCGCAAACGACATCACGATTCAGGTCGGAAGCCTCGGCACCAGCACGACCTTCGGCGGTGTCTTCGAAAGCGTCGAAGGCGCCGAGGCGCTCACCCTCGACAAGGTCGGCACGGGCACGCTGACGCTGACCGGCGACAATACGCTGGCGGGCACCACGATCACGGCGGGCACGCTCGCGATCGGCAATGGCGGCACGCTGGGCGTCGGTGCCGTGACGAACAACGCGGCGCTGGTATTCGACCGCACCGACGTCTCCACCTTCGCGAATGATATCTCGGGCTCGGGCACGGTGACCCAGGCGGGCTCCGGTACCACGATCCTGACGGGCAACAATACCTACACCGGCGTCACCACGATCAGTGCAGGCACGCTGCAGATCGGCAATGGCAGCACCACCGGCACGCTGGGCACCGGCGCCGTGGTGAACAACGCGTCGCTGGTCTTCAACCGGGACAGCCTGAATGTGACCAACGCGATCAGCGGCAGCGGCTCCGTGACGATCGCGGGAAGCACGTCTCTCTCCGGGGGCAATTCCTATCTCGGCGGCACCATCATCAACAGCTTTCTCTTCGTCGCCGCGGATTCGGCGCTGGGCGCGAGCTCGGGCGGCCTGACGTTCAACAACGGCTTCCTGGATACCACTGCCAGCTTCACCTCCAGCCGCGCGATCACCCTCAATGCCGGCGGCGGGACCTTCGAGCCGAGCGCCGGGACGACACTGACTTTGACCGGACTCATCTCGGGCGCGGGCGGTCTCGGCATGAATGGCCCTGGCACGCTGGTGCTGAGCAGCGGCAACACCTATTTGGGCGACACCGTACTCAACGGCGGCACGGTCGTGATTTCCGCCGACAGCGCCTTCGGCAACGCGGCCGGCCAGCTCTACGTCAATGGCGGCACGCTGCAGACGACGACAAGCTTCACCATGGCACGAAACATCGAGCTGCAAGCCGGTGGCAGCACCTTCGCGCCCGATGCAGACACGGTCCTGACGCTGAGCGGCGTGGTCACAGGTTCGAACCTGACCATGAACGGTGCCGGCACATTGGTCCTGGCCGGCGCCAACACCTATTCCGGCACGACGACGATCAGCGCGGGCACGCTGAGGGTGGGCGATGGCGGCCTGACGGGCTCGCTGGGCACCGGCGCCGTGGTGAACAACGCGGCCCTGGTCTTCGACCGCTCCGGCGCGCTGGTGGTCAGCGGCGGGATCTCGGGCACGGGCACGCTGGGGCAGACGGGCGCGGGCACCACGATCCTGACCGGTGCCAACACCTATTCCGGCACGACGACGATCGACGCCAACGGCACGCTGCAGATCGGCAGCGGCAGCACGGCGGGTTCGCTCGGGACGGGGGGCGTGACGAATAACGGCACGCTCGCCTTCAACCGGTCTGACGACATCACCGTCGGCAACGCCATCACCGGCGCGGGCCGGTTGGTGAAGGGCGGCGCCGGCGTCCTCACGCTCAATGGCACCAATACCTATGCCGACGGCACCGTGATCGGCAACGGCACGGTGGCGATGGGCAATATCGGCGCGATCGGCACCGGCACCGTGACGCTGAGCGACGGCGCGCTGCGCTCCAACGTGACCGGGAGCCTGGCCAACGCCATCGGGGTCGCGGCGAACACGACGGGGACAGTGAGCGCGGCAGCCGCCCAGACCCTGACGCTGACGGGCGCCCTCACCGTGGCCGCCGGCGGCGCGCTCGTCTTCGGTTCCGCGGCCGAAACCGGGATCGTCGCGGCCGGCTTCAACAGCGCAGCGCTGACCTCCACCGGCAGCCTGCGCGTCGCGGGCGGCACACTCCGGGTGGACAGTAATGCCTTTGGCGCTCTGCTGAGCGACTTCTCCAGCACGACGATCGATTCCGGCGCCACGCTGAACCTCAATGGGCGGAGCGGCGGCTCCGGCACGATCGCCAACCTCCAGGGCAGCGGGACCCTGACCAACACGGCGGAAATCACGGTCCTGGCCGGCAGCTTCGCCGGCGCCATCACCGGCAGCGCCGACCTGTTCAAGACATCGGGCGGCACGCTGGTGCTGTCCGGCACCAACACCTATTCCGGCCTGACGACGATCGGCAACGGCACGCTGCGGGTCGGCGCCGGCGGCACCACCGGCACGCTGGGCAGCGGCAACGTCGTGGTCGGCAACACCCTGGCCTTCAATCGCAGCGACGCCGCGCTGGTGGCGGCCAACGCCATCTCCGGGGCGGGGCGCGTCCGCCAGATCGGCTCCGGCACGACCACGCTGACGGGCGCGCTGAGCTACACCGGCGGCACCTTCGTGGATGCGGGCACGCTGATCCTCGGGGACACGACGCACAGCGTCACCCTGCCGGGCAACGCCACCATCGCAGCCGGGGGAATGCTGAGCCTGCAGAATGGTTCGCTGGGCAGCGGCACGATCACCAATGGCGGCAGCCTCGCCATCGGCCTCAATGCCACGGCGGGCAGTGCGACAATCAACAGCGACGCCGCCCCGCTCACCAGCGTCGTCTTCTCCGGAAATGCCACGGCCGGCACGGCCCAGATCAACAATCGCGCCAACCTGGAATTCACCGGCAGCGCCACGGCGGCCAACTCCACCATCACCAATGACTGCTGCCTGCGCTTCAGCGGCTCGGCGACGGCGGGCAGCGCGACCATCGTCAATGCCGCCGCGGGCAATATCGACTTCGACGACACCGCGACGGCTGGCAGTGCCAGCATCAGCAATGCCGGCTTCGTGCGGTTCCTGACCAGCGCCACGGGCGGTACGGCCGCCTATACCGGCCAGGCCGGCAGCACCATGGACTTCTCCTTCAGGACCGGGGCCGGCACGACGCTCGGCTCGCTCGCCGGGACGGGGGCGGTGGACCTGGGCAGCATCACCCTGGCGGTGGGCGGCAACAACACCTCCACCACCTTCGCCGGCGTGATCGCCGATGGCGGCCTCCTCGGCGGATCCGGCGCCGGGCTGACCAAGGTCGGCACCGGCACGCTGACCCTGACCGGCACCAACACCTATACGGGCCTTACCACCGTCTCCGCCGGCACGCTGCGGGTCGGCAATGGCGGCACGACGGGCACGCTGGGCACCGGCGGCGTCGTGAACAACGCAGCGCTGGCATTTGACCGGTCGGATGTGGTGACGCTGTCTCATGCCGTCAGCGGCACGGGCTCGCTGATCCAGGCCGGCACGGGCAACCTGATTGTGGACAATACCCAGGCCTATACGGGCGCGACCTTCGTGAATGCGGGGCGGCTCTCGGTGAACGGCTCGATCGCGAGCTCCTCCGGCGTAACGGTCGCTTCTGGCGGGACGTTGGGCGGCAACGGTCACCTGCCGGGCGTCGTCGTCCAGGCGGGCGGCACGATCGCGCCGGGCAATTCTATCGGTACGCTGAACATCGACGGTAATCTGACGCTGGCCTCCGGCTCGACCACGCAGATCGAGGTGCAGGGCCCGCTGATCGACCGCCTCAACGTCACTGGGGCGGCGACGCTGGGTGGCACGCTGCATCTGCTGGCGCAGGCCGGACCCTACATTTTCAACGCCCCTTACACGATCATCCAGGCCGGCGCCGTCGCAGGCAACTTCGCGGCGGTGAATGCTACGGGCAGCTTCGGCGCGGGCGTGACCAGCAACGTGAGCACCACGGCGACGCAGGCGCAGCTGACCCTGACGCCGGCGCCGCTCGTGCCGATCATCACGCCGCCGGTGGAACCGCCGACGGTGGTGCCGGTCGTGACGCCACCCATCGTCCCACCGCCTGTGGTGAAGAGCGCGCCTGTCCTCGGCCCGCAGGGCACGTCGAACCAGGTCTCCGTGGCGGCTGCCTTCGACCGCGCTGTGGCTGGTGGCGCGGATGTCGCGGCCTTCTTCCCGCTCTACAACCTGTCGGCGGCGGCGCTGCCGCGTGGGCTGGACCAGGTCTCGGGCCAGATCCATGCGGTGGCCTCGGGGATGCACGCGCAGGCCGCGTACCAGTTCCTTGGCGCGATCCTGGATCCGGGGCGAGGCGGCAAGGGCCTGGGCGATACGACGGATGGCATCCCGCGACGCTACGCGGTCTGGGCGAGTGGCTTCGGCGGCGGTGGGCGGATGGGTGCCTCGGGGAACTCCGGGACCTATGCCGCGACCTCCGGCGGCGGGGGCGTGGCCGTGGGCACGGATGTGCGGCTCACCGCTCAGGTGGTCGCGGGCGTGGCCCTGGCGGGATCGGGCGGCATGGTGCGGCTGTCGGACAGTATGGGCCGCGCCGAGGCCAGCCAGATCCAGGGTGCGGTCTATGGCACGGGCACCTTCGGCGCGCTGCGGCTGTCGGCGGCCGTCGCCTATGGCGGCATGGACGTGACGACGCGTCGCACGGTGCCTTTCCTCGGCGTGGGCGATATCCGCGGCCGCTACACGAGCTTGGGCGTGTCGACACGGCTGGAAGCGGGGTGGCGCCTGGAGGGGATCGTGCCGCGCGTGGCGCTGACGCCCTCGGTCGCCTTCCAGGGCAGCTGGTACGAGACGCCGGGCTTCAAGGAGACTGGCGTGGGCGGGCAGGCCGCGGCGGCGCTTGCGGTATCGGGGCGCAACCAGGGCCAGTCGCGAATGGAACTGTCGGTGCGGGCGGATATGGCGCTGACACCTGGGCTGTCGGGCTTCGGGCGACTGGGCTGGGCGGCCTATCTGCAGCGCGATGCGGGGATGAGCGCGGGCTTCATTGGGCTGGCGAATTCCGGTTTCTCACTGAGCGGTGCGCGGCCGGATGCGCATGCGGCGCTGATCTCGGGCGGCGTGGACTGGCAGCTGAATCCGGGCATGACAGTGACGGCGCGGGTGGATGCGGAGCTGGCCTCGAACAGCTATGCGGCCAACGGCACGGTACGGATCCGCTACGAGTTCTGACCGGCTTTCGATCATTCGTGCAGGGATCGCGGCATCTCCTGCACGGTGGTCTGTGGTCGGACAAAACGGCGGCAAGGCGCGAATGTGGACGGCCGGCTGTTCCAAGCAGCATGGAAATTCCAGCACCCGGGCCGGCGGGCTCGCCACATGCCCTGGTCTAACTCGCGAGGGCCGATGCCCTCCGCCGTCCCCATTGGACCTATGAGTGAAAGTCTTTCTGGGACGACGCCAAAGGCGTTGCCAGACGGGATGCCCAGACCTGCGCATGGACATCACCTCTATTAAAGCAAGCGACGTGCTGTTCGCGCTCAAGGCGGCCGCAAAGGGCCTGACAGAGGCCACCCACTGGTGATCATCGAAAGCGTCGGGCGTTAAGTCGTATTTGCGCTCGTCCCGGTCACCCGCGATGAGCACCCGGGTCGAGACGCGGGCGTGCCCACGATCAGCGCTGTCTCCGGGGTTCGAAGGCTTCCTTACCCGTCATTGTGTTGAGATGGGCCGTGTTGTCACAGCCCATTCTCGAGCGGTCTATGGCGCGCCGCACCGCGAGGGCGGATGTGTTGATGCAGGCGCTGTGGCGCCCTTTCCATGAACCGCAAATCGACGACCTCACTTTGTCGATCCAGCTCTACGGCCTCCTCAACCACTTCTTGGCGCTCCGGCAGATCAAGGTGGAGAGCGAGGCTGTGCCCAGCCGTGTGGAAATTCCAACATGAAGAAAAGTGTATTGATATAAAAACCATTTTATGTAGTAATTTGAATGTGCCCACGTTTCAGGCACGGAGCAAGATCACCTGAGATGACGTCATTCCTGCGGCTTTTCGCCTCGGCCCACCGCATCGGTCGTACCGACCGATGTTTCGCGTGCTGAGCCCGACGCCTCTCACTCTTCTCCCATTGTCCCGTCGTTAGAGGTAGTGAGCCCCCAGGCTCAACGGCGAAATCACCTCATGTCGGGACAAATTATTTATATTATTCAAGGAATTATGAGATGACCGATTTAACGGCCATTGGTCGCCGCACCTTGCTGGGTGGCTTGGTGGCAGCCGCTGCGATTCCTGCCCGGGCCGCGAATGGACCACGCCACCTGACGCTGGCCGCCATCGCTGCACCCACGGCTCTCGATCCGCATTTCTACAACTCACCGACGAACAACCAGGCGCTGCGCCAGATCTACGACACCCTCACGGTCGAGGACGTGCACGGCCAGCTGCAGCCCGGCCTCGCGACCTCCTGGCGCAACGTCTCGCCGCTGGTCTGGGAATTCGACCTGCGTTCCGGCGTGCGCTTCCATGACGGGACGCCGCTGGTGCCCGACGATGTCGCCTTCAGCGTCGCGCGTGTGCCGCAGGTGCCGAACAGCGCCGGGCCCTTCCTGTCCTTCATCAACAGCATCGAGCGGGTGGAGGCGACGGGCGACACCAGCCTTCGCGTCGTCACCAACCGCCCCAACCCATTCCTGCTCCGCGACCTGGGATCGATCTTCATCCTCTCACGCCGGCTGCATGAGAACGGGGCGACGGCCGATTTCAACACGGGCCGGCTCGCGGTCGGTACCGGCCCCTATCGCTACACGGGCTTTACGCTGGGCGAGCGGCTGGAGCTGGCTGGGAACGACGCCTATTGGGGCGGCCGGCCGGATTGGGACACGGTCTCCATCCGTTATGTCAGCAACGGTGGCGCGCGCATCGCGGGCCTGCTGGCCGGGGATTTTGATCTGGTGGACGGTATCCCCGCGCAGGACGTCGCCAGGCTGTCGGCGCAGCCAAATCTGTCGGTCGCAGGGCTGAACAGCGCGCACAGCGCCTATCTTTTCCCCGATACCGATCGCGACGAGGCGCCCTTCGTGACTGATCGCGCCGGCCGTCCGCTGGGCCGCAATCCGTTGAAGGATGTGCGCGTTCGGCAGGCGCTTTCCCTGGCCATCCATCGGGCCGGCCTCGTGGATCGGCTGCTGCAGGGGCAGGGCCAGGTGGCCGATCAGTTCGCCCCGCTCGCCGCTCCCGACCGACTGCCGGGACTGCCGCCGCTGCCGACCGATCTTGCCCGGGCCCGCGCGCTGCTATCCGAGGCCGGCTATCCCAACGGCTTCAATCTGACGATCCATGGCCCGAGCGGCTATTTCAACGGCGATGCCGCGGTGCTGGCCGGAATCGCGCAGGGCTTCACCCGCATCGGCGTGCAGACCACCGCCGAAACGCTGCCGCTGTCCGTCTTCTTCACCCGGGCCACCCGACGGGAATTCGCGCTGTTCCTGAGCACCTACGGTTCGACCTCGGGGGTGGACCTGCTGCGGCAGATCGTCGCCACGCGACGGACGGAGGAGCGGACCGGCGCGTTCAACCGCCAGCACTACGCCAACCCCGATGTGGATGTGCCGCTGACCGGGGCGCTGCGCGAAATGGACGACGACCGGCGCCTCGCGCTGTCACGCCAAGCGCAGCAGGCGCTGCTGAACGATCTCGGCGTCCTGCCCCTCTTCTACGTCCGCTACAACTGGGCGGGCCGACGCGACAAGGTGCGCTACGAGCCGGGCAACGCCTACGGCCATACCAATGTGAACTATGCGAGGTCCGCGGCATGACCGGCACTGCCATCGTGGACAGCTATGACAGCTACGATGCGGTCGGGCTGGCGGAGCTGGTGCGACGGCGGGAGGTGAGTCCGGCCGAACTGGTCGACGCGGCCATCGGCCGCATCGAGCGGCTCGATGGTCCCATCAATTCCGTCATTCACCGCCTCTTCGATGAGGCGCGCCGGCAGGCGGCGGAGCCCGCCGGGGAGGGAGCGCTGGCTGGCGTGCCCTTCCTGCTGAAGGACCTTAACATCCAGTATCGCGGCCAGCGCACGGGGAACGGCAGCCGCGCCTGGTCGAGCCATGTCGCGGCACATGATTCGACCATCACGGAGCGCTACCGCGCGGCAGGCCTGATTGTGCTCGGCTTCACCAACACGGCCGAACTGGGCCTCGCCTGCGAGACGGCGCCGGCGGCGCATGGGCCGACCCGAAATCCATGGGACCTGACGCGCAGTGTCGGCGGCTCCACCGGCGGGGCCGCTGCGGCCGTCGCTACACGCCTCGTGCCCGCGGCCCATGGCACCGATGGCGGCGGTTCGATCCGTATCCCCTCGGCCCATTGCGGCGTCTTCGGCCTGAAGCCAACCCGCGGCCGCAATCCATTCGGCCCGGATCTCGGGGAGGGCTGGAATGGCCTGTCCGCGCATCACGCCATCACCCGCACGGTGCGGGACAGCGCGGTGCTGCTGGACGTCAGCCACGGGCCGTCCCCTGGCGATCCCTATGCGGCGCCGGCTTTCACCGGACGTTACGCGGAGGTGATCGAGCGCGACCCCGCGCGGCTGCGCGTCGCCTTCCAGACGGTGCGCCACGATGGCAGCCCCATCGACCCCGCCAATGCCGAAGCCGTGCGGCGTACCGCGGCGCTGCTGGAGCGTCTCGGCCATGAGGTCGAGGAGGCGCGCCCAGAGATCGACGAGGCGCTGCTGAAGCGCAGCACCCGGGTGATCGTCGCCTCCAACCTGGCCCACGCGCTGCACGTCCGTGGCGTGGCGCTCGGCCGGCCGGTGCGGGAGGACGAGGTCGAGCCCATCACCTGGCTCTGGGCGCAGGAGGGCGCGCGCCAGGAGGCGCGGGCGCTGGCCGCTGCCGTCGCTGCCGTCCATGGCTTGGGCCGGAAGCTCGGCGCCTTCTTCCAGAAGCACGACATCCTGCTGACCAGCACGACGGCCCAGCCGCCGCTGCCGCTCGGCACGGTGGACATGCAGTCCCGCGATCTCGATGCCTTCTACGAGGCTTTGCGGGACCACAGCGCCTTCACCTCGATCTACAACAGCACGGGCGTCCCCGCCGCCTCGGTGCCCCTGTGGTGGGGCGAGCAGGGCCTGCCGCTGGGCGTTCAGATCGCAGCTCCCTTGGGCGAGGATGCACGGGTACTGCAGCTTGCGGCGCAGCTCGAGCGTGCGGAGCCGTGGCAGGACCGCAGGCCACCGGGAGTCTAAATAACCGGGTATATGTCCGACCGGTTCGGCTGGAAGGGCCGGGTGCCCGTCCCGAGAACCACGCTTAAGGGGCAGATGGTCGGCACCCTCCTTGTGGCATAACAGCGCGGTAAGAGGGGCCTTCGCGGCCGCTCGTCATTACGTGCCCGGGCGCTTCGCAGCGCCGCCCTGATCGTCGGTCATCGTGGATTATTCTTCGAAGTGTCGACCAGTGATAAGGCTTGCCGCCATTAGCAGGGGTTAGGCTTTATGGGCGGACGCTAGCGATCATTAGTTGTGCGTCTCTTGCCTTCCTCAAGCAGTGCGAGGGCCTCGGTGGCGATGATCCGCTCTTCGTCGGTAGGAATGACCAGGGCCGCCACGCGGCTCACCGGCGTACTGATGGTCTCGGCATTCCCCGCATTGGCGGCGTCGTCGAGGTCCATGCCGAGCCAGGCGAGCCTCTTGCAGATGGCCGCGCGCACGCGCGGCTGATGCTCCCCGATCCCGGCCGTGAAGACCAGGGCATCCAGCCCGCCGAGCGTCGTCGCCAGGCGGGCGACCTCGCCCGCCGTCCGGAACGTGAAGAGCTCGATGGCCTCACGGGCCTCCGGACAGTCGCTTTCCAGCAGTTCTCGGCTGTCGGCGCTAAGGCCGGACACGCCGAGCAGGCCGCTCCGATGGTAGAGCATGTCCTCGACCTCCTCGAGCGGCCGTTTCGCCGTGCCCAGCAGGTGCAGCAGGACGCCCGGATCCAGCGCGCCGCAGCGCGTGGCCATGGGAATGCCGTCCAGAGTCGAAAAGCCCATGCTGCTGTCCTGGCTCAGGCCGTCCCGCAGGCCGCAGAGGCTGGCGCCGCTGCCGAGATGGGCAATGACGACGCGGCCACCTGCGAGCTCCGGCGCTCGCCGCGCCAGTTCGCCCGAGACGAACTTGTAGGACAGTCCGTGAAAGCCGTAGCGCTTCACGCCTTCCTCGTAGAGCCCCCGCGGGAGCGCGAAGCGGCGGACGAGCTCCGGGTTGGTCCGGTGGAAGGCCGTGTCGAAGGAGGCGATTTGCGTCAGCTCGGGCCTCAGCTCCCGGATGGCGCGCACGAGGCGCAGGCTCTGCGGCTGATGGAGCGGCGCCAGCGCCGTCAGCTTCTCCATGGCCTGCATGGCGGCCTCGTCGATGAGCACGGGTCCGGCAAAGTCGTCACCCCCATGCACCACCCGGTGGCCGATCGCCGCGAGGCGCGCGGGGTCTAGCTTGCCCGCCAGGTGGCCGATGGTCTCCCTCAGGGCCGCCTGCATGTCCTTCGCGGCCTCTGGCCCCAGATCTTCCTCGAAGATGCCGGCGCCATCCTGCAGCCGCAGGCGCGGCAGCTTCTTCCGGAAGTCGATCACCCCGCCGGCGATCCGGCGCGGCTCGCCCGAGGCGATCTCGAAGACGCCGATCTTCACGGTGGAGGAACCGGCGTTCAGCGTGAGCAGCAGGTCGGGCTTCATGCCGCCGCCTTCCGCTCGGCGACGAGCTTGGCGAGCGCCGCGGAGGCGATACGCGCCGAGAGCGGGTCCGCGCGGCTGGTCAGCACGATGGGGACGCGCGCGCCCAGCACCAGGCCGGCGGCCTTCGCCGCGCCGAAATAGATCAGCTGCTTCGCCAGCATGTTCCCGGCCTCGAGGTCCGGGACAAGCAGAATATCCGCCCGCCCGGCGACCTTCGAGACGATGCCCTTGGTCTGCGCCGCATTGACGTCGATCGCATTGTCGAAGGCGAGGGGGCCATCGACGATCGCCCCCGTGATCTGGCCGCGGCAGGACATCGCCGTCAGCGCGGCCGCGTCGAGCGTCGAGGGCATCTTGGAATTGACGGTCTCGACCGCGGCAAGGATCGCGACGAGCACCTCCTCCTTGCCGAGCAGGCGCAGCAGGTCGATCGCGTTCTGGCAGATGTCCCGCTTGTGATCGAGCGTCGGCTGGATGTTGATCGCGGCGTCGGTGACGACGAGCGGCTTCGGATAGGCCGGAATGTCCATGACATAGACATGGCTGAGCCGCCGCTCGGTCCGCAGGCCGGAGCCCTGGGCCAGCACGGCCGAGAGCAGCTCGTCGGTGTGCAGGCTGCCCTTCACCAGCGTCGCGACCTCGCCCTTCGCCGCAAGCTCGACGGCGCGCGCGGCCGCGGCGTGGCTGTGCGGCGTGTTCTCGATGATGAGGCTCTCCAGCGAGACCTGCGCGGCTTCCGCTGCCGCCCGGATCCTGGCCTCCGGCCCGATCAGGATGGGTTCCAGAAGCCCTTCGTCCCGCACCTCGATCGCGCCGAGGATGGCGGCGGTCGAGCAGGGATGCACGATGGCGGCGCGGATCGGCGGGCGGCTCCGTGCCTCCTTCACGAAGGCTTCGTAGCGATCGTGTCGCCGCAGCGAGACCTCGGGCAGGGCCGTCGTCGGGCATTCGATGAGGCTGTCCGGCGCCGTCACCGTGGCCGTGCCGGAGAGGACCGTCTCGCCGCGCTGGTTGGTGCAGCGCGTGTCCAGCAGGACGGTGTTCCCGGCCCGCTTCTCCTTCACGGTGACCGTGGCGGTGATGGTGTCGCCCAGGGAGACCGGCTTCAGGAAGCTCAGCTCCTGCCCCAGATAGACGGTGCCGGGGCCGGGCAGCTTGGTGCCCAGCACGCCCGAGATCAGCGTGGCCGGCCACATCCCATGCGCCACGATATGGCCGAAGCAGTGGCTGGCCGCGAAGGTCACGTCCAGATGGGAGGGATTCACGTCGCCGGAGACAGCGGCAAAGAGATCGATGTCGTCCTGGCCGACGCTGCGCACGAGCGACGCACTGTCACCCAATGACAGCTCCGCGAAGGGACGGTTGCGGAGGAAATGATCGTTCATCGGGCGCCTCAACGGTGGAAGATGTAGGTGCCGGGCGCATCGTCGAGCGGCGCGTAGCCCTTTTCGGGGGCGCCCATCGGCGGCGGGGCCACGGGCCCGGGCGAGGAGTGGGCGGCGAGCCAGGGCGTCCATTCCTCCCACCAGGAGCCTTCCTTCCGGGTTGCCGTCGTTGCCCATTCCCCGGCGTCGAGGACCTTGTCGCCCCTCTTGCGGCTGGCCGCGCGGAAGGACCGCCTGGGCCGGCCGGGCTCGCTGACGATGCCGGCATTGTGGCCGCCGCTGGTGAGCACGAAGGTGACCTCTGTGTCGGTCAGGAGGTGGATCTTATAGACAGACCGCCAGGGCGCGATGTGGTCGCGCTCCGTGCCCACGACGAAGAGCGGCACGCGCAGGTTCTGCAGCGCGGCGGGCCGGCCGTCGACGAGGAAGCGCCCGGCCGCGAGCTCGTTGTCGAGGTACAGGCGCTGGAGGTACTCCGCATGCATCCGGTAGGGCATCCGGGTGGAATCGGCGTTCCAGGCCATTAGGTCGATCATCGGTGTGCGCTCGCCCATCAGGTAATCGTGGACGAGGCGCGACCAGACGAGGTCGTTGGTGCGCAGCAGCTGGAAGGCGCCAGCCATCTGTTCAGCCGAGAGATAGCCCTTGTTCCACATGATACTCTCGAGCAGGTGCATCTGGCTGTGGTCCATGAACAGCGCCAGCTCGCCCGGCTCGGTGAAGTCCGTCTGCGCGGCGAGCAGGGTGACGGAGGCGAGGCGGTCGTCATCCGCGCGCGCCATCGCGGCCGCGGCGATGGCCAGGAGCGTGCCGCCCAGGCAGTAGCCGGTGGCGTGGATCTTCCGGTCGGGCAGGATGGCCCGCGCCACGTCGAGCGCGGCCATCACGCCCAATCGCCGATAGTCGTCCATCCTTAGGTCGCGGTCCTGCGCCGTGGGGTTGCGCCAGGAGATGCAGAAGACGGTATGGCCCTTCGAGACGAGGTGCCGCACCAGCGAGTTCTGCGGCGACAGGTCGAGGATGTAGTACTTCATGATCCAGGCCGGCACGATCAGCACCGGCTCCGCCGTCACCTCCTGCGTGGTGGGGCCGTACTGGATTAACTCGATCAGGTGGTTCCGGTAGACCACCTTGCCGGGCGTCACCGCCACGTCGCGGCCGGGCACGAAAGCCTCCGTGCCCAGGGGCGGCTGGCCGGTGGCGGCGCGACCGGCATCCTCGATCCAGTTCCTGGCGCCGAGCATCAGGTTCCCGCCGCCTGTCTGGAAGGTGCGCTCGATGACCTCGGGATTGGCGAAGGGGATGTTGGATGGCGAGAACACATCCAGCCACTGCCGCGCCGCGAAGGAGACGACATCCTCGTGATGCGGCGCGACGCCGGGCACCTCGCGGGTGGCGTTGTGCCACCATTGCTGATTGAGCAGGAAGGCCTGTGCCCAGAAGGCGAAGGGCTGCTTGCGCCAGGTCTCGCCGCGGAAGCGATTGTCGCCGGGCAGGGGCTCGATACAGGCCGGAGGCTCCTGCTGGAGGGCGGAGGTCGCCAGCCAGGCGAGCAGCCGCGCCGCCTTCCTGCCCGCCTTGTCGGCCAGCTCCATCCGCTTGCCCGGCGCCCAGGCGAGGTGAAGGGACCAGTCAAGGAGCGCCAGGGTGAGCGAGGCTGGGGAGATGCCGCCGGTCGTGCGGCCGGTGAGGGCCTCGCGCATCCGGTCGATGGCCCGGAATGCCTCGCTGTTCACGCTGCGGTCGTCCCAGAGGGAAGGCACCGACGCAGACCCGGGTGGGGAAGAAGCCGGGAGACTCATGGGGCCATCCTTCTCTTGGCTGGCGGTATAGGGCGGTTCTCGCGCGATGCGGAACGATCCGTCGAGCGGTTCCGGGCCGCCCCGGCTCCGCTGCCTCATCAGGCCGAACTCATGACCATGGCGGGCTTTGGGGTGCGTTGACCCAGATCAACGCCGATGGTGGCCGGAGCGATCATGAAGCGCGGATACCCGGATCGGCATGACATTCAGAGGAGATTCGAAATGTCCGACGCGAAGATCGAAGGCAAGGCCAAGGCCCTGACAGACGCGGCCCTTCCGGGGAGCGCCTGGCTGAAGACCGTTTCGGAATCCCCTTCGGCGCTCTATTCGAATTTCAACAACATTTACCACGAGGGCTTCGGCATGGTCGCCCGCACTCTCCAGATGCAGGCGGATTTCGCGATGAAACTTGCCGCGTGTAAGGGGCCGGCCGAAGCGCTTGCCTGCCAGATCGATTTCCTGCGGTCTGCCTCGGCCACCTATGCCGAGGAGGCGCGGCGCGGCTTCCAGTCGCTGCGCTCCGCACTGCCGTCCGCCTAGGATCGCCCATGGCCCAGCCGGTCGAACTGAAAGGTGGCCCTGGGCAATCTACCGTCAGCGTCGAGGGGATTTCGTGGCAGTGACAAATTTGCGCAGGCGCCTCCTCCTGTCCGGGGGCCTCGTGGCGTTGGCCGGCGGCGGATATCTTGCCTGGACGAAGTTCGGAGAGGGTGGGCTGCCGGCTGGCATCGCCAGCGGCAATGGCCGCATCGAGGCGGTGGAGATCGACATCTCGACGAAGATCCCGGGCCGGATCCGCGAGATCCTGGTCAACGAGGGGGATTTCGTGGAGGCGGGCCAGGTCCTCGCGCGGATGGATGCGGCTCTCCTCATGGCGCAGCATCGCGAGGCCCAGGCGAAGCTCCAGCGCGCGCAGATCGCGATCGGCACGGCCGGGAGCCTGGTCGCCCAGCGCGAGGCCGAGCATTCGGCCGCCGCCGCGACCGTCGCGCAGCGCGAGGCCGAGCGCGACGCCGCGAATGCGCGCCGCCAGCGCACCGAGCAGCTGGCCCGGACCAACAACGCCTCCCTCCAGCTTCTGGACGATGACCGCGCGCGGGCCCTGGGGGCGGAGGCCGCCCTGGGCGCGTCGCGGGCGCAGCTCGCCGCGACCGAGGCCGCGATCAATGCCGCGCGCTCGCAGGTCGTGGATGCGCGTTCGGCCGTGGAGGCCGCGCGCGCCACCATCGAGCGCATCGAGGTGGATATCGCGGATGGCGAGCTGAAGGCGCCGCGCGACGGCCGCGTGCAGTATCGGGTGGCGCAGCCGGGCGAGGTCCTGGCGGCCGGCGGCCGCGTTCTGAACCTCGTCGATCTGGGCGACGTCTACATGAACTTCTTCCTGCCGGCCGAGCAGGCGGGGCTGCTGGCCTATGGGGCCGAGGTGCGCCTCGTGCTCGATGCGGCGCCGCAATACATCATCCCCGCCACCATCTCCTTCGTGGCGGATGTGGCGCAGTTCACGCCGCGAAGCGTGGAGACGGCGCAGGAGCGGCAGAAGCTCATGTTCCGGGTCAAGGCGCGCATCGCGCCCGAGCTGCTGCGCCGCTACATCCGCCAGGTGAAGGCCGGTATTCCCGGCGTCGCCTATGTCCGCCTCGTGCCCGACGCCCCGTGGCCCGCCAGCCTGACAGGGACGCTGGTGCAGTGAGCGGCCAGCCGGGCGGGGCCTCCCCGGAGCCGCCCTCCATCGTGCGGCTGCGGGAGGTGAGCCTCTCCTACGGCAAGGCGCGCGCCCTCGATGCCGTTACGCTGGAGATCCCGCCGGGGCGCATGGTTGGGCTGCTCGGCCCGGATGGCGTGGGCAAGTCCAGCCTGCTGGCGCTGGTCTCCGGCGCCCAGGCGATCCAGACGGGACGCGTCGAGGTGCTGGGTGGCGACATGGCCAGCGCCGCCCATCGCGCGGCGAGCTGCCCGAGGATCGCCTATATGCCGCAGGGCCTCGGCAAGAACCTGTATCCGACACTCTCCGTCTCGGAGAATGTGGACTTCTTTGGCCGCCTCTTCGGCCAGGGCCGGGAGGAGCGCGAGCGTCGCATCGCCGAGCTGCTGCGCAGCACCGGCCTCGCGCCCTTTGCCGACCGCCCGGCGGGCAAGCTCTCGGGCGGCATGAAGCAGAAGCTCGGCCTCTGCTGCGCGCTGATCCACGACCCGGACCTGTTGATCCTGGACGAGCCGACGACGGGCGTGGATCCGCTCTCCCGCCGCCAGTTCTGGGAGCTGATCGACCGCATCCGCATGAGCCGGACCGGCATGAGCGTCATCGTCGCCACCGCCTATATGGAGGAAGCCGCCCGCTTCGACTGGCTGGTGGCCATGGATTCTGGTCATGTGCTCGCTACCGGCACGCCGGCCGAGCTGCTGGCGCGCACCGGCACGACGACGCTGGACGCCTCCTTCATCGCCCTGCTGCCCGAGGAACGACGGCGTGGGCACGAGCCGCTGGTGATGCCGCCCCGGCCAGCGGGCGCCGAGGGCGAGGTCGCCATCGAGGCCGAGCATCTCTCCATGCGGTTCGGCAGCTTCACCGCGGTGGACGACGTCAGCTTCCGGATCGGCAAGGGCGAGATCTTCGGCTTCCTCGGCTCCAACGGCTGCGGCAAGACGACGACGATGAAGATGCTCACCGGCCTCCTCGCCGCGAGTGAAGGGACGGCCCGGCTCTTCGGACGCGAGGTCGACCCCTCCGACATGGAGGTGCGGCGGCGCGTCGGCTACATGTCCCAGGCCTTCTCGCTCTATTCGGAGCTGACGGTCCGGCAGAACCTGGACCTGCACGCCCGCCTCTTCAGCCTGCCGGCGGAGCGCATCCCCGCCCGCATCGAGGAAATGGCGCGCCGGTTCGATCTCGGCGGGGTGATGGACAGCCTGCCGGAATCGCTGCCGCTCGGCCTGCGCCAGCGCCTCTCCCTCGCGGTGGCGATGATCCATGCGCCCGAGCTGCTGATCCTGGACGAGCCGACTTCGGGCGTGGACCCCATGGCGCGCGATGCCTTCTGGAGGATCCTGGCCGATCTTTCACGCAAGGACGGGGTGACGATCTTCGTCTCCACCCACTTCATGAACGAGGCGGAGCTCTGCGACCGCATCTCGCTGATGCATGCGGGCAAGGTGCTGGTCAGCGACACGCCCGCCGGCATCGTCGCCGGCCGAGGGGCGGCGACGCTGGAGGAGGCCTTCATCGACTACCTCGAGGAGGCGGCGGGCCGGCAGGAGCCGGAAGCGCCGGCCGCGGCCGCCCCCGAGGACGGGAAGGAGAGGGCGGCCAATGCCCGCTTCTTCAGCCCGCGGCGCATGCTCGCCTATGCGACGCGCGAGCAGCTGGAATTG
The DNA here is from genome assembly GCF_018413645.1 of Roseococcus pinisoli. Classification (GTDB taxonomy): domain Bacteria; phylum Pseudomonadota; class Alphaproteobacteria; order Acetobacterales; family Acetobacteraceae; genus Roseococcus; species Roseococcus pinisoli. Next base: position 22,741 of record NZ_JAHCDA010000002.1, read on the forward strand.
CGGCGCGATCCTATTCGCGCGGCGCTGGCCATGCTGGGCAGCCTGCTGCTGATGTTCGTCATTGGCTATGGCATCAACATGGACGTCGAGAACCTGTCCTTCGCCGTGCTGGACCGGGACGACACGACGGTGAGCCGCGACTACGTGCTGCAGATCTCCGGTTCGCGCTACTTCACCCAGAAGCCGCCCATCACCGATTATGCCGATCTCGATCGCCGCATGCGCAGTGGCGAGCTGAGCCTCGCCATCGAGATCCCCCCCGGCTTCGGCCGGGATGTCGCGCGGGGCCGCCATGTCGAGGTCGGCGCCTGGATCGACGGTGCGATGCCGTCCCGCGCCGAGACGGTGCGCGGCTACGTGCAGGGCATGCACAGCACCTGGCTGGCCCAGAAGGCGCGGGAGCTTTATGGCGATGGCGCAGCGGCCGGCGCGTTCCGGATCGAGATCCGCTACCGCTACAACCCCGACATCCAGAGCCTCGTCGCCATGGTGCCGGCGGTCATGCCGCTGCTGCTCCTGATGATCCCGGCGATGCTCGCGGCCCTCAGCGTGGTGCGCGAGAAGGAGCTCGGCTCCATCATCAACTTCTACGCGACGCCGGTGACGCGGCTGGAATTCCTGCTGGGCAAGCAGCTTCCCTACATCCTGCTCGCGATGATGAACTTCCTGATGCTGACGGCCTTCGCGGTCCTGATCTTCGGCGTGCCGCTCAAGGGCAGCTTCCTCACACTCAGCGTGGCCGCGCTGCTCTACGTCATCTGCACGACGGGCATGGGCCTGCTGATCTCAACCTTCATGGGCAGCCAGATCGCCGCCATCTTCGGAACGGCGCTGCTGACCCTCGTCCCGGCCGTCCAGTATTCCGGCATGACCGACCCGGTCTCGTCGCTGGAGGGGGCGGGCGCGATCTTCGGCCAAATCTACCCGACGACGCATTTCATCACGATCTCGCGCGGGGTCTTCTCGAAGGCGCTCGGCTTCTCCGACCTGACGGGCGCCTTCCTGCCGCTCCTGGTCGCCGTTCCGGTGCTGCTGGGCCTGGCGGCGGTCCTGCTGCGCAAGCAGGCGCGCTGACATGCGGCTGAAGAACATCCTGCAGCTCGGCATCAAGGAGCTCCGCGGCCTGCTGCGGGACCCGATCCTACTGCTGCTGATCGCCTATTCCTTTTCGCTCTCCATCTATACCGGCGCCAGCGCAATGCCGGAGGCGCTGAGCCGCGCGGCCATCGCCATCGTGGACGAGGACCGCTCGCCCGTTTCGGGGCGCATCGCCCTGGCCTTCTACCCGCCCTACTTCGTCGTGCCGCGCCTGATCTCCGCCGCGGAAATGGACAGCCGGATGGATGCCGGGCTCGATACCTTCGCGCTGGACATCCCGCCGAACTTCCAGCGCGACCTGCTGGCCGGGCGCTCTCCCGCGATCCAGCTCAATGTGGATGCCACGCGCATGACGCAGGCCTTCACCGGCGCGGGGCACATTCAGTCGATCGTCACCAGCGAGGTGAACGAGTTTCTGAGCCGCTACCGCTCGGGCGGAACGCTGCCGGTGGACCTCGCCCTGCGCGCGCGCTTCAACCAGCAGCTGAACAAGAGCTGGTTCGGTGCGATCAGCAACGTCATCTCCTCCATCACCATGCTGTCCATCGTGCTCACCGGCGCGGCGCTGATCCGTGAGCGTGAGCACGGCACGATCGAGCATCTGCTGGTCATGCCCGTCGGGCCGGTCGAAATCATGCTGAGTAAGATCTGGTCCATGGCGCTCGTCGTGCTGCTGGCTTCCAGCTTCGCGATCCTGGTGGTGGTGAAGGGGCTGCTGGAGATCCCAATCGAGGGCTCGATCGCGCTCTTCCTCCTGGGGACGGCGCTGCAGCTCTTCGCGACAACCTGCATGGGCATCTTCCTGGCGACGGTCGCGGGCTCGATGCCACAATTCGGCATGCTGCTCATGCTGGTGCTGCTGCCGCTGCAGGTTCTCTCCGGCGGCGTCACGCCGCGCGAGAGCATGCCGGAAATCATCCAGATTATCATGCTGGCGGCGCCCAACACGCATTTCGTGATCCTGGCGCAGGCGGTGCTCTTCCGCGGCGCCGGCCTGTCCATCGTCTGGCCGCAACTTGTGGCACTGCTCGGGATCGGGGCGGTGCTCTTCTATTTCTCGCTTCGGCGCTTCAGGCAATTCCTGAGATGAGACGGGCGCGCGGCTGAGACGGTCAGTAGAGCGCGTCCAACGCGGCATGGGCCCCATCCCAAATGGGCAGTCTCGTTGACGACCGGCGACGATCCGCCTGGCCCGGTTGAATGGCCAAACACCAGCGCTCCTTGCGCGAACGCATCGTAATTGCATGGGCAGCGGCGCTGGACTAAGCAGCCCCGGTACATGCCGCCGGAGCCTTTCGCCGTGTCACGACCCGTGTCGGCCGAGCCGCCGCCCTCCCTCAGCTATGCCGAGATCACCGGAAAATCGCCGGAGGAGTTGGCGCGCCTTCTCGAGGGCGACCCGGCCGAGGCCGCGCGGCTGCTGGGGGCGGCCGCGCGCTATGGCATCGTCGAGGCCCAGGCGGTCTATGCGCAGCTGCTGCTCGACGGGCGTGGGGTGAAGCGCGATCCTGCGGCCGCCTTCCGCTGGTTCGAGATCGCCGCCGGGGCAGGCCTGCTCGACGCGACCAACATGATGGGCCGTTGCTTCGAGCTCGGCTGGGGCGTGCCGGTGGATCGGAGCCGGGCGGCGGAGCTCTACCGCGACGCCGCGGAACGCGGGCTGGACTGGGGCCAGTACAACTACGCGAACCTGCTGGCCCGGGGCGACGGCGTGCCGCTGGACCGCGACGCAGCGCTGATCTGGTACCGCCGGGCGGCTGACCAGGGGCATGTGAAGTCGATGAACCTCGTCGGGCGCTTCACCGAGGAGGGTTGGGGCGGCCTCGCCGCCGATCCCGCGGCTGCCGAGGACTGGTACCGCCGTGCCGCTGAGGGCGGCGATTTCCGGGGACGGTTCAACCATGGTGCCGTCCTCGCCAGACGCGGCGAGGTGGAGGAGGCCGCCGGCTGGTTCCGCAAGGCCGCCGCGACCGGCACGCTCGGTTTCCTGCGCAGCATGGCGGCCTATCTGGAACAGCAGTCCCATGCCGGTCTGCGCCTCATCGGGGTCGAAGTGCTGGCGCGCTGCGCGGAATCCGGTGAGGCCGCGGACCTCTTCACCTATGGCATCGCCCTGGTCGAGCAGGATCCGGACGCGGCGCGGGAGTGGCTCGGCAAGGCCGCCGCGATGGGCCATGCGCAAGCCCGCGAAGCCCTGGCGGAGACGGGCCTGCGAGGGCGATGGACTCTCTTCCGCGCGCATATGCGGAAGGCGGGAATGTAGCGGGGCTGAGTCGGCACTCATTACGGCCGGCTTGCGTATTTTTTACTAATGGAAGCGTTCATTACGAAATTTGAAATTTTTGTAGCGTTCATTGCAATGCGTCACTGGCGCGTAACAATCTGTGTTTGAACGTTTTATAAGCTGGCCTAAAATCTGATCGTTGCAAAAATGCAGCAGACTATTGTTCGCTATCATGCTTGCGGCCAAGTAATTTGAGAATGAGTATTAGTTGCCCTAGCAGCGAGTGCAGCATTATCTCGAAGGGCTGCACATGTCGCTGCGCGAAACTCCCTCCTCCTGGCAGCCAAGCCTCGGCCTGGTCGGCCTAGGCCTTCTGACCTCCTTTCCTGTTGGCGCCCAGACGCCCGCGCCCGACGCTCCCGTCAATCTTCCGGAGCTGAACGTCAGCGGCCCGGCACCGAACCGCTACGTCACGCCCCCGAACGCAACGGCGCCCCGCCTGCCGGTGAGCGTCCAGGACTCGCCGCAGTCCATCAGCGTGGTGCCCCGCACCCTGATCGACGAGCGCGGCGCCGTGTCGCTTCGCGAAGCGCTTCGTAACGTGACGGGCATCAGCCTCGCCGCCGGTGAGGGCGGCCTTTCGGGCGACAACCTCACCCTGCGCGGCTTCAGCGCCACCAACGATTTCTACATCGACGGCATCCGCGACAGCGCGCCCTACACCCGCGATCCCTTCAACGTGGAGTCGATCGAGGTTCTCAAGGGCCCGTCGGCCATCATGTTCGGTCGCGGCTCGACCGGCGGCGTGATCAACCAGACCTCGCGGCAGCCGCAGGCGCGCAATTTCGGCGAGTTCACCATGTCCGGCATGGCGCCCCTGGGCTTCCGCGCCACCGGCGACATCAACGTCAGCGTCGGCGGCGTGGCCATGCGCCTCAACGCCATGGCGATGCACCAGGACGTGGCGCGCCGCGACAATGTCTATAACGAGCGCTGGGGCGTCGCCCCCTCGATCACCTGGGGCCTCGGCGGCGACACGCAGTTGACCTTCAACTACCTGCACCAGACCGAGAACAACATTCCCGACTTCGGCATCCCGATCATCGCGGGCCGCGTCGCGAATGTGCCGCTGCACAACTTCTACGGCCTGCGCAATGTGGACCGGGAGCAGTATGTCACCGACGTGATGACGGCGCGCCTGCAGCACCGCTTCACCGAGGGCGTGACCTTCACCAACACCTCGCGCTTCGGCAATTACTACCGCAACATCGACTCCACCGCGCCGCGCATCATCGGCACGGTGACGGCCCTCACGCCGCTCGCGAACATCATGGTCAACCGCCAGGCGCAGCTCCGCGCCGGCACCAGCAATATCCTCGAGAACCAGTCCGAACTGCGCGTTCAGGCGGTGACGGGGCCGCTGCAGCACAATGTCGTCACCGGCCTCGAGGTCGGCCGTGAATCGGTGCAGCTCCGCCGCTGGACCTCGACGCGCCCGAACGCGTCGCTTCTCTTCCCGGACTACAATCAGGCGCCGGGCTTCGTGGAAGCCCGCACCCTGACCGCCGACACCAAGACCAACGCCAACCGCGTCGCCGTCTACGCGGTCGACCAGATCCGCATCGGGCGGTTCTTCGAAGTGCTGGGCGGCTTCCGCTACGAGAACTTCGACGCGACCTCGACCAACCGCTTCGCCGGCAATACCGAGCTCCGCAGCAACAACAACATGTGGAGCTGGCGCGCGGCCGGCGTGTTCAAGCCGGTCCAGGGCGTGCGCACCTACTTCGCGGCCGGCACCTCGTTCAATCCTTCGGCGGAGAGCATCGCGCTCACGGCCGCCACGACGAACCTCGCCCCGGAATCGAATATTTCCTACGAGGTCGGCGCAAGCTGGGAGGTCACGCCGAACTTCCAGGTCCGCGGTGCCCTCTTCCAGATCACCAAGGAAAACGCCCGCACCGTCGACCCGACGAATTCGACCGTGACCGTGCTGCAGGGTGAGCAGCGCGTCCGTGGCGGCGAGATCTCGGTGAGCGGCGCGCCGATCCCTAGCGTGCCGGGCTGGAACGTGATCGCCGGCTATACCTACCTGAACTCGGAGATCACCAAGTCGCGCAACCCGGCTGAGGTGGGCCGCGAGATGCTCAACACGCCGCGCCATACGGCGAGCTTCTGGACCACCTATGACCTGCCTTACGGCATCACGGTCGGCGGCGGCATCAGCTACGTCGACAGCCGCTACGGCAACACGACCAACACGGTGCGCGTGCCGGCCTATGCCCGCTACGACGCGACGGTCTCCTGGAACATCACCCAGGGCCTGACGGCGCGCCTGAACGGCCTCAACCTGACGGATCGCCGGTTCTACGAGGGCGTCTACCAGGGCAACATCACCCCGGGTGCGGGCCGCACCTTCATCGGCTCGCTCACCGCGAGGTTCTGAACGCGGCGCTGCTGACCATACTGTCGGCGCTCGAAGGGGAGGCGTTGCGCATGGCGCAACGCCTTTTCGCTTTTCCGCCCAGGAGAGACGGGCAATCCGCTGGCCACCCATCCGCGAAGGTCAGGGAAGAGCGCGCGAGCCCGGTCGGAGCGTGCTCGCCGCGTTGAAGCGCAGCCAAGCGTGCCTCGACAGGGATAGATCCCAGCCGGTCACGCGCCCGCCGTGGCGCCCCCATCGATCGGGATGACGGCGCCCGTGATGTAGCTTGAGGCGCTGGAAGCCAGCAGCAGCGCGAGCCCCTTGATTTCCGCAGGCTGCGCGAGCCGTCCGAGGGGCACGGTCGCCGCCGTCGCAGTGGCATTCGCCGCGTCGTGGAAGCGACCGCCGTTGATATTCGTCAGGAACGGTCCCGGGGCGAGGCCGTTCACCTGGATGCCGGCGGGCGCGAGCTCCAGCGCCAGCTCCTTGATCAGGTTCACCAGCGCAGTCTTGGACGCCGTGTAGGCGTAGCCGATGGCCGGGTTCGCCCGCAGCCCCGCGATGGAGGCGGTGACGACGATCTTGCCCGAGCCCTGGCGTCGCAAGGCAGGCAGGCTGGCCTGGAGCGTGTGCAGAACGCCGGTCAGATTGATATCCAGGGTGCTCTGCCACAGCTCGGCGCTGAGGTTCTCGAGTCTGCCCACTTCGGCGGCGCTGGGGCCATAGCCGCCCGTGACGCCGGCATTGGCGAAGAGGATATCCAGGCCGCCGAGGGCGGTGACGGCTTCGCCGATGGTGCGCGTCAGCTCCTCGCGGTCGCGTACATCGGCCTTATGGCCCTGCACCTGCAGTCCACGCGCCCGCAGGGCCTCGACCTGCGTGGCCAGGGCCTGGCCGTTGCTATCGATGATGGCGACGCGTGCCCCGTTCTCGGCCAGGCCTTCGGCGATGGCGAGGCCAATGCCGCTGGCCCCGCCCGTCACGATCGCCGTCTTGTCCTCGACGGAGAAGATGTCCCGGATGGTCATCGGGCGATGACCTGCCGACCAGGCTCTGCCGGGGCGATGAAGATGTGGAGCATGAGGGAATGTCCCGAACGAAGAGGGAAAGGATCAGTCACCGGCGGTGCCGATGGCCCGCCAGCGCGTCAGGCGCCGTTCGATCAGCAGGAAGATGGCGTTCAGCAGGTATCCGACAGCGGCCACCGTCAGCACGCCGGCGAAGAGGGCGCGGACATTCAGCACCTGCTGCGCTTCCAGGATGAAGTATCCGATGCCGCTATTGCCCGCGAGCATGCCCGTGATGACCGCCATGACCAGCGTCATCGCCAGGGCCTGGCGCATGCCGACCAGGATATAGGGCAGGGCCGCCGGCAGGCCGATCTCGACCTGGGTCTGCCACCAGCTCAGGCGGAAGGTCTCGGCCGTCAGGCGCATGGTGCGGGACAGGCTGCGCGCGCCGGCAAAGGAATTGAGGAGGATCGGGAAGCTCGCGACGATCACCACGATGACGATCCGCAGCGCGTCATCCACCCCGAGATACAGGATCAGCAGCGGCAGGATGGCCGAGATCGGGATCTGGCGCAGCAGTTCCACGAAAGGCTCGGCCATGGCCCAGATGATCCGCACGCGCCCCATCAGGAAGCCGACGGTGATGCCCGCGACGGCGGCGATGGCGTAGCCGATGGCCGCCACGCGCAGCGTCTCGAGCAGCGCCGGCGCCAGCTCGCCCTCCCGCATCTGGAGCACCCACTCCGCCCCGATGGCCGAGAGCGACGGCAGCTCCGGCATGAAGATGGCGGAAGCCGTGACCTGCCAGGCCACGAGCATCAGAGCGACCAGGGTCCAGCCGAAGGCGCGGCTGCGCAGGTAGTGGCGTGCCCAGGCGAAGTTCGGGCGGGGAGCGGAGGCCAGCCCCGGCAGGGGAAGGGTGCGTTCTGCGGTCATGCGGGGGCTCCTTCCTGCAGCACGCGGTGCAGGATCTCGCCGCGCAGGTTCAGGTAGGTTTCGTGCGCGCGGGTCTCGATCTGATCGCGCGGGCGGGAGACGGTGACCGGCGCGTCCTCCTCGATGCCCTTGCCGCCTGGCGCGAGCACGATCACGCGGTCGGAGAGGTAGAGCGCCTCGTCGATGTCATGGGTGACGAAGAGGATGGTGAGCCCGTGGCTGCGCCAGACATCCAGCAGCAGATCCTGCAGCTTGGCGCGGCTGAGCGCGTCGACGGCGGAAAAGGGCTCGTCCAGCAGCAGGATGCGCGGGCGGGAGGCCAGGGCGCGCGCGATGGCGACGCGCTGCTGCATGCCGCCCGAGAGCTCGGCGGGGTAGCGGCCGGAAATGCCGTGCAGCCCGACCTCGGCCAGTTTCTCCTCGATCACGGCGTCCCATTGCCGCGGATCGGCCTCGCGGCCTTCCAGCGCATAGGCGTGGCGCAGGCCGAAGCGGATGTTCTCGCGCACCGTTTTCCAGGGCAGCAGCGATTCCGCATAGTTCTGGAAGACGTAGCGCACGCTGTCGGGCGGTGCCGCCACCGGCGCGCCGTCGATCTCGACCGCGCCGGCGGTGGGCTGCTCCAGCCCCGCGACCAGGCGCAGCAGCGTCGATTTGCCGCAGCCCGATCGGCCGACGATCGAGATGAAGCTGCCTGGCTCGATCGAAAGGCTGACGGGCGAAAGGCCGGTCACCGTCTCGCCGGTGGCGGTGGTGTAGCGTTTGCCCACGCCACGGATACGCACCGCGCTCATGCCGTCAGTGCCGGGGCGCGCGCCGCATGCGGGCTGGGCGGCACGGCCAGGCCCAGATGTCCCCGCAGGGTCGAGGTGTCGTAGCTGCGGCGATAGATGCCGAGGCGCTGCAGTTCCGGCACCACGAGGTCGACGAAGGCATCGAGCGGCGTTCGCGCATAGGCGGGGAACAGCTTCACGCCATCGAAGGCGCGGGCCTCGAAATTCTCCGCGATCCAGCGCGCCACGCGAGGCCCGCTGCCGACGACGGGCGGCTGGTTCAGGTGTCCGCGGTTGGAAATGTAATGGAACAGGTCGTGGAGGGTGACGCTCTCGTCGCCGAAGGCCGCGAGCGCCGTGCCCAGCCACGGATGCTGCCGGAACGTCTCCTCCGTGAAGGCGTCGACGATGCGCTCGTCGCGGGGCACGCGGGACAGATCGAGGCCGAGCAGCGCGCCCACCTGCATCGGCGCATATTCGCCAACCACGAGGTCCTGCACTTCCTTGAACTTGCGCCGCGCTTCGGCGTCCGTGCCGGCGACATAGAAGGTGATGCCGGGAATGATGAACTGATCATCCGGGTCGCGGCCGTATTGCGGCAGCAGGCCTTTGATGCGGCGATAGTAGTCGCGATTCCATTCGGTGGAGACGAAGGGGCTGAAGCGGATATCCGCATGGCGCGCGCCGTAATGGAAGGACTTCTCCGACCCGCCCGCATGCACGATGGGGATGCGCCCCTGTGGTGGCCGCGGCAGGTTCAGCGCGCCGCCCACCGAGTAGAACTTGCCTTCGAATTCCAGCGGATGGCTGCGGCTGAGGTCGAACAGCGTGCCCTTCTCGCGGTCGTCCACGAAATACCCGTCCTCCCAGCTTTCGGAGAGGCCGTGGACGATGCCGATGAACTCCTCGGCGCGGCCGTAGCGGTCCTCGCGAACCGCGTGGCGGGCCTGGCCATAGTTGCGGGCGGGGCCGTCCACGCCGTCGGCGCCGGTGACGATGTTCAGCCCCGCTCGGCCCTGGCTCAGATGATCCAGCGAGACGAGGGCGCGCGCGCTGTCATAGGGGCCGGCATAGGTGGTGTTCACCGTCACCACGAGCCCGATGTGACGCGAGATCGCGGCGGCATAGGCGGCGAGGGTGAAGCCCTCGAGCTTGAACACGTCATTGTGCCAATTGCCGACGGCGGTGGGCGTGCTCGAGATGGCGTTGCCCATGAAGTAGTAGTCGAACAGCCCGCGCTCCGCCGTGCGTACGGTATCGGCGAGGTAGACAGGGTCCACGGTGCCGCCGTTGAAGGCTTCCGGAAGGCGCCAGGCGCTGGCGTGCCGGCCGGTGGGCCAGGCGGAATAGGCGAGCTTGACGGTTCGCTGACGGGTACTCATGGCTCAGCTCGTGGCGGTCGGGAAAAGGCGCTGCGCCACGTCGATGTCATTGGGGACGTTGGCGTAGCGGTTGCCCGTGTTGATCCACGCATTCAGCTGGGCCAGCTCCACGGGCCGGCTGAAACCGGCATAGGAGGCGGTGGTGGCGGCCTCCAGCACGCCCGGCGTCTGCTGGTCGAGCGCGATCAGGTCGATGCTCGTTTGTGCCTTGACGTGGGCAGCCTTCTGCTCGGGGCTCAGCGCGCCATACCAGTCGATGGTCTCGCGCAACGCCTTGCTGAAGCGCTCTGCCACCTCCTGGTTGCGGCCGAACCAGCCGCGCGTGGCCCACCAGCCGGCGATCGGGCTGCCATCGGCGAGGTTCAATGCGGAGGTGTCGGGGTTCAGCACCGCGCGGAAACCGTATTGCCGGATCCACTGGTAGGAATTCACGACGCTCGAGCTGAAGGCCACATCGGCCTGGCCGCTCTGCAGGATGGCACCGAAGGTCGTCTGATCCGGCACGATGGAGAAGCGGATGGAGCGCGGATCCACCCCATTGGCCGCCAGCACGGCGGAAGCGATGGCGCGGAACTGCGGCGGCGCGCCGAGGGCGATGCGCGCGCCCGTCAGGTCGCGTGCCTCGCGCCGGGGGCTGTCGCCGCGCACGAGGAAGAACTGGCGGTTGCCGGTGCCGTTATGCGGCGCCACCAGTCCGATATCGAAGCCGTTCTTGATGGCGGAGAGCCCGGCGAAGATATCGGCGAAGCCCAGCCCGGCGCTGCCATTCACGGCGGCAGTGATATTGTTGGGGCCGGTCGCCAGCTCGGTCAGCTTCAGATCGAGCCCCTGGCGGCGGAAGAAACCTTCCTGGATGCCGGCGCGAAAATCCTGCGGCATGACGGAGCCCGAGACGCAGGCGATACGCAGCTCGGTCAAGGCGGCTTCGGCGCGCGCGCCGGGCACCAGGGCGGGGAGGGCGAGCGAGGTCGGGAGTGCCAGGAAGCCACGACGGCGCCAGGAGCTTTGCGGGGGCGTATGAGGCATCGAACACCTTAATGCGTATGTTTGTAGTGAAATCAATAATCAACATAATTATGTGTTGTATATGAAAAACACAATACGAATGCGCATGTCTGCCCGGCGGCGGCGATGCCTTGCGAGACGTGGGGCATGCATGATCCGTTGATCGTTTGGGGGCGGGCGTGAGAGCGGTGATCCCACGCCGGTCGCTGACCTTCGGAACGAAAGCGACTAGACGGAGAAGGCACCCGGGAAATGACAGGCCGCCAGACGGCCTGGGGCGACCTCCGCGAGCGGTGGCCGGACTTCCGCGCAGACGGGCTGGGCCACGGGGCAGCGCGCCCGGAACGCGCATCCCTCGGGCAATGACAGCGTCGAGGGCGGTTCGCCGGCGAGCACCACGCGCTCGCGCCCCGGTTCGGGCACCGCCGAGGTCAGCGCCACCGTGTAGGGATGCAGCGGCCGCGCGAAGAGCTCCTGCGCCGGGCCTTCCTCGACGATGCGGCCGAGATACATCACCGCCACGCGGTCGCAGAAGGCGCGCACCACCGCGAGGTCATGCGCGATGAAGAGGTAGGACAGGCCGAGCCGCTCGCGCAGGTCCAGCATCAGGTTCAGCACCTGCGCCTGCACGTTCACGTCGAGCGCGGAGACCGGCTCGTCCGCCACCACCAGGTCCGGCTCCAGCGCCAGCGAGCGCGCGATGGAGACGCGTTGCCGCTGCCCGCCAGAGAATTCATGCGGGAAGCGCTGCGCCCATTCCGGTTTTAGGCCGACGGTGGCCATGAGCTCCAGCACGCGCCCGCGCGCCTCGGCCCGTGTCGCCGCGCGGCCATGGGCCAGCAGCGGCTCGGCCAGCGCGTCCCCCACCGTCATGCGCGGGTTGAGCGAGGCGTAGGGGTCCTGGAAGACCATGCCCATGCGCGGCCGCAATGGGCGCATCTCGGCGGCGGTGAAGTGGGTGATGTCCTGTCCGTCGAAGCGCAGCGTGCCGGAGGTCGGCGCATGCAGCCGCGTCACCAGCCGTGCTAGGGTGGATTTCCCGCAGCCGCTTTCGCCCACGATGCCCAGCGCCTCGCCCCGGCGCAGCCGCAGGTCGACGCCGTTCACGGCGTGCACGACGGGCCGCTTCCCGAAGAAGCCGAGGCGGCTCAGCGGAAAATGCTTCACGAGATCGTGCCCTTCGAGCAGCGGGCGCTCCTCGGGGGCTGGTGTGCGGAAGGCAGCCTCGGCGGCCACCGGCGGCGGGGGCAGGGGGGTGCCATCCATCGTCACCCAGCAGCGCGCGCGGCGGCCGGGTGCCACTTCCATCAGCGGCGGGTGATCGGTCTCGCAGCGCGCGAGCTTGAAGGGGCAGCGCGCCGCAAAGCGGCAGCCGGGCGGTGGATCCAACGCGCTGGGCGGCCCGCCTTCGATGGAGACCAGCCGCGTGCCGGCCGGGCTGTCCAGCCGGGGCACCGCGTTCACCAGCGCCCAGGCATAGGGGTGGCGCGGATCGGTCAGGACGGCCGCCGTCTCCGCTTCCTCGACGATCTCGCCCGCATACATCACGGCCACGCGGCGACAGACCGTGCCGATGACGCCGAGGTCGTGCGAGATGAGCACGATGGCCGTGCCGAACTCCTGGTTCAACCCGCGCATCAGGTCCAGGATCTGCGCCTGGATGGTCACGTCCAGCGCCGTCGTCGGCTCGTCGGCGATGAGCAGCGCCGGGTCGTTGGCGACGCCGATGGCCAGCATCACCCGCTGCCGCATGCCACCGGAGAACTGGTAGGGGAACGACGCCGCGGCGCGCTCCGGCGCCGCCACGCCCATGCGCCGCAGCAGGTCCACGGCGCGCAGCTTCGCCTTGGCCGGCGTCTGGCGGCCGTGGGAGACCATGTGCTCCGTGACCTGCCGCAGGATGCGGATCACCGGGTTGAGCCCGGTCATCGGGTCCTGGAAGACCATGGCGGCGCGGTCGCCGCGCCAGTCCCGCAGCTCCTCGCCCGACATCTCCAGCACGTCGCACCCCTGGAAGCGCACCGAACCGCCGATGATGCGCGCGGGCTCCTCCAGCAGGCGCATCAGGGACAGCGCCGTAACGCTTTTGCCCGAGCCGCTCTCCCCCACCAGGCCCAGGGTCTCGCCGGGGCCGATGGTGAAGGAAACGCCGTCCACCGCGCGCACGGCGCCCGCATCGGTCAGGAAGACCGTCTGGAGATTCTCGACCTCCAGGACCGGCAGTCCCGAACCCGTCACCGCCCGCGCGTCCGCGGGTCGAGCCAGTCGCGCAGCCCGTCGCCGAGAAAATTGAAGCCCACGACCACGGTCAGGATCGCCAGACCAGGGAAGGTCGCGACCCACCATTGCTCCACCAGCTCGCGCCCCTCGGCGACCATGGAGCCCCATTCCGCCGTCGGCGGCACCACGCCCAGGCCGAGGAAGGAGAGGCCGGCGAAGGTGAGGATGGCGTTGCCGAGGTCGAGCGTGATCAGCACGGCCAGTGGCCCCAGCGTGTTCGGCAGGATGTGCCGGCCGAGGATGCGCACGGGCTTGAGGCCGAGCACCGTCGCCGCCTCGACGTATTCCTGGCTGCGTTGGACGAGGGCCAGCGCGCGGGCGAGCCGCGCGAATTTCGGCCACCAGACGACGAGCATCGCCAGGATGGTGTTGGTGCTGCCGATGCCGAGCGCTGCGGCGATGGCGAGCGCCAGGATGATCGGCGGGAAGCACAGCACGAGGTCGGTGAAGCGCATCAGCGCTTCGTCGACGAAGCCGCGCGCCCAGGCCGCGATGATGCCCACGGTCACGCCGATCGCGGCCCCCAGCAGCACCACCGAAAATCCCGCCAGCAGTGACAGCCTCGCGCCGAAGATGAGCCGCGAGAGCACGTCGCGCCCCAGCACGTCGGTGCCCAGCCAATGATCGGCGGAGGGCGGCGTCAGGCGGTTCACGATGTCCTGCGCCTGGGGCGGATAGGGGGCGATGAGCGGCGCGAAGAGCGCGACGAGGATCCAGGCGAGCACGATCGCGCTCCCCACCCAGGCCGGCCCATAGCGGCGCAGGCGGCGGCGCCAGCGCGGCCTCGTCGCCGGCATGGCCACCATGCTCGTGCTCAACGCCGCACCCTCGGGTCGAGCAGGCCATAGGAGAGATCGACCAGCAGGTTCACCAGCAGATAGGTGGCCGAGACCACCAGCGTGATCCCCATGATGGCCGGGAAATCCAGCGCGGCGGCGGATCGGAAGGTGTAGCGACCGAGGCCGGGCCAGGAGAACACGGTTTCCGTCATCACCGCGCCCGCCAGCAGGTTGGCGTAGGCGAGGCCGCCCAGCGTCACCACCGGCACCAGCGCATTGGGCAGCGCATGGCGCAGCACGATGACCCGCGCCCGCAGCCCCTTGGCGCGGGCCACGCGGACGAAGTCCTGGCCCAGGGCGTCGAGCATCGCGGCACGCGTGGTGCGGGTGATCAGGCCGATGGTGGCGGCGGCCAGGACCACGGCCGGCAGGATGAGATGCGCCGCCGCGTCCCACCAGGCTTCCCAGTCGCCGGCCAGCGCGGCGTCGATCAGGAAGAGGCCGGTCGGCCCCTCTGGTGGGAAGGCGATGGGGTCCATGCGGCCCGGACCCGGCGCCCAGCCGAGCCAGCCGTAGAAGATCGCCAGCATGATGAAGGCGAGCCAGAAGGTGGGTGCCGAGACGCCCAGCAGCGAGATGGCCCGGGCCAGGGAATCCACCCAGCTATCGCGCCAGACGGCGGCGGCGATGCCCAGCGGGATGCCCACGCCGATCGCCAGCAGGAAGGCGATGGTCGCGAGCTCCACCGTCGCCGGCGCGTATTGCACGATGTCGTCCAGCACGGGCCGGCGCGTGGCGATGGAGATGCCGAGGTCACCATGTGCGAGGCCCTTCAGGAAGATGCCGTAGCGTTCCCAGAGCGGCAGATCGAGCCCCCATTTCGCGCGCCATTCCAGCACCGTCTGCGGGTTGGAGGCCTGGATGTCGCCAAGCTGCGCCAGCACCGGATCGCCCGGCACCAGCGCGGAGATGAGGAACACCACGAGGCTGGCGAGCAGCGCCATCGCGACGGCGGACAGCAATCGGGTCGCGATGTAGCGCGGCAACTGGACGTGGCCTCCCAATCAACTGCGATGCGGCAAGGGCCGGGCCCTAGGCCGGCGTGACGTGCGCCATCTCGAGCTGCCATCCGGCGGCGGTCAGCGGAAAGCCGCGAATGTTGTTGCGCACGGCGATCTGGTAGATCGGCTGGAAGAGAATGAAGTGGTGCGCCTCGTCCACCATCTTGCGCTGCCACTCGATCCAGAGGTTCGCGGCGGTGTCGAGGTTCTGTTCCTCCGAGGCGCGCTTCACGAGGGCGGTCATCTCCGGCGGCACCGTCCAGTGGACACGCCGCGCGACGCGTTCGACCACCGCGCTCGCCCAGAGGTCGTTGCAGACGGCGGGTGGGTTCCAGAAGGTCAGGACACCGCCGGCCTCGCGACCCTGGGTATAGACGGTGCGGATATTCACCTGGTCCATCGGGTTCAGCCGCACGCGGATGCCGACGCGGGCCAGATCCGACTGCAGCTTCTGGCCCAGCACCTGGTAGGAGATGCCGGCGACGGCCGCGTTGCCGTAAGCGATCTCCATCTCGAAGCCTTCGGGCACGCCGGCCTGCTGCAGCAGCTGGCGCGAGCGGTCGAGGTTCTGGCTGAAGCCGATCTCGCGCGCGATCTGCTCGGTGCTCCCGTTCACGCCGATCGGCAGGAAATGCGCGGGCCTTAGCGCCACCCCGCCGAGCAGGTTGTTGAGGATGCCTTCGTAATCGATGGCATGGCCGATGGCGTGCCGCGCCTCTTTCTTGGCCAGCACCGGATTGGCGGCCGGGTTCTGCGTGACGGCCATGTAGACGAAGTCGAGGCTCGGCAGCCGCTCCGTCCGTACATTGGGGTCGCCGCGCAGCGTCGCCATCTGCTCGGGGATCAGGTTGAAGGCCGCATGCACGTCGCCGCGCCTGACGGCCAGGAGTTGCGCCGCGCTGTCCGACAGGTGGCGGATGATCACCCGCTCGAAGGCCGGCGCGGTGCCCCAGTAGTTCGGATTGCGCTGGAGTTGGATCTGCGCGTTCCGTTCCCATCGCACGAGCCGATAGGGTCCCGTGCCTGCGGAGTTGCCGTTCAGCCATTCCGTCGCCCGGTCCGTGTCCTTGGCGCCGGGGCCAGCGGTGGCGCCCTGGCGGGTCAGCACCGCCTTCTCGGCGATGCCGCAGCCCGGATTGCAGAAGATCGGCAGGACCGGCGCATTGGGCGAATTGAGGATGAAGTCCACCGTCTGCGCGTCCACGACTTCCACGCGGTCGACGGCCTTGATGTACTGCTGCGTCTGTTCCTGCATGCCGAGGATGCGGTCGAAGGAGAACTTCACGTCCTCCGCCGTCATCGTCGCGCCGCTGGCGAAGCGCACATTGGGTCGCAGGGTGAACCGCCAGCCCTGCCCATCGGGGGTGCGCGTCCAGGAGGTGGCGAGCGAGGGCTTGGGGTTGATGAGGTCGTGTGCCTCGAGCGTCATCAGGCTGTCGTAGCAGGCGGCCAGCGTCATCGGCGGCGTGTACTGCGCCTGTCGCACCGGATCGAAGGTGATGGTGTCCGAGATGTCGAGGCCGATGACGAGCGTACTTCCCCTGGCCTGGGCGAGGGCCCGGCCGGCAGGCAGGAGGGGCAAGGCGGCGGCGCTGGCACCGAGAAGCCGCATAAGGCTTCGGCGCGAGAGTGTCGTGATCGACATGACGGATACCTCCCGGGCCGGCCCTGTGTCCGGGCCGTGCGGCGCGGATGCTAGGTCGTTCCGGGGGTGGCGGGGAAGGAGAAAAT
Source organism: Roseococcus pinisoli (assembly GCF_018413645.1). GTDB lineage: Bacteria > Pseudomonadota > Alphaproteobacteria > Acetobacterales > Acetobacteraceae > Roseococcus > Roseococcus pinisoli. Next base: position 39,442 of record NZ_JAHCDA010000002.1, read on the forward strand.
ACGCGTCTTGGTTGGTCTCTGGCCGGCGCTGTCTAGGGCTTTACCGAAAGCTCACCAGGACTTTTGTTGCGTGGCCGTTCGCCAGGGGGCGGAGTTAAGCTAGTCACGTGGCACCATGATCTTGCTAAGCTAGATCCCGATTGGCAGCGATGGGCCTGTAATAAAGCTTTTCGAGCGCCCTTTCCCGTCACCTGTTTCTCAGTTTCGTTTCCGCCCAACCAAACCTTGGAAAGGTCGGCGATCTTGCCCATTGCTGCAGGCGCGACAGGTAGAGGAAGACGACTGGCGTCGTGTAGAGCGTGAAGGCCTGGCTGAAGGCCAACCCGCCCACCATCGCGTAGCCCAGCGGCTGGCGGATCTCCGACCTCGTGCCGGCCCCGAGCATGAGCGGCACCCCGCCGAGCAGGGCGGCCGCCGTTGTCATCAGGATCGGGCGGAAGCGCAGCAGGCAGCCCTCGCGCATCGCCTCCTCGGGCGATTTTCCTTCGTTGCGCTCGGCATGGATGGCGAAGTCCACGAGCATGATGCCGTTCTTCTTCACGATGCCGATGAGCAGGATCAAGCCGATCATCGCCACGATGCTGAAGTCGAAGCCGAAGACCCAGAGCGTCAGCAGCGCGCCGAAGCCGGCGGAGGGCAGCGTGGAGAGGATCGTCAGGGGATGGACGAAGCTCCCATAGAGCATGCCGAACACGATATAGACGACCGCAAGCGCGGCCAGCACCAGGGTCGAGACGCTGGTGAGCGAGGCCTGGAAGGCCTGCGCATTGCCCTGGAAGCTGGTCACGAGCCCGCCGGGCGTATTGAGGAGGTCCCGCACCGGCGGTGACCGCGTCGCCGAGCGCCACGCCCGGCGCCAGGTTGAAGCTGATCGTGGTCGACGGAAACATGCTCTGGTGATTGATGGCGAGCGGCCGCGTGGGCGCCGTACGCCAATGCGCGAAGGAAGATATCGGCACTTGCTGCCCCGGCCTCATCGTCCAGCTTCGTAAAATCGGCCGGTTCAGTGCCCAGCGACCAAGCTGCGTAAAGGAGCGGCTTGTGAATGCGTTGTGCTGCGTTTCAATACACCACCCTGCGCCACTCGACTGTTCATGGCGATGCGACAGGCGGAAGGATCGAGGGCGAGCAGGCGTCCGGCTCGTGTCACCTTCGCACCCGAACTTTGGGCGCGGCCGACCCTGATAACCGGCCCCAAGCCGTCGATCCGACCTGCTCGTCACCCGCTCAGTTCGCGACACTCACCTGGTCCAATTACCGGCCCACGGTCTTCGAGGCAGGCGCGCCGGGGTATTGCCCCCTGAAATCCGACTGAGGATGGCGGAGATGGCGACCTGGAGAGCCGCGGGTCCTTCCCAGGCATCTTCGCTACCGGGGTACTTCGGGCCCCGCAAGGGCGCGCTCGCTCATAACAAAAACAATGGCTTCTGTTGTTCTTGTTGCTTCTGCTCGCCGTCCCGAGAGAGGCGTCTTGAGAGTCCGCCGAGAGGCCGCGGTATGATCGGGTGGATTGGTCGATGCCGGAATAAATCCGCTGAAAGTAGCGGAAAACTTGGTGAGCCCGGTGGGTCTAGAAATGATAAGTAAAATCAAAAGCTTCCATTCCCTAACCCGGTCAAAAACCCTCATTGTAGATCAAGGGTTACCGGCCGAATTCCCTACCCGCTCCGGCGACAGAACGGCGTTGCCACCATCGCCTTCGGCCATGTGGATGGCATCCAGTGGAACGTTATTGGCCCGCTCGAACACCTGCACGAAGCTTGCGATAAGCATCGTTCTTCTGGCGCTCATCGGCGGCCACCACTTCGCTCGCGTAGGTGATGGAGGGATCGGTGTCGGAAATCGCCCTCTGGCCCCATTGGGCGATGGGCGCTGGGGCGGGCGCGCGTCCGAGAAGAAGTTATGACCATCGCGGATCATCAGATGCTTTTCGAGGTTCAGCGCTACACCGGCAACAAGTCAATTTCTGTTAGTCCAGTCGGCGATGGCGACCATCATCGGGGCTGAATTCCCTACCCAAATTCCCTACCCATCCCGACTTCTCTTAATTTATTTAATAAAAACAATGACTTGTAGTAGTCATTGGTGAGCCCGGTGGGACTCGAACCCACGACCCCATGATTAAAAGTCACGTGCTCTACCGGCTGAGCTACGGGCTCACGGAACATTGCCGCGCTGCGCCTGCTGAAAGGCTGATTCTCGTCCCAGGTCAAGCGACCTGGCAAGATCAGCCTTCAGCAGACGATACGCGGAAGGCGAATCAGCCGTCGGCGAGGACGCGCGCGCGGATCAGACGGTCCGGCGTGCGGACCATGCCGCTGCCACCGGCGCCACGGGCGATCTTGTCGACATGCTCCATGCCCTCGGTCACCTGGCCCCAGATCGTGTACTGGCCGTCCAGGCTGGGGGCGGGGGCGAACATGATGAAGAACTGGCTGTTCGCGCTGTTCGGGTCCTGCGTGCGGGCCATGCCGCAGGTGCCGCGCGCGAAGCGGGCCTTGCCGGGCGCGCTGAACTCGGCCGGGAGATTGGCCATCTCGGAGCCGCCGGTGCCGGTGCCCGTCGGGTCGCCGCCCTGGGCCATGAAGCCCTCGATCACGCGATGGAAGGGCGTACCGTCGTAGAAGCCCTGGCGGACCAGGGCCTTGATCTGCTCGACATGCAGCGGCGCGAGGTCGGGGCGCAGCTGAATGACGACGCGGCCTTCGTCCTTCAGTTCCAGGACGAGGGTGTTCTCGCCATCCGGGGCGCCCTTGGCTTCGGCTTCATTGGTCTCGGACATGGTCGCTCCTGAGGAAATTTCGGGTGAACAGGAAATCCGCGGCGGACGCGCTCCGAGGAGCGGCGCCCGGCCGGTTCAATAGTTGGGAATGCCGGAGGCTCCAAGCCAGCCTTCGCGGGGCGTAAACACGCCGCCGCGGGACGAGCTCAAATGTCGGCGAGGACCCGCATGCGGATCAGCCGGTCCGGATTGCGGACGGTGCCGCTGCCGCCGGCGCCCTTCGTGATGCGGTCCACGTGCTCCATGCCCTCGGTCACCTGGCCCCAGATCGTGTACTGGCCGTCCAGGCTGGGGGCGGGGGCGAACATGATGAAGAACTGGCTGTTCGCGCTGTTGGGGTCCTGGGCGCGGGCCATGCCGCAAGTGCCGCGCAGGAAGCGCGCGCGGCTGGTCGGGCTGAATTCGGCGCGCAGATCCGGAAAGCCGCGATCGCGGAAACCGCCGGTGCCGGTGCCGGTCGGATCGCCGCCCTGGGCCATGAAGCCCTCGATCACGCGATGGAAGGGCGTGCCGTCATACAGGCCACGGCGCGTCAGCGTCTTGATCCGCTCCACATGCTGGGGCGCGAGGTCCGGGCGCAGGCGGATGGTGACGCGGGCATTGTCCTTCAGCTCCATCACCAGCGTGTTCTCGCGGTCAGGAGCGCCCTGGGCCTGGGCCTCGGGCGAAAGGGCAGCGGCGCCACCGGCGGCGATGAGGGAAGTGGTCAGAAGGCTGCGGCGGTTCATGGTCGATCCTCCGTCGGAGAAATGGAACGTGGAGTGAAGGCGGGCCGGCGCGCTATTCGGCGGCGGTCTTGCGGGTCTTCGCGAGCGTGCGCTCCAGCGTGAGCGCCGGCACGAAGGTGGAGATATCGCCGCCGAGCTGCGCGATCTCCTTCACGAAGCGCGAGGAGATGAAATGGTTGCGCTCGCTGGCCATGAGGAAGACCGTCTCGACCTCCTGGTCGAGGCGGGCGTTCATGCCGGCCATCTGGAATTCATAGTCGAAATCCGTCACCGCGCGCAGGCCGCGGAAGATCATCTGCGCGCCGACCTCGCGGGCGAAGCCGATCAGCAATCCCGTGAAGGGGCGGACCTCGATCACGCAGCCCGTCCGGGCGGCGATCTTGTCGGTCTCGGCGCGCACGAGCTCCGCGCGCTCCTCGAGCGGAAACAGCGGTCCCTTGCCGATGTTCATGGCGACGCCGACCACCAGCCTGTCGACGAGGCGAGCCGCGCGGCTGATCACGTCGAGATGCCCGTTGGTCACGGGATCGAAGGTGCCCGGATAGAGGGCGACGCGCTCAACCATCTTGATCAACCACCTTGTCACCCTCCGGGGCGTCGTCGCCCTCGTCGACGATGGGGAAGCAGCTCATCACGCGCTCGGCTTCGTCCATCCGCTGCAGCATCACACCCTGCGACGTGCGGCCCGTCTGACGGACCTGGTCGGCCTCGAAGCGAATCGTCTGGCCGCCATCCGTCATCAGCATGATGTGGTCGCCCTGCGTCACCGTGAAGGTGGCGACCACCGCGGAGCCGGTGCGGCGGCTCAGCGTGATGTTGGCGATGCCCTGTCCGCCACGGCCGCTCACGCGATATTCGTAGGCGCTGGTGCGCTTGCCGAAGCCGCGGTCGGTGACGGTGAGCAGGAACTGCTCGGCCATCTCCATCTGCTCCGCGCGCTCGGGGCTGAGCTCGGCCTCGCCGGCCGGCGCCTCGTCCGCGTCGTCGGCGACGGAGACCTCGTCCTCCTCCTCGCCGGCCGCGCGGCGCTTCTGGGCGGCGAGCTTCAGATAGGCGCTGCGCTCCTCGACGCTCGCGTCGATATGCCCGAGCACGGCGAGCGACATCACGCTGTCGCCCTGGGCGAGCCGGATGCCGCGCACGCCGGTCGAATCACGCCCGGCGAAGACACGCAGCGTATCGGCATCGGCGACGAAGCGGATCGCGCGGCCGCCGCGGGTCGCGAGCATCACGTCGTCGCCCTCGCGGCAGGTGGCGACACCGATCAGCGCATCGCCCTCGTCCAGCTTCATCGCGATGAGGCCCGAGGAACGCACGTTGCGGAAGTCGCTCAGCCGGTTGCGGCGGACATTGCCCTGCAGCGTCGCGAAGACGAGGTGCAGGTGCTCCCAGAGCGTCTCGTCCTGCGGCAGCGGCAGCACCGCCGTGACCGATTCATTCTCGGCGAGCTGCAGCACCTGGCGCAGGGAGCGGCCCTTGCCGCCCGTGCCGCCCTCGGGGAGCTGCCAGACCTTCTCGCGGAAGACGATGCCGCGATTGGTGAAGAACAGCACCCATTGATGCGTGTGCGCGACGAAGCTGCGCACCACCACGTCGTCCGCGCGCGTGGAGGCCGCGCTGCGGCCGCGGCCGCCGCGATGCTGCGTGCGGAACACGTCCAGCGCGGTGCGCTTCACGTAGCCGTCGCGGGTCAGCGTCACGATCATCGAGGCCGGCGCGATCAGGCTCTCGTCGTCGATGTCGCCGTGGCTGTCCTCGATGCGGGTGAGGCGCGGGCTGGCCAGCGTGGCGCGGACGGCCAGAAGCTCGGCGGTCATCACCTCCATGCGGCGGGGACGGCTGCCCAGGATCTCCAGCAGCTCCGAGATGCGGCTGCCGACCTCCTTGAGCTCGGCGTCGATCTTCTCGCGTTCCAGACCGGTCAGGCGCTGCAGCCGCAGCTCCAGGATGCCGCGCGCCTGGGCTTCGGTGAGCCGCATCGTGCCTTCGTCGGAAAGCTCGTTACCCTCGTCCTGCACCAGCGCCACCAGGGGCGCTACATCGGCCGCCGGCCAGTCGCGCGCCATCAGCGCCACGCGGGCGGCGGCGGCGTCCGGGCTTTCACGGATGAGGCGGATCACCTCGTCGATATTCGCCACCGCGATGGCGAGGCCGACGAGGTTGTGCGCCCGCTCACGCGCCTTGGAGAGGCGATGGCGCGAGCGGCGCAGGATCACGTCCTCGCGGAAGGCGATGAAGGCCTGCAGCGCGTCCTTCAGCCCCATCTGCTGCGGCCGGCCGCCGTTCAGCGCGAGGAAGTTCACCGGGAAGCTGATCTGCAGCGAGGTCATCCGGTAGAGCTGATTCAGCACCACCTCTCCCACCGCGTCGCGCTTCAGCTCCATGACGATGCGCAGGCCGGAGCGGTCGCTCTCGTCACGCAGGTCGCTGATGCCCTCGATCTGCTTGGAGCGGACGAGCTCCGCGATGCGCTCGATGAGAACGGACTTGTTGACCTGGTAGGGGATCTCGCTGACCACGATGGCCTGGCGACCGCCCTTGATGTCCTCGATCAGGCAATCGGCGCGCAGCGGGATGGAGCCGCGGCCCGTCTCGAAGGCGGAGCGGATGCCAGCGCGGCCCAGGATGATGCCGCCCGTGGGGAAGTCCGGCCCCGGGATGATCTCCATGAGCTCGGAGAGCGAGGTGTCGGGCTCGGCCACCAGCTTCAGCGCGGCGTCGATCACCTCGGTCGGGTTGTGCGGCGGGATATTGGTCGCCATGCCGACGGCGATGCCGCCGGCGCCGTTCACCAGCAGGTTCGGGAAGGCCGCCGGCAGGACGCGGGGCTCGTTCGCGCTCTCGTCGTAGTTGGGCGAGAAATCGACCGTGTCCTCGTCGATGCCTTCGAGTAGCGCGGCAGCGGATTTGGCGAGGCGGACCTCGGTGTAGCGCATGGCCGCCGGCGGATCGCCGTCCATGGAGCCGAAATTGCCCTGGCCGTCGACGAGCGGCACGCGCATCGAGAAGGGCTGCGCCATGCGGACCATGGCGTCGTAAATCGCGCTGTCGCCATGCGGGTGATACTTACCCATCACGTCGCCGACGACGCGGGCCGATTTGCGGTGGGGCTTGTCGGCCGTGTAGCCGGCCTCGTGCATGGCGAAGAGGATACGCCTGTGCACGGGCTTGAGGCCGTCGCGCACGTCGGGCAGGGCCCGGCTGACGATGACGCTCATCGCATAATCGAGGTAGGAGCGACGCATCTCCTCTTCGAGGGCGACGGGCGCGACGTCCTGGGGCTTGGTATCGTCTTCGGCCAAGGGAAAGTCCTGGTTGGTGGAACCCGGGAGCTTTGCCCCCGCGCCCCGGCAGGAAACGAGTTTCCTGCGTCTTCATCAGTTTAAGAATCCAGGGATCAAAATCCCCGGCATGGGACGTGCGAGGGGGCCGAAGCCCCGCTCACGGGCTCAGAACGGAATATCGTCATCCATATCCGTTTTCTTCCCCGAATCCCATCCGCCGGAGCGGGGGGCGCCACCGCGGGCGGGGGCCGAGCTGCGCTCGCCATAGCCGCCGCTGCTCCGGCCGCCACCACCGCCACCGCCGCCGCCGTACTCACGCTCCTCGCCGGCATCTCCGCCGCCGCCGGAAGCCCGGCCGCCGATGAGCGCCAGCTCGCCACGGAACTGCCGCAGCACAATCTCGGTGGTGTACTTGTCCGCGCCGGACTGGTCCTGCCACTTCCGGGTCTCGAGCTGGCCTTCGATGTAGACCTCGCTGCCCTTCTTCAGGAACCGCTCGGCGATCTCGCCCAGCTTTTCGTTGAAGATGGCCACCGCGTGCCACTCGGTCCGCTCCTGCTGGTTGCCCTCGCGGTCCTTGTAGCGCTCGCTGGTGGCCAGGCGCAGGTTCACGACCTTCCCGCCATTCTGGAAGTTCCGCACCTCCGGGTCCTTGCCGAGGCGCCCGAGGATGATCACCTTATTCACACCGGCCATCCGCCGCGCCTCCTATAAATCGGCCTGGAAACTACCTTTTCCGCGGCCCTGGGGCCAGCCCCGCGAAATTCCGGGGTCTCTGGCCGTTTTCATGCTTTGCGCCGCAGCATATATGGTGCAGACAGCGTGAACACAATACGAACATTCATCCCGTTCGGAGCCCGATTCCCATGCCGCGTGACGCCGCCGATCCCGTCTTGAAGGGGGAGCTCATCCGCATCCGGGGCGCGCGCCAGCACAACCTCAAATCGCTGGACCTGGATCTGCCGCGGGGCAAGCTGGTGGTGCTGACGGGGCTTTCGGGCTCGGGCAAGTCGTCGCTCGCCTTCGATACCATCTATGCCGAGGGCCAGCGCCGCTACGTCGAGAGCCTCAGCGCCTATGCGCGCCAGTTCCTGCAGCTCATGCAGAAGCCGGACGTGGACAGCATCGAGGGCCTCTCGCCCGCGATCTCGATCGAGCAGAAGACGACCTCGCACAATCCGCGCTCCACGGTCGGCACGGTCACCGAGATCCACGACTACATGCGCCTGCTCTGGGCGCGCGTCGGCGTGCCCTATTCGCCGGCGACCGGCCTGCCCATCGAGGCGCAGACGGTCAGCCAGATGGTGGATCGCGTGATGGCCATGCCGGAGGGCACGCGGCTGCTCATCCTGGCGCCCGTCATCCGCGGCAAGAAGGGCGAGTACCGCAAGGAGCTCGCGGAGTTTCAGCGCCGCGGCTTCGAGCGCGTGAAGATCAACGGCACGCTGATGCAGATCGGCGACGCGCCCAAGCTCGACAAGAAGCTGAAGCACGACATCGAGGTGGTGGTGGACCGCGTCGTCGTGCGCGAGGGGCTGGAGCAGCGCCTGGCCGACAGCTTCGAGACCGCGCTCGCCCTGGCCGACGGCATCGCCTATGCCGAGAATGCCGATGGCGAAGAGCGCACGGTGTTCAGCCAGAAATTCGCCTGCCCGGTCTCGGGCTTCTCGATCGAGGAGATCGAGCCGCGGCTCTTCTCCTTCAACTCGCCCCAGGGAGCCTGCCCGACCTGCGACGGGCTCGGCACCGAGAGCTTCTTCGACCCCGCGCTGGTGATCCCCAATCCCGAGCAGAGCCTGAAGAACGGCGCGGTCGTCCCCTGGGCCGGCAATGCCAGCACGCCCTATTACGACCAGACCCTGGCCTCGCTGGCCGCGCATCTGAAGATCAGCCTGACCAAGCCCTGGGAGGAGCTTCCGGAGGAGGCGCGGAACGCCATCCTCTTCGGCACCGGCAAGGAGCCGGTGACGCTGAAGTACAAGGACGGCCTTCGCGCCTATGAGGTGCAGAAGCCCTTCGACGGCGTGATCGCCAATCTCGAGCGACGCTTCCGCGAGAGCGACAACCCCTGGGTGCGCGAGGACATGGCGCGCTACCGGGCGGACAAGCCGTGCCATGTCTGCACCGGCTTCCGGCTCAAGCCGCAGTCGCTCGCGGTGAAGATCGCGGGAACGCATATCGGCGAGGCCTCGGCCCTTTCCATCCGCCGGGCACGCGACTGGTTCTCCGGCGTCATGCCCACGCTCACGCCGCAGCGGCAGGAGATCGCGCGCCGCATCCTGCGCGAGATCGAGGACCGGCTGCAGTTCCTGGTGGATGTGGGCCTCGACTATCTTTCGCTCTCGCGCTCCTCGGCGACGCTGTCGGGCGGCGAGAGCCAGCGCATCCGCCTTGCGAGCCAGATCGGCAGCGGGCTGACGGGCGTGCTCTACGTGCTGGACGAGCCCTCCATCGGCCTGCACCAGCGCGACAACGAGCGCCTGCTGGGCACGCTGCGGCGCCTGCGCGACCTCGGCAATTCGGTGATCGTCGTCGAGCATGACGAGGACGCGATCCGCAGCGCGGACTGGCTGGTCGATATCGGCCCCGGTGCGGGCAAGGCCGGCGGCACGGTCGTCTCCCAGGGCACGCCCGAGGCGGTGGCGGCCGATCCCGAGAGCCTCACCGGCGCCTATCTGTCCGGCCGCCGCGAGATCCCCATGCCGGCCGTGCGCCGGCCCTTCGACCGCAAGCGCATGCTCCGCGTCGTCGGCGCCACGGGCAACAACCTCAAGGACGTGACGGCGGAGTTCCCGCTAGGGACCTTCACGGCGGTCGCCGGCGTCTCGGGCGGCGGCAAGTCGACTTTGGTGATCGAGACGTTGTTCAACGGCCTCTCGCGCAAGCTGATGGGCGCTTCCGTCGTCCCCGCGCCGCACCAGCGGATCGAAGGGCTGGAGCTGATCGACAAGGTCATCGACATCGACCAGTCGCCGATCGGCCGCACGCCGCGCTCCAACCCTGCCACCTATACCGGTCTCTTCGCGCCGATCCGCGACTGGTTCGCCGAGCTGCCGGACAGCCGCTCGCGCGGCTACAAGCCCGGCCGCTTCAGCTTCAACGTGAAGGGCGGCCGCTGCGAGGCCTGCCAGGGCGACGGTCTCATCAAGATCGAGATGCACTTCCTGCCCGACGTCTACGTCACCTGCGATACCTGCAAGGGCAAGCGCTACAACCGCGAGACGCTGGAGGTGAAGTTCCGCGGCAAGTCGATCGCCGACGTGCTGGACATGACGGTGACCGAGGGGCGCGAGTTCTTCTCCGCCGTGCCCTCCATCCACGAGAAGCTGCGCATGCTGGAGGAGGTGGGCCTCGGCTACATCCATCTCGGCCAGCAGGCGACGACGCTTTCGGGCGGCGAGGCGCAGCGCATCAAGCTGGCGAAGGAGCTGTCGCGCCGCGCCACGGGGCGCACGCTCTACATTCTCGACGAGCCCACCACCGGCCTGCATTTCGAGGATGTGCGCAAGCTGCTCGAGGTGCTGCACACGCTGGTGGAGCAGGGGAACACCGTGCTGGTGATCGAGCACAACCTGGAGGTCATCAAGACGGCCGACTGGGTGCTGGATCTGGGCCCGGAAGGCGGCGAGGGCGGCGGGCGCGTGGTCGCCTTCGGCACGCCGGAGGAGATCGTGGAGATCCCCGCCAGCCATACCGGACGCTTCCTCAAGCCGATCCTGGACCGGCACCCCAAGCCCGGCGTGGCGAAGGCGAAGCGGCGGAAATAGGCACCGCTCACCCGAGGCGGGCGAAGAGGGCGGCGCGCCAGTACCAGGTGATCAACGCCGTCGCCGCCAGGCCGAAGAGGGCATAGGCCGTCGCGGTATGGGCGAAGCCGACGCGCTCGATGGCGAAGCCCGCGATCAGAAGGCCGAGCGGCATGCCGTAGATGGCCAGCATCCGTAGTCCCATGACGCGGCCGCGGAAGGCGGCTTCGGTCGAGCGCAGCAGCAGCAGCGCCATCGGGATCATGCAGAAGCTCTGCATGAAGCCCGACAGGAAAAGCATCGCCATGCCGAGGGCCGGCGTACCGGCCTGCGCGAAGAACATCAGCAGGGCGAACCAGGTGCCCGCCGCCGCCAGCATGAGGGGCGCCGGTCGCTCGCTCACGCCGCGCCAGCTCAGGATCATCGAGCCCGCGAGCGCCCCGGCCGCGAAGGAAGCGACGAGAAAGCCGAGGCCGGTGCGGTCCAGCCCGTAGACCTCGCGCGCCACATGCGGCAGCAGCCCACCCGAGAGCGGATAGGCCGCGAAATTGGCGAGCCAGGCCAGCCACAGCGCGGCCAGTAGCACCGGGGTGGTGCGCGCGAGGGCGATGCCCTCCGCCAGCTCCCGCCAGGTGGAGGCCAGCGTGGCCGGCGCCGCCCGCGGCCCGTCGCGCGTCGGCTCCCGCACGGCCAGCGTCAGCAGGGTGGCGATGAGGTAGAGGCCGACGACCACGCCATAGGCGGGCCCGATGCCCAGGGCCGCGATGATGCCCGCACCGGCCAGCGCCCCCGTCACTCGGGCGGCGTCCATGCTGGCGCGGCTGATGCCGATGGCACCGCCCAGCATTTTCGGCGGCAGGATCGCGGCCACCAGCGAGTTGCGCACGCCGATATCCGAGGGTTTGACCAGCCCGATCAGGCCGGCGGCCACGAGCACCGCCAGCGGGCTCAGCGCGCCCAGGACCGCAAGGCCCGCCACACAGCCCGCGATGGCCAGGTAGAAGAGCCGCATCGCGGCCAGCAGGTTCCGGTGCCCGATCCGGTCGCCCGCGACGCCCAGCAGCGGGGCGAGCAGCGTGCCGGTGAATTGAAGGGAGGCGAAGACGGTCAGCCAGATGACCGATTCCGTGGTGACCAGCACGTACCAGCCGAGGATCAGCGTCTCCATCTCGAAGGCGAGCGAGGTCGCGAAATCGGCGGGCCACTGGAAGCGGAAGTCGCGCTGCGTGAAGGGCGAACGACGTCTCTCTTCGGCACCGCTCATGAGCGGGCCTGCTGGGCGGGCATTACGTTTCCTCTCCCGGGCGCCGTCGGGGGCGCCTGCGCGGATGAGTATGGGCGATGGAAAGGAGGCGCGGGAGCCCCCTCAGGCGGCCTGCACCGCCGTTTTTCCGCGGATGGCCGCCGCATAGATCGCCAGCGCCCCCAGCGACAGCGCCAGGAAGGCCGCCGCCGCCAATAGGGGCGCCGCCGGCGCGCCGGTCGCGTCGCGCATCAGCCCGGCGAAGGGCGGCAGCAAAGCGAGGCCGAGGTAGAAGACGGTGTAGTGCACGCCCATGCCAAAGGCGCGGCTCTCCGCCGAAAGCACGCGGCCGGCGAAGGCCATGATCAGGCTCGAGGGCGGTGCTGCCAGAAGGCCGAAGGCGGGCAGGGTCAGCCAGGGCGGTGCCCCCGCCGCGGTGGCCACCAGGGCGCCGACCATGCCGAGGATGCAGAGGATCATGACCAGCATCGGCCGTCCGAGCCGTTCCGCGATCGCGCCGCCGAAGGGCTGGAGCGGCAGGATGGCAAAGCCGATGAGCGAGGTCAGGGCCCCGGCCTCTGCGCGGGTCGCACCACTCGCGACGAGGAAGGCCGGCGTGAAGCCGACCGCCACGGCGAAAGCCGCGTTGTAGCCTGCCCAGACGGTGCCCAGCGCCAGCATCGGCCGCCATTCATGGGGCAGCAGCCAGAGCCGCCGCGGCTCGGCGCTTCCGGCCGTGCCCTCCCGCGCCGTGGCCAGGAGCAGGAGCAGGAGGAAGGCCAGGCTGCAGAAGCCCGCCGAGAGCCAGAGTCCGGCCCGCCAGTTCTCGCCGACCAGCGGGATGACCAGCAGTGCCAACCCGATGCCGAAGGGCCAGGCCATCAGCATGAGGCCCATGGCCAGGGCGACGGAAGGGCCCGAGAAACGGTCCAGCACCATCTTGGCGCCGGCGATGGTCAGCAGCGCGCCGCCGATGCCCGAGACGAGCCGCCCCGCCAGCGCGACGCTGAAGTCCGGTGCCAAGGCCAGCAGGATGCCCCCCGCCGCCATGAGGCCGACGCCGCCCAGCAGCACGACGCGGTCGCCGAGCCGCGCCAGCAGCCATCCCGCCGGCAGCGCCACGAAGACGCCCGCCAGGGAATATGTGCCGATCAGCGTGCCGAGGGCCGCCCAATCCGCGACCAGCGCGCCGATCAGCAACGGCCCGAGCGCGCCGACGACCTGGAGCTGCGCCCCCATGGAGACGCGCGCCAGGCCCAGCACGCCGACCTCCCCCCACCGTCCGAGAAACATCAGGAACGCCCGCTCCGACCCGTCACAGCCAGGAGGTTAGACCGCCGCCGTCCGGAAGGTCATGGGACTTCAGCCCAGCAGGGCCAGGAGCTTGCGCATTGCCGTCGGCAGGCTCCGCGTCGCCTGCTCCATCGTCGCGCGCTCCGCCCAGTTGGGCAGGTCCGGTACCTCCGCCGCCAGCACCCGCATGGAGAGGTCGCGATGGGTGAAGCCATGTGAGGCGATGCCGGGGCGCGGCGTCCAGGAAAGGCCGGGCAGGGGGGCGTGGCCCAGCGCCTCCTCGTCCTTCCAGGGGGTGGCGCGCCACGGCGTCCCCGGCAGGCCGAGCATGCCGCCGAGCAGCCCGCTTTCCGGCCGGCGGACCAGAAGCAGCTGGCCGTTTGCATCGGTCACCGCGAAATGCACGCCATGCAGCGCCGTCCGCGCCGCCTTCGGCGCCTTGCGCGGCAGGGTGGCGGCAATGCCCAGCGCCGCGCCACGGCAATCCGCCCGCCAGGGGCAGAGGACGCAGGTCGGGCTCTTCGGCGTGCAGATGGTGGCGCCGAGGTCGAAAAGCGCCTGCGCGAAATCGCCCGGCCGTTCCCGCACCACCAGCTGCGCCGCGAAGCTCTGGGCCAGGCGGCCCAGCTCCGGCCTGGCGGCGGGCAGGGGCGTCTCGACGGCGAAGAGGCGCGACATCACGCGCTCCACATTGCCGTCCAGCGGCACCACCGGCTCGCCGAGCGCGATCGCGCCGATCGCCGCGGCCGTGTAGGGGCCGATTCCAGGCAGTGCGCGCCACCCGGCCGAATCGGCGGGAAAGCCGCCGGCCGCGATCGCCTTCGCCGCCGCGTGCAGGTTGCGCGCCCGGGCATAGTAGCCGAGGCCCGCCCATTCCTCCGCCAGCTCGCCCCAATCGGCCGCCGCCAGCGCTTCTACATCCGGGAAACGGGCCATGAATCGCGCATAGCGCGGCCCGACGGTCGCGACGGTCGTCTGCTGGAGCATGACCTCGCTGACCCAGATGCGGTATGGATCCGTCTGACCGCGCCAGCCCAGGCGTCTCGCGGAGCGGTCGTACCAGGCGAGCAATTCGGCAGCAGAGGGGTGAGGCATTGGCGAAGAAGGAGACGGTCGCGCCGCCGCTGTCCAGCACCCCCTTCGGGGGGCCGCGGGACCTTGCCGCGCTGATCCCCCGCCTGACCCGCCCGGCCTTCCGCAAGCGGAGCCCGGATTCCGCGCAGATCATGGCGGACTGGCCGATCATCGTCGGTCCCGGCACCGCCGGCATGGCGGAGCCGGTGCGCCTCACCTCCGGAACGCTGACCCTGGCCTGCACGGGTCCGGCCGCCATGGAGCTCGGCATGGCGGCGCCGGCCCTCATGGACCGGATCAATTCACATCTTGGCCGGGTGGCGGTGCGCAAGCTCGCCTTCGTCCAGCGGCCCCGCCCGCCGGAGCCGCCCCGGCCGCCGAAGCCGGTGCCCGGCCCCGTGCCGGACCCGGTCACCAACCGGTTGGAGGGGGTTCCCGGCGAGGAGCTGCGTGCCGCCCTGGAAAGGCTGGCGCGCGGCGTCTTCTCCCGAACCCCCTGAGCCGGGGTTCAACGCCGAAGGGCGGAACCGCTGCCTTCGTCCCAGCGCCAGCAGGGCGGATCGCCCGGGATCTCGACCCCGCCCACCCAGCGCGGCCTCGGCCGCAGCGACAGCCAGTCCACCTCGCCCGCCAGGACCCGGCGCCCCAGGGGCGTGATCGAGAGCCGCGCCCGTGGCCAGTCCTCATCGCCGAGGCCGGTGAAGACAGGCTCCGAGGGGCTTTCGAGCTCCCGCAGCAGCTCGCGGAAGATCAGGTCCGTCATCCAGGGCAGGGGCTCGCGCTCCATCATCAGCCGGCCGAAGACCTGGCCGGCGTTGCCTGCCTCCTCGGCGATGAGCCGAAGGGTCAGCCGGGCCGTCAGCCCCAGCCCGTCCGAGGTCCAGGGCAGTTCCTGGCAATGGCGGCGGATCGCCCGGCCGAGGGAAGGGAGGGCCTCCGTCCCCGATTGCGCCAGCGCCGCCAGCGGCCGCGGATCGGGGGCGCGCAGCGCATCCCAGGCGAGGCGCCCCGCCCCCAGCGCCGCCTCCGGCACCGGCCGGCGCTCCTCCCACAACAGGCGCAGGGCTTCGGGCGGAAGCTGGCCCAGGCCGATGAAGCGCGTGCCGCCCGGGTAATGCCCGGTGGAGACCAGTTCCAGCCGCGCGGGCGGCATCTCCGCGAAATGCGCCAGGCAGCGGGCCAGGATCAGCTGGTCGTAGATATCGTGCTCGAACCAGAGGACGACGCGCTCGTAGCGCGAGGCGGCGGAAGCCAAGCCCTCTTCCGAGCCGCGCAGCTTCGCGGCGACGGCCTCCCGGTCCAGGCCGACTCCCGCGCCATAGGCCTGTGCGATGAAACCCGCCCGGCGATCCAGCCAGTCCGGCGCATTCACGACCGGCCCCTGGCAGAGGGGATCCGAATATTCCAGGAAGGCGCCGCGGAAGCCGGCCTCCTGAAGCCAGGGCCGGATGTCGTGGCCGCAGCGCAGATGCAGGGTGGTCATGTCGCGATCGGGCGCGGCGCCGCCGCGGGCGATCCTCTCCCGGCTCGCCTCCATCCTGTCGATATGAGCCTTGAGGCGCGGCCAACTCGGCAGGCCGAGTTCCCGGGCGATGACGAGCTGGGCGTCGCTCAGCGCCGGCGCGGATAGCGGCTCCCGGGCCCTCGGGTGATGCCGGCCGAAGCGGGCCAGCGCCTCGGCCTCGCCGTCGCGCAGGCCGCGCAGCAGCTCCTTCGCGCGCTTGCGCTGCTGCTCGAGATTCAGGCGGAAGGGAGACCCGGGCGGCGCCACGGAGGCGGATTCAGGTCGTGCGGATTCTGATCGGTCGAACAAAGGAAGCCCCTTCCTCGCGTCTGTGTCCGCCGGCCAGACAGGAAAGGGTGGACGAAGCGTCGGAGCCAATTCCAGCGAGCGTGGGCGCAGCCCTTTCCGCGGACACGGAGGCTCCGATCGAGCCGCCGCCAGAAAATCAGCGGCGCGGCTGGAAGTCAATCAGCGGCGCGGCGGCAGGTACCCAAAACTGGACAAGGCCGCCCCCCTACGCCAGATGATGTCCCGTTATCCAGCCGGAGCCTGGCTCATGCAGCTTACCCGTCGCACCCTCGGCGTTCTCGCCGCCGCCACCCCCAGCCTCGCGCTGGCGCAAAGCGGGGATCCCCGTCTCGGGCCCCGCTCCATGGGCCGTGCCGACGCGCCGGTCACGGTGACCGAGTTCTTCTCGCTGACCTGCGGCCATTGCGCCGCCTTCCACACGACCAACTGGCCGCGCGTGAAGGCCGAGCTGGTGGATACCGGCCGCATCCGCTTCGTCTGGCGCGACTTTCCGCTCGACGGCATCGCGCTCGCCGCCGCCTGCGTGGCCCGGTCCCTGCCGGAGGACCGCTACCCGGCCTTCCTGACGACGCTCTTCCAGACGCAGGACCGCTGGGCCTTCGCCCAGGGCCGCCAGCTGGAGGAGCTCGCTCGCCTCGCCGCGCTGGCGGGCATGGACCGCAAGGGCTTCGACGCCGTGGTGGCCGATGAGGCGCTGCGCCGCGGCATCCTCGAGCAGCGTATGGCCGCGGAGCGCGAGTTCCGGATCACGGCGACGCCGAGCTTCGCCTTCAACGGCCGCGTGCAGTCCGGCAACATTGCGTTCGACCAGTTCGCCCAGCTGGTGCAGCAAGCTCCGAAACCTTGAGCGAAGGGACACCGGCCCCTGCCGGTGAGGAGGAAGCGCCGCCGCTTCCGGAGGCGCGGCGCCTTTCCGCGACCCTGACCGGCCTGCGCATCGCGGGCTTCAAGAGCTTTGCCGAGCCGGTGCAGGTTCCCGTCCTGCCCGGGCTGACGGGGGTCGTCGGCCCCAATGGCTGCGGCAAGTCCAACGTGGTCGAGGCGCTGCGCTGGGCCATGGGCGAAAGCTCGGCCCGGTCGCTGCGCGGCGGCGAGATGGACGACATCATCTTCGCCGGCACCGCGACGCGCCCCGCCCGCAACCTCGCCGAGGTCGTGCTCAGCCTGGAGGAGGCGCAGGGCGTGGCCCCCGCGCCCATGGACCAGGCGACCGAGCTGGAGGTGACCCGGCGCATCGACCGCGGCTCGGGCAGCACCTATCGCATCAATGGCCGCGAGGTCCGCGCGCGCGACGTGCAGACCATGTTCGCCGACCTCGCCAGCGGGCCGCGCGCCTCGGGCATGGTCAGCCAGGGGCGGGTGGCGGCGCTGATCGGCGCCAAGCCCGAGGAGCGCCGCAGCGTGCTGGAGGAGGCCGCCGGCATCGCCGGCCTGCGCGCCCGCCGCCACGAGGCCGAGCTGAAGCTGCGCCAGGCCGAGACCAACCTCTCCCGCAGCGAGGACCTTCTGGGCCAGCTCGGCGTCCAGCAGGAAAGCCTGAAGAAGCAGGCGCGCCAGGCCATCCGCTACCGCAGCATCTCCGGCCTGGTGCGCGAGGCGGAGGGCGAGTGGTTCGCCATCCTCGTCGCCAGGGCCGAAGCCGCGATCGAGGCCGCCCGCGCGGCGCTGGCCGGACGCCAGCAGGCCCTGGCGCTGGCCGAGGCCGCTGCCGAGGAAGGGCGCCGCCTTTCGGAAGCCGCCACCGCCGCCATCGAGGCTCCCCGTGCCGAGGAGGGCGTGACCCGCACCCTGCTGGAGCGCCGGCGCGTGGAGGCCGAGAACCTTGCCGCCGAGGCCGACCGCGCCCGTTCCATTCTGGCGGAGGCCGAGGCGGCGCTGACGCAGCTCCTCGCCGACCTCGAGGATGCCCGCTCGGTTGAGGCCGATGCGCGCGCCGCCGAAACCCGCGCCCAGCGCGAGGCCGCCGGACTCGCCTCGGCCGAGGCGCAGATCCCCGCCCGCATCGAGGCGGCGCAGGCCGAGGCCTCCGGCCTCGACGGCGAGCTCTCCGGCGCCGAGGCCCGGACCGAGGCCGCGACCGAGGCCGCCGCCGCCCTGGCCGCCCGCGCCAATCAGGTCGCCTCCGAGCTCGCCTTCGCCGAGGGGCGCCACCGCCGCGTCCAGGACCAGCATGCCCAGCTCGCCGCCCAGCGCGCCGCGGCGGAGGCCCAATCCGTCCCGGAAGCGGCGCTCGAGGCCGTGGAGGCCCGCCTGCGCGACGCCGAGGCCGCGACCGAGGCCAAGCGGCAGGAGCTGGAAGCCGCCGAGCGCCGCCGGGCCGAGGCCGCCAGCCGCGCCACCGCCGCGCGCGACGCCGCCCGGGCGGCCGAGATCGAGCGCGGTGCCGCCGAACGCGCCCGCGCCGCCGCCGCCCAGCGCCTTCAATCCGCCCGCCAGCGCGAGGAGGCGGCCCTTCGCGCTGCGCCCGCGGCCCCTGATGCCGGGGCGCTGACCGAGGCCCGCACCGCCGCCGAGACCGCGGCGGCCGCCCTGCGCGAGGCGGAGGCCGCCCTGGCTGCCGCCCGCCAATCCCGCGAATCCTCCCAGGAGCGCGCCACCGCGTCCCGGACGGCCGAGTCGGAAGCGCGCGCCGTCGAATCCCGCCTTCGGGCCGAGCTTCAGGGCCTCCGCGCCGCCGCCGGCGATTCGGCTGAGGCGGATCCCATCGCCCGCACGCTCACCATCCCCGAGGGGCTCGAGGCCGCGCTTGGCGCCGCGCTGGGCGAAGGGCTGGAGGGGGGCAGGGGCAGCGGCACCAACCGCTTCTGGCGCGCCCTGCCGCCGCTGGGCCAGGCGCCGGCCTTGCCGGAAGGGGCCACGGCCCTGGCCGGCCTCGTCGGCGCGCCCGAGGAGCTGGGGCGGGCGCTCTCCCAGATCGGCCTGGTCGCGGATGGCGCGCCGCTGCAGGCGGCCCTGCGCCCGGGCCAGGCCCTGGTCTCCCGCGAGGGCGCACTCTGGCGCTGGGACGGCTATGTGCAGGCGCCCGGCGCCGCCAAGGCCGGCGCGGCGCGGCTGCAGAACCTCGCCCGGCTGCGTCAGGCCGAGGCGAAGCTGGCGGAGGCCGCCCCGGCCGCGCGCACCGCCGAGGCTGCCCGCGCGGAAGCCGCCGCTGCCGAAGCCGCCGCCCAGACGGCCGAGGTCGCCGCCCGCCGCGCCCGTGACGCGGCCGAGCCCGAGACACGCCGCGCTGCCAGCAAGGCCGCCGAGCTGACCGCCCGCCATGAGGCCGCCGAACGGCGGCAGGCCGAATATCGCGCCCAGACCGCCCGCCTGGCCGAGGAGCGTGCCGAAGCGGAAGCCGCGCTGGCCGAGGCCGAGGCGCTGCTCGCCGCCACGCCTGCCATCGTCGCCTTCAAGGCCGAGGCCGAGGCCGCCGAGCGCGCCCAGACCGAGGAAGGATCGGCCCGCGAGGCGCGCCGGCGCGCAGAGGCGGAACTGACCGCCGCGCGCACCGAGCAGGCCTCGCTGCGCAGCCGCAGCGTCGCCGCGGTCGCACAGATCGCGGCCCTGACGCCGCAGCTGGACCGCGCCGGCGCCGAGGCTGCCGAGGCCGGCGAGGCGCTGGACCGTGCCCGCGCCGCCCGTGCCACCCTGCCGGACCTCGCCGTCGCGCGGGCCGAGGTGGATGAGGCGCGGCTGGCCCTGGCCGGCATCCGATCCCGTGCGGCTGAGGCGCGGGGGAAGGTGCTGGCCCTGCAGGGGGAACGCGAATCGCTGGCTTCCCGGCGCGAATCCGCCGTGGCCGAGCGGGCGGCCTGGGCGCAGCGACTGGCCGATGCCGCCACGCGCCTGACCGCCCTCGAAGCACGCCGCGCGGAGGCTACCTCCCGCCGCGACGAGGCGATGCGCCTGCCGGAGAAGGTGAGCGCCGCCCAGGCCGAGGCCACGCGCCGGCTGGAGGCCGCCGAAGCGGCGCATGAGGCCGCGCGCACGGCTCTGGATCTGGCCGATTCCCGGGCCCGGGAAAGGGACGAGGTCCGCCGGACAGCCGAGACCGCCTTCGCCGCCGCCCGCGAATCGGCCCTGCGGGCCGAGGCGGCCAGCGAATCGGCGCTCCAGGCCGGCGCCGCGCTCGCCGCCCGCATCACCGAGCGATTCGGCGAGGCGCCGGAGCTGCCCGAGCCCCCTGCGGAGCTCTCCGACGCGGCCGAGGATCGCGCCCGGCGCCGTGCCGAACGCCTCGCCCGCGAACGCGAGGAGATGGGCCCCGTGAACCTCCGCGCCGAGACGGAGCTGGAGGAGCTGGAGGCGCGCATCGAGCAGATCGGCAAGGATCGCGAGGAGGTCACCTCCGCCATCGCCAAGCTGCGCGGCTCGATCGGCCATCTGAACCGCGAGGCCCGCGAGCGCCTGCGCGCCACCTTCGACCAGGTGGACCGCGAGTTCCGCCAGCTCTTCAGCAAGCTTTTCGGCGGTGGACGGGCCCATCTGGCCATGGTGGGCAGCGAGGATCCGCTGGAGGCCGGCCTCGAGATCTATGCCGAGCCGCCGGGCAAGAAGCTCTCGGCCCTGTCGCTGCTCTCGGGCGGCGAGCAGGCGCTGACGGCGCTTTCGCTGGTCTTCGCGGTCTTCCGCTGCCATCCGGCGCCCGTCTGCGTGCTGGACGAGGTGGATGCGCCGCTGGACGACGCCAATGTGGAGCGCCTCTGTGACCTTTTGGACACGATGTCCGGCACCGGCACGCGCTTCCTGGTCGTCACCCACCACGCCCTGACCATGGCGCGGATGAACCGGCTCTTCGGCGTCACCATGCAGGAGCGTGGCGTGTCGCGACTCCTGTCGGTGGATCTGGGCGAGGCCGTGGCCATGGCGGAAGGCTAGGGAAGGGCCTTAGGCCGCCGAAGCGGGGGTCGTTGCCGACCCACCCTCCGACGTCCGCGAAACGATCCCGCCATTCGCCCGTTTCTCCCATTCAAGCTCACGTTTCAGCGGGTTCATGAGCTTGACAGTCATGCACCGCCGCCATAGAGGCAGCCTCGCCTTCCGGCGGAAACTTGAGCAGGGAAGGAGCCTATGGTGGACGAGCGCAAAACCTTCGAGACGCGCCTCCGGGCGGCACGGGACCGGCAAGGTCTCGACAAGTCCGAGGCTCCGAAGGGGGCGCTTCCCTCCACCTGGGGGTTTGGTCTTCGAGCTGGCGTGGAGGTCGTCTCCGCGCTGATCGTCGGAGTGGGGCTCGGCCTCATGCTCGACAGATGGCTCGGAACCTGGCCCTGGCTCTTCCTCTTGATGTTCTGCCTGGGGGCCGCCGCCGGGGTGATGAATGTCTACCGACTGTTCACTCCCCGATCCGGTGCGCGCAAGGACTAGGTTCGAAGAGGTGCCGAGTGGCCGTTGAGGGGAATTCGATCGACGCGCTCAGCCAGTTCGAGCTGGGCACCGTCGGTGGCGCGATCGGCGCATCTGTCGGCTTCACGCAGTCCAATCTGCATATGCTCATCGCCGGCGCGCTGATCGTTGCGATGATGGTTCTGGGCATGCGCCCGCGGGCCATCGTGCCGGGCCGCTTCCAGAGCCTGGCCGAGAGCGCTTATGGCTTTATCGACGATATGGTGGTGGCGCAGGTCGGCCCTGAGGGTCGCCGCTTCTTCCCGTTCGTCTTCACGCTCTTCATGTTCATCCTGTTCGGAAACATGCTGGGCCTGTTCCCCTACGCCTTCACCTACACCAGCCACATCAGCATGACCTTCACCCTCGCGGCGATCGTCTTCGTGCTGATCACGGTGGTGGCGATCGTGCTGCACGGGACGCATTTCTTCGGCTACTTCTTCCCGCAGGGCGCTCCGCTCTGGCTGGCGCCGATCATCATCCCGGTCGAGATCGTGTCCTACATCTCGCGCCCCATCAGCCTCAGCATCCGTCTCTTCGCGAACATGGTCGCCGGTCACGTGATGCTGAAGGTCTTCGCCACCTTCGTGGTGATGCTGGCGGGCCTGGGTGCGGTCGGTCCGTTCCTTTCCATCATGCCCCTCACGATCAACGTCGTGCTGGTTGGCTTCGAAGTGCTGGTCGCGTTCCTGCAGGCTTATGTGTTCGCGATCCTCACCTGCATCTACCTCCACGACGCCGTGCACCTGCACTAGCGCTCGACGGAACACACCAGCTTTCAGCTCAACGGAAGGACTAAGACCATGGAAGTTGCTGCCGCCAAGGCCCTCGGAGCCGGTATCGCTGTCATCGCCCTCTTCGGCGTCGGCCTCGGCATCGGGAACATCTTCTCCTCGCTGATCACCAGCGTGGCGCGCAACCCGGCCGCTCGTGACGCCGTGTTCCCGATCGGCATTCTGGGCTTCGCCCTCACGGAAGCCGTCGCGCTCTTCGCGCTGCTGATCGCGTTCCTCATCCTCTTCGCCTGAAGCCATCCGGCCGGGGCGCGTGGCGCTCCGGCCGCATAGCTTTTCAGTCCAAGGGGTTCCGCCATGCCGCAGCTCGATTTCGCCAATCCGCTGATGATGAGCAAGCTGGTTTGGCTGCTCATCATTTTCGGACTTCTCTACTTTCTGCTGAAGACCATCGCGCTTCCGCGGGTGGCTTCCGTGCTCGACGAGCGGGCTGCGCGCATTGCGGCCGACCTGAACGCGGCGCGTGACGCGCAGGCGGCAGGCGAGGCCGCGCTGGCCGAGCTCCGCGCTTCGACCGCCGCCGCGCGGGCCGAGGCTCAGGCCGCCATCTCCGCCGCGATGGTCGATGCCCAGGCCGCTGCCGCCAAGCAGGCCGCCGAGATCAACGAGCGCCTTAACGCGCAGGTCGCCCAGGCCGAGGCCCAGGTGC
Organism: Roseococcus pinisoli; assembly: GCF_018413645.1. Taxonomy (GTDB): domain Bacteria; phylum Pseudomonadota; class Alphaproteobacteria; order Acetobacterales; family Acetobacteraceae; genus Roseococcus; species Roseococcus pinisoli. Next base: position 62,215 of record NZ_JAHCDA010000002.1, read on the forward strand.
GTGCCGCGCGCGATCAGGCGATGGGTGCGCTGCGCCAGGTTGCCGGCGAGACCGCGACCGCCATGCTGGCGCGTCTCTCCGTCTCCGCGCCGGCCAATGACGTCACCGCCGCCGTGGACCGTGCCGCCAGCCAGGGAGCGGTCTGATGCATCACCATTACGAGCACTTCTACCTCGACCCGAAGTTCTGGGTCGCGGTCAGCTTCGTCATCTTCGTCCTGCTGTTCGGTAAGACGGCCTGGACGAAGGCGACGCAGATGCTCGATGCGCGCGGTGCCCGCATCAAGGCCGAGCTCGAGGAGGCCAGCCGCCTCCGCGCCGAAGCCGAGGCGATGATGGCTTCGGCCCGTCGCGAGCGGGAGCAGGCGACCAAGGACGCCGCCGCGATGCTGGAGCGCGCCAAGGCCGAGGCCGAGCGCGTTGCCGCCGCCGCGAAGGCGGAAGCCGAATCCTCTGCCCGCCGCCGTGAGCGGATGGCGATGGACCGCATCGCTGCCGCCGAGGCGAGCGCCGTGAACGAGGTCCGCCAGGCGGCGGCCGATATCGCGACCGCCGCGGTGCGCGACATCCTCGCCCATCGTCACGACGCCGCGAGCGACGCGCCGATGGTCGACGCTGCCATCAACAGCCTGCCGGCGGCCTTCAAGGCCGCCTGACCGCCCGGTTCCGGGTTGGATCGACAAAGGGGGCCTCGCGGCCCCCTTTTTTCGTTTGGGCGCTGCGCCAGGAAGCCGGCCCTTCAGTTGTTGCTCGACGCTCCCGGAACGGGCCGCTAGCCTCGCGGGACCATAAGGGGCTCGGGAGGCTTCGATGTTCAAAAACACTCTTGCAGCGGGGCTGCTTGCGGTCTGCCTCGCGCTGCCCGCTCAGGCCGCGACGTTCCGATGGGCGAATGACGGCGACGTCAATTCGATGGACCCCTACACGCGGTCCGAGACCTTTCTGCTCACCTTCAATGCCAATATCTACGAGCCGCTGATCCGGCGGAATCCGGAGCTGCGCCTCGAGGCCGCGCTGGCCGAGCGGTGGGAGCAGGTCGATCCGCTGACCTGGCGCTTCCATCTCCGCCGGGGCGTGAAATTCTCGGACGGGACGCCCTTCACGGCGGCCGACGTGGTCTTCTCCATCGGGCGCGCCCGCGGCCCCGGCTCGAACATCGCGGCCTACTTCGCCTCCGTGGCCGAGGTCGTCGCCGTCGACGAATTCACCGTGGATGTGAAGACGTCCCGGCCGAATCCGATCTTCCCCGAGGAGATCACCAGCTTCGGCATCATGAGCAAGGCCTGGCTCGAGCAGAACAACGCGCAGCGCGTGGCCGACCTCACCTCGCGCGAGGAGAATTTCGCCACCCGCAACGCCATGGGCACGGGGCCCTTCGTCCTCGTCTCCCGCGAGCCCGATCGCCGCACCGTCCTGGCGCGCAACCCCGGCTGGTGGGACACGCCGGCCCATAACCTCGACCGGGTCGAGTTCAACGTGATCGCCAATGACGCGACGCGCGTCGCCGCCCTGCTCTCGGGCGAGGTGGACATGATCTACACGGTTCCGCCCCAGGACATGGACCGCATCGGCCGCACCAACGGCCTGCGCGTCCTCCAGACGGCGGAGCTACGCACGATCTATCTGGGCATGGACCAGAACCGCGCGGAGCTCCTGAAGAGCGACGTCCGCGGGCGCAACCCGTTCCAGGATGTCCGCGTCCGGCGGGCGGTCTACCAGGCCATCGACATCCAGGCGATCCATACGCGGGTCATGCGCGGCCAGTCCCGGCCGACGGGCCAGATCTTCGGGCCGGGCGTGAATGGCTTCATCGAGGCCAATGACGGGCGCCTGGCGCTCGACCTCGAGGCCGCGCGGCGCCAGCTGGCGGAGGCCGGCTATCCGAACGGCTTCGGCGTGACGCTGGACTGCCCGAACGACCGCTACGTGAACGACGAGGGCATCTGCACCGCTGTTGTCGCCATGCTCGCGCGCATCGGCGTCCGTGTGACGCTGGCCGCGCAGACCCGCGTGCGCTTCTTCGCCGAGGTGAATGCGCCGCGCTTCGCGACGAGCTTCTACATGCTCGGCTGGACGCCCAATACCTATGACGCGCACAACGCGCTCTACAACCTCGCCGGCACGCGGGACGGGGTGCGCGGGATGTTCAACAACGGCGGCTTCTCGAACCCGACCCTCGACGACCTGATCGACCGCATCGCCGTCGAGACCAACCCGACGGCGCGGCAGGAGATGATCACCCGCACCTCCAATATCATCCGGGACGAGGCGCTCTACATCCCGCTGCACCAGCAGCAGGTGGTCTGGGCGGCGCGCTCCACGGTGCAGCTCCGGCAGCAGGCGGATAACGGCTTCCCGCTGCGCCTGGTGCGCGTCGGCAATTAAGGCCGGCCTTTCTCCGGGCGCTTCGGACCAGGTCCAGGAGCGCCCGGCCGTCTGCTGAGCAGACGCCGAGGCTCTGCGGAAGCTGGGCCCCGGCGATTGCCGAACTCTTCCATGACGTGTGATGGATGGTGCCTGTCATCCCGGCCGATTCCACGAGGCGCTCGGCGGCCGGTCGACAGCGCCGGTTGCGCCCTGCCAACCGCTGCTCGGAGGAGATAGGCGCTTGGCTTTCCTGATCCTGAAGTACGTCCACGTGCTCGGCGCGATCGTGCTGCTCGGCACCGGCATGGGCATCGCCTTCTTCATGGTGATGGCCCATTTGACGCGGGATGCGGTCTTCATCGCGCGGACGGCCGGCGTCGTGGTCCTCGCGGACTTCCTCTTCACCGCCTCGGCGGTTGTCGTGCAGCCGGTGACGGGCTTCTTCCTGGCCCAGGAGATGGGGATCCGCCTCGACGAGGGCTGGCTGGTGGCTTCGCTCGCGCTCTATGTCGTGGCCGGCATTTTCTGGCTGCCGGTGGTGTGGATGCAGATGCGGCTCCGCGACCTGGCGCGCGAGGCCGCGGCGCAGGGCCTGCCCCTGCCGCCGGCCTATCATCGTCTTTTCCGCTGGTGGTTCGCCTTCGGTTTCCCGGGTTTCGGATCGGTGCTGGCGATCATCTGGCTCATGATCGCGAAGCCGCCGCTGTGAGCGAGGCTCCCTGGCCCGTGGTGGCCGTGCTTGGCGCGGGCGGCCTCATCGGGCAGGAGGTCGCGGCGCGCCTGCTGGAAGCGGGCCTTCTCGTCGTGCCCGTGGCCCGGCGCCTCTCCGCGGCGCAACAGGCGGCCTGGAGCGACAAGGCGGTCGTCACGCCCATTGTCGATCTCGATACTGCGGCGCTGGCCGACCTGCTGCGCGAGAGGCGCGTCGGCATCGTCGTGAACGCGCTCGGCCTCTTGCAGGATAGCGGCGCGGAGCGGGCGGACGAGGTCCATCGCGCCTTCGTCGGCCGGCTGCTGGAGGCCGTCGCGGCGCAGGCAGACCCGCCGCTGCTGGTCCACCTGTCCATCCCTGGCCGCGAGGCGGAGGACGGGACGGAGTTCAGCCGCACCAAGCGCGCCGCCGACCGGCTGATCCAGGCGGCTTCCATCCCCTACGCCATCCTGCGCCCGGGCTTCGTCGTGGCGCCCGCGGCCTATGGCGGCAGTGCGCTGATCCGTGCGCTGGCGGCGCTGCCCCTCGACCTGCCACGGCGCGAATCCGGCCGTCCTTTCGCGGCGACCGATGTCGGGGACATTGCCCGCACCGTGCGCGTCCTCGCCGAGCGGCGGCGGGAGGGTGAGCGGCACCGGGCGGCTGTCTGGGACGTGATGGAGCGCAAGCCCGGCACCGTCGGCAGCGTCGTCGCCGCCTTCCGTCGGCGCTTCGGCGGGCCCAGGCCGCGGCTGCGCCTGCCGGGCTGGCTCATGACGCTGGGCGCGGGGGCAGGGGACTGGGCCTCCTGCCTCGGCTGGCGGCCACCGATCCGCAGCACGGCGCTGCGCGAGATGAGTCGCGGCGTCGAGGGTGATCCCGGCTCCTGGATCGAGGCCACGGGGATCGAGCCCGCCTCGCTGGACCAGGCCTTGGCGCGCCTGCCCGCCACGGTGCAGGAGCGCTGGTTCGGCCGTCTCTACCTGGCCAAGGCCCTCATCCTGGGCACGCTCGCTGCCTTCTGGTGCGTCTCGGGCCTCGTCGCGCTCCTCTGGGCGTTCCGGCCGGCGATGGCCATTCTGACGGAGCACGGATTTCCGGAGACGCTGGCGTTCTGGACCACCCTCGTCACCGCCCTGGCCGATATCGCGGTCGGCGTGGCGATCGCGGTGCGGCGCACCTCCCGCCTCGGCCTGCTCGCCGGCCTCGTCGTCTCGCTCGGCTACTGGATCGGCGCGACCTTCGTGGCGCCTGGCCTCTGGCTGGATCCGCTGGGCCCGCTGGTGAAGACGGGCCCTGCGATGGTGCTGATGCTGGTCGCCCTCGCGCTCTCGGACGACCGCTGAGGAAGGGTCAGAGCTCCGTGAACTCGAAGGCCCGTGTCGCGTCGCCCTTCCAGGCGCCCTCGTAGAGCTGGAGGATGCGGTCGGCCTGCGTCATGCCGCTGGCCACGATCTCCTGCAGAGGCGCGAGATAGGCTTCCTCGCCCAGGCCCCGCGCCTTCAGCCCGCCTTCGGCGATGGCCAGCACGTCGCGCGCCACGTCGCGCAGCTTCCGGCCGGCCACGGTCGCGTCGAGCGCCAGCTTCGGGGCTTCGGCGCGGAGCGCGTGCATCTCCGCGACGCTCCAGCCCTTGGTCAGCGCACGGGCGGCCTTCTGCGCCGCGTCGTCATAGATGAGCCCGACCCAGAGCGCCGGTTCGGCCAGCAGCATGGCCTCGCTGCCCGAATCCGAGCCGCGCATCTCCAGGAACTTCTTGAGCCGGACCTCGGTGAAGACGGTGGTCACGTGGTCGGCCACGTCGCCCATCGTGGCCTCGATACCTTCGAGCCCATCGAGGCCCTTCTTCATGAAGGTGCGGAAGCTCTGGCCCGCCACGTCATGCAGCTTCCCGTCGCGGGCGACGAAGTACATCGGCACGTCCAGCGCGTATTCGGCGAAGCGCTCGAAGCCGAAGCCCTCCTCGAAGACGAGGCCGGGAATGCCCGTGCGGTCCGGATCGGTGTCCGACCACACATGCCCGCGCAGCGACTTGTAGCCGGAGGGCTTGCCCTCCCGCAGCGGCGAGCTGGCGAAGAGCGCGGTGGCCAGCGGCTGCAACGCCAGGGAGACCCGCAGCTTCTCGACCATGTCGGCCTCGTCGCCGAAGTCGAGGTTTACCTGCACGGTCGCCGTGCGCAGCATCATGTCGAGGCCGAGATTGCCCTTGAGGGGCATGTAGCGCCGCATGATTGAATAGCGGCTCTTGGGCATCCAGGGCATGTCCTCGCGGCGCGCCACGGGATTGAAGCCGATGCCCGCGAAGCCGAGGCCGAGCGGCCCCGCCACCTCATGCACGTCCCGCAGGTGGGAGGCGGTTTCGAGCCGCGTCGCGTGCAGATCCTCCACCGGGCCGCCGGAGAGTTCGAACTGCCCGCCCGGCTCGAGGCTGACCGAGCAGCCGTTGCGCGTGAGACCGATGACGTTGTCGCCGTCGCGGATGGGATCCCAGCCCTTAGCCATGATGCCTTCGAGCAGGGCGCCGATGCCCTGGTGCTCGTAGCTGGGGGGCGAGAAGTCCGCGCGGCGGAAGCCGATCTTCTCGTGCTCCGTGCCGATCCGCCAGTCCGCACGGGGCTTGGAGCCCGAAGCGAACCATTCGGCGAGCTGGCGAGCGGAGGTGATCGGCGTGGGGTCCGCCTGGCCGGGATTGGACATAAGCTCGCTCTCTATTCCTGAAACGTCACCGATGCGCGTCGAGCGAGAAGGAGATCGCCCCGAGCCCCGCGACCAGCGCCGTCTCCGCGCGAAGAATGCGCGGCCCGAGCGTGGCCAGCGTAACAAAGGGACGCCGGGCGAGGTCGTCAAGCTCGGCCCTGTCGAAGCCGCCCTCAGGGCCGACCAGAAAGCCACAGGGGGCATGCGTTCCCGAGAGCAGGGCGTGGAGCGGCGGCGCATCACGCCGCTCCGCCGCGACCAGGAGGGGCGCGCCGTCCCAGGCATCGAGCACGGCGTGCAGCGGCCGCGATTCTCCGATCACCGGGACGGAAAGCCGCTCGCACTGCTCGGCCGCGGCACGGGCGATGCCGGCCAGGCGCTGGGTGTTGCTGCGGTCGGCCACGCAGCGGCGGGTGAGCACCGGCTGGATGAGCGTGGCGCCGAGCTCGGTGGCCTTCTCGACGGCCCAGTCCATGGCCTCCCGCTTGAGGGCCGCGACCAGGGCGCGCAGCTCGGGCTCGGGGGAGGGCGCGCGCAGCTGGGCGCCGAGGCGCATGGCGCCGCGATCCTTGCGCAGCGCGGTCAGCTCGGCGGCGAACTCACCGTCCACGGCGTTGAAGGCGCGCAGCTCGGCGCCGGGCGCGCGGCGCATCACGGTGCCGATATGGTGCGCCTGCGCCGGGGTGAGCGCGATCTCGGCGCCTTCGGCAAGCGGACCGTCGGCATGAAGGCGAGGGATGGACATGGCCCGATGTGCCGTGCTGCATGCCGACGTGCAAGAGAACCCGCCACTCGACGGCTATACCGATATCAGGACCGGCGGCTGGATCGCCCGCCTTCCGGCCTCCTGGCGGCCTTATGCGCTGCTCATGCGGGCGGACCGGCCGATCGGCACCTGGCTTCTCTTCCTGCCGGGCCTCTGGGGAATCGCGCTCTGGGCGCCGGGCTGGGGCACGGGCATCTGGCTGACGTTGCTGTTCTTCGTCGGCGCCTTCGTGATGCGCGGCGCGGGCTGCGTCGTGAACGATCTCTGGGACCGTGACATCGACGGGCGCGTGGAGCGGACGCGCGGGCGGCCGCTGGCCTCGGGCGCGGTGACGCCGCGGCAGGCCGTGGCCTTCCTGGCTGCGCTCTGCCTCACGGGCCTGCTGATCCTGCTGCAGCTCAACACGGCCTCCATCTGGCTCGGCGTGATTTCCCTGGTGCCGGTGGTGCTCTACCCGCTGGCCAAGCGGGTGACCGATTATCCGCAGGCCGTGCTGGGGCTGACCTTCGGCTGGGGCGCGCTGATGGGGCCGGTTGCGGCGGGCGCGCCACTCGGCTGGCCGGTAGCGCTGCTCTACCTGGGCACGATCTGCTGGGTCTTCGCCTACGACACCATCTATGCGCATCAGGATCGCGAGGACGATGCCATGCTCGGCATCGGCTCCACCGCGCTGACCTTCGGCGACAACACGCGGCCGATGCTCGCGGTCTGCTACTCCGTGACGGTCGGCCTGGTCGCCGTCGTGGGATGGCAGGTCGGGCTTTCGGCCTGGTTCTTCGCGGGCCTCGCGCTGCCGGCGGCGCTGCTGCTGCGGCAGGTGGTCACCCTCGACATCGACGACCCGGGACATTGCCTCGTGCTCTTCAAGTCCAACCGCGAGGTCGGCCTCGCCCTCGCGCTCGTCATCCTGCTGGGCCGGCTTTGACCGGCGATCCCGCCGGTTTCGTCCGGGCCCAGACCGCCATCGCCGAGCCGCCGCTGCTGCCGGGCGTGGCGCTTCACCTCGCCACCGAGATCACGCCCATCTGGCAGGCCAGCGAGGCCTTCCTGGAGCAGCACGGGATCGAGCCGCCCTTCTGGGCCTTCGCCTGGCCGGGCAGCGTGGCGCTGTCGCTCGCGATCCGGGCCGAGCCGGCGCTGGTGGCCGGCAAGCGCGTGCTGGACTTCGCCTCGGGCTGTGGCCTCGCGGCCATCGTCGCCGCACAGGCCGGCGCGGCCATGGTGGAAGCGGCCGAGATCGACCACCTGGCCATCGCGGCGATCGGGCTCAACGCGCGGTTGAACGGCGTCGAGGTCACGCCCTTCGACGGCGATGTCGTGGGCAGCGCCTGCCGCTGGGACGTCATCCTGGCCGGCGACGTCTGCTACGAGGCGCCCATGACGGCCCATATCATGCCCTGGCTCCGCGCCATGGCGGGGGAGGCGACCGTCCTGCTCGCGGATCCCGGCCGGGCCTATCTCCCGCGCGAGGGAATGGCCGAACATTCGCGACACACCATCCCGACGACGCTGGAACTTGAAGATCGTCGGGAAAGAAAGGTTGTCATCGCCCGATTACTGCCTTTTTGAAGACACGGATGACCGGAAAGCTCCGCTCTCATGTGGCCCGCCTTCCTCGCAGCTCTGCTGCTCTCCCTGCCTCCGGCACCCGCCAATGGGCGTGACGCCGGCTCCCGCAGCGCTGTCGACCGCGCCCATCTGGGCGAGGACGCGCCGCAGTCCCAGGAGCGCGTCGCCAAGGAGGTCGCTCGCGAGGAAGACGAGGACGAATCCGACGGAGATACCGAGTGAACCGTGCCTTCCTGCTGATCGCCGGCCTGTTGCTGGCCCTGCCTGCTTCTGCCCAGACCAAACGTGAATACGACGCCCACGGCCGTTCGACCGGCCGCGCCGAGGTGAGCGGCCAGACCGAGCGCCGCTACGACTCCTCGGGCCGGAGCACCGGCCGCAGCGAGCGCAGCGGAAGCACCCAGCGGGACTACGATTCGTCGGGCCGCAGCACCGGGCGCAGCGAATACAGCGGCGATACGATCCGGCGCTACGACGCGCAGGGGCGCTCGACCGGGCGCTCCGAAGTCTCGGGCAACACCACCCGCCACTACGACGCGCAGGGCCGCTCGACGGGGCGTTCCGAAATCTCGGGCGGCACGATCCGGCACTACGATGCGCAAGGGCGCTCGACCGGCACCACCCGCTGAGGCGATTCTGCCGGAGACCGAAGCAACGGGGCGGTTCAGGCGCGCGTTGGCCCTGCCAGCGCTTTGCGCTAGAAACGAACCGAACCCGGAGGGTCTGCCGAGCATGAATGCGCAGTATTTCGAGGATCTCGCGATCGGCCAGTCGGCCAGCTTCGCCAAGACGGTGACGGAAGCCGATATCCTGATGTTCTCCGCCGTTTCCGGCGACACCAATCCTGTCCATATCGACGCCGAGTTCGCCGCCACCACGCTCTTCAAGGAGCGGGTGGCGCATGGGATGCTCTCGGCCGGGCTGATCTCGACGGTGCTGGGCACGCGGCTGCCCGGGCCGGGCAGCATCTATCTCAGCCAGAGCCTGCGCTTCCGCGCCCCGGTTCGGATCGGCGCCACCGTCCGGGCGACGGTGACGATCACCGCGCTCGATCCCGAGAAGAAGCACGTCACCCTCGCCACCGTCTGCACCGTCGCCGGCAAGAAGGTGATCGACGGCGAGGCGGTGGTGCTGGTGCAGGGGCGGCCCGCATGAGGCTGCGGCATTCGGTGAGGCCGGCGTGTCGGCCATGAAGCGGGTCTGCGTTTTCTGCGGGGCCCAGCCGGGGCATGACCAGGAGCATGCCCGCCTCGCCGCGGAGCTGGGCACGGCCATCGCCGCGCGCGGCCTCGGCCTGGTCTATGGCGGCGGCAAGGTCGGCCTGATGGGCGTGGTGGCCGATGCGGCGCTGCGCGGCGGCGCCGAGGTGGTCGGCGTCATCCCCGAGGCGCTGATGGACCGCGAGCTCGGCCATGGCGGCGTTACGGAGCTGCGCGTCGTGTCCTCGATGCATGTCCGCAAGCAGGTGATGAACGACCTCTCCGACGGCTTCGTGGTGCTGCCCGGCGGCATCGGCACGCTGGAGGAGGCAGTGGAGATCCAGTCCTGGGCGCAGCTCGGCATCCACGGCAAGGGCCTCGTCTTCCTCGATACCCATGACTACTGGGCGCCCTATTTCGCGCTGCTCGAGCGCATGGGCAGCGAGGGCTTCGTCCGTCCTCAGCATGCGGGCCTCGCGCTCCGCGCCCGCTCGCCCGACGTGGCGCTGGACCTGCTGGCTAATTGGGAGCCTCCCAAGGTCACGCGCTGGATGACGCAGACCGAGGCATGACGGCGTCCGATGGTCGAAGCGCCGACACGCGCGCGCGGGTTCATACCGACTGGCGGGGGCTGCCCGAGGCGGCGCGGGGCGCCACCCTGGCGCTTGGCAATCTCGATGGCGTGCATCTGGGCCATCTCGCGGTGCTGGCCGCCGCCCATCAGGGCCGGCCGGACCTCACCCTGGGTGCGCTGACCTTCGAGCCGCATCCGCGCGAGCATTTCCGTCCCGATGATCCGCCTTTCCGGCTGACACTGCTGCCCGCGAAGGCCGCCATCCTGGGCGCCCATGGCGCGCGGCATATCATCGCGCTGCCCTTCGGCGCCGAGCTCGCGGCCATGTCGGCCGAGGATTTCTGCCGGACCGTTTTGGTCGAGGCGCTGGGCGTGAAGCACCTGGCTTGCGGTCCGGATTTCGCCTTTGGCCATCGCCGCGGCGGCGATGTTCATCTCCTCGGGCAATTCGCCGAGGCGCATGGCATCGGCCTCTCCATCGTGCCGCATGTGAAGGACGGGGAGGGGCCGATCAGCTCCACCCGCATCCGCCGCCTGCTGCAGGATGGCTATCCGGAGCGTGCGGCAGCCCTGCTCGGGCGGGAATTCGCCATCGTCGGCCCCGTCACCCATGGCGATGCGCGGGGCCGCACCATCGGCTTCCCCACGGCCAATGTTCCGCTCGGCCGCCATTTGGAGGCGGCGCGCGGCGTCTATGCCGTGCGCGCTACTCTGCCGGACGGGCGTGTCGTCGACGGCGTCGCCAATCTGGGCCGCCGGCCGACGCTGGGCGGCGATCCGATCTCCCGCCTCGAAGCGCATCTCTTCGACTTTGCCGAGGACCTCTACGGCCAGGAGCTGAGCGTGGCCCTGGTCCATTTCATCCGCGAGGAGCGGCGCTTCGCCAGCTTCGACGAGCTCCGGTCGCAGATCGTGGCCGACGCCGCCGAGGCGCGGCGCGTCCTGGGCGGGTAGGGCAGGCGGCGCGAACCGCCCGCCCCGGGGTTATTAATCGCGCAGGCTGGCCGGGACCTGGCCGCCATTCTGGGCCAGCTGCTGCCAGACCGCCTTGGAGAGCGCGATATTCTGCTCGGCCGAGCCGTGCTCGCCGGCATGGACGTTCAGTTCCTCGGCCAGCGCCTTGCGGGCGTTGAGGCTCGAATCGAGGTCCAGCAGCTTCAGGAGGTCGACGATGGAGGTCCTCCAATTGCCGCCGCCGCCCTTCTTGCCGGCCATCTCGGTCAGGATGGCCTCCACGTCCTTGCGCTCCATGGCGGGGCTGCCCGGAGTGGCCCCAGGGGCGGCGCCCGGCGCGGGAGCGGCGCCAGGCGTGGTGCCGGCAGGGGCCGCGCCGGCCGGGCCGGCGGCCTCCGCGCGGTGGAAGATCTTGTTCATGATCGAGGAGAAGAGGCTCATGGATCGGTCCTTCGCTGGAAGCGGCGTGCCAGGGCCCCCATGGATCCCGGATCGCGCGACGATGCCAGAACCGGCGGCACCACCGAAGGGTTTCCTTCGCGCCCTCTCATTTGCCGGAACGGGAAGCCCCGGCGGCGAGCTGCGCCCCGCAAGCCGGGCAAAGGGCCGCCAGCAGGGGCCCCTCCGGCGAATCCATCACTAGCATCCGGCTGGTCTGGCCCAGCCTGAGGTCGTCGAAGGTCCCAATGCGGGCCTTCCCCGCTGCGATCCGGGCCCGCAGACCCTCGCAGGGAGTCAGATCCGTGCCGAAGCTCAGATTTACCCTGACGCGGCAGCTGCCCCCCGGTTGCTGCGCTTGACCATCCACCCCCGTCATCCGCATATCTCCGCCATGTGCGCGAACCGGACGTTCCGAATTCTCGGCCCGGCCTTCCCCTGAAGGCCGGGATCCCTTCGCACGTCCCTCCCTTTCCGGGCCCCATCCGCCGAGCCGCGGGCACGAACGAGAACCTTCGATGAACGACGCACCCGAGACCACCACGCGCGACTACCGCAAGACCGTCTTCCTGCCCGCCACCGCCTTCCCCATGAAGGCGGACCTGCCGAAGCGCGAGCCCGCGCTGCTGGCGAAGTGGGCCGAGGCCGACAGCTGGAAGAAGCTGCGGGAACATTCCAAGGGCAAGCCGCCCTTCGTCCTGCATGATGGCCCTCCCTACGCCAATGGGCCTCTGCATATCGGCCACGCCCTGAACAAGATCCTCAAGGACGTCATCAACCGCGCCGCGCAGATGTCCGGCAGGGACGCCAACTACGTACCGGGCTGGGACTGCCACGGCCTTCCCATCGAGTGGAAGGTCGAGGAGGAGTACCGGAACCCCAAGGGCAAGTACCAGGGCGGCCGCAAGAAGGACGACGTGCCGGTGCTGGAGTTCCGCGCCGAATGCCGCACCTATGCCGCGCATTGGCTGGGCGTGCAGCGCGAGGAGTTCGAGCGTCTCGGCGTCGCCGGCGACTGGCCCGACCGCTATGCCACCATGGACTTCCCCTCCGAGGCGGTGATCGCGGGCGAGATCGGCAAGTTCCTGATGAACGGCTCGCTCTATCGTGGCCTCAGGCCCGTGATGTGGAGCCCGGTCGAGAAGACGGCCCTGGCCGAGGCCGAGATCGAATACCACGACCATGTGAGCCCGACGCTCTGGGCCCGCTTCCCGCTCGTGAAGGGACCCTTCGTCGGCGCCTCCGTCGTCATCTGGACGACGACGCCCTGGACCATCCCGGGCAACCGCGCCGTCGCCTACGGTCCCGAGATCGACTACGCGATCGTGCATGTCGGCGGCGTGCATGAGGGCAGCCACCTCAAGGTCGGCGAGAAGGTGATCGTGGCGCTCGGCCTTCTGCCGAAGTTCTCGGAGGATGCGGGCCTCGCGGCGCATGTCGTGGAGCAGGTCGTGAAGGGTACGACGCTGGAGGGCTCGGTCGCCGCCCATCCGCTGCGCGGCCATGGCTATGACTTCGAAGTCCCCGTCCTGCCCGGCGACTTCGTCACCACCGAGGCCGGCACCGGCTTCGTCCACATCGCCCCGGGCCATGGCGAGGACGACTTCAATCTCGGCCGCACGCATGGCCTGCCCGTCCCCGAGACGGTGAATGACGACGGCACCTTCACCCACCACGCGCCGGGCTTCGAGGGGCTGCACGTCTTCAAGGCGCATGACGCCGTCTACGCGGCCGTCGAGGCGGCGGGGAACCTCGTCGCCAAGTCGAAGATGACGCACAGCTATCCGCATAGCTGGCGCTCGAAGAAGCCCGTCATCTTCCGGGCGACGCCGCAGTGGTTCATCGCCATGGATGACGCCAACGCGATCCGCCAGAAGGCGCTCGCGGCCATCGACGCCACGCATTTCGTGCCCGATGCCGGCCGCAACCGCATCGGCAGCATGGTCGCTGGCCGGCCGGACTGGTGCATCTCGCGCCAGCGCGCCTGGGGCGTGCCGATCGCCGTCTTCGTCGACAAGAAGACGGGCGAGGTGCTGCGCGACCAATGCGTGATGGACGGCATCGTGGAGGCCTTCCGCACCGAGGGCGCCGACGCCTGGTACCAGCCTGGCGCGGCCCAGCGCTTCCTCGGCAACGACCGCAATGCCGATGACTACGAGCAGGTGATGGACATCGTGGACGTGTGGTTCGAGAGCGGCTCGACCCACGCCTTCGTCCTGCCGCCGCGCAACCTGCCTTTCCCGGCCGACCTCTACCTGGAAGGCTCGGACCAGCATCGCGGTTGGTTCCAGTCCTCGCTGCTGGAGGCCGTGGGCAGCCGGGGCGTGGCGCCCTTCAAGGCCATCCTCACCCACGGCTTCGTGCTCGACGAGAGCGGCCGGAAGATGTCGAAGTCGCTCGGCAACGTCACCGCGCCGCAGGAGGTCATCGCCAAGTACGGCGCCGACATCCTGCGCCTCTGGGTGATGAATTCCGACACGGCCGAAGACCTGCGCATCGGCAAGAACATCCTGGAGCAGCAGGCCGAGCTCTACCGCCGCATGCGCAACACGCTGCGCTGGCTGTTGGGCAATATCGCCGGCTTCGAGGAGGCCGAGCGTGTGCCCGTCGCGGAAATGCCCGAGCTGGAGCGCTGGGTGCTGCACCGCCTGACGGAGCTCGATGCCCGCATCCGCAAGGCCGTCGCCGACTACGACTGGAGCGGCGTGCTGCCCGAGATCCACGCCTTCTGCTCGACGGATCTCAGCGCCTTCTACTTCGACATCCGCAAGGACAGCCTCTATTGCGACGCGGCTTCCTCGCCGCGCCGCCGCGCCGCGCGCACGGTGATCGACCAGCTGCACCGCTGCCTCTGCGCCTGGCTCGCGCCGGTGCTGTGCTTCACGGCCGAGGAAGCCTGGCTGTCCCGCTTCGGCGAGGGTGCGGAGAGCATCCACTTCCAGGAATTCCCGATGCTTCCCGCCGAATGGCGCGACGACGCGCTGGCCGCGCGCTGGAACGACATCCGCCGCACCCGTCGCCTCGTGACCGCGAGCCTCGAGGAGCAGCGCCGGGACGGCACCATCGGCTCCTCCCTGCAGGCGAGCGTGGCGCTGACCGTGCCCGAGGGAGACGCGGCCGCGACGCTGTCCGGCGAGGACTGGGCGGAGATCCTCATCGTGTCCCGCGCCGCTGTCGCGACGGGGCCGGAGGTCGCCCTTGAGGTGGCGGCGGCGTCGGGGCTCAAATGCGAGCGCTGCTGGCGCGTGCTGGAGGAGGTCGGCACTTCCGCCGCCCATCCGAAGCTGTGCCTGCGGTGCGAATCGGTGGTGGAGAGCTTGCCGGCATGACCCCCGCGCTCCGGAAGGGCTTGATCTTCGCGCTGCTGCTCCTGGTCATCGATCAGGCCAGCAAGTGGTGGATCCTGGACGTGCTGCGCCTTCCGGAACTGCGCAACGTTCCGGTCCTTGAGCTCGGGCCGGTGGGGCTGGACCTCACCATGGTGTGGAACCGGGGCGTGACCTTCGGCCTCTTCTCCGGCGACGGGGCCTGGAACCACCTGATCCTGGCGGCCTTGGCGCTGGTGGTGGCGGGCTTCCTGCTCCGCTGGCTGGCGCGTGCCGAAAACCGCATCGTGACCTATGCCCTCGGCGCCGTCATCGGCGGCGCCGTCGCGAATGTGATCGACCGCGTGCGTTTCGGCGCTGTGGTCGACTTCGTGGACGTTCACGCCTGGGGCTGGCACTGGTATGTCTTCAACCTCGCCGACGCTGCCATCGTCTGCGGCGTCCTCGCCCTGGTGGCAGACGCCTTGATCCGGCCCGAAACCCAGCGCAAAGAGGCGCCATGATGAAGTCCCTGGTTCCCTTGCTCGCCGCTGGCGTGCTCCTTGCGGGCTGCGGCGGCGATACCGCGCGCAACTTCGGCCTCACGCGTGACGCGCCGGACGAGTTCCAGGTGACGACCCGTGCGCCGCTCTCCATGCCGCCGAGCCTCGGCAACCTGCCGACGCCGCGTCCCGGCGCCGTGCGCCCGCAGGAGATGAGCACCCAGCAGCAGGCCGAATCGGCCCTGGTGCCGGGGGCGGTGACCGCCGCGCCGCGTACCGGCACGCCGAGCTCCGGTGAGCGGGCGCTGCTGTCCCAGGGTGGCCCCAGCGTCCCCGACAGCATCCGCGACCGCGTGGACGAGGAAAGCCTCCGCCTGGAGCGCACCGACCGCAACGTCGTGGATCGCGTGCTGTTCTGGCGCGAGCAGCCGCCGCCGGGCACGCCGGTGGATGCCGCGCGCGAATCGCAGCGCCTGCGTGAGAATGCGGCCCTCGGCCGACCGGTGTCGGACGGGCAGACGCCGGTCATCCAGCCGCAGCGCCGCGGCCTCTTCACCGGCTGGAGCCTCTGGTAGCCGCCGCGGGGGGCGCTGCCCCTCGCATCTTCGGATCGTTTGCTAGGTCCAGGGCCGAGAGCCCTGGCCGGGGAGGGGTGCAGCTCCTCGCCCTTCGCTTGCCGGAATGAAGAGGGGGGCTATCCTCCCTCCCAGCAATTCCGGGAAGAACATCCGCATGGCGCCCAAGATTCTGTTGATGGACAGCCCGCTGTCCGACATTGCCACGGCGCGGGAGATTGCCCCGGCCGGGATGGATCTGATTGTCGAGCCCCTGGGCAGCGATGCCTTCAAGGCGGCGCTCGGTGAGGCGGATTTCCTGGTGGGCTTCGGCAACCGGACCATCGATGCGGCGCTCTACGCCACGGCGCCGAAGCTGAAGCTCTTCCAGCTGCTTTCCGCCGGCTACGACACGGTGGATATCGAGGCCGCGCGCGGTGCGGGCATCCCCGTCTGCAACAATGGCGGGGCCAATTCCACGGCGGTCTCCGAGCATGCGGTCATGCTCATGATGGCGGTGTGCCGCCGCCTGGTCTGGCAGCATGAGAGCGTGGTCAGCGGCCGCTGGCGCGGCAACGATCCTGGCTCGACGAAGCTGTTCGAGCTGCGCGACAAGGTGCTCGGCCTGGTCGGGCTTGGCGCGATCGGCAAGAAGGTGGCGCGGCTGGCCAATGCCTTTGGCATGCGGGTCCAGTATTACGATATCCGCCGCGTCTCCGAGGCGGAGGAGGACGCGCTGCATGTCCGCTTCCGCCTGCTCAACGAGATTCTGCGCAGCTCCGACCTCGTCTCGCTGCACGTGCCGCTGACAGCCGCCTCGAAGCACATGATCGGCGCGGAGGAGCTCGCGCTCATGAAGCCGACCGCCTATCTGGTGAACACCTCCCGCGGTCCGGTCATCGACGAGAAGGCGCTGATCGCCGCGCTGGAGGGCGGGGTGATCGCCGGCGCCGGGCTCGACGTCTTCGATCAGGAGCCACCGCCGGCCGACAATCCGCTCTTCCGGCTGAAGAATGTGGTGCTGACCCCGCATTACGCCGGGCCGACCTGGGACAACCAGCAGGCCCGCTTCCGCAACGCCTTCGACAATTGCCAGCGGGTCGCACGGGGCGAGAAGCCGCTTTGGGTCATCCCGGAGCTGCAATAGCGGCGCGGGGGCTAGTTACGCCGGCGGCTGTCATCCCTTCCTCTGGGGCAAGGATGACAACCGACCGGGCGACATGATGACGCGTTCATCAGAAACGCGCGCCACGCTGGCGCCGGGCATCGTCCCGGCGCATGTTGCGGGCATGCAGCCCGTCTCACGCCGCGGCGCCCTGAAGGGCGCTGCCGCAACCCTCGCCGCGCCGGCGCTCCCCGCCCTCGCGCAGACTCCCACCGCCTCGCCGCCGCCGCGCCGCCTGGACCAGCCGCTCTTCGGCGCGGTGTCCTGGACGCTGGGCAATGGCCTTCGGGTCGTGCTGGCCGAGAATCGCCGCGCCCCCGTCGCCGCCCATTACCTCTTCGCCTCGGCCGGCGCCGGCGAGGACCCGGCCGGCAAGTCGGGCGTGGCGCATTTCCTCGAGCACATGATGTTCAAGGGCAGCCCGAACATCCCCTCGGGCGCCTTCAGCCACACGGTCGCGCGCGAGGGTGGGCAGGACAACGCCTTCACCAGCCGGGACGTGACGGCCTACTACCAGATCGTCGAGGCCTCGCGCCTGCCGCTTATGATGCGGATGGAATCCGATCGTCTGCGCACGCCCCTGATCCCTGCCGACGAGCTCGAATCCGAGCGCGGCGTGGTGCTCGAGGAGCGCCGCTCCCGCACCGACGCGGTTCCCCGCGGCCGCTTCCGCGAGGCCTTCGACGCCGCCATGTGGGGGCGCGAGCATTGGCGCGGCCGCCCGCTGATCGGCTGGGAGGACGAGATCCGCGCGATCACCCGGCAGGACCTGGTGGACTTCCACAACCTGCACTACGCGCCGGCCAATTGCGTGCTGGTCGTGGCGGGCGACGTCCGCGAGGCCGATCTGCGCCGCTGGGCCGACGAGTTCTACGCCCCCATCCCGACCCGGCCCGCGCCGCCGCGTAACCGCGCGCCGCTTGCCAGCTCGGCACCGGAATCCCGGATCGAGAGCCGTGATCCGGCCGTTCGGGAATCCAGCTTCCTCAAGACCTTTGCCGCCCCTTCTGCCACATGGGGTGAGAAGAGCTCGGTCGATCCGCTCGAGGTCGTGGCCCATCTGCTCGGCGGCGGCACGGGCTCGCGCCTGCACAAGGCGCTGGTTGAGACCGGCCTCGCGGTCGGTGCGGGCGCCGGATATGACGGCGACACGGTCGGTGTTGGCACCTTCGGCGTCTATGCGACCCCGCGCCAGGGCGTGGAAACCGCCCGGATCGAGCAGGCGATCGAGGCCGTGCTGACGGACCTCGTGCAGCAGGGCGCCTCGGAAGAGGAGGTGCGCCGCGGCATCCGGCAGCAGACGGCGGGCTCGCTGCTCGCGCTGGACGGGCTGGGCGCCGCGCCGCGCCTGCTGGGCGGCGCGCTGGCGATCGGCCTGCCCCTCGACTTCGTGGAGCATTGGCCGAAGCGGATGGCCGAGGTGACGCGCGACCAGGTGAACGCCGCCGCGCGCGCCGTCCTGGCCGATCCGAAGATCGCCACCGCCGGCTGGCTGCTGCCGGCATGATGATTTCCGCGCTCACGACGTCCTTTTGCCCCGGATGGATCCTGCGATGACCGACACCCTTTTCGGCGTCGAGCTGCCGCCGCGCCGTGGCTTTTCCGTGCCCATCCAGGTCGTGGAGCAGGGCGGCATCACCGCCTGGCTGGTCGAGGACCATTCGGTGCCGGTGGTCTCGCTCGCCTGGGCCTGGCCGCAGGGTGCGGCCGCCGATCCGGTCGGGAAGGAGGGGCTGGCCAGCATCTCCGCCGCCATGCTCAGCGAGGGCGCCGGCGACCTCGACAATGTCGGCTTCGCCGATGCGCTGCGCGACGAGGGCATTGACCTCTCCTTCAGCGGCGGGCGCGACAGCTTCGAGGGCAGCTTCCGCACGCTCACCGACGCGCTGCCCGAGGCCGTGCGTCTCGCGCAGCTGGCCATGACGCGGCCCCGCCTGGATGCCGAGGCGCTCGGCCGCGTCCGGGCCCGCGCGCTGCTGGCCTCCCGTCAGTCGCTGGAGACGCCGGCCGGGCTGGCCCGCCGGGCCTTCTGGGAGGCCGGCTTCCCCGGCTTCAGCGCCGGCCGCCTCTCCACGCCGGACAGCATCAACGCGATCACGCAGGAGGACATCCGCGCCTGCCTCGCCGCCCAGGTGACGCGCGGCAGGCTGCTCGTCGCGGCCTCGGGCGCCATCGATGCGGCGGGGCTGCGCCGCCTGCTGGGCGAGCTTTTCGGCGCGCTGCCGGAGGGCACGCTGGCGGCCACCCCGCCGCTGCCCGCCCTGGCGAGCTTCGGGATTACGCAGCGGCCCAAGGCCGCCCCGCAATCCACGCTGGTCTTCGGCCAGGACGGGCTGCTGCCGATCGATCCGGGCTGGGAGTCCTTCCAGGTGGCGCTGCGCATCCTGGCGGGCGGCGGCTTCACGAGCCGGCTGATGAAGTCGGTGCGCGAGGAGCGCGGCCTTACCTACGGCATCGGCGCCGGGCTCGACCTCCTCTTCGGGCGCGCCATCGTGGTGGGCCAGGTGCAGACGGCCAATGCCAGCGTCGGCGAGGTCTGGAACCTGATCCGGGCCGCCTGGCGCGAGATGGCGGCCAATGGGCCGACCGAGGCCGAGGTGGCCGATGCGCTGGCCTTTCTCGGAGGTTCGCTGCCGCTGCAGTTCACCGACAGCCGGCGCACCGCGAACCTGCTGCTCAACCTGCGGCAGACCGGCCGTGCGCCGGAATGGCTCGCCGGCCGCCCGGCGCGACTGGCGGCGATCGACCGGACGAAGGTCGCCGAGGCGGCAGCGCGGGTGCTGAAGCCCGACGGGCTGGTGCTGGCCGTGGCCGGGGAGCCGGTCGGCCTGTAAAGACCGCTGAATCAAAGCGGATTTCACGGCTCGGCGATCGGCTGTTAACGTTGCCCGATGACGTTTGATGGATCGGGCATGAGCGATTCGAAATTGGAAGCCGCCTGGGCTCGGATTGAGAGCCTGGCGGCCGCCCCGGAAGCGAAGACGATCCGGGCCCTCTTCAAGGCGGATCCGGATCGCTTCGCCAATTTCTCGCAACGCGGTGCGGGCCTGCTGCTCGACCGCTCCAAGACTTCCGTCTCGCCCGAAGTGCAGGCGGCGCTGCTCGACCTCGCGGTCGCCGCCGATGTCGAGGGCAAGCGGGCGCTGATGGCCTCGGGCGGCATCGCCAACCCGACCGAGCGCCGCGCCGTGCTGCACATGGCGCTGCGCAGCCAGCTTCCCGAGGCGCCGGAGGCCTGTGCCGAGGCGCGCGCCACGCTGGAGCGCATGCGCGAATTCACGGAAGCCGTGCATCGCGGCGAGCTTCGCGGCGCGACCAACCAGCGCTTCGACACCGTGCTGAACATCGGCATCGGTGGCTCCGATCTGGGGCCCGTCATGGTCGGCCGCGCCCTCTGGCGCGCGGGTGATCCGATGCGGCCCATCCATCTGGGCAATGTGGACGGCCATGGCTGGGAGACGGTGCTCCCGATGCTGGATCCACGGCGCACCCTGGTCCTGGTCAGCTCAAAGACCTTCACTACCCAGGAGACCATGGCCAATGCCCACCTGGTGAAGCGGTGGATGGAGGCGAGCGTAGGGCCGGCGGGGGCGCTGCAGCATTTCGTCGCTCTCTCCACCAACCTGAAGGCCACGGCGGCCTTCGGTATCGCGGATGATCATGTCTTCCCCTTCCACGACTGGGTGGGGGGGCGTTTCTCGCTCTGGTCGGCGATCGGGCTCTCGCTCGCGCTCTCGCTGGGCTGGGACCGCTTCCAGGCGCTGCTCGACGGCGCGGCGGCGATGGACAGCCACTTCCTCGAAACGCCGATGGATCAGAACCTGCCGATCCTGCTGGCGCTGACCGAGGTCTGGCACGTGAACGGGCTGGGCCTGAACCGGCGGGCGGTGCTGCCCTATGACGAGCGCCTGCGGCGGCTGCCGGCCCATCTGCAGCAGCTGGAGATGGAGAGCCTCGGCAAGCGGGTGACGGTGGCGGGGGCGCCCGTGCGGCGCGCCACCGGCCCCGTGGTCTTCGGCGAGCCCGGCACCTCGGCGCAGCACAGCTTCATGCAGCTGGTCCATCAGGGGCCGAAGCCGGTGCCGGTCGATTTCATCCTGATCGCCCGTCCCGACCATCGGCATATCGAGAACCACCGCATCCTGCTCGCCAACGGCCTCGCGCAGTCCGAGGCGCTGCTGACCGGCCGTAATGCGGAGGAGGTCGTCGCCGACATGCGGGCGGCCGGTGCCGACGAGGAGACCATCGCGCGGCTGGTGCCGCACAAGATCTTCCCGGGCGACCGGCCCTCGGTGACGATCCTGATGCCGCATCTCGACCCCTTCACGCTGGGGGCGCTGATCGCGCTCTACGAGCACAAGGTCTTCACGCTCGGCGCGCTCTGGAACATCAACCCCTTCGACCAATGGGGAGTGGAGCTGGGCAAAGTGCTGGCGACGCCGCTGGTGCGCGAGCTGGAGGCCGGCGTGCCGGGCGCGGATCACGACGGCTCGACGGCCGGCCTGCTGGCCGAGCTCCTGCGGCTGCAGGGCTGATCGCGCATGGCCCCGACCGAGCGCGAGAAGATGCTGGCGGGGGAGCTCTACAACGCCGCCGATCCGGAGCTGCAGGTCGAGCTCCGGGCCAATGAGGCCTGGCTCGTGCGCTACAACGCCGCGGCGGCCGGCACCTCCGCGCTCCGCCTCGCCTTATTGCGGGAGCGGCTGGGCGAGGTGGGGGAGGGTGCCGCCATCCGTCCGCCCTTTTATTGCGATTACGGCTGGAACATCCGCCTCGGCGCCGGGGTCTTTCTCAACTTTAACTGCGTGATCCTGGATGTGGTGCCGGTCACGATCGGGGCGCGGACCCTGATCGGACCCGGTGTGCAGCTGCTGGCGGCCGACCATCCGCGCGACGCGGCGACGCGCGCGACCGGGCTGGAATCCGGCCGGCCGATCCATATCGGCGCCGATGTCTGGATCGGCGGCGGCGCGCTGATCCTGCCGGGCGTGACCATCGGCGACGGGGCCGTCATCGGCGCGGGCGCCGTGGTGACGCGCGACGTGCCCGCGGGCGCTACCGCCGTCGGCAACCCCGCCCGCCTCAGGGGCTGACTGGCGGGAAGGCCAGCCGCGTGACGTAGTCGCGGATATCGGCGGGCCAGCCCTCGACCTCCGCCCCGAAGCGCCCGGCCTCGTCGGCATAGAGGGCGCGCAGGGCCTCCTCGAAGCCCGGCAGATCGCCGGCCAGTGCCGTCATCGCGCGATAGGCGACCTCCTGTGCGCCGCGCCGGCTGTTCGCGCCCTTCAGGCGGGCCTCCTCCACCAGGCGGCGCAGCGTCACCGAGGGGCCGCCCGGCTGGGCCGCCAGCCATTCCCAATGCCGGGGTAGCAGCGTGACCTCACGCCCCGTGACGCCGAGCCTGGGGCGTCCCCGCTCGCGGGGCGGAGGGGCGAGCCGCGCGGTGAGCTCGGCCGGCGTGCCGCGCAGGTCGAGGTCGATGGCCCGGCCGGTCCGGTCATCGAGCACGAGGACCGTGCCCTGCGGTTCGGCCGCGGCCTGCAGGCGCAGCGCCACCTCGAGGAGCGGGCCGGCGGCGACGAGGCGGGCGCCGGCAAAGGCGGCGCAGGTGACGGGGCTATCGTCCATGATCTGGATTCCAAAATGCGGGATATTTATACCACGGTAAAATTAACGGTCAATTTTGCCTTGGTATAAATTGCACCGGCGCACCTTCATGGTTTTCGCACCGTCCCGGCCCTAGAATGCCGCCGTGACCATCCGACTCCTGTCCCCCACTACCGCCAACCGCATCGCCGCCGGCGAGGTGGTCGAGCGCCCCGCCGCCGTCGTGAAGGAACTGGTCGAGAACGCCCTCGACGCCGGGGCCCGCCACATCCGCGTGGCCCTGGAGGAGGGCGGCATCGGCCGCGTCCTGGTCGAGGATGACGGCCAGGGCATCCCCGAGGCGGAGCTGGCGCTGGCCGTCGAGCGGCATGCCACCTCCAAGCTGCCGGAGGAGGCGATGCTCTTCGCCATCGGCACGCTGGGCTTCCGGGGGGAGGCGCTGCCCTCCATCGGCGCGGTGGCGCGGCTTTCCGTGACCTCCCGCGTGCCGGGGGGCGAGGCGCATGTCGTGACCGTCGAGGGCGGGCGGAAATCCGCGGTGCGGCCGGCCTCCGGCGCGCCGGGCACGCGGGTCGAGGTGCTGGACCTCTTCTTCGCCACGCCCGCGCGGCGCAAGTTCCTGCGGACGCCGCGTGCGGAGGCCGATGCCGCGCTCGACGCGCTGCGCCGCCTGGCGCTGGCCTGGCCGGAGGTGGGCTTCGAGGCGACGCTGGACGGCCGCGCCGTGCTGAACCTGGCGCCGGCCAAGCGCGAGACGCGCCTGCGGGATCTGCTGGGCACCGACTTCGCCGCGGCGTCCCTGCCGGTGGAAGGGGGCGGGGCTGATTCGCTCGTCATCGCCGGGCTTGCCGGCGGGCCGGCCTTCACCAAGGCGACGGCGACGGACCAGCATTTCGTGGTGAACCGCCGGCCGGTCCGTGACCCGCTGCTGCGCACCGCGCTGCGCGTCGCCTATCGGGAGGTGATGACGCCGGGCCGCCACCCCGTGGCCGCGCTCTTCCTGGAGCTGCCGCCCGACGAGGTGGATGTGAACGTGCATCCGATGAAGACGGAGCTGCGCTTCCGCGACGGCAATATGGTGCGCGGCGCCGTGATCTCCGCGCTGCGGCGCGCCCTGGGCCAGGGCATCGGCCAGGCCAACGGCTTCGGCCAGGCGATGGGCGACGCGCCGGCAAGGGGCATGGGCTATGCCGGTCCCGCGCGGCTTTCCTTCCCGACGTCCGCGCCCTACCGGCCCCGCGGTTTCGCGGAAGCCCCGCTGCCGCTGGCCTTCGCGCCGCCGCCGCCCCGCGAACCGCCGCCGCCCACGCCCGTACCGGAGGACCACCCGCTGGGGCGTGCCCTGGCGCAGGTGCTGGAGACCTACATCCTGGCCGAGGCGCCGGACGGCGCGCTCATCCTCGTCGACCAGCATGCGGCGCATGAGCGGCTGACGCATGAGCGCCTGTCCGAGGAGATGCATGCCGGAGGCATCCGCGCCCAGCCGCTGCTGCTGCCCGCCGTGGTGGAGCTGCCCCAGGCGCACCGGCTGACGGAAGCCGCGCCGGAGCTGGCGAAGCTCGGCCTGGAGCTGGAGGGTTTCGGCCCCGGAGCGGTGCTGGTCCGGTCCATGCCGGCCGTCCTCGGCGCGCCCGATCCCGCGCCGTTGCTGCGCGACCTAGCCGAGGAGCTGACCGAAAGCGGGGAAGGGGTGTCGCTGGCCTTGCGGCTGGATGCCGCCATTGCTCGGCTGGCCTGCCATGGCAGCATCCGCGCCGGCCGCCGCCTCACGCCGGCTGAGATGGACGCCCTGCTGCGCGCCATGGAACGCACGCCGCGCGCCGCCACCTGCAGCCATGGCCGGCCGACCTTCCTGAAGCTCGGCCAGACGGAATTCGCCCGGCTCTTCGGACGAAGCTGAGGGAAGCGCCTATCGTCCCGGCAGGCGCGCCGTGACGACGGCCTCGTAGGTCCTGTTCAAGGGGGCCCCGTCGAGGGTGATGTTCAGGCTGTAGGTGACGACGAAGCGGCGGGTCGACGCGGAGGATACAGGAACGGCCTCGCCGTCGAGGCGGCGGCGGTTCAGCATGGCATCCTCGATCACATCCTGGTGCCGGGACCAGCTTCGCAGGCTCAGGCTTTCGCCAGGGGCCAGGGTGACCGCCCGCCTCTCGACCTCCGCGGGCGCGATCGGCGGCGGCAGCAGCACCGATCCGGCGCCCGCGCCTTCCTCCCGGACCGCGCTGGAGCGGAAGGCCAGGAAGGCGATGCCACCCGTGGCGTGGGTGACCTGGACAGGCGCGCCGCCAGCATTGGTCAGGCGGACCTCGCCGACGAAGGCGCCGTGATCGGCCTGCCGATCCGGATCGATGCAGCCCTCGGGCGGCGACAGCAGCACGATGTCGAGCGCGCCGGCGCGCTCGCGTGCCTGCTCGACGAGGCGCATCTCGCAGGCGGCGGCCGGCGACGTCCCCTCTGTGGCCATGCAGGCGGAGAGGCCGATCGCCGCGAGGAGGACGAGGCGGCGGGACAAGCCGGCCTCAGCCCGCCGTGGCGGCGTCAGCCGCGCAGGATAAGCAGCCGTGCCTTGCCATGCGTCCGGTCCTCGATCGTCTCGAAGCGCGTTTCGGGAACGGCTTCCTTCGCCGCCAGCTCGGTGCAAAGAAGCGCGCCGGGGGCGAACCAGCCGGCGGCGTCCAGGGCTTCGATCGCGACCGTCAGCAGGCCCGAGCCATAGGGCGGGTCGAGGAAGACGAGGCTGGCCGCCTGCAGGGGGCGCGAGGGCTTCGTCGCGTCGCCGGCGATGACCTGCGCCTCGGTCGCTCCGCAATTGGCGATATTGGCGCGCAGCGCAGCCAGGGCGGCGCGGTCCTTCTCGAGGAAGGCGGCACGCGCCGCGCCGCGCGAAAGCGCCTCCAGCCCCAGCGCGCCGGTGCCGGCGAAGGCATCGAGCACCATCGCGCCGTCGACCAGCTCGCGGCCCGCCCAGGGGGCGTGCCAGAGCATGTCGAAGAGCGCCTGGCGCGCGCGGTCGGAGGTGGGGCGCGTCGCCTCGCCGGGCGGGGCGACCAGCCGCTTGCCCTTCCAGCGGCCCGAGATGATCCGCATCAGCGCTTCCGGACCGGCGCGGCGAGGCCGAGCTGGTCGCGCAGCACCTTGGGGTTCACCTCGTCCACCGTGCCGCGCTCGAGCTGGCCGAGCTGGAAGGGGCCGTAGGCGATGCGCAGCAGGCGCGAGACCTCGAGGCCCAGATACGCCATCACGCGGCGCACCTCGCGGTTCTTGCCCTCGTGCAGCGAGAGGGTCAGCCAGGCATTGTCGCCCTTGCGGCTGTCGAGGCCGGCATCGATGCCGCCGTAGCGCACGCCCTGGATGGTGACGCCGTTCTTCAGCTCCGCGAGGACGGCGGGGTCGACATGGCCGAAGACGCGCACGCGATAGCGGCGGACCCAGGCATTGCTCGGCAGCTCCAGGCGGCGCGCCAGGGCGCCGTCATTGGTCAGCAGCAGCAGGCCTTCGCTGTTGAGATCGAGCCGGCCGACGGAGATGAGACGCGGCAGCCCCTCGGGCAGCTTCTCGAAGACGGTGGGGCGGCCTTCGGGGTCGCGATGGGTGGTGACGAGGCCGGCCGGCTTGTGGAAGCGGAAGAGGCGCGTGCGCTCCGGCTCGTTCACGGGCTTGCCGTCGACCATCACCACGTCGTCGGGCTGGACAAAGGTGGCGGGCTGGGTGACGAGCTTGCCCGAGAGCTTCACCCGGCCCTCGGCGATGATCTTCTCCGCGTCGCGGCGGCTGGCGACGCCGGCGCGGGCCAGCCATTTGGCGATGCGCTCGCCGCGCTCCGCGCCATCTTCGGCGGCGTCCATCTCGGTCGTCTTCCGGTTGTCGGTGGGGGCGTTCATGCGCAGGCTTCCACGAAGGCGCGGAGGATGAGCGGGTCGGCCGGATCCACCGCGTATTCCGGATGCCATTGGACGCCGAGCGCGAAGCGATGGCCCGTCGCCTCGATGCCCTCGATGAGGCCGTCCGGCGCCGTGGCATTCACCGCGAGGCCGGGCCCCACCGCCTTGACCGCCTGGTGATGCGCGGAATTCACCGCCATCCGCGTGCGGCCCGTGACGCGTGCCAGCAGCGTGCCGGGGGCGATGTTCACCTCATGCCCCGGCTCGGTGCGCGGATTGGGCTGCTCATGCGGGATGTCGCTCGGCAGCTCGTCGGGGATGTGCTGGATGAGCGTCGCGCCCAGCGCCACCGCCAGCAGCTGCTGGCCGCCGCAGATGCCCAGGATGGGCGCGTCGCGCTCCAGCGCGCGGCGCGTGACGGCGAGCTCGAAATCCGTGCGGCCGGGCTTGAGCGTGACCTTGGGATGCGGCTTCTCGTTGCCCCAGAGGGCCGGGTCGACGTCGAAGGCGCCGCCCGTCACCAGCAGGCCGTCGATCATGTCGAGATACTCGGCGGCGAGCTCGGGCGCGTGGGGAAGGGCGACGGGCAGGCCGCCCGCCGCGACGATCGCGGAGAAGTAGTTCTGGCGCAGCGCGTACCAGGGCAGCTTCGACCAGCCCCCGGCGGGCTCGGCGTCGAGGGTCAATCCGATGACGGGACGTTTCATGCGCCGTGTGAAGCAGCGTGGCGCTTCCTCGGCAAGATGAAGTTTGCGCGAAGCCGCTCCGCTCGCCAAAAGAGCGCCGATGACCCCCATGGAAATCGCGCTGGAGGAGGCGCGCGCCGCCGCGCGGCGCGACGAGGTGCCGATTGGCGCGGCCGTGACCGATTCCAACGGGCGGGTGCTGGCGCGCGACGGCAACCGCGTCGAAGCGCTGCGCGACCCCTCGGCCCATGCAGAGATGCTGGCGCTGCGGGCGGCGGCGCTGGCCGTCGGCGACAAGCACCTGGCCGGGGCCACCCTCTGGGTGACGCTGGAGCCCTGCGCGATGTGCGCGCAGGCCGCGAGCCTGTTCCGCGTGGCCCGCGTGGTCTTCGGCGCCTATGACCCCAAGGGCGGCGGCACGGAGCACGGGGCACGGGTGTTCCGCCATCCCCAGTGCAACCACGCGCCGGAGGTGGTGGGCGGCGTGCGCGAGAGCGAGGCCGGCGCCCTGCTGCGGGACTTCTTCGCCGGGCTGCGCTGATCCGGCCCGCTCCGCGGCGGCCACCTTGACCCTGTCGGAATCTCCGAAACGCAACCGCCATCGTCATCATTCTGTCGAATGTCGGACATGCGGCATGCGAAGTGGCGAAACGCGGGGGGAAGCACAAGTTGCACTTACACGAGACGGCCACTTCCGACCGCCCCGTTTCAGACGGGAATCATTCAAATGATCCGCACGACCCTCCTGGCTACCGCCGTGGCCTCCATCTTCTCGCTCTCCGCCTTCGCCCAGACGGGCCCGCGGCTCGTGGGCGAGGGCGATAACCCCCACGTGGTCTATGACGTGCCCTCGAACAACATCGTGGGCTCGGCCGATGCGACGGTGACCGGCCCCTCCGACCAGGCGGAATACGTGACGCGCCGCGTCTTCCAGACCCAGCGGCCGACGCCGAACTATCAGTTCGGGGTGAACCAGCCTTGGCAGCTCGAGACCAGCAGCCACGGCTGAACCAGCCAGTTGACTTTCGAAGGCCGGCGGAGCGATCCGCCGGCCTTTTTCGTGACCTCAGCCGCCCAGCCGCAGCCCCAGGTCGCGCACCGTCTCGATCTCCTGCGCGTGCATGAGCTGCGCGTCGTCGGCATAGGCCTCGGGATCGAGGTAGCGCACCGGCATGTCGAAGCGCGCCAGCACGGCAAGGTGCTGCGGGTCATTCACCGCCAGCTTGAAGGCGTCGTGGATGATCATGACGATCTCAGGCGGCGTGCCACGGGGGGCCGCGATGCCGTAGCTGCTCTCGGCGACATAGTCGTAGCCGAGCTCGCGGAAGGTCGGCACCTCCGGAAAGCGCGGCGCGCGGGATGAGGTCCAGACGGCGAGGGGACGCACGCGGCCCTCCAGCGCCATGTCGGCCCAGGCCGAGGTCTCGGCGGAGAACTGGATCTGATTGGCGAGCAGCGCCTGCAGATTGGGCGCCGCGCCGCGGAAGGCCACGGGGGTCCAGTCGAGCCCGGCCTGACGCGCCACGCGGCGGGGCACGATATCCGTCGTATTGGCGCCCGGCGTCCCGTAGAAGACCTCGCCGGGCCGGCCGCGGGCATATTCGATGAGCTCCTGCATGTTCCGCCAGGGCGCATCGGGGCGCACGACCACGCCGCCCATGTAGCCGACCAGGCGGATGATCCAGGTGAAGTCGGTCAGCGGATCGAAGGGCGGCGTCATGCCGGAGGCGCGCATGAGCGCGGGCATGCGGAAGGTGCCGAGCGGCATCTGGCTGAGCGTGTAGCCGTCCGGCCGGGCCTCGCGCGCTATCGCCTGCGGGCCGAGCGTGCCGGAGGCGCCGGGCTTGTTCTCGACCACGACCGCCTGGCCGAGATGGCGCGAGGCAATCTCGCAGATCATGCGCATCTGGATGTCGGTGGCGCCGCCGGGCGTCCAGGGCACGTAGACGCGCAGCGGGCGGTCGGGAAAGCGGCCCTGGGCCAGTGCGAGCGAGGGCGTGGAAAGGGCCGTCGCCAGAACGGCGCGGCGTGAGGTTCTTGTCATTATATCCTCCCTGAACGCCAAGTCTCGGATGAGGGGACGCGCTTCCGCAACGAGCCGCTTCGCAGCTGCGAGACAGCGCCGCCGGCGCGGGCGGAAATCTCAATAGCTCTTCATGTATTGATGGCTCCGCCGCCAAAGGCCGGCCTATGCTCCGCGCGACGCCGCCGCGCGCAGACGCGGCGCGTCCAAGGAGGAGATCAACAATGAATGTCCCCCGTCGCGCCCTGCTGGGCGCGGGCGCCGCCCTTGCCGCCGCCCCTCTCTGGCCTTCCGCGGCCGAGGCCGCCGCGCCCTTCCGCAACGACCTGCCCCCGGCCTGGTACCGTTTCCGCATCGGCGAATTCGAGGCGACGGTGATCTCGGATGGCCGTCTCCCTCTTGGCGAGCCCGGGCCGGCCTTCCCGGCCTCGCCGCCCGCGGAGATCACGGCGCTGATGCAGTCCAACTTCCTGCCCGTAAACTCGGCCAACCTCGAGCAGAACGCGCTGATCGTGAACACGGGGCGCCACCTCGTGCTCTTCGACACCGGCATGGGCGACAGCATGGGGCCGGCCAGCCAGATGTTCGGCCCGACGACCGGCCGCCTGCTCCGCAACATGCGCGCCGCCGGCATCGAGCCCGCGCAGATCGACATGGTCATCCTGACGCATGCCCATTGCGACCATTGCTGGGCGCTGGTCGATGCCCAGGGCAACCGCAACTTCCCCAATGCCCAGGTGGCGCTGTCGGAGACCGATCTGCGCTACTGGACCGATCCCGCGAACAAGACCGGGCCGGCCTTCATGACCGCCTTCATCGACGGCGCGACGAAGAACCTCAACGCCTATCGCGACCGGCTGGTGATGGTGCGCGACGGCGCCGAGGTGGTGCCGGGCATCCAGGCGATCTCGGCGCCCGGCCACACGCTGGGGCACACGATGTACGCCGTCACCTCCGGCAACCGCACCGTGGTGAACACGGGCGACCTCGCGCATCACCAGGTGCTGCTGCTGCGCCGGCCGCTCTGGGAATTCTCCTTCGACACCGATCCCAGGATGTCGGCGCAGACGCGGGCGAGGGCGCTGGAGCGCTTCGCCGGCGAGCGGACGCAGCTGCTTTCCTACCACTTCTCCTGGCCGGGCCTCGGCCATGTCGCGAAGGAGCAGGAAGGCTACGCCTGGATCCCGACGGCGATGGACCTCACCGCGCTGGAGTGAGGTTCCTGGCCGCGCCGCCGGTCAGCCTGCCGGCGGTAGGCAGAGCAGGTCCTGGTGCTCGATGCGCACGGCGAGGCGCCCGTCATCGGCCTGGGCGGCGCGGATATCCGCCCAGTCGCGGATCTGCGCCGTGCTGCGCTTCTCATGGCGCAGCGCCGCTTCCGCATGGCCGAGGGCGAGCTCATGCGCCATGTCGCGTGCCTGGCGCGGCACGATCCAGGGGCTGGGCGCGCGCCTCACCTCGTAGCCCTGCGCCGCGAAGACACGGGCGATGACGGCCGGCGCGTCGGGGCCGAGGGCGATGCCGCCGAAGCCCTTGTCGCGCCGCTGGTCGCGCAGGAAGCCGCGGGCGACCAGCGCATCGCCGGCCAGCGGCGGCGAGAAGCGCTCGCGACCCGAGACGTTGAGCGCCGCGTAGAAGGGCAGCCGGCGCCGGGCCAGCGCCGCCGCCATCCGCACCAGCCAGGCCTCCGAGACGAGGTCGCAGAGCGCCGAGCAGGTGACCACGTCCACGCGGTCGAGCGGCAGGCCCTCGGGCGCATCCGCCAGATTGGTCAGGATGCCCTCGATGCGCCAGGCGCCTTCCGGCGAATGCAGCAGCAGCGCCTTCTTCTGCGGCCAGGTGGCCTTCCAGCCCATCTCCTCGGCCGCATCCATCAGCGTGTCGAAGGCGCGGGACATCAGCTCCGCATCGGCATCGGCCAGGATCCAGCTATGCGGCCGCGCGACGAAATGGCCGAGCCAGCGCGTGAGGCTGCCGGTGCCGGCGCCAAGGTCGAGCAGGCGCGGACGCGCCTTCTCGTCCAGGTGCTGCATCAGGATCTCGACCAGATCCGTGTCGCGCGCGTCCGCGTCGAAGGGCTCGCGCAGGTCGAGCCAGTCGCCCGAGAATTCCTCAGCCATGCCCGGCGGCCTCCAGCTGGGCGACGAAGCGGCTGGCGCGGTCCTCCCAGCGGGGCAGGGCCTGGCCGGCGGTCCAGCTGGCTTCTGCCATCTGCGCGCGCAGCTGCGCGTCGTAGAGCGGGCGGCGCATGCCGCGCGACAGGCTGTTGGCGTCGCCCGGAATCGCGAGGATGGCGGCGCCCGGCCCAACGAGGTCGGCGATGGCGCCGCCCGTGCAGAGCGCGAGCGGCAGGCCACGTGCCTGCGCCTCGGCCGCGGCCATGCCGAAGCCCTCGAAATGCGTGGCGAGCGCGAAAAGATCGGCCGCCGCATACTCCGCCGCCAACGCCTCCGCATCGACGGCGCCCAGGAAGGTGACCCGCTTGCCGAGGCCCAGCTCCTCCGCCAGGGCGACCAGGCTCTCGGCATGGACCGGATCGGCCGGAGGGCCGGCGATGCGGAGGGACCAGTCGAGATCGGTGAGGCGGCCGAGCGCGCGCAGCAGCACGTCATGCCCCTTGCGCGGGATGAGCGAGCCGACCGAGAGGATCCGCGTGCCAGGGCCGCCCGAGCCCGTGGCGCGCGGCGCCGGGTCCGTGCCCGGCTCCACGATGCCGATCCGGGTCGGATCGGCGCCGAGCTGGGGAAGGCCCCTCGCGGTATAGCCGGAGGTCACGACCAGCCTGCCGCAGGCAGCGAAGAGCGCGCGCTCACGGGCGGCCAGCGCCTCCTGGTCGGGGCCGGGCTCGATCGAGGTCGGGTGGTGGATGAGGCCGACGGCGTGGCGATCGGCCAGCTCCTGCTCGAGGCCGGCGAAGGCGGGCAGGGCGAGCCCGTCGATCAGCGCGACCTCCTCGCCGTCGAGGCCCTGGAAAGCCGCGCGGGCGGCGGCTTCCGTCGCCGCGTCCGGCATGGGGAAGCGGCCCGCGAGCTCCACGACGCGTACGTCATGGCCCAGGGCGCGAAGCCCTTCGACCAACCGGCGGTCATAGAGATAGCCGCCGGAGACGGTCTCGAAGGGGGCCGGAACGAAGAGCGCGATCTTCATTCGACAGGGCCTTCGAAGGCGGCCCAGGCCACGTGGCTCTCGCGCAGCAGCACCTTGAGGCCGGTCACGCCATGGCCGCCGGGCCCCATCCGCCCGTCGCGGCAGGCTGCGGCCAGCAGGCCGTGGATGTGCAGGCAGAGGAACTCGGTCGTCGTGTTCTTGCCGGCGAAGGCGGGTTCCTCATCGAGGTTCCGGTAGTCCAGCGCGGCCAGGATCTTCCGCAGCTCGTCCTTCGCGAGGCCGATGTCGATCAGCAGATGCAGGTCATCCAGCTTCGGCGCGCGGAATTCCGCCTCCACCACGAAGGTCGCGCCGTGCAGCCGCTGGGCCGGGCCGAACTCCGCACCGCGGAAGGAATGCGCGACCATGATGTGATCGACGACCGTCAGGCTGAACATGAGGGAAGGGTCCTTGCTTTTGGGTGGCCGAATCAGACCTGCACGCCTCCGGCGCTTCGGTCATCAGTGCCTGGGCTAGTCGTAGAGGATGATGGGGCAGAGCGGCTGCGGCGCGCCAGCCGGCGGGTCCAGCAACCCGGGCATGGAAGATGGCAGCTCCGAGAATGGCACGGCGGGGCCGACCAGCCCGTCCAGCCGCTGATCGTCCAGCAGCGAGAGGGCAAGGGCCAAGCGGTCGGCATAGGCGCGGCGGCCGCGCATCGCGGGGGCGACGCTGCCGACCTGGGTGGAGATCAGCTGCAGCCGCTTCTGGTGAAAGGCCGCGCCGAGGGGCAGGGAAGGCTCGGCATCGCCGAACCAGCTCGCCTCCAGGATACGCGCCTCGAAGCCCGCGCGCTCGAGCGCCAGGCGCAGCCCGGCCTCGCTGGCGCTGGCATGGATAATGAGCTCCTGCTCGCCGGGTGCCGCGTCGGGCGTGAAGAACTCCGCGCCGAGCGAGCGCGCCAGGGCGGCGCGGGCCGGGTCGCGATCCACGACGGAGACCGTGACGCCGGGGATGCGCGCGAGCAGATAGGTGCAGAGCAGGCCCACCACGCCGGCACCGACCACCATCGCACGCTCGCCCAGGCGCGGCACCGCGTCCCACATGGCGTTCAGCGCCGTTTCCATATTGGCGGCGAGCACGGCGCGGCGGTCCGGAATCGCGTCGGGAATGGGCGCGCAAAGCCCGATGGGCGCGAGGAAGCGCGACTGGTGGGGATGCAGCACGAAGACGCGCCGCCCGATCCAATCGGCCGGCCCTTCCTCCACCACGCCGACCGACTGGTATCCGTATTTCAGCGGGAAGGAGAACTCCCCGGACTGCAGCGGGCAGCGCATGACCGCGTGCTGGGAGGGCGGCACCCGCCCGTGATGCACCAGCCGCTCCGTGCCGCGCGAGATGCCGGAGGCCAGCGAGCGGACCAGCAGCTCGTCCTTACCGGGTAGCGGCAGGCGCTCCTCGCGCAGCTCGCAGCTGCCGGGGGCGATGTGCCAGAGCGCCCTGGCCATGCTGGCGCGGCGGTCGGTCATGCGGCGCGGCGATCGATGGCGATGTCGAAAAGCATGTCGGGCTCGATGGGATGGCAGGTCCAGGAGAAGCGCATCCCCTCGGAGATGCGGGCGACTTCGGGCAGGTCGAAGGCCGGCCGGCCGGAGCCGAGGATCATGGGCGCGACCGTGACGTGCAGGCGGTCCAGGCAGCCGGCGACGAGGAAGCGCGAGACGGTCTGCCCGCCGCCCTCCACGAAGATCTTTCTCAGCCCGCGGGCGGCGAGGGCGCGGAGCAGGGAGGCGAGGTCCAGTTCGCCTGCGGCATCGTGCCCGATGCGGAGCGTGTCGGCGGTCCCATGCGTCGCCGGCCCGTCGCAGGCGGTGACCAGCAGGGTCGGCGGCCCTTCGCGGAAGAGGCTGTAATCCACGCCCAGGCGCCGCCGCGGATCGATCACCACGCGCACGGGCGAGGGCCCTTCCACCAGCCGCGTCGTGAGGCGGGGATCGTCGGCGCGCACCGTGCCGGCGCCCACCACCACGGCATCGCAGAGCGCGCGCAGCCGATGCGTGTGCCGCAGGTCACCGGGCCCGCCGATCCATTGGCTATGGCCGAGATGGGTCGCGATCCGCCCGTCCAGCGTCTGCGCGAGGCGACCGATCACGAGGCAGCCATCCGGCGTGGCGGGCGGGGTCAGGAAGGGCGAGAACAGCGTGGCCAGCGCGCCCGCGCCCTCCCGGCACCCCGTGAGGAGCGCCTGCCATTCGGTGTCCTGCGCGCCATGCATTCGCGGCGGTTATGCCGCAAGCGCGGCCCGATGTCAGGCCCGTGTCGCGGTGGCGAGCGCGGGCGGCCGGTGGGGCGGACGGCGCGCGCCGCTTCGCCCGTAGCCGGGGGGCGCGGAAAGCGGCCTGGCCGCGCCGGCGATGGTCTCGATCACGCGCGACTGGAGGTCGATGGCGGTTTCCAGCAGCCGGCGGTTCTCCCGGCCGAGATCGGCCAGCGCCAGGGCGATCCGCTCAGCCAGGGCACGGGTCTCGCCCCCGGCACGGGAGCCGGCGCTCCGGGCCGCGACGGTTGCCGCGGCGAGCGCGTCGGTCGCCTGCATCTTATGCGTGGCCAGGGCGGCCGCGCGGGAGAGGTCGAGGGCGGCGAGCGCCTCGTTCTCCGCGCGGAGCGCCTCGGCGAGGCGTTCTCCGGCGGCGATGACGGCGTCCATCATGGGCGGTTCTCCTGGTTGGAAGAGGACAGTTCCTGAAGGCGGATCATGTGCCGCAGCACCATGTTCTGCAGGCCGATGCCGCGCCCGGCGCGCGCGGCCGCGGCGGCGAAGCCTTCGACGAGCATCGGCCGCCATTGCGCCTCCGCCGCGCCGCCGCCGAAGCCGCCCTGGCCCAGGCTCTCGAAGGCGGGCTGGAGGAGCTGCGCGAAGACCTGGGCCTCGAAGCGCTGCGCGGCCTCCCGCATGCGCTCGGGCGTTGGCGCCGTGGCGTGGGCCTGGGCGAGGGGGGCGAGCATCAGCGCACCTCCAGCTCGGCCTGGAGCGAGCCCGCCGCGCGGATGCCCTGGAGGATGGCGATGAGGTCGCGCGGCCCGACGCCGAGGCTGTTCAGCCCTCGCACCAGCTCCGACAGCGTGATGCCGCCGCGCAGGATGCCCATCCGGCGCTCGTTCTGGTCTTCCACCTCGATCTGGGTGCGGGGTACCACCACCGTATCGCCGCCGGCCAGCGGGTTGGGCTGGCTCACCTGCGGTGTCTCGGTGATGCGGATGGTGAGGTTGCCCTGGGCGATGGCCACCATCGAGACGCGGACATTGGCGCCCATGACGATGGTGCCCGAGGCTTCCTCGATGACCACGCGGGCGACCTGGTCGGGCTCGACGCGCAGCTGCTCGATGCCGGCGATGAAGGACATGGCGTCGCGCCCGCCCAGCGTGAGCAGGACGGTCCGCGGATCGGTCGCGCGCGCCACCCCGCCATTGCCGCGGTTGATGGCGGCGGCGACGCGCCGGGCGGTGGTGAAATCCGGGTTGCGCAGCGCCAGCCGCACGTGGTCCCGGCCGGCGAGGGTATAAGGAATGGCGCGCTCGACGATGCCGCCCGCCGCGATGCGGGCCGAGGTCGGCACGCCGCGCGCGACCGAAGAGGCGGCGCCGCGCACGGCGATGGCGCCCGTCGCGACCGCGCCCTGGGCCACGGCATAGACCGCGCCATCGGCGCCCAGCAGCGGCGTCACCAGCAGCGTTCCGCCGGTGAGGTTCTGCGCATCGCCCAGCGAGGAGACCGCGACATCGATGCGGCTGCCGGGCTGCGCGAAGGCGGGGAGGTTCGCCGTCACCATCACGGCGGCGACGTTGCGCGTGTCGAGCCGGGCCTCGTTGTCGCGGGTGTTGACGCCCAGGCGCTCCAGCATGCCGACGAGGGATTGCCGGGTGAAGATCGTGGTGCGCAGCCGGTCGCCGGTGCCGGGCAAGCCCACGACGAGGCCGTAGCCCACGAGCTGATTGTCCCGCACCCCTTCGACGTCGGCGATGTCCTTGATGCGCACCGGCTGGGCCCCGGCGGTCTGCATGGGAGCCGTATTGGCAACCAGCACCAGGGCCGCGGCGAATGTCTTCAGGAGCCGGAAAGGAATTTTTCTCACTCTCGCCGCACTCCGTGATGACCGGCCGCTCGCGACGACCCCGGAAGGGACAGGGCAAGCGGCATGCCAGGCTGAAGGGCCACGGAATGGGCAGATCATGCCGGGAAGGGGGCGGGATTGCCGCCCAGCGGGGCGGGGGCGGCAGAAGCCGCCGCGCCCAAGGAGGATGAAGGATGCTGACGCCGATACGCGGACGCGGGGCTATTCAGGGCGGAGTCTCGGTCCCTCGTCCGACCGGGCGTTTCGTCCTGCCCGACGCCGATGCGTCGGGCGAGACAGCCCCGGCCAACGGCGTGGGCGGGCTGTCCGGCCTGATCGGGCTGCAGCAGGTGATGTCCGACCCTGAGCGAGACGAGGCGGCGCGCGGCCGGGGCAAGGCGCTGCTGGCGGAGCTCCAGGGGCTCCAGCTCGCCCTGCTGGCAGGCCGCGTCGATTCGGGGCGGCTGTCCCGGCTTGCGGCCCTGGCCGAGGGCGAATCCGGGACGGATCCGGCGCTCAGGGACATCCTGCGGGCCCTATCGCTTCGGGCGAGGATCGAATTGGGCCGTCTGCCCGGCGATGCGGGCCGATTCCACCCCGCGCGGGGGCCTTGTTGACGTCGATTGCATGAAATCACTGGCGCGCCATGTACTTGGCGTGAAATCGGCTCTTGGCGTGGAGAGGACACTTGAATATGGTCCGGCCGCCCCGGGGATCGCGGCGGCGCCGGGCCGACCGCACCGCGAGGGGAGGGCAAAAGCTCATGGTTGTCACTCTTCCGCCCGACTATCGTCCTTCGGACGACGAAGAGTTCATGAATGCCCTCCAGCAAGAGTACTTCCGCCAGAAGCTTATAAGGTGGCGAGCAGATCTGCTTCGCGAGGCGGATGTCACCCTCAACTCCCTTTCCGCCGGCGGCATCTCCGAGGCGGACCTCACCGACCGCGCCAGCGTCGAGACCGACCGGGCGCTTGAGCTTCGCACGCGGGACCGGGCCCGCAAGCTCATCAGCAAGATCGACCAGGCGCTCGAGCGCATCGCCAACGGCTCCTACGGCTTCTGTGAAGAGACCTTCGAGCCGATCGGCCTGCGCCGCCTGGAAGCCCGCCCCATCGCCACCCTCTCGATCGAGGCGCAGGAGCGGCACGAGAAGATGGAAAAGGTCCATCGCGACGATTGAAGGCGCGGCGCTCCACTTCCTCGCGCCGCCCCCCGCCGACGATCATCCCACCCAATCGGGGGGCTGATCGCTCAGGCCTCCCAGTTCCTCCGGCAATTCGACCTCCGCCGACGCCAGCAGGCCTGCGTCATTCTCCGCGACGCGCCCCACGCGCGGCCCGACCGGCCAGAAGGCGAGGAGCGCATCCTCCGCCGGCCGCATCAGCCCCAACAGCTCCCCGGCCTCTGCCGGCTCGTCGCCCAGCCAGCGCCCCCAGGCCTCGGCCGGCAGGATCACCGGCATGCGCGCGTGCATCAGTGCCTGGCGCCCGGCCGAGGCGGTGGTGATGACCGAATATGTGCGCAGCCAGTTCCCGTCGGGCTGCTTCCAGCCCTCCCACAGCCCCGCCACGGACATGGGCGCGCCGCTACGTAGCGCGGCGGCGAAGGGCTGCTTCTTCTTTCCCTCGCCCTGCCATTCGTAGAAGCCGTCCATCGGGACGAGGCAGCGGCGTTTCGCGAAGGCGTCGGCGAAGCTGCGCTTCTCGGTCATGGTCTCGGAGCGGGCATTGATCAGCCGTGCCCCGCCGGCCGCGTCCGGCGCCCAATGCGGCACGAGGCCCCAGCGCAGGATATCGAGGTGCCGGGCGCCGGTCTGCGGATGGCGTCGCACCACTAGGCCGTCCTGGGTCGGCGCGAGGTTCCAGGAGGCGGCGAAATTGGGCGTGGGCGCGCTGGTCTTGTAGTAGGCGGCGAGCTTCGCTGGATCGCGCTGGAGGATGTACCTGCCGCACATGACGGTCTTCCTGCGGCGGCGTCAGTACGCGCTTTCGACCCATCGTTCGGCGGTCGCCTCGAGGCGGCGGGCCGAGGATTGCGCAGCGCGCAGGTCGCGCGCGGTGTCGTCGAGGGCGCCGCGATAATCGTGCAGGCTGGCCTTCAGCCCAGAGACGGCGCCGCCCAGGGCGGAGAGGTTCGCCCGGAAGTCGGCGAAGGCCTCCTTCTGCGCGGCCAGGGCCATGTCGAGGCCGCGGAGGGCGGCGCGGAGGCGTTCCTCCGGCGTCTGGGGAAAGGGCAGGATCTGGGCCAAGGCCTTCGCTCCGATCGGGTCTCGAGCGTGTAACTCTTACCAAAATGCTAACATGTCTCAAATTTTTTCACAATAATTATTAATTGATCGGAACTTGGGCAACTGCCCCTAACGCCGCCAATTCATTCGGCCCCGTATTTGCGCTATGCAGCAAGGTATGGACATCGGTCTCCAAATTCTCTTCGTGCTGCTTCTCACATTGCTGAATGGCGTTTTCGCCATGAGCGAGCTCGCGGTGGTTTCCTCCCGGAAGGGGCGCCTCCTCGCCATGGAGAAGGCGGGGAGCCTGGGGGCCTCGGCGGCGCTGGACCTGCAGGAGAACCCGCACCGCTTCCTGCCCACCGTCCAGGTCGGTATCACGCTCGTCGGCATCCTGGCCGGCGTCTTCGGCGGTGCGGCCATTGCGGGACCGGTCGGCGAGGTGCTGAACCAGATCCCGTTCCTGACCGGCTTCGGACACGAGGTCGCCTTCGCCCTGGTCGTGCTCGCCATCACCTATGTGAACCTGATCCTGGGCGAGCTGGTGCCCAAGCAGCTGGCCCTGCGGAACCCGGAGAAAGTGGCCTCGATGCTGGCGCGGCCGCTGACGGCGCTGGCCCGGATCACCTCGCCCTTCATCTGGTTCATGTCGCAATCCTCGGCGCTCATCCTGCGGCTCTTCGGCGCCCATGTGCCGACCGACCAGAGCGTCACCGAGGAAGAGGTGAAGGCCGTCGTCGCGGAGGGCGTGCATGCCGGCGCGCTGGACCACAGCGAGCGCCAGATGATCGAGCGCGTCCTGCGCCTCGCGGACCGGCCGGTGCGCGCCCTCATGACGCCGCGGCCCGAGGTCGCCTGGCTCGACCGCAACGCGGCCCCGCAGGACATCGCCGCGGCGCTGCGGGCGGAATCGGTCACGCGCTTCATCGTCTCCGACGGGCGCGTGGACAATGTCCTCGGCGTGGTCGCGGCCAAGGACCTGCTGGACCAGATGCTGGAAGGCGCGCCGCTCGATATCGGGAGCGTCCTGCGTCAGCCCGTCGCGATGCCGGACGGGCTTTCCGCCCTGGCCGCGCTGGAGCGGCTGCGGGCCGATCCGCTGGGGCTCGCGCTGGTGCTGGACGAGTACGGCAGCTTCGAAGGCGTGCTGACCGCCTCCGACCTGCTGGAGGCGATCGTCGGCGAGCTCGGCCCCGCCCCGCAGTCCGAGAAGCCCTCGGCCGTGGAGCGCTTCGACGGCTCGATGCTCCTCGACGGCATGATGGCGATGGACGAGCTGAACGACCGCCTGCTCGGCTTCGAGCCGCCGCCCAAGTCCAGCGCCTACCACACCGTGGCGGGGCTGATGCTGGCGCTGCTGGAGCGCGTGCCGAAGGAGGGCGACCGGATCGTGCATTCCGGCTGGCGCTTCGAGATCGTCGATATGGACGGCCGCCGCGTGGACAAGGTGCTGGCCACGCGCGAGGAGCCGACGCCCCCGACCCTGGCTCCCTGACGCAGCCCTTACCGGCGCGCCCGCCTAGGAGGCCCGCCGGTGGCAGAGGATCGCGGCCAGCATCAGGCCGCCGATCATCCCGATATGTTCGAGCGCGAAGAACATCGCCAGCATCCCCCGCTCGCCCTCCTGCGCCCAGAAGTTGTGGACGAGGGGGATCGTCAGCGCGGTGAAGAGGCCGAGGGCGCCCGCGCCGAGCCAGGCGTGCCGCCCCTGGATCACCAGGGCGGAGCCGCCCAGCTGGACGAGGATGGTTGCGATCGCGAAGACCGCGGGCGGGTTCAGGCCGAAATGCGCCATCTCCGCGGTCGTGCCGCCGAAATCGGCGAGCTTGGCGAGGCCGCTCGTCCAGAAGGGCACCGTCAGCAGCATGCGCGCGACCACGCGCAGCGCGCTCGATTCCAGCAGGCCGGCCACCGGCCGGGGCGCGGCGGAGGGAAGGGGATCGGCGCTCACGACAGGCTCTCCATCAGAAAGGGAAGCTGCGCGTTAGGAGCAGGGATGGCCCAGGGCAACCGACGCTTTGTCGCGTCAGTCGCGGTCAGCGCGGCGCGGACTTGGCGATGGGCGCCACGAACTGCACCTCGGTGTCCCAGGGGAAGAGGATCCAGGTGTCCTGGCTGACCTCGGTCACGAAGGTGTCCACCAGCGGCTTGCCGGCGGGCTTGGCGTAGATCGTCGCGAAATGCGCGCCCGGGAGCACGCCGCGCACCAGCCGCGCCGTCGTGCCCGTGTCCACCAGGTCGTCCACCAGCAGCCAGCCGGTGCCGTCGCCGGCCGCGACGGGGGCCTTCACCATCTTGGGCTCGCCGCGGTCCTCCTCGTCATAGGTAATGACGCTGACCGTCTCGATCATGCGGCATTCGAGCTCGCGCGCGACGATCGCCGCCGGGATGAGGCCGCCGCGGGTGATCGCGACCACGCCCTTCCAGGGGCCGCGCTCGAGCAGCCGCCAGGCGAGCGCCTTGCTGTCGCGATGGAGCTGGTCCCAGGTGACCGTGAAATAATGCGGCGCGGCCATCAGAGGAGCCGCCCGCCATCGGGCACCGCGAAGTCGGGCCGGACCAGCACGATGCCTCCGGTCTCGTCCGGCAGGCCCAGCACCAGGACCTCGCTGCGGAAGGGGCCGATCTGGCGGGGCGGGAAATTGACCACGGCCGTGACCTGGCGCCCGATCAGCTTGTCAGGCGCATAATGCGCGGTGATCTGGGCCGAGCTGGTCTTCACGCCCAGCGCCTCGCCGAAATCCACCCAGAGCTGGATGGCGGGCTTGCGGGCTTCGGGGAAGGGCTTCGCGTCGACGATGGTGCCGACGCGGATCTCCACGCGCTCGAAATCTTCATAGGTGATGGTGTCCGCCATGGCCGGGGCATAGCGGATGGCACCGGGTGGCGCCAAGCCTTTCAGGGCGCGAGGCAGGGCCTCGAGGGCAGGGCGGGGGCCACCGATTGCCCGGGCGGCGATCTCCGCTATCCTGGCGCCTCGCCAGCGTGTTGGTGGGGAGTACGTCTCATGAATGTCATTTCGTCCCTGGCGAGCCGCCCGGGCTTCCTCCAGGACTATCGCACCCGCGATTTCCACACCCCCGGCCGCAGCCCCGTCGTGTCGATGCGCGGCATGGCCGCGACCTCCATGCCGGCGGCCACGCTGGCGGCGCTCGACATCCTGCGCTCCGGCGGCAACGCCATGGACGCCGCCATCGCGGCCGTCGCGGTGCTGGGCGTCATCGAGCCGCAGAGCACGGGCATCGGCGGCGACTGCTTCTGCCTCTATGCCCCCGCCGGCACCGGCAAGGTCTATGCGATGAACGGCTCCGGCCGGGCCGCCGCGGGCTCGACGCCCGAGAAGCTGCGCAGCCTCGGCGTGAACCAACTCGTCGACACCAGCGCCCATGTCGTCACCATCCCCGGCGCGATCTCGGCCTGGGAGGCGTTGAACGCCGCGCATGGCCGCAAGGGCCTGGACGCGCTGCTGCAGCCCGCCATCAAGT
The DNA here is from genome assembly GCF_018413645.1 of Roseococcus pinisoli. Taxonomy (GTDB): domain Bacteria; phylum Pseudomonadota; class Alphaproteobacteria; order Acetobacterales; family Acetobacteraceae; genus Roseococcus; species Roseococcus pinisoli. Next base: position 104,104 of record NZ_JAHCDA010000002.1, read on the forward strand.
TCGCGGAAGAAGGCTTCGTCGTCGCGCCGCGCGTGGCGGCGGACTGGGCGGATGCCGCCTCCAAGCTCGCCGCCAACGAGGCTGCTGCCCGCCACTACCTGAAGGATGGCGCGGCCCCGCAGGTCGGCGACGTGATGCGCTTCCCCGCGCTCGGCCGCACCCTGCGCGCGATCGCCGCCAAGGGCGCCCGCGGCTTCTATGAGGGCGAGGTCGCGGCCGACATCGTGAAGACGCTGCGCGCGCTGGGCGGCGTCCATACCGAGGAGGATTTCGCCAACGCGCTGCGCGGGGCCGAGTTCGTCGAGCCCATCAAGCGCGCCTGGAAGGGCCTCGAGATCTACGAGTGCCCGCCGAACGGCTCGGGCATCGTGACGCTCATGATGCTCGGCATGCTGGAGACCTTCCAGACGCCGGGCGAGCCCATCTCGGCCGAGCGCTTCCACCGCCACATCGAGGCGGCGCGCCTGGCCTATCGCGACCGCGACGCCTTCATCGCCGATCCGAATGTCGTGGACGTGCCGACCGAGACGCTGCTCTCCGACGAATACCTGCACGGCATGGCCAAGCAGATCCTCGACGCGCATGCGATGGTCGTGCCGCCGGCGCCGGACACGCTGCTGCCCAAGCACAAGGACACCGTCTACCTCTGCGTGGTGGACGAGGACGGCAACGCCTGCTCCTTCATCAACTCGCTGTTCAAGAGCTACGGCTCGGGCATCCTGGCCGAGGGCTCGGGCGTGATGCTGCAGAACCGCGGCTTCGGCTTCCGCCTGCAGGAAGGCCACCCGAACTGCATCGCGCCGGGCAAGCGGCCGATGCACACCATCATCCCCGGCATGGCGCTGAAGGACGGCAAGGCGGTCATGCCCTTCGGCGTGATGGGCGGCCATTTCCAGCCGATGGGCCAGTCGCTGCTGCTGTCTAACATGTTCGAGTACGGCATGGATCCGCAGGCCGCGCTCGACGCGCCGCGCGTCTTCCCCGAGGACGGCAAGGTCCAGGTCGAGACGAGCGTCCCCCGCGAGGTCGTGGCGAAGCTGGACGCGCTGGGCCACAGCTGCGTGCCGATCTCCAAGCCGCATGGCGGCGGCCAGGCGATCTACATCGACCATTCGCGCGGCGTGCTCATCGGCGGCAGCGACCCGCGCAAGGATGGCTGCGCGCTGGGCTACTGAGCCCTTCCGCCTTGACGTCGAAGACGCCCCGTACGGCAACGTGCGGGGCGTTTTTCGTCAAGGCCCGTCACAGTTCCTCACCACGCGATACCTGCCCCGTCATGCCAGGGTAACGCGCGGCCCACAGTCTGGCCGCATCGGAACGGCACTCCGCCGCCCTTGAGGGAGACGAGCATGACGCTGATGCGGGCGATGGCTTTCGGGGCACTGCTTCTCGCCGGCGGGCTGCTCGGGGCGCCCGAGGCCCGGGCCGGCAACCCGGCTTCTTCCGATCTCCTGCTCGGCATGCGGGACCTCGACCAGGATGGCGACGTCACCTTCGAGGAAGCCTGGCTCTTCGCGCTCGCGGATTTCCACGCGGCCGATTCGGACCGGAGCGGCGGCCTGACGCCGCGGGAATTCGAGTCGCTCCTCACGGTCGATGTGGCGGCGGCGCTGGGCCTGCTCGGTATGGAGGACCGCCCCGGCGGCATCCTCCTCGTGGGCGGCCGGACGCTTCCCCCAGGCGCAATGGGCGCCACTTTCCGCAGCTTCGACACCAATGGCGACGGCGTCGTCAGCCTCGAGGAGCTGTACCCCTTCGTCGCCGCGGAGTTCATGGTCCTGGAGGTCGAAGGCAGCTGAATCGCCGGCACGACGGGTTGCACGCTCTCCGGAAGCGGGGATGATCCTCCCAACGCTGGAGATTCCGAGATGACCGAGCCCTGTGACCTGACCGCCGTCGAGGCCCGCCGCCTCATCGGCTCGAAGAAGCTCTCCGCCACCGAGCTGCTGGAATCCTGCCTCGGCCGGATCGGCGCGGTGAACCATGCGGTGAACGCGATGACCGCCATGGACGAAGAGGCCGCGCGCGCCACCGCCAAGGCGGCCGATGCCGCCACCATGAAGGGCGATCCGCTGCCGCTGCTGCACGGCCTGCCGCTGGGCATCAAGGATCTCGAGGAGACCAAGGGCCTGCGCACCACCTGGGGCAGCCCGATCTTCGCGAACCACGTGCCCGAGAAGGACGAGCACATGGTCGCCAACCTGCGCGCGCAGGGCGGCGTCATCGTCGGCAAGACCAATGTTCCGGAATTCGGCCTGGGCGCGAACAGCCGCAACCTCGTCTGGGGTGCCACGGGCAACGCCTTCAATCCCGAATTCAACGCGGCCGGCTCGTCGGGCGGCTCGGCCGTGGCGCTGGCGACCAACATGGTCCCGCTGGCCTCGGGCAGCGACACCGGCGGCTCGCTCCGCAACCCGGCGGCCTTCAACGGCATCATCGGCTACCGCCCTTCCTCGGGCCTGGTGCCTAGCTCGCGGCGGCCGCATGGCTGGTCGCCGCTGCCGATGCTTGGGCCAATGGCGCGCACCACGGCCGACCTCGCGCTCATGATGTCGGCGATGGCGAGCGACGATGCGGTGGATCCGCTCTCCTACACCTTCCATGGCCGCAAGATGCGCGAGCGGCCGGAATTCTATCACCCGATCGCGCCCGCCGATCTGGGCTCGCTCACGCTCGCCTTCACCGAGGATTTCGGCCAGGCGCCGACCGAGTCCATTGTCCGCCGCGCCTTCCGCAAGGTGGTGGCGGCGCTGGCGCCGATGTTCGCCCGCGCCGAGGAAGCCCATCCCGACGTCACGGGCGGCGATGAGGCCTTTGAGGTCCTGCGCTCGACCGGCGTGCTCACCGCCCATGTCGAGAAGGTGAAGAACCGGCCGCAGGATTGCGGGCCGAACCTGCATGCGAATGTCGAGGAAGCGCTGGGCTACTCGCTGCAGGACCAGGCCAATGCGCTGGTCCGCCAGACGCAGATCTATCGCGGCTTCCAGACCTTTTTCGAGAAGCACTCGATCCTCGTCAGCCCGGCGATCTGCACGAGCCCGCGCCCCTGGCTGGAGCTCTACCCCGCGGTGATCGACGGCGAGCCGGTGCGGACCTACTTCCACTGGCTGAGCCTGTCCTACTACGTGACTCTCACGGGCCACCCGGCGATGAGCTTCCCGGTCGGCGTGGACGAGAAGGGCTTCCCCTTCGGCCTGCAGATCGTGGGGCCGCGCGGCGGCGACGTGCTGCTGCTCCAGGTGGCGGCGGCGATCGAGGCGGCCTTCGCGGGCGATGCCGAATTCGCGCGCCCGCTGCCGGATCTCGCGGCGCTCGAGAAGGCGCCGGCCATCTCGTCGCGCCCGGGCTTCAAGACCTGGGACCAGGTGCCCTACACGCAGAGCTGATCACCAGCCGCCGTGGCGATGCCAACCGCCGCCGCCGTAACCATAGGCGGGACGCCCCCAGCCATAGGCCGGACGTCCCCAGCCGTAGCCGTAGTAGCGCGGCGGCGGGGGCGGCGGAGGCGGGGCGTAGACATAGGCCGGCGGGCTGCCCCAGCCATAGGCGGGGGGAGGCGCGTAGCCGTAACCATAGCCGTAGCCATGGGCATTGGCGGTTGTGGCGAGCCCCGCGAGGCCGACCAGGGCGAGAACGGGCAGAAGCTTGCGCATGTCACGGCTCCCTTCAGGAGCAGGCGGTGCGGCGCTTTCAGGACCGCATCGGAGGGGTTCCTTTCCCTCTGATTGACAATCTGCCCCCCGACCATGGCGCCAGAAGGGTCTCTTCGAGGCGCCTGCCGGCGGAATTGCGCCGGCCGCGGCGGAATGAAGGCGGAAGGGCGGCGGGCCGGATGACGGCTTGCTGACGCAGCGAGGGCCCGGACGGGATGCCGTCCGGGCCCTCGGTCGTTTCATGGGGTGTCGGCAGCTACCAGCCGCGGCGGCCGTATCCGTAGCCGTAGGAGGGGCGGCCATAGCCATAGCCGGAGGCATAGCGCGGCCCGTGGTAGCGGGGCTGCGAGGCGGAGGCGATGGCGAGGCCCGCCGCCGCGCCGATGCCGGCACCCAGCAGGCCGGTCGCCAGCGGATCGGGGCGGCCGTAAGGGTCGGTGCAGGCGGCGAAGCCCAGGAGGCTGGAGAGAGCGAGGACAGGGAGAAGCTTGCGCATCGGTCGGGCTCCTTCGGGAGCATCGGCCCGGCGTTTCCGGCGCCGGACCTGCGAGGGGGTTTCTTGCATCCTCTGGGAGCAATCTGCCCCCCGCCGATGGCAGGGAAAGGGTGTCTTGAAGGCGCGTGCGGGCGGAATTGTGCCGGCCGCGGCGGCGCCATGACGGAATTGCGGCGCGGTTCCGCGTCAGCCGCGCCCGCCGCCGAAGGCATTGAAGGTCTGCAGCGTGTAGGTGTCCTTCACGCCGGCCACGCTCTGCACCTTCTCCACGACGAAGAGGCCGATATCCTGGTCGGGCTCGAGGTAGAACTTCCCGAGCAGGTCGTACTGACCGGAGGTGGAGTGCATCTCCGAAAGCTCCTCGATCGTATCGGCCATTTCGCGCGCGACGCCGTAGGCCCGGCCCATTTCGCATTTGATCATGACGAATATGGCTCGCATCATTCCCTCGTTATGTCAGTCGGTTGTGAGCCCGGCTGCCCAATCCTGACAGCCGGTTACCGCCCTCGTATCGCATTGGCGCTGTCAGCGGCGCTGCGCTTCGCGCCAACTTTTCCGACAGCCGCCTTCGCCGGTGTTCTAGGCTCGGCGCCCACGGCGCTGCAAGCGGCCGTGCCGACCAAGGCCTGACGGACCGCCAGCACTTTCAATTGGGTTGATATCGAAACGGTTCGAGCCCGAAAGAACTGGAAAATCCGCGCTACCGGCCTCACATTATGACAGAATTGTTTCAGTGAGACTGCGCATGGGCTCCGAAATTCTCCTGTTGCTGCTGGGAAGCGTGGCTCTTCTCCTCTGGGGCGTCCGGATGGTGCGCACGGGCGTACTGCGCGCGCACGGGACGTTGCTGCGTCGCGCGCTGGGCTCCGCCGCGCGGCACCGGATGAATGCTTTCGGCGGCGGCATCGCGGGCGCCTTCGCCCTGCAATCCTCGACGGCGGTGGCCGTGATCATCGGTGCCTTCGCGGGGCAGGGGCTGGTCTCCACCTCGGCGGCGCTGGCGGTGATGCTGGGCGCCGATCTGGGCACCAGCTTCGCCGCGCAGCTGCTGGCGCTCGATGTGAAGTGGCTCTGGTCGGTGCTGCTGGCCGTCGGCGTGCCGCTCTTCCTCACGGCCCATACCGATCGCCGGAAGGGCACGGCGCGGCTGGCGATCGGCCTCGGGTTGATCCTGCTGGCGCTCACGCAGATGGACCATGCCATCGCGTTGCTGCGCGACTCCCCGGTCATGGCGATGATCCTGCACACGCTGGCGGCCGAGAAGCTGCTGGGCTTCCTGCTGGGTGCCGTCCTGACGGTGATGCTGCATTCCAGCCTGGCCTTCGTGATGCTGACCCTTTCGCTCGCCGGTTCTGGGTTGGTGGGCCCGGAACTGGCGGTGGCGCTGGTGCTCGGCGCCAATGCCGGTGGTGCGATCGCGCCCGTGCTGTCGCTCGCGCATTCCAATGCGGCCGCCCGGCGTGCGGCCTGGGGCCATCTCCTCATCCGCGGCGGCACGGCGGCGATGCTGATCCCCTTCGCGCATCCGATCGGCGAGGCGCTGAGCACCGTCTTCCCCAATCCTGCGACGCTGGTCGCCATGGCGCATACCGGCTTCAACTTTTGCGGCTCGGTGGTCGGCCTGCCGCTCATCAATGTCATCGTGCGCCTGCTGGAGCGCTGGATTCCGGATGCCGAGCTGAGCGCCGATGCCGGCGCGCCGCGCCACCTGGACCCCTCGGTGCTCGACAATCCGGCCGAGGCGCTGGCCTGCGCCACGCGTGAGGCGATCAGCCTGGGCGAGCGTGTGAGCAGCATGCTCGGCGATTCCTGGCATGCGATCGAGACCGGCGATCCGCTGCGCATCAAGGCCGTCGAGCAGGCGGACGATGCGGTGGACCGGCTGCACGAGGCCATCAAGCTCTACATCGTGCAGACCTCGCGCGCCGAGCTGAGCGAGGAGGAGAGCGGCCGCGCCGTCGAGATCCTCGGCTTCATCATGAACCTCGAGCATGTGGGCGACATCCTCGACAAGAATCTGATGGAACTGGCCGAGAAGCGCGGGCGCCTCGGCCTGTCCTTCTCGGCGGATGGCCTCGCCGAGCTGCACGCCTTCCATGCGCGGATCATGGAGACCATGCGCCTTTCGCTGAACGTCTTCACCACGCGGGACATCGGCCTGGCGCGACGGCTCTTCGCCGACAAGTCCGGGCTGCGCGCGGCCGAGCGCGATGCGGCGCAGCAGCACTTCGCCCGCCTGCGCGAGGGTGTGGCGGAATCGCTGGAGACCTCGGCCATCCATCTCGACATGATCCGGGACCTCAAGCGCATCCACGGCCATCTCACCTCCGTGGCCTATCCGATCCTGGAAGCGGCCGGAGAGCTGGCCGAAAGCCGGCTGCGCCAGCGCGATCCCACGCCGCGCCCGTCGGGCCGCGACCATGGAGTGACGCCCGCGCGGGCTTGAGGCGCCGAAGCCTGCCCAGGAAGCCGGCAGCAGGTCGTTGCCGGAGCGATTCAGCTCGCAAATCCCGATGCGGCTTCGCGAAAGCTCAGGCTATCCTGCCTGCATGGAGACGATCGAAGACAGCGGACGAACCGCGCGACCCCTTCTCAGCATCAGGGGGCTGCAGAAGCATTTCCCGTTGAAGGGAGGATTGCTGGGCCGCACCCTGGCCGTCGTGCGGGCGGTGGATGGGGTGGAGTTCGACGTCCGCGATGGCGAGACGCTCGGCATCGTGGGGGAATCCGGCTGCGGCAAGTCGACGACCGCGCGGCTGCTCATGCGGCTCATGGAACCCGATGCGGGAACCATGCTCTTCGAGGGCCGCGCCGTGGAGGAGAGCGCCGGCGGCCTGACCCTGCGCGAATACCGTCGCCAGGTGCAGATGGTCTTCCAGGACAGCTACGCCTCGCTGAACCCGCGCCTGACCATCGAGGAGACGATCGCCTTCGCGCCTCGCGTCCATGGCCTTTCAGCCTCCGAGGCGATCGAGCGGGCACGCGAGCTGCTGGCGGCCGTCGGCCTCGCACCCGAGAATTTCGCGCGGCGCTATCCGCATGAGCTTTCGGGCGGGCAGAGGCAGCGCATCAACATCGCGCGCGCCCTCGCGCTGCGGCCGAAGCTGGTGATCCTGGACGAGCCGGTCTCGGCGCTCGACAAGTCGGTCGAGGCGCAGGTTCTGAACCTGCTGCTGGACCTCAAGGCCGAGTTCGGCCTGACCTATGTCTTCATCAGCCACGACCTCAACGTCGTGCAGTATATCAGCGACCGCGTGCTGGTGATGTATCTGGGCGAGGTGGTGGAGATGGGGCCCGTGGGCGCCATCTACGACCGGCCGGGCCATCCTTATACCCGCGCGCTGCTGGACAGCCGCCCCTCGATGGACCCGGCGAAGCGCCGCACCACGCCGCCGCTGACCGGCGATCCGCCGAACCCGGTGAACCCGCCCTCCGGCTGCCGTTTCCGCACGCGATGCCCCTATGCGGATGCGGTCTGCGCCGAGCGGAAGCCCATCATGGCCGATCTGGGGGACGGGCATGTCGTCGCCTGCCACATGGCTTCGGCAGGGAGCGGGCACCCCCTGGCCGGTCGGCTCTACGAGGCGCCGCTGGCGGAGATGGTCGCATGAGCGCCGTGCTGAAGCCGGACCCCGCGCCGCTGGTGCGGCTACGCGACCTCAAGGTGACCTTCGCCACGCGCGACCGCACGGTGCATGCGGTGAACGGCGTCGACCTGGATCTGGCCGCCGGCGAGGTGCTCTGCATCCTCGGCGAAAGCGGCTCGGGCAAGTCGGTGACACTGCGCGCGCTGATGAAGCTGCTGCCGAAATTCGCCCGCGTCTCGGGCGGGATCGAGGTCGCGGGCAAGGATGTGAACGCGATGAGCGAGCGGCAGCTCGCGAACTTCCGCGGGACCGACGTCGCCATGGTGTTCCAGGAGCCCATGACGGCCCTGGATCCCGTCTTCACCATCGGGCGGCAGATCGCCGAGACGGTGCAGCGGCATGAAGGCGCCTCGCGCAGCGTCGCCAATGCGCGGGCGCTGGAGCTGCTGGAGCTGGTGCAGATCCCCTCGGCCAAACGGCGCCTCGACGCCTATCCGCACGAGCTGTCCGGCGGCCTGCGCCAGCGCGCGATGATCGCGGTCGCGCTCGCCTGCCGGCCCAAGCTGCTGTTGGCGGACGAGCCGACCACGGCGCTCGACGCCACGGTGCAGATCCAGGTCCTGCTGCTGCTGCGCGAATTGCAGGAGCGGCTCGACATGGGCGTGATCTTCGTCACGCACGACCTCGGCGTCGCCGGGGAGATCGCCGATCGCGTGGCCGTGATGTATGCCGGCCGGGTGGTGGAGGAGGGGCCCGTCGCGGGCCTCATGGCCGGGCCGCTGCATCCCTATGCGCAGGGCCTGCTGGGCGCCACGGTGCATGCGGGCCTGCGCGGCCAGCGTTTGACCACCATCCCCGGCGCGCCGCCGACGCTGGAGATGGCGCCGACGGACTGCGCCTTCTCGCCGCGGTGCCCCCATGTGCGCGAGGACTGCCTGCAGCGCGTGCCGCCGCTGACCTCGCCCGTTCCGGGCCGCCAGGCACGCTGCGTGCTGGTGGGCGACGGGGCCTAGCGTTCGGTCTTTTTGGCGTCTCTGCCCGACCAGATGGCTCCATCTGATCGGGTGATGCTCCAGCGCCTCAGAAGCGGAAGGCGACCGCGATCGAGCCGTATTGCGAGTTGCCGTGCTGCGTCTCGAACTCGCGGCTGCGGATCGTGTAGGTCGCCGTCAGCCGCGCACGGCGGAACATGACCGCGACGCCGGCGCTCATATCGCCCACCAGCGGCTCGCGATCCACGCGCGGCCCGTCGCGCCAGGTATTGCCGTCGAGGAAGATGTTGCGCGCGACCGCACGACCTTCGACGCCCGCGAAGACATACCAGCCGAAACCGTCGCCCTGGGGCTGGAAGAAGGCCGAGCCCGATTGCGCGGGGCGGGTGCGCGGCGGCCCGAAATCGGCGCCCAGATTGCTGCCGAGCCGGATCATCATGCCCGCGCTGGCATAGGTGTAGACGTTGCCGAGGCTCGCCGTGAGGCTGGGAACGAAGCCGTATTGCAGGCCTTCGATGCCGGTCTCGTAGTTCCAGCGCCATTGCCGGCCGGCGATCACGTTGAAGCCGAACTCGTCCTTCAGCTGATGGCTCCAGCCCTCGGCCAGGTCGAAGCCGCGGATGCGGTGCACGCCGTTCTGGAACTGCTCGCCCAGCGCGCCGGGGCCGACGATGCCCATCTGCAGCTCGATGCTGCCGTAGGAGGTGGGCGTGTAGGAGGCCAGCGAGATGGCACCGAACAGCCAGCCCGCATAAGGGCGGTCCAGCGGGTCGGGGTTCCGGCGGGCGGTGTCCTCGGGCGTGAAGATGTTCTGGCCGAGCGACAGGCCCCAGCGCTGCGTCCCGCCCTGGGGGAAGATGAGGCTCATGCGCCCGGTGATGGCGGAAAGCCACGGCGGCGGGTCGTAGGAGGGCGAGCGCCAGTCGAACTGGAAGCCGCTGGTGTAGTTCTTGTCCGTGCCGGCGAAGAGATCGTTGTCCAGCATGAAGGAGAAAGTGCCGCGCGGATCGGGGATCTGCGGCTCGTTGCTGGGCACGCCCAACGGGGGAATGGGCGAGGTCTGGGCCGCAGCGGTGCCGCCCAGGATCAGAAGGGCGCCGAGAACGCCGTGAAAACGCGGATCGATGGCTTTCATACTCCTGGGGCCGCCGCGATGCCGCCGGAACCGAGAGATGGCCGTGGCGCGGGCATGGATCGGGTGTTCATGGTCGGGAGCTAAATGGCCGAAGGCCGCGGAGGTTGCCTCGCATGGCGCAACCCTGCCTCCCGCAAACGGCGCCTCAAGGCCTGTCGGATGACGTGGCCGCCGAACGTCCTTGGGGGGAGGGCTGGAAAGCCCCGAACCGCGTCAAGGAGGATGCGATGCGTGTGATGGTGCTGGTGAAGGCCACGTCCGACAGCGAAACGGGCCAGATGCCCTCGACCGAGCTGATGCAGGAGATGGGAAGGTTCAACGAGGCCCTGGCGGAGGCCGGCATCCTCCAGGCGGCGGAAGGGCTCCAACCCTCCTCGAAAGGCAAGCGCGTGGGCTTCGACGGGGCCCGCCGTACCGTGGCCGATGGCCCCTTTCCGGCCACGCGCGAACTGGTGGCCGGCTTCTGGATCTGGCAGGTCAAGGACATGGAGGAGGCCGTGGCCTGGGTGAAGCGATGCCCCAATCCCATGCCGGGGCCGAGCGAGATCGAGATCCGGCCGATCTTCGAGATGGCGGATTTCGGCGAGGCCCTGACGCCCGACATCATCGAGATGGAGCAGCGGACCCGGGACAAGGCGGCCGGGCGCTGACGGGATAGTCCCGGCCCGCGCTCAGTACACGTCGCGGCGGTAGCGCCCGTCCTCGGCCAGGCGTTCCAGCTCCTCCTGGCCGAGGGCCTCCAGCAGGGCCGCATGCACCCCCGCCGCCATGCCCTCGAGGCTGCCGCAGACATAAATGGCGGCGCCCTTCGCGACCCATTCGCGCAGCGTGTCGGCCGCCTCGCGCAGCCGGTCCTGAACGTAGAGGCGCCGCTCCTGGTCACGGGAGAAGGCGAGGTCCAGCCGTGCCAGGATGCCCTTGGCGGCCCATGCCTCGATCTCCCCGCGGAACAGGTAGTCCTGCGCGCGGGTGCGCTCGCCGAAGACGAGCCAGTTGTCCTTGCGCCCGCCTGCCGCCCTGGCCCGCAGATGCGCCCGCAGCCCGGCGATGCCCGTGCCGTTGCCGATCAGGATCATGGGCCTGCCGCCGTCGGGGCCATGGAAGCTTCGGTTGCTGCGGACGCGGAGCGCGATGGGGCTTCCGATCGGCGCGTATTCCGTCAGCCAGCCGGAGCCGATGCCCAGCCGCCCATCCGGATGCCGCGCCTGGCGCACCACCAGTTCCAGCCGGCCATCCGCCGGGATCGAGGCGATGGAGTATTCGCGGTGGGGCAGGGGCTTGAGCCGCTCCCGCGCCTGCTCGGGCGAGGCGCCGGCGAGCTCGGCGGGGTCGTCCGGCAGCATCCGGTCGCGCAGGGCCTCGGTGAAATAGGGCGGGAAGCGGTCGAGCGCTGCGCGGGCGTTGCGGGGGCCGATCTCCGCGATATCGCCGGCCTGCCATTCCGCGCCGCCCTCCGTGGGTTCCAGCACGAGGTGATAGGCCGGGCCGCCGGGACTACCGGGGTTGAGCAGGTGCCGCTCGACCAGCCGCCATTCGGCGAAGCGGGCCGGTGCCCAGTCGGGCGCCGCCGGGCCGCCGGTGAGCTTGCCGAGATGATACTGCCAGTGCCGCAGCGCGCCGCCGTCGCCGTCATCCACCTCGATGCGGTCGAAGAGCGGGGTGGCGCCCTGGGTCTGCAGCCAGGCATCGAGCTGGCGGCCGAAGGCGCAGTAGCGCGCATAGGAGCTGTCGCCGAGCGCGAGCAGCCCGTAGTCCAGCTTCTCCAGCGCTGCCCTTTCCCCCATCACGCGCCGCACGAAGCGGGTCGCGTGGTCCGGCGCGTCACCCTCGCCGGTGGTGCTGATGACGAAGACGGCGCGCCCCGCCTTGGCCAGGGCCGGACCATCCAGCGCCTCCAGGGGCGCGAGGCGCGCCGGCACGCCGCCTTCCTGCAGGGCCTCCGCGCTGCGGCGCGCGACCTCTTCCGCGAAGCCGGTCTGGCTCGCATAGGCGACCAGGACGGGATCGTTGCCCGTCTTGCCGCCGATGGGCGCGAGCGAGTGTTTCCGGCGCCGGCGCCACAGCACGAGGCCGCAGAAGGCGGCATAGGTCAGCAGCACCGCCGCGGCGGTCAGGTAGCGTTCGGTCTCGGGTGACAAGGCTCAGTCCAGCATGGAGGCGAAGGCGGGGGACATGTGCTCGACGAGGCGCCCTTCCTCGCGCGAGACCAGCAGCGCGCCGATGCCGTGGCGCGTGGCGAGCTCCAGCCCCGCCTGCGGGCCGAGCACGAAAAGCGCGGTAGCCCAGGCATCGGCCCGCATGCAGCTCGGATGCAGCACGGTGACGGAGGCGAGGCTGTTGGCCACCGGCCAGCCGGTCCGCGGGTCCAGCGTGTGGCCGTAGCGATGACCGTCCTGCTCGAAGAAACGCCGGTAGTCGCCCGAGGTGGCGACCGAGAGGCCGTGCAGGGCCAGAAGGAAATCCTCCTCCGTCCGCACGGCGCCGGGCACCGCCTCCAGCGCGACCCACCAGGGCGAGCCGTCCGGCTTCATGCCCTGGCCGCGCAGCTCGCCGCCGATCTCCACGAGGAAGGAGACGAGGCCGATCGAGGCCAGGTATTCGGCGACGAGGTCCACCGCATAGCCCTTGGCGATGCCGGAGAAGTCGAGGCGCGTGACGCCCTGCTGGTCGAGGCAGCCTTCCTCCAGGCGCAGCCGGCGCCAGCCCACGTCAGCGAGCGCGGCCGCGACCTCGTCGGCCTCGGGTATCGGCTTCGCGGCGGGAACGGGCCCGAAGCCCCAGAGATCGACCAGCGGCGCCATGCTGGGGTCGAAGGCGCCCCCGCTCAGCTCGGCCATCTCCAGCGCGCAGGCAAGGACGGTGGCGAATTCCGCGGGTAGGCGGTGGCGGGAGCCTGCCGGCGCCGCGTTGAAGCGGCACAGGTCCGAATGCGCCTGCCAACCGCTCATCTGCGCGATGACACGCTCCAGCCGGGCCTCGATGCCGGGACGGAGCGAGGCGGGCTCCGCCTGGCCCGCATAGCGCACCGACCAGGTCGTCCCCATGGTGGCGCCGCCGAGCGTCCGCACCTCACCCGGCCTGGGAGGTGCGAGCGGCGCCGTGAGCTCCGGAACGAGGATCCGGCTCAGGGAAGGACCTCGAGCGTCGCCACGTAGGAGGCGTTGCGCTGCACGCCCTGGATGCCTGAGCGGTCGTCGCGGACCGAGGCGCCGATCCAATGCATGCCCGGGCCGCCCCAGCGGACCTCGAAAAGCCCGTCGGCGCCGGTCGTCACCTTCTGGTCGTTCACGGCGTCGCGATAGCGGTTGCCGCCCGGGACGATCTCGACGGTCACGTTGCTCGCGGGGCGGCCATCGAGGAGCAGGCGGAAGCGCGCGGGCTCGCCGGCCACGAGGTCGTTCGGATGCGTGACGGGGACCATCTCCAGCCCCTCGTTCGAGGGCTGGAGCGCGCGGTCGTTCGGCGCGCCGCGGGTGACGAAGAACTCAACGCGCCGCACGCCGAGCGTGACGCGCAGGTTCTCGGCGTTCTGGGGCACCTCGCGGGCGAAGGCCTCGCGCGTGCCGCGCCAGCGGCGAGGCTGGCCGCCCTCGCGCCAATTGGCGGAGAGGCCGTCCCCGGTGACCGCGGCGCGGTAGGTGCCGGGCTGCGTCAGCTGGAAGTCGAAGCTGCTGCGAAAGCGGCTGCGCGACTGGTTCTGGGCGGCCACCTGGCTGCCGTCCGGCGCCGTGATGGTCAGCCCGTCCAGCGGCATCGGGAAGAACTCGAAGTAGAAGAGGTCGTTGGAGATGGCGGCGTCGACCGTCACCCAGGGGTCCTCGCCCGAGAGGACGGTGGCCGAGGGCAGCATCCAGGTGCGGTGCGCCAGCGCCTGTCCGGTGAGGGCACTGCCCAGCGGCAGCGCCAGGGCGGTGGCGAGGAGGAGGCGGCGAAGGGCGAGGCGGGTCATGATCGACGGACCTTTCTTCTTCAGGGTTGGGCGGAGACGGAGAAGGCGCCGAGCTCGGTCGAGCCCTGGGCGGCGGCGGTGTGCGGCGCGGTCGGCGGCCACTGGAAGGGCACGCGCAGCAGCTCGCGGCCGCCGACCTCGCGCGCCGCCTCGACGACCAGATTGTACTGGCCGGCCGGCAGGTTCGCGAGCGGACCGCTGTTCGCGTCGAAGCGCAGCACGTGGCGGCCGGGCGCACGCGTGGGGCCGGTCACGCCGTCGATGGGCATGCGCAGCTCGCGGCCCGTGCGGCGCCACCATTGCCGCATGTCCTTGAGCCACTTCTCGCCCTCGTTGTCGCGCAGGCGCGTGGCGTACCAGACGGCGAGGTTGGCGGCGGCCGACTGGTCCGCCCGCTCGACCCAGAGCGCCACGTAGGGGCGATGGTACTCCGCCACCGTCAGCGTCGGGATCTCGATCGTCACGTTCAGCTCGGCGGCGCCGGCGGCGGCAGGCAGCACCGCGGCGCCGATGGCGAGGGAGGGGAGGAAACGCATGGAACCTCTCAATGGATGAACAGGATGATCAGGATCACGGGGATGGCGAGGCCGAGTCCGACCATGGGCCAGGTGGCCGCGCGGTTGCCTGCATGCAGGTGCAGCAGGAACAGGCCCGTGAGGCAGAAGACGAAGCAGGCGACGGCGAAGACGTCGATGAACAGGCTCCAGGCCGCGCCGGCGTTGCGGCCCTTGTGCAGGTCGTTGAGGTAGGAGACCCAGCCGCGGGTCGTCACCTCGTGCTGCGCCTCGCCGGTGGTGCGGTCGATGGTGATCCAGCCGTCGCCGCCGGGGCGCGGCAGGCCCAGATAAATCTCGTCGGCCGACCAGTCCGCTACGCGCTCGCCGGCGGTGATGCGGAACTCCTGGGCGATCCAGTCGCGCAGCGCGGGGGGAAGGGGGGCCTTCACCTCGCCCCGGGTGGGGGGCAGCGCCTCCAGCAGCGCGGCAGGCACAGTCGCCGTCCGCGAGGTCGTGCGCGGCGAGGCCTCGATCTGGCCCGCATGGTTCAGGGTGATGCCGGTGGCGGCGAAAAGCAGCATGCCGATCAGGCAGATCGCCGAGCTGATCCAGTGCCACTGGTGCAGATGCTTCAGCCAGAAGGAGCGCCGGCCCCCTGCGAGCGGCGGCCTGATCGTACCGGACTTGGACGGGGTCATGGGGCCTCGTTGAGAATTATTCGCAAATAGACGGTCCGGTGGTGACGTGCAAATCTCGTAACGTAACAAACAGGTGAACGTTCTCGCGGGGGGTGGAAGTGACGTGCCGGTTAACCCGGTCTAGCTTCCCGGCGTTTCTGTCCCCGGGGGAAAGTGTTGCATGGCGAAGTCGTCGAAGCAGGGTAAGTCCGTCACCGAGCGTAGCGGCGGTAAGCTGCTGGCCGATGCACTGGTGGCGCAGGGTGCCACGCATGTCTTCGCCGTGCCGGGAGAGAGCTATCTCGACCTGCTGGACGGGCTCTATTCCGTCCGCAACCGCATCGAGCTCATCACCTGCCGCTTCGAGGCCGGCGCCGTCCATATGGCCGAAGCCCATGGCAAGCTGACCGGCAAGCCGGGCGTCGCCATCGTCACGCGTGGCCCCGGCGCCTGCCATGCCTCGATCGGCGTGCATGTCGCCATGCAGGACAGCACGCCGCTGATCCTTCTGGTCGGCCAGATTCCTGTCATCGAGACGGACCGCGAGACCTTCCAGGAGGTCGACTACCGCAAGATGTTCGCGCCCCTCGCCAAGTGGGTGACGCAGATCGACGATGCGGACCGCATCCCCGAGATCATGGCCCATGCCTTCGACGTGGCCGTCAGCGGCCGTCCGGGCCCGGTGGTCGTCGCCATCTCCGAGGAGATGCAGAAGGACCTCGTCTCCGTGCCCGATATCGGCCCGGCCGATGTGCTGCCGGCCCACCCCGCGCCGGACGCGATTCCCCGGATGATGGAGCTGCTCGCCAAGGCCGAGCGCCCGCTGGCCATCATCGGCGGCAGCCGCTGGACCGAGGAAGGCCGCAACGCCATCCGCGACTTCGTGGTGGCGAACGACATCCCGACCGCCGTCTCCTTCCGCCGCCAGGGTCTCTTCGACGGTACGTCCAAGCACTTCGCGGGCGACCTCGGTGTCGGCGCGGATGGCAAGCTGGTGGCCGCCGCGAAGGAGGCCGACCTTATCCTCGCCTTTGGCACCCGCATGGGCGAGCCGGTGAGCCAGGGCTACACGCTGCTGGACATGGCGGGCGCGACGCCGCTGGTGCAGGTCTATCCGGACCAGGCCGAGATCGGCCGCGTCTATCGCCCCGCACTCGGCATCACCTCGGACCTCAATGCCTTCGCCCTCGCGCTCAAGGGCGAGAAGGTGAAGAAGCCGAAGTGGGGCGCCTGGCGCAAGCAGGTCCGCGCCGCGCGCGAGGAGCAGGCCGAGGCACCGAACTACGAAGGCAAGATCAACCTCGCCAAGGCGCTGCAGGCGCTGGAGAAGGAGCTTCCGAAGGACGCGATCTTCGCGACCGACGCCGGCAACTTCGCCACCTGGCCGACCCGCTTCATGCACGTGAAGGAGGGCCAGGATTTCCTCGGCCCGACGAACGGCGCCATGGGCTACGGCGTGCCGGCGGCGATCGGCGCGGCCATCTCCTTCCCTGATCGCCAGGTGATCTGCTTCGTCGGCGACGGCGGCTTCATGATGACCGGCCAGGAGATCGCGACCGCCTTCCACCACGGCGTCGCGCCGATCATCCTCGTCTTCAACAACTCCATGTACGGCACGATCCGCATGTACCAGGAGCGCGTCTATCCCGAGCGTGTCAGCGGCACGCTGCTGACCAACCCGGACTTTTCGCTCTTCATCCAGGCCTTCGGCGGCCATGGCGAATTGGTCGAGACGACCGAGGAGCTGGTGCCGGCCTACAAGCGGGCGGTGGCGAGCGGCAAGCCGGCGATCATCGAGATCCGGACCAACCCTGAGCAGGTGACCAACCGCGCGACCATCTCCGACCTGCGCGCGCAGGGCGCGGGCGCCAAGAAGTAAGGGCGCCCGGTTTCACTCCAGGGTATGCGGGGCACGGCGAAGGGCGGTATCCTTTCGCCGTGAGAGCATCCCTGGCCTTCCTTCTCCCGCTCCTTCTCCTCGGCGCTTGCGACGAGAAGAAGGAGACCCCGGCCTCCGCGCCGGCCTCCGCCACGCAGCAATCGTCGGCCCGCGATGCCGCCACCGCGGCGCTGCGGGAAAGGCTGCGAGGCCAGGAGACGCAGCTGCGGGGCATGCAGGTCTTCTCCCAGGCGTTGGCCGATACGGTGGCCGTCTGCGGCCGCTCCAGCGGCGGGGCGGGCGATCCCTATATCCCCTTCGTCGCGGTCGTCTCCTTCCAGGGGGAGGGCGCGCGCGTCACCAACTTCACGCTCGGCGCCACGGGGCCGGAGGCCACGCGGGTCTTCCTCGAGATGGTGGATCGCTGCTTCGACGGCGGCGGGCCGTTGACGAACCGCGCCATGGCGCGCAGCTATCCGCCCTTGCCGATCACCGGCGCATCCGATCCCATCGCGGCGCCGCCGCCCGCCGTGTCGCCAGGGCCCGTGCCGGATCCCGCCGCGCAGCCGGCCGCGCCGGCGGCGCCGCCAACGCCCCTGCAGGCGGGAAGCCTGCCCGCCTCGCGCAGCACCGTCGTCACCTGGGCCCGCACCGGCGCCAACCTCCGCAGCAACCCGGTGGGGGGCGAGGTCATCGGCGTCCTTCCGCCCTCCACCACGCTGGACGTGATCGCCGAGGCACCCGGCGGCTGGTACCAGGTGGGGCGCGACGGCAACGCCATCGGCTGGATTCACTCCTCGGTCCTCGAGGCCCCTGGGCACTGAGTTCGCGTCTGGCCTGATTGACTCCCCGGCGCCTCGCTGCGAAGCCTCTTGGCGCCATTCGAGGAGCCGTCATGTCTGCCAGCCTGCAATCCACCATCGAGTCCCTCTGGGAGAAGCGCGACACGCTCTCCGCCACCACGCAGGGCGCGCCCCGCGAGGCGGTCGAGGCCGCGCTGGAGCTGCTGGACAGCGGCAAGGCCCGCGTGGCCGCGCCCGGCGCCAATGGCTGGGAGGTCAACCAGTGGCTGAAGCAGGCGGTGCTGCTCTCCTTCCGCCTCACCGATTCCGCGCCGATGGACACCTCCGCCGGCGCCTATGACAAGGTGCCGCTGAAGTGGGAAGGCTGGGGCCCGAACCGCTGGAAGGAAGCCGGCTTCCGCGCCGTGCCGGGCGCCATCGCCCGCCGCTCCGCCTATATCGCGCCGAACGTGGTGCTGATGCCGAGCTTCGTGAATCTCGGCGCCCATGTCGGCGCCAATACGATGGTCGACACCTGGGCGACCGTCGGGTCCTGCGCGCAGATCGGCAAGAACGTGCACCTCTCGGGCGGCGTGGGCATCGGCGGCGTGCTGGAGCCGCTGCAGGCCAACCCCGTCATCATCGAGGACGACTGCTTCATCGGCGCGCGTTCCGAGGTGGTCGAGGGCGTGATCGTCGAGCAGGGCTCGGTGCTCTCCATGGGCGTGTTCCTCTCGGCCACGACCAAGATCATCGACCGCAACACGGGCGAGATCTTCGTCGGCCGCGTGCCGTCCTATTCGGTCGTCGTGCCGGGCAACCTGCCGGGCAAGCCGCTGCCGGACGGCACGCCGGGCCCGAGCCTCTACTGCGCCGTGATCGTGAAGCGGGTCGATGCGCAGACGCGCGCCAAGACCTCGATCAACGACCTGCTGCGCGACTAAGCCCTTGCGCGGCAACCTGCCGGAAGAACCGGCCGACCCGATCCCGCTGGCGCAGGCGCTCATCCGCTGCCGCAGCGTGACGCCGGCCGACGGCGGCGCGCTCGCGACCATGGAGACGGCGCTTGCGCCGCTCGGCTTCCGCTGCACGCGGCTCAAGTACGGAGAGGTGGACAACCTCTTCGCCCGCCGCGGCACGGAAGGCCCGCATCTCTGCTACGCCGGGCACACGGATGTCGTGCCGCCCGGCGACGAGGCCGCCTGGAAGGACAACCCCTTCGCGGCGGTCATCAAGGACGGCGTGCTCTACGGCCGCGGCGCCTGCGACATGAAGGGTGGCATCGCCGCCTTCGTGGCGGGGCTGTCCGACTTCATCGCCGCCAATCCGGACCATCGCGGCTCCATCTCGCTGCTCATCACGGGCGATGAGGAGGGACCGAGCGTGGACGGCACGCGCCGCGTCCTGGAATGGATGGCGGAGAACGGCCACACGCCCGACATGTGCGTCGTCGGCGAGCCCACTTCGAAGAAGCAGCTCGGCGACACGATCAAGGTCGGCCGCCGCGGCAGCATGAATGCCTTCCTCACGGTGAAGGGGCGGCAGGGCCACAGCGCCTATCCGCAGCTGGCCGACAATCCCGTGCACCGGCTGATCCGCGTGCTGAACGCGCTGACTTCTGAGCCGCTGGACCAGGGCTCGCAATTCTTCGAGGCCTCGACGCTGCAGGTCACCGGCATCCAGGTGGACAACACCGCCACCAACGTGATCCCGGCCGAGGCCAAGGCCTTCCTGAACATCCGCTTCAACGACCACCATCATTCCAGCGCGCTCACGGACCGTATCCGCGCCGTGCTGGCCGAGCATGCGCCGGAGCACGAGCTCCGGGTCACGGTGTCCGGCGAGAGCTTCCTCACCCAGCCCGGCCCCTTCGTCGAAGCGTTGCAGCGCGCCGTCCGGCGCGGCACGGGGCTGGAAGCGAAGCTCGACACCGGCGGCGGCACCTCCGATGCGCGCTTCATCACGCATTACTGCCCGGTGGCGGAGCTCGGCGCGGTGGGCGCCACGCTGCACCAGCGCGACGAATCCGCGCCGGTCGCGGAATTGCGGACCCTGGCGGGGCTGTACCGGATCGTGATCGAGGAGTGTCTGAGCTGAATCCGCCCAGCGTCGCCAACGGTCTCGCCGCGGCGCTTCTTCTCGCCCGGGGCCGGGAGGTCGGCCTGGCGCTGGTGCCCTCCGGCATGGAGGGCGCCCGCCATTCCTTCTTGGCGGCGCTGATCTGCCTGCCCGTGCTGCTGATCATCCGCCTCTACGGGTGGTCGACGCAGGCCGTGCCGCCGAATGGCGAGGCCGTGGCCCTGGCCGCCGAGCTGGTGGGCTACAGCCTGGGCTGGGTCGGCTTCGCGCTGGCCTCGCTGATGCTGGCGCAGCGCGCGCAGCGCGGTGCCGACTGGCCACGCTTCATCGCCGCCTGGAACTGGACGAGCCTCGTCCAATACGCGCTGCTGCTGGTGCTCCTGGTGCCGAGCCTGCTGGGTCTTCCCACCTGGGTGTCGAACGCGCTCGGCCTCGTCGCGGTCGGCTATGCGATCTGGCTGGAATGGTTCGTGACGCGCGTGGCGCTGAACCTGCCCGGCCCGGTGGCGGCCCTCTTCGTCATCATGGACCTGGCCATCGGCCTTTTCGTGGGCGGGCTGACCGACAAGATCTCCGGCCTCTAGCGCCTTATCAAGCTAGGCGCGCCAGTCGATCGGCTCGGGGAAGTCCACGCGGAGGAAGCAGAGGCCCTGCGGCGGCGCGGTCTGCCCGGCCAGCTGCCGGTCCCGCCCATCTAGCACCTCGCGCGGCCAGCCGATGGGTTGCCGCCCCAGCCCCACCTCGTAGAGCGTGCCCACGAAATTCCGCACCTGGTGGTGAAGGAAGCTCCGCGCGCTGGCGAGGAGGTGAATCTCCTCGCCCTGGCGCAGGACGTCCAGCCGGTCGAGCGTGCGCAGCGGCGAATCCGCCTGGCAGGAGGCCGCGCGATAGGCGGAGAAGTCGTGCCGGCCCAGCAGAAGCTGCGCCGCGGCGTGCATCGCCTCGTGATCGACCGGCAGGGGGACGTGCCAGACGCGCCCCTCCTCCAGCGCCGGCTTCGCCCGCCGCGCGAGGATCCGGTACCGGTAGTGCCGCCTGAGCGCGGAGAAGCGCGGTGACCATCCCTCCCGCGCCAGGGCGGCGGCGCGGATGGCGATGCGGTGCGGACGGGTATGGAAGTCGAGCGCGGCGCGAAGGCGCTCCGGCGGCAAGTCGGCCGAGAGCGTCATCAGAACGACCTGGCCCTCGGCGTGGACGCCGGAATCCGTGCGGCCCGAGGCGGTGGCGAGCGGAACCACCCCGCCGTTCAAGCGGGACGCGGCCTCCTCCAGCGCCTGCTGGACGGACGGGCCCGCGGCCTGGCGCTGCCATCCGTAGAAGGCCGCGCCATCGTATTCGACGAGGAGGGCATAGCTCGGCATCAGCCGAGCCCCGCCGCGCGACGGGATGAATCGCGGCCCGGCATCAGCCGAGCCGCGTGCCGGCCGGCAGGGAATAGCCGCGCAGCAGGGCTTCGGCCTCCATCGCGCCACGGCCCGGGCGCTGCAGCCGGGTGAGGCGCAGCGCGCCCTCGCCGCAGGCGACGGTCAAAGGCGGGCCGGCAAGCACCTCGCCCGGTTGGCCCGAGCCAGGAGCGGGCTCGGCGGCCAGGACCCGGAGCATCTCGCCCTTGTGAGGGAAATAGGCACCGGGCCAGGGGTTCATCGCCCGCACCCGCGCGTCCAGCGCCGCGGCCGGCTGCGTCCAGTCCAGCAGCCCGTCGGCCTTGGTGAGCTTGGCCGCATAGGTCACGCCCTCCTCGGGCTGCGGCACGGCCGGCGGGTTCTCGTCCAGGGCGCGCAGGATGAGCCCGGCGCCCATGGCAGCGAGGGCATCGTGCAGCTCGGGCGTGGTGCTGCGCGGGCCGAGGGCGACGCGGCCCTCCAGTAGCATCGGGCCCGTGTCGAGGCCTTCCTCCATCCGCATGATGGTCACGCCGCTTTCGGCATCCCCGTGCAGGATGGCCGCATGGATCGGCGCCGCGCCGCGCCAGCGCGGCAGCAGGGAGGCATGGATGTTCAGGCAGCCACGCCGGGGCGCGTCCAGCATGGGCTTCGGCAGGATCAGTCCATAGGCCGCGACCACCGCGACATCGAGATCCAGCGCGGCGAAGGCCTCGTGCTCGGCCGTGTCGCGCTTCACGCGGGCGGGGGTCCGCACCTCGAGCCCCAGGGCAAGGGCCGCGCGATGGACGGGGCAGGGCGTCTCCTGCTGGCCGCGGCCGGCCGGCTTGGGCGGCTGGGTATAGACGGCGCGGATGTCGTGCCCGGCCGCGTGCAGCGCATGCAGGGCCGGCACGGAGAAATCCGGACTCCCCATGAAGGCGAGGCGGAGCTTGCCGCCGCCGCTCACGCGCCGCTTCCCGCCAGGAGGTGGGCGCTACTCATCGCGGGTCCTGGACTTGAGGTCCTTGGCCAGCTTGCGCAGCATCATGTTGCGCTTCAGCGCGGAGAGATGATCGACGAAGAGCACGCCGTTCAGGTGGTCGATCTCGTGCTGCAGGCAGACGCCGAGCAGGCCGTCCGCCTCCATTTCCCGCTTGGTGCCGTCCAGCTCCAGCCAGCGCAGCTTGATCCGCTCGGGACGCTCGACATCGGCGAACTGGCCGGGGAGGGAAAGGCAGCCTTCCTCCCGCACGGCCATTTCCTTCGTCATGGCGGTGATCTCGGGGTTCACGAGCACCATGGGGGCCGGCGGCTCCTCCTTGCCGGCGACGTCGACCACGATCAGCCGGAGGTTGGAGCCGATCTGCGGCGCGGCCAGCCCGATGCCGGGGGCGGCGTACATCGTCGCCAGCATGCGCGGCGCCAGCGCCCGCACGGCGTCGTCGTCGCCGGAGCCGACGGGACGGGCCTTCTGGCGCAGCCGCGCGTCGGGAACCAGCAGGATCGGGAGTTTTTCGTCGCTCATGATCCCGGGGAGGTAGCGCCGCCACTCCAGGCTTGCAACGGCGCGACGCCCGGGCCAAGTCTAACGCGTCCGGGACGCCGCCTATTCAGGGGAGCCCCGGCATCCTCGCTCATGCAGGAGGCTCAATGTCGCGTTCCTCGGTGTTCGGTTCGCCGCTGTTTCTCGGTTTCGACCATCTCGAGCAGATGCTCGATCGCGTACAGAAGAATGCCGACGGCTACCCGCCCTATAATATCGAACAGACGGGCGAGGTGCGGCTGCGCATCACGCTGGCCGTCGCCGGCTTCTCGATGGACGACCTGGCCATCACGCAGGAGGACAACCAGCTTGTCATCCGCGGCCGCCAGCGCGACGACACGGAGGGCCGGATCTTCATCCATCGCGGCATCGCCGCCCGGCAGTTCCAGCGCGCCTTCGTCCTGGCCGAGGGCATCGAGGTGGAGGGTGCCTTCCTCGACAACGGCCTGCTGCATATCGACCTCCAGCGGCCGATGCCCGAGGTGAAGGTCCGCGCCATCCCCATCAGCCGCCAGGGTGCGGCGGCGGGCCGGCCCGTGGTGCGCCAGCGCGTGCGCGACGAAGAGGCCTGATCGCCCGCCATCCGGTAGGCTGACCTGGCATGCTCTGGTACCTTCGACGCAAAGTCGTCGAAGGGGACGGAAATGAGCATTCGCACTATCGGCTTCGCCATGGCGGCGGCCCTGCTGCCCATGGCGGCCTCCGCCCAGGGGGCCGCGCTGGCCGCGGACCAGGAGCGCACGCTCTCGATCGGCGCCGGCGCGCCGGTCACCACCACCGATCCGCATTTCCACAATGTCGGCCCGAACAACGCGCTGACCATGCATATCTACGACCGCCTGGTGGAGCGCGATGGCCGCGCCCGCCCGCGGCCGAGCCTCGCCACCAGCTGGCGCCCCATCACCGACACCGAATGGGAGTTCAAGCTGCGCGAGGGCGTGACCTGGCATGACGGCCAGCCCTTCACCGCCGACGACGTGGCCTTCACCTTCGCCCGCGTGCCCAACGTGCCCAATAGCCCGGGCGGCTTCGGCGGCTTCCTGCGCGCGATCACGCGCGTCGAGGTGAAAGATGCGCACACGCTGCACATCCACACGGCGCGCCCCCATCCGCTGCTGCCGCTCGACCTCGCCTCGGTTTCCATCATCTCGCGCCATGTGGGCGAGGGGGCTGCGACGGAGGACTACAATTCCGGCCGCGCCGCCATCGGCACCGGCCCCTACCGCCAGATCTCCTACCGGGCCGGCGACCGGGTCGAGCTGCAGCGCTACGACGCCTATTTCGGCGGGGCCGAGCCCTGGGCGCGCGTCAACTACCGGATGCTGCTGAACGATGCCGGCCGCACCGCGGCGCTGCTGGCCGGCGACGTCGACATGATCGAGCAGATCCCGACCAGCGACCTTGCGCGCCTGCGCCGCGAGCCGCGGGTTACGGTCAGCGAGATCGCGAGCCTGCGCACCGTCTACATGGCGCCCGACTTCTCGCGCGACGGCGGCACGCCGCTCGTCACCGACAATGCCGGCACGCCGCTGCCCGTGAACCCCTTCAAGGACGTCCGCGTGCGCCGCGCGCTCTCCATGGCGATCAACCGCGATGCCCTGGTGGAGCGCGTGATGGAGGGCGCCGGTATCGCGTCGGCGCAATGGCTGCCCGAAGGCGCCTTCGGCTACAACCCGGCCGTCCGGCCGCTGCCCTTCGACGCGGACGGCGCGCGTCGGCTGCTGGCCGAGGCGGGCTATCCGCAGGGCTTCCGCCTCACGGTCAACACGCCCAATGACCGCTGGCCCAACGATGCCCGCCTGACCCAGGCGGTCGCGCAGATGTGGACCCGCATCGGCGTGCGGGTGAATGTCGAGGCCTCGCCCTGGACAGCCTTCGTGCCGCGCCGTGCCCGGGTGGAATACGCCATGCAGATCGGCGCCTGGGGCAGCTCGACGGGCGAGGCCTCCAACTACCTCGCCAATGTCATCGCCACGAACAACCGGGAGCGCCTGACCGGGGCCAACAACAACGCCCGCTTCTCCAGCCCCGAATTCGACCAGGCCATCGCCAGCGCCTCCTCCACCATGGACGACGCGGCGCGCGAGGCCGCGTGGCACGCGCTCGCCGTGCGCTATGCGGAGGAGGTGCCGATGATCCAGCTGCTGCAGCTCACCAATACCTGGGCGCTGCGGCGGGGGCTGCGCTACGAGCCGCGGATGGACGAGCGCACCGTGGCCATGGGGATTCGACCCGAATAGTAACGACCGGGGTTTCCCGGGGCCGCGGCAAGATGTCTTCGGCCGCATATTTCCCGGAGTTGAAAGAGCGAGGCGCCGCAAGACTGCAACTGGCGCCTCCTCGCCGCCCTCGTTAGTGTCCGCGCATGACGAAGCCGACCGCCTTCCTCTCGCGCATGCTCGCCTTCCTCGCCACGGTCGGGGTCGTCGTCGCGCTGCTGTATCCGCAGCTGCACCATGCCTTCGAAGCCAACCCTATCCTGAATGGCTTCATCCTCTTCGTGCTGGCCATCGGGATCGGCTGGAACATCCGCCAGGTCCTCGTGCTCCGCCCGGAGGTCGACTGGCTGGAGGCGTTCCGCAACCCCCGCCAGGGCGACCCGGCCCAGCCCACGCCGCGGCTGCTGGGGCCGATGGCGAGCATGCTGGCGGCCCGCCGCACGGATCGCTTCACCCTCTCCACCGCCGCCATGCGCTCGGTGCTGGACGGCATCTCCTCGCGCCTCGACGAGACGCGCGAGCTTTCGCGCTACATGACGGGGCTGCTGATCTTCCTGGGCCTGCTCGGCACTTTCTGGGGCCTGCTGCTGACCATCGGCGCCGTGGCCGAGGTGATCGGCGGCATGTCCGTCGGCTCGGGCGACGTGAACGCACTGTTCAACCAGCTCAAATCGGGCCTGGCCGAGCCGCTGCGCGGCATGGGCGTGGCTTTCTCCTCCTCCATGCTGGGCCTCGCGGGCGCGCTGGTGCTGGGCTTCCTCGACCTCACGGCCGGCCAGGCGCAGAATCGCTTCTACACCGAGCTCGAGGACTGGCTGGCGGGGCAGACGCGGCTTTCCTCCGGCGCGCTGGGTGGGGAGTCGGAAGGCGGCAATATGCCGGTCTTCGTGCACGCCCTGCTGGAGCAGACCGCGGAGAATCTCGAGCAGCTCCAGGCGATCATGGCGCGCGGCGAGGAGGCGCGCGGCACCACCACCCTCGCCATCGGCCAGCTTGCCGAGCAGCTGTCGCTTCTCGGCGACCAGATGCGGACCAACCAGCAGATGATGGTCCGCATGGCTGAGCAGCAGGGCCAGCTGGCGCCGCTGCTGCAGCAGCTCGTGGCGGCGCAGGAGCGCAGCGTCATCGACGATGCGACGCGCGGCCATCTCCGCAACACCGAGCTGCTGCTGGCCCGTCTGCTGGAAGAGGTGGCCTCGGGCCGCGCGCAATCCACCCAGGAACTGCGCAGCGAGATCCGCGTGCTGACGCGAACCATCATGGCCATCTCCGGCGGGCCGCAGCAGATTCCGGGCGGCCAGTCTGGTGTCTAGGCGCCGCGCGCGTCCTTCGGGTTTCGATCCCTGGCCGGGCTATGTGGACGCACTCTCCACGCTGCTCATGGTCATCATCTTCGTGCTGCTGGTCTTCGTGCTGGCGCAGGGCTTCCTTTCCACGGCCCTCTCCAACCGTGACCGCACGCTCGATCGCCTGAATGCTCAGGTCGCGGAGCTCTCGGAGCTTCTGTCGCTGGAGCGCGGGCAGACGGCCGACCTCCAGGCGCTGCTGACCCGCTCGGCCGCCAATCTGAGCACCACGACGGCCGCCCGTGATGGGCTTGCGGCACAGCTCGGCGCGCTGCGCACCGAGCGTGACGCGCTGGCCGGCGAGGCGACGAACCTGCGCGAAACGCGCGACCAGCTGACCGATCGCCTGGCCGAGCTGGAGGCGGCGCGCGCTGCCGCCGTCCAGCGCCTCACGCGCGCCGAAACACAACTCGCCGACGCCTTGGGGCGCGCGGAATCCGCGACGGGCGACGTGGCCCGATCCGTTCAGCGCCTGAACGAGCAGGCGCGCAGCACCGGCACCGAGCGTGCCGCGCGCGAGCAGCTGCTCGCCGAGGCGAACCGCAACCTGACGGCGGCCCAGGCGGCCCGCGCCGCGATCGAGCGCAGCCTGGCCGAAGCCAACCGGGCGCTGACCGCCGAACGCGCGACCCGCGCCGGCGTCGAGCAGCGGCTGGCCGAGGCGGGGCGCAATCTGACGGCCGAGCGGACGGCGCGCGGCGGGGCGGAGGAACGCTTGGCCGCCGAACAGGCGACGCGAAGCCAGGCCGAAAGGCAGGTCCGCGAGACGACCGGCGCGTTGGAGACGGCACGGCAGGAACTGGCCACGCTGCGGCGGCAGGCGACCGAGGCGGCAGCGCGCATCGCGGAAATGGAGCGCCGCATCGCCGCCCTGCAGGCGCAGGCCGAGGAGCTGAACCGCACCGTCACGGCCGACCGCGCCACGGTCGAGGCGCGCGTCGCCGATCTTGCCCGGCTGCAGCAGGAGGTCGCGCGGCTCAATGCGCTGCGCGAGCAGGCCGAGCGCGCCGCCCAGGCCGCCGCACAGGCGCAGGCGGCAGCCCAGGCGCAGCTGGCCGGCGAGGCCCAACGCCGCGAGGGCGCCGAGGGCCAGGCCGCCGAGCAGCAGCGCCTGTCGGAGGCCGCGCGCGCCCAGGTCGCGCTGCTGACGCGCCAGCTCGAGGAGCTGCGCGGCCAGATCAACCGCCTCGCCAATGCGCTCGACGCCTCTGAATCGCGGGACCGCGAGAACGAGGCGCAGGTCGTGAACCTTCGTGCGCAGCTCAACGCCGCGCTGGCCAGCCGCGTCGAGGAGCTGCAGCGCTATCGCAGCGAGTTCTTCGGCCGCCTGCGCGAGGTGCTGGGCGACCGGCCGGAGGTCCGCATCGTCGGCGACCGCTTCATCTTCCAGTCCGAGGTGCTGTTCCCACCGGCCTCGTCCGAGCTCTCGCCGACGGGTCAGGACCAGATCCGCCGCCTCGCGCGCGTGCTACTAGACATCACCGCGCGTATCCCCTCGGACATTCCCTGGCTGCTGCGCGTGGACGGCCATGCTGACCGCAACCCGATCCGCAGCAACCGCTACGCCACCAACTGGGAGCTTTCGGCCGCGCGCGCCATCGCCGTGGCGAACCTGCTGATGGAGGCGGGGCTGCCGGCGAATCGCGTGGCGGCCGCCGCCTTCGGTGAGCATCAGCCGATCGACCCCGGCGACACGCCGGAGGCCCTTGCCCGCAACCGCCGCATCGAACTCAGGCTGACCGACCGATGAGCACGCCCTTCCACATCCCCGACCACGCCCTGCTGCGCGCCAAGCTCACCCGCCTGCGCCGGCGCGAGACGGACACCGTCACCTTCCGCCGCGCCCTGGCCGAGGTCGGCGCCATTCTGACCAGCGAGGCCCTGCGCGACCTCGACGAGGTGGAGACGGGCATCGAGACGCCGGTCGGCCCCATGCGCGCGCCGGCCCTGGCGGCGCCGGAGCCCTGCCTGGTCGCCATTCTGCGCGCCGGCCTCGGGCTGCTGGAGGGCGCGCGCATGGTCCTGCCGGAGGCGCCGGTCGGCCATCTCGGCCTGGTGCGGGACGAACACACGCTGCGGCCCACCGAATACGTCGTGCGCCTGCCGCGCGACCTCCCCGCGCGGGGCGCGCTGGTGCTGGATCCCATGCTGGCCACGGGCGGCTCCGCCATCCAGGCCATTCATCGCGTGAAGCAGGCCGGCGCGACGCTGATCCGCTTCGCCTGCGTGGTGGCCGCGCCCGAGGGGCTGGCGGCCTTCCGGGCCGCGCATCCGGACGTGCCGGTCACGGCCGGCGCGCTCGACGAGAGGCTCAACGAGAAGGGCTATATCGTGCCCGGCCTGGGCGATGCCGGCGATCGGTGCTTCGGGACGGAATGAGCCTGGTTCCCGAACTCCGCACCGCACGCCTGCGGCTGCGCGGTTTCGTCGAGGCCGATCTCGACCCCTTCGCGGCGATGCAGGCGGAGCCCGGCTTCATGCGCCATCTCGGCGTCGGCCCGTCTGCCGGGCGGCCGCGGACGCGCGCGGAGACCTGGGCCACCATGGCGGGCCAGCTGGGGCAATGGGCGCTGCGCGGCAGCGGATTCTGGGCCATTGAGCATGAGGGCCGCTTCATCGGTCGGGCCGGCATCCTGAATCCCGAGGGATGGCCCATGCCGGAGCTGGCCTATGGCATCGCGCCGGCGGAGTGGGGGCGGGGCTTCGCCTTGGAAGCTGCCTCGGCCGCGCTGGGCTGGGCCCGCGAGAACCTGCCGGCGCCGCCCGTCAGCTTCATCCACCCGGACAACCATCCCTCGCAGCGGCTGGCGGAACGACTGGGGGCGGCGCAGGACGGCATGATCGATCTGCCGGGCGTCCAGGTTCAACTGTGGCGCTACCCACCCGCCTGAGGGCAGGCATCACCCTTGTCCCTCGCGGTGGTTTGGCCGAAACGATGGCGCGTGTTCACGTCTCGTTCTGGTGGTGATAGGTTGTCCCGCATGAATGGCGCGGCGCATCGCAAGGTCATCCACGTGGACATGGACGCCTTCTTCGCGTCGGTGGAGCAGCGTGACGATCCCGCCTTGCGCGGCCGGCCGGTCGCCGTCGGCCATCCGGCTGCCCGGGGTGTCGTGGCCGCCGCGAGCTATGAGGCCCGGGAGTTCGGCGTGCGCTCCGCGCTGCCCTCGGTGACGGCGCTGCGGCGGTGCCCCGACCTCGTCTTCGTGCCGCCGCGCTTCGAGGTCTATCGGGCGGTGTCGCGGCAGATCCATGGGATCTTCGCCGGGTACACGGCGCTGATCCAGCCGCTTTCGCTCGACGAGGCCTATCTCGACGTGACGGCGAATTTGCGCGGACTGCCCACGGCCTGGGCCACCGCCAGGGAGATCCGCGCCCGTATCCTGGAGGAGACCGGGCTGACCGCCTCGGCCGGCATTTCCTACAACAAGTTCCTGGCGAAGCTCGCCTCGGACCAGCGCAAGCCCAATGGTCAGTTCGCCGTGACGCCCGAGATGGGGCTGGCCTGGGTGGAGACGCTGCCCGTCGCGCGCTTCCACGGCGTGGGCCCGGTGACGGCCAAGCGCATGCAGGCGCTGGGCATCGAGACCGGCGCCGACCTCAGGGCCAAGTCCCTGGCCTTCCTGCAGGAGCATTTCGGCAGCGCGGCCGAATGGTACTACGGCATCGCGCGCGCGCAGGACGATCGGCCGGTCAACCCGGACCGGACCCGGAAATCCTCCGGCTCGGAGACCACCTTCGATCGCGACCTGCTGGAGGCGGCCGAGATCGAGGCGGGCGTGCTGCGGATGGCCGATGACGTCTGGGCCTGGTGCCAGAAGGCCCAGGCCTTCGGGCGGACCGTGACGGTGAAGCTGAAATTCGCGGATTTCCGCCAGATCACCCGCAGTCGCAGCCATTCCGGCGCGGTGACCGACCATGGGCAGCTCCGGCAGATGAGCCTGGACCTCATCCGCTCGATCTACCCGCCGCGGAAAGGCATCCGGCTGGTCGGGGTGACGGTGTCGAATTTCGGGGCGGCGCGCGATGAGGGCGGCAGCCTGCCGTTGTTCGATCTGGGCGAGGGGGCGTCACCACCTCAGGCATCGGGCATGGCGATCCGGCGGGTCGGGTCGTAAGCTTTCCCCATGTCGCTTTCCCTCTCCATCCTCGACCAGTCCACCATCGTCTCGGGACGCGACGCCGCCCAGGCCATCCAGGAGACGATGGAGGTCGCACAGCTGGCCGATCGCCTGGGCTATGCCCGCTACTGGCTGGCGGAGCACCATAACAGCCGCAGCCATGCGGGCTCCGCGCCCGAGATCGTGATCTCGGCCATTGCCGCCACCACGCGGCGCATCCGCGTGGGCAGCGCGGGCATCATGCTGCCGCACTACTCCGCGTTGAAGGTCGCCGAGCAGTTCCGCGCGCTGGAAGCGGTGGCGCCCGGCCGCATCGATCTCGGCCTCGGCCGCGCTCCGGGCAGCGACGGCCGCACGGCCTATGCGCTGAACCCCAATGCCGCGACGGCCGCCGACAACTTCCCTGCCGCCGTGCGGGACTTGCTGGGATGGCTCGGCGACGGCCTGCCCGAGCAGCATCCCTACCGCGAAGTGCGGGCGAGCCCCGAGGTGCCGACCTTCCCGGAGGTCTGGATCCTCGGCAGCAGCAACTACGGCGCCCAGGTCGCGGCCTTCTTCGGGCTGCCCTACTGCTTCGCCCACTTCATCACCGACGGCCAGGGCTGCGCGGAGGCGCTGGGCATCTATCGCGAGACCTTCCGCGAGCTGCGCGGGCAGAAGGCGCACGCTGCCATCGGCGTCTATGCGCTGGCCGCCGACACCGCGGAGGAGGCGGAGCGGCTCTTCAGCTCCCGCGCACTTTGGCGCCTGCATCGGGACCGCGGGATCTTCCCGCCGCTGCCCACGGCCGAGGAGGCCGCCGCCTATCCTTATACCGAGGCCGAGCTGGCGAAGATCGCGCGGATGCGCACGCGCGCCATGATCGGAACGCCCGGGCAGGTCCGGGCGCGCATCTCGGCCCTGGCGGAGGAGCTCGGCGTGCAGGAGGTGGCGATCCTCACGCCCTGCCACGATGCGGAGGCCCGCCGGCGCAGCGTCACGCTCATCGCCGAGGCCTTCGAGCTGACGGGAGGCCTTGTGCCATGCGCCTGATCCAACGGACCGCTGCTGCCATGGCGATGCTCCTGGCCTGCGGGCTGGGCGCGGCCCAGGCCCAGGCCCAGGCCCAGGAGGGACCGGTCGTGGTGTCGGCGCGCGACGGCTCGACGCGGCCGCTCGACGCAAGGCCGACGGAGCGCTCCGTCGTGACCTTCCGCGACGTGCTGCGCGCGGTCTATCCGGATCTGCAGGCGGATGGCCGCGCCGCCGCCAATGCCTCAGCGGGCGGGGACACGCCGCCCGGCCCGGCCGGGATCGACCTGGCCAACGCGTCGGCGAGTTTCGCGATCCTCTCGGAGGGCGAGCGCGACCATGTGGCGATGACCCTGGCCGGCGTCCTGGTCATGGCCGAGGTCGCGCCCGAGTTCCGGCCCACCAACGCACTGCCGATACGGACCGAGCGCGAGGGCGATCCCACGATCACGCAGATGCTGCTGTTGGGGGAAGGGCGGCCGGCGGCCGTGATCCTCAACACCCGCCAAGACGGCGAGAGGAGCATCGCCCGGTACCTCATCGCGGCCCCGATCGACGGACAGCTGCGGCAGGTCTTCGAGGGGCCGCTACTCTATTCGGTCGATACTCTGGAGCGCGGCTGCGAACCGCGCCGCATCGAGCAGCGGATGCTGCCCGTCGCCCTGCGGGATGCGCAACGCGACGGCTACGCCGAATTGTCCCTCACGGTGCGGGTGGCCCGCATCTGCATCCGGCGCGGCCGTCCGCGCACCCAGGGTACGACCGTCCATTACGCCCGGCTGCGCTGGGATTCGGCGCAGTCGCGCTACCTCGGCTCGCTGGATGCGCTGGAGCGGCGGAACGAGCAGCGGATGGCCGCGCCCTGACGCGCGGTTTTCCCGCCTGAATCGGCCCATTAGGCGGGCGGAAGCCGGGCGCCGTGGCTTGACGCATCGACCGTTGCGGAGGACGGTCGGGGCAATCAACAAGGCAGTTTTCGTCTCCATGGCAGCACCCAGCAGCGCGCCCGCCGCCGCGCAATCCTTCCCCGAGCAGGTTCGCAGACTGGCTCCCGGCCTGGCCCTTTGCCTCGCCATCGCGGCCCTTGCCATCTACGTCCGCAACCTCACCGGAATCGCGGCGCTGAACCCGGTCGTGGTCGCGCTGGTGGTGGGTGTCGGCCTCGGCACCTTCATCGGCCGCCCTGCGGTGATCAAGCCGGGCATCAGCTTCGCCGTGCGGCCGCTGCTGCGCTTCGCCATCGTGCTGCTGGGCCTGCAGGTGACGCTGGGCATGCTGGCGGGGCTCGGCCTCGGCGCCCTGGTGCTGGCGGTTCTCGTGGTCGGGCTGACGCTGCCCTTCACCATCTGGCTCGGCCGGGTGATGGGCGTGGACGAGAAGCTCGCCGTCCTCATCGGCACGGGCACCGCCATCTGCGGCGCCTCGGCCATCGTCGCCGCGAACCAGGTGGTGCGCGGCGAGGACGAGGACGTCACCTATTCGCTGGCCGTCATCACCCTCTGCGGCACGGTGTCGCTGATCCTCTTCCCCTATCTCGGCAGCCTGCTGGGCATGACGGGCGAGACCTATGGCCTTTGGGCCGGCGCCGCGATCCATGAGGTGGTGCAGGCGGTGGGCGCCGCGGCCGCCGGCGGACCCGATGCCTCGCAGAGCGGCACGGTGATGAAGCTGGCGCGCGTCTTCCTCCTGGCGCCCGCGGTCGTGGCGCTCGGATGGTGGGTGGCGCGGCAGCACCACGGCCAGGCGGGCCATGCCAAGGCGCCCGTGCCATGGTTCGCCTTCGGCTTCCTGGCGCTGGTCGTCCTGGGCAGCACCGGCCTCGTGCCGAAGGAGGCCGTGGAGGCCTCGCGCTTCGTCGTGCCGATCATGCTGGCCGCCTCGGTGGCGGCGCTCGGCCTGCAGACGGACCTGCGCGCGCTGCACAAGCGCGGTGCGGCGCCGCTGCTCCTGGGTGTCGCGAGCACGATCTTCATCGCGCTGCTGGCCCTGGTCGGCGTCTCGATCATCTGACCATCGATGGGGAGCGGCGAGGACCGCCGTT
This sequence comes from Roseococcus pinisoli, assembly GCF_018413645.1. Classification (GTDB taxonomy): domain Bacteria; phylum Pseudomonadota; class Alphaproteobacteria; order Acetobacterales; family Acetobacteraceae; genus Roseococcus; species Roseococcus pinisoli. The sequence continues at coordinate 137,475 of NZ_JAHCDA010000002.1, forward strand.
CCCCCCGACAAGGCGGCGCGCCCCGCGGCGCGCCGTCAACCTCCGAAGAGCTCCCGCGGCAGATTCTCGGCGACGTGGTCGATGAAGGCCCGCACCCGACGCGGTACCTGGCCGCCGCCGACATGGACGGCATGGACCATCTCCAGGTCGCCGGGATTAAACGCCTCCAGCACCGGCACCAGCGCCCCTGCGTCGATATCAGCGGCCACGTGGAAGCGCCCCAGCCGCGCGATCCCCGTGCCCGCCAGCGCCATCTGCCGCACCGTCTCGCCGTTATTCGCGAGCAGGTTGCCTGACACCGGCAGCTCGATCGCCCGGTCCTCCTCCCGGAAGAGCCAGCCGTTGCGGCCGCGGCGGAAGTTGAAGCCGAGGCAGTTATGCGCGGCCAGCTCCGCGGGCGCGGCCGGCGTGCCGCGTCGCGCGAGATAGGCGGGCGACGCGCAGACCACGGCGCGGCTCTGCCCGAGCTTGCGCGCGACCAGACCGCTATCCGGCAATGCGCCCATGCGGATGGCGAGGTCGGCGCGCTGTGCCAGCAGGTCCACGACATCGTCGGTGAGGCTGAGATCCACCGTCACATCGGGATGGCGTTCCAGGAAGGTGGGGATGAGCGGGGCCAGGAACATACCGCCGAAGGGCACGGAGGCGCTGACGCGCAGCCGGCCGCGCACGGCGCCGCCGGTCGCTTCCTGGTCGGCCTCGTTCAGCTCGCGGAGGATGCGCTCGGCCGCGCGATGATAGGCCTCGCCCTCGTCGGTCAGCGTCAGGGCGCGCGTGGTCCGCAGCAGCAGCCGCGCGCCCAGCCGTCCCTCAAGCCGCGCAATCAACTTGCTGACAGCGGAAGGCGTCAGGTCCAGGCTGCGGGCGGCAGCGGAAAAGCCGCCCTCGCGCACCACCCGGCAGAAGACTTCCATCTCGCCAGAACGCTCCATGAGGATGCGCGGCATTTGTGATTCTCATTCACAAGTGATGATCCGCTGTAGGAAATAGTCGCGGCGCCCGGCGAACACCAGCTTCCCGTCACCCTCGGATTCAGGACACGGACATGCAGATCTTCCTCACCGGCGCCAACGGCTTCATCGGCGGCGCCATCGCCTCCCGCCTCGTCGCGGACGGCCATAGGGTGCGCGGGCTGGTGCGCGACCAGGCGAAGGCCGAGGCCGTGGCGGCGCATGGCGTGGTGCCGGTCATCGGCGCGCTTGGGGATGCCGGGCTGCTGCGGGCCGAGGCCGCCGCAGCGGAAGCCGTGGTCAACGCCGCCAGCAGCGACAATCGTGGCGCCGTGGAAGCCCTTCTCGCCGGCCTCGAGGGCTCCCAAAAGCCCTTCCTGCACACCAGCGGCAGCAGCCTCGTGGGCGACGAGGCCATGGGCGAGCCCTCCGACCGCATCTTCCATGAGGACACGCCGATCGTCCCCGAGCCCGACAAGGTCGCGCGCGTTGCCATCGACACGCTGATCCGCGGCGCCGGCGGCGTCGTGCTGTGCAACACGATGATCTATGGCCATGCCATGGGTGAGCCGGCGGAGAGCGTGCAGGTGCCCCGCCTCGCCAGGCAGGCACGGGCCTCGGGCATTGCGCGCTATATCGGCCGCGGACTGAACCGCTGGTCCAACGTCCACATCGCCGACGTCGCGGATCTCTATGCGCTCGCGCTGGAAAAGGCGCCGCGCGGCAGCTTCATGTACGTGGAGAGCGGCGAGGAGGAGCTGGGCAACGTCGCCCGCGCCATCGCCACGCGCCTCGGGTTGGGAGAGGCGCAGCCCTGGTCGGCCGAGGAAGCCATCGCGACCTGGGGCCGCGAGATGGCGGTCTTCGGCCTCGGCTCCAACAGCCGCGTGCGCGGCCGGCTTGCGGGCGAGCTGGGCTGGAAGCCCCGGCGGCGTTCGATCACGGAATGGATCCGCGAAGAGCTGTAACGCACGCCGTCGCGAGGTGGAGGCCCGGTCATGCGCGGCTGCATGACCGGGAGGCGCCTCAGCTGCGGCGCTGCCAGCGTAGCGCCATCCAGAAGCAGGCCTGGGAGACGATCCCCGCCGCGGCGAGGACGAGCGCGGCGGAGAACATCGGGTTGGAGCCAAGCCCGGCCAGCGCCGCGCAGGTCGCGCCCACGCCCATCTGGATCGCGCCGTACAGTCCCGAGGCCGAGCCGATCACCTGCGGATTGACGCTGAGCGCCTGCGCCATGGCGGTCGGCGAGGCGAAGCCCAGCCCGATCGCGAAGGCGAACATACAGGTCATCACCAGCACGACGCTGAGATTGCCGGTGAGCGTCGCGCCCAGAAGGATCAGCGTGGAGATGGCGCTGGCGAGGTTCCCGCGCACCATCAGCTTCACCATCGAGACGCGGCCGAGCATCCGGCTGACCAGTGCGCTGCCGAGCCACATGCCGAAGACCAGCAGCGCGAGATAGAAACCGGTCTCGTGCGGCGGGCGATGGAACTGGTGGGTGAAGATGAAAGGGGCAGCGGCGATGAAGGCGAAGACCGCCGTCGTCGCGCAGCCGCCGCCGATGGCGTAGCCCAGGAAGGCGGGCGAGCGGATGAGCTGGACGCAATGCCGCAGGAAGGAACTGCCGTCGCCGGAATCCGCCGGACGCGTCTCGGGCAGGCTCCGCCAGGCGAGCACGAGGTTCACGAGGCCGAACACGCCGAGCGCCATCAGGATGGAGCGCCAGCCGGTGGTCTCCGTCATCAGGGTGCCGAGGAGCGGGGCGATGGCCGGGCCCACGGTGATCATGAGGTTCATCACGGCCAGTCGGCGCGCGGTATCGGTAGGCGCGGAGGTGTCGCGCACGATCGTGCGTCCCAGCACCAGCCCGGCGCATCCGCCCAGGGCCTGGAAGAGGCGTGCGGCGATCAGCGCGCCCGGCCCCGTGGCGAAGGCGGCCGCGAAGCCGGAGATGGCGTAGATCACCAGCCCCACCATCAGCACCGGGCGGCGGCCGAAGCGGTCGGAGGCCGGGCCGTAGATAAGCTGGCCGAAGGCGAGGCCGTAGATGTAGAGGCTGATCGTCATCTGCATTGTGCCGATGCTGGCGCCGAGATCCTCCGCCGCGCGGGGCAGGGCCGGCACGAAGATGTGCATGGCCAGCGTGCCGCTGAAGGTGAAGAGCGCGAGCATCCAGAGCGGCACGCTGAGGCGCGAGGTGGCCTCCGGCGGTTCCTGCACAACGTCCCTCATGGTGTGGCCGTCGCGGCTTCTGGGCGGGGCTGGACCTCGACCGTCGCGGTCAGGCCGGCCACCAGCAGCACGCCCTCCGGCACCTCGCCGAGCTCGATGCGCACGGGCACGCGCTGGGCGAGGCGCACCCAGGTGAAGCTCGGATTGATGTTGGCGACGAGGCCGGCGCTGCGCTCGCGATCCTCGATGGCGGAGGCGAAGCTCTGCACATGGCCCGTCAGCGCGGGCGACTGGCCCATGAGGTGGATGGTGACCGGGTCACCGATGCGGATGCGCGGCAGCTTGGTCTCCTCGAAATAGCCCTCGACGCGGAGGGAAGCGGAATCCACCAGCGCCATCACCGCCTGTCCGGAGGCGACGTAGTCGCCGGGCCGCAGCGAGAGGTTGGTCACCGTGCCGCTCACCGAGGCATGCACCTCGGAACGTGCGAGGTTCAGCTCGGCGAGATGCTGGTCGGCCGTGGCCTGGTCGAGCGCGGCGCCGGCCTGCGCGACGGCGGTGCGCGCCTGCTCCGTCGCCTGGCGCGAGACGACTTCGCGGATCTGTTCATAGCGGGTGAGGTCGCGGCGTGCCTGCTCCAGCGCGGCGCGGCGGCCTTCCAGCGCGGCGGTGGCCTGCTGCAGCGCGATCTCGAAGCGCTGGCGGTCAATGCGGAAGAGCACGTCGCCCCGATGCACGGCGGCATTGTCGCGCACCAGGACCTCGCTCACGAGGCCGGAGACATCCGGCGCCACCCCGATGACGTCGGCGCGCACACGGGCATCGCGTGTCCAGGGCTCGTGCAGGTAGTGGTTCCAGAGCCCGTGGGCGACGACGCCGGCGCCGGCGACCATGCAGAGGGTGAGGGCGACGCTCGCCGCGCGCTTCAGCAGCGGGCGCATCACGCTATCCCCCGCGCGAGCGTCCAGGCCGTGCCCAGCAGGATCACGTAGAGCGACAGGTTGAACAGCGCGCGGTGCCAGACGAAGGCATAGAGCCCGGTCCAGGCCAGCCCGCGCCGCACCAGCTGCATGGCGAGGTAGCAGGCCGCCATCAGCACCAGGAAGGAGGGAACGAAGACGCCATAGACGTCGATCTCGGAAGGCATGGTCATCCTATTCGGCGGCCATCAGGACCGCGGGTTGCAAGAAATCGGCGGAAGGCCCGGCGGCGCCGGGGAAGAGGCCGCGGCGCAGGCCGACCAGCGCCTGGGCGGCATCGCGCGCGGCAATGCCCGGCTCCCCGGCGACGGCGGCGATGCCGGCGTCGATCGCCTCGATCAGCTCGGGCGACGGCGTGGCGCCGGCCTCCAGCTTGTGGAAATGCGCGGCGATGCCCTGGAAGACCCGGTCGATCGGACCGTGCGCCGTGGACGGCAGGGCGCGCCGGTCGCGCTGCAGGTCGAGCAGGTTGTAGCCAACCCGGAGCTCGGCCAGGCCGTCGATACCGGCCAAGGCGCGATTGTCGTTGGAGGCCAGGCGCGGCACGAGCTGGCTAAGGCGGTCCATCGTCCGGCCCACCAGTGCCGCGTGGTTCCGCCGGCGCGCGCCCGAGGCGAGCTCGGCGAGGTCGGCCCAGCCCGCGCGCACCAGCCGCCGGGCGGCGAGGCCGGCGCCGAAGGGCCGCGTCGCCAGCGTCCAGACCAGCGCGAAGAAGACGCCGCCGAGCACGGCGAGGCCGCCATCCACGTAGTCCGCGAAATCGCCGCCATAGCGGCTCTGCACGGCCAGCGAGCCCGCGCCGTTGGTGGCGAGCATCATGGTGATGAGGAAGTATTGCGGCCGCGGGACCAGCAGGCCGATGAGCAGGAAGGGCGGCGCCAGCACCAGCGCCAGCATCTCGAAATCCTGCACCATGGGCAGCACGGCGAAGATGTAGGCGCCGGCCCCGATCAGCGCGACGCCGGTCCAGACCAGCATGGTGCGCATCGATGTCGCCGGCTGGTCCATGGCGCCGAAGAAGCAGCAGGCGACGGCGGTGATGGCCATGAAGAAGGCGCCGCCCGTCCAGCCGCTGTAGATCCAGAGCATCCCGGCCAGGAAGGTGGCGAGGACCGTAGAGCCGGCGGAGAAGGTGAGCATCGCGTGATCGTGATGGCGGGTGCCGCCGACCATCGGGCGGCGACGATAGCTCGCCTGCGGCACCGCGGCGGGGCGACCCTCGGCGAGCTCGCGCTGCTGGACGCGGCAGTCGCGCCAGAGCGTCACCAGCTCGGTCAGGCGCGCGACGAGGCTCGAGCGCACGAGGCCGTCCCATTGGCGCAGCTCCTCGCGCGGCGGATCGAGGGCCGCGAGGCGTGCGAGCAATGGCCCGGCGGCCTCGGGCGCGGCGTCGCCGGCGATCCATGCCGCGATGTCCTGCGTGAGGTCGTGCAGCTCCGGCGGCAGCCCGCCGGTCTCCAGCCGAAGCGCGGAGAGGCGGTCGGCGACGGAGGAGAGCACCGGCAGCAGCAGAAGCATCCGCCCGCGCAGCTCCCGCGCGCGGCCCGCCATGTCATGCGCCTCGCCGTCGTAGGAGAGCTGGCTCACCAGCATGTCGAGTGCGGCGATGTCGCCCGCGAGGCGCTGGCGTGAGGTGGCGGGCGCCTCGCCGGTCAGGATCTCCTGCGCCCAGGCGCCGGCATCCTTGAGCCAGGCGGCGAAGCGCTGGCCGAGGACGGGGCCGATGCTGACCGGCAGCACGATGGCGCCGACCACGCTGGCGCAGGTGATGCCGAGCAGGATCTCCTGCGTGCGGGCCAACGCCACATCGAAGATGGTGGAGGGCGCGGAGAGCGCCGGCAGCGCGATCAGCGGCAGGGTGTAGCCGGCCAGCATGAAGACGTAGCCGCGCGGCGAGCGGTCCATCATCGCGAGATACATGAAGCCGCCAGCCCAGAGGGCGATGGCGAAGGTCAACAGCTCCGGCGCATTGACCAGCGCGGGCACGAGCACGACGGCGCCGACCGCGCCGATGAAGGTGCCGGCCGCTCGGAAGATGGCCTTGGAGGTGGTGGCGCCCGAAAGCGGGTTCATCACGACATAGACCGTCGTCATGGCCCAGTAGGGCCGCGGCAGGTCGATGGCGAGCGCGATGTAGAGCGCCAGCATCGCCGCGGCGAAGGCCTTGGCCGAGAAGAGCCAGTCGCGGAGGGTCGGAAGGGTCACGTCGCCGGTTCCGGAACCTTCGACGGGTCGAGCGCCTGGAAGACGCGCAGCGTGGCGGCGATGTCGGCGTCGCTGATGTCCTGCAGCAGCCGCTCGCGCAGCTCCATCAGCACATGCTCGACGCGCTCGGTGAGCGCTTCGCCCTCCGGCGTCAGCCAGATGGTCTTGGCGCGGCGGTCTTCCGGGTCGTCGCGGCGCTCCAGCAGCCCGGCCGCCTCCAGCTGGTCGAGGAGGCGCACGAGGGAAGGGCCCTCGATCCCGATATGGGCGGCCAGCACCACCTGGCGCACGCCGCCGCCGAGGCGACCCACCCAGATGAGGGGCGCGGCCCGTGCTTCGGAAAGGCCGTGCTCCGTCATGGCCTGCTCGGCCAGTCGGCGCCAGCGGCGGCTGGTCTGCAGGAGGAGGGCGGTCAGCCGATGTCTGTCGGAAAGCTCGATCACCTTCCGAATATACGCATCCACATGATTAGGATGCTATCTATTAGCAGATGAAATTGTTGCAATGCAGCATGATGGGAAAGTCAGCAGGATTCGGCTTCGAACACCTGGCTCGGCGCCACGAATTCCTCCTGCGCCGCGACGAGAAGGATCTCGCGCGAGCCGGCCTCCGCCGTGCGCCGAAGCAGGCCGAAAATGGAGGAGCAGGCCTTGGAGAGCGCCGTCGCCACGTCGCCCGACTGCAGGCGGTGGAAGAGGAAGAGGGCCGCGATGGCGTCGCCCGCGCCGTTGACGGAGATCGGCAGCTCGGGCGTCGTCACCCGGAAGAACTTCCCGCCTTCCGCGGCCAGCATGCCGATCCGGCCCGGCGGCATGTCGGGGAGCGCGAGGCTGGTGAGCAGGACGCAGCGCGGGCCCATCGCCTGCAGCGCCGTGACGGCCGCCTTCGCACTCTCGAGATCCGTGACCTTGCCGCCGGTCAGCCATTCCAGTTCGAAGCGGTTGGGCGTCGCGATATCGGCCAGAGGGAGGGCACGCTCGCGGAAGAATTCGGGGATGCCCGGGCGGACATAGATGCCGCTTTCGTCGTCGCCCAGGACGGGATCGCAGCACCAGAGGGCGGCGGGATTGGCGGCCTTCACCTCGGCCACGGTCTCCAGGATCGCCTCGCCGATCGCGGCATCGCCCATGTAGCCGGTCAGCACCGCGTCGCAGCGCGGCAGCACGCCGCGCTCGGCGATGCCGCGCAAACAATCGCGCACGAGCGGCGCGCCGAAGACCTGTCCGCGCCAGGCGCCGTAGCCGGTGTGGTTGCTGAACTGCACCGTGTTGACGGCCCAGACCTCGGCGCCCAATCGCTGCAACGGAAACACCGCCGAGGCGTTGCCGACATGCCCATAGGCGACCCAGGACTGAATCGAGAGGATGTTCATTGCGTGCGGAGCATGGAGGCGACGGCCTGCGGGCGCCAGTCCAGGGCAAGGCCGTGGCCGCGCCGCACGCTTTATTTTCTCGGCAGGCAGGCCGGCCGAGGGTATGACCGCGGCATGACGCATTATCCCCTTGAGGGCCGCTTGCCCCACCTGGGGGGCTGGCGCTGCCAAAGGCAATGAAGGCCTCGTTTGCTGATCTCCCGGCCTCCGCCGAGGGAGCCTTCGTGCGCACATGATGACGCCGGACGACCTGGCCTTCCTCGCCTTGAGGAGCCTTGCCTGCATCCTTTGCTTCTATGCCGGTTGGCGCTCCTTTCGGCAGGCCTACACCTATCGGGAACATCACGAGCGCTTCGTCCGGGCCGTCTTCGGCGGCGTGCTCGCCGTCCTGCTCGGCGTCCTCGCCATCGCCATCGGGCTATGGGAGGCCTTCGTCCGGCCCGGGGATCCCATCGGCTTCAAGGAATGGATCTACACGGTCATCCTGATCGTGTTGCCGGCCTTCTTCCTCAACCTGCTGGACAGCTTCGCGCAGCGCGACGTGCTGGAGCGCAAGCTGGCCGAGGCCGCCTATCATGATTCGCTGACCGGTCTGCCCAACCGCGCGGGCCATGCCGCGCTGGCCGGCTATGCCCTGGCACAGTCCCACGCTGCGGGGCGGCCGGCCTCCATCGCCACGCTGGATGTCGACCACTTCAAGTCGATCAACGACGGCTGGGGCCATGCGGCGGGCGACGCGGTGCTCCGCGCCATCGCCAGTTCGCTCCGCCAGAACCTCCGCGACGGCGACGTGGTCAGCCGCGCGGGCGGCGAGGAGTTCAACATCCTGCTGCGGCGTGGCGCCGACCGAGGCGCTGCCCCTCGTCGACCGGCTTCGCGAGGCCGTGGCACGCGATGTCGCGCATCCCGGCGCGCCCCTGGCGCGGGTTTCGATCTCGGGCGGCGTCGCCCTGGTCGAGGGCGAGGGGCCCGGTGCCATCGAGGCAGCGACGCGGCTGGCCGATACCGCGCTCTACGAAGCCAAGAATGCGGGCCGCGACCGCGTGGTGATCGCCAGCCCCTGCCTCTCCGAAAAGGCCGAGGCGCGCGGGGCCTGACGGGCCCGCGCGGCCCTCGTCTCAGCCCGCGAATTCGCGGCGGATAGCCTCGCTCTGCCCGCCGAGGGCCGGCACCGGCCCATACTCACGCGGGCCGTCGCTGAAGCGCGGCGCCGGGCAGACCACGGAGACGGGACCCTTCTCGGTTTCGACGGTCATCCGTCGCAGGGCCTTGTGCTCCTTCAGCCCGTGCACGTCGTTCACGAAGCCATAGGCCGTGTTCGCCTTGCCCAGCCGCGCCACGCATTCCTCGCGGGTCAGCACGCCGAAGACGCTGGCGATATGCGCGTCCACGCTCGGCCGGTTCGCCACGCGCTGCACGTTGAGGCGATAGCCTTCGCGCGTGATGAGCTCCTTGTCCTGCATGAAGTGCTCGGCGAAGAGCGCCCATTCGCGCTCGTTCTGGATTGAGATCAGGATCAGCGCGCCGTCCTTGGTCTCGAAGGCGCCGTAGGGGCAGAGCGAGGGATGCGCGAGGCCTATGCGCTGCGGCTCCTTGCCCGTGCCCTCGAGGTAGAGCAGCGGCACGTTCATCCAGTCCGCCATGCCGTCGAAAAGGCTGACGCCGATGCCCTTGCCCTTGCCGGTGATGCCGCGCTCGATCAGCGCCTCCAGCACTGCGGCATGCGCGTTCATGCCGCAGGCGATGTCGCAGGCCGAGACGCCGACGCGGCCCGGGCCCTCGGGCCGGCCGGTGACCGAGGCCAGCCCGCTCTCGGCCTGGACCAGCAGGTCATAGGCCTTCATGCCGGCATATTCGCCCTCCTCGCCGTAGCCGCTGATGTCGACGGTGATGAGGCGAGGATGCTTCTCGCGCAGCTCCTTCGCGCCGAAGCCCGCGCGTGCCATCGCGCCGGGTGCCAGGTTCTGGATGAAGACGTCGGCCTTGCCGAGCAGGCTGGCCAGCAGCGCCTTGTCCGTCGGGTTCTTGATGTCGAGGCAGAGGCTTTCCTTGCCGCGATTCAGCCAGACGAAATAGGTCGAGAGGCCCTTGCAGGCAGCGTCGTAGCCGCGGGCGAAATCGCCTTCCGCGCGCTCGATCTTGATCACGCGCGCGCCGGCATCGGCGAGCTTCATGGAGCAGAGGGGGGCGGCGACGGCCTGCTCCATCGCGACGACGAGGAGGCCGGCCAAGGGCTTGTTGGCGGAGGGCTTGTTCATGCGTGGGATCATCCGATGGAAGTGACAGGTCCGCCAGACGCCGGGCGGGCGCGCGGGAAGGTCATCGCGGGACGGCGAGGGCCGCAGGGCGGCAAGGGCGGATCATGGGTTTCCTCGTCTGGTTGACGCGGATCATGCCATTGCTCCCCGGTCACGTTAAGCCGAGGATCGCGCCTCCATTCAGGAGGAATGTCCTTATGATCACCCGTATCCCCGGCACCACCGCCACGCGCAGCCGGGTCATCGTGCACAACGGCATCGTCACCACCGTGACGACCTCGCCCGACAAGACCGAGGACATGTACGTCCAGGCCAAGGGCGCGCTGGCCGCCATCGAGAAGAACCTGGCCGATGCCGGTTCCTCCAAGGCGAAGATCCTGACGGCGATCTGCTACTGCGCCGACATGTCCCGCAAGGCCGAGCTCAACAAGGCCTGGGACGAATGGGTCGACACCTCCAACGTCCCGATGCGGGCGGTGCTGGGCGTGTCGCTGGAGGGCAAGGACCTCATCGAGATCATCTGCACCGCCGTCGCCTGAAGGGGCGTGGCCTGAAGGGGCGCCGAAGCGCCCCTTCGCGGGTATCAGTGATGATGCTGGTGCCCGCCGGCCGGGGCTGCCGGCGCCGCGTGCTGCGGCGTCGCATGTTGAAGCGTCGGGGCGGCCTCGGCGGCCGGTGCCGGCGTGGCATGGGCGCCATGGCTCATGCCCTCCATGCCATGGACCATGGCGGGATCGACGGCGATGGCCGAGGCGTCGCCCGGATAGGCCGACACCACCTGCCGCATGAGCGCGATCTCCTGCGTCTGGTCGGTGATGATGTCCACGTTCATCAGGCTCAGGAAGCCGTTCCGCACGGCGGGATCCGCGTGATAGGCCTGTGCCATCTCCACCGCCGCCTGGTGATGGATGATCATGGCCTTGGCGAAGAGCACGTCGCGCTCGCTCACCGGCCCCATCGCATAGCCCATACTGGAAGGCGCCGGCGCGCGCAGGAAGCCCTGGGCCTGCGTCATCCCCTCGGTCGCGACGGGCTGCAGCACGATGCCGAAGGGCAGCCGCAGCGGCGGCGCATCGAGATTGGCGCTCACCTGGTTCAGCATGCCGATCTCGAACTCCTGGTTCACGACGATCGCGCGCGCAAGGGCCTGGAGCAGCGGGCTGCTGCGGCCCGCATCCGCCAGGTATTCGCGGCTCATGCTGAGGGCTCCGGCGTGATGCGGCATCATGCCCGCGACATAGTCGCGATCCGCCTTCTGCGCCGTCTCCGAGCGCGCGGCGAACCAGGTGCTGGTGATGGGCGCGTCGCCGGGCTGGTAGCCGTCCTCGATGGCGGCGAAGGCCGGTGCCGCGGCAATCATGGCGGCCGCGGCCAGGAAGGCGATCCGGGGGTGGCGCATGGGACGTTCTCCTCGATCCTGGACCGAAGGAGGCGCGCCCCTCCGGTGCCGCCGGAAAGGCGACGCCGGAGGAAATGGCCCCTGACCCTATGGGAAGGTCAAGCGCCTCGATAAGCACCTCAGTAGCTGCGCGGCATTCCCAGCACATGCTCGCCCAGGAAGCTGAGGATGAGGTTCGTGCTGATGGGCGCCACCTGGTAGAGCCGCGCTTCGCGGAACTTGCGCTCCACGTCGTATTCCTCGGCGAAGCCGAAGCCGCCATGGGTCTGCACGCAGGCCTCGGCCGCCGCCCAGGCCGCATCCGCCGCGAGCATCTTGGCGGTGTTGGCCTCCTCACCGCAGGGCAGGCCGGCCTCGAACTTCTCCAGGCCCTTGTGCAGCAGCGCCTCGGCCGCGCGCATCTGAGCATAGGCCTTGGCGATGGGGAACTGCACGCCCTGGTTCTGGCCGATCGGCCGGCCGAAGAGCACGCGCTCCTTGGCATAGGCGACCGACTTCTGCGTGAACCACTTGGCGTCGCCGATGCTCTCGGAGGCGATGAGCAGGCGCTCGGCGTTCATGCCGTCCAGGATGTAGCGGAAGCCCTTGCCCTCGACGCCCACGAGGTTCTCGGCCGGAACCTCCATGTTGTCGAAGAAGACCTCGCAGGAATTGTGGTTCATCATCGTGCGGATGGGCCGGATGGTGAGGCCGTTACCCAGCGCCTGGCGCATGTCCACGATGAAGGTCGAGAGGCCCTCGGTCTTCTTCGTCACCTGGTCCTTCGGCGTGGTGCGGGCCAGCAACAGCATCAGGTCCGAATGCTCGGCGCGGCTGGTCCAGATCTTCTGGCCATTCACGATGTACTTGTCGTTGCCCTGCTTCACCGCCGTCGTGCGCAGGTTGGTCGTGTCCGTGCCGCTGGTGGGCTCGGTGACGCCGAAGGCCTGCAGGCGCAGCGAGCCATCGGCGATGCCGGGCAGGTAGCGCTCCTTCTGCTCGGCGCTGCCGTGCTTGAGGATGGTGCCCATGATGTACATCTGGGCGTGGCAGGCCGCGCCGTTGCAGCCTTCCGCATGCACGGTCTCGAGGATCGCCGAGGCGGCCGAGAGGCCGAGGCCGGCGCCGCCGAACTCCTCGGGGATGAGGGCGCCGAGATAGCCCGCCTCGGTCAGCGCCTTCACGAATTCGGTCGGGTAGCCGCGCCGCGCGTCCAGCTCGCGCCAGTATTCGCCGGGGAAGCGGGCGCAGAGCTTGCGCACCTCCTCGCGAATCTCGGCATGCGGAAGGGTATTGGCGTTGGCGTCCATGGGAACCTTCGTGAGTGACACTGGCGTGGCGATTGTCGCGCGGGAACCTGCGCCCGGCCAGCCATCGATCAAAATACAATTCCGGACAATCACCTATGCCGGATTTATATCGTCGCCGAGCAGCTGGCCGTCCCAGATCCCCTCCTGAACCATCGCGGCAACCTCCTGCCGCAGCGCCTGCTCGAAGCGGCGAACGGCGTTCGAGGCCTGCCGGCCGAGCGGCTGTGCGATCACGAGCTTGCGCGAGAGGTGCGGCTCGATGATGGGCGCAGCGCCCAGCAGCCCCGCGGCGACTTCCTCATGCACCGAAGCCAGCGGCAGGATGGTGGAGCCGAGGCCGCGCTGCACCAGGCCCTTCAGCACCTGCAGCGCATCGGCTTCGACGGCGATACGCAGCGCGATGCCATGGGCGCGAGCCTCCCGTTCGATCAGGCGGCGCAGCCCATGCTGCGGCCCAGGCAGGACCAGTTTCTCGCGCGCCACCTCGGCGAAGGGGATGGCGTGGTGCGGGGAGGGTGCGAGGCCGGCCGGGGTCACGAGGCAGAGACTTTCCACCAGCAGTGGAGACAGGCGCATGCTTGCATTTGCCTCGGTGCCGTAGACGACGGCGATGTCAACCTCGCCGGCATGCAGCCAATCCAGCAGATAGCCGCTGAAGGCCGGCACGGCACGCAGCGTGACCTCCGGATAGCGCGCCATGAAGCGCTCGATCAGCCGCGTCGCCAGGATGTCGCCGACCGTGGGCGGCATGCCGAAGACGACCCGGCCGCGCACGGCGCCGGCTTCCTGGTTGAGGTCGGCGCGCGTCTCCTCGAGCTGGCGGAGAATATTGCCCGCCCGCGCCCGCAGGAGCTCGCCCGCGGCGGTCAGCGCCATGCCGCGGCCGTGCCGGTCGAAGAGGGGGATCTTGAGCTCCTCCTCCAGCAGGCGGATCTGTCGGCTGAGGGCGGGCTGGGCGATGCGCAGCCGGTCCGACGCCTTGCTGAGGCTGCCGAGGTCCGCGACCTGGATGAAGGTGTTGAGCTGCCGGAGATCCATCGAACGATATAAGATCGGCATATCTCAATCAGCAATATTATAGTTATGGCAATGGTCTGCCCCACCTAGCCTGCGCGCCGCAGAACAAGGGCAGGACCCATGACGATCCCCGAAACCGCGACCGCCGTCGCCCCCTGGCGCGACGAGGTCTTCGCCGTGCTCAAGGGCGCCGGCGTGAAGCACGTCGCCTATGTGCCGGATGCCGGGCACGCCACCGCCATCCGCCTCGCGGAGGCCGATCCCGACATCAACGCCGTGGTGCTCACCACGGAGGAGGAGGGCATCGGCTATCTCGCCGGCGCCTGGCTGGGCGGGGAGCGTGGCGCGCTGCTCATGCAGTCGAGCGGCGTGGGCAATTGCATCAACACCCTGGCGCTGCCGGCCGTGGCGCGCCTGCCGCTGCTGATGGTCGTGACCATGCGCGGCGACTGGGCCGAGTTCAACAACTGGCAGAACCCGATGGGCCAGGCGACCGAGGCGGCGCTGCGCCTCATGGGCGTGATGACCTGGCGCGCCGACCGGCCCGAGGATGTCGGGCCGTTGCTGCGTGGTGCGGCGACCATGGCCTTCGAGGGCGATGCTGCCTGCGCGGTGCTGCTCGGCCAGCGGCTTATCGGCGAGAAGGAGTGGGTGAAGTGAGCGCGGGTGGACATCTGGACCGGCGGCAGGTCGTCGCCGAACTCCTGAAGGATCGCGGCGACCTGGTGGTGGTGACCGGCCTCGGCTCACCCTCCTACGACGTGATGGCGGCGGGCGATCACGACCTCAACTATTACCTTTGGGCCGCCATGGGCAGCGCGGCGATGGTCGGCCTTGGCATTGCCACCGCGCAGCCAGAGCGGCCGGTGCTGGTCGTCACGGGCGATGGTGAGCAGCTGATGGGCTTCGGCGCGCTCGCCACCATCGCGGTGCGGCGGCCGCGCAACCTCGCGATCGTCGTGCTCGACAACGGGCATTTCGGCGAGACGGGGATGCAGCCGAGCCATGCGGGCCAGGGCATCGAGCTGGCGAAGGTCGCGGCTGTCTGCGGCTTTCCGGTGGCCGAGACCGTCGTCGAGGCTTCCGGCATCGCGACCCTGCGCCAGCGCATCCATGCACGGGCGGGGCTGAGCTTCGCCACCGTGAAGATCGCCGCCGACAACCCGCCCCGTGCCCTGCCGCCGCGCGACGGTGTGCAGGTGAAGAACCGCTTCCGCGCGGCGCTGGGCTTCCCGACGGCCTAGGCCGCCGGAGGCCCCACGATCTCCGCCTGCCGGTCGAGATGGGCCACCAACTCGGCCGGCAGCTTCAGCCGGTGGGCGAGGGCCTGGAGATAGGCCCGCTCGGCGGGATCGTCCGGATCCACGGCGAGCCGCGAGACGATGTAGATCTCCGAGGCCTGCTCCGGCGTCGTCGCGGCCGCCGCGACTTCGCTGACGCTGACCGGCGCATCGATCGTGTCGAAGACGAAGGCCTTGGCCTCGGCGTCGAGGCCGGCCTCCTCCACCTGGGCGAAGATGCGGCGCCGCTCCTCCGCGTCGATATGCCCGTCCGCCCGCGCGGCACCGATCATGGCGCGGACCAGGGCGAGCTCGAAGGCCTCGCCATTCGCGGCCGGCGCGGCGCTGGGCAGGAAGCGCGGCTCCGCCGTCGCGATCTCCGCCGGGGTGACCGGCGGCGCGGCGGCGGGTTGCCGGCCGGCCTGCCAGTTCCGGAAGGCCCGGTCGGCCAGGGCGCCCAGCACCGCCGCGCCGCCATGGCTCACCAGGCCGCCGCCGAGCTTTCGGCCCTTCTTCCCCAGGAAGAGGGAGATCAGCCCGCCGGCTGCCGCCGCGCCGGCCAGGGCGCCTGTGCCGCCCTGGCCCAGGACGTCTCGGGCCGCATCGGAGATGCCGCCGAGCGCCCCGCCCGGATTGGTCCAGGGCGAGGACGCTGCTTGGCCGGGTCGCGAGACACTGGCAGGGAGGAACTGGTCCAGGAGGGCTTTGGCGTCGATCATGCCCCAAAGATCGGAAGCTCCCGGACTTACGGCAAGATGACCGGGAATTTATATGCCCGGCGCAGGAGGTCAGTCCGCCTGGACCTGGTTGTCCCGCACCACCTGGCCCCAGAGCGCGATCTGGCGGTCCAGGAAGGGACGCAGCACCTCCGGTCCGCCGAGGACGAGGCGGGCCTGCTGGCTTTCCGTCATGGTGCGGTTCACCCGCTCGTCGCGGAAGCTCTCCTGTAGCGCCGTCACCATGCGCTGCTGCATGGGCGCGGGCGTGCCGTGCGGGGCGAAGACGCCCCACCACGCCTCGGCCTCGAGGCCGGGGAAACCGCTCTCGATGGCCGTCGGCACGTCGCGCAGGGCGGGCAGGCGCTCGGGGCCGAACTGCACCACGGGGCGCAGATTGCCGGAGGTGATCTGCGGGGCCACCAGCGCCGCGCTGCCGATCATCAT
Source organism: Roseococcus pinisoli (assembly GCF_018413645.1). Lineage (GTDB taxonomy): Bacteria > Pseudomonadota > Alphaproteobacteria > Acetobacterales > Acetobacteraceae > Roseococcus > Roseococcus pinisoli. The sequence goes on from NZ_JAHCDA010000002.1 coordinate 153,560, forward strand.
CTCCACATGCCCGGCGACCGTGTCGTTCACCGCAAGGCCGCCGCCGCGATAGGGCAGGTGGGCCATGCGCACGCCGGCTCGGGCGCCGAGCATCACCATGGTCAGGTGGCCCAGCGTGCCGTTGCCCGTGCTGCCATAGTTGATGGCGTCAGGCCGCGCCTTGGCCGCGTTCACGATGTCCGCGAGGTTGCGGTAGGGCTTGTCCGGCCGCACGGCGATCACGTAGGGCGCGCCGCCGATCAGCAGCACGGGATCGAGATCGCCGGTCAGGTTGAAGGGCAGATTGGGCAGCAGCGCCGGAAGCGTCGCGTGGCTATCGAAGGTCAGGAGCCAGGTGTTGCCGTCAGGCCGCGCCGTCGCCACCGCGCCGGTTCCGAGCGAGCCGGCCGCGCCGCTGCGATTCTCGACCACGACCGGCACGCCCAGTCGCTGCGTGAGGCCGGGACTGACGATCCGCGCCACCGCATCGGTGCTGCCGCCGGCGGCAAAGGGGACGATGATGCGGATGGCGCCGGACGGCCAGGACTGAGCGCGGGCGACGGCAGGCGCGGCGAGGGGCGCGGCCAGGAGGGCGCGGCGTGAGACGGTCATGGATCGTTTCCTCGGTCGTTCGTTGATTTTGCGACCGTTGCTGCCACAACCGCTCCGCCCTGGCCATCTCGGGATTTTGCCGAGCGACGCGCGGCCGTGATCAGGCGGCGAGGAGGTGCTTCGCGATCTGGTCGACGGGAAGCTTGGTGAGGTCCTTGGCGAGCTCCTCCGAGACGATCTCCTTCACGGCGGCGCTCAGCTTTCCGCGCAGCACGCCGAGCGCCCGTGGCGGCGCCACCAGCAGAAGCTCCTTGATCTCCTGCCCACGCACGGCTTCGTCGAGCATGGCGGCCACCCGAACCAGGAAGTCCGTCTCGGCCTGGTCGTGCAGGTCGCCCTCATCGGTGGCGCTGCGCGCGGCGCCGTCCGAAGAGCGGAGGCGGCCCGGCCTGTCGGTGCCGAGCTCGCGACTTGGCGGCTGCGGATTGTCGATGGCGGAGACGGTGGCGAGCCTGGGGCTCAGGGCGTCGCCTTCGTTGCGCAGCAGAAGGGCCTTGGTGCCGTCGCAGACCAGGACACCGATCCGGGCGGGCAGGGGATAGGGCTTCATGGGGGACCTCCGTCGCATTCGCGTTCCGGAGGTTAATCGCCCGCGGCCGGCAGAGTTGCCCCGGTCAGGGCCTGGCGATGGTCGGCGCGAGGATCGCGACGATATCCTGTCCCGCGTCCCGGTGGCCCATAGGGCGGAGGTCGATCCGCGTCTCGGCCAGCCCGCCCGCCACCAGGGCGTCCTTCACCGCGCGGGCGCGGGCGAGGGATAGGCGCCGGGTCGTGGAGAGATCATCCCCTGAGCCGACCTCGGCGATCACCGTCACGCGGCCCACGCTGCCGGTGTTCAGAACGCCGCCGATGCGAAGGAGCGCCGCGCGCCGGGGCGCGGGGATTTCTTCGCTGCCCGTCTCGAAGGCGACGTGCCAGACGCCCCGTTCCGGCGAGGTGACGCCGCGGGCCAGCGGGATATTAGGCAGCGGCGGGAGGGGCGCCGGCGGCGCACCGCCTGTCGGACCGGGCATCTGCGCTGCAGCGAGACCCGGCAGAAGGAGAGCGGCAGAGAGAAGCGCGCGGCGGCGCATCAGCCCGCCGCGCTGCGGCCCTTGGCCGCCGCCGAGATGCTATCCTGCACCACGTCCCGAAGCTTGCCGTGCAGGTGCTGGTTACCGGCCACGACATTGCCCTCGGCATAGGGATCGCCGCCATCGGGCGAGGTGACGATGCCGCCGGCCTCGCGCACCAGGATGATCCCGGCCGCGATGTCCCACTTGTGCAGCACCAGCTCCCAATAACCGTCGTAGCGGCCGGCCGCCGTCCAGGCGAGGTCGAGCGCCGCCGCGCCGAAGCGGCGGATGCCCGCCACCTGCGGCATCAGCCGCACGAGCGCATGGGCGAATTCCGGCTTCTTCGGCGTCGAGGCGAAGGGGATGCCCGTGGCGAAGAGCGCCGTGTTCATCTCACGCCGGCCGGAAACGCGCAGGCGCTTGTCGTTCAGGAAGGCGCCCATGCCCTTCTCGGCCCAGAAGAGCTCGTCGGCGACGGGGTTGTACACCACGCCGGCCACGATCTCGGACTTGTCCTCCGAGATGCGCTTCTCGATGCCGACGCTGATCGCCCAGTGGGGGATGCCGTGCAGGAAGTTGGTGGTGCCGTCGAGCGGGTCCACGACCCAGCGCCACTCCCAGTCTGCATCGCCCGACACGCCGCTTTCCTCCATGAGGAAGGCGAAGCCCGGGCGGGCCTTGCCGAGATCCTCGCGAAGGGTCTGCTCGGCGCGCAGGTCGGCCTGGCTGACGAAGTCGCCGGGGCCCTTCATCGAGACCTGCAGCTGCTCGACCTCGGTGAAGTCGCGCAGCAGTCGCCGCCCGGCCTTGCGGACGGCGGAGACCACGACGTTCAGGGCCGGGGAAAGGCGGGGAGAGGAGCCGGACATGGATCAGCCCTTGGCGCGCTCCACGTAGGAGGCGTCCTCGGTGCGGACGACGATGCGCTCGCCGGTGGTGATGAAGGGGGGAACCATGGTCTTGATGCCGTTCACGAGGAGGGCCGGCTTGTAGGAGGAGGAGGCGGTCTGCCCCTTCACGACCGGGTCGGCCTCGGCGATCTCGAGCGTGACCAGCTCGGGCAGGTCCATGGCCACCGGGTCGCCTTCGATAAGGCGGACGTTCACGGTCATGTTCTCCTGCAGGAAGGGCAGGCGATCGCCGAGAATGGTGTTGGGGACCTGGGTCTGCTCGAAGGTCTCGGGGTCCATGAGGACCAGCATCTCGCCCTCGGCGTAGGAGTAGGTGAACTCCTTGTCCTCGGTGGTCAGGCGTTCGACCACATCGGCGGTCCGCCAGCGCTGGTCCTTCTTCGCCCCGGTCTTGATATTGCGCATGTCGACCTGGATGATCGCATTGCCCTTGCCGGGAATCATGATGTTCTGGCGGATGATGGTGTAGCGCTGGCCTTCGAATTCGATGACCATGCCGGCGCGCATCTGATTGGCCTGCATCTTCGCCATGGGCGTGGCCCCTGTATTTCTATGGGTTGAGCTGAGGCGGGACGGCTTACACGCGCGAGGGCTTCCGGGCAACCGTGCCCCGGGCGATGAGGGCCCGGAGGCGATATCGAGACTTGCCAGCCGGGGCCTATCGGGCATGATCCATTCCAAATAATGGGAAATGTCATGCGCTGGATCGCCTGCCAGATCGTTCTCACGGTTGCCCTGCTGGCGACGCCCGCCCGCAGCCAGGACGATTTCGGGCTCCGCTGGTTCAACAACTCGGCCTCGATGATCCAGGGCTATATGGGCCAGGCAGCGATGGCGAGCGTCGCCAATGCCCAGGCCCGCCGAGTGGCCCGTGAAAGCCGCCGCCGGGAGCAGACGCCCGCCCTGCGGGAGCGTGCCGGGCGCGAGAACATCCTGATCGTGGGGAATGACCGTACAGTCTCCCGACAGGCGCGCGCGCGTTTCGTGGACGACCTTGTTCGCTCGCAGCCCCAGGCGCGTCCTCAGCTGGAGGCGGCGCTCGCCTCGGACTGGCAGGCCGGATATGCGCGGGAGATCGCGCGGCCGAACGGCCTCGACCCGCGGAACCTGGCCGATAGCCATGCCGCCTATCTGATCGCCAGTTGGGCCGTGGTGAACGACGTCGCAACCATTTCTCCCCGGGGGATCGCGGCGGTTCGCGACGCCATCCGCGCCGATCTGGCGGCCCGCCCGGAGATCGCGCAACTCACGCCCGCTCAGCGCCAGGGCCTGGCGGAGTTCCTGAACTACAACACCGTGCTGGTGATGGCCCAGCGCGTGAGGATCCAGAGCGGCGACCGGGCGCTTCAGGCGGAGGCGGCGCGCCATTATGCGGCGCAGTTCTCCCGACAGGGCGTGGATCTCGCGGCGCTTCGACTGACCGATGACGGCTTTATCACGCGCTGATCCCATGAAATCTGTTGGCCATGCTTGCCGATGTGGAGAACGATAGGGACGCCATCCAATTGGGTATCCAATGATGCAATCCGTCGCAGATTTGGTGGTGAAGGTGGATGCCGCGCGCCGGCGGCTGACCCTGCAATTCGGGATGAGCACGGATGGTGCAGCGTATCGTCGTGCGATGTCGGGCTGGCTGGAATCGAGTCCTGAGGCGGTCGGCTATGACTGGCTCTACGATCTGCGCCGCTACGGGGGCTCGGTGCACCACGACGACGTGACGGCCTTCGCCGCGACCTATGAACAGTTGGCACAGGGCCGCGATGAGGGGGCAAGGTCCGTCTTCGTGTCGCCGGATTCCGGTTTCCGGCTGTGGGTGCAGGCCTGCGCCCTCCGATTTCCGCGCCGGATTTTTGCTGTCGTCGAGACCTTGGCGGAGGCGGAGCGGGAGTTGGCGAAGGGGCGTCAGCGTCCCGGTTGACCTGCCAGATGCGCGTCGGCCCGGATGACGCCATCGCCTCCTTGGGCACGTCACGCAGGCGCTGAGCCCGCCGTAGTTGGGGAAGGATGGTTCTGCGGCACGGCTGGCCAGCGCGATTCTCCCATGCTCCGGTGTCGCATCAGATCCAAGGAACTCCGGATGCATCCTCACGCGCTCAACCTGCCCCGGGGCCGCACGCTGCCAGGCGCCGTCGGCCACAATCGCGGTGTCGTCCGACCGAACTACGCCTTCCTGCCTCCCGAGGGCGTGCTGAAGAGCCGGTTGCCGCAATACGACGCCACCGTCGTCCGCTTCCTGGCCGCGCCGGTTCTCGGCGCACGATTCGCTCAGTTCGTACTGGAGATCGAGGCGGGCGGCGGGACGCGGGCGCCCATCGTCGAGGCGGGGATCCAGCATTTCTACTACGTGCTGTCGGGCAGCGTCGTCGCGAAGGTGGACGATTCCGCTGAGAAGGAGCTGACCGCCGGCGGCTTCCTCTATGCCCCGCCGGGCGTGCCGCTTTCCATTCGAAACCAGGGAAGTGCTGGCGCGCGCGTGCTGGGGCTGCGCAAGCGCTACGAGGCCATCGACCTGCCGCCGCCCGCGCCGATCCTCTCCCATCAGGACGAGGTGCCGCGCACCAACCATACCGGTCTGGATGGGCGCGGCTTCCAGCACCTGCTGCCGTTCGGAGACCTGGCCTTCGATTTCGAGATGAACCTGATGTGGTTCTCGCCGGGCACCTTCTTCCCCGCGGTGGAGACGCACATCATGGAGCACGGGCTCTACATGCTGCAGGGGCAGGGGCTCTACCTGCTGGGCACGGAATGGCACGAGATCTGGGCCGAGGACTTCATCTGGATGGGGGCCTATTGCCCACAGCAATTCTACCCGACCGGGCCCGATGAGGCGGCCTATCTGCTTTACAAGGACGTGAACCGGGACGTGGCGCTTTAGCGCCGTTCCGGGGCGAGCACACAGAGCGCGCGTCCTCCTGGCGAGGATGGGCGTTTTGTTTTCCAGTCGCATCGAATCGCGTCGCCCGGCGTTAACCCTATGCGCTGAACGACGTTCGCAGGCGCCACCCCACATAAGGATACGCGCCATGGCCAGAACCAAGACCATCGACGATCTATTTTACGACACGCTCAAGGACATCTACTACGCCGAGCGTAAGATCCTGAAGACGCTGCCCAAGATGGCCCGCGCCGCTGAATCCGAGAAGCTCAAGGCGGCGTTCGAAAAGCACAGGATGCAGACCGAGGGGCAGATCGAGCGCCTCCAGCAGGTCTTCGAAATCATTGGCAAGCGGGCCGTCGGCAAGACCTGCGACGCCATCGAAGGCATCGTCGCCGAAGGCGAAGAGATCATCGAGGAGTATGCGGGAACGCCGGCCCTGGATGCTGGCCTCATCTCTTCCGCCCAGGCGGTCGAACACTACGAGATGACCCGCTACGGAACGTTGAAGCGTTGGGCGCAGGTCCTAGGGCATAGCCAGGCGGTGGCTCTTCTCGATGCGACGCTGAAGGAGGAAGGCCAGACCGACAAGGATTTGACAGTCCTCGCCGACGCTGGCGTAAACCAGATGGCGAAAGCAGGCTGAATCCACCTGCAAAATGCGATTGGCCCGGCCGGAAGAGACCCGCGCCGGGCTTTTTGCGGCCGGTCCTCGATGCGCATCCGACGTGCCGTCGCCCTACGGGCTGCGGCCCACCTGGGCGCTGCGACTTCAATCCATTAGCCTCTCCGAATGCCCGATCTCACCCAGCTCGCTCTCTTTTCCGCCTCGGCGCTCCTGCTGGCGGTCACGCCCGGGCCAGGCATTTTCTACGTCGCTGCCCGGACGCTTTCTGGCGGGCGCTCTGAAGGTATTGCGTCCAGCTTCGGCACAGGAATTGGCGGCATGGTACACGTGCTCGCCGGCGGAATCGGCGTTTCAGCCATCGTGCTTGCCAGCGCAGAACTGTTCACCGGACTGAAGCTGCTCGGCGCGGTCTACCTCATTTGGATCGGCTTCCGCACGATCCAGGCTGCACGCCGCGAGTCATCCCTCATCGTAGAGAGTGGAGCCTCGTCTGCTTCGGTCGGCTCGAGCCGTGCCTTCCGAGAAGGTATCCTGGTTGAGGCTCTCAATCCAAAGACAGCAGTCTTTTTCCTGGCGTTCGTTCCGCAGTTCGTGGAGCCGGTGCAAGGCCATGTAGCTCTACAGTTCCTGGTCCTTGGTTCCGTATCTGTGGCGTTGAACACTCTCATTGATGTTCTCGTCGCCCTGGCGGCCGGGCGAATTCGTGATGGAGCTGCGGCACGGCCTGCCCTGATTCAACGGCTCCGGGTCGGATCGGGGGTGTCCATGGTGGCGCTCGGCGTCGGCCTGGCGTTGGTCAGGCGGCCGGCGGCCAATTAGCGAGATCTTGCGGCGCGTAAGATCGCGATGCCCTTCGGGGCTCACACGCATTTGGCTACCCATCCTCCTCGCGGCGGTGCAGGCGTTCTTATGTTGTGGCGATGGAGTGAGAACGGCGTCCGGCGTCGCGATCGGTCATGCCGGATGGCTGCGGAGCAACTTCAGACGGTGCAGGTTGTTGCTCTGAGAGGCCACAGCTTTCCTTAGGAAATGCATCATGACGAGCCAATCAGACATCGTTGAGCAGCGTATTCGCGAAACCGCATTCAAACTCTGGCAGCAGGCCGGCAGTCCGGAAGGACAAGACGAGATTTTCTGGCATCGCGCCAAGGAAGATATCGCTGCGCAAGAAGCTAAACTGGATAACGAACTCCGAGGTACCTTTCCCGCGAGTGACGCATCGTCTTCGTCCGGCGCGGCGAGTCCAAGCACCAATGCGGAGCACACCGCGCTGCCCAGCGGGCTGATATCAAAGCCTGCTGATCGGTAGGTTGAACGGTGGCCGAAGTTCGTGGTGGGATGGAGAAATGATCCGCCGTTCTTTCGTTATACTGGCTTTCCTCGCCGCCTCTCTTTCACAGGCCGCAGCTCAGGGTGACGATATTCGACGCTCGCTTGGTGAGGCTCAGCGCGCCTATCAGAGCGGCGACCTCGGTGCGACCCGGATAGCGCTGGAGGAGGCGCTGCAATTGCTGGCCCAGCGGCGCGCGGCCGGGCTCGCCCGGTCATTGCCCGGGCCACTCCCAGGTTGGGCCGCGACGGATGTCCCGGACAGTATGCAGGCAGACCTGACCGATGGAACCAGTGCGAGCCGCAGCTATCGCAACGCTGGCGGCCAGAGCGTGCAGGTTTCGCTGACCATCGACAACCCGATGACGGCTCAGTTCGCCATGATCCTGACCAATCCAGGCATGGCCGGAAGCATGGGACGGCTGATTCGTATCGGCGACCGGCGCGCGCTGCAGATCGCGGATGATGTAATTCAAATGCCGGTGGACAATCGTATCCTGGTGACGATCACAGGCGATGGGCCAAATGAGGCGAAGCTTGCGTACGCGCGTGCGATCGATATCGCTCAGCTGATCACGCGCAACTGAGCGGCGTGAGGCGCCACGACTCATCCTCAACGGTTGAGCGGCATTTCCGGAACAACTCCTCCATGGGGATTTCCAGGCGGGCAAATCCAAACGGCGAGGGGAGGGGCTTGGTTGCCACGGCTTTTGGTAGCCTTGCGCCTGCAGACCGCCGAGCCGGACAGCATAGAATCATGAACGAATGGGGAACAAGGGCGCCAGGAATTCGTGCCACTTTGCCGCGATAGTTCCTGGATTGATCTGCATTTTCGTGACCGACCTGGGCTTGCCAGTCTGAGGCGATCCCCCTAGAAGCGCCTCACTTCGCTGTTGTAGCTCAGTGGTAGAGCACTCCCTTGGTAAGGCGGTGTCCTACGGCGCCAAACCCTCAGAAAACCTAGCCTTTCAAGCGACGCTCGAATTGCGTTGCCACTGTGGTGTCAGCCCCCAAATTTGCCGAATTGAGGCGGCGTGGTGCCCTGGCAGCGAGTGGGCATAGCATTCGACCTGACCCACCGACGCCCAGCCGCCATCGTCGCGAAGCCGCAGCAGATCCTTGTGGATGACGTGATGCCAACTGGCCCATGTGTGGCGCAGGGCGTGGGGGCCGATTTCGGGGATCCAGCGCCGCTTCGGTCGCCCAGCGACCTTCCATTCCTGCCACCTTCCGCCGACCCCGGCCCGCTGGCAGGTCGTTGCCCATGGCGTGCGTAGCTGGCCACCGCCGTTATCACTGGCCCTGTACGGCTCTCTGTCCACGCGCCTGAACACGCGCCCTTCGCGATGCGGAAGGGCGGCCAGCATGGCAACGGCGGCCGGGTACAAATCTACCACACGGCGTTTCCCGGCCTTGGTCGTCTCCGGCAGCAGGATGGCAAGCCGCGCCGACAGATCCACTTGGGCCCAATCGAGGGTTAGGGTCTCGCCAACTCGGCAGCCCGTGCAGGCGAACCACACCACCAGAGGCCGAAAGGCGGGCGGGGCTCGCTCGATCATCAGGGCCACGGTTTCGGGCGTTTGCGGCTTCGGGGTCGCCTCCTCCAACTCGGGCGACTTGATACGCGGTTCGGGGCCCCATCCCATCCAAGCGGCGTGGGACATGACCGCGCGAACGGGCACGATAATGTTCCGGACGACCGTGGACGCTGCCGCGCCTGGACGCAGGATCGCATCAACCGCCACCCCAACGGACGCCTGGTTAATCTCGTCGAGCGGCGTATCGCCAAAGTGCTCCGTCAACCGGTCAAGCAGTTTGAGAGTGCCGGCCGACCGGTCTTCGTGGCGGATGTATTCGGCTACGGCTTCGCCCCACCCTCGAACTGCAGGACGTTCGCCGATGTGCGCGTCCCGGATGATCTTGGCTTCGATGAGGCGGAGCTCTTCTGCCGCAGCAGTTGGCTTATCAGATCCCGCGCGACGGCGGATCCTGACACCTTTCGCCGCGCCGGCAGGGGTGACGGTGCCGGTAATCCATAGACCTTCGTGGCCAGGGCGCCGGACGAGTTTGAGGGGCATGCGGCCTCCAGGGCGGCGAGGGCGGCGTCATCATAGCGGATTTGGCCGCCGACACGTCGAGTAGGGATGTGGTGAGACCGCTCCATGCGCTGGAGCGTCCGCACGCTGATCGTGAGTTGTCGGGCGACTTCCTCCCGGGATAGCCATCGGGGCAGGGTATCACCCATCGTCGTCACCTCCCGCGCGGTCGACGGCGGCGGCGAGCAACTTGGCGTGCTGGTCGGTCATGCCGAGTTGCTGCGGGTAACAGATGCCATCGCTCTCGCGCTCGATCTCGACGTACCCTTCCGGCAGTGCGCGTAGGAAGGCGGCGATGGCGACGGCCGCCGCGTGGGTGTGCATTAAGCACTCCGCTGAATCGCGCTGGCCTCGGAGGCTGTCGAGCTGACAGTCGCGGCACATACCGCCGCCCGCGTCTCCCTCGAGCACCGGGCAGATGGCGCGCGTGGCTGCTTCCAGCGCCTCCCTAACCGCATCACCCGCCATCGCCCGCCTCCTCGGCGAAATCCTCGAAGCGAGCCAGCATTTGTCGGTTCATCTCGAAGGCGTCGACAAAGTCTCCGTCGATAAAAAGGTCGATGAGAAGGTCGCCCTCCACGCCTACCGGCTCGCCGAACTCGGCTTTCGCGGCTTCGAAGGCCTCCCGAGCCTTCACCGCCGACATAAGGAAATTTCGTTCTGTCTTATGCGGACCGACCTCGCAATCATCTTCGTCTAGAAGGGCGCAGACATGCAGGCCCGTGTCGCAAGGATAGTATTGCGCATCCAGCTTCTCGATGAGTTCCGATCTATTCATCGCCAGCCTCCATGCGATCGAGCTCGGCCCGGACGGCGAGGCCGAGGGGGGTGAGGTACCAGTACCGGCGGTTGGACGGGTATGGCCTCCTGACTAATCCGCGCTCGGAGAGTTGCCCCGCGATGCCGGCGGTTGCGCACCAAGCGAGGTCGCGGAACATCGGATCGGCGAGCGCCTTGGCCTGCGCCGGGCTGAGCCCGCGCGCGATGGTGGCGGGGTCGGGGGTCATGCTGGCGCTCCGAACAGCAGCCCTTGGCGCTGCACCTCGGTAAGTCGGCGCAGGGCGACGCCGAAATACCGAGGATCAATCTCGCACCCGATAAACTCTCGCCCGGCAGATACGGCCGCCTCGCCGGTGCTTCCGCTCCCCATAAACGGATCGCCCACCGGGCCGTTCGGCAGTTTGCGGAGGAGGCGCTGCAGGAGAGCGACCGGCTTCTCATTCGGATGCAGTCGGCCGTTGCTCGCCATGGACTGCACGGGCGGGTGGTAGATCACCGCGCCCTCGTCCCGTGAGCCGACGAACCCCTTGCCCAGCACATAGATTTCTTCGGTGCTTGGCTTCCATGGGATGTCCAGCGCGCCCATGCCCAGGGCCGCCCCCTTGTCCCAGATCAGCCGCGCGCGGGTGCCTGGCGGGCGCGGGGCCTTGTCGCTCCCGAAGACCAGCATGGGCACGTCGGGCAGGCCGCGCAGCACTTGGTCGCGGACGGCGACTGTCTCGTCGCCCCGGATGGTGCCCTCGGCCCAGAGGTGGGCGGTGGCATATCCGCTCCGGTAACCAATCCCGAACGGCGGATCGGTGAGGATCGAGCCGACCCGGGCGAACATCTCGAGCGCGTCACGGGCATCGCCATGGATCAGCGTGGCCAGCCCGACGCGATGGATTTCCAGCATCACGCCCCTCCCTCGGCCTGCGCGGCGAGCACGCGGAGGGCGGCGGATCGGCGAGCGAGAGGTTCGGACCGCCCAATTCCGACAAGGTGCCCCGGCAGAGCTACAGCGGTCCATATCGTGCCCGAGCGCACTGTCTGCACGATATCCTCTTGCTCCAGCGCGGCGTCGAGGGAACGAGTAAAAGCGGGCAGCTCGACGGCGTAGGAGGTGCGGCGCAGGGCCCCATCGGGGAAGAAGACGCCGACTTGGTGCCATTCCCCTGCGGCGTCCTGGTCCCAGCCAATGGCCCGCGCGATATCCTCGTCGTTGCGGCGGTCCCAAGCGGGGCCGCACGTTTCCAAGCGCTCCGCGAGCGCCAGCAGCGTCGCGCGTTCAGCCATCGGCCTGCTCCCCGGTCGTGGGCGTGCGGGCGAGCAGCTTGGCCAGCATGAGGCGCGTGACGGTCAGGGTCTCGGCCATGTCCGCCTCGCCCTCCTCCGCTGCGGTCCTTATCCCGACATCGAGCAAGGACAGGACATCCGCCCGATTGCGCTCCCGCTCTTCCTCGCGCGCCTGCTCCAGCGCGGTGGCCAGCGCCGCGCCGAGGTCGGGCGGCGGGGTGAGGGCTTGCAGTGCGGCCAGTCGGGCAGCATCGCGTCTGCGCCCATACTCCTCGGGTGCCATGGCGATGGCTTCGGCGGGCGCGGTCGCCGGGAGCGTCCAAAAGCACTCCTCGGCCGAATCCCGCCCCATGGCCCACGCAGCGCCGAGGTCGGCGTCGGTGCGGACGGGGCCGAGGTAGGCCCAACCTTCGGCGGCCAGGTCGAACGGAGGCACCTCCTCGCCGGAGCATGGGGCACGCCAAGACCGCGTCGCAGCGATCCATTCCGTTGGCGCGTCGTCTATCCAGTGCCACCCATCCTGCTCCGGATTGACCGGCACGCCGTCCCAGGGCGTCGCGAGCGGGCTCATGCGCGCGCCTCCATCCGCAGAACCATTTGGAGCCGGAACACCTCCCTCAGCGGCAGCCCATGCTTACGGGCCACCTCAGCCGGATCAGCGCGCCGCCGAGACAGGTCCATCCGGGCACCGTCGTACTTGCGGGCCGTCACCGCATCCGCGATCGCGGGGCTGGGCTCGATGATGGGTTCGGGCGGTGCAGCAGCCGCAGCTTCCGCCTCGCGGACCCGACACAGGCGCTCCATGTCCGCGCGGTGGGCGGCGCGCTCCTGGCGCCGGAGCTCGGCGGCCGGCTTGTCCTCCTTGGCCGGCTTCGGCGGGGCAACGAGCTTAGGCGGCTTCGGCGGCCGGGCTCCGGATCGATGAGCACGCCGGCGCCGGTTGGAGCGCGCCTTGACCAGCCGCTGGCGCGCCAAGCGCTGCTCGGCCTCCTCCGCAGTCCACACGCGCGGGAGGCGTCGCAGCCCGAGCTTTTGCGCGTGCGCGCGCACGGTCTTCGGGTTCTTGAGCGGCGGGCCGGCCATTGCGGATAGCGTGGTCCAGATCTCCACCTCAGCGACGCCGGCCGGGTATGCCTCACGCATGTAGGCCGCACGCTCGGGAGTCATGCACTCCTGTGCCCCTCGCTTTTTCTTGAGCCCAGGCGTGTCGCGGTGGGCAGCCCGGGAGTGCTCAGGCGAGAGCCGCAGGCCGAGGACATGCATGCGCCATGCGACCTGCTGCCACCGGGTGATGGGCGCGCCCGGCAGCTCGTTGAGCGGGACGACGCAGCTACGGCGCGCGCTGCCGCCCTTGACCAGCTCGGCCAGCAGCGCGTCGCGGGCCGGGTTCCAGACGCGGAGGGCAGGGGCGGGGGCGGGGGTCATGCGCCCTGCTCCGCGTTCGCCAGAGCATCGAGGCGGTCCTCGATTTCCCCCAGCGCGCCTGTCTCGAAGGACGGATCGTCGGCGGCCACGGCCTCGATATGCGGCCGCATCGCTTCGCGCCAGCTCGCCACCGCGGTCGCGGACTCCAGCTTGCCCAGCTCCCGCATGAACCACCGCTGCCAGTGTTGAAGCGACGGGCAGTCGATGACCGAGGTGTCGGCCATGATCAGGGTGTACTTCTGCTCGGGCGCCGGCGGCGCGCTCGGAAGGCGCTCGGCCGTGCTGGTGATGGTCGGGCCAGCAGCCGGAGGCATCTGGTCGCGCGGGGCCTCGGGGGAGAATTCCTCCGGAGCATAGACGCCCAGCATGACCTCCGGCGCCCAGCGGCGCCCCCAGACGCGGCTCACGCTGTAGATGAGCTGCTGATCAGGCTGCTTGGCCCACATCTGGTTCGTGGTCTTCACATCCTTCAGCTTCACGGCCGCCGTCTTCGGCTTTGTCTCTCCTCGGATCCGGCCAGTGCAGGTGCAGGTGCGCTCCTCGCCGTCGCCGGCGAATTCATAGTCCAGTCGGCCGTCGAGGATCCCGCAGCTTTGAATGGCCGCGGCCACCAGCTTGCCCTCGAACATGAGCTTGCCCTGGATAACGCTGGTGCTTTGGGCCACAGCGAAGGGGCTCATGTTCCAGCGGGACGCCTGCTCGATGACCATGAGGCAATCGGACGGGCTGCCCTGCAGCGCCTTGGGCACGAGGGAGCCGCGGCACATCATATCGGCGAGCCGCATAGCCTCGGAAAGATTGCTGGGCGCCAGAGAGGAGATGGCGCTGGTCGGCCGGTCGGCCGGGACGATCGCGTTCATGCCTTGCGGCTCCTCACGAACAGAGAAGGGGACGAGTTGCTGATGACGGCGCCGGGCACCGTCTCGCCGGCGTCGAGCGCGGCCTTGATGGCGGCCGTGTCGGGCTTGGGCGGCTGTGGCACCAGGAAGCGCTCGGGCAGCAGCGCCGGGTCCGTGATCCGGACGCGCGCCGTCTCCGAGTAGCCAATGGTGTGCGTGCCCGTCGAAAAGGAGGGCGCGCCCAGGTCGGCCATGACGGACAGCAGCGCCTCGCGGACCTGCTTGGCCAAGGCGTCGGGGCGCGCGGCGAAGCTCTCGATGGCGACGAGTGCACGGCCCGCCCGGAGGAGGGTGGCCTCCACCTCCTGAGCGTCGTGGGCGTCGGCGGCCAGGATGCGCAGCGCCCGCGGCAGGTCGGCATCGAGCATGATCGCGGACAGCGGCCCGCGGATCGGGGCGGCGTGGTCCGTCATGCCCGCATGCCCCTATAAGCCTCGGCCTCACGGAGCGCCTGGCAGGCCGCCTCTGTCTCGCCGCTCGCGGCCTCCTCCAGCGCATCGCCGAGCGCGCAGGTCTGCATGCTGCCGGTGTCGGCGCCGAGCTGCTTGAGGCGGACCGCGGCCATCTGCAGGATGATGCGCACTTCGGTCGGCGGCATCCCGATTGGGGACCGGTCGAACGGTGACGGCGACATCGGCGCGCCGTGGCTGTGGTGCATTCCGTCACGCGGCATGTCGAATGTCCTCCAGCGCGCGCAACTGCGCGGTGTTCCATTCCAGGCGATCGGTGGCTTCGCGGATGCGCTCAGCGATGCGGCGCTGCGCGGGGTGGCCGATGGGCAGGCCGCCCCGCCTCGCAACGGCTTCTGCGATGTCCACTCGGGCGCGCTCGACGCCGTTGAGGTACCGGGCGCGGGAGGCCGGCTCGCGCCAGTCCTCGTGATCGGCGGCGATCTCGGTGCGGAGGGCCATCACGCCGCCTCCAGCCTGTCGGCTTCGCGCTCCGCTTGTGCCGCCTCGCGCAACCAGTGCATCGCGTCGGCGGGGCGCTTGGCCGCGAGGCGCCGGGCGGTGTCAGCGAGGCGGCGCCAACCCGAGGCGCGTTGGAGGCGGTCCTCGGCGTCTGGCAGAAGCATGCCGGCCATCACGCCACCTCCCCGGTCGCCGCGGCGATGGCGGCGCGGAACTCCGTGATCCAGTCGTCCGCAATCTTGGCGGCCGAGTTGGTCTCCGGCGTGTCGCCCTTGCGGATCGCGCCGAAGAACACCTCGATGGGCCGTTCGGCGTCGCGGTAGCCCAGCGTGGTGACGCTGACGCCGCGCACATTGGCGATGGTGCCGACAAGGCACGCGCACTCGCCCGTGTAGGTGCTGCCGTCCACACGCCCCTCTCGCAGGGCCAGCTGGAGGGCCGGCACCTCGGGGATCGCCTTGAGCAGCACGTCCCACATGTCGTTGCGGACCGCACTCAGGTCCGCGCCGCGCAGGTACGCGCCGCGCAGGTCCGCGCCGCTCAGGTCCGCGTCGCGCAGGTCCGCGCCGCGCAGGTCCGCGTCGCGCAGGTCCGAGCCGCTCAGGTCCGCGTCGCGCAGGTCCGCGCCGCGCAGGTCCGCGTCGCGCAGGTCCGAGCCGCTCAGGTCCGAGCCGCTCCGAACGGCCGCCTCAACGCAGAGGCGCATCGTGTCGGACTGGCCCTCGAACAGGACCGAGTCCGTGTAGCGATGGCGGATTGTGAAGAGCGCGCTCACGACGCCACCGCCGCCTTTTGGCGGCAACGGAACGCCGCTCTCAATCCGGTACTGCGCTGTCTCCGACATTTCGCGATCTCCTCAGCGGCCGAGTGGCCGTGGGGCCATTAT
Organism: Roseococcus pinisoli; assembly: GCF_018413645.1. Classification (GTDB taxonomy): domain Bacteria; phylum Pseudomonadota; class Alphaproteobacteria; order Acetobacterales; family Acetobacteraceae; genus Roseococcus; species Roseococcus pinisoli. The sequence goes on from NZ_JAHCDA010000002.1 coordinate 169,221, forward strand.
GGCCATGTCGGCCAGCAATGCAAGGCCAAAATGGCCAATTTGGCCTTGCCCCTGATTTGGCGATTTCGCCCCTGCAGGAATTGCTTGATCAGGCAGAACGGATCGCCTATCGAAATCGAACAAAGCAGGAACAAACCGAAGGAGCATGAGATGGCCGCGACTGCAAAATCCCGAGTTCGCCCCCTCGACAATGCCGTGATGCGCATCATCCAGCTCGCCGGCCGCGGCGCCGCGCCGAGCCGCATGGCGCGGGAAATCGAGCTGATCATCAGTGAGTGGGAGCAGGAGCTAGGCGGCGAGATCGAACCCACCCGCGAGCGCGTCGATGGCCTGCACGAGATGCTCGTCTCGGGCGTGGCCGACGCTGAGGAGCAGGTCAGCGACGTCGATCGTGGCGATCCTGCGGCGCTACGCCAGGCGCAGACTACGCTTGCCGGTCTGACGACCTGCCGAGATGCGGCGTTGCGCTGGCTCGAGCGCCACGGTTAGGGCCGGCTGCTGGCGGCCCTAGGCGCAAAAAACGCCGGCCGGAGCGGGCGGTGGTGAATGGAAAGGCGCCAGTCTACCCCAGGAAGAACTTCATGACGCCGCCAGCTGCAAGGACAGCAAACACGAAGCCGATCATGGTCAGAGTAGAAGGAAGCTGGGAGACCCGGCCGTCAAGCCGTGCCACATCAGTCTCAAGCTTCCGTCCCGCCGCGTCGATGCGGTTCAAGACCGGCTCAAGTCGGCCCAACGTTGTTCTGATGTCGCCGACGCCTGTCTCCAGCTTGAGCAGGCGCTCGAGGGTGTCATCGGGTGGCATACCTCCATCATGAGGTCCGCTGGGCGCGCCTTCAAGGCTGCGGCCTCGGTTTCGGCGGTGATCCGGCCAATCATGGTAATGGATTTTGCTACTGCTCATCGGGGCCCTGCACCGCCGCTAGGCGTGTCCTCCTCGCGTTTCAATATGGCGACGATGTGCTGACGCACGTAGCCGCAGTTGGTGCATGTGAAAAGATATGTCGGGCGCTCTTCAATATGCCGCGTCGCCATGTTCACGACTGGCAGTAAGGCCATGCTGTAGAACCAATCAGCTCTCTCACAGGCAGGGCATCCGGTTTTCACGTGCCGACGATTGAGATCGTCGACTGCCTCCATAATTCCTATATTTGACCCAGGAGGATGGCTCGCCGTGGTGTCCTTGCTCACTTCTTTCCCTTTCTATCCGGCGCCATATCCCCCTCATTCCTATTCACCATCCCCCGAGCCGCAACGAGCAGCCCCGTCTGTTGATCCGTCGTTAGCTTGTCCCAGAGCGCGAGGATCTCCGCCCGGCCCGCGAAGCCGAGCGTGGGGAGTGGGTGAGAGATGGCGTCGAGCCGGGTGGTCATTGCGCCCATTCGCGCCAGTGAAGCGCGCGCCAAAGCTCCTTCACCCGAGCGCGGTCTATCGTTCGCTCCACGGCAGGGTTGTACTGTCGGAAGACAACCGAATGGTTGTCGCCGCGAACATACTCCTTGAGGTAGGCGGAGGGCTGCTCGCCCGGGCCCTCTTCCACGAGGACGACGGCATACGCGCCTGGCGTTACTGGTCGGTTCTTGGAGACGTACACCACATCGCCAGGCTCCCAGACTCCAACCATGCTGTCGCCCGCCACAAATAGGGCGAAGATACCAGGGACGCCGACGAGCTTCGCGGGAGTGTCCACGTAGTCAAGCGGGTGCCCGGTCGCCAAATTGACGATGAACTGGCCGTCTGAGCCGCAAGACACCGTTCCCAGGACCTCCGTTGTCGCGGCCAAAGGAAGCCGCTTTGGTTCCATTGGAACCCGAAGTTGGAGCGGTTGTACATCACTGCCGAGGGCATATTCCAAGGCAGGTATTGGCGCCCCCTCGCTGGCGAGCAGATCGTCCGGCCGGACTGATAGCGCGGGCGCGAACATGTCCGCCCAGTGCCGGCGCATCTCTCGCTTGGCACCCACCAGCTTGCTGATCGTGCTCGGGTCGACCTTGCACGTGCGCGCGAGTTCAGCGGCGCTCACTCCTCGCGCGTCCATGATTTCTTTGAGGCGGCTCATTTGGCCGGTTTGGCCATAACCATCAATGGTGTCACGGGCCGAATTGGCCTTGACATTATCTGGCCAAATTGGCCATTCTGGCCCCATGACGCTCTCAGAGTTCATCGCGGCGCAGGACTGGTCGATGGCCGATGCCGCCAAGGCATTTGGATTGGATCACCCCCGGACCGTCCACCGATACGCATCGGGCGAGCGCATCCCGCGCCCTGAGGTCATGCGGCGCATTGTCCACGCGACCGGCGGCAAGGTGACGCCGGGTGATTTCTACCATGCGCCGGCCGCCGACTGACATGACCTCACCGGGCCACCATAGCCACCGCGCCCAACAGCAGGACGAGGCCCAGCATCCCGTCCGGCGGCAGGCGCCCCAGGACCGCGGCGCCCAGGCGACGCGCAGCGACGGCGCCAGCATCCCTGACGGCAATCACGCCGCCGGCGTCGTCGCGACCAATCCCGCGGAGCGCGCCGCGCGCAATGGGAGACAGGCGGCTGCAACCGCCTGCGCTCCGAACCACTGCACTGAGGACTGCTTGCTCCATGCCCCTTTGTCGCATGGAGCCGAGACATGAAGTTGTCCGAGTTGGCCACGAACGTGGCGCGATCCACCCAAGCCGCTGTCCGAGACTACGTCGCCGAGCACGGCCGGGAGCGGGGTTTCGCGCTCTTCGCCCGTCACGTCGGTATCAGCGAGCGCCGCGCGCGGAGCCTTGCTGAGGGCACGGCCGGTCGCATCGACGCCGCCGAATACATCGCCGCGCAGCAAGCGCGCGCCGAAATCCTGCGTCTGCGGATCGCCCGCGCGCAGCTCCACCTTCAGGAAATTGAGAGCGCGCATGGAATGGATCTGGAGCAGGACCGGGGCGGCTCTGCTCCGGCTAACTGGCTGGTTGGCGGCTGCGGCGACGCTGTGCCTGCGCCACAGCAAGCAGTGGCTGGAGCCTAGAGGCACATGGGCCGCGGCACTGTCCCTGCTGACCTATGCGGGCATCGTGGCCGGACCAGCGATCGTGCTGGCGCTGATCGTGCTCGGCTGCCTCTGGCTCATCGGGGTGACGCGATGAGCACCACCCCGATCCCAGACGACGCGCAACTGCCCGACGGGCTGTGGGCGCAGATCCTGCAGCTGGTACGCGCCGGCCAAGACAGCCTCGAGATCTCGATCGCCACCGGCATCAGCCGGGCGCGCGCCGAGCGCTATCGCCGGGAGCTGTCGTTCAAGCCGGCTGGCAAATCCTCAAAACTGCGGAGATCGCCATGACCGACACCGACCACGACGCCGCGGCCAGCCGCGCCCGGCAGGCCGCTGATCCCGATTCCGACGTGGGCGGCATCGCCGCCGACCGGCTGCGCTCCATCATCGAGCGCATCGAGCGGCTGGAGGAGGAGCGCAAGGCCCTCGCCGACGACATCAAGGACATCTTCAGCGAGGCCAAGTCCGCGGGCTTCGACGTGAAGGTGGTCCGCCAGATCATCCGCATCCGCAAGCAGGAACCCGCCGAGGTGGAGGAGCAGGAGACACTGCTCGATCTCTACCGCCGCGCGCTGGGCATGTGACGATGGCCGAGCTGCTGAAAGAGCACGAGGTCGTCAGGCATCTCGAAGATGAGTGCGCCGCGGCCGGCAGCCAAAGCGCCTGGGCCGCGGCTCACGGCGTCTCCCACAAGACCGTCAACGACGTGATCTGGTCCCGCCGCGCGCCCAGCAAGGCGATCCTGACGGCGCTCGGGCTGCGCAAGGTCACGCGATACACCGCACTTCGAGGGCCGGCCTGATGCTCGTGCAGACCGACATCCCGCTGGCGCGGGAGATCGACGGCCTGGCCGGCAAGGGGCCGCCGATCGTCATCACCGTGCCGGGCGAGATCCGCGGTAAGGGTCGCCCCCGCTTCTCGGCGCGCGGCGGCCGGCCCCGGGCCTACACGGACACCAAGACCGCGACCGCGGAAAACTGGGTCAAGTGCTGCGCGCTGGAAGTCGCGCCGCCCGCGCCGCTCGCCGGCGCCCTGGCGCTGGCCGTGGAGGTCGTTGTCCGCGTCCCGGCCAGTTGGCCCAAGGGCATGCGCGCCCTGGCTCTCAGCGGCCTCCTGCGGCCCACCAGCAAGCCCGACCTGGACAACGTCATCAAGCTCATCGCGGACGCGCTCAACGGCGTGATCTGGGAGGATGACAAGCAGATCGTCGAGGTCCGGGCCCGCAAGTCCTTCGGCGACGCGCCGCGCGCGGTGCTGGAGGTTCGCGCCCTTTGAGCATGGCCGCGCTCCGCTGGGTTCGGGCTCTGCGGTGCACGCCGCCGCAGAAGCTCGTCCTGTGGGCGCTGGCCGACCAAGCCAACGACGCCGGCGAGGCATGGCCGTCTGTGGCGGGGCTCGTTGAGGCGACGTGCCTGTCCGAGCGATCGGTCCAGGGCGCGGTGCTCGAGCTGCGGAAAAAGGGGCTGCTGGAGACCACCATTGGGGGCGGGAGGCACCGCACCACGACCTATCGGCTGGCGCTCGAAACCCCGCAGGAGCTGCACCATACCCCGCAGGACGTGCGGGGTAACGGGGCTCAAGGAACCCCGCAGGACGTGCATGAAACCCCGCAGCAGGTGCGGGAAACCCCGCAGGACGTGCGCCAAACCCCGCAGGAGCTGCACCCGAACCCTCATAACCCTCAAGAACCCTCAGAACCCTCAATCACTGAGCGCGTGCCGACGGTGCGCATTGCGGGGTTCGACGACTGGTGGCGGGCCTACCCCCGGAAGGTCGGGAAGGGCGCGGCGAGGGTGGCCTACACGGCTGCCGTGAAGCGCGGCGTCAGCGAGGCCGAGTTGGCCCAGGCGCTTCAGCGCCAGCAGTGGCCGGCCGAGGAGCGCTTCATCCCCCACGCCCGGACCTGGCTGACCCAGGACCGCTGGCTGGATGAGCCCGGACACGCCTCCGCTAAGGCCGAAAGCCTCACCGACACGATCGCGAACCTCCTGGCCGACCCGATGGGGCAGGGGCCGCCGCGGCATTTCCGCGACCGAGCCGATTTCGAAGGGACTGCCGAGGAGATTTTCCGTGTCTGACCAAGCCATCGCACTGCCCAGCCTGAAGATCTCCCAGCCTCTCGCCGAGGCTATCCGGGACGCCGCGAAGGGCGCCCATCCCGAGGCCGGCCTGAACCCGCTGGCGCCCTCGCTGCGGCCGGAAGCCGAGAAGGCGCATGCGCGGCTCAACGCCATCCTCGCGCCGTCGGACCCCGCCGTCATCGTCCAGTGGATCGCCCCTCTGGCCGCGCTCCTGGGCTCCAAGCCCGGCACACCGAAGGGCGAGGAGCTGCGCATCAACGTGCAGGCCATGGCGATGGTGCTGGCCGATCTGCCGGCCTGCTGCTGGACCGCGGAAAACCAGCGCAGCGCTGGCCGCCAGTTCCAGTATTGGCCGAGCCCCAAGGAGATCACCGACGTCGTGCTGGGCACGGCCCGGCCATTCCAGGAGGAGCGCCTGGCGCTTGCTCGCCTGCTGCGGATCGAGCCTCGCCGCGGCAGCCCGGAGGAGCGCGCCGAAACCCCCGAGGAGAAGGCCGCCCACGCCGAGCTGAACCGCGCGACCGTCCAGGCCCTCAAGGACGCGGCCGCCCAGCGCGAGCGCGAAGCCACGCCGAGCGGCGGCAAGCTCGGGCCGAATACCATCAGCGCACAGCAGCGCATCGCCACCTATCGCCGTCTCGGCCAGCACGCCGTCGCGGACGCGATCGCACGCAGCAACGGCCTGGAGGATGCCGCCTCGCCCGGCTGCCGGGTGGGAGGGGTGTGATGGTGAGCGAAGACGCCATGGAGGCCCAAGATCAGGCCCTCGCGCTCGTTGTGGGTGAGGAGGCTTGGGATGTCGCCGCCGAGGCCTATTGGCTCGCGACACAGGCAGGTCGCCCCCATCGCGACGCTCTGCGCTGCGCCCTCATCGGCGCGCAAAAGGCGGCGCACTTCATCCTGCGCAGACGGCCGCTCGAAAATGCGGAGATCGACGCATGACCCCCGAAACCACGCGCGCGCGGTGAAACCGAAGGAGGATCTGATGGACATCCAGGACCAGGAACTCGAGGACGCTCTGACGGAAGCCATGAGGGTGCTCGTCTCCGTGATGGCTCGCCGGAAGCGCCGCAAGGATCTGCTGGCGAAGGCGGCGGCCAAGGCCAAGGCCAGCGAGACCACGCAGCCGCCGGTGCCGGCATGACCGCCCAAAGCACCGATGCCGCCCAGCGCAGCGCGCATGTGACGCGCGGGCCGGCTGCCCAGGACAGCGCCAGTGTCGTCCGCGAGTGGCGCGAGGACGGCAAGCTGGTCGCCTGCGCGGAGGGCGTGGCGCTGTTGCGGGAGGAGCTGGAGGAGGCGAGGGCGGAGAACGCTCGGCTGCGCGCGTGCCTGGCGAGCATCGTGGACGACGACTGGCACATGGTGACGCTGAAGAAGCCCGGCCCTTGGGCGCATCGAGCCAGCCTCGCCCTTGCCGGTCGTGAGCCGGAGCACATGGGCGACATTCTGGCCAGGGAGCCGACGCCATGAAAGACCCTCTCCGCAGCCGGGGCGTGGTGAGCGAGCCGAGGCCCGTGAAGGAGGTGGTGAAGGCGATGCGTCGCCAGATCGGCCGCTTCGATGAGGATAGGCAGAACCTGTTTCGGGAGAACAGCCGCCTCACCGCCGAGCGCGACGAAGCCCGCGCCAACTTCGGCCGGGCCCTCGCCGCCGGCGCCAAGGCCGAGCAGGAGCGTGACGCGGCGCTGGCCCGCGCAATGACGGAGGGGCAGATGACCGCTTGTGCCGAGGCTTATCAGGCCGTCGGGCGCATGGCTGATGCACTGGGCATCTTCGAGCATGAGCAGGTGCAGAACCTCCTAACCAATCTCGACGCTATGGCCGGCGGTGAGGCGCCTCCCCACCGGGACGAACCGGCGCTGGATGTGCCTAACGTCTGCGCCCGCGTGGCCGAGCTGGAGGAGGGGCTGGGGCAGATCCTCGCGCTGGTCTGCCCTGTGCCGCTCGCCGCGACGGAATTCGAGGTCGAGCGCATCGCCCGCGCCCTTCTCCCGCCGCCGCCCGAGGAGGGGACGTGATGCCGCAAGCAGATCCAGAACTCCGCGCCGAATGGCCGGGCGGCGACGATGAGGCCACCAGCTATCTCGAGGAGCGCGGATACGTGCTCCTGCGGACATGGGACTACGTCATCCCGCCATTCCACCAGATCACCGACCGCGAACTGAGCGCGATCCTATACCTGCAAGACGAATGGGATTGGGGAGGCTTCGTCCGCGCGCCCTACATCGGAGGAGACCCCCATGCCTGACGACATCGCGACGCACATGCTGGCCCGTGGCGCGCGGCCCGTGACGATCCGAGCGCCGCTCTACGACGCTGAGACTGGCCTGGAGCGCATGCAGCGCGCCGCGGCCTACCGGCAGCCGATGGATCACCCCGACGCGCCCAAGATCGACCGGCTCCATGCGGCCGGCCATCTGGACGCGCGGCAGTACGCCAACGCCTGCGCCGTCCTGCGGCTCATGCGCGTCGTCGAGCGCTCCAAAGGCGTGGCTGAGATCCTGCGCGATCGAGGGAGCCCCGGCGGGGACGAGGCCGGGCCGGAGGACGAGTGGCGCCGGCTAATCGAGCGTGGCGGCGTGGGCATGCAGGCGCTGTGCATGCTGCTGCGCGATGAGGCGCTGGGCCCGTTCATGTTCCTGCGAGCGCAGAGGTATCTCGACACGCTCGACTGGATCGTGGCGTCGTGGGACGGTGAGCGCTGGCGAGGCGAGTGATCGTGCTTGACGACCACGCCAGCCGTTCCTTAGAGTGATTCCCGAGGCGCCCTAACTGCGTCCAGATTTCCGAGCCCGCTGCCATCCCGGCACGCGGGCTTTTTTGTGTTCGCAGCCAGGAGATGAAGATGCGAAATGAAGATGCGGTGGAGACCGAAATCCAGGCCAAAGGGCTGACCGCTCCGCGCCTCACGCCCGCGCTGATCGATGAGACGATCGTGGGCGAGTATTACTTCCGCGCGTCGGACGCGGCGGCGCAGGCCGGTGCGCCGGGTCTCCTGGCGCTGGAATGTCTGACGCTCTGCGTGCTGGTCCTCAAGAACGGCTTCACCGTCACCGGCGAGAGCGCCTGCGCGTCGCCCGAGAACTTCGACGCCGCGCTCGGCCGCAAGATCGCCCGCGACAATGCGCGCAACAAGATCTGGGCGCTTGAGGGCTACCAGCTCAAGACGCGCCTGGCTGCCGCCGCCTAACCATGGGCGGCCGAACCTCAGGTACGCGCACCGGCAACGGGCCCGGGAAGGGCGACGGCTGGGGCGGTGGGGCTAAGGGCGCGGGCCAGACCGGCGCCGGCCCTGGGCGCCCCAAGCGCGACGTGGCGGCGCTGATCGCCGCGAGCCGCGAAGAGCGGGTGCAGGCGCTCAAGGACCACCTGCTCAACCTGGCCATGGGCGCCGAGCGCGAAGAAACGCAGCTGTCGGCCACCGTCGCGCTGTTGAACCGCGAAGAGGGCATGCCGGTCGCCCGGAACGAGGTTTCGGCGCCCGGCGGCGGCCCGCTGGTGATCGAGAGGCGCATCGTTGACCCTGCTGCGGATCGAGACCCCACGGGCGTATGAGCCGTTCCTGCGGCCCTCGCGCTATAAGGGCGCCAAGGGCGGGCGCGGGTCGGGCAAGAGCCACTTTTTCGCGGAACTAGGCGTCGAGCGGTCGCTGATGCGGCCGGGCTCGCGCGGCGTCTGCATTCGAGAGGTGCAGAAGACCCTCAAGGAGAGCGCTAAGAGGCTGATTGAGGACAAGATCAAGGCGCTCGGCGTCGCGGATCGGTTCACCGTCCTCAACACTGAGATCAAGACGCCCGGCGGGGGCGTGATCCTGTTCCAGGGCATGCAGGACCACACCAGCGAGAGCATCAAGTCGCTGGAGGGCTTCGATTGGGCTTGGGTTGAGGAGGCGCAGACGTTGTCGGCGCGATCGCTCGAGATGCTGCGGCCGACCATTCGCGCGGAGGACTCTGAGATCTGGTTCTCCTGGAACCCGCGCAACGCCAGCGACCCGGTTGACCAGCTTCTAAGCGGCCCGGAGCCGCCGCCGGACGCGATTGTCCGGCACGTCAACTACACGGATAACCCCTTCTTTACCGCAGTGCTCGAATCCGAACGTGCCCTCGATGAGCGGGCTCGGCCCGGGCGCTATGGGCACGTCTGGCTTGGCCAATACGAGCCCGTCGCCATCGGCGCGATCTGGGATCGCCTCATGCTCCACCGCAACCGGCGGGCGGAGATGCCAGCGCTCAAGCGCATCGTGGTGTCGGTGGACCCGGCGGTGTCTTCGGAGCGCGGTTCGGACGAGCACGGCATCGTGGTCTGCGGGGTGGGCGAGGATGGCCGGGGCTATGTGCTGGCCGACTACACGACCAAGGGCGGGCCGCGGCAATGGGCCGATCGCGCCGTCGCGGCGCTGGACCAGTTCGACGCGGACGCCATCGTGATTGAGCGCAACCAGGGCGGCGACATGTGTCGCCACACGCTTGAGAGCGTCCGGCCGAGCGTGAGGGTGATCGAGGTGACGGCCACGCGCGGCAAGCATGTGCGGGCCGAGCCGATCGCCGCGCTCTACAGCCTGGACCGGGTGTCGCACGTCGGCACGCACGCCAGGCTTGAGGATCAAATGTGCCAGATGACGGCCGGTGGATACGAGGGCGAGGGGAGCCCGGACCGCGTGGACGCGCTGGTGTGGGGCATGACCGAGCTTTTCCGCGCCGTGGTGCGTGGGCCGGGGAAACCGGCGCCGAAGGTGCAGCAATACGGGGGCGCTGGCTCATGGATGGGGTGATCGTGCATGCCTGACGACATCCTTCGCACCGCGCTCGACCAGTTTCAGCAGTCGCAGTCGGCGTCCGGCGCCAATCGTCGCGACGCCATCGCCGACATTGAATTCGCACGCCTGGGCGAGCAATGGCCGGCCGCCATCCGGCGCCAGCGCCAGCTCGAGGGCCGCCCGGTCCTGACCATCAACCGCCTGCCGAGCCTTATCCGGCAGGTCGTCAACGACGCGCGGCAGAATAAGCCGGCCATCTCGGTGCATCCTGTGGACGGCGGCGCGGATTACGACACGGCCGAGGTGATCGGCGGCCTCCTGCGCGCCATCGAGCGCAACAGCAACGCGGGCGTGGCTTACGACACCGCGATCGATCACGCCGTCACGGGCGGCTTCGGCTTTTTCCGCATCGAGGTGGATTATGCCCACCCCGAGAGCTTCGACATGGACGCGCGGATCTCCCGCATCGCCAACCCGCTGAGCGTCTATTGGGACACGGCGAGCATGGAGGTGGACGCCAGCGATTGGCGCTATGCCTTCGTCTCGGACTTCATGCCGCGGACCGAACTCCAGCGGAAATACCCCAAGGCCGCGCCGTCCTCTTGGGATGGCGGCAGCGGCGACCAGCCGCCGGACTGGGGCGACACCGAAGCGGTGAGGGTGGCAGAGTACTGGTCCCGCGAGAGCGACAGCCAGAAGATCTATGGCTTCGAGGACGGCTCGGTCTACAGCGAGGCCCTGCTGATCGAGGCGGCCAAGCGTATGGCGATGTCGCTGGGCTACGACCAGGAGACGGTCCGGAGCGCGCCCAAGGCCCTGCTGCTGCGCGAGCTCTTCAGCCAGACCGGCCGCGCGCCGGCGAGGGAGCGCGACGCCGAGACGCACAAGGTCACGCGCCGCGTCATCACGGCCAACGAGATCCTCGAGGAGACGAGCTGGCCTGGCACTACCATCCCGATCTGCCCGGTGTGGGGCGAGGAGATCGTGGTCAGGGGCATCCGGCATTTCCGGGGCCTCATCCGCGACGCGCGCGACCCGCAGGCGATGCTCAATTTCTGGCGCTCGGCCAGCACGGAGTTGGTGGCCCTGGCGCCGCGTGCGCCGTGGCTGATCGATGAGGACGCGCTACCCGAGGGCGAGGAGCTGGCGAAGTGGCTCACGGCCAACACGCGCAGCCATGCCTACCTGACCTTCAGGGGGCGCGGCGCGGGTGGCCAGATGCCTTCCCGCGTGCCTTTCGCCGGTGTGCCTGCCGGGGCGCTCCAGGAGGCGCTGAACGCCTCCGATGACCTCAAGAGCGTCACGGGCATCTTCGACGCGGCGCTTGGTGCGCGCGGCAACGAGACGAGCGGCCGGGCCATCAATGCGCGGCAGCGGCAGAGCAACACGAGCACGTTCCATTTTATCGACAACCTCTCGCGCGCCATCCAGTACTGCGGGCGGTGCCTCGTGGAGATCGTGGGCGGCCTCTATTCGCAGCGCCAGGCGATCCAGATCCTCGGCCCGGACATGACGCCCAAGGTGGTGCAGCTTGCGCAGGGCGGCGGTGGCGCGCTGAACCCGGAAGGGCAGCCGCGCCTCTATGACCTCTCGGTCGGGCGCTACGACGTGACGGTCAAGACGGGCCCGAGCTACGCCACGCAGCGCGAGGAGGCCGCCAACTCGCTGATGGAGTTGGTGCGGGCCTATCCGGCCGCGGCGCCGGTCCTGGGCGATCTGATCGTCCGCAACATGGATTGGCCCGACGCCGACGAGGCGGCCAAGCGGATCCAGATGCTCCAGCAGATGATGTTGCAGCAGCAGGGCATGCTTCCGCCGCCAGGCGGCCCCGGCCCACAAGGAATGCCCCCGGCGGCGCTGCCCCCCGGGTAACCAGACGGCGGCATCGTGCCGCCTGCTGCGTCGAGAGACGCCGCTTTCTCAGCGCCGGAACCCCGGCCCGATAGACCAAGGTGCAAAATGTCCGAATCCGTTGCGACCGCCCCGGAAGGGGAGATCGCCGAAGAGGTCGTGCAGCCCATTGCTGCCGAGGAACAGCCCCGCTCACCGGAGGAGATCGCAGCCGCGCTCGATCCCGAGGAGCCGGCTGAGGCCGCGGCAGAGACGACGCCCGAAGCGGCGCCGGAGCCCGAGGAAGAGGTCGAGTTTGACCTTGGCGGGACGAAGCTGAAGGTCCCGAAAAGCGCCATCCCCGAGGACGTGGCGGGCAAGCTGCACGACTGGTCCAAGGCGGCGCAGCGTGGTCACACACAGCGGTCCCAGGAGGTCGCGGACCTCCGCCGCGCCGCCGAGGCCGAGCTTGGGGAGGCCCAGAAGCTCCGCCGCGTCTCGGGCGAGGTGCAGGAGGCATTCGGCCGCGGTCTGGCGGTCAAGAACGAGATCACAGCGCTGGAGCGGGCCGTCGCCGACGGCAATCTCTGGCAGACCAACCCGGACGAGGCGCGGCGGGCATCCGACACGCTGACCCGGAAGCGAATGGAGCTCCAGCAGATCGCGGAGCAGGTGGCGGCCGGCGAGACTGCGCTGGAGCACGCGGATCGGCAGCGAGCCGATGCCAGCGCGAGCCAGCAGCGGGAGCAGACGGAACGCATGGCGACGGAAGGTCGAGAGATCGTCCGGAAAGCCATACCGACTTTCGACGCGACGGCCGAAGCGGAATTGGTCGCCTACGTGACCAAGGACTACGGCCTCAGCGAGGAGCAGGCGAAATCCTGGCCGCTCAATCCCGTGACCGCAATCATGGCCCACAAGGCGATGATGTGGGACCGGGCACAGCAGCAGGCGCAGCCGCTCAAGCCCCCTCCCGCCGCGCCCGCTGCGCCCATCAAGGGCTTGCAGACCAAGGCCGCCGGCGTCCCGACCGACCCCGAGCACATGACCATGGATCAGTACGTCGCGTGGCGGAAAAGCCAGCGGCACTGAGTGCTCACAACCTGAGATGAAAGGGCCGACGCTCGCGACAACCGCCTCCGATGGGGCGGCTGCCGTGAACGCCGGCGGATAGCATGGCGAATACCACTCTGACCGCGGACATCGTCGCCAAAGAGGCGGTGATGATCCTCGAAAACAACCTCGTGATGGGCAATCAGGTCTACCGAGGCTACGAGGACGAGTTCTCCAAGAACATCAACGGCTACGAGGTGGGCGACACCATCTCGATCCGGCGCCCGACGGACTTCACGGTCCGTAACGGGCCCGTGCTGTCCTCGCAGGACGTCGTGGAGGGCAAGACCTCCCTGACCGTCAACATGCGCAAGGGCATCGACTTCGAGTTCACGTCGCAGGATCTGACGCTCAAGATCGGCGACCTGTCCGAGCGCGTCATCCGGCCGGCCATGATCCAGCTGGGCAACCAGGTCGATGTCGACCTGATGAACCTGTACCAGCAGGTGCCCAACTGGGTCGGCACGCCCGGCGAAGTCGTTAACTCCTACGCCGACTACGCCAAGGCGCCGGAGCGGATGGACGAGCTGGCGGTCCCGACCGCGCAGCGATCCTCGGTGCTGTCGCCGTCCGACCACTGGGGCCTGCTGGGCAGCCAGACGGGGCTCTACATCGAGAGCGCGGCCAAGGGCGCGTACCGCGAGGGAAGCCTGGGCCGGATCGGCGGCATCGACACCTACATGAGCCAGAACGTGCCGACGCATGTCGTGGGCGTGAAGTCGGGCACGCCGCTGATCAACGGCGCCGGCCAGGATGTCACCTACGACAGCGTGAAGAACACCAATACGCAGTCGCTGGTGACCAAGGGCTGGACCAACAGCGTCACGGGCATCCTCAAGGCCGGCGACGTCATCACCATCGCGGGCGTCTTCGCGGTGAACCCGGTGACCAAGGCGGTGCTGCCATTCCTGCGGCAGTTCACGGTGGTGGCCGACGCCAATTCTGGCGCCTCCACCGGCCCGGCGACGCTCACGATCACGCCGGCCATCATCATCAGCGGCGCGTTCAAGACCTGCTCGGCCTCGCCCGCCGCCGACGCCCCGATCAACGTGATGGGCACGGGCGGCACCGGCTACCGGCAGAACATGGCGTTCCACCGTAACGCCTTCGCCCTGGCGATGGTGCCGCTCAAGTCGCCGCCCGGCGCCGTTGAGGTGTCGCGCCAGTCCTACAAGGGCGTGAGCGTCCGTGTGATCCCGGTCTACGACGGCATCAACGACGTCTCGAAGTGGCGCCTGGACATCCTCTACGGCGTCAAGGCGATCGACCCGCGCCTGGCCGTCCGCTTCAGCGGCTCGCCGTAAGGGCCGCGCCGATGACCCTGCTCACGATCGCCCAGGCCGTCATGGACGAGAGCAATCTCGTGCGCTCGGGAGCGGTCATCGGCAACCAGGACCCGGAGGTTCAGAAGATCCTCCGCTTCGCCAACCGGATCGGTGGCGACCTCCTTGCGCGCGGGGCCTGGCAGGCCCTTCGCGCTCGGAAAGACTTGGTGGCGGTGCCTGCGGAAGCGCAGGCCGCCGCTTTCCCCGACGATTTCGGCCGCATGGCCCCCGAGACGTTCTGGGATCAGGCGCGTGGCCTCGTGGCCGGCCCGGTCAGCCCGGTCCAATGGGCGGGGCTCGGCGCCTCTGGCCCTATCGGGACGCAGCGGTACTGGACGCGGCGCGGCAACGATCTGCTGCTCTACCCCACGCCGGCCGCCGGCCAGCTGCTGTCCTACGAATACTACTCCAGCCATTTTTGCGCCTCGGCTGACGGGCTCACGACCCGCGCCGCGTGGCAGGCCGACACAGACGTTGGCCGGCTCCCTGAGGAGCTCTTCATCCTGGGCATCGTAGCGCTCCTGACTGAGACGGAGGGCGACGTGCGCGCCCCGGCGGCGAGGGCGGCCTACGAAAGCCGCGTGCGCGCCGAGGCGCGGAATGACCTCGCATCGCCCGGCGTTATGACTTCCGGCGACATCTTCGGTCAGCGCCGCCACTTCGCCGGCGCGCCGGTCCCTGACGGGGCGCAGCACCTATGGCCGTAGGCCCCGGGCTCCTGCGCACGCTGACGCCGCCGGTGGGTGGCTGGGACACGCGCAGCGCGATCGCCGACATGGCGGCCGACAACGCCATCAAGCTCGACAACTGGTTCCCGCGCGCGACGGATGTCGTGATGCGCCGCGGCTCCCAGCAGCACTCCTCCGGCATGCCGGGCGCGGTCGACACCCTGCTGCGCTACTCCCCTCCGGCCGGCGCGCAGGTGCTTTTCGGCGCGTCCGGTAGCGGCATCTACAATGTGACGGGTGTCGGAGCCGTTGGTGCGCCGGTCGTATCCGGCCTTACCAACGCGCGCTGGCAGTCCACCCAGGTCACGAACTCCGGCGGCCACTTCCTCTTTGCCTGCAACGGCAGCGACCCCGCCCAGCTCTACAACGGCACGGCTTGGTCGGCCGCGGCGATCACGGGCCTCAGCACGTCGTCGATCGTGTGGTGCAACCTGCATCAGCGGCGTCTGTGGTTCGGCGCGAGCGGCAGCCTCAAGGCCTGGTATCTCGCCGCCGATGCCATCGCGGGGGCGGCCATTGGCTACGACCTTGGCCCGCTCTGCCGGCTGGGTGGGCATCTGGTGGGCATGGTGTCCTGGAGCCGAGACGGCGGCGCCGGGCCGCAGGATCTGGCGGTCTTCCTCACCAGCGAGGGCGAGGTGCTGGTCTTCACCGGCACGGACCCGGCCGCGGCTGCGACATGGGCTTTCGTAGGCAAATTCGAGATCGGCCGGCCGGTTGGCCGGCGGTGCTTCGTGCGCGCTGCGTCCGACGTGGTGATCATCACGCAGGACGGGTTCCAGCCGATCTCGATGATGCTGCCGGTGGACCGCGTGCAGGCGGAAAAAGCGTCCCTGTCGGCGCAGATCGACCCAACCGTGCGCCAGGCCGTGCGTGACTGGGGCAGTAATTTCGGGTGGGAAATCCTGCTCTACCCCCGCGGGTCCATGATGATCTGCAACGTGCCGGCCAACGGTGGCGCGCAGCAGTATGTCTTCAACACGGTGACGACCAAGCCGTGCCGCTTCACCGGCCTCGGGGCCCGCTGCTGGGGGCTGCTCAACGACGAGGCCTACTTCGGGACGGCCGATGGGCGCGTGGTGCGGTTCGATGTCGGCTCCTCGGACGAGGGGCGGGACATCCCGGCGGAAGCGCTCCAGGCGTTCAACTATTTCGGCTCGGCTGGGATCATGAAGGCGTTCAAGCGCGCCGAGCCCGTTTTCGAAGCCGGCGCCGCACCGCGCGTTGCGGTCGATCTGGCGCTGGACTTCAACACCATGGCGCCTCCACCGATCATCCTGGACCCGCCGGCGCCCACGGCCGGCATCTGGGACGTGTCGCGCTGGGGCGAGGGCCGTTGGGGCGGCCAGGCGATCTGGCGCGGTTGGCGGGGCGTGCGGGGCAGGGGGCGGTCTGCGGCCGTGCGCCTGCGCGCGACCAGCCGCGAGGCCACGCCGGCCTGGCTGGCGACGAATATCCTGTTCACGCCTGAGGGGCGCCTGTGACGCTGGTCTTCGCCGCCACGCCGGAAGAGGCCGCGCTGGTGACGGCGTGGATGGTGGAGCGCATCCCGCACATGGGCGGCGGCGACTTCGGCCCGGCTGTCGTGGCCGGCGTGGTGCGCGACGGCGAGCTCGCCGCGGGCGTGGCGTTCCATGACTGGCAGGAAGCGGCCCGGACATTGCAGGTCAGCATCGCGGGCGAGGGGGCTTGGGCCACGCGCGGCGTGTTCCGGGCGCTGTTCCACTACGCCTTCGCGACGGCCGGCGCCGAGAAGCTCTGGTGCCACATGCGGCACGACCGGCCCGATGTCCTGAAATTCAACAAGCGCCTGGGTTTCCGGCGTGAGGCCACGCTGCGGCACCACCTTGGGCGCGGCGTGCATGCGGTCGTCGCATCGATGATGCGCAACGAATGGCGCAAGTCGCCTTGGTATTGGGAGGCCTGAGACTTGGGCAAGAAAGCACCCTCCATGCCGGCCGCGCCGGACCCCGTTGCGACGGCGCAAGCCCAGACGCAAAGCAACCTGGAGACCGCCCGGTTCAACGCCAATGCCAACCGGGTCAACCAGGTTACGCCCTTCGGCACGCAGACCTGGACGAACAACGCCCTCAGCTCCGAGGATCTGGACCGCATTCAGGCCGCGGAGATCGAAGCTGCGCGCGCCCGCGGCGACACCTCATTCGACCCGGCCGCTTGGCGCCAGAGCGCGGAGAAGCAGGGCCAGGACCGCTGGACTTCGACGGTCACGCTCTCGCCGGCCGAGCAGCGCCAGCTCGAGCTGTCCAACCAAGGGCAGGAGCTTTACGGCACCATCGCGCTCGAGCAGCTACGCCGCGCGCAGGGCATGCTTTCGGAGCCGTTCAATCCAGGGGTTCCGGACCGCACAGGGCAGATCCGGACCGATTTCCGGACCGGCTTGGATTTCGGCCAGTTCGGAGATCCGAACGCGACCCGCGACCGCGTGGAGGAGGCGCTGAATGCGCGCCTCGCCCCCCAGCAGCAGCGCGATCGCGAGGCTCTCGACACCCGGCTTGCCAACCAAGGTCTCACCATGGGGTCCGAGGCCTGGAATGCCGCGCAGGACGCTTACGGGCGGAGCGTCAACGATGCCCGGCTTGCCGTGACGGCGCAGGGACGTGCGGAGCAGGAATCGCTCTACAACATGGCGTTGGGCGCGGGCAATTTTTACAACCAGGGCCTGCAATTCGGGAACGCGGCGGTTGGCCAGCAGGCCAACATGGATCAGGCTCGCTTCCAGCAGCAACTCGCGATCCGGAACCAGCCGCTCAACGAGGCGTCGGCGCTGCTCTCAGGGCAGCAGGTGCAGATGCCGCAGTTCCAGCAGGTGCCGCAGGTGAGCATGGCGCCGACGGACGTGATCGGCGCCACGAACAGCGCCTATGCGGGCCAGATGCAGGGCTACAACGCGCAGATGCAGCAGTACAACGCGCAGATGCAGGGGATGTACCAGCTCGGCGGGCAGGTGCTGGGGGCGGGCCTGAAATGGGGCCTAGGGGGCTTCGGGAAGTAGCTAGAGCGCGGTCACATACAACGGACGATGCCTCCGAAGTTCTGACACCTGACTTGTTGTTGGGCCTGCGCTGGGGCCGGCGCCGGATCGGTGAAGCGGACAGGCTCTGGGGACCAATCTCTCATCGAAGCCGCGGCGCGATCAGCGCTCCACGACATGCCGCAGCCGGTGAGGGCGACGAGAAGCATAACGCCGGTCAGAGCCAGTTTCGTCATCGGGCCACATCCCTCTCGATAAGTGTACGGATCGATTGTTGATAATCAGGACTCGTATAGGAAAGGGCCCGCTCTCTCCAGTTTTCAACGCCGCCAGGGGAAGAGGAAATATGATCCACTAGGCGCGAAACACGGGGCGAGGGCAGCCGCGGCAGTAAGCAATCAGCACCGAGTTGCGCCGAGTTACGTGTCGTTTGTATGACCTCAGTTGACGAGGAGTTGATTGTCAGAGTTGTGGATCTACACGAACCTATGTGGTTAGCGATGATCTCGTTGTCGCTCCAATTTATGACGGGGTAATGCACGGCGTGCATAGACAATGTTGGCAAAAACATCGAGCTAGACAATTCAGCATTAAAGATGGTGCAGGACATATCGGCGCGCCGGCAGAAGATTTCTGATGTGTTGACGGGAGAATAAATAGCCTCACCGTCTATAATCCATCTTCCGGACGCAAATCCAAAATCCCGCCTAATGCTGACTAGATTTGTGCCCATTGGGTTGATCAGGCTGAGCAAGTAGTAATTAGATCGATTTTGCAGTTCATCGAATTGACCGACGGAAAGTTGCCCTGTTTCGGGTTGCCCTAAAGATTTCTGAAAGGTCCTGACGGCCGCGCCGAACTCCGCGCTCACAGCCATTGTGGGCGGCCCATTGAAGAAATAGAGCCGACGAAGGTGTGACGTGGCCGAAAAGATGACGGACGCGAGATTCCTCCCGTTCTGATCGGACGAGCGCATCATTTCGATGAGCGGAAGGCGGGCGGACTGCTCCGCCGTCATGCGCGAGATAGCGTCCGGGCTTAATCCTGCTGCTGGCCATGGGGCCGCTTGTTGCGCCTGGAGGCGGCCTGCGGCGGCAAACAGTGTCGCCGCGACTACGCAAGCCAGGCTGCTTGACTTCATTCGCCATCTCCCATGCCTCCCAGCATCGGACGCTTCAACCCCGCGCGGCAAGAGCCGCTGCGTTATCCACCATTCCTCATGACCCATCTCCCCGGCGTTCTGCCGGTTGATCTCCTTTGGAGGCTCGATGAGCGGCACCCAGGCTGAAAGCCAGCTATTCCTGACGGACCCGCAGGCTGCGGCCGTGCTGCGCCGTCGGCGGCTCGCGGACGAGCTGCTGCGCGGCGCCCAACAGCAGCCCATTCGCTCCCATACGCAGGGGCTCGCGGCCCTGCTTCAGCAGGGGTTGGCCACCTGGGATCAAGTCAGAGCCGACCGCGAGATGCAGGAAATCGGCACGCGAAACCGCGAGGGCGCCGCAGATTTCAACCGCGGGCTTATCGGCCTGACCAGCGAGCCCACGGCGCCGATCGCCAGCGCTCCGCAGATGCCGGCGCCCGCCGTCGCGAGCGCTGCCCCTCCGGAGCCTGCGCCGCCTGAAGCCGCGCCCCCTCCCGGCCCCGCCATTCCCTATGCGAACAACCAGCCGCCGACCGGCGCGCCGCCGCCGACGATGTACGGGCGCAACGCCTCGCTGGTGGCTGGCCGCGACGCGCTCACCGATGCGCCGCCCGAGACGCTTGCTGCTGCTTCGGTGGCTCGCCTCCCGCCCGGTCAGCCCGCGTTCAATCCGGCGCGGCCCGGCGCCAATTCGGAGCTGCCCGGCTGGGACGCCGGCGTGGCGCCGCCCACTGGCCGGGTCATGCCCCTGGCCGCGCCGCCCGGTCCTGTGGCGCCGCCCGGCCCGCCTCCCGCCACACCGCTTGCCGCGTCGCTCGGCGCTCAACCTCAGCCGCAGACGCCCATGGCCAGCCGGCTCACCGCGCCGACGGTCCCGAGCCCGGAGCGGCTGATGGCGGCCTATGCCGCGGCGTCTGCCAGCACCAACCCCCTGATCCGCGCGCAGGCGCCGCAGCTGCTCCAGATGGCGCAGTTCGGGGCGCTGCGCGAGGAGCGATCGACGGATAACACCCGGGCCGACACGCAGCGGCGGCTCCAGGCGGAGAACCAGGCGGCGGAGCGGGCATTCCGCGAGCGGTCCCTGCAACTCCAGGCGCAGGGTCTATCGCAGCAAGAAGCGCATCAGCGCGCGATGTTGGAGGCGCAGCAGCGCGGTCCAGTCCCGCAAGGGCAGCGCTATGTGAACGGCCGCCTCGAGGACATCCCCGGCGCCCAGCCGCGCGTCGGCCTCACCCCGGTGATGGGCACGGATGCCAACGGAAACGTCGTGCCTCTGCTGCCCAACGATCGTGGCCAGTTGGTGCAGCCGGCATTGCCCGAAGGGGTCTCGGTTACGCCGCGCACACGCGAGATCAATACGGGCACGGAAATGCTGACGGTGGACCAGGGCGGCCAGATCGTAGCTCGGCGCCCGATCAACATCCGCGGCCGCGAGGGCGAAGAGCGGATCGGCCAAGCGCAAGGCGAGGCCGCGGCTCGGGCGCCGCAGGTAGTCACCAGCGCGAACCGCATGCTCGCGGATATCGACGCCATTGCAAGCCACCCCGCGCTTCGCAACACGACCGGCGTCCTCGCCTTCACGGGCAGCCTGCCTGGCACGCCGATGGCGGACTTCGCCAACCGCGTTGCGCAGCTCCAGGGGCAGACCTTCCTGGAGGCCTTCAACAGCCTCCGCGGTGGCGGTCAGATCACCGAGGCGGAGGGGCGCAAGGCCACCGATGCCATTGGGCGCCTGGGCCGCAACGTCAGCCCCTCGGCCTTCCGGCAGGCGATGCAGGATCTTCGCGATGTCGTCGAGGCCGGGCGCCGCAGGGCGGAAGAAGCCGGCCGCCGCGCCGGCACCATCCCGGCCGACAATGGCGGCATGCCCGTCGGTCAGACGGGGCAGGTGGCGGAGCCGCCGCGCGCCGGTGGCAGGCTGCGGTTCAACCCTGAGACGGGCGCCATCGAATGATCGAAGTCGAAGGGCCCGGCGGGGTCATTGTCGAGTTCCCCGTTGGGACCTCGCGCGAGGTGATGCAGAGCGCCATGCGCCAGCGCTTCGCGGCGCCCTCTGCCGCGCCGGCCGCTGCGCCTGCGGCCGATGGCGCGGTGATGCTGCCCGAGATGGTGGTGACGGCCGACGGGGGGGCTGACCTGCCTTTGCCGCCCCCCGCTCCGCCGCAGCCCCTCGGCCGTGGTCAATCGCTCCTCCATGGCGTGGCTGATCCGATCCAGGGTGGAGCGCAGCTCCTGACCAACGCCCTGCCGGAAAGCGTGGTCAACGGTGTGAACGACGCCACGGCCTGGGTGAACCGGCAGCCGGTGATTGGCCCGCTGACGCGCGCACTCGGCATGGTCCCGGCGACGCGGGAGGACATCAACCGGCAGTCGGTCGCGCGCGAGGACGAGTATCAGGCGCGCCGCGGCGCTGGCGGGGAAAGCGGGCTGGACCTGGGGCGATTGGGCGGAAGTCTCGCCGCGTCCCTGCCGGCCGGCATCGCGCTTCCGGCCGGGGGCTCGCTTCTCGGCGCCCTGGGGGCCGGCGCGGTCACGGGCGCGGCCATGGAAGGGCTACAGCCCGTCACGGACCCGAACGCCAATTACTGGGACGAGAAAACCCAGCAGACGGCGGCTGGCTTCCAACTCGGGGCTGCGGGCGGCCTGGCAGGAAATCTGATCGGCCGCGCCATCGCGCCGAATCTCCGGCCAGAAGTTCGCGAGTTGCAGCGCGCCGGCGTGTCTTTGACGCCAGGTCAGATGACGGGCGGCCTACTCCAGCGCGCTGAGGACGCGATCACGTCCTACCCGTTCATCGGTGGCGCGGTCAGTAATGCGAGGCGGGAGGGCGTCGAGAGCTTCAACCGCGCCGCCGGCAATCGGGTGCTGGAACCGATCGGGG
Organism: Roseococcus pinisoli; assembly: GCF_018413645.1. Lineage (GTDB taxonomy): Bacteria > Pseudomonadota > Alphaproteobacteria > Acetobacterales > Acetobacteraceae > Roseococcus > Roseococcus pinisoli. Next base: position 191,100 of record NZ_JAHCDA010000002.1, read on the forward strand.
ACACGCTGCCGGCGGGTATGTCGGCCGGCCGGGAAATGGTGGCGCACCTTCAGCAGCGTGTTACGCGCGCCTATGATGAAGCCATCGCGCAAGCCCGGCCCTTCGCGCCGGATCCTCAGTTCGCTCAGGACATCCAAGCGGTTGGCGGCCAATTCCTCACGCCCCAGACGCGCCAGACATTCATCAATTATTTGCAGGACCGGATCGTCAGCCGCTTCCAGGGCGGCCCTCTCGATGGTCGGACTTACCAAACCATAAAGAGCGACCTCGGCCAGCAGGCCACTCGCCATCTGGCGTCGCAGAACCCTGCCGATCAGGAGCTCGGGCAGGCATTCCTCGCGACCCAGCGGGCGCTTCAAGATTTGCTGGGCCGGGCGAACCCTCAGGTCGCTCCTCAACTCCGGGCGGTTGATACCGCTTTCGCCACGCTCCAACGGCTAAATGCCGCAAGCAGCGGGGTAGGGGCAGTGGATGGGGTGTTCACGCCGGCGCAGTTGAATTCCGCCGTAAGGAGTGGAGATCGCTCCCTACGGCATCAATCGTTCGCCCGGGGCGACGCTTTGCTTCAGGACTTATCGGGGGCCGGTAGATCGGTTCTCCCGAGCAGCATCCCAGATAGCGGCACCGCGGGCCGCCTCGCCGCTATGGGCGTGGCCGCCGGCGGCTTGGCAGGTATCATCAACGCTCCGCTTGCCGCCGGAGTGGCGGGCACGTCCGCTGTGTATTCTGCTCCGATGCGCCGGGCCATGGCCGCATTTCTGGCGGCCCAGCGGCCAGAATCAGTAAGCCTTGCGGCGCGGCTTATCCGGCCTTCGGGCGGCGCTGTATCCGCCCCCTTGGCTGCTGCTCTGCTCTCTCGGGACGACCCGCCAACGGTCGCTCCGCTCCGCCCATAGGGCTTTTACCACGCCCGCGATCGCAATCGCGAGGCCGGTAGCAATCGCTGATTCCATGCCTGCCATACCCGCCCATCCTACCGGATGCGCGGTGCTTCGTCATGCCGAAAAGGAGCCGCCATGCCCCGCGACGGAACGGGAACCTACGTCCTGCCCGGGAACGATTTCATCCCTGGTGAAACCATCTACGCCCCGGAGATGAACGCCAAGCTTCTCGACATCGCGAATGCGCTGTCGCAGTCGGTTTCGAAGGACGGGCAAACCTCGATGACCGGCAACCTGCCGTTGGGCGGTTATCGCTCAACTGATCTGGGGAACGCCTCAGCGGCCACGGACGCTCTGACGCTCGGCCAGGTCAAGACCATGCCGTCGCTCGACAACCTGGTCATCAACGGCGATTTCCGGGTCAACCAGCGCGAGTACGTGTCGGGCACAACCGTGGCCGCGAACAAGTACACGCTCGACCGCTGGCGCGTGATCAACGGCGGAGCGGTGACCTACACGGGCAGCGCATTGGGGCGGACGATCACGATCCCGGGCGGCGTCTATTATGAGCAGATCATCGAGGACGCCAACGCTCAGCCAGGGCCCGCCACGATTAGTTGGGAAGGCACCGCGACCGGCATCCTCAACAATGCCACGGTCATGCCTAACGGCGGCACCATTACGCTCCCCGGCGGGACGACCAGTATCTCGTTTTCGTCCGGCACGCTCGGCAAAGTTAGGTTGGGGCGCGGCGCGCTGGCGCAGCCGTTTTCGCCGCGGCAGTTCGGCGAGGAACTGCTGCTGTGCCAGCGCTACTACTACCGATACGGCCGCCCGGACAGCAACGGGCGCCCGACACTGGGCATGGGGATCGTCGTCTCCAACGCCCTCATCGGTATCGTTCGGCACCCGGTTCGGATGCGCGCGGCGCCCGCCGCGGGCTTCGGAGGTTCGTGGCTACGCTTCCCCCAGATGGAGGCCGCTGCGCTCCCGATTTCGACCGAGAGCAACCGAGATTTTATGACCTGGTGGTCCGAATACGAAGCGGGCAACGGCACGATCCGCCGGCTCGACGGTGCGGACGCGAACGCCTGGTACAGCGCAGATGCGGAGTACTGATCGATGACCTATCGCCTCACCCATGGCGTGGCGGTGATCCGCGCCGCCGACGGCCTCTCCATCTCGCCTGATCCGGACAGCCGGCATTGGACCGAGTACGAGGCGTGGCTGGCCGACGGCGGAGTGCCGGAACCGGCGCCCGAGCTTCCGCCGGCTCCGCCGCGCGTCCTGACGCCGCGCGAATTCATCGACCGCTTGCCGCTCTCCCGCCAGGGCGAGATCACGGCCGCTGCGATGCAGTCGCCGCCGCTGCTGCTCTGGCTGATCCGCCTGAGCAGCGCGCGCGAGGTTGATGTGACGTTCCCGGAGACGATCGAGGGCGTGGCCGCGCTTCGTGCTGCCGACGTCATCACGGCCCAAGAGGTCGAGGATCTTCTGGCGCCCGTCGCGGCCGCCGAACCCACCGAACACGACATCGAGGAGCACCAGTAATGGTCCAGCAGCCCGCCGCCCTCATCGGCGCCCCCAAGACCTTCGCCGCGAGCTCGTCCTCCGGGGCGACCTGGAACACGCTGCCGCCAGCGCGCCAGTCAGACGCCAGCATTTACGAACAGCTGATCGTCACCAACCTCGGCAACGTGGATGTCTTCCTGGCTTTCGGGAGTAGCGGCACGGGCACGGTGACCGCCACGGGCGCCGATCGCGGTTATCCCTTGCTGGCGCGGACAAGCCAGACCTTCACCGCCGGCGGCGCGTCGCGCGTTGCGATCGTCACCGCGAGCGGCGATGCGGATGTGAACTTCCAGCGGGCTTCCGGCTCGTGAGCAACCGGCTCCGGACCCGGAGCCGGTTCTGGGGGGGGCAAGCCGGGAGCATCCCGGTCATCGGCCCCGGCTATATTTCGGCAGGCCTGACGTTCAGCCGGGCCTCGGCGGCCTCTTACTTCGACGGGGCGGGCGTCCTGCAGACCGTCGGAAACGACGCCCCCCGCTGGCCAGACGGCCTGGGACGGCTGCTGATCGAGGGCGCGCGGTCCAACGGCGTGCGCAACCCATGGGCAGTGGGCGGTGGGCCGGGCGCGGCCCCGACCAACTGGACCGTCGATCTGCTCAACGCGACAGGTGTGACGGCCACTCCGCTCGGCGTCGTCAACGTGCGTGGGACGCCGGTGCTGGAGATACAGATATCGGGGACGGCGAGCGTTGCCGGATTTCTGCGTGTTTTTTCAGAGGCCGCGAATGTCATTGTCGCGGAGCTGGGGCAAGCCTGGGCGGGGTCGATTTATACGCAGTCTGTTGGGCTAATCGGGGTAGGCCCGGCGCAGATCAGCATCGACGATAGGACTGCGGCGGGTGGTTACATCGCAGGTAGCACGACTAACGTCTCTGGCCCGGGTGACTACCTATCCAGGGTACACGCGACACGTATCCTGGCAGGCGCTGCGGTCGCCAGGACGCAGGCCTATTACCGCCTGACGATCCCTGCCGGCGCGACGGTCTCAGGTGTCCTGCGAATCGGCTTGCCCATGATGGAGCAGGGCGCGTTCCCTTCGACGCCCGGCCTGCCGGCGCCCGGCGCGATACAGGCCACGACCCGCGCAGCCGACAGCCTGAGCGGGCTTATCGCCGCGCTGGGACTGCCGGCTACGGGCTTCACCCTCTCGGGCCGGGCGTCGATCCCCCAGGCCGCGCCGATCGACCAGACCATTCTGCAGATCGACGCTGGGGCCGACGCCAACCGCATCCGCCTCTTCAACGCGGCGGGTGGCGCGGGCATCTCCCTGGGCCGTACGACAGGCGGAGCTGGCGCCGATGCCGTCCTGGGCAGCACGGTTCCGGGGACGGATTTCGGGTGGGCCGTCGCGGTCAACCTCGCCGCCGGCACCGCCAGCGCCTGCATCCAGGGCGGCGCTGTCCAGCAGGTCAGCGGCGGTCCGGGCAGTCTGAGCACGCTGCGCATCGGCAACAACGTGGCCGGCGATGCGGCGCTCTTCGGGGCGCTGTCGATGGCGGCGCGGAACTCCATCGTGCCGGACGCTGACCTGCCGGCCCTCGCAGCAGGAGCAGTCTGATGTGGTCCTATAGCTTCCACCGCTTCATCGATCGCGCGGCCTATGAGGCCGCGATTGCTGCCTTGGGCTGGGGCAGGGGCGCCCCGACGCACCGTGTAGCGCTCGACGTGGTGGGCGCGATCTACACGGATGGCGCCGTGGTCGGCGAAGACCCGGACATCGGCGAGGATATCCAGGAGCAAATCCCTGTGCCCGGCTGGCACGTCAACGCGGCGTGGCGAGGCATTGAGATGCCGCCGGTGTTTGCTGATGCGCGGGTCTACCCGGAGACCCCGACACGCGAGTTCGCGGGGGTGGCGCCATGAGCGAGGACGACGCCCGGCTGCGCGCCGTGGAGCTTAAGCAGGCCGTGCACGAGGCGCAGTGCCTCGAGCGTCAGCGGCAGATCAACTACAAGCTCAACCTCATCATCGCCGGCATGGCGATGCTCCTCGGCGCCGGGATGACCGGCAACTCGGCCCTGGATCTGATCCGCCGCTGGCTCGGCGTTCTCTGAGCCCCCGCCGCGGGTAGCGGCATCCCACCATCATATAGAGAGAGGAGGCGGCCATGGCCGACCCCACGCTTTCGCGCGGCTATCGCAACCGGAACCCCGGGAATATCGACTGGTCTGCCGCCAACAACTGGCAGGGCCAGACAGGCATGGAGCCGGCTCCGGTCGGCGGGCGCGCGCGGTTCGCGACTTTCCAGTCCCACGAGTACGGCATCCGTGCGCTGGCGATGCTGCTGACCACCTACCAGGACCGGCACGGGCTGCGGACCATCCGCGCGATCGTGTCCCGCTGGGCGCCGAGCGCGGAGAACCACACGGACGCCTATGCCGGCCGGGTGGCCGATCTCACGGGCTTCGATCCCGATCTGACGACGCTGGACCTGCACACCTATGCGTATCTCCGGCCGCTGGTGGAGGCGATCATCACCGTCGAGCTCGGTGGCCAGCCCTATCCCGGATCGGTGATCGACGAGGGCCTGCGCCTGGCTGGCGTGCCGCGGCCGGTCGAGACGGTGGTTCAGGCTGCCGTGACCCAGACTGGGCAGGGCGCGCTGACGGTGGCCGGCATCGGCGCTGCTGCTGCTGCGATCGCGCCAGCGCTTCAGGCGATCGGCACCGCCCCGCAGTGGACCGGCGTCGCGGTGGTGGTCGCGGCGCTGGTGCTGGCCCTGGTGCTGGTGCTGCGCGGCCGGAGGGATGCGTGAGCCTGCTCCTCGCGCAGCCGTTCGTCCGCAACGTGCTGCTGATCGTGAGCCTGCTGGCGCTCGGGCTCACGGCCGTGTGGTGGCTCCGGCACGACGCGGCGCAGGACGCCCGCAACCAGGTGGCCGTCGACGCGGCCCGAACCCAAGAGAGGATCAGGACCGATGCGGACAATGCTGCCCGCGCTGCTGAGCGCGCTGGCGCTACTGACCTCCTGCGCGGCGGTCGTTTCTGACCGGCCGTGCCCGAGGGTGACGGAGTTCCCGGCCGCGCTGCAGGCCAAGGCGGCGCTCGAGCTGGATGCCGCGCCGGCGCTGAAACAGATGCTCGACGGGATGGGCGCGGACAGGGCGTTCAATCGCGCGGTGTGCGGGTGAGGGTTGGGAAATATCGATCAGGAATTTCGTGCCGAAAAATGCCGGAAATTCCGAACCGAATTTTCGAACGAATTTTCGTCGATAAAGCGGTTGACGAAAACCAACTTGTAGGCGGATAAGGTGAAGGCGGCTGATCGAAACCAGCCGCCTTCGGATCGATCAAGCTAGGCGGGAACCTACTTCTTGATCGTCTGCACGATGTGTGTCGATGGCTTGCTAATTGCCACCTTCACCGGCGTGAACTGACCATTTCCGGCATTTCGGCCGATCTTGATAGTCTTAGCCATCTGAGTATTCCTTCTTCTCAGGGGCAGTCGCCGGGATTGACGGCTGCCCCTCAGGAGAGGTGCCCAGATGCACCGCTCGGAATAGGGGCAATGCCCGATTCCGTCGAATCCTTTTTCGTCTCAAAGTTGAAATTTTGGGCCGACTTGGCGAAGTCCTTGAGCGGGCAGTTTGCGCTTGATCCGCGGATTCGCAGGCCGCTAGACTCCCCTGGTTCGCTGAGATGACACGTCATCCAAGCCCAGGAGGATGTCATGTGACCCACCGGGACTACCTCACAAGCTGTTAGGCAGCCCAGCCCGGCCGGGGAGACCCGCGCCGGGCTTTTTCGTTCTTGCCCCGCTAATCCGGCGCCCCGTAGAATCCCTCGCCCGCCGCTCTGCTTCGGCACCGGCATTCGAGACTGCGCCAGTAAGGGTGGATCAGCATGTCGCCCTGACCCGCAGCACAGAGCGCCCGCCCTCCTCGCGAGGGCGGGCGTTTTTGCGTTTGGGGCGCAGGCGCAGCATGACCCTCCAAACGTCGTATTGATGCGGAATAAGTTCCGACGGTAGGAAGCCCAGGACGACTTGCCATTTCGGGAGCCTCCTTTGCCAATTGATGCATGGCACTTTGCAGACGCTTACACCTTAGACCGGGCGCGCCTGAACAAGGGTTTCTTCCAGTCTGTTTCAGCTAAGCTACCGGGAGAACTGAACTGTTGGACGATCAGCAGCAAGCATTTCGCTGATGCGCAATACGGAGCCAACGGTATGCTCTTCAAAGTGTTCAATTCGCACGCTAACAGGATCGAAATCTTTGAGTTGATCCGGAAGGAGGTCGCCCCCACCGCTCCTTCGCGCAACGATTGCTTCTTCGCCTTCGCGTCGCGAGCCGACGCCGTCGTGGCCCAATCGTCGTGGCAGAGCTTCGGCGGCCTAAGGTTGGAGCAGGTCCAGATCCAAGACGACGCTAACGTCTTCCTCGGTGATGCGGACTTGTACACCAACGCCGGCACCGCCGGGCTCTGGGTCCGCGACGCTGCCTATCGCTTTTGGCTCGGGCGCCGGTCCGCGAACCCAAAGATGGAATACCTTGTCGGCGGCACTGTCTATTTCCCAAACTGGGAGAGCTTTCCCGCGGTCTGAGATGTGGTGCCAGGCCTCGTCCTCAACCTCGGTGCGCAGCTTGCGGATCAGCTCGTCAATGGCGGCCTCCTGGCGGCGAATGCAAGCGGCGGGGGGAGGGCGCCGGTTGCTACGGCTTGGGCGGCCCTGGAGGCGAGCAGATGCGGGCGTGGAAGTGCGCCCGGTCCCCGGTGACGAGATCGGCGAACGCGTCGATCGCGTGCATGACATCCGTGACGGCCTTGGCGTGAGGGCCGAGGATAGGGAGATCCGCCAGAAGCAGCGCGCACCGGTGGCGCGTCCGGCCGAACTCCTCAAGAGCGGCGGCGATCTGGGCGGCGGAGACCTTACGCTTGCGGACGACCACGCCCTACCTCCCGGCACGATCGCGAATGGCCTCTGGCAACACCAGCTCGGTGGTCCATGAGTTTTCGACCGCGCCGTAATCGTATGTGACATCCATCCGGGCCTCCCTCGCGCCGCAGCAGATACAGACCGAGCGCCCCTGCAGCTCCCATAGCCGCGTATCCGCCGCCAGGCGGTGGGTCCGCTCCCATAGGCTGACCAGACCCTGCCGCCCGTGCTGGCAGTTGCCGCAGCGGACCGTGAGGATCGCGCCTCGCACATGCCAGAGAGGATCGGCCGGCCGTGGCCTGCCCATGTTCGCCGCCATGGGGTGATCATGGAGTGAGAACGGATGGGGAACAAGGCAGAAAGGGCGTTGTCACTGTGGTGTCAGCCGCCATGACCTGTTCTCTCCACGTTCGTCATTTTCTGTCATGGGGAGGGCTTGCGGCACTTGGAGCATAAAGCTAGGTAGCCCCTCGAAAAGCTGTTGTAGCTCAGTGGTAGAGCACTCCCTTGGTAAGGGAGAGGTCGGGAGTTCAATCCTCCCCAACAGCACCATGCTATGCCCTTGACATGGCTGGGATTTCAGGAAAATCAGGACCTTGCTGCGCCCCACCGGTACAAAGGGGCGGTATAAATGGTCCTCGCAATGACACGTCCAACATTAGGCCCAGACGGCATTTACCGCGTGGTAAAGGTCGTGCCGGAAAAGCTGCGTCCGATCATGGGGAAGGGCGCGCTCAAGCGCAGCCTCAGGACGCGGGACCCCGCGGAGGCGAAGCGGCTGGCGCCTCCCGTCATCGCGGAGTTTGACGCCCGTGTTGCCGCTGCGTGGGCGCAGCACCGGGGCGCGACCGTCCGCCTCAGTGCCCGTGATGTCGCTGCCATCGTGGGCGACTGGTACCGCCGCGAGGCTGCGAAGGTGGAGGAGGAACCCGGTGATCCTCGTCGCCGGGACGCCGAAGCGGATATTGTGGCGAATGATCGGGTTGATCCCGAGGATGGAACGGTCAGCGCCACCGCCGAGGACATGGAGGCCGCCTCAATCCTGCTGGAGGAGAAGGGCCTTGCTGCCGACCGCGTGACCCGTCGAAAGACTGCGGAGGCCATAGCGCGCGCTCGCATGGACCTCTCAGGACTCGCCCTGCGGCGTGCATCGGGGGATTGGTCCGCCGATCCAGTCGCGGCGACGTTCCCCGCCTTCATCATGGCGCCCAAGCGCGAGGAGCGCCTCCCTGCGGAAGACCTCCTAAAAGCCTGGGCGGCTGAGAGGACCCCTGCCGCCGCCACGCGGGTAAAGTACGCCCGTTCTTTCGCTCATGTTGCCCGCATCCTCGGCTTCGACGATGTCCGTCGAATCACCGCAGACGGCGTCGTCGAGTTCAAGCGGCAGAGGCTTGCGGATGGGGTCGACCCTGGGACCGTCGCAGACGACGTGCTGGCGTGTGGCGCGGTGTGCCGGTGGGCAGCGACCAATCGGCTGCTGCCCCTCAATCCATTCGCGGGGCTCGCTCCAAAAGTGGTTCGTCGCGGACCTGCGCCGGTCGATCCGTATAGCGACGACGAGGCAAAACGCATCCTGATCGCCGCCCGAGGGGAAGCCGGTTGGCTTCGTTGGGCGCCGTGGCTTCTCTGTTTCACGGGCGCCCGCGTGAGCGAGTTCGCAGAGATGCGACGGGGCCATGTGCGGCAGGATGGGGGCGTGTGGATTTTCGACATGATCCCGACCGAGCAGCGTGAAGGGAAGAACGCGACCTTCCAACGCATGATCCCGCTGCATCCCGCGATCATCGCAGAAGGCTTTCTCGAATACCTTACGGCGTTCCCGAAGGACCCGGCGAAGCCTCTGTTCCCCGATCTCGCCCCTGACCCACGCGGCGGGCGCGTTACCCCTGCGATCTCCAAAATGGGCCGGTGGCTGCGCGGCACGGTTAAAATCATCGATGCCAAGAAGGCTCCGAACCATTCATGGCGCCACCGCATGGAAGATGAATTACGGAAGGTTCGCGCGTTGCCTGAGGTCCAGGACGCCATTACCGGGCGGCACAACCCGAGGAACGCGGGCGCTGGCTATGGCAAGGGCTTCCGGGGAATGCCCGTCGAAGTCCTGAAGGACCTCGGGCGGGTTCCTTCGCCCCTGGACAGTGGGAATGACGTTCCGGCCTAGCCAGAGCATCCGGCGGCCGGCTCTACATTCCCGCACCCCGCCGCCTTCCGCGTGCCGACGGGCGGGGGTGCAGGGAGAACAGCAGAACGCGCATATTGGGCGAGAAACGCTCGCACGTCCCCAGGATCACCGCTGGGCGGCTCCGGTGTGGCCACGGACTCCACCGCCGGCACATGCCATTGCGCCAACTCCCCGGCCTCGGCGACGCGCCGTGCGATCTCCAGTGAGAGCGCCACTGCCGTCTGCGGCTCAAGGAACGCCTCGCCGCTCGCGTCGGGGACCAGTGCTGCGAGGCGCGTGACATTCTCCTGATCTCGACGGCTGAGCGTCACGCCCGCCAGCCGGGTCAAGACCGTGCCGGGCGGGCGAGAGGATATCGGTTTGGGTGCGCGGCGCTTCGGGCGGGCCATGCTCAGTCCTCCCACGGCGCGCGGCCCGCGACTTCGGGCGGCGGAGGAAGTTCCGCCTGTTCCTCCGCTTCGCCCTTCATCCGTCGCTCCATCCACTGGACGCCCCTGCGATACGTGATGGCGCCTGACGTGACCGCATCGGCCATCATGCCGATAGCGAGCCACGCCACGGCCTCGGGCGACAGCGGCGGATTGCCCGACTTCGGATCGTGGAGCTTCCGCGCGATCATCTGCGCGGCCTCCTGAATGCCCCAGTGCAGCGAAATGGTGATGTCGGGAACCTTGGGGCCAGTGGGTAGGAAGGACATGATGGGTTCTCCTCTTGAATGCTGGTGATGCGGGCCGGACCCAGCATCCGGCCCGGGGGAACTATCGGAGGACGGCTCGGCGAAGCGCTCCGAAACGGGCCGTCTCCCGCCCGAAGCGCCGCCCGGTAGAAGGGGAGCCCGCAGCGCTAAAACGTCGCGGGCGCCCAAACGTCAGCCCTCCCGAGGCGCCAGGTGTGAGGTACCCTCCGCGTTCGCGGGTTCCGATACTGGTTCCCGCAACTGGCGAGCCATCCAGTTTTCGATGTCGAGCGCCTGGGTCGCTCCCGCAGCGACCGCCCCATCGAGCAAGGCAATGGCGAGCCCCGCAACGGTCTCAACCGTCAGATGCGGCTTGCCGGTCTGGTGGTGCGGGAACGCCTGGGCGATCCGCAGCGCCGCCGCCTCGAACCCGGAATGCAGCGGAATGAGGATAGGGGGCGCGGCGGATGTGATCTGAGGAATGGTCATCTTATGGGAGTCCTTATGATGGCTTGGGGCCGAGCACCGAGCCCGGTCGGTTTGTAAAGAGAGAGGCCACGCCCTCCCGGCGCTTATTGGCGGTTCACGCGCCGGCCGATGTTGAGGCGTGGCGTGACAGGCGTTCCGGCGACCTCACGCTCTTCTCGCGTCCTGACCTCCTGCTGCTCGGCAGTAGCGCCGCGCTCAGTGAAGCCGTACCGGTAGAAGAGCTGGAGCCCTCGGCCGCTATCGACCGGAGCCAGGACGAGGCGGGGCGCGTTCTGCATCGACGCTGGCAGCGCCGCCTGGATCGCGGTGCGGGCGCCATCCATGTCGGTCGGGAGGCGAACCTCCTTGCCGTCAATGTTCACCGTGCCGCCCAGCTCGAAGTAGACCGGGCCGTCCCCGTTACGCCCAGGCGCGGCGGTCGCCCCCTGGAGCACCACGGGGTAGAGCCCTTGGCCCGAGCGGCCCATGTCGATCCCCAGGCCCAGCCGCCCGCCGTTCGCGAGGAACCCGCCGAAGACGCGCTGGGCGTCCGACAGGTCGCGCACCGAGGTCCGCAGGGTGTTCTCGGGCTGGCCGGTGGAGGGGTTCGTCACGGCCACGCCGCCGCGAACCACGGGCTCGCCATCAGCATGGCGGTCGGCGTTGGTGCGGCGCAGGGAGGCGATGATCGCGCCGTCCGCGCCGGGACGCAGCTCGATGCGATCCCCCAAGTCCTTCACTGAGTTGGTCACCGCGTTGTCCACGGAGCTACCCAGGGCGGACGCCACGCGCGCCGCGCTGTCGGCGGAGCCGTTCACGCGCGCCTCCAGGTCGGCGTCCATGCGGACGGAGTACCCCTGCCGAAGCATCGTGTTCCAGAACCCGCTGTTCTGGCCGACCCATTCGTTGAGCCCATTCTGGATCAGCGTCCGCCGCCGCGTCTCGCCCTGCGCCTGGGACTGCTGGCTGAGCAGCCGGTGCAGAGGTACGGCATCCGCCGCGCGGCGGGCATCATTGCCGCCCATTGAGCTGAGCGCCGAGAACGCCCGGTCGAGCGCCTCCGGAGAGATGTCCGCCCGGTCGGCCAGGATGCGATAGAGCGCCCGCTGCTCCTCAGACACGAAGCTCAGAGCCCGCTCACGCGAGGAGCCCGTGGCCGTCTCGATAGAGCGGTAGTAGCGAAAGGCGGCCTTCTGCGCTTCGGGGTCATTGAAGTTGGCGAGCGCGCTGCGCGCCTGTTCCTGCATGACGTCCGACTGAGCGCCCAGGCGGGCGACGATGCGGCCCACCTGATCCGGCTGCGTCAGCAGCGAGACGCGGGGCTGCCCCTCCGCCACCGGGAGTGCTTGGAGGAAGCTGTCGATGTTCTGTCGGGCGAAGCTCGGGTCCGGCGTCATGCCGCCCGTGGCCATCAAGCGCATCTGCTCGACGTTGGCCTCGCGCTGACGAAGCGGAGCCAGGGCGGAGGTCACCGCGCGCCGAGCCGCCGCGTATTCGTTCTGTCCGCCGTGCTGCCCATACAGGGTTTCGATCTCCGGGAGCAGCTCGGTGAGCTGCGTGGAGGTCGTGGCGGTCGAGATGCGGTCTCGCATGGTGGTCCAGGCCGTCGAGCCCGCCACGGTGTTCGCCCGTTGGAGGCGGTTGTTGAGCTGGGTTTCCAGCTCCATGCCGGCCTGGGGGTTGGCCTCGAAGAACGACATCCCGTTCGGACCCGAGCCGCGCGTGCGGAGGATCGAGAGGGTCCGCTCGATGCCCGCCGGGGTCGCCGGGGTCGCAGCGAGGATCGCGGAGGTCACAGTGGCCTGGGCCCGCTGAGGCTCATGGGGGTTCAGGGTGCGAGCCTGGGAGACCCAGCGCCCGACATCCTCGACGCCCCAGGAGCCCGCCTGGACGGACCTGCCGATGACCCCGTTGAGGGCCTGGGAGTTGTCCTCCAGCGTGGCCCGCACGCTTTCCCCCCGATGCCGGGTGACCCCCATGTCCACCGCCCGGAAGAGCGTGGAGAGGGCCGTGCGGTCGAAGATGGGGTCGCCACTGCCGCGCCCGACGTTCTCCTTGACCCAGTCGTTCGTCAGGGCGCGGAGGTCAGCACCTGCCGGGGCCCGGTCGAAGACCTCGGAGGTCCAGCGGGTGGCGAGGTCCATGCCGTGACGCTGGCCGCGAACCTCAGCGGCGGTGCGCCGATAGACGCCGTACTGCTGGCGCTCCGGGTTTTCCCCGCGCCCCGAAAGGATGTCTGCGGCGGCTTCATTTTGGAGCGTCGTCCGCAGCTCCTGGGCGTCCTGCTGAGCGATGAGCGCATCGGTCTGCATGTCGACGCGCTGCTGTTGACCAGCGGCGGTGATCATTGAGTTGAGCGAATTGAAGGCCCCGCCAAAGGCGCCGAAAGCCATCTGGATCGCGGCCAGCCGATTGTCGGCCATGGTGTGGTTCTCCTGGAGAAAGCGAATGAAGTAAGCCGACCCTCGGCCCGGCTCCGGGGTGACTATCGAAGGACGCTCTGGCGCAGCGCCTCGTAACGAGCCGCTTCCCGTGCTGTCTGGCGCTGCTGGTTGAAGTAGTTGCCCGCCACCTGGAGCCCGCTGTTGACCACCGAGAAAATCCCGTTGGTCACCGCCATGCTCGCTGCCAGCTCCGCCTGACGCTGCTGGATGCCCAGCACGTTGGCCTGAGAGGCGATGGTGGCGTTCTGCGTGGTGGCGCCGATGCGCTTCGCCGCGATGTCCACCCCGGCGTTGTGCCGGTCGCGCTCGATGGCGCGGTCCTGGAGGTCCAGGGCGACGGTCTGGAGGGCGGCCTTGCGCTCGCTCGACACGAGGTTCGCGCGCTCGCCCTCGATCTGCTCCACCTGCCCCTGGAGGTCCAACAGCGAGGACGCTGTGGAGATGCCCGCCTTCTGGCGGTCCAGGTCGAGGGTGGCCATCGCCTCGCGGCTGCCGCGCTGTGCCTCGCCGATGTCGGCGCCTTCCGTGTGGGCGATCCCTCGGGCCAGCGCCAGGACGGTCGTGCCGGACAAGCCGGCTTCCGCCTGGATGGCGTCGAGGGTTCCCAGGGCCGCAGCGGCTTCCGCCATGGTCTTGGCCTGGGTGTTCACCGTTTCGGCACGGGCGGACGCTCGCTGGATCGCAATGCCGCGCATGGTGAGGTCGGCGTTGGCGAGCACCAGGTCTGCGTCCACCCCGGCGCGCAGGGCGGCCGACGCGAGGGCCCCCCGGCGGGTCTTGAGGTCGTCCTGGGCGATCCCCAGTTCGGCCCGCGAAAGCGCGTTGCTGTACGCGGCGTCGTCTAGCTGGAGCATCGTGGAGTCGTACTGGCTTTCAGCGACGAGCTTGTTCAGCTCGCCCATCTGCTGCTGGAGCCCGAGCTGCTTGGCCTGTTCGGCGGCTTGCTGGGCGCTGAGCTTGGCGGAGGACGACGCGGCGCTGGCACCTGCGGCGGCTTGGCCGGCCGCCGAGGCGACCGACAGGCCCGCGATAATTGCGGTTTCGACACCCATGAGTCAGGCGCTCAGGCGCCGGAGCGCGGCAAGGCGGCGCGCAGCCTCCGCTTGACTGAGGACGGCGAGATTGGCCCTGCGAAGGTCGAGACCGCTCCCGTTGCGGTAGCAGACGACTTGCCCGCGCTTGGCGCCCGCGATGATCCTGGCGAGGACCGCCGTGGGCCGTTCTCCGTTCTGACGCGCAACGTGCGCCAGCCGGCCGGCTCCGCAGACGACGCGCCCATTCCGTCGCTGGCCGTTGAGGTTCCAGCCCCAGCGGTCGCCATGCGAAGCACGGACCTCGGCCCAATCCGAGGCGTCGAGGGTCATCCATTTGCCGGTGCCATAGGTGCCGCCGAGGGCGACGAAGACGGTCTTGCCATCCTCGGAAGCACGGACGACGGGGTCGGGACGAAGTTCTACGGGACGGACGAAGCGCCGTTTGGCGCGCTGCGGAGGGGCCTGGGTGCGATGGCCGGGTGAGGAAGGATTGGTCTGCACGGAATGCTCCATGGGATGGAGCGCCGTGACGCCTCCCCGCTCGCCGGGGTGGCTGCGGGACGGCGCTCGGGTGTCGTGGTGGCGGGCGCGGTGATGGCCCATGGACGGGCGGTGGCGGGCCGCGAGGATTGCACGGCGGCTCGGCCAGATGCTGTTGTGTAGCGAGACGGTCCGAGGGGAGTCGGCGCTTGAACTACTGTACGTGGCTCTGCGTTAAGAACGACGGTGTGTTCTGGTTCGGCGTCTTCCTGACCGTCTTAGGGGGCCTTATCGGGCTGGGCGTGCTGCCTGGGGCCTCGGGCAGCTCCAACTTCGGGAATGGAGTAGCGTTCGCAGCAGGAGTTGGCGTGGTGGTCTGGCGCCTGTGCGTGGGGCGTGCCGCAGGAGAGCGGCTCCGGCGCGAGTGTTCGCTGTTGCCGGAAGAGCGACTTGAGTAGCTCCGCCAGGGGCCGGGCTTTGCGTCGGGTGCGGTGACTAAGTCGCGCGGCCAGCGAGAACAGCGCGGTAGCTGTTGAGCGCGTCGGCCAATTCGCCCTTCTGGGCCAGCCACGCGGCGACCCGCAGGGCGGTGCGCATGGCGTCCGTGGGCGTGACATAGGGATGGCTCAGGGCGGCGCGGTGGCCGTTTGCCACGGCCATCAGGTTCGCGCTGTCTTCTTGCGTGGCGCGGATTGCGATGAAGGGCTTCGATGTGGACTGGCTGGGCATGGTGCCTCCGGGTGCGTGATCGGGTTATCTAAAAAGACAGGTCGACAGGGGGGCGCGCATTCGCGCGACGGTGAGATGCCGCTTGGGCGGGCGCCGCACGGCGTGGGCGGGGCTTCTGTAATAGGGTCAGAGAATTGACACACAGGATAACGCCAGCCCGCCGCACCCGTAGTTTTTTCCTACGGGTAGGTCAGCCACCGCGACGATCTGCTTCTCGTCCCCGGCCAGTCGAACAGCGTCCTGGCGAACGCCGATAAGGACAGATGGTCGGCCCGAGCGGCCACGGCTGCGGAGCCCGCCACCTGCTGTTCGGTCTCCTCCAGACGCTGCTTGGTCAGGAGGAGGGTCCCCTCCAGGACGCGCACCTGGTTCTCCGCCGCAATCCGCTGGTCGCGTTCGGCGATCACCGCAGTCCTCGCGGCATCCAACTGCTGTTCCAGCGCGGCTGTCTTCTGAGTTCGGAGCGCGTCGAGGTCATTCAGGTCCAGGCCGTGGGCCACTGGATCTTTCAGCAGCTCTTCGCCCCGGACATAAACGCCGTCCTTGCGGATTGCGGGGAGGACGTCGCGCGTCACCCAGTCCTGGAACTTGCGGACAGCGTCGCTGCGCTCCGGGCGGGCACGCAGGATGAGCTTGTAGAGTCCGCCCTCCGAAAGGAGCCACATCCGTCGGGCCATCACGACGCCCCCGTCTGGTGAACCTACGGGGAGGTCGTCCACCATTTCCTGTCGCTTCTCGTCATCGGCGATGCGCTTGGCATGGTGTCGGAACGATCCGTCCGTACCAGGTCGAAGGCCGGTCGCCCGGCACGCGTCCGCGTGGACGAACCAGGGACTCCCCTCGATCTCCACCACGCGCACCTTCGCGCCGGTCTCGGGGAACACGAACAGGCTGTTGGAGGTGGACATCAGGCGGCTTCCTTCTGGATGAGCTTGGAGGCGAACGCCCACGGCTTCGGCGGGCAGAGCATGGGTAGGCGCAGGGGCGCGGCGAGCGCGGCCCGCTCCCAGGGAAAAATCCTGGGAGGTCGCCCACCATCTCCTGCCGCTTCTCGTCGTCACCAAGTCGCTTCGCGCTGTGCATGAGGGGTTGCGCCCCGAATCCGCGCACTCCATCATGCAAGCACCCCACGAGATGGCCTGGGGAAGCGGATGCGGAGGGCGCAATCCCCGCTCAGCAGCGTCCCCGGGCCACCTTCCTTCATGGCAGCGCGTCTCGCCGCCGCCATTCGCGATGCGGGCGCGCAGACCGTACGGGCCTTATCTGCCTCCCTTATGGAGACCTAGGGGTGCACCAATGGATGTGCCGCGATGGACCAGACCACGAACCAGCGACCGTCCTCACGCTTGGATGGAAGCGCGGAGGCGCGCGTCAGAGCGCAGGGGTCATGCGCTCCGCGTCGTCCTCGGCGATCTTCACCATCGCCATGCCCCGGACGCCTATGACGGCCCGGAAGCTTTCCTCCATGATCCGCTGCGCCGCGTCCGCGTGGATCGCAGGGACCACGACGGCGTCATGGACGGGGAGGGCAACGATACTCTTCGACCGCATCCGCTCCAGCGCGCACAGGAGCGCTGTTGCCTCCAGGCACATCGCATGAAGACCGAACTCGGTTCCTGTGATCGTCTCAATGGGAGGATGAGCCTTGAAGATGGCGCCTCGCACGTCGCGCCAACGAGCAGTCTTCCCGAATAGCTCCCGAACTCCCTGGGGGAACCGTGTGACTTCGTCGTGGGCTACAAGGAGTGCGCCCACCGCCGTCTTCAAGGCGTCCCGACGCCAAGGCCCGATGGACGCATAGAGGTCGCCGTCAGGAGGCTCGCTGCCGCAGTGCGCATACGCGATGCGCAGCCACGCTGCCGACCAGTCCACCGCCGCAACGCGCTCGCCGCCGATGCGAAGACGGCGCAGCCGAGCCCGCCCCGGCATGGGCTGCCAGAAGCCGCCATAGAGGCGCCCGCCAGCCGCGAAGTCCTCGGCACTGTTGGGGACGATGGGGCGGTTGAAGATACGACGAAGGCGGCGTTCGGTGGTGTCCACGGGTGGTCCATCTGCGGTCACGATCAGGTCCGTCTCTGCGAGCCAGGAGTTCAGCGCCTCCACCTCCCGCCGGAGTGCCTGGGTTTGCGCAGTGTCGGCATACTCAACCAGGTCGCCCCGGTCCTGCCGCTCCCGTTTGGCGTCGCGAAGTACCAGCACTTCCTGATGACCAGCGGCAGTGCGCACGTCTGCGAGCAAGGCGCCGTGCGCTGCGATCATTTCCGCGAAGCGCGAAGTCGGGTGCAGCGTGGAGCGCCTTCCGACCCTCCCGATCTCCAGCGACGCCAGCCCCGCGACTTGAAGCCCCTGCACGGCGGCTCGCATCATCGGCACGGGCAGGGGGGTGACAGCATATCGGGACGCCTCAGCGGGGCCCCTGGGCTTCGCCAGGGACACCGCGAGGCCGCCCGGGTAACCGCCGAGATGCGCCTTCGCCAAGCCGGCTGAGAGGCTTTCCACCGTCTGCTGCCAACGCGCTGCCGCTAGAGCGCGCATGGCCCGCTGACGGACCTGGAGGCCGTCCAGCGTGGTCCGCACCGCACGCGCCAAGGATTTCCCGGCGGGCGTCGTGAATGCGAGGTTCGGCACGTGCCACGCTTCGCGCGCAGGAGGCGGGGCATCGGCAGTCGATAGGTCGGACATCACGGGTCCATCTCTTCCTTAGACCGTGCGGTGCGACTGGCGCGGTCGCGGGCGCGCAGATACTTTGCGTGGGCTTGCGCTCGCCGCGCCTCCTGAATTTCGGATGCAGGAACGGCCTGTTCTTTGGGAACCATGAGTCGGCCCACCTGATAGGTCTGGAGGCGCCGCCGCCAATCACCGATAGGCAATTCCATAGGCTGCCCCCGCCCCACCGGCACCAATGGCCCTCTCGCCTCCTCGGTGGATTGAGCCGGCGCCTCGGCCTCGGGGGCAGGGCTATGATCTTCTTGCCGGCAGGTGCCCCGACGCCCGGGGCTGCCGCCCCGTGGCCCAATGGGTCGAGGTGACGCGTCGCGGAGCCTCGGGCCATCCGGGAGGCGCCGTGCGAGTGCGTTGAGCGCGTCCGCCATCGTCGGTCCCGATGCCAGTTCCCTGTCCCCACTGACCGCCAGCACCCGACGCCCAAGACGGATGACGTGGAGGTCAGCCAGGACTTCGTCCGCGTCGCGCCAACAATACTCCGGCTCCAAAGCATAATACTCCTCCCCCAAATCGGTGAGGCAGAGCGAAACTCGGAACGGCCTGGGCATGGCCCAAAATTGGATCACGCGCGCGTCATACTCGTTGAAAGGGCCCAGAAAGCTCTTAGGCATTCGCCAATCTCCCGCGCAGTGGCGAAGACCATACCGCTGGCTTATTGCTCGTATAGTTCGCGACCTGGCGTCGTGCAGTATGCGTATTGCTGTCGATGAGCGCCTATTCGGACTCCGACCGTTGGTTCCGAAGCGCAGCTTCTGGCGCGTCCGCATTCTGCCGCGTTTCTGATGCTGCTGCCTTGACGCGCTGGACAACGCTGGACCCGACCCCCACCTCTCGCGCAACTCGCAGAATGCCGTGCCCCAGGGCCAAGCGTTCACGGATCGCCGCCTCCTTGTCCGCGGACACGCTGGGCCGGCCGATGGGTTTCTTGTTTGGACGCGGCCCATGCTTCTTCACATGCGCGAGGCCGGCGATAATCCGGTCGCGGATCAGGCCGCGCTCAAGCTCGGCAAAGACTGCGGCGATCCCGAACATGGCTTTCCCATACGGCGACGTCGTATCCAGAGCTTGGCGCTCAACAAAGACATCCACACCTGCGCTGTGCAGGTCGTCCAGGGCGGTAAGCGCAGTAGCGGATGAGCGTCCAAGGCGGTCCACTGCCCACACCATCAGCACGTCGAAGCGGCGCCGCACAGCGTCCTTGAGCATTTTGTCGAAGCCAGGGCGCTTATCTCGCCCCTTCGCACCGCTTATGCCGGCGTCCTCATATTCGGCGACCACCTTCCAGCCGCGCCGCTCCGCGATTTCTGTGAGCGCGTGACGCTGGTTCTCCGTGGTCTGTCCATCGGTGCTGACGCGGAGATAGAACGCGGCGCGTTCGGGTTTGCTGGCCATGTGGATCAGGCATCCACAGCGCGTGGGGCGCCGGGGATCCATGCCTCCAATGTGGCCAGCGTCTCGGCCATGTTCCGGCCAGAAGCCAACACCTCCTCCCCCACAACGGCGAGCACCTGGGCACCTTTGCGAAAGACATGAAGCCCCTCTAGCGCTTCGCCAATTCGGCCCCAATGCTCGGGCGCCACGAGCGCCATGAACCGCTCCCCGCCACCCTCCACGGCATCAGGCTCAGCGGCCAAGCCACGGCGATAGGCCCAGGCTGTGATGGCGCTCAACTCGGCATCGGACAGGCCGCGCGCGACGCGCGGTGCGGACGGAAACATCAGAACGTTTTGTTGCAACATCGGAGCCTCTGTCATTGGCCCGAGAATCATTTCAGACGACTATACGGAAATCAAGTGGTTTCCGCATGGAAAATGAGCCATCCCAGCAGCGAGGATTTCCGCGGGATTGCCGCTGGCTTCTTGAGAGAGGTTTCCGCATAGCCGGACAGGGCCCGACCGGCAGCGGGGCGGGGCTTGCGAGCAGCTCTTAGCGTGCTTGCGGTAGGCCTCGCAGGGGCACCGCGGGTTGCCTCACGGTACTCCAGGCCAATCCACCGATACGGAGCTGCCTCTGAAGTCAGCAGAATCTCTGCCGCCACCTAGCCCAGGCGCCCCCACCCACGCGCCCCGGAATGGGCTGGGGGCGTGGGGGGGGGGGCAGCCGCTTCGCGCGGGCGATCGTATACGCTCGCAAATCCCTGGCCAATTTTCGAACGGCCGCAGCCACTCGGTTTAACCCGGGTAGATATATCAGGAATGATCCCGTGAAGTTTGGTGGGCAATACCCCTCAGCTCCTCGTTCGAAAGGCGCTCCAGTCAATATTGATCGTCAGTCAGGTTCTGGATTGGCTTCCACCTCGGCGGAGTAGGGATAGTGATTCAATTATTTTCTCGATGAGAACCATTTCGTCTTTCTGAAGTTTTCTTGCCTCAATTAGATCAGTGGTTTCATCTTTTCCCAGCTTGCCGGCGTTTGAATAAATAGTCATGGCCATCAGAACATCTTTTGTTGGCGTAATTGTTTTATTTTCTGTAAACATATGAAGAATAACTAAATTTTCTTCTCGTGCTCTTTTTATATTTTCGAAATATCTATATTCATCCATAGATGTACGGTGCTGCCTTAAGAAATATAAAGCGATGAATTCAATAAAAAATAAAATTGAGAATGAAGGTATATAAGACACAATATATGTATATATATTAACAAATTCAAGATTTCTATTTATATTGACCATATAAAAGAACATGAGACCAACAAAAGATATGCCAGTCCCGATGACTAAGCACATGTTGGACTTTCGCAATATTCCTGCTGCTATCCTTGCACTGTCCCTTGATAGTTCAGCCATCAGGGTTCGTGGATCATGTGCTTTATCGATCACTTTCGACTTAAGGGATTCATCCACAAGATCGACAATTTCACGGCCAAAGACCGCTTTTCCTACGAGTTTATTTTTTGTCGAGCCAATTTCTTTAATATCTAATAAAAAATTCACATACAAAGAGATAAAATAACTGACAGGAAGCTTCTTTGTATTTACCCAAAAGGAAAATAATACGGTTATCCCTAGCACACCGGTGAGGGCCGGTCCAATTATGTACCTTCCAGACCTAGATATTGCGGTCGAAATATTTTCATCCGGAAGCCAATTTTCGATTATTGCCAAGTATATATCAATAACAAGCCAAATTCCAGCCAGCACCCAAGCTAGAGTTTCAATCGGTCGCAAAAAACGTTCGATTTGAAGAAGTCTAATATGCCTGATTGCATCAACGCTCATATGATCATCCTTGGCGGAATTAATCCGAACAATCTCAACATATCTAAATGCGCAACAAACCGAAAGACATCGTACTCTACCTTTGGTACTTCCAGATTCGCCGTTGTGGAACCGAACCGGCCGCGTAATCCCCTCGGCCGGCGCGCCCGTATCGTGGGCCTGTACGTGCCCGAGATGCATGGTCTTCGTCCGGCCAATGCAGCGTCACCGATTGCCGGCAAGTCCACGAGCCAAATCCCGAAGTTTTCCATTGAAGCCGCGGTACACTAACGTGAGTGGACGCGGCCAGCTGATTCGCCTCGGTAGTGATGACACAGTAGTAGCCTGTCACTGCGTCGTCCGAGGAGCTGTAGCGTCTCCAAAGCCCAGCGAGGCCAAGCGGCTTCCTATCGCGGCGCGAGATGCCAAACCGCCGGCCACCCTCCGCCCCATTCGTGTTGCGCTAGTGTATTCTGTGGCGGGGATTATAGCCCGGCGCTTCTGGAGGGCAGCCGCGAACATGGGGAGCGCCACCGTCTCAGCACTGGCGTGTAGGCCGACCCGGACGCGGTTCAGCGTGAAGGACCAGCCGATCTTCGCCTGGGGGCCTGTGGCGGCAGAGCGGCGAATGGGAGGGGCGGTCTACTCAGGTGTCATGACGGAGTGCAACGAGGCCATCCGAACGGTTTATGATCGGATGCCCGTGCTGCTGATGCCAGACGAATGGGAGCGGAGCGCTGGCTGCAAGGCTCCTATGAAGACGTGCTCGGCTTCCAAAGCCGCTGCTTCCCAGACGACCTCATCGTCATGCGGCGCACCGCTGACCCATGGTGCACAAAGGCGCCTCCTCCGGCCGCGGCGGGGACGCTACTCTAGGCTGCTCGATGGTGGCGAAACTCGTCGTCCGCCGACGCCGTTCACGCTGTCCAAAACTAGGAAAAAATCGTGCCTACTCGGCCGGCTAGGCCGGGCTTAAGCCGTGCTCGTGTTGACCATGCAAAACGCGGCCTGACGACAAAAAGTCCCCATCCGCTCGGAGCAGCAACGGCGAATGCCATGGGCCGCCCCACCCGCTTCACCTCAGACCTCCAGGTCCGAATGTCTATCGACGACGGGGTCGGGCCACCCAAGGGGTGGGTGTGCCATTCACCGGCATACCCCACCGTGCCGTCGGAAGCGGTCCAAGCCAGATCGTGGGCCCGTTGATGGAGTGGATCGGATCGGCCGAAGGAAAATGCCTGACGGTCGTCCTTCGGTCCTGGGTGCGTCATCGCTGTCAGTTCCATGTCGCGGCCGCGATAAGCACCGAGCAAAATCCCGCCAGCCTCTGGCTGGCCTCTGCAGACACCCACTAAGCGGTCCAGTTCCTCACAAACCGCGTGGTAAACCAGGACACGCAGGGTCACGGCGCGGCAGCGCCGCACGTGGGACAATCCGTCCGAGCCATCACGTCCGTATCCGGCACAGAATTTGTGGCCGAGTGATCGACGCGCAAAGTCCGGAACGATGGCTGCACGCCGCCCCCGGCCCATTCCAATGCCATCGCCGCTGCAAGGCCCGCCGCCATCGCAGGAGCGGCCACGCCATAGGGCATGAAATCGGCCTCGCCGCACGCTGCCGGCACCGCATCCAGAGTGGCGTTCTCGCGAAGCACAGCTGGCCTAGAGCCGAACGGGAAGCAGCAATCTAAACAACCCCGGCCCTCAGCGTTCGAGGCGACATAGAGCGCTTGAGCAGCAGCTCCCTGGCCGACTAGCCAAACAAAAATCGCGTCGGGCGAGGTCGGTCGCCGTTCAACGAGTTCACGGTTCAGGGCGCGAGAAAGGCCTTCCTCGCCCGTCGCGTCGATGAGCAGGTCAGCTCGGCTGAGCAGACCCAGCCGATCCATAGCGTCCTCTCCGATCCCCTGGACCGCCACGCCTGGAGCGAACCGCTCCAACTCGCTGGCCAACGCGGCAGCTTTGCCAGATCCGATGTGTGCAGCTCCAAGCCAGTGCCGCCCGAGATTTCCGGTGGCGAGGGTGTCCATGTCCAAAAGGACCAGGCGCCCTCCGCCAAACCCTGCGCCGCACTGAATGAGGAGCCGCGCGAGGTGACTTCCGATGGAGCCGCAGCCAACAAGGACAATGAGACGGGCCGAAAGGCTGGGGCGCCCCGGCAGGTTTCTCGTGACCGCGTGCTCAACGTCCATCCGGACCCCTCTCAGCCGAATCACCTCAATCCTTTCCGCGCCCTGCACGATGCGGCTCGACCAGAACTGCTTGGTGCTAGCTGCTTGCTGCCAAAGCCGCGGAAGGAGGAGCTGGACGCCTATGCAGCCGTTTGGACCGAGCACGAATAGGTGGACGTCCTCTTTGAAGAAATGGCGAGCAGCGGCGGCGGAGAGCCGCTCAACCAAACCCTGATCGATGCCTTCCACCCAATCGAGGAACTGGCGCAAGTTCTGCGGCACGCCAGGAGGACCTAGGTTCAGCTCATGATCCGTACGGCCAATCCAGGCGTGTGCAGCAACGGGCCGACTAAGCTGGCCCATGGCTCCTCCATCGTGCCCTCCGGACGGCAAACCCCGGGTCAACACCGACATGGCCTTGGCGCCCTGGCGCGGCAGCATCAGGATCGACGCCATCCCCTCTGGCGTGTCGGGAGGTAGAGCCACATGGATGGGCGTGTTGCTGCGCCAGTGCTGAGGAAATTCCGCTGCCACGTCCCGTCGACCGTCCGGCCCGAGAATTCGTCGAAGCGTCGCGTGCACCCACTCCAGGGCAAGGAGCACTGAGCCACCAGGATCATGGTGGCTGAGGATCAACGTTCCTGGGGCGGCAAAGCAGAGGAAGTCCTCATCCTCGATATGAGCCCAAATGCCGGGCAAGTCTTCTGCTCGATGGGTTAGGCGTACACGCGGGATGCGGGAGAACGCGAGGCAGGGGATCGAGAACTCCAGCCGGATTGGCCTCGTGTCCATTGCCACCGCGCCCACGTAGACGAGGCCTCGATCTTCGAGATGCCGAAAGCCGACTTGCGCGAGCGCCTCCGTGATCTGCCGCTGTGCCTCGCCGGGGGTCACCCTGAGTTCGTGCGCCCGACGACCGTTGCAGGGATATACGTCCTCGGCCGCGCCAGGATCGTCTCCTCTTCGCTCGCGAGGACGTCCACGAGGCTTTCGTCCGCGGGAACCCGCTTGCCAAGGCATTTGGTCAGCTGCGCGAGGGCAACATCGGCGCGGGTCGCGCTTTGGGCCTCGTGCAGTGCCTCCCGCAGCTTCTGCGCGGCCGTGATGAACCCTACCCGAGCGGCGTCGGTCCAGTCAGCATCCAGGTTGGCCTCGGGGTCCTTGGGAAGCACGGGATTCCTGATGGGCCCCTTAAGAAGCGCCGGCATTCTGTCCGCGACAGCGATCAGAGCTTCGTCCTCGCGGCTCGCGTCCAAGAAGCGGCGATTCTCCTCGAAGGCCGTAACGGCCATAGCCATCAGCGTGATCGACGAGATGCCAGCCTCCGGGTCGACCCACTGCTGGTCGCGCCACGCCTTAAGGTAGCGGCACACGTGGCGAAGATGCGGGTTGTGCTTGCTCACGGCACCGATGAACCAGTCATGCAGCTTACGGGGGTCGGACTGGACCCAACTTCCGTCCCTGCGCGCCAGCATGATGCGGTCTTCAGGCAGACTGCGGTAGACCTGATCACCGAACTCCGCCGCGTCCATCGTCAGCCCTTGCGAGTGGAGGGCTTTCTCGAGCTTCTCGAAGTCGTCGTCGGGGATGGCATAGAGCGGCAGGTCGATGTGGGTCTTCCGGTCAAGCAAAACGCGAACGCAGGACGGCTTACAGTCAGGACCCTTGTCGCAGAGCGTCCAACCCCGCTGAATGCAGAGGGGACGAAGGGCGTCTTCAATAACCTTGAAATAGGCCTTGGCCGCAATGGCGGGGCGTCCACTCTGGCTCAAGAACGACGTTGGCAGAAAAGTGCCGTCGTCCAAGTCCACGTGCTGAGGTGGTGTGTGCTGAGGCACCGGATCGTTCAGGGTTCTATAGGAGTAGCTACCCTGGCCACGAAAGCGGGGAGTTGGCCGGAAGCCGCGCAGGAACTCGTCCGTACGATAAAGCGGGGGAGCGTCGTTGAGGAGTAGGCGCTTCGCCATCAAGGAATCATCTGCGACCGTCCGGAAGGCAGTCCTGATGCACTCCCGGATGACATTGCGGGCGTCGCGGAGAGCATTCTCCTCGGTTTCCGAGAGAGTAATTGCGCCCAGGAAATCGGGCTTAGTGCCCGAGCCGCGGAGGACGCGATGAAAGTTCGTGGCCACAGGGTGAACCTCACGCAATGGGTGATTGACCGTGCATATATGGTGGTCCATGAGTATTCAAGGCACAAGGTGTTGTGGGAATGTACCAAGTCATCGGGCTTCGCGCGTTGCTCCGAGCTTTCACCTGGACTGCATTCGGTCTGGCGGTCTTGGTGGCGGCCTTCAGCCTCCTTTTTGAGGTGCCCTCAGGCTACAAATGGGCCCAGTTCGGAATAACCGCTGCCTCCACCGGGATTGCAGTGGCGATGTTTTTCTTCGGCATCTTAGGCGAGACCTGCGCGTTCACCTGGTGCTGCCGAAATTTCGGCGCGGGGATTTTCCCTGATTTAGATGGCGAATGGGTAGGGGAGCTGAGATCGAATTGGCCGCGAGTTACCGCGCGAGGCACGGGAGACGTTAGCGAGATTGAGCTATTGTCGCGCCCGGCCAAAATTCGTATAAAAGCGACGCTTCTTACATTATCTGTTATCATGAATACTGATGATAGGTATTCAAAATCCAAAACAATAATGGCTGGATTGAGAAAAGATGATGTAACTGGTGAATTTTCTCTTACTTACGTATTTGATAATTCTACACTGGAACCCAAGCCAGGGGATACGCCCTCGCATCATGGAGCAGCGATCCTCACACTTCGTCATGAAGGCAACGAGCTTTTCTTGGAAGGCGCGTACTGGACGAACCGAGCCTGGAACTTCGGCATCAACACTGCCGGCCTAGCTAAATTCCGGAAGCAACGCTGAGCACCGAGGTCAGCGAAATCCTCCTCCGCTGGACGCCGGTATAAAGAGGCGGTATAACGGTAGGGTTTTCTGCGCAGCTATTGTACTGATTTCGCCCGATAATTTTTGCTGTCAGGATAGTTCAATCCTCCCCAACAGCACCATTCTACGGACTTGATCCGTAAGGATTATTCGGCAAAACAAGGTCTTAGGTCACCTCGGTGATACAAAGTGGCCCTTGTCATGACCCGACCGACCACGTACCCGCCGACGGGGATTCCGCGGCCGGCTGGCTTCCTTGAGGCACTCGTCGGCTCAGAGTTGGCGGTTACCCAAATGACAGCGACCTTAGTCTACCGTCCGTAGAGCCGCCCGAGCCCCACTCGCGACACACCCCGCGCGGCTCACGAGGACGATGCGGTTGTAGGCCTTTGCAACATGCCCCGGTAGGGCCGGTGCAGTAGCGGCCCATCGCTGCCGGATAGCTGCGATTGCCTCACTGATTAGGCACGATAATGGCGACCCGTCGATTCTCGTTGGACCTCACACCAGGCAATGGCGCGCGGCTTCCCAGCCCCTGCACCACGACATCCTCCTGGCGCAGGCCAATGCCGACCAGCATATCAGCGACCGCCTGCGCTCGGCGCTGAGAGAGCTGATCATTGTAGGCCGCATCGCCATAACTGTCGGTATGGCCTTCCACCCGCATCCGGTTGATGCCAACCCCGTGCAGTGCGCGGCCAAGGTTTTCTACAGTTCCGCGCGCTTCGGCGGTCAATTCGGAACGGGTACTGGCGAAGAGGATGCGGTCGCTTAAGCCGAGGCTCCAATCATCGCCGATCGGTTCAAACCCCTCGCGCCTCAGCAGTGCGATCTGCTCGGCGGTCAGGCCGGGACGTCGCTGGCAAGCGGCGATCAGCCCGAGCGGCGTGACCGCGAGAAACGCTCGTCTGGAGCACCTAGTTTCCCGAGTCTTCCTTGGCATCAGCATCCTCTTGGGTACTGGCGGTCTGCCAGCCGCCCCGTTGTGCGCGCTTCACGCGGTACATCGCCGAATCCGCCAGATGGATCAAGACGCTCGCGTCTTGCGCATGATCAGGGAAGACGGCGATCCCGGCGCTCAGTGATACCGTGATCTTGTCGCCGGACGGCAAGGCGATGGGCCGGGTCACGCTCGCAGCAATGCTGTCGGCCACGCGGGTAGCGTCCTCCACCCGGCGCAGTTGCTTCAACAGCACGACGAACTCGTCGCCACCGAAGCGGGCAACCAGGTCGTCAGCGCGAAGAATCGCCTGAAGTTCTTTCGCGATGGCCACCAGCACGGCATCCCCGGCGGCATGCCCACGACGGTCGTTGATCTCTTTGAACTTGTCGCAATCCAGGAACAACACCGCGACCCGGTGTCCTGTCAGCTGTGCATCTCGGATGGCGCGGTTGAGTTGGCGGATGAAGAACGCACGGTTCGGCAGCCCGGTAAGGGTGTCGTGAGACGCCTGATGAGCGAGCGAAGCGTTTTCCTTTTGAAGGCGCTTGTCCCAGACCTCCAACTCATCGAACAAGGCGTTGAAGTCATCTCCGAGCGAGTTGATCTCTTTGATCTTCGCTGGCGGGACCCGCAAATTGAAGGTGCGGTCCTGACGCACTGCATGTGCCAAGCCGGCCAGAGCCTCGAGAGGTTTGACGATGGTTCGCCGCATGCGTCGCGACAGATAGATCGCGCCACCCGCGCTGATCACCAGGCACAGCGCGAGGCCACCAAGCCCGGATATGAGAAAGTTGAATGTCGCGCCGACATGGCCGCGGACAATCAGGTTTGCGATCGGCGCACCTTCGTGGACGATGGGAAGCGTTACGGTGGGCGGGTTCAGCAAGGCTGCAAGGCGCTGCTCCAGCCAGGTCGCGAGGCGGCTGCCTCCGGGCCGCGCCCAGTTCGCCAGGATTCTTCCGTCGTGAAGCACCACCTTTGCTTCGGCAACGTCTTCCGCACTGGCAATCAGCGCGATCGCTTCTTCCGCGGCCACCGGATCTCGGAAAACCGCCGACGCCTCGACGGTGTAGCGCATGGAGCGAGCGATCAGTGCCAGGTTCTGCTCGGCATGCACGTGCAGTGCGACCAGGCCTGCGACCGTCAGGGTGATGCCGACGGTCAGGACAGCAAAAAGCACGATACCGAGATGCGCCCGCCACAGCACCGCCTGCAGTGTCGGCAACCGAAGCGTAGGTTTTGTCACGGCGAAACTCCCCGCCGCTGGCCTAACCGAAGCACGCTGGGGTGAACACGCAGACCGCTGCGGGCAATCGCATCGAGATTGACCTGGAATGAGATCTGCCCACCCGCGATACTCAGGCAAAACATGCCGCCAGCGGAGCAGGATGGATCGTCTTCGGTAATGGTCAGGACCGAGAGGCCGGCAAGGCGGGCAAATATCCGATCATGCTCCGCCGGACTGGTTCGCCCGACAAAGGCGACGTGACAGGCGCTGGTCAGCGTCGGGCTCTCTATGGCGATGCGCCTGGTCGTGGTCGGCCGGTTGGCGACGCGGTGGGGCGTTGCAAGCAGGCCGCCGGCATAGGCTGCGTCAGCAAGTACGCAAAGCTGTAACTCCGCTGGATCGGAAGGCCAGCGCACATAGCTCATGATACCGAGTACTGCCTGGGTGACGGCCGACGTGTTGCTTGCGACCACCTCCCCAGCCGATCCGGACCTGACGGGAAAGGAACCTAAAGCGAAGATCATGGCGACACCCAAGATTCGGTAGCAAAGCGAAAGCCTGTGCCGACCTCTGGTGAAATTTGACATGATCGTGATCACAACGCCTCGGATGTGTATCCAGTGATAGCACTCAGACCCGAGCAACGGGAGGAAAGGATGTTGGCGCACCACGGATCTCTATTCCCGATTTTGTTGTCGTGGCCCGCCCCATCGGGTGGTGATGCGCTTGGTAGTTCTCTACAGTCGCTCTGACAAACACAGTTCAGTCCTCGTCGCGCGGCTGTGTCAGTCCATAATGGGAGCGCGAATGGGGCGCCGACCGCAGGTCAATAATCGACCAGCTCTCGGTCTAGAACCCCATCTCCGGCAGCGTCTTCAGCTCCACGCCCGCATCCAGCAGCGCCTGGCGGGCCGCCCGGCCTACCGCTTCCGCCGTCGGCTCGTCGGCATGCAGGCAGAGGGAATGGACCTCGACGGGGATGTGCTTGCCGCCGCGGGTGGGGATGACCTTGTCCACCACCATCGCTACCGCTTGCCGGGCGGCGATCGCCGGATCCTTGTGTACGGCATCCGCGTTGAAGCGGGAGGTGATGTTGCCGTCGTCGTCATACATGCGGTCGATGTAGCCCTCCACCGCGAAGCGCAGCCCGTGCGTATGGGCAGCCTTCTCGATGTGCGAATGGGCGAGGCCGACATAGATCAGATCGCGGTCCACGCCTTTCACGCCGCGCGCCATGGCATCCGCCACATCCGGGTCGACGATGCCGACATTATGCAGCGCGCCATGCGGCTTCACATGCGTCACCTTGGCGCCGTGCATCGCGGCGATGCCCATCAGCGCGCCGATCTGATAGGCGACGAGATATTCGATGTCGCGCGGGTTCATCTTCATCGCGCGGCGGCCGAAGCCCCAGATGTCGTTATAGCCGGGATGCGCGCCGATCGAGACGCCGTTCCTCAATGCCAGCGCCACCGTCTCGTGCATCACGGTGGGGTCGCCCGCGCTCATGCCGCAGGCGATGTTGGCCGAGTTGATGAGCGGCATCACCGCCGGGTCGTTGCCCTTGTGCCAGGTGCCGAAGCTCTCGCCGATGTCGGCGTTGATGTTCACGACGGGCATGGCGTTCGGCTCCTGGCTGGGGGATGTTGGTCCGGGAAAGACGTCAGGCGGCGCGCGGCTGCGTCAGCACCTCGGCGATGTGCTCGGCCGGATAGGCGCCGCTGAACAGCACGCGTCCATCCAGCGCGAAGCTCGGAACGCCGGAGATGCCGATGCGGCGGAAATACGCATCCTCGGCACGGACCTGCTCGGCGAGCTCGTCACTGGCCAGGAACTCTCCGGCCTCGAGGCCCAGCGAAGCGGCGATCTCCGTCAGCGTGGCGAGGTCGCCGACGTCCTTGCCTTCCTGGAAGTAGCCGCGGAACAGCGCCTCGACCATCTCGTGCTGCCGCGGGCCGGCCCATTGCAGCAGCCGGTGCGCATTGATGGTGTTGGGCGTGCGCAGCATAAGGTCGTGCCGGAACTCGAGGCCGACCTTGCGGCCCGCCTCGGCGACATTGGCATCCAGTTCGGCGCCGCGCTCGACGCTGCCGAATTTCTGCGCGCGGTAGCTCGCCCGCTCCACGCCTTCGGCCGGCATCTCGGGATTGAGCTGGAAGGGGCGCCAATGGACCGCGAAATCCGCGGCGGCGGGGCCGATCAGGGCCAGGGCGGCGTCCAGATTAGTCTTGCCGATCCAGCACCAGGGGCAGATCGCGTCGGAGATGACGTCGATGCGGCGCGAGGGTTCCATGGCTCACTCCTTGTCCTGATTTCGTGTTCCGGCGTTAGTCTGCGCCAATCGGGGAACCAAGTGTAGCGGGGCTGAACCATGCGCACTCAGGTCGGGCGCACGCAGGTCGGGATCGTGGGGGCTGGGCCGGCTGGGCTTCTGCTGGCGCAGATGCTCAATCGGGAGGGCATCGACAGCGTCGTGCTGGAGGCGCGTTCCCGAAGCCATATCGAAAGCCGCATCCGGGCGGGCCTGCTCGAGCAGGGCAGTGTGGACACGCTGGCGGAGGCCGGGCTGGATGCGCGGCTGCGGCGTGAGGGCCTGCCGCATGACGGGCTGGCCCTGCGCTTCGCCGGCGCCTCCCACCGCATCGACCTGCAGGCGCTGACCGGCCGGCGCGTCACCATCTACGGTCAGCAGGAGGTGGTGAAGGACATGGTCGCAGCCCGGCTCGCCACCGGGCGGCCCCTGCATTTCGGGGCAGAAGAGGTCGCGCTGCATGATATCGCCACCGATCGCCCGCGCCTCACCTGGAAGCAGGAGGGCGTGCCGCAGGAGCTGCATTGCGACGTCATCGCCGGCTGCGACGGCTTCCACGGCCCTTCGCGTGAGGCCATGCCGCCCGAGATCCTGCGCATCTACGAGCGCACCTATCCCTTCGCCTGGCTCGGCATCCTCGCCGAGGCGCCGCCGGTCAGTCCCGAGCTGCTCTATGCCCGCCACGAGGAGGGCTTTGCGCTCGCCACGATGCGCAGCCAGCATCTGTCGCGGCTCTACCTGCAATGCGCGCCCGAGGAGAACCTGGCCCTCTGGCCGGAGGAGCGCATCTGGCAGGCGCTGGGCACGCGCCTGGGCGCGGTGAACCGGGGCAGGATTGTCCAAAAGGGCCTCACCGCCATGCGCAGCTACGTGGCCGAACCCATGCGCCACGGCCGCCTCTTCCTGGCGGGCGACGCCGCCCATATCGTGCCGCCGACCGGTGCGAAGGGCATGAACCTCGCGATCGCCGACGTGCGGGTTCTGGCCGCCGCGCTGACCTCCTTCTTCCGGCAGGGCGACCAGGGGCTGATGGACCGCTACAGCGCGATCTGCCTCCAGCGCATCTGGAAGGTGCAGCGATTCTCCTGGTGGATGACGGCGCTGCTGCACCGATTCTCCGAGGAAGATGCCTTCGAGCCGCGCGTCCAGCTGGCCGAGCTCGACTACCTGGTGCATTCCGAAGCCGCGCGCACGGCGCTGGCCGAGCAATATGTGGGGCTGCCTTATGACATCTGACCGTCTGAAACTCGGCATCATCGGCCTTGGCATCATGGGCGAGCGGCTGCTGCGCGCGGCCCTGGCGCATCCCGGCACCGAGGTCGTGGCCGTGTGGGACCCTTCGGCCCCGGCAGCCGCGCGGCTGGCCGGCATCGCGCCCGAGCTCGGCATGAGCGCGGAGGCCGGCGCCGTCATCGCCGCCGCGGATGCGGTCTATGTCGCCTCGCCGCCGGACTCGCACATCGCGCACGGCAAGGCCGCGCTGGCGGCGGGCAAGGCGCTGTTCCTGGAAAAGCCGCTGGCCTCCGACCTCGTCGCCGCGCGGGAATTCGTGGCCGGCGCGCGCGGGCAGCGCGCTGCGGTGAACTTCCCAATGGCTTCCTCGCCGACCGTGGCGCAGCTGCGCCGCTGGCGCCCGGAGATCGGCCGCGTTGAGCGCATCGAGATCAAGGCCGACTTCGCCGGCTGGCCGCGCGGCTGGCAGAAGGACGCGGCCTCCTGGCTCTCCAAGCGGGCCGAGGGCGGCTTCACGCGCGAGGTCGTCTCGCACTTCCTCTTCCTCGCCCAGCGCTGGGGTGGCCCGCTGCGGCTGGCCGAGGCCGGCGTGACCTATCCCGAGGGCGACGGCTCCGAGACCGCCATTTCGGCGCGCCTCTGGGCCGGCGACGTGCCCGTGACGCTGAGCGGCGGCGTCGGCACCACCACGGCCGACGAGCACAATCTCACCACCATCATCGGCAGCAAGGGGCAGCTGCGGCTGCGCGACTGGTCCTACGGCGAGAAGCTGGAGGCCGATGGCCAGTGGCGCACGGCGCCCGATGCCATGCCTAATGCGGAGATGCGGCCGCTGACCCTGGCCGGGCAGCTCGACAAGCTCGCGGCGCTGACCCGCGGCGAGGAAACCGAGCTGGCGAGCCTGGCCGAGGCGCTTTCCATCATGGAGGCGGTGGAGGGCATCCTCGCCGCCCGCCGAGGATAGTTGCCCTGGGGCGCTAGGCGGGCCTGCGCAGCAGGAACATCAGCCCGCCGCCCGCGACCAGCCCCCAGAAGGCCGGCCCGATCCCGCCGACGCTGAGGCCGGAGGCGACGACGACGAAGGTGACGATGGCCGGCAGGCGCGTCGGCTCCTGCGCCAGCGCGATCGACAGCGCCCCCGCGAGCGACGCCAGCAGGGCGAGGCCGGCGACGGCCTGGATCAGCAAGGGCGGCGCCGCCGCGACCACGGCGGCCGCGACGCCCGCGACCAGCGCGAAGCCGAGATAGCCGAGGCTTGCGAAGACGCCCGCGATCCAGCGGCGCTTCGGGTCGGGATGGGCCTCGGGCCCCGCGCAGAGCGCGGCCGTGATCGCGGCGAGGTTCACCAGCTGCCCGCCGAAGAAGCCGCCCAGGAAACTACCCGCGCCCGTCGCCAGGAAGACCGGCCGCATCTTGATGTCGTAGCCATTGGCGGAGAGCACCGCGAATCCCGGCAGGTTCTGCGAGGCCATGGTCACCAGGAACAGCGGCAGGGCGATGCCCACCATAGCGCCCCATTCGAAGCTCGGCGTGACCCAGACGAGCGTGGGCGGCTGCCAGGCGCCGCCACCCGGCAGGCCGGGGCCGGCCGCCAGCGCGATCACCGCCACCAGCACCGCGGCCGGCACGGCCCAGAGCCGCTGGACGCGCAGCATCACGGCCCAGACCAGCACCACGGGCAGCGCCAGCCAGGGCAGGGCGCCCACCGCCCGCACCGGCGCGAGGCAGAGGTCCAGCAGCACGCCCGCCAGCATCGCCGCCGCGATGGCCGGGGGGATGCGCTCCACGGCCCGGGCGAAGGGGCGCCACAGCCCCGCGACCACCAGCAGCGCCGAGGCCGCGAGGAAGGCGCCCACCGCCGCGGGGAAGCCGCCCTCCGGCATGCCGCTGGTGGCCAGTAGCGCCGCGCCCGGGGTCGACCAGGCGATGGAGATCGGCATGCGCCAGACGATCGAGAAGCCCGCGCCCAGCAGCCCCATGAGCAGGCAGAGCATCACGAGGCCCGAGGCGGCCTGGGCGGGCGAGGCGCCCACCGCCGTGAAGCCCTGCAGCACCACGGCGAAGGAGGAGGCGAAGCCCACGAAAGCGGCCAGCAGGCCCAGGAGGATCGGTTGCACCATACCCAAGGTCTGCCGCCTGTCGGCCCGGCCGGCAAGCCGGGTCACGGCGCGAGGCGAATGCGGCCCGAGACCGCGGAGGGCTCGCGCGAGATCGGGCGTAGCCGCCCGTCATGCCAGTTGCCGAGCATATCGCCCCAATGGGAGGAGAGCGGGTTGCCCGACTGGCCGGTGGCGATGACCGCGTGCAGGCCGTCCGGCGAGGCGAGGTCCGCCACCAGGCGCAGCCCCGCGCCATGCGCCGCGTTGAAGCCGCCCGTGGGCCCCATGCCCTGGCGCTGCACCGTCTGGTCGTCGCCCGAGGCCGGCACCGCCAGCGCGATGGCGCGGTTCAGCCCCGGCACCAGGCGCAGCAACGGATGTTCGAAGCGCGCCTGATGGGCGGCGCCCCAGCGCCAGGCGGTCGGATCCGGCCCATGGGCGCGGGAGAGCTCCGTCACCGCCTCGGCGAGGGCCAGGGCGGCCATGGCGCGGCAATCGCCGCCGCACCACCAGCTGGCATTGCCGTCGAGCAGGAGGAAGCGGAGGAATTCCGGACCGCCGGGCGCGGTGGTGATGCCGGCCCGGGCCAGGGCCAGCGCCGGCATGCGCCGCATGAAGGCATTCCAGATCAGGGGCTGCGGCAGGTCCGCCCGCATCTCGCCGTCCCAATCCGCCAGCAGGCCCTGCGCCGTGCCGAGCTCGCCCGAGCCGCGGGGCAGCGCGTTCAGCACGGGCAGCGCCTCCCGCGCCAGCAGCGAGACGGCATCCATCTGGATGGCGGCGAAGTGGTCCTCGTCGCGCGGCGCAGGCTCGGCCAGCAGCTCGTGGATGCGGCGGAAGCGCCAGTCGCCGTGCCATTCGCGCGAGAGGAAGGCCGGATGGTCCGGCGGGCTCACGCGGTTATTGGCATTCACCAGCAGGCCGCTCTCCGGGTTCTCGACATGCGGCAGCTCGTCGAAGGGAACGAAGCCCGTCCAGGGTTCGGAGCCGCGGCTCGGCAGGCTCCCGTCGCCGGCGCTGCGGACCGGCGTGCGGCCGGTGAGGTACATGGCGATGCCGCCGGCGCGGTCCGCCACCATCATGTTCTGTGAGGGCGAGGTGATGAGCGCCGCCGCCGCCCGTGCCTCGGCCAGGCTGCGGGCGCTGTTCAGCGCCAGGAAGCCGGCGGCGGCGGTGTCGTGCGGCTCCAGATTGGCCATGCGCACGGCCAGCACCTCGCCGCCCGCACGCGGCGTCTCGTCCAGGTCGGAGATGACGGGGCCGTTGCTTGTCTCCCGCACTTCCAGGGTGACGTCGGGCTCGCCGCGGACATGGATGAGCTCCGTGCGCACGATGCGCGCCGCGCTCTGCGGCTCGCGGAAGACGTCCTGCGTGTCGGAATGGGTGGTAGTGAAGCCCCAGGCGAGGTCGGCGTTGCGGCCGATCAGCACGAGCGGCACCCCCGGGACGGTACCGCCCGCGACAAAGCGCCCATCGGGCAGCTCGATCCGCGCCAGGTACCAGAGGATGGGCGCGCCGTAGCCGAGATGCGGGTCGGAGGCGAGGATCGGCGCGCCGGCCGCGCCCCGCGCCACGGTCCAGGCGTTGGAGGCGGTGTCGGGCAGCGGCGCATCCTCGCCGAAGACGGGGATGGCGGCGAGGATCCGCTCCATCCCCGGCAGCGCCGCCATGTCCGGCCGGCCCGCGCTGCGATCGGCGGGCCAGAGATCCCATAGCCGATCGCCGGGCAGGGCGCCGGCCAGCCGGGCGCGCTCGAGCTCCGTGCGCCAGTTGCCGGAGAGCCAGAGCCCCATCACCTTCGCCCAGAGCAGCGAATGCGAGGGCTGCCAGTAGTCCGGCGTGCCGAGGACGACGAATTCCGGCGCCGCGAGGCGGCCGCGCTCGCCGATCCAGGCGTTCACGCCGATGGAATAGGCCTCCAGCATGCCGCGGCTTTCGGCATCGAGCGCGGCGTAGTCGTCCTCGGCGCGGCGGGCGAGGCCGAGCAGCCGTACGAAGCGGTCGTTGCGGAGGGCAGCGGCACCCGCGACCTCGGCCAGCCGGCCCTGCGCCCCGCGCCGCATCATCTCCATCTGGAAGAGGCGGTCGCGCGCATGGAGGAAGCCGAGCGCGATGGCGCCGTCCCGTTCGGTGCGGGCGCGGATGCGGGGGATGCCGGCCTCGTCGAAGACGATCGAGACCGGCGCCGAGAGGCCCGCGATCCGCAGCTCCATGTTGTCCGCCGGGATGGTCCGCCAGAAGACGGCGACGACCGTCAGCGAGACGGCGGCGACCACCAGCCAGAAGCCGGCCATCAGCCGCCGCCACCAGGAGGATCTGCGCCGCCGACGAACCATCTATTCGGGCTCGATGCCGGCGCCGCGGATCATCTCGCCCCAGGCGGCGATCTGCTGCACGACGAAGTTCCCGAGCTCGGCGGGCGTGGAGGTGCCGCCGTCGAAGCCCATATCGGCCATGCGGGTGCGATATTCGGGCCGGGCGCCGATGCGCTGCATGGCGGCCGCGAGCGTTGCCGTCACCTCGGGCGGCAGGCGCGCCGGGCCGAAGAAGGCGGCGAAGCTGAGCAGGTCGAAGCCGTTGAGGCCCTGTTCGGCCAAGGTCAGCGCCTCCGGCACCAGGGCCGAGCGCGCGGCGCTGGTGATGCCCAGCTGCCGCATCCGCCCCTCGCGCACATGGCCGAGCGAGGGCGTGAGGTCGATCACGATGCTGGAGACGCGGCCGGCGATGACGTCGGTGATGGCCGGCGGCGTCGAGCGGTAGGGAACATGCAGCATCTCCACCCCGCCCAGGCGGGCGATGGTCGCGCCCGCGACGATCCCGGTGCCGTTGCCGCTGGCATAGCTGAGCGTGCCCGGACGTGCCCGCGCGAGCGCCAGGAATTCCTGCAGGTTCCGCGCCGGAAGCTCCGGGTTGATCGCCAGCCAGAAGACGTAGTTGCCGAGCTTGCTGATCGGGGTGAAGTCGCCGACCGGGTCGTATTCCATGCGCTTCAGCAGCCAGGGATTGGCCGCATGTGTCGTGTTGGTGGTGATGAAGAGCGTGTGGCCGTCGGGCGGGCTGCGCATCACGGCGGTGGCGGCGATGGTACCGTTGGCGCCGGCGCGATTCTCGACGGTGATGGGCGTGCCGCCCAGCTCGACCGAGAGCATCTGCGCGACGACGCGGGCCACGGCGTCCGTGCCCGACCCGGCCGCGAAGGGAACGATGATGTTGATGGGCCGGCTGGGGTGCCAGGCGCCCTGCGCATAGGCGCCGGACGAAAGGAAGGGCGCCGCCAGCAAGGGGGCGGCGAGTAAGGCTCTACGCTGCATGATGATGGTCTCACTCCCGGTGGGCGGGCCGCTTGGTCGCGGCCTTCGTCCCACCGGCGAGTGTAGACGAGGAGTGTCGCCGAAAGCACGCCGCCCGGGGAGGACGACGTGCCGCATTCAGGCGGTCTCCATCTCGGCGACCGCGAGGATGGTCGCGAGGCTGGCGCGCATGCCGCGCAACGACCCCTCGATCTCCACGTCGATCCATTCCTCCAGCGAATGCGCCCGGCCGCCCTGGCCGCCGGAGCCGATGCGCAGCGCGGGCACCCCGAGGCTCATGGGGATATTGGCGTCGGTCGAGGACCATTCGAAGGAGGGGGAGTAGCCCTCGGCCGCGACCGCCGCCGCCGCCAGGCGCGCGATGGGCGAGCCCTGCGCCGTCTGCCCGGCCGGACGGTCGCCGACCCGCACCAGCTCGACGGTGATCTTGCCGTCGCGCGCCGCGTTCTCGCCCGCCACCGCCCGGTCCACGCCCTCGAGGAAGAGGCGGTCCAGCCGGTTCAGCTCCTCCAGCGAGGCGGAGCGCAGGTCCACCTCCATGGTGATGGTCTCCGGGATGGCGTTGATGGAGGTGCCGCCGCCGACCACGCTGACGCAATGGGTGGTGACCGGATCGCGCGGCACCTCGATGGCGGCCAGCGTCCGCGCCGCCTCGGCCATGGCGTACATCGGGTTCACGAGCCCGAAGGCCGAGAAGCTGTGCCCACCCGGGCCCCGGAAGATGACCCGATAGCGCCGGGAGCCGATGCCGCCGGTCACGATCCGGTCGACCTCGGGGCTGTCCACGGTGAAGAAGGCGCGGAAGCGCTCGCGGTTCGGGTGGTTCGCGAAGAGGTGGCGGACGCCGCGAAGGTCGCCCAGCCCCTCTTCGCCGACATCGCCGACGAAGAGGATGTCGTGCCGCGTGCGGATGCCGGCCGCGTCCATGGCGCGCAGGAAGCCGAGGTTCACGGCCAGGCTGCGCGTGTCGTCGCCCACGCCGGGCGCGAAGAGCTTCGTGCCCTCGCGCCGGACGCGGACGTCGGTGCCCGCCGGGAAGACGGTATCGAGATGCGCGGCCACGACCACGACGTCGCCGTTGCCGAAGCCGCGGCGCAGCCCGAAGACATTGCCGACCTCGTCCTGGCCGACCTCTTCCAGCCCGTGGGCCTTCAGCATCTCCAGGTAGGCGGCCGCCCGCTTCTCCTCGCCGAAGGGCGGCGAGGGGATCTCGGTGAGCGTGATGATGTCGTCGACGATGCGCTCGTGCTCGGCCCGCATCGTGTCGCAGGCGCGGCGGTAGCCGGCGTCGGCGCGGATCGCGGCGATGGTCTGGTCGGTCGTCATCAGACGATCTTGTTGATCAGATCGGTGCGGCCCGCCTTCAGCCGGTCGATGTTCTCCATCATGATGTCGAGGACATTGTCCTCGAAGGCGCAGGTCTCGCCGCCGGTATGCGGGGCCAGGAAGGCGTTGGGCAGCGTCCAGAGGGGCGATTCCTCCGGCAGCGGCTCGACCGCCATCACGTCCAGGCCGGCGCCCTTGATGCGGTTGGAGCTCAGCGCCTCGATCATCGCCTCCTCGTCCACCACCTTGCCGCGCGCGCAGTTCACCAGATAGGCGGTGGGCTTCATCAGCGCGAAGGCCTTGGCGTCGATCAGGTTGGTCGTCTCCGGCGTCAGCGGGCAGACCAGCACGACGAAGTCGGCGCGCGGCAGCAGCTTCGGCAGGTCGGCGGTCGCGTGCACCTCATCCGCGCCGGCGGCGCCGGAAGCGGGGTTGGCGCGCACGCCGATGACCGTCATCTCGAAGGCCTTCAGCAGCCGGATCACGCGGGCGCCGATATTGCCCATGCCCACGACGATCGCGGTCTTGCCGGCCAGCTCGTCCTCGCGGATGGCGAAGTCGCTCTTCATGCCGGCCCAGTGCTTCCGGTGCTGGTCGTCGCGCGCGACGAAGAGGCGGCGCACCATGCCGAGCATGAGACCCACCGCATGCTCGCTCACCGCGGCCGCATTGGCGCCGGCGGCGTTGGACAGCGTGATGCCGCGCGACTTCAGCATGTCGCGGTCGAAGGCGTCGGTGCCCGAGGAGAGGGCCTGGACATACTTCAGGCGGGGCGAGAGCTCGGGCAGGTGGTTGCGCCAGAAGCCGCTGCAGACCAGCACGTCGGCCTCGCCGATGCGGGCCTCGAGCTCTTCCAGGCTGCGCACCTCAAAGGAGGGGTAGGGGCCGCTGCGGTCGGCGAAGCGATCACCGGTGCGATAGGCGATATGCGCGAAGCAGATGGTAGGCGAGGCAGGAAAAGAACTCACGCAGCAGACTCCTCAAGAAAGACCTGCACCGCCTGGAAGAGGGCGCCGCGATTGCGCTCCATCCACATTCCATGGGTGCCTTCGCCCAGCAGCACCAGCCGCTTGCCGGGCGAGGCCGTGAGCAGCGGGAAGAGCGTCTGAGCCATGTAGGGGGGCGTATCCTGGTCCCATTCGCCGAGAACCAGCAGCGTGGGCGCGGTGATCTTCGCCGGGTCGTAGAAAGGCCGGCCGGCGGACCAGTATTCGCGGCCGTCGGCCGTGCTGCCGTTGGGCGCGCGCAGGGCCGGCGGGTTGCGGCGCTGCCCCTCGGGATCGGTCGCCCAGGTCACGCCGGCCCAATGCTCGAACCAGCCGGGTGGGACGAGGCCGGCGCGCGCCGCCTCGGGCACGCCCGCGCCGCGGCGGGAGCGGGCGGATTCCTGCGTCACGAAGCGATAGGCGCCGAGGTCGCCGCCCGGATCGGCCAGCGAGGGCGTCTGCCGCAGCCAGACCGGGGCGTAGAGGACCAGCCGCTCGACGACCGAGGGATTGTCCGCCGCAAAGCGGCCCATCAGCGCCGTGCCCCAGGAATAGCCC
Source organism: Roseococcus pinisoli (assembly GCF_018413645.1). Taxonomy (GTDB): domain Bacteria; phylum Pseudomonadota; class Alphaproteobacteria; order Acetobacterales; family Acetobacteraceae; genus Roseococcus; species Roseococcus pinisoli. The sequence goes on from NZ_JAHCDA010000002.1 coordinate 231,428, forward strand.
AGGTGGATGCACTTCGGGATGGAGCGGCGGTTGCGCACGAAGGCGGAGACGGCCGCGATGTCGAGCAGCGCCGTCTCGCCGCGCACGATCGGCGGGTTGGCCTCCGGCGGCTGGGACATCTCGGGCGGGCGCGTCGAGCGGCCGTAGCCGCGGATATCCAGGCACCAGACGTCGAAGCCGCGGCCGGCGATGTAGTCCATCCAGGACAGGCCGCCGAGCGGCAGGTCGAAGGCGGTATGGGCGGGGTAGGTCGCGCCATGCACCATGATGAGGGTGCGGCCGGGGCTAAAGGTGGTCAGGCTCTCCGGCCGCTTGTTGCGGACGAAGATCTCGATGCCGGGGCTGCCGTCGCCCACGGGCACCATGAACTCTTCGGTGACGATGCGCGGCGCCTGCGCCTGCGCGGGCGAGGTCAGGACCACGGGCGCGGCGAGGGCCGGAGCGGCGAGCAAGGCGCGGCGGTGCATGGGTCTCTCCCTTGGATTGGAAGCAGCCTAGCTAAGGCCGAGAGGTTCCGCGAGGGGGGCGCCGTGCTGTCCTCGCGGGGCCGCATCAGCGCTCGCAGCGGATGAAAAGAGTGCTGCGGTGAATGAGCTCGCCCACATCGGCGGTGCTCCGGTCCGGCCCGGTGCTCTCGGCCGTCCGCACGTTCACCCCCGCCCGGCGCAGGAAGCCGAGCGCCGCCTGGCCCTGGACCGCGAAATTGATGTTCTGGGCGATATCGCCCGTGCGGCGGCTGACCGCCTGGGCGTTCAGCTTGGAGACGACGACCCCCACGATGTTCCCCTGCATGTCGACCAGCGGGCCGCCCGAATTGCCGGGCTGCACCTCGGCGCTGATCTGGTACTGGTTGGGGTTGTCGCCCAGGCCGCGCAGCCCGTTGATCTCGCCGCGCGTGAGCTTGGGGTCGGAGCTGAGCAGCCCGGCCAGCGGGAAGCCGTAGGCCACCACGCTCTCGCCGCGCCGGATGGCGGGCGCCGATCGGAAGGCGACGGTGGGGCCGACCAGGCCCGGCACGGCCAGCACCGCGACGTCGAGCGCCGCGTCCATGCGCGCCGGCGGCACGGCAGCGAGCCAATGGCCGGTCGGCGTGCGCAGGATGATGCGGTTGCAGTTGTCGACCACGTGGTGATTGGTCATCACCCGCCCTTCGGCGACGAGGAAGCCGGTGCCGGTCGAGACGGCGCGGGCCTGGGCGTTGGGGGGCGCCTGCTGGGTCCCGGGCGCCGGGCCGGCGAGGGGCCCCGAGGTCGGCTGCCGGGCGGCCGAGGGCGCGGCGGCGCGAGCATTCGCCAGGTCGATGTTGCGGTTGGCGCAGATGTCCTGGTCGCGCAGCAGCACCTCGCGCGCATCGGACAGGACCAGGCGCAGGTCGAACCGGCAGCCCGCATCGGCATTGGGGGTCACCCGGAAGCCGCCGCCATCCGTTAGCGGCCGGTCGGGGCGCAGGAGGTTGCCGCCCCAGTCGCCCTCGCCGCCGCGGGGGCTGCGGACCGCGAAGAGCTGCGTGGCATCCGCGCCCGTGCGGTTGACGATGCGGAAGCCCTGCGGCCCACCCGAGGGGGCAGCGGGCTGCGCGGAGGCGAGGGGCGCCACCAGGACGGAAAGGCCGAGGGCCAGGGCGGTCAGAGCAGGAAGCATGGCTATGATGTGCCCCGCGCACTGCAGGACGACAAGCCGTGGCCCCATCTGTCAGCGCAGAGGCGGCGGGCGACGCGGAGAATCGACGCGGGGCTGTAAAATCTTTCATCGGAATGTTTTTTCTGCGCCGCCTTATTCACCCTTCCCGCGTTGGAGGGCTGTCATTCCGAGGCTGGTAAGGCATCTCGATCAGCCAGCCTGGGGGACGGGCGCAAGCCATCTCGTGAACTTCGGAGGATGAGATGAATATCGGTGAGGCTGCAGCGGCGAGCGGTGTGAGTGCGAAGATGATTCGGCACTACGAGACCCTGGGCCTGATCCAGCCGCAACGGCGAAAGAACAACTATCGAGCCTATACGGAGAAGAACGTGGCGGTTCTTCGTTTCATCCGGCATGCGCGGGACCTGGCCTTCCCGCTCTCCGAAGTGAAGCGCCTATTGGGACTCTGGCAGGACGATACCCGGCAGAGCGCGGATGTCCGTCGGATCGCGCTCGGTCATGTGGAGGCCTTGGAGGAGAAGGCGCGCTCGCTGCGGGCGGTCGCGGATTCGCTTCGCCACCTGGCGCGCACCTGCCAGGGGAACGAACGCCCCGAATGCCCGATCCTGGAGCACATGGAGGGCACGCAGAATGCCCACCACCCTCATTGAGGTATCGGTGGAAGGTCTGAACGGCCGCGCCTCGCGCGCGGCCGTGATGTTGGCGATCGAGGCCCGCGACCCGGCAGCGGTGGTGGAGGTCGACGCCGTGAGCGGCCAGGTACGCACCGAGACCACGCTGGATCTGGCCGAGTTTCTTCACCTCATCGAAGGCTGCGGCTGCCGGCCCTTGCTGCAGCCCGAGGCCATCATCCACGCCGGCGGAGCGCGATCCGATCTGGGCTGAGGAAAAGGCGGGCCTGAGGGTACTGCCTCCAAGCGCGAAGCCATGAAAAAGGCCCGCCGGATTGCTCCGGCGGGCCTTTTCTGTGGACGCCTTGCCGGGGACCTCACGGCCCCCGGAAGGACGGCCTGCCTGATCAGTCGCGGCGGACGCCGGCGAACTGCAGCAGGAACTGGAACAGGTTGATGAAGTTCAGGTAGAGGCCCAGCGCGTCCATCACGCTGCGCTTGCCCGCCTGGTCCGTGCCCTCGGCGTAGGAGTACTCGATGTAGTCGTTCTTGATCCGCTGCGTGTCATAGGCCGTGAGGCCGCAGAAGATCACGACGCCCAGGATCGAGACCACGAAGGTCATCATCGGCGACTGGACGAAGATGTTCACGACCGAGGCGAGGATGATGCCGATCAGGCCCATGAGCATGAAGCTGCCCATCTTCGTCAGGTCGGTCTTCGTCGTGTAGCCGATGAGGCTCATGGACGCGAACATCGCGGCGCAGATGAAGAAGGTGCTGGCGATCGACGTCGAGGTGTAGACGATGAAGATGTTCGCCATGCTGGCGCCCATCACGGCGCAGAACGCCCAGAACAGGGCCTGCGCCGTCGTCTTGCTGACGCGGTTGATGCCGAAGGACAGCACCAGCACGAAGACCAGCGGGGCGAAGATCGCGGCGTAGCCGAGGATCGTCGGCGCCGTCGCGAAGCCGCGCGGCGTGCGGACCACGGCGAAGAACAGCTGCTGGATGGCGGGGGTGTTGGCGATCAGATAGGCGACGATGCCCGTCAGCGCCAGGCCGGAGGCCATCCAGTTGTAGACGCGCAGCATATAGGCGCGCAGGCCGGCATCGATCGAGGCGGCATCCACACCAGCCGTGCGGCCCCAGCCTTGCGGCACGGCCCCTTGGGGCTGCGTCCACCGCGATTCGGGTTGGAAAGCCATGAAGTTGTGTCCTCCTAAAGGGTCTCAACGACCCATGCGGCCATCATATGGAGTTTCTGTAATCCGATTCAACGGATTTCGGAACCCCTGGAAAGCGCCCGCTGGCCGGCGGACCGCCTCATTCGTTGCGCAGCAGAGGGGCCGGCCGCACCCGAAGGGCAAGGGCCGTCCCGGCATAGCCGAAGGTCAGCACCAGAAGCATGCAGCCGGCCACGGTCAAGGCCAGCGTGCCCGGCAGGAAGACCCAGGGCTGGTTCATCACGAAGGTCACGACGGCATAGGCCGCGGCGGTGCCGGCCAGCGCCGCGAGCCCCCCGGCAAAGGCGCCCAGAACCCCGAACTCCACCAGGAACGCGCGCAGGATCTGCCCTCGCGTAGCGCCCACCGTCTTGAGCAGCACGGCCTCGCGCACCCGCCGGCGCTGCCCGGCGGCCACGGCGCCGGCCAGGACCAGCGCGCCGGCCAGCAGGGTGACGGAGCCCGTCGCCGTCAGGGCGCCGCCGATGCGGCCCAGAAGTGCGGCCACCTGCTCCAGCGCCTCCCGCACGCGGATGCCCGAGACATTGGGCAGCGCGTCGGTGATCCGGCGCAGCAACGCGGAATCGGCCGAGGCATCGCCCCGGACGGTGGCGATATGGGTGTGCGGCGCCGAGGAGAGCAGCCCGGGTGAGGCGATCAGGGTGAAGTTCATCCCGAGGCTCCGCCATTCCACCTGCCGGAGATTGGCGATGGTCAGGTCGATGTCGCGGCCGAGCACGCTGATGGTGATGGTGTCGCCGATTCCCACGCCCCAGCCGCGGGCGATATTGGCGTCGAAGGAAACCAGCGGCGGCCCGTCATAGTCCGGCGCCCACCACTGCCCGGCGACGAGCTGCGTGCCCTCGGGCATGGCGCCGGTATAGGTCAGCCCGCGATCGCCGCGCAGCGCCCAGGCGCTGTCCTGGCTGGGCCGCACCTGCTCGGCTGGGACGCCCTTCACCGCGACGATCTGCGCCCGCAGGCTCGGCACGCGGCGGACTTCCTCGACGCCCGGGGTGCCGCGGGCGAGTTCGTCGAAGCGCTCGGCCTGGTCGGGCTGGATGTCGATGAAGAAGAAGTTGGGCGCGCGGGCCGGCATCTCGCTGCCGATGGCATTGCGCAGATTGCCCTCGATCTGGGCGATGGCCGCGAGCGTCGTGAGGCCGAGGCCGAGGGCGACCAGCAGGATCGGCGTGGCCGAGCCCGGCCGGTGCAGGTTCGCGAGGCCAAGCCGCCAGGCCGGCCGCCGGATGCCGTGAAGCGACCGCGCCCCGGCCATCAGCACCCAGGCGCCGCCGCGGAAGAGGGCCATGGCCGCCAGCGCCCCCAGGCAGAAATAGAGGCCGAAGAGCGGGCGGTCGGCCGTGCCGATGACCAGCGCGACCAGGGCCACCGCCGCCACGGCATTGGCCGCGGCCACCTTCCAGCCCGCCCAGCTGCCTTCCGAGCTCAGCGTGTCGCGGAACAGGGCGGCGCCGGGGATGCGGCCCGCCCGGCCCAGCGGCCAGAGCGCGAAGGAAAGGGCGGTCAGCAGGCCGAAGAGCGCCGCCATGGCCAGCGGCGCCGGATAGACGGCGAGGCGCGGCGGAATGGGGAGGGTGGCGCCGAGGGCCTGCGCGGCCAGCCAGGTCAGGAACAGCCCGCCGACCAGCCCGAGGGCGATGCCGAGCACGGAGAGGGTCATCACCTGGATCAGATAGGCCGAGAAGATGGCGGTCGTCGGCGCGCCCATGCAGCGCAGGGTCGCGATGGTGCGGGACCGTGCCTCCAGCCAGGCGCGCACGCCCGTCGCGACGCCGATGCCACCGACGAGCAGCGCCGTCAGCCCGGCCAGGGTCAGGAAAGAGGCCGCACGGTCGAGGAAGCGGTTCACGCCGGGCTCGGCTTGGTCGGCCCGGCGGAGGCGCCAGGGCGCGCTGGGGAAGGCGGCGGTGAGCTCGGTCGCGAAGGCGCGGGCCGAGACGCCCTCGGGCAGACGGAAGCGATATTCGTAGGAGACGAGGCTGCCGGGCTGGATGAGGCCGGTGGCCGGCAGCTCGCTCAGCGGAATGAGGGCGCGCGGGCCGAAGATGGTCGGCGTGGCCACACGGTCCGGCTCCTCGGTGATACGCGCGGCGAAGGTGACCTCGGCCTCGCCCAGCCGGAGCCGGTCGCCGGGCGAGATGCCGAGGCGCTCGGCCACGCTCGGCTCGACCATGACGACGGCACCGTCCAGCCGCGCCGCGGGTTCCAGCCCCAGCGTGCCGTAGAGGGGGTAGCGATCGTCCACGGCCTTGAGCTCGACGAGCAGGCGCTCGCCACTGGGGGCGATGAGCATGCTGCGCAGCAGGGCGACCTCACTGACGGTCGCGCCCCGGGCACGGACCCAGTCCAGCACCTCCGGCTCGGCCGGCTGGCTGCGGGCGCGGATCTCGAGATCGCCGCCCAGGATGCGGGCGCCGTCGGCCTGGAGCCCGGCCTCGACGCCGGCGCGCAGGCTGCCCACGGCGGCGATCGCCGCCACGCCGAGCGCGAGGCAGGCCAGAACGATGCGCAGGCCCTTTGACCCGCCGCGCAACTCGCGGCGCGCCAGGGTCCAGCCGAGGCGCAGGTTCCTCATTCGGCGGCTTCGGCGACGGAGGCGAGGTCGGCCGTGTCGCTGGCGATCAGCCCGTCCTCGACATGGATCTGCCGCTCGCAGCGGGCGGCCAGCGCAGGATCATGGGTGATGAGGATCAGCGTCGTGCCGGCCTTCTCCCGCAGGTCGAAGAGCAGGTCCATCACGGCAAGGCCGGTCGCGCGGTCGAGATTGCCGGTGGGCTCATCGGCCAGGATCAGCCGGGGCCGGGCCACGAAGGCGCGGGCGACGGCGACGCGCTGCTGCTCGCCGCCCGAGAGCTGGCCGGGGAAATGGGTCAGCCGGTGGCCGAGCCCGACCGCGCGCAGGGCTTCCTCGGCGCGGGTGAAGGCCTGCTCGTCGCCGGCGAATTCCAGCGGCAGCGCCACGTTTTCCAGCGCCGACATGGTGGGCACCAGGTGGAAGGACTGGAAGACGATGCCGACCTCCTCCCGCCGGAAGCGGGCCAGGGCGTCCTCGCTGAGGGCGCTGAGGTCGCGTCCCGCCACGGTGAGATCGCCGGAGGTCGCGCGCTCGAGCCCCGCCAGGAGCATGAGCAGCGAGGTCTTGCCGGAGCCCGACGGGCCGACGATGCCGATCGCCTCGCCCTCGCGGATGCGCAGGTCGACGCCCTTCAGGATGTTGACCCGGCCGGCGCTGGACCCCACCTCGAAGGTGAGATGGCGCGCCTCGATCAGGGGGGGCGCGGAGGGTGTCGATCTTTCCATGAGCACTGCATATGGTCGGCGCGCTGCGCTGCAAAAGGGTTTGTTTCTCTTCGCAACGCCGGCCTTCGCCCAAGGGGCCGCCCCAGGGAACGCCCAAGGCATCCCGCAAGGGGGCTCGCCCGTGCGGCTGCTGGCACTGGGGGATTCGCTGACCGCCGGCTACGGTCTGCCGCGCGGCGACGGCTTCGTGCCCCGGCTGCAGGAAGCGCTCGTCGCGGCCGGGCGCCAGGTGCGGGTGATCAATGCCGGCGTCTCGGGCGACACCATGGCCGGCGGCTTGGCCCGGCTCGACTGGGCATTGGCGGAGCGTCCGCAGGCGGCGATCGTGGCGCTCGGCGCCAATGACGGGCTGCGCGGCCTGCCGCCGCCGCGGATGGCCGAGGCGCTGGAATCGATCCTGTCCCGCCTGGAGGCGCGGCGCATTCCCGTGCTGCTCGCCGGCATGCTGGCCCCGCCCAACCTGGGTGGGGATTACGGCCGGGCCTTCGAGGCGGTCTATCGCGATGCCGTGGCGAAGCGGCCCGACCTCATCTTCTACCCCTTCTTCCTCGACGGCGTGGCGGCCGACCGGGCGCTCAACCAGGCCGATGGTATCCACCCGAACCAGGCCGGCGTGGCCGAGCTGGTCCGGCGCATTCTCCCTGTCACGGAACAACTTCTGGACCGTGTGCCACCAGCCGCCGCAGGATAACGGCGCGAATCCGGGAAGGGGGCCCAGCCCATGCGTCTCTTCGTCGCTCTCGACCTTCCGCAGGAGGTTAAGGTCCGTCTGGCTGCCATGGCCGGCGGTATTCCAGGGGTCCGCTGGGTTCCCCCGGAGAACTACCACCTCACCCTGCGCTTCATCGGCGAGGTTCCGGGCCACATGGCCGAGGAAGTCGACCTCGCCCTCGCCCATATCCGCGCCAAGCCCTTCGAGCTGAGCCTCGCCGGCCTCGGCACCTTCGAGAAGGGCGGGCGAGTGCAGTCGCTGCATGTGGTGGCCGAGCGCACGCCGGGCCTCGCGCATCTGCAGGCCAAGATCGAGACCGCGCTGCAGCGCGCCGGCCTGCCGCCGGAGCGCAAGAAGTTCGCGCCGCACGTGACCATCGCGCGCACCGACGGCGCGGCGCTGCCCAAGCTCGCGGGCTTCGTGCAGGCCCACAACCTCTTCCGGACCGAGCCGCTGACGGTGGAGCACTTCGTGCTCTTCTCCTCGCGGCTGGGGAAGGAGCAGGCGGTCTATACGCCGGAGGTCGAATACGCCCTGGCGGCGTGAGGCGGGGCCGCGCGCCGTCGGGGATTGAGGCCTGGGCGCCCGTCCCGTAAAGCATCCGGTGTGGCAAAGTTCCGCGCCCCGCTGATCCTGTTCGTGGCCGCGCTGCTGTTCTGGCAGTCCGGCCTGGCGGCGGCGCATTGCCTGCGCGCCATGTCGCATGGCGGCGATGCGGTCGAGATCTGCTCGATCGACGGCGTGCGGGTCATTCACCTCGACGACCAGGGCAATCCGCTGGCGGACCAGCCCTCGGACTCGATGGCGGGCGGCTTCTGCCCGGTGTGCCACGGCATGCCGGCCGTCGCCCTGCCGGAACCGCCGATGCTCGCCTTGCCGGCCTGGACCGGCGAGGCCGTGGCCTGGCACGCGGCCGGCGAGGCGCGGCTTCTGCCGCCCGCCCGCGCGCCGCCCTACCGCACCCGCGCTCCACCCATCCTCACGGCCTGAACCCGCCCGCACGGCCGCGCGCGGCCGCGCGCCTGTTCTCGTTCGTGACGGATCTGTCCGATGTTCAAGCGTCTACCCGCCAGCCTTGGCGCATTGCTGCCTTTCGCCGCCTTTCCCGTGCTCGCCCAGACCACCGACCTGCCCGAGATGCAGGTGAGCGCGCCGCGCCCCGCCTTGACCGCGCCGACCAATGCGGAAGCGCAAACGCGGCTCTGGTCCAGCCCCGGCGCCAATACGGTGGTGCCCGCCAGCGACTTCCTGGACCGCCCCGGCACGACCGGAATCCGCGACATGCTGGAATACACGCCCGGCGTCTTCGCCCAGCCGAAATGGGGCGAGGACACGCGCCTTTCGATCCGCGGCTCAGGCCTCGCGCGCGGCTTCCACCTGCGCGGCGTGCGGCTCTACCAGGACGGGATCCCGGTGAACCAGGCCGATGGCAGCGGCGACTTCCAGGAGCTCGACCCGCTGACCTTCCAGCGCGTCGAGGTGCTGCGCGGCGGCAATGCCTTCGCGCTCGGGGCCAATACGCTCGGCGGGGCGCTGAACTTCGTGACGCCGACGGGGCGCGACGCGCCAGGCGTCAATCTGCGCGGCGAGGGCGGCAGCTTCGGCTTCTGGCGCGGCCAGGTCAGCGCCGGGGGCGTGCAGGGGCCGCTGGACGGCTGGATCAGCGGCACCATGGCCGGCCAGTCCGGCTATCGCGACCACAGCGGCGGCACCAGCGGGCGCCTGAACCTCAACCTCGGCTACCGCCTCTCCGACAACGTCGAAACGCGGCTCTTCTTCACGCATAATTCCATCCAGCAGGACATTCCGGGCTCCGTGACGCGCAGCCAGGCGCTGAACACGCCGCGGATGGCCAATGCGACGAACCTCGCGCTCAACTACCAGCGCAATATCGACAGCTACCGGATCGGCTCCCGCACCGCGATTCAGGTGAACAACGAGACGCTGCTGGAGTTCGGCGGCAGCTTCGTCACGCGGCAGCTCAACCACCCGATCTTCCAGTACATCGACAACCGCACCAACGACGTGAACCTCTTCGCCCGCGGGACCTGGGACGGCATGGTGGCCGGGATGCGGAACCGCTTCGTGGGCGGGCTCAACTACGCCTATGGCACGACCGACAACCGGCGCTTCGTGAACCTGCGCGGTGTCCGCGGCGCGCAGACCTACGCCTCCTGGGATACGGCCGAGACGGTCGATGGCTATTTCGAGAACAGCCTCTACGTGCTGCCGCGGCTGGCCGTCGTCACGGGCGTTTCGGGCGGCGGGGCGACGCGTTCCAGCGACAATCGCCTGAATCCGGCGCTGAGCGGCTCGGGCCGCTGGAACTGGATCAACCCGCGTGCCGGCCTGCTCTGGCAGGCGACGCCGACCGTGCAGGCCTTCGGCAACGTCACCTGGTCCACCGAGCCGCCGACGCTTTCCGACCTCGTGGCGCTGGTGCCGCTGGGCGGCTTCAACCTGCTGAAGCCCCAGCGTGCCGCCACCCTCGAGATCGGCACTCGCGGCACCCTCGGGCGCTTCGGCTTCGAGGCGACGGCGTATCGGAGCTGGATGGACAAGGAGATCCAGCTTTTCGTCGGCCCGACCTCCGGCACCAGCTACGCCCGCAACGCCGACCGCACGATTCATCAGGGCGTGGAGCTCGCCGGCACGGTCCTCGCCGGAAGCGACCTCGTGAGCCGGGGCGACAGCGTGACGCTGCGCGGCGCCTATACCTTCAGCGACTTCCGCTTCGACGGCGACGCGACCTATCGCGACAACCAGCTCCCCGGCGCGCCGCGCCATGTGCTGCGGGCCGAGGCGCGCTACCGCCACCCTTCCGGCTTCTGGATCGCACCCAATCTGGACTACGTGCCGGAGGGCTTCTTCGTGGACAACGCCAATACCACGCGCACCAACAGCTACGCGCTCATCGGCCTGCGCGCCGGGGCGGAGCTGCTGGACGGCCGCCTCGGCCTCTTCGTCGAGGCGCGCAACCTGGCCGACCGTCGCTATATCTCCTCCGCTTCGGTCGCCCCCGTCGCCGCGCCCAACGCGGCCCTGTTCGAACCCGGTTTCGGCCGCTCGGCCTATGCCGGCGCCCGCTTCCGCTTCTGAAGAAGGACTCTCCCGATGAAAAAGCTTCTCGCGCTCCTCCTCGCCACGGCCTCGCCGGCCATGGCGCATGTCACGATCGATCCGACCGAGGCCTCGCCCGCCAGCTACACGCGGCTGGCCTTCCGCGTCGGCCACGGCTGCGGCGGCGCGGCGACGACCGCCATCGAGGTCGCGTTGCCCGAGGGCACGACCGTCGCGCGGCCCATGGCCAAGCCCGGCTGGGAGATCGCGGTCGAGCCCGGCGCCTCGATCGCCTGGCGCGGCGGCCCGCTGGCCGATGACCGCTACGACGAATTCGTCATGCTGGTCCGCACCCCCGCCCGCGGCGGCGAGGCCGTGGCCTTCCCGGTGACCCAGCGCTGCGGCGAGACCGTCGCCGCCTGGACGCAGGTGGCGGGCGAGGGCGAGGCGCGGCCGCGCTTCCCCGCGCCGCTGCTGCGCCTCGCCCAGGCTGCCGCTCCGACGCAGGGCCACGCGGCCCCGCAGACGCCGGCGGTCACCGCCGCCACGCTGTCGCTGGAGAATGGCTGGACCCGCGCGGCGGGGCAGGGGCGGCAGGGCGCCGGCTTCGTGACGATCCGCAATACCGGCACCGAGCCGGATCGTCTCGTCGCGGCGAGCAGCCCCGCCGCCTCGCGTGTCGAGCTGCATACCAGCCTGCGGGAGGGCGACGTGATGCGCATGCGCCCAGTCGAGACGATCGAGATCCCGGCCGGCGGCAGCGTCGCGCTGGCGCCCGGCGGATTCCACATGATGCTGCTGGGGCTGACGCGGTCGCTCGAGGTGGGGCAGGTGATCCCGCTCAGCCTTCGCTTCGAGCGCGCGGGCCAAGTGACGGTGAACCTCACCGTGCAGGCGGCCGGCGCGCGCGGCCCGGCACAGGGCCATCAGCACTAGGCTGGATACACTGGCCGGCTGATCACACCACGACCGTGATCAGCCGGTTTGAGACCGCTCCCAGATGATGGAGCGATCGATCGCGTCCAGGGTCGGGCAGCCGGTGAGGGTCATCGCGATCTCGAGCTCGGTGCGCAGGATCTTCACGACATGGGCGATCCCGACCGGGCCGCCCACCGCGAGGCCGTAAATGTAGGGGCGGCCGATGAGCACGGCCTTCGCGCCCAGGGCGAGCGCCTTGAGCGCGTCGCTGCCGCGTCGGATGCCGCCATCCATCAGGACCGGGATGCGCCCGGCCACCGCCTCGGCGACCCGGGGGAGCGCCTCGATGCTGGCGGGCGCCGTGTCCAGCGCGCGGCCGCCGTGGTTTGAGACGATCAGCCCGTCCAGGCCTTCGGCGACGGCGCGCGCGGCATCCGCCGGCGACATGATTCCCTTCAGCACGATCGGCAGCCGCGTGACGGTGCGCAGCCAGGCGATGTCCTTCCAGGTGGCGGCGCCGGCCAGGAGCCCGCGGAAAACCTCGCTCTCATGCGGCTCGGCGCGCGGCGGCGGCGGGGGCGTGAGGCCGCGGAGATTCGCCGCCTCAATGCCGGCCGGCAGGCGGAAACCCGCGCGCTGCTCGCGGTTGCGGAGCGTCACCGGCGCATCGACGGTCACCACCAGGGCACGGTAGCCGGCCTCTTCCGCGCGGCGTGCCAGCACGGCGGTGAAGGCACGGTCGTGCTGCATGTAGAGCTGGAACCAGAGCGGGGAGGTCGCCTGGCGGGCCACCTGTTCCAGCGTGACGCTGGCCTGCGTGCTCACGACCATGCCGGCGCGGATCGCGCTGGCGCCGAAGGCCGTGGCCAGTTCGCCGTCCGGATGGACCAGGCGGTGGAAGGCCACCGGCGCCAGCAGGAAGGGATGCTCGTATTCGTCGCCGAAGAGGCTGAGCCGGGTATGGGCCCCGCTCATCTCGGCGAGGACGCGGCCCTCCAGGCGAAGGCGGTCGAAGGCCTCCCGATTGGCGCGCAGCGTCAGCTCGTCCGCCGTGCCCGTGGAGATATAGGCCCAGGCGTTCTCGCCCATCCGCTCCCGTGCGAAGGCCTCGTAATCGGTGACGGTGAGGATTCCCGGGGGAATGGGGGGCGCCTGGAAAATCGTCTCATCTCCTTCAAAGGCCTCGGAAAATACCATGGCCATGGCGTTGCTAAAATGTCACGTGGGCGCTGCAAACATCACTAACTCGGGTAGCAAATCCCTCATCCGCGTTGTCGCGACATGAGAGTGAAACTAATAGGCGTTCGCAACATCCGAAGGGTTCGATATGTCGCGACGCGCCACCTTGCACAATTCAGTCTCGCAAGCTGCCTTCACCGCAAGCCTCGCCGTGGTCCTCACGACCGCTTTTCACGAGCAGGCGCATGCGCAGGCCGCTGTGGCCCCGGTCGTGGAGGCGCCGGCCGCGCTGACGCTGCCCACCGTGGATGTGCAAAGCCGCGTCGATCCTGCCAATACCCTGCAGCGCCCCACGGGCATCTCCCGCCTGCCGGGCACCGTCCAGGACACGCCGCAGGTCATCAACACCATCCCGCGCGAGGTGCTGGAGCAGCAGGGCGTGACCACGCTCGACCAGGCGCTGCGCAACGTGCCGGGCATCACCTCCTCGATCGGCGAGGGCAATGGCGGCGTCGCGGGCGACCAGTTCCGCATCCGCGGCTTCTCGGCGCAGAACGACGTCTACGTCGACGGTATGCGCGACTTCGGCTCCTACACGCGTGACGCCTTCAACTTCGACAGCGTGTCCGTCCTGAAGGGCCCCTCGGCCACGACCTTCGGGCAGCAGACGATCGGCGGCGCGATCAACATCCAGACCCGCACACCGTTCCTCGGCAATTCCATTAGCGGCACGATCTCGGGCGGCACCGATTCCTTCGTGCGCGGCAATGTCGATGTGAACCGCCGCCTCAACGACACGACGGCCGTCCGCCTCAACCTGATGGGCCACTACAACCGCGTCGCCGGCCGCGACCAGGTGGATTCCGGCCGCTGGGGCATCGCGCCCTCGATCGCCTTCGGCCTGGGCACGCCCACGACGCTGACCGTCGACTACATGCACTTCGAGGATCGCCGCACGCCCGACTACGGCGTGCCGGTCGTGCGCGCGCCGGGCCAGAGCGTCAGCCGCCCGGCCACGGAATACGGCCTGCGCCGCGGCAACTGGTACGGCATCAGCTCCGACCGCGACAACACCACGGTGGACCGCGTCACCGCCCGGCTGCGCCACGAATTCGCCGACTGGCTGACCCTGCACAACGACACGCGCGTGGGCTTCGCGACCCGCGACTTCGCCGCCTCGCCGCCGACCTGCGATGCGACCTGCACCAGCCTGTTCTTCGGCCCGAACCCGGGCCGGGCGCGCGTCGCCTACTCCGGCGGCGTCTCGCCCTTCCACCAGGAGACCTGGGGCGTCCAGAACCTGACGACGGCGGTCGCGCGCTTCCACACCGGGCCTTTCCGCCACGAGGCCACGCTCGGCTTCGACGCCTGGTTCCAGCATGACGAGCGCACCGGCTACGCCTACAGCGCCACGCGCTCCAACAGCCTGGTGAGCCCGACCCGGTCGAACGCGCTCTACCGCATCCTCGCCGGCAGCGGCGCCAATGTTCGCGAGACGCAGCAGCGCCACCTGGGCGGCTTCGTGACCGACCGTATGTGGTTCACGCCGGAGATCTCCGTCATCGGCGGCCTGCGCGTCAGCAACTACGACCTCAGCTACAAGACCTACGGCAACGGCGTGGCGACCACCGCCCTCGGCGCCAACCAGACCTTCGTCGATCCGCGCGCCAGCCTGGTCTGGGAGCCGACGCCCTCGCAGACCTACTACTTCTCCTATGCTTCCTCGACGACGCCGGCCGGCTCCTTCATCACGACCTTCCCGGCCGGCCTGACCGCGGCCACGCAATCCCTCGACCCGGAGCGCAACCGGATCTTCGAGCTCGGCGCCAAGTTCAGCCTGATGAACAACCGCCTCGGCCTCTACGGCTCGCTCTTCCGCATCGAGAAGGAGGGTGCCTATGTCACCGATCCGGTCTCGGGCGCGACCACCCAGTCGGGTGACTCGCAGCGCAACCAGGGCATCGAGCTCGGCGTGACCGGCCAGCTCACGCGCGACTGGAATCTGAGCGCCAACTACACCTACATGGACAGTGAGACGACGCGCTCCGCGACCGCGGCCAATCTCGGCCGTCGCGTGCAGTACGTGCCGCGCCACGCGGCGTCGGTCTGGTCGACCTACGAGGCCTTCCGCGACACGCCCTACCAGCTGACGGTGGGCGGCGGCGTGACCTGGCGCTCGATGGCCTATCTGAACGCCGACAACACCGCCTCGGTGCCGTCGAACTTCTCGCTCGATGCCATGCTCTCGCACAGCTTCGGCGAGCGGCGGCAGTGGCGCGTGGCGGTCAACGGCTACAACCTGACGAACGAGCTGAACTACGACAGCCTCTTCGGCACCCGCGCCAATCCCTCGGCCGGCCGGACGGTGATCTTCAGCCTCTCGGCGGCGTATTGATCGAAAAGGCGAGGGGGCTTTCCCCCTCGCCGCCCGCCTATCCGAAGTAGCGTCGCCACCAGGCGACGAAGCGGCCGAGCCCGGTTCGCAGATCCGTCACCGGCTCCCATCCGAAATCGCGCTTCATCGCCGAGACATCCGCGAAGGTGCCCGGCACGTCGCCCGGCTGCATCGGCAGCAGCACGCGCTCCGCTTTCACGCCCAGCGCCTCCTCGAGGAAGGCGACCATGTCCAGCAGCTGTTCCGGCCGGCTGTTGCCGATGTTGTAGGTCCGGTGAGTGCCGGCGGCGGGCGCGTGGTCCAGCGCGGCGAGGATGCCGGTCACGATGTCGTCCACATAGGTGAAGTCGCGCATCATCCGGCCCTCGTTGAAGAGCTTGATGGGCTGGCCCTTCAGCATCGCGTCGGTGAAAAGCCAATAGGCCATGTCCGGCCGGCCCCAGGGGCCATAGACCGTGAAGAAGCGCAGCCCCGTCTGCGGCAGGCCATAGAGGTCCGTGTAGGACTTGCTCATCATCTCGCCCGCCAGCTTGGTCGCGGCGTAGAGCGAGGCGGGACGCTCGGCGCGGTCGGTCTCGCGGAAGGGCTGGCCATCCTGGCGCGAGCCGTAGACCGAGCTGGTCGAGGCATAGACCGTGTGGCCGATCCGCCCCTCGCTGCGCCGCACGCCTTCCAGGATCGAGAGATGGCCGGTGACGTTGGCCGAGGTATAGGCGAAGGGCGCCTCGAGCGACCATCGCACGCCCGCCTGGGCGCCGAGATGCACTACGCGATCGATATCCGGCCGGGCCGCCATCAGACCGAGGACGCCCTCCGTATCGGCTAGGTCGAGGCGATGGAACTCGAAGGCGCCGGGCGCCGCCTGGCCGGTGAGGGCCTGGAGCCGCGCTTCCTTCAGCGCGGGGTCGTAATAGGGGTTGAGGTTGTCGAGACCGACGACCTCCTCCCCGCGGGCGAGCAAGGCTTGGCTGACATGCGCGCCGATGAAGCCGGCGGCCCCGGTGACCAGGACACGTCCCATTCGCTCACTTCCCTGCTTTCATGGCCAGCCGTGGGGCTGGCCGGCTCAACCCCGGCCGCGGTAGCCCGGCACGTCCTGCGGCGGGATCCACACGCCTTCGGGCGGCGTCCCGGTCTGGTAGAAGACGTCGATCGGAATGCCGCCGCGCGGGTACCAGTAGCCGCCGATGCGCAGCCAGGCCGGGTCCAGCAGCGTGACCAGCCGCCGCGCGATGTCCAGCGTGCAGGCCTCGTGGAAGGAGCCGTGGTTGCGGAAGCTGCCGAGGAAGAGCTTGAGGCTCTTGCTCTCCACGATCCAGGCGCCCGGCACGTAGTCGATCACGAGATGTGCGAAGTCCGGCTGGCCGGTCAGCGGGCAGAGCGAGGTGAATTCGGGTGCGGCGAAGCGGATGCAATAGGCGAGCTCGGCATGCGGGTTGGGCACGCGCTCCAGCACGGCCTGGTCCGGCGAGGCGGGCAGGGGCGTATGGGCACCCAGCTGCGTGAGGGCGCCGGTTTCGGTCTGCGTCGTCATGCCTCGTCTCCTGCGGCCCATCCGGCCTCGATCAATGCGGCCTCGGCCTCGAAGCGGCCTTCGAGGATGGCGTCGCGCATCCGCGCCATCAGGTCCTGATAGTACTGGATATTGTGCCAGGTCAGCAGGATCGGGCCGAGCATCTCGTCGCATTTCAGCAGGTGATGCAGATAGGCGCGGCTGTGCTTGCGGCAGGCGGGGCAGCCGCAATCGGGATCCAGCGGCCGGTCGTCCTCGGCGTGCCTGGCGTTGCGCAGGTTGATCTGGCCGCGCGCGGTATAGGCACGGCCCATCCGGCCGGAGCGCGTGGGGATCACGCAGTCGAACATGTCGACGCCGCGGCGCACGGCGCCCAGCAGGTCCGAGGGCTTGCCCACGCCCATGAGGTAGCGCGGATGGCTCGCGGGCAGCATGGGCACGGTGAAGTCGAGGGTGGAGAACATGGCCTCCTGCCCCTCGCCGACGGCCAGGCCGCCAATGGCATAGCCTTCGAAGCCGATGCCGGTCAGCGCCGCGGAGCTCTCGGCGCGAAGGTCCTCGAAGGTGCTGCCCTGCACGATGCCGAAGAGCCCGTGGCCGTCGCGCGGCTCGAAGCAGGTGCGGCAGCGCGCGGCCCAGCGCATGGAAAGGCGCATGGACTTGGCCGCCTCCTCATGCGTGGCGGGGAAGGGCGTGCATTCGTCGAAGCACATGGTGACGTCGGCACCGAGCAGGCGCTGGATCTCCACGCTGCGCTCGGGCGTGAGGCGGTGCTTGGAGCCATCCACATGCGATTGGAAGGTGACGCCGTCCTCGTCCATCTTCCGCAGTCCGGAGAGGCTCATCACCTGGAAACCGCCGGAATCCGTCAGAATCGGGCCTTTCCAGTCCATGAGGCGGTGCAGCCCGCCCAGGCGCGCGACGCGCTCGGCCCCGGGCCGCAGCATGAGGTGATAGGTATTGCCCAGCACCATCCGCGCGCCGGTCGAGCGCACGGCGTCGGCGGTCATGGCCTTCACCGTGCCGGCGGTGCCGACGGGCATGAAGACCGGCGTGGGCACCGTGCCGTGCGCCGTATGCAGCGTGCCGGCCCGGGCGCGCCCGTCGGTCTGCTGGAGTTTCCATTCGAGCGTCATGGGGCGAGATCCGCCTCCTCACGAAACAGCAGCGAGGCGTCGCCATAGGAGAAGAAGCGGTAGTCCTCGGCCAGGGCATGGGCATAGGCGCGCCGCATCCGCCGCGTTCCCGCGAAGGCGGAGACGAGCATGAGCAGGGTGGAGCGCGGCAGGTGGAAGTTGGTCATCAGCAGGTCGGCGGCCCGGAAGGGAAAGCCTGGCAGGATGTAGATGTCGGTGAGGCCGGAAAACAGCGGAATCGGCGCGCGGCGGTCTTCCACGCCGCGCGCGGCGGTCTCCAGCAGCCTCAGCGCCGTGGTGCCGCAGCACAGGATGCGCCGGCCCTCGGCGCGCGCCGCATTGATGGTGGCTGCCGCTTCGGCGCCGAGCTCGCCCCATTCGTGATGCATGACGTGGCGGCTCGGATCCTCCTCGCGCACCGGCAGGAAGGTGCCGGCGCCGACATGCAGCGTCACCGTGGCGCGCTGCACGCCGCGCGCCTCCAGCGCCGCGAGCAGCTCGGGCGTGAAGTGCAGGCTGGCGGTGGGCGCGGCGACGGCGCCGGGTCGCGCGGCGAAGACGGTCTGGTAGTCGGCGCGGTCCTCGCCGCGGGGGCCGGCCTCGCGCGTGATGTAGGGGGGCAGGGGAATCTCGCCTGCCTGCTCCAGCGCGGCCATGAGGCGGGCGGGGTCGTCGCCGAAATGCAGCCGCGCGCTGCCGCCCTCGAACTTCTCCAGCACCCGGGCGGTAAGCTCGGCGCCCTCGATGGAAATTTCGTCGCCGACGCGCAGGCGGCGCGCGTTGCGGATGAGGGCGTGCCAGCTGCCGTCGCCCTCGGCGCGGTTGAGCATGACCTCGATCCGCGCCTCGCCCCGCCGCGCGCGCAGGCGGGCCGGGATCACGCGCGTGTCGTTGACCACCATGACGTCGCCGGGCTGGAGCAGCGAGGGGAGGTCCCGCACGCCGCGATCCTCCAGCGCCTCGCCGCGCACGACGAGCAGGCGCGCCGCGTCGCGCGGACGGACGGGTTCCTGGGCGATCGACGCGTCCGGCAGGACGAAGTCGAAATCTCCGACGTGAAGGGGCATCCGGCGACCGATTAGACGGCCCCCAGGGCAGGCGCAACCTGCGGCCCGTGCGCGCAACGGACGCGACAATCCGTCCCGTCCCGCGGCGATCTCCTGCGACGCACCCCGGGGCAGGATCGGCCCGCTCCATGGAGGAGGGCGATGGACGAGACGAATCTGCGGCTGGTGCGCGAGAGCTTCCAGAAGGTGGCGGCCCTGGCGCGGCCGGCGGCGGTCCTGTTCTTCGGGCGGCTGTTCCGGATTGAGCCCGCCACGCGCACGGCGCTGGAGCGGGAGGATATGCGGGCGCAGGGCGCGCGCTTCATCGCCGCCCTCGGCTATGCGACCGCCATGCTCGACCGGCCCGACCGCCTGCTGCCCGTGGCGAGGGACCTGGCGCGCCGGCATGCGGCGAGGGGTCTGCGGCCCGAGCACTACCCCGCCTTGCGCGAGGCGCTGGACTGGATGCTGGAGGAATGCCTCGCCGAGGAGTTCCTGCCGCCGCTGCGCGCCGCCTGGCGGTGGGCCTTCGATCTCCTGGCCGAGGAGATGATCGCCGAGGCCTATCCGGACATGGCGGCCTGACCGCCGAGGGCACCGCCGGCCGGCCGCGATGTCGGGCCTGACGCGGGCCGCATGTCGGGCTACAAAGAGGGATGTTGTTGCCAGGAGCTCCCATGCTGCGCCGACGTTCGCTGCTTCCCCTCGTGTCGGGCCTGCTCGCCACCCCGGCCCTCGTGCGTGCCCAGACCCGCCAGGGACCTCCGCATGAGTGGATGTTCGGCGCCTGGACCGGCGGCATCTTCCCCGTGACCGAGACGGAAGGGCCGGCCTGCTTCGGCAACGTCTCCGTCATCGTGACGCGCGACATCGTGATGCGCGTCTCCAGCTTGGACGTGGCCTTCCGCCAGCGCGCGATCGAGACGGTGGCCGTCGCCCCCAATGGCCTCGAGTTCCGCTTCGTGCCGCTGCCCGGCCGTGGCGCGATCCCCGAGACCGGCTTCGGCTGCGACGGCAATCCCGACATCCTGCGCGTCGAGCGCCGCGGCGAGGACGAGGTGGTCTTCCCCAATTGCGGCGACTTCCCCGGGCCGCTGCGCCGGTGCAAGGGCTGATCCGATGGCCCGCATCACGCTGATCCACGCCCTGCGTCATTCCCCGCCGCCGATCGAGGCCGCCTTCGCGCGCCTCTGGCCGGGCAACACGCTGATGAATCTGATGGACGACAGCCTCTCGGCCGACCTCGCCCGCCAGGGGAAGCTGACGCCGGAGATGACCGAGCGCTTCCGTACCCTGGGCAACTACGCCAAGGGCACGGGCGCCGACGCCATCCTCTT
Organism: Roseococcus pinisoli; assembly: GCF_018413645.1. Lineage (GTDB taxonomy): Bacteria > Pseudomonadota > Alphaproteobacteria > Acetobacterales > Acetobacteraceae > Roseococcus > Roseococcus pinisoli. Next base: position 251,523 of record NZ_JAHCDA010000002.1, read on the forward strand.
CACCTGCTCGGCCTTCGGCCCCTGCATCGAGGCCGTCGCGGCCGACCACGCGCCGATGCCCGTGCTCAAGCCCAACGAGGCGATGATCGAGGAGATCGTGGCCTCGGGCGCGAAGAAGGTCGGCCTGCTGGTTACCTTCCAGGGCACCATCCCCTCCATGACGCCGGAATTCCCGGCAGGCATCGAGGTCGTGCCCTGCCTCGCCGAGGGCGCGCTGGCCGCGCTCGATGCCGGCGACGTCGCGACGCATGACCGCCTGGCCACGGAGGCCTCGCTGAAGCTCAAGGGCTGCGACGCCATCGCGCTCGGCCAGTTCAGCCTGGCGCATGTGGCGTCGATGGTCGCCGGGGCGACCGGCCTGCCGGTCTTCTCGACGCCCGACAGCGCCGTGCGCAAGCTGAAGCGGCTGCTGGCCCCATGAGCGGGGCGGGCGGGCCCGCCCTCGGTGAGGAGGCGCCGGGCTTCACGCTCGCCGCCTCCGGCGGGCGGACGGTCAGCTCGGCCTCGCTGAAGGGCGAGCCCTACCTGCTCTACTTCTATCCGAAGGCGAGCACGCCGGGCTGCACGACCCAGGCCTGCGGCATCCAGGAGGCCCTGCCGGCCCTAGGCAAGACGGGCCTCACCGTCATCGGCGTCAGCCCCGACGCCATGCCGGCGATCGAGAAGTTCGCGAAGAAGTACGACCTGACCTTCCCGCTCGCGAGCGATCCCGAGCACCAGCTGGCCGAAGCCTATGGCACCTGGGTCGAGAAGCAGTTCATGGGCCGGAAGTACATGGGCTTCGAGCGCTCGAGCTTCCTGGTCGACAGGAACGGCAAGGTCGCGGCGATCTGGCGCAAGGTGAAGCCGGGCGAGCATGCCGCCCAGGTGCTGGAGGCGGCCAGGGCGCTTCCCTGACGGGAGGGCGCCCCGGCGGCGGCGTCGGGTCCTACTGGGCCAGCAGGCCCAGCCGGCCCAGCACCGAGCGGTTGAGCGCAACGGTGCGCTCGACGCTCGCGGCATAATCCTCGGGCCCGAGATACTCGACGTCCATGTCGGCCGCCGCGAGCACGGCCAGATGCGCGGGATCCGTCAGGGCCCGGCGGAAGGCGTCGTGCAGCGTGGCGATGATCGGGGCAGGCACGCCCTTCGGCGCGGCGAAGCCATAGGCGCCGGTCTGCACGATATCCACGCCGAGCTCCTTCAGCGTCGGCACCTCGGGGAAGGCCGGGAGGCGTTGCGCGGCCCAGACGCAGAGCGCGCGCATCTGACCCTGGCGAACGAACTCCGCCCAGCCGCTGCCGGACATGGCCGTCACGGTGCCGCTGAGGACGGCGGTGGGTGATTCGGTGCCGCCCCGGAAGGGGATATTGGTGAGCTGCACGCCGAAATGCTCGGCGATGCGCTCCGTCGTGAGGTGCGGCACGCCGCCGACGCTCGTGGTCGCGTAGCTGACCTCGCCGGGATGGGTGCGCGCGAATTCGATCAGCTCGGCCAGCGTCTGGAACGGGCTATCCGACCGTACGGCGATGCCGAAGACATAGCCGGTGATCTGGATGATCCAGCTGAAGTCGCGCAGCGGGTCATAGGGCGGGTTGCGCGTGGTCAGCGGGTAGCTGAACACGTTGGAAGGCATCTGGCTCAGCAGATGCCCATCCGCCGCGCGGTCATTCGCCAGCGCGATGGCGCCGAGGATGGCGCTGGAGCCCGAGCGGTTCTCGATCACGATGGGCTGGCCCAGATGCTGGGAGGCGGCGTGGCAGAGCGCGCGCATCTGCAGATCCGTCCCGCCGCCGGGGGCGAAGGGGATGATCATGCGGATGGGCCGGTTGGGAAAGCGCGGCTGGGCGTGCACCGCGGGCGCGGCGCAGAGCCCCGCGCCCAGGGCGGGCAGAAAACGGCGGGAGAAGGTCATTCCAGATTCCGCCGGATCAGTTGTACTGCTTGAGGGTGCGGCGGGCGATCGCCATGCGATGCACCTCGGAGGGGCCTTCGTAGATCCGCATCACGCGCACCTGCTGCGCCATCAGCTGCAGCGGCAGCTCGCGCGTCATGCCCATGGCGCCGAAGGCCTGCATGGCGTGGTCCACGATCTCGGTCGCCATCTCGGTGGCGAAGACCTTGATCATCGAGGCCTCGTTGCGCACGTCGCCGCCGGCATCCAGCGTCGCGGCCCCCGCCTGCACCATCAGCCGGCAGGCGTGGATCTTGGTGGCGGCATCGGCGATCCACCACTGGATCGCCTGCCGCTCGGAGAGCGGCACGCCGAAGGTGCTGCGCTGTTTCACCTGCACGCACATCATCTGCAGCGCGCGCTCGGAGATGCCGATGCAGCGCGCGCCGAGCTCCAGCCGGCGCACGTTCAGGCGCAGCTGCATGGGCTCGTAGCCCTGGCCCACCTGGCCCAGCACGTTGCGGTTGGGAACGCGGCAATCCTCGAAGACCAGCTCGTAGGTGCGGCGGCCGCCGATCATCTTGATCTGCCGCTCGATGAGGAAGCCGGGCGTGCCCTTGTCGACGAGGAAGGCCGTCACGCCGTCCGCGCGCTTGCCGGGGCTGGTGCGCGCCATGACGATCAGGAAGTCCGAAGCCGGCACGCGGCTCACCCAGATCTTGCGGCCGTTGATCACCCAGTCGTCGCCATCCTGCACGGCCTTGGTCAGCATGCCGGCCGGGTCGCCGCCGGCGCCAGGCTCGGAGATGGCAATGCAGGACTTCTTCTCGCCCGCCGCATAGGGGGCGAGGTAGTGCTCGCGCTGATAGTCGTCGGCGACCGCCAGCATCATGTGCAGGTTCGGGCTGTCGGGCGGGAAGAGGAAGGGCGTGCAGGTGCGGCCCAGCTCCTCCTGCACGAGGATGAGCGCCGAGCTCGGCATATTCGCGCCGCCCAGGTCTTCCGGCACGTCGAGGCCCCAGAGGCCCAGCTCCTTGCAGCGGGCGTGGAGCGGTTCTTCCTCCTCGGGCGTGAGGCTGAGCGCGCCGCCCTCCGCCTCGCGCGCCAGGACGGCGGGCTCCAGCGGCATGAGCTCGCGGTCGACGAACTTGCGCACCAGCTCCTGGAGCATGCGGTGCTCTTCGGGGATCTCGATCAGCGCCATGGGTGGTTTCCTCCAGAGCGGGATGAGCCGAGGCACATCCCGCGATCAAACGAAAATGACGTCAGCGCGGCACCAGGAGCCCGTCGACGGCAACGGCGCCCTGGCCCTCGGCCCGGATGATGAGGGGGTTGATCTCGGCCTCCTGGACGGGGCGGCCGGGGAGCGTGGCCAGCAGCGAGAGCGAGCGGATGGCGCGCGCCAGGGCGTCCACGTCGCCACGCGGCAGGCCGCGGAAGCCCTGGATCAGCTTCAATTCCGGCAGCTCGGCAATCATGGCCCGTGCCTCGTCGAGGCCCACGGGCGCGAGGCGCACGGAGAAGCTGCGCTTCAGCTCGGCCATCACGCCGCCCATGCCGAGCAGGATGATGGGGCCGACCTCGGCATCCTCGCGATAGCCAAGGATGACTTCCTGCAGGCCGCGATGCATCGGCGCCACCAGCACGCCGTCGATCCGCGCCTGCGGAAAGCCCTCGCGCGCCTTGGCGAGAAGCTCGGCCACGGTGGCGCGGATGGCGTCCCGGCCCTCGATATTGAGGCGCACGAGGCCCGCATCCGTCTTGTGCAGGATGTCGGGCGAAAGGAGCTTCACCGCCACGGGGCCGGCGAAGTCGCCCACCTCGTCGGGGGTGGCGACCACGGCGGCGCCCGGCGGCTCGATGCCGAGGGTCGCGAAGACCGCGCAGGCTTCCAGCTCGTTGAGCGCGCCCGGCGGGGCGTCGGCCAGCTTTCGGGCGGCGGCGTCCGTCTCGCCCGGCGTGAGATCCGCGCCCAGATCACGAGGGGCGCGCCAGGAAAGGTAGGTGTGGACCGCGTCGGCGCAGGATTCCGGCGTGCGGAAGGCGGCGATGCCGGCCTCGTCCATCCGGCGCAGCGTCTCGTCGGCCTGGGGCGCGGCGAAGACGGCCAACGGCCGGGGCGAGGGCAGGGCGGGCGCGATATGCGCGATCGCGCGCGCGGCATCGGTGCGCGCGCCGGAGCCGAGCACGGCCACCACCGCATCGCTGTGGTCCGACGCCACGAGTTCACGCAGCACGAGGCTGAAGCGCTCGGGGCCCGACATGCCCATGGGCAGGTCGATCAGCGGCGCGTCGGAGACCTCGATGGTCTTTTCGGCGAGGCGCGCGCGCATGTCCTCGGGCGGGGGCAGCAGCTCGTCGCCCATCAGGCCGAGGCGGTCGATCACCATCGCCGCGCCGCCGCCCGTGGCGGTGAGGGCGGAGAGGCGGCGCCCGCGCGGCGGCCGGTGGCCGAGGATGAGGCGCGGCAGCTCCACCAGCGCCTCCAGCGTCTCGACGCGCAAGATGCCGTGGTCGCGGAAGAAGGCAGATGCCAGTTCGTCGCCGCCCACCATGGCGCCGGTATGTGAGAGGGCGAGGCGGCGGCCCAGCTCCGAACGACCAAGCTTGTAGGCGATGATGGGCTTGCCGAGTTCATGGGCGCGGCGGGCGGCGGCGGCCAGGCGGTCGGCATCGCGGAAGGTCTCGAGGAAGAGCAGGACCATCCGCGTCTCGGGGTCCTCGACCAGCAGCTCGGTCAGCTCGCCGACGCCGAGGTCGCATTCGTTGCCGACCGAGACCATGCGCGAGAAGCCGAGCCCGCGCGCGGCCGCGCGGGAGAAGAGCGCGCCCATCATGCTGCCGCTCTGCGACACCATGCCAAGCCAGCCGGGCTTCAGCTCCTCAGCCTCGATCGCGACGTTCAGCGTGAGCGCGAGCCGGTCCGGCACGCTGAGCAGGCCGAGGCAGTTGGGCCCGACCAGCCGCAGCCCGCCGGCCCGCGCCGTCTCGACGATCCGGCGCTGCAGGACCGCTCCTTCCTCCCCTGCCTCGGCGAAGCCCGCGCTGAAGATGGTGGCGACCTTCACGCCGATCTCGCAGCAGCCTTCGACGGCCTTCAGCACCGCGGAGGAGGGCACCATGATGAAGGCATGGTCGATCGCGTCGCCCGCCTCGCGGATATCGGCGACGGCGGGCAGGCCCATGACCTCGCTGCGGCCCGGATTCACCGGGACGATGCGGCCCTTGAAGCCCTCGCGCAGCAGCAGCCGCTGGGCGCGGGAATTATTCTTCGCCGGATCGGCGGAGGCGCCGACCAGTGCTACGCCGCGCGGCGCGAAGAGCGCCTGGGAAAGATCGGTCATCAGGTCCCGGAGAAGTTCGGGTTGCGGCGCTCGGCCATGGCCTTCACGCCTTCCTTGAAGTCATTGGTCTCGCGCAGCCAGGTCTGCTGGGCGAGCTCATGCGCCGTCGCGCGCTCATAGGCTTCGGCCAGCCCGTCGCGCAGCGTGGCGCGCGTGGCGGTGATGGCGAGCGGCGCGCTGCCGGCGATCTCGGCCGCCAGCGCATGGGCGGCGGACAGCACCTGATCCTGCGGAACGAGCTGGTCGGCGAGGCCCATGGCCAGCGCCTCCTCGCCCGTGAAGCGGCGGCCCGTATAGAAGAGCAGCGCCGTCTTCTGCGCGCCGATCAGCCGGGGCAGGGAGGCGGTCAGGCCGAAGCCGGGATGATAGCCGAGCCGGGTGAAGTTCGCGCTGAAGCGGGCCTCGGCACAGGCGACGCGGAAATCCGCGACGACCGCGAGGCCGAGGCCGGCGCCCACCGCGGCGCCCTGGACGGCGGCCACGATGGGCTTCTTCGTCCGCAGCAGGCGCGCGCCCTCGGTATAGATGGTCCGGCCGGAAGCATTGGCGTCGCCCGCCTTGCGGTCGCGCTGGGAGAAATCGGCGCCCGCGCAGAAATGCTTGCCCTCGCCAGCGAGGACCACGGCGCGGCAGGCCGGGTCGGCGTCCAGGGCCTCCAGCGCATCGGCGATCTGCGCGGTCAGCGCTAGGTCGATGAAGTTGTTGGGCGGGCGGCAGAGCCAAACCGTGGCGACGTGGCCGTCGGTCTCCACGCGCACCTCGGACGGGCCGGCTTCGGTCATGAGAATTCCTCCTGCCCCTCCCTGGCAGCGGGAGGGGGCCGAGGCAACTTCCTTATGCGAAGGATGTCATTCCAAAAGGGAATGTCAGCCTTCGGCCGCCTCGCGCTCCAGCCAGTCGAGGAAGGCGCGCAGCCGATGGTCGGGCGGCTGACGGGCGGGCCAGACCGCGTAATGGGCGAGGGGGCGCGCCAGCGGCTCGAAGAGCGGCACCAGGACGCCCGAGGCGATCTCCTGCCGCAGCAGCGGCAGCTGGCCCATGGCGATGCCGAGCCCCTCCATCGCCGCCTGATAGGCCAGCACCGAGCCCGGCAGCACCATGCCGCCGGCCGCGATGTCGGGCCCGCCGGCGGCGCTGAGCCAGTCCTGCCAGTCGTTGCGGCGGTACTTCGTGTGCAGCAGCGTGCAGCGCGCGAGGTCGGCGATGGCGCGGGGCGCGCTGCGGCGGCGCAACAACTTCGGACTGCAGACGGGCTGGATGACGTCGGCGATGAGCCGGCGCTCGCCAAGCCCCGGCCAGTTGCCGGCCCCGAACTGGATCGCGACGTCCACATCCTCGCGGCTGAAGTCGATGGGCGCGATGCCGGTGCTCAGCACCACCTCGGTGCCCGGATGGGCCTCGTGGAAGCGGGGCAAGCGCGGCAGCAGCCAGCGCGTGGCGAAGGTGCTGTAGGAGCGAAGGCGGATCGGTCGGTGATCGGCGGCCGCGAGCAGCCGCTGCGTGGCACCCGCGATGCGCAGGAAGGCCGGCGAGATTTCCGCGTGATAGGCGCGGCCCTCCGCCGTCAGGCTGATGCCGTGGCGGTCGCGCCGGAAGAGGCGCTTGCGGAGGAAGCCTTCCAGCACCGCCACCTGGCGGCTGACTGCGGATTGCGTGACCTGCAGTTCCTCCGCGGCGCGGGTGAAGCTGCCGTGGCGGGCCGCCGCTTCAAAGGCATGGAGGGGGTTGAGGGGCGGAAGGCGCAAGTTTCCTCCGCGCGAAGCCGCTACTGCTCCGCGGCCGCCTCGGGATGCCGGAGGTGCCACAGCCGCTCATGGGCGGCGACCAGTGTCTCTATATTGCGACGACGGTTGATATCCGGCGACACGGGGCGCCGAGTCAGCATCATTTCCAGCACGCGAAGCAGCTGCTCCGCGACCTCGAAATCGCCCTGGTCGCAGGCCTGATGGAAGGCGACCAGGATCTTGTCCGAGAGGCGGCGGCCCTGGCGCGGCGGAGGGCCAACACGGATGGCGTCGCCGCCGCCGTCGGCGCGGTCTTCGTCATCAGCCATTCGCTACTCCTTCGACACCGGCCCGGCCGACTCGGCAATCCTGACCGGGACGGTTTATGCGCCGAATCTCAGCGCTTCGCCAAGAGTCACGATCCCTGACGCACTGTCCCGCGAATCTGACCCTGCACGGCGGTCGCGATCTGTTCCGGCGTCATCTCCGGGCGGAACAGGGACCGCACGCGGCCATCGGGGCCGACCAGATAGATGAAGCTGGAGTGGTCCATCAGGTAGTCGGTCATCTCCGGCCGCTGGACCCGGGCGTAATAGACCCGGTAGCGCCGCGCCACGGCCGAGATCTGCTCCGGCGTGCCGGTCAGGCCCTGCATGCGGGGATGGAAGCGCGAGACGTAGTCGGCCATGGCCGCGACGGTGTCACGCTCGGGATCGATGGTGATGAGCATGGGCGTCACCGCCTCGCCCTCGGCGCCCATCGCGTCCAGGGCGGAGGCCATGGTGCCGAGCTCGGTCGGGCAGACGTCGGGGCAATAGGTGAAGCCGAAATAGACGAGGAGCCAGCGGCCGGCATAGTCGCGGTCGGTGACGGCCTTGCCGGTCTGGTCGGTCAGTTCGAAGGGGCCGCCCAGCGAAATGCCGCCGGGCATCTGCAGCCCGCCACCGGTGGCGGCGGGAACCGTGGCGTCCCGCCCGAAGACGCTGGCGAGGCGGGAGCCGAAGGCCTCGCCCAATGTCTCCTCCGGGGCTTTGGTGACCCAGGCGTAGCCCCAGATTCCCGCGACCAGCACGAGAAGGAGCAGGGAGGATATCCGAATGATGCGCAGCATGACGGGAGGGACTTACGCCTCCCGCCCTGCCGCTTCAATGCCGGGCCTTCAGTGGCGGTCCGACAGGTCGATCGCGCCCTCGGGCTGCGGCGAGGAGAAAGTGCCGTCCGCGAAGGCGTCTTCCCACGAACCTTCCGTCGAGGCCTTGGAATATTCGGTGGAGCGGTTCTCGAAGAAGTTCGTGTGCTCGATCGCGTTCAGCATGTCGTCGAGCCAGGGCAGCGGGTTCTTCTCGATGTTGTAGAGGGGATCGAGGCCCAGCTGCTGCAGGCGGCGGTCGGCGATGAAGCGGATGTACTGCTTGGTCTCCTCCGCATTGAGGCCCTGCACCGCGCCCATGCTGAAGGCGAGATCGATGAAGGCGTCCTCGTGATCCACGATGGTCGCGCAGATAAGGTAGAGGTCCCGGCGCAGCTCCTCGGTCCAGATCTCCGGATTCTCCTGCACGAAGGTGCGGAAGAGGCGGATGACGGAGAGGCAGTGCAGCGTCTCGTCGCGCACCGACCAGGTCACGATCTGCCCCATGCCCTTCATCTTGTTGAAGCGCGGGAAGTTCATGAGGATGGCGAAGGAGGCGAAGAGCTGCAGGCCCTCGGTGAAGGCGCCGAAGGCGGCGAGCGTCTTGGCGATCTCGGTCTTGTTCTCGACCGAGAAGCCCTGCATGTAGTCGTACTTCTCCTTCATTTCCTTGTACTTGAGGAAAGCGGAGTATTCGAGCTCGGGCATGCCGATGGTATCGAGCAGGTGCGAATAGGCGGCGATGTGCACCGTCTCAATATTCGAGAAGGCCGACAGCATCATGAGCACTTCCGTCGGCTTGAAGACCTGGGAGTAGTGCTTCATGTAGCAGTTGTTCACCTCGACGTCGGCCTGGGTGAAGAAGCGGAAGATCTGCGTGACGAGGTTGCGCTCGCCCTCCGTCAGGTTCTTCTGCCAATCCTTCACGTCATCCGCCATCGGGACTTCTTCGGGCAGCCAATGAACGCGCTGCTGCATCAGCCAGGCGTCATAGGCCCAAGGGTAGCGAAAGGGCTTGTAGACCGGGTTGGCCGTCAGCAGGTCGAACTTGACCGGGGTTTCGTCGGGGGAGGTGCCGTCGGACATCGGGAGGAGCCTCTGATTGCGGATGAGCGGGCCAGGGGCGATCGCCCCATGGCTCCCAGCGGGAGGTATTCGCTTCCCGCGGTTCGTCGAACGCCGCCCCCAAGGGGGCGCCGGCGTGTCGATAAGATGGCTGCGTCGGGCCCTCGCGGGCCCTCAGCGTCGGGTTACTGGCAGGCCAGGCATTCCTCGTAATTGGTCGAGGCCGGCGCAATCGGGGCCACCAGCGGCAGGGGCAGCTGCTCCTCCGCGAAGCCCAGCTTCGGCTGAACGGCCACCTTCTCGCTGATCGCATCGGCGCGCGCCATGGAAAGCGAGCGGCAGTAGTAGAGGCTCTTCATGCCCTTCTTCCACGCGGCCATGTGGATCTGGTGCAGGTCGCGCTTATGGACGTTCGCCGGCAGGAACAGGTTCACCGACTGGGACTGGCAGATGAAGGGCGTGCGGTCTGCCGAATGCTCGATCACCCAGCGTTGGTCCAGCTCGAAGGCCGTCTTGAAGGTGGCACGCTCCTGGTCGTCCAGGAATTCGAGATGCTGCACCGAGCCCTTGCGGACGGTGATCGAGTTCCAGGTGTCCTCGTCGTCGCGGCCATGCTTCGCCAGCACCCGCTGGAGATACGGGTTGCGCACGATGTAGGAGCCGGAGAGCGTCTTGTGGTTGTAGACGTTCGCCGCGATCGGCTCGACGCCCGGCGAGGCGCCGCCGCAGATGATGGAGATGGACGCCGTCGGCGCGATCGCCATCTTGTTCGAGAAGCGCTCCATGAAGCCGTATTCGGCGGCGTCCGGGCAGGGGCCGCGCTCCTCCGCCAGCATCCGCGAGGCTGCATCGGCCTGCTCGCGGATGTGCTTGAACATCTTCTTGTTCCACACCTTCGCGATGACGCTCTCGAAGGGCACGTTCATGCCCTGCAGGAAGCTGTGGAAGCCCATCACGCCGAGGCCGACCGAGCGCTCGCGCATCGCCGAGTAGCGCGCGCGGGCCATGCTGTCGGGCGCGGTGTCGATGAAGTTCTGGAGCACGTTGTCCAGGAAGCGCATCACATCGGGAATGAAGAGCGGATCGTCCTTCCACTCCGTCCAGTTCTCGAGGTTGAGCGAGGAGAGGCAGCACACGGCCGTCCGCTGCTCGCCATGCTGGTCGAGGCCGGTGGGAAGGGTGATCTCGCTGCACAGGTTCGAGGTCTTCACCTCGAGGCCCGCGAGCTTGTGGTGCTCTGGCCGCGCGTTGTTCACGTGGTCGGAATAGATGATGTAGGGCTCGCCGGTCTCGATGCGCGCGGTCAGTAGCCGGATCCAGAGCGAGCGGGCCGAGAGGGTGCGCACGATGGCGCCGTCCTTCGGCGAGGTCAGGGCCCAGGTGTCGTCGGCCTCGACGGCGCGCATGAAGGCGTCGCTCAGCAGGATGCCGTGATGGAGGTTGAGCGCCTTGCGGTTCGGGTCGCCGCCGGTCGGCCGGCGGATGTCGATGAACTCCTCGATCTCGGGATGGCTGATCGGGAGGTAGACGGCGGCCGAGCCGCGGCGCAGCGAGCCCTGGCTGATGGCGAGGGTAAGGCTGTCCATGACGCGGATGAAGGGAACGATGCCGGAGGTCTTGCCGTTCTGGCCGACCTTCTCGCCGAGGGAGCGGAGGTTGCCCCAGTAGGAGCCGATGCCGCCGCCCTTCGAGGCGAGCCAGACATTCTCGTTCCAGAGACCGACGATGGATTCGAGGCTGTCATTGGCCTCGTTGAGGAAGCAGCTGATGGGCAGGCCGCGGGTGGTGCCGCCGTTGGACAGCACGGGGGTGGCGGGCATGAACCAGAGCTTGCTGATATAGTCGTAGAGTCGCTGCGAATGCGCTGCATCGTCGCCATAGGCCGAAGCGACCCGCGCAAAGAGGTCCTGGTAGCTTTCTCCGGGCAGGAGATAGCGGTCGTCGAGCGTCGCGCGCCCGAAGTCAGTCAGCCTGGAATCGCGGCTGCGATCCACCTGCACCTGGTGATGGCCCTGAAGCTGAACTGCGTCGAACACGGTCTCTAATCCCCTCATTCCCCGGCCGGGACCATGCCTGATTCGACCCGGACTATCAACGTCCCGCGCTATATATGGGGAGGAGGCTCTCCGATGCACACAATATGGAGTGGTTGGCCGAAGTTTAACGAAGGCTTAGGCGCACTGCCGTTGTTCTGATTTTGTTCACGTACGCGCGACTCTGTCCAGTAGCAAATCTGCTGTGTCGCCCCCGCCACATGACAAGTCCGGAACGAAGGGATTCGCGAGGCGCCGGCTCATCACGAATCGGCATGTTGGCGAGCGGATGGCCGGCCCCACCGCCTCAGGCGAAGGTGGGAATCGCCGCCAGGGGCCGCGCCCGCTCGGCGCGCGGGTCGTCGGCCGCTGAATCGAGCCGCGATCGCTGCGCGGCGGCCCGGGCGATCAGCACCTTGGCGCCCAGCAGGCGCGGGCTGTCCTCGCCGGTCAGCAGCACCGCCGGCCCGCCATCCGCGCCATGCTCCGCGAGAAGATCGCCGGCGCGCCGCGTGGCCGCTTCTGCCGCCGCGACCAGCACCGGGTTGGAGGCAGCGCAGAGATCCGCGGCGTTATGCAGGCCCACCTCGCGCAGGATGGTCTCGACGACGGCGGCGTCGCCGGTGTCCCTCCCGTTCACGAAACGGGCGATCTGCAGGGCATGCAGGGCGGCCATCTGCCGATCGGGCCGGGTCCGCGCCACGGCGATGATCGCGAGCGTCGCCGGCCAGGCGTCCAGCCAGGCCGTGCCGCCATTCAGCAGGCAGCGATAGGCGCGAGTGAAGGGCTGGCCCGTATGCTTCGCCACCAGGCGGTCCGTCTCCCAGATGAGCCCGGAGAACTCGCCCTCGACGCGCGGAACCTCGGCCGTCCGCCCCATCGGAAGCAGCTCGACGCCGAAGCCATCGGCGCGCATCCGGTCTAGGACCGGCACGGCGCCGTAGCACCAGCCGCAGAGCGGGTCGAAGATGAAGTGGGCGATGGTCATGCGGATCCGATGGCGCCTGCGCGGCCGCCAGAGATACTGCGAGGGCATCGAAAAAATCTACGCCAAAAGCGCACGCGCTGCCGCGAGAGCGCGTCAGACCAGCAGCGAGAGGCCCGAGACGAAGAGCAGGCCCACCAGCACCAGGCGGAAGCCCTGGGCCGGGATGACATGGAATGCCTTGAGGCCGAGCCAGGTGCCGAGCAGCAGCGCCGGCAGGCCGGTCAGCAGCATCCAGCCCGTCTCCTTCGTGACGAAGCCCCCGAAGGCGAGACTCGCCGCGGTGAAGACCTGCATGGTCGCCACGAAGGGCTGTATCCGGGCGCGCGTGATCTCCTTGGAGAGGCCCTGGAGGTCGCTCCACATGGCGGGCAGAGCGCCGGAGAAGCCGCCGATGCCGCCCAGGATGCCGGAGAAGAAGCCCACCACCTTGTCGACCAAGGGGTTCGGCCCGAGCTGGCGAGGCTTGATGCGCAGCGCCATGCGCGCCAGCGCGTAGCCGCCATAGCCGGTGAGCAGCACGCCCACGATCACCCCCACCTGCCGCGGATCGGCCACGCGCAGGATGAGGACGCCGAGCGGCAGGCCCAGCAGCCCCGCGACGATCGGGGGCAGCAGCGGCCGCCACTGGACCTCGCGCAGGACCGTCGGCAGGCTGACGGACTGCACCACGAGGCTGCCCAGCACGATCACCGGCGCCAGCTCCTGCGGCGAGATGAAATGGAACAGGATGGCCGCTGCAACCAGGTTGAAGGCGAAGCCCGCCAGCCCGGAGCAGAAGGAGGCGATGAGGAGCCCCAGGGGCAGAATGAGGAGCTCGGCTGACATCTGACTTTCCGTTGGCGGACATCCTGCCGCTAACTTGTGTCTTATACAAGACTGCGGCAGGATTCCGGCACGGACTGGGAGAGCGATATCGACATGTCACAAGAGATCCGCGGCGCCGACATTCTCTGGGCTGCCTTGAAGCGAGGCGGCGTCACCCGCGTCTTCAGCCTCTCGGGCAACCACATCATGCCGGTCTACGACGCCGCCTTCGGGGCGGGCATCGAGATCGTCCATACCCGGCACGAGGCCGCGGCGCTGCACATGGCCGATGCCTGGGCGCGCCTGACGGGCGAGGTGGGCGTCGCGCTGGTGACGGGCGGGCAGGGGCATACCAATGCCATCGCTGCGCTGCCCACGACGCTGGCGGGCGAGGTTCCCGTCCTGCTCCTCTCGGGCCATGCGCCGCTGAACGAACTCGGCCTCGGCTCCTTCCAGGAGACGCCGCAGGTCGAGATGGCGGCGCCGCTCTGCAAGGCCGCCTGGCTTGCCGGCTCCACCGCGGATCTCGCCGAGGACATCGCCGAGGCCTTCCGCATCGCCCGCGCAGGCCGGCCGGGCCCGGTGCATATCTCGCTGCCCACCGACATTGTCGAGGGCAAGGCCGTCGTCGAGCTTCCGGAGGAGGCGGCCTACCGCCCTGACGCCATGCCGCTCTCCGGCGAGGCGGCCGCCGCCATCCTCGCTGCGATCGCCGGCGCGAAGCGTCCTTTCCTCGCCGCCGGCCCCGCGCTGAACACGCCCGACGGCCGTCGCGCCCGCGCCGCGCTGGAGGCCGCGATCGGCCTACCCATCGCGCTGATGGAAAGCCCGCGCGGCCTGGGCGACCCTTCGCTCGGCGCCTTCGCCGACGAACTGGCGCGGGCGGACCTGATCGTCCTTCTCGGCAAGCAGCTCGACTTCACGCTGCGCTTCGGCCGCGCACCCGCCGTCGATGCCAAGGCGCGCTGGATCGTGATCGATCCCGATGCCGAGCTGCAGGATCGCGCCGCGAAGCTCCTCGGCCCGCGGCTGGCACTCGCTGCCATGGCCGCGCCGCTGGAGGCCGTCGCCACCCTGGCGGCCGCGGCCACGACGCATCCGGAGGCCGGATGGTCGAAGAGCCTGGCGGAGGCCCTGGCCTATCGCCCCGCCGAATGGGCGCAGCTGGCCGGCAAGCCGGGCGCCTCCATCCATCCCGCCACGCTCGGCGCGGCGCTGGCCGGCTTCGTCACGCCGGAAACCGTCCTCGTCGCCGATGGCGGCGAGATCGGGCAGTGGATGCAGGCCTGCCTCCGCGCGCCCGAGCGCGTGATGAACAGCATCGCGGGCTCCATTGGCGCGGCCATCCCCTTCGCGCTGGCGGCCAGTGCCGCGCGGCCTGCGGGGCGCATCCTCGCTGTCTGCGGCGACGGCACCTTCGGCTTCCACATGGCGGAGTTCGACACGGCTCTCCGCCACGACCTGCCCTTCGTGCTGGTCGTCGGCAACGACGCGAAGTGGAATGCCGAATACCAGATCCAGAAGCGCGACTACGGCGCCAACCGCACCCATGGCTGCGAGCTGCTGCCGGGCACGCGCTACGACCAGGTGGTCCAGGCGCTGGGTGGACATGGCGAATTCGTGGAGCGCGCGGAGGATCTGCCGGCGGCGCTGGAACGTGCCTTCGCCAGCGGCAAGCCGGCCTGCGTGAACGTGATCATCGACGGGAAGCCCGCCCCGAACCTGCGGCGGGCCTGATGCACGGGGGCATCGGGAAAGCCGGCCTCCCGGGCCTTCGATGACGCTCGAGCGGCAGCCGCTCTACGCGCGCGCCGAGGCGGAGCTGCGCGCGCGCATCGCGCGTGGCGACTGGAAGCCGGGCGAGGCGCTGCCGACCGAGCCCGTGCTCGCCGCCGATCTCGGCATCAGCCAGGGCACGCTGCGCCGCGCCCTGGCCGCGCTGGAGCGGCAGCGGCTGATCGAGCGGCGGCAGGGCATCGGCTCGCATGTCGCCGAGGCGACCCGCGAGCGTGAGCTCTTTCATTTCTTCCGCGCGGAATCCGTCGAGGGCCTGCGCCTCAAGCCGACCAGCTTCACGCATAGCCAGGAGACAGCGCGCGCCGATGCGGAGGAGACACGCGCGCTGAGGCTGGGCAGGAGCGCCCGGGTCCATCGCCTGTGGCGCGAGCGCCGTATCCAGGGCCGGCCGATGATCGCAGAAATGATCGTGCTGCCCGCGGCACTGTTCCCGGGCTTCGTCGTGTCGCTCGGCACCGAGGTGACCGATGAGCTCTACGTCCTCTACCAGCAGCGCTTCGGGATCACGATCGTGCGGGTGGAGGAGAGGATACAGGCGGTGAAGGCACCGCCCGCCGCCGCCGCCCTGCTGAACTGCGAGGAGGGCTGGCCGCTGCTGCTGATCCACCGCATCGGCTTCGACGTGATGGACCGGCCGGTGGAGCGGCGATGCTCCTGGCTGGAGACCACGCATTTCCGCTACGCGGTGGAGCTGCGGTAGCGCGTTTTCCCGCAGGTCCGCCTCCTGAGGAGACGGACCTGTTTCGGCAGCCTGACTTGGCGCTCAGTGCGCGACCACGGCCCGGCTCGAGCTCCGATGCCCCGCCGGGAAGCCGCTCACGCGGGCCGACCAGGCCAGCGCCAGCCCGAGCAGCACGAGGACCAGCACCGCCCAGGGGAAGGAGGCCACGCCCCGGCTCTCCAGCAGAAATCCTCCCGCGATGCCGCCGGCGGCGATGGCGCTGTTCCAGGCCACCACGTTCATCGAAAGGGCGGTGTCGGCCCCATCGCCCGCAGCATCGGCAAGGGCCGTTTGCAGCAGCGTGGCCGCGCCGCCGAAGGTCAGACCCCAGACCACCGTTCCCGCGTAGATGACGAGGGCCGATTGCGCCCAGAAGCCGAAGGCCAGGGTCGTCAGCGCGAATAGCGCGAGGCTGAGCAGCACCATCCGCCGCAGCAGCCGGTCGACCAGCCGCCCCGTCACCCAGATGCCGAGGAGCGCCGCGGTACCGAAGGTCAGCAGAACGAGATCGACCTGCCCGGCCAATCCGGCCGGCGCCACGAAGGGCGCGACGTAGCTGTAGAGGATGTTGTGCGCCAGCATCCACGCCATGACGACGCCGAGGACGGGGCGCACGCCGGGCGTCGTGAACACGCGGCGCAGCGGCATGCGCTGCGAGCGCGCCTGGCCCGGATAGTCCGGCACCTTCATCAGCACCCAGGCGATCAGCACCAGCGTCAGCGCCGACATGACGCCGAAGGCGAAGCGCCAGCCGATCAGGCTGCCCAGCCAGGTCCCGAAAGGCACGCCGAGCGAAAGGGCAATGGGGGTTCCGACCATCGCGATCGCCATGGCGCGGCCCTGCTGCTCCGGCGCCACCATCCGCCGGGCGTATCCGGCCAGCAGGCTCCAGGCTAGGCCGGCGGAAACGCCGGCAAAGAAGCGCGCCGCCATGGTGAGCGCGATGTTGGGCGACAGTGCTGTGACCGTGTTGAAGACCAGGAAGCCGATGATGGTCAGCAGCAGGACGTTGCGCCGCCGCCAGCCCTGGGTGGCGATGCTCAGCGGGATCGCGGCCAGCAGCGAGCCGACGGCATAGGCGGTGATCATCTGCCCCGCGACGGCCTGCGAAATCCCCATGCCCGCCGAGATCTGCGGCAGCAGACCCGCCGGCAGGGTCTCGGTGGCGATACAGATGAAGCCCGTCATCGCGAGCGCGAGCAGGGCGGAGACGGGCAGGGGATCGGCCAGCCGGGCAGGCCCGGCCGATCCTGCGCTTTCCTCTAGAAGCATGTGGTCCTCTGGAATTATGGATCAGTCGATCCATAATTAGAGGCGCGACATCTCCCTGGCAATGAGTTATGGATCGATCGATCCGAATTAAACGGAGGCCGCAACAAACGGAGGATGCCATGGTCCGCACCGGACGCCCGCGCAGCTTTGACCGGGAAGAGGCGATCGACGCCGCGATGAAGCTTTTCTGGGAACAGGGCTACGAACCGACGTCGCTTTCCCAGCTCAGGGAAGGCATGGGCGGGCTCTCCTCCGCGAGCTTCTACGGCGCCTTCGAGTCCAAGGAGGCGCTGTTTCGCGAGGTGGTGGCGCGCTACATCGCGACCTACGGGCAGTCGACCGCCAGCCTGAAGGACGATTCACTGCCGCCGCGGGAAGCGATCGAGCTGGCCCTGCGCCGCTCCGCCCGGATGCAGACGGAAGCATCGCATCCGCCCGGCTGCCTCGTCATCCTGGGCTCGAGCAACTGCTCGCCCGAAAGCCGGCATATCGACGCGCTGCTCGCCGAGGAGCGGGCCCGGAACCGCCACGGCATCCAGCGTCACGTCGAAAGGGCGGTGGCGCAGGGAGAGCTGCCCCCCGGGACCGACACTGTTGGCCTGGCGGCGATGTTCAACATCTTCCTGCTGGGCATCGCCTTCGACGTGAAGGACGGCGTGCCTTTCCGGGACATCGATGCGGCGATCACGGCGCTGATGCGCCGCTGGGATAACCCCGCGGTCTGAGCGGCAGGCGGACCTCGGTGCCCGGCACGGCTCAATCCTCGATGCGTTCATGCGCATCGGCCACGCCGCGCAGCCAATAGCCGGCCGTCTTCACCCAGGCGCGCGGATGTCCCAGCGTCTCCAGGACATGGTGCCGCACGGCCCGAGCCGCCTGCGCCTCGGCCGCGATCCAGATGAAGCCGTCGCCGGGCGGCAGCGTGAAGTCGGCGATCGCGGCGAGCAGCAGCGCGCCGTCCTCCGTCGAAGCCCCCCGCGCGATCCAATGGCCGGACCAGCTCGCGGCCGTGGAGAAGTGCTGCGCATCGGCCGCTTCCGGCACCAGGACGAAGCTCGTCACCGGCACGCCGGGGCGCAGCTCCTCGATCCGACGGCCTATGGCGGGCAGGGCAGTCTCGTCGCCGATCAGCAGGTACCAGTCGAAGTCGTCCGCGACGACCGCGGAGCCGCGCGGGCCGCCGATCTCCAGCGCGTCGCCCGGCTTGGCCTTCATCGCCCAGCGCGTGGCCGGGCCCGCCTCGTGCAGGGCGAAGTCGAGGACCAGCGTTCCCGCCGCCGGGTCGAAGCGGCGCGGAGTATAGTCGCGCATGCAGCTTCCCTCCGCGGTCGGGAAGAAGAGCTTCACATGATCGTCCGGCGCCGCGCTGGCGAAGTCGTGCAGCTCGGGCGAGACGAAGCCGAGCCGCAGCATATGCGGCGTCAGCTGCTCGATCGTGGCGAGGGTGAGCACCCGCCGGCGCGTTTCCTGGCGCAGGCGGGTGATCGCGTGGCGGGGCAGGGTGCCCTCCATCACAGGCGCTCGATCTTGCGCGCCGCCTCGTCGATCAGGGCCACGGCCTCGTGGATCTTCTCGCGGTCGAGATCTCCGGTGCCGAGCCGGTGCAGCAGCACCGTGCGGAGGTTGTGCATGGCGCGCCGCAGCGGCATCGCCTCGGTGCGCTCGCGCTGGGCGCCGAGCGCGTCGAGCCGCGCGAAGAGCGCCTGCACCTCGGCTGCGTTCTGCTCCAGATGGGCCGTGCCTTCCGGCGTCACGGCGAAGAGCTTGCGCGCGCCTTCCGAGGCCTGTTCCGCGGTCAGCCCCATCTCGGCGAGCAGGGTGAGCGTCGGGTAGACCACGCCGGGGCTCGGCGCATAGGCGCCGCCGGTGCGCTCCTCGATGGCGCGGATGAGGTCGTAGCCGTGCCGGGGGGTCTCGGCGATCAGCTTGAGCAGGACGAGCCGCAGGTCGCCGCCGTCGAAGATGCGGGGGCGCCGGCCCTCGGGCTCGCCGCCCTCCATGCCCCAGCCGCGGCCGAAACCGCCGCCGCCCCGCCGCATCCCGTGACGCTCATGACCGTGGCCGTGCGGGCTGCGCTCGCCATGGCGGTGATGTCTGAATCCGAACATTTGAAATCCTTCCAGAGTGTCTCAGATGCGATCAAGATATATCTTGAAAGAGTCTTTTCAAGAGAAATTCTCGGCCTTGCCTCTCCGAGCCCGGAGGGACAGCATGCGAGCGCCATGAAGCCCGCGCCTTTCCTCCGACGCCGTCGTCCCGCCCCTCGCGCGCAGCGACGATGAAGCGCGGCTGACGCGCCCATCCGCAGGCTGCGCCCGCAAAGGCGTGGCCTTTTTTCTTTCCGGATGCCTCGGAGCTTTCCATGACGAAGATCGACGACCTGCGGCGCGCGGGCCCGGCGGATGCCGCGGCCGTGCGCGAGCTCACCCGAGCCGCCTATGCCAAATGGGTCCCGCTGATCGGCCGCGAACCGCTGCCCATGCGCGCCGACTACGAGCGCGCGGTGGCCGAGCACCTGATCGACCTCCGGGAGGAGGCGGGCGAGCTGCTGGCCCTCATCGAGACCATCCCGCAGGCGGATCACCTGCTGATCGAGAACCTGGCGGTGCAGCCGGAAGCGCAGGGCAAGGGGTTGGGCGACCGGCTCCTGCGCCATGCCGAGGCGCTGGCGCGCGCGCTCGGCTTCGCGGAGCTGCGGCTCTACACCAACGCGCTCTTCGCCGAGAACATCGCCTTCTACGCCCGCCGCGGCTTCGAGGAGACGCATCGCGCGGAGATGGTGCCCGGGAGCGTCACGGTCTTCATGCGGCGGCGCCTCGGCTGACAGCCCTTCCGGATCGGGCCAAGCTGCGGCCCATCGATCCGGGAGAGAGACATGAAAGCCGCCGTCGTCACCGCCCAGGGGCTGCAGATCCAGGAAGTCCCGACGCCGAAGCCGGGGCCCCAGCAGGTGCTGGTGCGGCTGCGCGCCATTGGGCTGAACCGCGCCGATCTCGGCGTCGCGGCAGGCCATGCCCATGGCTCGCAAGGTGGGATTGGCGCTATCCCGGGCATCGAGGGCGCCGGCGAGATCGTGGAATGTGGGGTCGAGGTGCCGAAGACCCTGCAGCTGGGCATGCGCGTGATGGGCGGCATGCCCGGCTCCTACGCCGAATACGCCGTGGTCGACTGGGGCCGCGTAAGCCAGGTGCCCGACACGAACATGCCCTGGGAGGTCGCGGCCACGCTGCCCATCGCGCTGCAGACCATGCATGACGCGGTGGTGACGCATGGGCTCTGCGCGCCTGGGAAAGCCATCATGATCCAGGGCGCCTCCTCGGGCGTCGGGCTGATGGGGCTGCAGATCGCGAAGCTGATGGGCGCGGGCATCGTCGTCGGCTCCTCCACCAATCCGCAGAAGCGCGCGCGGCTCGCCGAATTCGGCGCGACCCTGGCGGTCGATACCAATGACCCCGCCTGGGTGCAGCAGGTGCTGGACGCGACGGGCGGGCGCGGCGTCGACGCGGTGGTGGACCAGATCAGCGGCCCGCTGGTCTCGCAGACGCTGGCGGCAACGGCGATCCTGGGGCGCATCGTGAATGTCGGCCGGCTCGGCGGCTTCAAGGCGGAGTTCGACTTCGACCTGCATGCCGCGCGCCGCATCAGCTATATCGGCGTCACCTTCCGCACCCGCAGCGTGGAGGAGGTGCGCGAGATCGTGCGGCGGATGCGCGCGGACCTTTGGACGGCGCTGGAGGCTGGGAAGCTGGCGCTGCCCATCGACAAGGTCTTCCCGCTCGACCAGGTCGTCGAGGCGCTGGCGCATATGAAGGCCAACCAGCACTTCGGAAAGATCGCGATGGTGGCCTGAGCCGCGCGGGCGTCGGCGCAACCCATCGCGAAACCATTGCAGAACAGTAAGTTAAGCCGGGCAGAAAGCCTGATGCGCGCCGCGGCCGTTCGGGCGATACTGCCGGCCTATGAGAATCGCCGCCGCCTTCGCTGCGCTGCTGCTTCTGGCCTGCCCCCTTTCGGTGCGGGCGGCGGCGCCGGCCTCCTCCTGCCCGGACGTGCTGCTGGGGGATAGCCTCGCCGTGGGCATGGGCCCCTATGCGCGCGCTGCCGGCTTCCAGGTGATCGCGCGCACGGGCATCGGGCTGGCCTGGCTGCGGGCCCAGAGCCCCCGTTGCGCGCGGCGCGTCGTCGTCGTCATCGGCACCAACGACCTGCGCGGCATCGATCCCTATTCGGCGGAGGCCTATCCGGCGCGTCTCGCCGCCATCATGAGCCGCTGGCAGACGCAGCAGATCATCTGGGCGACGCCCGGCTGCTTCCCCTACGATCAGAGCCTCGAGCGCGGCAGCGAGGCGCTTGATCGCGCGCTGACGCGGGAGCCGCTGGTCCGCGTGGGCTCGGGGCGCGACTACATGCGGGTGCATTCCGGCCGGACCGCCCGCTGCAGCTATCTTTCCGGCGACGGCATCCATCCCACGGGCGCGGGCTACCGCGCCTGGTGGGCGGGCCTGTCCCACACGATCGGGCCGGCGCCCGAGGGCGAGACCGCTCCGGAGGCCCGGACGCTGCAGGTGGCTTCGGCGAGGCCCAGCCGGGCCCGGACGACGCCGCGCCTTGTGTGGCAGGGGAGCGCCACGCCGCCGCGTGCCGGCACGCGGGAGGCTCGGACCACCCGGCAAGGCAGGGCGGTGCAGCAGGCCCGGACGACGGGCCAGCGGCAGGCGGCGCGCCAGGCCCAGGCGACACGCCCCACCCGGACGGTGCGTCAGGCGCAGACAACCCGCCGGACAGCTGCTGTGGGGCAGGCCCGTGCCGTCCAGCAGACGCGACCCGTGCGGCTGGCCCGTCCCGCATCTTCGGCGCATGGCGCCCGAGAGGCGCGGACGGCCGCCCAGCTCCGCGCGACGCGTGATGCGCAGGCCATTCGGCGGCCGGCGACGCGCCTGACCGCCGCGACGCCCACCCGGCGGACCTGAGGGGCCGCGCCCCTTTCATCTCGCCTCCGGATCGGACAGGCTTCGCGGAACCGCGCGCGCAGACGCCCGGCCGAGGAGATGCCGCCATGAAACTCGCCCGCCGACAGTCCTTGGCGCTGGCCGCGCTGACGCCCGTCGCCCTGGGCGCACCCGCGCTGGCCCAGGCGCCATGGCCCGCCCGCCCCATCCGGATGGTCATCCCCTATCCGCCCGGCGGCGCCAGCGACATCATCGCGCGCCTGCTCGCCCCGCACCTGACCGAGCTGCTGGGCCAGACTCTGGTGGTCGAGAACCGGCCCGGCGCCAACGGCTTCATCGCCGCCGAGCATGTCGCGCGCAGCGCGCCCGACGGATACACGCTGCTCATGGGCAATGCGGGCCCGAACGGGACGGGGCCGGCGCTCTACGGCAGCCGCACGCCCTATGATCCGGTGCGCGACTTCTCGGCGATCATGGCGGTCTCGGTGGTGCCGCTGATCATGGGCGTCCATCCTTCGGTGCCGGCGCGCAACTTTCAGGAATTCCTGGTCCATGCGCGGGAGAAGGGCGAGGGGTTCAGCTACGGCACCGCAGGCGTGGGCTCGGCGGGGCATATGGGCATGGAGCTGTTGAAGTCGCTGACCGGCCTCACGATGCAGCACGTGCCTTATCGCGGCAGCGCGCCGCTCACTTCGGACCTCATCGCCGGCGTCCTGCCGCTGAGCTGCGACACCGCGCCGGTGCTCCTGCCGCATGCGGCGGCGGGGCGGGTGCGGGCGGTCGCCGCGACATCGGCGCGGCGCATCGCCGAGGCGCCGGAGCTGGGCGCGGTGGCCGAGACGGTGCCGGGTTTCGAATCCGTCAGCTGGGGCGGGGTGATGGGGCCGGCCCAGCTTCCGCCGGCCGTCGTGGCGCGCCTCAACACGGCGCTGCGGACCTCGATGGAACGTATTGGGCCGCAGTTGTCGAGCCAGGGCATCCAGCCGCAGAGCGGCACGCCCGAGGAATTCGCCGCCTATGTGGCGGCGGAGGTCGGCAAGTGGACCGAGGTCGTGCGGAAGATGGAGCTGCGGCCCGAATAGGCCGCAGCTTCCGATATCAGCGCGGCGGGCTGTGCTCGTCGCGCATATGGCCGTGCTTCTGCATGTCCGGCATGAAGAGCACCGCGATCAGCGCCACCGCCATCATGGCCACCACATACCAGGCGAAGCCGCCTTCGTTGCCGGCCGCCTTGAAGCGCAGCGCCACGTATTCCGCCGTGCCGCCGAACAGCGCATTGGCGATGGCGTAGGAGAGGCCGACGCCCAGCGCGCGGATCTCGGCCGGGAAGAGCTCGGCCTTCAGCACGCCGCTGATCGAGGTGTAGCAGCTCACGATCGCGAGCGCGCAGAGTAACAGAATGCCTGCCATCGTGGCACTCGAGGCCGTGCCCAGCGCGGCCAGCAGCGGTACCGTCGTCAGGATGCCGCCGATGCAGAAGACGAAGAGCAGGTTGCGCCGCCCGAAGCGGTCGGAGATCGCGCCGAGGATGGGCTGCATGCCCATGTAGATCAGCAGCACCACGGCCATCAGGATGCTGACCGTCTTCACCGGCAGGCCGGCCGTATTGACCAGGTATTTCTGCATGTAGGTCGTGAAGGTGTAGAAGGCGAGCGAGCCGCCGGCCGTCAGTCCCATCACGGTCAGCAGCGCACGCGGATGCTTCATCAGCGCGCGCATGGTGCCGGCTTCCTTGTTCGCGCGGCTCTCGGCCGTCGTCGTCTCGTGCAGCGAACGCCGCAGATAGAGCGCCACCACCGCCGCCAGCGCGCCGATCGCGAAGGGGATGCGCCAGCCCCAGGCGCGCATCTCCGCCTCGGTCAGCGTGAATTCCAGGATGACGATGACCAGCACGGCGAGGAGCTGGCCGCCGATCAGCGTCACATACTGGAAAGAGGCGTAGAAGCCGCGGTTCTTGGAGGTCGCGACCTCGCTCATATAGGTCGCGGATGTGCCGTACTCGCCGCCGACCGACAGGCCCTGCGCCATGCGCGCCACCAGCAGCACGATCGGCGCCGCGATGCCGATGGTCTCGTAGGTCGGGATGATCGCGATGAGGAGGGAGCCGCCGCACATCAGGATGACGGAGGCGAGCATCGAGAACTTCCGCCCCATCCGGTCGCCGAGCCGGCCGAAGAGCCAGCCGCCGAGCGGCCGCATCAGGAAGCCAATGGCGAAGACCGCGGCAGTGTTCAGGAGCTGAACGGTGCTGTCCCCGGCGGGGAAGAAGGCATGCGCGAAATAGAGCGCGGTGAAGGCATAGGCGTAGAAGTCGTACCACTCCACGAGATTGCCGGAAGCCGCGCCGACGATGGCGCGGATGCGCTGGCGCATCTCGTGGGGACTGCCGGCAACGATGCCGCTGTTGCTCATGGGAAAATCTCCGTGGGGCGGGCCCTTCTTCCCAATACGTTACGATCCCTGAAGTTGCGCGCAAGAAACAGATCGGCGTCGCAACGCTTGCGCAGGCGGCGGCGGTAAGAAGCGTTACCGGAAAAGAAATGGACCGGGGCTGGGAATCACGCGAGCACGCGCCTCTGATTACAAGACGTTAGTATGACGGGAGGAAAGCGCGCATGCGCAAGTTGAGGATGACCGCGGGCCTGGTGGCCTTCGGCATGGTGATGGGAATCGCAGGGCCTGGCCCGCTCACCCAGGTGGCGCAGGCGCAGTCGCCCGTCACGATGATCGTGCCCTATCCGCCGGGTGGTGCGACGGACCTGATGGCGCGCCTCGTGCAGCCTGAGCTTTCTGCGGCGCTCGGCGCCACGGTGGTCATCAAGAATTCGGCCGGCGCCAATGGCACCGTGGGCGCGATGGAGATGGCGCGCTCCCGCCCCGACGGGACGACGATCCTGTTCACCACCGGCACCTCGCTGGTGCTGACGCCGCACACCCGTGGCGCGCCCTTCCGGCAGGACCAGTTCATCCCGGTCTGCCAGACCTCCGCGGCCCTCGTGGTCATGATGACGCCGCAGAATTCCGGGCTGCGGACCCTGCAGGACGTCGTGGCGCGCGCGCGCCAGGATGCGGGCGCCTTCCCCTATGCCAGCACCGGTCCGGGCGGCACGCCGCACATCACCATGGTGTCGCTGGAGCGGATGACCGGGATCTCGATGAACCACATCCCGTTCCGCGGTTCGGGCGAGGTGATGCAGGCTCTGGCGGCGAACCAGGTGCAGCTCTTCACCGACCAGGGCAACCTCGTTCGCCAGTATCACCTCCACCCGATCGCCGTCTTCAGCGAGACCCGGCGGCCGGAATTCCCGGACACGCCCACGATGCGTGAGCTGGGCCACGACCTCGTCTTCACGATCTGGTCCGGCATCTACCTGCCGGCCGGCACGCCGGATGCGATTGTCGACCGCATTTCCGAAGGCTGCCTCAGGACGATGGCCGCGCCGGCCGTGGTCGAGGGGCTGCGGCGCATGGACATGCCCATCCAGGCCCGCGGCCGCGCCGAGTTCAGCGCCTTCCACGCCGCGGAATACGAGCGCTTCGGCCGCCTCGTGGAACAGTTCAACCTGCGGGTGAACTGAACGTCCGCTAAAGGGACTCCGCGACGGCGAGCAATGGCACCAGCGCGGGGTTCTCCGCCGACTTCCTCCAGACCAGGCCGTGGCGCAGCCCGGGCCGGTCCGGGGGAAGCGGCCTGAAGACGACGCCCTGGAATTCCAGCCGCTCGTCCTGGCGCGGCATGATGGCCACGCCGGTGCCACCCGCGACGAGGCAAAGCAGCGTCTTGGGCTCGGTCGATTCCTCCACGATGTTCGGAATGAAGCCCGCGTGCCGGCATTCGAGATCCATCGCCTTGCGCAGGTAGAAGCCCTGATCGCGCGGAAGCGCGACGAAGGGCTCGCCGGCCAGGTCCGCGACCGTCAGGTTGGCCGCCTGGGCGAGGGGATGCAGATCGGACAGCACGATCGCGAGCTCGCTTTCCACGAAGTCACGGCATTCCAGGTCATCGCCCTCGACGGGCAGGAAGCACAGCGCCGCATCGAGGCGGCGCGAACGCAATTCCTTCAGCAAGTCGCCCTGGACGCCGGGGCCGTGGATATCGACGCGCACTTCCGGCCGGGACTGGCGGAAGGCGCGGATCAGGCGCGGCAGACTATGGGCGCTGGCATGGCCGGTATAGCCGATCGCCAGCGTGCCCGCGTCGCCGCGGGCATGGCGCCGCGCCGCCCTGATGCCCTCATCGAGTGCCGCGAAGACGGCGGGCAGGGCCTCCTGCAGCGCGCGCCCCGCGGGCGTCAGCTCGACGTGGCGCGTGGTGCGCAGGAAGAGCGCGGCGCCGATCTCGGCCTCGAGCTCCTGGATGCGGCGCGTGAGGGGCGGGGCCGCGATATTCAGGCGATGGGCGGCACGCGCGAAATTGCCTTCCTCGGCCACTGCGAGGAAGCTTCTCAACTGCTTCAGGTCCAACGTCTCTTTCCCCCGGCCCGCTTCGCCCGCTTCCGCCGCCGGGGCGGAGATCGTATGGCAATTTCAGAACACGAGCCGCGATTCTGACGGCCGGAAAGGAGATGTCCATGCCCGACGCCCATGAGGGCCTGCGTCCTGCGGCGCAGCTTCCGCCCGTGCCGGCGCTGGACGAGGCCGGGCTGCGCCTGCGCCGGCTCTTCCCGCATTACGACGTCATGGAGCAGCGGGCGCGGCAGCGCGTGCCGCGCTTCGCCTATGACTATGCCGCCGGCGGCGTCGGCCACGGCGCGCCCAACGTGGTGCGCAACCGCGAGGCGATGGATGCGGTGCAGATCCTGCCGCGCTACGGCCTGGACGTCTCGGCCATCGACACGCGCGTCACGCTCTTCGGCCAGGATTACGCCATGCCGGTCGGCGTCGCGCCCATGGGCAATCCCGGCGTGGTCTGGCCCGGCACGGGCGATATCCTGGCCCGCGCGGCGCAGAAGGCGGGGCTGGCCTATATCGGCTCCACCGTCGCGAATGAGAGCATCGAGACCTTCGGCCGGATCGCGCCCGACGCCTATTGGTTCCAGCTCTACCCCATGCCGGCCGAGGAACACCGGCGCTCCTTCGACATGGTGCGGCGCGCGGAGGCCGTGGGGGCGAAGGTGCTGGTGGTGACGCTGGACGTGCCCTGCCGCCCGAAGCGCGTGGGCGACATCGCCAACGGCCTGGAGGTGCCCTTCCGCTGGCGCGCCCGCACGCTGCGCGACATCGCGCTCTCGCCGCAATGGGCGATCGAGACGCTGCGGCGCGGCCGCCCCGCCTTCGAGACGCTGCGGCAATACGTGCCCGAGGGCTCGTCGATCTTCGACATCGCGGCCTTCGGGCAGCGGCAGATGGGCCAGGCCATCACCTGGGAATGGATCGCGCGGCTGCGCGAGATCTGGCCGCGCGCGATGGTGGTGAAGGGGATCATGCACCCCGATGACGCCGAGCGCGCGGTGGAGATCGGCTGCGACGGCGTGCTGGTCTCCAACCATGGCGGCCGCCAGTTCGATGCGGCCCCAGCCTCCATCGACGTGCTGCCCGCGATCGTGGAGCGCGTGGGTGGGCGGGCCAAGGTCCTCTACGACGGATCGATCCGCTCGGGGCTCGACGTGTTGCGGGCGCTGGCGAGCGGTGCCGACTTCACCTTCGCCGCGCGGGCCTTCCTGTGGTCGGTGGCCGCGATCGGCGAGGCGGGCGGCGACCATGCGACCGCCTCCTTCCGGGAGGAGCTGCGCAGCTCGATGGGGCAGGCGGGGCTGACGACGATCGAGGAAGCGAAGCGGGCGCCTCTCTTCCGGTAATCGCCGAAGCCGCCGAAGGGGAGTATGTCCTGGGCCGGCCGCGATGGGACGGCGAAGGATTCCAGGATGCTCAGATCCATCGGGCTCGCGGGCTTCGGCCTCGCGATCCTTTCGGCGCCGCCGGCGCAGGCCCTGGAAGCGAGCTATTGCGGCGGGCGCATCGTGGCCGAGCGCTTCGCCACCCGGGTCGTGCCGGGTCCTGGCGGCAGGGCCAGCTATTCGGTGCTGCTGCGGAACACGCAGGAGCGCAGCCAGGACTTCCGGCTGGTCGTCACCGGCAGCTTCATCGGCCGCCCGGCCCCGGCGACGCAGACGCTCCTGGCCGGCGGAAGCAGGACCGTCGCCCTGGGCTACACGCCGAACATGCCCGGCGTCGCGCCGATGCGGGGCGATCAGATCGCGCAGATGACCCGCCTGGCCTGCCTCTGAGGCGGGTCGGTCGTGAAGATTGTTTCACCATGCGGGAGCTTCCGGCGAGGATGAACCGACCTTAGGAACGCGGCTCGAATTCAGCCGCCATGGTCCGCTTCTTCCGGGAATCCCCATCGATGTTCCGCTTCGTCGTCCTGGCCGGATCGGTGCTTGCCGCAGCGATGCCGGCGCATGCGCAGGTGGCGACCTATTGTGCCGGCGCGCTGCAGGCCGTGCAGTTCCACACGCAGCCGGACCCTGACGGCACGGGACGCGCCGTCCATTCGGTCAGGCTCCGCAACAGGTCGGGGCGGGACCAGAGCTTCTCGATCGTGGTGACGGCGCCCTTCCTCGGCCGCCCGACGCCCAGGCTCCGTCACCTGCCGCCGGGCGCGATGGTGGTGGTCCCTCTCGGCCAGCAGGTGATCCAGCCGAACCAGACGCCGCTGCGCGGCAACGAACTGGCCGAGGTGGTGCGGGTTACCTGCCGCTAGGCAGAACGCATTTCCTGATGCCGGGCGTTTCCGTCCGGCCGGAAAACGCTCCGAGGGTCAGTCAGCCTGCATGCCGATGCGCTGGATGACCGGTGCCCAGCGCTCGGCATCCTCGCGGATCTTCACGGCCAGCGCATTGGCATCCGCGATGACGGGATCAATCCCCAGCGCCGACAGGCGCTCGCGCACCTCAGCCTGGGCCAGGACCTGGCTGACGGCCTGGTTGATGCGGGTGACGATTTCGGTGGGCGTGCCCTTGGGCGCGACGATCCCGTGCCAGCCCGCCACATCCACGCCGCTGAGCCCGGCCTCGATCAGCGTCGGCACCTCGGGTAGCGCCTGGGTGCGGCTGCCCGTCGAGACGGCGAGGCCCCGGAGCCGGCCGGCCTGCACATGCTGCGCCACCGCGCCGATATTGATCATGACGCCCTGCAGCGAGCCGCCCAGCAGGTCGTTCACGGCCAGCGCGCCGCCGCGATAGGGGGCATGGGTCCAGTTGGTCTCCGTCGCCTGCTTGGCCAATTCGGTCAGCAGGTGGGAGAGGCTGCCATTGCCTGGCGTGCCGATCGCGGTGGGCGCGTTGCGGCTCAGCTCGACGAACTGGGCGAAGGTGGTGGCCGGGAAATCCGCGCGCACCACCAGGATCTGCGGCACCGAGGTCGCCTGGGCGATGGGCGCGAAATCCTCCACCGGGTCGAAGGACAGGCGACGGAAGAGCGACTTGTTGATCGAGAGGCTGTCCGACCCGCCCAGCAGCGTCAGCCCATCCGCCCGCGAGCGGGCGACGAGCTCGTAGCCGATATTGCTGCCGGCGCCGGGATGGTTCTCGACGACGATCTGCGTGCCCAGCAGCGGGCCCAGATGGCGCGCGACCAGACGGCCGACAACGTCCTGGCTGCCGCCCGCGGCGACGGGGACGACCAGGCGGATGGGGCGCTCGCTTTGCGCCAGGGCAGGGGTGGCGAGGGCGGTGGCAGCGGGGGCGGCAAGAAATTGACGGCGATTCATCGTGGTATTCTCCAAGGCTATTGTTCAGACCGGGGCGCAAATATCCCCGCGACATCGCGCATGACTGCCTTGTTGAAATACGATCATGTATGGTGATATGAATTGATCGATTCGAAACGTCAATGTAGAATTGGCGTGGATGCCCCGCGGCATTTTGCATTGTCCCTCTGCGCGGCACGCATTGCTGCGGACAAGCTATCTGTTTCACGTTTTCGTGGGGCTGATATCCTGGCGACATGAACGCGATCCACAGCTCTCCCGCCCGCGGCCTGCTCGGCTCCATCGGCGAAACGCCCCTCATCCGCCTGGCGCGCGCGAGCGCGGCCACGGGCTGTGAGATCCTGGGCAAAGCGGAATTCATGAACCCCGGCGGTTCCGTGAAGGACCGCGCCGGCCTCGCCATCATCGAGGGCGCCATCGCCAAGGGGCAGCTGAAGCCTGGAGGGGTCATCGTGGAGGGCACGGCCGGCAATACGGGCATCGGCCTCACGCTGGTGGGCAATGCGCTCGGCTATCGCAGCATCATCGTGATGCCGGAGACCCAGAGCCAAGAGAAGATCGACTTCCTGCGCATGATCGGCGCGGACCTTCGGCTCATCCCGGCCAAGCCGTACAAGGACCCGGGCAACTACGTGCATGTCTCGCGCCGCCTCGCCGAGGAGCTGAATGCCGAGAAGCCCGGCAGCGCCGTCTGGGCGAACCAGTTCGACAATCTCGACAATCGCGAGGGCCACCGGCAGACCACGGGCGCCGAGATCCTGCGCCAGGCCGGCGGCCGGGTGGACGCCTTCACCTGCGCCTGCGGCACCGGCGGCACGCTGGCCGGCGTCGCCTTCGCGCTGAAGGAGGCCGATCCCACCACGCGCATCGTGCTGGCCGATCCGCTCGGTTCCGCGCTGTATTCCTGGAAGAAGACCGGCACGCCGGTGATGAGCGAGGGCGGCTCCGTCACCGAGGGCATCGGCCAGTCCCGCGTGCCGGAGAACCTGCTGGGCGCGCCGATCGACGATGCGCTGCAGGTGACGGACGAGGAAGCGCTCGAGCAGATCTTCGACCTGACGCTGAACGAAGGCCTCTGCGTCGGCGGCAGCGCCGGCATCAACGTGGCGGCGGCCGTGAAGCTGGCGCGCGAGCTGGGCCCTGGCCACCGCATCGTGACCATCCTTTGCGACGGCGGCGCGCGCTATCAGTCGAAGCTGTTCAATCCGGAGTTCCTGCGCGGCAAGGGCCTGCCCGTTCCGCCCTGGCTGGCGTGAGCCTGGAGATCGTCGAGCTGGGCCGCTCCATCCGGGAGCGTGACCCGGCGCGGCCCTCCTGGCCCGAGGTGATCTTCTCCTATCCCGGCCTGCATGCCGTGCTTTGGCATCGGGTGGCGCATCGGCTCTGGAGCTGGGGCCTGCGCGGATGGGGGCGCTTCTTCTCCCATCTCGGGCGCATGCTGACGGGGATCGAGATCCACCCGGGCGCGCGCATCGGGCGGCGGCTCTTCATCGACCATGGCATGGGCGTGGTGATCGGCGAGACCGCGACCGTCGGCGACGACGTGACCATCTATCACGGCGTGACGCTGGGCGGCCTCTCGCTGAAGCCCGGCAAGCGCCATCCGGACGTGCTGGACGGCGCGGTGATCGGCGCGGGCGCGCAGGTGCTGGGGCCGATCACGGTCGGTCGCGGGGCGCGGGTCGGGGCCAATGCGGTGGCGGTGGCCTCGGTGCCCGACGGCGTGACGGTGACCGGCATCCCCGCGCGGCCGAGCGGGCCCGGGGCACCGCGCACGGCGGGCTATGGCCTGCCGGCGACCCTGGTCGACCCGGTGGGCGAGCGGCTGGCGGCGCTGGAGGCGGAGACGCGCGCGCTGCGCGAGGCCCTGTCGGCGCGTCGGCCGGGTTGAGGCCCGCCCTTCAGCGCCGGAGGAAACGGCAGAGGCGCGACAGTAGGCCGGTCTTCTCCGGCAGGGGGAAGGGATCCCAGGCGCTGTAGCCGCGCAAGCTTTCGGGCAGCGTCGCGATGACCTCGTCCGGTCCTTCGATGTCCCAGATGAGGACGCAGCAGCCGCAGCCCAGCTGATCCGAGACATGGGTAAGGCGGCCTTCCGCCGCCGCCAGCCAGGCTTCCGCGGCCTTGGCCTCGCCGGGCTCGTTCACGTCGGCGATGATGGTGGCGCGCCGCACCCTCAGGGGCCATTCGGCTTGTGATGGCCGCCGGATTCCGGAAAGTAGGGAAGGCGGGATCCAGGCATGCCGGCAGGCTAGGCCGCGCCGGCGCTACGGGGGAAGACAGGATGGCGGGTCATATCGGAATCGTGGGCTGCTCGGCCGAGGGCGCGGCGCTCTGCTACCGCACCATCTGCGTCGAGGGCGCCGAGTTCTTCGGGCCGCATGGGCATCCCGAGGTCTCCCTGCACACGCATTCCCTGGCCGATTACGTGACGGCGCTGGAGGCCGGCGACCTCGAGGGCGTGGGGCGGCTGATGCTCTCCTCGGCGGAGAAGCTGGCGCGCGCGGGCGCCGATTTCCTCATCTGCCCGGACAACACCATCCATCAGGCGATGGGCTTCGTTCGGCCACGCTCCCCGCTGCCCTGGCTGCACATCGCCGAGGTCGTGGCCGAGGAAGCGGCGCGGCGCGAATTCTCCCGCATCGGCATCACCGGGACGACCTGGCTGGTCGACAGCGCGGTCTATCCCGAGGCGTTTTCCGCGCGCGGGCTGGAGTATCGGCGCCCCCTCGACGCGGAGCGCGACGAGATCGGCCGGATCATCATGGAGGAGCTGGTGCGCTCGCGCTTCACGGCCGGGCAGGTTCCGTATTTCCAGCAGGTGATGGCGCGCATGAAGGGCGAGGGCTGCGACGCGGTGGTGCTGGGCTGCACGGAGATTCCGCTCATCATGGACGATACGAACTCGCCGCTGCCGACACTGGATTCCACGCGGCTGCTGGCCCGGGCCGCGCTGCGCCGGGCGACCGCGGCATGAGCGACGCCCTGGCCCGGCTGCGCGAATTGCCCCGTGTGCCCCTCGCGCATCTGCCGACGCGGATGGAGGCCATGCCGCGCCTCGGCGCCCATCTCGGCCTCGCCGGGCTGCACGTGAAGCGCGACGACACCACGGGCCTCGGCCTCGGCGGCAACAAGGTGCGCAAGCTGGAATTCGATCTCGCGGCGGCGCTGGCGGCCGAGGCGGATTGCGTCGTCTGCGGCGGGGTCGTGCAGTCCAACACGGCGCGGCAGGTGGCGGCGGCCTGCGCGAAGCTCGGCATCGAATGCCATCTCGGCATCATGCGCGGGCGCCTCGCGCGCACGGAGCCGGGTTACGAGGAAACCGGCAATATCCTGCTGGACCGGCTTTACGGCGCCGTCATCCACGACATTCCCTGGGACGAGGACCGCAACCGGCGGCTGCGCCTGATCGTCGAGGAGCTGCGCGCGGCGGGGCGCCGGCCCTACCTCGTGCCCTATGGCGCCTCGGACGCGCTAGGAGCGATGGGCTATGTCCTCGCCGCCGAGGAGATCGTGCGCGACTGCCCCGACGTCGCCTGGATCGTCCATGGCAGCGGCAGCGCCGGCACCCAGGCCGGGCTCGTGGCCGGCCTGCTGGCGCTGGGCCATCCGGCGCGCGTCATCGGCATCGACGTGGACGCCCAGCCGGAGCGCGTGGAGGCAGACGTCTGCCGCGTGGGGCGCGAGGCGGCGGGGCTGCTCGGCGTGGGGGATCGCTGGTCGGACGAGCTGGTCGAGGTGGCGGTGGGCTGGAGCGCCGGCGCCTATGGCCAGGCCGATGCGACGACCGAGGAGGCGATCCGCCTCGCCGCGCGGCTGGAAGCGCTGGCCCTCGACCCCGTCTATTCGGGCAAGGGCATGGCCGGGCTGATCGGCCTGGCGCGGGCAGGGCGCTTCGCGGCCGGCGGTCCCGTCGTGTGGATCCATACCGGGGGCAGCCCCGGCATCTTCGCCTATCCGGAAACGATGGCGCGGCTCTCGGCCTGAGGCCGGGGCCGCGCCGCCGGCTCAGTCGATGGCGATGACGAGCTTGCCGAAGTTCTTCCCCTTCAGCAGGCCGATGAAGGCTTCCGGCGCGTTCGGGAGACCCTGCACCACGTCCTCCTTCCAGACGAGCTTCTTGCTCTTCATCAGCCCCAGCACCTCGGCGCGGAACTGCGGGTAGAGCTGCCAGCCCTTGTCGCTGACGATGAAGCCCTGGATGCGCAGCCGCTTGCGCACCACGGGGCCGAGATTCGGCCCGGCAGGCGCGCCCTTCGCGTCGGCGCCCGGGGCCTGGTTGTACTGCGCGATCATGCCGCACATCACCATGCGCCCGAAGTCGCGGAAGCGCGGGAAGACCGCTTCCTGCACATGGCCGCCGACATTCTCCCAATAGACGTCGATGCCCTCGGGGCAGGCAGCGTCGAGCTGCGCATCGAGGTCGCCGCGATGGTCGAGGCAGGCGTCGAAGCCGAGCTCGTCCTTCACGAAGGCGCATTTCGCCGCGCCGCCGGCGATGCCGATCACGCGCGCGCCGCGCGCCTTGGCGATCTGGCCGGCCACCTGGCCCACCGCGCCGGAGGCCGCGCTGATGACGACCGTCTCGCCCGCCTTCGGCTCGCCGATCTCCTCCAGCCCGTACCAGGCCGTCAGCCCCGGCATGCCGAGCACGCCGAGATTGGCCGAGAGCGGCGCCTCCGCCGGATCCACCTTGCGCAGGCGCGCGGCCTCGACGGCGCAGAAGCGCTGCCAGCCATAGCCGCCCATCACCGTGTCGCCGGCCTTGAAGTCCGGATGGTTGGAGGCCACGACCTCGCCGACCGTCATGCCCTCCATCACCGCGCCGAGCTCGACGGGCTTTGAATAGCTCTTCGCGTCGCTCATCCGGCCGCGCATATAGGGGTCGAGGCTGAGGAAGCGCGCGCGCACCAGCACCTCACCCGGGCCGGGGGACGGCACGGCCGTCTCCACGATCTCGAAATCGTCGGCCACCGGTTCGCCCACGGGGCGCCGGCGCAGCAGGACCTGGAGATTCTTTTCGCTCATGGGGCGCATCCTTCGTCGGTGAGCAGCGTGCGGACCATCTCTTCGGACACCCCGCTCTCGGTGAATACATCGCCGGGCGCGCGCAGCAGCACGAAGCGCATCGCGCCGTCCCGGGCCTTCTTGTCCGCGCGCATGCGCGCCATCAGCCGGCCGATGGAGAAGCGGCGAGGCAGGTCGGCGATCCGCACCGGCAGGCCGACCTCGCGCAGATGCTCGCGCACCCGGCCCGGCATCTCCTGCGAGCAGAGCCCGAGGCGCGCGGAAAGCTCGGTCGCGAGACCGAGGCCGATCGCCACCGCCTCGCCATGCAGCAGCTGGCCGCTATAGCCGCACTCAGCCTCCAGCGCGTGGCCGAAGGTGTGGCCCAGGTTGAGCAGGGCCCGGCCGCCCTCGGCCTTGGTCTCGAACTCGTCCTCGGTAACGACGGCGGATTTCAGCTTGCAGCTTTCCAGCACCGCATGGGCCAGCGCCTCGGGATCGCCCTTCATCGCGCGCGGCCCGTCCGTCTCGCACCAGTCCCAGAGCGGGCCCTGCAGCAGTCCATGCTTAGCGACCTCGGCCCAGCCGGCGCGCAGCTCGCGGATCGGCAGCGTGCGCAGCACGGAGGTATCGGCCAGCACCAGCTTCGGCTGATGGAAGGCGCCGACCAGGTTCTTGCCCTGCGAGGTGTTGATGCCCGTCTTGCCGCCGACCGAGCTGTCGACCTGGGCGAGCAGGGTGGTCGGGCACTGCACGAAGGGCAGGCCGCGCAGCACCGAGGCGGCCGCGTAGCCCGCCAGGTCGCCGACGACGCCGCCGCCCAGCGCCAGCACCGCCAGCCGCCGATCGGCCTTGGCGGAAAGGGTCTGGTCCACCACGCGCTCGAAATGCTGGAAGGATTTACTGGCCTCGCCCGGCGGCACGAGGATTTCCGCCGCCACGGTGAAGCCCGCATCGGCCAGTGATTCGCGCAGCGTGGGCAGGTGCAGCGGCGCCACGGACTGGTCGCTGACGATGACGACGCGCCGGCCCTCCAGCCGCTGCGCCATCTCGGCGCCGGCGCGTCGCAGCACGCCCTCGCCGATCACGATGTCGTAGGCCTTCTGCGAGAGCGCGACGCGCAGGCGCTCGGGCGGCCGATGGGCCGCGATGGCGTCGGCCGCGCGGCGGGTGGTCACGTCGGGATGTTCGTCGGAACAGAGAAGGGTCACATCGGCCTCAGCATAGGCGGGGTGGCGCGCGGTCATCAGGCGCTCCAGCACCTCGCGCGGATCGGCATTCACGAACATCGGCCGGTGGTCCCGGCCGACGACACGGCGCAGGAGAGTGGAAAGCCGGCATTTCAGCCAAACGGAGGTCGCCCCCGATTCGCGCACGACGCAGCGCGTGCTCGAATCGGCGAAGGCGCCGCCGCCGGTGGCCAGCACCAGCGGCTCGGACCCGTTCAGCAGGCGCGAAATGACGCGCCTTTCCCCCTCGCGGAAATGCGCCTCGCCGTAGCGTGCGAAGATCTCGGAGATGGGAATGCCCGCGGCCGCCTCGATCTCGGTATCGGCGTCGCGGAAGGGGATGCCCCAATGGGCGGCCAGGCGGCGGCCGATGGAGGACTTTCCGGCGCCGGGCATGCCGACGAGCACGACGCTGCCCTTCGGCTGGCGTTGCGGGATGCTGGAAGCGGTTTCGGGCTGGGCGAGGTTGCGTGACACGGTCCGCAAAGGTAGCACAGCCTCCCATCAGCGCGAGGGGACGCCTTACTCCATGTTCCGACGGCCGCTTCTCACTCTTCTCTTCATCCTTGTCGTGATCGGCGGGCTCGGGCTGCTGGCGCTCGGCGCCTTCCCGCCCGCGGTGAACACGGTGCCGGTTGAACGGACCCTGCCCAACGACCGCTTCCAGGTGCGGTGAGCCCCTATCTCGAATCCTTCCTGGAGATGATGTCCGCCGAACGCGGCGCCTCTCCCAATACCCTGCTCGCCTATCGGGCCGACCTGGTCGACGCGCTCGGATATCTCGGCGCGGGGGCCGAGAAGGCGGGGCCCGACGAGCTGCGCGCCTGGCTCGCGACCCAGGCGGGCTTCTCGGCGCGCACCCAGGCGCGGCGGCTTTCGTCGCTGCGGCAATTCTATCGCTTCATCGCCCGCGAGGGCCTGCGCA
Organism: Roseococcus pinisoli; assembly: GCF_018413645.1. Classification (GTDB taxonomy): domain Bacteria; phylum Pseudomonadota; class Alphaproteobacteria; order Acetobacterales; family Acetobacteraceae; genus Roseococcus; species Roseococcus pinisoli. The sequence goes on from NZ_JAHCDA010000002.1 coordinate 288,091, forward strand.
CCGACGACCCGACCGAGCTGCTCGACAGCCCCAAGGCGCCGGCCTCGCTTCCCAAGGCGTTGAGCGAGGCCGACATCGCGCAGCTCATCGAGGGCGCGTCGAAGCTGCCCACGGCGCAATCCGCCATCGCGACCGCCGCCATCGAGCTGCTTTACGCTTCGGGTCTGCGCGTGACGGAGCTGGTCACGCTGCCGGCCGGCATGCTGCGCGCGGAGGAGCCGCTGGTGACCGTGCGCGGCAAGGGCCAGAAGGAGCGACTGGTTCCGATCTCGCGCCGGGCGCGGGAGGCGGCCGCCGCGGCACAGGCCACGCTGAAGCCGCTGGGGAAGGGCAGGGTGACCGCGCGGAAATGGCTGCTGCCCTCGCGCGGCGCCAATGGCCATCTGACGCGCCAGGGCGTGGGGCTGCTGCTGAAGCAGGCGGCGCTGGCCGGGGGGCTGGACCCCGCCAAGGTGAGCCCGCACGTGCTGCGCCATTCCTTCGCGACGCATCTCCTTTCGCGGGGCGCCGACCTGCGGGCGCTGCAGACCCTGCTTGGCCACGCCGATATCGCGACGACGCAGATCTACACGCGCGTCCTCGAGGAGCGGCTGCGCGCGGTGGTCGAGGAGCACCATCCGCTGGCGCGAGGCTGAGCCCGCCGGCCGATCCGATACCGCCCCACGTGTTTCGGCTTGCGCCCCGGCTTTCCCGGGAGGCAGGCTTCGCCTGATGCTGCTTCCCGTGCTCCTGGCCATCGGCGCCATTGTCTTTGCCGCTGGCCTCGGCGTCGCGATCTACCGCCTGTCGCACCGTTTCTGGCCGGCCACCGACCGGGACGGGATGGACCTCACCTCGGTCATCATCGTCCGCATCGGCATCCTGCACGCGCTGATCGTGGCGCTCGCCTTCACCGAGGTGAAGCAGAACGAGATGCATGCGCGCCAGCTCGTGGCCGAGGAGGCCGTGACGGTGGCCAATGTCTTCTACGACCTGGAGCGGTTCAACGAGGCAGTGACCTTGCCGGCGCGGCAGCTCGTGGTCCGCTATGCGCGCGACGTCGTCCATGGCGACTGGCCGGAGCTCGCGGCGCGCGGGCGGCTCAGCGAGCAGGCCTGGACCAGCTGGCGCGTGCTGCTCGAATCCGTGCTGGCCCTGGAGCCGCGGGACCGGCGGCAGAACCTCATCCATGCGCGAATGCTGGAAAACACCTGGAAGCTGGAGGAGCAGCGGCAGCGGCGAGGCTCGGACGCCCATGCCGCGCCGCATCCGGTCTTCTGGTTCACCTCGATCGCCGGGCTGATGGTCATCTGCGCCTGCCTCGCGCCCTATCCGGCGCGCCGCTCGACCGAGCTGCTGGTCGCGGCCTTCTCCGGCTTCACCGGCGTGGTGGTCTATTTCGCCTACGACGTGACGACGCCGTTCAACGGGCTATGGCCCCTGACGCCGGCCGGCCTGCTGGATTTCCTTCAGCAGGCCCGACCCGCCGCGGTGCTGGCGGGGCTCTGAGCCCCGCGCCGGCTCAGCCGAGGCTGGCGCTGATCAGCTCCCGCACGCGCGCGGCCGCTTCCGCGCCCTTGATGGAATCGCGCCACATGGCCTCGGCCACGCGCTGGTGGATGGCGACGGCTTCCTCGGCGGCGGTGATGCCGGCGACGCCCGAGGAGACGGAAGGAGGCGTGTCGGCCGGTATGGGCGCCGTCACGACATGCGCGCGCTCCCGCCCGCGCAGGACCATGAACGGCGCGGAAGGCTGGGGGCCGGTCGCCAAGCCGAGCTGGAGGCCGATCGGCACGCTTTCCATCAACACGGCCATTGCCTCCGCCTCCTGCTGGGCGGCTATGCGGGCCCGGGCGCGCGTCGCCTCCGGGACGGGAAGGCCGGCGCCCACGCCCTCGGTCAGCAGGGTCCGCAGGGCGGCCTCGCCCAGCACGGCGATGATGGTCGGCCGCTTCTGGGCATAGAGCCGCTTGCGCGAGGTCAGGGCGCCAAGACCCTGTTCGACCTGGGAGATGGCGGCGGCGCGCTCGGGGCCGGCCGGGACGGACTGAGTCCAGGCTTCCGCCACGGCGCCCTCCATCGCTTCGCCCGTCAGGGGCCAGCAATAGGCGCCGCCGACGAGGAGGATCTGGTCGGCCTGCTCCTCGAGGCCGCGCAGGCGTTCCTGGAAGGCGGCGGGTCGGGCGAAATACTCGATGCCGATGCCGAGCAATGACAGCGGCGAGACCTTGAGGAGTTCGGCGAGACGGCGAATGGTCTCGAGCTTGATGACCTCGCCCTTCTCGTAGCGGTACAGGGCAGCCCGCGAAACGCCGAGTCGCGCGGCGATTTCTTCGGCGCGCATCCCCGATTCCATCCGATAGGCCCGCAATTGCTGCCCGATATCGGCGAATTTCATATATTCAGCCCCGTTGCCTGCCTCAATACTGCGAAGATACAACCCTGAGGCGGTACATCTATCGACACGACATCATAGTATCGAGATCGATCCTCGCCCCACAAGACTTGGATCAAAAATCGTCACGCCGATTGGATACCCCACCGATTCAATTCGTCCTAGGCTCCCCAGCCATGGATCAAGACCTTCATACAACCGTCACCGGTTGGCGCCGCCACCTCCACGCAAACCCCGGCCTCACGCTGGATGAGGGCGAGACAGCCGCCTTCGTGGTCGAGAAGCTGAAGTCTCTCGGCGTCACCGAGATCGCGACCGATGTGGGCGGCCACGGCGTCGTCGCCACGCTGCGGCGGGAGGCCAGCGGCGTCGGCGGCAACCGGAGCGTCGGCCTGCGCGCCGACATGGACGCCCTGCCGATCCAGGAGGCGGACGAGACCCTGCCGCATCGCAGCCGCAAGCCGGGCGTGATGCATGCCTGCGGGCATGACGGCCACACGGCCGCCCTGCTGGGTGCCGCGGCGCTGCTCCAGGCCGACAAGTCCTGGGCGGGCACGGTCCAGCTGGTCTTCCAGCCGGCGGAAGAGGGCGGCAACGGCGCCCGCAAGATGATCGCCGACGGGCTGTTCAAGCGCTTCCCGATGGATCGCATCTTTGGCTGGCACAACTGGCCGAGCCTCGAGGCCGGCACGATCGCCGTGCATGAAAGCGCCGTGATGGCCGCCGGTGCGCGCTTCGACATCACCTTCGACGGCCATGCCGGCCACGCCGCCCTGCCGCACATGACCAAGGACCCCATGCTGGGCGCCGGTCATGCCATCGTCGCCCTGCAGTCGATCATCGGCCGCAACGTCGATCCGATGAAGGCCGGCGTGGTCAGCGTCACCATGGCCGCCGTCGGCGAGGCGCAGAACCAGGTGCCGGCCCGCGCGATCCTGAAGGGCACGGCCCGCTGGCTGGACGCCGCGGTGGGCGACCTGATCGAGGCGCGCATGAACGAGATCGCGCAGGGCATCGCCCTGGCCTTCGGCCTGACGGCCAAGGTCAACTTCAACCGGGGCGTGCCCGTCACGGCCAATCATCCGGCCGAGCGCGAGACCGCGGCGGAAGCGGCGGCGACCGTGACCCGCGTCACCCGCGACCTCCTGCCGGCCATGACCGGCGAGGACTTCTCCTGGTTCCTGCACGAGGTGCCCGGCGCCTTCGTCTGGATCGGCAATGGCCCCGCAGAGGGCGGCCGCGAGCTTCACCACCCGTCGTATGACTTCAACGACGCAATATTGCCCGCCGCCTCCGGCTTCCTCGCTGCCGTGGCGAAGCGGGCGCTTGGAGACGGCCCAACATGACGAACATCTCCCGCCTTCGCGGCTTCATCCAGGACATGACCAGGCTGGCCGGCGAAAACCCGGCCGAGGAGCGCTGGCTGGAGGAGGGGGCCGCGCTGCTGCGCGGCCTCGTCTCGCATGACGACTGGCTGCCGGCGGCCCTTGCCGAGCCCGGTCCGAGCTACCGGCAGTACCTCCTGCACTGCGACCCGCTCGAGCGCTTCAGCGTCGTCAGCTTCGTCTGGGGCATCGGCCAGCGCACGCCGGTTCATAACCACAAGGTCTGGGGCCTGGTCGGCATGCTGCGCGGCTCCGAGGTCAGCGTGACGATGCATCCGGAGCCGGGTGGCCCCATGCGGACGGGCGAGGTGGATCACCTCAAGCCCGGCGAGGTGGTGGGTGTCGGCTCCGGCGAGGAGGACATCCACTGGGTGGAGAATGCGGTGGCCGACAAGCCGTCCATCTCCATCCATGTCTATGGCGGCAATATCGGCGCGATCGAGCGCCATACCTTCAATCCCGAGACGAGCGCGCGGAAGCGCTTCGTCTCCGGCTATACGAATGCCGAGGTCCCCAATCTCTGGGACCGTTCGGCCGAGATGGCCTGAGCGATCGCTCGCGGGACCGGATGGTTCAGGCCGTCCGGTCCCGCTGCCTTGGCCATCCGATCTGGGCAGCCCCTGTTCCCGTCTTCAGCACGAATCAAAAACGCGATCGTCGCCCGACGATCGCGTTTTGAAACCGTGGATGCGGTTGATCGTTAACGAGGCGAGCGGGGCGCCTGGGCCACGCGGACCGGCTGGCCGGTGCGGGCAGAGACGGCGGTGCCCTGGGTGCGACGGGCGGCGGTGCGGTTGGCGGTCTGGGTGCGCGCCGGGCGGGCGGCCTGGGCCTGGCGGGACGTGCCGCGGGCGCCGTGGCTGATGGTGGTGCGGGTCGAATAGGTGACGGGGCGGACCATGTCGTCCACGCCAGCCATATAGCTGCTGGCCGGGCGGTTATGGATGAAGCCGTCGGTCGGATACTCGCGGCCGAAATTCTCCGAGGTCCAGCCCACCTGCACGCGCACGCGGGTCCAGGAATTGTCGTCCGAGACGTCCATCACGCGGACATTGCGCATCACGGTGCCGCGGCGGATGCCGGGGCCGCCCCAGTTGGCGTGGTCGATCTCGATCATGCGGGGCTGGACGATGCGGGAGACGACCGCCACGTGGCCCATGCGCATGCCGCCCGAGCTGCGGAAGGAAAGCACCGAGCCGACCTGCGGGCGCTGGCCGCGGGCATACTGGCCGGCCGAATTAGCCCACCAGTCACCGCCGTTGCCGGAGATCTGCATGCCGGTGATCGAGCGGGCGTAGGGAACGCAGGAGATCCCGCCACCGCCGCCAGCGCGGGCACGGGACTGACGGGTGTTGCGGGCGGCGCCGCGCGGGGACTGATTGGCGGAGCTGCGCGCTTCGGAGCGGGTGTCACCACGGGCGGCTTCGGCTTGCGGAACGAAAGGAGCAGCAACAAGCAGGAGGCCCATGGCGATCACGGTGATCCGAAGTCGCATGCAGTCGTCTCCTGGTGCGGTGCCCAAAAAAGAAAATCGGCGGGGCGTGCAACCGGGTATCCAGGCCCCCGGCGCAGGTCGCAACCACGGAAAGCGATACATGGCGAAACCTGCCGTGATTCGTTGATATAGACCCTGACCTAAACGAAAAATCAGGACGAAAATCCCAGTTTCGACCCCGGATCGATACTGGGCCACAGTGTTGCGGCAAATCTGCCACAGGGGATTCCCAGGTGATTCTCGGATGCCGCCAGCAACATTCCGGAACGACGGGCGGGGTGGCGAGGCAAGCCGCAACGAAAAAGGGCGCCGGGCAGTGATGCCCGGCGCCCCTCATTCGTCATATTCGCAGATTACTGTTCTGTGAATACCGATTACTTGCAGGCGGTGACCATAATCTCGACCAGGTGGCGCGGATCGGCCATGTTGGCCTGCACGCAGGCGCGCGCCGGACGGCCGGCATCGCCCAGCCACTCCACCCACACCTTGTTCATCGCCTCGCGGTCGCGGATGTCCTTCAGCCAGATCTGGGCCTGGAGGAGGCGCGTCGTGTCGGTGCCGTTCGCCTCGAGCAGGGCGTTGATCTTGGCGACGACCTGCTTGGTCTGGCCGGTGATGTCCTGGCTCAGGTCATCGGCGGTGATGCCGGCACAGAAGACGAAGTTGTGGTACTCGACCGCGCTGCTGAGGATCTGGTTGCTGCCGGTACGGTTGATCTTGCTCATCGCTTCCTTCTTCTCCTGCTTTAGGATGGTCAGTGGTGTAGCGGCTCAGGCCGGGACCGCATAGGCGCTGCCCGAGGCGGCGGCCCCGATCATCGTCTCGAAAACGGCCACGCCATGGATCGCCTCGTCGAGGGGCAGGGGGTATTCCGGCCCGCCGGCCACGGCCGCCGCGAAGGCCTCCAGCTCGGCCCGCTCGATATCGGTGACGGGATAGTCGCGCGTCCATTCCTCCCCGCCCTCGCGGGCGCGGAAGAAGAGCTGCTCGTGGCCGCGCAGCTCCACCAGCCCGTCCGAGCCGAAGAGCGCGCAGCGCCAGTAGCGCGTCGCGGCGCCGAGCGTCGCGAAGGTGCAGGTGGCGCCGCTCTCTAGCGTGGCGAGCATCGCCGTCGTGTCGTCGATCGTGTCCAGCACGCGGGCCTTGCTCAGCACCCGCACATCCTGGAAGCGGCCGGCCAGGCTGATGATCAGGTCGATCATGTGGATGCCCATGCCGCCCATGCCGCCGAGCGGGCTTTCCGCACGATCCGCACGCCAGCCGCCCGGCTGGAAGGTGAAGCCGCCGGGGCCGCTGAACTGGCCCTCGACATGCAGCAGCGTGCCGAGCTTGCCGGAGGCGAGGATGGACTTCATCTCGGCCACCGCCGGCAGGAAGCGGCGGTTGTGGCCGAGCGCCATCACCACGCCCGCCTTCCGGCAGGCGTCGACCGCGGCCTGGGCACTGGCCTGGGTGAGCGTGAAGGGCTTCTCGACGAAGACGTGCTTGCCGGCCGCGGCGGCGGCGATCACCTGCTCGGCATGCTGCGCGTGCGGCGTGGCCAGCACGATCGCGCCGATGGAGCGATCGGCCAGGATGGGCTCCAGCCCGTCATGCAGGGTGATGCCCTTCTCTGCCGCGTAGCCGCGGGCCTTGTCCGGCGTTCCGGTGCAGCCGGCGACGAAGCGGATGCCGCTGCCGTTCTTTCCCTGCACGCTGTCGACCAGCGTGCGGCCCCAGCGGCCCATTCCGATAATCGCGGCGTCGAGCATCACGTACCTCCGGCTTCAGATGGATGTTCAAGATGTTTGGCCCAGGCGCGCATATGCATCAGGCCCCAGACGGAAACCCCCATGGCGAGGAAGGCGACGGCGAGCGTGGGCAGCCGCATGCCGAAGGCCTCGCCCGACAGGCCCAGGACGAGCGCGCCGAGGGCAGGGCAAGCCCGGGTGATCAGGCCCCAGAGTGCCAGCGTCCTGCCGCGCATGCGGGTCAGCGCGGCCGATTGCACGAGCGTCTGCGTCGAGATGCCATGCGCGCTCGAACAGGCGCCGTAAAGCGCGCCGCAGAGCACCGCGAAGGGGAAGTAGCTCGTCGCCACGAAGGCCACGAGCACCACCGCCTGCGCGGCCGCCGCCATGACGGCGATGCGCGTCGTGCCCGTCAGCCGCCCGCGCGAGGCGACCATGATGCCGCTCATCAGCGCGCCCACCCCGATCGCGCCCGTCAGCAGGGCAAGGCCGCCGGGGCCCTGGTGGAACAGCCGCTCGACGAAGGGCGGCAGCACTTCCTGGACGCCACGCAATAGGATGGCGGTGATGCCGGCGAAGGTCAGGATGGGGCCGATCCCGGGATGGGCCGCGGCATACCGGATGCCCTCCAGCATCTCGGAGAGCAGCGAACCCTCCGGCGGATGGCCGCGCCGGTGGATGGGATTGATCCGGAGCATCGGCAGCGTCAGCGTCGCGACCGTATAGGCCACGACGTTGCAGAGGATGGCGGGCACCACGCCCCAGACCGCGACCATCGGCCCCGCGACGGCGGGCCCGAGGAAGCGGGCCACGTTGAAGCAGAGCGAGTTGCAGGCGACGGCGGCCGGCAGGTCCGCCCGGGGAACCAGGCCGGGCATGACGGCCTGCCGCGCGGGCTGGGCGAAGCTCTGGGCGATGCCGCCCATCAGTTCGAAGGCGATCAGCGCCATCACGCTGATATGGCCCGTCGCCGTCAGGGTGGCGGTGCACAGGGCGGCGGCCGCGACCGCCAGCTGGGCGATCATGGTCAGCTTCACGCGGTCCATGCGGTCGGCGACGGCACCGGCGATGGGGCTGAAGATGACGGCCGGCGCCAGGTCCGCGAAGGCGACCATGCCGACCCAGAAGGCGGAGCCGCTGAGCTCCCAGGCGAGCCACATCACCGCGATGCGGTGCATCCACAGCCCGCTCCAGGCTGTCAGGCTCGCGGTGAAGAAGATCCTGGCGTCGCGATGGGAAAGGGCGCGAGTGATCGCGCCGAAAGGTCCCAGGTCAGGACCTCGGCCGGGTTCCGGCGGGGGGCGGGGCGCTGCGGGGGGCAGGCTGCGGCATGCTGGCCTGGGTATTGGCGCGGATGCATTCCTGCACCTCGCGGTCGAACTGGAAGCGGCGGCCCAGGCGGTCGGTCTGCATGGCCTGGCTGGCCGAGACGGTTTCCGAGCCGAGGCGGCTGTCGCGTTCGTCCTCGCGCATCAGCTGGCCGCGATCCTGGCGCTGGATGCGCCGCGCCGTTTCCTCCCGGCAGGCCTGCGCGACCTGCGGATTGGTGCGGATGGAGTCGCCGGGATCCGCCTGGCGGATGAGCGGCGTGTTGTTACAGGCGGACAGGAGGAGAAGGGGTAGGAGAAGGGCTGCGGCGCGCGACATGGTTCGGCTTTCGTCAGGCGGGCGGGACGGCCCTGGGAAGACTGCGCGCCAACATGGCACGCATCGCCGCTTCGTCGAAGCGTCCCGTCGCATCGAGAGGTGCACAGGCTGCCGCGGCGAGCAGCGCCGGCTGGAATTCCGCCCCATCCGGGCCGATCGTGAACATCCCCCGCGTCCAGGAAGCACGGCCCAGAAGCTCCACCAGCGCGAGGAGCCGGAGGCAGAGCGCCAGCCCCGGCAGCGAATCGACTCCGGAATGACGCGACATGGCTTCCGCCCAGCTCGCCGCATCGGGGTCGTTCAGCGCGATCTCGACGCCGTCGGCGAAGGCCAGCAGCCGCGCGGGGCCCCACAGCCCGGCCGCGGCGGCCGAGCGCGCGACCTCCCAGGCGATCTCCAGCGCCGCCGGCGCCACGGCCGGCAGGCTTTCGGCCGCGACGTCGATCTCATGGCGCAGGGCGCCGGTCGGAAGTTCGATGGTGGTGATGCTCACCCCCTGAATGTCGTGCTTCGACCCGCGGCTGGACAGGGCCTCAATGTCCCGGTCCGGGAATGGCGCCCGGCTTGTCGTGCAGGCCCAGCCGGTCGACCAGGCTGCGGCTCGCCTCGTTCAGCCCGATGATCTCGACCGGCACGCCATGGTGGCGGAACTTCAGCACCACGCGGTCCAGCGCATTCACCGCCGTCAGGTCCCAGAAATGCGCGGCATGCACATCGATCACGACGCGCGACGGTTCCTCGCGGAAGTCGAAGCCGGCGATGAAGGCCTCGGCCGTCGCGAAGAAGATCTGGCCGGTGACGCGATAGCGCCGCGCGCCCTCCCGCAGCTCCGAGCTCACGGAGAAGAAGCGCGACACCTTCTGCGCGAAGAACAGGCCGCTCAAGACCACGCCGACCAGCACGCCCTGCGCGAGGTCATGCGTCCAGACGACGGTGGCGACGGTCGCGACCATGACGATGCTGGAACTGGTCGGATGCGTCACGAGGCTCTTCAAGGAGGCCCAGCGGAAGGTGTTGATCGAGACCATGACCATCACGGCGACCAGCGCGCCCATCGGGATCCGCGCGACCCAGGGGCCCAGCACCACGCAGAGGAAGAGCAGCAGCGCCCCCGCCCAAAGGCAGGACAGCCGGCCCCGCCCGCCGGAGGAAACGTTGATCACCGACTGGCCGATCATGGCGCAGCCGGCCATGCCGCCGAAGAAGCCGGTGACGAAGTTCGCGATGCCCTGGCCGCGGCATTCGCGGTTCTTGTCGGAGCCCGTATCGGTCATCTCGTCGACGATGGCCGCCGTCATCAGGCTCTCCAGCAGGCCGACCATGGCGAGGGTGAGCGAATAGGGCAGGATGATGCGCAGCGTCTCGAGGGTGAGCGGCACGTCGGGCAGGGCGAAGGCGGGGAATTCCGAGGGCAGCGCGCCCATGTCGCCGACCGTCCGCAGATCGAGGCCGAAGCCCAGGCACAGCGCCGTCATCGCCACGATGGCGACGAGCGGCGAGGGGACCGCCTTCGTCAGCCGCGGCAGGAGGTAGATGATGGCGAGGCTGCCCGCGACCATGGCGTAGGTGCCCCAGCCGCGGCCGATGAGCTCAGGCAGCTGCGCCATGAAGATCAGGATGGCGAGCGCGTTCACGAAGCCCGTGATCACCGAGCGCGAGACGAAGCGCATGAAGTCGCCCAGCCGCAAGAGGCCAGCGGCGAACTGGATCACGCCCGTCAGCACCGTCGCGGCCAGCATGAAGCCGATGCCGTGATCGCGCACGAGCGAGACGAGGACCACCGCCATCGCCGCCGTCGCGGCCGAGATCATGGCCGGGCGGCCGCCGGCGATGGCCGTGATCACCGCGATGCAGAAGGAGGCGTAGAGGCCGAACTTCGGATCGACGCCGGCGATGATGGAGAAGGCGATGGCTTCCGGGATCAGGGCGAGCGCGACGACGGTGCCGGCCAGGAGGTCGCGCGTGATATGCGGCGACCACTCGGCGCGAAGGCGGGAGAGGGACATGTGTGAAATTTCGGGAAGGAGCCGATCGGGCGAGACAGGTCGGGCCCACGTCGCCTGGGGACGCGCGGGCGGGGTCTTGCGGTCGGCGCCCCTCAGGGCGGCGTGGGCCGGGTGTGGTTCACGATCACGCAACGACCCTAGGCGCCGCAGGTCCATGCCGCAACCTCGCGCGGCGCCGGGGAGAGAGTATATGAACCGCGCGGAGCGCCCGCGCCCGGGCGGCCTGCGACGACCGCGGCAAAGGGGAAGCACCCGATGAACCATTCGACGACGCGCCGGCTATTGACGGCCGGGCTGGCCGGTCTGGCCGCGACGCCGGCACTGGCGGCCGGAAATCCCCTGGCCGCGCTGGAGCGCCGCGACGGCGGGCGGCTGCATGTCTTCGCGCTGGACACCGGCTCGGGCCGCAACCTGGCGCACCGCTCCACGGATCGCGTGCTGATGTGCAGCACCTTCAAGGCCCTGCTGGCCGCCGCTGTTCTGGCGCGCGTCGATGCGGGGCAGGAGGCGCTGAACCGCCGCGTGCCCATCCGCCCGGAGGATCTGCTGGAATACGCTCCCGTCGCGCGGGCGCATGCCGCCGCGGGTGGGGCCTCGGTCGAGGTGCTGGCCGAGGGGATGGTCGGGCTCAGCGACAACACGGCCGCGAACCTGCTGCTGCCCTCGGTCGGTGATCCGGCCGGGCTGACGCGCTGGCTGCGAGGCATCGGCGATCCCCTCACGCGGCTGGATCGCAACGAGCCGGGGCTGAACCATCCCTCCGGCGAGCTCGACACCACGACGCCACGCCGGATGGCGGAGACGCTGGGCGCGATCCTGCTGGGGCCGGTGCTGGCCGCGCCCTCGCGTGAGCGGCTGGAAGGCTGGATGGCCGCGAGCCCGACCGGCCGTGCCCGTCTGCGCGCGGGAATGCCGGAGGGATGGCGCGTGGCGGACAAGACGGGCACCGGCGGCAGCTGGGCCAATGTGGTGGCGCTGGTGCGGCCGCCGGGCCGCGCGCCGGTCCTCGTATCGTCCTTCTACGACGTTTCGAACGTCCCGGCCGCGAAGCGCGACGGCGTGCATCGCGAGGTGGGGCGGATCGTCGCGGAATGGCTGGGCTGACGGGCCTCCGGCCGGTTCCCGCGCCGGAGATTTGGTCCTAGCCTCCGCGGCCATGACCGATCCCACGACGCTCTCCGCCTCCGAAGCCGCCGCGCGCGTCGCCGCCGGCAAGCTCAGCGCCACGGCCCTCGCCGAGGCCATGCTGGACCGCATCGCCGCGCGCGAGCCGGTCGTGCGCGCCTTCACGCATCTCGATCCCACGCTGATGCGCCAGCAGGCGGCCAGCGTGGACGCGGCCATCAAGGCGGGGCGGAAGCCGCGGCTGGCCGGGCTCTTCCTCGGCGTGAAGGACGTGCTCGATACCTGGGACCAGCCCTCGGAATACGGCTCGCCCATCTGGGCCGGCCATCGCCCGAAGAGCGATGCGTCCTGCGTCGCCCTCGCGCGGCGCGCCGGCGCGGTGCTGGCCAAGACCGTCACGACGGAATTCGCGACGCGCCGCCCGGGCCCGACCACCAATCCGCACAATCCCGGCCACACGCCCGGCGGCTCCTCCTCCGGCTCGGCCGCGGGCGTGGGCGCGGGGATGCTGCACCTGGCCTTTGCCACGCAGACGGCCGGCTCGATCATCCGGCCCGCGGCCTTCTGCGGCGTCGTGGGCTTCAAGCCGAGCTGGGGCACGCTCCAGCGCATCGGCATGAAGGTGATGAGCGAGAGCCTGGACACCATCGGCCTCATGGGGCGCAGCGTGGCCGACGTGGCGCTGGGCATGACGGCGTTGACGGGGCTGGACCACGGCCCCGCCCGGCCCGGCAAGCCGCCGCGCCTCGCGCTGATCCTCGGCCCGACCGCGCATCTGGCCGCGCCCGAGACGCTGGCGCTGATGGACCGCGTGGTGGAGGCCGCCCGTGCCAAGGGGGCGACGGTCACGCCCGTCGAGCTCGGCGAGCCCTTCAAGGAAGCGCTGGCGCTGCATCCGCACGTCATGAACATGGAAAGCGCCGAGGCGCTGGGCTGGGAGCTGGACCATGCGCGGGACGGGCTCAGCCCCATCCTGAACGAGCGCATGAGCTGGGCGCAGGGCGAGCCCCACGCGAAGCTGGCCGAGGGCCGTGCCGCCTTCGCCGCCGCGCAGGCGGCCTTCGCCGCGGCGGTCGCGGGCTACGACGCCGTGCTGACGCCCTCCGCCCCCGGCGAGGCGCCGGCGGGCATCGCCGCCACGGGCGAGCCGCACTTCAACACCCTCTGGACGCTGCTGCACACGCCGGCCGTGACGGTGCCGGCCGGCACGGGTCCCAAGGGCCTGCCGCTCGGCGCGCAGATCGTGGCGCCGCGCGGGCAGGACCTCGCGGCGCTCACCTGGGCGGAATGGTTGCATGAGGCCATCCATGCCTAGGATCCTCATCGCCGGCGGCGGGATCGGCGGGCTGACGACGGCGCTCGCCCTCCAGGCCGCGGGCTTCGAGCCCCATGTCTTCGAGGCGGTGGCCGAGCTGCGGCCGCTGGGCGTCGGCATCAACCTGCTGCCCCATGCCGTGCGCGAGCTGACCGAGCTCGGCCTCGACGAGGCGCTGGCCGGCATCGGCGTCGCGACGCGGGAGCTGCGCTACGTCAGCGCCCATGGGCAGGAAATCTGGCGCGAGGATCGCGGCCGCGCGGCGGGCTATCGCTGGCCGCAATACAGCGTGCATCGCGGCGCCCTGCAGATGCTGCTGGCCGAGGTGTGCCGCGCGCGCGGCATCCCCGTCCTCGCCGGTCATCGCGTCACGCATTTCAAGCAGGATGCCGACCGGGTCACGGCGCATTTCGAGGGCGGCGCCAGTGCGGAAGGCGCGGCGCTGATCGGGGCGGACGGCATTCATTCCGCCGTGCGCGCGCATTTCGCCCCGGGCGAGGGCGCGCCGTCCTGGCAGGGGGCCATCCTCTGGCGCGGGACGACGGTGGCCGCGCCCTTCCTGACGGGCGCGACCATGGTCCAGGCCGGGCATCACGACCAGAAGTTCGTCTGCTACCCGATCCGCCACCTGCCCGACGGGCGGGTGCTGACCAACTGGATCGCGGAGCGGCGCGTCGATCCCTCGCAGGGCTTCCAGCGCGAGGACTGGAACCGCGAGGCGGATCGCGGTCGCTTCCTGCCGCATTACGAATCCTGGAATTGGGGCTGGCTCGACGTGCCGGGCCTGATCCGCGGCGCCGAGCGCGTGCTGGAATACCCGATGGTGGACCGCGACCCGCTGGACCGCTGGACCGACGGTCGCGTCACGCTGCTGGGCGACGCGGCGCATCCCATGTACCCGATCGGCTCCAACGGCGCGTCCCAGGCGATCCTGGATGCCCGGCAGCTGGCGCTGCACCTGGCGCGGGAGGGGCTCCCGGATGGGTTGCTGGCCTACGAGGAGGCGCGGCGCCCGCCCACGGCGAAGCTGACCCTGGCCAATCGTGCGCTCGGCCCGGATCTCATCCTCGAGGAGGTGCATCGCCGCGCGCCGGGCGGCTTCGCCGACCTGGATGCGGTGATCAGCCGCCAGGAGCTCGAGGAGACCTCGGCCAACTACAAGAAGCTCGCCGGCTTCGATCCCGCGCTGCTCAACGAGCGGGAGAGCTGGTCGGTGCGCTGAGCCAGTTCCGCGCGGCCGCCAGATCCTCGCGGAAACGGATCGTCTCCTGCTCGCGCGCCCGGGCATCGGGCAGGCGCAGCAGGTAGGAGGGGTGGACGGTCGCGAGCATGGCCGGGCCGGCGGGCAGGGCCTGCACGCGCCCGCGCAGATCGGCCAGCTTCTGCGCGCGCCCCGTGAGCGCCAGGACGGCAGTGCGGCCCATCGCGACGACCAGCCGCGGCCGTACCAGCGCCATCTCCTGTCCGAGCCACCAGCGGCACTGCTCCACCTCCGCGCTGTTCGGCGACTGGTGGAGGCGGCGCTTGCCGCGCAGCTCGTATTTGAAGTGCTTCACCGCATTGGTGACATAGGCCGTTCCACGATCGATCCCGGCGTGGCGCATCGCCTCGTCGAAGACCTGACCGGCGGGGCCGACGAAGGGGCGGCCCTGGAGATCCTCGTGATCGCCCGGCTGCTCGCCCACGATCATGAGCTCCGCCCGGTCCGGCCCTTCGCCGAAGACGGTCTGGGTCGCGTGGCAATGCAGCGGGCAGCGCGTGCAGCTGCGCGCTTCCTCCCGGAGGCCGGCGAGGCCTTCGGCGGTGGAGGTCGGCTCGGCCGTGGCCCGGGCCTGGAGACGCTCGTGGAAGAGCGGCGGCCGCCGCATTTCCTGCTCCGCCATCGCCGCCACCCGCGCCGGGGTCTGAGCGATGAGGTCGGGGATCAGCGCGGCCTCCGGCAGGTTGGCCCAGTACTTCTTCGGCATCTCCGACAGCATCGCCTTCACCTTCAGCCGGGCCGGATTGAAGATGTTCGCGTAGTAGGTAAGCCACAGCTCGTCGGTCGGGTCGGCGAGGTCCGGCTTGCGCGCCGGCTCCTCGCTGACGCTGAGGGTGCCGTCGGTCAGTGAGGCCGAGCCCCGCGGCGTCAGGATCATCCAGTCCATGTCGCCGAAGCGCCGCGCGAAGAAGGGCGCGGTATGCGCGACGATGTGATGCTCCGGCTCGAACCAGGCGATGAAGCGCCGGCGCGCGCCTTCCGCCTGCGGCGCCTCGCGGAAGCGGACGAAGGCCGTCATCTTATGCGCGTCGCGCCGAACGGCTTTCTCAAGTCGCCGCGCCGCCACGACGTCGGCATCCATTGCGTCCGAGAGGAGATGCCGCTCGGCCTGCAGCCGCGCGATGAGGCGATAGAGCAGCCCGAAGCGCGCCGGATCGGAATGGCAGATCACGGCTTCCGCCAGTTCGAGGAAGGCGGGCGGGACGCGGGGCGGCGGCATGACGGGCGGGGGAGGCGCCGTGTTCTCCTCCAGCAGCGAGGCTCCGGCATCGCCGGCCCGCCAATCCACCTCCTGCGGCGGGATGCCGCCCAGCAGCAGGTCTCGCGCCGCGTCCCGCCATCCGGCGAAATCGGCAGCGCCGCCGAGCCGGACCGTGTGCCTCACAGCAGGGTCAGCTGCTCAGGGGGTGGACGCAGAAGGGCGCCGAGATCGTCGCGGTCGATGAGCGTGAGCGGCGTCCAATCCGCCGTCACGATGAAGGGCCGCACCTTGGCCAGGGAGACGCGCAGCCGGCCCAGATCCTCCAGTCGGATGCGCCGATGCCGCCGGGTCGCGAGGATGGCCGCCACCGCCTTGGTGCCGAAGCCGGGCACGCGCAGCAGCATCTCGCGCGCCGCCCGGTTCACGTCGACCGGGAAGTCCTCGCGATGGGCCAGCGCCCAGGCCAGCTTGGGATCGAGGTCGAGGTCCAGCATGCCGTCCGGGCGTGCCGCCGTGATCTCCTCGATCCCGAAGCCGTAGAAGCGGAAGAGCCAATCGGCCTGGTACAGCCGGTGCTCGCGCATCAAGGGCGGCTTCTGCGGCGGCAGGCGCGAGGAGGCGTCGGGGATGGGGCTGAAGCCCGAATAGTAGACGCGCCTGAGGCCGTAGCTCCCGTAGAGCCGTCCGCTGGTGGCGAGGATGGTCGCGTCGTTCGCCTCGTCGGCGCCCACGATCATCTGCGTGGACTGGCCGGCCGGCGCGAAGCGCTGGCGCTTCCTCGTGCGCATCGTCGGCTCGCTCGCTTCCTCGATCTTCGTGCGCAGCGCCGCCATGGCGCGGCGGATGCCCTGGGGGCGCTTCTCCGGCGCGAGGCTCGCGAGCCCCGCATCGGTCGGCATCTCGACATTGATCGAGAGGCGGTCGGCGTAAAGGCCGGCCTCCTCAATGAGGGCGGGCGAGGCCTCGGGGATGGATTTGAGGTGGATGTAGCCGCGGAAGCCGTGCGTCGTGCGGAGCTCGCGCACCACCCGCACCATCTCCTCCATCGTGTGGTCGGAGGAGCGGATGATCCCGGAGGAAAGGAACAGCCCCTCGATGTAGTTGCGCCGGTAGAATTCCAGCGTCAGCCAGACGACCTCCTCCGGCGTGAAGCGCGCGCGCTCCACATTGCTGGAGGAGCGGTTGATGCAATAGGCGCAGTCGTAGATGCAGAAGTTGGTCAGCAGGACCTTCAGCAGCGAGATGCAGCGGCCGTCCGGCGCATAGGCGTGGCAGATGCCCGATCCCTCGGTCGAGCCCAGGCCGCCGGATTTCGAGGAATCGCGCCGCTCGGTGCCGCTGGAGGCACAGGAGGCGTCGTACTTTGCCGCGTCCGAAAGGATCGCGAGCCGTTCCCGCAGCGAGCGTGGCATGATCGATGTTTACTATATGTTCTGCGCCGCGCCGGCAAGAATCATCTCACTTCGGCGAGATCCTGCCGGGGCGGGGAGGCGCGCTTGGCATGCCCCGTCGATAGGCGATGCCGAGCTCGGCGAGCTGGCCGGGGCGCAGGCTGTTCAGCTCCAGCATGCGGCCGGGCGAAGCCTCGGTGAGGACGCCGATCTGGAAGTCGTTCAGGCCAAGCTGGCCGAGATAGGCGCCGACCAGCGCATTGCCTGAACTGCTGACGCGCCCGGCGCCGCGCCCGCGCGGCGGCGCTGTGGATGCGGCGTGGAATCCGACCCGCGCTCCCTCGCCAAGCCAGCGCTCCTCGCCGGCGAGCCAGATGAGGCCGCAGGCGGAAAAGCAGATGGACCGGTTCGGTACGACGGTCTGGAGCCCTCGCGCGCGGATCAGCCGGCCGATGGCAACGCCCGACTGGATGATGCCGCCGGGGCTGTCGAGAAAGACCAGCGGCCTTGCGCCCGCCTGGGCCAGCGCCAGGGGAAAGGCGGCCTCGGTCTCCTCCATGATGGGCCCGGAGATGACGATGATGTTGCGGCCCGCGAAGCGCTCGATCGAGACGCGGGGCGCCTCCGGCGGCGGCGAGGGCGGCACGGCGCCGGCCACCTTCGGCAGGACGAGCAGGAGGAGCGCGACGGCGAGACGCATGGCGGCAGGATAGAGCAGGCCGGTGTGCGCCGCACACCCTCCCTTTTGGCGGACCCGTAGGGGGTGGATTGGCTATCGGCGCCGCATGGTGAGCGGCGCGCATTCCTCCGGCCCGGAAACCCGGGCGGCGAAGGTGTCGCCGGAGACGGTGCCCGTCATCGACACCGGCTGGCCGCGCTGCGGCGTGGCAGTGGCGCCGTCCGAGGCGAGGCGGATGGAGCCGTTCTGCTGCCGCTCCCCGCGCAGGCGGTAACGGCTGCGCGGGTTCGCGGGCGCGCCGGGCGAAGGGGTGACGTCGAATTTCACCAGGAAGCGATTGCCCTCGTCGCGCACGGACATGCGGGCGTTGACGCTGGGGAAGCCCTTGCCGCACTGGATCTGACCGACCCAGATACCGCCGAAGCCCCCCGGCGCGCCGACGGCCGCCGTGCTGGCGGGTGCTGTGCCCGGGGAGGAGGGCAGGGCCATGGCGGTTTGGCGGACCGAAACGCCGTTCTGCTCGAACTGGTTCGGCTTCACCACGACCATCTGGTTGGGCGGGGCGGAGGTGAAGAGGCGAATAGCGCCGTCATTATAGCCGAGGCGGCTGAGATAGGCGCCGATCACCGCATTGCCCGCGCTGCTGACCATGCCCGGGCCGCCCTGCTGCGCCACATAGGCGGCGTGGAAGCCGATGGCGGCGCGCTGCCCGATATGCCGCTCGGTGCCGGCGAGCCAGATCAGCGAACAGGCGGAGAAGCAGCGGGCGCGGTCCGGCACATAGGTCTGGAGCCGGTTCTCCCGGATGAGACGGCCGATGCTCAGGGCCGGCACCAGGGAGCCGCCATCGCTGCTCAGCACCACGCGGGCCCCGCGATTGGCCGAGACGGCCGACCTGAAGGCGCTTTCCGTCTCGGGCGCGATGCGGCCGGAGACCACGATGCTGGCAACATTGCCCGCGCGCGCGACGTAGACCTGGGCCGGGGGCGTCTGGGCCTGGGTGGTCTGGGCCTGGGTACTCTGGGCAAGGGTCACGGTGGGCGCCAAGCTGGCCAGCAGGCCGCCCAGGACGAGGCGAGGCATTTGCATGCCTCAAAAGGTATGTCCTTGACGGCGGATGGAGCAAGGGGTGGGAAGGATTCGGCGATGAAATGCGCGGTGATTGGGCTCGGCAGCATGGGCGGCGGGGCTGCGGCCAGCGCGCTGCGGGCGGGCCTCGACGTGACGGGCGTGGACCCGAGCGAGGCGGCGCGGGGAGCCTTCGGCAACCGGGCCGTGGCCCGCGGCGCCGACCTCGAGGAGGGTCAGGCGGCGGTGCTGGTGCTGACGGTGAATGCGGCGCAGGCGCGGGCGGCGCTGTTCGGCGAAAGCGGTGCTGCGCAGCGCCTCGCGCCGGGCGGCGTCGTGGTGTGCTCGGCGACCATGGCGCCGGCGGAGGCGCGGCTGCTGGCGGCGGAAGCGGCGGAGCGCGGGCTGCTCTACCTCGATGCCCCGGTCTCGGGCGGCGCCGTGGCGGCGCGCGAGGGGCGGATGACGGTGATGGCCAGCGGTTCCGACGCCGCCTTTGCCGCGGCCAGGCCTCTGCTCGATGCGGTGGCGGGAAAGGTGTGGAGCCTCGGCGCGGAACCGGGGCAGGGGGCGGCGATGAAGGTCGTGCACCAGCTCCTGGCCGGCGTGCACATCGCCGCGGCGGCGGAGGCCATGGCGCTGGCCCTGCGCGCCGGGCTGGATCCGCACACGGTCTATGACGTGGTGAACGGGGCGGCGGGCGCTTCCTGGATGTTCAAGAACCGCATGGCGCATGTGCTGGCCGGCGACGACACGCCGCTCTCGGCTGGGGACATCTTCGTGAAGGACCTTGGCCTGGTCGAGACGATGGCCCGCGAGGCGTCCCTGCCGGTGCCGCTGGCGGCGCAGGCGCTGCAGCTCTTCGTGGCGCAGCGGGCGATCGGGCAGGGCGGCCGCGACGACGCCTTCGTGCTGCGCGTCTGGCAGGCGATCGCCGGCTTCGCGCTGCCTGGCGAGGAAGGGGGCGCCGCGCCAAGGACCGATCCGCAGGCCTGAGGCGAGCGGGCTGGGTGCGCGGGCAGGCATCCTGCTCGGCGCCTTGGCCCGTCGAGGGGGCGGCTCACAGGGCTGCGGGGAAGCGTTCCGGGCTCTCCCGGAGAAGAGAACAAAACATGAAAAACCGCTTGTGGACGGCAGATGTTCGTGTTTTGATCTCTCCTATGAGCACGACATTCTCCTATGATGACCTGCACATCCAGCCGAGGCCGCGGCTCACCCGCATGGCGGCACGGCGGCCGCTATCCCTGGTGATACAACTCCCTCTGGCGGCCGCTGCGGGCTTCATTCTCGCCTGGGCCTTGGCGCGCTTCCTCATCGGTTGATCCGCGCGAAGCGCGCAGGTGCTCGAGGAAGCGCGGGGGGCTTGCTGGGCGCACAGCTTTGTCAGCGCTGAAGCGCTTTGTGCACCGTGATGAGGCCGATCCCAGCCTTGTCGTGATAACGCGATCCGACGATACGCCTCGCTTGGCGGGGCTTTGCGCCCGGACCATCTAGGTCAGCGGCGGAGCGGCTCAATCCCGTCGCTGTGCTAACAGGCTGATCTCGTTCCGTTTCCTCGACACATGCCTGATTTTATGGAAGTTGCGCGTCACGTCGGCAGCTCTGCGTGAGTGGTGCGGAGAGCGCCGGCACCACACGCGGTACTTCTTCTGATGATTCGATCTTTCGGCGGGGCTGATCGGGACGCGAGGCGTCCCGCACCGCGTTCAGCGGCAGCCCAGCTCACCACCATGGCAGGCGAAGCGGCCGCTCGCCATCAGTGTCGATTCCTCGATGTCCTTGTCGACCAGGACGAAACCGACGCCCATGGCGGGGCCGGAGGGGTCGGCCAGGCCCGGAACCTCGTCGGCCTCGCTCTCCGAGGTCGCCATGACCTCCAGGAAGACGCCCTCGCGCGTGTCGGGGCGCCAGCGACGGCGCCAGACATTGCGCGGCATGCCGCGGATCTGTTCCGCCCAGCTCTCCGTCTGCAGGGGCGGGCCCAGGCCCAGCGCTACCGTGCGGAAGATCTCCGTCACGCTGCTCCGGCCGGGCAGCCGCTCGAAGGCTTCGATACGGCTCACCCGCCCGCCGCGCATCGGGTCGCTGGTGAAGACCACGCGAATCGCGCTGCAGACCATGGAAGCCGCGCGGGGCAGGCAATCATCATCCTCGGGCACGGCGATGACCACGCGGCTCATCCCATTGGGCAGCGGCTGCGCGGCTTCAACGTGAAGGCCGCCGGCAGAGATCAGCACCGCCATCGCATCAGGTTCCGGGCCATCGAGTTCCAGGCGCCGCGCGATCTCGAAGAGACGCAGCGAGGGCAGGCCCGACACCGCGGAACTGCCCGTGACCGCCGGGCTCGTGGCCGTCTGGGCGGTAGCCAGGGCGGGCAGAAGGCCCAGCGCACCCATGACGGTGAATTCCGCCAGCCGAAGCGTTCTGGAAAGCGTTCTCATGCTCATCCTCTGAGACTAGGGGAAAGCCGCGGCGATTTCACGGCAGGGGCCGCTTCTGGCTCCCATGCGCCGATATACGGGCTCGCCTGATGCGTCATCTGCGGCGCCGGAGCGTGGTGGGCGGCGGCCTGGGGGCTGTGGCCGGGCTTTCGGCGGCTTCCCTGAATGCGGCCATCGAGCAGGATTGGGCCGCCTTCGAGCGCCGCTTCGTACTGCCCGAGGGACGCGTGGTGGACACCGGCAACCGCAATGTCTCCCATTCGGAAGGCCAGGGCTACGGCCTCTACGCCGCTGCCCGGGCGAATGACCGGAACAGCTTCGAGCGGATCCTCACCTGGACGCTCTCGAATCTTCGCCGGTCGCGGGACGCCCTCTTCGCCTGGCGCTGGCAGCCGGACACCACGCCGCATGTCACCGACCTCAACAACGCGACCGATGGCGATCTCTTCATCGCCTGGGCCCTGCTGACGGCGGCGGAGCGCTGGAACAGCTCGACCTATCGCGACATGGGCCGCGCGGTGGCGCGCGACGTGCTGCGGCTCTGCGTGGAGCAGGTCGGGCCGCGGCGAATCCTGCTGCCTGGGGTCTATGGCTTCAAGAGCCAGCGGCGGGTGGTGGTGAACCCCTCCTACTACTCCTTCCGCGCCCTGCAGGACCTCGCGCGTCATATGCCGGACCCTGCCTGGGCGCAGCTCGAACTGGATGGGCTGGAGCTCCTGCGGGACAGCCGGTTCGGCATGTGGCAGCTGCCGCCGGACTGGCTGGAACTGCCGCGCGCTGGCGGCCGGCCGCTCATGGCCGACGGTTGGCCGAAGCGGTTCTCCTACGATGCCATCCGCATCCCGCTGCATCTCTGCTGGGGTGGCCACAGGCAGGAGGCCACGCTCGCCGCCTCGGCCGATTTCTGGTTCAGCCGTCGCCATCGCGAGATCCCGGCCTGGACGGATCTGATGACCAACGTCGTGGCCCCCTATCCGGCCCCGCCTGGCACGCGCGCGATCGCGCGGCTGGTGGCGGCGGCGCTCGCGGGCCGGGGGGATATCGCCCTCCTCCCTTCGGTCGCCAGCGCGCCCGATTACTATTCCGCCGCCCTGGTCAGCCAGGCGCGCCTGGCCTGGCAGGATGTCGAGCTGGGAGGCGAGGGGCCCTAAAGTTCCCCCGCCGGCACTCAGTCGGCCAGCTCGATCCAGACGGGCGCGTGGTCGGAAGGGCTCTCCTCCGATCGCGCCGCCAGGTCCACGCCAGAGGTCACGAGCCGTTCCGCGAGCTCCGCCGAAAGCAGCGCATGGTCGATGCGCAGGCCGCGATTCTGCTCGAAGGCAGCGCCGTAGTCCCAATAGGTGAAAGGTGCGTCCTTGGGATGCAGCGCGTGCAGCGCGTCCGTCAGGCCGAGATGGGTGAGGGCCCGCCAGCGCGCGCGCGATTCCGGGTGGACCAGCGCGTCGGTCGGCGGCAGCGCGCCGGGCGCGAGATCGTGATCGGTGGGACAGACATTGTAGTCGCCGAGGATCGCCAACGGCTCGAAGGCGTCCAGATGCTCGCTGGCCCAGCCGCGCAGCCGGTCCATCCAGCGCCATTTATAGGCCATGCCCTCGGCGCCGCCGCTATTGCCGTTGGGCAGGTAGATGCCGGCAGCGACCATGCCCTCCTTCCGGACGGCGACGAAGCGAGCATGCGTGTCCTCGTCCTCGCCGGGAAGCGCCTCGGCGAGCAACTCGAAGGGCCCGCGCGAGACAACGGCCACGCCGTTGCGCCCGCCATGCTGGCCGATGGCCTTGTAGCTGTATCCCTCGACCTCGAGTGCCGGGAATTCCTCGTCCTTGCATTTCGTCTCCTGCAGGAAGACGAGGTCCGGTTCGTGCCGCTCGAGGAAGCGGCGCAGATGCGGCATCCGGCGGCGGATGGAATTCACGTTGAAGGTGGCGAGGCGCATGGCCCCTTGTGGCGTCCGGTCAGGCCGAGGGCAAGCGCGCCCTCGGGGTCAGACCGCGAAGCTGACGCCGCAGCCGCAGCCGCTCGTCGCCTGCGGGTTGCGGACGACGAAATGCGAGCCGATCAGCGCCTCGTGCCAGTCGAGCTCCGAACCGGCGAGGAAATCGAGCGAGACGGCGTCCACGAATACGTTCGTGCCCTCGACCGTGACCACGAGGTCGTCCTCGGCGGCGCTGTCCGCCAGGTCGAAGCCATATTGCAGGCCCGAGCATCCGCCCGCCGAGACGCTGACCCGGAGGCCTGCCTCCGGCCGGCCCTGGCGGTCGGCTATGGCGGCGATCTCCTCGGCTGCGCGGGGCGTGACGTGGAAGGCGCGAGTCTGCTGGGTGCCGTCGGGCATGGGGGTCTCCTTACCTCGCAATGTAGGGCCGCCCTTTCAGGATTTCCACCGGCGCCCGCGCCTGATACCCCGTGAGGCATGCCATCGACTCCCGAGCGCCCGCAGTCCCGCCCCCTGGCCCCCTGGGCCGTGAGCACCACCCGGGGCCGTCTGTATCCCGAGCCGGAGGATCCCACGCGCAGCCCCTGGCAGCGCGACCGGGACCGGATCATCCATTCCCGGGCCTTCCGCCGCCTGCAGTACAAGACGCAGGTCTTCGTCTTCCATGAGGGCGACCATTTCCGCACCCGGCTGACCCACAGCATCGAGGTGGCCCAGATCGCCCGCAGCCTGGCGCGCCGGATGATGCTGGACGAGGACCTGGCCGAGGCCCTGGCCCTGGCGCATGACGTGGGCCACCCGCCCTTCGGCCATGCCGGCGAGGAGGCGCTCGACACCGCCATGCGCCCCAAGGGCCGCTTCGACCACAATGCCCAGAGCCTCAAGCAGGTGACGCTGCTGGAGCGCCGCTACGCCGCCTTCGACGGGCTGAACCTCACCTGGGAAACCCTGGAAGGGCTGGCCAAGCACAACGGCCCGGTGCGCCGCCCGGGCGCCTATCTGGTGCAGTACAACGCGCTCCACGACCTCGAGCTCTCGACGCATGCCAGCGTGGAGGCCCAGGTCGCGGCGCTCGCGGACGACATCGCCTATAACAACCACGACCTCGAGGACGGCATCCGCGCCGGGCTCTTCCGGCTGGAGGAGGTGGCGGAGCTCTCGCTGCCGGGCCGGGCGCTGGCGCGGGCGCGGGCCGCCCATCCGGACATGCCCGCGGGACGCGCTGCCCCGGAGATGGTGCGCCGCGTCATCTCCGAGATGGTCGACGACGTCGCGGTCGAGTCGGAGCGGCGCCTCGCGGTCCTGGCGCCGCGCTCGGCACAGGATGTCCGCATGGCGTCGCAGCCGGTCGTGGCCTTTAGCGAGGGGATGACGAAGGACAATGCCGATGTCCGGGCCTTCCTGCGGGAACGCATGTACCGGCATTTCCGCGTGAACCGCGCCACCCAGAAGTCGAAGCGCGCCTTGCAGATCGTCTTCCAGCTTCTGCATGGCGGGCCGCAGATGCTGCCCGACGAATGGCGGGCCCGGGCTGGCGACGCCGGGACGCCCCAGGCGGCCGAGACGGTCTGCGACTATATCGCCGGCATGACCGATCGTTTCGCGCTGGAAGAATATCGCCGGCTCACTGACCCGCATGTCGGGGGGTGAGAAGCGGCGGGCCTGAAACGGAAAGGGGCTGAAACAAAAACCGCCCGCGTGCCGGTTGGCAGCGGGCGGTTCAGGCGTGGTCGCGCCCCTTGCGGGGCGCGTCCGGCTTAGCGGTTCGGCTGGACGACCGGGTTGACGCCCGGGGCGAGCGTGCCCGGAGCCGTCGGGGCCACGTTGCGCTGGCCGCGGCGGCCGGCGACGGCACCCTGCGGCGCCTGCTGGCCGGGCTGCACATAGGTGATGATCGGGCGGCCATTGGTGTCCGTGCCCGTGATGACCGGCGTGCCGGCGGGGGCGAGGTCACCCTGGCCCTGGCCGATATGGGCCACGACGGGACGGCCATTATCGGTGCCGATGATGACCGGCGTGCCGGCCGAGGTCGCCGGGCTGATACGCGGGCCAAGCGTCACGAGCTGATCCGTGCCGTTGATGTTCATGCGGATCGCCGTGCCCGGGGGCGTATTGCGGACGGCCGACGCCGGCGCGTAAGCGACGACCCGACCCGTGTTGTCCAGCAGGGGGTGCATCTCCGTAAAGCCCTGCTGGCCCGTCGTC
Source organism: Roseococcus pinisoli (assembly GCF_018413645.1). Lineage (GTDB taxonomy): Bacteria > Pseudomonadota > Alphaproteobacteria > Acetobacterales > Acetobacteraceae > Roseococcus > Roseococcus pinisoli. Next base: position 313,347 of record NZ_JAHCDA010000002.1, read on the forward strand.
GTTTCACATGCCGCGAGAGCAAGCATGGCGCCCATCGCGAGAAGCGGCTTCATTTTCGACATCAGTTCGGCTCCCAAACCCTGCACAGCAGCGGACGTGACGGCTGCAGGCTCACACCGCCCATCCATAATAACCTACCCCTGGAGGGTAACATCAACATTGCACTAGGGAATAGCAGTGTTAACCCAAGGCTGTGCTTCGCGTGCCAATGATGTGTCTATCTTGCCCCATGTGATATTATAGGCACAGTCGGCCTGTCGATAACGCGCGGGCTACTCCCGTCGCAGGACCTTGTCGGTGAACCAACTCGCCACCGGCTGCGGCCGGAAGGAGGCCCGCAACGCCGTCTCGTCATACTCGGTCGTGAGCCAGGTCTCGAAGTCGATGCCCCGGGCCTCGGCCTCCGCATAAAGCTCGAAGAAGGCGTCCAGGATGCCGGTCCGTGCCGCGGCGACATGGCCGTGGCGCAGAGTGAGCTCACGGGCGGCCGTCGCGGCGTCTCGCCCTTCCAGGAGATGCCAGATGCCGGCGGCGAGGCCCGTCCGGTCGGCGCCGGACTTGCAATGGATCAGGATCGGCTGCGGCAGGGAGCGGTAGAGCTGGATCAGCCGCAGCAGGCGGTCCTTATGCGGGGCGCCCCGGCTTTCGAAGGGCTGGTCCGCATGGACGAGGCCCAGCCGCGCGGCCTCCTCGCGGCCTAGGGAGTCCGAGCCGCAATCCTGCCGGTGGCCACGCAGGTTGATGACGCTCTTGATCCCATGCCGCCGCACCGCCTCGGCGAGCTGCCAGGGCAGGGGGTGGTTGGAGCGGTAGAGCCGGCCGCTCTCCACCACGCCCCAGTTGCGCCAGGGAATGCGCAGGAAGGCGTGGTCGACGAAGAGCGAGTTGAGCCAGGTGGTCATGCCCCGCGATGTGGACGCCCGGGCTCCGGATGGCAACGGTTCAGGCAAGTGGGCTGCGTCCCGAAAGCCGGGGACCCTTGGAAGGCTTAGGCCGAGGGACGCTTCGACCAAAAGGCGGTCGGCGCCCCCTGGCGACCCTCAGGGCCCGGTGGCCCGGCATCCTGGCGACGCCAGGCACGCGGAGTGCGGGCCTGGCGTCCGAGGAAATCAAAAAACCACCACGCTCCGGATGCTCTCGCCCGAATGCATCAGGTCGAAGCCCTCGTTGATCTTCTCGAGGGGCATCACATGGGTGATGAGCGGATCGATCTGGATCTTCCCCTCCATGTACCAGTCGACGATCTTCGGCACCTCGGTGCGGCCACGCACGCCGCCGAAGGCCGTGCCGCGCCAGTTGCGGCCCGTGACCAGCTGGAAGGGCCGCGTCGAGATCTCCTGCCCGGCCGCCGCCACGCCGATGATGATGGAGGTGCCCCAGCCGCGATGGGTGCATTCCAGCGCCTGGCGCATGACGTTGGTGTTGCCGATGCATTCGAAGCTGAAATCGGCCCCGCCATCGGTGAGGTCCTGGATGGCCTGCACCACCTTGTCGCGCCCGACCTCGTCGGGGTTCACGAAATGGGTCATGCCGAAGCGGCGCGCCATCTCCTGCCGGGCGGGGTTGATGTCCACGCCGATGATCTTGTCGGCGCCGACCATGCGGGCGCCCTGGATCACGTTGAGGCCGATGCCGCCCAGCCCGAAGACCACGACGCTGGCGCCCGGCCAGACCTTGGCGGTGTTGGTGACGGCGCCGATGCCCGTCGTCACGCCGCAGCCGATGTAGCAGATCTTCTCGAAGGGCGCGTCCTCGCGGACCTTGGCGAGCGCGATCTCGGGCAGGACCGTGAAGTTCGCGAAGGTCGAGCAGCCCATGTAGTGCATGACCTGGGCACCATCGCAGCTGAAGCGGCTGGTGCCGTCCGGCATCACGCCCTTGCCCTGGGTGGCGCGGATCGAGGTGCAGAGGTTGCTGCGCTGGCTGAGGCAGGTTTTGCACTGCCGGCATTCCGGCGTGTAGAGCGGGATCACGTGGTCGCCGGGCTTGAGCGAGGTCACGCCCGCGCCGATCTCGCGCACGATGCCCGCGCCCTCATGGCCGAGGATGGCGGGGAACACGCCCTCGGGGTCGAGGCCCGAAAGCGTATAGGCGTCGGTGTGGCAAAGGCCCGTGGCCATGACCTCGACGAGGACCTCGCCGGGCCGCGGCCCGGAGATATCGACCTCGCCGATGGTGAGGGGCTTGCCGGCCTCGAAGGCGATGGCGGCACGGGTCTTCATGGCATGGCTTCCGTCTTCATGCCGGGGAACCTGCCGTCAAAAGCGTAGCGTCTCAAGCCCGTGGTCCGGATCGGGCCGCCGGTGTCGATTCGCCCGCCGGGGCGGGCGAATCGCGAACAGGATCAATCGAGGCGAGCGCCGGCGATGCGGACCATCTCCTGCCAGAGCGGCCGCTCGCGCCGTGCCCGCTCCCAGACGCCGTCGGGAGCCGAGCCGAGCGCGATGGCACCGGTCCGCAGGAAGCGGGCCTTCACGTCCGGATCGTTGGCGATCTGCTGCATGGCCTGCGAGGCCTTCTCCACGATCGCCGCCGGCACGCCCGCCGGGAAGGCCATGGCGCACCAGGAGTTCACGACGAAGTCGGGCACGCCCGCCTCTGCCATGGTCGGAACATCGGGCAGCGCCGGGTGGCGTTCGGCACCCGTGACCGCGAAGGCGCGCATGCGGCCCTCCTGCACGACGGGCACATAGCTCGCGAGGTTGTCGATCGCGAAGGTGAGGTCGCCCGAGAGCATGGCCGGGATGATCTGCGCCGCGCCGCGGAACGGCACGTGCTGGCCGTCGATGCGCTGGCGGTCGCAGAAGAGCGCGCCGCAGAGCTGCGCGGTGGTGCCCACGCCCGGGCTGCCGAAGCTGACGCCCTGGGGACGCGCCCGGGCCCATTCGATGAACTCCCTCAGATTCGTGGAGGGCACGTACTGGCTGGGGGCCACCACCACATTGGGCAGCTGCCAGTGCATGGAGATCGGCTGGAAGTCCTTGTCCCAGTCGAAGGGCAGGCGGCTGTAGAGGTAGTTGGCGATGGACCAGACGCCGAGCGTCAGCGGACCCATGGTGTAGCCGTCCGCCGGCGACTTCGCGATCGCCTCGGCGCCGATGTTCCCGCCGGCGCCCGGGCGATTCTCGATGACGAAGGACTGGCCGAGGCGCGTGGAGAGCTGCTCGCAGAGAAGGCGGCACAGGACGTCGGTGCTGCCGCCCGGGGGCCAGGGCACGATCACGCGAACCGGACGGTCGGGCCACTGGGACTGGGCGCGGGCGGTGGAGATAAGGGTGGGGGCGGCGAGGCCGGCGGCCAGAACATGGCGGCGAGTGGTCATTCTAGATCATTTCCCTGGACGTTTTCGTATTCCAGGCACGATGCCGCAACTATGACGGGAGGGCGAGAGGGCAAATGGAATCGTTGCGCGCCCCCGGGCCCGCCCCGCCGGCGCACGCCTGTGGGCGCCTGACGGGCCCTCGTCGTTGCCACAAATTTGCCCCGGAGCGGGCCAAGGCCTGCCTCAAGGCAGGCCCAGAAGGACATGCCTTCAAGGAGTAATCAGGTGATGTTCGCTCGGCTTATGCAACGGCTCAGGCACTGGATCGGGTACCGTCCCGAGCGGCGCTACATGCGCGGCTCCGCGCGCTGAGCTTTTTGCGCCGGGCCGCTACCAAGCGGCTTCCGGCGGCAGCGACATCAGGATCGCCTCGACATTGCCCCCCGTCTTGAGGCCGAAGACCGTTCCGCGGTCGTGCAGCAAATTGAATTCTGCGTAACGGCCGCGCCGCAGGAGCTGGTGCTGCCGCTCCTCGGGGGTCCAGGCCTCGTGCATCCGCTTCGCGACGATGGCCGGGTAGGCATCGAGGAAGGCAAGCCCGACATCCTTGGTAAAGGCGAAATCCGCCTCGATTCCGTGCCCGGGCGTGCGGTCACCCAGCCAGTCGTAGAAGATGCCGCCCAGGCCCCGGGTTTCCTTACGGTGCGGGAGGTAGAAGTACTCGTCGCACCACTGCTTGAAGCGTGGGTAGTAGGTGGGATCGTGCGCATCGCAGGCGCGCTGGAAGGCCGCGTGGAAGAAGGCGGCGTCCTCCAGGCTCTCCGGCGCCGTCACGTTCATCGGCGTGATGTCGCCCCCGCCACCGAACCAGGCCTTCCGCGTGACGATGAAGCGCGTGTTCATGTGGGCCGTGGGCACCCGGGGCGAGCGGGGATGGGCCACGAGCGAGACGCCGGTGGCCATGAAGCGCGGATCCTCGTCCGCCCCCGGGATATGACTCCGGAACTCGGGGGAGAATTCGCCGTGGACGGTCGAGATATTCACGCCGACCTTCTCGAACACGCGGCCGCGCATCACGCCCATCGTGCCGCCGCCACCTTCGGGCCGCTTCCAGCTCGTATAGGTGAACCGGCCGGCGGGCAGATCGGCATGGGGGCCGGAGGCCAGGGCGTCCTCGTTCGATTCGAACGCCGCGCAGAGCCGGTCGCGAAGCTGGGTGAACCAGGCCTCCGCGGTCGAGGCGAGGGGATGATCCAGGGGGAGGGGGGCGGCTTCTGTCATGGTTCCCCAGCATCGCACCGTGCGCCGCCGGCCGCGAGAGGGGTGGATCGGCCGGGAGAATCCGGGCGTCCGGCCGGGACGTCGGCGCCGGGGTCCCTGGAGGGCCTTGAATAGCCAAGCCACGGAGCCAATTGCGCGTTCTGAAGCGTGAGCGCGGTTGCCACATTCCCAAACCGACCGTAATAGGCACGGAAGCCTCCGGGGACCTGGGCGACGTGTGCCCAAAGCCCCGGGGATCAAGGGTTTCATCCGAAACTTCGACGGATGGGCAGAGAGGTGACCTGAATGGCTGACGCGCTGGCAACGCCTGGGACGCACGGGGACCACCCGGGCGCCACCAAGCGGGATTTCCTCAAGCTCTCGGCGGCGGCCTTCGCCGCTGTGGGCACCGGTGCCATCGTTTGGCCCTTCATCTCCCAGCTTGCCCCGGCCCGCGACGTTCTCGCGCTGGCCAGCACGGATGTCGACATCGGGCCGATCACGGTCGGTCAGGCCGTCACCGTGATGTGGCGCGGCAAGCCGGTCTTCGTGCGTCATCGCACGGAAGAGGAAGTGGCCGCCGCCCGCGCTGTGCCGATGAGCGACCTGAAGGATCCCGCCACGGACGAATCCCGCGTGCAGCGCGGGCCCTGGCTGATCGTCGTTGGCGTGTGCACGCATCTGGGCTGCATCCCGCTGGGCCAGAAGCCGACCGACCCGAAGGGTGACTACGGCGGCTGGTTCTGCCCCTGCCACGGCAGCCACTACGATACCTCCGCGCGCATCCGGAAGGGGCCTGCTCCCCTCAACCTGCCGGTGCCCGCCTATGCGTTCACCTCCGACAGCGCCATTCGCATCGGCTGAACCGGTCCGGGCGGCCGGCATGACGCCGCGCCGCCCACGTCGCAACTTCTAGAGGACGAGCAACATGGCCGGCGGCCTGCACGACTCTCAGTTCACAAACCCGGTAGTCCGCTGGATCGACCAGCGCATGCCGGTGTTCACCATGGTGCAGAAGGAATACGGCGTTTTCCCGACGCCGCGTAACTTCAACTACTTCTGGAACTTCGGCGCGCTCGCCATGATCAATCTCGTGATCATGATCGTGACCGGCATCGTCCTCGCGATGCATTACACGCCGCATGTGACCATGGCCTTCGACAGCGTCGAGCGCATCATGCGCGACGTGAACTTCGGCTGGCTGATCCGCTACGCCCATGCGAACGGCGCCTCGATGTTCTTCATCGTGGTCTACGTCCACATCTGGCGCGGCATGTACTACGGCTCCTTCAAGGCGCCGCGCGAGCTGCTGTGGATGCTGGGCGTCGCGATCTTCCTGCTGATGATGGCGACGGCGTTCATGGGCTACGTGCTGCCCTGGGGCCAGATGTCCTTCTGGGGCGCCACCGTCATCACGAACCTGTTCAGCGCCATACCCGTGGTCGGCGACACCATCGTGACCTACCTGTGGGGCGGCTTCTCGGTCGACAACCCGACGCTGAATCGCTTCTTCTCGCTGCACTACCTGCTGCCCTTCGTGATCACGGGCGTGGTGTTCCTGCACATCGCGGCCCTGCACATCACGGGCTCGAACAACCCGCTCGGCATCGAGCCGAAGGGTCCGCAGGACACGCTTCCGTTCCACCCGTACTACACGATCAAGGACAGCGTCGGCATCGTCGTCTACCTCATGGTCTTCGCCGCGCTGGTGTTCTTCGCGCCGAACTACCTGGGCCACGCGGACAACTACATCCCCGCGAACCCGATGGTGACGCCGCCGCACATCGTGCCGGAGTGGTACTTCCTGCCCTTCTACGCGATCCTTCGCGCGGTGCCGGATAAGCTCGGCGGCGTGCTGCTGATGGGCGGCTCGATCGTGCTGCTGTTCTTCCTGCCCTGGCTCGACTCTTCCAAGGTGCGGTCGCTGCGGTTCCGTCCGATCTCGCGGATCCTGTTCCTTCTCTGGACGGTGAACTTCTTCGTCCTGATGTGGTGCGGCGGTAAGCCGGCCGAGCAGCCCTACGTGCTGATCAGCCAGATCTCGACCCTGCTCTACTTCGCCTACTTCCTGGTGGCGCTCCCGCTGCTCGGTCGCTTCGAGCGCACGCTGCCGCTGCCGGAGAGCATCTCCGTCGCGGTCCTGGGCAAGAAGGCCCATGGCGGCGGCCATTCGGGCGGCGGACCCCTCCCGGGCGGTGCCACCGCCAAGCCGATGGAAAAGGCCTGAACCATGTTCAAGATCCAGGTCGCCTCCCTAAAGGCCGCTGCCGTCGCCGCGACGCTGCTCTTCGCCGGTCCGGCGTTGGCGGCGGAGGGCCACGGCCCGCAGATCCCCGATGCGGGCTTCAGCTTCGCCCGCCTCTTCGGCACCTATGACCGGGCGGCCGCGCAGCGCGGCTTCCAGGTCTACAAGGAGGTCTGCTCGAACTGCCACTCCATGCGGCAGATGTATTACCGTAACCTGACCGAGCTCGGCCTGAGCGCGGACCAGGTGCGCAACATCGCGGCGAGCTTCCAGATCACGGATGGCCCGAACGACGAGGGCGCGATGTTCGAGCGCGCCGGCCGCGTCTCGGACCACTTCCGCCGGCCCTTCCCGAACGACAACGCCGCGCGTTCCGCCAATGGCGGCGCGCTGCCGCCCGACCTGTCGGTCATCACCAAGGCCCGCGAGAACGGCGCGAACTACCTCTACGCGCTGCTGACCGGCTACCGCGACGCGCCGGCCGGAGTCACGGTGATGGAGGGGATGCACTACAACGAGTACTTCCCAGGCCATCAGATCGCCATGGGCCCGCCGCTCAGCGACGGGCAGGTGGATTTCGGTGCCGGCGTCCCGAACACCGTCGAGGCGATGGCACGCGACGTGACGACGTTCATGGCCTGGGCTTCCGAGCCCGAGCTGGAGACGCGGCGCGCGATGGGCGTGAAGATCCTGATCTTCCTCAGCATCCTGGGCGTCCTCGCCTATCTGACGAAGCGCCGGATCTGGGCCGACGCGCACTGAGCGTCGCCGGACTGTCATCGCCGGGGCGATTTGAACCGGCGGCCAGCTGATCTAGACCCTGGGGGGCGCCATGCAGCGCCCCCTTTTCGCATTTTGGAGATTGCAGCGTGAGCGAGATCGTCGAACCCGTGATCGGCCTCATCGGCGGTTCCGGCCTCTATGACATCGAGGGGCTCGAGGACCGTCAGTGGCGCCGCGTGGCCACGCCCTGGGGCGAGCCCTCGGACGAGCTGCTTTTCGGCCGGCTGGCCGGGATCAGCTGCGTCTTTCTGCCCCGCCACGGCCGCGGCCACCCCACGCCGCCCTCCGCCCTGAACTTCCGGGCGAACATCGACGCGCTGAAGCGCTCGGGCGTGACGGACATCATCTCACTCTCGGCCGTCGGTTCCCTGCAGGAGAACCTGCCGCCGGGCCATTTCGTGATCGTCGACCAGTTCATCGACCGCACCTTCGCGCGGGAGAAGTCCTTCTTCGGCCCGGGCTGCGTGGCGCATGTCAGCCTGGCCCATCCGACCTGCCCACGCCTGTCCGACGCCATCGAGGCCTCGGGCCGCGAGCTCGGCCTCGAGATGACGCGCGGCGGCACCTACCTGGCGATGGAAGGGCCGCAGTTCAGCACCAAGGCCGAGAGCCTGCTCTACCGGCAGTGGGGCTGCCACGTGATCGGCATGACCAACATGCCGGAGGCCAAGCTCGCCCGCGAGGCCGAGATTTGCTACGCGAGCGTCGCCATGGTGACCGACTTCGACTGCTGGCACCCGGACCATGACCACGTCACGGTCGACCAGGTGGTGAAGGTCCTCTTCTCCAATGCCGACAAGGCGAAGAGCCTGGTGAAGGCGCTGATCCCGCGTGTCGGCGTCGCGCGCGGCCCGTGCCCTGCGGGCTGTGACCGCGCGCTGGACCACGCCCTCATCACGGCGCCCGACAGCCGCGATCCCGAGATGCTGCGCAAGCTGGACGCGGTCGCGGGCCGCATCCTGAAGGCGGCCTGAGGCAAGGCCTCCCTTGGCGTCGTGCTCCACTTCGGAGCACGGCGTCGGCTAGGTCGGTGACAGGATTTTCCGAAGCTGACGAAGAGGCCGGGTGAGGCGCCAGGATCGGCTGTTCCGAAGCGCGAGGAGCTCGTCCGAAAGCTCGATGTTCTTCAGCTGTGCGGAGCTGAGAAGGGATTCCGTTTTCCCAACCGCGGCTAATTGCCGTTCGAGATCCGCGATCCGGCCTCGGCTCTGATCCAGCTCGGCGGCGCGAAGTTCCAAGAGGGGCCTGATTTCCTCAGCCGCGGTCAATTGACGCTCGAGATCTGCGACGCGCCCATGATTTTCATTCAGTTCGGCGAGGCGAAGTTCCAAGAGAGCCTTGGTTTCAGACGTTTCGGCGCGGCGAAGTTCCAAGAGAGCCTTGGTTTCAGACATTTCGGCGACCGAGGCGACGTAGTGCGCCTTCCATTTCTCGATTTCGCCCGCCATCCATTCCTGTTCTTCCTGCCAAAACCACCGCTTGTCATAAGGCAAACGCGGCAGGGCTGCCTTGAGGAACTTCCGCAGCGCGCCCTGATGCGCGGTGGCGGAGACCGGTGAATCAGCAGATTCCTGCAGAATATCCCCGTAAATCTCTTCGAACCGATCGAGCTGTGCATCGAGCGAGGCGACCTCGCGCACCCTGGCGCTGACCTGGGCGACCTCTGCCGGGTCGCAGGCCTGTATCTCCTTGATGAGATCATCGGTCGAGACCGGTCGGGTGAAGGCTGGGCCTGCGAAGTTGCACCGTCTGAACCAGTCAAAGTTCCGGGGCGTGACAAGGCCGGCCATTCCGGCTTCTCCGCAGAGAATGACCGCGCAACCGCAGGCCATGGCCTCGAGCGCCGATCGTCCGGTCGCGAAGACGATGTCGTGCGCGAGAAGCTCGACCTCCGGCGTGTCTGTCATGCGGTCGCCGCCACGGCCCAGGGAGGTCAGGGGAAGGCCGAGATTGGAGGCCGCCTCACGAATGAAGGGCTGGTGGAGACCGCCGCCATGAAACGCCAACAGGCGGGGAGCCATATCGGGCCAGGGTCGCTGCCTCGGGCCGAAGCGCCGCAGATCGACCGCGTTGGGGATGAGGGCAACCCGCTCCGCCGGCAGGCCGTTCTGCGATACCAATTGACTGACGATGGTTTCGTTGACGCCGGCGTGAAGCCGAATCTGCGGAAAAACCGGAGGTTGCTCCACCCAAAAGCGCCAGGAGTGGCACACATACAGCGCAGCGGTGCCGGGAAAGCGGATGATGGCTTCGGCCGTCGGGATGAAGTGGTGGCCGTGGATGATGTCGGGAACCTCGGTCACCGCCTCCAGGTCATCGACGACGGTGATGCCGCTTTCCCGGATCGTCCGGGCAAAGTCGCCCAGCCGGGGAGAGTAGACGATCGGGCGATGTCCTCTGGCCAGCAGCCCCTGGGCCACCTCCCGCACGACACACTCCGTGCCGCCGGGACCGTCCAGCCAGACATTTGTCAGCAGAACGGTGAGCGGTGGGTTGCCGGCGCTTCGCCTCTCGGCATTCGAATTGTGCAACATTATTGCTCTTAAGTATTGGTCAATAAATCCCTGCGCAATCCATGCGATGCCATTTTTGGATCGTTATAATCGCTTTGTCCGATATGCATTCGTGGTCACCGTCGTTCCGGCAACGCCGCAAGGATGGCTTGCGCCATCGGCGTCACGAGAAGATCGTCCGTTTCCACGCTCAGCCGCCGGCGCCAATTCGGGCGCTCCCGATCCGTACCGGGCAGGTTCACGGCGATGCGCTCACCGGCCAGGTCTTCGGCTTGGACAAGCAGCATCAGGCTGGGCGTCGCCGCCACGAAGGCATGGATGGCGCCAGCCAGCTCAGGAGGCAGGGGACCTTCCCCTGGGGCCGGGAGTTCGATGCCGGCGGCATGCAGGGCCGCGAAAAGCCGCTGGCGCTCCGCGTCGCGTTCCTGGCGGGCGGCTTCGGCCCAATCCCGATCCACCATGCCCAGCGCTTCGCGCTCGGCGATGTCGGTCATCTCCCACCAGCCGGCCAGCGTGGGCAGGTCATGGGTGGAGACGCAGGCGGCGGCCAGGGCTGGATACCGCGACGGGGGTGTGAAGGCAGCACCTTCGCGCTCGAACCAGAGAACGCGGTAGGAGAGAGCGCGCGCATCGTGCAGCGCCTCGCGCAGGCCTGCAGGCACGGTGCCCAGATCCTCGCCGACCACCGTGCAGCTGGCCCGATGCGATTCCAGTGCGATCTCCCCCAGCCACGCCTGGAAGGGCTGATCAAGATAGCAGCCCTCGGCCGCGGTGGCCCCGTCCGGAACCAGGAAGAGGCGCTTCAGCCCCAGCACATGGTCGATCCGCAGGGCCGTCGCGTGGCGCATATTGGCGCGAATGAGCGCGCCGAAGGCCGCGTGCCCCTGCGCCTCGGAAGCGAGCGGATCCGGCGGCGGCACGCCCCAGACCTGCCCGGCCGGGCCGAGCGGGTCCGGCGGTGCCCCGATGGAGAGGTCGGGCAGGAAGGCCATCTCGCCCGACCAGAGCTCGGCCCCATCCGGCGCGGTGCCGACGGCGAGGTCGCGATATAGGCCAGCGCCGGCAGAGGCAGCCTCGGCCAGCTGGCGGTCGGCCACGAATTGCAGCCAGGCGTGGAAGCCGACGGCCTCCGCCTCCGCCGCGCAGAAGGCTTCCACCCCGCTGTCGTGGCCATGGCGCAGGCCGGCGGGCCAGCGGCGGGCATCCCCATGTCCCAGCCGCTCCGCCAGGGCGCCGAAGGCGGCGAAGCGCTCCAGCGCTGCACCACCCTCAAGGCGGAAGGCGGCGAAGGCCGGGTCGGTGCGATCGAAGCGTGCCCAGGCAGCCTGCAGCGCAGCGCGCTTGGCGCGCCAGACGGCGGGGTAGTCGATCCAGGGTGAGGCCCGCAGCGCGGCGAAATCATCCGCACCGCCGAGCCGCGACACATCGATCAGCATCGGCTCGAGGAAGCGGCGGTCCGAGGGCTGGTAGGGGCTGGCACGCTCCCGATCCGTGAGGGGAAGGGCATGCGGCGGGCTGATGCCCAGCCACAGCGCGCTCTCCCGGTCCGCCCGCCGCGCGAGCTCGGCGATGGCGGTGAAGTCGCCCATGCCCTGGTCGGCGGCGTGGCGCAGGGAATAGCTCTGCGCGGTGACGCCGAAATGGCGCTGGCCGGCTTCCATCGACGGCGGCAGGAAGCAGGCTGGCGGCGCTACGGTGATCCGGCAAAGCGCCTCCCCAAGCCGCAGCTCATGTCGCCCCGTGGGCAGGATCGGAAGGGGGACACGCCCGCCTTCCGCCTCGGCGCTCCATTCGATCCGGCCGCCATCCTCCAGCGTCAGCCCGAATTCGAGCCGCGCTGGAATACTCTCGCCGAGGGCGATCTCCGCAGGCGATCCGACCCGAACGGCGAGATGGGCGGGAAGCGAGGGGCGTTGCTGGCGGCGGACGAGGCTGTCGCGCGCCTGGCTCGATGTCTCGGCCGGCAGGCCCAGCGTGCCCAGGATATGGCGCAGCGTGCCCTCGGGCACCTGATGCTCGCGGCTTTCCAGATCGCGCCAGACAGGCGCCAACCCGGCGGCCCTGGCGAGCCGGGCGAGCAGTTCGGGATCGGGGGCCGAAGCGCTGCGCGGCGCGACCGGTACCTCTGCCAGCAGTGCCACCGAACGCGGCGCCAGATCGCTGATCGCCGCGGCCTCGGGACGAGCGCTATCGGCCAGGAGCTGCCAGCGGAAACCCCATCGGGGCGAGGGCATGCGCAGGGCCAGCGCATCATCGCCCCCGTTGACGGCAACGAGCACCCGGTCGCCGGCGCTATGAAGCAGCGCCACGAGTGCGCGTGAGCCATCCCAGTCCTCGGGGGCGATAGGGTGGCCGGCGGGATGCAGCCAGGCCACGTCGGGCAGGCTGCTCTCCTCCGTCGCGCGGCCGGTGAGCGCGACCGTTGCGTGCAGGGCCGGATGCGCCCGCCTGGCCGCGATCAGCCGCGCGGTGAAGTCGACGAGGCCCTGGTCCATCCCCTCCCAGTCGAACCAGGACAAAGCATTGTCCTGGACATAGGCATTGTTGTTGCCGCCCTGGCTGCGCCCGGCCTCGTCGCCCATCGAGATCATGGGCAGGCCCCTCGCGGCGAGCAGCGTGGCGAGCAGTGCCCTGACGTCCTGCCTGCGTCCGGTCTCGATCGCGGGATCGTCGCTCGGACCCTCGACGCCGCGGTTCCAGGAATGGTTGTCGGTGGTGCCGTCCCGGTTCTCCTCGCCATTGGCGAGGTTGTGGCGCTGCTCGTGGCTCACGAGGTCGCGCAGCGTGAAGCCGTCATGCGCGGTGACGTAGTTCAGGCTGTCGGCCACGCGATCGCCGAAGATGTCGTCCGAGCCGGCGAGCCTCGTCCCCAGCGGACCCAGGCCGCCGCTTTCCGCCCCGCGCCAGAAGCGGCGGACGTCGTCGCGGAAGCGGTCGTTCCATTCGGGCCAGCCGGGCGGAAACTGGCCGAGCTGATAACCGCCCGGCCCCGGATCCCAGGGCTCGGCAATGAGGCGGCGGGTCCGCAGGATGGGATCCTGTCGCATCGCGGCCAGCAGCGGCGCATGCGGGTCGAAGCCCGCCGGCCGACGCCCCAGCGTCGTCGCCAGATCGAGGCGGAAGCCGTCCACGCCCGCCTGCTCGGCCCAATGGCGCAGCGCATCCATGGCGAGGCGCAACGGCCAGGGGCGGTCCAGTGCCAGCGTGTTGCCGCAGCCGGTGTCGTCGACGTAATGGCCGTCATGCAGCCGGTACCAGGCTTCGTGACCGAGGCCGCGAAGCGAGAGGGTGGGCCCCAGCGCGTCGCCCTCGCCGCTGTGGTTCAGCACGATGTCGAGCACGACGCCGATCCCCGCCGCCCGCAGCGCGGTCACGGCGGCACGGACCTCGGCCATGCCGCCCGGCGCCAGGCGTGGGTCGGGCGCGAGCCAGCAGATGGAGTTGTAGCCCCAGTAATTCGTCAGCCCGAGCGGGCCGAGATGCCGCTCATCCACCCAGGCGGCGGTGGGCATCAGCTCCACCGTGGTGACGCCAAGCCGGAGCAGATGCGCGATGGCGGCCGGATGCGCGAGGCCGGCGAAGGTGCCTCTTATCGCCTCGGGGATATCCGGATGGCGCACGGTGAAGCCACGCACATGCAGCTCGTAGATCACCTCGGGGCGGGGCGGGAAGGGTTGCCAGTCCTGTACGGGCAAGGGCGCCTGGACCACCGCGTGGACGAGGTGTGGGCCGCTATCGGCCGTATCGGGTTCACCGGCCGTGTCGAAGGCGCTGGGATGGAGCCTAAGCGGGGCTTCCAGAGCGCGCGCCCAGGGGTCGAGCAGGAGCTTGGCCGGGTTGAAGCGCGCGGCCCACGGGCCCTCCGCCCGCAGCCCATAGCGCGTGCCTTCACGCAGGCCGGGGATGTGCCCGTGGAAGACGTCGCCTTGCCGATGCGGCAGAGGGTGGCGCGCGACCTCGCGGTCCCCCTCGAAGACGCAAAAGGTCAGGCGCGTGGCGCCGGGGGCGGGGATGGCGACCTCCACCCCCTTCGGGCCGGGCGTGACGCCTAGGGCGCGCATCGGCCCGCCGCCTCAGCCACGCCCTGCCACCATCTCGCGGAAGATGGCCGCGTACTTCGTCGCTGAGCGTGTCCAGGACACGTCCTGTGCCATGGCATTGGCCTGGACCTGCCGCATCAGCGCGGGCTCGCGGTAGACGCCGATGGCCCGCTCGATCGCGGCCGACAGCATCTCGTGGCCGACGGGCGCGAAGTTGAAGCCGGTCCCCACGCCCGAAGCGAGCGCCATCTCATTCGCATCCACCACGCTGTCCGCAAGGCCGCCCACATGCGCGACAACCGGCGGCGCGCCGTAGCGCAGTGCACAGAGCTGACCCAGGCCACAGGGCTCGAAGCGCGACGGCATCAGGACGAAGTCCGCCCCGCCGTAGCAGAGGCGGGCGAGGCCCTCGTCGAAGCCGACATAGCTGCCGACGCGGCCGGTCTGCGCGGCGGTGGCGCCATGCACGCGGTTCTCCAGCGCCCGCTCCCCGCTGCCGAGGACGGCGAGCTGCCCACCCTGGTCGAGAATGGCCGGCAGCGCCTCCAGGATGAGGTCGACGCCCTTCTGCCAGGCAAGCCGGCCGATGAAGACGAAGAGCGGCGCGTCGGGCGCAGCGGCGAGGCCCATGCGCTTCTGCAGCTCGGCCTTGTTCCGGGCACGCGCGGCGGCAGCGGTCTTTGCCTCGAAGCGCGCCGGCAGATGGGCGTCGGCGGAGGGGTCCCATTCGGCGGTGTCGAGGCCGTTGAGGATGCCGCTCAGCGCGCCGCCGCGGCCGCGCAGCAGCCCGTCGAGCCCCATGCCCCATTGCGGCGTGCGGATCTCGGCCGCGTAGCCAGGCGAGACGGTCGAGACGCGATCGGCGAACCAGATGCCGGATTTGAGGTAGCCGACCATGCCGAAATACTCGAGGCCTTCCGTCCGGAAGGCCGCCGCCGGCAGGCCCAGCAGCCCGAAGACATCGGCCGGGAACTGCCCCTGGAAGGCGAGGTTGTGGATGGTGAAGAGCGTCGGGACATTGGAGCCCGAGAAGCGGAGATAGGCGGGCGCCAGGCCGGCCTGCCAGTCATGCGCATGGACGGCGTCGAACCCCGCCATCGCGCCCAGCCCCGGCACCGCCTGCGCGACCGCGCGGCCGAGTGCGGCGAAGCGCATGGCGTTGTCCGGCCAGTCGCCGCCCGTGGGCGAGAGATAGGGCGAGCCGGAGCGCGCGAAGAAATGCGGCGCGTCGAGCACCAGCAGGTCCCGCCCCGCGGCTTGCGCGCGCACGAGCCGCGCCGGCGCGCCGAAGAGGTCGGCCACCGTCTCGCTGGCCTCCACCGGGCCGAGCGCGGCCATGACGGCGGGATAGCCGGGCAGCATGGTCGTGACCGCGATGCCCTCCGGCGCCAGCGCGCCGGGCAGGGCGCCGACCACATCGGCCAGCCCCCCCGTCTTCACGAAGGGAAAGCCCTCCGAGGCCACGGCCAGCACGCGCAGCGGTGCGGAGGGCGCCGCCGCGGCCTTCTTCGGCGCTACGCTCATGCCAGCCGGTCGAGCATCGCCTGGGTGATCAGGCACACGCCTTTTTCCGAGACGCGGAAGCGGCGGGAATCCTCTGCGGGATCCTCGCCGATCACCATGCCTTCGGGGATGCGCACGCCGCGGTCCACCACGACCTTCGTCAGCCGCGCGCCGCGCCCGACATCCACATTCGGCAGCAGCACCGCGCCATCGACCTTGGCGTAGGAATGCAGGTGCACGCCCGTGAAGAGCAGCGAGCGATGCGCCGAGGCGCCCGAGACGATGCAGCCGCCCGAGACCAGCGAGGAGATGGTCTCGCCGCGCCGGCCCGCCTCGTCATGGACGAACTTCGCCGGCGGCACGACCTCGCCATAGGTCCAGATGGGCCAGCTCTTATCGAAGAGATCGAGCGGCGGGATGATGTCGGTGAGGTCGATATTCGCCTCCCAATAGGCATCGACCGTGCCGACGTCGCGCCAGTAGGGCGCCTCCTCCATGCTGGAGCGCACGCAGCTCCGCTCGAAGCGATGGGCCGCGACGCGGCCGTTCTGCACCAGCCAGGGGATGATGTCCTTGCCGAAGTCGCGGCTGGAATTCGGGTCCGCCGCGTCGCGCTTCAGCTGCTCGATCAGGAACTTCGTCTCGAAGACGTAGATGCCCATGGAGGCGAGCGCGAGATCGGGGCGGTCCGGAATGCCGGGCGGGTCCTTGGGCTTCTCGACGAAGTCCACCACCCAGCTCGACGCATCGACATGAATGACGCCGAAGCCCGTGGCCTCCATGCGCGGCACCGCCATGCAGGAGACGGTGCAATCCGCCCCCTGATCGACATGCTGCTGGAGCATGCGCTCGTAGTCCATCTTGTAGATGTGGTCGCCCGCCAGGATGACCATGTGCTTCGGCGCCAGGTCCTCGATGATGTCGATGTTCTGGAACACCGCATCGGCTGTGCCGAGGTACCAGGACTGCTCTGATACGCGCTGGCTGGCGGGCAGGATGTCGAAGCTCTCGTTCCGCTCGTGCCGGAGGAAGTTCCAACCGCGCTGGAGATGGCGGATGAGGCTGTGCGCTTTGTACTGGGTCGCGACGGCCACGCGGCGGATGCCGGAATTGATGGCGTTGGACAGCGCGAAGTCGATGATGCGCGACTTGCCGCCGAAGAAGACGGCGGGCTTGGCGCGCTTGTCGGTGAGTTCCATGAGGCGGGAACCTCGCCCTCCCGCCAGCACGAAGGCCATGGCGGTGCGGGCGAGGGGAGCGGGCGCAAGGGCGCTGTCAGGCATGCGATTCCTCCGGGAGGACGTTCCGGGCCTCCCCTGGCTGGGGGACGAGATAGACGGTGGCAAGCGGCGGCAAAAGGACCCGCGCCGAAGCGGGCTGACCGAAGGCAGGCTCGGCGGCGGCCATCACGACACCGCCGTTTCCAAGGCCGGATCCTCCGTATTCCTGGGCGTCCGTATTGAGCACCTCCCGCCAGGGCCCGGCATGGGGCAGGCCGATCAGCGTCTCAACCCGGGGCACGGGCGTGAAGTTGCAGAGTACCGCAACAGGCGGGCCACCCCGCTCATCGAAGCGCAGCCAGGTGAGGACGGAGCGCTGCGTGTCGTCGGCATCGATCCAGGCGAAGCCGCTGGCCTCGCCGTCGAGCTCGTGCAGCGCCGCGATCTGCCGGTGCAGGCGATTGAGGTCGCGCACCAGGGAGCGGACGCCCTGGTGGCGCGGGTATTGCAGCAGCCGCCAGTCGAGCTCGCGCGTCTCGGACCATTCGCGCCATTGCCCGAACTCCTGGCCCATGAAAAGCAGCTTCTTGCCGGGATGCCCCCACATGAAGCCGAAATAGGCGCGCAGATTGGCGAAGCGCTGCCAGTCGTCGCCGGGCATGCGGCCCAGGATGGTCCCCTTCCCGTGCACGACCTCGTCATGGCTGAGCGGCAGCACGAAATTCTCGTTGAAGGCATAGACCAGCCCGAAATTCATGAGCCGATGATGCCAGCGCCGGTGCAGCGGGTCCTTGGCGACGTAGCGCAGGGTGTCGTTCATCCACCCCATGTTCCACTTGAAGCCGAAGCCCAGGCCGCCCTCGGCCACGGGCGCGGAGACGCCCGTCCAGTCCGTGGCTTCCTCGGCGATCATCAGCGCGCCCGGCGCCCTCTCCGCGATCATCGCATTGGTGCGGCGCAGGAAGCCCACGGCGTCGCGGTTGTCGTTGCCGCCATCCTCGTTGGGCGCCCATTCGCCGGGGGCGCGCGAATAGTCGAGATGGATCATCGAGGAGACGGCATCCACCCGCAGCGCATCCGCGTGGAAGCGGTCGAGCCAGAAGAGGGCGTTGGAAGCGAGGAAGGCCTCCACCTCCTTGCGCCCGTAGTCATAGATCGCGGTCTTCCAGTCCGGATGATAGCCGCGCCGCGGATCGGGATGCTCGTAGAGCGCGGTGCCGTCGAAATGCGCCAGGCCGTGCGCATCTTCGGGGAAATGCGCGGGCACCCAGTCGAGGATGACGCCGATGCCGGCGGTATGGGCGGCGTCGATGAAGCGGGCGAGGCCCAGCGGGTCACCCAGCCGCGCGGTGACCGCGAACATGCCGATGGGCTGATAGCCCCAGGAGCCGTCCAGCGGATGCTCCATCACCGGCATGAACTCGATATGCGTGAAGCCCATCTCCTTCACGTAGGGGATGAGGTCGGCGGCGAGCTCGTCCCAATGCCAGAAGCGGCCGTCGGGATGGCGCTTCCAGGAAGGGGCGTGGACCTCGTAGATCGCCATCGGCTCGCGGCGGAAATCCTTCGCTGCCCTTGCCTCCATCCAGGCGGCATCGGTCCATTCGAAGCCGTCGATCCGGGCGACGATGCTGGCATTGGCGGGCCGCAGCTCGGCCGCGAAGCCGACCGGATCGGCCTTGAGCGGCAGGACCGTGCCCTGGGCGCCCAGGATCTCGTATTTGTAGGCCGCGCCCTCGCCGAGGCCGGGCAGGAAGAGCTCCCAGATCCCGGAATCCACGCGGCGGCGCATGGGATGGAGGCGGCCATCCCAGCGATTGAAGGCGCCCACCACCGAGACGCGTCGTGCATCGGGTGCCCAGACGGCGAAGCGCACGCCCTCGGCGCCCTCATGCTCCAGCAGATGTGCGCCCAGCCGCTCATGCAGGTGCCGATGCGTGCCCTCGATCAGCAGATGATCGTCGAGCGGGCCGAGCGAAGGGCCGAAGGCGTAGGGATCGAGGATGTCCATCTGGCCGCCGCCTTCGCGGAGGCGCAGCCGGTAGGGGGCGGGCAGGGCGGTGCCAGGCCGCCGTCCCTCGAAGAAGGCGGTGGCGCCGCGCCGTTCCAGGGGAAGGACCTTGCCGTCGTCGAAGACGGCCTCCACGGCCTCGGCGCCGGGCCGAAGGGCGCGGATGGCAAGGCCACCCTCAACCTCGTGCGGGCCCAGCACCGCGAAGGGATCGCCATGGCGGGCTTCCAGCAGGGCCGCCGCGTCCTCCTCGCTTGTTCGCCAGGCCTCGGGCATCGGGCTATCCCGGCACCGGTACTTGCCAGATCTCCTGCGCGTATTCCGCGATGGTGCGATCGGACGAGAACCAGCCCATCCCGGCCGTGTTCAGGATGGCGGAGCGGCCCCATTCGGCCGGCCGTGCCCAGCGCTGCGCGACCTTGCGCTGCATGTCGTAGTAGCTGTCGAAATCCGCGGTCACCATGAAGTGATCATTGTCGCGCAGCATCTGGACGAGATCGCGGTAGCGGCCGGGATCGTCGGGCGAGAAGACGCCGGAAGACAGGGCTTCCAGCGCCTGCTGCAGCCGCGGCGACTGGTCGATGGAATCCTGGCCGCGCCAGCCTTCAGCCCGGCGCTGCGCCACCTGGTCGGTGGTGAGGCCGAAGATGAAGATGTTCTCGTCGCCCACATGCTCGTGGATCTCGACATTGGCGCCGTCCATCGTGCCGATGGTGAGCGCGCCGTTGAGCGCCAGCTTCATGTTGCCGGTGCCCGACGCCTCCATGCCCGCCGTCGAGATCTGCTCGGACAGGTCGCAGGCGGGCACGATCATCTCCGCCAGGGAGACGTTGTAGTTCGGCAGGAAGGCCACCTTCAGCCGGTCGCGGATCGCGGGATCGCGATTGACCCGGCGCGCAATGTCGTGCGCGAGCTTGATGATCAGCTTGGCGCGGTGATAGCTCGCCGCCGCCTTGCCGGCGAAGATCTTCACGCGCGGCACGTAATCGCGCTGCGGCTGGGCGTGCATCTCGTTGTAGAGCGCCACCGTCTCCAGCAGGTTCAGCAGCTGGCGCTTGTATTCGTGGATACGCTTGATCTGCACGTCGAAGAGCGCGCCGGGATCCACGCGGAGGTTGATCTCGCGGCGGATCAGCGCGGCGAGCGCCTCCTTGTTCGTCCGCTTCACGGCGGCGAAGCGCTGCTGGAAGGTGGTGTCGGTGGCGAGGGGGCGCAGCGCGGAAAGCGCCGCGGGGCGGTCGAGGAAATCGGGCCCGATGCTCTCCACCAGCAGTTCCGTCAGGCACGGGTTGCACTGCTGCAGCCAGCGCCGGAAGGTGATGCCGTTGGTCTTGTTGGTGATGCGCCCCGGGAAGAGCGTGTCGAAGTCGTGGAAGACCGTCTTCTTCAGCAGGTCCGAATGGAGCGCTGAGACGCCGTTCACCTTGTGCGAGCCGACGAAGGCGAGGTTGCCCATGCGCACACGCCGGCCATGCCCTTCCTCGATGAGCGACACCGAGGCCAGCAGGCCGAGGTCGCCCGGATGCGACGCGGCGACCGTGTCCAGATGGATGGCGTTGATCAGGTAGATGATCTGCATGTGGCGCGGCAGCAACCGCTCCATCAGCGAGACCGGCCAGGTCTCCAGCGCCTCGGGCAGGAGGGTATGGTTCGTGTAGGAGATGGTGGCCTGCGTGACGCGCCAGGCGTCGTTCCACTCCATGCCATGATCGTCGAGCAGCAGGCGCATCAGCTCCGCCACGACGATCGCCGGGTGGGTGTCGTTGAGCTGGATGGCGACGCGGTCGGGCAGTGTCTCGAGGCTGCCATAGACGCGGACATGGCGGCGGATGAGGTCCTGCAGCGCGGCGGAGCTGAAGAAGAACTCCTGCCGCAGCCGCAGCTCCTGCCCGGCGGGCGTGTCGTCCGAAGGATAGAGCAGCCGGGAGATGGCCTCCGCGCGCACGCGGTCGGACAGCGCGCCGATATGGTCGCCGCGGTTGAAGGCCTCGATCTGCAGCGGATCGGCCGCGCGGGCGGACCAGAGGCGCAGCGTGTTCACGTGCTTGCCGCGCCAGCCGACGACCGGCGTGTCATAGGCCACGGCAAGGACCGTCTCGGCCGGCTTCCAGACGTGATGCGGCTCGCCATCCTCGCCATTCACCTGCTCGACGGAGCCGCCGAAGCCGATGGGATGGGCGATCTCGGGCCGGGCGAATTCCCAGGGGTTGCCGAATTCTAGCCAGTTCTCGGGATATTCCTCCTGCCAGCCCTGCCGGATCACCTGGCGGAAGAGCCCGTGATCGTAGCGGATGCCGTAGCCGAAGGCGGGAATCTGCAGGCTGGCCAGACTCTCCATGAAGCAGGCGGCGAGGCGGCCGAGGCCGCCATTGCCCAGCGCCGCGTCGGGCTCGCTGGCGAAGACCTTCGCCGCGTCGACATCGAGCGAGGCAAGCGCCGCCTTCACCTCCGTCGTCAGCAGGAGGTTGGAGATATTCTCGCGCAGCAGCCGCCCGATCAGGAACTCCAGGGAGAGGTAGTAGACCTGCTTCTGGCCGTGCTCGTAGGTGGACCGCATGTCCTTGAGCCAGGGGGCGACGATCTGGTCGCGCACCGCCAGCGCCGTCGCGATGAACCAGTCGCGGTCCAGCGCGCCGGCCCGGCTCTTGCCGAGATCGTAGGTCAGCTTGCGCAGGATGGTGTCGTGCAGTGCCTCGCCGTCATGCGGGGAGGGCGGGATGTCGCCATGCAGGGCAGGGATGGGGGGCTTGTCGGCTTCGTTCACGGAAGTACCTCGGCTCTGTCCCGGCAATCTATCGGGCGAATGTGGCACGGTTTGCGCGGCGATCGAAGGATTCGGGCCGCCGCGCCGCCCTTGGGCTATCCGGAGAACTCCCGGAGGAATTCCTCCAGCTCCGGCCGGTGGGCGGTGGCGCCGTCACGCGCGCGGAGCGCGCCCGCGGCGCTGCTGAAGCGGATGGCCTGTTCCATCTCCATCCCCTCCGCCATCGCCAGCGCGAAGGCGCCGTGGAAGACGTCGCCGGCGCCCGTCGTGTCGCGCGGCTCGATGCGGAAGATGGGCGTCTCGCGGATCGTGTCCTCGCCGCGCAGGATCCAGAGGGTGCTCTTCTCGCCGCGGGTGACGGCGGCCATGCGCGTGGCGCCCTCGGAGACCGCCTTGCGCAGGGCATCGGGCGGGCGCGCGCCGGAGCCGTAATTGGTGAGGCCGGGGACGGAGAAGATCGCGTAGCGGACGCGCGGCACGAGGTCGAGCAGCAGGCGGGTCTCGCTGCGCTCGCCGTCCAGCACGGTCGGGATGTCGCGCTTCTCGGCCTCCTCCAGCGCCACATGGGCGCCTTCCGGCCAGCGCGGATCGCAGAGAACGGCCTTGGCCTCGGCCAGCATGCCGAGCGGCAGCCAGGACGGGTCGGTGCCCAGGCCGTCGCCGCGATAGCCCATGATGGCGCGCTCGCCGTAGCGGTCCACCAACACGGCGGAGACCGGGCTACGCGCCCCGGCGATCTGCCTCATTCCCGTGAGGTCGATCTCCTCGCTCCTGAGACCGTCGATCAGCAGATCCGCATTGGAATCGCCGCCAACGCGGCCCCAGAAGGCGGCGCGGCCGCCGAGGCGGGTCACCGCGATCGCCGCATTGGCGGCCATGCCGCCGACATTGAGGTGATAGGCCTTGGCCTGGGACTTTGAAGGGGGTTGGGGAACCTCATCCACCCGGAAGACGTGATCCGCGACGACATTCCCGAGGCAGACCACAAGGGGCTTGGATGTCTTCATCGGGTGGAGGGTAACCCATTTCTCCGTCGCGTTGAAACCGCGTCGGCTCTCCGCAGGCGGAGAGATCTGCTTCAATTTGAAGACATTGCGGGGATTTCCCGAAGCGCAACCTTCAATATTCGGCCAGGGCGGTGGAGTTGCCGGCCGCACGGCCGTGGCCAAAGATGCCGGAGACGGATGAAACCAAGAGAAGAGGAGCCCAGATGGCCGCGCCGCTGCACCCCGATTGCCAGGCCTTCCTGAACTTCGTCGCCGAGCTGGGCCGGCCCCGCTTCGAGGACATGGCCGCGCTGGACACACGAACCCTCTATGCCGCCGGCCGAAAGGTGCTGCAGCCGGCCTCACCGGATGTGGCCGAGGCACGCGATCTCGTCCTGCCCAGCGGCGTCGCGGCCCGCCTCTACCGGCCGATGGGCAGCACGGCGGGCGAGGCGTTGCCCTGCCTCGTCTTCGCGCATGGCGGCGGCTGGGTGGTCGGCGACCTCGACACGCACGACCACCCGGCACGGACGATCGCGAACCTCTCCGGCTGCGCGGTGCTGAGCGTCGACTACCGCCTGGCGCCGGAGCATCGCTTCCCCGCCGCGGTCGAAGATTTCGGCGAGGCGGTGCGCTATGCTGCCGCGAATGCCGTCGCGCTCGGCATCGATCCGGATCGCCTGGCCGTGGGCGGCGACAGCGCGGGCGGCAATCTCGCGGCGGTCGCGGCGCTCATGTCCCGCGACGGGAGCCTGCCGCCGCTGCGCTTCCAGATGCTCATCTACCCCGTCACCGAGATGGCGCAGACCCATGAGAGCTATGTGCGCTTCACCTCGGCCTCGGGCCTGCCGCTCACCGACGCCACCATGCGCTGGTTCCGCGACCACTATGCGCCGGAGTCCGCGAGCTGGAACGACTGGCGGGCCTCACCGCTGCGCGCGGCCAGCCTCTCGGGCACGGCGCCCGCCTTCGTGCTGACGGTGGGCCACGACCCGCTTTGCGACGAGGGGCGCGACTATGCCGCCCGGCTCGAGCGCGAGGGCGTGCGCGTCACGCATGTGCACGCGGCCGACATGCTGCACGGGGTGATGACCATGAGCGCGATCGTGAAGCCCGCGCTCGGCTACATGGAGATGGCCGCGCGCGCGCTGCGCGACGCCATGGGGTGACAACAACAAAGAAGGGAGACGACATGCGCTTCGAAGGAAAGGTCGCCGTGGTGACCGGTGCCGCCAACGGCATCGGGCTGGAGGCCGCGCAGGCCTTTGCGCGCGAGGGGGCGAAGGTGCTGCTGGTCGATCGCGACCAGGCCGGCGAAGCGCGGGCCGCCGAGCTCAGGGCCGAAGGGCTCAAGGCGCGCTTCCAGCAGGCCGACGTGACGAAGTCCGACGAGGTGCGCGCCTATGTTGAGGCCGCCGTCGCGGCCTGGGGCGGCATCCACTGCTTCTTCAACAATGCCGGTATCGAGGGGAAGGTCGCCGCCATCCATGAGCAGGACGAGGCGGATTTTGACCGGGTGATCGCCGTGAATGTCCGCGGCGTTTTCCTCGGCCTCAAATACGTGCTGCCGGTGATGATCCGCCAGGGTGGCGGCGCGGTGGTGAACACGGCCTCGACGGCGGCGCTGGTCGGCTCGGCCGGCATCTCGCCCTACACGGCGTCCAAGCATGCGGTGCTGGGGCTCACGCGCAGCGTCTCGGGCGAGGTGGCGCGCCAGGGGGTGCGGGTGAACGCCCTCTGCCCGGGCCCGACCGACACGCGGATGATCCATTCGCTGGAGGACCAGGCGACCGCGCGTGGCGCCAACGACGCCGCGGAGCGCTACCGCTCGGCCATCCCCCTCGGCCGCTACGCCACGGTGGAGGAGGTGGTGGCGATGGTGCTGTTCCTCTGCTCCGACGCGGCCACGGCCATCACGGGCGGGCAGTTCCAGGTCGATGGCGGACGTACCGCCTGTCCGGGCGGCAGCGCGCTGCGCTGAACCCGCCCGAGGCGGCAGGAGAGGGGGGTCGGCCCCTCTCCCCGTAACTCAGGGCTGCGGCACCTTTTCCAGGTAGCTCTGGAAGACGCCGACATGGTTGAAGGCCTCGTCGCTGCTGTCCGGCCAGAGCTCCGTGGAGCGGAAGCGCACGTCGTAGGTCGGCTCCATGGTCGCCTGCATCTGGTGGGCGCTGGCGTCAGGGAAGGGATAGGGCGGCGAGATTCCGACCACCACGCCCGTCTTGCCGCGGATATAGCCCGGCATGCGGTGGTGCCCCGAAACGAACTCGTACTTCACGCGCACCGTCTCGCCGATCTCGAAGGTCTGCGGCGGCGCGGCCATGCGCCCCGGGCCGATCGGCAAAGCGAGCGGAAAGCTGCCCTCGACCAGCGCCTCCAGCTCCTCCTTCGTGGTGATGCCCTTTTCCACGGCGAGGGTGGCGGCCGCCGTCAGCACGCGCTCGTAATAGGGCGCACTCATATAGTGGATCGGCGCCATGCGCTCGATGGCGTGGCGGTACTCGTCCATGTTGTAGATGTGGGTCTTCACCGAGATGGCCGAGAGCGCCCGGGCCAGCGGCTCCCAGGTTTCGTCATGGGGTTGCGCCGGGTAGGCGATGGTCCCGAAGCCCTGCTTGCCGCCGAGGTCGTGCATGCTGTCCATGGTTCAGCCCTTCACCTCGTCGAGGCGCGAGGCCCCGATCATGGAATCCTGCGTGACGATCGGCGCCAGCTTTTCGGCCGGCCATCCCGCGGTCGCCGGCGGCTGCACGGGCAGCACCATGTAGCGGGTGTCCGCCGTCGTGTCCCAGACGCGGATCTCGGTCGTGGCCGGCAGGTCGAGGCCCATCTCGCGCAGCGCCGTGCGGGACTCGCGGACCACGCGGGCGCGGTACTCCATGTCCTTGTACCAGTCGGGCGCGGCGCCGATGATCGTATAGGCGGTGCAGGAGCACAGCGTGCAGACGATCAGGTTGTGGATGTCCGGCGTGTTCTCCAGCACCACGAGCTGGCGGTGATGCTCCGGGAAGTCGAAGCCCATCTCGCGCGCGGCGGCAGTGCCGTCCTTCAGCATGCGTTCGCGGTATTCGGGATCGGTCCAGGCGCGGGCGACCATCTGCCCGCCATTGGAGGTGACCCACTCATCCTCGGCGTGCTCGGTGAATTCCTCGACGAAGCCGTCGGGAAGGATGCCCTTGCCCTTCAGCACGATCTCGAGGGCCGCGGTACGCTGCTCGATCGGGGCGGGCGGTTTGGGGGCGGTGGCGACCATGGCAGTTTCTCCTCTTTTATCGTTCGTATCCAGCAGGCTGGGTGAATCGCACAGCAAGGCGGCCGGGCCGAGGGCTGGCGAAGGCTTCAGCCAGGAAATGCACATCCCGAATACCTTGCCCCGGTGCACCCCGCCCGGATCCTGAAGGGGTTGCGACGGCGCCCGGGGCGCATCGGCAAGGGCAGGTCTCCTGGCTCGCGGGTCGTCGAGGCTGGCCCACCTTCCCGCGGCATCCGCCGCAGTGGCCCGCCCCAGAACCTGGGAGCGGAGGGGCCAGCGTCTCGCCGCTGACAGTTGCGGGGGCAGCTGCCGACTTGCCCGGGCGGAGGAGCATTCCTCCGGCGGACGCACGGCATTCCCTTTTCACCCGCTCGCGCGGGACCATTGCGCTCCCATGCTGGCAAGGCGGCGCCCGGGGCGCAAGGGCTCAGAGCGCGTGGCCGTCCCGCAGCACGGCGTGGCTGGCGGGGGTGGCCGCGCCGTCTGCCTCGTGCAGCACGAGGCCCGGCAGCACCTCGTCGGCGCCGCGGCCGCCCTTGCGGGCGCGGAGGAGGATGCGCTTGGCCGGAACGCCGGCCCGCGGCCAGAGCGGCAGCAGCCGCACCGAACCGCAGCCGGCCTCCCGCAGGCCCGCGACCGCCTCGGCCAGCCGCGCGGCGGGCAGCACCAGCGAGACCGTCCCCTTGTGCCGGACGGGGCGGGCGAGGGCGGCGATCCAGGCCGAAAGCGGCGCGTCCTCATGGGCCGCCTGCCGCCGCCCCGCATCCGGAGAGGCCGTGCCCGCGCTCCAGTAGGGAGGATTGGAGAGGGCATGGTGCATGGGCGGCAAGGCGGGCAGGGCGCGGCAATCCCCGGCCAGGATCCGGGCGTCCACACCGTTCAGGCCGGCATTCCGCTCGGCCAGGGCCGCCAGTTCGGGATCGCGCTCCACGGCGGTGACGGCGATGCCGGGCAGGCGCGCCGCGAGGCACAGGAAGGCCGCCCCGGTCCCGGCGCCGAATTCCAGCACCGATTCGCCGGCTCGCGCCGGAACGAAGGCCGCCAGCAGCACCGGGTCGATGGCCGCGCGGAAGCCATGGCGTGGCTGGAGCAGCCGCACCCGTCCCCCAAGCAGGGCATCCTCGGTGAGGTCGTCAGACACCCGCGTCCCGCAGCAGGCGTCGCGCCCGGCCGGCATGCTCGGCGGCGACGGCCAGCCGGCGCGGGAAGATCGACAGGCCAAGGCCTACGACATTGTGGTCGAGCTGCACCGCCTCGATCCCCGCATCCCGCAGCAAGGCCGCCAGGAATTGGATTCGAATGGGATCGGCGTCCTCGGCGACCACGTTCATCGCGGGAAATCCTTGATTTGCCTCGCCTTGCGGCCACATCTGCTGCTCGGGTATCCTGCATCGTCCCGGGCCGGGTCAAGTAGGCCGGACCCAAGGCGGACATGAACTTCAGGGGTTAGAGCGAGTGGCTGGTGCGATCGACGCGAAACGGGACGGCGCGCGGCAGAAGGATCATGGGGAAGGGGCCCTTACCCGACTCATGGACCTCGTCGCCGAGGACCTGTCCGCCTGCAACACGCTCATCGTCGAGCGCATGCACAGCCATGTCGCCCTCATCCCGCAGCTGGCGGCGCATATCGTCGCGGCCGGCGGGAAGCGGCTGCGGCCGCTGCTGACGCTCGCGGCTTCCCGCCTCTGCGGCTACGAGGGGGTTCGTCACGTCTCGCTCGCCGCCTGCGTGGAATTCATCCACACCGCGACGCTGCTGCATGACGACGTGGTGGACGAGAGCGAGCTGCGGCGGGGCCAGGCCAGCGCCAATGCGCTCTTCGGCAACAAGCCCTCCGTCCTCGTCGGCGATTTCCTCTTCGCCCGCGCCTTCCAGCTGATGATCGAGGATAAGAGCCTCGAGACACTGCGCATCCTGGCCGCGGCCTCGGCGACGCTGGCCGAGGGCGAGGTGCTGCAGCTCATCACCCAGAACGACCTCTCCACCACCGAGGCCCAGTATCTTGAGGTCATCGAGGGCAAGACGGCGGCGCTCTTCGCGGCCGCGACCCGCCTCGGCGCCGTGGTGGCCGACCGTCCGCAGGCCGAGGCGGAGGCGCTGGACGCCTATGGTCACAACCTCGGCATCGCCTTCCAGCTGGTGGACGACGCCCTCGACTACTCGGCCGAGCAGGCGAGCCTCGGCAAGACCGTGGGCGACGACTTCCGCGAGGGGAAGATGACCCTTCCGGTGCTGCTGGCCTTCCACGACGGCGACACGGCCGAGCAGGCCTTCTGGCGCCGGACCCTGGAGGAAGGCGAGCAGGGCGAGGCTGATCTTGGAGAGGCGCAGCGGCTGCTGGAGCGGCACAACGGTATCGGCCGCACGATCGACCGCGCCGAGACCTACGGCGAGGCGGCGATCCGGGCCCTCGACATCTTCCCGGCGAACGAGGCGAAGCTCGCGCTGATCGACGTTGTCCGCTTCTGCATCGACCGCGCGAGGTAGAGCCGTGCTCGTGGACCCCGATTGGCTGGCGGCGCGGCTCGGGGATCCTTCGGTCCGCGTCATCGACTGCAGCGTGGGGCTGGTGCCGCAGCCGGTCGGCGCCTCGCTGGTCACCAGCGGCCGCGATGCCTGGCGGGAGGGGCATGTCCCCGGGGCCGCCTATCTCCACATGACGGAAGACCTCTCCGCGCCGCGCGAGGGCCTGCCCTACAACCTGCCTCCGGCCGAGCGGATGACCGCGCTGTTGCAGGGTATCGGCATCAACCAGGACACGACCGTCGTGCTCTACGGCACGGGCTATCCGCCCGCCGTGACCCGCGCCTGGTGGGTGCTGAGGGCCTCCGGCGTGCGGGACGTCCGCATCCTGGACGGCGGGTGGCGGCGCTGGGTGAGCGAGGGCCATCCGGTCTCGACCGAGGCGCCGGTCTTCTCGCGCGGGGATTTCGTGGCCGGCACGGACCACCGCCTCCTCGCCGACCGGGAGACGGTCCGGCAGGCGCTCGGTGCCGCGGATGTGCTGCTGGTCAATGCGCTGTCGCCCCAGCAGTTCCAGGGCACGGGCGGCGCGCATTACGGCCGGCCGGGCCGCATTCCGGGCAGCGTGAACCTGCCGAGCGCCGAGTTGGTCGATCCCGCCACCCGGCGCTACCGGACGCCGGAGGAACTGCGGAAGATCTTCGTGGAGCTCGGCGCCTTCGATCATGGGCGCGTCATCGCCTATTGCGGCGGAGGCATCGCGGCCAGCGCCACAGTCTTCGCGCTGGCGCTCCTCGGCCACCCGGACGTGGCGCTCTACGACGCCTCGCTGCTGGAATGGTCCGCCGACGAGACCCTGCCGATGGAGGCCGGCTGAGGCCGGCCTCCGGCGCGCGGGTCAGTCCGCGCGGATATTGACGGCCTGGATGACGCGCAGCCAGTTCTCGCGATCGGCGGTCATGCGGCGCTGGAAGGTCGCCGTATCCTCGAAATGCGGCGTCATGCCGCCGGCCACGATGCGTTCGCGGACCGTCTCGTCGGCCAGCGCCTGGCGGATGCCGTCGGTCCACCGCGCCAGCGCCTCGGCGGGGATGTCGCGCCGCGCGCAGATGCCGAACCAGCCGACGACCTCGAGCCCGGGGACGCTCTCCGCCAGCGGCCGTGCCTCGGGGAAAATCGGCGAAGGCGTGCCATCAGCGATGCCCAGCAGGCGCAGGCGCCCACCCTGGATATGCCCTACCGCGTCGCCGAGGTTGGTCATGCTGAAGTCGATGCGGCCGGCGAGGATCTCCAGCATGGCCGGCGCCGCGCCGCGAAAGGAGATGTGCGAGATGTCCGTCCGGGTCAGCTGCTTCAGCAGCTCGCCCCCCAGGTGCTGCGCCGAGCCCACGCCGGGGCTCGCATAGGTGAGCTCGCCGGGGCGCCGCCGCGCCGCCTCCACGATGTCGTTGAGGCTGCGATAAGGGCTCTCCGCCCGGACCACGAGGCCGTAGCTGGACATGGTGACCACCGCGACGGGGCCCAGATCCGTGCCGGGGTCGACCGGCATCCGGGCGCCGAGGAGCTGCGGCGTGATGGTGGCCGTGCTCATCGGGCAGACAAAGGTCGTGTAGCCGTCGGCCGGGCTGTTCACCACGGCCTCGGCGCCCAGGACGCCGTTCACGCCCGTGCGGTTCTCCACGACGATGCGCTGGCCGAAGATCGTGCCGACGGCATCCGCCACTACGCGGCCCACGAAGTCGCTCGACCCGCCGGCGGCCGAGCCGCTGACGATGCGAAGAGGGCGATCGGGGAAGGCGGCGGCAGCGGGCGCCAGGCTCGCGGCGAGGACCGCCGCCGAGCAGATGAGA
Organism: Roseococcus pinisoli; assembly: GCF_018413645.1. Classification (GTDB taxonomy): domain Bacteria; phylum Pseudomonadota; class Alphaproteobacteria; order Acetobacterales; family Acetobacteraceae; genus Roseococcus; species Roseococcus pinisoli. Next base: position 343,500 of record NZ_JAHCDA010000002.1, read on the forward strand.
GTCTTGAACATTGTTTCCTCCGGTTGAGTGGGGACGCAGGACGTCCCGATGGCATGGCCCGAGCGACGCGGGTCGATCGGGCCTCAAGGCATGCCCGCCAGGGTGATTCGGCGCGCAAGCGCGCGATTCGCCTGACTGGGCAATAAGTTACCAGAGGAGCGGCGCGGGGTCGCATCGGGGGGCAGCCGTGGCGTCCGGAGAGCGCCAAGTTCCGCACGGTTGCATCGATTGCTGCATGTGGGACGGCCCGCCAAGGCTCGGGACACCCGACGCATCCATCCGTTGAACTGAGTCGATAGCCTTCCCAGAGGGCGGGAGCGACGTTGCGGTGCAAAGGTGCCCGGGACAGCTTCGCGCAGAAGTTCCTCCGGAGGCCCCATGACTCAGCTCGACCAGGTTCTCGCGCATATCGATGCCGATCTCGACGCCGCGCTCGATCGGCTTTTCGCCACGCTGCGCATCAAGTCCATCTCCACCGATCCCGCCTTTGCCGGCGATTGCCAGGCCTGCGCCGATTGGCACGTCGCCGACCTGGCCAGCATCGGCTTCGAGGCCAGCGCCCGGCCGACGCCGGGCCACCCCATCGTCGTGGCGCATGACCGCAAGACCGCGGGCCCCTCGGCGCTCTTCTACGGCCATTACGACGTCCAGCCGGTGGATCCGCTGGAGCTCTGGACGAAGGATCCCTTCGAGCCGGTGATCGAGACGCGCGAGGACGGCACCAAGGTCATCCGCGGCCGCGGCACCGCCGACGACAAGGGCCAGCTCATGACCTTCGTCGAGGCCTGCCGCGCCTGGAAGGCCGTCACCGGCAAGCTGCCCATCCCCGTCTCCATCATCCTGGAGGGCGAGGAGGAGAGCGGCGGCGTGAACCTGCCGCCCTTCCTGAAGTCCAACGCCGACGAGCTGAAGGCCGATATCGGCCTGATCTGCGACACCAACATGTGGGACGCGCAGACGCCCGCCATCACCACCATGCTGCGCGGCCTCTGCGGCGAGGAGGTGATCATCCACGCCGCCGACCGCGACCTGCATTCGGGCTTCTACGGCTCGGCCGCCGCCAATCCGAACCGGGTCCTGGCGAAGATCATCGCCGGCCTGCATGACGAGAACGACCGCGTGACGCTGCCGGGCTTCTATGACGGCGTGCCCGAGCTGCCCAACGCCCTGCGCGAGCAGTGGGACACGCTGGGCTTCGACGCCGGGCAGTTCCTGGGCGCCGTCGGCCTCTCGGTCCCGGCCGGCGAGAAGGGGCGGACGGCCCTGGAGATGGTCTGGTCGCGCCCGACCTGCGAGATCAACGGCATGGGCGGCGGCTATCAGGGCGCGGGCTTCAAGACCGTGATCCCGTCCATCGCCTCGGCGAAGATCTCCTTCCGCCTCGTCTTCGACCAGGACCCGCACGCCATCCGCAAGGCTTTCCGCGAGTACGTCCAGGCGAACCTGCCGGCGGATTGCCGCGCCGAGTTCCTCGAGCATGGGTCGGGCCAGGCCATCCGCTTCCCGATCGACGCGCCCGAGTTCGAAAAGGCCCGCCAGGCGCTGACCGACGAGTGGAACAAGCCCGGCGTCTTCATCGGCGGCGGCGGCTCCATCCCCGTGACGCACGAGCTCAAGAAGGCCCTGGGGATGGACGTGATCCTGGCCGGCTTCGGCCTGGAGGACGACCGCATCCACAGCCCCAACGAGAAGTACGACCTGGAGTGCTTCCGCAAGGGCATCCGCTCCTGGGCCCGCATCCTCGACGCCCTCTCGCGCTGATCCGCAACAAGACCCGAAACAAGAAGAAGACAGACCGATGAGCGACGCCGCCGCATCCAAGACCGCGATGCAGAAGATGCTTGATGTGGTGGAGCGCGTTGGGAACCGGGTGCCGCACCCGGTTCTCATCTTCGTGATCCTGATCGGGCTGGTGATCGGCCTTTCGGCGATCCTGGGGGGCATGGGGGTCAGCGTCTCCTACCCCCAGGTGAACCTGGAGACCGACCAGATTGAATACCTGACCACCTCGGCGCGGAGCCTGCTCACCGTCGAGGGCATCCGGTTCATGTTCACCGGGATCGTCCAGAACTTCATGAATTTCAACGCGGTGGGCGTCATCATCATCGCGATGGTGGGCGTCGGCGTCGCCGAGGAGGCGGGGCTCGTCAAGGCGCTGATCCGCAAGCTGGTCGTGGTCGCGCCGCCCAAGGCGCTGACCTATATCCTCGTCTTCGTCGGCATCGTCTCCAGCATCGCGGCCGATGCGGGCTACCTGGTGCTGATCCCGCTGGCGGCGGCGGCCTTCCTGAGCGTGGGCCGGCATCCGCTGGCCGGTCTGGCCGCGGCCTTCGCCGCCGTGGCCTCCGCCTTCCTGGTGAACGTGCTGATCGTCCCGGTGGACGGCATCCTGACCGAGATCACCAACGACGCCATCGCGCTGGTGAACCCGAACATCAAGATCGACCTCGCGGCCAATGTCTGGTTCTCCATCGCCTCGGTGGTGATGCTGACCGTGCTCATCGCCGTGATCACCGAGCGCGTGATCGAGCCGCGCCTGGGCACCTATACGGGCGACTACAAGCTGGAGGGCGATACCGGCCTTTCGGATGACGAAGGCCGCGGGCTGCGCTGGGCGCTCTACGGGCTGATCGGCGTCTTCGCCTTCCTGGCCCTGCTGACGCTCCCGCCCGGCGCGCCGCTGCGCAACCCGACGACGGGCGCGATCATCGGCAACTCGCCCTTCATGAACAGCCTGATCGTCTCGATCGCGCTGGTCTTCCTGGTCTGCGGCGTCGCCTACGGCAAGGGCGCGCGGACGATGAACACGACCAACGACGTGATCGGGGCCATGCAGAAGGCCATCGCGAGCCTCTCCGGCCTGATCCTGCTGCTGCTGGTCATCAGCCAGTTCATCGCCTTCTTCAACTACACCAACATGGCGACCCTGGCCGCCGTCTCGCTGGCCGAGGTGCTGACGCGGGCCAACCTCAACGCCATCTGGCTGCTGGTGGGCTTCGTCGTGGTGGTCTTCCTGCTCGACCTGATCATCACGGCGGCCATCGCCAAATGGGCCATCTTCGCGCCGATCTTCGTGCCGCTGCTCATGCAGCTCGGCATGTCGCCGGAGGCGGTGCTGGCGGCCTATCGCGTGGGCGATTCGCCGATGAACGCCATCACGCCGCTGAACGCCTATTTCGCGATGATCGTGACCTTCGCCATCAAGTATCAGAAGGACGCCGGCGTCGGCACCGTGATCGCGCTGATGCTGCCCTATGTGGTGGTGCTGAGCGTGGTCTGGACCTTCTTCCTGGTGGGTTGGTATCTGCTGGGCCTGCCTTGGGGATTGGGAGCCTGACCTCCGGCCCCGCCGGAGCGCCAGGTGGCGCGCCATGAGCGATATCACCATCACCTTCACCATCATCGGCGTGATGGTTCTGCTCTTCGTCTCCAACCGGGCGCCCATCGGCCCGGTGGCGCTGGCGGCCGCGCTGACGCTCTACTTCACCGGCATCCTCGACCATCATGAGGCGCTGGCGGGCTTCGGCGACACGACGGTGCTCTTCATCGCCTCCCTTTTCGTGGTGAGCGCCAGCCTGGACGCGACGGGCGTCACCGCCTGGGCCGGTAAGCTGCTGATCGCCCAGGCGGGGAAGAGCCGCCGGCGGCTGCTGATCCTCGCCATGCTCCTTGTGGGCTTCCTGACGGCGCTGATCGGCTCCAGCGGCGCGGTCTCGGCGCTCCTGCCGGTGCTCGTGCTGGTGGCGGTGCGACTGGGCTGGTCGCCCTCGCAGCTCATGATGCCGCTGGCCTTTGCCTCCTATTCGGGATCCATGCTCGTGCTGACGGGCAGCCTGGTGAACGTGCTGGTCTCGGACGCCGCCACGGAGGCCGGCATGCCTCCCTTTGGCTATTTCGAGGTGACGGCCGTCGGGCTGCCGCTGCTGGCCGGGACGATCGTCATCGTGGTCTTCCTCGGCGAGAAGCTGCTGCCGATGCGGGCAGGGCGGGGCATCCCGCAGGATCTCAGCCGGCATTCCGGCACGCTGGCCGAGCAGTACCAGGTCTTCGAGAGCATCCACCGCCTGGTGATCACGCCGGATTCGCCCTTCGTCGGCCAGCCGAGCCCGGCCATCGAGGCCGAGAACCGCCCGGGCCTCAGTCTCATCGCGGTCCGTCCCGGCGGGGGGCGGCCGCCCATCGCCAATCCGGTCCTTGCCGCGGGCGACGTCCTCTTCATGCGCGGCGAGGCCCAGACCATCGCCGACTTCGCCGCCGATAAGCGTCTCGAGAATGCCGAGCCCGCCCGGCACGCCGAGATCAGCGCCTCGCTCTTCAACCAGACGCACGGTTTTACCGAGGTGGTGCTGCCGCCGCGCTCCAACCTGATCGGCGATACGGTCTTCCCCGGAATGGTCACGCCGGCGGGTGACCTCATCATCCTCGGCATTCAGCGCCGCGGCGAAAATCAGGGCCCGGGCAAGGTCGTGCTGGCGGTCGGCGACACGCTGCTTATCCAGGGCCGCTGGGAAGCGCTGGAGAAGCATTCGGGCGATCACGACGTGCTGGTGGTGGCGGCACCTGAGGCCATCCGTGGCCAGGCCATCCCCCTCGGGACAGGGGCGGCGCGCGCCGTCACGATCCTGGTGATGATGGTCGTGGCCCTGGCGACGGGCGTCGTACCGAGCGTCGTCGCTGGCGTCACGGCCGCCTGCGCGGCCGTGCTGCTCGGCGTGCTGAAGGTCGAGCGCGCCTATCGCGCGATCAACTGGACGGCGCTGATCATGATCGCCTCGCTGATCCCGCTCTCCACCGCCATGCGCAAGACCGGCGCGGCCGAACTCATCGCCGATACGCTGGTCGGCCTGCTGGGCGAGGCGAGTCCCTACAAGATGCTGGCGGCCCTCTTCGTGCTGACGGCGCTCCTCGGCCAGCTCATCAGCAGCACGGCGACGGCGCTGATCCTCATCCCTGTCGCCATCGCGGCGGCGACGGAGATCGGCATCTCGCCTCGCACGGCGCTGGTCACGGTGGCCATCGCCGCCGCAGCTTCCTTCCTCACGCCCATCGCCTCCTCGGCCAGCCTGATGGTCCAGGGGCCAGGCGGCTATCGCTTCGGGGACTACTGGAAGCTCGGCCTGCCGCTCCTTGGCTGGTCCTTCCTGATCGCGACCTTCCTGGTCCCGGTCTTCTGGCCTTTCTGAACCCGGTTTCTTGAACAAGGGGCTGCCACATGGGCACCGACCTGATTCTCGTCCTTCTCCTCCTCGGCGCCGCAGTCGTCATGTTCGTGATGAACCGGCCGCGGATGGATGCCGTCGCCCTCATCATGATCGCGGTGCTGCCCTTCACGGGCGTCCTCACGATCAACGAGGCGCTGGCCGGATTCTCGGACGCCAATATCGTGCTGATCGCGGCCCTCTTCGTGATCGGCGAGGGCCTGGTGCGGACCGGCGTCGCCCGCCACATGGGGGACTGGCTGAACGCCAAGGCGGGTGACAGCCAGACCAAGATGCTGGTGCTGCTGATGCTGGCCTCGGGCGTCCTCGGCGCCTTCATGAGCTCGACGGCCGTGGTGGCCATCTTCATCCCGGTGGTGCTGCGGATCTGCCAGAACACCGGCACGGCCCCCAGCCAGCTCATGATGCCGCTCAGCATCGCGGCGCTCATGAGCGGCATGATGACGCTGGTGGCGACGGCGCCGAACCTCGTGGTGAATGCCGAGCTGATGCGCCAGGGCGGGACGGGCTTTGGCTTCTTCAGCTTCACGCCCTTTGGCCTGCCGATGCTGGTGATCGCCATCCTCTACATGCTCTTCGCACGCCGGCTGCTGCCGCGGGGGACCGTGCTCACGGGCGTGCTGGGGCAGGCGAACCTGCAGACCTGGGTGGCGCAGTATGGCCTGGCGCAGCGCGCCTACCGGGTGCGGATCATGGCGGACTCGCCGCTGATCGGCCAGAAGCTGGACGACCTGTCGCTGCGGAGCAGCGGCGTGAACCTGCTGGCCATCGAGATCGGCGGGCGCTTCTCCACCGAGGTCATCCGGCCGACCGCCTATACCGTGCTGGAGGCGGGGCAGATCATGCTGCTCGACGTCATCCTGCCGGATGTCGAGATCGAGGCCCTGCGCGAGAAGTTCGGCCTGCAGATCCTCCCGCTGGGCGACGGCGCCTATCTGACGGAGAGCTCGCAGGAGATCGGCATGGCGGAGGCCATCATCCCCGCCGATTCGCCGCTGCTGGGCCAGACGGTGCTGGATGCCCGGGTGCGCTCGGAATCGGGGCTCACGGTCATCGGCCTGCGGCGAGGCAAGCGGGTCTTCGACCAGGACCTGCTGGAGGAGAAGCTCAAGATCGGCGACACACTGCTGGTGACGGGCTTCTGGTCGGATATCCGCCGCCTGCAGTCCGGCACGGCGGAGCTGGTGCTGCTCAACCTCCCGGCCGAGATGGAAGAGGTCCTGCCGGCGGCCAGCAAGGCGCCCCATGCGGTGGCGATCCTGGCGCTGACGGTCGGCCTCATGATCAGCGGGCTGGTGCCCAACGTCCATGCGGCGCTGCTCGGCTGCCTGCTCATGGGCGCGCTCGGCTGCATCGACATGAACGCCGCCTATCGCAGCATCAGCTGGAAGAGCCTGATCCTGATCGTCGGCATGCTGCCCTTCTCCCTGGCCCTGCAGCGGACGGGGGGCGTGGAGCTCGCGGCGGATGCGGTGACGGCCATCGCCGGCAATGCCTCCCCGCGCATGGTGCTGGGGGTGCTGTTCCTGATCACGGCCATGCTGGGCCTGTTCATCTCCAACACGGCGACGGCGGTGCTGATGGCACCCGTGGCGCTGGCGGTGGCGCGGGACATGGGGGCCTCGCCCTATCCATTCGCCATGACGATCGCCCTGGCGGCCTCCACGGCCTTCATGACGCCCATCTCGTCGCCGGTGAATACGCTGGTGGTGGGGCCCGGCAACTACGGCTTCGGCGATTTCGTGAAGGTGGGCGTGCCGCTCAGCCTGATCGTGATGGCGGTCAGCCTGGTGCTGGTTCCCATCATCCTGCCGCTCTGATCGTCATGTCGGGAGGGGGGTGGAGGTCCGAGGCGGAATTGAACCGCCGTAGCAGGTTTTGCAGACCTGTGCCTAACCACTCGGCCATCGGACCATACCTGTCGCGGTGTATCGGGCTACTCGACGCATCGGTCAAGGCATGCCGCTTTCCGCTCCCGCTCCTGGGGCCTATAAACCGCCCCATCAGGATTAGGGTGAGTGAAGATGGCGCATAGCCTGGTGACCGAAACGCCGCTGGCGGAGATGCCGCGTGTGGAAGAGGACTTCGCGCTGGCGCGGCGCTTCATGCTGGACTGCCAGCTGACGCCCAACGGCATCACCGACCCGCTGCTGCTGGGCGCGATGGGCGAGATCCCGCGCGAGGCCTTCGTTCCCGAGGCGCTGCGCGCCCGGGTCTACGCCGATGACGCGGTTCCCCTGGGCGAGGGCCGTACCCTTCTGGCGCCGATGGTGCTGGCGAAGATGATCCAGCTGGCCCTGGTCCAGCCCGGCGAGCGCGCGCTCGTCCTCGCGGCCGGCACGGGTTACGGCGCGGCGGTGCTCGCGCGGATGGGCCTCATCGTCACCGGCGTCGAATCCGAGGCGGGCTTCGTCGAGGCGGCCAGGCAGGCCGTGGATTTCGCCCTGGAAGGCAACCGGCCGACCCTGGTGGAGGGCGATGCCAAGGCGGGCCAGCCCGCCGGGGCGCCCTATCGGGTCATCCTCATCGAGGGCGCGGTCGAGTCGCTGCCGAGGGAGCTGGCGTCCCAGCTCGGCGAGGGGGGGCGGCTGGTCGTCATCCTGCGCCGGCGCGGCGAGCCCGGCCGGATCGTGATGCTGCGCAAGCTGGGGGGTGGCCTCACCGAGGTGGTGGGGCCGGACGCCGTCGGTCCTCTGCTGCCCGATTTCGCGCCGCCGCCCGGTTTCGTGTTCTGACGACTTGCCGTCCCGGAGGCGCCTCCCATTTGCGGCGTGGCGCGACCTCCCGGGAGGTGGCTATAATCCCCCAAGCGGGAACGGAGTTAGACAAATGCACAAGGGCATGAGGTTCGCTCTCCTGTCGGCCACGGCGGTTTGTGGTGTGGCGAGCGCCATCCTGGCAGCCGCTCCGGCCTCCGCGCAGACGATGCAGGAGTCCCTGGCCTTCACCTACAACAACAACCCGACGCTGCTCGCCGCGCGCGCGCAGCTCCGGGCGGTGGATGAAGGCGTGCCCCAGGCCCTGGCGGGCTGGCGGCCGACCGTGGTGATGGCCGGCAATGCCGGCGCCGCCGACGTGCGGACCCGCAGCCAGCAACAGGTCTTCCGCCCCGACGGCAGCTTCTTCTGGCGCGACCCGGCCGGCCAGCTGTCGAACGGCGTCATCGGGCCCATCCCGAACACCATCCGCCAGGAGCGGACCTCGGCCTCGGCCACGGTCACGCTGACCCAGCCGATCTATCGCGGCGGCCGGACCGTGGCGCAGACCCGTCAGGCGGAGAACACGGTCCTGGCCCAACGGGCCCGCCTGCTCGCCGTCGAGCAGCAGGTGCTGGGCGATGCCGTCCAGGCCTATATCGGCGTGATCCAGAACGGCGAGCTGCTGCGCCTAAACATCAACAACGAGCAGGTGCTGGTGCGCCAGCTCCAGGCGACCAACGAGCGCTTCCGCGTCGGCGAGATCACCCGCACGGACGTCGCCCAGGCCGAGAGCCGCCTGGCCGGCGCCCGCGCCACGCGCACCAACTCCGAGGGCACGCTGCAGATCGCCCGCGCCACCTTCGAGCGCGTGGTGGGCGCGGCGCCCCAGCGGCTGACCAATCCCCAGCCGCTCGCGGTGCCGATCCGCAGCGCCGCCGAGGCGCAGGCCGTGGCCATCGCGAACAACCCGAACGTGGTGTCGGCCCTCTTCAACGCCGCCTCGGCGCGCGACAACATCGATGTCCAGATGTCGGTGCTGCTGCCCCAGGTCTCCGCCAATGCGCAGGCCTTCCGGCAGGACAACCAGGTATCCCCGCACACCCGCCAGACCGGCGGCCAGGCGACGATCAACCTCTCGGTGCCCATCTTCCAGGGCGGCGCGGAGCATTCGGCCGTTCGCCAGGCGCGGCAGCAGGCGCAGCAGAACATCACCCTGGTGGACGAGCAGCGCCGGCTCGCGGCCCAGAACGCCTCCCAGTCGTGGGAGAATCTGCGCAGCAACCGCTCGCAGGTCGACAGCGTCCGTGCCCAGATCCGTGCGGCCGAGATCGCCCTGGACGGCGTGCAGCGCGAGGCCATCGTCGGCAGCCGCACCACGCTGGACGTGCTGAACGCCGAGCAGGAGTTGCTGAACGCGCGCACGAGCCTCGTGAACGCCCTGGCCTCGGTGGTGACGGGCTCCTACGCCCTGGCGGCCTCGATCGGGCGCCTCACGGCCCAGGACCTTGGCCTCCCCGTCGAGCTCTACGACATGCGCGCCTACTACAACGCCGTGCGCAACCGCTGGGTGGGCCTGGGCGACTACTCCACCGTGGCCGTGCGGCGCTGACATGTCCGGCGCGAGCTCCCCGGGTGGGTCGGATCCGTCGATGGACGACATCCTGGCCTCGATCCGCAAGATCCTGAACGAGGACGAGGCGCCCGCGTCTCCCCTCGCGCCGGGGGCGGAGCCGCCGATCCAGCTTACCACCGAGATGATGATCTCGGCGCCGGAACAATTTCCGGCGGCGGCCCCTGCGGCCGCCCTGCCTATCCTCGAGATCAGCCCTGCTCCCCCGGCCGCGCAGCCGCCCCAGACGGAGGCGTCCTTCATGTCCCTGGCACCCGAGCCGCCGGCCTCTGGCCTCGTCGATCCTCTGGCCGCCGCTGCCGCCGCCTCCGCCTTCGGCCAGCTTTCCCGCCTCGCGCAGGATCGCGGCGCAGCCGTGACGCGGAATGGGCCCACGATCGAGGACGTGGTGCGGGAGGAGCTCCGGCCCATGCTGAAGGCCTGGCTGGACGCCCATCTGCCCGCCACGGTCGAGCGGCTGGTGCGCGCCGAGATCGAGCGGGTGATGTCCCGCCAGGGCTGATCTTGGCGACTTCGCGGAGCTGATTCGCGTCTTCCGGCCCCCAGGACCGGGAGGCGAGGGGCTTTGGGGACTTGACGCGCCGCTCGCCGCGTTCGACCTCTGGGCGATGCTCGACAAGGCCTTCGACCCCGCCTCCATGGAAGCCCGGCTCTATGCCGCTTCCGAAGCCTCCGGCGCCTTTGGTGCGCATCCGGAGAGCAATGCTCAGCCCTTCACCGTCGTGATTCCGCCGCCCAATGTCACGGGCAGCCTCCATATCGGACACGCGCTGAACAACACGTTGCAGGACGTGATGGTGCGCTACCGGCGCATGCAGGGGCGAGACGCCCTCTGGATGCCCGGTACCGACCATGCCGGCATCGCCACCCAGATGGTGGTCGAGCGCCTGCTCGGCACCCAGGGCAAGACCCGCAAGGAATTGGGCCGCGAGGCCTTCGTGGACCGCATCTGGGAATGGAAGGCCGAGAGCGGCGGCACCATCACCCGCCAGCTTCGTCGCCTGGGCGCCTCGCTCGACTGGCCGCGCGAGCGCTTCACCATGGATGCCGGCCTCTCCAAGGCCGTGGTCGAGGTCTTCGTGCGTTTGCACAAGGAAGGCCTGATCTACCGCGACACGCGCCTGGTGAACTGGGACCCCGTCTTCCAGACCGCGATCAGCGACCTCGAGGTCGAGAGCCGCGAGACCAAGGGCCAGATCTGGACGCTCCGCTATCCCGTCGAGGGCGAGCCGGGCCGCTACATCCTGGTCGCCACCACGCGTCCCGAGACCATGCTGGGTGACACGGCCGTGGCTGTGCACCCCGAGGACGAGCGCTTCAAGGACCTGATCGGCAAGAAGGCCATCGTGCCCCTGGTCGGCCGCGCCATCCCCATCGTGGCCGATACCTACAGTGACCCCGAGAAGGGCACGGGCGCGGTGAAGATCACCCCCGCGCACGACTTCAACGACTATGAGGTCGGCCGTCGGCACGACCTGCCCATGCCCTCCGTGCTGGATGCCGAGGCGCGCATCTGGCTCGACGAGATCGCGGGCGACCTGCGCGCCCTCGACGGTGTGGCCGAGCCGGACTTCGTGCGCTCCCTGGCGGGCGTGGACCGCTTCGAGGCGCGCAAGCGCATCGTGGCCGAGCTGGAGCGCCTCGAGCTCTTCGAGAAGGCTGAGGCCCACAGCAACACCGTCCCGCATGGCGACCGTTCGGGCGTGCCGATCGAGCCGCGGCTGACGCTGCAGTGGTATTGCGACGCCGCGACGCTGGCCAAGCCCGCCATCGAGGCGGTGGAGACCGGCAAGACCGAGTTCGTGCCCAAGCAGTGGGAGAACACCTTCTTCGCCTGGATGCGCGACATCCAGCCCTGGTGCATCTCGCGCCAGCTTTGGTGGGGCCATCGGATCCCGGCCTGGTACGGCCCGGAGGGCAGCATCTTCGTCGAGAAGGACGAAGAAACCGCCAAGGCCGCGGCCAAGGCGCAGTTTGGCCGCGACGTGGAGCTGACGCGCGACGAGGACGTGCTGGACACCTGGTTCAGCAGCGGCCTCTGGCCCTTCTCGACCCTGGGCTGGCCGGAGCAGACGCCGGAACTGGCGAAGTACTACCCGACCGACGTGCTGGTGACGGGCTTCGACATCATCTTCTTCTGGGTCGCCCGGATGATGATGTTCGGCATCCACATTATGGGCGAGGTCCCCTTCAAGCACGTGGTCATCCACGGCCTCGTGCGGGACGAGAAGGGCGCCAAGATGAGCAAGTCGAAGGGCAATGTCCTCGACCCGCTTGAGCTCATCGACGCCTATGGCGCCGACCCGGTGCGCTTCACGCTCTGCGCCCTGGCCTCGCCCGGACGCGACATCAAGCTCGCGAAGACGCGGATGGAGGGCTACCGCGCCTTCGCCACCAAGCTGTGGAACGCCGCGCGCTTCTGCGAGATGAACGAGATCGCAGCGCGCCCCGGCTGGGATCCGGCGACGGCGAAGAGCCCGCTGGCGCGCTGGATCCTCGACGGCGCCAATGCGGCCATCGCCGAGGCGACGGCGGCGCTCGACGCCTTCCGCTACGACGATTACGCGAACGCGCTCTACCGCTTCACCTGGAACAGCTTCTGCGACTGGTTCCTGGAATTCGCCAAGCCTGTCCTGAACGGGCCCGACGGCCCGGAGAAGGAGGAGGTGAGGGGAGCCGCGCAGCATGTGCTGGGCGTGATTCTGCGCCTGCTGCACCCGGTGATGCCCTTCATCACCGAGGAGCTCTGGACGCATCTGGGCTATGGCGGCGAGGCCAGCCTCATCACCGCGCCCTGGCCCGAGGCGACGGCCGTGAACGGCGCCGCCGAGGCGCGGGCCGAGCTGGACGGTGTGGTGCGCCTCATCTCCGAGGTGCGTGCCGTGCGCGCCGAGGTGAATGTGCCGCCCTCGATCAAGACCAAGCTGCTCGTGCAGGGCGCCTCGGCCGAGACGCTGGCCCGTGCCAACCGCTGGATCGACGCCATCGGGCGCCTCGCGCGCGTGACGGAGATCGAGGTGCTGGAGGGCGCGCCGCCCAAGGGCGTGGTCCAGGCCGTGGTGGGTGAGGCGACGCTGATGCTGCCGCTGGCCGAGGTGATCGATCTCGGTGCCGAACGCGCGCGCCTGAACAAGGACCGCGTGAAGGCCGAGGGCGAGGTCAAGAAGATCAACGCCAAGCTCGGCAACGCCGAGTTCATCGCCAAGGCAAAGCCGGAAGTGATCGAGGAGAACCGCGAGCGCCTCGCCGATGCGGAGGCCGAGATCGCACGGCTGGATGCGGCGTTGGCGCGTATCGCCGGCTGAGGCAAAGGGACGGCCCCCTCGCTTTCGGGGCCGTCCTGCGCTTTCCTCTGTGCCAACATAGAGGATGACGCCATGACCACCTGGGACAAGTCGCGCCTGCCGAGCCGCCATGTCAGCGTCGGTCCGGAGCGCGCGCCGCATCGCAGCTACTATTTCGCGATGGGCATGACGCGCGAGGAGATCGAGAGCCCTCTGGTCGGCGTCGCCTCCTGCTGGAATGAGGCGGCGCCCTGCAACATCGCACTCAGCCGCCAGGCGCAGGCGGCCAAGCGCGGCGTCACGGCCGCCGGCGCCGCGCCGCGCGAATTCACGACCATCACCGTCACCGACGGCATCGCCATGGGCCACCAGGGCATGAAGGCCTCGCTGGTCTCGCGCGAAGTCATCGCGGATTCCGTCGAGCTCACGATGCGCGGCCATTGCTACGACGCGCTGGTGGGCATCGCGGGCTGCGACAAGACGCTACCGGCCATGATGATGGTCATGCTGCGGCTGAACGTGCCGAGCGTCTTCCTCTATGGCGGCTCCATCATGCCCGGCCGCCATCACGGCCGCGACGTGACGGTCCTCGACGTCTTCGAGGCGGTGGGCCAGCACGGCGCCGGCAATATGTCCGACGAGGAGCTGCGGGAGCTCGAGGAGCATGCCTGCCCCGGGGCGGGCGCCTGCGGTGGGCAGTTCACCGCCAACACCATGGCCTGCATCTCCGAAGTGATCGGCCTGGCGCTGCCCTATTCGGCCGGCGCGCCCGCGCCCGACACGGAGCGTGACGAATACGCCTATCGCAGCGGCTATGCGGTGGTGGACCTCATCCGCAACCAGCTCCGTCCGCGCGACATCGTGACGCGCAAGGCACTGGAGAATGCGGCGGCGATCGTGGGCGCCACCGGCGGCTCCACCAATGCCGGCCTGCATCTGCCGGCGATCGCCAACGAGGTAGGCATCGACTTCCCGCTGGAAGAGGTCGCCTCGATCATGCGCAAGACACCACACATCGCCGACCTGAAACCGGGCGGGAAGTACGTGGCGCTGGACGTGCACCGTATCGGCGGCGTGCCGGTGATCATCAAGGCGCTGCTGGAAGGCGGGCTGCTGCACGGCGACTGCATGACCGTGACCGGCAAGACGCTGGCCGAAAACCATCGGGAAGTCGTCTTTCCGAAGGGGCAAGACGTGGTGCGCCCGGTCTCCAATCCGATCTCCCCGATCGGCGGCGTGGTGGCACTGAAGGGCAACCTCGCGGAAGAGGGCGCCATCGTGAAGATCGCCGGTATGGAGCGGCTGCGCTTCGAGGGCACGGCGCTCTGCTTCGACGGTGAGGAGGAGGCCTTCGCCGCCGTGGAGGCCCGCGCCTACAAGCCCGGCGACGTCATCGTCATTCGCTACGAGGGGCCAAAGGGCGGTCCGGGCATGCGCGAGATGCTGAGCACCACCAGCGCCATCTACGGCCAGGGCATGGGCGAGAAGGTGGCGCTCATTACCGACGGGCGCTTCTCGGGCGCTACGCGCGGCTTCTGCATCGGCCATGTCGGGCCGGAGGCGGCGGTGGGCGGCATGATCGGCCTGCTGAAGAATGGCGACCGCATCATCATCGATGCCGAGGCCGGGACGATCGACGTCGAACTGGACGAGGCCGAGATCGCGCGCCGCCGGGCCGAATGGAAGCCGCGCGGCCATAACTTCAATTCGGGCGCGCTGTGGAAATACGCGCAGACTGTGGGTCCCGCGCGAACGGGGGCCGTGACGCAGCCGGGCGCCCGGGCCGAGACGCATATCTACGCGGATATCTGAGCGCGCCTTAGCCGTGCATTAACCTTCGCGGATCCATCCTGACGGCAGATCAGGATTGGACCCGCAAAATGCTGGACGCGATCGCTCCTCTCGCCGGGCTGACCCCGGCCATGTCCCCCGCTGAACAACGGCTTCTGCGCGAGGCGGCGGCTGGCGCCGCCTCGGCCGTGGAATTTGGCTGCGGCGGCAGTACCGGATTGCTCCTCCAGGAGGTGCTCGGCCCGGTGGTCTCGGTGGAATCCGATCCGCGCTGGCTGTCCCGGTTGCGCGGTGAGCCCGATTGCGTCGAGGCCGCGGCCTCGGGCCGGTGGCATGGGCTCCATGCCGATCTCGGGCCGGTCGGCGCCTGGGGCTGGCCCCGCGACGCCGCCCGCCGGGCCGATGGAACCGTCTATTGGAACGCACCCTGGTCCCTCAGCCCGGCGCCCGCCTTCGTCCTGGTGGATGGCCGGTATCGCGTGGCCTGCGCGCTGGCTGCGCTACAGCGCCTGGCGCCCGAAGGGATCGTCGCCGTGCATGATTTCTGGGGGCGGGAGCATTACCGGCCCCTCCTGGATTTTGCCGAGCTGATCGGCACCACGGCGAGCCTCGTGCTGCTGGCCCCGAAACGGGGCGTGGAGCTGCCCGATCCGGCAGCCTTCTCCGGCGACGCGCGCTGAGCGCGGAAACGCGCTGGCCCTAAACCTTCCTTAACCTTCCGACGGCAAGGATGCGCATGCCCCCGGAATGCGGGGGTGGCCAAGAGGCAAAGGAAAAACCCCATGTCGCTGAATTCCGTGAACACCAATCTGGGCGCGATGGTGGCGCTCCAGTCGCTCAACAAGACCAGCGCCGAGCTTGAGGCGACGCAGAAGCGCATCTCGACCGGCTATCGCGTGGCCGATGCGCGGGACGACGGCGCGGCCTATGCGGTGGCTGAGCGCATCCGCGGCGACCTCGCCGCAACGACTTCGGCGAACCAGCAGCTCGGCGGCATCAAGGGCCTGCTCGACACGACGCGCACGGGCCTCGAGAACATCTCGAACGCGCTGAAGGATGTGAAGGCCACCATTGTGGCGCTGTCCGACGCCAATATCACCCCGAGCCAGCGCAGCCAGTACATGGCCTCCCTCAAGGAGAAGTTCAGCCAGATCGCGAACTTCGTGACGGACACGACCTATAACGGCCAGTCCATGCTGAACACGACCGCCGACGTCACGGCCACCGGCACCACGCTCGGCGAGATCAGGACGGTACGGAACGGGGAAGGGGCGTCCTACTCCTTCGCCAAGATCGCCTCCAAGGGCATCAACGGGCAGGCGGGCTTCAGCGCGCTGACGGGCCTGGGAATGACGACGAGCGGCGTCGCGGCGGGCGGGACCCTGGCGGCGGCGATCAGCAGTTTCGGGGCAGCCCTGACCACGGGCGGCGCCGTGAACATCGCCATCAACAACACGCTGACCGCGATGAACAACCTCGGCAGCTACAGCAAGTATGTCGACAGTCAGATCAACTTCAACAAGGCGAAGATGGACGCCCAGGAGGCGGGCATGGGTGCCTTGATCGACGCCGATCTGGCGAAGGAATCGGCGCGGCTGCAGTCGCTGCAGATCCGCCAGCAGCTGAGCAGCCAGGCCCTGGGGATCGCGAACCAGGCGCCGCAGGTCCTGCTGTCGCTCTTCCGCTGATCGATGGAAGCCGGGCTGGCAGAAGGCCGCCCGACCTCGCCGCGGAATTCAGAAGGCCGCTGATAGGCCCCCACCATGGAGGAGAGCCGAGCCATGTCGTTCGCCACGAATTCCGATGCGGCCGGAAGCTACCGTCGCCAACTGACGCCCAAGCAGATGGAGGCCGAGGTCTATGGCCGCACCACGCGCGCCCTGCGCGAGGCGGCGGGCACCGAGAACACGCTCGTCCGCGCCCGGGCCCTGGCCGATAATCGCCGTCTCTGGGACGCGGTGCTGAGCGCCGTGATCGATCCCGGCAATCGCCTTCCCGTGGCGCTTCGTGCGCAGATCGCGTCGCTGGCGCGCTCCGTTCTGCGTGAATGCGACCTGGAGGCGCCCGACATGGATCACCTCATCGACGTCAACGAGCAAATCGCCGCCGCGCTCTGGGCCTGAGGGCAGTTGGATGTCCACGCTCCCCACGACCAGGACGGCCGCAGATCCCGGTATCCTGGCCCGGCTCATCGACCGAAGCCGACGCGCGCTGGATGCGCGGCGGGCGCCGGAGGCCGTTCTCATGCTCGAGCGCGCGGTGGTGATGCCTGATGCCCCACCTGAGGCCTACGGCCTTCTGGCGGAAGCCTTGCTGCAGACCGGCCGCTCGGAGGAGGCGCTGCGGGCCGCCGATACGGCGCTCACCGCCCAGGCAGAAGATCCCGCGCTGCGCCTGCTGCGCGCACGGATCCGGCGCGAGGGAGGCGATATGCGAGGGGGGATGGACGATGCCGCCGCGGCGGTGATGAGCCAGCCCTCCAGCCTCGAAGCCAGAACGCTTCTTGCGATCTGCCTCTCGGAAGCCGGCTTGCATGATGAGGCGCTGCTCCTCTTCCATCAGGTGCTGACGGCGCAGCCGGCGAACGCTCTCGCGGCCGCGATGCTGGCCATGGCGCTGATGCGCTCCAACCGGCACGACGCGGCCGAGGAGGTCTACGCCCTGGCGGAATCCCTCTCCGGCAAGCCGCGCGGCCTCGTCGTGCTGCGGGCGCAGAATGCGATCCTCGGTGGTGAGGCGCAGTGCGCGGTGGTGATGCTGGAACAGGCGGTGGTCGCCGCGCCGGATAGCGGCATCTGGGCCATGCTGGGTCAGGCCTATCACCGGCTCGGCCTCATCGACGAAGCGGGTCACGCCTATGCGGAGGCCTCCGCGCTGGAGAAGGACAACGCCTATCTGCGCCATCTGGCAGTCGCCGTCGGCGGGCTTCCGCCCGAGGGCGACCGCGCGAGCGAGCGATACGTTATCGAGGTCTTCGATGGCTTCGCTGGAAGGTTTGAGGAATCGCTTTTCTCCCTCGGCTATCGGATTCCCGGCGTCATGCTTCGCATGCTTGAAGCACGCCATGAGCAAACCGGCCGGGGATCGGCGAAGCTCGGCGACGTGCTGGATCTCGGATGCGGAACGGGGCTGATGGGCGCCGCTCTTCATGACCTTCTGGGGGGACGTCTGGTCGGGATCGACCTCTCACCTCGGATGCTGGAAGTGGCGGGCGGGAAGGGCATCTATACCGAGCTGCGATGCGAAGATGTGGTCGCTGCCCTGCGATGGGACCGGACGACCTATCAGATCATCCTGATGGCCGACCTGCTTTGCTATTTCGGGGCGCTGGAGGAGGTATTCACCGCGGCTCGTTCCTGCCTCTCGCCTGACGGCATCCTTCTCTTCAGCATCGAGGCCGCCGAACCTGGGGCACGCTGGAGCCTCACGCGCAGCGGCCGATATCAGCAAAGCGAGGACTACATGCGTTCGGCGCTGATGCAGTCCGGCATGGTCCTGCTCGAATGCCGCGAGGAGATCCTGCGCTTCGAGAGTGGCGAGCCGGTGAGGGGCTTCGTCGTGCTGGCCGCGATGGCGCATTGAGATGAGCGCCCTGGCGGAATTCGATGCCGGGTTGGACGCACTCCGAGCGGGTCGGACGGAAGCCGCGATCCCGCTACTGGCCTCGGCGCTGGTCCAAGAGCCGGTGCATGCCCTGGCCGCCCTTAATCTCGGCATGGCGCTGATGGATCTGGGGCGTCTCGAAGATGCCGCGCCGCATTTGCGGCAGGCTGCTGCGGCATTGCCCCATGTGCCGGAAGTGCATTTCCGGCTTGGCCGCCTCGCGCATCTGCGTGGCGACGGTGAGGTTGCCCGAAAGGGCTACGACGCCGCGCTGGCGCGCGAGCCCGGCCATGTCGCGTCGCTGGCCGGCCTTGCCGTGCTGGAGCGCAGGGCGGGGGCCAAGGCGCGAGCGGAAGCCTTGATGGCCGAAGCGCTGCTGCATGCGCCGGAGGATAGCGGCCTGGAGCTCGAATACGCCCAGATCCTGCGCGAGACTGGTGCCGAAGACCGCGCGGCCGCGGTGGCGGAAGCGGTGATGGCGCGGGAGCCCGGACTAGGGCAGGCGGGTCTCGTCTGGGTCGATGCCTTGGTGGCCTCGCAGGGCGCAGCGGAGGCACGGCTACGCATCGAGGCAGCGTTGGCGCTGGACCCGCTTTCCGCCGCGCGCGTGGCCGGCTTGGCAAGCCTGATCGAAACCATGGAAGGCGGCGTCGCCGCCCTGCCGCACTGGCGCCTGGCCGAGGCGCTGGCCCCGGAGGACGGCCAGATCCTCAGCGGCCTCGGCCATTGCCTATGGCGCCAGCGCCTGCATCCGGAAGCCCTGGACCTCTTTCAGCGGGCGGTGCGGCTGCTGCCCAACGAGAGGAAGCTGCGTGTCGCGCTGGGGGACCAGCTGTTCCGTGTTCATCGTTTTGCCGAGGCGGCGACAACGCTGCAGGGCGCCATGAGGGATTGGGGAAGCGACTATCGCGCCCAGGCGACGCTGGGCCTCGTTCAGGTCTCGCAGGGCCTCCATGACGAGGCCATCGCCGCCGCGACGGCGGCAGGTGGCGAGAATGAGATGCTGCTGCGGCTCTGCGGTATCGGGCCATATCACCCGGAGCTGGCGGATGCGGCCATCCTGCGCGAGGTCGCGGATCACCTGCATGATGCCCTTTCCGGCGATCTGCCGCCGGCCGTTCTCCCGCCGCGTGAGCCACGGCCTCGATTGAGGGTCGGCTTCCTCTCCCCGCATTTCGGCACCCATCCGGTGGGATGGTTCACCCTGGCAGGTATCGAGCATCTGCCGCGAGACGGGTTCGAGGTCATCCTCCTGTCGCTCGGCGAAAGGGCAGGGCCTCACGCTCAACGCTTCCGCGACAGGGCCGATCGCTGGGTGGTGCTCGACCCTTCCCTGGGCGATCTGCCGCTGGTGGAGCGTCTGCGCGCCGAGGAGCTCGACGTTCTGGTCGAGCTGGGCGGCCATGGATTGGGGGGAAGGGTCCGCGCCTTGCGGCACCGTTGCGCGCCCGTGCAGATCAAATGGGTCGGCTCGCAATCGGCGAGCACCGGGGTGCCCAATATCGACTGGATGCTGACCGACCGGTGGGAGACGCCCGAAGGGTTCGAGCCGTACTACCTGGAGCGCCTCCTGCGCCTGCCTGACGGCTACGTCTGCTACGATCCGCCGGCCGCTGCGCCCGAGATCGCGCCGGCCCCCTGGCAGCGGCGGGGGTATGTCACCTTCGGCTGCTACAACAATCTGGCGAAGGTCACCTCGCGCGTCCTGGCCTGCTGGGCACGCATCCTTGAAGCCGTGCCGAGCAGCCGCCTGGTTCTCCGCACCCATGCGCTCGGCGATGCGCCGACACGGGAGGCCTTCGTCGCCAGAGCGGAGGCGCTGGGCCTGCCGCGGGAGCGGATGGATCTCCATGGCGCCATTCCGCATGCCGAGCTGCTGGCGGCCTATGGCGATATCGACATTTCCCTCGACCCCTTTCCGTACAATGGCGGCCTGACGGTCTGCGAATCCCTCTGGATGGGTGTTCCGGTCCTGACCCTGGTCGGCGGAAGCTTCGCGGCGCGCCACGCGCTCTCGCATCTTTCCAATGTCGGCCTGCCGGACTGGGTTACCTTCGACGAGCAGGAATATGTCGCGCAGGCCGTGGCCCGGGCCGCTGCGCCGGAAAAGCTGGCGACGCTGCGCGCCAGCTTGCGTGGGCGGGTCGCGGCGTCGCCTTTGTGCGATGCGCCCCGCTTCGGCCGAGGCCTCGCCGACGCTCTGCGCCGGGCCGCGCAAGCGGCTTTTGCTTGACCGGAGCCCGGCTTCGGGAAACTGCTGGGGGATGAGCAGAACCGAGATCGCCAGCCATCGCGGCGGCGCCTTCCTCTGGCCGGAGAACAGCCTCCTGGCCTTTCGCCATGCGCTGGGCTTGGCGGCCGAGCAGGTGGAGTTCGATGTGCACGCCAGCCGGGATGGCGAGCCCTTCGTGATCCACGATGCGACGCTGGACCGGACGAGTGACGGCGCCGGTCCGGTCGCCGCGCTGGAGGGCGCGGCATTGCGCCGCCATCGCCTGCGCGGCACGGGCGGCGAGGCGGTGCCGAGCCTGGAGGATGTCGTCGCCCTGATCGGCCCGTCTCCCCAGCGGCTGCGCATGGAAATCAAGGCCGGCGCGGACGGACGGCCCTATCCCGGCCTCGTCCGGCGCTGCGCCGAGGTGCTGGGCGACCGGGTGGCACGCACGGTCTTCATGAGCTTCGAGGCGGCGACGGTCGCGGAAGCGGCGGCACTGGGCGGTTTCGAGCAGCTGGTCTTCCTGGTCGAGACGCGGCCCCTACGCGGCATGCGACCGGTCGATCTCGTGGCGCTGAGCCGAAGCTGTGGCGCGACGGAGGTGGGTGTCCATGAAGGCATGGCCGACGAGGCGCTGCGGGACGCGCTTCGCGCGGCGGGCCTTCGGCTCTCCGTCTGGGGCGCCAATCACGCGCCGAGCATCGCGAGGGCCTTGGCCCTCGGCGTGGATGTGCTGGCGACGGATGATCCGCCCCTCGCCATCCAGATGCGGGAAGGCGCAATTTCATTGCGTTGACGGGTTCGGCCCGCCTAGCCTCCCGGTAACGAAAGAAACCGGGGAGGTCGCGCATTGCAGGAGGTGATCCTGGCCGTGGAGGGCGTGTCGCTTCGCTTCGGCGGCGTCCGCGCGCTCACCGATGTGAGCTTCGAGGTCCGGCGCGGCGAGGTCTTCTCCATCATCGGTCCGAACGGGGCCGGCAAGACCTCCATGGTCAATTGCATCTCTGGCCGCTACCGCCCGACGGAAGGCCGCATCTCCTTCGATGGCCAGGACATCACGCGGCTGCCTCCGAGCCGTCGCGCGCCGCTGGGCATCGGCCGGACCTTCCAGAACCTGGCGCTGTTCGGGCACATGACGGTGCTCGACAACATCATGGTCGGCCGCCACCACTTGCTGAAATCCGGCTTCCTGCGCGGGATGGTCTACTGGCTCGGCGGCGCGCAGACGGAGGAGATCGCACATCGCCGCGAAGTCGAGGACATCATCGACTTCCTGGAGATCCAGCACATCCGCAAGGAGCCGGCGGGCACGCTCTCCTACGGGTTGCGCAAACGGGTAGAACTGGCTCGCGCCATCGCCCTCAAGCCCCGGCTGATCCTGCTGGACGAGCCCATGGCCGGCATGAACCTCGAGGAGAAGGAGGACATGGCGCGCTTCATCCTCGAACTGAACCAGGAATGGGGCATGACGGTGCTCATGATCGAGCACGACATGGGCGTGGTGATGGACATCTCCTCGCGCGTGATGGTGCTCGATTTCGGTAAAAAAATCGCCGACGGCACGCCGGACGAGGTGCTGGCCCATCCGCAGGTTCGCCGCGCCTATCTCGGCGAGGATCTGGATGAAAGCGTGGAGGCCGCCGCGTGATGGCGCCGGATACCCTGCCACGGCTGCTCGCGCATAATGCGGAACGCTACGGCAGCGAGGTGGCGCTGCGCGAGAAGCGCTACGGCATCTGGCACAGCGTGACCTGGGCGCAGTACCAGGCGCGCACGCGCCTCTTCGCGCTGGGGCTACGACGGCTCGGCATGCAGCCGGGCGAGGTCATCGGCCTCATCGGCGACAATCGGCCGGACTGGGTGATGGGAGAGGTCGCGGCCCATGCGATCGGCTGTCGCAGCCTAGGCCTCTATCGGGACGCGCTGGAGGATGAGGTCGCCTGGCTGCTGGAGCATTCCGGTGCCAGCATCGTCTTCGCCGAGGATGAGGAGCAGGTGGACAAGCTGCTCGGCGCCTCGAACCGCCTGCCGGCGCTGCGCTATATTGTCTTCAGCGACCCGCGCGGGATGCGCAAGCTGGATGATCCACGGCTGCTCTCGGCGCAAGAGCTGGCGAAGATCGGCGCCTCGGAAGACCCCGCCGACTACGATGCGCTGCTGGCGGCCCAGGACCCCCAGGCCGTCGCCATTCTTTGCACCACCTCGGGCACCACGGCCCGGCCAAAGCTCGCCATGCTGAGCTCAGCCGCGCTGGTGGGGCATTGCCGCGCCTATCTGCGGGCCGACCCCAAGGGGCCGCAGGACGAATACGTCTCCGTGCTGCCGCTGCCCTGGATCATGGAGCAGATCTACGCGCTGGGCTGGAACCTCATCGCGCGCATGAAGGTCAACTTCGTCGAGGAGCCCGAGACGATGATGGCCGATTTCCGCGAGATCGGTCCCAGCTTCGTTCTCTTCGCCCCCCGCACCTGGGAGGCCCTGGCCGCGGAGGTGCGCGCGCGTGTGCTGGATGCGAGCCCGCTGAAGCGCCGGCTCTACGACGCCGGCATGAAGATGGGCCTCGCCGCGCTGGATAAGGGCGGCCGAAGTGCTGCGGCGGACCAGATCCTGTTCCGGGCGCTGCGCGATCGGCTCGGCTTCTCCAACCTCACCTCCGCCTCGACGGGCGGCGCGGCCCTGGGGCCGGAAACCTTCCGCTTTTTCCTCGCGCTCGGCGTGCCGCTGCGGCAGCTCTACGGCCAGACGGAGCTGCTCGGCGCCTATACGCTGCAGGAGAAGGGCAGGGGCGACTTCGACACCGTCGGCGTGCCCTTCGGCCCGGAGGTCGAGCTGCGGGTGAACGAGCCGGACGCCAATGGCGTGGGTGAGATCGTCACGCGGCACCCGCACATGTTCCAGGGCTATTTCGGCACGGCGGAGGTCGCCGATATGCGTGACGGCTGGATGCACACGGGCGATGCCGGATATTTCGACCGGCAGGGCCGCCTGGTCGTGATCGACCGCATCAAGGATATCGCGAGCACCTCCGGCGGCACGCGCTTCAGCCCACAATACATCGAGAACAAGCTGAAGTTCAGCCCCTATATCGCCGAGGCCGTGGTGCTGGGCGACGGCCGGCCGCACCTCGCAGCCATGATCTGCATCCGCTTCCCGATCGTCAGCAAATGGGCCGAGCGGCAGCGTATCGCCTTCACCACCTATACGGATCTCGCGGCGCGGCCGCAGGTCCAGGCGCTGCTTGCGGCCGAGGTCGCGCGGGTGAACGCCACCCTGCCGGAAGCCCAGCGCATCCGTGACTTCCTCCTTCTCTACAAGGAGCTGGACGCCGACGACGATGAGCTGACGCGCACGCGAAAGGTCCGGCGCGGCGTCATCAACCAGAAGTACGGCGACATCATCGAGGCCATCTACCGGGGCGAGGCCGCCATTCCGGTGGACACCACCATCAGCTTCCAGGACGGCACCAAGAGCCGCATCCGTACCACCCTCCTGGTCCAGCGCACCGAGAAGGAGGCCGCCTGATGGAATGGGCCCTGCTGCTGCAGCTGGTGTTGAACGGGCTGATCGTGGGCGCGCTCTACGGCGTTGTCGCGATGAGCTTTGTGCTGATCTACAAGGCCAGCCAGGTGGTGAACTTCGCCCAGGGCGAGTTCATGCTCATCGGCGCCTGGGTCTGCTGGTGGCTGCTGACGAAGTGGCAGCTGCCCTTTTGGATCGGCTTCCCGGTCTGCCTGGCCTTCATGACCATTTTCGGTGTCATCGTGCAGGTGGTGGTGCTGCGGCCCCTGATCGGCGAGCCGGTGATCAGCGTCATCATGGCGACCGTGGGCCTCTCCATCTTCTTCCAGGCGCTGATGAAGTGGATGTTCGGCGTCTTCGCGCAGCCTTTCCCGCCGATCTTCCCGGCCGAGCGCCTCTCACTCTTCGGCCTGCAGATCCAGAGCGTCTACCTGCTGTCCCTGGCGCTCTCGGCCGTGATCATGCTGGGCTTCTGGTGGTTCTTCACCTTCAGCAAGCACGGGCTGGCCATGCGGGCTACGGCCTTCGACCAGCAGGTGGCGCAGTCGCTGGGTGTGTCCGTCCCGAAGGTCTTCGCCATGTCCTGGGCGATCTCGGCGGTGGTGTCCGCGGTCGCCGGCGTCGTGGTGGGCGTGGTCTCCGGCGTGAGCTCCGGCCTCAGCTTCTACGGCATCAAGGTCTTTCCGGCGGTGATCCTGGGCGGGCTGGATTCCATCGTCGGCGGGATGCTGGGCGGGCTCATTGTCGGCGTGCTCGAGAATCTGGCGCAATATGTGGACGCCCAGTGGCTCAACTGGGGGAACATGACCAATATCGCGCCCTTCTACGCGCTGGTGCTGATCCTGCTGATCAAGCCCTATGGGCTCTTCGGCACCAAGAACATCGAGCGCGTCTGATGAGCATGACGCCGTCCGGCGACTTCCGCACCAGCTACGCGGCGGACATGACCATCTTCCCTACGCGTAACTCGCGCTTGGCGCTGCTGATCGGGCTGGCGGTGCTGCTCTGCGCGCCGCTGGTCCTCGGGCGCTACGAGCTTTCGCTGATGATCCAGATCGGCTTTCTGGGCATCGCCGCGCTGGGGCTGAACATCCTGGTGGGCTTCACCGGGCAGATCAGCATCGGCCATGCGGCCTTCTTCGGCTTCGGCGCCTTCGCTTCGGCCTGGCTGGTCGAGCACGGGGTGCCGGTGCCGCTGGCCATTCCGCTCGCGGGGGTGGCGACGGCGCTGGTCGGCCTCGTCTTCGGCCTGCCGGCGGCGCGGTTGAAGGGGCTCTACCTCGCCATCGCCACGCTGGCCGCTCAGTTCATCCTTGAGGACTTCTTCGCCCGGGCAAGATGGTTCACCGGCGGGGTGGCCGGCCGCATCACCGAACCCTTCACGCTGCTCGGCCTGCGCTTCGACCATGACGAGACCTATTTCTACGTGGTGGTCTTCTGGGTGGTGGTGATGTTCGTGGCCGCCGCCAACCTCATGCGCAGCCGCGACGGCCGGGCGCTGGTGGCGGTGCGCGACCACTACCTCAGCGCCGAGCTGATGGGCATCAACCTGGCCTATTACCGCACGCTCTCCTTCGGGATCGCAAGCTTCTATGCCGGCGTCGGCGGGGCGCTCTACGCGCACTACCTGCTTTTCGTGAGCGTCGAGGCCTTCAACATCCTCTTCTCCATCCAGTTCCTGGCGATGGTCATCATCGGCGGGCTGGGCTCCGTCATGGGCAGCCTGATGGGCGCGGCCTTTATGGTGCTGATGCCCGAGCTGGTGCAGAGCGCAGCCCAGGCGCTGGAGGGCGGGGCGATCGACCGCGCGCTGTCGCTCGGCGCCTCGATCAACTTCCTGCGGGAGATGGCGATAGGCGCCGCCATCATCCTCTTCCTGATCTTCGAGCCGGACGGCCTTGCCCGAAGATGGCGGCTGATGAAGGCCTATTGGAAGCTGTACCCCTACTCGCACTAAGAAAAACAAAACGGAGGCAACGGAAATGAGGACAACGATCCTTGCGGGCGCGGCGGCGCTGCTGATGACAGCGCCAGCCTTCGCACAGGCACCCTATCCCATCGGCCATATCGCGGATTACAGCGGCGCGACCTCCGATGTCGGCGTGCCCTATGGCCGTGGCGTCCAGGACGCGCTGGCCTGGGTGAACGCCAACCGCCGCATCGGCGGGCGCACCATGAACGTCATGACCATGGATTACGGTTATCAGGCGCAGAGGGCCATCGCGCAGTATCAGGCCTGGATGAGCCGCGAGCGCCCGGTCGCGATCCAGGGCTGGGGCACGGCGGACACCGAGGCGCTGACCACCTTCGTCACGCGCGACCGCGTGCCCTATATCTCCGGCTCCTACTCGGCCGCGCTGACGGATCCCACCGGCCGTGCGCCGCGCGCCGAGAAGGCGGCCCCATTCAACTTCTTCTACGGCCCGTCCTATTCGGACTCGCTGCGCGCCATGCTGATCTGGGCACAGCAGGACTGGCGGGCCCGCGGCCAGACGGGCCGCCCGCGCTATGTCCATATGGGGGCCAACCATCCCTATCCGAACTCGCCCAAGGCGGCAGGCGAGGCGCTGGCGACGGAACTCGGTTTCGACGTGATCCCCGCCATCCAATTCGCCCTGACGCCCGGCGACTACACGGCGCAGTGCCTGACCCTGAAGAACCAGGGCGCCAACTACGCCTATCTCGGCAACACGGCGGGCTCGAACATCTCCGTGCTGCGCGCCTGCCAGACGGTGGGGGTACAGGTGCAGTTCCTCGGCAATGTCTGGGGGATGGACGAGAATGCGATGAAGGCGGCGGGGGCGGCGGCCAATGGTGTCGTCTTCCCGGTTCGCACCTCGGCGGTCTGGGGCCAGGATGCGCCCGGCATGGCCAATATCCGCGCCATCTCGCGCATCAGCGACCAGGCGGGAACGGCCTATCGGCCCGTGCACTACCTGGCGGGCGTCTGTGCGGCGATGCTCATGGTGGAAGCCATGGAGACGGCGGCCGAGCGCGGGCAGGTCAACGGCGTCAGCATTCGAGATGGTTTCTACACCCGCCAGAACTGGGTGCCGAACGGTTTCGACGGCGTCTGCGCCCCGTCCAATTTCACGGCCGAGGACCATCGCGGCACGTTGTCCGTCGCCCTCTACCGCGCTGTCGTGAACGGCGACACGACGCAGGGCAGCGTGGATGACCTCATGCGCGCAGGTACCATGCGGCTGGAGCCGGTGACCACGATCAACCTCGACCGCCGGCGCGACTGGCTCGGCTGGTGAGCCAGGCGCAGCCCGCGCAGGAGGCGTCTGCGGCAGCCGGGGAGCTGCTGCTGCAGGTGAACAACATCGAGGTCGTCTACAATGACGTCATCCTCGTGCTGCGCGGGTTGTCGCTGGAGGTACCGAAGGGGCGGATCGTGGCCCTTCTCGGGGCCAATGGCGCGGGGAAGTCCACCACGCTCAAGGCCATCTCGGGCCTGCTGAAGACGGAGGAGGGCGAGGTCACGCGCGGCGAGATCCGCTTCGCCGGCGATCGCATCGACGGGATCGACCCGCACCTCATCGTCCGGCGCGGCATCTTCCAGGTGATGGAGGGGCGGCGGATCATCTCGGACATGACCTCCATCGAGAACCTGCGGCTCGGCGCCTTCACCCGCTCGGACGGAGAGGTGAAGCGCGATATCGAGATGGTCTTCGAGTATTTCCCGCGATTGAAGGAACGCACGGGCCTCGCCGGCTACCTCTCCGGTGGCGAGCAGCAGATGCTGGCGATCGGCCGCGCGCTGATGGCACGGCCCAAGCTCATCCTGATGGACGAGCCTTCCATGGGCCTCTCGCCGCTGCTGGTGAAGGAGGTCTTCTCCATCATCCGGCGGCTGAACCGTGACCTCGGCATCACCATCCTGCTGGTGGAGCAGAATGCGCGCATGGCGCTCTCCGTCGCCGATTACGGCTATGTGATGGAGCAGGGGAAGGTCGTGCTGGACGGCACGGCCTCCGCGCTGATGGACAATGAGGATGTGAAGGAATTCTACCTCGGCGGCCACGGCACCGAGCGGAAGAGCTTTCGCGACATCAAGAGCTACAAGCGGCGCAAGCGCTGGCTTTGAGGCGAGAGGGCGCCGCCCCCTCGCGCTCGATCAATAAACCCTCGGACCTTCGTCAGTCGCGGTAGTCCAGCCCGATATCCAGCACCGTCGCGCTGTGCGTGAGCCAGCCGATCGAGATCAGGTCCACCCCCGTCGCCGCCACGTCCGGCGCCGTCTCGGGCGTGATCCGGCCGGACGCCTCGGTGATCATGCGGCCGTCGACCAGCGCCACCGCCTCGCGCAGCATCGCCGGTCCCATATTGTCGAGCAGCACCGCGTCCAGCTTCAAGGTCAGCGCCTCCTCGAGTTGCGCCAGGCTGTCCACTTCCAGCTCGATCTTCACCATATGGCCGACATGCGCGCGGACGCGCTCCACTGCGGGCCGAATGCCACCGGCCATGGCGACGTGGTTGTCCTTGATCAGCACGGCGTCATCCAGGCCGAAGCGATGGTTGGAGCCACCGCCGACGCGCACCGCGTATTTCTGCACGGCCCGCAGGCCTGGCATGGTCTTGCGCGTGCAGCAGATGCTGGCCTTGGTGCCCTTCACCGCCGCGACGATGCGCGCGGTGGCGCTGGCGATGCCGCTGAGGTGGCAGAGGAAGTTGAGCGCCGTGCGCTCGGCGGTAAGCAATCCGCGCGCCGGACCGGACAGCGTGGCGATGACGTCGCCGGGGGCGAGGGGGCTGCCATCCGGCCGCTCGACCACCGCTTCGATGCGCGGATCGATCAGGCGGAAGGCCAGCAGGGCCAGATCGAGCCCCGCGATGACGCCCGGCTGCCGCGCGACCAGCGCGACGGTGGATCGCGCCTCGGCCGGAATCACGGCTTCCGTCGTCACATCGCCGGCGCGGCCGAGATCCTCGAGCAGCGCCATGCGCACGAGAGGTTCCAGCATGACCTGGGGCAGGGAAGAAAACGTCATGTCCGGGACCTCAGATGGCGAGCATGCGCTCGACGGCGCGGCGCGCGCGGTCGGCGATCTCGGGGGCGATGGTGACCTCGTGGCGCATTTCCTGCAGCGCGGCGCGGATGCCGGGCAGCGTGATGCGCTTCATGTGCGGGCAGAGATTGCAGGGCCGCACGAAGCCCACCTCGGGATACTGCGCGGCCAGGTTGTCGCTCATCGAGCATTCGGTGATGAGAGCGACGCTCGCGGGCCGCTTCTGCGCGACGAAGTCGTTCATCATCGCGGTCGAGCCGGCGAAGTCCGCCTCGGCCACCACGTCGGGCGGGCATTCCGGATGGGCGAGCACGATGACGCCCGGATGCCCTTCGCGCAGCTGGCGGATATCGGCCGGGGTGAAGCGCTCATGCACTTCGCAATGGCCGTTCCAGGTGATGACCTCGACGCCTGTCTCGCGTGCCACGTTCTGCGCCAGGTATTCATCCGGCAGCAGGATCACGCGCGGGACGCCCAGACCCTCCACAATCTTCCGGACATTCCCCGAGGTGCAGCAGATGTCGGACTCCGCCTTCACGGCGGCCGAGGTGTTCACGTAGGTCACGACCGGCACGCCGGGATGGGCCGCGCGCAGCCCCCGGATATCGGCCGGCGTGATGCTCTCGGCGAGCGAGCAGCCGGCCTCGGTATCGGGGATCAGCACGGTCTTGCTGGGGTTCAGCAGCTTCGCCGTCTCGGCCATGAAGTGAACGCCGGCCAGCAGGATGACATCGGCCTCGACCGACATCGCCTCGCGCGCCAGGGCCAGGCTGTCGCCCACGATGTCGGCGACGCAGTGGAAGATCTCCGGCGTCTGGTAGTTATGCGCGAGGATGACCGCGCGCCGTTGGCGCTTCAGCTCCAGGATGGCGTCGATCTCCTCGGCGAAGGAGGGCCATTCGATCGGTGGGATGACGTGGCGTACCCGCTCGTATAGCGGCGCCGTGCGCGCCTGCAGGGCGTTCATGGGCATGACTCCTCATTATGCTCTTTTAGAGCATTTCTGGGCCGCAGGACGGCCGGACGGGCGATCATCACCGCCTGCCAGTTATGCTAGAAGTGAGCATAAGATTGTCAAGGGATCGTCAAACGGCCGACGGGCGGCCGTTCAAACCATGCGTGAGATCGGCAGCGTGGTGCCGGTGATGGCGCGCTCCTGGAGCACACGCTCGCGGAAGCGGAAGAGCTTGGCCGGGCGGCCGCCCGTCTCGCTCGTGACCTCGCCGGTCTCCTCGACGAGCGACTGCTGCTCGACCAGGCGGCGGAAGTTCTGCTTGTGCAGCATCTGGCCGGCCAGCGCCTCCACCGCGCGCTGGAGTTGCAGCAGCGTGAAGCTCTCGGCCATCAGCTCGAAGACCACGGGCCGGTATTTGATCTTGGCCCGCAGACGCGCGATGCCGGTCGCAAGGATGCGGCGGTGGTCGTGCAGCATCTCCTCGCCCGGCAGGGCCTCGGCCATGTCGCCGCCACGCCGGCGGATCGCCTCCGCCACCAGCCCGGCCTCGAAGAGCAGCTCGTAGCGCTGGAGCACCATCTCCTCGTTCCAGGGCAGGTCGCCCACGCCGAAGGTGATGCGGAAGCGCTGCTGGCGGGCGCGCCGTATCGCGGCTTCGGCCGGCTCCGCCGCCCAGCTCCGCAGCCGGGGCAGGATCGCCTTGGCGATCAGCGGCGGCGCGCCGTCCCGCCAGTCCTCCCAGGGAAAGTAGCGGTACCAGACGCGCCAGCCGGGCTGGTCGCGGCCGGAGGCACGGGATTGCCGCGTCAGGCCGAGATAGCTGATCGAGATCACCCGCCGGCCGGTATCCTCGGCCGAGCGGTCGCGGTCGGCGAAGGTATAGAGCTGCTCGACATAGCCCAGCGGATGATGCGTCTGCTGCTCCACCCAGCCGCGGAGGCCCGCCTGGAGGGTGCGGTGGCCGGAGGCGAAGGGGCCCGACGGCAGCAGGCTGCCCTCGCGGATAGTCAGCACGCGCGGCTCGCCGTCGGTCACGGCCACCACCACGGCGGTCAGCTCGGCTTCGATGGCGCCATCCTGCAAGGCGGTCACGGTCCTTCCGCTGCGCCGGCGAATCGCGTCCGGCCTTCCCGATTTCGGGGCCGTCATGCCATGCTCGCGTGGCGCCCGCCAATGCCGGAGAACCCGGGGGGAGACGGGCGAACAGGGAGGTCGCATGCCGCAGGACGCCGCGGGTCACGGGCCGGAGATCGGCAGCGACGGGCGGCCCCTGCCTTGGCGGTGACCTCCTATGAGCAGTGGCGCCGCGAATTCCGCTGGGACGTCCCGGACCGCTTCAACATCGCCCGCGCCTGCTGCGACCGCTGGGCGGATGGAACTGGCCGGCCGGCGCTGCTGCGCGAGGCGGGCGACGGCCTGGCGAGCCTGAGCTTCGACCAGCTCCATGAGATGAGCTGCCGTTTTGCCAATCTGCTCCTGGCCCAGGGCATCCGTGCGGGGGATCGGGTGGCGATCCTGCTGCCGCAATCCTGGGAGGTCGCGGTCGCGCATCTGGCGATCTACCGGATGGGGGCCATCGCGGTGCCCCTCTTCGCGCTCTTCGGCGCCGACGCCATCGCCTACCGGCTGGCCGATTGCGATGCGCGGGCCATCGTCACGAATGCGGAGAGCCTGCCGAAGCTTCCCGACGGGCCTCTGGTCATCCTGACGGAGGGGAGCGCGCCCGGCGCCGTCGACTTCCACGCCGGCATGGCGCGCGCCAGCCCCGATCATGCCTGCCTGGACACGCAGGCGGACGACCCGGCGCTGATCATCTACACCAGCGGCACGACGGGCGCGCCGAAGGGGGCGCTGCACGCGCATCGCGTGCTGCTCGGCCATCTGCCGGGCGTCGAGATGCCGCAGGACCTCTTCCCCCAGCCCGGTGACCGCTTCTGGACGCCCGCCGACTGGGCCTGGATCGGCGGGCTGCTGGACGTGCTGCTGCCCTCCCTCTTCCACCGTGTGCCGGTGCTGGCCCTGCGCATGGAGAAGTTCGACCCGGAGCGCGCCTTCCACACCATCGAGCGGCATCGCCTGCGCAACCTCTTCCTGCCGCCCACGGCGCTGCGACTGATGCGCCAGGTGCCCGGCGGTCGGGCAGGTCCGCGCTCCATCGGTTCCGGCGGCGAGACGCTGGGCGCGGAGATGCTGGAATGGGGGCGCGAGGCCTTCGGGGTCACCATCAACGAGTTCTACGGCCAGACGGAATGCAACCTGGTCGTCTCCTCCTGCGGGGCGCTGTTTCCGCCCCGGCCCGGCTGGGCCGGCCGCGCCGTGCCGGGGCACGAGGTGGCCATCGTCGATGGCGAGATCGCGGTGAAGTCCCCCGATCCGGTGATGTTCCTGCGCTACTGGAACCGCCCGGACGCGACGGCCGAGAAGTATCGCGACGGTTGGTTGATGACGGGCGATGCCGGCAAGATGGATGGCGACGGCTTCATCCGCTTCCTCGGCCGGGCCGATGACGTCATCACCTCCGCCGGCTACCGCATCGGCCCGGCCGAGGTGGAGGATTGCCTGATGCGCCATCCCGCCGTCGCGGCGGCGGCGGTGGTGGGCCTGCCCGATCCGTTGCGCACGGAGGTGGTGGCGGCCGCCATCGTGCTGCGCGCGGGCGAAACGGCCTCGGAGGACTTGGCGCGTCGCCTGCAGGAGCATGTGCGCGCGCGCCTCGCCGGTCATCTTTATCCCCGTCACGTCCGCTTCGTGGCAGAATTGCCCCAGACGGCGACGGGCAAGATCATGCGCCGGGTGATACGCCAGGACTGGGGGAAGCTGAGATGATCCCGAACGGGCCTTCAGGCCTCGATTTCGCCCTGGGCGAGGAGATCGACGCGCTGCGCGACGCCACGCGCCGCTTCGCGGCCGACCGGGTGGCGCCCATCGCCGCCGAGATCGACCGCACCGACGAGTTCCCCCGCCACCTCTGGCCGGAGATGGGCGCGCTCGGCCTGCACGGCATCACGGCGGATGAGGAATATGGCGGATCGGGCATGGGCTACCTGGCCCATTGCATCGCCATGGAGGAGGTGAGCCGCGCCTCGGCCAGCGTGGGCCTGAGCTACGGCGCGCATTCCAACCTCTGCGTGAATCAGCTCACGCGCAACGGCAACACGGCGCAGAAGGCGCGGTACCTGCCGAAGCTCATCAGCGGCGAGCACCTGGGAGCGCTGGCCATGAGCGAGCCCAATGCCGGCAGCGACGTGGTGAGCATGAAGCTTCGCGCCGAGAAGCGCGGCGACCGCTACGTGCTGAACGGCACCAAGCTCTGGATCACCAATGCCCATTACGCCGAGACGCTGATCGTCTACGCCAAGACCGATCCGGAGGCCGGGCCGAAGGGCATCACCGCCTTCATCGTCGAGCGCGGCATGAAGGGGTTCACCCCGGCGCAGAAGCTCGACAAGCTTGGCATGCGCGGCTCTCCCACCTCAGAGCTCGTCTTCGAGGATTGCGAGGTCCCGGAGGAGAATGTGCTTGGTGCCGTGAACGGCGGCGTGCGGGTGCTGATGTCAGGCCTGGACTATGAGCGCGCGGTGCTCGCCGCAGGCCCGCTCGGCATCCTGCAGGCCTGCCTGGACGTGGTCGTCCCCTATATCCACGAGCGGAAGCAATTCGGCCAGGCGATCGGCGAGTTCCAGTTCATTCAGGGCAAGGTTGCCGACATGTACACGCAGCTCAACGCGGCGCGGGCCTATGTCTACGCCGTGGCGCGCGCCTGCGACG
This sequence comes from Roseococcus pinisoli, assembly GCF_018413645.1. Taxonomy (GTDB): domain Bacteria; phylum Pseudomonadota; class Alphaproteobacteria; order Acetobacterales; family Acetobacteraceae; genus Roseococcus; species Roseococcus pinisoli. The sequence continues at coordinate 377,195 of NZ_JAHCDA010000002.1, forward strand.
CGGGGAAGACGACGCGCAAGGATGCGGCGGGCGCGATCCTCTTCACGGCCGAGGCGGCGACGAAGGCCGCGCTGGACGCGATCCAGATCCTGGGCGGCAACGGCTATATCAACGACTATCCGACCGGCCGCCTGCTGCGCGACGCGAAGCTCTATGAGATCGGCGCCGGTACCAGCGAGATCCGGCGCCTCTTGATCGGCCGCGAGCTCTTCCGTGAGACCGCCTGAATGGCGCTGACGTCGAATGTGAACCCGCGAAGCAGCGAGTTCCGCGAGAACGCCGCCGCCATGCAGGTGCTGCTGGATCAGCTGGCCGAGCGCACGGCCAAGGCCGCGCAAGGCGGAAGCGAGCAGGCGAGGGCGCGCCACACCAGTCGGGGAAAATTGCTGCCGCGGCAGCGGGTGGAGCGCCTGCTCGATCCGGGCGCGCCCTTCCTCGAGCTTTCGCCGCTGGCGGCGAACGGCATGTATGGCGAGGATATTCCGGGCGCGGGCCTCATTACCGGCATCGGCATGGTCAGTGGTCGCGCCTGCGTCATCGTCGCCAATGACGCGACGGTGAAGGGCGGCAGCTACTACCCGCTCACGGTGAAGAAGCACCTGCGCGCGCAGGAGGTGGCGGCGCAGAATAAGCTGCCCTGCCTCTACCTCGTGGACAGCGGCGGCGCGAACCTGCCCAACCAGGACGAGATCTTCCCCGACCGGGAGCATTTCGGCCGCATCTTCTTCAACCAGGCGAATATGTCGGCCGCCGGCATCCCGCAGATCGCGGCCGTTATGGGCAGTTGCACGGCCGGCGGCGCCTATGTGCCCGCCATGTGCGACGAGGCGGTGATCGTCCGTAACCAGGGCACCATCTTCCTCGGCGGTCCGCCGCTGGTGAAGGCGGCGACGGGGGAGATCGTGACCGCGGAGGATCTCGGCGGTGGCGACGTTCACACGCGCCTTTCCGGCGTCGCCGACCACCTCGCGGCGGACGACATGGACGCGCTCGGCCGGTTGCGCCGGATCGTGGCCAACCTGAACGCGGCGCCGCCGCCCGCGCCGCCACATGCGCCCGCCATGCCGCTCTTCGCGCCGGAGGAGCTGCACGGCGTCCTGCCCCACGACCTACGCCAGCCCTATGACGTGCGCGAGGTGATCGCCCGCATCGTGGACGGCAGCGAGCTCGACGAGTTCAAGCCGCGCTACGGTGCCACGCTGGTCACGGGCTTTGCGCGCATCTGGGGCCATCCCGTCGGCGTGATCGCCAATAACGGCATCCTCTTCAGCGAGAGCGCGCAGAAGGGCGCGCATTTCATCGAGCTCTGCTGCCAGCGGAAAATTCCGCTGCTCTTCCTGCAGAATATCTCGGGCTTCATGGTCGGCCGGAAATACGAGACCGGCGGCATCGCGAAGGATGGCGCGAAGCTCGTCACGGCCGTGGCGACGGCGCAGGTGCCCAAGCTCACGGTCATCATCGGCGGCAGCTTCGGCGCGGGGAATTACGGCATGTGCGGCCGCGCCTATTCGCCGCGCTTCCTCTTTGCCTGGCCCAATGCGCGCATCAGCGTGATGGGCGGCGAGCAGGCGGCAAGCGTGCTGGCGACGCTCCGCCGGGACAATATCGAAACCTCCGGAAAAACCTGGAGCACCGCGGAGGAGGAGGCCTTCAAGGCGCCCATCCGGGAGAAGTACGAGCGGGAAGGGGACCCCTATTACGCCACCGCGCGACTCTGGGACGACGGCATCATCCCGCCGGCCATGACGCGCGACGTGCTGGGCCTCGCGCTCAACGCCGCGCTGCACGCGCCGATCCCCGACACGAAGTTCGGCCTGTTCAGGATGTAGGCGGATATGTTCCAGAAAATCCTGATCGCGAACCGGGGCGAGATCGCCTGCCGCGTCATCCGCACCGCCCGACGGCTCGGGATCGCGACCGTCGCCGTCTTCAGCGAGGCCGATGCCCAGGCGCTGCATGTGCGCGAGGCAGATGAGGCCCACCCCATCGGGCCCGCCCCGGCCGCCCAATCCTATCTGCGCGGCGACGCCATCCTCGAGGTCGCGCGGCGAACCGGCGCGCAGGCCATCCATCCGGGCTACGGCTTCCTCTCAGAGAACGCGGATTTCGCCGATGCTTGTGCCGCGGCGGGCATCGCTTTCATCGGTCCCGGGCCCGCCGCCATCCGTGCCATGGGCAGCAAGGCGGAGAGCAAGCGCCTCATGGTCGCGGCCGGCGTGCCCACCGTGCCCGGCTATCACGGCGCGGCGCAGGAGGAGGCGCTCCTCGCCGCCGAGGCCGCACGCATCGGCTTTCCGGTCCTCATCAAGGCCAGCGCCGGTGGGGGCGGGAAGGGGATGCGCCCCGTCCTGACGGCCGAGGCCTTCGCCGAGGAGCTGGAAGGCGCGCGGCGCGAGGCGCGCTCGGCCTTCGGTGACGACCGCGTGCTGCTGGAGAAGTACCTCCAGCGGCCGCGCCATGTGGAAGTCCAGGTCTTCGGGGACGCACAGGGCCGTGTCGTCCATCTCCATACGCGCGATTGCTCCGTCCAGCGCCGTCATCAGAAGGTCCTGGAGGAGGCGCCGGCCCCCGGCCTGCCGGAGGCCCTGCGCGAACGCCTACATGAGGCCGCGATCGCGGCCGCACGTGCCGTGGGCTACGTGAACGCCGGCACCGTCGAGTTCATCGTGGAGGGCGACGAAGCCTATTTCCTGGAGATGAACACCCGCCTGCAGGTGGAGCATCCCGTCACCGAGGCCGTCACCGGGCTGGACCTCGTGGAGTGGCAGCTCCGGATCGCGGCCGGTCAGGCCATCCCCACGGCGTGGCCGCCGCCCGCGCGGGGCCATGCGGTGGAGGTGCGGCTCTATGCGGAGGACCCCGCTCAGAACTTCCAACCCTCCGCCGGCCGGCTCGACCGGCTGATCCTGCCTGAAACGGCCCGTGTCGATGCCGGTGTGGCGGAGGGCGATGCCGTCACCGCCTTCTACGACCCCATGATCGCGAAGATCGTCGGCACGGGTGCCGATCGGGACGCCGCTCTGGCCGCCCTGGAGGGCGCGCTGCGCCGGACGGCGGTGGATGGCCCCAAGACCAACCTCGTCTTCCTGCGCCGCTTGGTTGCGCACCCCGCCCTGCGCGGCGCCGAGCTCGATACCGGCTTCATCGCGGCCCATGCGGCGGATTTGCTGGGACCGCCCGAGCCCGCCCCGCCCGCCGCCCTGGCGCGCGCGGCCGCGCCGCCGGCCCCCGGCCCCTCCGTTTGGGAGAGACGGGATTCCTGGCGGCTCCAGGGCGAGGCCGAGAGGGTCGCGCTGCTGGACGATGCCGGCGTTGAGCGGCGCATCACGCTGCATGCCTCTCCACGCGGTACGCGTTTCGATGACGGTACGATCCCGCCGGGGGGCATCGGCACCGATGCCGTTCTCGAAGGTGGCACGCTTTGGTTGCTTCCCGCCCTGGACCCCTATCGTCCTGCCGGGGACGAGGCGTCGAAGGAAAGCCGCCTTTCCGCGCCGATTCCGGGGCGGGTGGTGCGCCTGCTGGTGACGGTGGGGGACGCGGTGAAGAAGGGCCAGCTCCTGGCCGTGCTGGAGGCCATGAAGACCGAGATCCGGATCGCCGCGCCGCGCGACGGCGTGATCGAGCATCTGGGCTGCGCCGAGGGCGACAGCATCGAGGAGGGGACGGAGGTCGCGACGCTGAAGGCTTAGGCCAAAAATCCGTCGCGCCCGATTCCCGGTCATGGGCGCCGGGGCGCCGCCGATGGCCACCTTCGGGGCCGGGGCCGAAACGTCTTAACCCTTTGCCGATCCCGGTTTTGGCTATAAATTGCCGATCATGGATCGTCGCCAATTTCTCGCGGGAGTAGCGGCGCTCGCCGCTCCCGCCGCTTCCGCTCGTGCCCAGGGTCCCGGGACCGCACCCCGCACCATGGTTGCCTCGCCGGAAGCGATGCAACGCCTGGGCGAGCGCCTGACCCGCCTGGAGGCCGATGGCCTCGACCCGCGCTGGTACGGGCTGACGGCCGAGGTCCCGCGGGACCCGGGCCTCATCGCCCGCGCCACCAGCGCCGTGATGGCCGACCTGGTGCAGGGGCGCGTCGCCGCGATCCGTGGCCGGACCGATCTTCAGCGCGACCTTCCGCCCAATACGCTCAACAATTGGATGCAGCAGGTCGCCGACGCGGCCGAGCCCGCCGAGGTCCTGAACCGCGCCTCGGCGCCCACGCCTGAGCTGACCCTCCTCAAGAGCGGTCTGGCCGCTGCCCAGGCGCGTGCCGCGGCGGGATGGCCTTCCTTCCCCGTCGGCGGACGCGTGCTTGAGCCCGGCGCGACGGACGAGACCCGCGTCGAGGCGCTGCGCGCCCGGCTGGTGGCGACCGACGCCGAGCTCGCCGCCAATCCCGGCAGCGGTCCCGTCTACGACGAGAACCTCCAGGCGGCGGTTCGCCGCTTCCAGGCGGCCGTCGGCACGGATGTGGATGCCCGCATCGGTCGGTCGACCATGACGGCGCTCAATCGCTCGCCACAGGACCTGGTCAACCAGCTCCGCGTCGCGATGGACATGCACCGCGGTGCACCGCCCCGCCCGCGGGACCGCCGCGTCGAGGTGAACATCCCCGATTACCGCCTGAAGGTGTACGATTCGGGTCGCATCATCATGGATATGGCGGTCGTGGTCGGCTCCGTCGCCCGCCAGACGCCCATGATCCAGACGCGCCTGACGGCCGTGCAGTTCAACCCGCCCTGGGGCGTGCCCGCACGCAACGCCAAGGAGGACGTGCTGCCGCGCCTGCGGCGGGATCCGGCCGCGGTCGTCGCGCGAGGCTTCCGGATCTTCCAGCGCGTGGATGGCGAGATGGTCGAGGTCGACGCGACGACGGTCGACTGGCGCGCCGTGAACCCGGACCGCTTCCCCTATATCATCCGCCAGGATGCCGGGGATTCCAGTGCCTTGGGGCGGCTGAAGTTCATCATGCCGAACGGTGACGATATCTACATGCACGACACCCCCGATCGGCAGTATTTCCCTCTCGCGGAGAGAGCTCGCTCCTCGGGCTGCATCCGTTTGGAGAAGCCGATGGATTTCCTCATGCTCGTTCTCGATGGCATGCCCGGCTGGGACCGCGCGCGCGCCGATCGCGTCGTGGCGGGCCGCGCCACCTCGGTCAGCGCGATCCGGCGGCAGCTGCCGGTCCGGCTCCACTACAACACCGTCACGGCGGAGGCTGGGGAGCTTCGGATCCGCCAGGACGTCTACGGGCTCGATGCCGCCTATATGCGCGCGATGGACACCCGCCAGCGCGTGCCCGGCATCCCCATGGCCGCGGCGTTCTGACGATGCGTCTGTTCCAGCACTCCTGCCCCGCCTGCGATGGTCTCGACTCCGCCGAATGCGGCGGCGTCTCGCGCCGTGGTGCCCTGGGCGCCATCGTCGGTCTGGGCTTCGCGGCTATGGCCCCGCAGGCGATCGCGCAGCGCCTCGGCAATGGGGGGATGCGCAGCATCTCCATCCGCCGGATGCAGACGGGCGAGGCTTTCGAGGGCGTCTATTGGCGTGACGGCCGTTATGACCGCGATGCGCTCCAGCGCCTCGACTGGGTGCTGCGTGATCCCGGCATGACCGAGGCGACGCCGATGGATCCGCGTCTCTTCGACGTGCTGAACCTGGTCCGCTCGCACCTCGAATCCACCGACGCCTGGGAGGTCATCAGCGGCTATCGCGCGCCGGAGACCAATGCCGCGCGGGCGCGCCAGTCGCGCCGCGTGAGCCGCGCCTCGCTGCACATGTCCGGCATGGCCTGCGACTGCCGGCTGCCGGGGCGCAACTCCCTGGGGATTGCTCGCCTGGCGGCGGATATGCAGACGGGCGGCGTCGGCCTGTATCGGCGCGACGGCTTCGTGCACCTCGATTGCGGGCCTTCGCGGCGCTGGTAGCCGCTACGCGCCGGGGAGCGACATGCTCCCTGGCGGCGAACCGCCTGATCCCGACGGATCCTCCTGCGCCATGGGCTGGTAAGCGTGGGAACCTCGCGCCAAGATCGCGGCTGATCAGGAGCATCCCATGTCCGACAGCAGGCTCGCCCTTCCTCTCATGGATTCGATTCAGCGCTGGCAGGGGATCGACGCCCCCAATGCGGCCGCGCGGCACGGGATGAAGGATTTCGAAGGGCTGATCGCGGCGCTGGAGAAGCTGCGGGGCGAGCTGGTCTTCGAGGACGAGCCCTCGAGCTTCGAGGCGGCGCTGACGGCCTGCAAGGAGCGCGAGGCATGAGTTCGGATACGCTCGCCGCGCTCTCCATGACGGAGGCGGCCGATGCCTTCGCGCGGGGAGAGGTGACGGCCGCCGCCCTCCTCGAGGCGACGTTGGATCGCCTGGACCGACACGGGGCTAAGGTGAACGCCGTCGTTCGGCTGGATCGCGACGAGGCTCGCCAGGCCGCGGTCGGCCTGGATCAGGCGCGCAAGGCCGGCGCCACCCTGGGGCGCCTGGCGGGCGTGCCCATGATGCACAAGGACATGTATTACCGGGCCGGCAAGGTCACCACCTGCGGCAGCAAGATCCGCCGGGACTTCGTGCCGGGGGTGACCGCGACGGTGCTCCAGCGGCTGGACGCTGCGGGCGCCGTCGATGCCGGCACGCTGAACATGGCCGAGTTCGCGCAGAACGCGACCGGCCATAACGCGCATTTCGGCGATGCGATGAACCCCTGGGACGCGGCCTATTGCACGGGCGGTTCCTCCTCCGGCTCGGGCGCCGCCGTGGCCGGCCGCATCGTCACCGCCGCGCTCGGATCGGACACCGGGGGCTCCATCCGGCTTCCCGCCGCCATGTGCGGCGTGACCGGCCTCAAGCCGACCCAGACGCGCGTGCCGCGGACCGGGGTGATGCCGCTCTCCTTCTCGGCCGACAATGTGGGGCCGCTCGGCCGGACGGCGCGCGACGCGGCGCGCTTCCTCGGCGTGGTGGCAGGGGCCTGTGCGGGCGATCCGACCAGCTCGCGCGAGCCCGTGCCGGATTACGAGGCCGGGCTGGACGGCGATATCCGCGGCCTGCGCGTGGCGGTCTGCGAGCCCTGGTTCTTCGACGACATCGACGCCTCGGTCCTGCGGGGCTTCGAGGCTGCGATGGCGGGGCTGAAGGATCTCGGCGCGACGGTCGAGACGGTGCGGCCGGAATCCCTGGTCGCGGTGAACACCTACATCTCCATCGTTTCGCGCGTGGAGGGCGCCACCATCCATCAGCAGTGGATGCGCGAATGCCCGGCCGATTATGCGATCCATCTCTCGGCCCGCCTCTATGGCGGCAACGCCATTCCCGCCACCGCCTATCTGGAGGCGCTGTCCCGCCGTGGACCGCTGCTGCGGCGCTTCTGCGACGAGGCGCTGGGCCGCTTCGACGTCGTGGCCACGCCGCCCCTGCGCGTCCGCGTCCCGACCCGGGCCGAGACCGATGTCGATGCCGACCCGGCCAATTGGGACCGCCTCATGGACCTTTCGCGCAACACGCGCCCCTTCAACTATCTGGGCCTGCCCACCATCAGCATCCCCGTCGGCTTCGATGACCGGGGCCTGCCGATCGGTCTGCAGCTCGCCGCGCGGCCCTTCGCCGAGGCCCGCGTGCTGAAGGTGGCCGACGCCTATCAGCGCGCGACCGACTGGCATGGGCGGGCCCCTTTCTGATGAGCGGTGTTCCTGCCCTCGGCCTCCTCTGCCGGCCGCCGCGCGTGGCCCGGACGCGGCTGGAGCCGATCATCGGCGAAGAGCGCGCCCTCGATCTCGCGCGCGTCTTCCTCCAGGACAGCGTGGCCCTATGTCGGGAGGTCGCCTGGCGCGCCTCCGGGCGGTTCAAGGTTTTCCACACGCCCGCCGCTGGCGCCGCCGAGGTGGCGGAACTGGTGCCGGGTGCCGATCTGGTCCCTCTCACGCAGGAGGACCAGTGCCTGCGACGCGAGTTGGCCGCCGCGCATCTGTTCGCGGAGGGGGCGGGGGAGGTCGTTCTCCTCGACTACGACACGCCGACCCTGCCGCCGGCCTTGATCGAGCTGCTGTTCGATGCGCTGCGCTCAGGCGCCGATGCGGCCTGCATTCCGTCGCTGGATGGCGGTGTCTGTGCGATCGGCCTGGCGCGGCCCTTGCCGGTGCTGTTCCGCGGCATGCCTTGGAACACGCCCGAATTGCTGGGCGCGATACGGGCCAAGGCGCGTGCGGAGGGGCTGGACTTCCGCGAGCTGCAGTTCTGGCATGACGTCGACCATGCCGATGACCTCAAGCTCTTGCAGGCGGGCCTCGATGGGCTGGCCCCGCCCCATTGCTCGCCGCTGCCGCCGTTTGCCGCGACGGCCACGAGGCGATTGCTGGGCGGATGATGCCAAAAGGGGCGACAACTCATGCCTGGGTATTTTTGTTGACCTGAGACGGCGGCCGTCACAATAATATGCCAGCGGATCGGTTTTAATACCTTTCATTGAGGTAAATCCCCACTTCTTCTGCGTGCTTTTCTTTCTCAGCGCCGATCCGCCGAGGATTCATCGGAATGATGAGCGGCAAGCCGGGAAGCGATCGCGCGTCCGACGACGGGGGAGCCGTCTCCCGGGAAGGCTTCGGCGAAGCGGGATGGGAACTGCTGACCCTGGACGAGGCGGGGGAAGGTAGCCTGCCGCCCGTCGATGTCGGCTTCGCCCTGGCGCATCCGCATCTCGGCGTTGCCCTGGTGGACCTCCTGCGTCCCAGGGCCGGCGATTCCGTACATCATCTTCGCACTCGGCTGGAGGCCGCGGGCTTCCCGCAGCATTTTCCCGGCTACCTGCCGATCGTCCACCGCGTCCTGGAGGTGAGAGAGATGTGGCGCCTCTCCCAGGCGTTGGGGCCGGCTTTCCTGTCGGAACCGCCGCTGGGCGTGAGGGAGGGCTGGATCGAACTCGTCCAGCGAGCCTTGCTGCTGAAGGAGGGGGAGGTGCCCGATCCCCGGTCCGAGGCACCGCACCTGGATCGCGAAGACACGGACCGGCTGTCCGTGCCTGTCAGGATGGAAGCGCTGGCGCCGTTCCGTGAGAGGGTCGAAGCCTCCGCGATCCCGGCCGCGTCTCCTATCGTCGAGCCTCAGCCTCAGCCTCAGCCTCAGCCGCCGGAAGTTCGGCAGGAGGAAGAGGTGGCTCCCGGCCCGGCCTTGGAGCCGCTACCGCTTCAACAGGAGCCGATCCCGGCGCCGCGTCGCGCCAGGCCTGGCTTATGGTTCGCCGTGGCAGCGGCGCTGCTCGCCGCCATCGGCCTGTCGCACCACCTGGTCCTGCCGGACGGCCTGGCCGCCCGGCTGCACCTTGGCACGTCGTCCATCTCTCCTTAGGGAGGACTGCCCGGATCAGTGGATCTCGGGTTCCGGCGTCGGCGCGCCGTGCTCCAGGAAGTCAAGGTCGCAGCCGGTATCGGCCTGTCGGACGGTGCGCTGGTAGAGGCCCGTCCATCCCCGCTCCTGGATCGGCTTGCGCGGCTGCCAGGCGGCGCGGCGCGTGGCCAGCTCCGCCTCATCCACCAGCAGGTCGATGCGCCGGTTGGGCACGTCCAGGCTGATGAGGTCGCCGTCCCGCACCAAGGCGAGGGGGCCGCCGAGCGCCGCTTCCGGTGCCACGTGCAGCACACAGGTGCCGTAGCTGGTGCCGGACATACGGGCATCGGAGACGCGCACCATGTCGCGCACGCCCTCCTTCAGCAGCTTCTTGGGGATGGGCAGCATGCCCCATTCGGGGAAGCCCGGCGCGCCGATCGGGCCGCCGCCGCGCAGGACCAGCACGCTATCGGCCGTCACATCCAGGTCGGGATCGTCCAGCCGGGCGTCCATGTCGTCGTAATCCTCGAAGACCACGGCCGGGCCCGTATGGACCAGCTTCTCCGGGCTCGCGGCGCTGTGCTTGATGACCGCGCCTTCCGGCGCCAGCGAGCCGCGCAGCACGGCCACGCCACCTTCCGGCTGCAGGGGATTGTCGAGCGGGCGGATGACGTCCGTGTCGAAAATCTCGGCGCCCTGGATCTGCTCGCCCATCGTGCCGTTCACCGTCACGGCGTCGAGTGCGAGATGCGGGGCCAGCGTGGCCAGGAAGGCCCGGCTGCCGCCGGCGTAGAAGAAGTCTTCCATCAGATGCGTGTCGCCATTGGGGCGCAGGTTCGCGATGAGGGGCACGCGCGCGCTGATCCGGTCGAAACGCTCCAGGTCCATCTCGATGCCCGCGCGCCGCGCAATGGCGATGAGGTGCGGGATCGCGTTGGTCGAGCCGCCGAAGGCCATGGTGGCCGCGACGGCATTGTCGAGGCTGCGCTGGTCCAGCAGCTTCGCGATGGTCAGGTCCTCCCACACCATGCCGACGATGCGCGAGCCGGCGCCCGACGCCATGCGCGGATGTGCGGAATCCACCGCGGGGATGCTGGCCGCGCCGGGCAAGGTCAGGCCCATCGCCTCGGCCGCCAGTGCCATGGTGCTGGCCGTGCCCGCCGTCATGCAGGTGCCGGCGGAACGGGACAGGCCCGCCTCCATGTCGTTCCAGTCCTGCTGGCTGATATTGCCGGCGCGGAGCTCGGCGTAATACTTCCAGACGTCGCTGCCCGAGCCGAGCTTCTTGCCGCGCCAGTTGCCGCGCAGCATCGGGCCGGCGGGGATGTAGATCGTGGGCAGGCCCATGCTGACCGCGCCCATGAGCAGGCCCGGGCCCGTCTTGTCGCAGCCGCCCATCAGCACGAGGCCGTCGATCGGCAGCGAGCGCGCGAGCTCCTCCGTCTCCATCGAGAGGAAGTTGCGGTAGAGCATGGTGGAGGGCTTCTGGAACACCTCCGGCAGCGCCATCGCCGGCAGTTCGATCGGCACGCCGCCCGCCTGCCAGACGCCGCGCTTCACGTCCTGCGCGCGTTCGCGGAAATGGCCGTGGCAGTGCATCAGGTCCGACCAGGTGTTGATGATCCCGATCAGCGGCTTTCCGCGGAACTCGGGATAGTCATAGCCCAGCTGCAGCAGGCGCGAGCGGTGGTTGGCCGAGCGCATGGTCTCGACCCCAAACCAGCGGTGGCTGCGGAGGTCTTCCGGCTTCTTCGTCATGGTCAGCGCGGCGCCATGCGGAGCGCGCCGTCGAGACGGATGGTCTCGCCGTTCAGGTAGGCGTTGTCGATGATGGTCATGGCCAGTTTTCCGTATTCGTCGGGATCGCCGAGGCGGTGAGGGTTAGGGACGCCCTGCGCCAGCGAGGCCTTCACGGCATCGGGCAGGCGCTGGAGCATGGGGGTATCGAAGATGCCGGGCGCGATGGTGCAGACGCGGATGCCCCGGCTGGCGAGGTCGCGTGCCGCCACGACCGTCATGCCGATGACGCCGGCCTTGGAGGAGGCGTAGGGGATCTGGCCGATCTGGCCCTCGATGCCGGCGATGGAGGCGGTGAGGATGCAGACCCCGCGCTCGCCCTCGACGGCGTCGGTCTTCGCCATGGCCGCGGCCGCAAGGCGCAGCGCGTTGAAGGAGCCGGTGAGGTTCACGCGGATGATCTCGGCATAGTGGGCGAGGCTGCCGGGCGTGCCGTCTCGCTCGAGGATGCGCAGCGCGCCGCCGCGGCCCGCGCAATGCACCAGAACGCGCACGGGCCCGAGGGCCTCGGCCTGTGCGACCGCCGCCTGCATGCTGGCCTCGTCCGCGACATCGGCGACGGCGAAGGCTCCGCCGAGTTCCTGCGCCACCTCGGCCCCGCGGGAGGTCGCCTGGTCCACGATGAGGACCTTGGCGCCGGCGGCGGCGAGGCGCTTCGCGGTCGCATATCCGAGGCCCGAGGCCCCACCCGTCACGATGGCGACGGCACCTTCGACATTCATGGATTGTTCCTCCGTTCGGGCACAAGGCACCATGCGGGCTGGGTTGGCGCAACCCGCATGACCGGCAACCCTGGGCTGAGGAAGCCTCGCTTCCTCAGAGATCGACCTGGATATTGGCGGCACGGATCACTTCGGCCCACTTGGCCCTCTCCCGCGCCAGCCGCTCGTCGCCCTCGGCCGGCGAGGAGCCGACATAGTCGAAGCCCAGCTCCGCGAAGCGCGCGGCCACCGAGGGGAAGCGGGCGGCCTGCAGCACGGCGTCGTTCAGGCGCATGACCGGCCCGTCCGGCGTGGCCTTGGGCGCGACCAGCATGGCCCAGGTATAGACGTCGTAGTCGCGCAGCCGCGGGTCGCTCTCGGCCAGGGTCGGCACGTCGGGAAGCTGGGCGATGCGGTTCGCGACCATGGTGCCGAGCGGGCGGATGGCGCCGTTGCGGATATGCGGGGTCGCGCCCGGCACGTCGCAGAACAACACGTCCACCTCGCCGGCCATCAGCGCGACGAGGGCAGGGCCCGTGCCGCGATAGGCGATATGCGTCATGTCGACGCCCATCTTCAGCTTGTAGAGCTCGGCGCCCAGGTGGAAGGGCGTGCCGTTGCCGGCCGAGCCGTAGTTCATCCGCGCGCCGCGCTCACGCGCCAAAGCGTGGAAGCCCGCGATGTCGCGCGCCGGGCTGTCCGCCCGCACCACCACGACATAGGGCGAGGTGGAGACGAGGCTGACCACGCGCAACGTCTCCACGGGGTCGAAGGGCATGGGCTGCTGCGTCAGCGGCGCCGTGAGGAAGGAGATGGACCCCATCAGCACCGTATGGCCGTCCGGCCGCGCCTGGACGACGGCGCGTGTGCCGATGGTGGAGCCGGCGCCGGCGCGATTCTCGATGGTGACGGGCTGGCCCAGAACCTCGCTCATCTTCGGTGAGACGAGCCGCGCGCCGATATCCGGCGTGCCGCCGGGCGCGAAGGGGACGATCATGTTCACCGGACGATCGGGCCAGTTCGCCTGGGCGAGCGCGGGCGCGGCCAGGCCGGCGAGGGGAAGGGCAAGCGCGGCACGGCGCGTGAGCGGGTGGGCCATGGACAGTTTCTCCCAAGTGTTGGCCGCGTTTTAGCCGAAGCGCGCCGAGGGGGCGAGGCATCAGCGCGAGTGACATTCGTGATCGCGACCGCGTAGGCTTCTTCCGCGCGGGAGTTCTGGCCCCGGGCCAAAGAACATAGACAAGGGGACTTCAGGACGATGACAGTGCGACGTCGTGGACTGATGGGTGGCGCCCTGCTGGGCGCAGGGGCAGCCTCGAATTTCCTGCGCGCCGGGGATGCGCTGGCACAGGGCGTGCAGCCGCGGCGCGGCGGCACGCTGCAATCGATCCTCACGCCCGAGCCGCCGATCCTGCAGATCGGCGTGAACAACCAGGGCCCGACGCTGATCGTGGCGCCGAAGATGTTCGAGGGCCTGCTCACCTTCACGCCGACGCTCGAGCCCATCCCGGTACTGGCCACGAGCTGGACGATCAGCCCCGACAACAAGGAATTCGTCTTCAAGCTGCGGGAGAACGTCACCTGGCATGACGGCCGGCCCTTCACGGCCGAGGACGTCATCTTCTCGGTGATGAAGTTCCACATGGAGGTGGCGCCCCGCGCGCGCGCCATCTTCTCGCTCATCGAGACCGCCGAGGCGCCCGACCCGCACACGGTGCGCTTCGTGCTGAAGCAGTCCTTCCAGCCCTTCCTGCTGATGTTCGACGCCACAGCCTGCGCCATGGTGGCCAAGCACCTCTTCGACGGGCAGGACTACCGCACGGCGCCGGCGGTGCAGCGGCCGGTGGGCACGGGGCCCTTCCGCTTCGCGGAATGGCAGCGCGGCAACTTCATCCGCCTGGAGCGCAACCCGACCTACTGGCAGGAGGGCAAGCCCTACCTGGACAACATCATCTACCGCATCGTGCCCGACAGCCAGAGCCGCCGCCTCGCCCTGGAATCGGGCCAGGTGCAGCTCACCTCCGCGAGCGACATCGAGCCCTTCGACGTGCCCGCGATGCGCAGCCGGCCCAACCTCGAGGTGAGTACCCAGGGCTGGGAATACTTCTCCCCTCTCTCCTGGGTGGAGCTGAACCACCGCGTGGCGCCGCTCGGCGATGCGCGCGTGCGGCAGGCCATGAGTCTGGCGATCGACCGCAACTTCATCGCCCAGCGCCTGTGGTTCGGCATCGGCAAGCCCGCGACCAACCCGGTCGCCTCTACGACGCGCTTCTTCGACCGTAGCGTGGCCCTGCCGGCCCATAATATCCGGGAGGCCAATGCGCTGCTGGACGCGGCGGGCCACCGGCCGAATGCGCAGGGCGTCCGCTTCACCCTGAAGCATCTGGTCCTGCCCTATGGCGAGGTCTGGTCGCGGCTCGCCGAATACCTCCGCCAGTCGCTGCGGCAGGTCGGCATCGCGCTGGAGCTGGAGAGCACCGATGCCGGCAGCTGGGCGCGGCGCATCGGCAACTGGGAGTACGAGACGAGCGTGAACTTCGTCTACCAGTTCGGCGATCCGACGCTCGGCGTCGAGCGTACCTATGTCAGCTCCAATATCCAGAAGGTGACCTTCACCAATACGGGCGGCTACTCCAACCCCGAGGTGGATGAGCTCTTCGCCCAGGCGCGGACGGCCAGTACGGCGGCGGAGCGGCAGACGGCCTTCACGGCCGTCCAACGCATCCTGGTGCGGGACGTCCCGCAGATCTGGCTGATGGAGATGGCCTTCCCGACGATCTCCGACAAACGCCTGCGTAACGTGATCACCACGGGGCTCGGCGTGCATACCAACTTCGCCGACGTCTTCCTCGCTTCCTGATGGAGGCGTCGCGTCTGCCCGGCTTCCTCGCGCGCCGGGTGGTGAAGTCGGTGCTCGTCGTGCTGGCGATCGTCGTCTGCAACTTCCTGCTCGTCCACGCCGCGCCGGGTGACCCGGCGAGCGTGATGGCCGGGCAGTCGGGGGCGGCGGATCCGCTCTTTCTCGAGCAGCTTCGGCGGCAATTCGGGCTGGACCAGCCGTTCCATATCCAGCTCTGGGTCTATCTGAAGAGCGTGCTGTCGCTCGACCTCGGCTTCAGCCACCGGCAGCAGGCGCCGGTGGCGCAGCTCATCGCGGAGCGCCTGCCCGCGACGCTGCTGCTCACGGGCGCCGCCTTCATCTTCGCAGTGGGCGGCGGCGTGGCGCTGGGCGCGCTTGCGGCGCGGCGGGTGGGAAGCTGGGCGGACAGCGCGATCACCGCGCTGGCGCTCACCTTCTATGCGACGCCGCTCTTCTGGGTCGGCCTGATGCTGGTGCTGGTCTTCTCGGTCTGGCTGGAATGGCTGCCGAGCTTCGGCATGTCCTCCGTC
This sequence comes from Roseococcus pinisoli, assembly GCF_018413645.1. Lineage (GTDB taxonomy): Bacteria > Pseudomonadota > Alphaproteobacteria > Acetobacterales > Acetobacteraceae > Roseococcus > Roseococcus pinisoli. The sequence goes on from NZ_JAHCDA010000002.1 coordinate 392,389, forward strand.
GGCGTGGAGCTGCATGGGATGGCCGTGGTCTGGGACGTGGCGCAGCACCTGCTGCTGCCGGCGCTGACGCTCGGCCTCTTCTACCTCGCCGTCTATGCGCGGCTGACCCGCGCCACGATGCTCGAGGTCGCGGACCAGGATTTCGTGAAGACGGCGCGGGCGAAGGGCGTGCCGGAGGGGCGGATCACTCGCGCCCATATCCTGCGCAACGCGCTGCTGCCGGTCATCACCTTTGCCGGCATCCAGGCGGGTCAGCTCGTGGGCGGCTCCATCCTGGTGGAGACCGTCTTCGCCTGGCCGGGCATCGGGCGCTTGGCCTTCGAGGCGCTGTTGGCGCGCGACTATCCCGTCCTGCTCGGCGTCTTCTTCTGCACGAGCGTGATCGTGGTGCTCTTCAACCTGGCGACGGACCTGCTCTACGCGGTCATCGATCCGCGCGTGGAGGTCGGCTGATGCGGGACTTCTGGAGGCGCTACCGGCGCAACAAGGGCGCGGTGGTGGGGCTGGCGCTGCTGCTGCTGGTCTTCGCCTTGGCGGCCGCCGCGCCGCTCCTCTTCCCCGGCAGCCCCTGGGACATGGCCGGCGCGCCCTTCCTGCCGCCGGGTGAGATGGGGATGCTGCTGGGCACCGACAGCCTGGGCCGTGACGTCGCCGCGGGCATCGCCCATGGGGCGCGGATCTCCCTGATGGTGGGCGCCGTCTCCACGATTTTCGCGCTGGGGGTCGGCGTCTCGCTCGGCGCCATCGCGGGCTATCTCGGCGGCTTCGCGGATGACCTGGTGATGCGCTTCACAGAGTTTTTCCAGACGATCCCGAGCTTCGTGCTCGCCATCCTGCTGGTCGCGATTTTCACACCTTCGATCACCAGCGTCATTGCGGCCATCGCCATCGTCTCCTGGCCGCCGGTGGCGCGTGTGGTCCGCGCGGAGTTCCTGTCGCTGCGGGGGCGGGAATTCGTCCAGGCGGCGGAGGTGCTGGGCAAGTCGCGGCTCTCCATCGTGGTGGGGGACATCCTGCCCAATGCGCTCTCGCCCATCATCGTGCTGGCCTCGCTGATGGTGGCCTCGGCCATCCTGCTGGAAAGCGCGCTCTCCTTCCTCGGCCTCGGCGATCCGAACCTGATGACCTGGGGTTTCCTTATCGGTTCGGGCCGTAGCGTCATCCGGCTGGCCTGGTGGATGAGCGTCTTTCCCGGCCTTGCGATCTTCGTCACGGTGCTGTCACTGAACCTGGTGGGCGAGGGGCTTTCCGATGCACTCAACCCCCGGCTGGCGCGGCAGCGGGGAGGCGCGGCATGAGGCTTCTCAGCGTCGAAGGCCTCACCGTGGCCCTGCCGCCCGGCGCGGATCGGGCGAATGCGGTGCAGGACATCTCCTTCAGCGTGGATCCGGGTGAGATCCTCTGCGTCGTCGGCGAAAGCGGCTCCGGGAAATCCATCACCGCCAATGCCGTGATGGGTCTGCTGCCCAAGGGCCTGCCCATCACGGGCGGCCAGCTGGTCCTGGAGGGGCGGGACCTGCGGGCCACCACGCCGGAGGCTATGCGCCAGCTTCGCGGCCAGCGGATGGCGATGATCTTCCAGGAGCCGATGACGGCGCTGAACCCGCTGATGCGCGTCGGCAACCAGATCGCCGAGGCCATGCAGGTGCACGGCGAAGGCGTCCAGGCAGCTCGCCGCGTGCAGGAGCTGCTGGCCGCCGTGAACTTGCCGGACCCCGCGGCGATCGCGCGCAGCCATCCCTTCCGGCTCTCGGGCGGGCAGCGGCAGCGGGTGATGATCGCCATGGCGCTGGCGCTGGAGCCCGCGCTGCTCATCGCCGACGAGCCGACCACCGCGCTCGACGTCACGACGCAGATGCAGATCCTCAGGCTCATCCGTGAGATCCAGTCGCGGCGCGGAACGGGCGTGCTGTTCATCACCCATGATTTCGGCGTGGTGGCCGAGATCGCGGACCGTGTGGCGGTGATGCAGCACGGCCGGATCGTGGAGCAGGGGAATGCTGCGGAGGTGCTGAACAATCCGCAGCATGCCTATACGCGCGCGCTGATCGCGGCCGTGCCGCATGGGCGCGCGACCGCGCCGGCCACGCAGGTGGGGCAGACCGTGCTGGAGGTGAGGGGCGTCCGGAAGACCTATCGGCGCGGCGGCTGGTTCGGCGGCAGCGTGAGCGTCTCCGCGGTTAAGGAAGCCGACTTCACGCTGGCCCGGGGCGAGACGCTCGGCCTCGTCGGCGAGAGTGGATCGGGCAAGTCGACCCTGGCCCGCTGCGTGGTGAACCTGGTGGAGCCCGAGACGGGCGAGATCCTCTTCCACGGCACCGATCTGCGACCCCTCAACCGGTCCCAACGCAAGCCATACCGCCAGCGCGTGCAGATGATCTTCCAGGATCCCTATGCCTCGCTGAATCCGCGCCGCACGGTCGGCGACGCCATCGCCGAAGGGCCGATCACCCACGGCACGCCGCGGGCCGAGGCCCTGGCCCGCGCGCGGGAGCTGCTGGCGCTGGTGCATCTCGATCCCGGCGCGATCGACCGCTATCCGCACGAGTTCTCCGGCGGCCAGCGACAGCGCATCGGCATCGCCCGGGCCCTCGCGATGGGGCCGGAGCTGTTGATCGCCGACGAGCCGGTGAGCGCGCTGGACGTCTCGGTCCAGGCGCAGGTGCTGGCGCTGCTGGCGGAGCTTCGGGCCCGGCTCGGGCTGACGATGCTGTTCATCACGCATGACCTGCGCGTCGCGGCGCAGATCTGCGACCGGGTGGCGGTGATGCAGCGGGGCACGATCGTGGAGATGGGCGAGACGGCCCAAGTCTTCGGCGCGCCCGCCCATCCCTATACGCGCGAGCTGCTCGACAGCATCCCTGGCCGTGGATGGACGCCGCCCGCGACAGGAGGGTGACGGGCGATGACAGCTATCACCCCCTCCCTTGTCGCCGGGCCTCCTGCTGGAGTGAGGGGCGGGCACCGACCGGCCTTCCGGATTCGCATTCCGATTCATTCCAATTTCCGATTCCCGCCTCCGGGCAGGGATAGGGCTTGGCCAGATGGGATAACGGGACCGCTCTTGGGACGAGCATGCCGAGGTTGCCAACAATCTGCGCGGCGGCGGGGCCGAATGTAGGGAGGTCGGGTGTCCTTGCTTCGGTCGAGATGAAGAAGGAATGCTTGTTCCGTAGAGAAAATGTTGACGATTAGAAGTGTGATCATAAAAAAATGATCATATTGCCTCGTCCGCACGTAATGGGGGATGAATTCGCCCCATCAGCGAGCCCTGGGTGAATTGATGATGTCTTGTGTGCTTCCATAATCCGGGAAAGAAGGGTCTTCGAAACTCCGGGATCAGGCGTGCGAAAGTTCTTCAATCCTTACCCTAAATATCTTCACATCCGTCGAATCCTCCTCGATCGCATCGAGAGCAGCATGCGCCTGGGGGATCAGCTGCCCACCGAACACGCGCTCAGCGCGGAATTCTCCGTGAGCCGGGAAACCATCCGCACCGCGCTGGCCGCGCTGGAGCAGGACGGCATCATCGAGCGCACCCCGGGGCGTGGGACCTTCGTCTCCGGCCTCCCGCGCCGGCGCCCGGAACGGCGCCTGACCGGCATGGTCGAGGATTTTCTCGCGCTCAATCTCGATACGGAAACGAAGACCCTGCAGGCCGGGCCGGGCCGCATTCCCCCCGCGCTGGCCGAGGAATTAGGCATCGATCCGGAGATGCCGCTCTTTCGCCTGACCCGCCTGCGCTACTTCGAGCGTCGCCCCTTCGCCTGGCATGACGGCTGGATGCTTCCCGCCATCGGGGAGCGTCTCCGGGCCATCGACCTCCGCCGGACCACGGTCGAGCGCGAGCTGCGTGACACGCTGAAGCTGACGACCTGGGAGGACCAGCAGTCCATCGAGGCGGTCGCCGCGGATATCCCTTCGGCGGAACTGCTGGACGTGCCGATCGGCGCGCCGCTTCTCTGCATGACCCGGCTCTACCTGCTCGAGGATGAGAGCTTCGGGCTGTACTTCCGCACGCTCTACCGGTCGGACCGCTACTACTACACGGTGAAGCTTGCGCATCCGCCGGCCGTCGGTCCGCGCCCGATGGCCCGGGGCTTTCCGATCCGCAGGCCCCCGGCTGCGCGCAAGTCGCCGGAGGCCTGAGCAGTCCGGCCCGATCTACGGGCGCAGGACCTGTCTCGCTTCCGCCTCGGCTTCCAGCAACTCCCAGCCGTAGCGCATGGGTGTCATCCTCGCCGCGGCCCAGGTCTTGTGCTGGTCCGTATAGTGCCTGCTTCCCGGATGACCCGAGGTGCCATGGAACACGGTCCAGAGGCTGTTCTCCCAGTCGCCGACGTCGAAGGCGTAGCGCGAGAGCGCGGCATAGGCCGTGCGCGGCCCGACCGGTGCGATCAGGCCATTGGCGAGGACGCAGTCGCCGTCGCCCCCCAGCGGCTCCGCCACCGGATCGAGCACGGAGGCTGCTTCGGGAAACAGCGCCGAAAGCGGGTGGGCCAGCTTGGGCCGGTGAACCTCGCCCCAGCTTTCCGGGACCGGGCCTTCGGCCACCTCGTCGAGGGCGGCCTGGATCGGGCCGTCCCAGCTTTCGCCCTTGAGGAGCCGGGTGTCGTTCTCCCGCAGCAGCGCCGGCAGGGTCCACCAGAGCTGCGCGAGCGGCGCCACGCCCGGCGCCGGCTGCAGGTAGGGATGCCGGCCCAGCGCACCGAGCCCGCTGACCGTCGCGAGGCGCCGGGTCAGCGCCAGGCGGAAGGCGATGTAGCGCGCCGCCGTGACCGAGGAGGCCGCCATCCTTCCGTCCCATCCGGCGATCTCCTGCCGGAAGGCCTCGGCCGCGCCGGAACAGCCCTTCAGGGCCTTCAGCCGGGCGACGAATTCGCCGGCCGGCTGGGACAGGGTGTCGCCATGGATGGTGGCGGAGCCAGCGGGGCTGCGCGTCGCGGGATCGCCGGTGAGCAAGGCCGCCACGCGGCGTGCCCGGTAGGGGGGATGACTGTCGGTGAGCAGGTAGTCGGGGTGATCCTCATCCGCGATGCGGTTGTTGGCGGTGACGATGATCCCGCCCGCGGGGTCGTGCAGCACCGGCATTTCCTCCGGCGGGATCCAGCCCTTCCATTCGTGCTCGCCGGTCCAGCCGGGCATGGGCAGCCAGCCACATTCGCGGCCGCGCCGGGGCAGGCTCGCGCGCAGCAGCCAGCCGATATGGCCATCGGTGTCTCCCGCCACGAGGTTGTGGTCGATGAGGCCCCAGCCCCGCGCAGCCTGGTAGAGCGACTTCACGCTTCCCGCCCGCAGCATGCGCGGCAGGCAGTCGAAGGAGAGGTCGGTCTCGGCGAACTGCACGCTCTTCAGCGCGAGCGCGTGGCCCGATGCCGGATCGCCCGCGATGACCGGGCCGTGCCGCGTCTCGACGACCTCAACTGCGCGCGGTGCCTCACCGCGGATCGCGACGTGTTCGACGCGCCGCGCCACCGGCTCCCACATGCCGCGGAACATCGCGTGCTGGGCGCCCGCGTCGAAGCGCTCGACATAGAGGTCGTGGATATCGGCGAAGCCGTGCGTGACGCACCAGGCGACCTTTCCGTTATGGGCGAAGTGCGGAAAGCCCGGCACGCCCGGCACGGTCAGGCCGATCGCATCGAATTCAGGGCAGGCGAGGTGGCCCTGGGCGTACATGTTGGGCAGCTCAAGCACGCGATGCGGATCACCGGCGAGCAGCGGCCGCCCCGTCGCGCTGAGCTCGGCGGAAACGGCCCAGTTGTTGCTGCCGCCGCCCGTCGCATCCGCCTCGGCGGCTTCCATCAGCGCGGTCACCGCCGGCGCCAGATCGGAGAGCGCGGCCGTCCAGCGTTCGGCTTCCGCGCCCTGGGGCAGGATGAGCAGGTCCTTGCCGCCATCGTCGTAGCGCAGGCTGCTCACGGCCTCGCCCACCAGCGGCAGCGCCGCCGCGCGCCAGAGCTTGAACCACACCGAGCCCATCAGCAGACCGAGCCGCCGCATCACCGCGATGGTGTGCCAGCCTTCCCAGGGCTCGGGCGTGGCATCGAGCAGGCGATATTCGATCGGCACGGGGGCGCCCGAGGCCAGGAAGGCGTTCACGCCGGCCGCATAGGCCTCGATCATCGTCTTCGCCTCGTCGCCGAGGGCCGCGGCGTCACGCCGGCTGGCAGCCTCGACGCCGAGCCGGCGCGAGAGCGCGTCGGCCGTGAAGGCGGAAGGGCCGAGCCATTCCGCGCTGCGCCCCAGCGCGCGGCGGCGATTGAGCTCCATCTGGAAGAGGCGGTCCTGCGCGTGGCAGAAGCCCTGCGCGAAGAAGGCATCGCGCATCGAGCCGGCGCGGATATGCGGAACGCCCAGTGAATCGCGCAACACCGTCACCGGGGCCTGCAGCCCGTCGAGTACGATCTCGCCGGTGAGGTCCGGTACCGCACGGCGCGCGGCTTCCCGCAGCTCTTCCTGATCCATGGTATTCCTTGTCCTCCCTGGACGCATCTCTCTGAGATGAAATACCCTTCCGCTCAAAGCGAACAGGGACGGAAATCGATGAAAGTTGCAAAAGTCACCCGACGTGACGCCTTGCTCGCCTCGGGAGGGCTGGCGCTTCCATGGATGGCGCGTCCGGCCCGGGCGGCCGGGACGGCGAACGTGGTGCTGGAGAGCGAGGCCGTGATCCTCGATCCGCACGCCACCACCGCCGCCATCACCCGCACCTTCGCCTATCACGTCTTCGACACGCTCTTCGCCATGGACGGGCAGGGCATGATCCGGCCCCAGATGGTGGGCGCCTGGGAGACCAGCGCCGACGGTCTCGTCTGGAACTTCCACCTGCGGGACGGCCTGCGCTGGCATGACGGCGCGCCCGTCACCGCCGCCGACTGCGTCGCGAGCCTGGAGCGCTGGGCGCCGAAGGATGCGCAGGGCCGCATGCTATGGGCGGCGAAGGCGGAGCTGGTGGCGGTCGACGCGAAGTCCTTCCGCCTGACGCTGTCGCGACCCTTTCCGCTGGTGCTGGACGTCCTGGGCAAGCCCAACGCGCCGCTACCCGTCATGCTGCCCGAGCGCCTGGCGCAGATCCCGGTCGAGACCCGCATCCGCGAGATCATCGGCAGCGGTCCCTTCCGCTTCCGCGCGGCCGACTGGCGCCCCGGCAACTACATGGTCCTCGAGCGCTTCGAGGGCTACGTCCCGCGCGAGGAACCGAACGACTTCCTCGCCGGCGGCAAGCGCGTGCATCTCGACAGCGTCACCTTGCGCGTCATGCCGGACCAGGCCACGGGCGCGACGGCCTTGATGGTGGGCGAGGTCGACTACATGCAATATCTGCCCTTCGACCTGCTGCCGCGGCTGGAGCGCGCGCGTGGGGTGCGGCTGATGGGCCTCGGCGGCATCCACATGTTCCAGGGCAATTTCCGGCTGAATCATGCGGCCGCGCCGATGGACGATCCGGCCATCCGTCGCGTGCTCTGGCACTGCGTGGACCAGTCCTCCACCCTGACAGCCATCGGCGTGCCGGAGCGGTTCCGGGCACCGCCCTGTCCCTCCTTCTTCATGTGCGGCGGGCCATTGGATAGCCGCGCGGGCGCCGAGGCGATGGGCTTCGACGTGGAAGGCGCGAAGCGCATGCTCGCGCAGACGGCCTATAACGGGCAGCAGATCGTCTGCCTGACGGTTGCCGGCAGCATCAGCCAGACGGCGGCGCAGGTGATGATCCAGAACATGAAGCTCGCGGGCTTCAACGTCGAGGAGCAGCAGATGGACTGGGGCACGGTGCTGGCCCGCCGCGCGCGGCGCGAGGGCTGGCACATGTTCGGCGTCTATTCGAACGGCACCGATATGTTCTCGCCGCTCACGCATTTCTACGTGTCCAACACCTGCGCCGATTATCCGGGCTGGGACTGCGACCGCGGCGTGGAACGCCTGCTCGGCGAATTCGCCCTGGCCGCGACGCCCGAGGACCGCAAGCGCATCGCGGGCGAGATCCAGGCGGCCGAGGCGCTCAATGTGCCCAACGTGATGTGGGGGCAGTTCACCATTCCCGCGGGTTACCGCGACCGGCTGCGCGACGTGCCGCAGGCGGCCTATCCGATGTTCTGGGGAGTTCGGATTTGAGTCAGGATTCAGCGCTGCGGGCCCGTGCGGCTCGCGTCATCCCCGGCGGCATGTGGGGCCATCTCGACGCAAAGAAGCTGCCGGAAGGCTATCCGCAGTTCTTTGCGCGCGGTGAGGGCGGCCATGTCTGGGACGTGGATGGCCGCCGCTACGTCGACCTCATGTGCAGCTGGGGGCCCATCGTGCTCGGGCATCACGACCCGGCGGTGGATGCCGCCGCGCGCAAGCAGGCCGAGATGGGCGACTGCCTGAACGGCCCGGGCCCGGTGTTGGTGGAGCTCGCCGAACGGCTGGTGGACCGCATCCCCGCTGCCGACTGGGCGATGTTCCAGAAGAACGGCACCGACGCGACGACGGCCTGCGTCACCATCGCGCGCGCGGCCACCGGCCGCAGCACCATCCTGATGGCGCGCGGCTCCTATCACGGGGCGGCGCCCTGGTGCACGCCGGTTCCCGCGGGCACGACGGAGGCGGACCGGGCGCACCAGCTCCGCTTCGAATACAATGACGTGGCAAGCCTGGAGGCCGCCGCCGCTGCGGTCGGCGACGACTTGGCGGCGATCCTCGTGACCGGCTTCCGGCACGACAACATCGTGGATCAGGAGCTTCCGACGCCGGAATTCGCCCAGGCGGCCCGCGCGATCTGCGACCGCAAGGGCGCGGCGCTCATCGTGGATGACGTCCGCGCGGGCTTCCGCCTGCATGCCGGCGGCTCCTGGGAGACGGTGGGCGTGCGGCCGGACCTCTCGGCCTGGAGCAAGGCCATCGCCAACGGCCATACGCTCGCGGCCGTGACGGGGCGGGATTCGCTGCGCGACGCGGCGACGCGCATCTTCGTCACGGGATCCTTCTGGTGCTCCTCGGTCGCGATGGCGGCCGCGATCGCGACGCTCGAGGAGTTGGAGCGGCGCGATGTCGTCGGCCATATCGCCGCCCTGGGCCAGCGCCTACGCGACGGGCTCGCGGAGCGCGCGCGGGGCGCCAATGTCGGGTTGCGGCAATCGGGCCCGGTGAGCATGCCGCTCTTCCTCTTCGACGGCGATACGGATTTCGCGATCGGCCGCGCCTTCTGCCAGGCGACGCTGGAGGAGGGCGCCTTCCTGCATCCGCGGCACAACATGTTCCTGTGCGCGGCGCATACGGAGGCGGATATCGATGCGGTGCTCGCGGCCTCGGAGGCTGGCTTCGCGGCGATCAAGGGCCTGCGGTAAACGCCGCAGGCCGGGGTCGGGGAGGGGCGGTGCCCCTCCCGTCTGTCAGAACCGGAACGCCACGGCGACCGAGCCGTATTGCAGTCCGTTGCCCTGCGCCTCGAACTCGCGGCTGCGGATGGTGTAGGTGGCTGTGAGCCGCGTCCGCTGCCACATCAGCGCGAAGCCCAGGTTGACGTCCCCCACCATGGGGATGCGATCCACCCGCGGCCCGTCGCGCCAGGTATTGCCGTCGAGGAAGATGTTGCGCGCGACCGCGCGACCCTCGACGCCGGCGAAGATGTACCAGCCGAAGCCATCGCTCTCGGGCTGAAAGAAGGCGGAACCCGACTGTGCCGGGCGCGTGCGCGGCGGCCCGAAATCCGCATTCAGGTTGCTGCCGAGCCGTACCATCATGCCGGCACTGGCATAGGTGTAGACATTGCCGAGGCTCGCGGTGAGGTTCGGCACGAAGCCGTATTGCAGGCCGGAGATGCCTGTCTCGTAGTTCCAGCGCCATTGCCGCGCCAGGATGAGGTTGACGCCGAACTCGTCCTTCAGCTGGTGGTCCCAGCCATAGGCGCGGTCGATGTTCAGCAACCGATGGACGCCGTTCTGTGTCTCCCGGCCCAGCGCACCCGGGCCGACGATGCCCATCTGCAGCTCGATCGCGCCGTAGGAGGTCGCCGTGTAGGAGGCCAGCGAGATGGAGCCGAAGAGCCAGCCCGCATAGGGGCGGTCCTTCGGGTCCGGATTGCGGCGCAGCGTGTCCGACGGCGTGAAGATGTTCTGGCCGAGCGACAGGCCCCAGCGCGGCGTCCCGCCCTCGGGGAAGATCAGGCTCATCCGGCCGGTGACGGCCGAAAGCCAGCGCGGCGGATCATAGGAGGGCGAACGCCAGTCCAGCTGGAAGCCGCTGGTGTAGTTCTTGTCCGTACCGGCGAAGAGGTCGTTGTCGACCATCAGGGAGATGGTGCCCCGCGGGTCCGGCGTCCGGACCGCGGGGACAGGAGTGCCGCGGACCGGCGACAGCCCCGTCTGATCGGCTGCCAGACCTGTGGTCTGGGCAGCCGCCGGAAGGGCCAGCGTCGCTCCGAGGCAGGCGAGCGAGAAAACGGCGCCGAAGCGCATGCGAGGCACCCTTCCTGTCAGGTGGTGGGCGAGGCGGCCGCGGCCGCCTGGGCGCCGGCCAGGGCTTCGCGCAGGGATTCTTCCTTCGTCTCGTCGAAGGAGCTGCGCAGGATCGTGCCGCCCGTGCCGTGCAGCTCGGCCATCACCTTGTCCGTGGTCATCTTGCGGATCAGCAGGAAGAGCGCGGCGTGGCCGGAATCCAGCGTCTTCGCCGCGTCCTTCATGAACTGGTCGTTGATGCCGAGGTCGGTGAGCTTGCCGCCCAGCGCGCCCGAGGCCGCGCCGATCGCAGCGCCCACCAGCGGCATAAGCAGCACGAGGCCGATGAGCGAGCCCCAGAGGGCGCCCGAGGCCGCGCCGGCCGCGACCGGCTGGAAGAGCTGGTTGAGCTTCACCTGGCCATCGGGCTGCTTCACGGCGACGACGGCGTCACCCAGCTCGATCAGGTATTCGCGCTGGAGGCCAAGCAGCTTGGCGCGGACCTCCTCGGCCTGGGCTTCGGTGGGGAAGGCGATGACGAGCAGATCAGACATCTCGGAATTCCTTGTTTGTTGCGGGTCTTGCCCGCGGTCTCAACGCCCGGGGCCTATTGATAGTTCGCGAAGGCCGCGGCGGCGGTGCTCTGGCCGCCCCCTCCGCGCAGGATCAGGCCCAGCAGCAGCCGGGCCTTGAGGCCGGAGAGGATGCCGGCCGGGATCAGCCCCCGGCCCAGCAGGTCGATCTCCGATCCCGCATAGCCGTAGGTGCGCGTGAAGACCGGCCCGGCGGCAACGCGCGTCGCCAGGACGACCGGCATGCGCCTCCCCAGCTCGCCCAGATGCGGCGCGGCCTCGGCAGGGACATGGCCCGCGCCCATGCCTTCGATCACGGCGCCGGCGTAGCCGAGGCCCGGCAGGGCCGCGAGCAGCCGGCCGTCATCGCCCATGGTCCATTTCAGCAGGGCCACGGGGCGAGGCGGGCCGCCATAGCTCGGCACGGTCGGCATCCGCGGCACCCGTGCGTGGAAGCGCGGCCGGCCTTCCGCCACCAGACCGATGGGGGCCAGCGAAGGCGAGACGAAGGCGGAGGTGAGGGCGGTGTGCGCCTTCTGGACGAAGCGTGCCGCATGGATCTCGTCGTTCAGCACCACGAGCGTCCCGAGGCCCCGCGCCTCCGCCGAGGCTGCGACGCGCGCCGCGGCGAGGAGGTTGGCCGGCCCATCCGCGCCCGCCGTCTCCGGCCCGCGCATGGCGCCGGTGACGACGACCGGCTTGTCGTCGGCCACCAGCAGGTCGAGGAGGAAGGCGGATTCCTCGATCGTATCGGTGCCCTGGATCACCACGGCGCCGTCGATACCGGCCGCGAAGGCATCCTCGATGGCCTTGGCGACCTCGACCAGCTGACCGGGCTCCAGCGAGGGGCTTGGCAGCCGGTAGGGCGAATGGGCCTCGATCTCGGCGACATCCGCGAGTTCCGGAACCGAGGCCACGAGCTCGGCGGCGCCGAGCTTCGGCGTGATCCCGCCGCCCGCATCCGGCACCATGGTGATGGTGCCGCCGAGCGACAGGAAGAGGAGCCGGGGACGCTTCGTCACGCGGTTTCGCCCTCTTCCTCGCGCCGGACGGTCCTGCGCGGCGTCGGCCCGTCGGGGATCTCACCGGGGCGGTAGGCGGGCAGGCGGCTGGCCGGGATCATGGCCAGCGCGGCGAAGGCGGCCATGAGCAGCAGGCCGATCTTCAGCGCCCGCAGCCGCGCCTCGCTGTTCACGCGAACCGCTTCCGCGGCCTGGGCCGGGGTGGCGGAGGTGCGTGCCATGATGGTGGCCAGCTGGTCGTTGCTGACGAAGTTGATGCTGTCGAGATCGAGCTGCGACTGGAGCTCGACCGGGAGGTAGGTGTTCTCCGTGACGCGATACATGATGCCCGCGGAGAGCAGGCCCACCAGCAGCGCGCCGGCCACCGCCGTGCCGACGCCGGCGGCGAGGTTCTGCGTGGTGCCGCGCAGCGCGCCGACGTCGCCGGCGAGCTCCTTCGGCGCCGAGGTCACGAGCACGTTGAAGACGAGCGTCACCAGCGCGCCCTGGCCGATGCCGAAGGTGATCAGGCCGAGCATGACGGGAACCGCCGTCCAGTCGTTGCGCACCACCCAGGCGAGCCAGAGCAGACCGAGGATGCAGAGCGTGAATCCACCCTGCGCGATGCGCCGCGGCGTCACCTTGTCGTAGAGCTTCACCACCAGCATCGCCGTGAAGAAGACGGTGAGGTTGAAGGGCATCATCGCGATCGTGGTCTCGATCGGCGTGCGGCCCTGCACGATCTGGATGTAGAGGGGCACGGTGAAGTTCAGCATGGCCTCGAGGCCGACCACGGTGAACATGGCGTAGACCGCTGCGCGCTCCTGGCCCGAGGAGATGATGCTGAGGTCCAGCAGCGGCGTGCCGCCGCGCGCCTGAACACGCTTCGACCAGGCGATGAAGATCTGCAGCAGGATGATGCCGGCGACGATCATGATCGGCGCGGGCGACATGCCCAGGATGTCGAAGGGCGCGGCGGGGCTGGCGACGCCGAGGCCCCAGCGGTTGAGGTTGTTGAAGCCGAAGACGATCATGATGATCGAGGCCGCGGCGAGGACCACGCCCACCGCGTCGATCTTGACCTCGGGGCGTGCGGCCTGGGGCTTCAGCCTGAAGCTCAGGAAGAACACGATCACCGACAGGGCCACGAGGATGCCGAAGACGGGCCGCCAGCCGATGAAGGTGCCGAGAAGGCCGCCGATCAGGAAGGCCGAGACGCCGGCCGCGGCGCGGGCCGAGCCCAGCGCGCCCACGGCGGTTGCCTGCTGCTGGCCGTGGTAGTGATGGGCGATCAGCGCCACCAGGGCCGGCACGATCACCGCGGCCGCGAGGCCCGCGAGGAGCTGCGCCGTCAGCATGAAGATCGCAGTCGGCGCGATCACCATCAGTACCTGGGCGATGGCGAAGAGGCCGATCACCACGCGGAAGACCTGGGTGGAGCCGAAGCGCTGCACCAGCTTGCCGCCCAGCATGACGAAGCCCGCGACGGCGAGCGAATACATGACGATGCCGGTCGCGATGGTCGTCGGCGGCACGCCGAAGCTGGCCACCATGCCGGAAAGCGAGACGGGCAGGGCGGCGACGTTGAAGGACATCAGCACCTGGGCGAGGGCGATGGCGATCATGGGGATCCAGGATTCCCGGACCTCGGAGGCAGTCGTGCTCATGGGGTGGGTTTCCTCACTGTTCTGGTTGGGAGGCGAAGAGATTGAGGCCGAGCCGCTCCGACAGGAACTTCGTGACCAGCTGGCCGCGCACGCTGTTGCCCGCGCCGTCCAGAGGCGGCGAGAAGGTGCCGAGGCCCCCCTTGCCGGGCGCGATGGTGACGAGGCCGCCGGCCACGCCGCTCTTGCCCGGCAGGCCCACCTCGTAGAGCCAGTCGCCCGACTGCTCGTAGAGGCCCGCGGTCGCCATCACGGCCAGCACCCGGGCGCAGCGGTCGGCATCCATCACGCGCTCGCGGGTGACGGGGTTCACGCCGCCATCGGCCAGCGTCGCGCCCATCACCGCCATGTCACGCGCCGTCACGTTCAGCGCGCATTGCTTCGTGTAGATGTCTGTCGCCTCGTCGGGGTCCGAATACAGCCGGCCGTAGCCGAGCAGCAGGCGCGCGATGCCCTGGTTGCGCTGGTTGGTCGCGGCCTCGGAGGCATAGACCTCCTCGTCCAGCTGCAACTCCCGGCCGGCGAAGCGCGAGAGGCCCTCGCGGATGAACTTCCACTTCTCCTCGGCATTGGCGCCGGGGGCGAGGCTCGTGGTCGCGATGGCGCCGGCATTCACCATGGGGTTCACGGTGCGGTCGGCATTGAGTTCGATGGCCATGACGGAGTTGAAGGCGAGGCCCGACGCATTCACGCCGACCTTCTCGCGCGTCTGGCCGCCGCCCAGCGCCTGGCAGACCAGCGCGAAGACGAAGGGCTTGGACATGCTCTGGATGGAAAAGGGGCGCTCGGCATCGCCGACGGAGAAGAGCGCGCCGTCCACGCCGGCCACGCAGATGCCGAAGAGATCGGGCGAGGCCTGGGCGAGGGCGGGGATATAATCCGCTACCTTGCCTTCGGAGATGGGGCCGTAGCGGCGATGGGCCTCCTCGACCAGGGAAGTCACGGTCGCCGGGTCAGGCATCCGCCCGGTGGAAACGGTTCCCGACCGGGCTGTGTCGTCGAGGTGGAGCCTGTAGTCCATTGATTGAAAGCCCTTCTTCCCTGGGTTTCCCCTGACGGCAGCATTCACGCACGCGGAATGCCGCGCGGGAGGCGGTATTCCGGCGTCGTGGCGATGACCTTTAGGCTAGGCATTTGCGGGAGGGGGCAGATGGGCCGACAATCCGACGAGTATCCCTTGCGTCCCGATATTCTTCCGCTTCCGGTCAAACCGCTGGCCGGAGGGGCGCTCAAGGCATGATTATATTGTCGTTGAAACACCGTTTCGAACGGGAAGGGCGACCCTGGGGATGCGTGAGGCGGAGGCCCATCTGGAAGACGACATCTCGCCACCGGTTGGCCGCAGCCGCGGGCCGCTGGCGCCGCTGGTTTTCTCGACGACGGAGCTTCCGCCCGAAGATCAGTTCGAGGCCTGGCGCGACCATTGCCGCTCGGTGATCGAGATGACCGAGGCCCTCGGCCCTGGGGCAGGGTTCGAGGCGCGCTTCCGGATGTGGAGCTTCGGCCACTTCGCGCTGGCCGTCATCGAGGCGCCGCCCTGCCGCTTCCAGCGGACGCGCAGCCAGATCCGCCGGGACTCGTTGGATCTCTGGCAGATTCATGTCCCGCGCACGGGCTCGCTGCGGCTGCGGACCGAGGCCGCGCAGATCGCGGTGCCGACCGGCCATCCGCATATCCTTTCCCTCGACCGGGCCTTCGACGGCGACCGGACGGGGGGCGAATGGCTCTGGCTCTTCGTGTCGCGCGACGCCTTTCCCGGCCTTGGCCCGACCATCGACGCCTGCCGCGACACGCCGCTGGGATCGGCCATGGGCCGCCTCCTCGGCAACTACATCGAGAGCCTGGCAGATAGCCTGGAGACCATGACGGAGGCCGAGCTGCCGCGCGCCGCGGAGGCGACCCGGGCGTTGCTCTCGGCCTGCATCGCGCCGTCCTCGCCGCTCAACCTGGACGCCGATGCCCATGTGGAGCGCGCGCGGCTCGGCCGCATCCGGCAGACCATCCGCCAGAACCTGCGGTCGACCCGGCTGGGCCCGGAGCGCCTGTGCAAGCTGGCCGGCGTGTCGCGGTCCCAGCTCTACCGGCTGTTCGAGCCCTTCGGCGGCGTCGCGCGCTATATCCAGAGCGAGCGGCTGCGTCAGGCACACCAGGCGCTATCGGATCCTTCGAACACCCGCGACATCATCAAGGTGGCCGAGGATTTCGGCTTCTTCGATCCCTCTGCCTTCAGTCGGGCCTTCCGCCGCGAGTTCGACTATTCGCCGACCCAGCTTCGCCAGGCCGCGCAAAGCGGCTGGGTGGCCGCGCCCATCCGCAAGCGCGCCGGCCCCGCCGGTGGCCACGACTTCGCGAGCGCTCTTCGCCTGATCTGATCCGCGATTGGGACGCAGGGAACGGGCAAGGCACTGCCGGACTATGGATGTGGCATTCCCCTCGACCTAGCGTTGACCTTGCGATGAGGCGGTTCCGAACGCCCGCCCACGCACCGGATCCGGCCCGCGACGTTGCGATAGGCCGGCGGGGAGAGGAGTCCTGCTCATGCGCTTCGTCACGACCCTGGCAGGCAGCCTCGCGCTGCTGGCCGTCACCATCGGGGGGGCGCCGGCCCAGACGGGTGCCGCCGCGCCGGCTCCGACCGGTCCGGTCACCACCGGCAACCTCGCCACGCTCTGCGCCGCGTCGCTGAACGAGGAAGTCGGGCACGCCTCGCAGGCCTTCTGCCGCGGCTTCATCGTCGGCGTCGGCCAGTACCACACCGAGATCTCGCGCCCCGGTGGCCGCCCCGCGATCTTCTGCCTGCCCACGCCCGCGCCGACGCTCGAGGCCGCGCAGGCCTCCTTCGTTGCCTGGTCGGGCGCCAATCCGCAACATGCCAGCGAGCTCGCCGTCGACGGTCTGCTCCGCTGGGCCGCCGCCACCTATCCCTGCCCGACCGCGCCCGCGCGCGGTGCGCGGCGCTGATCCGGGAGGAACACGACATGCGCAAGACGCTCATCCTTCCGGCCGCCCTCATCCTGGGCCTCGGCGCCTGCGCCGATGAGACCCTGAACGTGCCCCTCAGCCCGACGACCCAGCGTGTGGGCGGCGGTGCGGCGGCGGGCGCGCTGACCGGCCTCGCCATCGGCTCCTTCTCGGGCAATGCGGGCCTGGGCGCGCTGATCGGCGCCGGCGTGGGCGCGGGCGGCGGCTTCGCCTACGACCAGCACCGGCGCAGCCGCCAGCGTGCGTTCAATGACGGCGTCGCGGCGGGCCGCGCGTCGCAATGAAGCGCGTGATCGCTGCATCGCCGGGGGAGGGCGATGCAGCGGAACGGCCGGTGGCGGGCATCACGGCAGGGGCCCGCAAGAGGCTCGCCGTTCCGCTGGCCACCGCCCTCGGCCTGGCCGCCACCATGGCGCCGGCCCTCGCCCAGGGAACCGGCGACGCCGCGACGATCGCCGAGCTGCGCCGCCAGCTGAATGACATGCAGCGCCAGCTGTCGCGCTTCGAGGCCATGCAGGCCCGGCTGGATCAGCTGGAGGCCCGGGTGGCACGCCAGCCGGCCGCAAGGGCCCCGGCCGTGGCGCCCGTGCCGGTCCCGCAGTCGCGCTCCGCCACCCGCAACGATGTCCGGGCCGCGCAGGAAGCCGCCCGTGAGGCCCGGGCGGCCGCCGACGAGGCCCAGGCCGTCTCGCGCGGCTTCGCCCAGGCTACCGCTGCCCTGCCTGCCGCCACGGCCGCTGCCGCGCTGTCCGAACGGACCGTGGCGGGCCTCGAGCCGCCCGAGCCCATGGGCCGTTCCTTCGAGGACGCGCTGCGTGCGGACCTGCCCGGCGTCGCCTTCCGCGTGCCGGGCACGGACACCCAGGTCCGCCTCTACGGCTTCGCCAAGGTGACCGGCCATCTCGACCTCAACGGCCGCAACCAGAGCGATGCGCCGCTGCCCGGCGGCATCCCGCTGCGCGGCAGCCCGGCCGACCAGCAGGGCGGCGAGTTCACGGCCTCCGCCCGGTTCAGCCGCTTCGGCGTCGACACGCGGACCCTGACGAGCTGGGGCACCCTCGAGACACGCATCGAGGGCGATTTCGGCGGCGGCACCTCCGCCAACGCGACCTTCCGGCTGCGTCAGGCCTGGGCCGAACTCGGCACGGAACGCTTCGCGGTCCTGGCCGGTCAGGCCAACAGCCTCTGGAACGAGGGTCTCTTCGAGACCATCATCGACGCGACGAACCTCAACCAGTCCTTTATCCGGCAGGCGCAGATTCGCGTGACGGCACGGCTGGGCAAGGGCCTGACCGGGCAATTCTCCATCGAGGCGCCGGAGACGCAGTACACGGCGGCGGCGGGCGTCTTCAATCCGTCCAGCACGCTGGATGGCGGCGCGAGCCCGGCCTTCAACGTCATGCCCGACTTCCTGGCGCGCCTGACCTATCGCTCCAACGGCATCGAGCTCGGCGCGCGCGGCATGGTGCGCCAGCTGCAGATCCGCCCGGCCGGCACCGCCGCCGGCGCGCCCTCGGGCGCCACCTCGACGACCGGTTGGGGCCTGGCGGCACATGCCCGGTTGCCGATGCGCCTGATCTCCGAGAGCTTCGGTCCAGACGAGCTGGTGGGGATGGCCTATTATGGCGAGGGCATCGGCCGCTACTTCGCGGGCAGCACCAACGGGCAGGACGCGCTGTCGAATATCGGCATGGCCAATGTCCAGGGCCGCGTCAGCCTCGACGCTACCCCGGCCTGGGGCGCGACGCTGGCCTATCGCCGCTTCTGGAACACGCAGTTCCGCAGCAACTTCGCCTATTCCTACGCACGGCAGGACTTCCCGAGCTACGCGCTCGACTTCACGCCGGGCTCGGCCGCGGCGCTCTCGCTGAACCGCGAGGTCCAGCAGGGCTTCGCGAATCTGATCTGGAGCCCCTTCGCGGAGGTCCGGAACGGGGTGTTCGGCAGCGGCTGGCTCGATGTGGGGCTGGAATACCTCTATACGCGACGTGATATCGCGGGCGGAGCAGCGGCGGCGGGTGCGGGCAAGTCCGGATACGGCGTCGCCAATCGCTTCCTCTTCGGCGCCGTGGCGCGATTCTGAGTTGGCGGCCGGCCGCCTGGCGCGGCCGGCTGAGACCGGGATCGGGAATGTCACGACAAAAGGCCGTGACGACAGCCCGTCCCTGCAATACGGACGGCCCGGGATGGTATCGATGAAGCAGTTTTCCGGGTCTGTGCGGGTTTTCACGGCGTTCCTTGCCCTTGGCCTTCTGGCGGGCTGCGGCAGCATTCTGCGCAAACCCCCGCCACCGGCGGAGGCCGCCGAGGAACTGGCCGTCCTCGGCATCCCGAATGCCCGGTTCTGGATCGACGGCCAGCCGGATGCGCTGATCGCCGAGGGCCGCAGCATGGTGGTGCGCGACGTAGCCACGCGGCCAGCCGGCACGCCGCGTCCGCCCACGACATTCCTGGCGATCTCGGGCGGCGCCGATAACGGGGCCTTCGGTGCCGGGCTCCTCACGGGTTGGACAGCCCAGGGGAATCGCCCGGTCTTCAATGTCGTGACGGGCATCTCGGCCGGCGCGCTGATCGCGCCCTTCGCCTTCCTCGGCTCGGACTACGACCCGCAGCTGCGCGAGGTCTTCACCCAGGTCGCGCCGCGGGACGTACTGCTGCTGCCGCGCCAGGTCTTCGCGGTCTTCCCGCTGCTCTTCGGCGAGGCGCTCGCCGATACCTCGCCGCTGGCCCGCCTCATTAACCGCCACGCCAACCAGGAGATGCTGGACGCCATCGCGCGCGAGTACATGCGTGGTCGGTTGCTGCTGGTTGGCACCACCAACCTCGACCTGCAGCGCCCGGTGGTGTGGAACATCGGCGCCATCGCGGCCAGCGGCCATCCGGAGGCGCTGCAGCTGTTCCGCAGCATCCTGCTGGCCTCGGCTTCCATCCCCGGGGCCTTCCCGCCCGTCCTGGTGCCCGTCGATTATGACGGGCGTAGCTTCGAGGAGATGCATGTGGATGGCGGTGCGGCCATGCAGGTCTTCCTCTACCCGCCCTCGCTGCCGCTGCGCGAACGCGTGGGCGAGCGCGAGCGCACGGCCTATGTGATCCGCAACGGCCGCATCAATGTGGAGGCGAGCGCCACCTCGCGAGGCGTCTTCAGCATCGCCCGGCGCTCGGCCGCAACGCTGCTTCATTTCAGCGGCATCAGCGACATCAACCGCATCTATCTCACCACGCAGCGCGATGGCGTGGCCTTCCGGCTGGCCTTCATCGGGTCGGAGTTCCAGGCCGATCGCCGCGAGCCCTTCGATCCTCCCTTCATGCAGGCGCTGTTCGACTACGGCTACGCGCTGGCCAGCCAGCCCTGGCACACGGTGCCTCCTGGCGTGAGCTCCACGCAGGCGCCGGCCGCTCGCTGAGACGCGGCGCCGGTCTCCGGCAGGCGAGGGCGCGACAGGCCTTCCGGACGATCCCAATAAAAAACCCGGCCTCCCTGAGGGAGGCCGGGCCTGAAGCCTTACAGGGCGTCGCGGCTCAGCCGCGGGTCTTGATCGCCTGGTAGTCGCGGGTGTCGGCGCCCGTGTAGATCTGGCGGGGACGGCCGATGCGCTGGCTCGGATCCTCGATCATCTCCTTCCACTGGCTCACCCAGCCGACGGTGCGGGCGACGGCGAAGATGACGGTGAACATCGAGGTCGGGATGCCCATCGCCTTGAGGATGATGCCCGAATAGAAATCGACGTTCGGGTAGAGCTTGCGCGAGATGAAGTACTCGTCGGTCAGCGCGATGCGCTCCATCTCCATCGCCATGTCGAGGAGCGGCTCGTCCTTGATGCCGAGCTCGGCGAGGACCTCGTGGCAGGTCTCCTTCATGATCTTCGCGCGCGGGTCGAAGTTCTTGTAGACCCGGTGCCCGAAGCCCATGAGCTTCACGCCGCTGTTCTTGTCCTTCACCTGCTCGATGAAGGCCGGGATCTTATCCTTGGTGCCGATCTCGCCGAGCATCTTCAGCACGGCCTCGTTAGCGCCGCCATGCGCGGGGCCCCACAGCGCCGCGATGCCGGCGGCGATACAGGCGAAGGGATTGGCGCCCGTTGAGCCCGCGAGGCGGACGGTCGAGGTCGAGGCGTTCTGCTCGTGGTCGGCGTGCAGGATCAGGATGAGATCCATGGCGCGCGCCAGGACGGGCGAGACCTCGTAGGGCTCGGCCGGAACCGAGTTCAGCATGTAGAGGAAGTTCGCCGCGTAGCTCAGGTCGTTGCGCGGGTACACGAAGGGCTGGCCGAGCGCGTACTTGTAGGCCATCGCCGCGATGGTCGGCACCTTGGCGATCAGGCGGAAGGCCGCGACCTCGCGCTGGCGCTCGTCGTTGATGTCGAGGTTGTCATGGTAGAAGGCGGCCATCGCGCCGACCACGCCGCACATGATCGCCATCGGATGGGCGTCGCGGCGGAAGCCGTCGTAGAAGCGGCGGAGCTGCTCGTGAACCATCGTGTGGTTCGTGACCGCCTTGCGGTACTCCTCGAGCTGCTTCGCCGTCGGCAGCTCGCCGTGCATCAGCAGGTAGCAGACCTCGATGAAGTCGCTCTTCTCGGCCAGCTGCTCGATGGGATAGCCGCGGTAGAGCAGTACGCCCTCGTCGCCGTCGATGTAGGTGATCTTGCTCTCGCAGCTGGCGGTTTCGCCATAGCCGGGATCGTAGGTGAAGATTCCGAGCTGCGAATAGAGCTTGCGGATATCGGCGACCTGCGGCCCCAGCGTGCCGCCGAGCAACGGCATCGAAGCACTGGCATTACTGTCGTCGAGCGTGATGGTAATCGAGCCGTTCTTGCTCATGTCAGCAGCCTTCCTCACTCACTGTTTCGTGCGCCTGATTGGCTCGGGCGCCCATGCTGCAATGCAAGATAGGCGCAATGACAGCCTTGTCTATCGGGGCGATCGCAGAAGCCTTGGTCAACCAGGTGAAATCGTTGTCAGTAGCCGCGGCGCCAATGCGCCGGCGGTTCGAAGCCGCCGACCCAGAGGCCGCGCTGCGCCGAACGGGCCGCGGCCTCGACCGGGACCAAAGCGGGCAGGGAACCGCCATCGGCCAGCGCCCAACCGGAAGCGACCAGGGAGGTGTTCAGCTCGACGTCGCCGGCCTGGCAGACGCCCAGCGCGCGGCCGAACCGGTCCCGTCCCTGGACGCGGCAGTCGACGCCGCGGTCGCCGACCAGGCGGGCGAGCTCAGCCGCCGCGGCGGTGCCGCAGTCGTAGAGCGCGCCCTGCTCATTGGTGCAGAACTGACCCCGCTCGGGCGCTTCTACGCCATAGAGGCGCAGCGTGCGGTCGCCGAGGCGGATGGTGTCGCCATCGACAATGCGGATCTGTGCGGCCGGCGAGGACCATTCCTGGTTGCGCGGGGCGGAGCCCATCAGCTGCGTGGGAAGCGCGAAAACGACCAGCGAAACGCCCAGGATGGCACTGGTCGTGACGGCCAGCGCACGCCCCCAGCGTTGCGGCGTGCGGGCGGTCTGGAAGAGGCGGCGGCGGCGCATGACGCACTGGTTAACCCAGGGGGAAGCCGACTGGCAACCCGGTTATTTCCGGATGTTACGTGTCGGCCGCAGCGGGCTGCTTCCAGAACGGTCCAACTTTTTTCAGGGCTTTCCAGGCGATGATCGAGGCAATGCGGCTGCCTTCCGCGCGGCCGGCGGCAAAGCCCGTCACGGTTCCTATGGCGAAGCCGCCGGCCCCACGCCCGGTCAGGCGCGCGGCCAGCTGGCGCGCCACCGTCGCGTCGTTGGCGAGGCCCAGCGCCTCCTGCAACTCGGCGAGGCGCTTCGTGAAGCGCTTCGAGGCACGGCCGGGCCAGAGGGGGGAGAAGGGCTCGGCCGCATAGCGCAGCCGCTTGGCGTCGAGCCGCATGTCATGCAGGGCCGTCGCGTCGAGATCGTTCATGGCTTGCCCCGCGCGCTTGAGGCGGCGCCAGCGCTTGCGCAGCAGCTCTGCGGCGAAGGGAGCCAGTGGCTGCTCCGCCACCAGGGTCGGGCGGACGAGGGCGAGTTGCAGCCCAAGCCAGATGGTGCGCCGGAAGCCGTCGCTGGCGAGCAGGTGGCCGAGCGCCTCATAGGCCGCATCGCGCTCGCGCGACGCGGCGGCCATCAGGCGCTTCAGGCGGATGTCGCCATCCAGCGCGACTACCGTCCCGGCGCCGATCCCGCCGAGGAAGACGTCCCAGTCCCGGGCCGAGCCCAGCGCGCGGGCCAGGTCGCCGAGCTGCGCGTCCCAGGCACGCCAGTCCGGGCCGTCCACGGCGGGGCGGAACAGCTTCAGGATCGAGCGCAGGCGGCGGATCGCGACGCGCGACTGGTGGACGCCGCGCGGGCCGAGCTCGAGCCGGCACTGGGGCGTCTCGCAGAGCAGCACGTCCTGCAGATGGGCCAGTGCCGCGAGGAAAGCGGGTTCGACGGCCACGGCGCCGGCCATGCTCGGCGGGCCGGAGCGGCGGGGGCGGAGAGGCCGGCCCTCGGCCAGGGAAAGCGCTTCCTCGGCCAGCGAGGCGAAGGCGGGCAGCAGGGGCAGGGAGCGCGCGAGCTCCGCGGCGAGGCGAAGGATCTCCGGCGCCTCGCCTTCCAGGATCAGGCGGCCGACGCGGCGGCGCAGGCCGGCGGCCTCGATGCGGCCCTCCACCCAGGTCACCCCTTCGGCCAGCACGGCGCGACGGCCGACGAAGCGCGCGATGGGCAGCGCGGCGAGGTCGGGCTCGGCGGGCTCGGCCGCGGGCCAGGTGCCGGGCCAGCAGAGCTCGCCCTCGGGCGGCATGGGCTGGACGGTTTCCCAGATGCGGCGGCGGCGCTGCAGTAAGGGTGCGCCTTCGGCTTCGGCCCTGAACCAGGTCAGGGTCTCCGCCTGCCAGCTCGGCTTGGCTGCCAGCAATGGATGAGACGGCAGGCGTGGGGGCGTGCCGAGGGCAAGTTCGAGAATCAGGCGGCCACCTCCGGCAGGTCCCGCGGCGCCAAAAAGCGCACGAGCCTGCCGCTGCCTTCGGTGAGCTGCGACCAGGCGGCCGCCACCGTGAATTCGGCCAGTGCGCCGGTCGGATATCCTTCCGCCAGGCGGCGGGCATGGGGGCTGCCCGTCGTGACGCCGGCAGGGCCCATCAGCGCGAGGCCGAGCTCATGCATGCCGGGATTATGGCCGACGAGCAGGACGGAACGCGCCGTTTCCGGCACGTGCTGCAGCGCTTCCAGCAGGCGCGGCCAGGGCGCGAGGTAGAGGGCGTCCATCACCTCGACGATCGGGCTGCCCTCGATGGGCTGCAGGGCCTCCAGCGTCTGAAGGGTTCGGCGGGAGGAGGAGACGAGCACGACATCCGGCACGAGGCCGAGCTCGCGCATCTGTTCCGCCATCACGGCCGCGGCCATCCGGCCACGGGCATTGAGGGGCCGCGAATGGTCGGACAGGCTTGGATCGTCCCAGGAGGACTTGGCGTGACGAAGCAGCAGGAGCTGGCGCATGGCGGAATCCATCATGGCATGCCTTGGGCGATCTGTCCTGTCCCTGCAGGTGACAGGTTGCGGGATGAGCCGGCTGCCCCGATCTTGCTGCCATGACCACCGTTTCGCCGGCCATTTCGCGCCGTCTCCTTCCCCTGCTGGTCGCGACGCCCGCCTTCGCCCAGCCCTTGCCCACCCCCCGGGACTACCGCTGGCGCGTGACGCGCAACGGGACCGCCATCGGGTATCACCATGTCGGCTTCTCGCGCCGCGGCGACGATCTCGTGACTTCGTCCGAGGTGGTGGTGACGCCGCGCGTCCTCGGCGTCGTCGTCTATCGCTTCGAGCATCGCTACACCGAGGTGACCCGGGGCAGCCAGTTCGTCTCCGTCTCCTCGCGGCAGAACCGCAACGGCCGGATCGTCGAGGTGGAGGCCGAGCGGACACCCCGCGGCGTCGCCATCCACGGAAGCGAGGGGGAGCGGCTTCTGCCTCCCGATGCCGCGCCTTTGTCCTGGTGGCAGCCGCAGCGCTTCGGCGGCGCCGTCCCGGTCTTCGGAACGACGACGGGCAAGCTGATGGAGCTGCGCTGGACGCGCGAGGCGCTCGGTGCCGGCGGCTCGCGGTGGCATGTCACGGGCGAGGTGGAGGCCACGCTCGACTTCGCGGCGGACGGCCGATGGACGGCCTATCAGGTCAAGGGCGACGACGGCAGCATGGTCGTCTACGAGGCGGAGTAGCGCGCGTCTGGGCAAGTTTCCTTGATGGCAGGGCTGGCCGGGGGCGGATTTCATGCCAACCTCCATGCCTCAGGCAAAAGACCTGCAACGAGGGAACTCCAAGACATGACCCCGCCTCTTCGGCGTCGCCTGCTGCTGGGCAGCCTCTCGGCCCCCCTGCTGGCCGCGCCCGCCTTGGCCCAGGGCTGGCAGCCCTCCCGCCCCGTGCGGATCATCGTTCCCATCGCGCCCGGCGGTGCCACTGACCTCATGGCCCGCATGATCGGCGAGCGCCTTTCCCCTGTCCTCGGGCAACCGGTGGTCGTCGAGAACCGGCCCGGCGCCGGCGGCAATATCGGCGCGCAGGCGGCGCTCCAGGCGGAGAAGGACGGGCTGACCTGGCTCTTCACCGCGGCCAATGTGCTGACCGCCAACACGGCGCTCTATGGCAGCCGCATGCCCTTCGTACCGCTGCGGGACTTCGCGCCGGTCTCGCGGGTGGGCGTGGGCACGCTTCTCTGGGTGGTGAATTCCCAGCGGCCCTGGCGGACATTCCAGGAGCAGATCGACTTCGCGAGGCAGAATCCCGGTCGCGTCACCATGGGCAGCAGCGGCACCGGCACCAGCGCTCATCTCTTCTTCGAGAAGGTGAAGCGCGAGACGGGCGCCGATATTGTCCACGTTCCGTATCGAGGCGGCGGGCCTGCCATCCAGGATCTGGTCGCCGGCAATATCGACATGATGTTCGACGTCATTCCCGTGCTCCTGCCGCATGTGCGGGAGGGGCGGTTCCGTGCCCTGGCGGCGGGTTCGGCGAAGCGCATCGACTATGTGCCGGAACTCACGAGCGTGCCCGGGATGGATGAGCTGCTGCCGGGCAGGGGCGTGGACGCGCTGAACTGGTGGTCCATCGTCTGCGCGACGGGCACGCCCGAGGCGGCGATCGCCGGGATGCATGCCGCGCTTCGGCGCGTCCTGACGCAGGAGGAGGTGCGGCGGCGCCTGCTCGACCTCACCATCCTGCCGACGGTGGACGAGACGCCCGAGGCCTTCGGTGCCTTCTGGCGCGCCCAGGTGCCGATCTGGCAGCAGCTGGTCGAGGTATCGGGCGCGACCGCGGAATAGTGATTCGTCACGAAGACCCGCCATCCTGACGGCGGCGGGTCGGAGGGGCGAAGGTGCCGCTATCTGCGAGCCGATCGATCTGCGATTGCTTGCCGAAGCGTCATCCTCGTGCCCGGAGCTTCGTTTTCCCCCCTTTCGCCGGCTGGCCTGCCCGCGATTTCGTCTCCAATTTCTTCGGATCAGGCTTGGTGCCTGACGACCAGGAGCCTTGCCCATGATTGCGACTTCCCGACGCCGACTTCTGCTCGGCGGCCTTTCGGCGCCCTTGCTGGCCGCGCCCGCCTTGGCCCAGGGCTGGCAGCCCTCCCGCCCCGTGCGGATCATCGTTCCCATTGCGCCCGGCGGCGCCAACGACATGATCGCCCGCCTGATCGGCGAGCGCCTCTCGCCCATTCTCGGCCAGCCGGTGATCATCGAGAACCGGCCCGGCGCCGGCGGCAATATCGGCGCGCAGGCCACGCTCCAGGCGGAGAAGGACGGGCTGACCTGGCTCTTCACCTCGGCCAATGTGCTGACGGCCAATACCTTCCTCTACGGCAGCCGGATGCCCTTCGTGCCGCTGCGCGATTTCGCGCCGGTCTCGCGGGTGGGCGTGGGTACGCTGCTCTGGGTGGTGAATTCCCAGCGGTCCTGGCGGACCTTCCAGGAGCAGATCGACTTTGCGAAGCAGAATCCCAGCCGCGTCACCATGGGCAGCAGCGGCACCGGCGCCATCAGCCATCTCTTCTTCGAGAAGGTGAAGCGCGAGACGGGCGCCGACATGGTCCACGTCCCGTACCGCGGCGGCGGTCCCGCCATCCAGGACCTGATCGCCGGCAATATCGACATGATGTTCGACGCCATTCCGGCCCTGATGCCGCATGTGCGGGAAGGGCGGTTCCGCCCGCTGGCCGTGGGTTCGGCGAAGCGCATCGACTATGTGCCGGAACTTGCCAGCGTGCCCGGGATGGACGAGCTGCTGCCGGGTAAGGGCGTGGATGCGCTGAACTGGTGGTCCTTTGTCTGCGCGACCGGCACGCCGGCGCCTGCGATCGCCGGCATGCACGCCGCGCTTCTGCGCGCCCTCTCGCAGGAGGAGCTGAAGCAGCGTCTGCTCGGCCTCACAGTCCTGCCGATGGTGGACGAGACGCCCGAGGCCTTCGGCGCCTTCTGGCGCTCTCAGATGCCGGTCTGGCAACAGCTGGTCGAGGTATCGGGCGCGACCGCCGAATAGCGGCCAGGCCGCGAAGACCCACGACCAGGACAGCCTCCGCGGCGGCGCCTGGTCGAGAACGCCCGCGGAAGGATGGAATGGACATGGCGAAGAAACCCAAATCGGCGGGCCGCGCGCCCAGCCTCGAATGGATGAAGCTGACCGCGGCAGAGATCCAGGCCGAGGCCACGGCCGATGCTCTCGTCATCATACCGGTGGCTTCCATGGAGCAGCACGGGCCGCATCTCGCAACAGGTGTGGACATGGTGCTGGGCGGGACGGTCGCGCTGGAGACGGCGCGCCGCCTCGCCGAGGCCGGGGAGCGCGTGATCGTGACGCCGGTCTGCTGGGCGGGCCTGGCCGAGCATCACATGGCCTTCGGCGGCACCGTGACGCTCGATCACGCGACCTTCCAGGCCGTGCTGCGCCACGTCGTGCGCTCGGCCGTGCGGCATGGCTTCCGGCGAATCTTCCTGATGAACGGCCATGGCGGCAATGCCGAGGCGATCGGGACGGCGGCGACGGATCTCGCGGCGGAATTCGGCGTGAGGGTCGGCGGCGGCACCTATTGGCACATGGTGCCGGAGGTGATCGAGCCGTTGCTGGAGCGGCAGCCCACGCTCATGCATGCCTGCGAGGCCGAGACCTCGATGATGATGCACCTCTCGCCGGACAGCCTGCGGCCGGACCAGCTGTCCAAGGCGCATGGGCCGTCCTCCTCGCGCGTGCCGGGGCAGCCGCCGGGGTTGCTCATGCGGCGCCCCTTCCGCGAATTCACCAAGACCGGTGTCGTGGGCGATGCGCGCGTGGCCAGCGCGGAGAAGGGCGCGAAGCTTGTCGAGGCGATCTCGGCGAAATGCGCGGAGCTGCTGGCCAACCCCGAGCTCTGGAAAGAGCGCTGAGCAGCGCGGGCTGAAGCGAAGGCCCGCGCCTTCGCGTCAGGGCAGCGGCAGGTCGAGCCAGGAGAGATGGCCGCCCTTGCCCGAGCCCGTGTCCATGAAGACGGCCTCGCCACCGGCGCGTCCATGCGTCGTCCAAGGGCGTCCGTTGGTCGAGCGCTGATCGTGCCCGCAATAGACGGTGAGGCCGGTGGGGATGGAATCCACCCAGTGCAGCAGGCGCTCGGGATAGCCGTCGCCCTGCGTGCGCCCGGTGACCTGCCCGAAGAGCGCGCGCGAGACGATGTTGTCCGGCCGGCGCGAGCCGCCCTCGCGCGGCGCGGGCTCGAGCATCATGCCCGGATGGAAGGCGGCATGGACGAAGAGCCAGGGGCCGAGCCGGCACCAGGCCGGCGCCCGGCCGATCTCCAGGATGGCGCGCCGCGCGATCTCGTCGCCATCGGGCGCGGCGGCGATCTGCTCCAGCGTGCGGGGCGTGGCCTCGGCCGGGCTGCGCACCCGGTTGCCCATCAGCGCGCGGCGCAGCTTGTGATCGTGGTTGCCCAGCAGGAAGATCCCGGCCTGCGCGTCCAGCATCGTGAAGATGTCGCGCAGCACGCCCGGAGAGTCCGGTCCGTAATCGGTCAGGTCGCCGAGCTGAAGGACGAAGAGGTCGGCATTACAGGCGCCGATGATCGCGGATTCCAGCGCGGCAGCCTCGCCATGGACGTCGCCCACCACGCGCAGGCCGCGAAAGCCGCGACGGCGGAGCTCGGCGGTCGAGAGCGTCACGACAGCCTCTTGGAGGCGAGCGGCCAGCCTCCGCCGGTCCGGACATGCCTCAAGGCGCGGCCCGCGTGGCAGACGGGCGGATCGATATGTTCGATGGAAGCGGGATCACGAGGACGACGCGGAGTGTGACGGAACTGGGACAGGGCAGGGGGCATCCTCGCAATGTGGGGCGATTGTGGCTTTCGCGCAAAGCCGCGCATTGCAACCGGAATTTCATGCCAGCGTTGCATCTGCATAGCCGGCGGGCATCCCGATACCGGCGCCTTTCCAGAATGAGGAGCTCTCCCCCCATGACCTCTCGCCGCCACCTGCTCGTCGGAGCCGCCGTCGCCGCCTTCCCGCTTCCCCTGCTCGCGCAAACCCCGCTGAACACGCCGGGCGTGGTGGGCGGCAGCGTCGTCGCCCCCCAGGCCAATGTGATCGATACCCTCTCCGCGGCCGGCGGGTTCAACAGCTTCATCGAATATGCCCGCCTGGCCGGCGCGGTGGAGACGCTGCGCGGCGCGGGGCCCTTCACGCTCTTCGCCCTGCCGGATCCGGTGGTGGACATGATCCCCGCCTCGCTGCGGGAGAGCATGGCGCCGAGCACGGGCGGCTCGGGCCCCGATCGTCAGCAGGGCGACCAGGTGCGCCTGCAGGCCTTCATCAACATGCATATCGTCCAGGGCCGCTACACCATGGCCGACTTCGCCCAGCGCACCGTCGAGCTGCGGACGCGCAACGGCAATGTGCTCCAGGTCGCGTCGAACCCGCAGGGGCAGCTGCAGATCCAGATCGTCGGCGATGCCGGCTTCGGGGTGGGTGGCGCCAACGCCTATCCGCCGGCCTCGCTGGCCGGCCCTCAGATCATCGCCAGCAACGGCGTGGTCCTGCCGGTGAACCGGCCGCTGATCCAGTAACGGATCAGGCGCGCAGCGCCTCGAAGGAGGCGCTGTGAAGGCGTTCGCGGCCCAGCAGGAACACCCGCTGGGCCGCCTTCGCGACCACCGCCATGGCCGGGTCCCGGACGTCGAGCCCGCCGGTGAAGGCGCCGAAGGCCGGCAGGACCAGCCGTTGGCCGGAGGCCAGGAAGCAGGGCCGGGTGATGCCGCCGATGCGCGTGGGCAGCGTGGCCTTGGGGTGGTAGTGCCCGCTGAGCTCCGCCTCCTGCCGCGTGAGTGGGGCGATACCGCCGATATGGCGGAAGCGCAGGCGCTTCTCGCTCCATTCCGGCACGCTGATGCCCGGCAGTTCCGGCTGCGGCGACGGATCGTGATTGCCCGCGACCCAGATCACCTCGAGCGGCGCCAGCAGGCGGCGGAGGGCCGACAGGTCCGAAGGCGCCATGCGGGCCAGCGCGCGGTCGTCATGCAGTGCGTCGCCCAGCACCAACAGGCGCTTCGGCGCATGGCGGCGCACGGCGAAGGCGAGCCGCGTCATGGTCTCGCGCGTGTCGTAGGGCGGCACATGGGCGCCTCGGACGGCCATCGCGCTGCCCTTCTCGAAATGCAGGTCCGAGACGATGAGCGTGCGCGTTTCCGACCAGAAGGCGACGCCGGTCGGGCAGAGCATCAGCCGCTCGCCGGCGAGGTGCAGCGGGGCGGCCATCATCGCACGGCTTCCTTCGGCACCTTCCGATGGAAACGAGATTTTCGGCGGGCCCGCTCTCGCGGCGGGCCCGGCGTCTCGACAACGTCGGAGAGGGTCAGGTTGCCGTAGAAGGTCTCGGCCCCCTCGGTCGCCTCCTCCACCAGGGCGGTCGCTTCGGCGAGCACAGCCTCCTCGGCATCGCCCGGCACCCATTCATGGCCGATCTCGATCAGCGCCGGCACGGCCAGCGGTGAGACATGGTCCAGCCGGCGGTGGCGGATATGCCCCTTGGCGCGCGCCAGCAGCTGGCCGATGCGTGCCACGTCGGTCAGGCCCCAGGCCGCCTCGGCCCGTGTGGCGCGCAGCAGCACGTGGTCGGGCTCGTGGCGGCGAAGGACGTCGTAGATCAGGTCGGAATTCACGCTCATCTGCTTCCGGGATTTTTCCGCATCGGGGTGGTTCTTCTGGATCAGGCCCGCGATCGTGGCGATGTTGCGGAAGGTGCGGCGGAGCATGGAGCTCTCCGCGATCCATTCCTCCAGCTCCTCGCCGAGCAGGTCCTCGGTGAAAAGGGCGTCGGGATCGGTCGGCTCGAAGGCCGACCAGGTGGCCAGCACATAGTCCGTCGAGACGAAGCCCAGCGGCCCCCAGCCCAGCCGCTCCATCCGACGCGTCGCCAGCATGCCCAGCGTCTGATGGGCGAGCCGCCCCTCGAAGGTATAGGCGACCATGAACCAGCGGCCACCGCGTGGGAATGTCTCCACCAGCAGGCCCTCGGATTTAGGCAGCTCGCTGATGTGACGCTGCATGTCGAGCCATTCCTGCACGCTTTCCGGCAGCAGGGCCCAGTGCGAGGGATCGGCCAGGATGTCGCGCACGCGGCCGGCGAGATGGGTCGACAGCGGCATGCGCGCTCCGGCATAGGCGGGCACGCGCGGCTCGCCCTCGCCGCCGCGCGAGACCTGCGCGACCATGCCCACCATCCCCTCGAAGCGCAGGACCTGGCCGGCGAAGAGGAAGGTATCGCCGGCCGTCAGCGTGGAGATGAACCACTCCTCCACCTCGCCGAGCACGGGCCCGCCGCGCAGCTTCACCTTGAGCAGCGGCGTCTCCACGATGGTGCCGAGATTGAGCCGCAGCTGCAGCGCCACCTGATTGCCGCGGACATGGATCATGCCTTCGGAATCGCGGAACAGCTTGCGGTAGCGCTCGTAGGAGGAGAGGGCGTAGCCGCCATCCTCGACGAAGCGCAGCGTATCGTCGAAATCACGGCGGGAGAGCTCCGAATAGGCGCCGGCGCGCTTCACCTGGGCGAACAGGTCGTCCGGATGGAAGGGGCCGTGGCAGGCCATGGCGAGGATGTGCTGCGCCAGCACGTCCAGCCCACCCTGGCGCGGCGGCTCGCCATCGAGCTCGCCCGCCTCGACGCTCTCGATGGCGGCGGCGCATTCGATAACCTCGAAGCGGTTGGCCGGCACCAGCCAGGCGGCGCTGGCCTCGTCCATGCGATGATTGGCGCGGCCCACGCGCTGCAGCAGTCGCGAGACGCCCTTGGGTGCGCCGACCTGGATCACCTGGTCCACGCCGCCCCAGTCGATGCCGAGGTCGAGCGAGGAGGTGGCCACCACGCCGCGCAGCTTGCCCGCCGCCATCGCGGCCTCGACCTTGCGGCGCTGCTCGACGGTGAGGCTGCCGTGATGCAGTGCGATGGGCAGGGCCTCCTCATTGAGCTTCCAGAGCGCGGCGAAGATCAGCTCGGCCTGGGCGCGGGTATTGACGAAGACGATGGTCACCCCCGCGGCGGTGATGCGCGCGAGGATGTCGGGTGCGGAGGCGAGGCCCATGTGGCCGCCCCAGGGCAGCCGCCCCTCCGGCAGCTGCACGCCGATCACGGGCGGCGCACCGGGTGCGGCGCGGATCAGCTCGACGCCCTCGGCGCGGGCGGTGGGCGAGAGCCAGGCGCGCAGGGCCTCGGGGTGGTTCACCGTGGCGGAGAGGCCGACATGGCGGCACGCCGGGGCCAGCGCGGAGAGCCGCGAGAGGCAAAGGGAAAGCTGGTCGCCGCGCTTGGTGCCGGCCAGCGCATGTGCCTCGTCCACCACGATACAGGCGAGGTCACCGAAAAGGCTGCCGGCATCGGGCAGGGAGAGCAGGAGGGTCAGGCTCTCCGGCGTGGTCAGCAGGATATTGGGTGGATTCTGTCGCTGCCGGGCGCGCCGGTTGGCCGGCGTGTCGCCCGTGCGGGTCTCGACGGTGATGTCGAGGCCCATCTCCGCGATGGGTGCCTCGAGGTTGCGGGCGATGTCCACGGCCAGCGCCTTCAGCGGCGAAACGTAGAGCGTGTGCAACCCGGCGCGCGGTGCTTCGTAGAGTTGGATGAGGCTGGGGAGGAAGCCCGCCAGCGTCTTGCCGCCGCCGGTCGGCGCGATGAGCAGGGCCGAGTGCCCGGCTCGTGCCGCCACCAGCATGTCCAGCTGGTGGGGGCGGGGGGACCATCCACGCCCGGCGAACCAGCCGGCAAAAAGTTCTGGCAATGTTCTCATTCCGGACCCAGATATATGCGACGTGACGTGCCGCGTGAAGGAGCCTGATGCCACCCCATCCCAAGACCTGGCTGAGCGTCACGCCGGCCGGGCTATTCTGCGAGCCCGGCGGTTTCTATGTGGACCCTCAACGCCCGGTGGACCGGGCCGTCATCACCCACGGCCACAGCGACCACGCCCGGCCGGGGCATGAGCGCGTGCTGGCGACCTCCGAGACGCTGGCCATCATGCGCGAACGCATGGGGGTGGAGAGGGCCGGCCAGATCCAGCAGCCGCTCCGCTACGGCGAGGTGCTGCACATCAACGGCGTGAAGCTCTGGCTGCGGCCGGCCGGGCACGTGCTGGGCAGTGCGCAGGTCTGCCTGGAGTGGCAGGGCGCGCGCGCCGTCTTCAGCGGCGACTACAAGCGCCGCCCCGACCCGACCTGCGCGCCCTTCGAGCTGGAGCGTTGCGACGTCTTCGTCACCGAGGCCACTTTCGCGCTGCCCGTCTTTCATCATCCGCCGGCGGAGCTCGAGATTGCGCGGCTGCTGCGCAGCGTGCGGCTGTTTCCGGAGCGGACGCATGTCATCGGCTGCTACGCCTTGGGCAAGGCGCAGCGGCTGATCGCGCTGCTGCGGCAGGCGGGCTGGGATGCGCCGATCCCACTGCACGGTGCGCTGATGCGCCTGTGCCGGCTTTACCAGGAGCTCGGCGTCGACCTCGGCGAGCTGGTTCCGGCGACGGTGCAGGGCCGGGAGAAATTCGCGGGCGCCATCGTGCTGGCGCCGCCCTCGGAGATCGGGGAGCGCTGGGCGCGGCGGCTCAACGACCCTCTGCCGTGCCTGGCCTCGGGCTGGATGCGCGTGCGGCAGCGGGCGCGGCAGGGCGGTGTAGAGCTGCCGCTGATCGTCTCCGACCATGCCGATTGGCCGGAGCTCCTCGCCACCTGCGCCGAGGTCGAGGCCCAGGAGATCTGGATCACGCATGGGCGGGAGGATGCGCTGATCCATGCGCTGGGCCTGCGCGGCATCAAGGGGAGGGCGCTCCACCTCATCGGCATGGGCGAGGAAGGCGAGGAGGACGAATGATGCGCCCCGTCTCCAAAGGAACTGTCCGCGCAGCGGCCGGCGCCGCCCGACTTCCCTTCCCACCCGGTGCCCCCGGAGTGCGGCGAAGCCAAGCCGCCGGAGGCGGCGCCCGGCGTCTGGGGGGCAAAAGACAATGAGCGTTCCTGCCTTTGCGGAGTTGCTGGAACGGCTCGTCTTCTCGCCGGGACGCAACGCCAAGCTGGCACTGATTCGGCAGTGGTTCGAGACGCAGGGCGATCCTGATCGCGGCATCGGCCTCGCCGCGCTGGCCGGCGAGCTGGTTTTCCGGACGGCCAAGCCCGCCATCCTGCGCGAGCTCATCGCCGAGCGCACGGACCCCACGCTCTTTGCCATCAGCTACGACTATGTGGGCGACCTCGCGGAGACCATCGCCCTGATGTGGCCGGCGGATGCGGCCAGCAACCGGCCCCCGTTGAGCCTGACCGAGGTCGTGGAGACGCTGGAGACTGCCCCCAAATCCGCCCTGCCGACGATCATTGCCGCCTGGCTGGATGCGCTCGACCCCGGCGCGCGGCTGGCGCTGCTGAAGCTGGTGACGGGCGGGCTGCGCGTGGGTGCCTCGGCGCGGCTCGCCAAGACCGCGCTGGCCGAATGGGCGAAGATCGAGGTGGGCGAGATCGAGGAGGTCTGGCACGGCGTCGCGCCGCCCTATCGGCCGCTCTTCGCCTGGCTGGAGGGCAGGGGCCCGCGGCCCGACCCGATGGGCCTGCCCGTCTTTCGCCCGCTGATGCTGGCCCATCCGCTCGACGAGAAGGATGTGGCGAACCTGGAAGCTGTGGAATGGCGCGCGGAGTGGAAGTGGGATGGCATCCGCGTCCAGCTCACCGCCGGGCCCGGCGGCGCGCGCCTCTGGTCGCGCTCGGGCGAGGATGTGTCCGGCTCGTTCCCGGAGATCCTGGAGGCCATGACCTTCCATGCCGTCGCCGACGGGGAACTGCTGGTCGTGCGTGACGGCCAGGTGGCGCCTTTCTCGGACCTCCAGCAGCGGCTCAATCGCAAGGTGGTCACCCAGAAGATGCGGCGCGAGCATCCGGTCGCGGTGCGCCTCTACGACCTGCTCTTCGACGGCGAGGAGGATCTGCGCGGCCTGCCTTTCGACCAGCGCCGCAAGCGGCTGGAGACCTGGTACGAGCGCGTCCGGCCGGAGAGGATGGACCTTTCGCCGCTCATCCCCTTTTCCTCGATCGGGGAGCTGGCGGAAATCCGCGCGGGCGCGCGGGCGGCCTCCATCGAGGGGCTGATGCTGAAGCGCGGCGACAGCATCTATTCGCCCGGGCGCATCAAGGGCCCGTGGTGGAAGTGGAAGCGCAATCCGCTCTCGGTGGATGCGGTGCTGATGTACGCCCAGCGCGGCCACGGCAAGCGCAGCAGCTTCTACTCCGACTACACCTTCGGGCTGTGGCGGGGTGACGAGCTGGTGCCCATCGGCAAGGCCTATTCCGGCTATACCGACGAGGAGCTGCTCTGGCTCGACAAATGGATCCGCAACCACACCACCAACCGCTTCGGCCCGGTGCGCGAGGTGGAGCGTGGCCTGGTGCTGGAAGTCGAGTTCGATGCTGCCCAATATTCTACCCGGCACAAGTCCGGCGTGGCGCTGCGCTTCCCTCGGATCGCGCGCCTGCGCCGCGACAAGCCGCCCGAGGAGGCAGACCAGCTGGAGACGTTGACGGCCCTCATCGTCCCGGGTTCGCAGGAGGCGGTGGAGGGTTAGCCGCAGCCCGCCGTCATTTGCTTCCCCGCGCCCGGTGGCCCAACATCGGGCCTCGCCCCATTCATCGGCCATGACACAGGAAGACGACAAAAAGATGAGTTCTATCAATGGCAAGCAAATGGCTTCGCCATCCTTCCGCCTCCCCGCGCTCGACCAGGATTTCCTTCTCGGCGACAGCATGCGGGGCGTGCGCTTCCTGCTCGAATACGCCAAGGCGGAGGAAGCGCTGCGCGCCTGGGCCATCCGTTCGACCATCGTCGTTTTCGGCAGCGCGCGGGTGCGCGAGGACGGGCCTGGCCCGCAGCCCCACTGGTATGCGGAGGCGCGGAACTTCGGGCGCATCGCCTCCGAAAGGGGAGGCGCGTTGGAAGTGCGCGACGGCCTTCGGGACAATGTCATCGCGACCGGCGGCGGCGACGGCATCATGGGCGCGGCCAATCGCGGCGCGGCGGAGGCGGGAGCGCCTTCCATCGGCTTCAACATCACCCTGCCGCATGAGCAGGAGCCCAATGCCTATTCGACGCCGGACCTGACCTTCCGCTTCCACTACTTCGCCATGCGGAAGATGCATCTGGCGATGCGGGCCAATGCCCTGCTGGTCTTCCCGGGCGGCTTCGGCACCTTCGACGAGCTCTTCGAGCTCCTCACCCTCTGCCAGACCGGCAAGTCGCGCGCGCTGCCCATCGTGCTCTTCGACAGGGCCTTCTGGAGCAAGGTCGTGAACATGGAGGCGCTGGCCGAATACGGGTTGATCGGGCCTTCGGACACCAGCCTCGTCACCTATGCGGACAGCGCCGAGGAGGCCTGGAGCCGGATGGTCGAGATCGGTCTCGACGCCTACAGCCACGGCGCGCCGGGCCAGGACAACGGCGACGAGACGGCCGGCCCCGCGCCGGTCTCCATCTGAGGCGCGCGCAGGCCTACAAGGGAGCGGGGAGGAAAAATCCTCCCCGCGATCGATCAGGCGTCGAGGAGCGGCGCGAAGCCGCCGATGATCATGCGCTTGCCGTCGAAGGGCATGTCGCCCCCCATGCGGGTATCGGCCATGATCTTCCGCCAGCCCTCGTCCCGCGCGGCCTTGGAGGGCCACTCGATCCAGGAATAGACGATGGTTTCGCCGGGCGTGGCCTTCACCGCGCGGCGGCAATCGGTGAGCTTGCCTTCCGGGACGTCGACGCCCCAGGCGTCCATGACGCGGGTCGCGCCATGCTCCCGGAAGAGTGTGGCCATGC
Source organism: Roseococcus pinisoli (assembly GCF_018413645.1). Classification (GTDB taxonomy): domain Bacteria; phylum Pseudomonadota; class Alphaproteobacteria; order Acetobacterales; family Acetobacteraceae; genus Roseococcus; species Roseococcus pinisoli. The sequence continues at coordinate 429,338 of NZ_JAHCDA010000002.1, forward strand.
GGGCGGCCATCTCGACATAGGCGTCCTTCTTGTCCGTCTCGACGGGCACCAGCGCGCTGTCGATGTAGCTCATCCGCGTCGCCGCGCCCTCGTCGACGACCGGGGCGAAGCCGCCATAAATGACCCGCGCGCCGTCGAAGGGCCGGGCGGTCGCCATCAGGGCCTTCATGCGCGGATCCGTCATCATCCGGCCGTAGGCCTGTTGGGCGGCCTCGTGGCTCGGGTATTCGTGCCAGGAGATGACGACCGTCTCCTCCGGCTTCGCCTGCACGGCACCGTTGAAGTCCGTGACCTTGCCCTCCGGCACGTCGTCGCCCCAGGCATGGACGACCCGGCTGGCACCGAACTCCTTGAACAGCGGCGTATGGCTGGCCGCCATCTTCCGATAGGCCTCCTTGTTCGCCGCGGGAACGGCGAGGACGAATCCCTGAACGTAGCTCATGGCTTGGCTCCTGCTCGGTCCGGTGGAGGGCGGGACGCCCCCCGATCCGGCTTGCCTTATAAGTTGATATCAACTCAAATAGCCAAGAAATTGTCGAGCCGGTGTCGCCGATGACCGTTCCCTTCGAGACCACGCTGCATGTTCGCCACCATTGCCTGTGCCTCGCGGCGCAGCGCACGGCACGGGCTCTTGCGCGACGGTTCGACGAGGCGCTGCGGCCGCTCGGGCTGACGAGCGGGCAGTTCTCGCTCCTGATGTCGTTGAACCGGCCCAGCCCGCCCACCATCAGCTCGGTGGCGGGGCTGCTGGCGATGGATCGCACCACCCTGACCGCCAATCTCAAGCCGCTGGAACGCCGCGGCCTCGTGGACGCGGCCGTCGATCCGTCCGACCGCCGCAGCCGGCGCCTGTCGCTCACCCCGGCCGGGCAAGCTCTGCTGCAGTCGGCTGTGCCGATCTGGACCAGGGAGCACGCGGCGGTCGACGCGCTTCTTCCGCACGATGAGCTCGAGAGCCTCCGAGCGGGATTGCGGGCGCTGTCCTGAAGGGAGGGCGTCCCAGGGCGCCCAAGCGCCCTGGAGGAGGGGCTCAGCCTCCCCGGGCGACGACCTTCTGCGCGGCGGCGCGCCACGCCGTCCAGGCACCATCCGCCGCCGTACCGAGGCGCGAGGCCTCGATCGAAGCGGTGTTCAGCTGCTGGCGGGCCGCTTCCTTGGCGGAGCCGGTCCGGTCTTCCAGGGCGCGGCGCGCGCGCTCAAGGCTGGCCTCGGCGGCGATATAGGCCCGTGCCGCGGTCCGGAAGGCGTCCATGAGCTCCCGCGCCTGGCCGTAATCGGCGATCAGGGCCGTGAGGTCGGCGCGGCCCGGCGCGCCCGCCGGCAGGCCGGCGAGCAGGCGCCGCAGCACCTCGAGCCGGTCCGTGCCGCCGGGCAGGCGGATCACGTCGCGCTCCAGGTTCATATCGCGCCAGGCGGAGGGAACGGGATCGGGCAGCGCGGGCTCCCAGAGCGGCACCACCTGCTGCTGCTCGCGCTCCCAGCTCCATTCGACGTCCTGTTGGCGCCCGTCGAGCATGGTTTCCACGCGCAGGCCGAAATCGCCCTCCGCGGCGGGGACGAAGCGCGGTGTCTCGCCCGGCCGGCGCGGCAGGTCGACGACGAAGCGGCCGCGCCCGCCGCGCGGGTCGATCGCGAAGGCGACGGTATGCACGGCCCGCAGCGTGGCGACCACGGCACCCCGGCGGAACTCGGCGCGCAGGGGCGTCGAGGCGGAGCGCTGGGCGGCCGTGTACTGGACCTCGCGGTCCCGGGCGAAGGCCAGCAGGCGCGCTTCGCCGGGCGGCATGCCGAGAAGCTGCGCGTCGCCGAGGAAGGCGCCGGCCTCGGCACCCGAGCTGCCGTAGATCGTCGTCAGACCGCCGGGCAGGGCATGCTGGCTCTCATTGCGGAGGCGCACCGCCTGGAGCGGATAGCGGTCGCGCAGGCCCTGCGCCCACCACACGCGCTCGGCCGAGAGGCGGAGGTCGGCGAAGGGGATATTGGCGGTCTCGCCCGAGCGGATGGTGACCGGGTCGGAAAGATTGAAGGCGACGCGGCCGAGCGAGGCGGCGGCGACGGCTTCGGCGGCGGGCGCCGGCGCGTCGGCCATGGCGGGGGCGGGCATGACGGCCCCCGCCGCCCTCTCCCTCATCATGATGCCCGGCCTGGCAAGCGGAGCCGCGGGGGGCGGGGGCGCCGCCATTACGGGGCGGGCGCCGCTATCGGCCAGGGCATCGACCTGCCCGCTGCCTTCGATCGGCAGTTCGCGCCGAGGCAGGATCACCGGGGTGTAGAGCGCCTGGCGGAAGGCGGCCGCCTCGCCGGAGACCAGGGACAGGCGGATGCCGTTCCAGTCGGCGCCGCTGCGATTCTCGACGACGGCCCAGCCCATCAGCCGCGCACGGCCGTCCGATGCCCCGAACTCCGGCACCGCGAGGCGCCAGGACGGCTTCCAGAGCGGCGCGCCGGCGACATAGGCCAGGGCGATCTCCCGCTCCGCGCTCGCGCCGGATCGCAGCGCCACGGAAAGCTGGCGCGTGTCGGCCGCGCGCGTGGCGGCGACGGCCTCGGCCGCACGGGCCAAGCGGGCCGCCAGACCGGGGTCGAGCCAGCGCAGCTCCTCCTCCGTGGAGAGCGACACGCTACGCAGGCCTGTATCGGTGATGAGCGAGACGCGGAGGCCGCTGCGGGCCTCGGTGGCCTCTGCGATGCGGCCCTCGACGCCGGCGATGGCGACGCGCTCGCCGCGCAGGGCGTTCAGCAGGGCCGCGCGGCTCTCGAAATCCTCGGCGCGGACGGGCAGGCCCCGGAAGGCCTCGACGGCGAGGTCCTGGGCCGGCAGACGCAGCCCTTCCACCCGCCCGGCCGGGTCGGCCACGACGAGCGAGCGCAGGATGTCGTCCACATCCTCGAGCGGCACGCGGAAGGTGAGGGCGCCCTCGGTGGCCGCGACCGGCCCGCCGCGCTCGATCTGCGCAAGGCCGGCGGAGGAGAGGGTGACGGCCCGGACGGGCAGTTCGGCAGCGGAAAGCGAGGTCGTCGCCAGCAGGACGACCGCGAATGAGAGGCGGGAAAGCATGGCCGAATCCTTCCGGGAATGTTCACGCGGCATCATCTTACCATTCCGGGCGGGAATGCGGCAGGACAGGGGCCCGGACGGATCAGCGCGACAGGTGCGGCGTGGTGGCGGCAGGCCGCCAGCCCGGCAGCAGATCGGGCCGCTGGCCCGGCGAGAGCAGGACGGCGGTTTCGACCACCAGCCCCGCCTCGTCCAGGCAGCGAATGGGATGCAGCGCGAACTGCTCGCCGGTGTCGCGCAGGATGAGGATCGGGCCATGATCCCAGGGCAGCTGCGCCTGGCCGAGAAGGCGACGATGACCCTCCCGGCCGTCATACACGTTCATGGCCGTGGCCTCACTCCGGTTGTGAATCGGGCCGCGGCTTCTTGGGAGCGCCGCCCAGGCCCCGGTTCGGATCGGTGAGCTGGACCGGATCGCTTCCCGGGAAGCTGTCCTTCAGTGCCTGGTCGAGCTCCTTGTCGACCTCGATCCGGCTCTTGTCCTTCTTCTCCTCGGTCATCGCGATTTCCTTTCTGTGGACAGTCAGGGAACGCGAAGCAGCAGAAGGGGTTTCTCCAGGTTCCGCCTGCGGATTGACCCTGCGCTCATCGCATGATGCCCTCCGCCCGAACAAAGGAGGATCGCCCCATGGCCATCGTGAAAAATCTGGCGAAGCAGCGGCTGCTGGAAGGAAAGCTCTCCATCGGCTTCGGCGTGCATCACCTGCGGGGCTCGGCCGTCGGTGCGCTCGGTGCCGCGACAGGATTTGACTGGCTCTTCATCGACATGGAGCACGGCGCGATGAGCGTCGACGCCGCCTCGCAGATCTGCATGGCCGCGCTGAACCAGGGCTGCACGCCGATCGTGCGCTGCTGCAAGGACGCGCTCTTCGAAGGCACGCGCTGCCTCGACAATGGCGCGATGGGCGTCGTCGTGCCGCATGTGGACACCGCCGAGGAGGCGAAGGAGGTCGTGAAGGCCTTCCGCTTCCCGCCGCTGGGCATGCGCAGCTGGGGCGGCCCGCCCGTCCTCTACGGCTTCGCGCCGCCCGACGTCGCGACGGCGCAGAAGGAGAGCAATGAGGAAGTGCTGATCGCCTGCATGCTCGAGACCGAGGAAGCGGTCGAGAATTGCGAGGCGATCGCCGCGGTGGAAGGCGTGGACGTGCTGAAGTTCGGCACCAGCGACCTGACGGCGACCATGGGCATTCCCGGGCAGATCGGCCATCCCCGCGTGCGCGCCGCCTACGAGAAGGTCGCGGCGGCGTGCAAGAAGCACGGCAAGGTCATGGGCATGGGCGGCGTCTACGACGAGGTCGTGGCGAAGGACTACGTCGCCCTGGGCGCGCGCTTCATCCTCGGCGGCTCGGACCACGCCTTCGTGATGGCCGGCGCCTCCGCCCGGGCGAAGTTCCTCCGCACCCTCGCCGGCTGAAGGTCTTCCTGGCGTCCGGAGCAAAGATCCGGGCGCCAAGGGCTGCACGCCTCCGGAACATTGCGGTTGCGAGGCCTTCGCAAAGCTATCTTGCGAACGCCTCGCAATTGCCCTAGGTAGTCAGCCCTACGCCAGTCGCAGAGGGTTGCATGCAACGACGGGTTATTCTCGCCGCCACCGCCGCAGGGCTTTTCGCCCCGGCCGTCCTCCGTGCGCAGGAGCGTGTGGTCAGCCTTTATTCGGCGCGTCACTACGACGCCGATAAGCTGGTCAACGAGGCCTTCACCCGCGCCACGGGCATCCGGGTCCGGGTGATCGAGGCCAATGCGGACCAGCTCCTGGAGCGCATCCGCGCCGAGGGCGCCAACAGCCCGGCCGACGTCTTCATGACCGTGGATGCGAGCCGCCTCAGCCGCGCCGTGGAGCTCGGCCTGACGCAGCCCCATGGCGTGCCCGTGATCGACAGCCGCGTCCCCGCGAGCCTGCGCGAGCCGGGCGGCCATTGGTTCTCGGTCTCCCGCCGCGCGCGCGTCCTCATGTACGACAAGGCCAAGGGCCCGCCGGCCGGCCTCGCGCGCTACGAGGACCTGTCGAACGATCGCTATAAGGGGCAGATCGCTGTCCGCTCCTCGGGCAACGGGTACAACGTGGCCCTGGCCGCCAGCTTCCTGGCCGCGAACGGGGCCGAGGCGACGGAGGCCTGGGCGCGCGGAATCGCGGCGAACCTCGCCCGTCCGCCCGCCGGCGGCGACCGCGACCAGATCCGCGCCATCATGGCCGGGCAGGGGACCATCGCGATCTCCAACACCTACTACCTCGGCCTGATGTCGGTCTCGCCGCAGGCGGATGTGCGGGAGATGGCCGAGCGAGTCGGCGTGATCTTCCCGAACCAGGCCGCCGGTGACCGCGGCACGCATGTGAACATCTCGGGCGCGGCGATGATCAAGACCTCGCCCAACACGGCCGAGGCGCGCGCCTTCCTGGAGTTCCTGACGGGAGCCGAGGCGCAGAAGACCTTCGGTCTCGTGAACATGGAATATCCGGTTGTCCCGGATTCGGACGTGCCGCCCTTCCTGACGGCGCTGGGTGACTTCCGGCAGGAGGCCCCCGACGGGCCGAAGATGCTCGCCAATGCCCCCGAGGCGCTTCGCCTCATGCAGCGCGCCGGCTGGCGCTGACGGAACGAGGCCTCGAAGATGGTCATCTGCCTGTGCAACGGGATGAGCGACGGTGACGTCCGCACCGCCGCCGCCAATGGCGCTGCCCGACCCAAGGAAGTCTACGAAGGCTGCGGCTGCCGCGCGCAATGCGGCACCTGCACGGCCACAATCCTGAGCATTCTCCGTGAGATGCCGGGGGACAAGGCCCGCGCCTGAGGCGGGTGCGAATCAGACGCAGAACCATCTGGACCCTGCGAACGACTATCAGTCTGATTCGCGATAAGTCCTTTTTTTTCAGATGCTTGATTTTGGTCCCCGGCTTGTGACATCCATGGCGGAACACAAGCCGGAGTGAGCCACCATGCCCAAGGGCGATCCCAAGGTCATCGAGCATCTGAACACCCAGCTCACGAACGAGCTGACCGCGATCAACCAGTACTTCCTGCATGCGCGCATGCTGGACGACTGGGGCGTGACGAAGCTCGCCAAGCACGAGATGGCCGAGAGCATCGAGGAGATGAAGCACGCCGACGAGCTCATCAAGCGCATCCTCTATCTCAACGGCCTCCCCAACGTTCAGCGCCTCAACCCGATCCTGATCGGGCAGAACGTGAAGGAGGTCCTGGAATGCGACCTCAAGCTCGAGCAGAAGGCGATCGACGATCTGCGCGAAGGCATCGCCTATTCGGAAGGCGTGCGCGACTTCGTCAGTCGTGACCTGCTGAAGTCCATCCTCGCCAATGAGGAGGAGCACCAGGACTTCCTGGAGACCCAGTTCGACATGATCGAGCAGATGGGGCTTCCGAACTACATCCAGCTCAACAGCGCCGCGGCGCCCGAGCAGCATCAGGACTGAGTTGCGAGCGGCCTTCCTCCCACGCCTCAGCCCATGTGGCAGAGGCGTGGGGAAGGGCGGCCGCTCAGTCCTGCCGGTGCATGGCCCGCGCCAGCACCGCCACGGGCAATAGTCCGACCAGCAGGATGAGCAGCGCCGAGGTGCTGGCCTCGGACAACCGCTCGTCCGCGGCGAGGTTGTAGACGCGGACGGCCAGCGTATCGAAGTCGAAAGGCCGGACGATCAGCGTCGCCGGCAGCTCCTTCATCGTGTCCACGAAGACCAGGATCGCTGCTGTCATGAGCGCGCCGCGCGACAGCGGCAGCTCCACCCGCCAGACCGCACCCCCCGGGCCCGCGCCGAGCGAGCGCGCCGCTGCCTGCAGCGAGGGTTTGAGCCGCGCCAGCCCGCTCTCCACCGCCGCCAGCGCCACGCCCAGGAAGCGCACCAGATAGGCGAAGATCAGCGCCGCCACCGTCCCCGACAGCAGCAGGCCCGAGCTGACGCCGAGATTCGCGCGCAACCAGGCGTCCAGCGCATTGTCCAGCAGGCCGAAGGGCACCAGCGTGCCCACCGCGATCACTGAGCCCGGGATCGCATAGCCCAGCGCCACGGCGCGATTGGCGAACCGGCCCGGCCTGCTCGGGTGCATCCGCACGGCCCAGGCGAGCCAGCAGGCCAGCACCACGGCGATCGCCGCCGTGATCGCGGCCAGCGTCAGCGAGTTGAGGAGGTAGGAGAGGAACCGGTCGGGCGACAGCGGATCACCGGCTTCGATTGCCAGCCGGAGCATGGTTCCCGCCGGGATGACAAAGCCGAGGAGCAGCGGCAACGAACAGGCGAGCAGTGCCAGCCCCGCCTTCGCGGGATGAAGGACGATGGGCCGCACCGGCGACTGCCGCGTCGTCATCGGATGGAAGCGCCGCCCACCCCGGCTCGCATGCTCGAGCGCCAGCAGCAGCCCCACGCAGAGGAGCAAGGCGGTCGCGAGTTGGGAGGCCGCGCCTCGGTCCGCCATGGCGAACCAGGCCTCGTAGATGCCGGTGGTGAAGGTGCGCAGGCCGAAATGCTGCACCGTCCCGAAATCGGCCAGGACCTCCATCGTCACCAGTGCCACGCCAGCCGCCAGCGCCGGCCGCGCGAGCGGCAGGGCGACGTGCAGGAAGGTGCGCGCGGGCGAGTAGCCGAGTGTGCGCGACACCTCCACCAGGCAAGTGGACTGCGCGAGGAAAGCCGCGCGGCAAAGGAGATAGACGTAGGGGTAGAGCACCATCGCCATCACCAGCGCGGCGCCGGGGAGGCTGCGGATCTCCGGGAACCAGTAGCCGCCGTAGGACCAGCCCATGGCGCTGCGCAGCCCGCTCTGCACCGGGCCCGCCACGTCCATCAGCCAGACCCAGGCATAGCCGTTGACATAGGCCGGCATGGCGAGCGGCAGCAGCAGCGCCCATTGCAGAATGTTCCGGCCTGGAAAATGGAAGGCGGTCACCAACCAGGCCGTGATCGCGCCGGCGCTGCCCGCCATCAGCGCGACAAGCACGGCCAGCATTGCCGTGTCGCCCAGCAGCTCCGGAAGCGAGGTCTGCCAGATATGCCACCACACCGCGCCCGCCGGCACCATCGCGGCGACCAGCACGGAGGCCAGCGGCAGGCCGATCAGCATCACCCCGGGCCAGGTGAGCCTGACCCAGAGCGGCGAGCGACGCGACGGCACGGCGGAAGAACCGGCGCTCATCAGGAGATCAGCTCTTCTTCTTGGCTTCCCAGTCGGCGACGCTGATGCGTGGCATTTCCACCCGGTCGCGCGTCGAGGTGTACCAGCCGCGGCCATGCATGCGGCCCACGAGGTCGAGCTTCGGCGTGTCGATGTAGTTCTTGGCCGGGTCCATCACCGCCTCGTCGCGCACATGCATCGCCAGCACCTTGCCGAGGACGATGGTGTGATGGCCGACGGGAATGAGCTGGAAGGTCTCGCATTCCATGGCGACCGGGCTTTCGCCGATCCGCGGCACCTTGATCTTGCTGGAGGCGACCTTGGTCAGGCCTGCCTCGTCCAGCTCGTCGATCTCGGCGCCGAAGTCGATCGCCGTCGCGTTCATCTGCTGCATATGGGACTGCGGCACGAGGCAGACGACGAACTGGCCGGTGGCCTTGATGTTCGACAGCGTGTCCTTGGTCGTGCCGCCGGGCGTGGGGCCGATGCCGATGCCCAGCACGACGGGGCTGTCGGTGAAGACGTTGAAGAAGGAGAAGGGCGCGGTGTTCACCACGCCGGCGGCATCCTGGCTCACCACCCAGGCAATGGGGCGCGGCACCACGGTCGAGACGACGAGCTTGTAGCGCTCGGATGCGGGAAGAGTCTCGAAATCGAAGAACATCGGTTGCCTCACATTTTGCCGGGGAAAATTGGCGGCGGGGGCCGGAAGAGTCGAGGGGCCCGATTCACCGGCTCTTAACGTGGACCGCTTAGGACAGAGCCGGAAAAGGAGATAGGTCCATGCGCTTCTTCCGCGATCTGTCGGTCGGCCGGAAACTGGCCACGAGTGCGGGCCTCGCCGCGCTGCTGCTGGCGGGCCTCGTGCTGCTCGTGACCCTGGAGAGCCGGCGGGTCAACGAGGAAAACCAGGCCGAGCGCCAGGCTATCGTTGCCCGCACGGCCGCCGATGCCGCGCTGCGCTATGCGGGAGAGGCCTATAGCGCGCAGCGCGGGGTCCTGCTCGCCAACGACACGGGCCGCCTGCAACGGGACGCGGAATCCATGCGCGAGGGGCTCGATCGGGCCGCGCAATCCGTTCAGGCCGCGCAACGGGCCGCGACCGCGCCCGCCGCGTCTCAGCCGTTGCAGGCGCTGGCCGCCGAGCTGGCCCGCTTCCGCGCGGGCTTCGACGATACCGCAGCGGCGCGCATCGAACTTCTCGAGAAGCGCGATCGGAATTTCTTTCCCCACTCCGCTGAATTCGATCAGGTGCTGGAGTCGGTGACCTCGAACCTTCAATTCGGTGCGGAGGGCGGCGCGCGGGAGGAGTTGCGCGATGTCCTGAACACCTATGTCGCCGCGGTGAACGAGGTGCGGATCGGCATCCAGCGCTACCTGGCGACGGAGGATACCGCCTCGGGCGAGCGCGTGCGCCGTGCCGCGGCCCAGGCGCGCGTGCATGCGCGCCGTCTCGCCGCTGCCGCGCCTGACAGCCTGAAGCAGGAGATGACGCGCCTGACCACGATCGGCCAGCAGCTCACCGACGAGGCCGAGGGGCTGATGGCCATCGCCGAGCGCATCCTCGACATCCGCATGAGCCGGACGGCACCCATCCGCGAGCGCATCATGGCCAGCTTCGCCGAGGCGACGACCGCGCTGGCCGAGGATGCGAGCCACCGGGCGCAAACCGCCGAGGAAGAGATGACGACGCTGTCGCGCAGCGTCTGGATCATCGGGGGCGTGGTCGCGCTGATCCAGATCCTCTCGGGCTTTGTCACGGCCCGTGCGATCGGCACGCCGCTGCGCCGCATCGCGGAGGCCGTGCGCCGCATCGCCGGCGGCGAGACGGCCGAGCCGGTGCCGGACCGTGACCGTCGCGACGAGATCGGCCAGATCGCGACCGCGCTGGAGGAGCTGCGCGAGGGTGTCGAAAAGGCCTTCGCGCAACAGCAGATGCTGGAGCAGATGCCGCTGGGCGTCATGATGGCCGACCCCAAGGACAATTACCGCATCCGCTACCTCAATCCCGAGGCCAGCCGCCTGATGGGCCTCGTCGAGACGAGCCTGCCCGTGAAGGCCGAGGCCCTGATGGGCCAGAGCGTGGACATCTTCCACGCCCATCCGCGCCAGCAGCGCGAGATCATGGCCGAGGCCTCCCGCCTGCCGCACCGCGCCCGCTTCCCGTTGGGCGATGAGGTGATGGACCTCAACGTCACCGCCATCCGCGACCGGCGCGGTGACTATGTCGCGCCCATGCTGGTCTGGAGCCTCGCCACCTCGCAGTCGCGGCTGGCGGATAATTTCGAGCAAGAGATCGGCGGCGTCGTGGATGCGGTGGCGACTGCGGCGGGGCAGATGCAGCAATCCGCCAACGTGCTCTCCGGCTCGGCCGCAACCTCGGGCCGGGAGGCGGAGGCGGTGGCCGAGGCGTCGGGCCGCGCGGAGGCGGATGTCCAGGCGGTGGCCGCCAGCGCCGAGGAACTCGCTGCCAGCGTGGCCGAGATCACGCGTCAGGTGGCAGAAGGGGCCCAGGTGGCGCGCTCGGCGGCCGACGAGGCGCGCGCGACCGACGGGACGGTGCAGGGCCTCGCCCAGGCCGCGACCCGCATCGGCGACGTGGTGCGCCTCATCAGCGACATCGCTGGGCAGACCAACCTGCTGGCCCTGAACGCCACGATCGAGGCGGCGCGGGCGGGCGAAGCCGGTAAGGGCTTCGCGGTGGTGGCCAGCGAGGTGAAGAACCTCGCGGCGCAGACCGCCAAGGCGACCGAGGAAATCGCCGCCCAGATCGGCGGCATCCAGGGCACCACGGAGCAGGCCGTGACGGCGCTGCGTTCGATCAGCCTGACCATCGAGCGGATGAACGAGGTCACGACCGCCATCGCCGCGGCCGTGGAAGAACAGGGCTCGGCGACGCGCGAGATCGCCCGCAGCGCGGCCCTGGTCGCCGAGGGGACCGGCGCCGTCACGCGGCGCATCAATGACGTGCGCAGCGCTTCGGGTGAGACGGGGCGCTCGGCGGGCGAGGTGCTGGTCGCCTCCAACGATCTGGCGCTGCAGGCCGGCGTGCTGCGCGACAAGGCGTCCGAGTTCCTGAAGCAGGTCCGGGCGCAGTAGCGCGGCGTGCCGCCGGCCTGGGGATCAGATCCTCAGGCCGAGCCGCGTGACCCGCGCCTCCTCCTCGTCGGCCGAATGGGCGATGAAGCGGCCGTAGTCGGCGCTGTTGAGATATTCCAGCGGCTGGTCGAGCCGCTCGAGCGTCGCGAGATGGGCCGGATCATGTGCGGCAATGCGGAAGCCGTCATGCAGCCGCTGGACGGTCTCCGGGTCCATGCCGAGAGGACCCACGACGCCGTAGGGCGAGGTCACCACCATGCCGGGATAGCCCAGCTCGATGAGGGTCGGGACCTCCGGTAGCTTGGGCGATCGGTTGCGAACCCAGACATTGAGCGCGCGCAGCTTGCCCTCCGCAATGATCTGCAGCGCGCCGGAGCCGCAGGCCATCGCCTCGATGTGCCCACCCAGCAGGTTCGGCGTCCCGTCGCTCTCGCCGCGGAAGGGAACATGGGTGAGCTGGATGCCCTCCTTTTCCGCCAGGTCGATATTGGTCAGGTGGGGCGTGCCGTTCGCACCGGTGTTCCCGATGCGGATGGCGTTGGGCCGGGCGCGCGCATCCGCCACGAAATCCGCCCAGCTTCGATAGGGGCTCTCGGCGCGGACGACGATCATGAAGAGGTAGCCCGTCAGATGGATGATGGGCGTGAAATCGGTGCGCGGGTTGAAGGCCATGCGTTGCATGAGGGGAAGGCGGATGGCCGGCAGCGAGAGCTGCGCCAGCGTGTAGCCGTCCGGCCGTGCGCCGCGCATGTTCGCGGCGGGCAATGTGCCGCCGCCGCCCGGCCGGTTCTCGATGATCACCTGCTGGCCGAAGGCCCGCGTGGCCGCCTCGGCGAAGCTTCGCATCTGCACGTCGGTGGCACCGCCGGGCGGGAAGGAGATCTGGATGGTGATCGGCCGGTTCGGAAAGGACTGGGCCCGGGCGAAAGCGGGCAGCAGCGCGGGCGCGGCAAGGCCACCCGCCAGGATCTGGCGTCTTTTCATGTTTCTCTCCCTGTAGCCTGCCCAGCCTAACAGGGCCGGGCCATGGGCGGGGGAGAGAAAGCCTCGTTCAGGTCCCGCGCAGGGCGCGCGGCGCGCTCACGGAGCACCGAAGGCGGGTCATCTCGGCCAACAGTGCGGCGGCCTCGGCATGGCGAGGCATGCCCGGCCTGAATTCCCCCGCGCGGATGCGCGCGGCGAAGGTTGCCGCATCGCCGGCGAGTGTCCGGAGGCGCGCCTCGGCCGGTGCCGGATCGGCCGCCGTGGCACGGGAGGCGATGGCGATGGCATTGGCCGCCATCCTCGCCTCGTAATGCAGCGCTGGCGGCAAGGCGGGGAGCAGCTTCTCCAGCAGCGCCTCGCGCGCGGTGGCGAGAAGGTCGGTCGCGTCAGGCGCTTCCAGCACCGAGGGCCTCCACCTGGCGAAGAATGTCGAGCTCCAGCTCGGGGATGATATGGGCGGTCAGCGCCAGCTCCAGCCCGCGCTCCTGGCCGGAAAGGTGCCGAGCGCCTTGGTCGGCCGCGATGACGGCCCAGCGGATGGTGCCGGCCAGCTCCCAAAAGGGCAGCCGCGCGGGATCGGCGCCGGGCCCATAGCCTTCCAGCAGTGGGGCGCGCGGGCCGAGACCGCCCGCCTCCAGCGCGAGGTTGCCGAAACGCCAGCAGGGCGCGCAAAGCCAGCCGAGATCGGCATGCGGATCGCCCCAGGCGGCGAATTCCCAGTCGAGCACGGCGGTGATGGCATGGCCCTGCACCATCAGGTTCCCGGTCCGGAAATCATTGTGGCAGAGGACGGGCGGCAGCGGGGGCAGGAGGTTCCGCTCAAGGGCCGAGAGGCCCCATTCCAAGACAGGCCGCGGCGTGCCGGCGGCGTCCAGGCGCTCGCGCATCGCGCGGATGAACTCGATGCCCGCATCGGCCGGCGGGGTGCCGAGGAAGGCCAGGTCCCCGCGCGGCGGCGCGATGCTGTGAATGCGCGCCATCTCGCGGCCCGCATGGCGGACGAGTTCGGCATTGCCACCCATCGCCGCCGCCTGCTTGGCGAGGCGGAAGGCCGTCGCCGTGCCGGCCACGCGGCGCATGACGAAGAAGGGCGCGCCGATGATCGTCGCGTCGTCGCAGCAGAAGAGCGGCTCCGGCACCGTCACGCCGGCCGCGAAGACCGCGCGCAGCAGCGCGTATTCCTCGCTGCGCGACAGCGAGACGGCGAGCGTGGCCGCGTTATCCGTCCGCAGCACCCATTCTTCGGCGCCGCCGCCCCGCGTGACGGAGAGCGCCCAGTTCTGCTGGATCGCGCCGCCTGAGAGCAGCGACGCCCCGCCGATCTCGACCGCGGCGCCGGCGGCCTGCGACAGCCAGGCGTTCAGCGCCGTGCGGCGGGTCTCATCCATGGTGGCCCCAGGCGAAGAAGTCGCCGCCCTCCCGACGCAGGAAGTTGGCGAGCACCATGCGATGCACCTCGGAAGCGCCGTCCACCAGCCGCGCCTGGCGCGCGTAGCGGTACATCCACTCGACCGGCGTGTCCTTGGAATAGCCCTTGGCGCCGAGCAGCTGGATTGCCGTGTCGGCCGCCTTATGGAGCGCATCGGCGGCGACGATCTTCGCCATGCTGACCTCCTTGCGCGCGAAGTCGCCCTGGTCGAGCTTCCAGGCGGCGCGCATGGTCAGCAGCCGGCTGATGTCGAGCTGCATGGCGGCCTCGCCTACCATCATCTGCACGCTCTCCCGGTCCGCGAGCTTCACGCCGAAGGTGGAGCGCTGCTCGGTATGCGCCTGCGCGATCTCCAGCGCGCGGCGGCCGAGGCCGGTCCAGCGCATGCAGTGCGTGAGGCGCGCGGGGCCGAGCCGGATCTGGGTCAGCTTCAGCCCGTCACCCACGCCCATCAGGCGGTTCTCGTCGGGAATCTCCAGCCCATCGAAGGTGATCTCGCAATGCCCGCCATGTTCCTCAGGCCCCATGATCGGGATGCGGCGCTCGATCTTCCAGCCGGGCTGGTCGGCGTGGAAGAGGAAGGCGGTGAGGCCCTTGCGCGGATCGTCGCTCGTCTTGGCCATCAGGATGAAGTGCTTGGACTCGCCCGCGCCCGTGATGAACCACTTGCGGCCGGTGATGCGCCAGCGGTCGTTGCCGATGCGCTCGGCGGCCGTATAGGTCATGCCCGGGTCGCTGCCGGCGCCGCCCGGCTCGGTCATGGCGAAGCTCGACTGGACCTCGCCGCGCACGACCGGCATGAGCCACCAGTCCTTCTGCGCCTGCGTGGCGACCTTGTTCATCACCATCATGTTGCCGTCGTCGGGCGCGGCCGAGTTGAAGCAGACGGGCCCGAAGATGGAGCGGTTCATCTCCTCGTAGCAGGCCGCCATGCCGGTGAAGGGCAGGCCCTGGCCGCCGATGTCTTCCGGCAGCTGCAGGCACCACAGGCCGGCTGCCTTCACCTCGGCGCGCAGCGTCTGAAGCAGCGCGGGGGCAATATTCTCGTGCTCGTCATAGCTCGCGCGGTCGGCCTCGAGCGGAATCAGCCGGTCGTTCACGAAGGCGCGGACGGCCTGGCGCTTGGCTTCGCTCTTGGGGTCGAGGGTGAAGTCCATGTCAGAAACTCTTTCAGATCGCGTTGATCGAATGGCCGCCATCGACCGTGAGGACCGAGCCCGTCATATGCGCGCCGGCCTGCGAGGCCAGCAGCAGCAGCGCGCCGTCAAGGTCCTCCGGCTTGCCGAGGCGGCGCTGCGGGATGCGGCGGATCATGGCCTGACCGCCTTCGGAGGCGAAGAATTCGGCATTGAGGTCGGAGGCGATGTAGCCGGGCGCGATGGCGTTCACGCGGATGGAATGCCGCGCGAGCTCGACCGCCATCTGCTTGGTGAGCTGGATCAGCCCGGCCTTGGCCGCCGTGTAGCCCGCGACGCCCGGGATCACGCGCAGGCCGAGGATGGAGGCGATGTTGATGATGGAACCGCCCGACTTGGCCGCGACCATCCGCTTCGCCGCCGCCTGGCCCACCAGGAAGGCGCCGCGCAGGTTGATGTCCAGCACGCTGTCCCAATCCTCGGCCGTCTGGTCGAGGAAGCCGCGCGTGGCGGCGATGCCGGCATTGTTGATCAGGATGTCGCAGACAGGGCCCGCGTCCAGCGCGGCGGCGATGCTCGCCTCGTCCTGCACGTCGAGCTTCGCGGCGCTGGCGCGCGACCCGAGCTCGGCGGCCAACTTTTCGCAGGCCTCGATGCGGCGGGCGGCGAGCACGACCTCGGCGCCGGCGCGATGGAGCACCCGGGCAAAATGGCCGCCCAGCAGCCCCGAGGCGCCGGTGATGAAGGCCTTCCGCCCCTCGAGTGAAAACATTTGTTGCGCTGCCTCCGTCATTGGCCGGAAGGATTGGAGGGCGGGGCCTGGATGGTCAACCCGGCGCGCCGGCCGGCCCGGTTGGCAGCGGCGCGCCTCCCTTGGCGAGGGTCGATCCTGGGTTCAGGATGCCGCGGTCGCGCTGTCGGCACAGGACAGGCGAAGGAACGGCCGTAAGGGCCCGAGCAAAAAGGGAACGCCCATGTCGGGCACCATGTTCGACCGCATCTGGGACAGCCACGCCATCGCCGATCTCGGCGAGGGATGGTCGCTGCTCTATCTCGATCGCCTGCTGGTGCACGATCTCAGCGGCGGGCGGGCCATGCGGGAGCTGGCCGAGAAGGGCCGTCGCGTGGCTGAGCCCAACAAGGTCTTCGCCGTGCCGGACCACGCCATCTCCAGCGCACCGGGCCGGACCGAGCACACCTATCCCAAGGGGGCGGCGCTGCTCGCCTCGCTGCGTGAGCGCAGCAAGGCCGAGGGCGTGCGGATCTTCGACATCGGCACGCCCGGCAACGGCATCGTCCACGTCGTGGGGCCGGAGCAGGGGATCGTGCTGCCCGGGCTGACGCTGGCCTGCGGCGACAGCCACACCTGCACCAATGGCGGCATGGGTGCCCTGGCCTTCGGCATCGGCTCGAGCGAGCTGGTGCATGCGCTGGCGACGCAGACCGTGCCGCAGCGCCGCCCGGGGACCTTCCGCATCCGCTACGAGGGCGTGCGCCCCGCCGGCGTCACGGCGAAGGACATGATCCTGGCCGCCATCGGCCGCTTCGGCGCGGCGGCAGGCACGGGCATGGCGATGGAATATGCGGGGAGCGCCGTGCGCGCGATGAGCGTCGAGGAGCGGCTGACCCTCTGCAACCTTTCCATCGAGATGGGCGCGAAGACCGGCATGGTCGCGCCGGACGACACCACCTTCGAATACCTCGCCGGCCGCCCCTTCGCGCCGAAGGGCGCCACCTGGGATGCGGCACTGGCCGACTGGCGCAAGGTACCTTCGGACCCCGGCGCGCGCTTCACGCGGGACGAGGCGATCGACATGGCGGAGCTCGCGCCGCAGATCACCTGGGGCACCAGCCCGGAGATGGTCTCGGACGTGACCGGCCATGTCCCGACGCTGGAGGACACGGTCCCAAGCCGCCGCGCCGGGCTCGAGGCTGCGTTGCGCTACATGGGGCTGGAGCCGGGCCAGAAGATTGCCGGGACGAAGGTGGACTGGGTCTTCATCGGCAGCTGTACGAATTCCCGCCTGTCGGATCTGCGCGCCGCGGCCGAGGTGCTGAAGGGCCGCAAGAAGGCCGAGCACGTCACCGCCTGGGTCGTGCCCGGCAGCGAGCAGGTGAAGGCCGATGCGGAGGCGGAGGGGCTTCACCATCGGTTCCGGGAGGCCGGCTTCGAGTGGCGCGAGCCCGGCTGCGCACTCTGCGTCGCGGCCAATGGCGAGACGGTGCCGAGCGGCGCGCGCTGCGTCTCCACGTCGAACCGCAACTTCGTGGGCCGGCAGGGCACCGGCGCGCGCACGCATCTCGCGTCGCCGGCCATGGCCGCGGCGGCCGCGCTGGCGGGCGCCATCGTCGACGTCAGGAGCTACTGAGATGGAAGCCTTCCGGATCGTCGAGGGCACCGCCATTCCGCTGATGGAAGCGAATGTCGATACCGATGTGATCATCCCGATCCAGCGCCTGGTCGGCTCCGGCCGGGAGGGGCTCGGCGAATTCGCCTTCGAGCGGCGGCGCTACCTGCCGGACCGCAGCGACAATCCGGACTTCATCCCCAACCAGGGGCCCTACAAGGGCAGCGGCATCCTGCTCGCCGACGAGAATTTCGGTTGCGGCTCCTCGCGGGAGGGGGCGGTCTGGGCGCTGATGGGCATGGGCGTGCGCTGCGTCATCGCGCCGAGCTTCGGCGACATCTTCTTCTCGAACTGCTTCCAGAACGGGCTGCTGCCGGTGCGCCTGCCGATCGAGGCCATCCGACGGATCGCCGAGCAGACCGAGGAAAGCCCCGGCAATGCCCGCACGACGGTGGACCTGGAGCGCAAGGTGGTGATCACGCCGCGCGGCGAGACCATTCCCTTCGCCGTGGACGACCGCAAGCGCGAGGCCATGCTGGACGGGCTCGACGACATCTCGCTCACGCTGAAGCAGGCGGATGCCATCGCCGCCTGGCGTGAGCAGGACAGGACGGAACGCAATTGGGCGTGGGAGAGTGTGGTTTGAAGATTCTGGTTCTTGCCGGTGACGGCGTCGGCCCCGAGGTGACGGGCCAGGCCGTGCGCGTGCTGCAGTGGTTCGCGCAGAACCGCAACCTCGATCTCCGCCTCACCGAGCGCGACTTCGGCATGACCAACTGGCAGAAGCACGGCACCCTGATGCCGGACGAGACCTGGGAGCAGATCCAGGCGGCCGACGCCATTCTCTTCGGCGCCACCGGCAGTCTCGATCAGGCCGCGGTCATCCCGCCGGAAGAGCGCCGCAAGGGCTCGCTGCTGCGCATGCGCAAGGGGCTCGACGTCTTCGCCAATATGCGCCCGGTGAAGATGCAGCCCGCGCTGGCCGAGGGCAGCCCCTACAAGCCCCGCGTGACCGAGGGCGTCGACCTCATCTTCGTGCGCGAGCTGACGGCCGGCATGTATTTCGGTACGCCGCGCGGCGTCGAGACCCTGCCCGACGGCACCCGCCGGGGCGTGAACACCCATACCTATACCGAGGCCGAGATCCGGCGCGCCGTGCGCTTTGCCTTCGAGCTGGCGCGCAGCCGGCGCAACCACGTGACCAGCGTGGACAAGGCCAATGTGATGGAGGCCGGTGCGCTGTGGCGCGAGATCGCGGGGGCGATCCACAAGGAGGAATTCCCCGATGTCGGCTTCGAGCACATGCTGGCCGACAATTGCGCCATCCAGCTGGCCCGCAACCCCACGCGCTTCGACGTGCTGGTGACCGACAACCTCTTCGGAGACCTGCTGAGCGACGCGGCCGGGGCCATCATCGGTTCGCTCGGCATGCTGCCCTCGGCCTCGCTCTCCGCGCCCGATGCCCAGGGGCGCCGACGCGCGCTCTACGAGCCGATCCATGGCTCGGCGCCCGACATCGCGGGGAAGGGGATTGCGAACCCGTTGGGCTCCATCCTCTCGGTCGCGATGATGCTGCGCTGGAGCGCGAACCGGCCGGAGGATGCGGCACTCCTGGAGAAGGCCGTGGAAGGCGCGCTGGCGAAAGGCGCGCGCACGGCCGATATCGCTTCGCCCGGCGAGGCGGTCGTCTCCACGAGCGGCATGGGCGATGCCGTGATCGCGGCGCTGGAGAACGCGGCGCGCTGAACCGGCGCCCGCTCGCCGCGCCGGTTCAGGCGGCGGCGAGCGGGAAGCGCAGGTCCCAGGTCACGCCGTGCTCGGGGAAGGCCAGCGTCACCGAGCCTTCCACGGCCTGCGCAACGGCCCATTCCAGGACGTCGCGCCCGAAGCCGCGGCGGCTGCTTGGCCGCACCTCGGGGCCGCCGGTCTCGCGCCAGGAAACCAGGCATTCCTCGGCCGTGGTCTCCCAGGACAGCCGCACCCGGCCATCCGGCACCGAGAGGGCGCCATATTTCGCGGCATTGGTCGCCAGTTCGTGCAGCGCCATGCCGATGTGCAGCACCGCCGGGTTGTGGAGATGCACCGGGGGGCCGGAGACCTCGATCCGGTCGTTCTGGAACGGGGCCAGCTGCACCTCCGCAACCTCGCCCAGTGTCGAGACCTGCCCATCCTCGCGCACCAGCAGCTGCTGCGCCTCGGACAACGAATGCAGCCGGTCGGAAAGGCGCTCCGCCAGTTCCTCCTGCGTCGCGGCGCCGGCTGCGGTCTGGCGCAGCAGGGCCTGCACGACCGCGAGCAGATTGCCGACGCGATGCTTCACCTCGTTATGGAGGAAGCGGATGCGGTCCTCGCTGGCCCTACGGGCGGTGATGTCGACGGCGCCCCCGATCAGGCCCGGCCCCTCACGCATCGGCTCCAGGATGATGTCGAACCAGCGCTCGCCCACCTGGACCTGCGCCCGCGCCTGCTGGCCGGTCTCGAGCACGCCGTGCTCCAGGCCGACGATCTCGCTCAGGGCCGGCTCCGGCAGCACCTCCTGCACGCTGCGACCGACGACGTCCCGGCCGGGCTGGCCGAGATCCCCCTTGCTCATCCAGGTGAAGGTGAGGTTCTCGTCCTGCGAGAAGACGGTGACGCCGGAGGCAGCGAGCGCCGTCTCGAACCGCCGGTTCACGGCCGCCAGCGTCTCCGTCCGATCGGCGACGCGGCGTTCGAGCGTGGCGGCGAGCTCCGTCAGCTCCGCTTCGCGCCGCTGCAGTGCCTGGACCAGCGTGTTGCGCTCCACGATCCGCCTCTCCAGCGCGGCATTGGCCTCGCTCAGGGTGGAGGGAGCGGGAAGGGCGATCAGCCTGGGCAGCAGTGGCCAGAGGAGGACGGCCGTCACGACCGAGACGCCAGCGGTGGCGACCTTCACCAGCCCCTCGAGCCAGTAATAGGGCAGCCAGAGCGTCAGAATCCCGAAGAAGTGCGACAGGCTGCAGAACAGCATGAAGCCGGCGAAAAGCCAGCCGAGCCAGGGGAAGGCGACGTCGGGCCGGCGGCGCAGGAAGGCGACGGTCGCCACGGCAATGGAGATGTAGGAGAGGGCGATCAGCACGTCCGAGGCCGAGTGCAGCCAGATCAGGCCCGGTTCCCAGAGGAGGCAGAAGCCGTGGGGCGTCAGGACCGACGGCTCGAAGAGGCTGCTCATCAGGCTGCTCATGAAGTCCCCCCGGGCCGGCCCGCCTACTCCACTACAAAACCGCCAGCCGCATGGATCGGGACGATTACTAGGTCACGGGGCCGGCGCCCAGGACCACGGAAACGTTCTGTCCGCCGAAGCCGAAGGAGTTCGACAGCGCCGCCGTGAAGCGGTGCGGGCGTGACACCGGAACCGTGTCCAGGCCCAGCGCGGTGTCCACGTCGTCCTGGTTGATGGTGGGCGGAAGCACCTGGTGCCGCAGCGCCAGCAGGCAGATGGCTGCCTCGATGGCGCCGGCGGCGGAAAGCGTGTGGCCGATCATCGACTTGGTGGAGCTGACGGGCGGCGGCGCCTCGCCGAACAGCATCCGGATGGCCTGGGCCTCCATCTTGTCGTTCTCGGGCGTGGAGGTGCCGTGGGCGTTGATGTAGCCGATATCGGCCGGCGTCAGGCCGGCATCGTCCAGGGCGCGCTGCATGCAGCGCACGATGGCCGACCCGTCCGGCGTGGAGCGGGTGCGGTGGAAGGTATCGGCGGCCTCGCCGGCGCCAAGCACGTAGCCCAGGATGGTCGCGCCGCGCTCCAGCGCATGCGCCTCCTCCTCAAGGATGAGCGCGCCCGCGCCGTCGCCCATCACGAAGCCGTCGCGCGTCAGGGTGAAGGGACGGGAGGCGGATTCAGGCGGGTCGTTGCGCGTGGAAAGGGCCTGCAGCAGGCCGAAGCGGATCAGCGTCTCGGGCTGGAGGCTGGCGTCGCTGCCGGCGGCGATGGCCTTGCGCGCCTCGCCTCGGCGGATCGCCTCGACGGCAAGCTGGATGGCCGAGCCGCCGGAGGCGCAGGCCGTGGTCACGACCTGCGGGACGCCCGTCGTGCCGAAGCGCTCGGCAAGGCGCGTCGAGGCCCCGCCGAAGAGGAACTCCTCGTAGAGAGGCATCGCCGTAGGGGCGGCGGCCATCAGCTCGGGATAGGTGTTCACGCCGAAGGAGAGGCGCTGCGGCCATTCGACCTCGACCGGCGGCATGCCGATGGCCAGCGGGCCGCCGAAGGGGCCCTCCAGGCCGGCCTGAGCCAGGGCCTCGCCGATCACCATCTCGCCCAGGCGTTCGACGCGGGCGGCGGTGGTGAAGGCGCGCCCTTCATCCTCGGGGAAGTCGACGCAGGCGGCGATCGTCGCGCGCATGCCCGTCGTGTCGAAGCGCGTGATGTGGCGGATGCCCGAGCGGCCGGTCGACAGCGCGCCCCAGTTCGCCTCGGCTCCCGCGCCGAGCGCGGTGACCAGGCCGATGCCGGTGACGGCGATCCTCATGCGGGCTTCTCCAGAAGGGCGACCGCCTCGCCGCGCCATTGGCCCGTCCCGGTCACGAGCACCTGAGGCGCGCCGGCCGCGATGGCCAGGGCGCCGAGGGCGAGGCCCATCGGGAAGGCAGCCTCCACGGCATGGCCGACCAGGTCGGCCGTGAAGAGGTCGGGCGTGGTGCCGAGGGCCGCCAGTTCGTCCCGCGTGGGGCCGGGAGCGCCGCAGGCGGTCGAGATGGTGAGGCAGCCGGGGCTGCGCTCCGGCAGCCCCGCGAAGAGGGCGGCAAGGCGATCGGGCCGGCCGGCTGCGGGGCCCTGGTCGGTCGCGATATGGGACAGCACAGCCAGGGGCGAGGCTGCCGTCGTGGCCGGTTCCAGCGTCAGGAAGGCCGCCGCGCTGCCGAAGACCATGCCCGGGCGCCCGGGCAGCGGCTGCCAGGGGCCGGCCTGCAGGGCGCCGCCGAAGGCATAGAGCAGCAGCTGGTCGAACCGCTCGCCCGCGAAGGCGCCGCCGACCAGGCCGAGCTCGGAAGTTCCCGCCGCGATGCGCGCGGCCTGGACACGAATGGCCTCGGCGCCCGCGATCTCCTCGCCGAGCAGCGTGCGCGAGGAGCCCGCGACGTTGTGGACGATGGAGATGGAGCCCGCGAGGAGATTGGAGAGCTGGGCAAGGAACAGCGTCGGGCGCAGCCCGTCCATCAGCATGCGATGGCGCCCGGCCTCGTCGGGCCTGACGGCCAGGATCTGCTCGTCCAGCGCCGTGTCGCGCTCGCCGCCGCCGGCGGCCACGATGAGATCCACCTCGGCCACGCGGTCGCGCAGGCCCGCATCGTCGAGGGCGAGGCCGGCCGCATAGACGCCCAGCCGCTGCCAGGTCTCCATCTGCCGCATCTCGCGGCGGGGGATGGTGGTGTCGAAGGGAAGGGGTGCGAGCGGATGGACCGGGTAAGGGGCGAAACGCACCTCGTCCAGGACGGGCGCGGCACCCTTCAGGAGTGCGGCATGCGCCGATCGGCCCTCGCCCTGCGAGGAGGCGAGGCCGACGCCGGTAATCGCGACAGGGCGCTTCATGCCGCAAGCCCGATCGCGGCCGCGCGGGTCCGGACGGCCTGCTCGAGGTCCGGGGAGGGGAAGGTCATGGTGCGCAAGGTCAGCTCCGCCTCGGCCACGCGGGTGTTTCCGTCGGCCAGGATGCCCTTCAGAACGGCATAGCCCGAGCCGTCATGGATCAGCTCGGCCGTGACGGTCAGGATGGCGCCGGGCTTCACCATGCCGCGCATCTTCGCCTCGCCGACCTTGGCCAACAGCGCCATGCGGGTGAAGCCGCTGCGGGCGAGCATGAGCCAGCCGCAGGCCTGGGCCATGGTCTCGACCATCAGCACGCCCGGCAGAAGGGGAAAGCCCGGAAAATGCCCCTCGAAGACGGGGCTTGCCTCGGGCACACGGGCTTCGGCGACGAGCCGGGCCTCCTCGCGGGAGGTGACCCGGTCGATCATCTCGAAATATTCCAGGCGCAAGCTTCAGGCCTGCTTGGCGGCCACGAGTTCCTCGATGCGCTCGGCGAGGGGGCCCATGACGAAGAACTGCTCGGCCGGGGCCTTGCCGCTGTTCACCTGCTCGGTCCAGGCCTCGACCGGCACCTTGATGCCGAAGCGCTTGTCGATCTCGAAGACGATGTCGAGGAAATCGAGGCTGTCGATGCCGAGGTCGTTGATGACGTGAGCCTCCGGCGTGATCTTCGCGCGGTCCACATTGGCCGTTTCCGCGATGATATCGGCGATGGTCTCGAAGGTCTGGTCAGGCGCGGCCTGGCTCACGGCGGCGGACTCCGGGTCGAATGAGGGGGTGGCAGGGTTTGGCGCGGATGGGCCGCCATGTCCAGCCGCCGCGCAGCCCGACGGGTCCGCGGCCGCAGCCCGGCGCTGATCCGCTCCCTCCCGCTGGACGGAACGGGCGGCGTCGGTGAAGAGAGCGCGCGCGGCATCTTCATGAGCATACCCGAGAATATGATGGATTCGTTCATCTCGTCTGAAAATGTGAAGACGATCCATGTCGTCGTCTATGGAGTTCATTCCCAGGACTGGACGAATGCTTTCGCCCCGGAGAGCGAGCTCTGGCACAGTCTGCCGCAGGTCGGTCAGGTATCCTGCATCGAGGCCGATCCCGGCGAGCTCGAGCGCCTGATGGCCGATAGCTCCCTGGAGGTCGTGGCGATTCCCCTCATGGAGGAGCATGCCGACCGGCTGCCTCCGCGGGTTGCCCGGTTCCATCCGTCCCGGCCGGTTTCCGACCTGCTGCGGAACAAGCGGCAGACGCTGGACTACGCGGCGGCGCAGGGCTTCGGGCATTGGTGCCCGGAGGTCTATGCCGAGGTCAGCCAGATCAGGTTTCCCTGCATCATCAAGCGGGTGGACCTCAATGCCAGCGCGGGGGTGGATATCGCCCATTCGCGCCGCGGGCTCGCGGCCCGGCTCGGCTCGGCGCTGGAGCTGCCGCCGGATGTGGTCGTCCAGGCCTTCGTCTATGGCTCCGAGGAATACGCGACCTACCTCGTGATGGAGGAGGGCGAGATCCTCTGGGATGCCACCTTCTGCTACGAGATGGAGTTCAGCGACGTGGTCCGGCGCCCGGGCACCGCGCCCGCGCAGCGAGTCGCGACACCGGGCCGCATCCTCGCGCAGTTCCGCGATTTCCTGGTGCCCTTGCGATATTCCGGCCCCTGCAACGTCGACTACAAGATCCGGCCCAATGGCGAGGCCGCGATCTTCGAGGTGAACCCCCGCCTGGGCGGCTCGCTGATGAAGCACGAGAACCTCGACCTGCGGCGCGAGGCCGTGGCGCTCATCCTGGATCGTGCCCGCTGTCCCTAGTTGGCTGGGTCGCTGGCCTGGGACAGCGGGCGCGCCACGTCTTCCAGCGAGCGGCCCTCGGCGGCGAAGCCCAGTTTCCATTCGGTGCCCGCGGCCACCAGCATCAGGCTCGCGCCAAGCAGATAGCCCCACATGATGTCCTGGCGTTGCCCGCCCTCGATGAGCCAGCCGAACAGCGCGGGGCCGGCGACGCCGCCCACCGCCGTGCCCAGCGCGTAGAAGAGCGCGATGCCGAGGGCGCGCATCTCCAGCGGGAAGCTCTCGCCGACCGTGAGATAGGCCGCCGATGCGGCGGCGGAGGCGAAGAAGAAGATGACGGTCCAGGCCGCCGTCTGCTCCCAGGCGGAGAGCCAGCCCTGCGCGAAGGCGAGGCCGGTGGCCGCCATCAGTAGCCCCGCGATCGCATAGGTCGCCGTGATCATGATGCGGCGGCCGATGCTGTCGAAGAAGTGCCCGAGCGTCAGCGGCCCGGCCAGGTTGCCCAATGCGAAGGCCAGCATGAACCAGCCGATGTGCTGGGCCTCGATCCCGTAGAACTTCGTCAGGATCAGCGCATAGGTGAAGAAGACCGCATTGTAGCAGAAGGCCTGGCACGACATGAGGACGAGGCCGAGGATCGCCCGTTCGGGATAGGTTCGGAACAGGGTCCGCGCCACCTCGCCGAGGCCGGTATGCCGGCGCGGGTTGATGGAGATGGGCTTGCCCTGGACCTTCGGCAGGGGGCCTGCCTCAACCTCCACCCAGGCTTCGATCTCGCCGACGACCTTCTCGGCCTCTTCCCGGCGGCCATGGGTCATGAGCCATCGCGGGCTTTCCGGGATCCAGCGGCGCAGGAAGAGCACCACGATCGACAGCGCGCCGCCGATCCCGAAGGCCAGCCGCCATCCGAGATCCGGATCGATCACCGCCGGGTCGAGCAGCACGACCGAGGCGAGCGCGCCGATGGAGGCCCCGCCCCAGAAGGTGCCGTTGATCGCGATATCGGTGACGCCGCGCCTACGGGCCGGGATGAGCTCCTGGATCGCGGAATTCACGGCGGAGTACTCGCCGCCGATGCCCGCCCCGGTGAGGAAGCGGAAGATGGCGAAGGACCAGAAATCCCAGGAAAAGCCGGTGGCGATCGTCGCGGAAAGATAGAGCAGGACGGTCAGGGTGAAGAGCTTCTTCCGCCCCAGCCGGTCGGCCAGCCAGCCGAAGAACAGCGCTCCGCAGACCGCGCCGAGCAGATAGGCCGAAGCCGTGAAGCCGATCTGCGTGCTGCTGAGGCGCAGGCTCGGCGAGTTGTGGATGGCGCCGGCCAGGGCGCCCACCAGCGTGACCTCGAGCCCGTCCAGCGTCCAGGTCACGCCGAGGGCGATCACCACCAGCCAGTGGAAGCGACTCCAGGGAAGACGATCGAGGCGGTGCGGGATGAGGGTGTTGAAGGGCGCGGCCATCCGGGAAACAAGCTCCCGGAGGGCCGCGAGGTTGCGTCGGACCGTTACCGGCTCAGGGCTGCGCGGGGTCCGACCGCACCCGCATCGCGGCGAGCGAACCCGCCGAGAGAAGGAAGACCGCCCCGCCGAAGACATGGGTGGTGGGCACGAGGCCGATGGTCTGCACCATCAGCCCAGCGAGCAGAGCGGGCAGGCTGAAAGCCAGGTAGCTCTGCACGTAGAAGGCGGCCAGAAGCCCGGCCCGCTCCTGCGGGGCAGCCAGCGGCAGCAGGCTGCGCGAGGCGCCGAAGAACCCTCCGCCCAGCCCACCGCCGATGAGCACGGCGGCCGCGATCAGCAGCGGCACCGAGCCGGTCTGCGCGCCGAGCAGCAGCGCCAGCACGCCGAACGAGAGGGAGCCGGCGCCGGCCGCGAGGGCACGCTGCGGCGGCAGGCCGCGCCACACCAGCACGGCAGCGGCCGCGCTCAGCGTCATCAGGGCCACCACGGCCCCGCCGATGAGCGGCGAGGAGACGCCCGTCACGGCCCGCAGCAGCGAGGGCATCAGCGAAAGGTAGAAGCCGCCCGCGGCCCAGGCCGCCAGGTTCATCGGCGTGATGGCGAGCAAGGTGCGCCGGGCTTGCGGTGGCACCTCCACATGCGGCCGCAGGGAGGCGAGGGCGCCCGGCCGCCGTGCGGCGGTCTCGGGGATCCACCAGATCAGCGCCGCCTGCGTCAGGAAGGCCGCCAGCAGCAGCAGGTAGACGAGCTGGTGCGGCAGCGGCGCATAGGCGGCCAGCAGGCTTGCGCCCAGCGCGCCGGCGGCCATCCCGGCGAAGGGGGCGATGCTGTTGACCATGGGCGCGCGGGCACGGTCGGCATCGAGCAATGCCGCGCCCAGAGCGGCCGCGCCCATGCCGGCCGAGAGGCCCTGGACGACCCGGGCCGCCACGAGCATCGCGGGTGTCTCCGCGGTGGCGAAGAGGACCATGGCGCCGGCCGCCAGCAGCAGCGCCGCCGAGATCACCGGCCGCCGCCCGATATGGTCGGAGAGGGAGCCCGCGGTCAGCAGCGCGACCAGCAGGGCCAGCGCATAGGCCGCGAAGATCAGGGTGAGGATGAGGGGCGGGAAACCCATCTCCTCCTGGTAGAGCCGGTAGAGCGGCGTGGGCGCGCTCGATCCGGCGAGGATGGTGCCGAGGGCGACGGCGCCGAAGCTGAGCATGGCGCGGGAGGGAATGGCTTCCCCGACCGCCATGCAGGGGTTGGTGCTGGACATCGGAGCTTGCGATCCCTTAATGCCAAGAATTGGCGTTAAGCGGATGATGGCCCTCGCCGGGATTAATGCAAATTTTTTGCGTTAGTGGCAGCCATGCGTGCACCGCAACGCGGAGAAGGGATGTGGTCGTCAAGGAAAGGGTACGCCCCGGCGGGCGCAGCGCGCGGATCCAGGCCTCGGTGCATGCGGCGGTGGATGCCCTGCTGGAGCAGATGGACCGGGCGGAGCTCACCATCCCCGTCATCGCGGAGCGTGCGGGCGTCACGCCCTCCACCATCTACCGGCGCTGGGGCAATCTCGGCGAACTGCTTTCCGACGTCGCGGTGAAGCGCCTGCGCCCCGCCGCCGAGCCCGCCGATACCGGCACGGCGAAGTCGGACCTGCTGGCCTGGGCGGAGCAATATGCGGAGGAGATGTCCTCCGAAGTGGGGCGGGCGATGATCCGCGACGTGATGGCGAGCCCCACCGAGAACAATGCCGAACGCTGCTGCGGCTATACCTACGAGCAGCTGCAGGCGATCTCAGACCGGGCGGAGGCCCGCGGCGAGGCCGGCCTCGACGTCGAGGCGGTGCTGGACCTCGTCGTCGCGCCGATCATGTATCGCATCCTCTTCCTCGCGCCGCCGGATGTGGCGCATTGCCGTGCGCTGGTGGAGCGGGCGCTGCCCGGGCAGGGCCAGAAGCGCGGGGGTTAGAACCGCTCCGGCCGATAGGGCGCCGGATCCAGGAAGGGTACCTCGCCCGTCATCATCTCGGCGACCAGGCGGCCGGTCGTCGGCCCCAGAGTCAGGCCCTGATGGCCGTGGCCGAAGGCGCACCAGACGCTCTGACGGCGCGGCAAGGGCCCGATCACCGGCATCATGTCGGGCATACAAGGCCGGATGCCCATCCATGGCTCGGCCTCGACCCGGTCCGCCAGGGGCAGCAGGCGCCGCGCCAGCGGCTCCGCGCGCTCGAGCTGGATGGGTGTCTTGGCGCCGTCGGTGAAGGCGAACTCGGCCCCGCTGGTGAGGCGGATGCCCGCGCGCATGGGCATGAGGGTGAAGCCCGCATTCGCGTCGAGGATGGGGCGGTTCAGCACCGCATTGCCCTGCATGCCGTAGTGGTAATGGTAGCCGCGCTTGCCGAAGAGCGGCGGCGAGTAGCCCAGCGGCCCGGTCACTTTCGGCGCCCAGGCCCCGAGCGCGACGACGACCCGCGCGGCCTCCACCGGCCCTTCCTGCGTATGCACCTTCCAGCCCGCCCCCTGGGCGGCGAGCGTCGTCGCGTCGCCCAGGACGAAGCGGCCGCCGGCATCCAGGAACTGCCGGCAATAGGCGAGGGTGAGCCCATGCGGATCGGTGACCGAGAGAGGGTCCGTCCAGTTCAGGGCGCCCACGCGCCGGACCAGCAGATGCGGCTCGGCCGCCGCGACGCCGTCGCCGTCCAGCACGTCGAAGCCCACGGCGTGGTCGCGCTTGCCGACCTCGGCCGCGGCGATGGCGGCTTCGAGCGCGACGGGATCGTTGTAGAGCCGCAGGAAGCCGACGGAGCGGATCAGCTCCATCGCCTCCGTGCCTTTCGCGAGCGCCAGGTGCTCGTCGCAGCAGGTGCGGATCAGCTCCGACCAGGCGAGGACGATCTGCGCATAGCGCGCCGGCTCCGAATGCCACCAGTAGCGCAGCAGCGGCGAGGCGTAGGAGGGCAGCGCGAGCGGATGGTAATAGGCATCCACGGAATTGTTCCGCGCGATGCGCAGCAGCTCCGAGATGGTGCGCGGGAAGGCGTGCGGATAGACGGCCTCGCGCTGGATCAGCCCGGCATTGCCGAAGGAAGCGCCTTCGCCGGGGCCCTGGCGGTCCACCAGCACCACGTCGCACCCCCTCCGCCGCAGGTGGAGGGCGACGGACACGCCCACCATTCCTGCGCCGAGCACCACCACCGATCCACGCATGCCTTGCCCCCGGCTCCCGGCACGACGCCGTGCCGCGATCAGCATGCGCGACGTCTTGGGGGGTGGCAACGCGGCGGCGGGTGCCCAACACTGAAATCGCCGCCCGTTGCATCCCGGCAGCGGCGCGGCCACATCATCCGGCGAACCGACGAAGGAATCTCCCATGACCGAGCGTGCCATCCTTGCTGGCGGCTGCTTCTGGGGAATGCAGGACCTGATCCGGCGGCTGGACGGCGTGGTCTCCACGCGGGTCGGCTATTCGGGCGGCGACGTCCCGAACGCGACCTACCGGAACCACGGCACCCATGCCGAGGCGATCGAGATCGTCTTCGACCCCACGCGCATCAGCTACCGGCGGCTCCTGGAATTCTTCTTCCAGATCCATGACCCGACGACGCCCAACCGTCAGGGCAACGACCGGGGCCTCAGCTACCGTTCGGGCATCTTCTATGCGGATGACGAGCAGAAGCGCGTTGCCCTCGACACCATCGCCGACGTGGAGGCTTCGGGCCTCTGGCCGGGCAAGGTGGTGACGGAAGTCGCCGCGGCAGGCCCCTTCTGGGAGGCCGAGCCCGAGCACCAGGATTACCTGGAGCGGATTCCGAACGGCTATACCTGCCACTTCGTGCGGCCGAACTGGCGCCTGCCCGTGCGGGCCAGCGCGGCGGAATAGCCATCATCGGAAGGTCCGCGGCGGCTCGGGGTCTGGCCAGATGGTGCGGGTGGCCGGACTCGAACCGGCAAGGTCTTGCGACCGGGAGATTTTGAGTCTCCTGCGTGGACCAATTCCGCCACACCCGCGTGCGCGTCATGACGCAGCGAACCGTCTTTACTCCGCATCCCGTCGACCCCGCAATCCGACTGGTGCAGTTCCGGCGAGGGGCTAGCCCAGTCGTCGACGCCGAGATCACGATGGCGGACGGGGTGAAAAAGCTCGTCTCGACGAAGAAAATCGAAATTACCCAAGCAGCTTTTGCGGCCGTCTCGCTGAAAGACAAGCTGTTTGGGATAGCCGCCACGGGCGCGTCCGTGGTGCTACGCAAGGCGGTCAACCCACCTTCAGCCATGCGACCGACGCGATCGTTGACGAGCTTGATGCGAAAGCGCTTGGCGAGAAGCGGGCACACGCCCACGAGCCAGAACGCATTCAGCGTCGGAAAGGCGCAATGTTCGCCGGCAATCGGACCATCATCAACACCGGCCTGAAACCCGTTATCGGAGGATTGACCTATAGCGATATCACCCGGAGCGCGGTCGATCGTCTCCTCTTAATGACTGTTTGAGAACGGGTTGGCGCGTCGTGGATGAGGTGATTCAAGCTCGGAATATGGACCCGAGAGACGCGCCGCCGGATGGCCGAGATTGCCCGCAAGACGAAGCGCTGCCCGTCTGATCTTCGGGTGAGCAGGGGGCGCAGGTCGAGCCGCCAAGCTACCGGGACGGGGCAGGAAGCCATCGGTGGACCTGCGCGAGCTGTTGAACGCGATCCGCTATCTGGCGCGCTCGGGCGGTGGCTGGCGGATGCTGGATCGCGGGGCGGCGGGGCGGGAGGCAAGCCCAGCGGCGGGGTTCTCGACAGCCAGACGGTGAAAGCCCCCTTCGCCGAGGTGCGCGGCTATGACGGCGGCAAGCGGATCGTCGGACGCAAACGCCATGTCGCCGTGGACACCGATGGGCGGCTGCTCATGGTCCATCTCACCCCGGCCGATGTGTCGGACAGTGCCGGCGCCCAGGCAATCCTGCCCGCCATCCGCAAGCGCTGGCCGTGGCTCAGGCACCTATTGGCGGAGGCGGGCTACGATCGAACGAGACTGATGGACAAGGCGGCCTCCTCGACTTCGTTGTCGAGATCGTGAGGCGCTCAGATCCAAAGGGATTTCACATCCTCCCACGACGCTGGGGGGTGGAGCGGATCTTCGGCTGGATGATCCGATGGCGCTGCCTCATCCGAGATTACGAGCAACGCTTCGACGTCTCAGAAGCCGTGATTCATCTCGTCATGAGCGCCCTCCTCCTGCGTAGGATCACCCATCGCTGAATTCTCAACAGTCATTGAGGAGGAAAAGTATTAGCCGAGGACAGATATTGGCATGCCAAATACCAATGGCC
Organism: Roseococcus pinisoli; assembly: GCF_018413645.1. GTDB lineage: Bacteria > Pseudomonadota > Alphaproteobacteria > Acetobacterales > Acetobacteraceae > Roseococcus > Roseococcus pinisoli. Next base: position 460,598 of record NZ_JAHCDA010000002.1, read on the forward strand.
GAGAACCCACATATCGGCGCCAAGTCAGTCAGACTTAATCCCACCATGGGGGGAGGCAGTGGCAAAAAGGATAGGCTGTTCGCCACTGGACGGGGCACGGATAGGTGCCGCTAGGGGGAGGTGCGGCCAGGCAGGAGAGCCCGTCTACGGTTATTGCTTTGATGATGCAGTGCTAATCCTAACTACTTCGATGCAGATTAAGTCATTAACTTTATTTGCATATAATTTTATTGCAAAAAGATTTTAAAGGTAATTTTTTATAGAACATTCAACCTAGGGTTGATAGCATGCATGCCGAAAAATGTCGGGGAGTGTGTCGTGGACCTTAAGTATATATATAAAGTTACGCCGAACTATAAGATTACTTCACTTATCCGGGATCGGTTTTTCACGACCCCAACCACGCCGTCAGTAGGAAATTTAGAAGCTGGCGATATACTTGTAAAAATGGCGGACGGTACTTTGGTTAATAACGCAATAAATATTGGGCAGAGTATTTTGGCTGGAGATCATAGTCTCTGGACGCATGCCGGGTTAGCCACTTCGAGCACCATGATCGCCGAAATGAACGGGAAAGGCCTACAGCAACACAGCCTTTCTGGGGAAAATTCGACATATACATATGCAGTTTTCCGCTGCAATTACAGACAAGTTGCAATGGCCGCCGATGAGGTAAATTCTAAATTAACATTTCTAGGCAATAAAATAGTATATAATGGAAAAGGTGCAGTGTCTTCTTTATTTCCATCTATTGTTGAAAGTAAAAATAAAAATAGATTGAACGCGGTTATAGAAAAAACATTAAGTGGAGGAGAATTTGGCTTATTCTGCTCTGAACACGTGGTCTTTTGTTATCTTGCTGCACTGGAAGAAGAGAATGCTATTCAACTTATTGAAAATGATTTCAAATTTGCGAAATTAAAAATGCAAGATTTCTTTAATAAAGAACCTGCGTATTATAGTCCTGGTTACCTTTATGGGATGTTGATGTCCAATAAACTTTTTAAATATCTAGGAAAGTGGAGCGGCATGAAATGGATTGGTTGATAATGTTGCCTGGCTATTTATTTTCATCACGGCCTGTGCTGCTCATGAGATTTCCGCTGCCGAACGATTGCAGCCTATGAGCCAGACCGCGCATCAGTTCGATGGTTACGCCGGCTTTCAGAAAATCTGAGCTACAGTGCCGACGCATTGGTTAGTGACTGTTTGAGAATGGGTTGGTGCGTCGTGGATGAGGTTATTCAAACTCGGATGTGGACCCGAGAGGGAAACGCTACCCATCTGATCTGACGGATGAGGAGTGGGCGCAGGTCAAGCCGTTGATGCCCAAGCCACCGAGACGGGGCAGGAAGCCATCGGTGGACCTGCGCGATATGCGACGGTCACTGAGGAGGGCGGAAACGGTACGGGTTGTTACAATTGGCCACCCAATGAAATCCGGGGCAGTTGTAACATGATGCGTATGGAACCTGCCCCCCACATCCTTGTTGTCGACGACGATCGCGAGATCCGCGAGCTCCTCGGGCGCTTCCTGGAGAAGCAGGGCCTGCGGGTGACGCTGGCCCGCGACGCTCGTGATGCGCGGCGGGTCTGGCCGCTCGCGCGCTACAGCCTGGTGGTGCTCGACCTCATGCTGCCCGGCGAATCCGGCCTCGACGTTGCGCGCTGGCTGCGCAGCCAGTCCAACGTGCCCATCGTCATGCTCACGGCCATGGGCGAGGAGACCGATCGCATCGTCGGCCTCGAGCTCGGGGCCGACGACTACATGGCCAAGCCCTTCAACCCCCGCGAGCTCCTGGCGCGGATTCGCGCCGTGCTGCGCCGGGCCCAGAATGGCGGCGAGGCTGCGGGACCTGCCGAGGATTCCGGCGCCAATCTCCGCTTCGCCGGCTGGCTGCTGGAAACCTCCCGTCGGCGTCTGCTGAACCCGCAGGGCGCGGAGGTGCCGCTGACAGGCGGCGAATACGAGCTGCTGACCACGCTGCTCGAGCGCGCCAACCGCGTGCTGACGCGGGACATGCTCATGGACCTGCTGCACAACCGGCAGCCTGGGCCCTTCGACCGCGCGATCGACGTCGCGGTCTCCCGCCTGCGCCGCAAGTTGGAGGATGACGGGCGGAACCCCTCGGTCATCAAGACGGTGCGCGGCGGCGGCTACGTGCTCTCCGCGACCGTCGAGCGCGCCTGAGTGCTGTCCGGCCTCGCGCGGCGCTTCTGGCCGGCCAGCCTGGGGGGGCGCACGGCCCTGGTGCTCCTGCTGGGCCTGATGGCCGTGCAGGCGCTGGGCCTCACCATCCATGCCTTCGACCGCGTCGAGCTGCAGCGGGCCTCGGAGGCACGCGAGAATGCGGTGCGGTCCTTCAACCTCTGGCGCGCGCTGATCATCTCGCCGCCCGAGCGCCGCGCGACGATCATCGCCGAGGCCGACCTGCCTTCGACGCTGATCGCCTCCTACGACGCCCAGGCGACCACGCCGCGCAACCTGCGCCCGATCCCGATCGAGATGGCGCGGCATTTCCGGCTGGACACCGCAGCGCCCGGGACGCTGCCCGCGCCGCCCAGGCGCTACCGGGCAACAGAGATCCATTCCGGCCAGCTCGGGCCGCACAGCTTCGCCGTCTCCATGCGCTTCCCGGACCAGGGCTGGCTGAACCTGACCTTCCGGCATCCGCATCCGCGGCCCTGGCATTCGGACACCTTCCTGATCGCCTTCATCGCCATGTCGGTGACGGCGGCGCTGCTGGTCTGGTGGGGCGTGCGGCGGCTGACGCGGCCGGTGGCGGATCTGGCGGCTGCGGCCGAGAGGCTGGGCCGCGATGTGAATGCGCCGGCGCTGCCCGAAACCGGGCCGGAGGAGATCGCCACCGCGGCGGCGGCCTTCAACACCATGGCCGCCAATATCCGGCGCTTCGTGGCCGACCGTACGCAGATGCTAGCCGCCATCAGCCACGACCTGCGCACGCCCATCACCCGGCTGCGCCTGCGTGCCGAGTTCCTGGACGACGACGAGCAGCGGGCCAAGATGCTGGCCGACCTCGCGGAGATGGAGGCGATGATCGCCTCTACCCTGGCCTTCGCACGGGACGATGCGGCCAATGAGCCGGCCAGCTCCGTCGACCTCGCGAGCCTGGCCCGCACCGTGCTGGATGAGGCGGCCGATGCCAGCCCGGAGCACGCCGAGGAAATCGCCTTCGAGGGGCCCGAGCATCTGGTGCTGCGCGTCCGGCCCATGGCGCTGAAGCGGGCGCTCTCCAACCTCGTCGGCAACGCCCTGAAGTATGGCGATGCCGCGCGGCTGACCCTGGATCGCCGGGGCGAGAGCGTGGTCATGCTGCTGGACGATACGGGCCCCGGCATCCCCGAGGCCGCGCACGAGAAGGTCTTCCAGCCCTTCCAGCGGATCGAGGGAAGCCGCAACCGCGAGACGGGCGGCACCGGCCTCGGCCTTACAATCGCGCGCAGCATCCTGCGCGCCCATGGGGGGGAGGTGACGCTGCACAATCGCGAGGAAGGCGGGCTGAGGGTGGCGATCCGGCTGCCCGGGTGATAACCGGGAGTCCGGCGTTTCCGGAGCACCCCATGGCCCTCAAGGCTGGAATCATCCCCGTGACCCCCTTCCAGCAGAACTGCACGCTGGTCTGGGACGACACGACCAAGGAAGCGACCGTCATCGATCCGGGCGGCGATGTCGGCCAGATCCTGGCGCAGGTCGACAAGCTCGGCCTGAAGCTGGTGCAGATCCTGCTGACCCACGGCCATATCGATCATGCCGGCGGCGCCGACGAACTGCGCGAGCGGACCGGTATCGAGGTCATCGGCCCGCAGCTCGGTGACAAGATGCTGCTCGACCATCTGGAGCAGCAGGGCCGCGCCTATGGGCTCGACGGCTCGCGCAACCTCGTGCCCGACCGTTGGCTCGACGAAGGCGATACCGTCACCATCGGCGGTGCGGAATTCGCGGTGCTGCATTGCCCGGGCCATTCGCCGGGCAGCCTCGTCTATGTGAGCACGGCGCTGCGCGTGGCCTTCGTCGGCGACGTGCTGTTCCAGGGCTCGATCGGCCGGACCGACTTTCCCTATGGCGACCACGACGCGTTGATCAACGCCATCAAGACGAAGCTCCTGCCGCTCGGCGACGAGATCGGCTTCGTCTGCGGCCATGGGCCGAGCTCTGACTTCGGCACCGAGCGGCGGACCAACCCCTTCCTGCAGGGGTAGGTCGGCTCAGGAGGCGACGGCGCGGCGCGGGACCAACCGCGCCCGCAGCGGCCAAAGCACCGCGACCAGGGTCATGACCCAGAGCGCGATGGAAACCGGTGAGACCAGGAGCTCCGCTACGTTGCCGTCGGAAAGCGACAGCGCGCGGCGCAGATTGTCCTCCAGCATGCGGCCCAGCACGAAGCCCAGCACGATGGGCACCAGCGGCACGTCCAGCTTGCGGAACAGCCAGCCCATGACGCCGAAGCCGATGGCCATCAGCAGGTCGAAAGCCGAATTGCTGACCGCATAGACGCCGGCGAAGCTGAGCGCGAGGACGCCCGGGTAGAGCACCCAGGCCGGGACCGTCAGCAGCCGCGCGAAGATCCCCACCAGCGGCAGGTTCAACAGCAGCAGCATCGCATTGCCGATATACATCGAGGCGATGAGGCCCCAGGCCACATCCGGCCGCTGCGTGAAGAGCAGGGGGCCCGGCGTGATGTTGTACATGAGCAGCGCGCCCAACAGCACGGCCGTCGTCCCGGATCCCGGGATGCCGAGCGAGAGCATGGGCACGAGGTTGCCGATCTGCGCCGCATTATCCGCCGTCTCCGGCGACGCCACGCCGCGGAGGTCGCCCTTGCCGAAGGTACCCTCGCTTTCGTGCAGGCGCTTTTCCGCCGTGTAGGAGAGGGCGGAGGCCACCGAGGCGCCGGCGCCCGGCAGCACGCCGATGACGAAGCCGATGCCCGTCGCGCGCAGCATGGCGGGCAGGCAGAAGACCAGCTCCCGGAAGGTCAGCCGCTGGCCCTTGCCGAGCTTCGCGGCCTCGGTCCGGAGCTTCGTTTCGATCAGCAGCAGGATCTCGCCGATCGCGAAAAGCCCGACCGCGAGGACCGTGAAGTCGATGCCGCCCAGCAGCTCGATGGAGCCCGCGGTGAAGCGCTCCACCCCCGTGCCTGAATCCACGCCGACAAGCGCCAGCAGGATGCCGAGGCAACCCGCGGCCCAGGCCTTGGGCGCCGAGGCCCCGCCGACGGCGCCCAGCAGCGACAGCGCGAAGGCGATCAGCGCGACATAGTCGGCCGGCGAGAAGGAGACGGCGATCCGCGCCAGCGGCACCGAAAGGAAGCTCATCAGGATCACGGAGAGCGTGGCGCCCACGAAGCTGCCGATGCCCGAGATGGCCAGCGCCGCGCTGCCGCGGCCCTGCTTGGCGAGCGGATGCCCGTCCAGCGTCGTCAGCACGGCAGAGGGCTCGCCTGGCATGTTCAGCAGGATCGCGGTGATGCGGCCGCCATAGCCCGAGCCGTAATAGACCGCGGCCAGCAGGATCAGCGCGCTTTCGGGCGGCAAGCGCAGGGCGAGGCAGAACGGCAGCAGCAGCGCGATGGCATTCAGCGGCCCGATGCCGGGCAGCACGCCGATCGCCGTGCCGATGATGCAGCCGAGGAAGGCGAGCGCCAGGTTCATCGGCGTCAACGCCACGGTGAAGCCGCCGCCGAGGGCGGAGAAGGTCTCCATCATGCGCCGAGGATTCCCTTGGGCAGTGGCAGGTCCAGCAGCTTGTCGAACAGCGCCCAGAGCGCGGCGCTCGTCGCGGCGCTGGTGAGCAGGGCCATCCAGAGGCGCGCGCCGAAGAGCAGCGCCACGCCGAGGGCGAGGCCGGCAGTGGCAAGGAGGAAGCCCAGCGGCTCGAGCAGCAGGGCATAGGCGGCCATGACAACCAGCAGCAGGAAGGGCGCCGCCCGCCGCTCAGGCCAGGCGAAGGGTAGCCCGCGACCAAACAGCAGCAAGGCCCCGCAGACCGCGAGGATCGTGGCGACGGCGGAAGGAAATCCCTTGGGCCCCAGCGGATCGGCCGCGAAGGCCACGACCAGTGACTGGGCGGACCACAGCGTCAGCCCGGCGATGACGATCAGCGCCACGCCCAGCAGGCGATCGGCCGAGAGACGCGGACCCTCCGGGCTCACTGGCTGACGAGGCCCACATCCCGCGCGAGCTGCCGGAACTCCGCGGTCCGGCGCTTCGCCAGCGCCTCGTATTCGGCGCCCACCAGGTTGAATTCGAAGAGGCCCTGCGCGGCCCGCTGGTCCGGCCAGTCGGGATGCGCGGTGAGGCGGCGCAGCGCGTTGACCCAGAAATTATAGGCCGCGTCGGGCATTTGCGGCGGGCCGTAGAAACCGCGCACGATGGGCCATTCGGCGTCGAAACCCTGTTCCTTGGCCGTCGGCACGCTGGACAGCGTGCCCGGCAGCCGCTCGGCGGCGAGGACGGCGAGCAGACGGATCTCGCCCGCCTCGAACTGCCCGCGCGCCTCGGAGGCATCGACGGGCGCCATCTGGATATGGCCGCCGAGCAGCGCGGCGAGCGCCTGGCCGCCGCCCTCGAAGGGCACGTAGCGCATGCGGCGCGGATCGACCCCGGCGGCGCGGGCGACGAGGGCGGCCTTCGTCCAGTCCTGGCTGCCCACCGCGCCGCCCGCGCCCATCGGCACGCCGCCCGGATTCGCGCGCAGTGCCGTCACCAGATCGGTCAAGGTGGCGTAGGGGCTGTCCTTCTTCACGGCGATGACGCCGTAATCCGCACCGATCGCGCCGATCCAGCGCACGTCGTTCTCGCCGAAGCGGCCGAAGCGCCCGGTCGCCATATTGACCCACGAACCGGTGGAGACGGCCACGATCACATTCGGATCGGTGCGCCGCTGTGCATTGATGTGATTGATCGCCACCGCACCGATTCCGCCCGGCATGTTTTGAGTCCGGATCGAAGGGCCGACGATGCCCGTCTCGTTCAACATCCGCGCCGTCAGCCGGCAGGAAATGTCGAAGCCGCCGCCCGGTGCCGCGCCGGCGATGCATTCCGGATTTTGCGGTGTGAAGCCGCCCGCATTCTGGGCCTGTGCGGCGGCCGGCAGAAGGGCGGAGGCGGCGAGAAGCGCGCGGCGATACATGGCGTTTCGTTTTCCTGTTCTTGATGCGAGTGCCGAATGCCCGGTCTGCCCAAGCGGACGGCAAGACGCTCTCCCGGTTGCCCAAGAAGCCTGCCACGCGGGACATCGCCGTGTCGAAGGTTCCATTGTCGCGGTTGACGCGCGGAGGAGGGCACACGACGATCCTCCCCAACAGGAAACGGGAACCAAAAATTGATCGTAGAGACGATCTTCACCGGCGGAACGGTTTTCCGTGGCCTCGCCGGCGGCGTAGCCGAAGCGATGGCGATTGGCGGCGGCAAGGTCCTCGCCGTGGGCCGGCGCTGGGAGATCGAGGCGCTGGCGGGCCCTGACACGCGACGCGTGGATCTCGGGGGCCGTGCCGCCATTCCCGCCTTCAACGAAGCGCATATGCATCTGCTGCCCTTCGGGCTCGGCCTCTCGATGGTGAATCTGCGTGCCGAGGAAGTCCGCTCGCTGGACGAGGTCCGGACCCGGCTGCGCGCCGCCGCCGCCACGCGGCCCAAGGGCGAATGGGTGGTGGGCCGTGGCTACGATCACGCGGCGCTCGACATTGGCCGGCATCCCACGGTGGGAGAGCTCGACGCCGCGGTACCGGACCATCCCGTCTTCATCGTGCGGACCTGCGGTCATATGGGCGTCGCCAACACGGCGGCGCTGCGGGCGGCAGGCATCGGCCACAACACGCCCGAGCCCGAGGGCGGCGTGATCGAGAAGCGCGACGGCGCGCTGACCGGCCTCATCCAGGAGCGCGCGCTCAGCCTCATCAAGGCGGCGATGCCCGAGCCGAGCGAAGACCGGATGGTCGACGCGATCGAGGCTGCCGGCCGTCACCTGGCCGCCCTCGGCTTCGCCTCGGCGACCGACATGAATGTCGGCATGACGGCCGACCTTGCCGAGGTAGCCGCTTTCGAGCGCGCGGCGCGCGACAACCGCTGCCTGCAGCGCATGTGGCTCGTGCTGGCCGGCAATCCCGAGGGGATCGGCGACAAGGCCTGGGAGGCCGGCATGCGCCCCTGGCAGACCGGCGGCGACCCTGACGCGCTGCTGCGCTGGGGTGCTGCGAAGGTCTTTGCCGATGGCAGCGCGGGCGGCCTCACGGCGGCGTTCTTCGAGCCTTACCTCGCGAGCGCAGGCGGCGGCACGGGCGTCTTCACCTTCCCGACCGATACCATCCACGCCCTGCTGAAGAAGTATCACGAGCAGGGCTGGCAGCTCGATATCCACGCCATCGGCGACGCGGCGATCGAGCAGGTCCTGACCGGCATGGAGGAGGCGGGTGCCACGCCCGAGCGCCGCCACCGGATCGAGCATTGCGGCTTCATCACCAAGGATCAGCGACGGCGGATGAAGGCGCGCGGCATCCTGCCCGTGCCGCAGCCGGTCTTCATGTACGAATTCGGCGATCTCTACGTGAAGAACCTCGGCCTTGCCCGCACCGAGGCGGCCTACCCGATGCGGACCTGGCTGGAGGAGGGGCATCACCCGGCCGCCTCGTCCGACTCCCCCGTCTCCACGGTCGATCCCTTCGCCAACCTCTTCACCATGGTCACGCGCAAGACGAACCGGGGGACGGTCCTGGGTGCCGAAGAGAGGCTGTCCCTCCAGCAGGCGCTGCATTGCTACACGTGGTGCGGCGCCCATTCGACCTTCGCCGAGGGCGTGCGCGGCACGCTCGAGCCCGGCATGGATGCGGATATCGCCGTCCTCTCGCGCGACATCACTGAAGTCGCGCCGGAGGAGTACCTGCAGATCGAGACGGACCTCACGCTGCGTGGCGGCGTTCCCATCTTCGACCGTCACGGGGCCTTCGCCTGATGCTGCGCCATGCTTTGCATCGCATCGGCCTCGCGATCCCGGTGCTCTTCGGTGTGCTGCTGATCGGCTTCCTGCTGATGCAGGTGGTTCCCACGGATCCGGCGACGGTCCGTGCGGGGCCGCAGGCGTCGGCAGAGGTGATCGCGGAGATCCGCGCGGAGCTCGGCCTCGACCAGCCGATCTATCTCCAGTTCCTGAAATATCTCGGGCGGCTCGCGCAGGGTGACCTGGGCGTGTCGATCATCAACAACGTCGCGGTGACGGAGGAGCTCGGCAACACGATCGGCCCGACGCTGGAACTCATGCTGGCGGCGCTCATCTGGTCGATCCCGACGGGCATCCTGCTGGGTACGCTTGGTGCCTATTGGCGCGGCTCGCTGCTCGACAAGGCGATCATGGCGGTGAGCATCGTCGGCGTTTCGGTGCCGGTCTTCTTCCTGGGCCTGGTGCTGATCTGGTTCGCCGGCTTTCAGTGGAACCTGCTGCCCTTCACCGGGCGGGGAGGACCCTTGTGGACGCTGGATGGGCTGCTCGCCGTGATCCTGCCGGCCATCACCCTGGGCGGCGTCTTCATAGGGCCGGTGGCCCGCATGACGCGCACCGCGGTGGTGGACACGCTCTCGGCCGAGCATGTCCGCACGGCGCGCGCCAAGGGCCTGCCCGAACACCTGGTGGTGAGCCGGCACGCGCTGCGCAACGCGCTCATCCCCGTGGTCACGCTGATCGGCCTGCAGATCGGCTTCCTGCTGGGCGGCGCGGTGGTGACGGAGACCATCTTCTCCTGGCCCGGCGTCGGCCGCCTGGCGGTGGGGGCCATCCTCTCGGCCGATTTCCCCATGGCCCAGGGCACCATCATCGTGCTGAGCGCGGGCTTCATCCTCGTGAACCTCGTTGTCGACCTGCTCTACGCGGTCCTCGATCCTCGCGTGAGGCAGTCATGAGCGCCACGACCATTCCCGCCGCCAGCCAGGCGCCGCGCCGGCCTTCCGTCTTCCGCATGCTGATGCGGGACACGGGCGGGGCCATCAGCCTCGTCTTCGTGGTGCTGATCCTGCTGGCGGCGATCTTCGCGCCGCTGATCGCCCCGCGTGATCCCTTCGACACCGACCTGATGGAGATCATGTCGCCCCCTTCGGCCGCCTATTGGTTCGGCACGGACGGGCAGGGCAGGGACATGCTGTCGCGCATGCTCTACGGGTTGCGTGTCACGCTCGGCATGGGCCTCGCCTCGCTGGTCATCGGCGGCACGATCGGCGCCGTGATCGGCTTCATCGCGGCCTTCTACCGCCGGGTGGACGGGCTGCTGATGCGCCTGATGGACATCCTGCTCAGCTTCCCGGCGATCCTCTTCGGCCTCGCGCTGGCGGCGATCTTCGGGCCGGGGCTGACCTCGGTCATCATCGCGCTCTCCATCGCCACCGTGCCGCTGATGGCGCGCATCGTGCGCGGCTCCGCCCTGGTGGTGATGGGGCTCGACTACATCGAGGCCGCGCGGGCCATCGGCATGAGCGATACCCGGCTGATCTTCCGGCACCTCGCGCCCAACTGCCTTTCGGCGATCTTCGTCTTCTCCACGCTGCGGCTGGGGCAGGTGATCCTGCTGGGTTCCGCACTGTCGTTCCTCGGGCTGGGCGCGCAGCCGCCGATGGCCGAGCTCGGCGCCATGGCGGCACAGGGCCGCAACTTCCTCTTCATCGCGCCGCATATCAGCGTGATCCCCTCGCTCGGGATCTTCGCCATCGTGCTGGCCTTCAACCTGCTGGGAGACTCGCTGCGCGACGCACTCGACCCGCGCCTGCGGATCTGAACCGCCGGACCTGAGGGTTCGGAAATTTACTGGGAGACAGGAAATATGCTCAAGAATTGGCGACGTGTAGCGATGGGCGGTCTGGCCGCCCTGGGTGTCACCGTGACGGCGCAGGCGCAGACGCAGCCGCGCAACCAGATCACGATCATGCGCGAGATCGACAGCGATCGTTACGATCCGCATCGCTCGACGGCGCTGGCCGGCGGCGAGGTCGTCTCCATGATGTCCGACACGCTGGTCAACATGGACTTCGACATGCGGACGGTTCAGCCCGGCCTCGCCGAGCGCTGGGAAGTGAGCCCCGACGGCAAGACCTATACCTTCCATCTGCGCCGCGACGTCACCTTCTGCGACGGCAAGCCGCTCACCTCCGATGACGTGGTGTTCAGCATCAACCGCTGGATTGGCCGGACCACGCCGCGCGTCGCCTCGCCCGTCGCCTGGCGCGCGGGCAATGTGAAGGAGGTTCGCGCGGTCGACCCCTACACGGTCGAGTACGAGCTGAACGAGCCCTTCGGCGAGCTGCTTCCCCAGCTCAGCCAGTTCTTCGGCTCGATCCTCGACCGCGCGACGGTGGAGCGCCTGGGCGACAATTTCGGCGTTCAGGGCTTCAACGGCACGGGACCTTTCTGCTGGTCCAGCTGGACGCCCCGCACCGAAATGGTGCTGACGCGCCACCCCAACTACCGCTGGGGTCCGCCGTCCCTCGAGAACCGCGGCCCGGCCCATGTCGAGCGCATCGTCTGGCGCGTGATCCCGGAAGCCGCCGCGCGCGTCGCGGCGCTGCAGGCCGGTCAGGCCGATATCACCCAGTATATCCCGGAAGCCTTCTGGGCGACGCTTCGCCGCGTTCCGACCATCCGCGTGGCGACGCAGCCCAACTACTTCTGGGATGCCTTCATGGGGTTCAAGGTCGATCAGCCCGTGGTGAGCGATCCTGCCATCCGTCGCGCCGCGCATATGGCGGTGGATCGTGCCGGCCTCGTCCGCGCCGTCTGGTCGGGCAATGCCATGCCGGCACGCAACCTGATCAACCCGAACGCGCTGGACTATGATGCGCAGTCCGACGCGATGGTGCCGAACTATGATCCCGCGGCCGCCCGGCGCACGCTCGACGAGGCGGGCTGGCGTGTCGGTTCCGACGGTGTCCGAGTGAAGGACGGCCAGCGCGCCACCTTCCTCTTCTATGCGATCAACAACCTCGCCAATCAGCGCTCCGCTGAGATCATTCAGCAGGGTCTGCGCCAGGTCGGCATCGAGATGCGGGTGCAGCTGTTTGATGCGACCGTGGCCTGGGGCCGTCTCGCGACCCAGGAGTTCGGGGCGTTCATGATGAGCTACCCGTACATCTCCACCACGGATGCGCTGTCCCTCTACTGGCACAGCGCCAGCCGGCCCACGCCCAACCGCATGAACTGGAACAGCCCGCAGACCGATGGCTGGCTCGAGGAAGCCCGGCGCGGCACGGATCCGGCGGCGCGCACGGCGGCGGTGGCCAATGTCCAGCGGCAGATGGCCGAGGAGGCGCCCTGGCTGACGCTGGCGCGCCTGCAACTCTCCGTCTTCTCGACCAATCGCGTCGAGGGCGTGCGGGCGCACGGCCTCTACGGAATCGGAATCTACAAGGGCCTCGACCTGCGCGTCGTTCGCTGAACTAAGGGAGTCGCTGCCATGACCGTCACGCTCATCAAAGGCGCCGATCTCGTCGTCGCCTGGGACGCCGCTGAGAAGCGCCACGCCTATCTTCCGGGGGGCGACGTCGCCTTCGAAGGCGGGGTATTGCGCTTCGTCGGCCGAGGCTACGAGGGCGTGGCGGACGAAGTGATCTCGGGTAGTGGCCTCATGGTCATGCCCGGGCTCGTGAACATCCACTCGCATCCGAGCAGCGAGCCGATGAACAAGGGGCTGATCGACGAGATCGGCAGTCCCGGCCTCTATAATTCCTCGCTCTACGAATACATGCCGATCTTCCGGACCGATGCCGAGGCGGTGCCTGATTGCGTGCGCGTGGCGCTGTCCGAGCTGTTGCTGAGCGGCGTCACGACGCTGGCGGACCTCTCCATGGCGCATCCGGGCTGGCTCGACCTGCTGGCCGATTCCGGCATGCGCGTCTGCATCGCGCCGATGTTCAAGTCGGCGCGGTGGTTCACGAAGAACGGCCACGTCGTCGAATACGAATGGGACGAGGCCGCCGGCGTGAAGGCGATGGAGGAGGCCTTCACCCTCATCCAGCGCGCCGAGCAGCATCCCTCCGGCCGCCTCTTCGGCATGGCCTGCCCCGCGCAGATCGACACCTGTGCGCCGGAGCTCCTGCGGGACAGCCGGGCCGAGGCCAAGGCCCGCGGCATTTCCTGGCAGATCCACGCGGCGCAATCCGTCGTGGAATTCCACGAGATCACGCGCCGCCATGGCTTCACGCCCATCCAGTGGCTGCACGAGATGGGCCTGCTCGACGAGAAGGCGATCATCGGCCACGGCATCTTCCTCGACGACCATCCGAGCACGCCGTGGCACACGAAGCGGGACATCTCGATCCTCGCCGAGACGGGGACCACGGTCGCGCATTGCCCGACGGTCTTCGCGCGGCGCGGTATCACGCTGCGCGACTTCGGCCGCTATCGCCGCAGCGGCGTGAACATGGGCGTGGGCACGGACACCTATCCGCACAACATGGTGGATGAGCTCCGGCTGGTCGCCTATCTCGCCCGTACCCAGGCGAATGATCCGCGGACCACCACGACCTCCGAGATCTTCGATGCCGCCACCATCGGCGGCGCGCGGGCCCTCGGGCGCGACGATATCGGGCGTCTCGCGCCCGGCTGCCGCGCCGATTTCGTGCTGGTGGATGCGCAGCATCCGCGCATGCAGCCCAACCATGATCCGGTGCGCGCGCTGATCTACGCCGCCGGCGATCGTGCCATCCGCGATGTCTATGTGGATGGGTTGAAGGTTGTGGGCGACGGCAAGGTGCTGACCATGGACTTCCAGGCCGCGGCGTTGGCGCTCTCCGAGGCGCAGAAGCGCGTCGTGGCCAAGGCGCCGCAGCAGGACTGGGCGCATCGACCGGTCGACAAGATCGCGGCGCCGACGTTCAAGTGGCTGTGATGTCGCAGGCAGCGCCGGGGGGCGGCGGCCAGCCGCTGCTCCAGGTCCAGGATCTCCGCACCGTCTTCCGCACTTCGGGCGGCGACGTGACCGCCGTCGATGGCGTGTCGATCGAGGTCGAGCACGGCAAGACGCTCGGCATCGTGGGGGAGAGCGGCTGCGGCAAGTCGGTGCTGTCGTTGTCGATCATGCGGCTGATCGCCCATCCAGGCCGCATCGCCTCCGGGCGGGTGCTGCTGGAGGGAAGGGACCTCGCCGGCCTCTCCAACAACGAGATGCGCAAGGTGCGTGGCCGCGACATCGGCATGATCTTCCAGGAGCCGATGACCTCGCTGAACCCCGTGCACACGGTGGGCTTCCAGATCACCGAGGGCATCCGGGTCCATGAGCCCAAGGCCAGCAAGGCGGAACTGCGCGAGCGCGGGATCGCGGCGCTGGAGCGGGTGCGCATCCCCTCGCCGGAGCGGCGGTTCGACGAATATCCCCACCAGCTCTCCGGCGGCATGCGTCAGCGCGTGATGATCGCCATGGCGCTGGCCTGCTCCCCGCGCCTGCTCATCGCCGACGAGCCGACCACGGCCCTGGACGTGACGGTGCAGGCGCAGATCCTGGACCTGCTGCGAGACCTGCAGGCCGAGACGGGAATGTCCATCATCCTCATCACCCATGACCTCGGCGTGATCGCCGAAATGGCCGATGACGTCGCCGTGATGTATGCGGGCCGCGTCGTCGAGCGCACCACGGCGCGCGCGCTCTTCGAGGATCCGCAGCACCCCTATGCGCTGGGACTGCTGGGCAGCATCCCGCGCCTGGATGAGGATCGCGAGCGGCTGCTGGCCATTCAGGGCACGGTTCCACCCCCCTTCGCGCTACCGCCCGGCTGCCGCTTCAATCCCCGCTGTCCCTTCGCCATCGATGCCTGTCGCGCTGAGGTGCCGCTGCTGCGTGAGATCACCGCCGGCCACGAGGCCGCCTGCCTCCGCGCCCCCGTCGAAGAGAGCGTTGCGGCATGAGCGGCGTGAACCGGTCGGGCGACGGCGGAACGCTCCTCGAGGTCGAGAACCTCGCCAAGCACTATCCCGTCCGCAAGGGCCTGATCCGCGCGAAGCAGGTCGGCGTGGTGCGTGCGGTCGACGGCGTCTCCTTCACGCTGAAGCGCGGCGAGACCCTGGCGCTGGTCGGCGAAAGCGGCTGCGGCAAGTCGACCACCGCACGGCTGGTGCTGCGGCTGATCGAGCCCAGCACGGGCAGCGTCAGCTTCGAGGGCACGGACATCACGAAGCTGGGCGGCGCCACGCTGAAGGCGTTCCGGCGCCGTGCGCAGATCGTCTTCCAGGATCCCTACGCCTCGCTCAACCCGCGGCTGACGGTGGGTCAGACCATCATGGAGCCGATGGAGGTCCACAATATCGGCGACGCCGCCTCCCGCCGCGCACGCGTCGAGGAGTTGCTGAAGCTGGTCGGCCTCGCGCCCTATCACGCGCAACGCTACGCGCATGAATTCTCGGGCGGGCAGCGGCAGCGCATCGGCATCGCGCGGGCCCTGGCGGTCGAGCCCGACCTGGTGGTCTGCGACGAGCCGGTTTCGGCGCTGGACG
This sequence comes from Roseococcus pinisoli, assembly GCF_018413645.1. GTDB lineage: Bacteria > Pseudomonadota > Alphaproteobacteria > Acetobacterales > Acetobacteraceae > Roseococcus > Roseococcus pinisoli. The sequence goes on from NZ_JAHCDA010000002.1 coordinate 476,079, forward strand.
TGTCCATCCAGGCGCAGGTGGTGAACCTGCTGCGCGACCTGCAGCAGCGGCTCGGCCTTTCCTATCTTTTCATCGCCCATGACCTCGCGGTCGTGAAGCACGTCGCGGACCGGATCGCGGTGATGTATCTGGGCCGGATCGTGGAGGTCGCGGAAAAGCGCGAGCTCTTCGACAATCCGCGGCATCCCTATACGCGCGCGCTGCTGGCGGCGATTCCGCATCCGGATCCGGCGCGGCGGGGCAGGGTGCAACCCCTGGGCGGCGACCTGCCGAGCCCGCTGAACCCGCCTTCCGGCTGCCGGTTCCACACGCGTTGCCCCTTCACACAGCAGATCTGCAAGGAGAAGGATCCGCCGCTGACCGACGGCGTCGCCTGCCATTTCGCGGGACAGCTGCCGCCCGCGGGGCTGGATTTCAGCGGCGGGCTCACGGAAAAGGCCGCGCAGCGAATGGCCCTCTATGCCGCGGCGGCGGGCGGCGTCTAACCTCCCCGCCATGATCCAGTCCATCGTTGCGCCCCGCCAGATGATCATCGGCGGCGGCAGCCTCTCCCGCCTGGGCGACCTGCTGAAGCAGTTCGGCCTTTCCCGCCCGCTGGTCGTGACCGACCCCTGGATGGTCAGCTCCGGCACGGTGGAGAAATGCCTGGAGCCGTTGCGTGCGGCCGGCATGTCGCCCGGCGTCTTCCATGAGACCGTGCCGGACCCGACCGATACTGTCGTGGCGCAGGGCGTGGCGGTGCTGCAGGCCGGCGATTTCGACGTGCTGGTGGGCTTCGGCGGCGGCAGCCCGATGGACACGGCCAAGGCCATGGCGATCCTGGCCGCAGCGCCGTCCGGCACGCCCATGAGCACGTTCAAGGTGCCCTACGCCGCCGATCAGGGCGCGCTGCCGGTCATCTGCGTGCCGACGACCGCCGGTACGGGCAGCGAGGCGACGCGCTTCACGGTCATCACCGATGTCGCGCGCGACGAGAAGATGCTCATCGCAGGCCTGGGCGCGCTGCCCCTCGCGGCGCTCGTGGACCATGAGCTCACGAAGACGGTGCCCGCGCGCACCAAGGCCGATACCGGCATCGACAGCCTGACCCATGCGCTCGAGGCCTATGTCAGCAAGCGCGCCAATTCGGTGTCGGACATGTATGCCGAGCGCGCGATGCGGCTCATCGGTCCGCATCTGCGCCGCGTCTATAAGGATCCTGAGGACGCGGCAGCGCGCGAGGCGATGATGCTGGGGGCGACGCTGGCCGGCTTGGCCTTCTCCAATGCCTCGGTGGCGCTGGTGCACGGCATGTCGCGCCCGATCGGCGCGCATTTCCACGTGCCGCACGGGCTTTCCAACGCGATGCTGCTGCCGGCCGTGACGCGCTTCGGCCTGAACCATGCGCTTCCGCGCTATGCGGAGGCCGCCCGCTGCATCGGCTGCGCGGCCCCTGGCGATGCCGACCAAGTCGCCGGCGCGAAACTGCTGGAGGAGCTGACCGCCCTCAATACCGAGCTGGAGGTCCCCACGCCGGCCGCCTATGGCATCGGCGCCGACAAGTGGAACGGACTGCTGCCGGTGATGGCAGAACAGGCGCTGGCTTCCGGCAGCCCGGGCAACAACCCTCGCATCCCCGATGCCGAGGAGATCATGGTGCTCTACGGCGAGGCTTATCGCTGAGGCCAGGGAGGCCTGGCACTCCAGCCGGGCCTATTCCTTCAGGCTGTTGAGCGGAACCTTCCGCCATCGGTTGTTCCAGGCCTGCAGCGCCTCGATGGGCAGCGGCCGCCCGACGAGAAAGCCCTGGGCGCGCGTCACGCCCAGATTCTTCAGAAGCCGGAACAGCATGGGGCTGGAGACGCCCTCTGCCGTGAGTTGCAGGCCCCGGCGTGCCAGACGCCGCACCTGCTCCCTGGCTCGGGCCGAATGCGGCAGGGACTGCACCAGCGAGCGATCCAGCTTGATGCCGGCGAAGGGCAGATGGAGCAGGTTCTGCCGGGGATCGTCGAGCAGGAAATCGTCCAGCATGACGCCATGCCCTGCGGCATTGAGGCGGCGCATCGAGCGGGCCAGATGGGCACGATCCTTCACCGGCGCGGTCTCGGTGAGTTCGACGAACATGCGCCGGCGTGGCAGCCGGGACGCGCGGATCTGCGTGCCGAGCCACGCGGCGATGTCGCGCTTCTCCATCTCCGGAACCGAGAGATTGACCGAGACGGCGATGGGTAGCCTGCCGGGCAGGCGCGAAAGGTCGCGGGCCGCGAGCCGCGTCACGGCCGCCCCCAGCATCCTGGACAGCCCCATTTCCTCCATGGCGGGAACGAAGTTCACGGGTGTGAGCGCGACCGGATCGCTGCGCCAGCGCGCCAGCGCCTCCACCATGACCAGGCGGCGGCTGTGCGTGTCGACGATCGGCTGGTAGCGGAGCAGGAGGGAATCGCCGGAGAGGCCCGCCTGCATGGCGCTGGTGATGCGATGCGCGCGCAGGCTCGTATGCTCGGTCGGTCGTGTGCCATCGAGAAGTCCCCGGAGGAAATCACCATTCTCCGAGAGCGCCGCCAGCGGGGTGAGGGGGGAGACGACGGCGCGGGGCGAGGCCTCGGCCAGCGCATCCACCAAGGCACGTTGGATGGGAAGCTCCGCATCCTCGAGGAGGATGTGGGTGAAGCCCGTGGTGTTGCCCACGACCGCGCTCATCACCTCGGCCTGCGAGCGCAGGATGGTGGGCATCGGGCCGCGCAGGCGGTGGATGGTTTGGGAGGCGGCTTGGATCAGCCCTTCGTCCTGGGCAAGAATCAGGACGCGCCCCAGCGGGGGCCCACCTCCGATGGCGGAGGACGGCCAGCTCTGAAACGTCTCAAAACCTGACACAGTCCGTGGCCGCGATCATAGATAAGAGATTACACGCAATACTGTGCGATCTCAAACATAGGATGATCATTTTGGAAAGCTAAACGCTGGGCGTGCGCAACCGTCGCGGCGACCGCAAAAATAAAGCCTGAAGCTTAAAATTTTATAAATAAGCGAGGCAGATTCCCGGCGAAAAACTCCGCCGGGAATCCAGGAACCTCAGCGAATGGCCGTCTGGCCCTTGGGAGCCACCGGATCCGCCTCGCCGCGCCGCAGCGTGCCGCGGCCCGTGTAGAGCACGATCGGCGCCGCGATGAAGACGGAGGACGACGCCGACACCACGATGCCGAAGACCATGACCCAGGCGAAGCCGGCCAGGGTATCGCCGCCGAACAGCGCCAGTGGCAGGGCGGAGAGCAGCAGGGTCATCGAGGTGCCCAGGCTGCGGTTCAGGGTCTCGTTGATGGAAAGATCGACAAGGTCCTGCAGCGGCATCGTTTTGAACTTCCGCAGGTTTTCGCGCATCCGGTCGAAGACCACCACCTTGTCGTTCGCGCTGAAGCCAATGACGGTGAGGATGCCGGCAATGGTCGTCAGATTGAACTCGACCTGGAACAGAACCATGAAGCCGATGGTTTTCGTCGTATCCAGGATCAGCGTGATGATGGCCGCGACACCGAACTGCCACTCGAACCGCACCCAGATGTAGATGAGCATCGCGATGAGGCTGAGGCCCAGCGCCATCATGCCGCCCATGAAGAGCTCATCCGAGACGCGATTGCCGACGGCCTCGACCCGCATGATCCGCAGGCCTGGCGAGGCCTGCTCCAGAGCGGTGCGCACGCGCGACACCACGGCCTGGGTCTGCGCCTCGTCCTCGGGGGCCGGCAGGCGGACGAGAAGCGTGCTGTCGTCGCCAAACTGCTGCAGCCCCACATCGCCGAGGCCAAGGCTGCCCGTGGCCGACCTCAGCACGTTCAGGTCCGCCGGGCCCTGGGTGCGCACCTCCATGAGGACGCCGCCCTTGAAGTCGATGCCCTTCTCCAGGCCGGGATAGAAGGCGCCGATCAGCGAGGCGGTGGACAGCACGGCCGAGACAGCCAGGCCGATCAGGGCACCGCGCATGAAGCGGATCTTCGTGACGTCCGGGCAGATGCGGAAGAGCGGGCGGGCCAACCGCTGCAGTAGGCTCAGACCGGGGCGCTCGATCACCGGCAGCTCGCGCGGCTTGGTCGCACGGTACCACCAGACCACCATCAGGCGGGTGAGCACCGTCGCCGTCCACATCTGCACGATGGTGCCGATCGCCACCGTCACGGCGAAGCCCTTCACCGGGCCGGAGCCGAAGGCATAGAGGCAGGCCATGGCGATCAGGTTGGTCAGGTTCGAGTCCAGAATCGTGCCGGAGGCCTTGGTGTAGCCGGCCTCCAGCGCGCTGATCGGCGTTCGGCCGACCTTCACTTCCTCGCGGATTCGCTCGTTGATGAGGATGTTCGCGTCCAGCGCCGTTCCCAGCGTCAGCACGATGCCCGCGATGCCCGGCAGCGTCAGCGTCGCTTCCAGCAGGGAGAGGAAGGCGATCATGAGGATGACGTTGACGGCCAGCGCGACGTTCGCGAACCAGCCGAAGAGCCCGTAGGCGAAGCCCATGTAGAGGAAGACGAAGGCGGTGCCCACGGCAAGGCTGATCATGCCGGCCCGGATGGCGTCGGCACCCAGCTCGGGCCCGACCGACCGCTCTTCCACCACCGTCAGCGGTGCGGGCAGGGCGCCGGCCCGCAGCAGCACCGCGAGGTCATTGGCGGTGCGGACGGTGAAGTTGCCGCTGATCTGGCCGCGTCCGCCCGTGATGGCTTCACGGATGTTCGGGGCCGTGATGACCTTTTCGTCGAGCACGATGGCGAAGGGCCGCCCGACATTGGCCCGCGTGATCTCGCTGAAGCGGCGCGTGCCGACGCTGTCGAAGGTGAAGTTCACCACCCATTCGCCGGTCCGCGTGTCCTGGCTCGCGCGCGCATCGGTCAGATTCGCGCCATCGACCTCGACGCGGCGCCGCACGGCGTAGCGCTCGCCGGTCTGCTCACCCGGAAGGAACAGTACGCCGGGGGGCGGCGTGGCCGCCTGAAGGTTGGCCGTGTCGTCCACCAGGTGGAAGGTCATGCGGGCGGTGCGGCCCAGCAGCTCCTTGATGCGGCCCGGATCCTCGACGCCCGGAAGCTGGACGAGGATGCGGTTCTGGCCCTGGCGCGCGATGAGCGCGTCCACGACACCGGTCTCGTCGATGCGGCGGCGGACGATCTCAATGGACTGCTCCACCGCGCCGGTCGCCTTGGCGCGCAGGCCGGCCTCGGTCACGGTCGCGGTCAGCAGGCCGTCGGGCGCCACGGTCACGTCGATATCCGGCGCCTGGGCGCCGCCGCCGACATTCACCGAATTGGCGAGCTCTCGCACGATGCGGGCCGCGGCGTCGCGCTGCGCCGAATCCGTGACGCGGAGGGACATGCGCCGCTGGTCGGGCTGCGCGCTCAGCCCGGTATAGGCGATGCGCGGATTGGCCTGGGTCATGCCGCGGCGCGTCGATTCGACGAGGCCCTCCAGCCTTTCCCGCAGCAGGACCGAGGTATCGACCTCCAGCAGAAGGTAGGAGCCGCCCCTCAGATCGAGGCCGAGCGCGATCTGGCGCACCGGCATCCAGCCTGGGAAAGCGGAGCGCGGCAGCAGGTTGGGCAGGCTGACGAGGACACCCACCAGGCAAACCAGGAGGATGGCGACCGTCTTCCAGCGCGCGAAGTACATCATGAGGGCAAGACACCTCGAACAGCGATTCGGCCGGAACATGACGAGCGGGAGGGGGGGATGCAAGCCTTGGCAGGAACCGTTAGGGATCAGGGATGGATTCCACCCGGATCGGCGTCTTCGGCGCGGGCCATTTCGGCCGCTTCCATACCCTCAAGCTGAGCGGCTCTCCGCGCGCGACCCTGGCCGGGTTGCACGATGCCGACCCGGCCAGAGCCGCGCAGGTGGCGGCCGAGGCCGGCTGCCCGGCGCTCTCTGCCGAGGCGCTGCTCGAGGCTTGTGATGCGGTGGTCATTGCCACGCCCACCATGTTCCACGCCCGGCTGGCCGAGGCCGCGCTGCGGGCCGGCAAGCATGTCTTTGTCGAAAAGCCCATCACGGCGACGCTGGCCGAGGCGGATGCGCTGATCGCCCTGGCGGCCGAGCGGGGGCTCGTCCTGATGGTTGGTCAGATCGAGCGCCATTCGGCCGCGATCCGGACCCTGCGGGAGAGCTCGAAGGGCCGGCGCCTCGTGTCGCTGGAGGCGACGCGCGTAGCGCCGTTCCGGCCGCGCAGCCTGGACGTCTCGGTCGTGCTGGACCTCATGATCCATGACCTGGACCTCATTCTGTCCCTGGTCCGGTCTCCGTTGGCGGAGGTCCGGGCCGTGGGCGGCAGCGTGATGACGGAATTGCCCGACTGGGCGGTGGCCCAGCTCCGCTTCGAGGACGGGACCCAGGCCCAGGTCACCGCAAGCCGGGTGGCGGTGAGCCTGGAGCGGAAGCTCCGGCTGCTTGGGCCGGAGGGCGAGATGCGGGTGGATTTCTTGGCACGAAGCCTCGAATTCCTGGCGCCGGGCGGCGAGGAGCCGGTGGAGAACATGCCCGGCTGGGGGCTGACCCGCCGCAGCTGGGTCGATTACGACAGCCTGGAGGCCGAGCAGTCGGCCTTCATTGCCGCGATCCGCGATGGCGTCCCGCACGAGGCCAATGGTCAACAGGGTCGCGCCGCATTGGATGCCGCGCTTCGGGTGGAAGCCGCCCTCCGCTGAGGCGCGAAAGGCGGCGGCACCTGTGACCGCCGCCCTCGCAGATGTGCTTCAGACGCGCCCGCGGCGCAGCAGCTTCCCGGGAAGGGCGCCCGTGGCCACGCCGTCGCGATAGGTCACCACGCCGCGCTTGATCGTGGCGCGATAGCCGGTCGAGCCCTGCATCAACCGCTTCCCGCCGGCCGGCAGGTCATGAAGCATGCGCGGCGCCTCCAGCCCCAGCTCGTTCATGGCGATCACGTTGAGGTCGGCCAGCATGCCCGGCGCGAGGACGCCGCGGTCCCGCAGGCCCATGGCGCGCGCGGTGTCGCTGGTCTGCCGGCGCACCAGCTCCTCCACTTGGAAGCCGTTGCGGCTCCAGTGCTGCAGCACGAAGGTCGGGAAGCTGCCGTCGGAGATGAAGCCGACATGCGCGCCACCGTCGGACAACCCGATAATCGCGTTGCGATGGCGCAGGCATTCTGCTGATGCATCAAGGGTATAATCGGCGAAGTTCGTGAGCGGCGCGAAGATGAATTTGGTCCCATCGCCCTCGGTCAGATAGTCGTAGGTGAATTCCTCCGGCTTCTGGCCCGCGCGCTGGGCCTGCGCCTCCAGGCTCTTCTCCCGCGGCGGCGCGTAGTCGGGTGGTGCTCCGAAGGGGAACATCCGGGCCCAGCTCAATCTTGTGATGAGAGGGAAATTGGAGCCCTCAACCCTATCTTCCGAAAGGATTTTCGTGCGGCGTTCCGGGTCTCGGAGGGCTGCGGCGCGCTCGGCCGGCGACAGGTGCGCCACTTCCTTATAGGAGGGGCAGCCCGAGAAGGGGTTTTGGCTGCCGACCAGGCCGAGCAGGATGCCGATGGGCCGCGGCGGAAAGACGGGGCGGATGTCCAAGCCGTTGGCCGCCGCGTCGTCGGAGAGAGAGAGTAGCTCCTTCCAGGCCTCGGTCCGGTCGTGCCGTGCCGTCAGCGAGAAGACGACGGGGCGCCCGGAGGCCGCCGCCACGCGGCGGATCATGGCGAATTCCGTGGCGGGGTCGGGCGTGTTCCAGTCCGAGACCAGCTCCAGCAGGCCGCCGCCGCCCTCCGTCAGGCCTGCGGCGAGGCCGATTAACTCCTCCTCCTGGGCCTTGAGGGTGGGCGTCGGATCGCCGGCCAGGGTCTTGTGGCTGATGGTGCGGCTGGTGCTCGCCCCGAAGGCGCCGGCCGCCGCGGCCTCGGCGGTCAGGGCGCGCATGGCTGCGATCTCGTCCGCGGTGGCGTTCTCCAGGTTCAGCGCCCGGTCGGCCATGACATGGACGCGCAGCGCGCCATGCGGGAGGAGGGCGCCAATGTCGATGTCGCGCGCCTTGCGGTCCAGCGCGTCCAGATATTCCGGGAAGCTCTCCCAGGCCCAGTTCAGCCCTTCGTGCAGGACGGGCCCGGGAATGTCCTCCACGCCCTCCATCAGGGCGATCAGCGTGTTGCGGTCACCGGCGCGGCAGGGCGCGAAGCCCACGCCGCAATTGCCCATCAGCGCCGTGGTCACGCCATGAATGGCCGAGGGGGCGAGGTGGCTGTCCCATACGGCCTGGCCGTCATAATGGGTGTGGATGTCGACAAAGCCCGGCGTGACCAGCAGGCCTCGGGCGTCGATCTCCTCCTTTCCCGAGCCGGTCACGGCGCCGACCTGGACGATCTGCCCGTCCTGAATGGCGACATCGGCCTCGAAGCCAGGGGCGCCGGTGCCGTCGATGACCTGCCCGCCGCGGATAACCAGATCGTGTCTCATGCTTTCGCTCCCCGAATGAGGCGCCCGGGCAGTGCCTCGGTCATCTCGCCGTTTCGTTGTGTGACCTGCCCCGAGCAGATCGTCGCGCTATAGCCCTGGGCGCCCTGGACCAGGCGCTTCCCTCCGGCCGGAAGGTCGTAGCGCATGTCCGGACGCTCGATCTTCAATGCTTCAAAATCAATGACATTGATATCAGACTTCCTACCTGAGGCGAGGATTCCGCGATCCTTCAACCCCAGCGCATGGGCGTTGTCCGCCGAAAGTCGCTTCACCACGAACTCGATCGGGAGCTTCTGCCCCCGGGCGCGATCGCGGGCCCAATGGGTCATCATATGGGTCGTGTAGGAGGCGTCGCAGATGTAGCCGACATGGGCGCCGCCATCACCGAGGCCCATCAGCGTGTGGGGATGCGTCACCATCTCGCGGATCGCATCGAGGTTGCCGTCGGCGTAGTTGAGCAGGGGACGGTTGAGGATGGCGCGGCCGCCTTCCTCCAGCATCCAGTCGTAGCAGAGGTCCTCGGGATCGCGTCCGAGGGCCCGGGCCTGCTCCAGCACGCTGGCCTCCGGCGGCGGCTCGTAATCCGGCGTGAGCTTGTAGATGCGCGCATAGTTATTGAGCCGGGCCTTCAGCGCCGGGTCGGAGGTCGGCTCGGCCAGGATGCGGGCGCGGCGCTCGGGATCGCTGAGGGCGGCAGCGCGCTCGGCGATGGGCAGATGCGCCACTTCCCGGAAGCCGGAGCGGGTGAGGAAGGGATGCTGGGACAGTTCCCAGCCGAACATCAGCCCCACCGGGCGGCCCATCACCTGGCCGGTGATGCGGATACCCTCGGCATTGGCGTCGCTCACGCGATCCAGCAGCCAGCGCCAGAATTCCGGGCGGGATTCCCGCTGGAGGAGCGAGAAGGTCATCGGGCGCCTGGCGATGCGCGCGATGCGCATCAGCCGCTCCCATTCCTCCTCGGCCGGATCATCGAAGTCGGAAATGAGCTGCATCCAGCCGCCGCCCAGGCCGCCGGCGATCTCCGCCAGCTCGATCTCGGCGGCGCCCAGGGTCGGCGTGGGCTCGCCGGCCAAGGTCTTGTGGGCAATGGCGCGAGAGGTCGAGAAGCCGAGGGCGCCGGCCGCGATCCCCTCCCGCGCCAGCCGCGCCATCTCGGCCCGGTCCTCGGCCGTGGCGGGCTCGCGCTCGAAGCCGCGGCGGCCCATGACATGCACGCGCAGCGCCGCATGCGGCACCTGGGTCGCGATATCCATGTCGTAGGGACGCGAGTCCAGCGCGTCGAGATATTCGGGGAAGGTCTGCCAATTCCAAGGAAGTCCTTCCGTTAGAACAACTTCTGGGAGGTCTTCAACACCTTCCATTAACTTGATGAGCATGTCCCGGCTCTCCGGCCGGCACGGCGCGAAGCCCACCCCGCAATTGCCGAGCAGCGCGGTCGTGACCCCATGCAGCGAGGAGGAGAGGATCCGCGAGGTCCAGGTCGCCTGCGCGTCGTAATGGGTGTGGATGTCGACGAAGCCCGGCGTGACGAGCTTGCCTCGGGCGTCGATCTCCTCCGTCCCGCGGGGGACGGACAGGTTCCGGCCGATCGCGGCGATGCGAGCGCCGTCGAGGGCGATGTCGGCCTCGTAGGGCGCCGATCCGCTGCCGTCGACGACCGTCCCGCCCCGGATAACCAGGCTGGGGTCGTTCATGGACATGTTTCCCTTTATTTGTTTCAGGATGCCATAGCATCCGCGAGGGGGCGAGGGCCCGTTGTCGTCCACCGCGCCGACTGGCATGACGTTGAATGGCCCTGGGGCCGCATCCACCCCAGAAAACCAGGGGGTTGAGCTTGAGGCGCCGGACCATTGCCATCCTTGCCGCGGTCTCCCTGATCGTGGGCATCCTGCCGGCCGCCCTTTTGGCGGCGTGGTTCATCCTCCCCGGCGTGGAGCTGGCTCCCTATGTCGTCGACCGCGCCTCCGCGGCCGCGGGGCGACGCGTCGCGATCGACAGCCTGCGCGTCACGCCGGGCCGACAGGTGGCCGTCGCACTGCGCGGCGTCCGGCTCGCGAATATGGAGGGCGGGACGCAGCCCGACATGGCCAGTCTCGGCTCGCTCGATCTGGAGGTCGAGCTCTGGCCGCTCCTCATGCGGCGAGAGGTGATCGTTAACAGCGCGGCGGTCGACGGCCTTTCCGTCCTGCTGGAGCGCGACGCTGCCGGGCAGCGCAACTGGCGCCTGAACGAGACCCCGCCGCAGGCGCCCAGCGCCCCTGGGCCTGATCCGGAATCGCGCCGCGGCTTTCCCCTGATCCGCGAGCTGCGCATCTCGGGCAGCGACATCACCATCCGTACCGGCAGCGGCCAGGCCCTGCGCGTCCGCCTCGACACGGCGAGCCTTCTCGCACCGGAGACCGACCAGCCGGTCCGGCTGATGGCGGAGGGCGCCTATAACGACGTCACCCTCGCGCTGGACACCACGCTCGGCACCTATCTCGAGTTTTGGGACGTGCCGAAGCCGTTTCCGCTGAACATGCGCGTCACCGCCGGCGGCGACACGGTGCTGACCCTGCGCGGCACGGCGACCGACCCGCTGAACTTCGATGGCATCGAGGCCGACCTCGTGCTGGAAGCGCCCAGCCCGGCGACGCTCCTCGCGATCGGCGGCGCCGAGGGCGGCCCGTCGGTGCCGGTCCGCCTCGGGGGACGGATGGTGCGGCAGGACAACCTCTGGCGCCTTACCTCCGTGACGGGCGAGCTGGACGGCGCTGCGCTTTCGGGCCCGCTGCTCGAGATGACCGAGGGCGCGAGCGGCCAGCCGGACCGCCTGAAGGTGCAGCTCGACTTCACCCGCCTCGACATGAATCGCCTGCTGGGATCCTCGTCGCGGGAAGGGGGCGCGTCCTCGGAGGATGCCGACCTGCCGCTGATGGTGGAGGAGCGGCCCGACCCGATGATCGAGACGAGGCTCACCGCCGAGGATCTCCGCTACGGACAGGTGCGCGCGACGAATGCCCTGCTGCAGGCCGCCGTCGTGGAGGACCGCATCGTGGTCGACGAGCTGCATCTGAGGTCCTTCGGCTCCCGGATCCAGGCCAAGGGCCAGCTGGAACGGCGGGGCGAGGAGGTCGCCATCCAGGCGGAGGTCGCAATGCGGGAGGGTAACCTCGAGACGCTGCGCCGCGCCTTCGGCCTCCGCCCGCTGCCCCTCAGCGGCCATCTGGAAGCCCGCGTGATCGCCCGGGGCCAGGGCCGCACCCTCAACGCCGCGAGCCGGACCGCGAGCCTCTCGGCGGTGGTGGCGATGAACAACGGCCAGATCCAGCGCGAGATCATCGAGATGGCCTCGACCGACATCCGCTCACTCTTCCGCACGCCGCGCGGGACGACGCCGGTCACCTGCCTGCTGGCCGTGGCGGAAGTCCGCCGCGGCATCGGCGAGGTCGCGCCGCTACGGATCACGGCCGGCACCGGGACCATTGCCGGTATCGCGACCTTCGATCTGGGGCGCCGGCAGCTCGACCTCGTGATCGGCAGCCAGCGCGACACCACGAATTTCTTCGCCCTCGACATCCCGATGAGGGTGAGCGGCAGCTTCGCCAGCCCCAGCATCCGGCCGGCGAACTGGTCGCCGGAGGGGCGCGCGCGCCTGGCGGCAGGCGACACGGTCGCGGCCGTGCCTGCGGAGCTGCGGGACTTTGCGCGAGGCAATCGCTGCTATCGGGTGGGGGCGAACACCATCCGGCCGACGCCGGCCGCGCCGAGGTCAAGGCAGGCGCGCAATCAGACTCGGCCGGCCCGTCAGCAAAGCGCGGCACAGACGCGACGAAACCCGCGATAAAAGCATTACTGATCCGTATTAATAAATATCCCTACGGAAGGCGATCGGCTTCGGATCGGATCCGCCTCTTGTCAGTATATTCTTTAATATTTCCAATCGTTTCTTTTTGCAGGGCGAGGCTGATGAGTCTCGTCCGAATGAAGGGAGACGTCGGCCAAAAACAGGGAGATCAAAATGGCGGGTCTTTCAACCGTCGGTTACGCCGCATTGGCGGCGTCCGTCTACAATGATGGACAATCCCGCGTCGGGCCTTACGCCCGGCAGATGCTCCGACGAGAAGACAATTGCGGCTTCCACGCCGCCCTCTACATGCGGTCCATCGGCGGACAGATCGAGTACGTGCTTTCCTTCGCCGGCTCCGAGCTCTCGGAGGGTGCCGTGGACTGGAAGGCCGATGTCGCCTTCGGTGGCAGCACGGCGGGCGCGATCGGTGCCGGCATGCAGGCGGTGGGAGCGATCGTGCCGGGCCTCGGGCTTATGGGAGCAGGCCTCTCCTCCCTGGCGGCGGAGGCTAGCCAGATCCTGGCGCAGCAGAAGGGTTGGGCCATCTCCTTCACCGAACTCGCGCAGCGGTCGGTCCAGAACTGGCCGCTGACGCTCACCGGTCATTCGCTGGGCGGTGGCCTTGCGCAGATGGCGGCGGCTTACACCGGCGTTGCGGCAGTGAGCTTCTCGGCACCGGCGGTGAGTGCGGTACCGGGCGTGTCGCCCGCCTATGCCAGGCGGAGGCCCACCATCGTGAACTTCCGTGTCCAGAACGACCCGGTGAACGTCTCGGAGAAGGCCGGCCGCCGCCTGGGCGTAGTGGTGAACCTGATGAGCCCGCGCAGCGTCGCGCAGGCACACCAGATGGGGAACACCGTCGTTGAGCTGATGCCCCAGGGGCAATTCTCGGTGACCGGCGGGAAAGACCCTTTCTCGTTTAGCAACGACGTGTCGGTGAACAGCTGAGGCAGCTGCTCAGGCGGTGCGCACCAGCACGTGCTTCTTCCGCCCGGCCGAGAGCTTCGCCGCGCCGTCCAGCAGATCCTCCGCCGTCACCGCGCGCTGCGCATCGCTCACGACGTTGTCGTTCACGCGGATGCCGTTCTGCGCCACCAGGCGCCGCGCCTCGCCCTTGCTGGCGGCAAGGCCGGCGCTGACCAGCAGGTCGGCCAGCGGGGCGGGCAGGGCGGCGGTGATGGAGGGGAGCGTCTCGGCGGCCGCGCCGTGCTCGAAGGCGAGGCGGGCGGTCTCGGCGGCCTCGTCGGCCGCGGCGCGGCCGTGCAGCAGGGCGGTGGCTTCCGTGGCCAGGATCTTCTTCGCCTCGTTGATCTCCGAGCCCTGCAGCGCGCCGAGGCGCCGGACCTCGTCCATCGGCAGGTCGGTGAAAAGGGCCAGGAACTTCCCGACATCGGCATCCTCGGCATTCCGCCAGAACTGCCAGTAGTCGTAGGGCGTCAGCCGGTCGGGGTTCAGCCAGACGGCGCCGGCCGCGGTCTTGCCCATCTTCGCGCCCGAGGCGGTGGTGATGAGCGGCGCGGTGATGCCGAAGGCCTCCTTCTGGTCCATGCGGCGGACGAGGTCCGCGCCCATGACGATGTTGCCCCACTGGTCGCTGCCGCCCATCTGCAGCACGACGTTGTGGCGCCGGCGCAGCTCCACGAAGTCGTAGCTCTGCAGCAGCATGTAGTTGAACTCGATGAAGGTGAGCGGCTGGTCGCGCTCCAGGCGGAGGCGGACGCTGTCCATGCTCAGCATGCGGTTCACGCTGAAGTGGCGGCCGACCTCACGCAGGAACGGGATGTAGCCGAGCGGCGCCAGCCATTCGTCGTTGTCGAGCATGATGGCGGTGCCCGGCGCATCGCCGAAGTCCAGGAAGTTCGTGAAGGCGCGGCGGATGCTGGCCTTGTTCTCCTCGATGCGCTCCTCCGTGAGGATCATGCGCGTCTCGTCGCGGCCCGAGGGATCGCCGATCTTGGTCGTTCCGCCGCCCATCAGCACGACGGGCCTGTTGCCGGTCTTCGCCAGCCAGCGCAGCAGCATGATCTGCACGAGATGGCCGACATGCAGGCTGTCGGCCGTCGCGTCGAAGCCGATGTAACCCGCCACGGGCCCGGCCTGGAACGCCGCCTTCAGCGCGGCTTCGTCGGTGATCTGGTGGACGAAGCCGCGTTCGCGGATGACGTCGAGGAAATCGGACATAGGAAGATGACCCAGATGGCGTTTGGCCGTGCGGCGTAGCACAATCGGTCGATGTTGAGAATCGTGGGGCTGATGAGCGGCACGTCGCTGGACGGCGTCGATGCGGCCTGGGTCGAGACCGATGGAGAGCGCGTGGGCCAGATGGGCCCGACGCTCACGCTGCCTTACGAGCCGGCGCTCCGCCGCGACCTCCGGCGCCTGCTCGAGCTCGCGCCCACCATCGCGGCCGAGGATCCCTTCCTGATCAGCTGCACCGCCCGGCTGACGGACCGCCACGCGGAGGCCGTCAACCGCATCGCCGCCGAGGCGGCGCGCGCCGGGCTGCCGGAGGCCGAGCTCGTGGGCTTCCATGGCCAGACGATTCTGCACCGCCCCATCCGGCCGGGGGATGGGGTCAATGCGCGTGGCTATACGTGGCAGATCGGCGATGCGCGGGCCCTGGCGCAGAGCACCGGCCTCTCCGTCGCCTATGACTTCCGCACGACGGATGTGGAGGCGGGCGGCCAGGGCGCGCCGCTGGTGCCCATCGCCCATGCGGCTTTCGCGGCAGGACTGCCCAAGCCCCTCGCAGTGCTGAACCTCGGCGGCGTCGGCAACGTCACCTGGCTGGGCCCGGATGGCGATCTGCTCGCCTTCGACACCGGCCCGGCCAACGGTCCGCTGGACGACTGGGCCAAGCGGTCGCTCGGCCGGGATTACGACAAGGACGGCAACCTCGCCTTGGCGGGGCAGGCCGATGGCGCGGTGCTCGGCCGGCTGATGGCCCATCCCTATCTGGCGCAGAAGCCCCCCAAGTCGCTGGACCGGCTGGATTTCGACCGCGCGCTGCGGGAGGCCGGCGCCCATAACCTCTCGCCGCAGGATGGCGCGGCGACGCTGGTGACCTTCGCCGCCGTCTGCGTGGCGGCCGCGGCCCGGCACTTCCCCGAGCCGCCGCTGCAATGGCTGGTGGCAGGCGGTGGCCGTCGGAATCCCGCGATGATGCGGGCGCTTGCCGCGACGCTCAGCGAGCCGGTGCGCCCCGTGGAGGTCGCCGGCTGGAACGGCGATGCGCTGGAGGCGCAGTCCTTCGCGATCCTCGCCGCGCGTACGGCGCGCGGCCTGCCCATCAGTTTCCCCGGCACGACGGGAGTTTCCCGGCCCATGCGGGGCGGGCTGGTTCTCGGCGGGCTTCTTTAGCGGATTTCCCGATCAGGCGAGCCGCAGGATTGGGATAAGGACGCTCAGAACTCCGGGACGAGCTCCAGCGTCTCGATCGTCCAGCTGCCGGCGCCATCGGGCTTCACCATCAGCGGCAGCGCGTTGGGCGTGCGCACATTGGCCGGCAGGCCGGCCTCGTAGCGGAAGGCGCGCCAGAGCGCGCCATGCGCGACCACCAGCACCGGGCCGGGCAGCGCCGTCGCGCGGTTGATCGCGCGGACGGCCCGCGCCCGGAGCTCCGCGAAGGTCTCGGCACCCTCGGGGGTGTACTTGTCGGCGATCCAGTCGTCGTACCAGTCGCCCATGGGCAGGCCTTCCTGGACGCCGAAGCTCACCTCGCGCAGTTCCTCGTCCACCAGCACGGGCAGGCCGAGCTGCTCGGCCGCCATATTGGCGGTGTCCTTGGCGCGGCTGAGCGGCGAGGAGACGATCGTCTTGATCGGCACGGCCCGCAGCGTCCTGGCCGCGCGCTTGGCCTGCATCACGCCGACGTGGTTCAGCGGGATGTCGACATTGCCCTGGCTCAGCCCCTCGGCGTTCCAGTCGGTCTCGCCGTGGCGGAGGTACCAGAAGGGGATGGGGTTGAGGCTCATGCGGAGAACCCTTCGGCTGCGAGTGCGTCGGCAAGGACGGGGAGGGAGAAGATACGCCGGCGGTGGTCCATCAGCGCATCCGGCGGGATGACGCCAAGGAAACCGGCGAAGACGGTGATCATGGCAATGTAGAGATCCGCCGCGCTGACCGCATCGCCCACGATCCAGTCGTTGCCCTCGAGCCTGCTGTCGATGAAGGCCAAGGCCTCCTCGACCCGGCCGACGGCCTGGGTGCGGATCTCGTTCTCGGCGGGGGCAGGACCGAAGCGGTCTGGCGCGAAGCCCGGGCCGAAATTTCGCGCCAGCTGCCAGGAGCCCCAGCTGATCCACTCCATCACCCGCCAGCGCGCCATTTGCTCGCCGGGGATGAGGCCGCTCTCGGGCGCCATCTCGCCGAGCGCCAGCAGGACGGCCGGCGTCTCGGTGATGACCTGGCCGTCGTCGAGCAGGAGGGCAGGGACCTGCCCCTTGGGATTGAGCGCGAGGTATTCCGGCGTGCGGCCCTCGCCCTGGCGCAGGCTGATCTCCTGCACGTCCCCCGGCAGCCCCGACAGCGCGAAGGCGAGCCTCGCGGCCAGGCTGGAGCTGCGCGTGGAGACGTAGAGGATCAAGCCGCCACCAGCCCTTCGGCGGCCATCACCTTCTTCACGGCTGGCCGCGCCAGCATGCGGGCATAGAAGGCGGCGACGTTGGGCGGCAGGTCGAGCTTCAGGCGCTCCTTGGCCCAGAAGGTGACGTAGAAGGGCGCGGCGTCGCCGAAAGAGAAGTCGCCGGCCACGTAGTCCTTGCCCTCGAGCGCCTTGTCGAGCCAGGCGAGGCCCTTGGTGAACAGCTCCTTGCCCCGGTCCTTCACCGCCTCGTGGTCGCCCTCGCTGGGCGCGAAGTTGACCGGGCGGAACATGCGCGAGAAGCCCTGCATGTGGATGGTGGCGACGGCATAGTCGGTCGCCTCCAGCGCGCGGGCCTGGCCGTCCACCGTGGCGGGCATGAGCTTGGCCTGCGGATAGCTGGCCGCGATCCAGAAGGCGATGGCCGGGAATTCCGTGATGACGGCGCCGTCGTCCTTCTGCAGGGTCGGCACCTTCGACTTGGAGTTGATGGCGACGAATTCCGGCTTGAACTGCGCGCCTTCGCGGATGTTCAGCAGCTCCGGCGTATAGGCCGCGCCGCTCTCCTCCAGCAGGACATGGATGCCCAGGGAGCAGGCGCCGGGGGTGTAGAAGAGCTTCATGGGACGTTCCTTCTGGCGAGGTTTCAGGCGGTTTCGCGCGCCACGGCGCGCTGGACGGCGGGGCGGGCCTTCATGGCCTCGTAGTGCTTCGCGATCTTCGGCGGCAGGGCGATTCCCAAGGGACCGACGCACCACCGGGCGAGGAAGAAGAGCGCGGCATCGGCCACCGAATAGCCGGAGGCCAGCAGCCAGGGATCGCCGGCGATCCTGCCCTCGATCAGCGCGAGGTATTTCTCGGACATGGCCTTGCCCTGGGCGACGACGCGCGGATGGTCCGCCTCGTCCTTCCCGAAATTCCCGGGGCGGAACTGCCGGGTGAAGCCCTGCGGATGCACGGTGCCGCAGAGGTAGTCCAGCCATTCCAGCGTGCGGGCCTCGCCCTCGAGATCGGTGGGGATCAGCTTTGCTTCGGGATGGGACTTCGCGAGCCACCACGCGATGACCGGAAACTCGGTCAGCACGGTGCCGTCGTCGCGCAGCAGCGCCGGCACCTTGGCCTTGGGGTTGATCGCGAGGTAGTCCGGCTTGTGGACCGAGCCGTCGCGGGTCGAGACGGCTTGCGTCTCGAAGGGGATGCCCAGCTCCTCCAGGATCAGGTGGATGCCGATGGAACAAGCACCGGGTCCATAGAAGAGCTTCATCCGCGTTTCCTCATCTTCTCCAGGGGATGATTCACGTCTCCGGCGATTCCGCCGGCGACGATCATGCCCTCAGCAGAACAGCGACGAGACCGAACGCTCCTCGCTGATGCGGCGCATAGCTTCGGCGAGAAGCGGGGCGATGGGAAGCTGGCGGATGTTCGTCGCCTCCTGCACCGCCTGGGTCGCCGCGATGCTGTCGGTGACGATCATGGTCTCGATCGGCGACTTCTCCACGCGCGCCACTGCGCCGCCCGAGAAGACGCCGTGCGTCACATAGGCGCTGACCGAGCGTGCGCCGTGGTCCATCAGGGCCTGGGCCGCGTTGCAGTGGGTGCCGCCGCTGTCGATGATGTCGTCGATGATGATGCAGTCGCGGCCCGTCACATCGCCGATGACGTTCATCACCTCGGAGACGCCGGCCTGCGGGCGCCGCTTGTCGATGATGGCGAGGTCGGAATGGATCTGCTGCGCGATGGTCCGCGCGCGGACGACGCCGCCCACATCCGGGCTCACCACCATCAGGTCGCGACCGGCGAATCGGGTCTGGATGTCGCGCGAGAAGAGGGGGGCGGCGTAGAGGTTGTCGACCGGGATGTCGAAGAAGCCCTGGATCTGGCCGGCGTGCAGATCCATGGTCAGCACGCGGTCGGCGCCGGCCTGGGTGATCAGGTTCGCCACCAGCTTCGCCGAGATGGGCGAGCGCGGGCTGCTCTTCCGGTCCTGACGGGCATAGCCGAAATAGGGCATCACCGCCGTCACGCGGCGCGCCGAGGAGCGGCGCAGCGCGTCGAGCGTGATCAGCAGCTCCATCAGGTTGTCGTTGGCTGGAAAGCTGGTGGACTGGATCACGAAGACATCCTCACCGCGGATGTTCTCATGAATCTCGACGAAGACCTCCATGTCCGCGAAACGGCGGACCGAGGCATTGGTCAGAGGCATACCTAATTTGTCGGCTACAGCTTTTGCCAAGGGCAGGTTGCTATTGCACGCGACGATCTTCATCGGCCCGGATATCCCTGGTTCGGCTGGCGGGGCGTCGATACCCCCCCCGGGCTCAAGTGTAAACTTGCCCCATCAAGGAAAACCGGCTTCAGCCGGGCGTCGACGCGTTGCGGATGATCGTCTGCACCCCGCCGGCCGCCTGTTCGGCGGCCACATAGGCGACGTCGCCCCAGAAGGGTGAGAGCGATCCGGCCGGGATTTCGTTGAGCTGGACGACGCGGCCCAGCTCATGCCCGTCCCGCCGCGAGACGATCCACTGGATCTCGACCCGCTGCGTCGTCGGATTGACCGGGACGACGCTGACCGCGGCCGTGACGGCGAAGGCGGCGCCCTCGGCCGTGTCCTGGATGACGTAGCCCTGGTTGCCCAGGAAGTTCCGCAGCCGCGCGATGAGGGCAGTGTTGCCGTCGCCGGGGGCGCCGGTGGCGGGCAGCACCCGCAGCCGCGTGGGGCCGGCGCTGATCGCGTCCGTGCTCGCCGAGGCCCGTGCAGCCTGGACGGAGAGCAGCATCTGGGTGACCCGCGGCGCCGCCTGGGCGGCCACGGCCTGGATCGTCTCGGGTGTGGCCTCCGACCAGCCGCGGGCGGGCACCGGCGTCGTCTCGACGGCGCCCTGTTCGCGGCCATCGGCATTGCGGATCACGAAGCGCGGCTGGACGACGGCGCCGTTCACGGCCGCCGTGATGTCGAGCTTCCAGTCCAGCGGCAGCGGCGCGAGAGTCGCGATGGCGGGCACGTCGGCGGCCTGCAGGTTTTCGGCGACGGCGTCTGCGAGCTGGCGGGCGGCAGTGTCGTCGAGCAGCGCCTCGGCCGGCGGCGCCACGGCGAGGCGGACCGCAAGTGGAATGGCCAGCTGGCGCGAGGCCCCGCCCGGGTTGCCCCAATGCGGGGTGATGCTGTTGCCGCAAGCGCTGAGCAGAAGCATCAGCGCGAGGAGGAGGGGGCTACGCCAGGACACAGGAAACCATCGCCCCCAGGATCAGCATCAGCAGGAAAATGAAGAGGTAGGGCATCGGGCGCTCATAGCACGATCGCGGAAATCTGATGCCCCAGCGGTCCGCCGCCCGCGAGGGTCCGCCGGCGGTGGCTGAAGAACCGGGCATCGTCGGCCAGCGTGTCGAGGCCGATGGACGTGGCCTTCACCCCCGCCGCCGTCAGGCGGGCGACGCCGTAGCCGGCGAGGTCGAAATGGAAATGCTCGGCGTCACGGCCCGGAGAAAAGAAGCGCGGGTCGGCCACAGCGTCGCGCAGATCGGCGCGCACCTCGTAGCTGGCCTGGCTGATGCAGGGGCCGATGACGGCCTGGATCCGGTCCCGTGCTGCGCCCAGCGCCAGCATGGCCTCGACCGTCGCCTCGAGCACGCCCGAGACCGCGCCCCGCCAACCGGCATGGGCGCCGCCAATCACGCCGGCCTCAGGGTCATGGAAGAGGGCGGGCGCGCAATCGGCGGTGATGATGCCCAGGACCACGCCGGGCGCGCGCGTCACCATGCCGTCGGCCTCAGGCAGTTCGCCCCAGGGCTCATCCGCGACGACGACACAGGGACCATGCACCTGGCGGAGCGAGCGGAGCGCGCCGGGCTCCCCGCCCAGGGCGCGGGCCACGCGGGCGCGGTTCTCCGTCACATTCGCCGGGGGGTCGTCGCCCCGCAGGCCGCAATTGAGCTCGGCATACGCGCCCGTCGAGACGCCGCCGCGCCGGGTGAAGAAGCCATGCCGCGCGGCGAGCGCCGGGTGGGTGAGGAACTCCGCCATCAGATCTCGAATCCGGCCGGTGTGGGGAGGGCAGGGTGGGCGAGGACCAGCGCTTTGAACAGCCGCCCCATGCCTTCCGGCGCGACGAGTCGCTGAGCCGAGGCCAGGATCGTGCCGGCGGAGGCGGGGCGGCTGCGGGCGAGCATGGCACTGCGCGCCATCAGGCCGAGGCGCTGGAGAAACAGGCCCATGGGCAGCGGGCCATGGGCGGCGGCGCCGGCCTTGCGGCCCGCCTCGGCCAGGGCCGCGAAATCCACATGGGCGGTGATATCGGCCTCGCCGGGGTCAGCAAGGGGATCGGCGGCCGCGTTGCCGCGCAGCGCCTGGAGCGAGTCGCCGAAGCCGCTGGCCTCCGGGCCGTAGTCGAGCATGAGGAGCGCCCCGCCCTGGGCGGCCAGCCGGGCGGCCAGTCCCCCGGCGATGGACCGCGCTGGCTCGCAAATCTCGCGGATCGCGCCTTCCGGCGCTTCCTCGGCATGGTCGCTGTCGCGCTCGACGAAGGCGCCATCCTGCACGAAGCGCTCCCGCCACCCTTCGGCCCGCCTCACGAACTGGCGGATCGGCAGCGCGTCGAAGAACTCGTTGGCGAAGATGAGCGCGGGGCCGGGCGGCAGCGAACCGGCCTCATCGTGCCAGGCCGCGACGTGGGTCCCCAGCCGCCGCGCCTGCTCGGCCCTCAGGCCGGGGGAGGTCTCGACCAGGTGGACCTCCGCCGCGCTGGCGAAGGCCGGAACCATCTCCCCCACGGCGCGCAGGGCGTCGGCCATCAGCGTGCCGCGCCCCGGGCCGAGCTCGGCCAGCACCACGCGCTCCGGCGCGCCCATGGCCTGCCAGGTCACGGCGGCCCAAAGGCCCAGGCATTCGCCGAAGGCCTGGCTCATCTCCGGAGCCGTGGTGAAGTCGCGGCCGATGCCCTCGCCGCGGGCGTAATAGGCGCCGGCGGCCCGCGCCATGAAGGCGTCGAGGCGTTCCATCAGGAGGGGCGCCGGCTTCGCCAGATCAGGAAGGCGCCGATCAGGACCATCGGCAGTGAGAGCAGCTGGCCCATGGTGGCTCCGGCGAAGAGGAAGCCGAGATTGGCGTCCGGCTCGCGGAAGAACTCGCCGATGATGCGGGCCACGCCATAACCGGCGGCCATCGCCCCCAGGAGCAGGCCGGGCTTCGATCGGTTGGAGCGCACGCTCCAGAGGGCCAGCATCAGGATGAAGAGGATGAGCCCCTCCATACCCGCCTGGTAAAGCTGGCTCGGATGGCGCGGGAGCTGCAGCCGGTCGCCCGGGAAGACCATGGCCCAGGGCACGTCGGAGGCGCGGCCCCAGAGCTCGCCGTTGATGAAGTTCGCGAGACGCCCGAAGAAAAGGCCGATCGGCGCCACCACGGCGACGCGATCCCCGAAGCCCAGGGTGCTGATCTTCTGCTGCCGGCAGAACAGGACGGTCGCGATCACGACGCCGAGCAGTCCGCCATGGAAGGACATGCCGCCCTGCCAGACCATCAGCGCCTCGAGCGGATGGAAGAGGTAGTGCCCCGGCCGGTAGAACAGCACGTAGCCCAGCCGCCCGCCCAGGATGATGCCGAGCGTGGCCCAGGTGACGAAATCGTCGACCTGCTCGGCCGTGGCGACCTTGGGATCGGCCACCACCAGCCGGCGCATGAGGCGCCAGCCGAGCACGATCCCCGCGATATAGGCGAGGGCATACCAGCGGATGGCCAGCGGGCCGATCTGGATCGCGACGGGGTCGATCTGCGGGAATTCCATGGCGGAGGCGTAGCCCGCCCCCGGCCGTCAGGGAAGCCGTCGCCCCGGGTGCGTGGAGTGCTCGCTCAGGGGGCGCGGAGCACCGCCGCGCAGGCCGCGGGAAGCTGCGGCCGCGGGGGCGGTGGGCCGGGCGGACGCAGCCGGGGGCGCCGCGCGTCCTCGCTCATCCACCAGTCTAGGCTGGCGTCGCAGCCGTCGCCGGCGGGAATGGCCGCACCCTCCCGGCAATCGGAAGAGCCGGCCGGGCAGCGCAGGCGGACGTGCATATGGCTGTCATGGCCGCGCCAGGGCCGCACGCGGTGCAGCCAGGCCTCGCCCCGATGCATCGCGCAGAGGCTGCGCTTGATGCCGTGATTCACCAGCACGCGGTCCACGCCCGGCGTCTCGGCGGCGAGGCGGATCAGCCGCGCATGGGCCTCGGTGAAGCGCGCCGGGTCCACGCCGGACTGGTCGGGGAGGACGAGCGAGGTCTCGGGGATGTTCTCCCGCGCCGTGCGGCTGGAGGCCGGCTTGCGCCGCAGGTCCAGCCAGATGTCCACGTCCAGCCCCACCTGGTGGCTGAGATGGCCGCTGGACATCGGGCCGCCCCGCGGCTGGGCGAGGTCGCCGATCCAGAGGTCCTGGCCCGAGCGCCCGGCGAAGGACTGGATGAAGCGGATCAGGTCCGGATGGCCCCAGTTCCGGTTCCGCGACAGCCGGACCACCTGGTAGCCCGCGCCTTCCGGCGGCAGCGCCACCGCGCCCGCGATGCAGCCGAGCCCGGTGGTGCCGATGACGCGCGCCGGGCCGGATGACGGCGCTTGAACGGTCGACCAGCCCTGGGCCGAGGCGGGGCCGGCCAGGAAAAGGGCCATTGCCCCCGCCAGGGTGCGCAGGAACGTAAGGCGGGTCTCAGCCACGGGCGCGCTCCAGGAGGCCGGTCGTCGACCGGCCGGGCAACAGGTCCAGCAATTCCGTGCGCCCGCCCCAGGAAGCGACTTCCTTCGCGCCGACGACCTGGTCGATCCGGTAGTCGGCCCCCTTGAAGAGCCGGTCGGGCCGTAAGGCCAGGATCGCCTCCAGAGGCGTGTCCTCCTCGAAGGCGATGACGCCATCCACGGCAGCCAGCGCGGCGATTACCGCGGCGCGGTCGTCCAGGGGGTTCATCGGCCGGGTCGGGCCCTTCAGCCGCTTCACGGAGGCATCGGCATTCAGGGCGACGATCAGCCGGTCGCAATGCCCCCGTGCGGCGCGCAGCATTCGCGTATGGCCGGCATGCAGCACGTCGAAGACGCCATTGGCGAAACCGACGACGAGGCCCTGGTCCCGCCAGGATTGCACCAGGCGCTGCGCGGCGGGCCAGCTCAGCACCTCACCGGTGGCGCCCTCCGCCTCGCGAAGCGCATGGTCCAGCTCGGCGGCCGAGCAGGTCGCGGTGCCGAGCTTGCCGACCACGACGCCGGCGGCGGCATTGGCCGCGCGCATGGCGACCTCCAGGTCGAGGCCGGCGGCGACTGAGAGGGCGAGGGTGGCGATGACGGTATCGCCGGCGCCCGAGACGTCGAAGACCTCGCGGGCCATGGTCGGCAGAGTGACGGCCGGCGCGTCGCGCCGCACCAGCATCATGCCCTTCTCGCTGCGGGTAGCCAGCACGGCCTCGACCGCCGTCTGCGCGAGGACGGTGCGGGCCGCGGCCTCGCACTGGGCGTCGGTGCCGGCGGGCATCCCCGCGGCTTCCGAAAGCTCGCGCGCATTGGGCGTGAGGCAGGCCGCCCCGGCATAGCGGGTGAAGTCGCGGCCCTTGGGATCGGCGATGACCGGGATGCCGCGCGCCCTGGCCGCGGCCATGGCCCCGGCGATCACCTCGGGCGTCAGCACACCCTTGCCGTAGTCGGAGAGAATCAGCGCCTCGGCCCCCGGCAGCGCCTGGGCAAGGATGGCGGCGATCGAGGCGGCCTCATCGGGCCTCGCCTCCGCCAGGACCTCGTCGTCCACCCGCACGATCTGCTGGCGGCCGGCGATGACGCGCAGCTTCACGGTGGTGCGGCGGGCAGGGTGCCGGAGCAGCCGCGCCGCACCGCCGAGCAGCGTCTCGAGCTCCTCGGCCTCGTCATCCTCGCCGACCAGGCCGATCAGCGCGGGGAGACCGCCGAGGGCGGCGATGTTGCGCGCCACGTTCCCCGCGCCGCCCGCCATGGACTGTGTGCGGCCGAGCCGCACGACAGGAACCGGCGCCTCAGGGGAAAGCCGGCTGGCATCCCCATAGAGAAAGCGGTCAAGCATGACGTCGCCGAGACAGACGATCCGGCGGCCGGAGAGATCGAGCATCGGACGCTTCTATACCCGGTCGTCCGGGGATCGAAGAGCCAAGGATCGACGCCGTGTCAGTTCAGCGTCTCCCGAAGCCGAGTGACGGCGGCGGCCAGCGGCATGGGATCGATCCGGGGCGTCGTCGGCAGCGTGGCCGTCTGATAGGCCGGGGCCAGGGCCGCGAGGACCGCCTCGATCGCCGTCAGGACGGGGCCGAGCTGCGCATCGCGCAGGGCAGGCGCCACGCGCGCGGTACGATCGGCCGCCGCCCGATAGAGGCCGTAGCCGTCGAGATAGGGCTCCAGGCGGTCGGGCTCGGCCGAGGCCAGGACATACTGCTCCACCGCGCGGTCCGCCATGGCGGCGATGACCAGGGCCTGGACCTTCGGGATGGCGCCGGCGCCCGGCGCATGGGCCTCGGCGGCCAGCACCGCAGCCAGGACGGTGGCGACCGCCTGCTCGACCTCAGGGGTGGGCGCGCGATCGAGGGCGAGGGTGGAGGCCCGCTCCATCTGCTCCCGGAAGCCCGTGACGCGGAGGCGGGCCAGCACCTCCTCCAATTCGGCATAGACCTCGGAGATGGGGTGGGCGAACATCTCGCCGGCCGCCTGCGCCTCGCCGAGACGATAGATATCGCGCCCGGCGGCGTAATGCGCGGCGATGACGTCCATGGCCACGAGGAATTCCACGGGGTCGCGGGCCGCGAGTTCGGGATCGATGCCGCCTTCACCGCCGCCGCCTTCGCCACCCTGGGCCACCGGCACCGCCGGAATCGCCGTCGCGGAGGGCGCCGGCTGCGCGCATGCCGCGCCACCGGCCAGCGTGAACACGCCCAGGCCAAGCCACATCCTGTTAGAAACCCGCCGCCCGATCATCCGCGCTCTCCTCATTGATAATGCGTTGCATTAGCATGTGTACATGATTCTCTGTTTATCCCAAGTCGTCGGCCCGGCGCAGCGCGCCCAGATCGAGACCCTCCTGGCGGAGGCCGAGTTCGTGGACGGCGCTTCGACCGCCGGCTGGCACGCCAAGCTCGTGAAGACGAACCGGCAGGCGACCGCCAGCCATCCCGCCGCTCGCCAGGCCGCAGCAATGGTCTCGGCCGCCCTGCGCGAGCATGCGGTCTTCCGTGCCGCGGTGCAGCCGCGCCGCATCGCGCCGCCGCTCCTGGCCCGCTATGGCACGGGCGAATCCTACGGCACCCATGTGGACGACGCGCTGATGGGCAGCGACCCGCTGCGCAGCGACGTCTCGGTGACGGTCTTCCTGGCCGATCCGGAGAGCTACGAGGGCGGCGAGCTGGTGATCGAGGATTCGTCGGGCGAGCAGGCCTTCAAGCTGGGGGCGGGCGATGCCATCGCCTATCCGGCGACCAGCTTGCATCGCGTGGCGCCCGTGACCTCGGGCGAGCGGCGCGTGGCCGTCACCTGGGTGCAGAGCCTGGTGCGCGACGCTGCCAAGCGCGAGATCCTCTTCGATCTCGACACCGCCCGGCAGCAGATCTTCGCCCGCGAGGGCAAGAGCCCCACCTTCGACCTGCTGGCCAAGAGCCACGCCAACCTGCTCCGCCGTTGGGCCGAGCCCTGAGGCCGGGTCAGCGCGGGGGATATAGATAGTTGGCGGGAAGGCCGAGCCGAAGGCAGGACTGAACGGCCGGGCTGGCGGGCAGCAGCAGGCCCTCGGCCAGGCGGGCGGCGGCCCGCACTACCGGCGCTTCCCACCGCCTCAACCCGTGCCGGCCGCCCAGGCCGAGCAGCCCGCGCACGCCATCCGGCAGGAGCTCGACCGCCGCACGCAGCAGCGCGCCCTGGATCAGCCGGAGCGGGCCGGGGAGAAGCGGGGCGCGGCGGAGGATATCCAGGAATTCGAAGACGATGGGGGAAGGCTCCAGCCGGCCGCGCATGTCGTCGAACAGGTCTTTCATCTCCGCCATCGAGCCAGGCGCATCCAAGGCGCCGTAGAGCCGCGCCGCCGGCCGGGCCTCGGCCAGGAAACGGTCGACCTCCTCCAGCGACAGAGGAGAGGCATAGCGCCGGTAGGCTTCTATGAAGCCGAAACTCGCCGTGACCTGGACCCAGTTCAGCAGGGCCAGGTCGTTGGCGCGATAGGGCTGGCCCGCCGGTGTACGGCCCTCGACCGCCTCATGCCGACGCACGACACCGGCGATCATCGGCTCGGCCAGGCTGCGCGCTCCATAGACGGTGACCATGGCCGCGAGCCCCGTCCGTCGCAGCCGGAGCACCGGGTCGCCGCGAAAGGAGGAATGCTCCCAGACGCCCGTGCGCACGCGGGGCTCCGCCAGTTCGAGGAGCACGGCCGTCACGCCGCCGATGAAGAGGGTGACGGGGTTCTTGAAGACCCGCCAGGACATGGAATCGGCCGGAACCAGCGCCGGCTCGCCGGGCGGTCGCGAGAAATCGATGGCGGGCCGGCCAGGCACCCGAAGCATCTCGCCGGCCGCGATGTCCAGGCGGCGCTGCACCGGGCGGAGCAGCGGCCACCGTGTGGCGAGGTCCGTCATTCGCTCGGCTGTGGCCGGCCGATACCTTCGGCCTCACGCGTTTCCATGGTCGTTCCAACGGGGCGGGAACCGCCCCGTTGCATGCGACGTCAGCGCGCCCGCGCCAGTACCTTCCGCGCGCGTTCCACGACCGGCAGGTCGATCATCGCGCCCTCGAAGGCCACGGCACCGAGGCCCTGGATCAAGGCCTCGTCGAAGGCCTGGATCAGGCGTCGGGCGCGATCCACCTCGGCCGGCGAGGGGCCGTATTCCTCGTTGATGATGGGCACGTGCAGCGGATGGATGCAGGCGGTGCAGCCGAAGCCCAGCTGGCGGGACCGCTTCAGCGAGGCCCGGTAGCCCTCGAGATCCGAGAAATCGGCGAAGGCGCCCACGGAACCGAGCGGCAGGATGCCGGCACCGCGGGCAGCGGCCACCACCATCATGCCGAAGACATACATGCTGTCGGCGCCCGGCACGGCCTCCAGCTCGGTGGAGAGGTCCTCGCTGCCGATGCCGATCGCCGCCATCCGGGGATCGGCCAGCGCGATGGCCTGGAGCTGGCCCAGGGCCTGGGGTGTCTCCACCATGCCGATGAAGCGCGTATGGCCGCGCGGCAGGTCGAGCAGCACCTCGCGGGCGGCGACGATCTCGCTCAGCAGCTTCACATGCTCCGGGCCCATGAGCTTGGGGAGCATGAGGGACGAGACTTCCGGCATCACGGCCGCGGCGATGTCGATGACGGACATCTCCATGGGCCGGTTGATGCGCACGCAGACCTCGACGCCGGCCTGCTTCAGCGTCCGCGCGGCGGCGGGCAGGGCGTCGCGCGCCGCCTGCTTCTCGCCCGGCGGGATGCTGTCCTCGAGGTCGAGGATGATGACGTCCGCCCCACGGGTATGCGCCTTGGCGACAAAGCGCTCGGAGGTCGTGGGGACGAAGAGCAGGGAACGCCAGTTGGGCGCGGACATCTATTTCACTCCTTCGAAGGCGGCGCCGGAATCGAGCATGGCCGCGATGCGCGCCTCGTCCCAGCCGAGCTCGGCGAGGACCTCACGGGTATTCCGGCCGAGCTGCGGCGCGGGCAGGGTCTCCTCGCGCATGCCGCCGCTGAACCGGTTGGCGACGCTGGTGCGACGGATCCGGCCTTCGGTCGGATGCTCGTCGAAATTCCAGAAGCCGACCTCCTGCAGATGCGGGTCGTCCAGCAGGTCGTCGATGGTGCTGTAGGGCGCGACCGGCACGTCGGCGGCGGTGAAGATCTCGACCCATTCGGCCGTGGTCTTCGCCTTCAGCGCCTCGCAGCGGAGCTCGAAGAACTCGGCGGCATGGTGCGTGCGCGCGATGGGCGAGCAGAAGCGCGGATCTTCCTTGAGCTCCGGCCGGCCGATGGCGTCCAGGAAGGCGAAGGCCTGGGCGTTGTTGTTCGGATGGGCCGTGATGTAGCCGTCCTTGGTGGGAAGGGGACGGTAATAGGGGCTGAGCAGGCGTCCATCGCCGGTCGGCCCCTCGGGCGGCTCGAAGGTGGCGGCGCCGAGGTGCTCCGTCATGACGAAGCTCGCCATGTTCTCGAACATGGGCACCTCGATGGCCTCGCCCAGGCCGGTCTTCTCGCGGCGGTAAAGGGCGAAGCCGATGCTCTGCGCGGCGATGAGGCCGGTCGTGTGGTCGGTCATCACCATGGGCACGAAGCGAGGCTCGCCGGTCGCGCGCTCGAAGGTGGCGGCCACGCCCGACATGGACTGGATCACGGGGTCGTAGGCAGGCCGGTTGAAGTAGCGGCCGCCGCGCCCGAAGGCGAGGATGCTGCAATGGATCAGCCGGGGATTGGCCGCCTGCAGCGAGGCGAAGTCCAGCCCCGCGCGCACCAGCCCCGAGGGGCGGACGTTGCTCACGAACACGTCCGCCTCGGCGATGAGGGCCTTCATCGCGGCCAGCCCCTCGGGCTGCTTGAAGTCGAGGCCGATGCTGCGCTTGTTGCGGTTGAAGTTGATGAACTTGCCGCTCATGGCCGGGGTGCGGCTGCCGGCCGCCAGGTAGCGCAGGATGTCGCCGCCCGGCGCCTCGACCTTGATGACCTCGGCGCCCTGGTCGGCCAGGGTCCGCGTGCAGATGGGGCCGACGACGACGGTGGTGAGGTCCACCACCTTCACGCCGGCAAGGGGGCCGCTCATGTGAACTCCAGATCCATCTGCGCGCAGAGCTTACCCTCGCGATCCGCCACCCAGACGTTCATGCGGCAATCCTCGGTCAGGGCGTGGCCGGAGAGGGTGATGGTGTCGCCGACATAGATCGGCCGCGTCAGCCGCGCATCGACGGAGACCAGCCGATGCGCCGGCGCGTTCTGGACGGCGGCGTCCAGCAGCAGCTGCATCGTCAGCCCGCCATTCTGCACCGTGTTGGGGTAGCCCTCCTCGGTGCGGGAATAGTCGGCATCGTAATGGATGCGATGGGCGTTCCAGGTCACGGCCGAGTAGCGGAAGACCAGCGGGCTCGGCAGGTGCTTCTCCACGGTCCAGGCCGCATCGGTCGGCGCGGGCGTGCCGGGATTGACCGGCGAGGTCGTGCCCGCCGGCACCGCCTCGCGATAGACGGCGTCGAACTCGTCGATCGCGATCACCTGGTTCCCCACCTCATAGGTGTTGCGCATGGTGAGGACGCAGATGATGCCGGTGCGCGCCCGCTTGGGCTCGATGGCCGCGACCTCGGCCTTCTTCACCAGCGTGTCGCCCACATGCAGCCGGCCGGGCATGCGGACCCGGCGGCCGGCACCCATGCGGCGGGGCAGGGGGATGGGCGGCAGGATCACGCCCTTGTTCGGGTGTCCATCGGGGCCGATGTCGCTCTGCATCGCGCTTTCGCAGCAGAACATGCTGAACCAGTGCGGCGGCAGGTTCGTGCCGCGCGGGAAGGAGTCGGGATCGTAGTCCAGCATGGCCGCGATCCGGCGCAGCATGCTGGGCGAGACGTCGTCCTCCGAGACGCGGACATGGCCCAGCCAGTCGCGCTTCACGGCCTCGATTGCTTCGAAGAAATCCATGTTCAGTCGGCCACCAGGTTGAGACGTTGGATGAGGCTGCCCCAGCGGGCGGCATCGGCGCGGGTCACGCGGTAGAAGTCCTCGGGCGTGTTGCGGGGGGCGATGTCGGCGCCGACGCGCTCATATCCGGCCTTCACGCGAGGATCGTCCAGCGCATCGTTCAGCGCGGCCGAGATGCGCGCGACGGCTTCGGGCGGCGTGCCGGTGCGGACGGTGATACCGAAATGCGCCAGGCCGGTGAAGCCGGGCAGTGTCTCGGCGACCGTCGGCACGCCCGGCCAGGCGTCGCGCCGCTCGGCGCTGGTGATGCCCAGCGCGCGGACGCTGGCCACGTTCCGGACCGTCTCGGCCTCGGGCAGGCCCATGCAGCGGGCATGGATGCGGCCGGAGAGGAGGTCCGTCATGGCCTGGGTGCTCTGGCGGTAGGGCACGTGCACCATGTCGAGGCCGAGGCGCCCGCCGATATCCTCCATCAGCAGATGCGTGCTGGCGCCGACGCCGGCCGAGGCGAAGTTGAACTTGCCCGGGTTCTGACGGATCCAGCCGACGAGGGAGGGGAAGTCCTCGGCCGGGATGGAGCGGTGCACGACCAGCGCATGCGCCGTGGAGCAGAACTGGCCGATCGGCAGGAAGTCCTTCTCCCAATCATAGGTGAGGTTGCGGTAGAGCAGCGCGTTCAGCCCGCTATTCGTCCCCATCGTCGCGGTCATCATGGTGTAGCCGTCGGCCGGCGAGCGCACGAGCGCCTCGGCCGCGACATTGCCCGCGCCGCCGGGCCGGTTGTCCACGACCACCGCCTGGCCGAGACGCTGCTGCAGGGCATCGGCCGTGACGCGGGAGACGATGTCGGTCTGCCCGCCGCCGCCATAGGGGACCAGCAGGCGAAGGGCGCGATCCGGGAAGGGGGCGGCGCGGCCGATTCGTGGTGTCGCCAGCAGGAGCGAGCCGCCCAGGGCGGCTCGGCGCGTGAGCGCCGTATCACGTTGGTTCATCGGACCGTTTCCTGAAATTATCTTTGCAAACAATCTGTGCCGGAATGCCATTGCGGTCAAAGCGCACGGGCCGTCTGTTCAATCCCCGGGCGAGCCCGCAGGCTGCGGGCAAGAACCCAAGGAGGACGCCCCATGGCCCGACTGCCCTATCTCAACCCGGAGGATCTGGCCGAGGCCGACCGGCCGCTGCTGAAGCGCATGATCACGCTGCACCGCTGCCTGGTGAACAGCCCCGGCGCGGCGCGGGCCTTCAGCGGGCTCGGCCAGTACATCCGCTACGGCATGAAGCTTGATCCGCGGCTGCGCGAGCTCGCGATCCTGCAGGTGGGCTGGCTGGCGCGCTCGCCCTACGAATGGTCGCATCACGTGAAGATCGGCCACGACTTCGGCGTCACGGACGAGGATGTCACGGCCCTCATCGCCGAGACGGACGGCAAGCCCAACGGGTTGGAGCCTCTGGCGAAACTGGTGCTGAAGGGCGCGCGCGAGGTCTATGCCGGCGGCATGTCGGCCGGGACCTTCGCCGAGCTGCAGCAGCATTTCGACAACGAGGCGATGGTGGACCTGACGGTCACGGCCGCCTTCTACTGCGCAGTGGTGCGCACCCTGGCGAGCCTCGCGATCGACGTGGAGCCCGAATACCAGCCCTATCTCGACAAGTTCCCTTTCCCGGCCTGAGCGGAGCGATCCGCCGCCCGGTCATTCCATGGCGGCGGATCGCGCTCTAAACCTTCCGGCCATGGATCACCCCCGCCTCGCCGAAGCCGACCGGCTCCATCTTTCCGGCCGCCACGCCGAGGCGATCGGCGGCTATGAGGAGGTCCTCGCCGCCGATCCGGACTGCTTCGAGGCCTGGAACGGTCTGGGCCATGCCGCCGCCTCGCGCCAGGAGTATGGGCAGGCCATCCCCGCACTGCGGCGCGCGCTCAAGCTCCGTGGCGAAGAGGCGACGCTGCGGGTCAACCTCGGAAAGGCGCTCTTCGCGCTGGGTCATGTGACCGAGGCGGTGCGCGAATATGCCCGCGCCTGGCGCGAGGGCGACGAGGCGACGCGCGCCGCGGCGCTCCGGAACCTCGCGGTGATCGCGCCGGGCGATCCGGTGCTGGGCAATGCCGCCATCCGGGAGATCCGGCGCTACTGGGCCGAGGCGGAGGCGGCGGCCGTCACGCCTCTCGCACCGGCGCGGCGGCCGGGCGCAAAGCTGCGGCTTGCCTATTACGGCGCCTTCTTCCACGAGAAGAACTGGATGAAGATGTATATGGGCGTCCTCAACGCCCATGACCGCGATCGCTTCGAGCTGCACCTTATCGCCGACGGCGCGCCGCCCAGCGTGGAGGCCGGCTATCGCGACCATCCCGAGGATCGGATCTGGGAGGTGGGCGGCCTGCCCAATGCGGAGCTGGCGGGGCACATCGCGGAAGCCGGGATCGACGTGCTCGTCGACCTGAACGGCTACAGCCACCAGGCACGACTGCCACTGCTGCTGCACCGCGCGGCCCCGGTGCAGATCGCCTGGAACGGCATGTACGGCACCACGGGATTTCCCGGCCTCGATGCCCTGATCGGCGACGGCTGGAGCATTCCGCCGGAGGAGGAGCAGTTCTGCAGCGAGCCCGTCCGCCGCGTTGCACACACCTATCTGCCCTTTGACTTCTTCTACTCCACGCCGCCCGTCACTCCGCCGCCCTGCCTGGAGGCAGGGCACGTCACCTTCGGCAGCCTCAACTCGGCCTACAAGCTGACCGACCCCACGATCGAGGCGTGGTCGGCCGTGCTGCGGGCCGTGCCGTCGGCGCGGCTTCTTATGCGCAACCGGGCGCTGGACCATGCCTCCAATCGGGCCGACCTGCTGGCGCGCTTTGCCATCCACGGGGTCCCGGCCGAGCGGATCGCGCTCGAGGGCAGCGGCACGCATGACGAATTCCTGGCGACCTACGGGCGGATCGACCTGGCGCTCGACAGCTTCCCCTATAACGGCGGCACCACCACGGCCGAGGCGCTGTGGCAGGGCGTCCCGGTGCTGACCATCAACGGCGATCGCTGGGCCGGGCGCACCAGCCGTTCGATCCTGATGGCCGCCGGGCTCGGCCGATACGTGGCGCCGGACATCGCCTCCTTCGTGGAGACGGCAGTGGCACTGACGCAGGATCCCCAGGGCCTGGCCGAACGCCGCGCGGGACAGCGGGCGGCGCTGGCGGCCAGCCCCGCCTGCGATCCAGCCTCGCTCTGCCGGGAACTGGAGACCATCTACCTGGAGCTCGCCACCCGGTAGCTGAGGTTCCGCCTCAGCCGACGGTGATCCTGGCCTCGCGCACGACGGTGCCCCAGCGCTGCATCTCGGCCGCGAGGAAGCTGCGGAACTCCTCGGGCGTGTTGCGGCGGGTGGCCATGTTCATGCCGTCCAGCCGTTCGACGAAATGCGGGTCGCCGAGCATGCCGTTCAGCTCGGTATTCAGGCGCCGGATCACCGGTTCCGGCGTGCCGGCCGGGGCGATCAGCCCGTTCCACACCACGGCCTCGAAATCCGGGATGAATTCCGACATGGCCGGCAGATTGGGGAGGGCAGCCAGACGGCCGGTGCCGTTATGCGCCAGCGCGCGCACCTGGCCGGCACGGAGGAAGGGCAGGATCGCCGCCCCATCCACAAAGGCATATTTGATCTGCCCGCCGATGAGGTCGCTC
Source organism: Roseococcus pinisoli (assembly GCF_018413645.1). Taxonomy (GTDB): domain Bacteria; phylum Pseudomonadota; class Alphaproteobacteria; order Acetobacterales; family Acetobacteraceae; genus Roseococcus; species Roseococcus pinisoli. The sequence continues at coordinate 510,184 of NZ_JAHCDA010000002.1, forward strand.
ACCGCCGGCGCACCACCGCGATAGGGAACATGGTTGAGGGGCGCGCCGGTCCGCAGGCGGAAGAGCTCAAGCCCCAGATGCTGCATGGTGCCGTTGCCGGCGCTGGCGCATTCGACGCCCCCGGGCGTGCGCTTCACCAGCTCGATCAGCTCCGGGACCGTGCGTGCCTCCACCGAGGGATGGACGGTCAGCATGGTCGGCACCGTGGCCGCGAGGAAGATCGGCGTGAAATCCCGCACGGCGTCATAGGGAAGGCTGGGCAGGAGGAAGGGGTTCACCGCGAAGGCGGAAGTATCGTGCAGCAGCGTGTAGCCGTCATTGGCCGCGCGGGCGACGGCGTTGGCGCCGATCGTCCCACCTCCGCCACCGCGGTTCTCGATGACGATGGGCTGGCCCAGTGCCTCGGAAAGGCGGGCATAGAAGAGCCGGCCCACGGAATCCGAGCCGCCGCCCGCCGCATAGGGGATCACGATGCGGATCGGGCGTGTCGGATAGGATTGGGCGGTGGCCAGGCGCGGCGCGGCGAGGCTGGCGAGGCTCCCGAGGGCCGCTCGACGGCGGGTGATGTTCATGGGCGCGTTCCTGAAACCCGCTCTTGGCGGCGGGGCTGGGAAGCGATGCTCCGTGTCCGGGGGAGGGAGTGTCAACGAAGAACGAAGTAGCCGCGATATTATTAAGTATCCGAAAGGCCAATGCTGCCTGAGATACATGGGCTTGGTGGCGCGCATCTTGAGGCATGGCGGGCGCGGCACTCGGAAGGGCTAGCCAGGTCGGGAGGGCATTGACCTCAACCGGAGTTGAGGTTCTAGGAGGCATGTCGGCTTGCCCGTGCAGGCTCTCGCCTGGGTCAAGGGCGAGAATGTAAGTGGAGCTGACATGAGTATTCCCAACGCCCAGGCCGATCGACATCCTGCCTCTTCTCCCGGGATGGGCTGGGGAGCGCTGCTGTCCGGGACAAACGGTGTGCGTTCGCTGGCGCTGGCCGGCGGCGTCGTCCTCCACGCGATCAATATCTATATCGCGACCACCATCCTTCCCTCCGTCGTCCAGGATATCGGCGGACTGGACCTCTACGCCTGGAACACGACGGTGTTCGTGGTGGCCTCCATCCTGGGCTCCGCGCTTTCGGCGAAGCTGCTTCAGGTGGCCGGGCCCCGGGGCGCCTATGCGACCGGGGCCGTGATCTTTGCCCTGGGCGCGCTGATCTGCGCGGTCTCGCCCTCGATGCCCGTCATGCTGTTCGGCCGGCTCATCCAGGGCCTCGGCGGAGGTTTCCTCTTCGCGCTGGCCTACGCGATGATCCGCGTCGTCTTCGAGCCGACGCTGTGGCCGCGCGCCATGGCGCTTGTCTCGGGCATGTGGGGCGTCGCGACGCTGGTCGGGCCGGCGGTCGGCGGCATCTTCGCCGAGCTCGGCATCTGGCGGGCCGCCTTCTGGTCGCTGGCGCCGGCGGCCTTGCTCTTTGCCCTGCTGGCCGCAGCGGTGCTGCCAGGGCGCGACGCCGAGCCGGGCCGGAAGTCCTCGATACCCTTTCCGCAGATCCTCCTGCTGGTGGCGGCCGTCCTCGCCATCTCGGCCGGCAGCACCTCGCCGGATCTGCTGCGGAACGTTGCCGGGATCGTCGCGGCGGGCCTTCTCTCCGCGCTGCTGGTCCTGGTGGAACGCCGTGCCGGGAAGAAGCTGCTGCCGCATGGCTCCCTCACGCCGGGCACGTCCATCGCCGCGCTTTATGCGACCATGTGCCTGCTGGCCGTGACGGTCACGAGCGGCGAGATCTTCGTGCCGCTTTTCCTGCAGGTGCTGCATCAGCAACCGCCGCTGATGGCGGGCTATCTGGCCGCGCTGATGGCCGCGGGCTGGACCATCGGCTCGGTCACCAGCTCGGGCGTCGGGGGACGGAGCGTGGGCCGCATGATCCTGGCCGCGCCGATCCTGCAGGTCACGGGCATGCTCGTCCTGGCCATTCTTGCCCCGCGGGCGGGCAGCGGTTCCTGGGTGGAGCTGGCGCCGATCTGCGTGGCGCTTGTCGCCATCGGCCTGGGCGTGGGCCTGGCCTGGCCGCATCTGCTGACCGGCGTGCTGAAGGCGGCGCGGCCGAGCGAGCAGGAGCTTGCCGGGGCATCGATCACGACGGTTCAGCTCTTCGCGACCGCGATCGGCGCGGCGCTGGCGGGCATGGTGGTGAATGCCGGCGGGCTGATCGAGCCGGGGGGCGTGGCCGGCACGGCCAATGCCGCGCTTTGGCTCTTCGGCGCCTTCGCGCTCCCGCCCGCGATAGGCCTGTTCACCGCGCGGCGTGCCGCGCGGTTGTGACGATCAGGAGCAGGGCAGCGACGCTGCCGGGAGCTGTCGAGCGGCGCGCTGCGCACTGCTCCGCGCCGCCTTCGTGTACTTCGGTCCTATTCCTAAGTGAGCCACGGCACGCTCCTATAGTCGGCCGTCGCACCGAGCGGCGGTCAGCCGCCGGCTAAGGCCAGGCAACGAACAAGCCAAGGCGTGCTCCCTACGAGCTCGGCCGATGCTCGCGGAAGCCGGTGGCCAGGGCGCGCAAGGCCTCTCGGGATGAAGCATCGGTGAGCGTGGAGAACATCACGATCTCGGTGGACGGCAGCGGCGGCAGGCCGAAGCGCTGGCTCACCTCGATCGTGCCGGGCGGGGCCAGACGGCAGGAGAAGGCCGAGATGGCGAGGCCCGCTGAAACGGCGGCCGACACCATCGATGACGTACCCCCCAGGAAAACCTCCACCCAGGGGATGGAAGCCGTGTCGAGCGCGCGGGCGGCGATGTCGCGCACGCCGCAGGCGGGGGCGAGTGCGGCCAGCCGCAACGGCTCGCCCTGGCGGTGATCGAATTGCGGGGCAGCGAACCAGCCGAAATGCTCTGCCCCTAGCACCTCGCCATCCCGCCGGTCGTCCTCGCGCCTGATGATGGCGGCGTCGAGCTCGCCCCGATCGAAGGCGTCCAGCAGCACGCGCGAATTGTCCATCTGCACCTCGATGGTCAGGCCGGGATCGTGGGCATTGAGCCGGGCCAGGAGGGTAGGGACCTCCGGCCCCGCGACATGGGCGGCGATGCCGAGGCTGAAGCGGCGGCGCCCTTCGGAAAGACCGGCGACGGCCCGGTCGTGAGCGGCAAGGAATTCGCGCGCGCCCACGAGGAACTGGGCGCCTGACGCCGAAAGGCGCACGGAGCGCGGCGTCCGTTCGATGAGCCGCTGGCCGAGCCGATCTTCAAGCCGCTTCAGCTTCACGCTGATGGCGCCCTGCGTCGTCCCGAGCGCCTCCGCGGCACGGGTGAAGCTCTGCAGATCGGCGATGGTGACGAAGGCCTGAACCGCCTCAACGTCCAGGGTGGCCATGCAATCATCCGAATTTGTTGTCTTTGAAATAGACAAGCATCCAATTCAGTTGTGGTCAAGGCATCGCTATCTCCCGGTCCATCGAGCCAGCAGCGCGCCACGACCAGGTTTCGCTGTTGCCGTCCTCCATGGCGAAAGACCGGACCATGACCTTGGCCGCAGCTACATCCACCGATCACCGGAGCGCCCTGGCGCTTGCGGCCGTTTGCCTCTCGGCGCTGATGTTCGGGCTGGAAATCTCCAGCGTACCGGCGATCCTGCCGACATTGGAGCAGGTGCTGCACGCGGATTTCAGGCAGCTTCAATGGATCATGAACGCCTACACCATCGGCGTGACGATGGTGCTGATGGCGACAGGCGCGCTGGCCGACCGCTTTGGGCGCAAAGCCGTCTTCGTCGTCAGTATCATCGCCTTCGGATTGGCGTCGCTGGCCTGCGGCATCACCGAAAGCGTCCCCGTGTTGATCGGCGCCCGCTTCCTTCAGGGTCTGAGCGGCGGCGCCATGCTGGTGTGCCAGATCGCCATTCTCTCGCATCAGTTCCGCACGGCCGGCGAGCGCGGCATGGCCTTCGGCTGGTGGGGTGTCGTTTCGGGCGTGGGGCTGGGGTTTGGCCCCATCATCGGAGGCGCCATCGTCGCGCTGTGGAGCTGGGAATGGGTGTTCCTCGTCCATGTGGCGCTCAGCCTCGTGACCTTGCTGCTGACGCTCGGAGGAGTGCGTGAATCACGCGATCCGGAAGCGACCCGTCTCGACCTCATGGGGATGGTCACGCTGTCGGTGGCGGTTTTCTGCCTCGCCTTCTTCATCACCCAGGGGCCGGAGCTCGGCTTCGATAGCCCAACGGCCCTTTCGATCCTGGCTGTCGCGGCTGTGAGTTTCGGGGCCTTCATCATCGCGGAGAAAGTCACCTCGAGGCCCATGTTCGACTTCTCGGTGTTCCGCATCCGCTTGTTTTCCGGTGCGATTATCGGCTCGGTGGCGATGAACATCAGCTTCTGGCCCTTCATGATCTACCTGCCGATCTGGTTCCAGGCGGGGCTTGGCTATGACAGCGTCGCCGCCGGCCTGGGGCTGCTCGCCTACACCTTGCCGGCGCTGGTCGTGCCGCCGCTGGCTGAGCGCCTGTCGCTGCGCTATCAGCCTCGCCTCGTGATTCCGGCCGGATTGTTCACGATCGGCCTCGGCTTCATGCTGATGAAGCTCGGCAGCGGCGCCGAGAATGCGAACTGGCTGACCATGCTGCCGGGCTGCATCCTGGCAGGTATCGGGCTTGGGCTGACCAACACGCCGGTCACCAATACGACCACGGGCGCGGTTCCCGCCGCGCGTTCCGGCATGGCCTCGGGCATCGATATGAGTGCGCGCATGATCTCGCTGGCCCTCAACATCCCGGTCATGGGCTTCATCCTCGTCGAGGGCGTGCTGTCTTCGCTCCGGGCGAACCTTCCCCCCGATACGGATGCCTCCACCCTTCGCTTCCTCGCGGAGAGGATCGCCGCCGGTACGGCCGGCTCGTCGGGACAGGAGGTATCGGACGCGGTCGTCCATCACGCCCTGGCTGACGGCTTCGGCCAGGTGATGCTCTATGGCGGCGTCAGCGTCTGGCTGCTGGCGGCGGTCAGCTTCGTGGTGTTCGGGCAGGGGAGAAAGGTCTCCCGCGATTGCACCGCCTGAGAACCGACGAAGGGGCCGGCGTTCCATCGCTGACCCCCAATGGGCCAATCATGGATGGCGGAGGAGGTGCGACCGGTTACAAACGGTCGCTCGCGTCTCGTAGTGATGCGACCCTGCGGCACGCGAGGGTCGAACGAGACTTTCGCGCTAGCGTGAGGTGGATATTGCCTAGATTGACTGAAAGGTAGCGCTCTGAGGGGACCGCGAGGTCGACGTCAAAGAGACGTGCTTGCTAACGACAAATGGAGGCGGCGCAATCACTGGTCCTTGACGAGCACCGGCGCCACTACGGAGAACGCCATAGCTAAGAACCCCCACGCCGCTTGGGGGAGCGCCCAAATCAACGGGCCACCGTCGCTGATCGCGTGCGCCCAACAGCCGGTCTCGGGGTCGTGAGCTAGCGACGTCGCCCTCGTTGTGTGGCGGACGTGCAACCGCCGCTTTGACCAATTTGGAGCGGCCCCCAATTCGACCGGACAGGCGGCATAGCCTGGAGGGCCTAGGTTCAAGCCTAGGCATGCGCCTATGTCGAAGCCCATCGAGCGCGTTGAAATCATCACCGGCATCCAGCGCCGCCGACGCTACACTGCCGAGGAAAAGGTGCGGTGGTCGAGCAGACCATGCAGCCCGGCATGACGGTCTCCACCGTCGCTCGGCTCCATGGCGTCTCCCCCAGCCTGCTGTTCCAATGGAGGCGGCACATGGCCGAGGGTGGTCAGGAGGCGGTCAGGGCCGACGAGGAGGTTGTCCCGATCAGTCGCGTCCGGGAACTCGAGAACCGCGTCCGCGAGCTCGAGCGCCTGCTCGGCCGCAAGACCATGGAAACCGAGATCCTGCGCGAGGCCCTCGAACAGGCACGCCCAAAAAAACTCGCGTTGCGCTTGCCGTCGCCGCCACCAGGCGGTTCCCGGTGAAGGCCGTGGCCAACACGATCGGCGTCGCCAGGTCGAACCTGGCCGACCAGCTCCGGCATCCCGAGCGGCCGCGGCGCGGCCCCTATCACCGCGCCGAGGACGAGGCCGTCCTGGCCGAGATCCGCACCATTACCGACGCGCGCCCGACCTACGGCTATCGCCGCGTCACGGCGCTGCTCAACCGCGCGAGGCGCAGCTCCGGCGAACCACCGCTCAATCACAAGCGCATCTTCCGCCTCATGCGCCTCTCTTCAATGCTTCTTCAGCCCCACACCGGCAGGCGGCCGATCCGCGCCCACGAGGGCACCGTCGTCGCCCCCACCTCCAATCAGCGCTGGGCTTCCGACAGCCTTGAGATCCCCTGCTGGAACGCCGAGGTCGTCCGCGTCGCCTTCGCCATCGACACCCATGACCGCGAGATCATCGCCTGGGTCGCCACCTCCGGGGGCGGCATCTCCGGCGAGATGATCCGCGACATGATGCTCGACTGCGTCGAACGGCGCTTCGATGCACTCCGCGCCCCCCAGCCGGTCCAGTGGCTCGCCGACAACGGCTCCGCCTACACCGCTGGCGAGACCACCGACTTCGCCGCCGCGCTGAACCTCGTTCCATGCTTCACGCCGATCCACAGCCCCGAAAGCAACGGCGTCTGCGAAGCCTTCGTCAAAACCCTCAAGCGCGACTATGCCCGCGTGAACCCCAGGCCGGACGCCATCTCCGTCCTGCAGCAGATCCCCACCTGGTTCGAGGACTACAACACCATCCACCCCCACTCCGGCTTGCGCATGCGCTCGCCGCGTGAGTTCATCGCTCAGCAGTCCACCAACCAAGCCCCATGTCCGGTTTGATGGGGGCCACTCCAGGGCAGCGCACCCACATTCGGGAGCTCACTCATCCAATCCGAAACCCGAGATAGGGCCGTTCCGAAGTACGATTGAGCACCCAAACGGCACTCGAATGCCGGGAATCAAGCCTTCGGCCTTCCACCCCGCTCAAACTCCGCATACAAATACTTTGCTTCAAGGGGGAGATGTTCGCCCAACCCTAGCCGTTGCGATCCAGCGTCGTTCGAGCGCCTGTGACCGAATTGCAGCCGGGCGGTGTGGGGTCGCACGTCCTCCAGGGCGGCACCAGTCGGGTGAGGGAGAGCAGGTTGGGGTCGTCTGAAATTGATTTTGACTGGCTACTGAAGCTGCGCGTCGCCGTCGCCCGGTGCGGCGAAATGGACCTTGCCCGCTGGTGGAACACGGAACGCCAACTCGGGACCGCCGGTGCAGCCGTACTCGCGAGAGGTTTCCCTCGTACCCACGACTTTGCGCAGGCGCGAAGCGTAATTGCAGTAGCACGCTCCCGGTGTGCCCAGGTGTTTGCGTCCCACGAAGCCGCAACCCTCTGGGACCTTCCGGAGGCCCTGGAGGATGCTTTTGACGCGAAGTGGGAAGGCTGGCTGGAGGACGCGACTTCCTGGAAGCCGTTCTTCGCAAGCGTTGCCGCCATTTCCTCTCCAGATCTGGTTGCAGCTCTACGGCAGCTAGACCTCGTTGAGACATCGGACGTGGTGGCTTTGAATGCCGTATTGCCCATCGCTGGTGGTCGTGCAGTCGCTGTGCCGGGCCGCTTTTCCGGCGACCGCCGGGTTGTCGCTCAACTGGCGCTTGGCTTCTCTAAGGGGGCTCAGGGTTCGCCCGTGGTCCCGTACGCCAGGATCACAGACTGATGCCCTGGACGACCGCCTGGTCCAAGCGCCTGTTGAACAATCCCTTAGTCGAGGAGTTCTACGAGCTTTTCCTCGGCTGGTCCTTCGAGGGAACACTGGAGCAGAACCTCGAGAAGGGGCTCGCCGGCCGTTATGGAAATCTGGGCAAGCTGCGCGACGTCAGCGCCACGCTCTCCAGCCGCCTCCGTTCAGTGGAATCTGCTCGGGCATTGATAGTTCTGGCAAAGGCGGGCCAGCCGTTCACCGATTGGCGCGACTGCTACAGGCTCTGGGTCGGGGCCAGTGAAGAGCCATTTCGATCATTTGCTGTGGAGTGGCTATACGCCCAGCGTGCGGAAGGGCGCTATGCAGTCCGCGTTGAGGATGTTCAGCCATTCGTTGCAGAAATCTGGAAGGCGCGGCGTGCGTCGCGTTCACTCAACGACTATGGCCTGACCCGCACGGCGCGCGATCTGATCCGAACCGCTACAAGCCTCGGGATGCTCGTTGGTGGCGGGCCCGCAAGGACCTTCGCTACCGTCGTGCTGTCTGACACGTCGCTCCTCTTCCATGCACACCTCATCACCGAAATCGAGGGCTCCACGGCAAGACTCGTCGACAGCCCGCTCTGGCGGCTCTCGTACATGTCGCCGGCCGACGTCCACGCAGCACTCCTTCGTCTGCATCAGTTCAAGCGGCTTCGGTACGACGTGGCAGGCAGCCTACAACAGGTCAGCCTGCCTCATCAGAGCACGCTCAAATTCGCCGAAGGTTTGGCAGCATGATCGAGTTGGAGAGGCGTCTGCGGGATAGCCTTGAGCCCATCCTAGCGATGTCTGACCCGCGGGAGCGCATCAGCGCATACCACGATATGCCTTACGCCATCTTCCGATACGACCCTGAGTTCGAGTTTGAACTTCGTGGGGCAGTCGCCCGTCTGCGCACTCGCCTGGAGAACGGCGGCAAGCGAGTTACGTCCATCTCGCTTGCTCAGTGCCTGCACACTGCCATGGCGGCAGCTAGGCCACTAGAAGACTGGTTTGCAGTCGAGCGGGAAGCCGGCGTCGATGAAACCGTTCAAACCATCACGAACCTTCTCGAAGATTATCAACCGCTTGTTAATATTGTCGCAGAGCGAATGCCGGAAAATGCCGATCCGACGAAAGATGTAGTCTTCATCGTTAGGACTGGGGCACTTTTTCCTGCATATCGGACATTCTCTCTACTTGAACAGCTAAAGGGCAGAGTAGCTGCCCCGACTGTGCTGTTCTACCCGGGAGACCTCGACGGAGCAGCCGGCCTTCGCTTCATGGGGGTTTTGGATGCAGAACATAATTATCGCCCCAAGATCTTCTGACGGATATCCAGCGCATGAGCCAAATCTCGAGCCTGTTCGCCAGTGACATCGGTCGTCGTATCGAGGAAGTGATTAAGGTCGACCAGGACGCCGCCGAAGTAGTGGCCGGGGAGATTGAAGACTATATTGCAACGGATGCGATCAAGCGACACTTCCGCGACATTCTCGAACGCTATCTTGAAACACCACAGAAGCCCCACGAGGGAATAGCGATCTGGGTTTCGGGATTTTTCGGATCGGGAAAGTCTAGCTTCGCAAAAATGCTGGGCCTGTCTATCGGCAACAGGGATGTTCTCGGACTCGGAGCAGCCGAGCGCTTATCCAAGCGCGTTGGCGACAACAAGCTTACCGTGGTCTTGAAAGGCATCAACGAGCATATTCCAACTCATACGGTAATTTTCGACGTCTCTACCGACCGGGGAATCCGGTCCGGCAACCAGATGATGACGGAGATCATGTACCGTCTCTTCTTGGAAAGTCTTGGCTATGCAAAGGATCTTGACCTGGCAGAGCTAGAGATTGACCTCGAGGCAAAGGGACGTCTCACCGAGTTTGAGGCGGCCTTCCAGAAGCTGCATGGAAAAGCGTGGAGCGCCGAAAAGGGGATGCTCGCGTTTGCGCTGGGTCAGGCAAGCGCAACGCTCAATCTGATGATGCCCGAAGTCTTTCCGCAGAAGGACTCTTGGGCTCGCGGTCGCCCAAAACTCGACATTACTCCCGGCCGCCTCGCTGACCGCATCGTCGAGCTAATGAAGCGGCGTAAGCCGGGCAACTCGTTGATGTTCGTCGTGGACGAGGTCGGCCAGTTTGTCGCGCGCGACGTGCAGAAGATGCTCGACCTGCAGGCGATTGTGCAGCAGCTCGGTGTGAAAGGGCGCGGCAAACACTGGATCGTGGTCACGTCACAGGAGAAGCTCAACGAGCTCGTCGGTGGCCTCGACGATAAGCGGATCGAGCTGGCCCGGCTAATGGATCGGTTCCCGCAGGAGCTGCAGGTTCACCTCGAGCCGTCAGACATCTCTGAGGTGACCAGTCAGCGGGTGCTGCGCAAGAACGCTGCGGCGGAAGCTGAGCTGGGGAGCCTCTTCGACGAGCACCGCGCCAGGCTCGCCCTACACTCGAGGCTCACCGCCGACATTACCCTTCCGGACCTGGGGCGGCAGGCTTTTGTGGACCTGTACCCGCTCCTGCCGTACCAAATTGTCCTAATCATCGACATCGTCTCTGGTCTCCGCACACAGGGCGGCGCCAGCAAGCACGTAGGCGGTGCGAACCGAACGATCATCAAGCTCGCACAGCAGCTTCTCATCAACCCATCAACAAAGCTTGCCGAAAAGCCAACCGGCACCCTCGTTCGGCTGGATCACGTCTATGATCTGATCGACGGCAACATTGCGTCCGACATCCGCGCCAAGATCGCATCCATTCCGCAGCGGGTTTCGCACCCAGACGCGCAGGCGGTGGCGAAGGTCGTCTGTCTGCTTCAGTTCGTGAAGACAGTTCATCGCACACCCGAGAATATTGCCGCCGCCTTGCTTGATAAGGTCGACGGAGAATCTCGCCTGACCGCGGTCAAAGAGGCTCTAGCCGAGCTCGAGAAGGCGCTGATGGTGCGTCTGGGTGAGGGCGGCTATCGCATACCGACGCCCGCCGAAGATGATTGGGATCAGACGCGTACCGGGATCGACCTAAGGGGCGCAGATCGGAAGCGAATCCTCACCGAGATCTTGAGTGGCTTTTGGACTCCACAACCAGTTTTCAGCCTGGGTGATACCAAACAGTTTCGTGCTGGTTTGATGGTCAACGGCACGGAAGCCATTGCGGGCGATATCACCTTTAACTTGCAACTCGCCGACGATGCAGCGGAGGCCGCGAAGCTCGCGGACGAGCTTCGGCGCCGCAGTCAGCTCGAACAGAAGAGCGTCTTCTGGGTCGCGACGCTCGACGAAGATATCGAGCGTGAGGCGCGCGAGGCGTATCGCTCGTCCCAAATGATCGAGCGAAAGTCGCGCGGCGCGGTGACGGCGAACGAGACCACGCTGATCGCCGAAGAGAAGGTTCGCCAGAAGCGCCATCAGGACGAGTTGAGACGGCGCCTCCGGACAGCGTGTCTATCTGGCCAGGTCTTCTTCCGAGGCAACGACCGCTCCCCCGAACCGACAGTGACCGATGTCGGGAGGGCTGCATCGGCCGTACTCGGCCAGGCACTTCCAACAGTCTACGACCGTTTCCAGGAGGCCTCTGCCAAGGCTCCAGAAATCCGAAAGGGCCTGGACGCGCTGCTTACCGCGGCAAATCTCTCCGGCCTCCCCCCTGTCTTCGCGCAGCTCAATCTGCTGCGTGACGAGAGGGGAAAGCCTGTGTTCCGTACTGACTTCGCGCCGTTATCGGAGATCATGGGACAGATCGAAGCCAAGGCGAACTACGGCGAGCAGGCGACCGGCAAGTTTCTTGAGGATGAGTTCGCCAAGGCGCCGTTTGGCTGGGACCTCGAGGCTGTTCGTCTCTTTGCCATTTGCCTGCTGCGGGCCGGCCGTGTGGAGGCGGTGAGTAAGGGTCAGACGATCGAATCAGCAACCACCGTCCAGGCCAAAGAGTGCTTCACCAACAACAACCTGTTCCGCTCGGCTAACTTCCGCCCCAAAAAGGGTATCGACTTTGCTGTCCTTGCCGAAGCCGCGACGCATTTCAGCGACACCTTCGGCAACGAGATTCGGGAGCTGAGCGCCTCGACTCTCGCGGCTCAGCTTCGCACCGAAGTGGAGCGCCACGAGGAGCCGCTCGGCCGCGTCCTCGGGGTCCTGCGAGAGGCGCGCTTGCCCGGTACGGAGATGCTGGACAATGCGCTGAGCCAGATGCGGGCGATCCGAAAGGCAGGCGATGAAAGTGCAATCTCGACCTTCCTTGCCGGCCACCGATCCATCAAGGACGCCATCCACCGGGGGGCTGAGCTCGACAAGGTGCTGACCGAGCCAGCACTGCGCGATATCGAGCGGGCGAGAGCTGCACTCGCCCGGATGCCGGCACTCCGTGGAGAAGCCGACCTCGATCCCATGATCGCCACCCGCGGAACCGACCTGGCAGACCTCATCCAGCGTGAGACCTTCTTTCGCGACCTGGCCACCATCGATCAGTCGGCCGCCGTGATCGATGCGGAGTTCCAACGCCGGCTCAGCGAAGCACTGGATGCTCGGGTTGGCGCGCACCTCACCGCACTCGAAGTGCTGCATGCGACTCCGGGTTGGGAGCGTCTGGATGTGGCACAGCAAGAGGAAGTCTCGCGGTCCTTGCGCCTGGGTGCGGAGCGGGCCGGGGCACCCGAGAATCTGGCTCATCTACGGTCGGAAACCGAGGCCTGCGCCGGGCGCCTGTCTGCGGCTATCTCAAGGGTCCATGAGCTGCTCGAAGGGGAGCGGCTGGCCTCGGTTTCCGTTGCGCCCTTCTTCGCGGGCGGCATCGAGACGGAAGAGCAACTTGACCAGGCCATCGCCGGATTGCGGGACGCATTCTCTCGGCTGATAGGCGAAGGCAAGAGGATCATCGTTCGATGAGCCGCAACTAGTGGACAAAGATACCAGGGGCGCGCTTCAGACCGCCACCCAGAGGGCCCGCAGGCTGCTTGAGGAGGAGTTCCGCGCGCAGCTTGAGGGCGACCACGATATCATGGCGAATGGGCAGGTGCCGCCGCGTGGCGGTCCGCATCTGTCGGCACGGCAGCAGACCCTGCGCGACCGCATCGTGGCTGCCATAGACCATAAGCGTGCAGCGGGCATGAAGCCTACAGAGGCAGTGGCGGACTACCTCCGCGACGCAGCCTTCACGACGCTGAACCGCTTTGTCGCACTCAAGATGCTGGAAGCGCGTCGGCTCGTGCAGGAGTGTGTCACGCGCGGTGATGCCTCATCTGGTTTTGCCGAATTCTGCGGGCTAGCGCCGGGCATGCGTCTGACGGATGGCGGGGGATACCGCCTCTATCTGGAGTGTGTGTTCGACGAGCTTTCGACCGAGGTGAAGGTTCTGTTCGACCGGCGCGATCCAGCTTCGGCGCTTTGGCCCAGGCGCCAAACCCTTGATGCGCTGTTGGCTGTGCTCAATGCAGAGGATCTAGCTGGCGTCTGGACTGAGGATGAGACGATCGGCTGGGTGTACCAGTATTTCAACGGCCAGGACGAACGCAGGCAGATGCGTGACGAGAGTCAGGCACCGCGCAACAGCCGCGAGCTTGCAGTCCGGAATCAGTTCTTTACGCCCCGCTATGTGGTGCAATTCCTCGTAGACAACACCCTTGGCCGCATGTGGCTAGAGATGAGAGGTGGCACCTCACGGCTGGTGGGACGCTGCGAGTACCTCGTTCGGCCAGAGGGCGATGGCTTCCGTGCCCGTCCGAAGAAGGATCCGCGCGATCTGCGGATCCTCGACCCTGCCTGCGGCTCCGGACATTTCCTCCTCTACGCCTTCGACCTCCTGTTGGAGATCTACGAAGAGGCCTGGGAGGAGCCGCAGGACGCACCCAGAAGCATCACCACTGGGCGGACGCTGCGCGAGGATTACGCGACGGTCGATGATCTCCAGCGCGCGCTGCCAACATTGATCCTTGAGCACAACCTCCACGGCGTGGACATAGATCCACGCTGCGCCCAGATCGCCGCACTTGCGCTTTGGCTTCGGGCACAGCGGGCATGGGGCAATGTTGGCCTGCGAGCAGCGGCACGTCCACGCGTGCGTCGGACACACATCGTAGTGGCAGAGCCAATGCCAGGCGATCGGGTCATGATGGATGAATTTGCCGCACGCCTCGAGCCGCCGCTGTTGCGCGATTTGTTTCGTAGGATGGTGGGCGAAATGCGTCTGGCCGGGGAGTTGGGCGCGCTGCTGCGGGTGGAGGACGCGATTGCCGAGGACCTACGGCAAGCGCGCTCAGCCTTCGTTTCGCAACAGCAAGCGCCGAGCGTGTTTCTTCCTGGCCTAGAGCCGACACAGCGGCAGCCCTCGTTGAATCTCTCCGGGATCGATGACGACGATTTCTTCCATGAGGCTGAGGCCCGCATGGCGGATGCGCTCCAGGCTTTTGCGGAGGTCGCAACTGGTGCCGCAGCGACACGCCGGCGCCTCTTCGCCGATGACGCGACACAGGGGGTCGCGCTTATCGAACTGCTTCGGGGACGGTTCGACGTGGTGTTGATGAACCCCCCCTTTGGCTCTGGCAGCCTTCCTGCGAAAGCGGCGTTCGATCGAGCCTATCCGCGAACCAAAATCGACATGTATGCAGCTTTTGTCGAGCGAGGCATTCAACTTCTGCAGCCACGCGGCTTACTCGGCGCCATAACGTCGCGCACTGGATTTTTCCTGTCGACCTTTCAGCGGTGGCGGGAAGAAGTATTGCTTCGCGATGCAACACCGACCGTTTTTGCCGATCTCGGCTTTGGCGTGCTCGATAACGCAATGGTCGAAGTGGCGGCATACTGCCTCGAAAGACGCGGGGAGACCGCGCCATGAAAACGATCTTTCTTCGTGCCCTCGAGGCTGATGACAAAGCTACTGCCTTGCGCGCGGCGATCGATGCGCCTCGCGTCGGAACCGCGCGGTTTGAGATGGCCACCGAGAGTTTCTCGGCTGTGCCAGGCTCCCCGTTTTCGTACTGGGTTAGCGACGAAGTTCGGGGGTGTTTCACTAAATTTCCAGCTTTTGAGAATGAGAGACGGTTCGCACGGCAAGGCGGCGTCAACGGCGACGACTTCCGGTGGCTACGCCTTTGGTTCGAAGCTGGCGCCGCGCAGAAGCGAGGCAAGTTTTTCCCTATCGCCAAGGGCGGTAAGTTCTCGCCGTTTTACGCGGATCTTCTGCTTCAGGGTTGGTGGGATCCGAGACGAAACACTTTCTGGGCGTTCACCGGGCTTCCTCATAGGCCATCTCTCAAGCCAGCGTCGTTCGAGTTTTACTTTCGTGCCGGCCTCACCTGGCCGCGGAGGACAGATGGCCTTTCGCTAAGAGTAATGCCCCTGGGATGCCTCTTTGCAGACAAGGGTCCTGCTGCGTTCGTCGACGGCGACGACGTTGATGAACTGTTGGCGCTTGCAGCCATCACTAACAGTCAGGCGTTTTCTCTGCTCGTGTCGATGCAGCTTGCTCGCACGGAGCTTGCACAGTCGTTTGAGGTCGGCCTTATCCAGAACACGCCTGTTCCTGTTCTTAACTCAGATGAGCGCTCTCAGCTGGCATCGCTTGCCAAACGCTCATGGTCTCTTACGCGGGCCGTGGACGCTCGTGCAGAGACATCGCACGCGTTCATCGTGCCCGCGTTGCTGCAAGTTAGCGGTAGTGATTTAGATGCCCGCGCGAGGGCTTATGCTGATCGTCTCGGCGACATTGAGGTCGAGCTTAAATCGAACCAAGCGCAGATCGATGCAATATGCTTTCGAATATACGAAATCGACAAAGCTGACCGAGGCGCCGTGAAGACCGGCATTGTCGCGCGCGCTGAAGTGGCAGGCGATGCTGTCGACGGCGACGTTGATGAAGACGCGCTTGATGCGGACAGTGAAGCGGACGCTGGCACTGGTACCTCGGCCCTCATCATCGAGTTGATGTCATGGGCGATGGGTGTCGCACTTGGTCGATTTGACCTTCGTCTCGCAACCGGCGTGCGTCCGCTTCCCATCGAGCCTGAGCCATTTGACCCACTTCCGACGGGTTCGCCCGGGATGCTGGTGCGCGAGGACGGATTGCCTTGCGAGCGGGCCCCTCAGGGTTACCCAATCAACCCAGCGTTTGGTGAGATCCTGGTCGACGATGCGGGCCACCCGCGTGATCTGACAGCGGCCCTACAGGCTGTTTTCCGTCAGGTCTTTGCCACAGAGGCCGAAGCGCGATGGGAGGAGGCGGTTCAGTTTCTCACCCTAAACGGCCAGGGCTTCCAACGATGGCTTGCCGTCGATTTCTTTGACTGCCACCTGAAGCGTTACTCGAAGAGCCGGCGGAGGGCGCCGATTTACTGGCAGCTCAGCGTTCCCTCAGGGCAGTACAGCGTCTGGCTTTACGCACACCAGGTCACGCGAAATACCTTGTTCGATCTGCAGAAGGACGTGGTTGCGCCGAAGCTTGCCCACGAGGAAAATCGGCTGGCCGACCTGCGCGCGGAGGCTGTGACGGACCTCTCTGCTGCAAAGCGCCGCAAAGTTGAGGCGCAAGAGCGGCATGTCGAGGAATTGCGCGTCATTCTCGAAGAAGTTCGTCGAGTGGCTCCGCTATGGAGCCCGTTCCTTGATGACGGTGTAGCTCTGGCGATGGCGCCGCTGTGGCGGCTGGTTCCACAGCACAGAGCCTGGCAGCGCGAGCTCAAATCCCGATGGGATGATCTCATCGACGAGAAATACGAATGGGCGCGAATGGCCATGCATCTTTGGCCAGAGCGTGTGGTGCCGAAATGCACGACGGATCGCAGCCTCGCTATTGCACATGAGCTTGAGGATGCCTTCTGGGTCGAAGGTCTCGATCGCCGCTGGCGGCAGCGAGGCTCTATCGATTCGACAATACGATACCTGGAGGAGGGCCTCCTCTCGGAATCCCTTCGCGCTACAGTGATGGACCTCCAGCGTTTCGCGCGGCAGCACATCGCCACGCAGAGCGAAGCAGGATGGTGGATGGACCTGAAGTCAGGTCGGCACGACGACACTCCGCTGGCGCTGGCCCTGTGGCCAGAACGTGTCCTGCAGAGGGCTCGCACTCAGCCAAGCTTGCTTAGCGGCCTTGGACTCCCGCTCCCGGCACGCGGCTTCGATGACCGCGCTCTCGCCGCTCTGCTCAGGCGGTACCGGCCTCGGCATAGCGAGGTAGACCTGGAAGTGCTCGAGGCCTTCTGTGCCACCTTCGGGAACGCCGCGGCCTGGGAAACGCGGTGGGCTGATTTCGACATCGGTCGACTGGACGAGCAGCCCCTTGCACGCTTCCTGTACCCGCGTCGCGTCCTGGCCCGGGCGCTCACCGACCATGCCTTTGCCGCGGGCCATGACCTGGCGCGATGGTTCTGGCTCAACGCGCCTGCTGGTCCACGCCGACTCAAAGAACCCGAGGAAGAGGTCAGGATCGCTCTTGCGGAGCGTGATAGGCCCGCGATGAAGGCTGCGCTCAAGGCCTTCCTTGAAGCACCCGTGGCGCCGGGCTCGGCGCGGCGGGAACGGAGGGCAAGATCAGCATGATGGCCGCACCAGTCACGCCCCCATCACATCCTTTGCATGCCTACATCGCTGGGCAGATCGCAGGGTACCTGAAGGATCGCCGCATCGTGGTCATCTACGACCCGCGCGAGGAGTTGCGGCCTTTCTTTTCCGAGCTCTCGGGCAACGCCCCGCCAGGGATCCTCGTGGCAGTGCTGGTCGGCACACGCCCTGCGAAGCTCTGCGTGTTCGACGGCTCCTTCTTTCAGGTTCGCCTGGCTGTCGAGCCGATCACCGAAGGCGAGACACCGGAAGAGACCGTCATCTACGTCCCTGGTTGCGATCGGGATGACGATGGATCACTGCTCATGGAACTGGAAAAGGCGGGTACCTGTTACCGCCCGCCCGCGCTGCGGCAGTTTGCCCGCAACGTGCTGCGCCGGCGCACAACCGATGTGGCCATCGACGCGATGCTCCGGGCTGAGACGCTTACCTATTCAGATCTGGCGCGCATGGCAGCCGATGAAGGTGAGGTCGGCCTGCCACCGCTTCTCAGGGGCATGTTTGGCGGAGCCGATAGCCAGACGATCCTGGCCAGCTGGATTGCGGAAACGGGACGCGACGCTGAGATCGAGACGAAGGGCGCCGTGGGCGAACTGCGCGACATCATCCGCGCGAAGATTGGCTTGGTGGTGCCTGACGACGCTGCACTTCCTCGCATGAGGGCAATCACGGCACGCCACCTTCTTGCCAACGAGTTCCGTCTCGATCTGGCGGGCGAAGCGCCTTCCGGGGGCCCGCTAGGGCAGGTTCAGGGGCTTGAGTCGAAAGACCAGGAGAAGACCGTCCGGGAGGTGGCGCGACGCCTTCGTGAGCGGCACCCAGAAACCTACATTGGGCTCGCCGACCGAGTTGAAGGGGAACTCGGGCTGCTCGCAGAGACATTCCAGGGCGCGGCTCTGGGCGCTATCGACACGTTCCGCTTTGAAGAGCGATCCGTCCTTGCCGCCTGCTTCGCGCTGGTCGCTTCTGATCGGTTCGAGGAGGCGCGCGCTCTTTTGGACGGCCGCGAGCACAGTTTCTGGATCGATCGCGATGTGCTGCGGAAAACGCTCTGGGAAGCGTGTCGGTTGATGATCGAGCTCGGCCTCGCCGCCATGCGGGCCGGGGTGACAATTGCAGCGACGAACGATCGATCTGCCGACTGGGTCCAGCGGTATGTGGAGGCCGACCAGGGCTGGTATCGCCTGGACCGCGCGCAGCGACGCCTCGAAACCATCGCTCCCGAGGTGGAGGAGGAGATGGACGAACGCGCATTGGCTCGTGTCCGGGCGATCTATGACGACGTTGTCCGCCGCATGGCAGAGGGTTTCCTCAAGGCGCTCGATAAAGACGGATGGATGGTTCCCGACACCCTGCACCAGACCCGCATCTGGTCTGAGGTCGTCGTGTCCTGCGCGCGCCCGGTCGCCTACGTTCTGGTTGACGCGATGCGCTACGAGATCGGCATTGAGCTGTTCGAGCGCATCGAGCGGTTCGGAGAAGTACGAATCCGGCCAGCGATCGCGGCGCTTCCTTCCATTACCCCTGTTGGAATGGCGGCCCTTCTGCCGGGCGCTTCTGCAGATTTTTCGATCGTTACGCAGGGTGCCAGGTTTGGCGCCAAGGTGGGCGGATCATTTTTGCCGGACCTTTCCTCGCGGCAGGCATTAGCCCGAGCTCAGGTCCCATGCTTGGTCGATCTGTCGCTCGATGAGGCGCTGTCGGGCAACGCGAAGAGCCTCCAGAAGAAGATCGCCGACGCCAAGGTGGTCATCATACGCTCGGCCGAGATCGACGGCGCTGGCGAGAACTCGAGCACTCTCTACGCACGCGCCATTATGGAGCGTGCCGTCGAGGACATCGCGCGATGCCTCCAGCGTCTCGCCGCATCCGGCATCCAGGATGTGGTGGTTGCCGCGGACCACGGCCACCTGTTCTTCGCTGCCGACCGTGAGGCGGCCATGCGTCTGGAAGCGCCGGGCGGCGACACTGTTGACCTACACCGCCGCTGTTGGATCGGTCGTGGCGGCGCCACACCTCCAGGCAGCATCCGAGTTCAGGGCGCCAGGCTGGGCTACGCGACCGACCTCGACGTCGTGGTGCCCGCGAGCACGTCGGTCTTCAAGGCGGGCGGCAGCCTTGCCTACCATCATGGGGGTGCATCGCTGCAGGAGCTGGTCATTCCCGTTCTAACCGTGAAGCTGAAGGCCCGTGCACCAGCGTTGACCGAGAAGAACGCAGTGACCGTCACGCACGACTTTGATGCGGTAACAAACCGGATTTTCTCTCTCCACATTGAGCTCGGAAGCGGAGGCAAGGGTCTATTCGACGCCGCGCGGACCGTTAGACCAGTGGTGCTGGCAGGTGAACGTATCGTCGCTAAGGCGGGAGTCGCGGTTGGTGCGGTGCTTGAAGATGGACGTCTCACCCTTGAGCCCGGGAAGCGTGCGAACGTCGGCTTCATCCTGACCGACGACACCGTCACCTCGGTACGCATCCAAATACTAGACGCCGAAACAGACGCGGTTCTTTACACGTCTGCCAAGGAAGTTCCCGTACGGCTTGGAGTTTGATGAATGAGTACGCCAATAAGGGACGAGCTCGACAACAAGGTCAATCGCATCTTCGCCGGGAAGGTGGTGCGGAAGGATCTGGTTCGGCGCGTCAAGGTCGGCGCCAACGTCCCGGTTTTCGTCCTCGAATTTCTACTTGGAAAATATTGTGCCTCATCGGATGAGCTAGCCATCCAGATGGGTTTACAGGTCGTCAATCAGACACTAGCCGAGAACTATATTCGGCCTGACGAATCGATGAAGGCGCAAAGCAAAGTCAAGGAAAAGGGGCGCTGGACATTTATCGATAAGGTCAAGGTTCGACTGACCGATTCCGACTATTGGGCGGATGTGACAAATTTTGGGAACCGGAACGTCCATATTCCTGACCAGTATGTCCGGGATTATGAACGCCTGCTCACCGGTGGCATCTGGGCGCAGGTCGATATGCGCTTCGAGTACGATGAGGAAGGCAAGGGGAAGAATCCCTTTTGGATCGACAAGCTGACGCCCATTCAGGTCGCCACCTTCGCCCTTGAGGACTACCAGCGGCTGCGTCGCGAGTTCACCACCGACGAGTGGATCGACCTGATGCTGCGCAGCATGGGTTACGAGCCCAATGGCATGACGCGAAGGCTCAAGTTCTTGTTTCTGACCAGGCTGATTCCGCTGTGTGAGCGCAACTATAACCTAGTGGAGCTCGGGCCTCGTGGGACAGGCAAGAGCTACGTGATTCAGGAAGTATCTCCCTACGCGGCACTCATGACCGGCCCCACTACGGTGGCCAATCTATTCGGTCATATGGGTGGTCGGACCAAGGGGCTGGTGCAAATCTGGGACGTCGTCGGTTTTGATGAGGTCGCTGACCTGGAGAAGATGCCGAAGGAAGTCATCACGACGATGAAGACCTACTGCGAGTCTGGGTCTTTTCAGCGAGGTCAGGAGGCAGCTTCCGGCGAGGCAAGTGTTGCGATGTTTGGCAACACCAATCAACCCATCGAAGTGATGGTTCAATCCGGTCATCTTTTTGAGCCAATGCCGTCTGTCATCCGAGACGACATGGCGTTCATCGACCGCCTACATTTCTATCTCCCAGGATGGGAGATCCCGAAAATGCGGAACGATCTGTTCACAGATCACTACGGCTTTGTAGTCGACTACCTCGCTGAGGCGCTTCGAGATCTTCGCAAGCATAACTTCACGGAGGTGGTTGACCGACACTTCGGGATGGGATCTCACCTGGTCACCCGCGACCGCAAGGCCGTCAAGAAGACCGTTTCGGGTTTGATGAAAATCCTTCATCCGCATGGGGATGCCACAAAGGACGAGATCGCAGAGCTACTCGAATTCGCGATGGAGGGCCGGCGCAGGGTGAAAGAGCAGCTCAAAAAGATGGGCTCGTTCGAATATTACCATACTTCGTTCAGCTACACGGATAGCGACACGGGCGAAGAGCGATTCGTGGGTGTCCCCGAGCAAGGCGGGCGCAATCTCATATCTTCAGAGCCGATGCCACCGGGCACCGTTTACACGGCGAGCGTCGGTCAAGATGGGACCGTCGGTATGTTTCGCGTTGAAGTGTCAGTCGCAGCGGGTGGGGGCAAGTTGCGCACTGCCGGCGGAGTAAACGGAGCCACCAAGGAATCGGTCAGCCGAGCGTTCGGGTACATGCTTGCGAGGAAAAACGAACTGGGAATCGGCAAGGAAATCGATGTGTCGGACCTTCACGTGGAGGTCATCGATTTGCTGAACAATCGAGTTGAGGGGGAGATCGGGCTAGCCTTCCTCATCGCGGCCTTCTCCGCACTCAAGAAGGCGCCCGTCACCGCGGCGTTGCTAGTTCTCGGCGACCTCAGCATCCAAGGGAACATCAAGGGCGTGAGGTCCTTGGTAGAGCCGCTCCAAGTCGCCATGGACAATGGGGCGAAGCGCGCCCTGATCCCGATCGAGAACAAGAGAAGCTATCTCGAGGTCAGCGGCGATGTGATGGAGCACGTCGATCCAATTTTTTTCGGGGATCCAAAGACAGCTGCCTTCAAGGCTTTGGGCTTGAACTGACCGGCTATGCAATCAGCAGGTTAGAATCGACGCTGGCGCATATCCGATTCGTGCTCCGGCCGCTCTTGGGAACCACTCGAATATTCGAACCGGGGCAAGTTCCGATCGCGCGGAAACCGGCCTATTACCTAGGTTTTTGAGTTCCGTACTAAAGCGCCCAAGTCAGGAGGTCCGGAGAGAAAGGGCCTCGGGAGAGCGATTTTCGGCCGTCTCCGCGTCCGGCCAGTCAACAGCTCTGCCCAGAAAACCCCAGGAAACCTGCCGCTCAGCGCGGCGTCCGATCAGGCGGAGAGTGCGGCTCGTAGGGGAACTGGCGGACAGGGTGGGATTCGAACCCACGGTGGGGTCACCCCCACGCCGGTTTTCAAGACCGGAGCCTTAAACCGCTCGGCCACCTGTCCCCGTCATCCAGCATGTCGCGAAACATTGCGTCGGGCGCAAGCCCTTGGGGGACGGCAGCGCGTCCCCCAGGGGTCGTTACTCGCCGGCCAGGCGGGTTTCCGTGCGAGGCACGCCCAGGCGCATCAGGGCGTTCACGTCGGCCGCGCCCGCCAGGCTGACCACGGCATCGGCGAGCTGCGTCGCCTGGGCCGTGCCCAGCACCGCATCGGCCAGGCCGTGGAACTTGGCGCGCAGCTCGTCCTCGGTGAGGAAGTTCGCCGGCTCGCCCTTGGGCACCACCACCATCTTCGTGAAGACCTGACCGCGCGCGCGGATCGTCAGCTTGCCGGACATATAGGCCGGGAACTCGGCCTGCACCTCCGGGTCCTCCACGCAATCGACCTTGGGCATGAGGGCGCGCAGCTCCGGCGCGTTCATTTTCGGATAGCTGTCCCAGCCGAAATGCCCATGCGCCAGGGCGCAGGCCACCACGAAGGGCCCGCTGAACTGCCCGTCGACCACGTTCTGGGGGTTCTGCTTATAGGCGAGGGGGGCACCCACGAGCAGCATACCCTTGTTGGGCAGGCCCATCGTGACCGATTCGATCTCCTCGGCCTTCAGGCCGTGCTCGGCCCGCAGCGCTAGCGCGGCATCCACATTGGCATGACCGTAGCGGCAGGAGGGATAGGGCTTCACCGCCGTCTCCATCAGCTCGAACTCGGTGCCGAGATTGCGGACCGCGCGCTCCGGCACCGGGTTCGGCGCATAGGCGCGCAGGAAGCCGGCCTTGCCCTCCAGCGCCTCGGCCGCGCCCCGGAAGCCCTCTCGCGCCAGCAGCGCGGCCGAGAGGCCGGCCATGGCCGCCCAGCCCACCTGGAAGCGCTTCGTCCAGGCGCCGTTCTTCAGGAACTGCAGGCTGCCGGCCGACTGGCTGAGCGCGATGCCGAAGGCGTCCTCGATCTGCGCGGCCGTGAGGCCGAAGATCCGCCCCGCGGCGGCAGCACCGCCGAAGACGCCGCAGGTCGCAGTCGGGTGGTAGCCGCGGTCGTAATGATCGCCGCCCGGCAGGGCGACGGCGAGGCGGTTGGTGACCTCGTAGCCGGCGACGATCGCCGCGATCACATCCTTGCCCGAGGCGCCGGTCATCTCGGCGGCGGCCAGCGCGGCCGGGATCACGGGCGCGCCCGGATGCAGCGTGCCGGCCGCATGGGTGTCGTCGAAATCGAGGCTATGGGCGAAGGCGCCGTTCAGGAGGGCCGCGCCCATGGGGGACCAGCGGCTGGCCTCGCCGAAGACGGCGTGGTTGCCGTGCGAGAGGCCCATGCTGCGCGCCGCCGCCATGAGCGGCTGGCTGCTCTCCGCATCGTGCCGTCCGCGGACGATGTTGCCGAGGAGGTCCAGGATCAGGAATCGCGTGCGAGTCTCGACGTCGGACGGCAGGTCCTCGTGGCGAATCGTCGCGGCGTAGCGGGCGAACTGGGCGGTGACATCGGTCATGACGCGACCTCCTTCGAATTTGATTTTCGGCAGTAAATCAGAGGCGACGGCCGCACACCAGCGCGTCTCCGGTTCTTCCGCGTTGCAGCGACGGGCGGGAAGTGCCACTTAGGCCGGCATGTTCACGCGACGTTTCCTGCCAGCCTGTTCCCTGGGACTGGCGGCGACCCCGGCCCTGGTCCGGAACGCACGAGGGCAGGGGAGCTTCTCCTCTTTCCTGGACGGCGTCAGAACCGAAGCCCGCCGCAACGGCGTCAGCGCCAATATCCTGAACCAGGCCTTTGCCAACCTGCAGCCGAATGATCGCGTGCTGGAGCTGGACCGCCGTCAGGCCGAGTTCACGCAGACCTGGCCGCAGTATCGGGACGCGCGCCTCTCCCAGACCCGGATCGATGCCGGTCGCCGCGCCTATGCCGAGAATCGCGCGCTGCTCCAGGCCATCGAGGCGCGCTTCCGAGTGTCGTCCCGCATCGTCGTCGCCATCTGGGGCATGGAGACGAACTACGGCAGCTTCACCGGCAACTTCAACGTCATCGAGGCGCTGGCCACCCTCGCCTGGGAGGGCCGCCGCGCCACCTTCTTCCGGGCCGAGCTGATGGCCGCCCTGCGGATCCTCGACGCCGGGCATGTCCGCGTCGACCGCATGCGCGGCAGCTATGCCGGCGCCATGGGCCAGCCCCAGTTCATGCCGACCAGCTTCGAGCGGATGGCCGTCGACTTCGACGGCGATGGCCGCCGCGACATCTGGGACAACAAGGCCGACGCGCTTGGCTCTATCGCCAACTATCTGGCGCGGTCCGGCTCCGGATGGCGCGAGGGCGAGATCTGGGGCTTCGAGGTCCAGCTGCCCGGGCGCTTTGACACCACCCAGGCCGATCATCGCCAGATGCGCGCCGTCGCCGAATGGGCACGGATGGGCGTTACCAGGACGCGCGGCAGCCTGCCCCAGGGTGGGGACTGGGCGATCGTGATCCCCGGCCTGTCCCGCGGCGACACCCAGGCCTTCATGGTGGGCCAGAACTTCATGCAGATCCGGCGCTACAACCCGTCGAACTTCTACGCGACGGCGGTCGGTCTGCTGTCGGACAGGGTGGCGTGAAGCACGCCTTTCTGGCGATCCTCCTGCTGGCCGGATGCTCGCGCACGCCGGCCGAGGCTCCTCAACCGCGTTACAATCTGGGCGAGCCCTACCGCGCCGGGGGCCTCTGGTCCTATCCGCGCGAGGAGTTCGATCGCCAGGAGACGGGAATCGCCGCCGTCCTGCCCACGGGGGCCCGCGGGCTCACGGCGAATGGCGAGCTCCGCGACGACCGCGGGATGCTGGCCGCGCATCGTACCTTGCAGCTGCCGGCCATCGTCACCGTCACCAATCTGGAGAATGGCCGCTCCCTGCGGCTGCGCGTGAACGATCGCGGCCCGACGATGGTAGGCCGGGTGATCGGCGTCACGCCGCGCGCCGCCGAGCTGCTGGGCGCCCGCGGGCCGTTCCGTGTCCGCGTCGTCGTGGACGGCCAGGCCTCCCGCGCCGCCATCGACGGGCTGGCCGGCCAGCATGTCCTGCCGATCCAGGCCGCCCCCGTGGGGCGGGTGGATCGGGAAGGACTCGCGCCGCCCCCTGGCGCCCGCGGCTCCGCCGGGCCCGCCATCGCCGTGCGCGCCGCGGCCGAGGAAGCGGCGCCCACCGCGCGGCCGCCGGAACGCCTGCCGGAACAGGTCGTCCAGGGGCCGGTCTATTCGGCCGGCTCCATCTGGCTGGAGGCCGGGCAGTTCTTCCGGCGCGATCTGGCCCAGGCCCAGGCCGCCCGCATCGGCGGCCGTGCCGAGCCTTTCGGTCCTCCGGGCCGCCAGCAGCAATGGCGGGTGCGCTCCGGTCCTTATTCCACCATCGCCGAGGGCGACGCCGCCCTGGCACGGGCGCTCGCCGCCGGACAGCCTGACCTTCGGCTTGCCGTCGACTAGGCCTCCGGCGTATGGCCTTCCCGTGCCCGCTTCCAAGAGGGATTCCCACATGCTCCGCCGTACCCTGATCGGGGCTTCCGCGACCTTCGGACTCGCTGCACCCGCTCTCGCCCAACCCCGCCACAACGCCGCGCCGGCGAACCGCGCCCAGCCTCGCCAGCCGCCCGCCCCGTCCGCGCCGCCTGCCAATTCGCCCATCGGGCCCGTCGACACCATCGCGCGCAACGTGGTGCTGATCGATTTCGAGACGGGGGCAACCCTGCTCAGCAAGGGCGGGGACGAGCGCATGCCGCCCGCCTCCATGTCCAAGCTCATGACCATGTATGTGGTCTTCGAGTACATCAAGGCGGGCCGGATCCGTGCCGACCAGCTCATGCATGTCAGCGACAACGCCTGGCGCATGGGCGGTTCGCGCATGTTCCTCGAGCGTGCTTCCTCGGTCTCGGTGGATGACCTGTCGCGCGGCGTCATCATCCAGTCGGGCAACGACGCCTGCGTCACGCTGGCCGAGGGCATCTCGGGGTCGGAGCGCGCCTTCGTCGATGTCATGCAGACCATGGCCGGCAATATCGGGCTGACCTCCAGCACCTTCCGCAACGCCACCGGCTGGCCCGACCCCGAGCACCGGATGACGCCGCGGGACCTCGCGACGCTGGCGCGGCGGGTCATCCTGGATCATCCCGAATCCTACCGCCTCTACGGCGAGCGCAGCTTCCGCTGGAACAACATCACCCAGGAGAACCGGAATCCGATGCTCGGCCGCGTGAACGGCGCCGACGGGCTGAAGACCGGCCACACGGAGGAGGCGGGCTACTGCCTGACCGCCAGTGTGAAGCGGGGGGACCGGCGGCTGATCCTGGTCGTCGGCGGCCTGCCGACGATGCGGGCGCGCCAGGAGGAGTCGGAGCGGCTGGTGGAATGGGGCTTCCGGGAGTTCGACAACGTCGTGCTCTTCCGGGCGGCGGACACGATCGACCAGGTACCGGTCTATCTCGGCGACAGCGCCACGGTGCCGCTGGTCGGCGGGCGTGAGGTGGTGGCCACCGTGCCACGCGGCTGGCGCGAGACGCTGGAGGCCAAGATCCATTTCGACGCCCCGGTACCCGCGCCGGTGGTGAAGGGGCAGGAGCTCGGCCGGCTCGACATCTCGGGCCGCGGCGTGCCGCCGATGACGTTGCCGCTCTATGCGGGAGCGGATGTGGATCGCCTGGGCGTGGTGTCGCGCATCCCGGCCGTGATCGCGCGCATGATCGGCGGCGGGACTTGATTCCCAAGTTTGTCAGCCTAGAGGGTGGCGAAGGCTCAGGAAAATCGACCCAGGTAAAAATTCTTAGTAATTTCTTGGCCAGCAATGGGTATTCCGTACTAAGAACGCGCGAGCCGGGCGGATCGTCCGGCGCCGAGGCGGTGCGAACGCTGCTCCTCTCGCGTTCCTGGGATCCGCTGGCCGAGATGGCGCTGCATTTCGCCGCCCGCCGCGAACACTGGTCCCGCAGCATTCGCCCCAGCCTGGAGGCCGGGAGCTGGGTGGTGTGCGATCGCTTCTTCGACAGCACCCTGGCCTATCAGGTGGGCGGGCAGGGCGCCCCGCGCGAGGTCTGGGATCAGCTGCGCGCCGCCCTGCTGGGCAAGGTCGCGCCCGACCTGACCCTGCTGCTGGACGTCCCTGTCGAGGTCGGCCTCGCCCGCGCCACAGCCCGAGGGGACACCAATCGCTACGAGACGCTGGGGAGCGAGTTCCACCGCCGCGTCAGGCAGACATTCCTCGATCAGGCGAAGGCGGAGCCCGGCCGCTTCGCCGTCATCGACGCGACCCAGCCCCTGGCGAAGGTCAGTGCGGATATCCGCGACACCTGCCGGGCAAGGCTCGGCCTGCCGTGATCCCGCCGCCGCCCCGCGCCAACCCGACCCTTTTCGGTCATGCAGAGGCCGCCGCGAGCCTGGCGGCCGCAGCACGTTCCGGCCGGCTGGCCCATGCCTGGCTCTTCACCGGCCCGCCTGGCATCGGCAAGGCGACGTTGGCCTATCGCTTCGCCCGCTGGCTGCTCGCGGGGCAACCGCGCGAGGCCCAGGGTGCGCCGCCGCTGCAGCTGGCGGAAGATCATCCCATCCTCCGCCGCGTCGCCGCCGGCAGCCATGCCGACCTGATGGTGCTGGAGCCGCAGCAGGAGCCGGGCAAGCGCCACATCATCAAGGTGGAGGAAGCCAGGGCGGCGCGCTCCTTCCTCAACTTCACCGCGGCCGAGGGCGGCTGGCGCGTCGTGGTAATGGACGAGGTGGAGGCCATGGAGGCCGCCTCGGCCAATACGATCCTGAAGACGCTCGAGGAGCCGCCGCCGCGGACCGTCCTTCTCCTGGTCACCTCAGCGCCGGGCCGCCTACTGCCGACCATTCGCAGCCGCTGCCGCCGGCTGGAGCTGACCGGCCTCCCGAATCCGATCATGGACACGCTCCTCGCCGATTGGCTCCCCGAGATGCCGCGGGCCGAGCGGGATGCGCTGGCCGTCCTGGCCGAGGGATCGCCCGGGCGGGCGCTAGAGCTCGCGGCGGGCGAGGGGGTTGAACTGGCCCGTCTCGCCGAGGCGACCTTGAGCAGCATCCCGGCGGGCGAGCGCGCCCATGCGCTCGCCGACCGCATCGCCGGACGCGAGGCGGCCCTGGCCTTTCCGGCCTTTTTCAACCTCCTGCTGCGGCACCTTTCCCAGGCGGTGCGCGAAGCGGCCCGGGGCGGATCCGCGCCGGCCTGGCTGGGCGCGCGGCCGCTCGCGGCCTGGGCGGAAGCCTCCGAGGCCGTCCGGAAGCTCATCCAGGACACGGAGCGCCTCTCGCTCGATCGCCGGCAGGCCGTTCTGGTGGCCATGGACACCTTGCGAGGTCGCTAGAGCCGGCCCATAGGTCGGCTCATGCCGATCTATCTCACCACGCCCATCTATTATGTGAACGACAAGCCGCATATCGGCCACGCCTACACCAGCCTGGCGACCGACGTGCTGGCCCGCTGGCACCGGATGTCCGGGCGCGAGGTCTATTTCCTCACCGGCACCGATGAGCATGGGCAGAAGGTCGAGAAGGCCGCCCGGGATGCCGGTCAGGATCCGCAGGAATTCACCGACCGCGTGAGCCAGGCCTTCCGGGACCTGACCGTCACCATGGGCTTCTCCAACGACGCCTTCATCCGCACCACCGAGAAGCGGCACTACGAGGCCTGCCAGGCGCTCTGGAAGCGGCTGCAGGAGCGCGGCCATATCTATCTCGGCGCCTATGAGGGCTGGTACGCCGTCCGCGACGAGGCCTTCTACGGCCCGGACGAGCTGGTCGAGCGCGATGGCGTGAAATACGCGCCCTCCGGCGCGCCGGTGGAGTGGGTGAGGGAGCCTTCCTACTTCTTCAAGCTCTCCGAATGGACCGATAAGCTCCTGGAGTTCTACGAGGCCAATCCCGACTTCATCGCGCCGCCGAGCCGGCGGAACGAGGTGATCAGCTTCGTGAAGTCGGGCCTTGCCGACCTTTCGATCTCGCGCACCTCCTTCAAGTGGGGCGTGCCGGTGCCCGGCGACGACGACCACGTGATGTATGTCTGGCTGGATGCGCTGACCAACTACATCACCGCCGTCGGCTACCCCGACGAGAAGGCCGAGCTCTGGCGCTTCTGGCCCGCCAACGTGCATTTCGTCGGCAAGGATATCCTGCGCTTCCATGCCATCTACTGGCCGGCCTTCCTGATGGCGGCCGGGCTTCAGCCCCCGGCGCGCGTCTTCGCCCATGGCTGGTGGACCAACGAAGGCCAGAAGATCAGCAAGTCTCTGGGCAATGTGATCGACCCCATCGCCCTGGTGGAGGAATACGGGCTCGACCCGATCCGTTACTTCCTGCTGCGCGAGGTGCCCTTCGGCCAGGACGGCGATTTCTCCCGCACGGCGCTGGGCCACCGCCTGAATGGCGAGCTGGCCGACGTGCTGGGCAATCTGGCGAACCGCACGCTGTCGCTCATCCAGCGGAACTGCGAGGGCAAGCTGCCGACGCTTCCGCCCGTCCGCGACGTCGACACGACGCTGATCGCGCCCCTGGCCGATCTTCCGGTTTCGGTCGGCAAGCTGCTGGAAGCGCAGGAATATCATTTGGCGCTGGAAGAGATCTTCCGCCAGATCCGCGGCGCCAACGGCTATATCACCGTCCAGGCCCCCTGGGCGCTGAAGAAGACGGACCCCACCCGCATGACCGAGGTGCTGCGGCACCTCCACACGGCGCTTCGCGCCTATGCGACGATCCTCCAGCCCTTCATGCCGGCGACCATGGGGGCGCTGCTGGACCAGCTCGGCGTGCCTTCCGACGCCCGCGGCCTCGAGGCACTGGCGACGCCGCTGCCGGACGGCATCGACCTGCCGCCGCCGTCGCCGCTGTTCCGGAAGATCGAGATCGCTGCCTGAGCCGACCGATGATCATCGATAGCCACTGCCATCTCGACTATTTCAGCGACACCGAGGTCGAGGAGATCCTGGCGCGCGCCGAAGCCGCCGGCGTCGGCCGCATGGTGACCATCGGCACCTCGATGCCGCAGTCGGAGGCCGTGCTGCGGCTCGTCGACCGGTTCCCGCAGGTCTGGGGCACCATCGGCGTCCACCCGCACCAGGCCAGCCAGGAGCCCATGCCCACGGTCGAGGAGCTGGTTGCCCTGGCGCGGCACCCGCGCATCATCGGCATCGGCGAGAGCGGGCTCGACTACTTCTACGACAAGTCGCCGCGCGACGTTCAGCAGGAGGGCTTCCGCCGCCACTGCCGCGCCGCGCGCGAGGCCGGCCTGCCGCTGGCCATTCACGCCCGGGATGCCGATACCGATATCGCGTCGATCCTGGCCGAGGAGCGGGAAGGGGGCGACTTCTCCTTCCTCCTGCACTGCTTCAGCTCCTCCGCCTGGCTGGCCGACCGCGCGATCGAGATGGGCGGCTATATCTCCTTCTCCGGAATCCTGACCTTCCCGAAGTCGACGGAGCTTCGGGACGTCGCGGCCCGACTGCCGGAGGATCGGCTGCTGCTGGAGACGGATTCGCCCTATCTCGCGCCCGTGCCGCTGCGCGGCAAGCGCTGCGAGCCCGCCTATACGGCCCATACCGCCAAGGTGCTGGCCGATTGCCGCGGCGTCAGCCTCGAGCGCATCGGCGAGATCACCACCGCCAATTTTCATCGTCTGTTCACCAAGGCCGCATGAGCCTGCGGATCAGGCTTCTCGGCACCGGTCCGTCCCAGGGCGTGCCGGCGGTCGGGGGCGCGGATGGCGCGGGGAACTGGGGCGACTGCGACCCGGCCGAGCCGCGCAACCGGCGCCGCCGCACCTCGGCGCTGATCGAGGCGCCGGACGGCACGCGGCTGCTGGTCGATGCCGGCCCCGATCTGCGTGGGCAGCTTCTTGATAACCGAATCAGTGGCTTCGACGCCGTCCTGCTGACGCATGCCCATGCGGATCACATCGCCGGCATCGACGAATTGCGGGCGGTGAACCGCTCCATCGGCCGGATCCTGCCGGTTTTCGGGACGGAAAAGACGCTGGGCGAGGCGCGGCAGCGCTTCGACTACGCCTTCCGGCCGGCCACCACGGGCTTCTTCCGGCCGGCGCTGGAAGGCCGGATCGTCGCGCCAGGCGAGACATTCCGGCTCGGTCCGATGGATATCGAGCTCTTCGACCAGGACCACACCGTCATGCGGACGCTGGGCCTGCGCATCGGCAGCTTCGCCTATACGACCGACGTGATCCGCTTTCCGGCCGAGAGCTTCGAGCGGCTGCGCGGGCTCGACACCTGGGTGGTGGGCTGCCTCACGACCGGAACCAATCCCGTGCACGCCAATCTCGACCAGGTGCTGGAATGGGTCGCGGAGCTGCGGCCGCGCCGGACGATCCTGACGCATCAGGGCGACCGGATGGACTTCGCGACCGTCACGGCCAGGCTGCCGGCCGGTGTCGAGATGGGCATCGATGGCCTCGTCCTGGAGCTGCCTTGACGTTCTTTCCCCAGAGACCGCTTAGAAATCCACAGCTTTTTCCCCATCTCTGATTTTTCCATAATAAATCTTATGCGGTAATTAGGCCTGTGGAAAACTCACTGGACAACTTGGAGACTTCCATGACCGACGCCCCCTCCATCGACGCCCTTCTCTCGGTCATGGTGCAGCTGCGCGATCCGGAGACCGGCTGCCCCTGGGACGTGGCGCAGGATTTCTCGACGATCGCGCCCTTCACGGTGGAGGAAGCCTACGAGGTCGCGGACGCGATCCGTCGTGGGCCGGAGCCGTCCATGCTGGTGGACGAGCTCGGCGACCTGCTCCTCCAGGTCGTCTATCATTCCCGCCTGGCCGAAGAGCGCGGCTGGTTCCGCTTCGAGGATGTGGCGGCCGCGGTCACGGCCAAGATGATCCGTCGGCACCCCCACGTCTTCGGCGACGCGGATGCCTCGCAGGCCACGGATATCTGGGAGGGTCAGAAGGCAGCTGAGCGCGCCGCCCGGGCCGAGACCGGCGCGCTGGCCGGCATCGCCACCGGCCTGCCCAGCCTCACCCGGGCCAGCAAGATCGCCAAGCGCGCCGCGCGCGTGGGCTTCGATTGGCCGGACGCCGCCTCCGTGCTGGGCAAGCTCGACGAGGAAACCGCCGAACTGCGGGCCGAGCTGGAGGAGGCCAACCCTGCCCGGCTGGCGGACGAGGTCGGAGATCTGCTTTTCGTCCTGGCCAACCTCGCCCGGAAGCTGGATCTGGACCCGGAGGTCTGCCTCGAGGGCGCCAACCGCAAGTTCGAGCGCCGCTTCGGCGCGGTCGAGGCCTCGCTGGCGACGCAGGGCCGCGCACCCGCGGATGCGACGCTGGAGGAGATGGAGGAGGCCTGGCGCGAAGCCAAGCGGAAAGGACTTTGATCCTTTAGGCTAATTTTCCAGAATTGACAGCACCGGATAATTATCCTAAATCCGCGGCAGTGGTATAAATTCCTTGTCGTCGCCAGGGACCGGGCCGAAACGGCCAGCCTCCCAATCGTCCTTCGCCTGGTTGATCCGGTCGCGGCTGGAAGACACGAAATTCCAGAAGATGTGGCGGGGACCGTCCATCACCGCCCCGCCCAGGAGAAGGAGGCGCGCCCCCTGCCCGCCGCCCTCGGCCGCCTCCAGGGCGCGGATCGCCAGCGCGTCGCCGGCGCGGAAGACGAGCATCCGCCCGGCTTCGAAACACTGGCCCGCGACCTCGACCGTGCCGGAGACGACATAGGCGCCGCGCTCCTCATGCCCGTCCGGCAGTGGCCAGGCGGCGCCTGGCCGGAGCTCCACATCGGCGTAGAAGAGCGGCCACCAGGTCTCGACCGGCGCCCGCGCGCCCCAGGCCTCCCCGGCCACGAGGCGGACCCGGGCGCCGGCCTCTTCCAGCACCGGCAGGCCTTCAGCCGGGTAATGGGTGAAGGTCGGGCCCATCTCCTCCCGGTCCTTGGGCAGCGCCGCCCAGGACTGGATGCCAAACAGCTTGTTCGGATGGGAGCGCAGCTCGGTCGCCGTCCGCTCCGAATGGGCGATCCCCTGCCCGGCCGTCATCCAGTTCAGCGCCCCTGGCCGGATGGCCTGTGCGCTGCCGAGGGTATCGCGGTGGAAGACCTCGCCCTCGAAGAGATAGGTCACCGTCGAAAGGCCGATATGAGGGTGCGGCCGCACGTCCAGGCCCCGACCGGTCAGGAACTCGCCCGGCCCCATCTGATCGAAGAAGATGAAGGGGCCGATCATCTGCCGCTCCTTCGTCGGCAGGGCACGGCGGACCTCGAAGCCGCCCACGTCATGCGAACGCGGGAGGATCAGGGTCTCGATCGAGGGCGGGAGGGCGGCGTTTTCCATGCCCTCAGCATGAGAGGTCGGGCCGCCGAATTCCAGTGACCCAGGAGCCCTGGCTGCTATCTGGCCGCCGGTGCGCTCTGTCCGGGCCAGAGGCCGCCCGAGGCGGGCCGGTCCTTCGCGGGGAAGAGGTCAGCACCATAGCCTGCCGCCAGCGGGATCCGCAGATTGACGCCGCCGGCGCCGTCCGGCTCCGGCTGGGGCGTCACGGTCACGATCGGCGTGATGCGGGCGGCGGCGATGGCCTCGGCGACAGTGCCGGAGCGTGCCAGGCGCAGCAGGTTGAGGCGTGTCGCGAAGACCAGGGTGCGGCGGCCGGAATCGGCCTCCTCGACCGCCTCGCCCGGCCGCATCCAGACCGCTTCCACGGCCTCGTGCCCGTCATGCACGGCGATCTGGCCCTCCGGCGCCTCGGCGACGAAGAAATGGGTGTCGAAGCGCTTGGGGCTGTGGGCCGGCGTGATCCAATGCGCGAAATGGGTCAGCAGGCCATGGGCGGGCGCCACGCCCCGGTCCCGCAGAAGGGCGTGGAACTCCGTCTCAGCCGTCGTGACGGGCGCGGGGGGATGGGCGAGCAGCACCCCCGTCTCCTCCCAGGCCTCGCGGATGGCGCCCACGCGGAAGGCGCCGAGCGGATCGCCCGGCGGGGCCAGCAGCGCATCCGCCTCCTCGACCCGGCCGCCCGGGAAGACCAGGGCGCCGGAGGCGAAGGCCACTTCCCGCGCCCGGCAGATCAGCAGGACCTCCAGCCCGGCCGCGCCGTCGCGCAGGAGGATGATGGTCGCGGCGGGGCGGGGAATCGCGGGGGTGCTGGCCGGTGTGCTCATGAACCGCAATGAAGCGCAGACCGGCCGCTCCGGCTACTGCGAGCGGATATTCCCCTCGCTGATGATCGGCGCCCAGGTCTCATGGTCGCGGCGGATGAAGTCGGCGAAGTTCTCCGGCGAGCCGCCCACCATGCGCCCGGCCTGCTGGCGGAAGACGGCCTCCGCCACTTCGGGCATGGCCGCGATCTTGCCGAAGACCTCGTTGATCCGCAGCACCATGCCGCGCTCCATGCCGGCCGGCGCCACGATCCCGTGCCAGACCGAGCAGTTGAAGCCCGGCAGTTCGGCCGCCAGCGGCGGGATGCCGGGCAGCAGCGGCGTGCCGTCGGGCCAGCTGACCGCGACTGCCCTCGCCCGCCCGTCCCGCACCATGTTCAGTGCGGAGGAGACCGTCGGGAAGCCGAACTGCGCATCGCCCCGCACCAGGGCCGTCACCATCTCGGCGCCCGAGCGATAGGGCACGTGCACCATCCGGATGCCGGCCCGCTTCAGGAAGAGCTCCATGAAGAGGTGGCTGCCATTGCCGTTGCCCGCCGAGGAAAAGGTGAAGCCTTCCGGCCGCTCCTTCGCCGCGGCGATGATCTCGGCCGCGCTGCGATAGGGAACGTCGGGATGGGCGATCAGCGCCCCCGGGAGGCTGACCAGGTGGATGATGGGGGCGAAGGCCGTCATCGGGTCGTAGCCCAGGCCGGGGTTCATCTCCTTGGCGATGCAGTTTGCGCCCACATCGGCCATCATCAGCGTCAGCCCGTCGGGCCGCTGCTGGGCCGTGAAGGCGCCGGCGATGGCCCCGCCCGCGCCGGGCCGGTTCTCCACCACCAGCGACTGGCCATTGGCGTGATCGGGGAAACGGGCGGCGACGGTGCGGCTCAGCGTGTCGATCGCGCCGCCCGCGCCGAAGGGTACGATCAGCCTGATGGGGCGGTCGGGCCAGCCCGGCTGCGCCAGGGCGGGTGCGGCCAGTACCGCTGCGCCACCTGCCAGGGCGGCGCGGCGCGTCATGGAATTCGGCCTCATGGAACGTCTCCCTTATCCTTGTTATTGCCCTTGGCTTTGCCCCTGCCCGGCGTCCCGTGCAAGTTTCGGCTGTACGCGTCGCGCCGCTCGAATCGGAAAGGACCCGCCTTGACCTGGTCGCTGCTCGCCCACGAGCCTGAAACCGGCACCTTCGCCGTCGCCGTCACCACCTGCGCCCTGGCCGTCGGTGCCTCCTGCCCCTTCGTTCGAAGGGGCGTCGGCGCCGTCTCCACCCAGTCGATCACGAACCGCTACCTGGGCCCCGCCGTGCTCGACGCCATGGCGCGCGGCCTCTCGCCCAGCGCCGCGATCGAGGGCGCGCTGGTGGGGGATGACGGCAAGCACATGCGCCAGGTTCATGCGATCGATAGCCACGGGCGCAGCGCGGCCTGGACGGGCAACAACTGCGTGGAATGGTGCGGCTCGCGCTCCGGCTCCGGCTGGTCGGTGGCGGGCAACATGCTCGCGGGGCCGGAAGTGGTCTCCGACACGGCTGCGAGCTTCATCGCCCGTCAGGACCTGGCGCTCCCGGAGCGGATGCTGAACGCCCTGCAGGCCGGCGAGACCCTGGGCGGCGACAAGCGAGGCCGGCAGTCGGCCGCGCTGAAGCTCATCACCAATGAGGATTTCCCGGACATCGACCTGCGGGTCGACGACCATGGCGCGCCGCTGGACGAGCTGGAGCGCCTGCTGAAGGTGTGGCGCATCTCCCGCGCGCCCATGCTGCGGCTGTCCCCGCGCCGCTCGCACCCCTCGGGCAGCACCGATCTCGATGCGATCGAGGCCGGTTGGCAGCGCCAGGGGCTGGACATCAAGTTCCGCCGCTGAGGCTCTGCCGGGGCGGTCAGGAAAAGGCGGGAGGCTGAGCTTCCCGCCGGAGAGCCGAGGGGCTTCGCCCCTCGATGCCATCTCCCGCGAAAGGTGAAGGGATATCCCGGCCCCCAATGCGGGGCCGGGCGGCGCCTCAGCGGCGCTTCTTCTTCTCGGCGATTCGCGCGTCGCGCTCCGCCTTCTGGGCCGCGAGCATCGCGGCGGTGCGCCGGCGCGCCTCCTGGGCGGCATTGGCAGCGGCGGCCAGGGCGGCGGCCTTCTTCGCGGCCTCCTCGGCGGCCTTCTCGGCGGCGAGGGCCTCGGCCTTCTCCACCGCGCGCTGGGCCGCGGCGGCCTCGCGCTGGCGGCGTTGTTCGCCGAGGGCCTTCTGGGCCTCCAGGCGGGCAATCACCGCGGGGTCATCGGCCGGCGGACGGGCCTTGAACCGGTCGAGGAGCTTCTGACGCGCGGTGCTGGCGTCGTTGCGGCGTTCGTTGAACGTATCTTTTCGGGCGGGCATGCGGCGCGTCCTAGCAAAGCTGATCGAGGGTCGCGAGATGGAGGAAATGCATGGCGTCTCTTGACGCGGAGCATGGCGCCGGACGACTTCACGCGGATGCTGCGCCTCCATGAAATACGCCTGCCGCTCGATCACCCCCCGGAAGCGCTCGACGCGGCGCTGGCGGAGCGTCTCGGCGCGCCCGCCCAAGGCTTCACGATCGTTCGCCGCGGGTATGACGCCCGGAATCCGAAGCGAATCGTCCTGTCCTACACGCTCGACGTGGAGGTACCCGGGGAAGAGGCGCTGCTCGCCCGCGGCAGCCCCACGATCCGCCCGGCGCCGGACATGCGCTACCGCTTCGTGGCCGAGGCAGCCGGACGGATGGAGGAACGGCCGGTCGTCATCGGCACCGGTCCCTGCGGTCTCTTCGCCGGGCTGATCCTGGCGCAATCCGGCTTCCGCCCGATCATCCTCGACCGCGGCAAACAGGTCCGCGAGCGGACCAAGGACACCTGGGACCTCTGGCGCCGTGGGGTCCTGCACCCGGAGAGCAACGTCCAATTCGGCGAGGGCGGCGCCGGCACCTTCTCCGACGGCAAGCTCCATTCCCAGATCCGCGACCCCTTCCACTTCGGCCGCAAGGTGCTCGAGGAATTCGTGAAGGCCGGCGCACCGGAGGAGATCCTCTACGTCAGCAAGCCGCATATCGGCACCTTCCGCCTCGTGCAGATGGTCGAGGCCATGCGGGAGACCATTGAGGGCCTGGGCGGCGAGTACCGATTCGGCCAGCGCGTGGACGGCCTGGAGATCGAGGCCGGATCGGACGGGGCCCGCCGCCTCGCCGGCGTCGTCCTGCATACCGGCGAGCGCATCGCGACGCGCCATGCCGTGCTGGCCATCGGCCATTCGGCACGCGACACCTTCGCCATGCTGCACGAGCGGGGCGTCGCGATGACGGCCAAGCCCTTCTCCATCGGCGTGCGCATCGAGCATCCCCAGTCGCTGATTGACCGCCAGCGCTTCGGGCCCCATGCCGGCCACCCGTTGCTCGGCGCGGCGGATTACCGGCTGGTACATCACGCGAGCAACGGCCGCTCGGTCTATTCCTTCTGCATGTGCCCGGGCGGGACGGTCGTCGCCGCTGCCTCTGAGGCAGGGCGGCTCGTGACCAATGGCATGAGCCAGTATTCGCGCAACGAACGGAATGCCAATGCGGGCATCGTCGTCGGCATCACGCCGGAGGACTATCCGGGCGGCCCGCTGGCCGGCGTCGCCTTCCAGCGCCATTGGGAGGAGCGTGCCTTCGTGGCCGGCGGCAGCAGCTATGCCGCGCCCGCCCAGCGCGTGGGCGATTTCCTCGCCGGGCGGGCCTCGACCCATCTCGGGGATGTCGCGCCCTCCTATCGACCGGGCGTGACGCCGACCGACCTTTCGACCTGCCTGCCCGACTTCGTCGCCGAGGCCATCCGGGAGGCCCTGCCCGCCTTCGACCGCGACCTGCCGGGTTTTGCCCTGGCCGACGCCGTCATGACGGGCGTGGAAACCCGCACCTCCTCGCCCGTGCGCATCGAGCGGGGCGAGGATTGCCAGAGCCTGAGCCTCCGCGGCCTGTTTCCCGCCGGCGAAGGCGCGGGTTATGCGGGCGGCATCCTCTCGGCCGGGGTGGACGGGATCCGCGTGGCGGAAGCGGTCGCGCTGGCGATGACCGATGGCGGTCCCGTGCGCAGCAGCGGGCGGCCCGCCGAAAGCAGCGTGCCTTACGGCTGAGGAGCCCTTACGGGCGGGCCTCGTCGCGCCGCCAGGCGACCAGGCCGAAGAGCCCGACCAGGATCTCGCGCGTGCGGCGGATCAGCGCGGCATTGAGCGCGGTGGCCGGCGGCACGCCGATCAGGGCGCAGGCGGCGACGATGGCTCCCTCCTGCACCAGGGCGGCGCCGGGCAGCAGGAAGCCCGCGCTGCGCACCACCTGGGCGAAGCTCTCGATGACCAGCGCCTCCGCGAAGCTCACCGGGAAGCCGATGATCCACAGGAGCAGGAACATCTCGACGCTGCCCATCATCCAGTTGCCGAGATGCACCAGGGTGGAGAGAGCCAGGGCCTTCCGGTCTTCATGCAGGCGCAGGATGGTGGCCTGGAAGCGGTCCAGCCAATCGGGCTGCAGCCGTGGCCACCGCTTCGCGAGGCGCTCCAGCACGCGGCGCAGCAGGCCCAGCGCCCAGGGCCGCTGAAGCGCCACCAGCGCGCAGGCCATCAGGGCGGCGACCGCGGTTCCGATCCAGAAGCCTGTCGCCTCCGAGGCGCGTCCCAACGCGAGGAAGGTCCCGAGGCCGATCAGGGTGAAGAGCGTCTGCGAGACCGCCTCGAGCGTGATGCCGAGTGTCGCCGTCCCGGCCGCGAGGCCCGAGGGAATGCCGTCGCGGATCATCAACCGGGTCACGGCCGCCTGTCCGACCACGACCCCTGCCGGGAGCAGGGAATCGCACGCCTCCCGGTACCAGCGGAGCAGGAACATCCGCCGGAAGGTCGGGCGCACGGCTCGCGGCAAAAGGATCATCCAGCCGAGGCTGGTGAAGGCCAACTGCGGAATATGCGAGGCGAGCGAGGCCGCCAGGGCCAGCGGAAAAGCCGCCAGGACCGTCCAGAGGCTCGCGAGGTCGCGGGCGTTGAGAGCCACGATGGCGGCCAGCACGACCCCGCCCAGGATGAGCCCATTGCGCAGCCC
The DNA here is from genome assembly GCF_018413645.1 of Roseococcus pinisoli. Taxonomy (GTDB): domain Bacteria; phylum Pseudomonadota; class Alphaproteobacteria; order Acetobacterales; family Acetobacteraceae; genus Roseococcus; species Roseococcus pinisoli. The sequence continues at coordinate 549,558 of NZ_JAHCDA010000002.1, forward strand.
GCTCCGCACGGAGGGCGCTTCCTTGGCCGCATCTGAAGGCGGCGTCAGTCGTTGATCGTCGGGAATTTCAGGAACCTGGCTTTTCGTCGGGCGGCATATAGGCGCTTTGGGAGGGGCGCGCCATGTCGGGCGCGCCACGCCTCAGGCCCCGGAATGCAGCTTCAGAAATCCAGGTCCGCGTAGTGGGCCGGCGGCTCCATGCCGGTCACCCGGTCGACGAGCAGCGTGCGGAAGGACGGGCGCGACTTCACCCGGCTGTACCAGTCGCGCGCGGCCGTGTTCAGCGACCAGTCGATGTCGTTCGCATAGTCGAGCGCGGAAAGATGCGCCGCCGCTGCGAAATCGGCGAGGCTGAGATGCGGCCCAGCGAGCCAGGTCCGCCGCTCAGCGAGCCAGCCGATCACTTCCATGTGCGTCTTGAGATTGGCGTAGCCGGCGCGGATCGCGGCACCGTCCGGATTGCCGTGGCCGAGCTGGCGCTTCATGTGCCGCTCCCACAGCAAGTTGCGGTAGACCTGCTGGCCGAAATGATTGTCGAACCAGCCGAGGAGCCGACGCACCTCCGCGCGCTCGGACAGGGTCCGGCCGAAGAGCGGAACGTCGGGATAGGCTTCGTCCAGATACTCGCAGATGGCGTAGCTCTCGGCGAGGACGAGCCCGTTCTCCTCCACCAGCACCGGCACGGTGCAGGCGGGATTCATAGCAAGGAATTCGGGCCTTCGTTCCCATACCCGTTCGACGCGGAGTTCGAAGGGAATCCGCTTCTCGGTCAGAGCAAGGCGAACCTTTCGCGAAAAGGGCGAAAGCGGCAGATGGTATAGGATTCTCACGCTGCCCCTATGCCATCCGCCGGCGATTCACGGAAGCCGAGGCCGGCCCGCGAAGTCCCTGCATGGCCGTGTTTTCATCGGTCGCCCACGAGCGATCGCCGAGCCTCATGAAGAGGCAATACGTCATGCGCGAGGGGTGGCCCGCTCCGCCCTGGATCAGGACGGGGCGGGCCCTTCCCTCACTCCGCCGCCGCCGCGACTTCCGTCATCGGCCGTGCCAGGTACTTCGCGTATTCCTTCGGCACGACGTGCCAGAAGGCCTCCCGCTCCGTGTCCCAGTCATTGAGGATACGGGCCGCATGACGGCTTCCGGTTTCCGTCACGTGGCGCTGGATCAGCGCCCGCAGCTCACCTTCCCAATGAGCCGAGGCCAGGCGCTGCCATTGCAGCGTCTCGGGATTCACCCGGACCTCGAAGGTGCGGGCCGGATCGTAGACGAAGGCCGCGCCGCCGGTGAAACCGGCGCCGAAATTGTCGCCGACCTCGCCCAGGATCACCACCGTGCCGCCGGTCATATACTCGCAGGCATTCGTCCCCACGCCCTCGACGACGGTGATCGCGCCCGAATTGCGAACGGCGAAGCGCTCGCCGGCCCGACCCGCGGCGAAGAGCGCGCCGGCCGTCGCGCCGTAGAGGCAGGTGTTGCCGATGATGGAATTCTCGTTCCAGACCAGGCCCGACGACGGCGCGGGACGCACGACGATGGTCGCGCCCGACAGGCCCTTGCCGACATAGTCGTTGCTGTCGCCATAGACCTCGAGCTTCAGCCCCTTCACGCCGAAGGCGCCCAGCGACTGCCCGGCGCTGCCGCGCAGGCGGACGGTCAGATGCCCTTCCTGCAGGCCGGTCATCCCGTACTGCCGGACGATGCGCGAGGAGACCTTCGTGCCGATGGCCCGGTGCGTGTTGCGGATGTTGTAGGCAAGCTGGATCTTCTCGCCCCGGTCGAAGAGCGGCGCCGCGTCGCGGATCATGTCCGCGTCCAGCGTCTCCGGCACCTCGTTGCGGCCCTCCAGCGTGCAGTAGGGCTTGTGCGGTCCGGCATCGGCCTTCACCAGCAGCTGGTTGAGGTCGAGGTCGTCCAGGTCGTCGGCGCCACGGCTGACCTGCTTGAGCAGATCGGTACGGCCGATGATCTCCTCGATCTTGCGGAAGCCCAGCGAGGCCAGGATCTCGCGTACTTCCTCCGCCACGAAGCTGAAGAGGGTGATGACCTTCTCGGGCGAGCCCGTGAACTTCTCCCGCAGCGCCTCGTCCTGCGTGCAGACGCCGACCGGGCAGGTATTGGCGTGGCACTGCCGCACCATGATGCAGCCCATCGCCACCAGCGAGGCCGTGCCGATGCCGAATTCCTCGGCGCCCAGCATGGCCGCGACCACAATGTCGCGCCCGGTCTTGAGGCCGCCATCGGTGCGCAGCTTCACCCGATGCCGCAGCCGGTTCAGCATCAGCACCTGATGCGTCTCGGTCAGCCCCATCTCCCAGGGCAGACCCACATATTTGATGGAGCTGACCGGCGAGGCGCCCGTGCCGCCCGAATGGCCGGAGACGAGGATCGCATCGGCCTTCGCCTTGGCGACGCCGGCCGCGATGGTGCCGATGCCCGATCGGGCCACCAGCTTCACGCAGACCGTCGCATCCGGGTTGATCTGCTTCAGGTCGTAGATGAGCTGCGCGAGATCCTCGATGGAGTAGATGTCGTGATGCGGCGGAGGCGAGATCAGCGTGACGCCCGGCGTCGAATGCCGCAGCTTCGCGATCAGCGCCGTCACCTTGAAGCCCGGCAGCTGGCCGCCCTCACCCGGCTTGGCGCCCTGGGCCACCTTGATCTCGATCTCACGGCAATTGTTCAGGTACTCGGCCGTGACTCCGAAGCGGCCCGAAGCGATCTGCTTCACCGCGGAATTCGCGTTGTCGCCATTCGGGCGCGGCTTCGCGCGCTCCGGATCCTCGCCGCCCTCGCCGCTGTCGCTGCGCGCGCCGATGCGGTTCATGGCGATCGACAGCGTCTCATGCGCCTCGGGGCTGAGGGCGCCGAGCGAAATGCCGGGCGCCAGCAGGCGCTTGCGGATCTCCGTGATGCTCTCGACCTCCTCGAGCGGAACCGGCTTCACGTTCTCCATGCGGAAATCGAGCAGGTCGCGCAGCGCCACCGGCGGCTGCTTGCGCACGGCCTCGGTGTAGCGCTTGAAGGTCTGGTAGCTGTCGGTGTCCACGGCCTTCTGGAGCGTGTGGATCAGCGTGCCGCCGAAGGCATGCGCCTCGCCGCGATGGCGCAGCTTGTAGAGGCCGCCGATGGGCAGTGTCATGACCTCGGTGTTGAAGGCGCGCGAGTGCAGCGCGAGGATGCGCCGCGACAGGCCCGCCAGGCCGATGCCCGAGATGCGCGAGGCGATACCCGGGAAGAACTCGGCCACCAGCGCGCGGGAAAGGCCGATCGCCTCGAAGTTCATGCCGCCGCGATAGGAGGAGATGACCGAGATGCCCATCTTGGACATCACCTTCAGCAGGCCCTTGTCCACCGCCTTCTTGTAGCGGGCGATGGCCGCATCCAGCGTCATGTCGCCGAAGAGGCCGCGGCGCTGGCGGTCGGCGATGGAGGCTTCGGCCAGATAGGCGTTGACCGTCGTGGCGCCGGCACCGACCAGCACGGCGAAGTAATGCACGTCGAGGCATTCCGCGCAGCGCACGTTGAGGCTGGTGAAGGTGCGCAGCGAGGTCTTCACGAGATGCGTATGCACCGCCGCGACGGCCAGGATCATCGGGATGTCGCAGCGGTCGCGATCCAGCGCCTCATCAGTCAGGATGACGTGCTGGCAGCCGCTGCGGACACCGTCCTCCGCCTCGCGCCGGATGCGCGCCAGGGCCTTGCGGAGCCCCGCCTCGCCCTCGGCGGCGTCGAAGGTGCAATCCACCTCGCAGACGCTGTCGCCCATGTAGTCGCGCATCGCCGCGAACTGGGCGGTCGAGAGCACGGGGCTATCCAGCATCAGCATGTCGCACTGGGTCGGATCCTCGTCGAGGATATTCCCGAGGTTGCCGAGCCGCGTCTTGAGCGACATCACCCGCGTCTCGCGCAGGCTGTCGATCGGCGGGTTGGTCACCTGGCTGAAGCTCTGCCGGAAATAGTGATGCAGCGCGCGGTACTGGCTGGAGAGCACGGCGAGCGGCGTGTCGTCGCCCATGCTGCCGATGGCCTCCTGCGCCTCCTCCACCATGGGGTGCAGGATCTGCTCCAGCTCCTCGAGCGTGTAGCCCATGGCGAGCTGGGCGCGGCGCAGCCCCTCGCCCGTCAGGGCCTCCTGCTCTGCCGCGCGCGACTTCACGATGTCGTCGATGCGCGTCGTGCGGCCGACCCACTGGCCGAAGGGGTGGCGGGCGGAGAGCGTGTCCTTGAGCTCCGCGTCGCCGTAGAAGCGGCCCTCGTCGAGGTCGACGCCGATGCATTCGCCCGGGCCGACGCGGCCCTTCGCGGCGATCGCATCCTCGGCGATCTTCACCATGCCCGTCTCGGAGCCGACGAAGAGCAGGCCGGTATGCGTGACCGTGTAGCGCAGCGGGCGCAGGCCGTTGCGGTCGAGGCCGGCCACCACCCAGCGGCCGTCCGTCGCGCAGAGGCCGGCCGGGCCGTCCCAGGGCTCCATCACGGCGTTGCAATAGAGGAACAGGTCGTGATGCGCGGCCGGCATGGTCGCGTTGCTGCCGAGGGATTCGGGGATCAGCATGGCCTTGGCCATGGGCGCGTCGCGTCCACCGCGCACCATCAGCTCGAAGACATTGTCGAGGCAGGCGGTGTCGCTGTTGCCGGCCTGGATGACGGGCTTGATCTCGTCGAGATGCGCATCGAGCAACGGATGGGACAGGCGCGTCTCATGCGCCTTCATCCAGTTCACGTTGCCGGAGAGCGTGTTGATCTCGCCGTTATGCGCGATCATGCGGAAAGGCTGCGCCAGGCGCCAGGTCGGGAAGGTGTTGGTGCTGTAGCGCTGGTGGAAGATGGCGAAGCGCGAGACGAATCGCGGATCCAGCAGGTCCGGATAGAATTCGGTCAGTGCCTCTGCCAGGAACATGCCCTTGTAGACGATGCTGCGGGCGGACAGGGAGCAGAGGTAGAGCTCCGGGATCTGCGCCGCGATGGCCTCCTTCTCGATGCGCCGGCGAATAACATAGAGGTCGCGCTCCATCGTCTCGCCGTCGCGCTGCTCCGGATCGTAGATCAGGATCTGCTCGATCTCGGGGCGGGTCGCATTGGCCTTCTCGCCGATCACCGAGACGTCGATCGGCACCTGGCGCCAGCCGTAGATGCCGTAGTTGCTCGCGAGGATCTCGGTCTCGACGATCTGGCGGCAGCGCTCCTGCGCGCCGAAATCGGTCTTCGGCAGGAAGACCTGGCCGACCGCGATGCGGCCGGGCCGCAGCTTGTCGCCGCCGTCCCGCACGGCCTGGGCGAAGAATTCCTGCGGGATCTCGAGGTTGATGCCCGCGCCGTCGCCGGTCTTGCCGTCGGCATCCACGGCGCCGCGGTGCCAGACCGCCTTGAGCGCGTCGATGCCCGCCTCGACCACTGCGCGCGACGGCTTGCCGTCCAGCGCCGCGACGAGGCCGACGCCGCAGGCGTCATGCTCCATCGTGTCGATGCCGGCGCTCTCGAGGAGCGCCTTGTTGGCCTCATAGGCCTCGACGAATTGCTTGCCGCTTTCCATGGGGATCACTCCGCCGCCTGGGCCAGCTGGGCCTTGGACTTGATATAGGTCTCGATCTGCTCCGCTGCATCGCGCCCGTCCCGGATGCCCCAGACGACGAGCGAGGCGCCGCGCACGATGTCACCGCCGGCGAAGACGCCCGGCAGGTCGGTCATGAAGGTCCGATGATGGACCTTCAGCGTACCCCAGCGCGAAACCGGCAGTTCCGGCTCGCCGAAGGCTCGCGGCAGATCCTCGGGATCGAAGCCGAGCGCCTTGATGACCAGGCTCGCGGGCTCGACGAAATGGCTACCCTCGATGGGCGCGACCTGCTGGCGGCCGGTGGCGTCCGGCAGGCCGAGATGCATCTTCACGGTCCGCACGCCGGTGACTTCCTCGCCGCCGAGGAAGGCCTCGGGCGCGGAAAGCCAGAGGAAGCGCACGCCCTCCTCCTCGGCATTGTGCACCTCGCGCATGGAGCCGGGCATGTTCGCCCGGTCACGGCGGTAGAGGCAGGTGACGGACTTGGCACCCTGTCGGACCGCCGTGCGCACGCAATCCATGGCCGTGTCGCCGCCGCCGATGACCACGACCTCGCGGTCGGCCGCGTCCAGCGCGCCGCCGTCGAATTCCGGCACGGCATCGCCCAGGCCCTTGCGGTTCGAGGCGGTGAGATAGTCGAGCGCGGGCACGACGCCACGCAGCTCCGCGCCCGGAAGATCGATGTCGCGGGCCTTGTAGACGCCGGTCGCGATGAAGACGGCGTCATGGCGGGCGCGCAGTTCGGCGAGGCTCACATCCTGGCCGACCGCGACGTTGAGGTGGAACTGGATGCCGCCGGCCGCGTACTGCTCCCAGCGGCGCAGCACGATCTCCTTCTCCAGCTTGAAGTTGGGGATGCCGTAGATCATCAGGCCGCCGACCCGGTCGTAGCGGTCGTAGACATGGACCTGGAAGCCGCGCACGCGCAGCCGTTCGGCCGCCGCGAGGCCGGCCGGGCCGGCGCCGATGATGCCGACGCTATAGGGCAGCTCCCGCGTCGGCGTGGGGGGCTTCACCCAGCCCTGCTCCCACGCCGTATCGACGATGAAGCGCTCCACCGAGCCGATGGTGACGCTCTCGAAGCCCTTCTCGATGACGCAATTGCCTTCGCAGAGACGGTCCTGCGGGCAGACGCGGCCGCAGATCTCCGGGAAGGTGTTGGTGGCGGCGGCGACCTCATAGGCCTCCTCCATCCGCCCCTCGGCGGTGAGCTTCAGCCAGTCGGGGATGTTGTTGTTGAGCGGGCAATGCACCTGGCAGAAGGGCACGCCGCACTGGCTGCAGCGGCTGGCCTGCTCGGAGGCCTTGGCCGGCTCGAAGCGGGCATAGATTTCGTCGAAATCCTCGCGTCGCCGGGAAGCGGATCGCTTCTCCGGCGTCTGCTGCTGAAGGCGGACGAATTGCAACATGCGTTCAGCCATGAGGGCACCTCGACAGTTCGACAGCCTCCGCGAGGCGTCGCTGAACTGCACCTAACGGAGGTTTTCGGCCTCCGCCAGCCCAAAAACGGCATTAATGACAGTTTTGCTGACCTATATTTTCATCTTTCGCTTCTAGTTGAGAGTCGTTCGCGACTTCGTGTGAAAATTAAGGTCCGTATTGGACCTTCACATCGCCGGGCGCACCCGACGCGACCCGCCCGGCTTGAAGTGAGCCAGGTAGAAGGGCACCAGCGCCTCCACCGCCGAAGGCGCGATTCCGAGGTCCTTCAGCGTCAGCGCATCCGGCGACACGACGTTGTCGCGTCCCAGCAGCCGGAGCTGGTCGCGCGTCAGCGGCGGATTGGGTAGGAACTCGCCGATCCGCGCCTGGATCGCCGCCACGCAGGAGGGGATGTTCACCAGGCGCCGATTGCGCCCCGTCTCCTTCGCGACGAAGGCCATCAGTTCGCGGAAGGTCCAGACCTTGGGCCCGCCGAGCTCGTAGACCTTCCCTTCCGTCGAGGGATCGGCCAGCGCGGCCATCACCGCATCCGCGACGTCGCCCACGAAGACCGGCTGGAACTTCGTCGTGCCGTGGATCACCGGCATGAAGGGCAGGACCATCGACAGCTGGGCGAAGCGGTTGAAGAAGTGATCGGCCTCGCCGAAGACGACGGAAGGCCGCAGGATCGTGGCCCCGGGATAGGCCGCCAGCAGCTCGGCCTCGCCTTCGGCCTTGCTGCGCGCATAGGCGCTGGCGCTCGAGGCATCGGCGCCGATCGCGGAGAGATGCACCAGTCGTTCGACGCCGGCTGCGGCCGCGAGGCGACCGATGCGGCCCGGCGCCGCCGCCTGAACCGCCGCGAAGTCACCATGCAGGAGGCCGACGCAGTTCACGACGATCGACGCGCCTTCGACGGCACGGGCCACGGCGGCCTCATCCGTCACATCCGCGGCCAGCCCCGCGATCTGGCCCACCCGGCCCATCGTGTGCATGCCCTGCGCGCCCATGGGGTCGCGCGTCGCGACGCGCACCACGTAGTCCTCGCGGGCCAGCCTCTGCACCACCTGGCGGCCGATGAAGCCATTGCCGCCGAACACCGTCGCCACCTTGCGCATCACAAAAGTCCCTCCGTCCGCCGGATGACATACGTGGCCGGCGGTGCCCCGCCAAGCGCCTGAAATAAAACCTTGCTACCCCCGGGTTGACGACCCGCCGAGGCACCGGTAATTCCCCACTCACTTCGCCGCTAGTGATTGCCCAGGTGGTGGAATGGTAGACGCGCTGGCTTCAGGTGCCAGTGACCGCAAGGTCGTGGAGGTTCGAGTCCTCTCCTGGGCACCATCTGCTTGATCGCAGATGGTACAGTAAAAAGAGAGAGGCGATTTTCTCAGATCCGAATTTATCTTGAGAAGATGCCTGCCCGGCGGCGGGATAGCCGCGTACGCCCCCTCCCCTTCAGATGCAGCCTATTGCCGTCAGCGGCTTGCAGCGACCCATGTCGGCCGATTCGAACTCACGGCGTGCCGCATGAGTTCGGGGACGCGGGGCCGAAATCGCACCTGCCTGCATTCACGACTCGCGGGCTGCGCATATTTGCCTGCCGCCGGGCCATTGCCCGGCTCCCCCTAAATCCATCCCGCGGCCGAGGCCTTATGTCACGGCGTGCGAAGTCAGTTCACCACACGGCGCCATAGCCGCGTGGCGCGGCTCGGCTGATGGATCGTCCAGGATTTGCGTACGTATTGCGGCACGGTCCAGGTCGCGTTGGTGCCGGCACGGAAGAACACGGTGTCGCCCGGGCGTGCGGTGAAGGTGCTGCCCATGTAGTCCAGCGTGACCTCGCCCTCGTGGATATAGATGGCTTCGTCCACGGCGAAGCGCCAATTGAACGTGGAGGGACCGTGCGCGGCGAAGATGCCCGACTGCACGCTGCCATTGGCCGTCGTCGAATAAGCGACGGCCTCAAATCGCGGGTCGCCGCTCATCACGGTGGCTGGCGCCGCCAGGTCTCGCACCAGCGGCCGCGCCACTGCCTCTGTGGAGGCTGCGGGCATATGCGCGACGTAATGCCAGGCCGATGCGGCGTGCCCCGCGACCCAAGCGGTTGCCAACCCCGCCGCGAACGCAGCCACCGCCACAGTCTTTATGCCGAATTTACCTGCTGCCAACGCGCCTCTCCCTAAATGATGCTGTGGTTCGCCCCCCCCCTACGGACACCGCGCGAACAACGCCGTCGCGCTGCCGCCGATAATCACCCCCGCGCCTATGCTGGCCACAATGATTGCCGCGCCACGTCGTCAAGGAACGAGGAAGACGATGGCAGGACATTCGAAATGTACCGGAACTGCAGACCAGAACCTGGTCTGCTTGGCGCTGGGATCATGAGAAGAACAAATCAGCGAATCTGTGTAGCTGACCTCAAACATCACGATCAAGATCGCAGGCAAAGTCCTTCTCCGTCACGATCAACAGCTGCATGTGGACCTGAACGTCGCAGATACGGATTGAATGGGGGGTGGATTTGTCGCGCCACCGCGAGGCGGAGAATTACGATGGTCGCCCTTCCAAGGAGGCTTTTATCGAGGGAGCTGCAGCAATCTTGGAATTGATTTCCTGAAGTTGGCCTCGTAAGCACCTGAAAATGCTATCCCGCCTTTCCTGGGCACCATTCTCTAAACGGTCGAGGTTCCCGACATGGCGAAGACCCTGTTCACCCCCTCCGGGGCCATCCACCTGCATGTCCAGGATCTCCCCCCGGATGTGAGCCTCGGCCCGGTCGTGGCCGTCGATACCGAGACGATGGGCCTGGACCCTCGCCGCGACCGCCTCTGCCTGGTCCAGCTCTCCTCGGGCGATGGCGTGGCGCATCTCGTCCAGATCGTCCCCGGCGGCGGGCCTTCGCCCAACCTCAAGGCACTGCTTGAGGATTCGGAGGTGGTGAAGCTCTTCCACTTCGCCCGGTTCGACGTCGCCGCCCTGTACCGCGGAATCGGCGCGACTGTGGCACCCGTCCGCTGCACCAAGATCGCCTCCAAGCTGGTCCGCACCTATACGGACCGGCACGGGCTCAAGGATCTCTGCCGGGACCTGCTCGGCGTCGACATCAGCAAGCAGCAGCAGACCAGCGATTGGGGCGCGCCGAACCTCACGCCCGAGCAATGCGCCTATGCCGCCAGCGATGTCCTGCATCTCCACGCCCTCTGGGCGCGGCTGGAGGGGCTGCTGCAGCGCGAGGGGCGGCTCGAACTGGCAGAGGATTGCTTCCGCTTCCTGCCGGCGCGCGGGAAGCTGGATCTGATGGGCTACGTCGACCCCGATATCTTCTCCCACTGAAAACGCGCTGCGCGGGGCCGCGCCCCGTTCACATCGCCTTCACCGCGAACCGGACCTTATTCTCCTCCGAGACGTTGATCATGCTTTCCTCGCCGTACCTGGTCTGAAGCTGCTTATGGCCGCCATTGGCCTTCAGGCGGCCGACGTTCAGGAAAACGAGCTGGGTGTAGCCCACCACTTCGATCGAGGTCCTTCCGGCCGCCTTCAGGCCGGAAGCGACGCGAAGGGCGAAGCTGCGCCGGTCGCCGTCGCCTGTAGCCACGCCATCCCGGTCCTCTTCCCGCTTGCCGCCACCCCAGCAGGTCCAGAGGCGCAGGCTGATGGACTTGTTGGCCAGGCCAAGTCTGACGAGGTCCCGGGCCAGGTTCTCGCCCACGACCTCATGCCGAACCGGGGCACCGGTGGCGATGGGGCCGAACATGCCCTCTTGCGTCGGGGTGATGTGATAGACGCCAACCCCGGCCCGGCGGCTCGCGCCATGGATGCAGACGTAGAGCCGGTCCTTCACACCGACGACTGAAAGCGGCGTCGCACTGGTGTTTCCCTGGTCGGCTCGTCCGATGAGCGTGTGGTGGCCGAAGAACCGGTTGTGGCGATTCTTCTCCTTCACCAGGGCGGCGGCAAATTCGTCCATCAAACCGTCCTCATAGGGGACGTAGACGTAGTGCTCGTACGTGAAAGGGCTCCCGTTCCGATTGACGTCGGAACGGGAGCACCCCAACAAGATTTCAGCTATGGGAAGCTTCCGATGGCAGCGATCGGCACGGCCGATCCGGCCGTGCCGCCGCCCTCACGAACAAATCAGGCTGAGGCTGGGTCTATCCAGCCCACATGGCCGTCACCGCGCCGGTAGACGACGTTGATCGTTCCGCTCGCGCTGTTCCGGAAGACGATGACCGGACTTCCCGCGAGGTCCAGGCGCATCGTGGCCTCGCTCACGGTCAGGAAGTGCAGCTCGCTGAGCGGCTCAGCCACCACGGCCGGGTGCTCCGCACCATTCATCTCGACGGCCTCGTCGCCCTCCTCGTCGATCGGCAAGCGGTATTCACGGAGAACATCCCCGTCGCGGGACGGCGCCTGGCTGCGCGCGTGTTCGTTCACCCTTCGACGGTAGCGCCTGAGGCGCTTTCCCACATGTTCCGCCGCGATGTCGAAGGCGCGCATCGCATCCGGCCCCTGCCCCTCCCCGCGCATGGTCAGTCCGCGCCCGGCGTGCAGGTTGATGTCGCAGGCGAAATGCCCCCCATTGCTGCCCTTGGCATCCTTCCGGAAAGTGACCCGCGCCTCGAGCGCATGGTCGAAGTACTTCCCAGTGATATTGCCGAGGCCGGTTTCGACATGGGAACGCAGCGAATCGCTAGTGGCGACCTGCTTGCCGGCGACAGTGATTTGCATCTGGTCTTTCCCTTTCGAGAAGCCGCGCCCGATATTCGGTTGGCCAGGGCAACGGAGAGGATTCCGTGTGAGCGGAAGCAGCCAACCCTTTGATTCAACGCGAATCGATGGCGCTGGATGCGTGACCTGTCCGAAAAAACCTGAATGCCCCGACATCGACACCGGCTTCCTCTGCCCGGCCGTCATCCGGCCATCAGGGAGGTGCCCTTCAGGCCGTGACGGCCTTCTCGCGCCTGCGCTGAACCGAGGACGGAATGCGCATCGCTTCCCGATATTTGGCCACCGTCCGCCGGGCGATGTCCACACCTTCTTCACGCAGGCGTAACACGATGGCGTCGTCGGAAAGGACGGCTTCGGCTGTCTCGCCCTGCACCATGCCGCGGATGCGATGGCGCACGGCCTCGGCGCTGACGCTGTCCCCGCCGGCGGTGCCCTGGATCGCCGTGGTGAAGAAGTATTTCAGCTCCAGCATCCCGCGCGGCGTCGCGATGTACTTGTTCGCGGTGACGCGGCTGACGGTGCTCTCATGCATCTCCACGGCCTCGGCCACGTCCCGCAGAATCAGGGGGCGAAGGAAGGCCACGCCATGGCGGAAGAAGGCGTCCTGCCGGCGCACGATCTCGGAGGCGACCTTCAGGATCGTGTTCGCCCGTTGCTCAAGGCTCTTCACCAGCCAGTTGGCGGTCTGCAGCTGCTCGGCGATGAAGCTGCGCTGTTCCCGATCGCGAAGACTCACGGTGGCCCGCGCCGCGAAGCCGCGATTGACCAGCACGCGGGGCAAGGTGTCTGGATTGAGCTCCAGCACCCAGGCACCGTCGGGCGCGGCCCGCATCAGCACATCCGGCTGGATGGTGTTGAGCGGCGCGTCGTCGCCTCCGGAACCAGGCTTGGGGTCCAGGCGCTTCACCTCGGCGATCATCTCCGCGAGGTCCTCGGAATCGACACCGCAGACCTCCATCAGGCCCCGGAGATCCCGGCGCGCGAGCATCGGCAGATTGTCGAGCAGAAGCGCCATGAAAGGGTCGTAGCGGCCCGCCTCCTCCAGCTGGACGGCCAAGCATTCCCGCAGGTCGGCACAGAACATGCCGGTCGGCTCGAAGCGCTGCATGGCGCGGCGCACGCGCTCCACCACCGCGACGTCGCAGCCGAGCCTGGCAGCCAACGCCGCCGCGTCGAGCGTCAGCCGGCCGGAGGGCTCCAGCATGGCGAGCAAGGCGGAGCCGATCAGCCGGTCGCGCGCTTCCTCGAAGTTTAGGCGGATCTGCTCGGCCAGGCGCTCGCGCAGCGTGGGCCCCTGCCCGGCCATTTCCTCGATGCCGCTGAGGTCGTCGCTGAAATCGGCGCGGCCGCCGGCGCCCATGCTGGGCGTGTAGGCCTCGCCGTCGTCGATGACATTGGAATAGTCGGCATCGAGCGCCGAAGCCTCGCCGATGGCGAGGGTGTCGCCGGCGGCGACTTCGGCCGAATCCGTGGCGGGGGCGACGGGCTCGGCGGCAGCGGTACGGGTCTCTTCCCGCTCGAGCAGCGGGTTGCGCTCCAGCTCCTCCTCGACGAAGGCGAGGACCTCCATGTTGGAGGAGTGCAGCAGCTTGATCGCCTGCCGCAGCTGCGGCGTCATCACCAGCGATTGCGACTGCCGCAGGTCGAGGCGAGGACCCATGGCCATGCTAGGGCGCCAGGCTATGGAAAGGCGATGAACGAAGGGTGAAGGCCGCTCCGTGCATCGCCGCCATCAGAGGCTGAACTTCTCGCCGAGATAGACGCGGCGGACACCCTCATGGGCCACGATCTCATGCGGCAGGCCCTCCATCAGGACCTGGCCGTCATGCATGATGTAGGCGCGATCGATGATCTCGAGCGTCTCGCGCACATTGTGATCGGTGATCAGCACGCCGATCCCGCGATCCTTCAGGTGCTTCACCAGGTCGCGAATCTCCGAGACGGCGATCGGGTCGATGCCCGCCAGCGGCTCGTCGAGCAGGATGTAGGAGGGGTGCGTCGCCAGAGCGCGTGCGATCTCGCAGCGTCGCCGCTCGCCGCCGGACAGGGCCAGGGCCGGGGCGCGCCGAAGATGTGCGATGCCGAATTCCGCCAGGAGGCTGTCGAGCATCTGCTCGCGCCGGTCGCGCTTCGGCTCCACGACCTCGAGCGCCGCGCGGATATTCTCCTCGACGCTGAGGCCACGGAAGATCGAGGCTTCCTGCGGCAGATAGCCCAGGCCCAGCCGCGCGCGGCGGTACATGGGCAGGCGTGTGACGTCGGCGCCGTCCATCGTCACCGTGCCTTCGTCGGGCTGAACCAGGCCGGTGATCATGTAGAAGGTCGTGGTCTTGCCGGCGCCGTTGGGGCCGAGCAGACCGACCGCTTCGCCCCGCTTCAGCGAGATCGAGACGTTCCGCACCACGGGCCGCTTCTTGTAGCGCTTGCCTAGGCCGGTCGCGACCAGGCCACCGGATCCCTCGACAGCGACGAAATCCCGCTTCGTGGCGACAAGGGGGGTGCCGGCCTCGTTCAACGCGGCGCTCCCTGCGTGGCGCCGGGTGCCGGCGTGGCCGGGCGGCTGGCACGCGGCGTCGCGCTCGGAACACCGCCGGGGAGAGGCGCCTGCTGGTCGGCCTGGGTACCCGGAACGATGAGACCCTGCACGCGCGTTCCAGGCTGGGAGATGATGCGGGAGACGCCGGTATTGAGGTTCACAAGGGCCTCCCGGCCATTCACATGATTGTCGCCGCGGGTGATGCGGACCGTGCCGAGGAGACGCGCGAGGCCGGTCGCCGCCGAATAGATGCCCCGGTCGCCGCGGATGACCTCGGCCTCGGTGCGGATCTCGACATTGCCGAAAAGCTCGACCCGGTCGAGCCGGCCCTGGCCGGGTGGCGGCCCCTGGGTGCCCTCGGTGCCGGGGCGCGCCTCGCTCGGCACGCGGACGGCAACCGCCTGCCCTGGCGCGCCGGCCGCGGTCGGCGCCGTGCCCGGCGGCGGGTCCTCCAGCATATAGGCGACGAGCGTGTCGGCGGTGATCCGCCGCCCGTCCTGCGTGACCACGAGCGCGCTGCCGCGGCCCACGGCCATGCGGCGCTGGCTCCAGTATTCCAGGCTGTCCCGCGCGGAGATGACGTTCTGCGGCGTGGTGTAGCTGATGTTGCGGCCGGTCAGGACGAGGACGGCCTGATCCATGTCATAGACGGCGCGATCGCCGACTGCGACGTCCGTCGCGGTGGAGATGCGGACGTTCTGCTCCGCTTCCATCCGCCAGATCTCGCTGCCGCCGGTCAGCGGGCTCTCGCCCGGCTGCGCGGGTTGCGCCGGGGCCGGCCGGCCGGCGGTGCCGCCCTGCGGGCGATAGCGCGCGAGGAGGCGGGCCGCGTCCACGGTGGTGCCGTCGCGCACCGCGCGTGCATTGCCGCGTGCGATGACGACCTGTTCGTTCTGCCGCCACTCGATGCCGTCATCGGCGGTGATATCGACAGGGCCGCCCTGCGACATGTCGATGCCCTGGGCCGCGGCCAGCCCCGGCGCGAGCAGCAGAACGGCGAGCAGCGCCCTCATTGCTGGCGTCCCTCCAGCACGGCATGGGCCTTGCCCGTGAAGATCATCACCGCGCCGCGATCACGCAACTCGAAGCCCTCTGATTCGATGGTGCCGAAGGAGCCCTGCGCCCGCGTCGGCCGGTTGCCGTCGGCGCTGCCCTGGTCGATCTGGACGGAGGCCGCCTCGGTACGGAAGAGCAGCCCCGTATCATGGAAGATCCGCACGTTGCCCTCGAGGTCCAGGTGCTGGGCCGGCTTGTCATAGCGGCCGTTATCGGCCTCGATATACACCCAGGCGCCGTCATTCAGCAGAATATCGGCCTGCGGCCGGTCGAGGAGCATCAGCTCCTCCTGCCCAACCTGGCGCGCCACGCGCGCGGTGATCGTGTAGGGGCGCCCCAGATCGTCGATGCCCTGGAACCGCGGCGCCACAAGCTGCAGCGCCTCCGGCACCATGGCGGGACCGCGCCGGAAGGAAAGACGGCCGTCATTTCCCTCGAACTCCGGCCAGAGCAGCAGAAGCCCGAGCAGCCCGGCCGCGGCCAGCGGCAGCAGGAGCTTCATCGCCTGGACCAGGCGGTGGCGGCGGTCGATCGATCCGGCCGTGGGCACGTGGCGCTGACGCGAGGGCGTCAGTACCCGCCGCCGCTCATGGAGCGGCGCTCCGAAATCCGTGCGATGGACCTTTTCGCTCATTGTCGGTCGCCGCCCATCACGCCACGCCCAGCCGCAGCAGGTCGTGGATATGGAGCATGCCGACGGGACGGCGATCGTCGTCGACGACGAAGAGGGCCGTGATCGGCCCCTCGTTCATGATCCGCAGCGCCTCGGCCGCGAGGGCGTCGGGCCGGATGGTGCGCGGATGGGTCGTCATGACCTCGGAAACCGGGCGCTTCAGCAGGCCGTCGCCGAGGCCCGCACGCAGGGTGCGCCGAAGGTCGCCGTCGGTGATGACGCCGATCAGCCGGCCAGTGGCATCGGCGATGCCGAGGCAGCCGAAGTGCCGTGCCGTCATGGTGACGAGGCCCTCGGCCATCGGCAGGTCGGGAGGGGCCAGGGGCACCTGGTCAGCGCCATGCATGACGTCGCCCACGCGCTGCAGCCGGGCGCCCAGCTTGCCGCCGGGATGGAAAACGCGGAAATCCTCGGGGCCGAAGCCGCGCCGCTCCAGAAGGGCGACGGCCAGGGCATCCCCCATGGCCATCTGCATGGTGGTGGAGGTGGTGGGTGCCAGGCCGTTCGGGCACCCTTCCTCGGCGGGCGGCAGCACCAGGGCGATATCGGCATCGCGGCCGAGTGTGCTGCCTCCCCGGCCGACGATCACGACCAGCGGGATGCCGAAGCGGCGCGTATGCGCGACGAGATCGCCGAGCTCGGCCGTCTCGCCGGAATTGGAGATGGCCAGGACAGCATCGCCGGGCACGATCATGCCGAGGTCGCCATGGCTCGCCTCGCCCGGATGGACGAATTGCGCCGGCGTGCCGGTGGACGCCATCGTGGCCGCGATCTTCCGGCCCACATGGCCCGACTTGCCCATGCCGGAGACGACGACGCGGCCGGTCGCACCCGCCAGCACGAGCACGGCGCGGTCGAAGCCGTCATCGAGCCCAGCGGCCATGGCGGCCAGTGCCTGGGCCTCGAGGTTCAGGACGCGGCGGGCGGATTCGAGGCTGGAGGGGGAGAGAGCTTGATCCACCTCGCTTCTATGGGGGCCACCCCCCCGAGGGTCAAGGCAAGGATCGTGCCAAACCGTAACGTAAACCGTCAAGTAAACAGGCGTTTGGCGACTTCAGACTTTCTCGGCCACCTTGATCGCGACCTTGCAGCCGGCCTTGATCACGGCGGAAAGCAACCGGTAGGCGGGCGTCAGCTCGGCCTCGTTTTCGATCCCGATGTCACGATGCTCCAGCTCCTCGGCACGGAAGCGGGCGATGTCGGCCTTGAGGGCCTTCTCGTCGTCGCCGAGGGTGGCTTCCTGCTCCTGGTAATGCTCGTCGATCGCCTCCTCCACCGCGACGGTGCAGGCCATGGCGGCGCGATATCCCATCGCGGCCGTGGCAGCGCCGAGCGCGAAGCCGGCGACGTGCCAGAGAGGCAGCAGCGCCGTGGGCCGCACGCGGCGTTCGGCGATCAGGCGGGAGAAAGCATCGAGATGGACCTGCTCCTGTTCCTGCATGTGCTCGATGATCGGCCCGTGCCGGGTGCCACGCAGCACGGCGAGCTGGCCCTGATAGATCCGCTTGGCGCCGTATTCGCCGGCGTGATCCACCCGGATCACCTCTTCGAGGTAGCGACGTGGCGTGGGCCGGGTCATGCGCGGGACTCCTTGCGGGCGAAGCTCCAGGCCAGCAGCGCGACCACGAGCCCGTAGATGGCGTTCATGCCGGCCATGGAGATCGGAAGGCCGGGGATCAGATGGACTGGAAGGTCACAGGGCTTGGACGGCGTGGGCGACAGCGACCGCATCAGATCATCGACCGACGCGCCCCCCTGCGAGCTCGGCGCCTGGCATCCCGCCAGCGGCGAGGGCCACCAGCTCCACTCCACCCCAAGATGGAACAGCGCCACCGCCACCGAGGCCAGGGCGGCGAGGCCGGCCAGGCGCAGCATGGTGCGGCGCGCGACGAAGAGGGAAAGGGCGGCAAGACCCGCCGCGACCCAATAGGGCCAGCGCTGCCACAGGCAGAGCTCGCAGGGGGCGAGGCCGAACCATCCCTCCGATCCCCTGGCAAAGAGCGGGGCTGCCAGGGACAGCACCAGGATCAGGAGGGAGCCTTGCATATCGCTTTGTCCCGCGTTGCATGATCTTTCGCAACTGGCCCCGACCAATGGAAGATCAATGCCGGGATGCGCAGAAGGCCAGCCATGCGTGGGTACGGCCCGAGGCCAGGGCTCCCGCGAAGTAGCGAGGCCAGGATTCGTCGCCTGATACCGCCGCTGAACTTCCGATCCGGCGTTCGGACAAAAAAAATGGCGACCCATTGCTGGGCCGCCAAGTTTAGGGAGGAAACGTCCAAGAAAGCAGGCAAGAACCGTAGTTCCTGCCGCCGAAGAGACATATAGGCCCAAGGTCGCACGCATGCAAGCGATATTTTGCATTGCAGCATTCCTGGGATGCAGAGCTCGCGACCAGCCCCGCGTTGGCACGCCGCTTGCGATGGTCTTGCCATGTCCTGCCACCCTGCCTTCGCCCTCCTTCTTTGGCTGGCCTTCACGAGCCTATGGCCCGTCCCGGCCAAGGCACAGGCTCCCGATCCCATAGCGCAATGCCGCGCCGCGATCGCGCTCGCCGAAAGGGAAGCGCAGATCCCCGCTGGCCTCCTGCAGGCTATCGCCCGGGTGGAATCAGGACGGCGCCATCCGGAATCCGGTCTCTTCGGCCCTTGGCCCTGGACGTTGAACGCCGAGGGGCGCGGGCAATTCTTCCCTACCCGGGAGGCAGCGATTGCCGCGGTGCGGGACATGCAGAACCGGGGCGTCCGCATCATCGACGTGGGCTGCATGCAGGTGAACCTCCATCATCACCCCCGCGCCTTCGCCAGCCTCGAGGAGGCTTTCGACCCCGGCGCGAATGCCCGCTACGCGGCCCGCTTTCTCACCGAGCTTCAATCCAGCCGTGGAGACTGGATGGTCGCGGCGGGCCACTACCATTCCCAGACGCCGGAACTCGCCCAGGCCTATCGCGCGCGGGTTCAGGCCGCCTGGCCGGCCGAGCAGGCCCGGGCGCTCGCCGCAGGGCCGCCGTTGCTCTCCAATGGGGCGGAGCGTGCCCCGACACTGATGGCATCAAGCCGCGGCCGGGGCCTCGAAGCCTATCGTGCGGCCCCCATCCCCATCACAGGGCGCCGCCTGGCGATGGTGCCGGCGAGCCTGACCCGGCGCTAGCTGCGGGTCGCGATCCATTCCAGCAGGCCCTTCGCGGCGGCCACGCCCGTCGAGAAGCAGGCCTGGAGGAGATAGCCGCCGGTCGGCGCCTCCCAGTCCAGCATCTCGCCCGCGGCGAAGACGCCGTGCCGGTCGCGCAGCATGAAGCGGTCATCGACGGCATCGAAGCGAAGGCCGCCGGCGGAGGAGATGGCACGATCCAGGCCCTGCGCCGCCGTCACGCGGAGCGGCAGCGACTTCATCAGCCGCTCCGCCGGCGTCGTATCGCCGCCATGGCGCGCCTCCTGGACGAGGCCGATCGCCACCGGCGACAGCCCGGCCCGGCGCAGCTGATTGGTGAGGGACAGGCCCCGGCCGCCCATCTTCCCGAGCAGCGTGCCGGCATCCAGGTCCGGCCGGAGGTCCAGGCGCAGCGTGGCCTCCCCGTCCTGGGCGAGGGCCTCGCGAAGGGGCGACGCCAGCGCATAGACCGCGCCGCCCTCGAGGCCCGCGGCGGTCACCATGGCCTCCCCCCTCACCCGCTGCCCCTGGAATTCGAGGGCGATGCGCTTGAGCGGCTGCCCCGCGAAGCGCTCGCGGAAATGCTCCGACCAAGCGAGGCGGAAGCCCATATTGGCGGGCCGCAGCGGCGCCACACCCTCCAGCAGCGGGGCCCAGGCGCCATCCGATCCCAGACGCGGCCAGGAGGCTCCGCCGAGACCCAGGATCGTGGCCGCGGCCTCGAAGCGGACCGCGCCTTCCGGCGCCTCGAAGCGAAGGGCCGCGCCGTCCCAGCCCGTCCAGCGATGCCGGGCCTTCAGGGTGACCCCCAGCCCTTGCAGACGCCCCAGCCAGGCCCGCAGCAGGGGCGAAGCCTTCATCGTCCGGGGGAAGACGCGACCGCTGCTGCCGACGAAGGTCTCCTGCCCCAGCCCCTCGCACCAGGCGATCAGCGCCTCGGGCGGAAAGGCGCGGATCGCTGGCTCCAGGGCGGCGCGCGCGGACCCGTAGCGGCCGAGCAGCGCCTCCAACGGCTCCGAATGCGTGAGGTTCAGGCCGCCGCGCCCGGCGATGAGCAGCTTGCGGGCCGGCGACGGCATGTGGTCGAAGACCGTGACGCGGTGCCCGGCCTGGACCAGGGTCTCCGCGGCGATAAGTCCGGCCGGCCCGGCCCCGATGACGGCGATTTCTTGCATGGGCGCCTTCATAGAGCGCCATCAGGCTTGGCGGTACCAGCGCGGTCAGCGCGCGGCCTGAAAGCCCCGGCCTGGCACGGCAGCCAGCAGCGACCGCGTATAGGGATGCTCGGGCGCCTCGAAGACGCGGCCGATGGGCCCGCTCTCCACCACCTCGCCCTCCTTCATCACGGCCACGAGGTCGCAGACCTGCACGGCCACGCGCAGATCGTGGGTGATGAGGACGATGGATAGGCCGAGCCGTTCCCGGAGCTCGGCCAGCAGCCGCAGCACCTGGGCCTGCACGGAGACGTCCAGCGCCGATACCGGCTCGTCCGCCACCAGCACCTCCGGCTCGAGCGCCAGGGCCCGGGCGATGCCGATGCGCTGCCGCTGGCCGCCGGAGAATTCATGCGGGTAGCGATCCGTGGCGGCGGGATCGAGACCGACCAGCGCGAAGAGCTCCTTCGCCCGGGCCAGGGCCGTGTTGCGCGGCGTGCCGTGGATGATCGGGCCCTGGGCCACCAGCTCGCCCACGCGGCGGCGCGGATTGAGCGAGGCATAGGGGTCCTGGAAGACCATCTGCATCCGCTTCGCGCTCGCCCGGTGCTGGGAGGGCGACTGGGTGGCGAGGTCGGTGCCGTCCAGGCGGATCGCGCCGGCATCGGGCTTGATCAGCCGCATGATGCAGCGGGCCAGCGTGGATTTTCCCGAGCCGGACTCGCCCACGATGCCGAGCGTGCCGCCGCGTGGCAGCGCCAGCGAGACGTCCCGCACGGCGCGAGTCACGCGCTTGTTGCGGCCGAGGAAGCCGCCGGTGCGATAGGTTTTGCTGACGCCTTCCAGCTTCAGGATGGCCTCGTCCGAGAACGGCCGGGGCGGCGGCGCGGCGAGCGGCGGCACGGCGGCGATCAGTGCCTTGGTATAGGGATGCTGCGGCGCGTTCAGCACCGCAGCCGCCTCGCCCTGCTCGACGACGACGCCGTGCTGCATGACGGCGACCCGGTCGGCGATCTCGGCCACCACGCCGAAGTCATGGGTGATGAAGAGCACGCCCGTGCCCAGCCGCCGCTGCAGGTCGCGGATGAGGGAGAGGATCTGCGCCTGGGTGGTGACGTCCAGCGCCGTGGTGGGCTCGTCGGCGATGAGCACGCGCGGGCTCAGGGCCAGGGCCATGGCGATCATGGCGCGCTGCCGCTGGCCGCCCGAGAGCTCGTGCGGATAGGCGCGCATCGCGAGCTTCGGGTCCGGGATGCGAACCTCCTCAAGCAAGGCAAGGGTGCGCGCCCTGATCTGATCGGCGGAGAGATCCGTGTGGATCGAGAACATCTCGCCGATCTGGTCGCCGACGGGGCGCAGCGGGTTCAGCGCCGTCATCGGCTCCTGGAAGATCATGGCGATGCCGGCGCCGCGGATGGCGCGCATCTCGACCTCGGTCGCCGTCGCCAGGTCCTTTCCCTCGAAGAGGATGCGGCCCGCCGTGATCCCGACCCGCGGCGGGAGAAGGCGCATGACGGCGCTGGCCGTCATGGACTTGCCCGACCCGGATTCGCCCACAACGCAGAGAATTTCTCCCGCGCGCAGCTCCAGCGTCACGGCGTCGAGCGCATGGGGCCGGTCGGCACCCGGCGGCAGGGCGACGGTCACGCCCTCGATGGAGAGGATCGCGCTCATCGGCCGCGCAGCCTCGGGTTCAGGGCGTCGTTGAGCCCCTGCCCCACCAGCGATACCGCCAGCACCGTCACCAGGATCGCGACGCCCGGAATGGCCGAGACGTACCATTGCACCCGCAGCACATCGCGTCCGAGGCCGATGAGGTTGCCCCAGGAGGAGACGTTGGGGTCCGAGAGACGCAGGAAAGCCAGCGCGCTCTCCAACAGGATCGCGACGGCCATCACCACGCTGGCATAGACGATCACCGGCGGCAGGGCGTTGGGCAGGATTTCCCGGAAGATGATCTGGGCATCGCGCATGCCCAGCGTCCGGCAGGCCTCGACGAATTCACGCGAGCGCAGCGAGAGGAACTCCGCCCGCGTCAGCCGCGCCGGCGCGGGCCAGGAGACGAGGCCGATGGCCACCACCACCGTCGAGATCTCCGAGCCGAAGACCGAGACGAGGACCAGCAGGAGAAGAAAGTTCGGCAGCGTCTGGAAGGCCTCGGTCACGCGCATCAGCACATCGTCCACGATCCCGCCGTAGAAGCCGGCCACCGCGCCGATGACGATGCCGATGGCCACGGCGATGGACGTCGCCACCAGCCCGATCAGCAGCGCCACGCGGGCGCCATGGAAGATCTGCGCCGCGATGTCCCGGCCGGAATTGTCGGTGCCGAGCCAGAAGCGCGCATTGGCGCCCGGCCATTGCAGCGGCCGTCCGGCCAGCGCCAGGGGATCGCGCGGGAAGAGCCAGTCGGCCGACACCGCCATGCCGATCACGAGCAGCAGCAGCAACAGGCCGACCACCGCGGCGGGGCTGCGGGCATAGTCGCGCAGGAACCTCACCCGCCCGTCTCCTTCCCGATCCGGGGATCGAGCCGCGCATAGAGGAGGTCAACGCAGAAATTCACGAAGATCACCAGCAGGGCCGAGATGAAAACGATGCCCAGCAAGGTGTTCAGGTCGCGCTGCACCACCGCCTCATAGGCGAGCCGCCCCAGCCCGGGCAGCGAGAAGACGCTTTCCACCACCACCGAGCCGCCGAGCATGGTGCCCGCCTGCAGGCCGATCAGCGTCACCATGGGCAGCATGGCATTGCGCAGCACGTGGCGGGTAATGACGCGCGTCTCGTCCAGCCCCTTGGCGCGCGCGGTCCGCACGAAGTCGAGCGTCAGCACCTCCAGCATGGAGGCGCGCATGATGCGCAGATAGATGGCCAGGAAGATCAGCCCCAGCGTCAGCGTCGGCAGCACGAAATGCGCCGCGATGTCGAGCACGCGATGGATCCCCGTGAAGCCCTCGCCGATGCTCTCCATGCCGCCGGCCGGCAGCCATTGCAGGTGCACGGAGAAGAGCACGATCGCCATCAGCCCGAACCAGAAGGACGGCGTGGCATAGAAGACCAGGCCGAGCGTCGAGATCACGCTGTCCGGCCAGCGATTCACGTTGCGGGCCGCGATCACGCCGAAAAGCAGGCCGAAGAAGAAAGCGAAGGAGAGCGAGGCCGTCATGAGGAACAGCGTTGCCGGCAGGCGCTCCAGGATCACGGTCGCGACGGGCTTGCCGTAGATCGCGGAGAAGCCGAGGTCGAGCTGCACCAGCCGCCAGAGGTAGTTCAGCAGCCGTGCCGGCACCGAGAGGTCGAGCCCGTAGAAGGCCCGCAGCTCGGCCATCAGCTGGGCGTCGCCGCCGCCGCCCATCTGCGCCATCAGCGCGTCCACGGTATCGCCGGGCGCGAGCTGCAGCAGCAGGAACATGCCGACCAGGATGATCAGCAGGGACGGGATGGAGGCGGCCAGTCTGCGGCCGGCCAAGGCAAGCATCAGCTTGGGTTCCGAGGGGGCTTTGCCCCCTCAAGCTCTCCCAGCAAGAACCTCAGGTTCTTGCCTCTCCGGTCACTCACGGCGCGATCCAGAGGTCGTGCCAGCTGGACGAGCCCCAGCGCGGCATGTTCGCGTAGTTGCGCAGCCGCCGGTTGAAGGCGCTGAGGAAGAGCTGCTCCACCGGATTCCACATCAAGAGCTCGCCATTCCCGCGCCGGACGAAATCGGCATAGAGGGCCTTGCGCTTGTCGTGATCGAGCTCGGTCGCGGCCGCGTCGATGATGCCGTCGATCACCGTGTCGGAAAAGCCGAACTGGTTCGTCCAGGGGGCGCCGCGCGGCGAGCCGGTGCGGTACCAGACCGTGGTCGAGACCGCCGGGTCGTTGCGATACTGGTGCCAGCCGGTCGCCAGGTCGAAGTTCCAGTCGTTGTAGACCGTCCGCAGGAAGCCGGCGGCATCGAGCCGCACGATCTCCACGCGCACGCCCACCTCCTGCAGCGACTGCTGGATGAAGGTGGAGAAGAGCGCGATGTCCTCGCCCCAGGGTGCCGGTGTCAGGCGCAGATTGAAGCGCACGCCGCCCGCCCCGCGCCGATGCCCCGCCTCGTCGAGCAGGCGCATCGCGAGCGCCTTGTCGTAGGGGTACTGGGGCATGGGCCCGGACGGGTAGAAGTCCGTCGAGACAGTCGGGATCGGCCCTGTCCCCGGCTTGGCGTAGTCGGTGTTGAGGAAATTCTCGATGAAGAAGGGAATGTTGATAGCGTGCGCCAGCGCCTTGCGCACGCGGATATCGGCCAGCAGCGGGTTGCGGAAGTTGAACTCCAGCGTGTTGGTGCGCGGATTGCCCTCATTGCCGCGCGTCGTCACCTCGAAGCGCGGGTCGCGGCCAAGCCGCGCGAGGTCCGACAGCGCCAGCGCCGAGAAGGGGCTAAAGAGGATCTGCCCCGCCTCCATCTGCGCCGCCGCCGCCGAGCGGTCGTTGATCACGCGCCACACCACGCGGTCCAGATAGGGAAGGTTGTTGCGCCAGTAGTTGGGGTTGCGCTCGGCGATGATGAACTGCCCGCGCTCGTACTGGACGAACTTGAAGGGGCCGGTGCCGATCGGCGCGGTATTCGCCGGATTCTGGCGGATATCCGTGCCCTCATAGATATGCCGGGGCGAGACGTAGCCGAGGTCCGGCAGCGCGCGCAGCAGCAGGCCGAGGGGCATGGGCCGCGAGTAGCGGAACACCGCCGTATGGGCGTCCGGCGTGTCGACGGCCTCGAGGAAGAGCTGAACGGCGGTGCCGTAGTTCAGGATCTTCTTCCACATCTCCATCGCGGTGAACTGCACGTCCGCCGAGGTGAAGGGCTTGCCGTCATGCCAGGTGACGCCCTGGCGCAGCCGGAAGGTGATGGCGAGGCCATCCGGCGAGGATTCCCAGGATTCGGCCAGGCAGGCAGTGGGTTGCCCGTTGGCGTCGAGATCGACCAGCGGCTCCTGGATCTTGCCGCCGACGATATAGACGCCGGTGGAGGCCTGCAGGCTCGGGTTCAGGATGCGCTGCTCGGTGGCGAAATGCACCGTCATGACGCCGCCGCGGCGCGGAGTTTCCTGGGCCAGGGCCTGTTCGGGCGCGTTGACGCTGGCCGCGATCGCGGCGGAGGTCATCAACGCGGCGCGGCGGGAGAAATCCATGCCAGGCTCCTGATTTAATGCGACGCAGCATGGCGGCCGCGAACGGCCGCGGTCAATCTTGCTCTTCAGGCCTCAGTCTTCGGCGACGAAGCGCAGGATCGCCCCCGTCGCGCGGGATGCCGGCACGGCGACGGTCGCGCCCGGCGCGGTGCCGAGCGCCTGCGCGGCCTTCTCCAGGCTGCGCGTCGTCAGCACCAGCGCGGCGGCACCTTCCTCCGGCAGGCCGTCGAGCGAGATGCCCGGATGGCGGGCGGCCAGCCGGTCCCGATCGAGGAAGACGATCTCCGCCCGGCCCCTGCCCGTCGGCACAGCCACGGCGCCATCCGCCGCGGTGGAGACGGTGCTGTCGATAAGGCCGGCCATCTCGCCGGCCGCCGCCTTAGGATCCCGGGCCAGGACCTCCACCCGGGCGATGCCGGTGGCGCCATTGGCATGGGACTGGAGCTCCGGAATCCAGACGGCGTCGCGCGTGAAGTGCTGGCAGGCGAAGATGCGCATCCCGCCCGGCCGCAGCGTGACGGGCCAGTGGAAGACCTCGAACCGTGCCTCGGACATGGAGCCGTCCGGCATGGGGACGGGGCGGCCGAAGGCGATGGGGCCGGTCGCCGCCACGCCCCGGCGCTGCACCTCGGCCACGCCGGCAGCTGCGTCGTCGGTCGTGAAGGCGCAGCGCTCGATGCCCTCGCGGGTCTCGAGCCAGCGGCGAACCGGCTCGTTGTGCGGCGTGGGCGCCAGGATGCCCAGCAGCTCCATGTAGTCGTCGCCGAACATGATCGTGTAGTTGCCCGAGCCCATCTGCGGGCTGTGCGTGCCGCGCGGCGAGAGGGTGAAGCCCAGCCCTTCCCAGTCCTTCGCCGCCGCGTCGAGGTCGCGCACCGCGAAAACCATGTGGTCGACGCCGAGGATGTGCCTGAGGGTCATGGAAGCCTCCTGATTTGCCACGCAGGGCAGCAGATGCGGCGGCGCTCGGCAAGGCGGGATACTTTTGGCGCGCATTCCGCGTTAACACGGTCACATGCCGGTCTCGCCCCCCTTCTCCCCCTCACGCGCGCATCTCGACCTCGGTGAGGCGCTCTACGACGTCGTTGCCCCCGCCGAGTTCCCAAAGCTCACGCTGCGCCACCGCGACCAGCGCTGGGCCGGGCGCATCGGCCTGGACACGCTGAGCGATGAGGAATGGGTCGCCCATTTCGGCCGGTTCGAGCCCCTGCCCGGCAGCTTCGAGGCGCCGCTGGCACTGCGCTACCACGGCCATCAGTTCCGCCATTACAACGCCGACCTCGGCGATGGGCGGGGCTTCCTCTTCGCCCAGATGCACGACCTGCAGGACGGCCGTCTGCTCGACCTCGGCACCAAGGGCAGCGGCCGGACGCCCTGGTCGCGCGGGGCGGACGGCCGGCTGACCCTGAAGGGCGGCGTGCGCGAGATCCTCGCGACCAGCCAGCTCGAGGCGCTGGGCGTCGAGACCTCGAAAAGCTTCAGCCTGATCGAGACCGGCGAGGAGCTTTTCCGCAACGACGAGCCCTCGCCCACCCGCGCCGCGGTGCTGGTGCGGCTGAGCCACTCGCACCTGCGCATCGGCACCTTCCAGCGGCTGGCCTTCCACCAGGACGCGGAGACCATGCGGCGGCTGCTGAGCCACATCGTCCTGCGCTACCTGCCCGAAGCCGAGGCGCCGACGGAGGCCCAGCGCATCGCCCGTTTCTTCACCGTCACCAGCCGCCGCGTGGCGCGGATGGGCGCGCAATGGATGGCGGCCGGCTTCGTCCACGGCGTGCTGAACACCGACAACATCAACGTCACCGGCGAGAGCTTCGACTACGGCCCCTGGCGCTTCCTGCCGAAATACGACCCGGCCTTCACGGCCGCCTATTTCGACCATGGCGGGCTCTACGCCTATGGCCGCCAGCCGGAGACGCTGCAGTGGAACCTGGCGCGCCTCGGCGGCAGCCTGCTGCTGCTGGAGGGCAATGCCGACCTCAAGACGCCGCTGCAGGAGGAGCTGAACGCCTTCGGCCCCATCTTCCAGAAGGAATTCGCGACCGCCGTGCTGTGGCGGCTGGGCCTGGCCCCACGCGCGCCGGATCGCGACGCCGATCTGGCTGCGGCCTTCTTCGGCGCGCTCCAGGCCAGCGAGGCACCCTTCGACCAGTGCTTCTTCGACTGGCGCGGCGGGCGAGAGCGCCCCGGCTACGAGGGTGCGGCCTTCCAGCCGTTCCGGGATGCCCTGGCCGGCTACGAGCCCGCCGGGCCCTTGCATCCCTATTTCGAGGGCGCCGCGCCCTGCACGCTCCTCATCGACGAGGTCGAGGCCCTCTGGGCCCCGATCGCCGAGCGCGACGACTGGAAGCCGCTCACGGACAAGCTCGCGCAGATCGAGACCGCGCGGCTGGCCCATGCGGGGCTCAGCGGGTGAAGGTCAGCTCCGCCTCGCCCAGCCCCTCGAAGACGACGCGGAAGTGGTCGCCCGGGTTGAAGTAGAGCAGCCCGGTATAGGACCCGCAGGTCACGTACTGCCCCGCCTTCACGCCGCCGGCCTGGCGCATCATCTCGACCAGCGCCACCGCGACGGCCAGCGGATCGTCGATGGGATGGCCGCCGACCTTCTCCACGATCGGCTCGCCATTCACCTCGAGGCGGACCTTGATGCGGGCGAGGTCCAGCCCCGTCCAATCCGGTTGCGCCGCCCCGGGGACGAAGCCCGCGTTGCTGACGTTATCCGCCAGCTTGTCCCGCACGGTCGCCGCGCCCGGGTCGGCATAGCGGCTGCTCACCACCTCGATCGCGGCGCACGCGTCGAGGGCGGCGATGATCTCCTCCCGCGCATAGGGTGCTGCCCGGGCGGGCAGGTCGCGGCGGAAACGGAAGGCGACCTCGCCCTCGATGCCGCATTGCGGCGCCTCGGCCACCGGGAAGGTGGCCGGCGAGACGCGCAGCCCGGAGGCGAAGATCAGCCCGCGCACGCCCTCCGAGGTCGCGGTCGGCGCATTCGCCTTGTAGGCGCCGATGGTGGCGCCCAGGCGCTTCGCGACCTCATCCTGGATCGCATGCGCCTCGCGCACGCTTTCCGGCGCCGCGCTGACCGGCAGTACCGGGATGCGCGTGCCCGACTGTCGAGCGTCCACGAGGAGGCCCGCGGCTTCGTCGATGCGTTTCGGATCCATGGCACCCTATCTCCTGGAAGAGAGGGAAGAATGCGCCGGATGCCCTCGCCGCCCAAGCCCCTTGGCCTGGGCCGCAGGGCAGGTTTCCGCTAGCCCGCCTGGGCGCCCGAAATGCGCACCATTTCGGCCCAGCGCGGCTTCTCCCGCTCCAGCCGGGCGCCGAGCTCGGCGGGGGTGGAGCCCGTCAGAATCGCGCCCATGCCGATCACGCGCTGCTGCAGCGCCGGGTCGGCCCAGGCCGTGCGGATCTCGTTCGACAGGCGCTCGGCGATCTCGCGCGGCATGCCGGCCGGCCCAGCCCATAGATGCCAGGGGCTGACGTTGAAATTGTCGACGCCCGCCTCGGCCATGGTCGGCACGTCGGGCATGGTCGGCCAGCGCTGCCCCATGGTGACCGCGAGCGCGCGCATCCGCCCCTCGCCCACGACGCCGACATAACTGGCGAGGTTGTCGATCGCCAGCTGGACGTCGCCCGAGAGCATCGCCGGGATCGTCTGCGCCGCGCCGCGGAACGGGACATGGACGCCGGGGATTCCGGCCCGGGCCAGGAAATACGCGCCGGAGAGATGGATGGAGGTGCCAACCCCGGCGGAGCCGTAGCTCACGCCCCCCGGCCGCTCCCGTCCCCAGGCGATGAATTCCTGCACCGTGCGGGCGGGCACGTATTGCGAGGGCACCGCCATCACGTTCGGCATGTCCCACATGGCGCTGATCCACTGGAAGTCCTTCGACATGTCGAAGGGCACCGAGGGGAAGACCATCGGGTTGATGACCACCGTGTGCATGCTGACGGTGCCGAGCGTGTAGCCGTCCGGCGTGGCGCGGGCGAGCGCCTCGGCCGCGATGTTGCCCGAGGCGCCGCTGCGCGTTTCGACCACGAAGGTCTGGCCGAGGCGCTGGCCCAGCACCTCGCAGGCCAGCCGCGTCAGCACGTCGAGCGAGCCGCCCGGCGGAAAGCCCACCAGGACGCGGACCGGGCGATTGGGCCAGGTCCCCTGCGCGAGCGCGGGCGCGGCCAGCGCCAGCGGCGGAACCGCCAGCAGCGAACGACGAGTGATCATGGTCTTCCTTCCCTTGCAGGCCACTGACGGGCCCATGCGGGAAGCTTAGGACGCGTTCGATCCGAACGATATCGCGAAGCGCCGAGGCGGCATCACGTCGCCGCTTGCCGTGGCGCACCGGGCGGCGTGTGATCGGCGCCACAAAGAACGACAATAAGGATGCAGGGAATGAAACGCCGGACCGCCTTGACGCTTCCCCTCGCCCTGCCGGCGGTAGCCCTGGCCCAGAGCGCCTATCCCAGCCGGCCTGTTCGCCTCGTGGTCGGCTTTGCGGCCGGTGGCCCGACCGACGTGATCGGCCGGCTCATCGCCCAGGACATGTCCGCCACCCTCGGCCAGCCCGTGATGGTCGAGAACCGGACGGGCGCCAATGCGCTGATCGCGACGCAGTTCGTCGCGCGCGAGGCGCCCGACGGCTATACGCTGCTGCTGGCGACGCTCTCGCATAGCGTGAATGCCATCCTGCTGCCGGGAAACAGCTACCGCCCTCTCGAGGATTTCACGCCGGTCGGCCTCGTCGCCATGCTGCCGCTGATCGCGGTGACGGGCGCCGGCAGCCCCTTCCGGGACCTCCAGCAGCTGGTGGCCGCCGCCCGGGAGGCGCCGGGCACCATCTCCTACGGCTCGGCCGGCCATGGCGGTTCGGCGCATCTCGCCGCCGCGCTGTTGGCCACCCGGTCCGGGACCGAGATGACGCATGTCACCTTCCGCGGCAACGCGCCCGCGCTGACCGAGGTGATGGCCGGCCGCGTCTCCTTCATGTTCTATCCGATGATCGGCATCGGCGAGTATGTCGCCAAGGGCCAGCTCCGGCCGCTGGCCATCTCGACCGCGGAGCGCAGCGCCGATTATCCGGAAGTGCCGACGATGCGGGAGATCGGTTATCCCGGCTTCGAGGACTACACGCAGGGCCTTGGCGTGCTGGCGCCGGCCCATGCGCCCGCGCCGGTCGTGGCCCGGCTCAACGCGGCGGTGCGCGCCTCGCTGGCCCGATCAGAGACGGCCGCACGGCTGCTAACGCTGGGCGGCATCGCGGCCGCCTCCTCGCCCGAGGAATACGGCACCTTCCTGCGCGAGGATCTGGAGCGCTGGCGGCGGGTGATCACCGCCGCCCGGATCAGCGCCGAACCCTAGACCAGCCTGCGCCGGCGCGAGCGTGCCGGCGGGTCCTTCGGGAGCATCAGCCCGCTGGCGTCGAGGCCGAGGCGGGCCAGCAGCTTCGCCTGCTCGATCGCGCAGCGGTACCCTTCCAGGACGGGGATGTCCCAACCGGCCTCGTTCAGGCGCCTCTGGAGGAAGGGCTGCATCCAATAGGCCGCCGAGCAGCCCAGCATCAGCACCTCGGCACCGTCCTCCTGGATCGCCGCCTCGGCGGCGGTGAAGGCGGCCTCCAGCATGCTGCAGGTCTCGCCGGCCAGGGCCTTTGCCTTTTCGCTCGCGATGGACGGCCGGTCGCTCCGGGTCGGGCGGGGCAGCGGGTAGTCGAGGTTGCGGATGCCGGTGCAGCGCTCCGTGAAGCGATACTCCACCACCAGCCGCGCCATCTGGACATTGTGCTTCTCGGAGATGTCGATGATCCCGAAGCGGTGACCCACCATGCTGGCCACATGCATCTGCGCGTGGCCGCAGGAGGTCACGGGAATGCCGTGGCGCCGGCCGATCTCGCGGGCCTCGGCGAAACCCGGATCGCCGCCGCCGAGCAGGACGATGGCGTCGTACCTGCCGCTCTCGCAGCCCTCGCGCACCAGGGGCAGCCGGTTGGCGCCCACGATCATGAACTCCTCCAGCGTCTCCACCCCCCAGTCGCCATGGGTGGCCGGCGCGCCGGGATGCACGTCCCACTCCACCTCCGCCAGCAGGGACGCGACGTTGTCGTAGTCCATCACCATCTGCTCCCGCGTGCCCTCGGTCGGGCGCAGCGCATAGGAACCGCCGGCGTGGCGGAGGGCGTTGATCAGCAGCAGGCGAGGCTTGGCGGACATCCGGACGTTCCTTCTTTGGCGCGGCGTCGAGGCAGCCCGCGAGCGGGCAGAAACCTCGGCGACCGCCGCCGCCGGATTGCAGCACGATCCCGCTCGGCTGGCAGCCCGGTGCCCGGGAAGCGGATCATTCTTGCCACACCGGCGAAATTTTCTTTGAAGGTCGCGGTTTTTCAGGCGATCCGCAGCTTAGCATGACGCCGCATTTGCCGAGCCCGTCGATCGCATGATTCCCCCCCGCCGTTCCTTTGCCGCTTCCCTCCTCCTGGGCGGGCTGCCACTGCTCCTCGGCCGCGCGGCCTCCGCGCAGACGCGGCCGACGCCGGTCTCCGCGCGCCAGCCGGCCCCGCCGCTGCCCAGGCCGCCCCTGACCCTGGCCGACATCCGGGCGCAGCTCGAGATCGCGCGGGCCGCCCTGCCCCCCGGCCACCGCAACCGCGTCGCCGTGGAGCGCACCCTCGGCCGGCTAGACGAGATGGGGCTGGACCTCGCCTCCGGCCGCACGATCCTGGTGAACATCGCCGCCGCCGAGGTCATGGCCTATGAGGACGGCATCGAGGTTCTCCGCTCCCGCGCCGTGGTCGGCGCCGCGCGGACGCGCACGCCGCAGATGACCACCTTCGTGACGACGGCGCGCTTCAACCCGCCCTGGTACGTGCCCGCCAGCCTGACGGCCGAGATCCGCGCCGCCGGCGCCGTGGGCTACCAGCAGATCGGCGGTCGCTTCATCCAGCCGCCCGGCCCGAACAACGCGCTGGGCCCGATGCGCATCGGCCTCGAGAATTCGGACGGCATCTTCTTGCACGGCACCAACCGGCCCAGCCTCTTCAACCAGGGCATGCGGTCGCTGTCGCATGGTTGCGTGCGGGTGGAGAGGGTGCGGGACTTCACCGCCTGGCTGCTCGACATGCCCGTCGCCACGGTGGACACGATGCTGGCCTCGGGCCGCACGCAGGACGTCCATCCGCTGCGGGAGGTGCAGGTGGCCCTTGCCTATCTCACGATCTGGCCGGATCGCACCGGGCAGTTCGTCGTGCATCCGGACCGCTACGGCATGGACGCGCCGGGCGTGCGGCAGGTGGGCTTCCGGCGCGTGCTGCGGCCGTTGCCGATGACGACCGAGCAGATGGAGGCGGCGGCCCGGCAGCCGCCTCCGGAGGACGATCCCCTCTGACGAGGGGCTAGGGCCCTTTCCTCAGCCGGCCCGGATATTCGCCCGGCGGATCGTCTCGCCCCACATGGCGCGCTCGCGGGCGATGCGGGCGGCGAAGGCCTCGGGTCCCTCGAAGCTCGGGGTCAGCCCGTTCTCCAGCATGCGCCGACGGATGGTGGCATCCGTCAGGGCCCGCTCGGCCGCCTGGGCCCATTGGCGGGCGCTTTCCGCGCTCATGTTCTTCGGGCCGCACAGGCCGAACCAGCCCACCACCTCCAGCCCCGGGACGATGTCCGGCAGCCGCGGTGCCTGGGCGAATTCCGGCACGCCCTCGCGATCCGCCAGGGCCAGCAGCCGCAGCTCGCCGCCCTGGATCTGCCGCACGACGTCGCCGAGGTTGGTGATCATCAGATCCGCGCGGCCGGCAATGACATCCAGCGCCGCGGGCGCCGCACCGCGATAGGGAACGTGCACCAGGTCGATGCCGGCCATCGAGGCCAGCCGCGCCCCGGTCAGGTGCTGCGCCGACCCCACCCCAGCGCTGCCATAGGAGATGGTGCCCGGCCGCGCCCGCGCCGCGGCGATCACCTGGGCGAGCGTCTGGTAGGGCCCGCGGGCACCGGTCACCACCCCGTAGGAGGAGATTGCGACATTCGCCACGGGCACCAGGTCCGTCCCCGGGTCGATCGGCAGCACCGCGCCCGGCAGCTCAGGGCTGATCGTCATGCCGCCCATCGCGCATTGCAGCACCGTCGATCCGTCGGCCGGCCCGCGCGAGACCGCTTCGGCGGCGATGAAGCCATTGGCGCCCGTGCGGTTCTCCACCACGGGCCGCTGGCCCAGCGCGGTGCCGATCCCCTCGGCCAGCAGGCGTGAGACGAGGTCCGAGGTGCCGCCCGGCGCGAAGCCCGAGACGATTCGCGGCTGCCGGTCCTGCGCCGATGCGGTCACCGGCAGGGCCAGGCACAGGCCGGCGAGAAGGAGGAGGCGTCTCATGCGGTCGTTTCCCATTCTTGTCGTTCTTCTTGGCAGTCCCGATGCGCGGGGCGAGGCCTCGCCGCCCCTGTCATTCGACGCGGATATTCGCCCCCTGGATGACCTCGCGCCACGTGACCCGGTCGGCGGCGATGGTGCGGCTGAACTCCGCCGGCGCCTCGTACCGCGCGACGAGCCCATTCTCGGCGAAGCGCCGCAGCGTGACGGGATCGGAAGCCGCGACGCGGATCGCCTCGGCCCAACGGCCGACGATCGCCTCGGGCGTTCCACGGCCGGCGCAATAGCCGAACCAGCCGCTGACCGCGTAGCCCGGCACGGTGGCGCCGATCTGCGGCGTGTCCGGGAAGGCCGGCGAGCCGATGCCGTCGGCAAAGGCCAGCAGCCGCATCTCACCGGCACGGATCTGCTGCGCCGCATCGCCGAGATTGGTGATGATGAGGTCGGCCCGCCCGGCCAGGACGTCCAGCACGCCCAGAGCCGCGCCGCGGTAGGGAACGTGCAGCATCCGCACCTGGGCCAGCTGCTCAAGGCGCGCGCCGGAAAGGTGCGAGACGGCGCCGATGCCGGCACTGGCGTAGCTGACCTCGCCCGGCCGCGCGCGGGCGGCGGCCAGCACATCCGCCACCGTGCGGAACGGCGACTGCTGGCGCACCACCATGACCTGGGAGGAATGCGCGAAATTCGCGATCGGGATCAGGTCCCGCGCGGGATCGATCGCCATATTGGCGCCCGGCAGCTCCGGCGAGATGGTCATCACCCCGGTCGCGCATTGCACGATGGTGTAGCCGTCCGCCCCGCTGCGCGCCGCCTCGGCGGCCGCGATGAAGCCGTTGGCCCCGGTGCGGACTTCCACCACCGGCCGATGGCCCAGCGTCGCAAACACGCCCTCGGCCAGGATGCGGTTGATCAGGTCGCTCGTCCCGCCGGCGGCGAAGCCGCCGAGGATGCGCGGCGGGCGGTCCGGGAAGGTCTGCGCCAAAGCCGTGCCCGACAGCAGCAGCGCGGCGAGCAGGAGGCGCTTCATGGCCGCATTCTCAGGGCCGCGGGCGTGGGCGAGAGCAGCGGCTGCGCGAGATCGGCGAAATCGCAGAGCAGGCGGCGGGTCTCACGCGGGTCGATGACGTCCTCGACCCAGAAGGTCTCCGCCGTGCGGAAGGGCGACCGCAGCTTGTTCAGCCGATCCTCGATGCGCCCCAGCTCGGCCGCCGGGTCCTCGGCACCGGCAAGGTCGGCTGCATAGGCCGCCTCGATCCCGCCTTCCAGCGGCAGCGAGCCCCAGCGCGCGGAGAGCCAGGCGTAGCGCAGCGAAAGGCGCCCAGCCGGCTGATGCACCACCCCCGCCACGCCGAAGGCATTGCGGATGATCATCGTGCACCAGGGCACCGTTGTCTGGTTCACCGCCGCCATGGCGCGCACGCCCAGGCGGATGGTCGCGGCTTTCTCGGCGTCCAGCCCGACCATGAAGCCTGGGCAGTCCTGCAGATAGACGATGGGGAGGTGGAAGGTCTCGGCCAGGTCGACGAAGCGGATGATCTTGGCGCAGGCATCGGCCGTCCAGGAGCCGCCGTAGAAGAACGGGTCGCTCGCCATCAGGGCCACAGGCTTGCCGTTCAGCCGGGCGAAGCCGGTGATGATGCTGCGGCCGAACATCTTCCCCATCTCGAAGAAGCTGCCCTTGTCGACCACCGTCTCGATGATGGGCCGCATCTGGTAGACGCGGCGCCGGTCGCGCGGGATGTGGGTGAAGAGCTTCTCGTCGCGGCGGTTCGGATCGTCGGCGCACTCGGTGACCGGCGGCGTGCCGTAGACCGAGCTCGGCAGGTAGGAGAGGAAGCGCCGCGCGGCCTCGAAGGCCTCCTCCTCGGTCTCCGTCGCATGGTCGACGGCGCCCGACTTGGTCTGGATCTCCCAGCCGCCCAGCTCCGTCTTCGAGAGGTCCTGCCCGAGGCGCTTCACCACCGGCGGGCCGGCCACGAACATGGCCGACTTCTTGGTCATCACCGAGTAATGGCTGGCCGCCAGCCGCGCGGCGCCGAGCCCCGCGACCGAGCCGAGGCCCAGCGCCACGACCGGCACCATGCTGAGATTGGCGCCCGTATAGTGATAGAGGGCGCCGCCGCCCACGCCGCCCGGCAGATTGGCGCGGCCCGTGGTCTCGATGGTCTTCACGGAGCCGCCGCCGCCCGAGCCCTCGATGATGCGGATCAGCGGCAGGCGGAACTCATAGGCCATCCGCTCGGCCATGATCGGCTTTTCGCGGATCGTGGCATCGGCGGAGCCGCCGCGGACGGTGAAGTCGTCGCCCAGGAGCACGACCGTGCGGCCATCCACCTTGCCGCGGCCCATCACGCAGTTGGACGGCGTGAGCCGCTTGAGGTTGCCCTCCTCGTCGTACTCGGCCTTGCCGGCGGTGGCGCCGATCTCGTGGAAGGTGCCGGGATCGGCCATGCCGTCGATGCGCTCGCGGACCGTGAGGCGCCCGCCCGCATGCTGGCGGGCGACCTTGTCGGCGCCGCCCAGCTCCTTGGCGTGGGACTGGCGCAGGCGCAGTTCATCGAGCTCGGGTTGCCAGGTCATGCTAAACGGGCTCCTTCACGGCAGCTTCCAGCAGGGTCTTGCGGGCGGCTTCCAGGAAGCCGGTGTCCATTCGGGCCTCGCGCATCTCCGCACTGCGGAGCGCCGCCGCGAGGAAGGCGGCATTCAGCTTCACGCCCTCGGCCCGGCATTCGTCGAGCGCTGAGGCCAGCTTTTCCAGCGCCTCCGCCCGCGTCGGCGCATGCGCGATGACCTTGGCCAGCATGGAATCGTAATAGGGGGTGACGGCGTCGCCGGCGCGGACGCCGGCATCGACGCGGATCCCCTCCCCCTCGGCCGGCAGCTCAAATGCCGCGAGCTTGCCCGGCGAGGGAAAGAACTGCTTAGCGGGGTCCTCGGCGCAGAGCCGGGCCTCGACGGCGTGGCCCTCCAGCCGGATGTCCGACTGCGCGAAGGGCAGCTCCTCGCCCGCTGCGACGCGGAGTTGCCACTCCACGAGGTCGAGGCCGGTGACCATCTCGGTGACCGGGTGCTCGACCTGAAGGCGGGTGTTCATCTCCATGAACCAGATGCTGTCCGGCGTCAGCGGCGGGGCCGCGATGAACTCCACGGTCCCGGCCCCGACATAGCCGACGGCCCGCGCCAGCGTGCAGGCACGGCGGCCGAGCTCGGCGCGCAGCTCGACGCTCATGCCCGGAGCGGGGCATTCCTCGACCAGCTTCTGATGCCGGCGCTGAAGGGTGCAGTCGCGCTCGTGCAGGTGCAGCACGTTGCCGTGGCTATCCGCGAGGATCTGCACCTCGATGTGGCGCGCCTTCTCGACCAGCTTCTCCAGCATCACGCGCTCGTTGCCGAAGATGGCGGCCTCGCGCCGCGCTGCCGCCAGCGCGGCCGGCAGTTCCTCGGCCGAGCGGACGCGGCGCATGCCCCGCCCGCCGCCGCCGCCGAGGGCCTTGATCATCACCGGATAGCCGATGCGCTCCGCGGCCGCCAAAAGGCCCGGCTCGGACTGGTCGCCGCCCGGGTCGCCGGGCAGGCAGGGCACGCCCGCCTTCTCGGCGATCAACCGCGCCGCGGCCTTGCCGCCCATGGCGCGGATCGCCTCCGGCGAGGGACCGATGAACACGAGGCCGGCACGCCGGCAGGCCTCGGCGAATTCCGCATTCTCGGAGAGGAAGCCGTAGCCGGGATGGACGTAGCGGGCACCGCTGCGCTCGGCCGCGGCGATGATGGCGGGGATGCTGAGATAGCTCTCGCGCGGATGGGCGGGCCCGATGCGCTCGCCGCGATCGGCCGCACGGACGTGCAGCGCCCCCGCATCGGCATCGGAATAGACGGCGATGCTCTTGATGCCGAGCCGCCGGCAGGTGCGCGCGATCCGCACGGCGATCTCGCCGCGGTTCGCGATCAGGACGGGGGGCATG
Source organism: Roseococcus pinisoli (assembly GCF_018413645.1). GTDB lineage: Bacteria > Pseudomonadota > Alphaproteobacteria > Acetobacterales > Acetobacteraceae > Roseococcus > Roseococcus pinisoli. The sequence continues at coordinate 587,305 of NZ_JAHCDA010000002.1, forward strand.
GACTCAGCGCCGCAGGGTGGCGACGGCCTGGCCTTCCTCGACCTGCTCGCCCTCGGCGACGAGGACCTCCACCACCGTCCCGGCATGCGGCGCGCTGACGGGGATCTCCATCTTCATGGATTCGAGGATCAGGATGGGCTCGTCCTCACCTACCGCGGCGCCGGCAGCAGCCGTGATCTTCCAGACGGAGGCGCCGATTTCGGCGCGGACGGTGGTCGTTTCTGCCATGGACTTTTCCTCGCGGACGACATTTGGAAGTCGTCCTTATTTGTGATCAAAATCGCCGAATGATCGCTCCTGTCAACCTCGCTCCGGAAGAGAGCGTCGCCGCCCAGGTCCATCAGCGCCTGCGCCTCGCCCTCATGCGCAGCCGTTTCCGCCCCGGCGAAAAGCTCAAGCTGCGCGTGCTGGCCGAGGAGATGGGCGTCAGCTCGATGCCCGTGCGCGCCGCCCTCGCCCGCCTCGTGACGGAGGGCGCACTGGAGCAGGTCGACCGCCGCTCGGTCCGGGTGCCCGTGCTTTCCGACGCCAGGCTGCGCGAGGTGGTGGAGCTCCGGCTGGATCTGGAAGGCAAGGCCGCCTCCCGCGCCGCCGAGCGCGCCACGCCGCCGGAGATCGACGCGCTGGCCGCCATCCATGCGGAAATGACCGAGCTGCGCCTCTCCGGCCGGATGGAGGAGATGATGGTGGCCAATGAGCGCTTCCACCGGACCCTCTGGTCGCTCGCGGAGATGCCGGTCCTGGCCCGGATCATCGAGGGGCTGTGGCTGCAATGCGGACCGCTGAATGCGGGCCTCAAGGCCATCCGCTTCCTCCATCAGCCGGAGGAGCATCCGCATCACGAGGTCATCCGCGCGCTCCGGCAGCATGACAGCGCGCTGGCCCGCCTCGCCATCCAGCGCGACATCTCGGTCTATGCCGACGCGCTGCTGCGTCGCCTGCCGGCGATCAACGCCGCCCGTCCCAATCCCGAAGCCGCCTGAATTCCTCCCCGCCTCCTGGCCTGCCTGGAACTTGACGGTTCCGGGCGGGGCTAATTTTATGATCACAAATCAGGGCGAATACGCCCCGGGAGGAAAAGATGGCCGAAGCCCTGGCGGGAATCCGCGTGCTCGAGGTCGGGCAAGGCGCCGCGTTGGCCTATGCCGGCAAGCTCTTCGCCGATTTCGGCGCGGAGGTGCGGAAGATTGCCGAGGAGGCGGATCCCCTTGCCTCCGCCTGGCCAAGGCTGGAGGGGCGCTCGGCGCTCCAGGCCTGGCTGAACACGAACAAGCACCTGGTCGAGGGCGATGTCGCGGCCCTGGCCGCCTCCTGCCACGTCCTGCTGGATGCGCGCCCGACCGCCCGGGAGGCGCTGCCGCCTCACCTCGTCCATACGCGCATCTCGTGGTTCGGCGCCGAAGGTCCCTATGCGGGCTTCGCCGCCACCGACGTCACCTGCCGCGCCCTGGCCGGCGTCTTCGCCTGCATCGGCCCGGTCGAGGGACCACCCTCCATGCTGGGTGGCATCGCCGGGCAGGTGATGGGCGGCATCGCGGCCTATATCGCCAGCACCTCCGCCCTCTGGGGCGGCGGCGGGCGGGAGATGGAGGCCAGCATCCATGAGGCGAATATCGCCATCGCCGAATACCAGGCGGCGCAGGCCGTCACCAATCCGGAGGTCGAGCAGCGGCGGGGCGTGAACCGCTTCGCGCCCACCAGCCCCCTCGGCGTCTATCGCTGCCGGGAGGGATGGCTCGGCGTCACCATCGTGACCCCCGCGCAGTGGCGCGCCTTCTGCGAGATGGTCGGCCTGGACGAGCTGGCGCGGGACCCGGCCTTCGCCGTCTGGCCCGAGCGCCTGGCCCATGCCGAGCGGCTGGAAAAGCTCTTCGCCGAGCGCCTGGTCGCCCGCACCGCCGAGGAGTGGTTCGCCGAGGCCCTCGAGCGCCGTCTGCCCTTCGCCGTCGTGCCGGAGATGGACACCCTGCTCGCCACGCCCACGCATCGGGCGCGGGATGCCTTCCAGCGGGTGAAGCTCGGCGCCCTGGAATTCGAGGGGCCGACCCTGCCCCAGCGCCTCACCCGCACGTCCCCGCGCGCCCACGGCATCGCGCCGCTCGAGCCCATGGCACCGCCGCCGGCCCCCGCCGTGGCTGGCGATAAGGCCAAGGCGGCGCTGCCGCTGGAGGGTCTGCGCGTCCTCGACCTGTCGATGGGCTGGGCCGGGCCGGTCTGCACGCGGACGCTGGGCGATCTCGGCGCCGAGATCATCAAGGTGGAGGCCATCCAGTACCCGGACTGGTGGCGGGGGGTCGATCCGCGACAGTCCTTCTTCGACCAGAAGCTCTACGAGAAGGATGTGCGCTTCGCCTTCCAGAACCGCAATAAGCGCGGGATCACGCTGGACCTCAGCCGGCCGGAGGGTGCGGCGCTGCTCAAGCGGCTCGTCGCCCAATGCGATGCCGTGGTGGAAAACTACGCCCGCGACGTGCTGCCGAAGCTCGGCCTCGACTATGCGGTACTCCGCCATTCGCGGCCCGACCTCGTGATGCTCTCCATGCCCGCCTTCGGGGCGACCGGCCCCTGGCGCGATGCGCGGGCCTATGGCTCGACGCTGGAGCATGCCTCGGGCCTGCCCACCGTCTCGGGTCCGGCGGACGGGCCGCCGCTCACGAACCAGCTCGCCTACGGCGACCCCGTGGGCGGCATGAATGCGGCGGCCGCGCTGCTGACGGCGCTGCTGCACCGCAAATCCACCGGCGAAGGGCAGCACATCGACCTCGCGCAGGTCGAGTGCATGTTCCCGCTCGCCGCGCCCTGGATCATCGCGCAATCGGCGCTCGGCGATCCCGGCCCGCGTCGCGGCAATCGCCATCCCGACCAGGTGCCGCATGGCGCTTTCCCTTGCGAGAACGAGGGATGGGTCGCCATCGCCGTCACCGACAACGGCGCCTGGGCGCGGCTTTGCTCCCTGCTGGACCGCGCCGATCTGGCCGGGCTCGACCTCGCGGCGCGGCGCGCGCGTGAGGGCGAGTTGGAGGCGCTGCTCTCCACCTGGACCCGCAGCCGCAACGCCGATGCGGCCATGGACGCCCTGCAGGCGAAGGGCGTCGCCGCCGGCGTCCTGCGCTGGCCGACCGAGCTTCGGCAGGACACGCATCTGCGCGCGCGCGGCTTCTGGCAGGAGGTGGACCGCCCCTTCCTCGGCCGGCACGAGCTGCCCTCCGCCCCGATCCGCCTCGCGGGCGGGCCGCCCTTGAAGATCTTCCGGGCGGCGCCGACGCTGGGCGAGGAGAATTCGGCCGTGCTGTCGGAGCTGCTGGGGCTGTCCGCGGCCGAGCTCGCCGCGCTGGAGCAGGACGGCATCATCGGCACCGACGCCGTACCGGTCACGGCGCGCAAGCCGCGCAGCAGCCCGCAGGCCAAGCCTCAGCCAGCGAGCGCCTGAGGGAAAGGCGGCGCGGACAACCGGTCCGCGCCCGCCGGAGGGTCATTCCGCGGCGGAGGAGACCGCCGGCCGGGGAACCAGGTGCCGCACGCGCGGCGCGACCTCTTCCTGCAGCAGACGCAGGGAGTTCTTCCACGCCCCCGGATTCTCCGAATAGTCGAAGCCGAAGACCAGGATGGAGCCGAAGCCGCCCACCTCCTCGTAGACACGCTCCAGCTTCTCGGCGACGGTCTTCGGCGAGCCGATGAGCCAGTTCCGCTGCGCGCAATAGGCGGCCGTCACGTCGCTGTCGGGTACCTCGGGGCTGTGCTTGAGGTAGTCGAGGAAGCCGAAATTCGCGAGCAGCGGCAGGAAGTACTCGTCCATCATCCGGCCCATCATGCCGCCGACGGAAAGGCGCCAGGCCTCCTCATCCGTGTCCGCGACGAAGACCTCGCGCACCAGCCGCCAGTCGCGGCGGTCCGGCGTGCGGCCGGTGCGCCGGGCGCCCGCTTCCACCGAATCCCAGTGGCTCGCGACATAGGCGGGGTTGAGGTTGAGGCTCATCGGGAGGAAGCCGCGCTCGCCCGCCAGCTTCAGCGTGTCCGAATTCTTGCTGAGGCCCGCGACGGCGATCGGCGGATGCGGGGCCTGGAGCGGCTTGATGTGCGGCTTGAGGAAGCCGAACATCGTCTCGATCTTGCTGACGGTCCAGTACTTGCCCTCGTGCTTCCAGGGGCCGTCCTCGGTCCAGGTGCGCAGGATGATCTCCAGCGCCTCGCGGGTCATATCGCGGTTCTGGCCGGACATGCCGTCCACGTTGAAGGTGGCCCAGTCGCTCGGCAGGCCCGAGGCGGCCACGCCGAAGTTCAGCCGCCCGCCCGAGATATGGTCGAGCATCGCCACGCGGTTCGCGAGCTCCACGGGGTGGTGGTAGGGCAGCAGGAAGCCACCCGGGCCGAGGCGGATGTTCTTGGTCTCGCGAAAGGCCTGGGCGATCAGCAGATCCGGTGCGGGATGCGGTTCCCAGGGGGCGGTGTGGTGCTCGCCCACCCAGGCCTCGTGATAGCCCATCTCGTCGAGCCAGCGCAGGACCTGGAGATCCCATTCATGTCCGTCGCGCAGCGATCGCTCCGGCGGGTGGGACGGCATCGTGAAGAACCCGAATTCCATCGTGCTTCCTCCGTCGTTCTTATGGGGAGCCTGCGCCGGGGCGCCGCTCCGTCGTCAGCTTACCCCCCTGACCCGTCTTGCCAACCGAAAGCTCAGCTCCTCACCATCGGGCAGCCGCCCTGGCTCAGCGGGCGCATCGCCTGCTCGGCCTCGATGGTGCCGGCGAGCTTGTAGAGGTCCCAGCCGGTCCGCACCTCGGCCGGCGTCTTCACCTCGAAGAGGTAGACTTGGTGGATCTTCCGCCCATCCTCGCGCACCCGCCCGACGCCCAGGCAATCGTCATCCGTGGGGATGGCCTTCATGCGCTCGATCGCCGCGCGGCCCGACGCCTTGGCCTGCGCCACGCCCATCGCTGCGGCCGCCTTCAGGTAATGCGTGACCGCCGAATAGGCGCCGGCATGATTGGTGCTGGGGTAGATATTGGTCGGCATGCGCGGCAGCACGCGCTGCGTGAAGCCGCGCGTGCGGTCGTTGAGGTCCCAATAGAAGGGCTCCGTCGTCAGCAGGCCCTGCGCGGCCTCGGCGCCCATGGCGCGCACATCGCCGAGGAGGCAGAGCAGGCCCACCATCCTCATGCGCCGGGTCAGCCCGAACTCATGCGCCTGCTTCACGCAATTGACCGTGTCCGTGCCTGCATTCGCCAGGCCCAGCACCTTGGCGCGCGAGGCCTGGGCCTGCAGCAGGAAGGACGAATAATCCGTCGTCGCGGGGAAAGGATAACGAGCCTGGCCGAGCACGCGCCCGCCCGCGGCCTCCACCGCCTGCGCCGTGTCGCGCTGGAGCGCGTGGCCGAAGGCATAGTCGGCCGTCAGGAAGAACCAGCTGTCACCGCCGGCGCGCACCGTGGCGCTGCCCGCGCCATGCGCCAGCATCCAGGTGTCGTAGGTCCAATGGACGTGGTTCGGGCTGCAGCGCGGGCCGTGCAGGTCGGCCGTGGCGGGGCCGGTCGCCAGGAAGACCTTGTCCTTCTCACGCGCGAGATCGGCGACGGCGAGCGCAATGGCCGAGTTGTTCACCTCGAGGATCGCATCCACGCCCTGGTCGTACCATTGCCGCGCGAGCGCCGAGCCCACATCGGCGCGATGCTGATGGTCGGCCTGCACCACCTCCACCTGCACCGACGTCCCGGCCCGGGCGAGGTCCTCGATGGCCTGCCGCACACACGCCAGGGTGCCGAGGCCGGAGAGGTCGCGATACGGGCCGGTGAGGTCGCCGAGAATACCGAGGCGAAGGGTCGGCGTGGCCTGCGCCCTGGCGCGGGGAATGATTCCATTCGCGACGAGAGCGCCGCCTGCCGCCAGGAATGTCCTGCGATGACCCAACATGTCCGAATGCTCCCTGCAGGTCTGTTCTTGGACCCTTCGCGCCAAATCTGACCCGCCGCCGCCCGCCGCACAACTGGCCGCGGTTCCGGTCCTCGTCCCGGTCGCGCTGCGCGGTGGTTTACCTCTCCGTCGCAAATGGGGTCATGATCTGGGGCCGCCGCGCGGAGCCGCTGACCAATCGCGGCTCGCGCGGAAAAAACCCTCGCCGGCCTGACAAGGCGGGGACCAAACATCAGGCGGAAAATGTCGCGCAGACGGCATCGAGGCCAAGGGACGTCTAAAGCCGATCGAGGGGCTGAGCCTTGAGGTCGGGAATGGGAGCAGGCATGAAAAGAAGCATCCGCCACCCCTGGACGGGCGCCCTCCTGGCGAGCGCCCTCGCGCTCGCTTCAGGGAGTGCCCAAGCCCAGGCCCCGAGCCAGAACCTGACGATCGGCGTCGGCGGGGCCTTCAACACAATGGACCCGCATTTCTACAACACCTCGCCCAATGCCAGCCTGTCCTCGCATTTCTTCGAGCCGCTGGTGGTGCGCGATGCCCGGGCGGTACCGCGACCCGGCCTCGCGCAATCCTGGAGCCGGATCTCCGACACGATCTGGGAATTCCGGCTGCGGCCGGGCGTGAAGTGGCATGACGGGCGCGACTTCACGGCCGACGACGTGGTCTTCACCTTCGGCCGGGTGCCCAACGTCCCCAATACGGCCGGCAGCTTTGCCGGCTATATCCGCGCGGTCAGCCGGATCGAGGTGGTGGACCCGCTGACGATTCGCCTCCATACCGCCGCCCCGCATCCCCTGTTGCTGGTCGAGCTCGCCTCGATTTTCATCGTCTCCCGCCATGCCGGCGAAGGCGCCGCGACCGAGGATTACAACAGCGGCCGCGCCGCGATCGGCACCGGCCCCTATCGCCTTGCTTCCTATGACCAGGGCAGCCGGGTGGAGATGACGCGCAACGATCAGCACTGGGACACGCCGCAGCCCTGGGCCCGCGTCAGCTACCGCCTGATCGGCAATGACGCGGCGCGCAGCGCGGCGCTGCTGGCGGGCGATGCGGACGTGATCGATCAGGTCCCCTCCTCCGATCTCGCACGGCTACGCCGGGATCGCCGCGTCACCATCAGCGAGATCGAGAGCCTGCGGATGATCCATGTCGCGCCCGACTGGTCGCGGCGGGAGAATCCCATTTTCGTCAGCGATGTCGCGGGGCGTCCGCTGGCGACCAATCCCTTCCAGGATCGTCGCGTCCGGCGCGCGCTCAGCGTCGCCATCAATCGCGCCGCCCTGGCCGAGCGGGTGATGGAGGGCACCGCCATCCCCAATGGGCAATGGCTGCCGCCCGGCCTTTCCACCTACAACCCCGATGTGCCCGTGCCGGCCTTCGACCCGGAGGCGGCCAAGCGGCTTCTCGCGGAGGCCGGCTTCCCGCAGGGTTTCCGCCTCACCCTGCACACGCCGAACGACCGCTACCCGAACGATTCCCGCGTGGCCCAGGCGGTAGCGCAGATGTGGTCACGCATCGGCGTGCAGACGACGGTGGAGGCCCTGCCCTGGGCCAGCTTCAGCGCGCGCGCCGCGCGTCAGGAATTCGGCATGCGGCTCGCCGGTTGGGGAAGTACGACGGGCGAGGCCTCGATCGCGCTGGTCAATGTCTACGGCACCTATGACCGCGAGGCACGGACCGGTTCGGCCAATTCCAGCCGCTATTCCAATCCGACGCTGGACGCGCTGGTCCGCCGCGCCGTCAGCACCGTGGACGACGCGAGCCGCGAGGCCATGCTGCGCGAGGCGGTGAAGCTGACGATGGAGGATCAGGCCAGCATCATCCTCTTCCAGCTGATCAACTTCTGGGCGGTGCGCACCGGGCTGGCCTACGAGGCGCGGATGGACGAGCGCACCACGGCGATGTCGGTCCGGCCAGCTGCGAACTGAGAAGGGCGGGGGTGCGCGGCGCCCCCTTCCCCGCTTACTCCGGCCGGAGGCCCCGGCGACGGATGAACTCGCCCCAGACCTGGCTGTCGCTGGCCATGCGGGCCTGCAGGTCGGCCGGCGAGCCGGACCAGGCGATCAGCAGATTATCCGCCAGACGCTTCTGCACCGTCTCGTCCGCGAGCGCCGTCCGCACCGCGGCATTGAGCTGGTTCACGACGGGCGCCGGCATGCCGGCCGGACCCACAATGGCGAACCAGCCCGGCATGACCGGCGCATCGATTCCCGCCTCGGCCTGCGTGGGAACGTCCGGCAGGACCGGCAGGCGCTGCGCCGACACCATGGCCAGCGGCGTCACCGCGCCGGCCCGCACCTGGGCCAGCGCCACGGCCAGCACCAGGATCATCACATCCGTCTCGCCGGTGATGACGCTGGTGAGCGCCGCGGCCGTGCCGCCATAGGGCACGTGGGTGAAGCTGACGCCGGCGCGGTCGGCCAGCATCTCCATGGAAAGATGGGTCGAATTGCCGATGCCCGCGCTGGCATAGGTCAGGCGGCCGGGCTCGGCCCGCGCGCGGCGCAGCAGCTCCGCCACACTCGTGATGCCCGACTTCTTGCTGGCCAGCAGGATGAAGGGCGCGTCCGAGGCGGGGGCAACGAAGGTGAAGTCCGTCGCCGCATCATAGGTCAGGTTCGGATAGAGGAACGGATTGAACGAGAGCTGGGACACGCCCGGCATCAGCAGCGTGTAGCCGTCGGGCGCCTGCTGCTTCAGCCCGTTGATCGCGACCATGCCATTGGCGCCGGGGCGGTTGTCCACCACCACCGGCTGGCCGAGTGCGCGGCCCATCGGCTCGGAGATGATGCGCGCCACCACGTCGTTGGCCGAGCCCGGGGGCTGCGGCAGCAGCAGGCGGATGGGGCGCGTCGGGAATGCCTGCGCCGGCGCCTGGGCCTGGGCCGCACCGGCGGAGAGGAAGGGGATGGCGGCGAGGCCGCGGCGGGAGATCATCATGCGGTCAATCCTGGAAGGGCCGGAGCGGAAGCTCGAGCGCCGAGGGGCCGTGATGTAGCGTCAGGACGGGCGGGCGGCCATGCGGGATTTGCTTGACGTGATCGGCGTCGGTGCCGGCCAGCGAGAAGCGCAGGCGACTGCCCTTCTTGAAGACCCAGGATACGGGCAGCATCACCACCCGCATGCGCTCGGCGACGCCCGGCACCAGCGGCTTCGCGTCGTCGCGGTGATAGGTGCGGAAGGGCCAGGGCGACTGGTATTCCGGCGGATGCGGCGATTCCTTGCGGTGCAGCGCCCGCAGCAGCCCCTCGGTGACGTAGCGCACCGTGCCGTCCGCCTCGACCTCGGACAGATAACAGATGATCGACGCATCCGGCTCGCTGGAAGAGAGCGTCAGGTCGGCGATCGTGTTGCCGGTGAGCTCGGTGTCCTGCTCGAAGGGGGCGCTGTCATAGGCGGGCAGTGGCGCCTGCCTCTCCTGCCAGTCGGTGTAGTAGTCGAGGGCGTTGATCGCGGCGATCCGCTCGTAGCGCGTGCCGTGGCCCGAGCTGAAGGAGAAGTCGGTCGCATGCGCCGCCTCCCCGCCTTCGGCGGGCGCGATCTGCAGGGTGGAAGGCGCGAAGTGCAGGCGCGTGGCCGCGGGCACCGGCGGCCAGCTCGCCGCCTCCTGCCATTCTTCCGCATGCATGGAGAAGAAGTGGATGGGCGCTTCGTCGCGGAGGCCGGTGGTGCGGCCCATCAGGTATTCGTCGAAGAAGCGCAGCACCTCGCCCAGCAAGGCGAATTCCGGATCGACGCGGCCGCGCCAGGGCGAGGTGTTGCAGCGCGCGCCGTGATCCCAGGGCCCGAGCAGCAGGTGGGTCGGGTTGCCCTGCATGGTCAGGTAGCGGGCGATGGCGCCGTTGGCGTAGCCGACGCCGTCGGTCCAACCGGAGACGGCATAGATCGCAACGTCCTTCGGGATCGACTTGCAGACCGAATAGGGGCTGATATTCGCGGAGGAGAAGCCCGGGTCGTAGGGCAGCTTCTGCTCGCGGAAATTCAGGTCGGTGATGAAATCGGGCATCCGGAAATTGCCGAGATGCTGCCGCACCGCCTCCTGCACCAGCGCGCCTTCCGGATCCTCGTCGATGGGCGCGGGGCCCGCGAAATCCGGGTTGGAGAAATAGGAGATCCCGCCCAACAGGTCCCGGCGGTCATGGTCCATGGCCACCATGAGCTCGTCATAGACTTGCGCCAGCCGGTTCAGGAAAACGCCGCCGGGATAATAGTGGTCCGACCAGGTGTCCCAGACCGCGAAGAGCGGCACGATCGCCTTCACGGCCGGATGGCCAGTGCTGGCCAGGAAGTCCGAGGCCGCGCCCGGATAGGAGATGCCCGTCGCGCCGATGCGCCCGTTCGACCAGGGCTGGTCCACGATCCAGTCGGCGATCTCGCGCGCATCCTCGCGCTCGCGCGGGGAGCGGAAGCTGTCGCGCGTGCCGAAGCTGGCGCCAGTGCCGCGGATGTCCACCACGACCAGCGCGTAGCCGCGCGGGACCAGAATGTCCCTGAACTTTGCCGCATTGGGGCAGGCTTCCCCCTGCCCGCCCGGCTTCATGGCGAAGCGGCGGTAATAGGGCGTGTGGATCAGCACGGCCGGCACCTTGCCGCTGGCGCCTTCCGGAACCCAGACATCGACGGCGAGGCGGCAGCCATCGGCCATGGTGACGTAGCGCGAGATCGGCTTCGCCGGGATGCCAAGCTCCGCCGGCCGACCGGCGAGGTAGCTGGAAGGTGTCACGCGCCAGGCGGTGCTGTGCAGATCAGTGTCGGCCACGTCGAGTTACTCCAAAGTGCAACGAATGCGCGGCGCACCTTGCAACGCCGCGCAACGCCCGCCTAGGCTGCACATCGATGGTGAAGTTCCTCCTACGCCGCCTGACCGTTGCGATCCTCGTCGCCCTCACGGTGCTGACGTTGAGCTTCCTTCTCACGCGGCTTTCGGGCGACCTCGCGATCTCCATTGCGGGCCCGAGCGCCACGGCCCAGGACGTGGAGATCATCCGCCAGGCCTATGGGCTGAACCGCCCCGTCTACGTGCAGTACCTCGACTGGCTGTTCCGCGCGGTGCAGGGCGATTTCGGCGACAGCTACTTCTTCCGCGACCGCGTCTCGAACCTCATCGGCTCCCGGCTTCCGATCACCCTGACGCTCGGGCTCATCGGGCTTGGCCTCGCGCTGATCGTGGCGCTTCCGCTCGGCATCATCGCCGCCGTGCGGGAGAATACCTGGATCGATCGCAGCGTGATGATGGTGGCGCTGATCGGCCAGGCCATGCCTTCCTTCTGGCTCGGCCTGCTGCTGATGGTGTGGCTCGGGCTGAACCTCGGACTGCTGCCCATCTCGGGCACGGGCGGGCCGGAATACTATGTGATGCCGGGCATCGTCCTGGCCTTCTCGGCCATTCCCTCGCTCATGCGGCTCACGCGCAGCGGCATGATCGAGGCCCTGTCCTCCGACTATATCCGCACCGCGCGCGCGAAGGGGCTGAGCCGCCTCTCCATCCTCGTGAAGCACGGCTTCCGCAACGCGGCGATCCCGGTGGTCTCCATCGCCGCCGTCCAACTCGGCTTCATGCTGGGAGGCTCGATCGTGATCGAGACCGTCTTCGCGATGCATGGCGTGGGCTACCTGGCCTGGGAAAGCATCAGCAAGAATGACTATCCCGTCGTCCAGGCGGTCGTGCTGGTGCTGGCGCTGATCTACATCGCGCTGACCCTGCTGTCAGACCTGCTGAACGCCGTGCTCGACCCGCGGCTGCGCACGGCATGAGCACGGCCATTCTCCCTGGCCAGGGCGCTACGCGCCGGCTGATGCGCAACGCCGGCTTCGCCATCGGCGCGCTCATCGTTGGCACGGTCTTCATCGTCGCCATCCTGGCGCCCTGGATCACGCCCTACGATCCCTTCGCGGTGAATCTCGACAACCGGCTGATCCCGCCCTCCTTCATGGAAGGGGGTTCGGCCGCGCATTTCCTTGGTACCGACCAACTCGGGCGCGACTACTTCTCGAGGCTGATCTACGGCGCGCGGATCTCGATGATCATCGGCATCGCGACCGTCATCACCTCCGGCCTGATCGGCACGACGATCGGCATCCTCGGCGGCTTCTACGGCGGGCGCGTGGATGATGTGGTGATGTTCCTCATCACCGCGCGCCTCTCCATTCCCGTGGTGCTGGTGGCACTGGCGGTGGCCGGGCTGCTCGGCAGCAGCTTCATCCTTGTGATCCTTGTCCTAGGCCTGCTGCTCTGGGATCGCTTCGCCGTGGTCGCGCGCTCGACGACGATGCAGCTGCGCACACTGGACTATGTCAGCGCGGCCTGGTGCGCAGGCTCCTCGCAGATGAGCGTGCTGCTGCGCGAGATCCTGCCCAATATCGCGACGCACCTCGCCGTGGTCGCGACGCTGGAGATGGCGCTGGCCATCCTGCTGGAGGCCGCACTCTCCTTCCTCGGCCTCGGCGTGCCGGCGCCCCTGCCCTCCTGGGGCCTGATGATCGCGGAGGCCAAGGAATACATGTTCTTCACGCCCTGGGTGATCCTCGTCCCCGGCATCGCGCTCTTCGTCCTGGTGCTGGGCGTGAACCTGCTGGGCGACGCGCTGCGCGACATGCTGGGCACGGATCTCAGCCGATGAGCGCACTGCTGGACGTCCGGGACCTGCGCGTCACCTTCGGCGGAACCGCAGCGGTTCGCGGCATTTCGCTGACGGTCGAGAAAGGCGAGACGCATTGCCTCGTCGGCGAGAGCGGCTGCGGCAAGTCGGTGACCTCGCTCGCGGTCATGGGGCTGCTGGCGCGTGGCGGCCGGCGCGAAGCTGGGCTTCTTTCCTTCGCCGGCACGGATATCCGGAACTACGGCGAGCGCGAGATGTCGCGGCTGCGCGGCGACCGCATGGCCATGATCTTCCAGGAACCGATGACGAGCCTCAACCCGGCCTACACCGTCGGCTCGCAGATGACCGAGGTGCTGCGCCGGCATCGCGGCACGCCGCGCGCCCAGGCCGTGGACCGGGCCGCCGAGTTGCTGGGCCGCGTCGGCATCACCGCCCCGGGGCTCCGCCTCGGCCAGTATCCGCATCAGCTTTCCGGCGGCCTGCGCCAGCGCGTGATGATCGCGATGGCACTGATGTGCGACCCAGAACTCCTCATCGCCGACGAGCCCACCACGGCGCTCGACGTCACCGTCCAGGCGCAGATCCTGCGCCTCCTCGCCGGAATCCAGAAGGAGCTCGGGCTCGGCATCCTGCTCATCACGCATGATCTGGGCGTGGTGGCGCGGATCGCCGACCGCGTGTCCGTCATGTATGCCGGCGAGGTGGTGGAAAGCGCGCCGACCGCGCAGCTCTTCGCCGATCCGCAGCATCCCTATACGCGCGGCCTGCTGACCTGCGTGCCCGTCCCCGGCAAGGTGCGGCGCGACGAGCCGCTGGGCAGCATCCCGGGCATGGTGCCGCGCATTCCACCCGGCTATTCCGGCTGTGCCTTCCGCGACCGATGTCCGCATACCCATGCCGAATGCCAGGGGGACATTCCGCGCCGCGCCGCGGGACCCGGCCATGAGGTCCTCTGCACCCTGCCCGCCGGCTGGTTCGCGCGGCAGGCCGCATGAGCGCCGTTCCCGCCATCGAGGTTCGCGGCCTGCGCCGCATCTTCAACGTGCGCCAGGGCCTTTTCGCGCCGCCGCGCCAGGTCGTCGCGGTGGATGACGTGTCCTTCGCCGTCCCCGCCGGCAGCGTGCTCGGCGTCGTGGGCGAGAGCGGCTGCGGCAAGTCCACCCTCGCCCGCATGATCCTGGGGCTGCTGCCGCCCAGCGCCGGCGACGTGCTGGTGGATGGCCAACGGCTCTCCGACATGGACCGCCGCGCCCGCGCGCGGCTGATCCAGCCCGTCTTCCAGGACCCCTTTTCGTCGCTCAATCCGCGGCGACGCGTGCGCGACATCGTCGCCATGCCGCTCATGGCCCAGGGCAATATCTCGCGCACTGAGATGGACCGCCGGGTGGAAGAGGCGCTGAGCAGGGTCGGCCTTTCCGTCGAGCAGGGAAGCCGCTTCCCCTCGCAGCTCTCGGGCGGCCAGCGCCAGCGGGTGGCCATCGCGCGCGCCCTGGTGCTGCGCCCGCGCATCGTCGTCTGTGACGAGCCGACCAGCGCGCTCGACGTCTCGGTGCAGGCGCAGATCCTGAACCTGCTCGCTGAGCTGCGGCGGGAGCTCGGCCTCACCTACCTCTTCATCAGCCATAACCTCGCCGTGGTGGAGCACGTCGCGAGCGAGGTGGCCGTCATGTATCTCGGCCGCATCGTGGAGACGAATGAGAGCGAGGCCCTCTTCGCCGATCCGCGCCATCCCTATACGCGCGCGCTGCTCGCCAGCGTGCTGACGCCCGAGCCCGGCCTCGGCGTGCCCGATGTCGGCCTGGGCGACACGATGCCGGACCCCGCCAACGTCCCCTCGGGTTGCCGCTTCCATCCGCGCTGCCCGCTGGCCTTCGAACGCTGCCCCATCGAGGCGCCGAAGCGCACACCCTATGGAGCCGGCTTCGTGGAATGCCACTTGGCGGAGACGGCCGCCGCGAATTAGGCGATCAGGGCGGCGGCTTTTCCGCCCGTCGCTTCGAGCGCCACCTTCGGATCCAGGCGGACCTGCAGGCCGCGCTGCCCCCCGTTGAGGAAGACGAATTCCTCGGCCAGCGCCGTTTCCTCCATCAGCGTCGGCACCTCCCGTCGCTGACCGAAGGGACTTATCCCGCCGACCATGTAGCCGGTCACACGCTCGGCATCCGGGGGCTTCATCATCTGCGCCGACTTCCCGCCGAAGGCCGCCGCGACCTTCTTCATGGAGGCTTCGCGGTCCGAGGGCAGGATGATGCAGACCGGCTTGCCGTCCACCAGGGCCATCAGGGTCTTGAGCACGCGGCTCGCCGGCTCGCCCAGCGCCTCGGCAGCCTGCAGCCCCACCCGGTCGGCGCCGGGATCGTAGTCGTAGCGATGCACGGTGAAGGCGACGCCCCGCTTCTCCAGCATTTGCGTGGCGCGCGTCTGCTTCGACATGGGTCTCCCTCCATCGGCGGCGGGAGATATGGCGAGGCGGGGTGATCCCGCCTCGCCGCCCAGGCCGCCGCTATTTCCACTTGGCCAGATAGAACCTCGGCAGCTCGTCCGGGAAGGCCTTGAACTCGAGCTGGCGCGAGAAGGCGTAGGTGTTCACATAGGTATGGAGGGGCAGGAAATAGGCCTGCTCCGTGATGCGCCGGATGGCGGCCGAATAGGCACGCTTGCGCGTATCCGCATCCGAGCTCGCGCCGCCCTCGGCGAGGAGGCGATGCACCTCGGGGTCGCGCGAATAGTCGTCGAGGCTGCCCTCCCCGAACCAGTTGGGCAGGAATGCGGAGACGTCGTTGATCGAGTAGCTGCCCCAGCTTCCCATCGACATGGCAAGCTCGCCTCGCCAGGCCCGCTGGATGAGGGCCGAGACCTGCAGCATGTTGAGGCGCGCCCGGATGCCGACGGCCTGGAGGTAGCTCTGCACCGCCTCGGACCACTGGCGCGGCTGCACGTAGCTCGTCAGCTCGATATCGAAGCCGTTGGGATAGCCGGCTTCCGCCAGCAGCTCCCGCGCCCGGGCCGGGTTGTAGTCGTAGCGGACCGCCGCATCGCCATCGCAGCCGAACTGCGAGGGGAAGCAGGGCGCGGGCGGCACGCGCGAGCCGCCGCCCACCAGGCGCTCGGCCATGCTCTCCCGGTTGATGGCGTGGCTGACGGCCTGCCGGACCTTGAGCTTGGTCATCGGGTTGTCGGCGCCGCTGCGCCCCACGGCGTCGAGCATGAGGTAGCCGACGCGCATGGATTCCTGCCGCAGCGTCTGCAGCGTGGGCAGGCGGCTGACGTTGGGGATCTGGTCCGGATTCATGTTCCAGATCCAGTCCACGCGCTGGGCCAGCAGCTCCGTCAGCTCGGTCGCCGCATCGGTGACGAAGCGCGCCGTGATCTTGCGGATGGCCGGGCGCCCCTTCGGGCCGCCCTCGTAATATCCGTCGAAGCGCTCGTATTCGACGATGGAGGCGGAATCCACGCGGGTGATGCGATAGGGCCCAGTGCCGATCGGCGCGCGCGCATAGCCTTCCAGGCCCACGCGCTCGCGATACGCCTTCGGCCAGATCGGGCCGACCAGGGCCAGGTACTCCAGCGCCGCCGGCGTCGGGCGCTTCATGCGCAGGCGCACGCCGAAGTCGCCGGTCTTCTCGACGTTGTCGATCCAGGAATAGTTGCTGGGCGTCGCGACGCGTGCTTCGGGCTTGCTCACCGTATTGAGCGTGTAGACCACGTCGTCGGCCGAGAAATCGCTGCCGTCATGGAACTTCACGCCGCGTCGCAGGGTGAAGTCGATCGTCGTGCTGTCGACCTGCGTCCATTCGGTGGCCAGCGCCGGTACGATGTTGAAGGTCTCGGGATCGCGATGCACGAGGCCGTCCCAGGCCTGGTGCGCAAGGATCAGGCCGGTGCGCTGGTTGTTGTAGTAGGCATCGATGTTGGGCACGGAATCGCGGAAGACGACGCGCAGCGTATCGGCATTGCGCTGAGCTTCCGCGGCGCCGGAGACGAGGGCGGGAAGGCCGAAGCCGCCGACCGCGGCGATCCCCTTCCCGAAATGGCGACGACCGATATTCATGTCCGAGGCTCCCGATTTCTTGTGACGGGAGCCTAGAACAGGTTTTCGCGGTATTGAACCTTCGAAGCGCGATCGCCCTTCTATTCCGCCGCGCGCGCCTGCCTCGGGAAGAAGCGGTTCTCCGGCCGCGGCAGGCCGAGATGCTCGCGCAGGGTCGTACCCTCATATTCGCGGCGGAAGAGACCGCGGCGCTGCAGCTCCGGTACGACCCGGTCGACGAACTCGTCGAGACCGCCGGGCACGTAGGGGAACATCACGTTGAAGCCGTCGCAGGCGCGGCCCTCCAGCCATTCCTCCATCGTATCGGCGATGGTGGCCGGCGTGCCGACGATGGCCGCGCCGGCATAGCCGCCGATCCGCTGCGCCAGTTCGCGCACCGTCAGGTTCTCGCGTCGGCCGAGGTTGATGGCACGCTCGCGGCCGGACTTGCTGGCCTCCGTCTCCGGGATCTCGGGCAACGGCGCGTCGGGGTCGAAGGCGCGCGCATCCACGCCGAGGATGCTGGAGAGCGAGCCGATCGCGCTCTCATAATGCACCAGACTGTCGAGATGGGCGCGCTTGGCCCGCGCCTCCTCATCCGTGTCGCCGACGACGACGAGCGCGCCGGGCAGGATCTTCAGATGATCGGGGTTGCGGCCGGCCTTCGCGGCCCTGCCCTTCACGTCGGCGTAGAAGGCCTGCGCATCGGCGATGGGGCCACCGGCCGCGAAGATCATCTCGGCGGTCTCCGCGCCGATCTGCCGGCCGGCCTCCGAGGCGCCCGCCTGCACGATCACGGGCCAGCCCTGGACCGGACGCGCGACATTGAGCGGCCCGCGCACCGAAAGCTCCGGCCCCTTGTGGTTCAGCACATGCATGCGCGCCGGATCCCAGAAGATCCCACTCTCGACGTCGCGGATGAAGGCATCGTCCGCGAAGCTGTCCCACAGGCCGGTGACGACGTCGTAGAACTCCCGGGCGCGCTTGTAGCGCTCGCCATGGGCCATGTGCTCGTCATGGCCGAAGTTGAGCGCGGCATCGGGATTGGCGGTGGTGACGAGGTTCCAGCCCGCTCGCCCGTTCGAGATATGGTCGAGCGACGCGAATTTCCGGGCGACATGGTAGGGGTCATTATAGGTCGTCGAGGCCGTGGCGATCAGGCCGATGCGCTCGGTCACGGCCGCCAGCGCAGGCAGCAGGGTCAGCGGATCGAAGCTCGTCACCGTGTGGCTGCGCCGCAGGGATTCGATCGGCATGTTCAGCAGGGCCAGGTGGTCGGCCATGAAGAAGGCGTCGAACTTGCCGCGCTCCAGCGTCTGCACGAGCCGTACGAGGCGCGGGAAGTTGAAGTTCGCGTCGGGCCAGGCGCCGGGATATCGCCAGGCGCCGGTGTGGATGGAGACGGGGCGCATGAAGGCGCCGAGGTGAAGCTGTCTGCGTTCGGCCATGGGCGCCTCCTTGGCGCGTGCTTGGATCGGAATTCGCCGGCCGACGCCGGCGAATCAGCCGTCCCGGAAGCTAGAAGGCAGGCACGACGGCCCCCTGGAAGGTGGAACTCACGAAGTCCTTCACCTCCTGGGACTGGTAGATCTCGACGAGCCGCTTGGCCCAGGCGGCCTCGCGGTCCTGCTGCCGCACCACGATCAGATTGGCGTAGGGGCTGTCCGGGCTCTCGAGCGCGATGGCATCGCGGACAGGGTTGAGCGCCGCGGGGATGGCGAAGTTGGAGTTGATGGCCGCCGCCTCCACCTCGTCCAGCGCGCGCGGCAGCTGCGCCGCCTCAAGCTCCACGATGCGCAGGCGGCGCGGATTGGCGGCGATATCGGCCACGGTGGCGCGGAAGTCGGCGCCCTCGCGCAGGGTGAAGGCCCCGTTTGCCGCCAGCAGCACCAGCGCGCGGCCGCCATTGGTCGGGTCGTTCGGAATCGCGACGCGGCCGCCCTGCGGCACATCGGCGAGGCTGCGGTGCTTCCGCGAATAGATGCCCATCGGGAAGATGAGCGTCTTGCCCACCGCCACGAGCGGCAGGCGGCGGTCGCGCACCTGCTGATCCAGGAAGGGCTGGTGCTGGTAGCTGTTGGCGTCGAGGTCGCCGGCAGCCAGCGCGGCATTGGGCTGGATGTAGTCCTGGAACTCGACGATGCGGAGGGTGAGGCCGCTGCGGGCGGCGATCTCGCGCACCTTCTCCATCACCTGGGCATGCGGGCCGGCGGTGACGCCGATGCGCAGCGGCCGCTGGGCGGAACCGATCTCCTGGGCCAGGGCCGCGGTGGGCAGGGCAAGGCCGGCGAGAAGCAGGGGACGACGAGAGATCATGGCGAAAGCTCCGGGATCAACGGTGGGACACGCGCCGGACCAGCCAGTCGCCCAGCGACTGCAGCCCCTGCACGAAGACGATGAGGAGGATCACGACCGTCGCCATGACCTCTGGCATGAAGCGCTGGTAGCCGAAGCGGATGCCCAGATCGCCGAGGCCGCCGCCGCCGATCGCCCCGGCCATGGCCGAGAAGCCGACCAGCGAGACGAGCGCCACGGTCGTGGCCGCGATGATGCCGGGCAGCGCCTCGGGCACCAGCACCTTGAGCACGATCTGCAGGCGTGTGGCGCCCATGGCGCGCGCCGCCTCGATGACGCCCTTGTCGACCTCGCGCAGCGCATTCTCGAAGAGGCGGGCGAGGAAGGCCGTGGCGGCCAGCGCCAGCGGCACGACGGCCGCGCCCGTGCCGATGGAGGTGCCGGCCACCAGGCGCGTGAAGGGGATGATCGCCACCATCAGGATGATGAAGGGCGTCGAGCGCGCGGCGTTCACGGTCAGCCCGATCGGCTTGTTGATCCAGGCGCGCGGGCTCAGCCCGTCCCGGTCGGTGACGTGCAGCAGCAGCGCGATCGGCAGGCCGAGCGCGACCGCAATGGCCGCCGCGGCGCCGACCATGATCAGCGTCTCCCAGAAGGCTTCGAGCAGGAGGTCCTGCATCGTGGGGGTGAGCCAGCTCATCTCGCCTCCGATCGCTGAAGGGCGTCGGCCCGAAGGCCTGAATCGGCGGCGCTCATGCCGGCAGCTCCTGAACCGTCAGGCCCAGCCTGCGCATCCAGGCCAGGGAGGCGCGGACCTTCTCCTCCGGCCCATAGGCGGCCAGCGCCATGACGCCGAAGGGCTCGCCGGCGATCTCGTCGATGCGGCCGGAGACGATGTTGATGTCGATGCCAAAGTCGCGACTGGCCTCGCTGACCACGGCGCGCGTGCTGTTCGGCCCGGCGAAGATCACCTGGGCCAGCTGCCGCACCTCGCCCGGCCCGGGCTCGGGCAGGCGCGCCAGGGTCGCTTCCGGCACGGAATGGCCCACGACCTCCGAGACGAAGTGACGCGTGGTGGCCTGCTCCGGGCGCGTAAAGACGTCGAAGACACGGCCCTGCTCGATGATGCGGCCGGCCTCCATCACCGCCACGCGGTCGCAGATGGCCTTCACCACGCCCATCTCGTGGGTGATGAGCAACACCGTCAGGTCCAGGCGGCTACGCAGCCCGCGGATCAGCGCCAGGATCTCCTGCGTGGTCTCGGGGTCGAGCGCGCTGGTCGCCTCGTCGCAGAGCAGGATGCCGGGCCGGGACGCCAGGGCGCGGGCAATGCCCACACGCTGCTTCTGCCCGCCCGAGAGCTGCGCCGGATAGGCGTCGCGCTTGCCCTCGAGGCCCACCAGCGGAAGGATCTCGTCCACCCGCGCCCGTCGCTCGGCGGAGGAAAGTCCGGCGACCTCCAGCGGGAAGGCCACGTTCTGGGCCACCGTCCGCCGGCTGTGCAGGTTGAAATGCTGGAAGACCATGCCGATGCCCCGCCGCGCCGCGCGCAGACCCGCATCGTCCAGCGCCAGCATGTCCTGCCCCAGCACCGAGATGCTGCCCGCATCCGGACGCTCCAGCAGGTTCACGGTGCGGATCAGCGTCGACTTGCCGGCGCCGGAACGCCCGACGATGCCGAAGATCTCCCCCGCCCGCACCTCGAGCGAGACGTCGTCCAACGCCACCGTGCCGCCGGCGGCAAAGCGCTTGCGCAGGCCCGTCAGGACGATGGCCGTCAATTCCGAGGCTCCGGCGATATCACGCATGATGATTGTAATATGACATGCAACCCGCCCGCGTGAAGTGATTTCGCGAGCGGGACAGCCATGCCGGAAGCTGAGCCTAGAGCTTCTTCACCCGGCCAGATGATCCCATCGGGTCGGGTGATCCTCCATAGGATTATTCCGGCTGCACCCCGGCGAGCCTCAACAGCTGCTGGGCACGGTCGAAGTCGCGCTGGATGTAATCGTCCAGCTCGGCGCCCTTCTGGAAGAGCGGCACGATGGCCAGGCCTTCGAGCCGGGCCTTCACCGCCGGCTCGGCCATGATCGCCTCGACTTCTTCGGCGATCCGCGCGGTGATGGTGTCCGGCGTGCGCGGCGGCGCCCAGACCACCCACCAGGACTGTGCGTCGACCTCGGGGAAGCCGGATTCGGCCGTCGTCGCCAGCTCCGGCGCAGCGGCGTTGCGCCGGGGCGCCGTCAGCGCCAGGCCGCGCAGGTTGCCGGCGCGGACCGGCGGCAGCATCGCCAGCATCGGGTCAATCTGCACGCCGATGCTGCCGCCCATCAGATCGGCCAGCGCGGGCGTCGTGCCGCGATAGGGCACAAGCGTGACGTCGGCGCCGATGGCCCGGGTAAACTGGATCGTGGAAAGATGGCCCGCCGATCCGAGCGCCGAGACGCCGAAGGACCAGTCGCGCGGATTGGCCCGGGCGGCGTCCTTCACTTCGGCCATGGTCCGCTGCGGACGGTTCGGGTTGCTGGCGATGAGGCAGGGCCCCTCGCCGGTCCGCGCGATGGGCTTCAGGTCGGTAAGCGGGTCATAGCCCGGATTGCGCATCACCAGCCGAGCGATGGTCTGCACGCTGGCCGAGATCAGCAGCGTGTAGCCATCCGGCGTCGCGGTCGACACCGCGATGCCGCCGATCGTGCCATTCGCGCCCGCGCGGTTGTCGACGGTGAAGGCCTGGCCTGTCCGCTCCTGCAGCCGCATCGCGACCACCCGCGCCATGACGTCCACCGAGCCACCGGCCGCGAAGGGGACGACGATGCGCACGGGGCGCTGGGGCCAGACCGACTGCCCGAGCACCGGGGGAGCGGCCAGCGGCACGGCGGCCGCCGCGGTGAAGAGAGCTCGGCGCGTCGTCATCAGAAAGTCTCCTTGTAGGGGCGCAGGTCGAGTTCCAACGTCCAGGCCGAGCGGTGCTGGCGATGGAGCTGCCAATAGGCCTCTGCGATGGCGTCGGTGTTCAGCAGCCCGTCCTCGCCGGCCGCCGCCACGCGCTCCGGCCGGCGCTGGCGCAGCCGCTCGCCGTCGATGCCGCCATCGATGACCGCATGCGCGACGTGCAGACCGAGGGGCCCGAGCTCACGCGCCGCCGATTGGGCGATGGCGCGCAGGCCCGCCTTGGCCGAGGCGAAGGCCGCGAAATTCGCCGCGCCCCGCAGGCTGGCGGTCGCGCCGGTGAAGATCAGTGTTCCGCGCCCCTTCGGAACCAGGCGCCGCGCAGCCTCCCGCCCCACCACGAAGCCACCCAGCGTGTTTGTGCGCCAGGCCTCTTCGAAGGTCTCGACGGAGATGTCGCGGAACGGCGTGCGAATGTTCACACCGGCGTTGAAGACCACGATCTCTGGGTCTGCGGCGCGGTCGAAAAGCCTGGCGATCTCGAGGGAATCCGTCGCATCGGCGACGATGGCCTCGGCTGTCCCGCCAGCGGCCGTGATGCCCTCCACGACGGCGGCAAGCTTGTCCATCGTGCGGCCGGCAACGAGGACGCGATGGCCCTCGCGAGCAAAGCGGCGGGCGACGGCCGCGCCCAGCCCTTGTTCGGCGCCGACGCCGACGATGATCGCTTCGGTAACCATGTTGCAATGCAGCCTGCCCGGCATCGGGAGCTGATTCAAGTAACCCCCGACGGCATGACGTGGATTTTCCCAGGCATTGCCTTCACCGGCGCAAAATCCAGGCGTGCGCAGCTTTCTAGGCTACCGCTTCGGCCTCCGGCTCCAGGTCGACGCTGACCTCCAACTGATGCTCCCCGCCGCCCAGCAGCACGCCGCGCAAGGGGGATATGTCGGAGAAGTCCCGGCCCCAGGCCAACACGACATGCTCGTCCCGCACGACGATGCCGTTGGTGGGGTCGAGCTGCACCCATTCATCGCCGATCCAGGCAGAGACCCAGGCATGGGACTGGTCCGCCCCGCGCCGCCGCGCCTGGCCGGGCGGCGGCCGTGTCCGGACGTAGCCGGAGACATAGCGTGCCGGCAGGCCGAGCCCCCGCAGCCCTGCCAGCATGACCTGGCTGAAATCCTGGCAGACGCCGCGCCGCGTCCGCAGCACCTCGGAGATGGGCGTGGTGATGCTGGTCACGCCGGAGCGGAAGGCGAAGTCGCGCCCGAAGCGCGCATTGAGATCCAGCAGCCCCTCGAGCACCGGGCGGCCGGGAGGGAAGCTGGCGCCGGCATAGGCCGTCGCCTCGGCGATCAGCGGGATGGAAGGCGTGGGCAGCAGGAAATCCGCCGTGCCCGCGCAGGCCGTGGCCGTGGCGATCCATTCCCACGGCCTCGTATTCGCCGAAGCCGGCGGCGCGGGGAAATCCACCTCCACCAGCGATTCGGCCGTCACCTCGAAGCTGTTATGGGGCGCCACGAGAAAGAGGCGCGCCGCGACATTGCCGAAATGGTCGTGCGTCTCGGTATGGTGGTCCGGCGCCGGCAGGCAAGCCAGGCGCGCCCAATGCACCCGCTGCCCGGGAAGGCTGCGCGGCTTGAGGTGCAGGAGATGGGAGGCGAGGTCCACCGGCTGGGCGTAGTCGTAGGCCGTCCGGTGGCGGAGACGGTAGATCATGCCCCACCATGCCGGATGCACGGCCGTGGCGCCACGCCGCGCGGCCGGTTCATGCCTCCAGGACGGCCGGTTCCCGCGTGTCCACGCCCACCGCATGCGTCTCGGAGAGCAGCGCGAAGTAGCGGCGGGCCAGACTGTCCGAGAGGTCGCCAATGCCGGCCGCCATCTCGCGCAACAGGGGCGGAAGGTCCCGCGCCGCGGCCGCGGCCTGGTCCGGCGCGGCCAGGAGCAGGGCCGTGATGCCCTCGGCCTGGCCGAGCAGGCGCCCGGCTTCCTGGGCCGGCCCCTCCTCTTCCGCGAAGCCCGACACCTCGGCCAGGGCCGCGCGGATGCCGGCGAGCTGGAAGGCCAGCCCGCGCGGATTGGCCGGGTCCGCCAAGACGAGGTCCAGCGCCGGCGCCGGCTGCAGGACGGCGAGGTAGCGGCTGCGATAGGTGATGACGCTGTCGCAGAGCTCCAGCACCAGCCGCAATCCGGCCTCGATGCGGGCGGGCGGGCCGTCCAGCGCGACCGCGACCTCTGCCGCCACCGCCTGGGCGCGCTCCACACGACGCCCCAGCTCGAGGAAGAGCCGGGCGCCGCCCCGCACCATGTTCTCGGCAGCGATCCCGGCCACCGCATTGGCGAAACGCAGCGAGGGGATCAGCGCGCGGGCGAGTTCCGGCAGCTCGGCCGCCGGGGCACGCAGCGCTTCTTGCGCCTCACGCAGCGTCTGCTTGAGGGTCGCGTGCATATCGGCGGTCAGTCGGTCGCGGACGGCTTCCACCAAACCGCCGATACGCTCCAGCAGCCGCCGGACGGCCGGTCGCGCGGTGCGCTCCAGGCCATTGGCCAAGGGCATCAGGCTTCCCGCGCTGGGGCGCGCCTCCTCGTCGAGGAGATAGGCCTCCCGCAGGCAGGTCGTCAGCGTGGAGAGCTCGGCCAGCTCGCGCGCCAGCAGCGAGCCACGGCGGAGGCGCTGGATCGCGGCGCGCATCAACCGGGCCGCGCGGTCCAGGCGCTCGACGTAGCGGCCGAGCCAGAAGAGGTTATCCGCCACCCGCGACGGAATGGTGCCCGAGGTGCGCCGGATGGCCAGCGGCGGGCCGCTCCGCGCCGCGGGACCGATGATCGCCTCGGAAGGATCCGCCGGCACCCAGACGTCCTTGCACCAGCCGGCCGCCGGCAGCCGCCCCGTGAGCGCCATCCCCTCTGTCGCGACGCGCGCCACGCCGCCGGGCAGGACCTGCCATTGCGTCCCGTCCGAGACCGCAAAGAGGCGCAGCACAAAGGGGGTCGGCGTCAGGGTTGAGCCGACGAGGGAGGGCGCCACCGGCAGGAAGGGCAACGCGATCGCGGCCAGGCCGGCCGGCGGGCTCTCGGACGGGGGAAAGGCCGTCTCTGA
Source organism: Roseococcus pinisoli (assembly GCF_018413645.1). Classification (GTDB taxonomy): domain Bacteria; phylum Pseudomonadota; class Alphaproteobacteria; order Acetobacterales; family Acetobacteraceae; genus Roseococcus; species Roseococcus pinisoli. The sequence goes on from NZ_JAHCDA010000002.1 coordinate 612,131, forward strand.
CGCACCTCCCTGCCCCGCCGGCCGAAAGCGCCAACTGCCGTAGCCCTCGGGCAGCGGCGGCACGGGCGCGCCCTGGGGCAGCCAATGCGTTGGCAGGGAGGGAAGCCGCAGGTTCTCGCCCAGCAGTTGGGGGCAAAGCCGCTCGAGAAAGGCGGCCAGCGCCGGGGCCTCGCCGAAGCCGCTGCCCGGCGCGTTCAGCAGCGTCAGGGCGCCATGCCGCACCGCGTCCAAAATGCCGGGGATGCCGCCGGCCGCATCGGCTTCCGGCTGGTCGAGGGGGTCGAGCGTCCCGGCATCGACGCGGGAAAGCACGAGGTCGACCGGCTGGAGCCCGGCCAGGGTCTTCAGGAAGAGCCTGCCCCCACGCATGGTGAGGTCGCCGGTCTCGACCAGCGCGCAGCCCAGCTCGCGGGAGAGGACCACATGCTCGAACCAATGCGGATCACGCGTGCCGGGCGAGAGCAGCGCCATGGCGGGGTCGCGGCGCTCCTGCGGCGCCAGGCGGATCAGGGCCTCCTGCCAGAGCTCGAAGAAAGGGGAGAGGCCGCGCGGCTGGGCCGCGCCGAAGGCCTCGGCCATGGCCATGCTGTGCAGACGCCGGTTCTCCAGCAAGCGCCCGAGGCCTGAGCAGCGGCTCGTCCGGTCCTGCAGCACGGCCCAGCTGCCGTCGGGCCGGCGCAGCACGTCGGCGGCGTAGAGATGCAGCATGGGGCGGCGAGCCGGGCTCGAGCTGCGGCGCGCGCTGCGCAGGAAGGCGGGGCTGCCGAAGACCAGCGGCGCGGGAATATGGCCCGCGGCGAGCAGTTCCTGCGGGCCGTAGATATCGGCCAGGACCGCATCGATCAGCCGCGCGCGCTGGGCCAGGCCGGCGGCCAGCTCGTCGAACTCCTCGGCCATGATCGGCAGGGGGACTGGGTCGAGCTTCCACGTCGCATCCGCGGCGCCGGGCAGCAGCGAGGCCACGCCGTCATCGGCCATCGCCCGCGCGAGCCGCTCGCCGCGCTCGGCCAGCGCCGGCCGCCCCAGGCTGCCGATGATACCCATGAGCGCGCGCCAGTGCCCGCGGATGCGGCCGGCGCCCGAGACCATCTCGTCCGGCCCGCCGACCAGGAGGTCAGTCATCATGCCGTGCCTGGCCGGCGAAGGCCCGCAGATCGAGCGTGCAGGGATGTTCGAGACTGCGCTCCGGCTCTGCCAGGGACTGCGGCCCGGCCCGGTGGCCGAAGGGGATGAAGCGTGAGCGACGGCGCGCCTCGGCCGCATTGGCGTTCACTGGGAAGCTGTCATAGGCCATGCCGCCGGGATGCACGACCTCATGGGTGAGGCCGCCCAGGGAACGGCCGGACCATCGGTCATGCACGTCGAGAATTAGGGGCCCCTGGGCCCGGATCGTCGGATGCAGGGCGGAGGGCGGGTCCCAGGCCTTGAAGCGGATGCCGGCCACGAACTCTCCGGCGCGGCCGGTGGGCTGCAGGGGCACCGCGACGCCGTTGGCGGCCAGAAGGAAGCGCTCGGGCACCCAGTTGGTCACCTTCGCCTGAACGCGCTCGATGCTGCTGTCGACATAGCGGACCGTGCCGCCCGAGGTCTGCTCCTCGCCGAGAACGTGCCAGGGTTCCAGCGCCGCGCGCAGCTCGACCTCCATGGAGCCCAGGGAGATCTGGCCGATCTGCGGGAAGCGGAACTCCAGATGCGGCGCGAACCATTCGCGCTCCAGCGGGAAACCAAGCTGGCCGAGCTCCTCGAGCGCGCCGAAGAAATCCTCGGCGACGTGGTGCGGCAGCATGAAGCGGTCATGCAGGCTCGTGCCCCAGCGCGTCAGCGGCCGGCGATAGGGCGCCTTCCAGAAGGCGGCGAGCGCCGAGCGCATGAGCAGCATCTGCGCAAGGCTCATCTGCGGATGCGGCGGCATCTCGAAGGCCCGGAACTCGACCAGGCCGCGGCGGCCGCTGGACGAGCCGGGATCGTACATCTTGTCGATGCAGAATTCCGTCCGGTGCGTATTGCCCGTCATGTCGGCCAGGAGGTTGCGGAACAGCCGGTCGGTCATCCAGGGCGGCGGCGTGCCCTCCACCCGATCGAGCTCCCCGAAGGCGATCTCCAATTCACGCAGCGCGTCCATCCGGGCCTCGTCCACGCGCGGATGCTGGCTGGTCGGGCCGATGAAGAGTCCGCTGAAGAGGAAGCTGAGCGACGGGTGGTTGTGCCAGAAGGAGACCAGGCTGCGCAGCAGGTCCGGCCGCCGGAGAAAGGGGCTGTCCTCCGCGCGGGCGGCGCCCATGACGACATGGTTGCCCCCGCCCGTGCCGACATGCCGGCCGTCGAGCATGAACTTTTCCGTGGCGAGGCCGATCTGCCGTGCCTCCTCGTAGAGCTGGCCGGTGCGCTCCACCATCTGCGGCCAGGAATGCGCGGGATGGACGTTCACCTCGATCACCCCGGGATCGGGCGTGACGGAGAAGCTCGGCAGGCGCGGATCCTCGGGCGGCGGATAGCCTTCCAGGATCACCTTCTGGCCCGTCGCCTCGGCCGTGTCCTCCACGGCTGCGACGAGGGAAAGCCAATCCTCCAGATGGGTGAGCGGCGGGAAGAAGACGTGGATATGCCCTCCCCGCGGCTCCACGCAGAGCGCGGTGCGGGGCGAGACGGGATCTTCCTTGGCGGCTGGCGGGGCGGCGGGAGACAGCTGCCGCTGCGCGCCCGCGATGTCCTTCACGATCGGCGGGACCGGGCGAAGCTGCTCCCTTGTCGGGAGCGGCCCCTCCGTCTCCTTCGTAAAGGGGTCGGGCTCGGGCTGGGCCTCCTTCGCGCGCTCGGCCGGATCGATCCAGGGCAGCGAAGCGAGCGGCAGGCGCAGGCCCATGGGCGCATCGCCTGGCGTCAGGAACAGCGTATCCTCGCGGAGGAACCAGCGCCCGGACTGCCAGCGGCGCTCGCCGGCCCGGGCTACGCGATGGAGCGGCAGCACCCATCCGACAGCCCCGGCCAGCCCCTCGCGGTACAGGCGCGCGAAGCGGGCGCGCTCCAACGGATCGCCCAGCCTGCTCTCCTCGGCGACGACATTGGCCGGCAGCCGGCCCTCCCGCCAGAGGTAATAATGGACATCCTCATGGGCGGGCCGCAACAGCTCCGCCGGCACCTGGAGGCGCTGGGCCAAGCCTTTGCCGAAGGCCTCGGCTTCCGCCGCGGTGGCCCGGCCCTCGTCATCGTCCGAGGCGAGCAGGGCGGGGTTGCGCCACACCGCCTCGCCATCCGTGCGCCAATGGGCGGATAGCGCGAAGCGGGGCAGCGGTTCGCCGGGATATTGCTTGCCCTGGCCGGTATGAAGGGCGGCGCCCTTGGCCCAGAGCGGCAGCAGACGGCGCAGCAACCGCCCGGCATAGGCGCGCTTGGTCGGCCCCAGGGCGTCGGTGTTCCATTCGGCCGCATCCGGATCCGCCGCGGCGACGAAGGTGGGCTCCCCACCCATGGTCAGGCGCATGTCCTGCGCGCGGATGGCCTCGTCCACGCGGGTACCGGCGGCCTCGATCGCCTCCCAGACCGCGGGGGCATAGGGCTTGGTGACACGCGGCGTCTCACGCAGGCGCGTCACCGTCATCTCGAAGCCGAATTCAGTCTCCGCCTTCTCGACGAGACCCGAGATGGGCGCGGCCGATTGCGGCTCCGGCGTCGCGGCGAGCGGGATATGCCCCTCGCCCGCCATCATGCCGGAGGTCGCGTCGAGCCCGACCCAGCCGGCGCCGGGCAGATAGACCTCGGCCCAGGCGTGCAGGTCGGTGAAATCGGTCGTCGGGCCCTCGGCGCCGCCGTCGACCGGCTTCTGGTCGGCCACCAGCTGGATGAGGTAGCCCGAGCAGAAGCGCGCGGCCAGGCCCAGATGGCGCAGCGCCTGGACCAGCAGCCAGGCGGAATCCCGGCAGGAGCCCCTGCCCTCGTTCAGCGTGTGCTCCGGCTCCCAGACGCCAGGCTCCAGCCGCACGATATAGGCGATGCGCGACTGCACGAGCTGGTTGACCGCCACCAGCATGTCCACCACGCGCTGCCTGTGCCGCGGGATCTGCGCGAGCAGCGCCTGGAGCAGCGGCCCCGTGGGCTCGAGGCGGCGAAAGGGCGCGAGCTCCTGGTCCAGGACGGGATCGTAGGCAAAGGGATAGTGCTCGGCCTCGGGCTCCAGGAAGAAGTCGAAGGGGTTGATGGCCGCCATGTCGGCGACGAGATCAACCGTCACCTCGAAACGCGTGACCCGCTCGGGAAAGACCACGCGGGCCTGAAAATTGCCCTGCGGGTCCTGCTGCCAGTTGATGAAGTTCGGCCGGGGCTCGACCTTCAGCGAATAGGCAAGGACCGGCGTGCGCGCATGGGGCGCGGGTCGGAGCCGGATGGTCTGTGGCCCCAGGGTTACGGCGCGGTCGTAGGAATAGCTGGTCTTGTGCGTGAGGGCGACGTGGATGGACATGCGCGGCCGATATCCCTGCAGCAAGGTTCCGCCGACTATAGGCACGTTCTTGCTGCACTGCACCGACCGGATTGCCTGATTCCGGCGGCAGCCCCCATGCTGGCGGCATGCAGCCCCTCTTCCCCCTCGACGACTTCCACATCACCCCCGGCGTCGCGCATCTCTGCGCGGGCGGGAAGACGCCGGCCCTGCGCAGCGCGGCCGATGCCGTCGTCCGCTACCTTGCCGACAAATCGGAGGGGCCGACCGGCGACGTCCGGCAGGAGGAGGAGATCCTCGGCCTGCGCCGGCGGCTCGCGGCCTCCTGGCGCTGCGGCGTGGAGGATATCGGCCTCGTCTCCTCGGTGGCCGAGGGCGTGGCCATGCTCGCCGGAAGCCTCGACTGGCGTGAGGGCGACGAGGTCGTGGTGCCCGACATCGAATACCCCTCCCTGGCCGCCCCCTTCGCCCTGCAACCGGGCGTGACGCTGCGCGTGGCGGAGGGCGCCGGCGGGATCGCCGCTGTCGTGACGCCGCGCACGCGGGTCATCGCCGTCAGCAGCACCAGCTTCCTCAATGCCGAGCGCGCGGACCTGCCGGCCCTGCGCGCCCTGGCCGATCGCACGGGCGCGCTGCTCGTGGTGGACCACACGCAGTCGGCCGGCTGGATGCCCATCGAGGCCTCCCTCGCCGACTTCGCCTTCGCCGCGAGCTACAAGTGGCTGCTCGGCATCTCGGGCATCGCCGTCGCCTACTGGAATCGCGCGCGGCAGCCGGGCTGGGCGCCGCGCAGCGCCGGCTGGTACTCCATGGCGAGCCAGGCCCGGCCCGACTGGCGCGAGCCCATCGGTCTCGTGCCTTCGGCGATGCGCTTCTGCCGCGGCAATCCCAATCACGCCGGCGTCTACGTGCTGAACGCCGCGCTCGACTACCTGGAGGCGCATCCCGGGGTGGAAGCGCATGTGACGGGCCTCGCCCGGGAGCTTCGGCGTCGGTGCCTGGAGGCGCAGCTGCCGATGATGACGCCCGAGCGGCACGGCGCCAGCGTCTGCCTGCCGCATCCCAGGGCGGCGGAAGCGGTGCGCGCGCTGGAGAGCCAGGGCATCCTGACCTGGAACGGCCGAGGCCGCATCCGGGTGAGCTTCCACGGCTACAATGACGGGCGCGACGTAGAGCGCGCCTTCGAGGGGCTGCTCGCCGTTTTCTGACCGCTGCCCGCCTTCCATTTCGCTGGCGGAATGCCGAACCCTCTTTCGGCATTCGCGGTTTGCCTGCGTCGCTCATCCGGCTATGACCGCGCCACGTTCACGAACGGCCGGCGGCAAGGTCTGGTCGAAGCATCAAAATGGGGAGTGGGAAACGTATGGCGGAGGCGCGCCCGACGGATGAAGTAAATACCGCAGTCGACGACATGGAATTCGCCAATGCGCGGCGGGAATTACCGGGAATTGCCGGCTTCGTCTGGCGTGCCGCAGCGGTCGCCTTCGTCGCGTTCCATCTGTGGTTTCTTCTGGTCCAGCCGGTGGACCCGACCATCACGCGCGCAATTCATGTTTTCTTCGGCGCGGCGCTCGGCTTCGCTCTCTTCGCGCCCCGCGCCAGCGCCACGGCGGAACGAAGCATCCCGATCTACGACTGGGTGCTGATCCTCGCCTCCCTCGCCATCCCTTTCCACTACATCCTGGATGCCGACGGCATCGAGATGCGCAGCTTCATGGGCCCGAATTCGACGGACCTCTGGGTCGCGGGGATCGGCATGCTGCTCGTGCTGGAATTCGCGCGCCGCACCGCGGGCCTCGTGATGCCGATGATCGCGATCATCTTCATCACCTACTGCTTCGTCGGCCCCTGGCTGCCGGGCATCCTCTTCCACCGCGGCGTCTCCTTCGACCAGGCGCTGGTGGAGCTCTTCGGCAATAACGGCGTCCTCGGCACGATCGTGCAGGTCAGCGCCAGCTTCATTATCATGTTCGTGGTCTTCGCGACCTTCCTGCAGACCTCCAAGGCCGGCGACTACTTCAATGACGTCGCGCTGGCGGCCGTGGGCCGGTTGCGGGGCGGCCCGGCGAAGGTGACGGTGCTGTCGGGCATCATGTTCGGGGCCGTCTCGGGCTCGGCCGTGGCGAATGTGGTCGCTTCCGGCGCCTTCACCATCCCGATGATGCGGCGTGTGGGCTACGACCGCCCCACAGCAGCCGCGATCGAGGCCACCAGCTCGACGGGCGGGCAGATCACGCCGCCCGTCATGGGCGCCGGCGCCTTCATCATGGCGGAGGTGCTGGGCATCCCCTACATGGACATCGCGCTGGCCGGCCTCATCCCTGCCCTGCTCTTCTACGTCGCGAACTACATTCACTGCGACCTCAATGCCCGCAAGCTCGGCATCCGCGGCCTGCCGCGCAACGAGCTGCCGCGTTGGACCAACCTGCTGCGGCGCGTCTACATGGCCGCGCCCCTGGTGCTGCTGATCTATATGCTGGTCCAGGGCTTCTCGCCCTTCCGCGCAGCCGCCTGGGGCATCGCCGCGACGCTGGTCATCATGGCCTTCACCGCGCTCACCCATCGCCTGACCATCCAGCGCGAAGGCCTGGTCACGGCCGTCCTCGGCTCCGTGAAGGAGACAGCAGAGGCCATCTACGAGACGCTGCACGGCAGCATGCGCGAGGTCATGCAGCTCATCGCCGTCTGCGCGGCGGCGGGCGTGGTGGCCGGCGTCATCGGCGTGACCGGCGTGGGCGGGCGCTTCGCCAACATGCTGCTCGAGGTCGCCGGAACCTCGTCCTTCCTGGCCATGATCTTCGCCATGGTCGTCGCCATCGTCCTGGGCATGGGCGTCCCCACGACGGCGGCCTATGCCATCGCGGGCGCCGTGGTGGCGCCGGGCCTGATCCGCATCGGTGTCGAGCCGCTGGTGGCCCATATGTTCATCTTCTACTACGCCATCCTCTCGGCCATCACGCCGCCCGTGGCATTGGCCTCCTTTGCCGCTGCCTCGATGGCACGGGCGGATATGTGGCGCACCAGCGTGATCGCGCTGAAGCTCGGCCTCGCGACCTTCATTGTGCCCTTCATGTTCTGGCTTTCGCCTGCCCTGCTCGCTCAGGGCGAGCTCAGCACTATCCTGATCGCCTTCGTGACGGCGGCCTGCGGCGTCTATCTGCTGGCCTGCGCGACCGAGGGCTGGATGCAGACCGGACCGCTGACCCTGCCGCTGCGGCTGCTCTCGGCCGGAGCGGGCCTGATGATGATGGTTCCGGAGCACTACACGGATCTGATCGGCCTCGCGATCGGGGTGCTGCTGCTGCTGCGCCAGCGCCGTGTCTATCCGACCGATTACATTGTCGGCCGCGGGGCCGGGGTGACGGCCGGCGGATAAGGCTCCGCGCTGAGAAAAACCCGGTCACGCGGCGGCGCGTGACCGGAAAGCATGGCGCCGTGGTCCGGATGGACCACGGCGCCGGTCGTCTTACCCGAAGGCCATCAGGCCAGGATGAGGTTGTCCGGGATCGTCTGGCCGGCCTCGCGGAGGTAGCGCGCCGCGCCGGGGTGATAGGGCAGGAAGGTGTTCTTGCCCGCATTGGCCGCGACCGTCTCCGACGCGGCGGAGATCGCCTGCCGCAGACGCGGCTGCGTGCCGAGCACCGCCTTCAGCATCTCGTAGACCAGGTCCTCGGGCAGCGAGCGATGGCCGATGGCGAAGTTGTACATGCCCACCACCCGCAGCTCGCGGCCTGCCGTGCGATAGGTGCTGGCCGGCAGGGTGCTGGGCGAGAGCTCGGGGAAGTTGCTCGTCAGCCTCGTCACCTCCTCGGGCGTGAAGTCGAGGAAATTGATCTCACCCGAGGTCTCGGCTTCCGAGAAGGCCGGGACCGGCACACCCGACGCGAAGAGGAAGGCATCCAGCAGGCCGTCCTGCAGCTGGCCCGACATGTCGCTTCCCGAACCGAAGCGGACGGAGCCCGGACGATGGCCGAGGGTGTTCAGGATCAGCGGGAAATAGGTGCCGGGCGTGCCGCCGCGCGGCCCCACGCCGACATTCTTGCCCGCGAGCAGCGCCATCGAGGTGATGCCGCTGCGCTTCAGCGCGATGCCGTGGAACGGCGTGTCATACATCGGGAAGAGGGCGCGGATGTCCCGGAAGCGATTGCCCTGCGTCCAGTCCCCCTGCCCGTTCCAGGCCTGCAGCGCGACGCCCATGGTCGTCATGCCGATCTCGACCTCGCGGCGCTGCACCAGGATGATGTTCTGGTTCGGCCCCTGGGTCGTGCGGAAGGAGACGTTGATGCCCGTCGCTTCCTGGACGAGCTGGCCCCAGGCGGGTCCGTATAGGGCATAGGTACCGCCCGGCGCCGCCGTTCCCATATTGAGGGCCCGAGGCCAGGCGGCATTGCGGGGCTGCGCAAAGGCCTGGCTCACGAGGGCGGGCGCGGCGATCGCCAGCGCCGAGCTGGCAAGAAGAGTGCGGCGTTGCATGAGAGCTCTTTCCTCCGGTTTATGGCCGGAAGAATGCCCCACTCGGCCGCCGGAGGAAATCCGTATTAACACGGCGTAACGCTGGCCGCCCCGGAAAGCTCCTCGGCCGCGACGAGTTACCGCCCCTTGAAGACCGGCGCGCGCTTCTCGCGGAAGGCCGTCAGCCCCTCGCGCAGATCCTCACTCTTCTGGCTGGCCCGCGCGCGCTCGATGGCGCCGGCCTCGTCGAAATCCTGCCGCGCGATTTCGTTGAGGCTGCGCTTCACGCCCTGCACCGCGAGCGGCGCGAGCGAGGCGATCCGCGTCGCCAGCGCATCCACCCGCGCATCGAGCTGGTCGGCCGAAACCACCTCGGTCAGGTAGCCGATGGCCAGCATCTCGGACGCGAAGATCTTTTCGGCGGTCAGAAACAGCTTCTTTGCCGCATTAAGGCCAAGCCGGCTGACATAGCGCTTCATGCCGGCGGGATAGTAATGGAGGCCGATCCGCGCGGCAGGCATGAACATCTCGGCCTGCTCAGTGCCGATCCGGAAATCGCAGCACAGGGCGAAATCCGTCGAGCCGCCATAGACGCCGCCATTGAGCCGGCAGATCACGGGAACCTTCAGGTTTTCCAGCGCCGTGCCCACGCTTTCGAAGGAAGGGCCGCCGTCCGCCGCGGTCACCTCGGCATCGGGCCGGTTCGCCATGTCGCCCAGGTGGTAGCCGGACGAGAAGGACTTGCCCGTTCCCGTCAGGATGACCACGCGGATGGCGGGATCGGCCTCGATGGTCTCGAAATGCTCGAGAAGCTTCAGCAGATCGGGCGGCTCGATGCGGTTATGCACCGCCGGCCGGTTCAGCCGGATGGTGGCGCGCGCGCCGTCGATCGTGAGCAGCGGCGTCGTGGCCTCGGCCTGCATGCCGTCCATGGGGGCTCTCCTGGTTCGTTGGCGCGCAAGATACGCGAATCATCCGCTTAAGATAGGCAAGGCGCCGCATGGCGCAGGCCGTCAGGCGAGTGCCCAGCCGAAGGCCAGCAGCAGAAGAACCAGCGCCAGGCCGGCCTGCGGCCAGCAGTTCAGCACCCGCTCCAACCCATCCGCCGCGCGGCCCAGCGGGCCCGCGGCGCGATGGAAGGCGCGCTCGGCCGGGATCAGCACGTCGCCCTCCGGCACGGCCGGCAGACGGCCCAACAGTGGCACCAGCGCGGCGCCGATCGCCATGGGCCAGACCGCCTTCCATATGGCGGCCGGGGTCAACGCCTCGGCGAAGCTGCCCACCTGCGCGAAGAGCACCCAGGGGATCGCCATGGCGGACAGGGTCAGGCCCAGCCAGGGCAGCCAGAGCCCGGCGGCGGGCCAGGTGCCTCCCTCCTCCATTCCGGCGGCCAGGCGGCGTGCGAAATGCAGCATGAGCAGCGTCGTGCCGCCGGCCGAAATGGCCGAAAGCGTTCCCAGCAGGCCGTAGCCGAGCTGATCCTTCACCGCGGCCTTGGCCAGCGCGCCGCCCGTCAGTGGGAATCCGCCGAAGCTCAGGACGAGGAGCAGGACCGGAACCATCACCCAGGCCATCCCTCGCCGCCCCGCCGCATAACCCACGCCGACGGCGAGGAAGCAGGCCCCCTTCGCCAGCACGTGGTGCGAGGCATAGAAGGCCGCATCCATGGGCGCCGCCGCCTGCCCCGCCGCGAGCCCGGCGCCGAGGGCTGCCATCACCACGCCCATCTGGCTCACGCTGGAATAGGCGAGCACCGTCTTGGGATTGGCCTGGGTGACGCCGATCGCGACGCCGTAGAAGGCCGTGGCGAAGCCCATCACCACCAGCGCCTCCCCCAGGACCGGACCGCCGGCATCCCAGGGGAGAAAGCGGATCAGCCCGATGATGCCGGCCTTCACGATGGCGCCGCTGAGCACGGCCGAGGCCGGCATGGGCGCCGCCGGGTGGGCCAACGGCAGCCAGACGTGCAACGGCACCATGCCCGCCTTCAGCCCGAAGCCCAGGATGAGCAGCGCAATGGTCGCGCCATGCCAGGGCGAGACCGGCAAGGCCGCCGTGACCTCCGCAATGGCGATGCTGTCGCCGGGCGAAGCCACGGCCAGCACCGCGAAGCCGAGGAGGAGGAAGATCTCTCCCAGCACGGCCAGCAGCAGGTAGATCGAGCCCGCCCGCCAGGCGCGAGCCGTGCGATCGTGGATCACGAGCCCATAGGCGGAAAGGCTCACCATCGCGAAGGCCAGGTAGAAGGTGACAAGGTCCCCCGCGGCGAAGACGCCGAGGCTCCCGGCCATGGTCAGCAGCCACCAGCAGGCGAAGCGCTCCGTCGCCAATCCACGATCGAGATAGGCCGCGGCATAGGCCCCCGCGGCGCTCCAAAGCAGCGCGGCCACACCGAGCAGCAGGGCCGCGGGCCGACCCAGCTCCAGGGTGAAGCGCAGACGATTCGGATCCAGCACCACCGGCGGCATGTCGATGGCGAACAGCGCCGCCGCGACGCCCGGCAGCGGCGCCAGCCAGAGCAGGCGCGGCATCGCGCGCCGTGCCCCGGCGGAGAGGCAGGCCGCCAGCATCAGCAGCGGCACGAGCATGGTCGCGAGGAGCAGGACCCCGCTCACGGCTGCCCCACCTGCACGAGGCCGAAGGAATAGAGCGGCAGCAGCCCCATCCCGAGGGAAACCAGGGCCAGGGCCAGCACCACCTTCTCCTGCACGCCCAGGCGCGGCACGGGAACCGGCGTGGCCCCGCTGCGCATGGCCGCGACCAGGACCCGAAAGACGTAGCCGCCCGTCAGCAGCCCGCCGGCCAGCATCACCACGGCCCACCACCATTGCCCGGTCTGAAGCGCCGATTGCAGCAGGAGCCACTTCGCCGTGAAGCCGCCGCTCGGCGGGATGCCCATCAGCGAGAGGCCCGCAAGGCCGAAGGCGATCACCGGCACTGGCATGGCGCGCGCGACGCCCCCGAGATCCGCGATGCGGTCATGCCCCAGGGCCTTGGAGATCACGCCGGCCGCCAGGAACATCGAGGCCTTGGCGAAGGCGTGGGAGACGGCCTGCAGCACACCGCCCAGCCAGGCGCCCGAGCCCCCCGCCAGCACGAGGGGAAACATGAAGTAGAGGTAGCCGATCTGCGCGATGGTCGAATAGGCGATCAGCAGCTTCAACCGCGACTGGCGCAGGGCGACGAGGCTTCCCAACAGGATCGCCCCCGCCCCCAGCCCGGCCAGGAGCTGCAGCGCCGCCCAGGCGGATTCCGGCGGCATCACCTGCAGCCAGAGCCGCGCCAGCAGGTAGAAGGAGGCCTTCACGACCAGGGCCGAGAGCACGGCGCTCGCCGCCGCGGGCGCGCCCGCATGGGCCGGCGGCAGCCAGAGATGCAGGGGGAAAAGTGCGGATTTCGCGATCAGCCCAACCGTGATCAGCGCCACGGCGAGAAGCGTGGGCGCCCCGCCCTGCAGGCCTGTCGAGAGGAGCCCGATATCGAGCGTGCCGTGGCTGCCATAGAGCAGCGCCACGCCGAGCAGATAGAGGACCGAGCCCAGCAGCGCGAACATCAGGTAGCGCAGCGCGGCCGACAGGGTCTCGGCCTTGCCGTCGAGGGCCGCCAGCGGCACGGCCGCGAAGGTCAGCAGTTCCAGCCCGACGAAGAGATTGAACAGGTCGTTGCTCAGCAGCACGCAAGCCATCGCTGTCCAGATCGACAGCAGGAGGCACCAGAACATCAGCTTGCGGCGTGTCTCCGCCTCGCCAGGCGCCGTACCGAACTCCGCGCGCGCGAAGATCGCGGTGGCACCGATGATGACCGTGGTGGTGAGCAGAAGGGCGGCCGAGAGCCCGTCCATGCGGAGCGCGAGGCCGAGCGGCGGCGTCCAACCTCCCAGCATGTAGGTCAGCGGCTCGCCGCCCCGCAGCAGCGCGGCCGAGATCATGAGGGCGATGACCAGGCCGATCGGCGGCGTCAGGAGCGTCAGCCGCTCGGCCACTCGCGCTCCGCCGGCGAAGGCGATCGACATGGCCACCACCGGCAGCATCGCCGACAGCGGCAGGAGGAAGGCCGCGTCAGTCATCCGTGCCGTCCTGACGCAGCTCGGCGATCCGCAGCAGCAGTGCGATGGCGAGCGTGGTGGCCGCGAAGGCGACGACGATGCCCGTGATGATAATGGCCTGCGGCACCGGATCGCCGTCGAAGCCCGCCCCCGCGCCGCGACGCGCCACGACGCCGAAGACGAGGAACACCCCGCCGCCGAGCAGATTGAAGGACAGGATGCGCCGCAGCGGCGCGGCATGGGTCAGCACGCCGTAGAGGCCGAGACCCACCAGCGCCGCGGCCAGCAGGCCGAAGATGGTGACTTCGTTCATGGCGCGGCCTTCGGCGGGCCCACCAGCAGCAGCACCAGCGCCACCGCGATGGAGAAGGTCAGCGCCGCCTCCACCAGCAGGATCAGCGGCTTGGTGAAAGCCGCCGGATAGGCGAGGAAGCCGTCGGCCAGGAAGCTGCCCAGCAGCCCGATGGCGATGAAGACGATGGGGCCCAGGATCACCCAGACCCGCAGCCGGCGCGAGCTCACAGCCGGCGGGCGGACGAGCCCGGCCATCCAGGCCAGCACCCACATTGCGGCCAGCACCGTCCCGCCCTGGAAGGCGCCGCCCGGCGCCTCCGCGCCGGTCCAGACGAGATGCACGCCGATGACCACACCGATGGGCGGGATGATCTGCGCGGCAAGGCGCAGGGCCGGATCGCGGCGTGGCGGCTGAATATCGCCGGGGATGCCGCCCCAGGCGCCGTCGGGCGCCACCGACCAGACGCCGATCACCGCCAGCACCAGCACCACCGCCTCCAGCAGCGTATCCAGTGCGCGCCAGGCGAGCAGCACGCCGGAGACCGGGTTGCCGAGCTCGGTCGCCGCGAGGTTGGCCGCGGCCAAGGGGGCGAGGCTCGGCGCGGGATCGCCGAGGTTTAGGAGAGTCCAGCCCAGGGCCACGGCCAGGAGGGCGCAGAAGAAGCCGGTCGCGATCCGCAGGGCCATGGCGGGCTGGTCGCGGACCTCGGCCAGGGTCTGCGCGCCGAGGCGGGCCGTCGCCCCCAGCAGCAGCACGCCGCTGGCCCCCGCCCCGACCGCCGCCTCGGTGAGCGCCACATCCACCGTGCCGAGCCTGACCCAGGCCAGGGACAGCACCAGGCCGAAGGCGACGAAGCCCACCACCGCCTCGAAGGCCCGCCGCGCCGCGACGGTCCAGAGCGCCGCCGCCAGGACCGAAAAGGCCAGCGCCAGGTCGATGAGGAGCGTCGCGCTCACTGGGATTCCCGCCGAGCGATCCGGGCGATCATCTGGCCTACGGTGGCGCCCGCCAGCATCGCCAGCGCCCAGACGAGCAGGAGCTTGAGTGCGCCGAGCAGGCTTCCCGCCTGCGGCATCAGGCCCAGGACGATGAGGCCGAGGCCCAGCCCATCTGCCTTGGTCAGCGCGTGCAGGCGGCTCAGCGTGTCGGGGAAGCGCAGCAGGCCGAGCGTGCCCGCGGCAAGGAAGAACAGCCCCGCCAGCACGGCGAGCACAGTGAAGGCATCGGCCAGCAGGCTCATCGACGTCGGCCCGGCACGGCCAGCGCGAAGGCGACCGAGGCAAAGGCCGCGAGAACCGAGAGCGAGAGCGCCGCATCCACGATGGCGCCATTGCCCATCCCGGCCGCGAGAAGCAGCAGGGCCGCGATGCCCCCGGTGCCAAGCAGCTGCGCCGCCATCATCCGGTCGGCATCCGTTGGCCCGCGCAGCACGCGCCAGAGACCGGCCACCACCGTCAGCATCACGCCGCCGGAAGCAAGGAGCAGGAACTCAGCCACGAAAGATTCGCGCGAAGCGCGCCTCCTCGGCCGCCATGGAGGCCGCGACCGGCTGCGTCACATCCAGCGCATGGATCGCGACGGCGCCCGAAACCTCGTCCTCCCCGGCCGGCAGCGTGCCCGGCTGCAGGCTCGACCAGGTGAGGAAGGCGTCGCGCTGCACCGAGGGCGCGGTCACCGGCGCGTAGGGGACGAAGCCGGGCGACAGCCGAAGGTCGAAAGCCCGGCACGCCACCTCGGTCCCGGCCCGAAGGGCCTGGAGGGGATAGCGCAGCAGCAGGCCCAATAGAGGCAGCGGGCGCAGCTGAAGGACGCCGGCCGGCAGCAATCGCAGGCTGAACCAGGTGGCGATGGCGGCCGTGGCGGCGCCGACCGCCAGCCCCTTGAGGTCGGCGCCCCCGATCACGACCCAGACCGCCAGCAGCCCCACGAACCTCGGAAGCGCCGCGAGCGGGGGCATCTCAGTCCCCCTGCCTCGCCGCCTGCCCTATCGCCTGGGGCTCGCGCGCCCGGAACCAGGCGACATAGAGCGTCGGCAGGAAGACCAGGGTCAGCAGCGTCGCGACCAGCAGGCCGCCCATGATGGCGAAGGCCATGGGGCCCCAGAACACCGTGGGCGCGATCGGAATCATGCCCAGCACGGTCGAGATCGCCGTCAGCATCATCGGGCGGAAGCGCGAGGTGCTGGCGGCCACCACAGCCTCCCATATCCCCATGCCTTCCGCGCGGTCCGCCTCGATCTGCACGATCAGGATGACCGCGTTCTTCGCGATCATGCCCAGCAGCGCGAGGATGCCGAGGATCGCCACGAAGCCCAGCGGCTGGCGGAAGATCAGCAGCGCCGCAACCACGCCGATCATGCCCAGCGGCAGCACCGCCACCACCATGGTCAGGCGCTGGAAGCTCTGCAGCTGGAACATCAGCGCCGTCAGCATCAGCACGATCATGAGCGGCACGACGGCGGCGACCGAGGCGCTGGATTCGGCGCTCTCCTCGGCGATGCCGCCCGTGTCCACCCGATAGCCGGCCGGCAGCGTGGCATTCAGCTCCGCGATGCGCGGCGCGATCTCGTTCACCACCGTCTCCGGCAGCACGCCGATGCGCACATCGGCCTGCACCGTCAGCGTCGGCACACGGTCCCGACGCCAGACCAGCGGGTATTCCTGCTCGTATTCGAAGGTCACGAACTGGCCGAGCGGCACGGAGCGCCCGCCCGGCAGCGAGACCTGCATGGAGCGCAGGTTGGAGAGCGACAGCCGCTCATCCGCCGTGGCGCGCGCCACCACGTTGATGAGGTAGATGTCGTCCCGCAGCTGGGTCACGACGGTGCCGGTCACCGCCGCGTTCAGGGCGGCCGAGACCTGCGCCGAGCTGAGGCCGAGGAGCCGCGCCTGGTCCTGGTCCACCCGCACGCGCAACTGGCGCGAGGGCTCCATCCAGTCGAAGTTCACGTGCCGGGCGCCGGCGCTGGTCGAGACGACCTGGGCCACACGCAGCGCGATCTCGCGCACCTGCTCGAGGTCGGCGCCGTTCACGCGGTACTGGATGGGCCAGCCGACGGGCGGGCCGAGCTCCAGCGGCGAGACGCGGGCGACGACGTTGGGGAATTCCTCCGCGAGCTTGCGCTCCAGCCGGTCCCGCAGGCGATCGCGGCCCGGCAGGTCCTTCGCCACGACGACGAGTTGCGCGAAGAAGGGATTGGCCAGCTGCACGTTCAGCGGCAGGTAGAAGCGAATGGCGCCGCGGCCGACATAGGTGCTCCAGCGCTCCACGTCGGGATCTTCCTTCAGCGCGGCGTCCAGCCGGGCCGAGAGGTCGGCGCTCGCGAAGATCGAGGCGTTCTGCGGCAGGGTGAGGTCCACCATCAGCTCGGTACGGTCCGAAGCCGGGAAGAACTGCTGCGGTACGAAGCGGATCGCAAAGATCGCCAGCGCGAAGATCGCGAAGGTGAGCGGGATGGTGAGGAACTTGCGGCGCATCGCCCCTAGCAGCAGCCCGGTATAGAGGCGCATCAGCAGCCCGACCTTCTCCGGCCCCGCATTCAGCTTGGGCTTCGGCGCCTTCAGGATCGCCATGCCGATCAGCGGTGCGAAGAGCACGGCCACGAACCAGGAGACGATCAGCGCGATGCCCACCACCGCGAAAATCGAGAAGGTGTACTCGCCGGCCGAGCTCGCCGCGAAGCCGATGGGGACGAAGCCCGCGATGGTGACCAGCGTGCCGGTGAGCATGGGCGCGGCCAGGGTGCGATAGGCGAAGGTCGCCGCCTGCTCCTTGCTGTCGCCCTTGCCGAGGCGGCGGATCATGGCGTCCACCGTCGTCATCGCGTCGTCCACCAGCAGCGTCAGCGCGATGATGAGCGCGCCCAGCGAGATGCGCTGCAGATCGATCCCCGCCAGGGACATCATCGGGAAGACGATGGCCAGCGTCAGCGGGATGGAGAGCGCCACCACCGAGCCCGGCCGCACGCCGAGGCTCACGAAGCTCGCGACCACGATGATCAGGATTGCCTGCCACAGGCTGTCCGTGAAGTCGTTGATGGCCGTGTCCACCGTCACCGCCTGGTCGGCGACGAGGTGCGGCTCGATGCCGATGGGCAGCTCGGCCGTGATGCTGCGCATGGCAGCCTGGATGTTGCGCCCGAGCGCCAGGATGTCACCCGAATCCCGCATCGCAATGGCGACGCCGATGGCCGCCCGGCCGTTCACACGGAACATGGGCTGCGGCGGGTCGGAATAGGCGCGATGGACCTCGGCGATGTCGCCGAGCCGGATGATCCGGTCGCCGACCACGAAGTTCACGGCCAGGATGTCGGCCTCGTTCTCGAAGGCGCCGGAGACGCGGATGGTCAACCGCTCATCGCCGGTCTGCACCGTGCCCGCGGGCCGCACCACGTTCTGCGCCTGCAGGGCACCGATCAGCGCCTGGAAATTGAGGCCGAGGCCCGCCAGCCGCTCGGTCGAGAATTCGATGAAGACCTGCTCGTCCTGCGCGCCGAGGATCTCGATCTTGGAGACGTCGGGCACCAGCAGCAGGCGCGAGCGCACAGCCTCCACCTGGTCGCGCAGCTCGCGATGAGTGAAGCCGTCCGCGGTGAAGCCGTAGATGATGCCGAAGGTGTCGCCGAAATCATCGTTGAAGCCCGGCCCCACGACGCCGGCCGGCAGCTGGCTGCGCATGTCGCTGACGCGCTTGCGCACCTCGTACCACATGTCGGGCACGACGGAGGGCGGGGTCGACCCGCGCAGGTTCACGAAGATCGTGGTGAGGCCGGCACTGGTATAGCTGCGGACGTCGTCGATATTCGGCGTTTCCTGCAGCGTGCGCTCGATGCGCTCGGTCACCTGCTGCAGCGTTTCTTCCAGCGTCGCCCCCGGCCAGGCTGCCTGAACGATCATGGTGCGGAAGGTGAAGGCCGGGTCCTCGTTACGACCCAGCTTCATGAAGACGATGCTGCCCGCGATGACCGCGACTAGCATGAAGTAGACCATCAGCGAGCGACGGCCGATGGACCATTCGGAGAGGTTCGGACCGATCACGACGCGGCGCCCAGCAGGCGGACCTTCTGGCCCGGGCGCAGCGCCTGCACCCCGGCGGTGACGATCACATCACCCGGAACGAGGCCGCCGGAGACCACGACCCCGGCCGGATCGAAGCGCGCGACCTCGACGGACCGCAGCGAGACCGTCTGCGTGGCGGTATCGACGATCCAGACCGCGGGATTGCCCTGGATCCGCGTCAGCGCGCTGGCCGGGATCTCATAACCGTCCCCGCCGCCGATGCGCATGCGCCCGGTCACGGTGGAGCCCAGGCGCAGCCCGGCCGGCGGCTCGGCCAGGCCCACGCGCACGGCGAAGGTGCCGGTCACGGGATCGGCGCGCGGGGAGACCTCTCGCACGCGCCCGGTGGCGCGGATGGTGGGATCGGTCGTCAGGAAGACGTCGATGACCGGATTCTCCGGCGCACGGTCCTTCACGGAGGCCGGCACGCCGAAGACCGCGTCCCGCCCGCCATCCTGGGCGATCTGCAGGATCATGCGGCCGGGCTGGACCACCTCGCCGGGCTCGGCGCCTCGGGCGGTGACGGTACCGTTGGAATCCGCAACCAGCTCCGTATAGCCGAGGCGGTTTTCGGCGATATTCACCTGGGCCTGAGCGGAGTCGGCCGTCGAGCGCGCCGATTGCAGCTGCTGCGTCGCCTCGTCGTAGCGGACGCGGGTGGCGAAGCCGCTCGCCAGCAGCTGGCGCTGGCGGTTGTAGTTGTTGCGCGTCTCGACCACGCGCGCGTTGGCAGCCGCCAGGGCGGCGCGGGCGGCGCGCAGGTTGCTTTCCTCGTTGTCGCGGTTGAGGCGGGCCACGACCTGGCCGGCCGTCACGCGGTCACCCACATTGACCGAGCGCTCGATCATGCGGCCGTCGATCCGGAAGGCGAGGTTGACGTCCGTCTCCGCCTGGATGGTGCCGGTGAGGGAGACGAGCTCGCCCCCTGCCCGCCCATCCACCGACATGACCCGGACCGGCCTGATGTCAGGTGCCGCGGCCGGCGCGCCATCGTCACAGGCGGCCAGCCCCGCGAGGAGCAGCAGTCCGGCGGTCCGGACGCGTGCGGCTGACAGCATGGGCATTCCCCGAGGATTCAGATTCACATCCTCGTTAGCGCCTGGGTGTCCGGCTGGGACCGGCACTGTGTCCCAGGTCTGCGCCTGGCGTCCCAAACTCCAATCGTCATGAAACCTAAGGGGCCTGGGCGGCCCCCGCGGGAATCACCTCGCTGATGCGGCCCATCAGATAGCCATAGAAGGGGTTCCAGGAGATCCGCACCAGGGAATCCAGCGCCAGGATCAGCACGCCCACCTCGCCATGGGCCGCGAGCGCCCCAAGGCTGACGCCGAATTCCGGCTCGGGACCGGGCTGGTTGCCATAGAGCGAATCATCCGGCGGAAAGGGCAGCGCCACGTGCGAGAGCGAATAGACGTTGCGCGGATATAGGAGCCCGAGGCTCTGCTCCTGCTCCTCCGTCGCCCCCGCCGCCACGGTGCGCGCCACCACCTCGGCCCGGTCTTCGTTGGCATTGGTGATGAAGGTCAGCCGCCAGTTGCGCGGCGCCGGCGGCACCATGCGCGCCAGCACGGCGTCGAAGGCCGGGCGCAGCAGCGGGCCCAGCTTGGTATTGCGGTTGCGGTCGAAGAGAACCAGCTCGCTGCCATTCGCGGGCAGGAATTCGTAGAGGGCCGAGATCACCGCCCGGGTGCTGACGGTGAAGTCCATTACCGACTGGAAGGTGAGCACGGGCGCCAGCTGATCGAGCCGCCCGGCGCGGGACAGGGTGCGGATCTGCTGCTGCAGCGCCTGGGTCAGCCGGTGGGACTGCCGCGCGCCATTCACAGGAAAAGAGTTGTATTTGAAGGGGTTGAATTCAGGTATGCGGCTCAGCCAGGCTGCCTTGGCGAAGGACGGCAGCAGGGCGGGCAGCCCGGCCAACCCCGCGAAGCGCGCGAAGGAGGTGATGCCGATCATGGGCGAGATGAGCACCAGGCGGTCCGGCCGCACGACGCGGGGGTCCTCGATGGCGTCCAGCGCCTGCTTCAGCGCCAAGGCGCCGCCGTTCGAGAAGCCCACGATGTGGATGGGTCCGTCCGGGCCCGCGCGGCGCCGGGCCTCGCGCATGGCGAGCCGCGTGGCCGCCGCCCAATCCTCCCAGACCGTGTCGGTCAGCGCGGCAGGGACGGTGCCATGCGCCGGGTTCCGGATGCCGATGGCCACGAAGCCGGCCTCGCGATAGCGGCGGGCGATGTGGCGGAGGCTGTAGGGCGCATCGGTCAGGCCATGCAGCAGGACGACGGCGCCCCGCGGCGTGCCGCCCTGCGCGACGATGTCCGGCTCCATGACGTAGGAGCGGTTCCAGTCCTGCTCGAAGCGCCCGGGATAGATCGGGGCCCCGGCGAAATAGCGGTTGGCGTCCGTCCGGGCCTCGGGCGGCAGGCGATCGGTGACTTCCCGCCGCAGCTCGGCGAAGAGCGCCTCCTCGGCCGCCATATACCCGCCCCAGTCGAGCTGATCGAGGCGTTCGGCATGCAGGTCGTGCGGCACGTAGCTGTGCCACAGCTCGAGCGGCGGGCCACGCTGGCTGTCCACCGCCCGGATGACGATGAAGGCGCAGAAGGCGCCGACGGCCAGCAGCGCCAGCCGCTTCGACCATTTGTAAGTCCAGCGCCCCATGATCCGCGCGATCCCGCCTGCCTGAAGCTGTGTGTCCAGAGCATTTTCCGCTCACAAAAAGCTTGCGGAAAACGCTACATCATTTTGTTTTTAAAGTATATTTACCCGACCAGATGATCGCACCTGATCGGGTAACGCCCTAGCCGCGCGCGTCGCGCCCGGCCTGGGAGTTCCGGCCCTGCTGCGAGACGCTGCCGATGCGCCCGCCGGTCACGATGCCACGGCGGCGGTTGCTCGGAAGCGCGCGCATGCCGTCACGGGCCGTCGATCCGGCAGACGGGTGATGGACATCGGCGCCTTCGCGGCGGGCCAGTGCGTCGCGCAGGGCGGCGCTGGCCTTCGCCCGCTTTTCCTCCGCACGGATCTTGCCGAGCCGGCCGTTCACGCGCTTCAGACCGCGCGCGAAGACCTGCTTCTTCTCCGCCAGCGACCGCTCGCCCGCGCTTTCCGTCGTGCTGCCGCGCGGGTCTGCCTTGCCGCGATGGATGCGCCGTCGGCCGCGCAGGATGTCGCGCAGCCGGCCATGCTGCGACCGGAGCCAGCGGGCCAGGGTCACCAGTTCGTCGCGGGGGATCCCCTCGAGCTCCGGATAATGGCTGCGGACCACCTGACCGATCTCATCCTCGGCCAGCAGGCGGCGTTCGGCCGCAAAGGGAGCACCCATGACGTATCCTTTCCTTCCAAAAGAGGGATGGCAGAGGACAAACTGCCCTCTTTCCATCCCGAGCGCGACCCGCCGGGCGCTGAAACAGCCCGGCGCGGCCTAGAATGATCCCACCAGACTTCCGAGCAGGATGACCGCCGCGAGCGCGATCAGCGCGCCCACGATGCAGGCCATGACGATGTCCAGATAACTCTGGCGATGCGTGCAGCCGCAGACGGCAAGCAGCGTCACCACCGCGCCGTTATGCGGCAGGCTGTCCAGCGTGCCCGCGCCGATGACGGCCACCCGGTGCAGAAGGCCGGGGTCGATCCCCTGCTCGGCCGCGATCTGCATGTAGGTCGGCCCCAGCGCGTCCAGGGCGATGGTCAGGCCGCCGGAGGCCGAGCCGGTCAGCGCCGCCAGCACATTGGTCGCGACGGCGAGCGAGACCAGCGGCCCGCCGCCGATGCCCAGCACCCAGCTGCGCACCAGCTCGAAGGCCGGCATCGCCGCGACGACGGCGCCGAAGCCAACGAGGCTCGCCACGGCGAAGATCGGCAGCACCGCGGCATTGGCACCCGCATCCATGGTGGCGCGCAGCGAAGGCAGCCGGTGCGCGCTGAGCAGCAGGATCACCAGGATCGCCGCCGCCAGCGCCACGGCCACCGACCAGACGCCGGCCACCGCCGAAAGGCTGGTGCCACCCCAGCGCGGCTCCGCCAGGAAGGCGGCGTCGAAGCGCGGCAGGACGAAGAAGGACATCGCCAGGTTGGTCAGCACCACCACGACCAACGGCAGGGCGGCGATCCAGATCGGCGGCTCGCCGCCCGCATCGGCGCTGCGATGGATCTCGGAGGGGTCAAATTCGCGGGAGACGGTGGCGCGCTCACGCAGGACGGGGTCGTCGGCCGCCTCGTGGACGGGCGCCGGCGTGGGGTCGCCGAAGCCCTCGCCGGCCGCACGCGCCCTCCCCTCGGCCCGGTTCAGCCACCACAGGCCAAAGGCCAGCATGATGGCCGAGGCAAGGAGGCCGAGCCCCGGCGCCGCGAAGGGCGTCGTGCCGAAGAAAGGCATGGGGATGGCGTTCTGGATCGCCGGGGTCCCCGGCAGGGCCGACATCGTGAAGGTGGAGGTGCCGAGCGCGATGGCCGCCGGCATCAGCCGCCTCGGCACGCCGGCCGACTGGAACAGCGCCTGGGCCATCGGCGTCAGCACGAAGATCGCGACGAAGAGGCTGACGCCGCCATAGGTGACCGCCGCCCCCGCGAGCACGACGGCCAGAACCGCCCGCCGCGCGCCGAGCTTCTCCGTCATCCAGCGCGCGATGGCGGAAACCGCGCCGCTATCCTCCATCAGCTTCCCGAAGAGCGCGCCCAGGAGGAAGAGCGGAAAGAACTGTGCGATGAAGGCGGACGCGCTGCCCATGAAGGTCTGCGTCCAATGGGCCAGCAGCGGCTCGCCGGCGAAGATCGCCGCCACAAGCGCCGCCAGCGGGGCCAGGAGCAGCACGCTCCAGCCCCGGAAGGCCAGAAGGACCAGCAGCGCCAGTCCCGCCAGGATGCCAAGGAGGCCCATGGCGTCAGCCTCCGGCCAGAAGCTGATCGATATCCAGCGTGGAGCTGATCCCCAGCCGGTCGCCCTTCTCGGCCAGGAAGGCCTCGGCCGCGCGCCGCCCCTCGTCGCGCAGCATGGTCAGGAAATCCCACTCCGCGTTCAGCTTCGAGGAAGCACCGAGATCGGTCAGGAGGTCGCTGCGCACGAGGTGGACCCGCATCTTGGCCCAATGCGCCACCTCGGCATTGCCGGGGTCGGCCACCTTCCGCAGCAGCGCGATCATCCGCAGTTCCTTCAGCAGCACGGCGTTGAAGGAGACCTCGTTGAGCCGGTTCAGGATGTCGCGCGCCCCCCGGGGCGTTCCCGCCCGCTCAACCGGGTTGATGCCGACGATGATGGTGTCATCGGAGACGCATTCGTCCATCAGCGGCGTCATCGTCGGATTGCCGGAATAGCCGCCGTCCCAATAGGCCTCGCCGTCGATTTCGACGGCCTGGAACATGGTCGGCAGGCAGGCGGAGGCCAGCAACGCATCGGGCGAGAGATCCGCGTTGCGGAAGACGCGGCCGCGGCCGGTGCGAACATTGGTCGCCGTGATGAACAGCTTGATCGGCGAGGCCGCCAAGCGTTCGAAATCCACGCATTGGGCCAGGATGTCGCGCAGCGGATTGGTGTCGCCGAAGGGGAAGTCGTAGGGCGAGAAAAGCCGGCTCATCATGTCCATCGCCACGTAGCCGGGCGAATGGTCGAGGGTCCAACGGTTAAGCAGCACGTCGATCGGGCCCCGGCGGAAGGGGCTCATCGCCGCGCCCTTGGAGACGGTGTGCCAGAAACGCTCCAGCGCCGCGCGGGCACCCTGGGCGCCGCCCTGCGCATGGCCATCAACCAGCACGGCCGCATTCATGGCGCCGGCCGAGGTGCCCGAGATGGCCTCAATCTCCAGCCACTCCTCCTCGAGCAGCCTGTCCAGCACACCCCAGGTGAAGGCGCCGTGCGAGCCGCCGCCCTGCAGGGCGAGGTCGACCAGCAGCGGCGCGCGGGCGGGCACGGCCCCCTCTGCCTCTGATCCGGAATCGGTCGGTGCCGAAGGGATGGAAGTGCTGCGTTTCGCCATGGCCGCTGAACTCCTGGGCGGAAGTGGCGCGCCGTCCACGGATCGAGACGAGGCCGGCCCGGGCGGCGCCATGAGGCGGCATCCGGACACCGGCCGTCGATCCGCCTCGCTCCCAAGCTTCCAGCGTCCTTCTAGCCCCCGGCGCCTGGAATGCGAGCGGCCTATTGTCCCAGCCCTGCTCATGGCGTCCCAAAATCCTGGCGGGGAATGGCCCGAGGTTGCCGGAACGGAGGGGCCCATGCGAGCGTCCGGGGCCCGGAGACGTGGGACCGGGCCAACTGGGAAAAGCCTTCGCATGATGATCGGTCTCTGCGCGGCCATTCTGGTGGCCGCGGCGCTTCACCTTGCGCAATCCATTGTGGCCCCGGTGGCTTTCGCGCTCTTCCTCATGGCCCTCGTCTGGCCGGTGCAGCGCCGGCTATCGGCCTTCGTGCCGGCGGGCCTCGCCATGCTGGCCTCGATGCTCGCGGCGCTGCTGACGGTGGTGACACTCGCCTTGCTCATTACCTGGGCCTTCGGTGGGGTCGGGCAATGGATCCTTACCAATTCGGGACAGATCCAGCTGCTCTATGCGCGCAAGATCGCCTGGTTCGAGGAACAGGGAATCGGCGTCGCCGCCCTGCTTTCGGACGGCATCAGCTCCCGCTGGCTGATCGTGATCGCGCAGGAGGTGTCCGGGCGGCTGCACAGCATCCTCGCCTTCTCGATCGTGACGGTGGTCTTCCTGGTCCTGGGGCTGCTGGAGGTGAAGGTCGTGGACCGGCAGCTCCAGCGCATTCCGGGTGACGTGGCCCCGCGACTCCGCCAGGCCGCGATCGACACCGCCGTGAAGTTTCGTAGCTACATGGCGGTCCGCACGCTGATGAGCGTCGTCACCGGCATCGCCGTCTGGGGATTCGCCCGGCTGATGGGCCTCGATCTGGCGGCGGAATGGGGCGTGATCGCCTTCGTCCTGAACTACATCCCCTTCATCGGCCCGCTGATCGCGACGCTCTTTCCCACCATCTTCGCGATTCTCCAGTTCGAATCGTGGCAGACGGCGGTGGTGGTGTTCCTGTGCCTGAACGTCATCCAGTCGGTCTCGGGCAGCTACATCGAGCCGCTGCTGGCCGGAAAGCGGCTGGCGGTCTCGCCCTTCATGGTGCTGCTGGCGGTCTTCTTCGGCGGCTTCCTCTGGGGCGCGCCGGGCGCCTTCATCGGCGTGCCCGTGCTCATCGCCGCGGTGACGATCTGCCTGCAATTCGAGGGCGGCAAATGGGTCGCGGCGCTGCTCTCCGGGCAGGACGGCGACTGACTATTCGCGCCCTTATCGTCAGGAATACGTCATACGGGCGGAGGGTGGTGTTGCGCATCTCCCGAACCGCTGCTAGAGGCTCCTCCAGGTGATCCGGCGTGGCGCAGCGGTAGCGCAGCGGACTGTTAATCCGTTGGTCGTAGGTTCGAATCCTACCGCCGGAGCCATCATTTCCAGAGAAAATTCAGCATTCAGGGCGGCGCGGCATGCAGCCCGCAAAAACGTCCATAAAGGGCTTGGATATAGCGGCTGATCTTAGGCTGCTGGCAAACGGCCTCCCCGGTGTGACGACCTGATTGCAGCTTTCGAAAAGCGCCGGGTCAGAAGCACCAGCGCCCTTCCCTATTTTGGCGATGATCCGTCTCACCGACGCGGATACTGACCACTCCGCCCGACACCTCAGTGGGGCGCTGCGCCTTGGTCTGGGACGCATCTTGGATCCCATGGTGGTCGGCTCGGATCTGCGTTCTCAATTTTCTGATCGTTCCCCCCACCCCCAAAAATAGTCGCCCCCCATGTGATCCGGCCTTTGGCCTCGCAACGCCCGATTTGCCGAGCGTTGGCGCGCCGCCTCGCATGTTTGCGGAGTGCAAAGGGGCGGGTCTTCGCTACAAATGTCGCCATGCAAACTGACCGCCTCACTTCGGCGCTTCCCGTCATCGCTGCCCTGCTCGCGGGTTTCGGTCTGCTTCAATTGGGCAACACCCTCCAGGGGACGCTTCTGGCCGTGCGCGGCGGTATGGAAGGCTTCTCGCCCACCGTCATCGGCATGATCGGCGGCGCCTTCTTCGCGGGTCTGATGGCCGGCTCGCTGGTGACCGGGCGGCTGATTCGCCGCGTCGGCAAGACGCGCAGCTTTGCGGCCCTTGCTTCCATGGCCTCCATGGTGCCGATCTTGCACCTCCTCTGGATCGATCCTGTGGTCTGGATCGTCGCCCGGATGCTGACAGGTTTCTGCTTTGCCGGCCTCTTCGTCGTGGTCGAGAGCTGGCTAAACGCCGCCGCCATCAACCAGATGCGGGGGCAGATTCTGTCGATCTACGGCATGACCGGGCTGGTCGCCGGCGTGATGGGCCAGCTTCTGTTGCCGGTCGCTGATCCCGGCGGATATGTCCTTTTCGCGGTGGTATCGCTCATCCTGACCGGCGCGGTCCTGCCGCTCACATTGTCACAGGCCGATCCGCCTCCCCTGCCGACCGGAACGCTGCGGATCGATCTGCGCCGTCTTTACGCACAAGCCCCGTTTGGGCTTGCCGCGGCATTCCTGTGTGGCGTCAGCACCGGCGCCTTCTTCTCGCTGGCCCCTGTCCTGGCGCAGTCCATCGGGCTGCAGCATCAGGGGGTCGCGGTCTTCATGGCGACGGGAGCCATCGGGGCCGCCGCCATGATTTGGCCGCTTGGCGCGCTATCCGACCGAATGGACCGACGGCTGCTCGTGGTAGCCACAGCGACGGTCGCGGCTATCGCCCTTGCCGGCATGACGCAATTCACACCCTCCGGCGCCTCGACATGGATTTACTTTGTCCTGGTGTTTCTCTTCGGCGGGCTTGTCGTGCCGATCTACAGCGTGGTGCTGGCTCATGTGAATGATTCCGTTCCTCCTTCGGAGTTCGTCGCGGCCTCCGGCGGCATGCTGATAGCCCAGGGGGCCGGCGCGGCTTTGGGTCCACTTGTAATCGGCGCGGCCATGACGGCCTTCGGTCCACGAGCCCTGCCTGCACTGACAGTCGTGGCGCAGATCCTCATTGTCCTGTTGGGATTCTGGCAGATCAGGCGTCACGCTGCCCCTGCACGGACCGAGGAGTTTCAGCCTCAGCCGCCCACGCCTGTGGGCACGGAACTGATCGCGGTGTCTCAGGAGAAGACAGCCCCGCCGCGATAGGCGCGAACGGGCCTTGGCGTCGGCTTCGCCGAATGGTCTCGTCAGCACCGGCCGCTAGGCTGGAGGCCGCGCCATCACAGAAATTCGCGCAGGCCTGTATTCCGCAAAATCAACGAAGAGTCCAAAAATCTTCAGCTGCGATCGCGAAGCCGAGCGACCGAACCTCCCGGGCACGGAAAGCGACGACGCCGATCAAATTGCCCCGAGCGTCGAACAACGCGCCTCCACTCGAGCCCAGCGACATCGGCGCAGTGGTTTGGATGATGGAGAGCGTTGGGCTGGGATGGAGCGACGAGACCAAGCCTTCGCCCAGAGTGAGCTCACGCCCTGCGGGGGCGCTCACCGTATAGACGCGCTCCCCAACTCCGAGTTGCCGAAAGGGCCGCACCGCACGGACGGGCCGCAGGGTCGGCTCAGCGACCGCAAGGATGCATCGATCCGTCCGTTGATCACGCAGCACGACGGACACGGCTCGCCGGGCCGAGCCCTGAGAGATTTCGGCGGAATCGGTGGTTGAAACGAGATGGCACGTCGTCAGCAGATGCCGCGACGAAACTGCGATGGCGGAGCCCTGCAAAACCGTACCTCCGGGCGCCATGGCACGAAGCATCCAGACGCTGGTCCGCGCGCTGGCAAAGACATCGCGAGCCGAGATCTCGTTCATCCCGATCGCGGAAGGCATGGTCGCAAACGGTGCCGTTGGCCCAGGGGCTGGGACTGATCTGGAAGAAGAAGGGCCTGCAGCTGCCCGCATCGCGCCTGGCAGAGAAGAGGTTTGCCCTCCCCCCACAGCCAGGCTTGATGTCGCCAGCCTCCAGGATGGGCCGCGCTGCAAATCTTCCAGGCAACTCCCGCTAGGGGCGGTCAGGCTTCGTCCATCGGAATTGACGACGTCGACGCACGCTGCCTGTGCTTGTGCCGGCCGAACCAAGCTGAGCAAAAGAAGCACTACGGCTGTAATCATCCTCTGCACCTCTCCCATCGCGTAGAGAATGCGGAAGTCTCGATCGTCAGTCGACGACTAAGCGCCTCGGGCGAGATCGCCCCTAGGGCCTCCAGCTATGGCGTTTCCCTGAAATATGGCGCTTCGCGGCGTCCCACTCTGAGCTTGAAGCGCACGATCGAACGCTTTCAGCTTTGTATACGGCGGCGCCGCGCGCTGCCGCCAGAGAAGGCGACGGGCCGGCAGCATCAGCCCCAAAAGTAAAGCGCCGCCCCTTTGACGGGACGGCGCTTCCATTGTCCTGCCTAGGCGGACAGCTCAGCCGAGCTCGATCCCCGTGGCGGGGGTCGGGCTCATGAGATCCGTCATATGCGGCATGTGACAATGAGACATCGGACCACCTCCTTTCAGTTGTTGAATGAAGATATGTAGGTTGGGCCAGGCGGGCGACTTTCAATCCTTCCGCATGATGATGTCTGCCAGGGCAGCATCATGGCTTTGGCACCAGCACCACGAAGCGCCGATAAACCCAGCCCAGCGCGATCAGGGCGAGGCCCAGCCCGAAGAAGCTGAGCGCCCGCCACAACCCTACCAGCCCGCTCATATCCACGAGGAAAGCCTTGCCCACCGTCACCGCCATGACCGCCAGCGCCGCCAGCCGCAATGCCCGAACGCCGTAACGGATGCCGAGCGCCAGCAGGCAGCCCGCCAGCAGCAGCCAGGCGCCGGTATAGGCGTAGAGCTCAGGCTCGCCAGGTGCGGCCAGCATCAGCGCCATGGTTTCGGGGTTGAAGACGTGGCGCACCTCCAGCGTCACCCAGGCGAAGACCGCCAGCACCGCATAGGCGCCGAGCGCCTGGCGGAAGCCCGGCATCCAGCCGGCCTCCGGCGCGCGCATCGCCAGCCCCGCAAGCAGCGCCGGAAACGCATAGGCCAGCAGGAGCTCGTTCAGCACCGGCGCGCGCATGAGCAACGCACCCGGATCGAGGGCGGGATTGGCCAGCAGCAGTAGGACGCCGAGGACCAAGGCTGCGATCTGATGCAGTCGCCAGCCCCAGCGCAGCACGGGCCGATCCCCCAGCCGCCGGTTGGCGAGCCGCAGAAACGTTGCCATCGCCGCTAGGCTGAAGACCTGCAAGGCCTGTTCGCGAAACACCGAGCGGGTCACATCTTCGGCGAGCGCGCCGCCGGTGACCGCGTGGCGGATCTCCAGCATGAGCAGGGCGGTGGTGAAGGCGATGGCGCCGGCCTCCAGGACCGCGACGGCCAGGTCATCACCGCGCCGCCGGAACATCACGGCCGCAAGCGCGAAGGCGGCAGCGGGCACGCCATAGGCGGGGATCAGGCCGTTCAGCACTGGCAGGCTGCCGAGATCGTAGCTCGCCACTTCCTCGTTCAGCAGCAGCCGCGCCAGGACCACGCCGGCCACGGCGATGGCCACCTTGCGCAAGGCCGGCAGCTGCGCCCTCACCTCGACCCAGGCCAGTGCCGGCAGGAACAGAGCCACCGCCAGCGTCAGCCATTGATCCGACAGCACCATCGCGACGCCCAGCGCCAGGGCCGCGACGGCGCCTGCCGCATGCACCCCGGCGCGCTGCAAGGCCCCCTCCCGGCGCGCCAGCGCCGCCAGGCCAACCAGCGCGCCGGCGAGCGCCAGCGCGACCAGTGCCCAGCGGACATCCAGCGCGAAGCCGCGCACCCGGGCGAAGGCGATCAGCAGCACCAGCACCGGCACCGCTGCGGGCAGCGCCGCCCAGCGCGTCGGGTTCGGCGCGCGGCGTTCCAGCCAGGCGCCGGCAGCGGCGTGCATGGCCGCAAGGGCAAGGGCGGCGATCAGGAAGGCCTGCAAGGCCTCCGGCGCCCAGGCCTGGCCCGGCAGAATGGCGACCACCACACCCGCGGCCGTCACCGCCTCGTCACCGGTGCTCCAGGCGCCGATCGGCCAGGCCAGCAGCAACAGCAGCCCCGCCAGCGCGGCCAGCCATGGCAGCCGGTCCAACCGAGGCTCCAGACCGCCCTTGGCCACGGCCACTGGGGTGAGCAGCAGGATCGCCACAGCCGGCGCACTGACGCCCTGGACAAGCAGGAACAGGCCCGTCGCGGCGAGAACGGCAAAGGGGATCCAGGCGAGCCGGCGGCCGATCGCGCCGTCCAGCGCCACGCCGGGCAGCAGGCCCAGATGCAGCGCCGCCGCCGCGGGGATGAACAGCGCCGGCGGCCAGAGATCGGCCGGGCCCTGTGCCATGAGCCCGCCCATGACGATCCAGGCCGCAGCCGCCAGAATAGCGAGCCAACCCAGCCAGACAGCGCCCACCTGCCGGACCACCGCCAGGGCTGCCGCCGTGACGATCAGCAGATAGGCGAAGAGCCCGGGCATCCAGGGAACGTCCGTCTGGACCAGGGCCGGCGTCACATAGGCGCCCGCGATGCCGACGGCAGCCACCAGCGGCCCCTGCCGCAATGCCAGCGCCAGTCCGGCCAGGGCCGCCGCCGCCATCATCACGAAGCCGATCAGCGGAGGCACCAGCGCGTACATGATGGCCGTCGCATAGGCGGCGCCAAACAGCAGCGCCACGCCACCCGCCGCCAGGGCGGACGGCGCCTGATCCGGCCATGGGATGCTCGGACGGTCAGGCAGCGGCCGGCGGCGCAGCCACTCCGCCCCGCCGATCAGGACCAGGGCCAGCAGTGCCGCCAGGGCGCAGCGTGCCTCGGGGCCGAGCCACCCCTCCTCGATCGCGGTGCGCAGCAGGAAGACGCCAGCCAGCAGCAGGACCGCCGCGCCCAGCCAGGTGCCCCAGCGCAGCGTCAGCAGCTCCTCGAGCCCGGGACGTTGGGGGCGTGGCGGCGGCGGCGGTGGAACTGTGGCAATCGGTTCAATGACGGGCACTACCGTCGGCTCGGGCGCGATCTGCGGCTGTGGCTGCGGCACCGAATGACCAGGATAAGGAAGACCGGGGCTCAGCCTGTCCGGTATCGAAATACCCGCTGCCTGCAAGGCGGCCCGCAACAGAGCGATCTCCGCCCGCGCCCGACGCGCCTGGCGCCAGCCCGAAATACCCAGCAGCCAACCGATGAAGAGCCCGAGAGGAACCAGCGCGAGCAAGGCGAAAAGGTCATCCATAAGAAATGTTGGGTCCCGCAATGCCGACGGTCAATCGCCGTAGCAGGGTGGTTCCTGATCCCAGACGCCTCCATCATCCGCTGAGACTCCTGGTCACTCAGGTTATGGGGCTTATTTTGGAGAACACGGCAGATCGCTGCCGGCAGCTGGGCCATTGCGGCTAATGCCGAACCGCTTCTGATCCGCTATGATCGAGTACAGTCACCTCCGAGGGCGATCAAAATGAGAGTGACGTGGGACGAAGCCGAACGCGTCGAGGCGCTACACAACTATGGCGTGCTTGATAGCGATCTCGATTTTGATGGCATCGTCAAAATAGCGTCTCATATCTGCAGGACTCCTATCGCCGTCGTGAATTTCGTCGATGCGACGAGACAGTGGTTCGGGGCGGAGTGCGGCCTCGGTGTCCGCGAGACTCCGCTCGATGTTTCCATCTGCGCTCACGCGATCCTGCAGCCAGACATCTTCGTGATTCCCGATCTGGCGAAGGACCCCAGGTTCGGTTGCAACCCCCTGGTCGCTGGCGATCCCAATCTGCGCTTTTACGGTGGCGCCCTCCTGACCTCCTCCAACGGCTTGCCGCTGGGGACGGTCTGCGTCCTGGACTACCAGCCCCGGCCGATGGGCCTGACCGACGAGGAAGAGGACACGCTGCGGGCCCTCGCCCGGCAGGTGATGAACCAGCTCGAACTTCGGCTTGCCATCCGGGAGAAGGAAGCCCTGGTCCGGGAGAAGGAATTGCTGGTGGCCGAGGCTCACCACCGGGTCTCCAACAGCCTGCAGATGGTGCAGAGCCTGCTCACCCTCCAGTCCCGCCAGACGATCGACCCCGAAGCGTCGCAGCAACTCCAGGCCAGTGCCCAAAGGGTCAATACGTTTGGTCTGATGCACGAGCACCTCTACCGATCAGGGGCCGGGATAGAGGTCGATCTGGCTGTCTATCTCGCCACATTGATCGAGGACCAGAACAAGGCGCTCGCTTCGACGCTGGGGCATCGGCGGATCGCGCTGCATGCCGAAGCGATACAATGGCCGACGAGCGAGGTGGCGACGGTCGGATTGATCGTCTTCGAGCTGGCCACGAACGCGCTGAAATACGGCGAAGGCCTTGTGACCGTGAGGGTCTCGAAAGTGGAAGGATTGCTGTTCATCGTCGTCGAGGATGAAGGCGCCGGCATCCCGATCAGCTTTGAACCCGAAGAAAGCAGGGGATTGGGCATGCGCCTGATCCGTGGACTGGTATCCACTCGCGGGGGGCAAGTTGCCGTGGACAGGAGCAAGCGCCACACCGCCTTCGTCGTGACCATGGAGATGCCGGAGGCTCGCTAGGTAGCGAGATTCCCGACCGTCGGGTATCTTATATGGGGTCCGGTTTTGATCCTTTCGCGCCACCAGCAAAGGCTCTGCTGCGCCCCGCAACCTTCGCCGATGTGCCAGGCATTGCCCCACTGAAGGCAGCGGATAGCGCCCCTACTCCGCAAGAAGCCTGCGCACTCGGACTGCCTTTCCCTCGACGTATGCATCTCTGGCGGTTAGGCAGCCATGTGGTCGCCCAATGCGGGGGGCCGCCAAGGAGAAACCTGCATGCCCGGCAGTTCGGAAGAGCCGCCACGTCGACCTCGGCATCGGCGATTCCGTCTGCTGTCCTTTCTGCTGCTGGTCGTGGCGGCCCTCCTCGTCCTCGACGCCACTGGAAATCTGCCGCCCAGCATTCAGCGGGTCTGTGCAGCCGCCCACCTCTGCGGTCACGATCTGCTGCCCGGCCCGGCCCGGATGACGCGGCTGGAATTTCCGGTGACGGAAAATCCCTCGTCCCGTCAGCCGACCCATGCCCGGATCCTTGCCCAGCGGTCGGGCGATGATTGGATCATGACGCTGCAGATCGACGCCCTTCGCGGCGCGGCGCGCTACTCGCTGATCCAGGTGATCGCCACGCGGGAACCGCCGCTGGCCGGTGCTCGGACGGTCCTCACGCTCCATGACCAGAACCGCCAGCCCGTCCTGAACGGCCGATGGGAGATGACCGTCAGCGTGCCCAACGAGGTCTTCCGCAACCCGGAATGGGTGCTGCACTACCGGGCCGACACGATCGACGCGCTGGCCGTCAGCGAAGACATCGCGCCCTACATCCGCCGCCGCGGGGCCATCCGCTGAGCCCCCTGCCCTCGTTTCGCCCCGCCCTGGCCGCGACCTTGTCGCAAGGCGCGCGTTAGGCTCCCGACGACGACAAGAGGTTCCGTATGCCGCCCCATTCGACACGCCGTGCGCTTTTCATCTTGGCCACGGTCGCCGCCACCATGGCCGCCCCTGCCGCCTTCGCGCAGGATCGGCGCTGGGAAGAGGAGCGCCGCCGCGGCGAGGAAGCACGGCGCCGGGAAGAAGAGATGCGCCGCCGCCACCGGGAGGAAGCGCGGCGTCGCGAGGAAGAAGCGCGACGACGCCAGGAGGAGGCGCGGCGGCGCCAGGAGGAGGCCCGGCGCCGCGAGCAGGAAATGCGCCGCCATCAGGCCGAGGACAGCCAGCGCCGGCGCGAGGTCGAGCGGCAGCGCTGGCAGGTCGAGCAGGACCGTCACCGGGTGGAACAGGAGCGCCGCCGGATCGAAGAGATGCGGCGCTACTGAGCCCCTGACCGGCAGCACCGGAGGGCGGGCGGCATCTAGTCGCCGTCTTCGGGGTGCCGCATGCTCCGCCCCGTAGAGGAGCAGATTCCATGGTCAATTACGTCTTCGATCACATCCACCTGCGGACCCCGGACATCGAGGCGACCGCCGCGTGGTACGAGAAAATCCTGGGCGCGCAGATCAATCGCTCGATGCAGAATGGCGCCCCGCGGGTCGATATGAAGGTCGGCGGCGCCAACATCTTCCTCATCGCCACGGACGAGAACTCCGCCCCGGCGCCGGTCGCACCCTATACGGGCATCGATCATTTCGGGATGATCGTCGAGGATCTGGATGCGGCCTATGCCGATCTGAAGGCCAAGGGCGTGCACTTCACGATGGAGCCGAAGCAGCTCCGCCCCGGTATCCGCATCAGCTTCATTCGCGGGCCGGAGAACGTGTCGATCGAGATTCTCGAGCGCAAGAAGGTCGCCTGAGCGGCGACAAGGGATCGCGGGAGACCGCGATCCTCCAAGCCCGCTCCACCGGTCAGCGGAGCGGCGGGAGCGCCAGATAGGCCAGCCGCTTCAGCTCCCGGCGACTGTGTGTCACCGCCTCCAGCACCAGCCCGACGGCGAAGGACAGCAGCGCGGAGAGCATGACGGCCGCGGAAAGCACCGCCGTCGGAAGGCGCGGCACCAAGCCCGTCTCCCAGAAATCAAGCACGACCGGCAGACCGAGCAGCAGCGAGAACGCCACCAGCACGAGCGCCGCGATGCCGAAGAATTCGAGCGGCCGCTCGCGCCGGACGAGCTGGCCGATCATGCGGAGGATGCGGAAGCCGTCGCGCCAGGTCTGCAGCTTGCTCGCCGAATCCTCGGGCCGCTCGCCATAGGGCGCCGAGATCTCCCCGATCGGGATGCCGAGCTCCAGCGCGTGGATCATGATCTCCGTCTCGATCTCGAAGCCCGCGCTCACGGCCGGGAAACTCTTCACGAAACGGCGCGAGAAGATCTTGTAGCCGGAAAGCATGTCGGTCGTGCGCGTGCCGAAGACCCAGCCCACAAGGCCGGTCAGCAGGCGGTTGCCGAAGCGGTGGCCGGGCCGATAGGCCTTCTCCGCCGTCTCGACGCGCGCGACATTGACCATGTCATAACCGCCATCCATGGCCGTGGCGATGAGTCGCGGCGCGGCCGCGGCATCGTAGGTCGCGTCGCCATCGACCATGATGTAGAGATCGGCCTCGACGTCCGCGAACATCCGGCGGACGACATTGCCTTTCCCCTTTCTCTCCTCACGATGAACCAGGGCACCGGCGGCGCGCGCAATCTCCCCCGTCCCGTCGGTGGAATTATTGTCGAAAACGTGGATCTCGGCGTCCGGCAACGCGGCGCGGAAATCCTGCACCACCTGCGCGACCGTCGCGGCCTCGTTGTAGCAGGGCACCAAAACGGCGATTCGACGGGCGGTGGACGGATGGGGGGTCATTCCGGCGCGCCACTACTGGAGGCCAGCAGACGACGCAAGCTTTGACTTGACGCTCGCCCCTGCCCTGCTAGGCCTCCGGCCGCCGCAACACCAGGAGATCAAGGCATGAACACGTCGTGGCGTGGCCTTCGCGCCTGGGTTGAACGAGGCGGCTGGGGGCCGCAGACCCTCCTACTTGCAGTGTTGTGCGGGCTTACCGGTCTCTATTCGGTCCGCCTTGGCACCGATTCCAATTGGGATCTGCGAAATTACCATCTCTACGCGGCCTTCTCCTTCCTGCACGGAAGGCTCGGTTTCGATGTGGTGCCGGCGCAGTTCCAGACCTTCTTCAATCCGCTGCCGAACCTTCCCTACTATTTCCTCGTCCGGACCCTCAACGACCACCCGCGACTGATTGCTTTCCTGATGGGCCTGCCTGCCGGGCTCTATGCTTTCGCCCTCGCCCGCATCGCCATGATGATGGCAAGCCGAACGTTGGGACGGGGTTGGCCGTCGATGTCGGTGGCGGCGGTGGTCACCCTGATGGGCATGACCGGGGCAGCGACCATCACCGCCATCGGGAGCACCACAAACGATGTGTCTGTCGGCGCCCTGGTGATGGTGGCGCTGTGGCTCACCCTCCGCGCGGCCGACGCGCCGGGGCTCGAGCGACGCGATCTCGCTCTCCAGATGCTGCTCGCGGGCTTCGTCTGCGGGGCGGCTGTCGGTTTGAAACTCACCAATATCATCTATGCCGCGCCGCTCGGCCTTCTGATCCTGGCGCTGCTTGGCCTTCGTGCCGCGATCGCCGCCGGTCTCGCGATGGCCATCGGCTTCCTGCTCTTCTGGGCTCCCTTCGCCTGGATGCTGTGGCGCGAATATGCGAGCCCCGTCTTCCCCATGTACAACGACCTCTTCCAATCCGCCGACTACCCTTCGGTTCGGATCGGGGACACGCGTTTCCTGCCGCGCGATTGGATGCAGGCGCTCTTCTATCCCTTCTACTGGCTGCGGCCGAACGCCGGGCTGGTGACGGAACTGATCATGCGCGACCCGCGGGTCGCCATCGCCTATCTCTCCTCCCTCGTGCTGGGCCTGGGCTTTTTGCTTCGCGGGAGCTGGCGCGAGACCCTCCGCACGCAGCGGTCGACGGTCCTGCTGGTCGTCTTCTGTATCGCCACTTACGCGATCTGGGCCAAGATCTTCGGGATCTATCGCTACCTGCTGGTGGTGGAGAGTCTTGCCGGCGTGCTGCTGGTGCTGGCCCTCGGGCGGCTAATGCCGCAAGAGGCTTGGCGCAAAGCGGCGGCCACCGGCATCGTGGCTCTGGCGGCCATGCTCATGACGATCGCGCCCAATTGGGGTCATGTCCGTCATGGCGCACAGGCGGTTCGTCTGGACCCACTGCCAATCCCGCCCGACGGCCTGTTGCTCATCGCCGGCGATGACGGGCTAGCCTATGTGGCGACGTTCCTGCCCGCCGGCGTCAGGGCCGTCGGCATCTACAACAACATTGTCCGCCCCGGGGAGGAGACCGGCATCACGCGCCGTGTCCACGCTACCGTTGCGCAGCATCACGGCCCCTTCCGCCTCCTCCTCGGCGAAGACGTCACGGCGGAGCGCGCGGCCGCCCTGCTGGCCCCTTATGATCTCCGCCTCGGAAGCTGCGGCATCATCAGGAGCAATCTGCAGCCGGGCGGCCACGCCTTCTGCGAGGTGGCGAGGGCGAGTCCCCCCGCCGCCGGCTAGCTACCCCAGACGCCCCGCCGCCTCCGGTGACACCCAGGCCAGCGTCCCGCTCGCGAAGACCGCCGCCAGCGCGCCCTCGGGTGTCACCAGCGTCAGGTCGCCACGCAGGCCGGGCGCGATGCGGCCGCGGTCCTTCAGGCCCAGCGCGTCGGCCGGGTTGGTGGAGACCAGGGCCCAGGCCTGGGCCAGGTTCATCACGCCGCGCGCCGCCATGCGGAAGGGCGCCGCGAGCATCGCCGGCCAGTGATAGTCGCTGGCCAGCACCGTCACGAGACCGCGCTCGGCGAGCGGTGCGGCACTGGCCCAGCCGAGATGGCTGCCGCCGCGCACCACATTGGGTGAGCCCATGACCACCGCCTCGCCGGCCGCCCGCGCATTCTCGGCGACGGGTTCGTTCATCGGGAACTCGCAGATGCTGGCGCCGAGCCCGCGGAACAGGGCGCGGTCCTCGAGCTTCGCATCGTCATGGCTGAGCATGGGAATCCCGGCGGCCTGAGCGGCGCCGGCCATGCGGGCGCGGGATTCGGGGATCTCTCCGCGCCGTGCATAGGCGGCCTCGGCCAGGGTCTTGAACTGCTCCTCGCTCACGCCCGCCCGGCCGGCATATTTGCCGAGCTCCTTGGAGTTGCCGAGCTTCTTCCGGATGCCCGGCGTGTGATCGTTGAAGCCGAGGAGATGGACCTCGCCCGCCTCGATCGCGGCGAGCGCGGCCGGCTCTGCGTCGAAATTATCGGCCTCGAAGCGCAGATGCACCCGGAAGTCAGGGCCCGGAGGCGGGTTGCGCAGCGCACCGAGCGTGGACTCGAAAGCCTGCAGCGAACGAAGGCCCGGCTCCCAAGAGAGGGTGATGCCGAGATAGGCCGTGGTGATGCCGGAAGCCAGCAGCTGGGCGGCGGCATCGCGCATCGCGAAGTCGGCGGGGAAGTCCACATTGGGGCGCGGCTGCAGCGCGCGCTCATGCGCGTCGCCATGGATGTCGATCAGCCCCGGCATCACCAGCAGCCCGGTCGCATCCAGGTGGCGATCGGCGCCGTTGCCCTCCGCGATCCGGCCCTCGGCCAGCGTGACGTCGCCCGCCACCAGTTCACCCTCGCGCAGGACCTGCCCGCCCGAAACACTCCACGACATGATCAGGACTCCACCACGAGTTGCGCGCGCCCGGCCGCGTAACGCGTCAGCGTCGCGTCCACGGGTTTTCCATCGGCATCGATATTGACCGCCTCGGCGACAATGACCGGGCGGGATCGTGATTGCTGCAAGACTTCGGCCTCCTCCGCCGTGGGCATACGGGCGGTGATGCGGGTGATGCGGCGGCGGTAGTCCGGGACACCGGACTCCGCCAACGCGCGGGTGATGGACGGATCCTCGCGCAGCAGCGCCAGGATCCGCGGGAAGCGCTGGGCGGGAAAGTGGTGCGAGCCCAGCGCAACGGGTCGGCCATCGGCCATGGCGATACGCTCCGCCAGGACCACGTGGCGGCCCGAGCGTATCTCCAGCAATTCGGCGATGCGCGCATCGGCCGGGATTTCGGCGAGTCGCAGCAGGCGGCCCGCGGGCTCGCGGTTCTGGCTGCGTATGATCTCGCTGAAGCGCGTCCGGGGACCGAGCGGATAGTCCAGCACATCCTCGGCGACGAAGCTGCCGCGCCCCTGCTCGATGCGCACCATGCCGCGCCCCTCCAGCTCCTCCATGGCGCGGCGGATCGTGTGCCTGTTCACGCGGAAGCGCGCGGACAGCTCGGCTTCGGTGGGCAGGCGCTCACCTGGGGCGTGCTGGCCGGCCTTGATAGCCGCCTCGATGACGGCGCCGATCTGGCGCCACAGCGCGACGCCCGCCCCCCGATCCAGCATCGGGAGGTCTGACGTCATGGAAGTTTCAACCAACTCGCAACTCCGGACTGGCAGTTTCGGCTTGACCTTACACGGTCGGATGTTTAGTCGTCTATACAAATGATAGACCGTTCCGCATGGATGTCTATCCTCGCCCGAGCCTCGGCCGAGGATATGGAAAGCAAGCTCTCAGGGGCCCCGCCCTTGCCAGCGCATCGCATCATTCGTGGGCCGGAGATCGGCCTTTCGATGCTGCGGGGGCGCGCCGGCGGCGACGGCGCGGCCTTCAACCTCGGCGAGGCCACGGTCACGCGCTGCTCGGTGAGCCTGCCGGACGGCACGCTCGGCCATTGCTGGCGCCTCGGGCGCGACAAGCGTGCCGCCGAACTGGCCGCCTCGCTCGACGCCGCCCTGCAGCAGGACGCCCTGCGGCCGACCCTGATCGAAACCGTCATCGAGCCGCTGCGCCAGGCGCAGGCCGAAGCCGCCTCCCTCACCGCGCGGCGTGCCGCCGCCACCGAAGTCCGCTTCTCAACCCTGGCAGCCATGCGATGAAACCCGCCTTCAACGATCCCGTCTTCGGCGCCCAGGAAACCTTCCGGGCCCTGATGGACGCCATGGCCCGGCCGGGCCGCCTCCAGCGCTGCGACACGCTGCCCGACCTGC
Source organism: Roseococcus pinisoli (assembly GCF_018413645.1). Classification (GTDB taxonomy): domain Bacteria; phylum Pseudomonadota; class Alphaproteobacteria; order Acetobacterales; family Acetobacteraceae; genus Roseococcus; species Roseococcus pinisoli. The sequence goes on from NZ_JAHCDA010000002.1 coordinate 651,938, forward strand.
CGGAGGCGCTGGCCCCGGCCGCCGCCGCCGCGCTGCTGGCGCTAGCCGATGCGGAAACGCCCGTCTGGACCGACGCCACGGGCGAGGCGCGCGAATGGATCGCCTTCCACACCGGCGCACCGCTGGTGGCCGAGGCTGGCAAGGCGCAGTTCCTGCTCGCGACCGGCGCCATGCCGCGGCTTTCCACGCTGGATCCCGGCACCGACGAAACGCCGCAGGACAGCGCCACGCTGATCCTTCAGCTCGAAGCCCTGAATGAGGATGCCGGCTGGCGCCTCACCGGCCCGGGCATCGAGCACGAGCACCGGCTCGCCGCCTCGGGCCTGCCCGAGAATTTCGCCGCGCAATGGGCGGCCAATCGCAAGGGCTTCCCCTGCGGCGTGGATCTCGTCCTTTGCGCGGGGGCACGCCTGGCCGCGCTTCCGCGCACCACCCTGATCGAGGAGGCCCGCTGATGTATGTGGCCGTGAAAGGCGGCGATGCCGCCATCTCCGCCGCCCATGCCTGGCTCGGCCAGCGTCGCCGCGGCGACGAAGCCCTGCCGGAGCTCTCCGCCGACCAGATCGACGAGCAGCTCGGCCTCGCGGTGGACCGCGTGATGGCCGAGGGCTCCTGCCATGACCGGGGCCTCGCCGCGCTGGCCATCAAGCAAGCGCGCGGCGACCTGATAGAGGCCGCCTTCCTGCTGCGCGCCTACCGCAACACCCTCTCGCGCTTCGCCGCCTGCGAACCGATCGACACGGGCGCCATGCGCGTTCAGCGCCGCATCAGCGCCACCTACAAGGACCTGCCCGGCGGCCAGGTGCTGGGCCCGACCTTCGACTATACCCACCGCCTGCTCGACTTCGCCCTCGCCGCCGAGGGCGTACCGCCGCCCGAGCCGGAGGAGGCCGAGGCCGCGGAAGGCACCATGCCCCGCGTGACGGAGCTGCTGGCCCGCGAGGGGCTGATGGCCCGCGACATGCCCGGCGGCGACGAAGCCCCGCCAGACCTGACGCGCGAGCCCCTGCCCTTCCCGACGCCGCGTCCGCTGCGGTTGCAGTCCCTCGCCCGCGGCGACGAGGGCTTCCTGCTCGGCCTCGGCTATTCCACGCAGCGCGGCTACGGCAACGCGCATCCCTTCGTGGCGGAGCTGCGCATGGGCGAGGTAGAGGTCTTTCTCGCCCCCTCCGAGCTCGGCTTCGCCATCTCGATCGGCGATATCGCGGTCACCGAATGCCAGATGGTGAACCAGTTCGCCGGCAGCGCGCAGAACCCGCCGCAATTCACGCGCGGCTACGGCCTCGCCATGGGCCATGGGGAGCGCCGCGCCATGTCCATGGCGCTGGTGGATCGCGCCCTCATGTCGAAGGAGATGGGCGAGGAAGCGACCGCCCCCGCGCAGGACGCCGAATTCGTCCTGCTCCATGCCGACAATGTCGAGGCCACCGGCTTCGTCGAGCACCTCAAGCTGCCGCACCACGTCGACTTCCAGAGCGAGCTCGAAAAGCTCCGCAGCATCCGCGCGCGCTGGCAGGCCGATCGCGAAGCCGCCCCCGTTCAGGAAGCCGCCGAATGAACGCCATCACGCCCCGGAACGCGCCGGAGAACGCCTACAACTTCGCCTATCTGGACGAGGCGACGAAGCGGATGATCCGCCGCGCCATCCTCAAGGCCATCGCTATCCCCGGCCACCAGATCCCCTTCGGCGCACGCGAGATGCCGCTGCCCTATGGCTGGGGCACGGGCGGCATCCAGGTGACGGCGGCCATCCTTGGACCCCGCGACGTGCTCAAGGTCATCGACCAGGGCGCGGACGACACGACCAATGCCGTGTCCATCCGCCGCTTCTTCGCCCGTGTCGCGAATGTGCAGACCACGACGCGCACGGGCGAGGCCACCATCATCCAGACCCGCCACCGCATCCCCGAGCGCCCGCTGACGGAGGGTCAGGTGATGGTCTTCCAGGTGCCGATGCCCGAGCCGCTCTTCCGGCTGGAGCCGCGCCTGGCGGAGACGCGCCGCCTGCATGCGCTGGGCGACTATTCGCTCGCCCAGGTGAAGCTCTACGAGGACATCGCGAAGCAGGGCGAGAGCGGCAGCAGCTACAACCATCCCGTGATGGTGGGCGGCCGCTACCTCATGTCGCCCTCGCCCATCCCGGGCTTCGACAACCCGAAGCTGCACAATTCGCCCGCGCTGATGCTCTTCGGCGCGGGGCGCGAGAAGAAGATCTACGCCGTGCCGCCCTACACCACGGTGGAGAGCCTCGATTTCGAGGATCATCCCTTCCGGCCCGTGCGCGCACCGCAGCGCTGCTCGGCCTGCGGGAGCGCCACGAGCTACCTCGACGAGATCATCGCCGACGACAAGGGCGGACGCATCTTCGTCTGCTCCGACACCGACCATTGCGCGGAGACCCAGGGGTTATGAGCATGGAACCTATGGGCGCGCCCCTTCTGGAAGCCGCCAACCTGCAGCTGCGCTTCGGCGCGGTGCGCGCGCTGGACGGCGTCGATGTCGAGATCTTCCCGGGCGAGGTCGTCGCCATCGTGGGCGAGAGCGGCTCGGGCAAGTCCACCCTGCTGCGCGTGCTCGCGGGCGCCATGGAGCCCGATGCCGGCCGCGTGCTCTACCGCGATGCCGCGGGCGAGGCGCATGACGTACAGGCGCTGTCTGAGGCCGGCCGCCGCCGGCTGATGCGCAGCGACTGGGGCTTCGTGCACCAGAATGCGCGCGACGGGCTGCGCATGGGCATCTCCGCCGGCGGCAATATCGGCGAGCGGCTGATGGCCGCCGGGGACCGCAACTACGCGCATATCCGCGCCGAGGCCGCCGATTGGATGGGCCGCGTGGAGATGAACCCCGAGCGCATCGACGAGCCGCCGAAGAACTTCTCCGGCGGCATGCAGCAGCGCCTGCAGATCGCGCGCTGCCTGGTGACCAACCCGCGGCTGGTCTTCATGGACGAACCGACGGGCGGCCTCGACGTCAGCGTGCAGGCGCGCCTGCTCGACCTGATCCGCGGGCTGGTCGCGCAGCTCGGCCTCGCCGTCTTCTTCGTCACGCATGACATCGGCGCCGCGCGGCTGCTCGCGCACCGCATCGTGGTGATGCGCCATGGCCGCATCGTGGAGGAAGGCCTCGCCGACCGCGTGCTGGACGATCCGCGCCACGCCTATACCCAGCTCCTCGTTTCCTCGGTGCTTGCCGCATGAACGCCGCCCTCGAAGTCCAGGCCCTGAACAAGGGCTTCACCCTCCACCTCCAGGGCGGCATCGGCTTTCAGGTGCTGCGCGGCGAGGCGCTGACCGTGATGCCGGGCGAATGCGTCGCCCTCACCGGCCCCTCGGGCGCCGGCAAGTCGACGCTGATGCGCTGCCTGCAGGGCAATTACGGTGCCGATGCCGGGCGGATCATGGTGGCCCATCGCGGCGGCCTGGCCGATCTCGCCGCCGCCGATGCGCGGCTGGTCCGCGAGATCCGGCGCGAGACATTGGGCTATGTCTCGCAGTTCCTGCGGGTCATCCCCCGCGTTTCCGCCCGCGACGTCGTGGCCGAACCGCTGATCGACCGCGGCATGGATCCCGAGGCGGCCCGCGAGCACGCCACCACCCTGCTCACCCGGCTCAACCTGCCGCCGCGCCTGCATGGCCTGCCGCCCGCCACCTTCTCGGGCGGCGAGCAGCAGCGCGTGAACCTCGCCCGGGGCTTCGCGCCGGATTACCCGATCCTGCTGCTGGACGAGCCCACGGCCAGCCTGGATGCCGGCAACCGGGAGGTGGTCATCGGCCTGATCCACGAAGCCAAGGCACGCGGGGCGGCGCTTGTGGGAATCTTCCATGACATCGAGGTGCGCGACCGCGTCGCGGATCGCCTGCACGAAATCCTTCCCGTAGAAGATGCCGCATGACTGAAATCATCTGGACCAATGCCCGCCTCGTCCTGCCCGAGGCGGTGATCGACGGAACCCTCACGCTCCGCGACGGGCGCATCGCCGAGATCCAGCCCGGGAATTGCGCGCATCCCTCCGCCATCGACTGCGGCGGCGACATCGTGATCCCCGGCGTGGTGGACGTGCACACGGACAATCTGGAGCGCCAGGTCCTGCCGCGCGCCAATGCGCGCTGGCCTTCGCGCTCGGCCTTCGTCTCGCATGACGCGCAATGCGCGGCCGCCGGCGTGACCACGGTGCTGGATGCCCTCTGCCTGGGCGACCTCGGCTTCGACCAGGGCCGGGATCAGACCTTCCGGGACGGCGTCGACGACCTGACCGCCATGGCGGATTCCGGCCTCATGAAGTCGGAGCACCTGCTGCACCTGCGCTGCGAGCTGCCGGCCCGCGACATGCCGGGTGCGCTGGAGCCCGTCGCCCATCACCCGCTGATCGCGATGGTGAGCCTGATGGACCACTCGCCGGGCGTGGGCCAGTACCGGGACCTTCAGCGCTACCGCGCCATGCGCATCCGCCAGACGCGCATGACCGAGGACGAGGTGGAGCGCCGCATCCAGGCGCTCCACGCGCAGCGCGACGAACTGCGCGAGAAGCAGCGCGCCTGGGTGCTTTCGCTCTTTGCCGGGCGCGACATCCCGCTTGCCAGCCATGACGACGAGGAGCCTGAGCAGGTCCGCCGCAACGCCGAGGACGGCATCCGCGTCGCCGAGTTCCCGGTGACGATGGAAGCGGCCATCGAGGCCGGGCGCATCGGCGTCGGCGTGATCGGCGGCGCGCCCAATATCGTCCGGGGCGGCAGCCATTCGGGCAACGTCTCCATCATGGAGCTGGTGCGGGCGGGCGCGATGGACGTGCTGGCCAGCGACTACGTGCCGCCGGCCATGATCGAGGCCGCCTTCATGGTCGCCAAGGAGGTCGGGCTGCCGAAGGCGATCGCGATGATCACCTCCGCGCCCGCCGCCATGTGCCGGCTGGACGACCGCGGCGCGCTGGTGCCGAGCCTGCGCGCAGACCTCGTGCGGGTGACGCAGCGCGACGACATGGCGGTGGTGCGCCAGGTCTGGCGCGGCGGCGAGCGAGTAGCGTGAATCCCCACCGCGCGGCGATCTACTACGCACCGGAGCTGGACGACCCGCTGCATGATGCAGCGAGCGCCTGGCTCGGGCGCGACGCCGTTTCCGGCAAGGCACGGGCCCAACCCGGGCTGCCCGAGGTGGAGGCGATCACCGCCGAACCGCGCGGCTACGGCTTCCATGCGACGCTGAAGCCGCCCTTCCGGCTGGCGCAGGGCTATGAAGCCTTGCTGGCGGAAACCCGTCGCTGGGCCTCCACCATGGCGCCCTTTGAGCTGCCGCCGCTCTCGGTGCAGGACCTCAAGGGCTTTCTCGCCCTGCGGGAGACGGAGACCTGCCCGCCCCTGCACGCCTTGGCGGATTCGGCCGTGGAGGCGCTCGACGCCCATCGCACGCCGCCCACCGAGGAGGAGCTGGCCCGCCGCCGCAAGGCGAAGCTCAGCGCGGCGCATGAGGAACTGCTGGGCCGCTGGGGCTATCCCTATGTCATGGGCGAGTGGCAGTTCCACATGACGCTGACCCGCCGACTGACGCCGGAGGAGCGGGACATCTACCGGCCGGCGGCCGAGGCGCATTTCGCGGGGATCGCGGGCGTGCCGCGCAAGGTCGAGGCGGTCTGCGTCTACACGCAGGCCGCCCCAGGCGCGCCCTTCCTGATCGGGGAGAGGATCAGGCTGGGCGGCTAGTGGTGGAAGCCGCGGGGCCCGCCGAAGTGGCGATGCCCCGCGGCCCCGTCGTCAGCGGGCCGGAGCCGGCGTGGCTGGCGTTGCCGGCGTGGCGGGCGTCGCAGGCTCGCCATGGCGGCGATGGTGGCCGCGGTGGTCATGATCGCGGCCCTCCCGCCCACGCCACTGCGGCAGTTCGTCGCGCGTGATCGCGTTGTCGCCATTCGCGTCCAGCGCACGGAAGCGCGCCTCGGCGAAGGGCCGGATCTCGTCCAGCGTCACGACGCCGTCGCGATTGGCGTCGAGGCTGCGGAACATGGCCGCCCGCATGCGATCCATGCGCTCGGCCCGCTCCGGCCGCGCCGCGCGGCGTGCCCCGTCGGTGCCGTCCCGCAGGCGCAGCGTCGCGAATTCCTGCAAGGTCAGGCCGCCGCTGCGATCGGCATCCGCGGCGTTGAAGCGCGTGGTCGCGAAGGCCCAGGCCTCGTCCCAGGTCACGCGCCCATCGTGGTTCGCGTCCATCTGCTCGAAAATCCGCAGCATGGGCGACGGCCGTTCCGCTGCCTGGGCCGCGGGGCGAGCCGCCGCGGGGGGCGCCGCTGCCGGGGCCGGGGCGGCAGTCTGAGCCAGCACTGCACCGCTGCCGAGCAGCACCGCACCGAACACCAGGGTCTGAGCCAGTTTCATGGGTTTCTCCGTCGGCGGTGACGCGGGATGCGCCTCCGTTAATCAGCAAGGTGACAGGTCGATGTAACGGGCGCGTGCCGATCCGAGACCATTCTCGTGAGAAAATGTGACGGGATTTCCGTGCCTTAATTCCGCCTTCTCGGCGCGTTGATTCGAGTTCGATATGAAGTTGGCTGTGGTTGGTTAGCATCGTTCAAATCTGACGTGGAAAAATTCCGCAGAAGTTAAATGACGGATCTAAGGTAATTTCTAAGGATAGAATTTTAACGATAGGATGCGTCTTATCTCCTCCAGCCTGCCGATCCGACTGCGCCCGGAGTTACTCTGATGCTGTTCAGCCTAGCGATCTCCCCGGAGACCCTCGAAGGGTGGCAGCCGAGCCTGGACACTCTGGCGGAATGGATGGAGGCGCGCGTCACACGCCTCGTGCAGGCCCATCCGGATGGGCACCGAGTTCTGCTCACGAGCACCGCTCCGGTGGGCGAGTTCGGTGACATTCGGGCCGATCACCTTGCCTCTGCCGTCATGCGCGACCGGCGGCCGCTTCATTCGTCCATGACTTTGACAGACCTCGAGAAGCCGGGGCCGGCGGAAGGCTCGGACGGTTACACGGGTCATCCCCTCGCTTGGCCCGATGGCTCCCTCTTCGGCGTTCTCGACGCGATCGGCGGCGGTTCATCCCTGAACGAAGGGCGATGCCTGCGCCTCATGGCCCAATTCGCCCGCGCTATCGAGGACCAGCTCTCCCTGCTCTGGAGCCAGAGCGAGGTCGCCCGACTGGAGACGGAGCTCAATGCTCAGGAGGAGCGCATTGCCCTCGCCAACGAGGTCAGCGGCGTCGGCGTCTGGGACTACAATATCGATACCGATTTCCTCCACTGCGACCGGACCTGCCACGAGATCTATGGCGTGCCCCATGAGCCCGGGCGCATGGCCAGCATCGCCGATTTCAGGGCCCTGGTGCATCCGCAGGACGTCAACAGGATCACCTTCGAGCGCATCTCCGACCTGTCGGTGCGCGGACAGGACCGCCAGATCGAGTTCCGCCTGATCCGGCCATCGGGCGAGGAACGCTGGATCACCTCCGCCGCCTGCATGCTGCCGGCGACGCCGCGGACGCCCAACCGCCTGCTGGGCGTCGTCGTGGATATCACGGAGGCACGACGGGCGGCCGAGACGCTTCAGGCGAGCTACGACGCGCTACGCCGGGCGGAACGCGTCGCGAAGATGGGAAGCTGGACGCTGGACCTCGCGACGGGCGCCTTCACGACCTCCGACATGCTCTTCGAAATCAACGGCGCCGATCCCAACGGGCCGCCCCTGACGCCCGATGACCTCAAGCGGATGCTGGCGCCCGAGAGCTTCCAGAAGGTATCCGACGCCATCGCCCGCTGCGCGGCGACAGGCGAAGCCTATGGGCTGGACGTGATCCATTACCGGCCGGACGGAATGCCCTTCGCGGCCTATATCCGGGGCGAGGCCCAGCGCGATGCGACGGGCAAGATCGTGGCGCTAAGCGGCACCGTCCAGGACATCTCCGATCGGGAGGAGCCGCGGGCCCAGCTCCTCGCTCTGGCGGACAATCTGCCGAATGGCGCAATCTATCGCCTCGAGCTCGACGCGGTCGCCGAATATCGCCTGACCTATATCAGCGCCGGGATCGAGAAACTGATCGGCGTGCCGCCCGAGAAGGTCGTGGCCAATCGCGGCGCCTTTCTCAACGCCATCCACCGCGACGACGTCGCGCGATATCTGCTGGAGGTCGAGCGGTCCCGCACTTCGGGTGCCGTGTTCGATTGCGAGTTCCGGGCCTGCAAGCCCGACGGCTCCGTCATCTGGATGCGCTGCCGTTCCGCGCCTCGTTCGGCGGAGGCCGGCACGGTCTGGGACGGCATCATGCTGGACATCACCCGCGAGCGGGATGTCGCGCAGCAGCTACAGCTCGCGAAGGAGGCCGCCGAGGCCGGTGAGCGGGCGAAATCCGACTTCCTGGCGACGATGAGCCACGAGATCCGCACCCCCATGAACACCGTGATCGGCATGGCGCGGCTGGTTCAGCAGACCGACCTTTCCCCGAAGCAGCGCAACTACCTCGAGAAGATCGACGTCTCGGCCAAGGCGCTGCTCGGCATCATCAACGACGTCCTGGACTACTCCAAGATCGAGGCCGGGATGCTGGCGCTCGACTTCAGCGATTTCGACCTGGATGAGGTCCTGCAGACCGTTTCCGCCGTCACCTCCACCCGGGCAGAAGAAAAGGGCATCGAGATCGCCTATGCGATCGCGCCCGACGTGCCGCGGCGCTTGCGCGGCGATCCTTTCCGGCTTGGTCAGGTGCTGACCAACCTGGTCGGCAACGCCGTGAAGTTCACGAATATCGGCGAGATCGTCATCAGCGCCGACCTCGTGCCGCCTTCCCCGCAGACGCAGGAAGGGGAGATGGTCGCCTTCTCGGTGCGCGATACCGGGATCGGCATCCAGCCCGAACAGATCGGCTATCTTTTCCGCCCCTTTTCCCAGGCCGAGGCCCGGACCTCGCGGCGCTATGGGGGCACCGGGCTTGGCCTCGCGATCTGCCACCGCCTCGTTACCCTGATGGGCGGGCGCATCAGCGTGGAAAGCGTCCCTGGCGAGGGGAGCACCTTCCGCTTCCTCCTGCCCAACAGGCTTGCCCTGCTGCGTGACCATGCGACGGCCCAGGCGTTGCGGCATTCGGCCCTCGTCGGGGCGCGGGTGCTCATCGTCGACGACAATGCCAGCGCCCGGGAAATCCTGTCCGATATCCTGCGGGAGTTCGGCATGCAGGTGAATGCGGCCGCCTCCGGGATCGAGGGCCTCCATGCCCTTCGGGAAGGATGCCGATTGGGCAGGCCCTATGAGATCGTCCTCATGGATTGGCGCATGCCGGGCATGGACGGCCTCGAGGTCGCGCGGCGCATCCGCGAGGAGGAGCACCTCGCCCAGATGCCGGCGGTGCTGATGGTGACCGCCTATGGCCGCGAGGAGGTGCTGAAACGCGCCGAGGAGCTCAGCCTCCAGGGGCTGCTGATCAAGCCCATCACCGAATCCGTGATGTTCAATACCCTGATCCAGATCCTGCGCCCCCTCGCGCCGCCGGCTGGCGCGGAGACCGCGCCGATGCCCCGGATCGCCACGGGGGGCGGCCATGTCCTGTCCGGGCGGCGCGTGCTGGTCGTGGACGACAATGCCCTCAACCGCGAGGTCGCGACGGATTTCCTCGAGCTCGCCGGGGTGATCGTCTCCACCGCGAATAACGGCCGGGAAGCCCTGGAAAGTCTGGAGCAAAGCACCTTCGACGCCGTGCTGATGGACGTCCACATGCCGGAGATGGACGGGCTGGAAGCCACGCGCGCCATCCGCCGGCGGCCCGAATGGGCGGGCCTGCCGATCATAGCCCTCACGGCACAGGCCCGGGCGGAGGACCGCTCGATCGTCTCGGATGCCGGGATGAATGCCCATCTGGCCAAGCCCATCGACGAGGAGGCCCTCTATAACGTCCTCGCCCATGCGATCGCGGCACGCCCGGCCCCTGCACCGGTTTCCCTTGTCGAGAGCCCGGAAGCCATTCTGGAGCAACCCGCCGCGGCCACATCGCGGATCGACCTCTCCGCCATCGAGGCGCGCTTCGGCATCCGCTCCCGGCGCATGGTCCGGCTGCTGGACGGCTTTCTGCGCGACTTCTCCGGCGCGCCGGCGCAATGCGAAGCCCTGGCCATCGGAAGCGACCTGACCGAAGCCGCCATGCTGACCCACATGCTCAAAGGGTCGCTCGGCTATCTCGGCGCGGACCGCCTCGGCACGGAGGCCGAGAGGATCGAGCACGCCGCGCGCTTCGGCGAGACGGAGACGGTCCGGCAGGCCCTTCCCGTCTTCGCCCAGGAGCTGCGCCTGCTTCTCGACGAAGTGCGGGCAACCCGGGCAGGCATCCCGGAAGAGGACGGCCTCTTCGAGCCGCTTCCCGCCGCGGTACTGGACCTCCTTCCCGATCTTCACGCCCTGATTTCAACCGGCGACTACGCGGCCGTGGCCATCCTGGAGCGTCTCGCCGGCCATCTGCGCCACCCGGTGCAGGCATCCTTGCTGGCCCGTATCCGCGAGGAAGTCGACGACCTCCGCCTCGACGAGGCGTTGGTCTCGCTCGCGCGGCTATCCGCCACCCTTCCCCGCCAGGGTTCGAGCGCCGCGCGATGAGCAACGATGACCGCCCCACGATCCTCATCGCGGATGACGAGCGCCTGAACCGCAACATGCTCGCGGAGCTGCTGCAGAACGACTACCGGATCCTGCTGGCCCGGGACGGCGCGGATACCCTGGAGCGCGCGAGGCAGGATGCGGATCGCATCGCGCTCATCCTCCTCGACGTCTCGATGCCGGGGGTGAGCGGCTACGAGGTCCTGGCAGCGCTGCGTTCGCAGGAGCAGACCGCCGGGATCTCCGTCATCTTCATCACCGGCCAGAATTCGGAGGCCGATGAGGAGTTCGGCCTGCGTCTCGGCGCGGCGGACTACATCCATAAGCCCATCCGCCCCGCCATCCTGATCGCCCGCGTCCGGAATCTCGTGAATCTGGCGCTGCAGAAGCGCGAGCTGGAGCGGGTCGCGCAGCGTGATGGGCTGACCGGCATCGCCAATCGCCGCCATTTCGACGAGGCGTTGGATCGTGCCTGCCGCCATGCGGCGCGGTCCTTCACCACGATCGGCCTTGCCCTCATCGATATCGACCATTTCAAGCTCTACAATGACCGCTACGGCCATGTCGTCGGCGACCAGGCGTTGCGCCAGGTGGCCCAGTTGCTGGCTCGGCATGCCCGGCGGCCTTACGACGTCGCGGCGCGCTACGGCGGCGAGGAATTCGCGCTGCTGGCCCCGGAGGGGCACGGCATCACCGAACTCGCGGAACAGTTCCGGCGCAGCGTTGTCGATCTGCGCATCCCGCATGCGGCTTCGACGACGGCGCCCGTCCTGACCGTCAGCATCGGCGCTGCCATGATCGCCGGAACCAGCCACGACGACTTCAGGCTGACGCTTCTCGAACAGGCTGATCGCCTGCTTTACGAGGCAAAGCTACGGGGAAGAAATCAGCTCGCGCACAGTGCCTTCGCCCTGGCTGGGGAGCGTGGCAAGCAGGGTGTCTGATGCGCGAAGTGTTGCCCCTCGGCCAAGGTTGGGCCTCAGGCGACGATCCTTCGCAGAATAGCGATCCGTAGCTCTTCGAGCGTCGCCGCAAAATCCGCCTTGTCGGTATCCAGGATGAGATCACTGAAGGGCCGCTCGCCGTAGCCCTCGGCGATCATGACCCTTATTCGCCGGCGCTCGTCCTCGTCGAAGGCCCGGCCGCGCCGATCCGAGATGATCGAGGCATAGGATGCCCGCAGGCTCACGAAATGAGGCCGGATACCGGCATCACCGAATTTTCGGCGGAAGTAGATCCAGTTGGCGCAACTCAGCGGATAGGCGACCACCAGCAAGGGCCTTTCCTCGAGGCGCTCCAGGCCGGTCCGGATGATCGCGCGACTGGTCTGCAGGATGGAGCAGTACCAGGGGCGCGAAGGATCCGCATGATCGTCGCCATCGATGAAATGGCCTTGCAGTTGTTCGGCGAGGGCCTGTCCGAGGGTGGTCTTCCCCGTTCCGATCGGGCCGCTCAGGAATACGACGTGCTTCATCAGGCTCCGACCTTACTTCATTCCCCATAGGCTTTCGGAACTTCCCGCATGGCGTTGGCCGACCTGCATCGAGGCCTCCCCTGAACAGCCAGCGGGTGTGGTGACCTTCGAAAGCCGCGGACCACCGGCCTCTGGATCACTGCCCGGCATGAGGTCTAAAGGACAGAAATGAAGCGTATTTGCGTGTTTTCCGGCTCCAGCCCGGGACAGGTCCCTGAATACCGGGAGGCGGCTCAGGCCCTTGGTACCCTCCTGGCCCAACAGAATATCGGCCTGGTCTATGGCGGCGCCGCCGTCGGCCTGATGGGTGCGGTGGCCGATGCGGCGCAAGCCGCGGGCGGCGAGGTGATCGGCGTCATCCCGCACGCCCTTGTCGACCGGGAGGTGGCGCATACCGGCCTGAAGGACCTGCGGATCGTGAGCTCGATGCATGAGCGCAAAGCGCTGATGGCCGAGCTGTCCGATGCCTTCATCGCCCTGCCCGGGGGCATCGGAACCTTCGAGGAAATCTTCGAGGTCTGGACGTGGACGAAGCTCGGCAGCCACGCGAAACCCTGCGCGCTGCTGAACGTCCACGGCTTCTATGATTCGCTCCTGACCTTTCTCGATCATGTCGTCGCGGAGGGTTTCCTGGCGCCGGTGCATCGGGAGATGCTGCTTGTCGCCGACCGCGCCGACACGCTGCTCGACCGGCTTTCCACCTATCGCGTTCCGAGCCAGCCGAAGTGGATCGGCCGGGATGAGCGCTGAGCCGATCCTTCCACGGGTCGGTTGCGGGGCGGCCATCCTGGTGGATGGCAAGCTCCTCCTCGTGCGGCGCCGGCGCGATCCGGAGGCCGGTCATTGGGGGCTTCCCGGCGGCAAGGTCGACGCGTTCGAGACCGTTCCCGAAGCCGTTGCCCGGGAAATATCGGAGGAGCTCGGCATCAGGATCACGCCTGAGACCCTGCTTTGCGTCGTCGACCAGATCGATCGCGAAGGGCATCAGCACTGGGTCGCGCCCGTCTATCTGATCGAGGCTTATGAAGGGCACGCGAGGGTCATGGAGCCCGAAGCCTTGTCGGATCTGGGCTGGTTCCCGCTGCACGCCCTGCCCGCCCCGCTGACGGAGGCGACCAGGCAGGCCGTTCGGATGCTCGCGCGGCGCCCGTAACCGGAAACCAACGCCGATAGGCCGGAGAGCAGCGCGGAATAGTTCGCCCTGTCCGGGTGGCACCCCGGCGCCTTCTCCAGGCGGTCTCCCGGGAATATGCTCCCGGCCGCAGAGCGGAGCAGAAATCATTGTGCGCAGATCAGCCCTGGCGTGCCGCGACGCCGCTGGACCTCCCCGTCATCGTCGCCATGGCCGAGCAGGTACATCCCTCATTTCCTGAGGACCCGGCCGTCTTCACCGAGAGAATGCAGCTTTATCCGGACGGGATGCACCTGTTGGAGCGCGATGGCCGCGCCTGCGGCTACCTCGTCAGCCATCCCTGGCACTCGGGTACGGCGCCGGCGCTCAACGCCCTGCTCCAGCGCATGCCGCCGGAGGCTGATACCTTTTATCTCCACGACCTCGCGCTGCTTCCCGCGGCGCGAGGCCTCGGTGCGGCACGTCTGATCGTGGAAGCGATGGCGGAACACGCGCGCAGCCGCGGCCTTGCCTCCATGAGCCTCGTCGCGGTGAACGGCTCGATCCCGTTCTGGGAACGCCTGGGTTTCGCCGTCGAGAACAATCCGGCGCTGACGGAAAAGCTCAACAGCTACGAGCAGGCCGCCCGCTTCATGGTCCGCAAGCTGGCGTGAGGCTGATGCGCCCCGGGGTTACGAGACGCGACCGGTCGTCTCAGATCCGGCCCAGATCACGCCGCATCAACACAACCGGCTTCCCATGGTCCTGCTCGGTGCCGACCCTCTCCCAACCCAGGCGCCCGTAGAGCCCCTCCGCTGCCGCCGTGTGGAGCCAAAGGACGGGAACCGAAGCCGCCGCCGCGAAGCCCTCGGCGTGCCGGACCAGTTCGCTCGCGCAGTTCTGGCCACGAAAGGCGGGATCGACAAACACCCAGGCGAGCCACGGCCCGAGGTCCGGTCGGGCGTCCAGGTCATCCCCCACGATGGCGGCCGTCCCCGCCGGTCGGCCGTCCCGGAACACCACGAAGGTTTCCTCGAGACCCTGAGGGGGCGACAAGATAGAGGCCGTCATCTCCTCCACCGTCGGGCCACCGGGCCGGCCGAAGGCCTCCATTCGCCATCCCGCCACCAAGGGAGCGAGTTCCGGATGGGCCGACACGGCGGCGATCTGCGTCTGCATGGGCAAGTTCTTCCGGTGATGTCGAGCCAGCGTCTAACAGACAGGTTCCTGCGTGGTCTTGCCTCCCGTGTCGGACGGGTCTGGCTCAGATAGCGAGATATGGATTGGTTCGGGCGAGGCGTTCCTCCACGAGGAAGCTCAATACGGCGTCACACAAGGGCTGCTTTAGCTCCTCGGGAAGCTCGATGGCGGGCTGCGGCATGCCCCCAGCGTCCTTGTAGGTCGGCAGATGGATCGAGGTGCCGCCGGAAGGCAAATGCCTTGCCTGGACGCCGCGGATCATGAAGCAAACCCCATCCACATCCAGATGCACGTCTACCAGGGCGAAGACGTGTTTGCTGGCGCAAGGCTGCGCGTTGCTCACGGTGCAGGTGATGATGGCCGAGTCACTCATTCAGCTTAGGTTAAGCTTTCGGCATGAGATGCCAAGGGGTTTCTGCCGCCTCACCTGAGATGCGCGAGGCACGGCAGGTGCCCAAATCCTTTTGGCGGCAAGGCTTCCGCTATCGGGCGATGGGCGTGATCGTCGGATCACCCGCTGAAGGCCGCGACGGCGCCGGCGAGCATGTTCCCGGCCCACGATGATGCTTAATCGGGGCAATGCGAGATATGGATGAGACACCTTCGCCGCAGGCATTCCGTGGACAGGGCGTATTTAGTCCGAGGCAAGATCGCGCCCGCGCCTTGGTAAGCCCCCTACGAACCGGATCTCAAACGCGACCTTCTCGTCGTCGCCCCATTCCCGCCAAGGCGGCAGGCCTTTTTCGCCGATCCATGCATGGACTTTGTCGGTGATATCTTGGCCCCATAGCCACCACCACTCGGCACCATCCGAATGGATGACGGCAGGACCGTCGACGCGATGCAGCTTGTTGCGCTGCCACCATTCCTGCGAGCCATTCGGGTGGTGGGCCGCCGGACCGTCATCGCGGTGAAGCTCGCCGTTCCGGTCGAACCACAACTGAGTACCATCGGGGAGTGTCGTGAGAGTGCTGCTCGTCATCGTCCGGCTCCGAACCGCGGTTTGAAAGCCCCTGCTGGTGATCGCGGCATCCCGACCAAGGTGGGTGATCTCACTGCACCGGATGCAGAAAGGGCGTGCCTGGATCAGCGACGTAGAAGATGACGACCCGGGCTGGCTCGGTCACGCTGCGGTTGTGCCCGGTCATCGGCACGTTCGGAGGCTCGATCATCGACTGCCCGGCCGGAACCACCGCCGTCCCGCGCCCCTGCAAATCCAGCGTGAAGGTGCCTTCCAGCACGAACACGGTCACCGGAAAGGAATGGGTGTGGAACACGGTACTCTGGCCAGGAGCGATGGTCGCGGTGAGCACCTGGACTTCCTGCCGCTCGCCCCGCGGCATGCCGGCGATGGTTTCACGCAGAAGCAGCGTCGGCCTGGCCGGTTCCTGCGCTCCCGCCGGGACCGAGGCGATCAGGAGCGGCGCAGCGAGGTATGGCAGGAGGCGCATTGGCTCACTCTCCGAGCGGGCGGAGAAGCTATGGCCAGTGGCGTCACGCCACCTACGGAATTTTCGCGCGAAGGGATAAGGTGCTCCCTTCCGGGTCCCTTTTCCCAGCATCCAATTGCGACATGGGCGAGGACTGCCCAGGCCGTGTGTACCACCGGACGCCATGTAAGCCGTTGATTTGGCTGAAACCCTTGGAATAACCCAGGGTTCCTGGTATGCACATGCCGGGTGTCGGGATTGAACCGACGACCTACCGCTTACAAGGCGGTTGCTCTACCGCTGAGCTAACCCGGCGCGCCGGAGCCTTCTAAAGCAGGCCGCGACCGCTTGCCAGCTTGGCCCGCCCGCGCTTCATGACGGAATGCGCCAACACCGCCGCCCCCGCCATCGCTCCACGCCGGATGCCGCTTCCAATGCCGAAGTCGGAACCTGGCTCTACGGCCTGCACGCCGTTTCCGCGGCGCTCGCCAATCCGGAACGGCGGCTGCGCCGGCTTCTCGTGACGCGCGGCGCCGAGCAGGAATTGGCCGAGCGCTTTTCGCCGCCCTGGCGCGTGGTGCCCGAGATCGTGGAGCGGCCCCGGCTCGATGGCCTTCTGCCGCCCGATTCCATCCATCAGGGCGCGGCGCTTCTGGCCGATCCGCTGGAGCCCCCCTCCATGGAGCAGGTGCTCGAGCAATCGACCGGCCCGGTCCTGGTGCTCGACCAGGTGACGGATGCCCGCAACGTGGGCGCCATCCTGCGCTCGGCTGCCGCCTTCGGCGCGGCAGCGATCGTCGTGCAGGACCGCCATGCGCCGCATGAGACTGGCCTGCTGGCCCGCGCCGCCTCCGGCGCGATCGAGACCGTGCCCGTCCTGCGCGAGGTGAACCTCGCCCGCGCGCTCGACCTCCTCAAGAAGGCCGGCCTTTGGGTGGTGGGGCTGGAAGCCGCCGGCCCGGTGACGCTGGCGCAGTCCGGCCTGAAGGGCCGCCGCGTGGCCCTCGTGCTCGGGGCCGAGGGCGAGGGCATGCGCCGCTTGACGCGCGAAAACTGCGACGAGTTGGTGCGGCTGCCGATCCGCCCCGCCATGGAGAGCCTGAACGTCTCCGCCGCCGCCGCCGTCGCCCTCTACGAACTGGCAAGGGAGTAATCGCATGAGTGAAGCGGCAAACCTCATCGTCAAGGCGAGGACGTCGAAGCAGATCCTGGCGCCGCTCGAGGCCCGGGCCCCGAAAAGCCTAGCCGAGGGCTACGCCCTCCAGCGGCAGGTCGCGGAGCTGCTGGGTGCGGAGGCACCCGCCGGCTTCAAGATCGGCGCCACCACCAAGCAGATGCAGGACTATCTCGGCCTTCCGCATCCGGCCGCGGGCTTCGTGCCCGCCAGCAGTCTCAAGGCCAACGGGGTCACCCTGCCCTTCCAGGACTTCCTGAACGTGGGCGTCGAATGCGAGGTGGGCGTGCGCCTGGGCGCCGATCTGCCCTTCGGCCCCACCACCCGGGAGCAGGCCACGGCGGCCGTCGCCGAGGTCTTTCCCGCCATCGAGATCGTCGAGAAGCGTTATGGCGACCTCGCCATTCTCGGCACGCCCACGCTCATCGCCGACCAGGTGTTCCATGCCGCAGGCGTCCTGGGCACGCCGCATGCCGACTGGCGGAGTCTGGACCTGGGCGCCATGCGCGGCGAGCTGACGGTGGACGGGGTCTCCAAGGGCGCCGGCCATGGGCGCGACCTGCTGGGCCACCCGATGGAGGCGCTGGCCTGGCTGGCCAATTCGGGCGCAGCCGAGGTCTTCGGCGGGCTACGCAAGGGCCAGGTCGTCTGGCTCGGCTCCGTCACGCCGCCGATCTGGCTCGATGGCCCCTGCGAGGTCGTCGTGGCTTTCGAAGGACTTGGGAAGGTCTTGGTCCGCTTTTCCTGAAAGCCTTTGTTAAGGCCAGCCAGCTAGGCCTACGGCGTCCGACGCGCCGTTGGGCTTGGTGACCACCGCCAGAAGGGCGGGCAAAGCGATGGAACATCCGATGCCGCCCGACTGGAAGCAGATGCCGGACGATCTGCAGCTCGTCCTCGCCCGGGAGGCGTTGCGCCGCGCGGCCGAGATGCTGGCCGAGCATGCCGAGCTCCTGGCCCTGGAAATGGAAGACGGCGCCCTGCGGGACCGCGGCGGGCCCGATGCCTTGCGGCTCTTCGCGTCGGTCGTCCGGGCCACGAATCTCGAGAGCCTGGGCCCCGTCGGCCACGCCTGACTTCCCATTCCGCACGCCCGCCCTCATCCTCCGGGAATGCGGAGCTTCGACATCCTGGTGGTCGGCGGCGGCGTCAATGGCGCGGGGATCGCCCGCGACCTGAGCGGACGCGGCCATACCGTCCTCCTCGCTGAGCAGGGGGACCTGGCCCAGGCTACCTCCTCCGCCTCCTCCAAGCTGATCCATGGTGGGCTGCGCTACCTCGAGCATTACGAGTTCCGGCTCGTGCGCGAGGCGCTGGGGGAGCGCGAGGTGCTGATGCGCATGGCGCCCCATATCATGTGGCCCCTGCGCTTCGTCCTGCCGCACCGGCCGGAGATGCGGCCGCGCTGGATGATCCGGGCGGGCCTTTTCCTCTACGACCACCTCGCCCGGCGGACCTCGCTGCCTGGCGCTGAATCCTTCCGTACGGCCAGCAATCCGATGGGCACGGCGCTGAAGCCCGCGATCACCCACGCCTTCGCCTATTCGGACGGCTGGGTGGAGGACAGCCGGCTTGTCCTCCTGAACGCCCGGGACGCGGCTTCGCGCGGGGCCGATATCCGCCCGCGCACGCGCTTCGAGGGCGCGACCCGCCATGCCGACCATTGGGAGGTCACGCTTCGGGGCCCTGACGGATCGGAGGAGCATGTCCGCGCGCGCGGCCTCGTGAACGCCGCCGGGCCCTGGGTACAGCAGGCGCTGGACCTGGCGCATGCGCGCAAGCCCGGCGCGGTTCGGCTGATCCGGGGCAGCCACATCATCTTGCCTCGCCTTTATGACGGCGAGCACGCCTTCATCCTGCAGAATGACGACCGGCGGGTGGTCTTCGTCATCCCCTATGAGGACCAGTTCAGCCTCGTCGGCACAACCGACGTGCCGCACCAAGGCGACCCCGCCCATCCGCTCTGCACGCCGGAGGAGGCCGCCTATCTCTGTGCCGCCGTCTCGGCGCAGTTCAGGCGGACGATCACGCCGGCCGAGATCGTGTGGACCTATTCCGGCGTCCGCCCCCTCTTCGACGACGGCGCGGCAGATCCCTCCTCCGTGACCCGCGACTATGTCCTGAAGCTCGACGAGGAGGCCGCGCCGCTGCTGAGCGTCTATGGCGGCAAGATCACCACCTACCGCCGACTGGCCGAGGAGGCCGCGGGCAAGATCGGCCATGCCCTCGGCCATGCTGGCGCAGGCTGGACGGCCGGCGCCGTGCTGCCGGGCGGCGATCTGGGCGGCCTCGGCCGCGCGGAATTCGCCCGCGAGATGGCGCGGGCCCTGCCCCTCCTCGACCCCGCCACCCTGCCCCGCCTGGTGCGGACCCATGGCAGCGATCTGCCCCGTGTCTTCGCCCAAGGGCCGGGCGAGACCCTGGCCGCCGGCCTCACCGAGGCGGAGCTGGACTGGATGCGGCGCGAGGAGTGGGCCTTCACCGCCGAGGATGTGCTCTGGCGCCGCACCAAGCTCGGGCTGCACATGACGCGAGGCGAACGGGATCTCGTCGGCACCGCCATGGGCGGCTGACGCCCGCATGCCCGACCTTTCCGCGTTTCGCCCGAGCCTCGTCATTCTCGATTTCGACGGGACGCTCGCGGATAGCGCGCCGTGGTTCGCCCAGGAGCTCAACCAGGTCGCGCGGCGCTTCGAGTTCCGCGAGGTCGATGAGGCTGAAATGGAGCGGCTGCGGCGGATGGATACGGCCTCCATCCTGCGCTTCCTGGGCGTCGCGCGCTGGAAGCTTCCCTTCATCGCCCGGCACCTGCGCCGGCGCGTGGCGGAGGATGCGGCGCTCATCCCGCTCTTCCCCGGCACCCCGGCGCTGCTCCGGCGGATGGCCGCACGGGCGCCGCTGGCCGTCGCGAGCTCCAATTCCGAGGCGAATATCCGCCGCATCCTCGGCGAAAGCGCGATGCATGTTCGCCACTTCGAGGGCGGCGCCGCGCTCTTCGGCAAGGCGCGCAAGCTTCGGCGACTGATCCGGCAGGCCGGCGCGGAGCCGGGCCGGACGCTCTGCGTGGGCGACGAATTACGGGATATCGAGGCCGCCCGCGCCGTGGGCGCGCGCGCTGTCGCCGTCACCTGGGGCTATGCCGCACGGGAAACCCTCGCCGCGGCGCAGCCGGACTTCCTGGTCGATCGCATGGAAGACCTGCTGAGCGAGCCTTGAGGCAGGCGATCCCGGGGCCTCACGCGGCCCCGGGGGAACGCCGTCAGGCGCCGTAGAGGCGCTTCGCCTCGGCCGGGCTGATCAACCCGTCCGCCACGTCGCGCGCCACAAGTGCCGGGTCGCGCTGCTTCGGATCACCCATGCCGCCGCCGCCCGGCAGCAGGAGCAGCAGGTGCCGCCCCTTCGGGACCACCTGGAAGCCCTTGGAACGAAGGACGGTACCGTTGTCATCGTCCAGCCCGACCCAGCCATTGGCACCCACCCCGCCGCCGAAGCGGCCCTTGGGCGGATTGGCCACGCGGTCGAAGATCGCGTTCACGGCGAATTCCGCGTTCTTCTTCGCGCCGATCTCCATGATCTGGCCGAAGCCGCCCCGCGTCTTGCCAGCGCCGGCGCTGTCGGGCCGCAGCTCCTTCTTCCAGAAGATCACGGGCGCGACATTCTCCGTCGCCTCGACCGGCATGGTCCGCACGCCCGAGGGGAAGGCGATGCCGTCGAGGCCGTCCTTCGTCGGGCGCGCACCGGTGCCGCCCGAATTGAAGGTGATGATCTCGAAGTCCTCGACCTCGGCGTCCTGCCCGCTGACCTGCGCACCGCCACGCAGCGGCGGGTTCCACAGGGCCGAGCTGCCCTCGGCATTCACGCGATCGGGCACCGCCTGGGCGAGGCAGCCCATCATGAGGTCGGGCAGCAGCTGGCCCACCACATGCCGCACGCTGACCGGATAGGGGCGCGGCGCGTTCAGGATGGTGCCCTCGGGGATCTCCATCACGAAGGGCGAAAGGCTGGCCCAGTTGTTCGGGATCTCGGGCGCCACGACGCACTTGATGCCGAAGCAGGAATAGGCGCGGCAATAGGCCGGCGGCACGTTGATGCCGCGCGTCGAAAGGCCCGATGTGCCGGCATAGTCGACGATGATCTTGTCGCCCTCGACGCGCATGGCCGCCTTGAGGGTGACCGGCGCCTCGTAGCCGTCCGACCGGATCTCCGCCTGCCAGACCTGGCCCTTAGGGAGCTTCGCGATCTCCGCCTCGGTGGCGGCGAGGCTGCTGTCGAAGATGAAGCCGGCCAGGTCGTCCAGGCCCTCCATCTGATACTCGTCCATCATCTCGACGAGCCGCTTGGCGCCGGCGTCGTTGCAGGCGCAGAGCGAATAGATGTCGCCCTCGAGCTCCACCGGCGTACGCGAGCCGACGCGGATAAAGTCGAAGAAGGTCTCGTTGGGCTGCCCCTGGTCGAAGCACTTCACGATGGGGATGTAGAGGCCTTCCTCGAAGACCGAGCGCCCCTCCGGCCCCATGCCGAGACCGCCGATATCGATGATATGGGCGGTATTGGCGAAGAGGCCGACGATCTTGCCGTTGCGGAAGGCTGGGGTGACGACGGTGAGATCGTGCAGGTGCCCGGTGCCGAGCCAGGGATCGTTGGTGATGTAGTGGTCGCCCGGCTTCATGCCGGCCGCCGGGAACTTCTTCAGGAAGTGCCCGACGCTCTCCATCATGGAGTTGACGTGGCCCGGCGTGCCGGTGACGGCCTGTGCCAGCATCCGCGCCTCAAGATCGAAGATGCCGGCCGAAAGATCGCCCGCCTCACGCACCGTGGTGCTGAAGGCGGTGCGGATCATCGTCTGCGCCTGTTCCTCGACCACCGCGATGAGGCGGTTCCACTGGATCTGGCGCTGGATCTTTTCGAGGGCATTCATCACGCATCTCCCCGCGTCAGTTCCAGGTATCCCAGGCCGTCCATCCGGCAGCTCCAGCCGGGGCCGACCAGCGTGCTCGTCTCGTCCTCGGCCACGATGCAGGGGCCAGGCACGGTGGCGCCCGGGTTCATCGCCGTCCGGTCGTAGACATTCCAGGGCGCGACGATACCCGTCGCCGTGTCGCGCACCTGCTGCACCCGGATGGGCGCGGGGGCGGGCGCATCGGCGACCTCGGCCGCGGGCTCGACCCCCTCCAGCACCGTCGCGACCGTGACCGCGAAGCTGAGCACCTCGACATCCGAGCCGGGGACCGGGCGGTCGTAGAAGCGCGTGTACTCCGCGTCATAGGCCGCGCGGATCTCCGCGACATCGGCGTCGGTAAGCGGGCGCACGGGCAGGACGACGGCGATCTCATGTCCCTGCCCCACATAGCGCATGTAGCCGATGCGATGCTCGGCCGTGGGAGCGCCGAAGCTGCCCTCGGCCACGACCCTCGACGCTTCCTCGCTCATGGAGGCCAGCAGCGCGTTCACGCCCACCACATCGAAGCTGCCGAAGCGGGTGTAGAGGCTCTTCACCACCTCGTAGCCGACGGGGGCGCGGAGGAAGCCGATGGCCGAGCCCACGCCGGCGCCGCTCGGCACCAGCAGGCGCTTCACGCCGATCTTCTCCGCCACGCGATAGCCATGCACCGGCCCGCCGCCGCCAAAGGCGATGACGGCACGGCCGTCATAGGACTTGGCGCTCTCGATGGCATGGACGCGGGCCGCATTGGCCATGTTCTCGTCCACCATCTCGACCACGCCGAGCGCGGCCATGCCGGCCTCGAGGCCCAGCCCCTTGCCGACATGCTCGACCAGTGCCGCCTCGGCGGGCGCGGTCTTCAGGGCGAGCGAGCCGCCCGCGAAGGCCGCCGCGTCATAGCGCCCGAGGGTGAGGTTCGCGTCCGTCACCGCCGGATGGGTGCCGCCGCGGCCGTAGCAGGCCGGGCCCGGATCGGCGCCGGCGGATTCCGGCCCCACCTGGATGCGCCCCATGCTGTCGAGATGCGCGAGCGAGCCGCCGCCGGCGCCGATCTCCACCATCTCGATGACGGGGATGCGCAGCGGCAGGCCCGAGCCCTTGCGGAAGCGGCCGACGCGCGCGACTTCGAAGGTACGGCTCGCCTGGGGGGCGAAGTCGTCGATGAGGCAGACCTTGGCGGTGGTGCCGCCCATGTCGAAGCTCAACACCTTCTCGAAGCCACGCTGGCGCGCGACATAGGCCGAGAAGATGGCGCCGCCCGCCGGGCCGCTTTCCACCAGACGGATCGGGAAGCGCGAGGCCGTCTCGATCGTGGTCAGCCCGCCGCCCGAGAGCATCAGGAAGATGGGTGCCGCCAGACCGCCAGCGCGCAGCCCCTTCTCCAGCCGCGCGAGATAGCTCGCCATCAGCGGCTGCACATAGGCATTGGCGACGGTGGTGCTGAAGCGCTCCCACTCGCGCATCTCGGGGCTCACCTCGGAGCTCAGCGAGATGGGCAGGTCGGCCCATTCCGAACGGATGATCTCCGCCGCGCGCTTCTCATGAGCGGGGTTCACGAAGCCGTGCAGGAAGCCGATGGCGAGGCTCTCGATCCCCTCGGCCTTCAGGAAGGGCACATGCGCACGGACCGCCGCCTCGTCGAGAGGCAGCAGGACCTTGCCGGTGTTGTCCAGGCGCTCGGGCACCGGCAGGCGCCAGCGGCGCGGAACCAGGGGCTGCGGCAGCTCGATGTTGAGGTCGTACTGGTCGTATCGGCTCTCGTTGCCCAGGGCGAGGACGTCGCGGAAGCCCTCGGTGGTCAGCAGCGCCGTCTTCGCGCCCTTGCGCTCGATGAGCGCATTGGTCGCCAGCGTGGTGCCATGGATGAGCAGCACGATGTCCGAGGGCTGCAGGCCGGCCTTGGCCAGCACGGTCCGCACGCCCTCCAGCACGCCGAGTTCCGGCGCGTGCGGCGTGGTCAGGACCTTCGCAGTCCAGCGGGAGACATGATCCTCGTCGGTGACGGCCTCGACGGCGACGTCGGTGAAGGTGCCGCCGATGTCGACGGCCAGGCGGGCGTTGCTTACCATCCGCGCACCATGCCGCCGTCGATGCGGAAGATCTCGCCCGTGATGTAGGCGGCCTGCGCGCTGCACAGGAAGGCGACCAGCGGGCCGTATTCGCTCGGCAGGCCGTAGCGGCCCGCGGGGATGGTCTTGCTGCGCTCGGCGATCACGTCGTCCACCGTCTTGCCCGCGCGCTTGGCGAGGCCGGCCGCCGTCTCGAGGCTGCGGTCGGTGCGGATCGCGCCGGGGGCCACGATGTTGCAGGTGATCCCCTCATGCGCGACCTCGGCCGAGAGGGTCTTCATCCAGCCCATCACGCTCGCCCGCAGCGCGTTGCTGAGCACGAGGTTGGGAATCGGCTGGAACATGCCCGTGCTGCCGACATTGATGATGCGGCCGAACTTCTGCTCGCGCATGCCGGGGAGCAGGCGGTTCGTGATGCGCAGCGGGGCCAGCACGATGCGCGGGAACCAGGTGGCCATCGCCTCCTCGGTCAGCTCCAGCGCGGGGCCCGGCGGCGGGCCGCCGTGGTTCTGGACCAGGATGTCCACGCCGCCCATCGCCTTCACCGCGCCATCGGCCAGCGCGTCGATCTGCGCGCCCTCGGCCACGTCGGCCGGAATGCCCACGCAGGAGGCCGCGCCGAGCGACACCAGCTCGCGCGCCGCGACGTCGAGGCTCGCCTGGTCGCGCCCGCTGATGACCAGGGCCGCGCCTTCCGCCGCCAGCGCATTCGCGATCGATCGCCCGAGGCCCTTCGAGGCCCCCATCACCAGTGCGCGCTTGCCCTTGAGACCGAGATCCATACCGCCAACACCCTTCGAAGAAATCGTTCCGGACCCTGCCGCGACCGATCCCCCCTGGCAAGCCGGCCTATGGACGTTATGCTGACGTTGAATTTCAGAATGACCAGGAAAACGTCATGCCAAAGCCCGTTCTGCTCATCACGCGCAAGCTTCCCGAAGCCATCGAGGCCCGGGCCGCCCAGGATTTCGATGCGCGGCTGAACACGAAGGACGATCCCTGGTTCCGCAGCGGGGCCGAGATCGCCAAGCGCGCCAATGAGGCGAAGGCCGAGGGCGTGCTGATCGCCGCCGGCGACCCGATGAACGCCGAGGCCATCGCGGCCCTGCCCGCCTCGGTGAAGATCATCACGACCTTCAGCGTGGGTTACGACCACATCGACGTGAAGGCGGCCAAGGCGCGCGGCATCACGGTGACCAACACGCCGGACGTGCTGAGCTTCGCCACCGCCGAGACGGCCATGACGCTCATGCTGATGGCGGCGCGCCGCGCCGGTGAGGGCGAGCGCCTTGTCCGCGCCGGCAAGTGGGAAGGTTGGGCGCCGACCCAGCTCATGGGCGTGACGCTCGAGAAGAAGAAGCTGGGCATCCTCGGCATGGGCCGCATCGGGCGCGAGCTGGCGCAGATGGCGCGCGGCTTCTCGATGGAGATCCACTATCGCGACATCAACAAGCTGCCGCCGGAGCTGGAGCTCGGCGCCGTCTATCACGACGACGACGACAAGTTCCTTTCCACGATCGACGTGATCTCCATGCACGTCCCGGGCGGCGATGCGACGCGCAAGTGGCTGAACGCGGAGCGGCTGGCCAAGATGAAGAAGGGCAGCCTGGTCGTGAATTCCGGCCGCGGCGGCAGCGTGGATGACGAGGCGCTGATCGCGGCCCTCGCCTCCGGCCATATCCGCGCCGCGGGCCTCGACGTCTATGACGGCGAGCCGGTCGTGAACCCCGGCTATTTCAAGCTGGAGAACGTGGCCCTGCTGCCGCATCTGGGCAGCGCCACCATCGAGACGCGCGACGCCATGGGCCGCCGCGCGCTGGACAACCTCTTCGCGCTGCTGGTCGAGGGCAAGGAGCCCCCGCACGCCGTCAAGTAAGCGACCGGGAAGGCCGGCCCACGCAGGGGCCGGCCTTTTCCATCATTGCTGCCGGGCGCCCGAGCGCCGGACCACCTCGGCCCAATGCGGGATATCGGCGGCGAGACGCGCGCGCATCTCCTCCGGGCCACCCAGCATCATCGTAAAGCCCATGCCTTCCAGGCGCGCCCGTATCTCGGGCGTGTCCGTCACCTTGCGGATGGCGGCGTGCAGGCGGTCGATGATGGGACGAGGCGTCGCGGCGGCCACCACCACGCCGTACCAGGTGGTGCTGACGAAGCCCGGCATGTCGCAGGCCTCCGCGATGGTCGGAATCTCGGGAAGGCTCGGCATCCGCTGGGCGGAGGTGATGCCCAGCAGCCGCACCCGGCCGTTCCGCCAGTCATCCAGCACGGGGCCGGACTGGTAGAAGAAGAGGTCCGCATCGCCCTGGTAGAGCGCGGTCATCGCGAAGGGGCCGCCCCGATAGGGCACATGCGTGACGTCGATATTGGCGGCGGTCGCGAACTGCGCGGCGGCGAGATGCGTCGAGGCGCCGATGCCGCTGCTGGCATAGTTCAGGCGGCCGGGCGCCGCCCGCGCGGCGGAAATCAACGCCTGGCAATTGGTGAACTGCGGCCGCTTCTCGGCGCTCACCACCAGCACGTTCGGGGCCTCGAAGAGCGTCATGACCGGCGCCAGATCCGTCTGGGTGTCGATCGGCATCGAGGGCATCACGGCCCGGTTGATGGCCAGCATGGCCGAGGTCGCGGCCAGGACCACCGTGCCGTCGGGTGCCGCCCTCGCCGTCGCCTCGAGGGCGATGTTGCCCGAAGCGCCGGTGCGCGCCTCGACCGCCGTGGGCGACCCCAGCTCGGCGGCAAGGGGCTGCTGGATCAGCCGCCAGTAGATGTCGGCCTGCGTTCCGGCAGGAAAGCCGCCCATCAGCAGGATGGGCCGCCCGCCAGTCATGGAGGGCTGAGGCTGCGCCAGAGCGGCGTGACCGGCCATGAGGCCGGCCATCGTGGCAACAAGAAGTGGAATTCGCATCGACCTAAGGCTCCCAGACCGTTTCTTCGCCGGTTATGAAAGTCGTTTCCCGCTTCTTTCTACACGAAGACTGCCGCCGCGCTCTTCCTTTCTTCCTGGTCGGCCCGCCTCAGTTGCCGGGATGACTTTCGCCATCGCCGGGCAGCCCGGCCGTCGTGGCCGCCGACGCGGCGCCCTTCAGCGTGGCGATCTCCGCCTCCAGGGCCGCGACGCGGATTTCCAGCGCCTCGGCCTGGGTCCGTGCCCGCCGCGCCACTTCCATCACCGCTTCGAGATCCTCGGCGCGCGCCAGCTCCAGCTTGCGAACGATCGCCTCGGTCTGGGCCTTGGCCATGGCCTCCATCTCCGCGCGCAGGCCGCTCAGCAGGGAAAAGGCGCCCCCGGCGACCCCTGCCAGATCGTCCAGCCGCTGCCTGCCATCCTTGAACATCTGAACTCTCCTTGCTGCATGCGCCCCGGCGATATAACGGGCACATATGATCCTCGTCACCGGCGGCGCCGGATTCATCGGCTCGAACCTTGTCGCAGCTCTCACCGCCCGTGGCGATGAGGTGGTGGTTCTGGACGAGCTCGGCAACGAGGAGAAGTGGCGCAACCTCTCCGAAGCCGTGCTGGCCGGGCTGCTGCCGCCCTCTGGCCTCGACGCGGCACTCGCGATGCGCCCGCGGGCGATCGTGCATATGGGCGCCATCAGCGCGACCACCGTCCGAGACGGCGACCTCGTGGCCGAGACCAACTTCACCCTCTCGCTGAAGCTCTGGGACTGGTGCGCGGCGCAGGGTGTCCCCTTCATCTACGCCTCCTCGGCCGCCACCTATGGCGACGGCGACAAGGGCTTCGTGGACGAGGAGACGCCCGAGGAGCTCGCGCGGCTGCAACCGCTGAACCTCTATGGCTGGTCCAAGCACCTCTTCGACCGCCGGGTGGCGCAGATGCTCCAGCTCGGCCGGCCGCGCCCGCCGCAATGGGCCGGGCTGAAGTTCTTCAACGTCTACGGGCCCCGCGAAGGCCATAAGGGCCGCATGGCGAGCGTCGCCCTGCACAAGTATCGCGAGATCCTGTCCGGCCAACCCGCCCGCCTCTTCGCCTCCGACCGCGAGGGCGTGGCCGATGGCATGCAGTCGCGCGATTTCGTGAACGTGAACGACTGCGTGAACGTGATGCTCTGGCTGCTGGACAATCCCGGTGTCTCGGGCCTGTTCAACTGCGGCAGCGGCCAGGCGCGCAGCTTCCTGGACCTGACCAAGGCGGTCTACGCCGCGCTCGAGGTGCCCGAGCGCATCGAATTCATGCCCATGCCCGAGGATCTGCGCGGCAAGTACCAGTACTTCACCGAGGCACCGATGGCGAAGCTGCGCCAGGCCGGCTACCCCCACCCGCCGACGCCGCTCGAAAAGGGCGTCGGCGACTACGTGGCCTGGCTGCGCGCGAATGCCTGATCGGCATCGTTGACCGGCCGATTCACGCCTCCGGGCTACGCCCTGTGGCGATCGGTCGTTACCGTCCTTTGAAGACCGGCTTCCGCTTCTCGTTGAAGCTGCGGATGCCCTCGATCCGGTCTTCCGTCGGCACCATGCGGTTATAGGCCTCGATCTCGAAGCGCATGCCGCTGCGCAGGTCCATCTGCAGCCCGTAATGGATGCTGCGCTTGGCCTGCCGCACCGAGATGGGGGCGTTGCCGGCGATGCGCTCGGCCGTGGCGAGCGCGGCCGGCAGCAGTTCCTCGGCCGAGTAGACGGCGTTCAGGATGCCCCAGTCCAGCGCCTGCTGGGCGTTGAAGGGCGTGCCGGTCAGGATGATCTCCTTCGCGCGCCGCTCGCCCACGATGCGCGGCAGGGTCTGGGTGCCGCCGGCGCCGGGCATGATGCCGATCGTCACCTCGGTCAGCGCGAAGCGGGCCGTGTCCACGCCATAGGCGAAGTCCGAAGACAGGACCATTTCCAGCCCGCCCGCATAGGCATGGCCGTTCACGGCGGCGATCACCGGCACCGGGCAGTCCAGCAACGCCTGGAAGGCCCGCTCGAAGATCTCATGCTGGGCGACCCATTGCGCATCGGTCATGCCGTTGCGCTCCTTCAGGTCGCCACCAGCGCAGAAGACGCGCCCGCCGGTGGCGGTGAAGACGACGCAGCGGATGTCGCCGGGCTCGGCGGTCAGCGTGGTCCAGAGCGCCAGCAGGTCGCGCCCCATCTGCGTGTTCAGCGCATTCGCGACCTCAGGGCGATTGAGCCGCGCCACCAGCACATGCGGCGAAGGGGTTTCGAGGGCGATGGTCTCGAAGCTCGGAAGCGGGTTCATCGAGGATTATTCTCTCCCATAGGTAGATATGACCGGTTGGCGAACGAGCGCCGATCCCGCAATCTCCCCCGCAAGGCCGTGGCTCACAATCCATGGCATCGGGAGAGAGACCATGTTCCAACGTCGTGGCCTGCTGGCCGCCCCCTTCCTTCTTGGCGCGGCGCCGGCCGCGCTGGCGCAGAGCGGTGCCTTCCCGCAGCGCCCCGTCCGGGTCGTGATCCCCTGGCCGCCGGGCCAGGCCACCGACCTCGCCGCGCGAATCGTCATGCAGCGCCTGTCGGAGACGATGGGCCAGGCCTTCGTCGCCGAGAACCGGGCCGGTGCCGGCGGCATGATCGGCACCGACGTCGCCGCCAAATCCCCGCCCGACGGATATACCCTGCTGGCCGGCTCGACGGGCCCGATCGTCACCTCCCCGCTCGTCCAGCGCACGCCCTATGACACCACCCGGGACTTCACCTATCTCGGCATCACCGGGCTTTCTTCCTACCTGCTGGTCGTCGAGCCGAACTTCCCGGCCCGGACGGCGGCGGAATTCGTCGCGCTGGTGCGCGCCAATCCCGGCAAATACACCTTCTCCTCCTCCGGCACCGGGGCAACGGCCCATGTCATCGCCGCCTGGTTCAACGCCCTCGCGGGCCTCGACGTGGTGCATGTCCCCTTCGCCGGCAGCGGCCCGGCGCTGACGGCGGTGGCCGGCGGCCATGTGAACTTCTCGGTCGAGACCCTGGCCGGGACCGGCCCGCTGATCCGCAACGGCCAGCTTCGCGCGCTGGGCATTTCGCTCAAGGACGGCTCGGTGCTCGCGCCGGACGTGCCGCCGCTGGCCCGCCTGCCGGGCTGCGAGAACTTCGATGCCGGCGCCTGGATCGGACTGATGGGCCCGGCCGGCCTTCCACGGCCCGTCATCGAGCGGATCGACACCGAGATCGGCAACGCGATGCGGCAGCAGGAAGTGCGCGACCGGATGGCCGCGGCCGGCCTGGAGCCGCAGCACCACAGCGCGGCAGCGATGGACCAGTACGTCCTTCGCCAGCAGGCCGCCTTCAGGGACGCGATCCAGCGCGCCAATATCCGCATCGAGGGCTGAGACGGGTTCCCCGGGGCGCCTCGCCTCGGGCCCGAAGGGAGGAAACGATGCTTCGCCGCCATTTCCTGGTCGCCGGGGGGCTGCTGGCCGCCCCGCGCTTCGCCCATGCCGCCGGCGTCTCCCTCCATGTCATGACTTCGGGCGCCTTCACGGCGCCCTATCGGCTTCTCGGGCCGAGCTTCGAGGCGGCTTCGGGAAACAAGCTCGAATCCGCCTATGGCGCCTCCATGGGCAATGCGCCCGACGCCATCCCGCAGCGCCTTTCGCGCGGCGAGCCGGCCGACGTGGTCATCCTCGCCCGCGAGGCGCTGGATGCGCTGGTGCGGAACGGCCAGGTCCGGCCGGGCAGCGAGGTGGATCTCGTGGAATCGCGCATCGCCCTGGCCGTGCGTGCCGGCACGCCGCATCCGCGCATCGGCACCGTCGAGGAGTTTCGCCAAGCGATGCTGAACGCGCGCAGCATCGGCTATTCGGCCAGCGCCAGCGGCGTCTACTTCGCGACCGAGCTGCTGCAGCGCCTCGGCATCGCCGACCAGGTCCTGCCAAAGACCCGCCGCATCCTGAGCGAGCGCGTGGGCAGCGTCGTGGCCCGCGGCGAGCTGGAGCTCGGCCTGCAGCAGGTGAGCGAGCTGCTGCCCATCCCCGGCATCGAGATGGTGGGGCCCCTGCCCGACCCGATCCAGCGCGTGACCACCTTCTCGGCCGGGATCGGCGCGCGCTCGGCCCAGCCCGAGGCAGCGCGGGCGCTGATCGCCTTCTTCGCCTCGCCCGCCGCGCACGACGTCATCCGGCGAACGGGGCTGGACCCGGTGCGCCAGCCCGCCCTCGCCAACTGATCCTCAGCCCATATGGTGCAGGCCGCCATCGACATAGATGGTGTCGCCCGTCATGCCCGAGGCCGCGCCGCTGACCAGGAAGGCGACGACCCGCCCGACCTCGGCGATGTCCACCAGCCGCTGCGCCGGGGCGCGGGCGATGGCGCTATCCACCAGCTCGTCGAACTGGGCGATCCCGCTCGCCGCCCGCGTGCGCAGCGGGCCCGGAGAGACGGCGTAGACGCGGATATTCCGCGGCGCGAGCTCGTTCGCCGCATACCGCGTCGCGGCCTCCAGCGCCGCCTTCACCGGCCCCATCAGGTTGTAGTTGTCCACGACCTTGTCGGCGCCGTGATAACTCATGGTGATGAGCGACCCGCCCTCGGTCATCAGCGGCTCGGCCAGCTTCGCCATCCGCAGGAACGACCAGCAGGAGACCTGCATCGCCTGCGCGAAGCCTGGCCAGGAGCAGTCCACGACGCGGCCATGCAGGTCGTCGCGAGGCGCGTAGGCGATGGAATGCACGAGGAAGTCCAGCTTGCCCCATTTGTCTGCGATCGTGGCGAAGACCTCCTCCATCGCCCCTTCCCGCTCGACGTCGAGTGGAAGAAAAAGCGAGGCCTCGAGCGTCTCGGCCAGCGGGCGGACATAGGGCTCCGCCTTCTCGTTCAGGTAGGTGACGGCGAGTTCCGCGCCCAGGTTGCGCA
The DNA here is from genome assembly GCF_018413645.1 of Roseococcus pinisoli. Lineage (GTDB taxonomy): Bacteria > Pseudomonadota > Alphaproteobacteria > Acetobacterales > Acetobacteraceae > Roseococcus > Roseococcus pinisoli. The sequence continues at coordinate 683,721 of NZ_JAHCDA010000002.1, forward strand.
GCGTGGCGGCGCAGCCATGGGCGATGCTGTGCCGGTTCGCGATGCCGACGACGAGGCCGCGCTTGCCCTTCAGCATGTCCCCCACGCGGTCTTCCGGCCGCCAGATGGTCGAAGGCGGGGTGGTCGGGCTCATGGCAAAGGCTCCTCGAAGAGAATGTGCAGATATCGCAGCGACGGCAGCGCGGGGATGATGTTGCGGTGACGCGGCTTAGCCCGGCCAGTCGGCCTCCAATACGGCGCCGGTCGAGGATTCGGTGATGAAGGCCTTGCCGTCGCGCAGCGCGATATTGGTCACCGTGGCCCCCCGGCACGACTTCAGCCGTGCCACCACCTCCCCTTGCGGGCTGAGCACGAAGACGCAGCCAAGCGAGGCGTGGCAAACCATCAGCCGGCCCTGCCCGTCCAGCGCCAGGCCGTCGGGTCCGCTGGTGCCATGGAAGCTCGCGAAGCGGCCGACCTTCGAGGTGGTGCCGTCGAGCAGCAGCGGCACGCGCCAGATGGAATTGTCGCGCGTCATGCCAACGAAGAGCACCTCCTCGTCGGCCGAGAGCGCCAGGCCATTGGGGCTCGGCCCATTGGCGATCAGCAGGTCGAGCCCACCATTGGCGCGCCAACGATAGACGCGCCCCGTCGGGTCGTGCAGGCCGGTCTGGCCCTGGTCGGTGAAGTAGAGATCGCCGTTCCGGGCGAAGACTAGGTCATTCGGTCCCTTGAAGCGCTCGCTGTTCCGGCGGGGGAGCGCCGGCGTGACGGCACCCGTCGCGAGGTCGAGAGCGAGGATGCCCTGCTTGTAGTCGGCGATGAACATCCGCCGGCCATCCGGATGCAGCGCGAGGCCATTGGGCTCACCGTCGTATTCTGCGACCGACGTCCACTCGCCCGGCGCGTCGAGCCGGAAGATGCGGCCGTGCGGGATGTCGGTAACATGGAGCCGCCCCTCCGCATCGAAGCACGGGCCTTCCAGGAAGCAGTCCACCGGATCGCCGCGCTTGTTGGCGCGCGACCAGTCGGTGACGACGGGGCGCCGCTGCGCGGGGGGCATCTCGGCGTGGAGGGTCGTGAGGGTTTCCATGAAGGAAAGCCTAACCGCATCAGCCGAAGGCGCCCACCTCTTCGCTGACCGCGGCCGAACAGCCGAGCACCAGCGCGAAGATCCGGCGCATGGGCTCGAAGATCTCCTCATGCTCGCGGGCATAGCTGGTGCGGCTGTCGCGCGTCGCGGGCTCATGGAAGTCGAGATGCGACACGGCATCCGGCGCCGCCGGGAAGACCTCGCCCAGGAGGTCGAGGGCCGGCGGGACGTCCAGGGCGAGGATACGCTGAATCACCGCCTCTCGCGTCACGCCATGCCGCGGGCTGAACTCCGGCACCTCGATGGCCAGCAGCCAGAGCCGGTGGATCAACGACAGCCGCAGCGCGTGCAGCAGCACCAGGCGCTCGGGCATCGCCGGCAGCTCCGGCCAGGCGGCGCGCAGCTCGAGATGATCGGCCTGGAGGCGCCGGAACATCCGCCAGAGCGGCGCCTGGAGGCCGAGCGCGTCCAGCGGCGAGGCGACGGCCAGCAGCTTCTCCCGCCGGCCCGGCCGCGCCGTGGCCGCTGCCCGGTCGAGCCAGGTTCCGGGATCGAGCGTGCCCACGACCGCCCGCACCACGCCGATGTCCGAGCATTCGGCGGCGCGGGCCGCCATGGCCAGAGCGCGTGCGAAGCGCGGCGACCTCTCGCGCAGTTCCGCGAAGAGCTCCGGATTGGCCGCCGCCGCGCGGCCGAGCCCGTGCAGCGAATTCGCCAGCCAGCCGACCTGATGCAGGATCGCATTGTTCGGGATGGCGCGCAGCTGCGAGGGATGGGTGATGCGCACCGGCCCGCCGAGATCCGACTGCCGTGCCGAGGGTCGCGAGCCGGTCTTCTCCAGAAGGCCCGGACCGAAACCGCCGAGCAGCGCGGCATAGCCGGGATCCTCGACCAGCTGGCCGAATTCGCGGCGCACCGTCGCGAAGAAATCGGCGCCGTAATCGGCCTCGGCATAGATGGGGTCGTTGGTGTCCTTGGGTCGGCGGAAGGCATGCTCGGCGATGCGCGCGATGGTGCATTGCGCCAGCGCCGCCGTGCCGAAGAGCAGATAGCCATCGCCGCCCTGGAAGCTGGATTCCTCGCGCACCGCGAAGCCGGCCTTGCTCAGCGCATGGCGGGCCTGGGGCGGGAAGAGATAGTCGAGGCGATCGGCCAGGCTCTGCGGATGGGCGCCCCGGCCGATGCTCTCGCCATGCGTGTCGAAGAGCACGAGCTCGATATCCGACATGCCGTGCCTCTTCAGGAGGTCGGCAAGGCGCAGCTTCAACCGCTCGATGAGGTAGGAGGCCGCCAGCTGCCCGACATATCGGCCGCTGTCGGAATAGCCGAATTGCAGGCAGAGGCGGCCGTGCTGACGCAGATAGTCGCGGAAATGCGGGCTGCGCAGCGCCTCGTCCAGCACACGCTCGCCGCGCTCCAACGCCGTCGCGGTCTCGAAGAGCGGCGAGATCTCGATATGGCGGTCGACGCCGAAGTGCCGGGCGAGCCAGAGCGCGGCCAGCAGCGTGTAGCCCGTCTCGGTCTCGGCGATCAGGAAGCGAATGGGGATGGAGCCGTCCACGTGCTTCACGATCTGGGCAATGCTCATCATCAGCTTCGCCGCCGAGGACTGCTCGGCGAAGAGGCCGCCGAAATCGACCGGCTGCGTCTCCATGCCCGTCAGCGCCGCGTTGATCTGCCCCAGCAGGCCGCGCCGCTGGGAGAGGTCGTCGGGCGAGGTGACGATCTCCAGCCGCTGGCGCATCGCATTGTGCAGCTGCGCCGCATTCAGCCGGAAATGCGTGTGCGCGAGCGAGAGGCCGTTCGCCACCAGCCCTGCCCGCGCGACGACGAGCGTCATCCGCGCCGCCTCATCCGGGGCCGCCGCCAGCGCTGCGTCGAAGAGCGGCAGCAGCGCCGAGAGATCGGTCATCGCCGCCTCCCGGTTCAGGACCATCTCGCCGGACAGCTTCTGGACCGATTCCGGATCGGGGCGTGACGGCACGGCCGCCGCCTGGCGGGCGACGGCTTCCAGCGCTTCCGCGAGGCGTGCGCGGAGGGGCTGGGCGATCTCGCCCAACGGCTCGACCTGGCCCGAAAGCCGCTCGAGCTGATAGCGCTTCATGTCGAGGCGCAGCCGCAGCGTGTCCCACCAGCCGATATCGGTGCGGCCATCCGTGTCATAGCCGACCCAGGAGGTCAGCACGACCGGCCGCGGCGCGACCAGGTGCCAGCGGTCCGGCCAGATGGCCTTCGCCGCGCTGAACAGCGCCTCGGCCAGGCGGTCCAGCGCATCGCGGCCGCGCAGGATGGCCGCATTGGCCTGGTTGAATTCCTCGCGCAGGTCCACCGGCGCCGGCCGGTGCGGCAGGCCGCGGGGCGGCGGCTCGCCGGTCGTGGCGGCCTCGGCCAGCTTCGCGCCCGTCGAAGCCGGCAGCGAAAAGGTCGGATGCGCGGTGAAGACGGCGGCGAAGCAGGTGCGCTCGACGGAGGATTTGAAGGCCGCGAAGGGGACCGGGCTGTCGAAGGGATCGGGGCGCACCAGCCGGGCAGCAACGGCTTCCAGCGCCCGTTCGGCCGGCGTGCCTGGTACGTGGCCGAGATAGGCCGCCAGCCGCCTCGCGCGCCCCGCGGCCGCGTCGTCCGACAGGTCCTGGACCAGGCCCTCCAGCCCGCCCATGTCCAGCGAGCCGTCATCCAGCCGCCGGCTGATGGCCAGCGCCAGCAGCAGGACCGGGTCGCCAAAGGGATCCTGCGACGAGGCAAGCCGCGCGGCCTGGAGCCGGGCCAGGAGGTCGTCGAGAAGCGAAGGCGGGGGCGTCGCATCGGGCATCCCGCGATGCTGCACCTGCGAAGAAATGGATGCCAGCGAAAACAACCGGCTGGTGGGCTAACCCCGGATCACCGCGCGGATCGCAAAGCTCGAATGGATCCGCGAGACGCCGGGCATGCGGCTGAGCTGTTCCTTGTGGATGCGCTCGTAATCCGCGGCATCGCGCGCCTCCACGCGCAGCAGGTAGTCGGCCACGCCGGTCATCAGGAAGCACTGCCGCACCTCCGGGCAGCGGCGCACCGCCTCCTCGAAACGGCGGAGGTGCTGGTCGGTCTGCCGGTCGAGGGTGATCTGCACGATGACGGTGACCAGCCCTGGCTCCGCCTGCTCCTCCAGCAGGACCGTGTAGCCGCGGATGACGCCGCGGCTTTCCATCAGTCGCAGGCGCCTCAGGCAGGCCGAGGAGGAAAGGCCCACGGCCTGGGCCAGCGCGGCATTGGTGATGCGCGCGTCCTCCCGCAGGTGGCGCAGCATGGCCAGGTCGATCTCGTCGAGTGCGTGCATCCGCTTATTTTGCGGTTTCTTCGCAGAATCTTGCAAGACAGGGCACGGAACTCGGCGAATCCGTCATTCTTCGCACGGAAACGCGCGATGCTGCGGCCCTATCCTCAAGCTTTCCCCTTCTGGAGTGTCTCCATGCGCATCGTGGTCCTGGGCAGCGGCGTGGTCGGCGTGACCAGCGCCTGGTACCTGGCGCGCGCCGGTCATGAGGTGACGGTGATCGACCGTCAGCCCGCCCCCGGCATGGAGACGAGCTTCGCCAATGCGGGCCAGGTCTCGCCCGGCTATTCGGCGCCCTGGGCCGGCCCCGGCGTACCGGTGAAGGCGGTCAAGTGGCTGCTGATGAAGCATCGCCCGCTGGTCATCCGCCCGCAGATCGATCTCGCCTTCTGCTCCTGGCTCGTGCGGATGCTCGCGAACTGCACCGAGGCCGCCTATGCCGTGAACAAGCGCCGCATGGTGCGCGTCGCGGAATACAGCCGCGACATGCTGCGTGACCTGCGGGCCGAGACCGATATTCAGTACGACCAGCGCATGCAGGGCACCCTGCAGCTCTTCCGCACGCAGAAGCAGCTGGACCATGTGGGCTCCGACACGGCCGTCCTCGAGAAGGAGGGCGTGCCCTACGAGCTGCTGGACGCCGCCGGCTGCGTCCGCGCCGAGCCCGCCCTCGCCCGCGTCCCCGGCAAGTTCCTGGGCGGACTGCGCCTACCGGGCGACGAGACGGGCGACGCGCATGTCTTCACCCAGAACCTCGCCAAGCTCGCGACGGCCGCTGGCGTCACCTTCCGCCAGGGCGTGACCGTACGGCGCCTCCTCACGGAGGGCGGCGCGATCAGCGGCATCGAGACCGACCAGGGCACCTTCACCGCCGATCGCTACGTGGTCGCGGCCGGCAGCTACTCCACCGCCCTGGTGAAGCCGCTGGGCATCTCGATCCCCGTCTATCCGGTCAAGGGCTACTCGATCACCGTTCCCATCACCAATCCGGAGGCCGCGCCGGTGTCGACCGTGATGGACGAGACCTACAAGGTCGCGATCACGCGCCTCGGCGACCGCATCCGCGTGGGCGGCACGGCCGAGCTCTCGGGCTTCTCGCTCGCCCTGCGGCAGGCGCGACGCGACACGCTGGAATATTCGGTGGGCGACCTCTTCCCCCAGGGCGGCGACATCCCCCGCGCCACCTTCTGGACCGGGCTGCGGCCGATGACGCCGGACGGCACGCCGATCATCGGCGCGACGAAGTACCCGAACCTGTTCCTCAACACCGGCCATGGCACCTTGGGCTGGACCATGGCCTGCGGCTCCGGCCGCGTCCTGGCCGATCTCGTCTCCGGCCAGAAGCCGGAAATCGAGACGGCCGACCTCGCGGTGTCCCGCTACGGCTGAGCCTTCCCGCAGGCGCCGGCCTGCCAGCGCGCGCCATCCGTGCCAGGATGGGCGCGCATGACCGAGCCCCTCGCCGTCCGCAGCCGCAACGTCGCCTCGCTGCGCATGATCCTGCCCTATCTCAGACCCTATACGGGGCGGGTGGTCGGCGCGGCGGTGGCCCTGCTACTGGCGGCCGGCCTGCTGCTGATGATCGGCCAGGGCGTACGGCACCTCGTCGACGAAGGCTTCTCCGAGGCCAGCCCCGAGGGCCTGAACCGCTCCGCGCTGCTGATGTTCGCCGTCGTGGCGGCGCTGGCGGTCACTTCCTCGGCGCGCTTCTACCTCGTCTCGTGGCTGGGCGAGCGCGTGGGCGCGGATCTCCGCCGCACCGTCTATGACCATGTGCTGAGCCTCTCGCCCGCCTATTTCGAGACGGCCCGCACGGGCGACATCCTGAGCCGCATGACGGCCGATGTCGGGCTGCTGCAATCGCTCATCGGTTCGGCCATCTCCATGGGGCTGCGCTCGGCCCTGACGGCGGCCGGGGCGCTGGCGATGCTGGTGATGACAAGCCCGCGCCTTGCCGGCGTCGTCGTCGTCATCCTGCCCTTCGTGCTCGTTCCCCTGATCCTCTTCGGCCGGCGGGAGCGCCGCCTCTCCCGCACCGCGCAGGAGCGCATCGCCGACCTCGCCGCGACGGCGGAGGAGACGCTGAACGGCCTGCGCGTCGTGCAGGCCTTCACCCACGAGCCCAGCGAGCGCCGGCGCTATTCGGCACAGGTGGAGGAATCGGTCGCGGCCGCGCTGCGCCGCGTGGGCTCCCGGGCCGTGCTGATCCTGAGCGTCGTGCTGCTGGGCTTCGGCGCCATCACGCTCAGCCTCTGGATCGGCGGCCACGACGTCATCAGCGGGCGCATGTCCGGCGGCGAGCTTTCCGCCTTCGTCTTCTATGCCGTGCTGCTGGCCAATAACGGCGCGATGATGAGCGAGCTCTGGGGCGAGATCCAGCGGGCCGCCGCGGCGGCCGACCGCCTCGTCGAGGTGATCGAGACAAGGCCCTCCATCACCGCGCCGCCCAGCCCTGCCCTCCTGCCTCGGCAGCCGCAGGGACGCTTCGCCTTCGAGGAGGTGACCTTCCACTACCCGACCCGTCCCGATACGCCGGCACTCGAGAAGTTCTCCCTGAGCGTGGAGCCGGGTGAGACGGTCGCCCTGGTCGGCCCTTCGGGTGGCGGCAAGACGACGGTGCTGCAGCTGCTGCTGCGCTTCTACGACCCCACGGAAGGCCGCGTGACGATGGATGGCGTGGACATCCGCACGCTCGACCCCGCCGACCTCCGCCGCCGTCTCGGACTGGTTCCGCAGGAGCCGGTCATCTTCAGCGCGAGTGCCGCGGAGAACATCCGCTACGGCCGCCCCGACGCCTCCGAGGCCGAGGTCGAGGCTGCGGCCCGTGCGGCCTCGGCACATGACTTCATCGCCGCCCTGCCCCAGGGCTATGCGAGCCCGCTCGGTGCGCGCGGCGTCATGCTCTCCGGCGGTCAACGCCAGCGCGTCGCCATTGCCCGCGCCATCCTGCGCGACCCGCCGGTGCTGCTGCTGGACGAGGCCACCAGCGCGCTCGATGCGGAATCCGAGCAGGCGGTGCAGAAGGCGCTCGCGCATCTCTCACAGGACCGCACGACGCTGGTGATCGCGCATCGCCTGGCGACCGTGCGGCGTGCCGACCGGATCGTGGTGCTGGAGGCGGGGCGCATCACGGCCCAGGGCCGGCACGAGGACCTCGTCGCGCAGGGCGGGCTCTATGCCCGCCTGGCGACGCTGCAGTTCACGCTCGATCTGTAGCTGACGTCACGGCGCCCGCATGCGGACGCCCCGGAGCTCCAGATCCTCGCTGACCCGCATCTGGAACGCCGCCACCGTCTCCCGCACGCCGAACATCTGCGGCTCCTGGTGCAGCGGAATCAGCGGCAGCAGCTCGCGGAAGCGGGCCCAGTAGGCGCGCGAAAGCTCCTGGCGCTTCGCCGGATCCGTCTCCACGCCGATCTGCCCCAGCAGCTGCTCCATCCGGGGATCCGAGAAGCCCCCCCAGTTGAAGGACCCCTCGCCCAGCAATTCGCGGCCCGGATTGGTGATGTCGAAATTGCCCGCAGTCCAGCCCAGCATCCAGAACTGGAACTCCTTGTTCGCGCCGCGCTGCAGGAAGCGGCCCAGGGGCATCGCGTCCAGCCGCGCCTGGATGCCGACGCGCTGGAGCATGGCGACCACGGACTGGCAGATCGCCTCGTCGTTCACGTAGCGGTTGTTGGGACAACCGAGCGTGAGCCGGAAATTGGCCACGCCGGCCTCTGCCAGCAGGCGGCGCGACGCCGGCGGATCGAAGCGCAGCCGCTCATTGGCCGCCGGGTCGAAGCCGGTCACCGCCGGCCCGATCGGCAGGCCGGAGGCGGTGGTGGAGTTGCGCAGCACCACCCGGCCGATCGTCTCCATGTCGATCGCCTGGTACATGGCCCGGCGGACGCGCACGTCCCGCATCGGATTGGGCGTGCCCGGCTGGTCGAGGAGCTCGGCCCGCGCCACGTCCATGCCGAGGTAGATGGTGCGCGCGGTGGCCCCCTGCATGAGCCGGATGCCCGGCGTGCTCTGGATGCGCGGAATGTCCTGCAGCGGCACGTGGTACATCAGGTCGAGCTCGCGCGAGAGCAGCGCCGCCACGCGCGTCGGTGCGCTGGCGACAGGCCGGAAGACCGCGCGGGTGATGCCCGTATTGTAGTTCTCGCGGTAGTCGGGGTTGGGAACGAGCACGGTGCGCTCGTCGGGCAGCCGCTCCAGGATCCGGAAAGGGCCGGTCCCGTTGGCGTTCCGCTGCACGAAGGTGGAAGTGGCACCCGGCTGGCCGGACCGCGCCACCGCGAAGGCATTATTGGCCTCGATCCAATCCCGGCTCATGACGAAGAAGAGCGTCAGATCCTGCAGCAGAACCGGATTGGGCCCGCGCGTCTCGAGCTCGAGCGTGTGGTCGTCCACCACGCGCGCGGCGGCGACGGACTGGACCGTGTAGGCCATGTCGTTCTGCCGCACCCGCTCCAGGCTATGAACCACGTCGGCGGCCGTGAAGGCTTCGCCGCCGTGGAAGCGCACGCCATGGCGCAGATGGAAGCGCCAGACGGTCGGGCTCGTCATCTCCCACCGCTCGGCCAGCGCGGGCGCCAGCGAGCCATCGGCCTCCCGGCGGACCAGGGGCTCGTAGATGTTGCTCTTCATGGCGTTGGTCACGCCATGGTTGTTGGCATGCGGGTCGAGGCCGAGGATGTCGTTCGCCGTGGACCAGGTGAAGGTCGTCGCGCCGGCGGAGGCCATCGCGCCGGCAAGGGTCAGCGCGACGAGGCCCGCGCGGGCGGCGCGGGCAGTCCGGAACCACATGTCATTCTCCGAAGGATGGGCCCCAAAGAATGACAATCCGGCAAGGTCAGTGTCCAGCCCTACCGCTGCGGGTCAGATCTCCGTCCAGCGCCGCAGCAGATTGTGGTAGCCGCCGGTCAGCGTCAGCACGCTGGGATGATTGTCGGGGAGCTCCTGGCGGAGCCGGATGATCGCGAGGTCCATCTCGTGGAGGAAGCTCCGCTGCCCGTCATCCTTCACCATCGACTGCGACCAGAAGAAGCAGGACCAGCGGCTGCCGCGCGTGATCTCTGTCACATGGTGCAGGCTCGTCGCCGGATAGACCACCATGGAGCCCGCCTCGAGCTTCACCGTCTGGCTGCCGTAGGTGTCCTCGACCACCAGCTCGCCGCCATCATATTCCGAGGGATCGGTGAGAAAGAGCGTGGAGGAGATGTCGGCCCGCATGCGGAAGCCGCCGGCGTTCGGGACCACGCGGATGGCATTGTCCACATGCGCGCCGAACTTCATGCCGAGGTCATAGCGGTTGAACATCGGCGGATAGACGCGGAAGGGCAGCGCGGCCGAGGTGAACATGGCGTTGCGGCCAAGGGCGCGCAGGACGACGTCGCCGAGCTCGCGTGCCGCCGGGCTGGCCTCGGGTATCTGCAGGTTGAACTTCACCTGGGCGGATTGCTCGCCCGCGGTGGCGCGACCATCGGCCCAGGCGGCGGCCTCGAGGATCTGCCGGCAATGCGCGACCTCTTCCCGCGAGAGAACTTGGGGGATCGTGACGAGCATCCGTGACTTCCTCTGTGGCTGGCCCGACCAGGCGCCCCAGTCTACGCCAGGAAGGTCCCATTTACAGGGGGCCGCCATGGTGCGGGATATCCCCCCACGCCCGGATACGGCCGGGGCTAGTTCTGCCCGAGCGCGTCGAGGGCCGATGCCAACCCGTTCGGCGAGAATGGCAGCGTCGTCTCGCGCCGCGCGGAATCGGCGAAGATCAGGCGCCCCGGTTCAGTCTGGGCCCGGAGCTGCGCGATCAGCGGAGCCGTCACCTCGACATCGGCCAGGCAGCCGCCGGCAAAGCAACGGCGCCAGGCCAGCTCCATCAAGGGATCGGTTCCGCTGGGCGGCATGAGGCGCGGCAGCGCTTCCAGCGAAAGGTTCGGCATCACGACGAAGGTCAGGCGCAGGGCCTCCCCCGCCGCCGGACGCCCGATCGCGAATTGCGCGACGGGCCGGCCGGAGGAAAGCAGGGTCTGCCCGATCTCGCAGGTTTGCGGCTGCCCTTCCGGGCGCTGGCATCGGAGCGTCCAGTCGCCGAAGCTGGCGGTGGTGCTCTGCGGTTCGGCGGGTGTCGTCGCCGCCGGCGCCGGCCTGGATGGCGTGGGCCGCTGGGCCAGGGCCGGGCTGATGAAGGTCGCCGCCAGGGTGACCGCGAGAATGGCGCGCATCGCCACAGGAACCGATGCCGCCGAAGCGAGGGGCGGGCAGCAGGATGACAAGGACATCGGCACGGCCTTCTGAGGGAGCGCACGCAGCCTGCCACAACCGCCGCTGTGCGCCAGCCGACGGATTTGGACCGGGCATTGGCGGTCACGGGCAGCAGCGGCTGGGTGTCCGCCGCTCCGCCTTATCCGTCGGTCGACAGGCCCCCGGTGTAGCTGCGCAGCCGCGGCGGCGCGCCCAGAGGCAGGCCCCGCGCCCGCTCTCCCGTCTCGGCGAAGATCCAGGCCCCGCGCAGACTGATCCGGCAAGGCGCACCACGATCCAGCTGATCGGCGCCGGGGGCCGTCTCGGCCTCCAGGCTGCGGCCACCCACCTCGACCAGCAGCCGGGTGCCCCCGCCCCCGAGGCGCGCACGGACCACCGCGCTCACACCGGCTTCGGCCCGGACGTCGGCAGGCCGGACGAAGGCATGGGCAGGCCCATCCGGAAGAGCCGCATGCAAGAGATCAAAGCCAGGCTCGGCGAAGCGGGCGATGCCGCTCTCGACGATGCAGGGTATGCGCGTCGCCTCGCCCACGAAGCCGGCGACGAAAGCACTGGCCGGCGCATCCAGCAGGTCTCGCGGCGAAGCGAATTGCGCGATCCTGCCGCGGTCCATGACGGCGATGCGGTCAGCCATCTCCATCGCCTCCTCCTGATCGTGGGTGACCAGGAGCGAGGTGATGCCCAGCTGTTCGTGCAGCCCCCGCAGCCAGCGGCGCACATCCTTCCGGACGACGGCATCGAGCGCGCCGAAGGGCTCGTCCAGCAGCAGCAGCTCCGGCTCGATCGCCAGTGCGCGCGCCAAAGCCGCGCGCTGCCGCTGGCCACCTGAAATCTGCTCGGGATATCGGTTCGCCAGGTCAGGGATCTGCACGAGCTCGAGCAGCCGAAGTACGCGCGCCTTGAGCTCCGCCTCGTAGGGCCGTTCCGCGCGTGGCCGGACGCGCAGGCCGAAGGCCACATTCTCGAAGACCGTCATGTGACGGAACAGGGCGTAGTTCTGGAAAACGACACCGATCCGGCGATGGCGGGCCGGCACGCCGGCCATGTCCCGGCCGCCGATCCGCACCGTCCCCGCATCCGCCGTATCGAGGCCCGCCAGGATGCGCAGCAGCGTCGTCTTGCCCGAGCCGGAAGGGCCCAGCAGCGCGACGAATTCGCCCGGCTGCAGCCGAACCGAAATGCCCTGGAGCGCCGCCATCGGCCCGAAGCGGCGTTCGACGTCCTTCGCCTCGACGGTCATCGTCCCTCCCGCATCCGGCAGCCCGAGACGCGCTCCAGTGCCGTTTTGGCCAGAAGCGTCACCACGCCCAGCAAGGCCAGCGCCGCCGCAACCGCGAAGGCGCCGGCGAACTGATATTCGTTGTAGAGGATCTCAACATGCAAGGGCATGGTATTGGTCTCCCCCCGGATATGGCCGGACACCACCGATACGGCTCCGAACTCACCCATGGCCCGCGCGTTGCAGAGCAGCACGCCGGCCAGCAGGGCCCATTTCACATTGGGCAGCGTCACGCGCACGAAGGTCTGCAGCCCGTTGGCGCCGAGCGTGGCGGCGGCTTCCTCCTCCTCCCGCCCCTGTTCCATCATCAGCGGCAGCACGGTGCGGGCGACGAAGGGAAAGGTGACGAAGACGGTCGCGAGCACGAGGCCGGGCAGCGCGAAGATGATCTGGATGTCGCGCGCCTGCAGCCAGGTGCCGAACCAACCCTGGGCGCCGAACATCAGCACGAAGACGAGGCCCGCGATCACCGGGGAGACCGAAAAGGGAAGTTCGATCAGCGTCACCATCAGGCGCTTTCCCGGGAAGTCATGCTTGGCGACGCACCAGGCGGCGGCGAGGCCACCCACCAGGTTCACGGGCACGGTGATGGCGGCGACGAGAAGCGTGAGGCGAATGGCCGCGATCGTGTCCGGGTCGGAAAGCGTTGACTGCACGACCGGCCAGCCGCGGCGCAGCGCCTCGACGAAGACGGCGGCGAGCGGCAGCCCCAGCAACAGCACCGCGACGGCAATGGCGGCGCCGCCGACGAGCCAGTCGATCCAGCGCGCATCCTGCCCCGCCCGCCGGAAGGCCCGCGCGCTCATTGCCGCCCCCGGCGCAGGCGGCGCTGCACGAGATTGAGCGCGAGCAGGATGGCAAAGGAGATCACCAGCATCGCCAAACCAACGGCGGCCGCACCGGCATAGTCGAACTGCTCCAGCCGGATGACGATGAGCAGCGGCGCGATCTCGCTCACCATCGGCAGGTTGCCCGCGATGAAGATCACACTGCCGTATTCACCGACCGCGCGGGCGAAGGCCAAAGCGAAGCCGGTGAGCAGCGCGGGCAGGAGCGCCGGCAGAACCACGCGGAGCAGCGTCTGCGGTCGCGTGGCGCCGAGCGTCGCCGCGGCCTCCTCGGCCTCGTCGCCCATGTCGCGCAGGACCGGCTCCACCGTGCGGACGATGAAGGGCAGCCCCACGAAGACCAGTGCCACCACCACCCCGGCGGGCGTGAAGGCCACCTTCCAGCCGAAGAGCTCGGCGAGCGGCGTCCCCAGCCAGCCATTCGGTGCGAAGAGGGCGGTCAGGGCGATGCCGGCGACGGCGGTGGGCAGGGCAAAGGGCAGATCCATCGCCGCGTCCAGCAAACCGCGCCCGGGAAAACGCAGGCGGACGAGCGCCCAGGCCAGCAACAACCCCAGCGGCAGGCAGATCGCCGCAGCCGCGAGCGCCGCCGAGAAGGAGAGCGTCAACGCGGCGACGACCCGCTCGTCGGCCAGGGACCGCCAGACGCCCATCACGCCGAGCTCCCAGGGCCGCAGCGCGAGGGCGGAGAGCGGGATGAGCACCACGATCCCCAGCCAGGCCAAAGTCACGCCCAGCGAAAGCCGGAAACCCGGGATGGCGGTATTGGCGGGCCGCCACCCCGTGAGCAGCATCGCGCTCACCGGACAGCCCGGCCGATGCGGTCGAAGGTCCCGCCGTCGCTGAAGTGAATACGCTGGGCCTGCGCCCAGCCGCTGAATTCCCGATCCACGGTCACGAGCTCCATCGCCGGGAATCGCGTGGCATTGGCGGCGAGGACAGCCTCGTCTCGCGGCCGGTAGAAGTGTTTCGCGACGAGGGCCTGGCCTTCGGCAGCGAACAGCCCCTGGAGATAGGCCTCCGCCGCGGCCCGGGTGCCGCGCCGGTCCACGTTGCGGTCGACCACCGCGACCGAGGGTTCCGCCAGGATGGAAAGCGGGGGGTAGACGATCTCGAACCGGTCGGTCCCGAATTCCTGAAAGGCGAGATGCGCCTCGTTCTCCCAGGCGAGCAGGACGTCGCCCTGCGTGCGCTGTGCGAAAGTCGTGAGGGAGCCGCGCGCGCCGGTGTCGAGCACCGGCACGTTGCGGAAGAGCCGTGTCAGGGCCTCCTCGGCCGTGGCATCACTGCCGCCGGGCTGCCGCTTCGCCCAGGCCCAGGCGGCCAGGTAGTTCCACCGCGCTCCGCCGGAGGTCTTCGGATTGGGCGTGATGACCGAGACGCCCTCGCGCATCAGATCCGGCCAGTCGCGCAGGTTCTTCGGGTTCCCTTTGCGGGCGAGGAAGACGATGGTGCTGGTGTAAGGGGCGCTGTTATGCGGCAGCCGCCCGATCCAGTCGGCGGCGATGAGGCCGCGCGCAGCGATCTCATCCACATCGTAAGCCAGGGCCAGGGTCACGACATCCGCCTGCAGCCCATCGATGACGGACCGGGCCTGCCGGCCGGAGCCGCCATGGGAGGAATTGACCCGTAGGGTCTGGCCGGTCCGCGTGCGCCACGAGGCGGCGAAGAGCGTGTTGTACTCGCGATACAGTTCGCGCGTCGGATCGTAGGAGACATTCAGGAGGGTCTGCGCGGACTGGGCGGTTGCGCCCTTCGCCAGGAAGGCAATTGGAAGCGCCAGCGCCGCGCGGCGACCGAGATCAAGGGGAGCGGAGGCGGTCCGGCGGTGTTCGAGAAGGGGCATGTGTCACCTCTCCAAGGCCGTCGCAGCCCTTGGCTGCCCGATCGTTGCTTTACTGATTAGTGGACGTGGTCCGTCCTGCCCTCCATCACAAGGCCCGGCTAGCCTGTGGCACCGAGGAGCCTGCGCTCCCCGGCATTATCATTTACAGATCAGTAGGATACCGACTGACCACCCCCCGAAAACGGGTCAGCCCCAGCCCTTCACCAGCGCGTCGATGGCCTGCAGCCGCCCGACCAGCGCCTCGAAATCCTTTAGCGGCACCATGTTGGGCCCGTCGGAGGGGGCGTTGTCCGGGTCCTCGTGGGTCTCGATGAAGACGGCGGCGACGCCCACGGCCACGGCCGCGCGCGCCAGGGTCTCCACGAATTCGCGCTGCCCGCCCGAGGAAGTCCCCTGCCCGCCCGGCTGCTGCACCGAATGCGTGGCGTCAAAGACGATGGGCAGGCCCGTGTCGCGCGCCATGATGGGCAGCGCGCGCATGTCGCTGACCAGGGTGTTGTAGCCGAAGGAAGCGCCACGCTCGGTCAGGAGCACGCGCGGGTTGCCCGCGCCCGTCACCTTGGCCGCAGCATTCTTCATGTCCCACGGCGCGAGGAACTGGCCCTTCTTGATGTTCACCACGCGCCCCGTGGCCGCGGCAGCCAGCAGCAGGTCCGTCTGGCGGCACAGGAAGGCCGGGATCTGCAGGACGTCCACCGCCTCGGCCACGGGTGCGCATTGCGCGGCATCGTGCACGTCGGTCAGCACCGGCAGGCCGAGCGTCTCGCGGATCTCGGCGAAGACCTCCAGCGCCTTGTCGAGGCCGATACCGCGCGCCGCCTTGGCCGAGGTGCGGTTCGCCTTGTCGTAGGAGGTTTTGTAGATCAGCCCGAGCCCACGGCGCACCGCGATCTCCTTCAGGGCCGAGGCCGTCTCCAGCGCATGGGCGCGGCTTTCCATCTGGCAGGGGCCGGCGATGAGCGCGAGCGGCCGGCGGTTGCCGAGAGTGACAGGGCCGATGGCGACGTCGACGTCTTGCATGCGGAAATCCTCAAGAGAGGCCTGCTGTGTAGGGGCAGCCGCGCCCGGCGCCAACCGCGACATGGCACCTCTCCCATGGCGGCATGACGGCCGCTCACCTCGGCCCACTCCGCCCGCCCTCGCGGCCCATTTCTTGACCCACCCCACAAAGGCGGTTAACCGCCGATGTTTGCAGGCCAATGCTTTCGGGGGCACCTTGACGCTTCTTATCACGGGTGGGTTTGGCTTCATCGGCTCCGCCGTCGTGCGCCGTCTTCTGACGGCGACCGACCATGCGGTCGTCAATATCGACAAGATGACCTACGCGGCCACGCCGGCCACGCTCGGCATGCATGCGGGCGATCCGCGCCATGTCCACATTAAGGCCGATATCTGCGACGTGGAGGCGATGCGCGCGGCCTTCGCCACGCACCGGCCGAGGGCAGTGATGCATCTTGCGGCCGAGAGCCATGTGGATCGTTCCATCGATGGGCCGGCGGAGTTCATTCGGACGAACGTCGTCGGCACGCAGGTGCTGCTGGAAGCCGCGCGCGAGTACTGGAACACGCTGGAGGGAGAGGCCAAGGCCGCCTTCCGCTTCCACCACGTCTCCACCGACGAGGTCTTCGGCTCGCTCTACCCGGGCGACGCCCCCTTCACGCCCGAGACGCCCTACGACCCGCGCAGCCCTTACTCGGCCAGCAAGGCAGCCTCGGATCATCTGGTCCGCGCCTGGAACCACACCTACGGGTTTCCGTCCTTCGTCTCCAACACGACGAACAATTACGGCCCCTGGCAGTTCCCCGAGAAGCTGATCCCGCTCGTCACGCTGAACGCGCTGGAGGGCAAGCCGCTCCCCGTCTACGGCGAGGGCACCAATGTCCGCGACTGGCTGCATGTCGAGGATCATGCCGAGGCACTGGTGCTGGCACTTCTGAACGGCACGCCGGGCGCCACCTATTGCATTGGCCCCCGGCAGGAGCGCACGAACCTCGAGGTGGTGAAGGGCATCTGCGCCGTGCTCGACCGCCTGCGCCCCGATCCCGCCGGCCCGCGCGAACGCCTCATCACCTATGTCCGTGACCGGCCAGGCCACGACTTTCGCTATGCGATGGACCCATCGGGTGCGGAAGACGCCCTCGGTTGGAGACCTCGCCATGGCTTTGAGGACGGGCTGGAGCACACCATCCGCTGGTATCTCGACAACGAGGCGTGGTGGCGGCCCATCCGCGACAAGGCCTATGCAGGACAAAGGCTGGGGAACAGCAAATGAAGGGCATCATCCTCGCCGGCGGCTCCGGCACCCGGCTGCACCCGATGACCCTGGCGGCGAGCAAGCAGCTCCTTCCGGTCTACGACAAGCCGATGGTCTATTATCCGCTGGGCACGCTGATGCTCGCCGGCATCCGCGACATCCTGCTGATCTCGACGCCGGCCGATCTGCCGAGCTTCAAGCGCCTGCTGGGTGACGGCAGCGCCTTCGGCGTGAAGCTTTCCTACGCCGAGCAGCCCTCGCCTGATGGCCTGGCCCAGGCCTTCGTAATCGGCGCCGACTGGATCGGCGGCGAGGCCTGCGCCTTGGCGCTGGGCGACAACATCATCTACGGCGAGGGCCTCTCGGAACGCCTGCTGAGCGCCGCGGCCCGCGCCCATGAGGGCGAGGCCACCGTCTTCGGCTATCGCGTCGCCGACCCGGAGCGATATGGCGTGGCGGAGTTCGATGAAACCGGCCGCGTCATTTCGCTGGAGGAGAAGCCCACCGCCCCCAAGTCCGACTGGGCGGTGATCGGCGTCTACTTCTACGACAAGCGCGTCACCGAGCTGGCCCGCCAGGTCGTGCCTTCGGCACGCGGCGAATTGGAGATCACCGACCTCAACGCGATCTATATGCGCGATGGCACGCTGCGGGCGGAACAGCTGGGCCGCGGCTGCGCCTGGCTCGATGCCGGCACGCCCGCGAGCCTGCTCCAGGCCGCGACTTTCGTGCAGACGGTGCAGGAGCGGCAGGGCCTGCAGGTCGGCTGTCCCGAGGAGATCGGTTTCCGCCGCGGCTTCCTCACCGCCAACGAACTGCGCGCGCGCGGCAAGGCGCTCGGCAAAACAGCCTATGGCCAATACCTCACTGAGTTGGCCGACGGAGAATTCGCTTGAAGGTCACGCCCCAATCCATCCCCGAGGTGCTGCTGATCGAGCCGAAGCGCTTCGGTGACGCGCGGGGCTTCTTCTCCGAGGTCTGGAAGCGCAGCGCACTCAAGGGCCAGGGCTTCGACGTGGAGTTCGTGCAGGACAACCACAGCCTCTCGCGCGAGGTTGGCGTGCTGCGCGGACTGCATTTCCAGCGGCCGCCCTCGGCCCAGGGCAAGCTGGTGCGCGTGGTGCGCGGGCGCATCCTCGACGTCGCGGTCGATATCCGCCTGGGCAGCCCGACCTACGGCCAGCACGTTGCCTGCGAGCTTTCCGCGGAGAACTGGCAGCAGCTCTGGGTGCCGCGCGGCTTCGCGCACGGGTTCCTGACGCTCGAGCCTGACACCGAGGTTCTCTATAAGGTCGATGCCGAGTACGATGCGGCGGCCGATGGCGGCATCGCCTGGGACGATCCGGCCCTGGGCATCAACTGGTCCCTGCCGGCCGGCGGTCCCGTCCTGTCCGACAAGGATCGCGTGGCACCTCGCCTCGCCGAAATCGCCCCGCCCTTCCCCGAAGGATCGGTCTGATGCGACGCATCCTGGTCACCGGCAAGGGCGGCCAGCTTGCTACCGGCCTGGCCGACAGCCTGCCTGCCAAGGGCTTTGAGGCATTGCTGGTCGGGCAGCCGGAATTCGAATTCGACAAGCCCGGGACGGTCGCCGCGCATTTTGCGGAGCTCAAGCCCGATGCGGTGGTGAACTGCGCCGCCTGGACCGCCGTCGATGCTGCCGAGGATGACGAGGCCGGCGCCTTCCGCGCCAACGCCCTGGGCCCTGCCCTCCTCGCGAAGCTTTGCGCCGAGGCCTCGATCCCGCTCGTCCAGATCAGCACGGACTATGTCTATGACGGGCTGAAGGGCTCGCCCTACGTCGAGACCGATGCACCCAACCCGCTCGGCGCCTATGGCCGCACGAAGCTTGCCGGGGAATGGGCCGCGCTGGCCGGCAACCCGCAGACCACGGTGCTGCGCACGGCCTGGGTCTTCGCGCCGGTCGGCAAGAACTTCGTGAAGACCATGCTAGCGGTGGGCGCCACGCGCCCGGAGCTGCGCGTGGTGGCCGACCAGCATGGCCATCCCACCGCGGCACCTGATCTTGCGGATGCGATCGCCGGCGTGCTCGGCCGCCTTCGCGCGACCGGCTGGCAGCCCCAGTATCGCGGCGTCTTCCACGCCATGGCGTCGGGATCGGTGACCTGGCATGGCTTTGCGGAAGCCATCTTCGCGGCGGCTCAGCCCTATGGCGGGCCGCAGCCGAAGGTCCATCCGATCGCCACGCACGAATACCCCGTGAAGGCCGTGCGCCCGACGGATGGGCGCACCGAGGGGAGCAAGCTGCGGGAGACCTTCGGCGTTGCGCTGCCCAGCTGGCAGCAAGGGCTGGATCGCGTGATGAAGGCGCTGCACGCCTGACCCGGCGCCTCGGCGCCGAGGACCTCAGAACTGACGCCCGGTAACCGCGAGGTCACCGGGCTCTCCAGATCAGACGCCAAACGGGCGCCTGTCGCGATGGCCATTCTCCCGTTCCAGGGCATGTCCGGCGGCCAGCACGAAGCTGTCCGACCAGGGATGCCCCACAAGCTGAGCGGCCACCGGCAGCCCGCCCTCACCGAAGCCCGTGCACACCGTCACGCCGGGCCAGCCGGTGAGATTGAACGGGATGGTGAAGCCCGGCCTCTCGATGCTCGCCCACTTCGACACTTCGCGGATTTTCGGTGCCTCGCCGGGCTGGGCCGCGGTGATCAGCAGGTCGATGCCCGACGTCGCGGCGAAGCTCCGCTCGATGAGCGAGCGGCGCTTGCGCTGTGCCTGGATATAGTCCCCGGCGGAAAGCAGGCCGCCGAGCGCGAGACGACCGCGCAGGCCCTCGCTATACTTCATCGGACGCTCGCGCATCCATTTCTCGTGGATCGCCCAGGCCTCGGCCATCAGGATGAGCCAGCCGGCGGCATTGAACTCCTGCAGGCTCGGCAGCTTCACGTCCACGATCTCGGCGCCCAGCCGGCGGAAGATCGCGCAGCTCTCCTCGATGCCGCGCAGCGTGGCGTCGGAGACGCGGTGGTCCGTCTCATGGAAATGCCGGATCACGCCGATGCGGCGTCCGCGCATGTCCTGCTCGATATCGAGCTTCAGCGCCGGGCGGTCGACGCTGCCGGGATCGGCGGGATCGTGCCCGGCCATCGCCTCCAGCAGGATCGCGCAATCCTCCGTGGTCCAGGCGAGCGGCCCCGCATGATCCAGCGTCTGCGCGAGCGGAAGAATGCCGCGGCGTGAGCAGAGGCCGTAGGTCGGCTTGATGCCCGCGATGCCACAGAGCGCCGCCGGCCCGCGGATCGATCCGCCCGTATCGGATCCCGTGCCGCCCAGCACCAGGCCGGCCGCCACCGCCGCCGCCGTTCCGGAGGAGGAGCCGGCCGTGAAGCGCTCCGTGTCCCAGGGGTTGCGTGCGGGCGGCCAGGGCAGGTCGAAGCTTGGGCCGCCGAAGGCGAATTCGTGGGTGGCGAGTTTGCCCAGCAGCACCACGCCGGCCTCGCGCCATTTCGTGACGGTGACCGCGTCGCTGTCGGGCACATGGTCCTGCATCTGCGCGGAATGGCCCGTCGTGGCGATGCCGGCGGTCGTGTAGATGTCCTTGTGGCCGATGGGGATGCCGTCGAGCCTGCCCTTCAGCGTCCCGGCCATCTGCCGTTCCTCGGCCGCCCGCGCATCCGCCATCGCGCGTTCCTCGGTCACGAGGATGAAGGCGGCGAGCTCCTCGTTCCGCTTGGCGATTCGAGACAGGCAGTCCCGGGTGAGCTCGACGGGGGAGACTTTCTTAGCAGCAATAAGACGCGCAGCCTCCGCAATGGTCGGGATCATGCCTCTTCTCCCGTCGCGAAGGTGAAGGCCGGCTCGGCGGCCAACGGCACCGCCGGCTCGCGCAACAGGGCGGCCATCGCCAGCACCTTGGCATGGGCCTGACGCAGATCCTCCACCTCCGCCGGCGGCAGCGAGATGCCCGCCTGTGCCAGCAGCACGGCCAGGTGCTCGGGGGAAAGCATATCGGGCATGGAACGTCCTAAGCTGTTTTGCCAAAATAGAGTGCCACGCTTGCAGCATGTGCGAAGCGGAGAGTAGCTTCGAGATCAGAAAATTTCTTGGGAGTAGAGTGCTACAATGAAAGTCGGCGACGCGATCGCGGAAATCATGAAGCGCGAGGGCATCGAAGTGCTCACGGGCTATCCGGTCAATCACCTCATCGAGAACTGCGCGGCGATCGATATCCGCCCCGTCATGGTGCGCCAGGAACGCATCGGCCTGCACATGGCGGACGCCATCAGCCGCGTGACCAGCGCCGACAAGCTGGGCGCCTTCTGCATGCAGCACGGCCCGGGCGCTGAGAACGCCTATGGCGGCGTCGCCCAGTGCTTCGGCGAGAGCATTCCCGTGCTCGTCCTGCCGATGGGCTATCCGCGCCGCATCGCGCATGTGCCGCCGAACTACAACAGCTCCATCCAGATGCGCGGCATCACCAAGTCGGCCGAGCCGATCATGAGCGCGGCCGAGGTGCCGGCCATCATGCGCCGCGCCTTCGCGCGCCTGCGCAACGGCCGCGGCGGCCCCGTGGTCGTCGAGATCCCGACGGACATGTTCAACGAGGAGATGCCCGCGGACTGGACCTATGAGCCCGTCCTCAAGACGCGCTCCGGCCCGGACCCGATCGACGTGAAGCGCGCGGCCGAGATGCTGGCCAAGGCGCGCCGCCCGGTGATCTACGCCGGCACGGGCGTGCATTGGGCGAAGGCCTGGCCGCAGCTGCGCGAGCTGGCCGAACTGCTGGGCGCGGCCGTGACGTCGAGCCTCGGCGGCAAGTCCTCCTTCCCCGAGGATCACCCGCTGGCGCTGGGCTCCTGCGGCCTCGCCATCTCGAAGCCGGTCCGCCACTTCCTCGACAATGCGGACGTGATCTTCGGCATCGGCTGCTCCTTCACGGAGACCAATTTCGGCACGAAGATGCCGAAGGGCCCCAAGATCATCCACTCCACGCTGGACCCCGATCACCTCGAGAAGGACCAGCCCTGCGAGATCGGCCTGATCGGCGACGCCGCCCTGGTGATGGATGCGCTGCTGGTCGAGCTGAAGGGCCTCATCAAGGAGGCGCGCCCGCACAAGCCCGTGCAGGACGAGATCGAGGCCGTTCGCGCGCCCTGGCTCGCCGAATGGGCGCCCAAGCGTGACTGCAATGACTCGCCGCTGAACCCCTATCGCGTGCTGCGCGACCTGTGGAACACGGTCGATGTCGACAACACGATCATCACGCATGACGCCGGCTCGCCGCGCGATCAGCTCACGCCGTTCTGGGTGTCACGCACGCCGCTCTCCTACCTGGGCTGGGGCAAGACGACGCAGCTCGGCTACGGCCTCGGCCTCGCGATGGGCGCCAAGCTCGCCGCGCCGGACAAACTCTGCATCAACGTGTGGGGCGACGCGGCCATCGGCTTCACGGGCATGGACTTCGAAACGGCGGTGCGCGAGCGCATCCCCATCATGTCCATCCTTCTGAACAACTTCTCCATGGCGATCGAGCTGAAGGTGATGCCTGTCAGCACCGAGAAGTACCGCAGCACGGACATCAGCGGTGACTATGCCGCGATGGCCCGCGCCTTCGGTGGCTACGGCGAGCGCGTGGAGAAGGTGGAAGACATCATCCCCGCCATCCAGCGTGGCATTGCCAAGACCAAGGAGGGTATCCCGGTGCTGCTCGAATTCATCACCTGCAAAGAAACACAGGTTTCGAGACTCTGATGGCGAGCGTCGAGATCCGCGACGTACGTAAGGCTTTCGGCAGCACCGCGGTGCTGCATGGTGTTTCTGTCGATATCGAGGACGGCGAATTCGTCGTCCTCGTCGGGCCCTCGGGCTGCGGCAAATCCACGTTGCTGCGCATGCTTGCAGGTCTCGAGAACATCTCCGGAGGCGAAATCGCCATCGGCGGGAAGGTGGTCAACACCGTCCCGCCGAAAGACCGGGACATCGCGATGGTGTTCCAGAACTACGCGCTCTACCCGCACATGACCGTCTTCGAGAACATGGCTTTCTCGATGAAGCTGGCCAAGGCCTCGAAGGAGGTCATGCAACGGGAGGTGGAGCGCGCGGCGAAGATCCTGGGCCTCGAGCAGCTGCTGGACCGCTATCCCCGGCAGCTCTCGGGCGGGCAGCGCCAGCGCGTCGCCATGGGTCGCGCGATCGTGCGCGATCCGCAGGTCTTCCTCTTCGACGAGCCGCTGTCCAACCTGGACGCCAAGCTCCGCGTGCAGATGCGGTCCGAGATCCGGGAGCTGCATCAGCGGCTGCGGGTCACGACCGTCTATGTGACGCACGACCAGATCGAGGCCATGACCATGGCCGACAAGATCGTGGTCATGGAGCTCGGCCATATCCGCCAGGCGGGTCCGCCGCTCGAGCTCTACGACAGGCCGGCGAATGTCTTCGTCGCGGGCTTCATCGGCAGTCCGGCGATGAACCTGCTTGAAGGGCGCATCGAGAATGGTGCCTTCCTCACGCCCGACGGCGTGAGCTGGCCCCTGCCCGCGCAGCCGGCGCCCGACGGCCCGGCCATCTACGGTATCCGCCCCGAGCATTTCCGCCTCGCGGGTGATGGCATGCCGGCGCGCGTGGTTCTCGTGGAGCCCATGGGCAGCGAGACCCAGGTGATGATGCGCATCGGCGAGACCGCCGTGAACGGCGTCTTCCGCGAGCGCATCTCGGCCAGGCCTGGCGACATCATGCCCGTCCTGCCGGCCGCGGCACTGACGCACCTCTTCGACAAGGGGACCGGACTCCGCATGTAACTGCTCAGATCGCATCACAGGGAGGTATAAAAAAATGAACACGAACGTCACCCGCCGCGAACTGGCGGCAATCGGCGCCACGACTCTCGCATCCACCCAGGCTTTGGCCCAGATTCCGACCGCCAATGTTCCGCCGCTGGAACTCCGTCCGGAAGCGGGCGCCAGCCTGCGCATGCTCCGTCCCGTCCGCTTCGTGCAGCCCGACGAGGACGTCTTCCGCGCGAATTGCGCGCGCTTCACCGCCGCGACCGGCGTCCAGGTCCGGGTCGACTTCGTCGGCTGGGAGGATATCGCGCAGCAGACCGCCGTCACCGCCAATACGGGCGCGGGGCCGGATCTCATCATCGGCTTCAATGAATCGCCGCACGTCTATGCGGATAAGCTGGTCGATCTTACCGACATCGCGAATTACCTCGGCAGCAAGTATGGCGGCTGGAAGCCGCTAGCCGAACGGTATGGCCGCCGCAATGCCAGCACGTCCTGGATCGGCATTCCCTTCGGGGCATCCGGCGGCCCGCTCGTCTGGCGGAAATCCGCGGTGAACGAGGCCGGCTTCGAATCCATCCCCGACGACCATGCCGGCTATCTGCGCCTCTGCCAGAGCCTGAAGCGCATCGGCAAGCCGGCCGGCTTCGCGCTCGGCAATGCGGTGGGCGACGGCAACGGCTTCGCCAATTGGCTCGTCTGGTCGCATGGCGGCAAGCTCGTGAACGAGGACGGCAGCGTCGGCATCAACAGCCGCGAGACAATCGCGGCGCTGAACTACCTGCGGGAGCTCTACCCGACCTTCATCCCGGGCACGCTGGCCTGGGGCGACATCAGCAACAATCGCGCCTATGCCTCCAACGAGTGCTTCCTCACCGCGAACGGTGTCTCTTTGTATTTCGCGTTGAAGAACGATCCCGCTACGGCGGCCATCGCGGCCGATACCGAGCATTCGCTGCTGCCCAAGGGCATCGCCAGCACCTCGCCGATGGCGGGCCTCACGCTCAACGGGATGGTCTTCAAGCACAGCCGCTTCCCGAATGCCTCGAAGGCACTCCTCGCCTTCCTGATGGAGGCGGAGCAGTACGACCCGTGGCTGCAGGCCAATCTCGGCTACTGGGCGCAGCCGCTGAACGCCTACAATGACAGCGCGACCTGGAAGGGCGACCCCAAGGTCTCGATCTTCCGAAACACCATGGATAGCGGCTTCTGGCTTGGCTACCAGGGCCCGATCAGCGAGGCCTCTGCGGCCGCGACGGCGGATTACGTCATGGTCCAGATGTGCGCTTCCGTCGCTTCGGGCCAGGCCACGCCCGAAGCCGCGGCCCGTGAGGCGGAGCGGCGCGCGGCGCGGTTCTTCCGTCGACGCTGAGCGCCCCGGCGCCAGCCCACACCCAGACCCGCGCGGCCTCCGCCGCGCGGGAACAGGCCAGACGGAGCCCTTCGACCATGGATGCCACCCTCACAACGCCGCATTGGTCCAAGAACCGGCCCGAGCCGGGTCTGCTGGTGCGCGTTTTCGACAACAAAGCCTTCCTGATCTTCGCCTGCCTGCTGCCGGCATTGGGCCTCCTGACGGTCTTCCTGACCTATCCACTTGGCCTCGGCATCTATCTGGCCTTCACCGACACGACGATCGGGCGCCGCGGCGTCTTCGTCGGGCTCGAGAATTTCACCTTCCTGTTCACCGATCCGATCTTCTGGGGCGCCGTTTTCTTCAGCGTCTTCTACACGGCGGTGGCCACGATCGGGAAATTCGGGCTGGGCCTCTGGCTCGCGCTGCTGCTCAACCAGCACCTGCCGTTCAAGTCGATCCTGCGGGCGATCATCCTCCTGCCCTGGATTGTGCCCACGGTGCTTTCCGCCATCGCCTTCTGGTGGATCTACGATCCGCAGTTCTCGATCATCAGCTACGTGTTCAAGGAACTGGGCTGGCGCACGACGAACATCGACTTCATCGGCAGCGAATGGCCGGCGCGCTTCTCCCTCATCGCCGCCAATATCTGGCGCGGCATTCCCTTCGTCGCGATCTCCCTGCTGGCCGGGCTGCAGACGATCTCGCCCTCGCTCTACGAGGCTGCGCTGCTGGACGGCGCCACGCCCTGGCAGCGGTTCCGCTTCATCACTTTCCCGATGCTGCTGCCGATCCTCGCGATCGTGATGACCTTCTCGATCATCTTCACCTTCACGGACTTCCAGCTGGTCTACGCCATCACGCGCGGCGGCCCGGTGAATTCCACGCACCTGCTGGCCACGCTCGCCTTCCAGCGCGGCATCCCCGGCGGCGAGCTCGGCGAGGGCGCGGCGATCGCGGTATCGATGATCCCCTTCCTCGTTTTCGCGACGCTCTTCAGCTACTTCGCGCTCGCACGCCGCAAGTGGCAGCAGGGAGAAGGCAATGACTGATCACGCCCGCTCCTTCGCCCCCGACGCCCCCTTCCCTCTGACCGTTCCCGCGAGGACCGCGCCATGAGCAATGCATCCACCGCCGCGCCGGAGACCATGCAGTGGGACAGCCGTGCGCGGCGCATGGTCGTCCTCTACCTGCCGCTGGCCTGCTTCCTGATCATCCTCCTCTTTCCGTTCTATTGGATGGCGATCACCGCTTTCAAACCGGACGGCGAGCTCTACGACTTCGCCACCCACAATCCTTTCTGGATCACCTCGCCCACGCTGCAGCACATCCGCAAGCTGCTGTTCGAGACGGCCTATCCGCGCTGGCTCATGACGACGATGGGCGTGTCGATCGGCGCGACCATCATCTCGCTCTTCGCCAGCACGCTGGCGGCCTATGCGATCCAGCGCCTGCGGTTCCGGGGAAGCCAGTATGTGGGCCTGGCCATCTATCTGGCCTATCTCGTCCCGTCGTCGATCCTGTTCATTCCGCTGGCGACCATCGTCGTGCAGCTGGGCCTGTTCGACAGCCCCTTCGCCCTGATCCTGGTCTACCCGACCTTCCTCATTCCCTTCTGCACCTGGCTGCTGATCGGCTATTTCAAGTCGATCCCCTACGAGCTGGAGGAATGCGCGCTGATCGACGGCGCGACGCGCCTGCAGATCCTGCGCCAAATCACACTGCCGCTGGCGGTACCGGGGCTCATCAGCGCGGGCATCTTCTCCTTCACCCTGAGCTGGAACGAGTTCATCTACGCGCTCGCCTTCATCCAGAGCAGCCAGAACAAGACCGTCCCGGTCGCGATCCTCACCGAGCTCGTGACGGGCGACGTCTATCAGTGGGGCGCGCTCATGGCGGGATCGCTGCTGGGATCGCTGCCGGTCGCGATCTTCTATTCGTTCTTCGTGGACTACTACGTCAGCAGCCTTACCGGCGCGGTGAAGGAGTGACGCTGACGGGCGCGGCAACGGTTTTAGTGGTGCGGGACATGACGACCAGCCTGCACCACTACCGTGACGTGCTCGGCTTCGAGATCAGCTTCGAATGCGGCGAGCCCCCCTTCTATGCGGGGCTCTGCCGCGACCAGGTGGAACTGCACCTCATCTCGGCAGACCGGGCGACACGTCGGCCCGGCGCCGGTGCCGTCGCGATCTTCGTCGATGAGGTGGATGCGCTGCAGGCCGGGTTCGCGGCCAAGGGTGCACGAATTCCGGTGCCGGTTCAGGACCGTCCCTATGGGATGCGCGATTTCTCGGTCGTGGATCCTGACGGCAACCAGCTCACCTTCGGCATGGGCACCGGGACGGCGGCCCGCTGAAGCGGGGCCGCCGCAGTCAAATCAACGCGACTGATGTTCCGCCAGGGCGAGGCGCGTCTGGCGCTCCGCCGTGGCGAGATGCGCCGCGCCGTTGCGCCGCGTGCGCTCGGCCTGCGAGGAATCGCACTGATAGTCGTCGAACAGCGTGCTGCGCGGGTTGGTCACTTCCATCTTCGCCCGCACACGGCACACGAGGCGGCGCGTGGAGGCCGGGCTGCCGCCGTGCCAGCGGCGCAGCGCCTCCGACCAGCTTCCCGTCTCGGCCGCCCAGCGCGCCATGATGCCGCCGGCCCAATCCGCCGAGCGGACCGGGTCGAGCGGCCAGTAGGAATTGCGCGCATGGACGCGGGCATTCACCTGGACGCAGCCGGCCATGATGCTGCGGCCCGCGGGCGCGCCGGAATAGAGCGCCCGGGCAGCACTTTCCGTCTCGGGGAAATGCGCGCGGCCGCCGATCGAAAGCGCATAGGCGTGAAGCCCGCTCTCGGCGAGGGCAATGGCGGTGAGAAGGCCCTGCGGCAGGCCATGGACCTCCTCCGCACGGCGAGTGGCCGCGAGGCAGGCGGCGCGCGGCGAGGTGTCGCCCGAGGGCATGCCGGCGCGCATATCCGGGCCGATGACGGGGATCAACTCGTGCGGGGCGTCCCGCATCCGGGGCTGCGCCTGGATCCGGGCGACCGAAGTCCGCTGATGGGTCCGGCTGGCCACGCGCACCCGGGCCTGGGAATTGCGGTTCGTTTGGGTGGCCGAGGCCCGGCGGTCCTGGGGCGGCGTGGCGCGGACGGTCGATCGGGCCGGCGCCGAGACGTTACGATGCGCTGGTGCGCTACGTGCAGCCGGGTTGCGCTCGGCTGCCTGGCCGGCGGACATGGAGAAGCCCATCGCGCCCATCAGGCATGCGGCGAGGGCCCCGAGGGCAAGAAGGCGGCGGAACCTCCGGCGTTTCCAAGGCCGCCGCGTTCCGAAAAGCTTCGAAACGCGGGGCGTGTGCCGGGGCGTCGGGAGGGGGTAACCTCTCCCTTTCGGGCCAATCTCGGTCAACATGCAACACGCGGTAGCATGCGGTGAAGGAGATGGGCAACCCTGACCCCTCCGCCCGGTTGATGCCTCGGGCTACATTGCTCGTTCGACGGGGAGTGGGTGATGTTCACGCGCCGAAGCATGCGCATGGTTGCGGCAGGAATGTGGCCGAGCTTGTCCTGGGCCCAGCCCGCGGCACGAACGACGACGCTCGTCGCCCCCTTCACGCCTGGCGGCGCGGCCGATCTCGCAGCGCGTACTTTCGCTACCTATGCCGTGAAGCATATGGGCGGAACGCCGACCGCCATCGTCGTCGAGAACCGCGCCGGCGCCTCGGGCGCCATCGGCACGCAATATGTCGCGAGGGCGCGGCCTGACGGCGAAACGCTGCTTCTCGCCCGCGTCGCCGCCTCGGCGATCCTGCCCGCGATTGATCCGCGCACACCCTATCAGATCGACGATTTCACCTGGATCGGGCTGCTGGATCTCAATCCGTACGTGATCTGCGTGCGTGCGGACTCGCCCTATCGCGATCTGGCTTCGCTGCTGAATGCGATCCGCAACGCGCCGGGCACGCTCAATTTCTCGACGAGCGGCCCCGCGACCATCCTCGATCTCGGCGTGCGCCACCTGCTGGCGACGGCCGGACTGCCGATCGATGCGGCGCAGGCCGTGCCCTATCGCGGTGGTGGCGAAGCGCTGGCCGCGCTGCTCAGTGGCGACGCGCAGTTCGGCGGCAATAATCTCGGCGACATGATGGGTGCCATCCGCAACCGGCAGGTGCGCGCGCTGGTCGTGACCGGCGAAGCGAGGCTGCCCGAGTTGCCGGGTGTGCCGACGGCGGCCGAAGCCGGTGTTGGCGATCTGTCGCAGATCGCGGGGTGGAACGCCCTCGCGGGACCCGCGGGCATGACCGCCGAGATCACGGCCTTCTGGTCCGAGGTCCTGGCCGCGACGGGGCGCGACCGGGAATGGCTGACCGCCACGCGCCGCCTGGGCAGCGTACCCCACGTCACCGACGGCGCGGCGGCCCGGGCGCATGTCGAGACACAGATCGAGCTGTACAGAAGAATCGCGCGCCAACTGAACCTGGGATGATTCGCAAGCCTTTCCAGCAGCATGTCGACTTCGCCCGACCGACCGGTTGACTGATCGGCCCGTCGCGGCGAGGCTGCGGCCGTCGCCTCATGAGATGGCGGCCCACTCATCCGGGAGGATGCGATGATCGCCAGGAAAGGGCAGTGCCGCCCATGAAGAACCCCGCCTACATCGTGGGCGCTTTCGAGCACCCGACGCGCAAGGCCGAGGATAAGTCCACCGCGCAGCTCCATGCGGAGGTCGCCTACGGCGCGCTGCAGGATGCGGGCCTCTCCGCCTCCGACATCGACGGCTACTTCTGCGCGGGCGACGCCCCGGGCATGGGCGGTCTCTCGATGCTCGACTACATGGGGCTGAACAAGATCCGTCACTACGACACGACGGAAAGCGGCGGCTCCTCCTACGTGATCCATGTCGGCCATGCGGTCGAGGCGATCATCGCGGGCAAGTGCAACGTCGCGCTGATCACGCTCGCCGGCCGTCCGCGCGCCGAGGGCATGCAGACCGGCACCGCCGTTCGCAGCTCGGGCGTCGGCGTTCCCGACGAGCCTTTCGAGCTTCCCTATGCGCGCACGATCGCGACGATGCACGCCAACGTCGCCTCGCGCCACATGTACGAGTACGGCACGACCTCCGAGCAGCTCGCCTGGGTGAAGGTCGCGGCGTCCACGCACGCGCAGTACAACCCGCATGCGATGCTGCCCAAGGTCGTCACCGTCGAGGACGTGGTCAACTCACCGATGGTGGCCGACCCGCTGCACCGGCTTGACTGCTGCGTCATCTCCGATGGCGGCGGCGCGCTGATCGTCGCGCGTCCCGAGATCGCTGCTCAGCTGAATCGCCCGAAGGTGGGTGTGAAGGGCTGGGGCGAAGCCTACAAGCACCAGAATGCCGGTGGCATCGACCTCACCTACTCCGCCGCGCGCTTCTCGGGCCCGATGGCGTTCGACAAGGCGAAGGTGAAGCCCTCCGACATCAAGTACGCCTCGATCTACGACAGCTTCACCATCTCGGTGATCCTGCAGCTCGAGGATCTTGGCTTCTGCGAGAAGGGCAAGGCTGGCGCCTTCGTGCAGGACGGCGGTCTCATCTCCGGCGTCGGCAAGCTGCCCTTCAACACGGATGGCGGCGGTCTCTGCAACAACCATCCGTCCAACCGCGGCGGCATGACCAAGGTCATCGAGGCCGTGCGTCAGGCCCGTGGCGAAGCGCATCCGAAGGTACAGGTCCCGAACCCGGACCTCGTGCTGGCCAACGGCAAGGGCGGCAGCCTCGGCACGCGCCACGGCTGCGGCACCGTCATCCTGGAGAGGGAGTGAACAACATGGCGACTCAAGCCTTCGACCGCGTCCCCCAGGCTCCCGGCGAGACCCCGGACAACAAGGTCATCCTCGACGGCTTCCGCGCCGGCAAGCTGCTGCTCGGCAAGTGCCTGGATACGGGGAAGCTCTTCCACTATCCGCGCCACGTCTCGCCCTTCACCCTCTCGAACAACGTCGAGTTCGTCGAGGCCAAGGGCACGGGCGAGATCTACAGCTACAGCGTGGCGCGCGGGAAGGAGCCCTTCTCCGTCGCCTATGTGAAGCTGGATGAGGGCCCCATCGTCCTCTCGAACATCATCGAATGCGACCTCGACAGCCTGAAGATCGGCCTCAAGGTGAAGGTGAAGTTCAAGGACAGCGACGGCGGCGCCCCGGTGCCGATGTTCGTCCTCGCCTGATTTCTTTTCGGGTATCCGGCGGCAGCCTCGAAAGAGGGCTGCCGCTTTTTTGTGTCCGCCCGATACCGCGAAAACCTGCGGCGCCCCATGGCGAAGGCAGCCGCGTGGGTCGATACTGGCGGCGAGGCGCCTCTTCGTGCGGATCACGGGCGCTTCCCCAACGGAGCGAGACCCCATGAAGATCCCCGAACTGCCCTTCACCGTCACCGACTGGTCGAAGGTGCCGCGCACCGAGCATCCCGGCGAAACGGGGATGGGCCATTGGCGCACGATCAATATCGGCGACATCCGCATCCGCCTGGTGGAGTACGGCCCCGGCTACCTCGCCGACCATTGGTGCGACCGCGGGCACATCATCTACGTGCTGGAGGGCGAGCTGGATTCCGAACTGAAGGACGGACGGAAGAACAAGCTGACGGCGGGCATGAGCTACCAGGTTTCCGACTTCGGCGACTCCCCTCACCGCTCCTCGACGCAGACGGGCGTGAAGCTCTTCATCGTCGACTGACATGGCGCAGAACATCTACGACCGCGAGGAGTTCCTGGCCGGCTACAGCCAGCTTCCGCGCTCGCGGATGGGTCTGGCCGGCGCGCCGGAATGGCCCGCGCTGCGCGCCCTGCTGCCGGATTTGCAGGGCAAGCGCGTGCTCGATCTCGGATGCGGCTTCGGCTGGTTCTCCCGCCATGCCGCCGAACACGGCGCGGCACGGGTGCTGGGCCTGGAGCTCTCCGAGAAGATGCTCGAGCGGGCACGCTCCATGGGCGCGAGCTCCGTTATCGAATACCGCCGCGCGGACCTCGAGACGGTCGAGCTGCCGGAAGCCGCCTTCGACCTCGTCTTCAGCTCGCTCGCGCTGCACTACATCGCCGATCTGGGCGCGCTGCTCGGCAAGGTATCGCGTGCTCTGGTGCCCGGCGGCTCGGTGGTCGTGTCCATGGAGCATCCCATCTTCATGGCGCCCTCCCAGCCTCGCTGGGAGGGGCATGTCTGGCCGCTCGACGGTTATTTCCACGAAGGCGAGCGCGTCACCGACTGGTTCACCAAGGGTGTGGTGAAGCAGCACCGCACGCTCGGCACCACGCTGAACCTGTTGATCGGCGCCGGCCTGCGCCTGACCCACGTGGAGGATTGGCGCCCGACGGAGGCGCAGATCGCCACCGAGCCATCCTGGGCGAAGGAGCTCGAGCGGCCGATGTTCCTGCTCCTGGCCGCGCGGAAGGACGAGGCGCCGGCAGGCTAGTCCGCCTGGATGTTGCCGCGCCGGATCACGCCGTTCCACTTCTCGTTCTCCACGCGCAGGAAGTTGCCGAAAGCCTCACGCGTGTTGCCGCCCGGCACCGCGCCCTGGTCGTGCAGCACGCGCGCGATCTCCGGATCCTGCAATGCGCCGGCGACGGCGCGGTGCAGCGCCGTCATCACCGGCTCGGGCACGCGGGCAGATGCCACGAAGCCATGCCAGTTGCTGGCGTCCACGCCGGGCAGGCCGAGCTCGGCCATGGTCGGCACCTCGGGGATCCAGGACAGGCGCTGCGTCGCGCCCACCGCCAGCGGCCGCAGCGTGCCCGCGCGGATATGCGGCAGCAGCACGGGCAGGTCCGCGAAGCCGAGTTGGACCTCCCCCTGCAGGATCGCCGTCGCGAGCAGGCCGCCGCTGCGATAGGACACCTGGGTCAACTGGATGCCGGCGGCGGCCTGCAGTTGCTCCGCCGCGAGATGCGGCATGCTGCCCGGCCCCGTGGTGCCGAAGTTCAACCGCCCCGGCTGGGCCTTCGCCGCCGCGATCAGCTCGGCCAGGGTCCGGTAAGGCAGCGCGGCCGGCACGACGATGGGTTCGGGGACCGAGACGCCCAGGGTGATCGGCGCAAAATCCCGCAGCGAATCATAGGGCGTCCCGCGGCCAAGATGCGGCGCGATGGCGAGGCCGCCCGCGCTGCCGAGCCCGAAGACGTAGCCGTCCGGCGCCGATCGGGCCACGACCTCGAGGCCGGTGATGCCACCGCCGCCCGCGCGGTTGTCCACCACCACCGGCTGGCCCAAAGCCGCCGTGAGCCGGGGAGACAACACCCGAGCGACGATGTCGCTCGGCCCACCGGGAGCGAAGGGCACGACCAACCGCATGGGGCGAGAAGGCCAGGCCTCCTGCGCCGAGGCCGTGGCCGCGAAGCCGAACGGCAGCGCCAG
This sequence comes from Roseococcus pinisoli, assembly GCF_018413645.1. GTDB lineage: Bacteria > Pseudomonadota > Alphaproteobacteria > Acetobacterales > Acetobacteraceae > Roseococcus > Roseococcus pinisoli. The sequence goes on from NZ_JAHCDA010000002.1 coordinate 717,064, forward strand.
CACCGTACGTCTGATCATGGACGTCCCTTCCCCGTCGGCTTCAACGAGCCGTTCATGGGTGCAACTATCGATCAGCGGCAGCGCGGCCGGAAGGGGAAACGGAACGTCATGAAGATCACGAAGGTCGAAAGCCACATTCATCGCAGCAGCTTCACCTACGGCGCGGGCGAAAGCGGCGTTGGCGGCAACCTGCATCTGCGCGGCATGGACACGCTGCTGGTGCGCGTGGAAACCGAGGACGGCCGCCACGGCTGGGGGGAAGGCTTCGGCTTCAACCTGGTGGACACGACGAAGGATGCGCTGGATCGGTTGCTCGCGCCCGCCGCCATCGGTCAGGACGCCGAGGATATTGCGGGCCTGGGAAGGATGCTGTCCCGCCGCTTCCACAATTTCGGCCGCAACGGGCCCGTGACCTTCGGCATCTCGGGAATCGACATCGCGCTGTGGGATCTGAAGGCGCAGCGCGCGGGCGTGCCGCTGCACAGCCTGCTTGGCCAGGCCGACCGCCGGCGCGTGCCCGCCTATGCCAGCCTGCTGCGCTACGGCGTGCCGGAGGATGTGGCGCGCAATGTGAGAGAGGCGGTCCGGCGCGGCTATCGCCAGATCAAGCTGCACGAGGTGGACCTTGACTGCATCCGCGCGGCGCGCGCGGCAGCGCCGGCCGAGATCCCGCTTATGCTCGACATCAACTGCGCCTGGGACACGGTGGAGCAGGCCCTCGCCTTCTGCCGTGCGGTGGAAGGCATGAACATCCGCTGGGTCGAGGAGCCCACCTGGCCGCCCGAGGATTTTGCCGCGACGGCCGCCGTCCGCGCGGCGGCGCAGTGCGGCATCTCGGCCGGCGAGAATGCCGGCGGCCCGCAGGATTTCTGGCATCTCCTGGAGGCGAAGGCGCTGGACGTCGCGCAGCCCTCCGTCACCAAGGTCGGCGGCGTCAGCGCGATGCTGGAGGTTGCCGCGCTGACGAAGGCAGCGGGTGTGGAGCTCGTGCCGCACTGCCCCTATTTCGGCCCCGGCCTGCTGGCCTCGCTGCACTTCCTCTCGGCCTGCGAGCAGGAACAACCGATCGAGATCTACTTCGCCGACATCGCCTCGCCGCCCTATGGCGAGGCGCTGGATGTGAAGGACGGCTTCATCGAGGTGCCGACCGCGCCGGGCCTCGGCCTTCAGCCGATGCTGGGCAGCCGGTAGAAGCGCGTGGCGGAGCGCCAGAAGAGATCCGCCTTCTCCTCGACGCTCGCGCCAGCCGCGATCCGCTTGAAGGCGTTCCAGCCTTCGGCATAGCCGTAGCCGCCCTTGTCCACGGGGAAATTGCTCTCGAACATGCAGCGGTCCGTGCCGAAGAGCTCAATGCAGCGCTCCATATAAGGTTTCCAGTGCTGCGCGAGCGTCTCGGACGAAGGCGCCTTGGGCTGCTGCTCGAGGCCGAAGCCCGGTAGCCGCATGCCGAGGCCACCCAGCTTCACCATCACATTGGGACAGGTGGCGAGCTCCGCCATCGCCTTCGACCACTCGGCGAAGACCTCCGAACGTTGTCCTTCGAAGCGGCCGATGCCGAGCACGCCGCCGCAATGGTCCAGCACGATCGGCGTCTGCGGAAAGGCACGCGCCAGCGCGGTCAGCCGCGGAATCTGCAGGAAATACAGCCAGGCGTCGTAGGAGAGGCCGAGGGGTGCCAGTTGCGCGAAGCCCGCGCGGAACTCCGCGCTGTCCAGCATGTCCTCGGCCGGCTGATAGGCCGGGTTCATCAGCTGCGGATCGGTGTCCCAGGTGGCGATGTGGCGGATGCCGCGAACGCGGTCGCCGCCGGCACGAAGATGCGCCTCCAGCACCGGCTTCACGGCCTCTCCCAGCCTGAGATCGGCGAAGCCCACGATGCCGGCGCAGACCTGCACCTTGCCATAGCCGCCGCTGGCGCACATGGCCGCGACGCCATTGGCGAATTCCGTCTCGCCGACCGGCTTCATCTCCTCCGGCCCCTCGGCGCGATGCATGGCGCGCGCCTGCACGAGCACCGTGGCGCGCACGTCATGGCCGGTGCGGATATCGGCGAGGATTTCGTCCAGCAGGTAGCGCCAGCCCGGGCGCTCCCAGAGGTGATGGTGCGGATCGACGATGAGCTGCCCCGGGTCGAGGATCTCCTCGCGGTTCGTCGCCAGCCAGTCCTCGCGGACGGGAAGATAGTGCTGATGCGCGGCGGTGCTCATGGACGCTCCCGATTGTTCTTCTCCGGGAAGACTAGGCCGGTTGTCGGCGGCGGCGAAGCAGGCCTAGGCTGGCTGCGGGAACGGAAACGTCAGGACGCGCATGCGGATCACGCGGCGACAGGCGGCATCGATGCGCGAGGCGAGAAGCTCATGATGCGGCGGCGCCTGTTGCTCGGTGCGCTGGCAGGTCCGGTGCTGGCAGCCCCTGCCCTCGCCCAGCCGGAATGGCCCGCGCGGCCTGTCCGGCTCATTGTTCCCTTTCCGCCTGGTGGCAGCAATGACGCGCTGGCGCGGCCGCTCGCCGATACGCTGGGCCGCCTGCTGGGCCAGCCCTTCGTCATCGAGAACCGGGGCGGCGCGGGCAGCACCATCGGCACGACGGAGCTCACGCGCTCACCCACGGACGGCTACGGCGTGATGCTCACCTCCTCCACCTTCGCGACTTCGGCGGCGACGCAGCGCACGCCCTACGATGCGTCGCGCGACCTCGAGACCATCGCCGTCCTGGCCACCTCGCCGCTCTGCATGCTGGCCTCGCCGAGCTTCGCGCCGAACAGCATGGCGGAGGCCGTGGCCTATATCCGCGCGCATCCGGGGGATGTGCATTACGGCTCCTCCGGCCCCGGCAGCATCGGTCATCTGTCCGGCGCGCTCTTCGCGCTGCGCGCTGGCCGGCTCGACATGGTCCATGTCCCCTATCGCGGCACGGGGGCGGTGCTGAACGACATGGTGGCGGGCACCATCGCGCTGACCTTCACGACCGTGACGGCCGCTGCCGGGCTGATCGCGGACCGGCGCATCAAGCTCCTCGGCTGGACGATGGACCAGCTGCCGGCCAATGCACCGCCCGCGCCCACGCCCTCGCAATCCGGCCTGCCGGATTACGAGGCCAGCATCTGGTGGGCGCTGATGGCCCGCCGCGGCATTCCCGCGCCGATCGCGGCACGGCTGCATCACGCCGTCCAGGAAGCGCTCGGCGAGGGCCGGCTCGCGGCCAATATGCAACAGGAGGGCGCGACGCCATCGCGGCTCTCGCGCGATGAGAGCGAGCGCTTCATTCAGGCCGATCTCACGCGCTGGCGCGACCTCGCCACCAGCGAAAACATCCGAGTGGAGTAAGCCCATGGGACCGAGATTCTCCGGCAAGATCGTGCTCATCACGGGCGCCGGCTCCGTGGGGCCCGGCTGGGGCAACGGCCGCGCGGCCGCCGTGGGCTTCGCACGCGAGGGCGCCACCGTCATCGGCGCCGATCGCGACCTCGGCCCCATGCGCGAGACCGAGGAGCGCATCGAGGATCAGGGCGGCCGGTTCATCCCCGTCACCTGCGACGTCACCGATGGCGCGGCCGTGGCGGAGATGGTCGCCGAGGCGAAGGAGCGCTTCGGCCGCATCGACATCCTTGTGAACAATGTCGGCGGTTCGGCCGCCGGCGGGCCGGTGGAGATGCCCGAGGAGGTCTGGGACGTCCAGATCGACACCAACCTCAAGAGCGTCTTCCTCACCTGCAAGCACGTGATCCCGATCATGGAGGCGCAGGGCGGCGGCGCGATCGTGAACCTGGCCTCCACCTCCGGCATCCGCTTCACGGGCTCGGCGCAGGTGGCCTATGCGGCGTCCAAGGCGGCGGTGATCCAGTTCTCCAAGGTCGTCGCCGTGCAATACGCGGCGCGCGGCATCCGGGTGAACACGGTGGTGCCGGGGCAGATGCACACGCCGATGGTGGAGGCGCGGCTCGCCGGCCAGCGCTCGGGCGGCGACGTGGAGGCGCTGATCAAGCAACGCCTCGCGCGCATTCCCATGGGCTGGGCGGGCGACGGCCGCGACACGGCGAATGCGGTGATGTTCCTGGCCTCGGACGAGGCGCGCTTCATCACCGGCACGGAGCTGGTGGTGGATGGCGGCATGTCCGTGCGCTGCGGCTGAGGCAACGCCGGCCCCAGGGCTACTCGGTGCCGAAGAGCCGGTGGATCACGCGGTCGCCCACCCGCAGGTTCAGCCGCTCGGCCGTGCCGCCCTGCACTTCCAGCGTGGCGCGGACCGGACCGCGGCTGCTGATCGTGGCCAGGCTCTGCGGCACCGCGCGCTCATGGATGTGATGGATGCGGCCCTCGGCAGTGATGAAGATCATGTCCAGCGGGATCAGCGTGTTGCGCATCCACATGGCGCTCTCGCGCGGTTGGCCCCAGTCGAAGAGCATCGCATCATCCGGCGCCATGCTGGTGCGGAACATCATGCCGACCGTCTGTTCGTTGGGATCGAGGGCCATCTCCGTGTGGAACAGGTGGCGGGTGCCGTCCCGTCCGACGATGGTCAGGTCCTCGATCCGCAGCTTCGGCTGGGGCTGGTTCACGCCGGGCTGGGCGCGGGCCGCCAGAGGGGCCAGGAGGGAGCCGAGGAGGAAGATGCGTCGCTTCATGCCCGCGATCATGCCACAGCTCCGAGGAGTTCGGGCAGGGTGTCGCGGATGAGATCGGCGACAGCTTTTCCGACCGGTCCCTCGCGCGGTACGTCCGCCATCGTGGTGAACCAATGCTCGGGCGGGTTGCGGCCGGCGGCGCGGTTGAAGGTGAGCCGTCGCAACACCTCCTCGGCCTCCGGCGGCAGGCGGTCGGGAACGTCCAGGCCGTTCATGACCGCCCAGTTCCGCGCCCAGCAGCGGGCGACCGTCCAGGGGTTGTAGCCGCCTCCCCCCAGCAGCAGGAAGCGCGGCGCCGCGCGGCAGACGGCGCCGACGAAGCCCGCATGGGCATTGTTGGAGAGGGAAAGCTTTGCCAGCGGATCCTCTTCCAGCGCATCGGCGCCGCATTGCAGCATGATGGCCTCCGGGCGGAGGCGATCGATCAGCGGCAGCACCACGCCCTCCAGCAGTGCGCGCATCTCCGTGTCGTTGAAGCCCTGCGACACGGGCAGGTTCAGCGCATGCGGCGCGACATGGGCCCGGCCGGAGAAGGGCCAGCGCCCGGCCTCATGGATCGAGAGGGTGGTGACGCGCGGCTCCTCGGCGAAGGCGATCTCGACCCCGTCGCCGTGATGCGCGTCGATGTCCAGGTACAGGATCCGGGTCAGCCCGGCATCGAGCCAGGCCAGCAGGCCAAGCACGGCGTCGTTCACGTAGCAGAAGCCGCTGGCCCGGGCGCGCTGGCCGTGATGCGTGCCGCCGCCCGGCACGTGGATGACGCCGCCCTCCTGCGCCGTTTTGCGGGCGGCAAGCATCACGCCGCCGGCGCTGGTGGCCGGGCGCCGGAACACCTCGCGATAGACGGGATTGCCGTCGGCGCCGATGCGGTAGCGCTCACGGTCCTCCGGCGGCACGGATTGCGTCGCCTCTGCCCGGTGCAGCGCGGCGATGTAGTCCCGATCGTGGAAGCGGCAGAGCTCTTCCGGGCTGGCCATCGGGCTGTCGAGGTAGCGCGCGGGATCGAGCCAGCCCATGGCGCGGATAAGGTCGAGCGTGGTGGAGACGCGCGGAATGGCCAGCGGGTGCTTGGGCCCGTAGGTGGAGCCGCGATAGATCTCCGATCCGATCAGCAGGGGGTCGGCCAAGACGCCTCCATGAACAAATGCCAAACCGGCAACCGCAGCGCCTGGCCGCACTTCTGTTCGATATGGAAATAAGCCGCGTCTTCGCAAGAATAGCCCAGCGCTCCGCTTCCGAGGCCGGGCGCCCCTGGGCCTTCATCGCGGCACTGAGCGTGGTGATCGTCTGGGCCGTCTCGGGCCCCATCTTCGCCTATAGCGACACCTGGCAGCTGGTGATCAACACCGGCACAACCGTGGTCACCTTCCTGATGGTCTTCCTCATCCAGAATGCCCAGAACCGCGACACGCAGGCGATCCAGCTCAAGCTGGACGAGCTGATCCGCGCCACGGAAGGCGCGCATAACCGGCTCATGGCGCTGGAGAATCAAAGCGAGGAGACCCTCCAGCAGGTGAAGGAGGAGCTGGCCACGGCCTGCGAGGAACCCATCCTGGCCGTGGCAGTGCCGCCTCAGGAGCGCTGAGGCATTGCCGTCGGGATGACGGTGCGCACGAGGCTGGCATCCAGCTCCTCGTACTTGTGGTAGCCGATGGTCTCATAGAGCTCCGCGCGGGTCTGCATCCGGTCGACGGCGTTCTGCGCGCCGCCGTCCTTGGCGATCTGCGTGTAGAGCTGCTCCCAGGCCTTGGCCGCCACGCGCAGGTGCGAGACCGGCCAAATCACCATGGAATAGCCCAGCGCCTGGAACTCCTCCGCCGTCAGGAAGGGCGTGCGGCCGAATTCCGTCATGTTCGCCAGCAGCTTCACGCCCGGCATGCGCGCGGCGAATTCCTTGAACATCTCGGGCGTCGTCAGCGCCTCGGGGAAGATCGCATCCGCTCCGGCCTCGAGGTAGCGCTTCGCGCGCGCCACGGCGCCGCCCATGCCTTCGCTGGCCGCCGCATCGGTGCGGGCGATGATGTAGAGGTGCCGGCGCGCCCGATGGGCGGCGGCGACCTTGGCGCACATCTCATCGGCCGAGGCGAGCTTCTTGTCGTTGAGGTGGCCGCACTTCTTGGGCAGCAGCTGATCCTCGAGATGGACGGCCCCCGCGCCCGCATCCTCGAAGGAGCGGACCATGTGCATGACGTTCAGCGCCTCGCCGTAGCCCGTGTCGCCATCCACCAGCAGCGGCAGGCCGGTGGCGCGCGCCACCTGGCGGATGAAGAAGCAGACGTCCTCGATGGTGATCATGCCGAGGTCGGGCAGGCCCATCGTGGCCGACATGGCGGCGCCCGAGAGGTACAGCGCCTCGAAGCCCTGCTTCTTGGCCAGCAGCCCGGCAAGGCCGAGATGGGCACCCGGCATGCGCAGGATCTCGGGCCGGTCCAGCAGCGCGCGGAAGCGCTCGCCGGCGGGAGCGCTGGGAAGGTCGGCACCGATCACGTAAGGCATGGGAGGGTCCTGTCAGCGGAAGAAGAGGAAGGTGCAGAGGATGAAGAGCGGGACGAGGAAGACAAGCGCCCAGGCACAATAGCCGAAGAAGGAAGGCATCCGCACGCCGCTCTCCTCGACGATCGCCTTCACCATGAAGTTGGGCGCATTCCCGATATAGGAGTTGGCGCCCATGAAGACGGCACCGGCCGAGATGGCCGCCAGCGTCGCCGCCCCCGGCCCCATGAGATAGGCCGCGTCGCCCCCCGCCAAATTGAAGAAGACCAGGTAGGTCGGCGCATTGTCGAGGAAGCTGGAGAGCGCACCCGTCAGCCAGAAATAGACCCAGGGAATGGGCTCCCCCGCCGGGCCCGAGGTCATCGCCACAAGGTCGGCCGCCGCGCCCGCGGGACCCGCCTTCAGGATCGCGAGCACCGGCGCCATGCAAAGGAAGATGGCGGCGAAGAGCTTGGCGACCTCCACCATGGCGCCCCAGCCGAAGCCGTTCTCCAGCCGCAGCTCCCGCGGCGTCATTCGGAGGGAGACCACCGTCACCAGCGCGAAGAGCGCGATGGCCGCCAGGCGCTCGAGGCCGATGCGCTCGCCCAGCAGCGTCACCTCGCCCGGCTGCCAGATGCCCTGCATGAGCACGCCGAAAACGACCACGCCAATGAGGAAGATGTTGGAGGCGCCCAGGATCCGCAGCTTCTCGCGCGGCGCCGTGTCCGGCTCCAGCGCCGGTTCGCGGGCATGGAAGAAGCTGTCCAGGGCGAAATAGATGCTGAGCAGCACCGCCGCGCAGAACAGGAAGGGCACGAAGAGGTGGGTCGTCGGCCAGAAGAAGGAAACGCCCTTCAGGAAGCCCAGATAGAGCGGCGGGTCGCCGATCGGCGTCAGGCTGCCGCCGATATTGGCGACGAGGAAGATGAAGAAGACGAAGGTATGGGTCTTGTGGCGGCGCTTCGCGTTCGCGCGCAGCACGGGCCGGATCAGCAGCATGGACGCGCCGGTCGTGCCCATGACGCTCGCCAGCACCGTGCCGATGGTGAGCAGCACCGTATTCGTCAGCGGCGTGCCCTGGAGCGACCCGCGCAGCAGCACGCCGCCCCCCGTGGCATAGAGGGCCGTCAGCAGGGCCACGAAGGGGATGTATTCCTGCACGGCCACGTGGGCGACCTCGCCCCCCGCCGCACCGAGGCCATAGGCCAGGGCAAAGGGCAGCAGGAAGGCCGCGCCCCAGAAGACGGAGATCTTGCCGTAATGGTGGTGCCAGAAGCCGGGCGCCAGGATGGGCAGCAGCGCGATCGACAGCAGGATGCCGGCGAAGGGGAGGCCCCAGACGAGGCTGAGTTGTGCTCCATCGAAGCCCTCGGCCGCCGCCGCGGGCAAAGCAAGGCCGGTCAAAAGCGCAGCGAGAACACCGCGGAAGAGGATCGTCGCTGCCATGTCCGGGCTTTTCCCGAATTCGACTTCGGCGTCAACCAAAAGCGGGGGGTTTGCAGGGGCGTGGCCGGACACCTAATAAAGAAGCAACTGGCGGAGTACTTTTCATGGAAATGTCTGGTGAGCGGCTCATCGCCGCGCCGCGCGAGCAGGTCTGGCAAGCGCTGAACGATCCCGAGGTCCTGAAGGCCGCGATTCCCGGCTGCGAAAGCCTCGAAAAAGTCTCCGACACGGATCTGACCGCCCGGGTGGCGATCAAAATCGGTCCGATGGCCGCGAAATTCTCGGCGAAGGTCAAGCTCGAGAACCTGAACCCGCCCGAGAGCTATACCATCACCGGCGAGGGCAATGGCGGCGCCATGGGCTTCGCCAAGGGCGGCGCGGATGTCGCCCTGACCGAGACCGGCACTTCCGAGACGCTGCTGCGCTACGCAGTGAAGGCCCAGGTGGGCGGCAAGATGGCCCAGCTCGGCGCCCGGCTGATCGACAGCACCGCCAAGCAGATGGCCGACCAGTTCTTCGATCGCTTCGCCGCGAACCTGGCTCCCGCCCCCGCTGCCGATCCCGCGGCGCCGGAAGCAGCCCATGCCCCCGCGGCCGTCGCCCATGCCGCCCCGGCGCCGGCCCCGGCGGCGATCTCCATCTTTTCGCTTATTCCCACCGAGTACATGGGCATCTCCATCATCGGCTGGCTGAGCTTCGGCGCGATGTTCGTGATCGCCTGCCTGCTGTTCCTCTGATGGCCGGCATGCCGGAGAACGTCGCGGCCACCGCCTCCCTGCTGGCCGCCGGCGGCTACGTGGCGGATACGGCGCTGGCGACGACCGTGCATCTGGCGTTGCGCATGGGCCGCCCCCTCTTCCTCGAGGGCGAGCCCGGCACCGGCAAGACCGAGATCGCGAAGGTGCTGGCCGCGCAGCTGCCGCGGCGGCTGGTGCGCCTGCAATGCTATGATGGGATGGACCTCTCGGCCGCTGCCTATGAGTGGAACCATGCCCGGCAGCTCATGGCCATCCGCCTCGCCGAGGCGGCCGGCAATGTGGCCGACATCGAGAACAGCATCTACGAGCGGCGCTTCCTGGAGGCACGCCCCCTGCTCCAGGCGCTGGAAGGCGAGCCCGCCGTCCTGCTGATCGACGAGCTGGACCGCGCGGACGAGCCCTTCGAGGCCTTCCTGCTGGAGGTGCTGGCCGACTTCCAGCTGACGGTGCCCGAGCTCGGCACGCTGAAGGCCGAGACACCGCCCGTCGTCATCATCACCTCCAACCGCACGCGCGAGGTGCATGACGCGATCCGCCGGCGCTGCCTCTACCATTGGGTGGACTACCCCGACGCCGCCCGCGAGAAGGCCATCCTGGCCCTGCGCGCGCCCGGGGTGAGCGAAAGGCTATCCGCCCAGGTCGTGGCCTTCGTCCAGCGCCTACGCGCCGGCGACTACTTCAAGCTGCCGGGCGTGGCGGAGACGATCGACTGGGCCAATGCCCTGGCCGCGCTCGACGCGCGCGAGCTGGAGACGGGCGCCGTGGACGCCACGCTGGGCGTCCTGCTGAAATACCAGGACGACATCGCCAAGCTGAAGGGCGAGGAAGCCGCCCGGCTCGTGGCGGAAGCGCGCAGCGCCGCCTGACAGGCGTGGCGCGCTAGCGCCGGGGGCGCGGCGTGAAGCGCCGGACCAGGACCGTGGCCACACCGTCCTCCAGGCTCACGCGTCCTTCCACGGTCGAGGAATTGAGGCCCGAGGCGCGGCGGATGGCCTCCTGCACCGAGGTGAGCGTTGCCGGATCGATGACGATCCGCTCGGCACGGAGCCAGAGGTTCCCGACGTGGAAGCTCCAATAGGGCGGCGGACAGGGGGCGCGGATGCACATGGGGGTGGCGCGGCTCACGGCGAAGCGCCCTTCATGGACGGCTGGCGCGGCGCCTGCCCCCGCGATCGGGACGGGAAGGCCCAGCGCCAGGGCGAAGAGGACGGACCGACGGAACCCCATGCTTGCTCTCCCCTTCTGCGCCACGAATGGACGCCGGCGCGATGATAGCGCCCCTGCCCCCGGGAGGAACCGCCGTCGCGGCGCGGCGGCTTGTGGGCCCTGCGGGAATGGCCTGGAATGGCCGGAGATGAGGCGCAGATGATCCCCCCGAAGGAGGCGGTGCACGCCGCGGCCCGCCGTGGCACGGGCAGCCCCCTCGCGCCGCGCGACAGGCCCTCGGCCGAGGCCTTCGCCCCCAACCTGCTGGCCTTCATCCGCCTGCTGCGCCGCGTCGGGCTTCAGGTCGGCCCCGGTGATGCGCTCGCCGCCACCGAGGCGCTGACCCTCACCGGGATCGAGACCCGTGCCACGGTTCGGGCGGCGCTGTCGGCCACCCTGCTGCGCAAGCACGAGCAGGCCGAGCTCTTCGATGCCGCCTTCGCCCTCTTCTGGCGCGACCCCGAGAAGGGCGCGACGGAGGCCGCCTTCGCCATGCTGGAGGAGCAGAAAGCTCCCCAGAAGCCCAAGGCCGGCGACCGCCGCATGGCCGAGGCCATGGCGGCCGACCGCCCCCTCCCGCCCCCGCCGAAGCAGGAGGAGCAGCCCCCGCAGCTCGACGCCGCCATGACCGTTTCCGAGCGCGAGCGGTTGCAGCAGATGGATTTCGAGGCGATGAGCGCGGCGGAGATCGCGCTCGCCAAGCAGGAGATCCGCCGCCTCGTCCTGCCGCTCGACGCGCGGCCGACAAGGCGCTTCCGCACCGATCCCCTTGGGCCCCGCGTGGATCTGAAGGCCACCCTTCGCGCCGGCTCGCGCAGCGGCGGGGAGCTGGTGACGATCCTGCGCAAGCGCCGCGTGGTGCGCCCGCCGCCGCTGGTGGCCATCTGCGACATCTCGGGCAGCATGGCGCGCTACGCCCAGGTGCTGCTGCACTTCCTCCATGCCGTGACCAACGACCGCGAGCGCGTGCACAGCTTCCTTTTCGGCACGCGGCTTTCCAACATCACGCGCCAGCTCAAGCACCGGGACCCCGAGATCGCCTTCGAGATGGTCGCGCACATGGTGCCCGACTGGTCGGGCGGCACGCGCATCGGCGAGGCGCTAGAGCGGTTCAACCAGGACTGGGGCCGGCGCGTGCTGGGCCAGGGCGCGGTGGTCCTATTGATCACCGACGGTCTCGACCGCGAGGGCGGCCGCGGCTTGGCCGAGGCGACGGACCGCCTCAAGCGCTCCTGCCGCAGGCTGATCTGGCTGAACCCCTTGTTGCGCTATGCGGGCTTCCAACCCAAATCCCAGGGCATCCGCGCGATGCTGCCGCATGTGCACGAGTTCCGCCCCGTGCATAATCTCGCAAGCCTGCGACAGCTGATCGAGGCGCTGGGGAAAGGAACACGCCGATGAGCGACGATATTCTGGGCACCGCCGCGGCCTGGGCCGCTGAGGGCGAGCAGGTCGCTCTGGCGACCGTGGTGGAGACCTGGGGCAGCAGCCCACGACCGGCCGGATCCATGCTGGCGGTGACCGCCTCGGGCCGCATGGCCGGCTCCGTCTCCGGCGGCTGCATCGAGGGCGCGGTGGCCGACGTCGCGAAGCAGGCGATGCAGGACGGCAAGCCGCAGCTGCTGGATTTCGGCATCAGCGACGAGCGCGCCTGGGAGGTGGGGCTGGCCTGCGGCGGCAAGCTCAAGGTCTTCGTGGAGAAGCTCGGTTGACGCCCCTGACCCTCGAGCGGCTGCAGAAGGCGCGCGCCTCGCTGACGCCGGTCGCGCTGCTGACCCGTCTGTCGGATGGCGAGCAGCACCTCTTCCCGGAAGATGCCATCCCCGGGGCGCTGGCCGACGCCGCCGAGAAGGTGCTCTTCGACGACAAGGCGGCGAATGTCACCCTCGATGGCGAGGCCTGGTTCCTCCAGCCGCACAATCCGCCGCTGCGGATGATCGTGGTCGGCGCCGTCCATGTCGCGCAAGCGCTGGTGCCGATGGCCGCCGGGCTGGGCTTCGCCGTCACCGTAGTCGATCCCCGCCGCGCCTTCGCGTCCGAGGACCGCTTCACCGGCGTGACCATGAACCACGACTGGCCGGACGAGGCGATGGAGGCCCTGGCGCCGGACACGCGCACCGCCGTCGTCACCCTGACGCACGATCCGAAGCTGGACGACCCCGCGCTCGACGTCGCGCTGAAGAGCCGCGCTTTCTACATCGGCGCGCTCGGCAGCAAGCGGACGCACGCGAAGCGCGTGGAGCGTCTGCAGGCGCTGGGCCATGGCGAGGCGGCCATCGCCCGCATCGCGGCCCCCGTTGGGCTCGACATCGGCGCGATCACCGCGCCCGAGATCGCGCTCTCGATCCTCGGCCAGGTCGTGGCCCGGCGGCGCGGCAAATGAATTTCGGCCCCACCCCGCTGGAAGAGGCGGAGGGCGCGATCCTCGCCCATTCCATCCGCCTCGCGGACCGGGCGCTGAAGAAGGGCACGGTGCTCGACGCCGCGGCGCTGGCGGCGCTGCGCGCGGAGGGCCATGCCCAGGTCATCGTCGCCCGCCTGGAACGGGACGAGGTGCCCGAGGACGAGGCCGCGCGCCGCGTCGGCGAGGCGATGGAGGCGCCCCATGTCTCCCGCACCCGCGCCTCCACGGGCCGCGTGAACCTGATCGCGGAGACCGGCGGGCTGCTGGTGCTCGACGCGCTGGCCATCGACCGGCTGAACGCGCTGGACGAGAGCCTCACCATCGCGACGCTGGCCAATTACAGCGTGGTCCAGCCGAAGGAGATGCTGGCCACCATCAAGGTCATCCCCTTCGCCGTGCCCGGCGCCGCGCTGGGAGTGGCCGAGGCCCTACTGCGGAGGCAGCGCGTGCTCTCCGTCCATCCCTTCCGCCCACTGAAGGTCGGCCTCGTGCTGACCGAGCTGCAGGGCATGAAGGAAAGCGTGATGACGAGCGCCATCGAAATCTCCACCGCGCGGGTCGAGGCGCTGATGGGCACGATGCTGCCAGTGGAGCGCGCCCGACACGAGGCCGGTGCCACCGCGGAGGCGCTGAGGCGCCTGCTGCGCCAGGGCGCCGAGATGCTGCTGATCATGGGGGCCTCCGCCACCATCGACCGGCGGGACGTCGGGCCCGCCGCCATCGTGCGCGCCGGCGGGCGGATCGAGCATTTCGGCATGCCGGTGGACCCCGGCAACCTGATCTGCCTGGGCGAGGTCGGCGGCGTGCCGGCACTGGTACTGCCCGGCTGCGCCCGCAGCCCCAAGGTGAACGGCTTCGACTGGGTGCTGCAGCGCCTCTTCGCCGGCGTCGCCGTCACTTCGCGCGACGTGATGGGCATGGGCGTCGGCGGCCTGCTCAAGGAGATCGAGACGCGCCCCCTGCCCCGCGCCAAGGCCCCCGCGAGCCCGCCACCCCTCCGTGCACCGCGCCGCCCGCGCCAGGTGGCGGGGCTGGTCATGGCAGCCGGGCGCTCGAGCCGGATGGCGCCGCACAACAAGCTGCTCGTCACCGATGGCGAAGGTGTCGCCATGGTGGCGCGGGTCGCGGAAAAGGTGCTGGCGAGCGGCGTGCGGCCCGTCCTGGTCGTCACCGGCCATGATCGCGAGCGTGTGGAGGCGGCGCTGGCGGGCAAGCCCGTGATCTTCGTGCACGCGGAGGATTATGCGGAGGGCCTGTCGGCCAGCCTGAAGGCGGGCCTCGCGGCACTGCCGCCCGATACGGAGGGCGTCCTCGTCGCGCTGGGGGACATGCCCCTGGTGGAGCCCGCGGTCATCTCGCGCATCCTGGCGGGCTTCGATCCGGAGGAGGGCCGCGCCATCGTGCAGCCGATCTTCCGCGGCAAGCACGGCAATCCCATGGTCTGGGGGCGCGAATTCCTGCCCGAGATGATGCAGCTCACCGGCGACATGGGCGCGCGCCAGCTCGTCGCGCGGCATGCGGACCGGCTGGTCGAGGTGGAGGTGCCCGATGACGGCGTGCTGCGCGACTTCGACACGGCCGAGGCGCTGAAATCGGCCCCGGGCTTCGGGCGCATCTCCGCCTGAGCCCGCGCATCCCCCGCGATTGGACGATCCTGGAAAGCCCCGAGAACGGCCAGCACGACCGCTGCGTCGACCTCTTCCGGCGCCCCGACGGGACCTTCGGCTTCGAGGAGTTCCGCCGCGATGTCGAGGATCGGGGACGCTGGACGCCGGTGAGCTACTTCTCTGGCGCCGTTTTCCCCTCACAGGATGCGGCCCGAGAGGCCGCGCTCAGGGCCGTTCCCTGGCTGGCCGAGGTCAGCGCGTCTCGATCGTGACATGGGCGAGCTCGTGTACGGGCACGAGCCGCCGGCGGATCGCCTCCGCCTCCACGCCGCCCGTCACGCTGACGATCGCCGCATGCGCGCCCGGCCCCACGCGCCAGATGTGCAGGTCGGTGATGCGGGCATCACCGGGGCCTTCCACCTGCTCGCGGACCTCGGCTTCCAGATGCGGGTCCGTCGTGTCGAGCAGCACGCCGGCCGTGTCGCGCAGCAGGCTGCGCGCCCAGAAGGCGATCACCACGGCGCCGACGATGCCCATGGCGGGATCGAGCCAGAGCCAGCCCAGGTAGCGGCCCGCCAGCAAGGCCACGATGGCCAGCACCGAGGTCAGCGCATCGGCCATCACATGCGCGAAGGCCGCGCGGCGGTTGTTGTCGTGGTCGTGATGATGGTGGTCGTGATCATGGTGATGGTGCCCGTGCCCGTCGGAGAGCAGCAGCGCGCTCGCGAGGTTCACGGCGAGGCCGATGACCGCGACCACCGTGGCCTCCAGGAAGGCGACGGGCCGCGGATCGAAGAGCCGCCCCAGCGATTCCACCCCGATGCCGAGCGCGATGACCCCCAGCACCAGCGCCGAGGCGAAGCCCGCGAGGTCGCCCACCTTGCCGGTGCCGAAGGTGAAGCGCCGGTCCTCCGCATGGCGGCGTGCGAAGGCATAAGCGGCGGCGGCCACGGCCAGGGCGCCGGCATGCGTCGCCATATGGAAGCCGTCGGCAAGCAGGGCCATCGAATTATAGACGTGCCCGGCCACGATCTCGGCGACCATCATCGCGGCGGTGAGGCCCACGACCCAGAGCGTGCGCCGGGCATTGGCGTCATGGCGCTCGCCCAGGAAGACGTGGCTATGCCCGCTCATTTCGCGTAGCGGCGGATGGCCGCGATCAGCTCCTCGGCGCCGGCGGCGCGTTCCGCCTGGCCGAGATCGGGATGGGCGACGTGCTCGCGGACATGCTCCTCGATGAGCTCGTCCATCAGCCCATTGATGGCCCCGCGCGCCCCGGCGACCTGGTGCAGCACGGCGGAGCAGCCCGCCTCGCCCTCGATCGCCCGCTCGATCGCGGCGACCTGCCCCGCGATGCGCCGGATGCGGGCGAGTAGCTGATCCCTATGGGCGGCGAGATGCGACATAGAATACCCCCCTACCCTATCTTCTAGATCGCGGCAACGCCGCAGCAGGAGTACCTCCTTTATCGATTCAGGCGGCGCAGTTGGCGCAGGTGCCCTCGACCTCGACCGTCATGCGCTCGGGCGTGAAGCCGGCCCGCTTCGCCGCGGCCTCCAGCGCATGGGCCACGCCATGGTCCGTGAGCTCGGTCGTGATCCCGCAGGTCTTGCAGATGAGGAACTGGTGCGGATGCCCGTGCTCGCCGTGGTCGTGCCCGGCCTCGATGCAGGGGGTGAAGGCGTTCAGGCGCTCCAGCTTGTGGACGAGGCCCTGCTCCACCAGGAAGTCCAGCGCCCGGTACACGGTCGGCGGGGCCGCCGGCCCGCGGTCGTCGCGCAGCCGGTCCAGCAGTGCATAGGCGCCCACCGGCTGCCCGGCCTCCAGCACGAGGCGCATCACCTTGCGGCGCAGCGGCGTGAGCTGCGCCCCGCGCGCGGCACAGTGCTCGGCCGCGCGATCGAGCGTCGTTTCGAGATCCGCCGCTTCATGCATCATGGGGCCCCTCACCTGACATCACGAAACCCCATATAGTGTCTCGCCATGTCAGACACCCCCTCGCCCGTCCCCGTCAGCTCCGCCGCCGCCCGCGCCGCCGTGCTTGCCGCCGTCCATTTCGACGCGAAGGGACTCGTTCCCGCCATCGCCCAACAGCATGACACGGGCGAGGTGCTGATGATGGCCTGGATGAACGCGGAATCCCTCGCCGAGACGCTGGAGACCGGGCGTGCCTGTTACTACAGCCGCAGCCGTGGTGGCCTCTGGCGCAAGGGCGAGACCTCGGGCCAAGTGCAGAAGGTGCTCGACCTGCGCGTGGATTGCGACGGCGATACGCTGCTTCTGCTCGTCGACCAGCTCGGCGTCGCCTGCCACACGGGCCGGCGCAGCTGCTTCTTCCTGGCTCCCCGCGGCGACGAGCTCGCCGAGGTGGCCGCCCCGCTGGTCAGCCCGCAAAGCCTCTACGGCGCATGAGCCAGCTTCCTGTCACGCTGCTCACCGGCTTCCTCGGCGCCGGCAAGACAACCTTGCTCAATCGCCTGCTCCGGCAGCCGGCGATGGCCGAGACCGCCGTGCTGATCAACGAGTTCGGCGAGATCGGGCTGGACCACCTGCTGGTGGAGCGGCTGGACGAGGACGCCGTGCTGCTGGCCGCCGGCTGCCTCTGCTGCACCATCCGCGGTGACCTGGCCCGCGCCCTACGGGATCTGGCCGAGCGCCCGCAGCCCATCCGCCGCGTGGTGATCGAGACCACGGGCCTCGCCGATCCGGCGCCGATCCTGCAGACGCTGATGTCCGACCCCTGGCTGCAGCGCCAGTACCGGCTCGATGGCGTGGTCACGCTGGTGGACGCCGTGCACGGCATGGCCACGCTCGACGCCCAGCCCGAGGCGCTGCGCCAGGCCGCCGTGGCGGACCGGATCGTGCTCACCAAGACCGACCTCGCCGCGCCGGAGGAGGTCGCCGCGCTGCGCGAGCGGCTTTCGCACCTCAACCCTGTCGCGCCGCTGCTGACCGCCGTGGCCGGAGAGGTCGACGCCGCCGCGCTGATCGACGCCGGCCCCTTCACCGCGGACGGCAAGCTGCCCGACATCGACGGATGGATCGCCGCCGCCGGGCATCACCACCACCACCACCATCACCACCACGACGTGAACCGGCATGACGGCCGCATCCGCGCCACCTGCCTGCGCTTCACGGAGCCCCTGCCGTGGGAGGGCCTCGCCTCCTACCTGGAGATGCTGGCCATCACCCAGGGCCAGCACGTGCTGCGGATGAAGGCCATTCTGAACCTGAAGGGCCAGCCCGGCCCCGTGGTGATGCATGGCGTGCAGCACAGCTTCCACCCGCCGCAGCTGCTGCCGGCCTGGCCCGAGGGCGACGACCGTTCCAGCCGCCTCGTCTTCATCCTGCGCGACCTCGATCCCTCGGTGGTGGAGGACGGGCTGCGCGCCTTTCTCGAGGCCGCCGACGCATGACGCTCCGCATCGAGACCGTCACCGGCGAAGCCGCGCTGTCCCACGTCCCTGCCGTGGCCCGGCTGCGGACCGAGGTCTTCTGCGAATGGCCGTACCTCTATCGCGGCGAGGCCGAGGATGAGGCCCGCTACCTGCGCCACTACGCCGAGGATGAAGCCTCCGCGATCATCCTCGCCTGGGATGGCGAGGTCATCGTCGGCGCCGCCACGGCCCAGCCCATGACGGCGACGCACGGGCCCGTCCGCACGGCCTTCGAGGAAGCGGGCCGGAACCCGGCGGACTACTGCTACTTCGGGGAATCGGTGCTGCAGCGGCGCTATCGCGGCCAGGGCGCGGGTGTGGCCTTCTTCGCCGCGCGGGAGGCGCATGCGCGCCACCTCGAACTGCCCTTCACCACCTTCTGCGCCGTGATCCGCGAGGCCGACGATCCGCGCCGGCCAGCCGGTTACGCGCCGCTCGACGCCTTCTGGCGCAAGCGCGGCTACGCGCACCATCCCGAACTGTCCTGCGTGTTCAACTGGCGTGAGATCGGCGCCCAGCAGGAAACGCCGCACCGCCTCTCCTTCTGGATCAAATCCCTGTGACGGCGCTGACCCTGGCCACCCTGGCCTGGCCGGTGGAACCCACCTCCAGCATCGCTGCCTATGCCGAGAAGCTCGACCATTGGGTGGCGGCGGCTAAGTCCGGCGGGGCCGACCTCGTCCTCATGCCGGAATATGCCTGCGTCGAGCTCGGCGCCGCGCTGGCCGGCCGCAACGCCCCCGATGCCGCAACGGAGCTCCGCGCGATGGTGGCGGCGGCGGACGGGATCCTCGCCGCCATGCGAGCCGTGGCGATGCGGCACCGGATCTGGCTGCAGCCCGGCACGCTGCCCATGCGGGAGGGCGAGACCATCGTGAACCGCGCGCCCCTCATCGCGCCGGACGGCCGGATGGCGATGCAGGAGAAGCGCCGCATGACGCGCTTCGAGACGGAGCACTGGGGCGTCTCCTCCGGTGCTGCGCCGCAGGTCTTCGACACGCCCTGGGGCCCGGTCGGCATCGCCGTCTGCTACGATGCGGAATTCCCGGACGTGGTGCGCGCGCAGGTCGAGGCCGGCGCCTGGCTCATCCTGGTGCCCACCTGCACCGACACCGATCACGGCTTCAACCGCGTCCGCATCGGGGCCCAGGCGCGCGCGCTGGAGAACCAGTGCTTCGTCGCCGTCGCGCCCACGCTGGGGGGCTTCGAGGGCTCGGTCGCGCTGGACGAGAACCACGGCGCGGCCGCCGTCTACGGCCCCGTGGATCGCGGCTTTGCTTCCGACGGCGTGGTCGCGGCCCTGGCTTACGACACGCCTGGCCTGCTCTTCACGACGCTGGATCCGGCCCGGCTGGAGGCGGTCCGCGCCGAGGGCGCCGTGCGCAACCATCGCGACTGGCCCGCCATGCCCGCGCCGCGCAGCCCGATGGCAACCTTCGCTTGACCACCGTCTACATCGCCGCCGGCGAGGCCTCGGGCGACATCCTGGGCGCGCGGCTGATCGCCGCCCTGCGCGCGCGCGACGCCACGCTGGAATTCGCCGGCATCGGCGGCGAGCGCATGGCCGAACAGGGCTTCGCCTCGCTCTTCGACATCCGGCAGCTCGCGCTCATGGGCATCATGGAGGTGCTGCCCAGCCTCCGCCGGCTTTCCCAGCGCATGGACGAGGCAGTGGCCGACATCACCGCCCGCCGCCCCCGCCTCATCGTCACCATCGACAGTCCCGGCTTCACGCTGCGCCTGGCCGCGAGGGTGAAGCCGCTCGGCATCCCCATCCTCCATTACGTCGCACCGCAGGTCTGGGCCTGGCGGCCCGGCCGCGTGAAGAAGATCGCCAAGCGCGTGGACCGCATCCTGGCGCTGCTCCCCTTCGAGGCCCCGATCTTCGAGGCGGCCGGCATCCCGGTGGATTTCGTCGGTCATCCCATCCTGGAGAGCGAGGCCGCCCATGGCGACGCCTCGCGCGTTCCCTATACCGGCCGGTCGCTCATCGTCATGCCGGGCAGCCGGCGCGGCGAGGTCTCGCGCCTCCTGCCCCCCTTCGCCGAGACGGTGCGCCGCCTGCCGGCGGATATCCTTCCCGTCATCGGATTGGCCGGCACCGTCGAGGAGATCGTTCGCCGGCAGCAAGCCGTCTGGGGCCGGCCGATCCAGACCGTGCGGGCGCCCGGCGAGAAGGCCGACGCCTTCGCCGCCGCCCGGGCCGGGCTGATCAAATCCGGCACCTCCTCCCTGGAAGCGGCGGTGGCGGGCCTGCCGCATGTGATCGGCTACACCTTCAACCCGATCTCCAACGCCATCATCCGCCAGCTGTTCCGGGTGAAATACGCCAGCCTCGTGAACCTGCTGGCCGATGAGGAGATCGTGCCCGAGCTCCTGCTCGAGAAATGCGAGCCGCGCGGCCTCGCCGCCGCGCTCCTGCCGCTGATCGAGGACGACGAGGCCGTGGCCCGCCAGCGCGAGGGCTTTTCCCGGGCGCTGGCGAAGCTGCGCCCGGAGAAGGGCCTGCCGAGCGAGGCCGCTGCCGAGGCCGTCCTGCGGATGCTCTGACGTGATGCCGGGCGCGTGAGACGCGCCCGGTGCCTGAAAGCCGCCCTCAGTCGCGGAAGCTGGGATCCAGCCGGTCGAGCTTGCGCAGCAGGCCCGGCCATTCCATCACGCCGTAGGGCCGGCGCGTCTGCGGCTGGTAGTTCATGTAGGTCTCCTCCAACACCTTCGGCGGCACGGGATGGATCTCGGCGTTGCAGGCCAGCGCCGCGAGCTGCGCCTTGCAGGACAGCTCCAGGCGATGCATCGCGTTGAAGGCCTCGGCGATGGTCCGGCCCACCGTCAGCAGGCCGTGGTTGCGCAGGATCAGCGCGTTGTTGTCGCCGAGGTCCTGGACCAGCCGCTCCTGCATGGAGAGGTCGAGCACGACGCCCTCGAACTCGTGGTAGCCGATCTTCAGGAAGCGCATCGACGTCTGGTTCATCGGCAGCAGGCCGCATTCCAGCGAGGAGACCGCCATCCCGGGCCAGGTGTGCGTGTGGATCACGCAGTCGATCTCGTGGCTCGCCTCGTGGATGGCACCATGGATGACGAAGCCCGCGCGGTTCACGCCGTAGCCCAGGTCGCCGAAGTCCGGCTTCAGAAGGATGTTGCCCTTCACGTCGATCTTGATGAGTGAGGAGGCCGTGATCTCGTCGTAGCTCATGCCGTAGGCGTTGATGAGGAAGGCGCCGTCCTCGCCCGGCACGCGGCAGGAGATGTGGTTCGCCATCATGTCGCTCATGCCGTAGAGGTCCATGAGCCGGTAGCAGGCGGCCAGGTTCACGCGGGCCTGCCATTCGGCCGGCGTCACCTTGTCGCGCAGCGAAGGGATGCTGAGCACAGGGCTCGGCGAGAGTTCGAGCATGGTTCCGTCTCCTTCTATTGCCCGGAAGCGTAGCGCGATCGCCAGCGGAACGAAACGGGATGAATTCTGAACCGTTATGGCTCAGACGGTCCTAGAATGCCGCCATCGGGCGGATCGCGCGCCTCGGCATCCTCCCGTCGCCGCAAGCGGCCTCGGCTGATTCGGCCGCGGAGGAAACGACCATGGCACCAATCGCTTGGGTGGCCGACCACGCCGCCGGAGATCCGCAGATCCGTCGCCTCCGTTTCGGTGACTTGGCGACCGCGCTGCGCTGGGGGTGGGACGACTTCGTCGCCGCACCGACGCAGATCTTCTTCCTGTGTCTCATCTATCCTGTCTTCGGCCTGGTGATCGGCCGCGCCGCGGCGGGCAGCGCGATGCTGCCGCTCGTCTGGCCGCTGCTGGCGGGCTTCGCCCTGGTCGGCCCGGTCCTGGCGCTGGGCATCTACGAGCTGAGCCGGCGCCGGGAGCTAGGCTTCCCCACCACCTGGCGGGACATGTTCGGCGTGCTGAAATCTCCGGCCATCGGCGGGATCCTCCTGCTGAGCCTTTCCCTGGCCGCGACCTTCGTGCTCTGGATCGGCGTGGCCCGCGGGCTCTTCCATGCCTTCATGGGTCCGGAGATTCACACCTCCTTCAGCGCCATGATGGCCGAGATCCTGCACACGCGGCACGGCATGGGCCTGATAATCGTGGGCAACCTCGTGGGGGCGTGCTTCGCCTTCTGGGTGCTGGCGGTGAGCCTGGTCTCCTTCCCCATGATGCTGGACCGGCACGTGACCGCCGGCGAGGCCGTCTACACCTCGCTGGCCGCCTTCCGCGCCAATCCGGTGATGCTGACGGTCTGGGGCATCATCGTCGGCGCGATGATCTTCGCTGGCATGGCGCTGCTGGGGGTGGGCCTCGCCCTGGTGTTGCCCATCCTCGGCCACGCGACTTGGCACCTGTACCGGCGCCTGGTCCGGTAACTCAGGCCGGCTTGGGACGGAGCGGCAGGAACAGCGAGGCCGAGACCACGCCGAAGGCGCCGCCCAGCGCCGTCTCCCAGAGCCGCGCGGCCAGATGCGAGATGGAATGCTCGCCGCTGGCCGCCAGCGTGACGATGAGGGTGAAGGCGAAGGCCCCGCAGGCGATGTCGTAGCGGGCGGGCAGCGACATCGCGTAGATCACCATGGCCAGGGCGGCGGCCGCCCAGATCAGCACCGGCGCGTGCTCGGCGATGGGCAGGCAGGCCAGACCCAGCGGCACGCCGAAGAAAGTTCCGACCACACGGCGGCGAACGCGTTCCCGCGTGCCGGAGGCCGTGCTCGCCACGACATAAGTGCTGGCCGTGATGGCCCAGACGGAATGCTGCAGCCCCAGCGTGCCCGTCAGTGCCACGATCGCGACGGCGGAAATCGCCGCCTGCAGCCCCATCACCAGCTCAGGTGAAAATCCCAGCCGCGCCTCCGCGACCGTCGAGGGCCTGGGCGGAGCCGGGTCGGGCCGCTCGGCCGGGCCGCTCAGCATGCGCGGCACGATGGCGGCCGGTACGGCGATGAGCCAGGCCACGGCGAGCATGGGCAGGTCGGCTGGCGCCAATCCCAGGCCATAGGCGAGCAGCTGGCCGGTGTAGATTTGCGAGCCGAGCCCGGTCCCCAGCCTGCCGAAGCGGCGCAGGTAGCTGACCAGGAAGGCGCCGGTCACGAGCGCCGCTTCCGGCGCCACGGTGCCGAGGAGTGCCAGCCGCGGCGAGGCAAGCGCCATCAGGCTCGCCCCGGCCACCGCGGCCGTCACCAGCAGCGTCAGGTCCCGGGCGGACTGCCACCGCGTCAGCTGGCCTTCGGAGACGCTGGCCCAGAGTGCCAGCCCGCCCGCCAGCGGGGTGAGGAAGGCGCCCCGCGAGAAGTCGCCCGAGACGTCGTGCAGCGCGCCCACCAGCGCGGCAAGGCCGAAGGCCGTGACCAGGCGCAGCCCCTTGATGCGGCGATGCGTCCCCGGATCGATCCGGTCCAGCCAGGACGCCAGGGCGCCCCAAGGCATGCGCCGGCTCGTCAGGCGGCGCGCCGGAGGCTGAACTCGGCCCAGGCTTCCGCCAGGGCGTTCATCAGATGGTCGATATCGGCGTCGCTGTGCAGCGGCGAGGGCGTGACGCGCAGCCTCTCGGAGCCGCGCGGTACCGTCGGGAAGTTGATCGGCTGCACATAGACGCCATGGCGCTCCATCAGCAGGTCGCTGATGCGCTTGCAGAGCACCGCATCGTGAACCATCACCGGCACGATATGGCTGGGGTTGGGCAGGTGCGGGATGTTCAGCGCATCCAGCCGCGCCCGCACGGTGGCCACCCGCTCATGCATCCGGTCGCGTTCGGCCGTGCTTTCCTTGAGATGGCGGATGCTCGCCCTCGCCCCGGCCGCGATCGAGGGCGGCAGCGAGGTGGAAAAGATGAAGCCGGAGGCGAAGCTGCGCACGAAATCGATCACCGCGGCCGAACCGGCGATATAGCCGCCGATCACGCCGAAGGCCTTGGCAAGCGTGCCCTCGATGAGGGTGAGGCGGTGCTGCACGCCCTCGCGCTCCGACACGCCGCCGCCGCGCGGACCGTAGAGGCCCACCGCATGCACCTCGTCCAGATAGGTCATGGCGCCGAACTCGTCGGCAAGGTCGCAGATCTCGGCGATGGGCGCGATGTCGCCGTCCATCGAATAGACGCTCTCGAAGGCGATGAGCTTGGGGACGTCGCGCGGCAGCGCCTCCAGCCGGGCGCGCAGATCGCCGAGGTCGTTGTGCTTCCAGATCTCGCAGCGCGCCCGGCTATGGCGGATGCCCTCGATCATGGAGGCGTGATTCAGCTCGTCCGACAGCACCACGCAGCCCGGCAGCCGCCCGGCGAGGGTGGTGAGCGTCGCCCAGTTGGACATGTAGCCGGAGTTGAAGAGGAGCGCCGCCTCCTTGCCGTGCAGGTCGGCGAGCTCGCGCTCCAGCAGGACATGCTCGTGATGGTTGCCGGCGATATTGCGGGTGCCGCCGGAGCCCGCGCCCGTCCGGTCCAGCGCCGCATGCATGGCCTCGAGCACCTTCGGATGCTGCCCCATGCCGAGATAGTCGTTGGAGCACCAGACGGTGATCTCTTCGCTGCGGTCGGCCCCGTTCTCCGAGGAGTATTTCGTGGCGCGGGGGAAGGCGCCGGCATGCCGCTCGAGGTCGGCGAAGACCCGGTATCTGCCCTCGCGGCGAAGGCCGTCGAGCTGATTGCGGAACAGGTTTTCGTAGTCCATCGCATGCCTTTCCCGGGCCGCGGCCCTTGCGCCCCATCTAGCGGCCTTCGAGCTCAAAATCAGCCCCTGCATGGCTGACAGGCCGAGATTGCGGCACGATTTAACCTGGAAAGCCCCACCCGCTACTCCCCTTGCGCGAGCGTTGTGCTATGCAGCGGCCGCATTCTCCAAAGGGTCATCCAACGGTGTCGGGTTCCGGCACCCCCAGCCTGGCGCGGGGGGACATCCAGCTTTGAGGCATCCCGATCCGGGTCAGGCGCCCCGCCGCGGGCTGCGCTCGCACGCGCCCGCCATCCCGATGCGCGTCGGTACCCGCGGCTCGCCGCTGGCGCTGTTCCAGACGCGGACCTTCCTGGACCGCATCCGCGCCGTCTGCCCGGTGCTGCGCAACCTCGACGCCTTCGAGGAATGCGAGATCGCGACCTCGGGCGACCGTGCGCAGGAAAAGCGCCTCGCCGAGATCGGCGGCAAGGGCCTCTTCGCCAAGGAAATCCACGAGGCGCTGCTCGACGGCCGTGTGGACTTCGCCGTCCATTCGCTGAAGGACCTCGAGACCGAGCTGCCGCCGGGGATCGCCCTGGCCTGCACCCTCCGGCGCGAGGACGCGCGCGACGCCATCGTGCTGGGCGCCGCCTGCCGCCGCGGCGGCTTCTCGAGCCCGGCCTGGGACCCCTTCTCCGCCCTGCCTCCCGGCGCGCTCGTCGGCACGGCCTCCGTCCGCCGTCAGGCGCAGCTGCTGCACACGCGGCCTGACCTCCGCTGCGAGGTCATCCGCGGCAATGTGCAGACCCGCCTCTCGCGCGTGGCGAGCGGTGAGTTCGATGCGACGCTGCTGGCGCTGGCCGGCCTCAGGCGCCTCGGCCTCGAAGCCCATGCGGATGTCGTCCTCGACGAGGAGGAGATGGTGCCCGCGGCCTGCCAGGGCATCATCGGCGTCACCGTCCGCGAGGACGACGTGGCCCTGCGCGAGATGCTGACCGCCATCTGGGATCCGGCCTCCAAGGCCGTGAGCCTGGCCGAGCGGGCGCTGCTGCGCGCGCTGGACGGCTCCTGCCGCACGCCGATCGGTGCGCATGCGGTGCTGCTGCCCGAAGGCCGGCTCCGGCTGACGGCTCTGATCGCCCGGGGCGACGGCAGCTTCCTGATCCGCCGCACGGTCGAGGGCGCCGCCGAGGATGCCCCCCGGATCGGGCGCGAGTTGGGCGAGGAACTCTACCGCGAGACCCCGGCCGACGTCTTCGCCTGAGCCAGGCCGTGGCCTACTGGTCGCCCGGCCCCCAGAAGAACGTGTCGCTCCTGGGCCGGCTGCCGCCGCTCGTCGGATAGACGCGGACATAATTGCCCGTATTGGCCCGATAGACAGGGTTGGTAAGACCCCGTCCGCCTACCACGGGGACCGCGAAGGTATCGGCGAACATCTCCATGAGGCTGATGTTCATCCCGGCCTCGCAATGCTGCAGATGGACATAGGCGCCCGGCGCGAATTTCGATGCCAGCTTGGCGAATTCCGGCTGGAACCGCGCGAAACTCGCCGTCGAGACCCAATCCGTGCCGATTTCGAGGCCCGAGGAATTCCCGTGATCGAGGATGTTGAGCTTATCCATCGGGGTCGTCCCCGGGGCAGGCGTCTTGGGCAGCGGCACCCGTCCATGTGACATCGCATAGGCCGTGATGGAGTGCGGACTGGGCGGCGGCGAGTACTTCGCCAGAAAGGCGAGGATCTTGGCCACCATGTCGACCGCGTCCGTCATGTAGAGTTCGCCGGTTCGTAGCATGCTTGCCGCATAACCCACGCGATCCGTGTCATCGACGACAGTAACAACGAGTGCCATGGAGTTTCTCCCCTCGCTCCAGCGAAAGGGATAGTTCATTCCCTGGAATGATTGAATAAAAATCTCCTACCCAATCCCCTCAGGGGGCCGCCCGCCCCGGACGGTGCACCTTCACCGCGCTCTGTTCCGCGAGAATCTCGCCGATCGACTGGCGCAGCAGCCGGATGTCGCGGATGCGCCCGAAGCTGGGACGGTGGAACAGCGCGACGTCGCGCATGTACTGGCCGCCGGCGATGCGGCGATAGGCCACCATGTCGTCCAGCAGGGCGCCGACCTGGATCGCCAGCTGCGGCATGAAGGCAACGCCTGAGCCGGCTGCGATCATCTGCCGCATGGATTCCAGGCTCGCGGCCTGGAGCTCCGTCGGCCCTTCCCGGAGGCGTGAGGGGCAGAGCTGCAGCGCCTGCTCCCGCAGGCAATGCCCTTCCGAGAGCAGGATCAGCTCCGCCACCGGGATGTCCCCCGGATTCACCTGCTCGGCCTGGGCCAGCGGGTGATCGCGCGGAACGGCCAGGGCCAGTTCCTCCCGGAAGAGGGGCAGCTCGGTCAGCTCCGCCTCGGGGATCGGGCTGGTCGCCAGCAGCGCGTCGAGCTCGCCCTCCTCCAGCTGGCGGATGAGGGCGCGCGTATGCCCCTCGTGCAGCATGAGCTTGAGATCGGGATAGCGCGCCCGCAGCGGCTTCAGCAGGAAGGGCACGAGATAGGGCCCGAGCGTGGAGATGACGCCGAGGCGAAGCGTGCCGGTCAGCGGCTCGGCGCCGATGCTCACCACCTCGAAGAGGCGGCGCGCTTCGGCGATGATCCGCCGGGTCTGGGCGATGACATCCTCGCCCCGCCGCGTGACGAGGACGCCGCGCGGGCTGCGCTCGAAGATCTCGACGCCGAGGAACTCCTCGAGCTTGCGGAGCTGGCCCGACAAGGTGGGCTGGCTGACGCCGCAGGCCACCGCGGCCCGGCCGAAGTGGAGATGCTCGGCCACCGCCGTGATGTATTCGAGGTCGCGCAGGCTCAATCCGGCGAGGTTCATCCCGTGGCCTCATCCAATCCTTGACCAGGAACATTCCCCCCGGCAGCTTCCGCGACAAGGGGCATTCGGCGATCGCCCCATGAGGCACCCGCCCAAGCATCGCAGCGCATGAATGACAGGTGCCTGCCGTGCCGGCTACTCCCACCCTTCCCTCCTTCTCCGAGGCCCTGCGCGTCTGGGCCCGCATCGGCTGCCTTTCCTTCGGCGGACCGGCCGCGCAGATCGCCATGCTCCAGCGCGAGGTCGTGGACCGGCGCCGATGGGTATCGGATGCGCGATTCCTGCACGCGCTGAACTTCTGCATGCTCCTGCCGGGGCCCGAGGCGATGCAGCTGGCCACCTATCTCGGCTGGCTGATGCATGGCGTGCGCGGCGGCGTGGCGGCGGGCCTGCTCTTCCTGCTGCCGGGGGCGCTGGTGATGCTGGCGCTGTCGGCGATCTATGCGGCGCTGGGCGGCGTGCCGCTGGTGGCCGCGCTGTTCTTCGGCCTGAAATGCGCCGTGCTCGTCCTGGTGGTCGAGGCGCTGCTGCGCCTGGCGCGACGGGCGCTGCGGGGCCTCCTGCCCTGGGTGCTGGCGGTGGCTGCCTTCCTCGCGCTCTTCGTCTTCGCCGTGCCCTTCCCGGTCGTGGTGCTGGGCGCCGGCGCCATCGGCTTCCTCACGCCCGGGAGCTTCGCCAGGGCGGGCCACGGCCCCTCGGCTGACGACCACCCCGCGGCGCTGGACGCGCTGCTGGCGGCCGAGCCGGGGCGGATCGCCGCCATGTCGGGCGCCGCGCGCCGCGCCGGGCTGCTGGCCGTGGTGCTGTGGCTCTGGCCGGTGGCACTGCTGATCCCGGCGGGTGGGGTCTTCGCCGATATCGGCTGGTTCTTCTCGAAGATGGCGGTCGTCACCTTCGGCGGCGCCTATGCGGTATTGGCTTATGTCGCGCAGGAGGCCGTGGAGCATTACCGCTGGCTGACAGCGCCCGAGATGCTGGCCGGCCTCGGCCTCGCCGAGACGACGCCGGGGCCGTTGATCCTGGTGCTGCAATTCGTGGGCTTTCTCGCCGGGCTGCGCGAGGGCGGCGGATGGATCGGCGCCGCGGCCGGTGCGGGGTTGACGCTCTGGGTGACCTTCCTGCCCTGCTTCGCCTGGATATTCCTGGGCGCGCCCTATGTCGAACGCCTGCACGACGTCGCGCGGCTGCGCGGCGCGCTGGCGGGGGTCACCGCCGCGGTGGTGGGGGTCATCGCGAACCTCGCGCTGTGGTTCGCGCTTCGCGTGCTCTTCTCCCGGATGGTGGACGGGCCCTTCGCCGTCCAATGGCCCGATCCGGTCAGCCTGCAATGGCAGGCGCTGGCCCTGGCCGCGCTGGCCGCCTTCGGCCTGTTCCGGCTGAAGCTGGGCGTGGTGCCCCTGCTGGGAATGAGCGCGCTGGCAGGCCTCGCGCTGACGCTCGCCGCGCCCTAGGCGCGCCGGGCCGTGATCGCCCGCCAGACCTGCCGCAGCCCCATGGCCTGCTGCGCCAGCCAGCCACCGCGCACATAGGCCGAAGGGGCGTCGGGATCGCCCGTGCGGGGATAATAGTCCCGGCGGAAATCGGCCGTGCCGAAGATCCAGTCCCACACCGGCAGCAGCACGCCGTAGTTCTTGCCCGAATTCCCCGCGCTCAGCACGCCGTGATGCAGGCGATGGAAGCGCGGGCTGACCACGAGGCGCTCGCCCACCCGCCCGAAGTCGAGCCGGACGTTGGCGTGGCTGAGGCTCTCCGCCAGCCGGAGCACGAGCAGGATGATCGGGAACTGCCCCGGCGGCACGCCGATGACGACGGCGATGATGCCGAACCAGGCGGCGGCGATGATGTCGTCCAGGATGTGGTTCCGGTCGTCCGTCCAGAAGGTCATCTGGGTCTGGGCGTGGTGGATCGAGTGCAGCGCCCACCACCAGGGGAACATGTGCTGCAGCCGGTGGCGCCAGTATTCCGCGAAGTCGAGGATGATGATGTAGAGCGCGAGCGCGACCAGCGGCGCCTCCCGCAGCCAGGGGATCATCGTCTCGAGCGTCGGAGGCACGAAGCCGCTATCGGCGATCATCCCCTCGATGCGCGAGGAGGCGGCGTAGAAGAGGATGAAGCCCAGCATCGGCAGGATGCCGAGGCGCGCGAGCAGCGTGTAGAGCACATCCGTCTGCACGACGCGCTGGCTCTCCCAGCGCTCCACGGGCCGCCATTTCTCCAGCGGCAGGCAGACGGCGACCACGACGATGACCTGGATGACGCCGAAGACGAAGAAGTCCATCCATTGGAAGGCCTCGTCCGCCCAGTTCATCAGGCCCAGCTGATACATGGCCGGCTGCAGCAGCGCTTCGAAGAGCCAGCCGGTCAGCCGGTCGTACTGGTCCTGGATGAAGTCGATCATGTCGGGCCCCGAGGGGAAGCGGAGGGAGAGGGACGCGCCGGGATGCCGGCCGGCGGCAGGGTCGCGAAGCAGAAACCACGCTCGAGCAGGCCCGTCACCAGGGCCTCGAAAATAAGCCCGAAGGGCTCGCGGCGCGAGCGCACGCCCCAATGCATGATCAGCACCTCGCCATCGGCGATCCGCGCCAGGTTGCGCCGCAGCAGGGCGCCATTGGGCTGCGCGGCGGAATCCAGCTCGTCGCCAAGGAAGCCGTTCGGGGTCCAGCCCTGGTGCCGCAGCCCGCAGGCCTCTGCCATCCGCAGCGCGCCCGGCGTGACGATGCCCCCCGGCGCGCGCCAGAGCGGCAGGACCTGCGCCTCGGGCGCCAGGGCGCGCAGGGCGTCGACGGGCCGCGCGAGCTCGGCGCAGAGGCCGGCCTGGTCCAGCACCTCCCGGCCCTCGCCCCGGCGGGAGGCATAGTTCGTGCGCCCCGGCCCGGCATCGCCCCGGAAATACCAGTGGCGCCAGGTGTGGCTGGCGAAGACGTGCCCCTCCGCCGCCCGGGCGCGCCAGAACGGCCCCCAGGAAGCGTCAAGCGAGCGGTCGCCGCGAAAGGTGGGCTCCTGCGCCACGAAGAGGGTCGCGCGGATGCCGTGGCGGGCCATGACGGCGGCGATGGCCTCGGCCTCGCGGGCCCAGCCGGTATCGATGGTCAGATAAAGCGTGCCGGCGCAGCCGCGCGGCCTCGCCGGCTGCGCGAGGGCCGGCGCCGCCATGGCCGCGAGGGAGGCCGCGCCGAGGAGGCGGCGCCCGATCATGTCAGCGGGGTGCGGTGGCGGAAGCGGGCGTGGCGCTGACCGTCCCGGGCGTCGGCGCGGGCGCGCGGTCGGCGACCTCCGTCGCGACGGCCGGTGCCGCGACCGGCGTGGGCGGCACGGCGACGCGCACGATGGCCCCGCCCCCCACCACCGGCTGCGCCATCGGCCGGCTGCCGCTGATGGCACCGGGGGCTGCATAGGCGAAGTCGACGGCAACGCCTTCCCGCTGCGGAACCACGAAGATCCCATGCGGGCTGCGGCCCACGCGCGCCTGGGCGCTTTCACCGGTGCGGGGGTCGAAGGCCAGGATACGGCCCGTCCAGCGCAGCGTCGCGTAGATGCGGCCCTCTGGGTCGAAGGCGATGCAGTCCGGCCCGCCAGGGATCTCGAAGACGCGCCGGACCTCATAGGTCTCGGCATCCACCTCGGCGATGCGGCTGTCGACGCGGGAGGTGGCGTAGAGCGTCCGCCCGTCGGGCGCGGGGAAGGCCGTATGGGCGCCGCGCCCGACCCTGAAGGCGGTGCGGACCTCGCGCGTCGCGGGGTCCAGGGTCACGAATTCCTGCCGGCCCATCAGGCCGATCAGCAGCTTGCCGCGGTTCCAGATGATCCCGGCGGGCTCCGGCCCGACTTCCTGAACCCAGGCCACGCTGCCGTTGGAGAGATCCACGGCCGAGACCTGCCGGGTGCCCTGCAGCGTCACATAGACCCAGCGGCTGTCCGGGCTGAAGGCCACATGGCTCGGCTTGTCGCGCTGCCGGATGCGATGGATGAGGGTGAGCGTCGCGGCCTCGTAGATGTCGATCTGGTCTCGGCGCAGCGAAGCGACCACCAGGTACCGCCCATTCGGGCTGAATTCCAGGTGGTAGGGGTTGCTGATGCGCTCCCGCCGCCGGATCTCCCCCGTCGTCGGGTCGAGGAAGATCAGTTCGTTGGCCGCGCTGTCACCCAGCACGAGGTCACGCCCGTCGGGCGAGAGGACGATGTGATGAGCCTCCCGCAGCAGCGGGATCCGGCGCACCTCCGCGAAGGTCGTGACATCGACCACGGAGATGGAGGCGTCGCCGGAATTAAGCACGTAGACCGTGTCGGCGCGCGCCAACCCCGTCGTGAAGCACAGGAACAGCAGAGCGGCGCGCCACATGGCAGTCGAGGCTTTCACGGATTTTCGAAGGGTTCAGTCAACCGCATAAACCCGCCAAATTCAAGGCAGGCGGCGCGATGGCCGGCGCCTGCCTACTCCTTGGGATTGAAGTCGAGCGCCGCCCCGTTGATGCAATAGCGCAGGCCGGCCGGCCCCGGCCCGTCGGGGAAGACATGCCCCTGATGGCCGCCGCAGACGCTGCAATGGACCTCGACGCGCCGCATGCCATGGCTCTCGTCCAGGCTCTCGGCGATCGCACCATCCACGGGCGCGGTGAAGGAGGGCCAGCCGCAGCCGCTGTCGAACTTGGCGTCGCTCTCGAAAAGGGGCGTGCCGCAGCCCTTGCAGAGGAACATTCCGTCCCGCTTCTCGTGGTTCAGCGGCGAGGTGCCCGGGCGCTCGGTCGCCTGATGGCGCAGCACGCGATAGGCGAGCGGGTCGAGCTCGGCCTGCCACTCTTCGTCGCTGCGCTGGACGGGGAAATCTCCGCTCATGATCCAAACTCCCAATGGGCCGTGCCGCGGGGCGCCGGCCGGATCGGCCGATCCTCGGCGCGATGACGGCACGGCCATAGCCCGGTCGGCGCCGGCAGTCGAAATATTCCTGTTTCAGATGGGGTTCCGGCGCGCGCCCTCAAGCCGGCGTGGAGACCGGCGGTGCCTCAGGCGGGGAACCATCCCCCTTCCCGTCTCTCCAGCCGCGGCGTCTCGCAGACGCATTCCACCGGGATATCGGCCGGCCATTCCGGCTGCCAGCGGCGGGTCTGGATCATCGCGACGCAAAGCCCGACCGGGCGAATCCCCGCCGCCGCCAGCAGTGCCAGGCCCGCAAGGGCGGAGCTGCCGGACGAGATCACGTCATCCACCAGCAGCACGCGGCGGCCCTCGAGCCGCGGCAGCGTGCGCGGATCCAGCCAGACCCGACGTTCCGCGACGGTGGTGACGGAGCGAATCGGCACGCTCAGCGCCTCCTCGTACCAGAATTTCCGCGAATAACCGGCCGCCACCCAGTTGGGATGGCCGAGGCGCTCGGCCAGCAGCGGCGCGAAGACATGGCCGAGGGTGGGCAGGCCCAGCACCACCTCCGGCTCCAGCTTCCGGGCGGCCTCGGCCATCCAGCCGACGAGCGCGTGGATCACCGGAAAGCTCGCCTGGTTGGCGATCAGTCCGGCGACGCCGATGGGGCGGATCGGGAGGTGAAGGAAGCTGCCGTCCGGCATGCGGGCGGGAAAACGCTCGCCATAGGGAGGCCCGGGATCGGGCTCGGCGTCGAAATGCTGCCAGGCGTCCTGCACATGAGGCGGCTCCGGAAAGGCTGGCGCCGCGGCCGTCGCGTTAAGCCGCGACGGTGTGCCCGGCTGCCCAGAAGGGTCGCCCGGCGCCGGCATCGGGATGAGCCGGGCCGGGAAAGCCGTCGCGACCGGGAGGGCAGCCTATTCGGCGGCGGTGGCGGGGGTAGCCGAGGCGGCCGTGTCCCCGTGCTTCGCGCCGCGCTTGGGCTCGTGCTTCATCTCGCCCATGGCCTTCTGCACATGGGCGGAGAAGACGTATTCCGCCGGGCGCTGCTTGGTCAGGTCGATCTCCGCCGCCATGGGGCCCTCGGTGCGCGGGCCGCGGATCTGGGAGGCGATGATCTTCCAGGGCTTGCTGATGGCGTCCATCGCCGCCGTCGCCTCGAAGCCGGAATGGACCATGCAGTCGGCGCACTTCTCGTAGTTGCCGACGCCGTACTTGTCCCAGTCCGTGTCCTCCATGAGCTCCTTGAAGGTCTTCGCGTAACCCTCGCCCAGCAGGTAGCAGGGGCGCTGCCAGCCGAAGATGTTGCGCGTCGGATTGCCCCAGGGCGTGCAGTGGTAGGTCTCGTTGCCGGCCAGGAAGTCGAGGAAGAGCGGGCTATTGCCCATGCGCCACTTCGTCTTGCCGTTGTTGCGGGCGAAGATGTTGCGGAACAGGTCCTTGGTCGTCTGGCGGTTCAGGAAGTGCTTCTGGTCCGGCGCGCGCTCATAGGAATAGCCCGGGCTGAGCATGATGTTGTCCACGCCCATGGCCGTCACGTCGTCGAAGAACTTCGCCGTCCGCTCGGGGTCGGCGTTGTTGAAGAGGGTGCAGTTGATGGCGGTGCGGAAGCCCGCCTCCTTCACCTTCTTCAGCGCGGCGACGGCGCGGTCGTACACGCCGTCCTGGCTCACGGCCCAGTCGTGCTGCTTCTGGTCGCCATCCAGGTGGATGTCCCAGATGAAGCGCGGGTGCGGCTTGTAGCCTTCCAAGCGCTTCTCGAGCAGGAGCGCATTGGTGCAGAGGATGACGATGCGGCCCTGCTTCAGCAGCCCCTCGACGATCTGCGGCATCTCCTTGTGGAGCAGCGGCTCGCCGCCCGCGATCGCGACGACGGGCGCGCCGCATTCCTCGGCGGCGCCCAGGCAGTCATCGACCGAGAGGCGCTTGTTCAGAATGGCGTCGGGATAGTCGATCTTGCCGCAGCCGGCACAGGCCAGGTTGCAGCGAAACAGCGGCTCCAGCATGAGCACCAGCGGGAAGCGCTTACGCCCGGCAAGCTTCTGCTTGACGACATAGGCCGCCACCTTCGCCTGCTGCGCGAGAGGAATACCCATACCGAATCCGCTCCAGGATTAAAAACGAGCTGAAGCAGGTAGCATAGGTTTTGCTGCACCGCGAGCACGAGCAACGCAAGGCTGTCGCGCCCTTGCCAAGGCCGCTTCCGGTCACATCTCCCGCATTTCCATGTCGTAAACTTGCCGGCGGGTACGGGGGCGGATAATCAACGCCCGCGGCCGTCTGGCCGCCTCGACCAGCCGGAGTGAGCCTCGTGAGCACCGCCGACGCCGCCACCATCGCCGCGGCCGATCATGCCGCCCGCCACTGGCAGAGCCCTGAACCGGGCCCCCTCGTCATCGGATCGGAGGCGCATAAGCACGCCGTCTGCAAGATGTTCGAGGACACCTTCAACCCCTACAAGCCCTCGGTCATTCCCTGGCCCAAGCTCGATCCTGATACGCTGAACCGGATCACGAGCCTGCCCATCTGGGACATCGCGGTGCAGACCGAGGGCAAGGCCCGGCTGCGTATGGCGGCCTATGCGGCCACCATCACCGACCCCGAGATGCGCGACACCATCGCCCGCAACGGCTGGGAGGAGAACCGCCACAAGGAGGTCCTCTCCAAACTGGTGGAGGCCTATGGCATCCCGCTGGCGCCCGAGCCGGAATACGTTCAGCCGAAGGACCCGGAATGGGCCTATCTGGTCACCGGCTACAGCGAATGCGTGGACAGCTTCTTCGCCTTCGGCCTCTTCGAGATGGCCCGCCGGTCCGGCCTCTTCCCCGAGGAGCTGGTCGAGACCTTCGAGCCGGTGATGCAGGAGGAGTGCCGCCACATCCTGCTCTTCGCCAACTGGCTCGCCTGGCACCGGAAGAACATGCCCTTCTGGAAGCGCCCCTGGTTCGAGATGCGCGTCTGGGCCGTCTGGGTCTTCCTCGGCTACGAGCGGATCGGCATGGCCAAGACCGTCGATGGCGCCGGGAACGAGCAGAAGCAGGACAACAACTTCACGGTCAACGGCTCCAAGGCGGTCGCGAACGAGGACATCTCCCTCGCCCAGATCCTCGACCTCTGCCTCGCCGAGAACGACCGGCGCTTCAGCGGCTACGACCGCCGCCTGCTGCGCCCGACCACCGCGCCGTTCCTCGCCCGGATGGCGAGAAAGTTCATGCGCACCCCGCGTCCGAAGGAAGCCTGAGAATGAGCCGACGCCTGGTCGCCGGGTCGGAAGAGCACAAGAACCTCTTCTGCCAGCAGTTCATCGACACCCACCTGACCTTCGACCCCGAGGAGCTCCCCTGGCCGGAGCTGAACGAGGAAGAGCTGGCCCGCCTGCGCGCCGTGCCCTTCTGGCAGGAGGTCTATCATACCGAGCGCCGGGCCGGCGCGATCGTGCAGGCCTTCCTGCCGCAGATCGAGGACCCGATCGTGCGCGAGGCCGCCCGCGTGCAGGGCGTGGAGGAAACGCGGCACGCGAAGCTTATCCGCGTGCTCATCGACAAATACGGCCTCAACGCCACCGAGCAGCCGCTGGAGCAGTTTCCGGACGATCTGGAGAAGGCCTTCATCGACTTCGGCTTCGGCGAGTGCCTGGACGCCTTCCTTGGCTTCGGCGCTTTCAAGACGGCCCGCGAATCCGAGTTCCTGCCGGAAGCCATGTTCGAGATCTTCGACGTGCTGATGGACGAGGAGACGCGCCACATCGTCTTCTTCATCAACTACATGGCCTGGCGCGAGAAGCAGCGCGGCCTGATCGCGCCCATGCGCGCCATGAAGTCGGCCATCTTCTATGGCCGCGCCGTGCGCCGCCTGAAGGGCATGGTTGGCCGCGGCCAGGAGATGAATGACGGTAAGGATTTCAACGTCACCCAGGCGGGCGTCTTCCTGGACGGTTTCAACTTCACGAAGTTCGTGGAGGATTGCTACCGGGAGAATAGCCGCCGCATGGCCATCTTCGATCCCGACCTGATGCAGCCGCGCCTGCTGCCCGCCATGGCGGGTCTTGCCCTGCGCGGCCTGCGGCTGTGGGATCTCGGCGCCCGCCAGCTCCGCCGCAAGCCGGCCTGAGGCGATCATGCTCGCGGAGGCGGTTTCGGGGCTGTTGGCGGCGATCCAGTTCGCAGCCCATGGCGCCCTGTTCGGGTGCCTGGCCTTCCTCGCCGTGGTGGCGACGCCCCTGACCCTTCGCCTGCCCGACGAGCAATCTCGGGCGCTGACCGCGCGCACGCGCTGCGCCGTCCGGCTCTTCGCGCTGGTGACGGTGGCCTATGCCCTGGCGGAAGGCGCGCTGCTGGCCTTCCTCTTCAACGTCCTGCCCCCCCTGGCCACGGTCGGCATGGGGGTCGCGGGCCTCGTCGTCTTCTTCGCCGTGCCGCGCGGCGGGCCCGCCCCCCTCCGTGTGGCGGCCCTGACGCTCCTCGTCGCGGCCGCCATGATCCTGTCCTTCGCCCGCGAGGGTGCGCCCTGGTTCGGCCAGCGTGAGCTCGCCGCGCTGCTCGCCGAGGCGGGGCTTGGCCTGACCCTCGGTTCCCTGCCCGCCCTGTGGCTGGCGCTGCGCGCGCCCTGGCCGGCCTCGGTCTCGCAGGTCGTGGGCGTCCGGCATCTGGGCCTCGCCCTGCCCGGCCTTGCACTGCTGCTGGTGGCCGGCTCCATCGCCTGGCCGCAGCGCGCGATCCTCTGCACCGCCGAGATCTACCCGGTCGCCGTACTGGCGGCGCTGTTGGCGGGCATTCTCCTGCTGGCGTTCCTCGCGCGCGCTGCCTTTCTGGCGATGGGCTCGCGGGCCGGTGCGGCCCCAGGCTGGCTGCCGCGGCTGATCGTCACGATGGAACTGGAGATGCTGCTCGGCCTGGCGCTCTCGGCCGCCGCCATCTCCCTCGTCATGGCGCAGCCCGGCACGGGGCCGACGCCCAGCCTGCTGCCCACGGCCTCCCTCCGGGCCCCGGGCCCGATGGCGGCGGTGGGTGGGCTCGTCATCCTGATGGCACTTCTCTCCGCGGTGCGGTGGCCGCGCTGGCGCCGCTTCACCCGCTTCGGGCCCATCCTGCTGCTGCCGATCGCCTTCCTGCTGATGCTGCATCCCCAGGGCGGCCTGCGCGACGGCCTCGCGATCCTGGTCCTCATCGCCGGCCTCGGCGAGACATGGCGGCTCCTCGGTGGGGAGCGCGGTCGCCTGGAACGCGCGCCGGCGATCCTGGCGCTGCTCGGCATCATGCTCATGCTCGCCGCGCCGCCCTTGCCGACCGAGGGACTGCCGATCCTTCTCGTGCTCCTGGCGATGATCGCCCGCTGGAAGGAACTGCGCCTTCCCTCCAATTGGGAGCGTCACGCCGCTTCCGTCGGCTATGCGGCCTGCCTTGGCGTGCTCGGCCTCCTGCTGATCGTCACCCATGGCGGCTGATCCGGCGGCGGCACTGGGCCGCGTGGTCGTCGCGCTGGTGCGCGTCTCCATCCGGCGCCCCTGGACGGTGCTGGCCATGCTGGCGCTGGTCACGGCCGGCGCCATGTGGCTGACCGCCACGCGCTTCGTCCTGGATTCGGACGTCACGAAGCTTTTCTCGCCCGACCTGTCCTGGCGCGTCGCCGAGCGGACGATGGAGCGCGCCTTCCCGCAGAGGCTCGATCTCGTCGTGATCGTGCTGGACGGGCCGGACGCCGCCACTTCGGATCGTGCGGCCGCCTCACTGACCTCGGCGCTGCAATCCCGGCCCGACCTCTTCCGGACGGTGCGCCAGCCCAATGGCGGCCCCTTCTGGGCCAGCCACGGCCTGCTCTATCTGGACCGCGCCGAGGTGCAGTCCATCACCGAGAAGCTGGTCGAAGCGCAGGGCCTGCTCGGCCCGCTGGCCGAGGATCCCAGCCTTCGCGGCCTCGGGCGCCTCTTCGGCCTGATGGCCGAGGGGCTGGGCCGCGGGGATGCCGATCCCGCCCAGCTCGCCGGCCCGCTCGGCGCCTTCGCGAATGCCGCCGGGGCCGCCGCCCAAGGCCGCGTAGCGACGCCCGACTGGGGCGCGCTCATGACCGGCCGGCCCGCCCGCCCGCTCGAATTGCGGCGCATCATCCTGGTCCAGCCCGCCCTGAACTACGAGCAGCTGTCGGCCGGCGCGGCCGCAACCGACGTGATCCGCTCCGAAGCAGTCCGGCTCGGCATCGATGCCGCGCATGGGCTGCGCATCCGCCTCACCGGCCCCGTGCCCATGGCCGATGAGGAATTCGCGACCGTTTCCGAAGGCGCGGTCGAGAATGCCGTGCTTTCCTTCGTGCTGGTGGCGATCCTGCTCTGGATGGCGCTGCGGAGCTGGAAGCTGATCGTGCCCCTGCTCGTCCTCGTGCAGGTCGGGCTCGTCTGGACTTCCGCCTGGGGCATCCTCTCGGTCGGCAGCTTCAACCCGTTGTCGATTGCCTTCGCCGTGCTCTTCATCGGCATCGGCGTGGATTTCGGCATCCAGTATGCGGTTCAGTACCGTGCGGAGCGCGTCCACCTTCCCGCCCTGCTCCCGGCGCTCGAGAAAGCCGCACGCACTGCCGGGCCCGGCATGACGCTGGCCGCGCTGGCCGTTACGCTCAGCTTCCTGGCCTTCCTGCCGACCGAGTATCGCGGCGTCGCCGAGCTCGGCCTGATCGCGGGCGGCGGCATGGTGATCGGCTGGTTCCTTGCCATGACGCTGCTGCCCGCCCTGATGGTGCTGGCCAAGCCCGCCAGCGAGGCGCGGGAGGTCGGCTATCCCGCGCTGCGGCCAGTGGACGAATGGCTGTCCCGCCATGCCAAGGCCGTCGGCATC
The DNA here is from genome assembly GCF_018413645.1 of Roseococcus pinisoli. Classification (GTDB taxonomy): domain Bacteria; phylum Pseudomonadota; class Alphaproteobacteria; order Acetobacterales; family Acetobacteraceae; genus Roseococcus; species Roseococcus pinisoli. The sequence continues at coordinate 756,209 of NZ_JAHCDA010000002.1, forward strand.
GGCGCGGTGGTGCTGAGCCTTGCCTGCCTGGGCTCCCTCGCCTGGCTGCGCTTCGACACCAATCCGATCAACCTGCGCGACCCCCATGTGGAATCGGTCGCGACCTGGCGCGACCTCGCGCGTGACCCGGACACGGACCCGAATATCCTCGAAATGCTGGCGCCGGACCTGCCGGCCGCCCAGGCCCTGGCGCGCCGCCTCGCGGCGCTGCCCGAGGTAGCCCGGGCCATGACGCTCGCCGACTTCATCCCCGAGGATCAGGAGACGAAGCTGGCGCTCATCGAGGATGCGGCCATGCTCCTCGGGCCGGCACTGGCCGGCGCGCCGTTGCCGCCGCCCAGCGATGCGGAGATCGTCGCCGCACTCCGCAAGGCCGCTGCCGAGCTCGCGCCCCTTCGCGGCGAGGGCGCGGTCTATCGCGACACTGCGCGGCTCGCCGCGGCGCTGACCGCCCTGGCAAATGGGCCTGCCTCCGGCCGCGACACCCTCGCCCGCGCCACGCTTCCCGGCCTCGGCCATCTCATCGGCCAGGTGCGCGCGATCCTCGCGGCGCGGCCCGTCACGCTGGACAACCTGCCGCCCGACCTCATTGCCGATTGGCGGACGCCCGATGGCCGTGCCCGGGTGGAGGTCGCCCCCGCGCCGACGACCCTGGACGAGACGGCGATGCTGCGCCGCTTCGCGCTGGCCGTTCAGGCCGTGGCGCCGGACGCGACGGGGCTGGCCGTCTCGACACTGGAATCCTCGGCCACCATCCAACGCGCCTTCCTCCAGTCCGGCGCTCTCGGCGTGGTCTTCGTGCTGGCGCTGCTCTGGCTCATGCTGCGCTCGGTCCGCTTTTCGCTGCTGGCGATTGCGCCCCTGGCCCTGGCCGGGCTGATGACGCTGGCGCATTGCGCGATCTTCGGCCCCGACCTCAACCTGGCGAACATCATCGCGATGCCGCTGCTCTTCGGCCAGGGCGTCGCCTACGACATCTATTTCGTGTCCGCCTGGCAGCAGGGCCGGCGCGACCTGCTGGCCTCGCCGCTCAATCGGGCGGTAATTTATTCAGCCGTCACCAATGCGGCGGCCTTCGGCGCGCTGGCCATCTCACCGCACCCGGGCACCGCCAGCATGGGCGTCGTGCTCTCCGTCAGCCTCGTCTATTCGCTGATTTGCGTGATGCTGGTCCTGCCGCCGCTTCTGAAGCTCTTCGCCCCCGGGAAGTAGGCCCCTGGGGGCCTGATTCGGAGCTTCAAGCCGGAGGTATGTCGACAAAGCCTTGTTCAAATTCCAAACATTACAATTAATTAATTTATGGGAAGCTTTTCATGGCACAAAGAAAGGATACGCTTATAGCGTCGTATATAAATTTAGAAACTTCTTATTTTTGACAAATATAGGACACCAAGAAATGACCGAAGTGGAAACTGGCATTCGAGAAGTGCTCCAGGCGAGCGCTCGCCTCTCGGTTCCAGCCAGCTCCATCGGACTGGATGACGATCTTTTCGATCGTGGCCTCACGTCACTCTCCACGGTGGACCTCATGCTTTCCCTCGAAAGCAAGTTCAATGTCGAGTTTCCCGACGAAGCTCTCAAGCGTCAGACCTTCCGCTCGATTTCGAGCCTGCGTGACGTGCTCGTGCAGATCGGCGCTGCCGCTTGAACCTTGAGCCGGACATTTCCGGCGCGGCCCGCGCTGCGGCGGACCATGCCGATGCCGTGGATCGCGAAGGCCGCTTCCCGGCCGAAGCCGTCGCGGCCCTGCGCGAATCCCTGTCGCTAGGCCTGATGATCCCACGCGAGCTCGGCGGCGGCGGCGGAAGCCTCGCGGATGCCACGCGGGATTGCTTCGCGATCGGCCGCGGCTGCGCCAGCGCGGGCATGGTCCTCGCCATGCATCACATCCAGGTCGCCTGCCTCATGGCGCATGGAGGCGACACGCCCTGGCAGCGCGACTTTCTCGTTCGCGTCGCGAAGGAACAATTGCTTCTGGGTTCCGTGACCTCTGAGGAAGCGATCGGCGGCAATATCCGCCGCTCCTTCTGCGCGCCCGAACCTTCGGGCAAGGGGCGCGTAAAGCTGGTGAAGCGCGCCACCAACATCTCCTACGGCGCCCATGCCGATGCCCTGCTGCTGACCGCGCGTCGTGACGGCGAGGCCGCCGAGGCGGATCAGCTTCTCTGGGTGCTGGGTCCCGGCGATTTCGCGCTGGAGCGCACTGGTGGCTGGGACACCATGGGGATGCGCGGCACGCGCTCCGAAGCCTTCCTGGTCACGGCCGAGGCACGAACGGACCAAGCGCTTCCGACCGGCTTCGGCAGCATCGCTTCCGAGACGATGACACCTGTCACCCATATCGTCTGGGCCGGGGTCTGGCTCGGCATCGCCGCCGACGCGCTGGACCGCACGCGCTCGGCCTCCCGCGCGAAGGCGCGCCAGCGGGGCATGGCCTCCGTCGCCACCGGTCGCCTCAGCCAGGCTGCGGAACGGCTGATCGGGGCGGAGGCCATGGTCGCCTCCGCGCTGCGCAAATACGGCGAGCCGGGCGGCCAGGCTTCCCGCGAGATCTCGGCCGTCGAGATCAACGCGCTAAAAACGGCCGTTTCCGAGGCAACGCTGGAAGCGGTCGGGCATTGCATGATCGCGAGCGGGCTGGCCGGCTATCGTACCACCGGACCCGCTTCCTTATCGCGCCATCTCCGGGACCTCTGGTCGGGTCCCTTAATGATTCAGAACGACAAAGTGCGGGAAGGCACGGGCGCGATGCTCGTGGCCAGCCCGCCGAAGCTGGGAGTATTCCTGTGAGCGCCGTCGCCAAGACTGTGGGCCTCCCCTCCGAAGCGGGTCGCCCGGAGGTTTTTCGTGATGCGCTCCTGAGGGCAGGCGTGCTGATAGATGGCGGCACGCCCGGCCTCTATCTCCGCTCCGGCGAATTCGAGGCGGTGGCGCGCGCCGTCGAGTCGCTCATGCGCCGCCAGATGGCGGAGGACGGGGCGGAAGAGATCCACCCGCAGCCCGGCATGACCACCCGCGCGCTCGGCAAGAGCGGCTATATGCGCTCCTTCCCGCAGCTGGCTGGCACCATCGGCTGCTTCTGCGGCGACGACGCCGCCCACCGCCGCCTCGTCTGCAAGCTCGATGACGAGGAAGACTGGACCGACCAGCAGGTCACCTCAGAGGTCTCCCTCATCCCCGCCGCCTGCTACCCGACCTACGCGCTGATCGCATCGCGCGGGCCCCTGCCGGTGGATGGACACCGCGTGGCGATCACCTCCTGGTGCTTCCGGCACGAGCCCTCGCCCGACCCCTGCCGCATGCAGATGTTCCGCATGGCGGAGTCCGTTCGCTACGGCACGCCCGAGCAGGCGCGCGCGCATCGCGAGCTCTGGATGACGCGCGTCGCCGAGGCCGCGACGATGATGGGCCTGCCCCATACGATCGAGCCGGCGAATGATCCCTTCTTCGGCCGCACCGGCCGCCTCATGGCGACCAGCCAGCTCGAGCAGGAGCTGAAGATGGAGCTGCTGATTCCCGTCTCTGACGAGACGAAGCCGACGGCCTGCGCCTCGGTCAACATGCATCTCGACGGCATGGGCCTGAAATGGGGCATCACCACCCAGGACGGGGCTCCCGCGCATACGGCCTGCGTGGGCTACGGGCTGGAGCGGATGAGCCTGGCGCTCTTCCGGCATCATGGCGCCGAGCCGCGGGACTGGCCGCCTTCTGTCCGCGCGGCACTCTGGCCGTAGTGTTGTGACCCCAGACGAGCTCCACGGCACGGCGAGCACTTTTCAGCTCGAAGCCGTTCCGTTGGACGGCCCACACCGTCAGTGGCCCGAGACGAATTGCTATATCGACCTCTGGCTGAGCTTGCTCAGCCTCTGGGGCGAGGAGCCCCGGGCCATGCTCGGTTTTCTGGCGGCGACCGGATATGCCGGAGACCAGTTCACCTTCGGCAAGCCGCCGCATCCCGAGCTCGAGTTGCTCTACGGGATCCGCGTGGAGGAGATGACGGTCTACCGTTCCCTGGAGGCGCATCTCGGCACCCATGCCAATGCGGGCCGGCCGGTCCTGATGGAGGCCGACTCCCATTGGATGCCCGATACCCAAGGGACCGATTATCGCCACGGCCATACCAAGACCACCATCGGCGTGCTCGGCATCGATCCCGCCGCGGCACGGCTGACCTACATCCATAATCGCTTCCATGGCTCGCTGGCGGGCGACGATTACCGCGGCATCCTCTGGCAGGAGCCGGCACCGCCGTCGAATTGGATGCCGCCCTTCGCCGAGGTGGTGGAGCGTCATGCGGGTGCGCCACGCGGCCGGCAATTGGCGGAGGCAGCGAAGGTACTGCTGCTGCGCCACCTGGATCGCGCCCCGGCCGATCCTTTCGCCGCCATGGCCGACCTGTTGGCAACCGAAATGGAGCAGCTGCGCCTCGGTGGCCCAGAAGCCTTTCACCCTTGGGCCTTCGCGACGCTGCGACAGGCCGGCGCCGCCTTCGAGCTGCTGGGCATCCATGCTTCCTGGCTCGGCGCGGAGCTGGGGCGGGATACGGCCGAGGCCACGGAGGCCTGCGCCCGCCTTGCCAGCGGCTGCAAGGCTCTGCAGTTCCGGGCGGCACGCGCCGCGCGCGGCGGCGACACCGGCGTTCTCTCCGCCAGCATCCGCGCCCTCGGCGAGGATCGCGGCATCGCCCTCGCCAGCTTGCGCAAGGCCTTCGGTTGACCTCCGGTCATGGCACGCATCCACACGGCCTCGCACCGCCTCGTCACTCATCCGCAGCACTGGCAGCTGGCCGTATTGCCTCCCGGCAAGGCGACGCATCCGGCCGAACTGCCGGCAGGCACGGAATGGATCACGGCTGAGGCGCCGGGCACAGCCGGCGCCGCGCTCAAGGCTGCCGGTCGTGCAATCCCCGATCTGGACGCGATGGACTGCTGGTTCCGAGCCGACATCCCAGCAGGGCCGGAAGGGCGCATCCTGCGCTGCGAAGGTCTCGCGACGCTAGCGGAGCTCTGGCTGGGAGACCAATTGCTGCTCGCCTCGGACTCCATGTTCCTGCCGCAGGAGGCCGCCATTCCGGCTTCGGGCGGCGTGCTCCAACTGCGCTGCCGCGCCCTCGCCTCGCCGGCCGGAATCCGTCGTCCACGCTGGCGACCGGCGCTCATGCGGCCGACCTGGTTGCGGGGCATCCGCACGGCGCTGCAGGGGCGGATGCCGGGCTCTTTTCCAGGTCCGGCGGCCGTCGGTCCCTGGCGAGAGATCGAGCTCCTGACCTGGAAGGCCGGCGCGCCGCGCGTGACGGAGGTCGACCTCCGCGCCACACTGGATGAGGCCGGAAATCCCCGGCTGTCCGTCTCGCTGCGGACCGATGCCACCGCCGGCCGGCTGCTCTGCGGCGGCGAGGAAGCACCGCTGCGCCCCAGTACCGAGGGCCTTCTCGCCGCGACGCTTGAACTGCCCGGCCTCGCCTTGTGGTGGCCGCACACGCATGGAGAGCCGGCGCTGCACGAAGTGGCCGTGGAGCTGGGCGGGACCCGCATCGAGCTCGGCCGCACGGGCTTCCGCCGTATCGAGGTCGACACCGGCGCTGGCGGACGCGGCTTCGGCCTGGTGGTGAACGACATCCCGATCTTCTGCCGCGGCGGGGTCTGGGCCGGCGCCGATCCGACGACGCAGGGCGGCGATCCCCTGCCCTTCCTGCGCGCCGCGCGCGACGCCGGGCTGAACATGATCCGCGTCTCCGGCACCGGAGTCTGGGAGAGCAACGCCTTCTATGAGGCCTGCGACGCGCTGGGCCTGCTCGCCTGGCAGGACGCGCCCATGGCCAGCGCCGATTTCCCCGAGGAACAGCCCGCCTTCCGGGCCGCGATCGAAGCCGAGGCGACCGCGTTTCTCGCTCGCATCCAGACCAGCCCTTCGCTCGCGGTGCTGTGCGGCGGCAGCGAGATCGCGCAGTCGGCAGCCATGAATGGACTGCCGCCGGAGGCCTGGTACGGCCCAGTACGCCGCGAGGCCTTGCCCTCGATCCTCGGCCAATGGCGACCGGATGTCGTCTACGTGCCCGACTCTCCCTTCGGCCCCGCCGACGAGCTGCCGCATCGCTCGGATGCTGGCGTCGCGCATTATTTCGGCGTGGGGGCCTATCTCCGCCCGCTCGGCGATGCCCGCGCCGCCGGCGTGCGCTTCGCCTCCGAATGCCTGGCTTTCGCGAATGTGCCGGCGGGGGCCCTGGATCTTCCCCCCGTGCACCATCCGGACTGGAAGCGCGGTGTGCCGCGCGATCCCTCAGCCTCCTGGGACTTCGAGGATGTGCGCGACGACTACCTGGGCCGCCTCTATGGCGTCGATCCGTCCCGCCTGCGGCGCGAGGAGCCGGAGCGCTATCTGGACCTCTCCCGTGCCGTGACCGGCGACATCATGGAGACCACTTTTGCCGAATGGCGGCGGCCCGCTTCGCCCTGCCGGGGCGCGCTTGTCTGGACGTTGCAGGATGTGATGCCGGGCGCCGGCTGGGGCTTGCTCGATGCCGCCGCGCAGCCGAAGCCGTGCGTGCACGCCCTGCGCCGGGCCTGCGCGCCGCTGGCCCTGCTCCTGCTGGACGAGGGCACGAACGGCATCGCGCTGCATCTCCTCAACGACGGTCCGGAGCCGGTCGAGGGCGAATTGGAACTGGCCTGCTACCGCGGTAGCGCCCGCGTCGCCCAGGGCAGCCGCATGGTCACGGTGGCTGCGCACGGCACGCTGTCCCTGCCTGGCGAGGCGCTCTTCGGCCGCTTCTTCGACGCGGGCTACGCGTGGCGTTTCGGGCCGCCGCCTTGCGACGCCACGCATGCGACCTTCCGTCGCGTCGGTGCGTCCCCCGATGCCCAGCCCTGTGCGGAGGCCGCGCTCTACCCGCAGGACCGCGTCCTACCGCCCGCGACCAGCATACGCGCTGTCCCCGAAAAGGATGAGGCGGGATGGTCGCTGGTGATCACGGCGGAAGGGTTCGTCCGCGGCCTGCGGATAGAAGATGAAAACGGCTTCCGGCCGGAGGTAGACTGGCTCCCCTTGCCTCCCGGGCAGCCGCGGCGTCTTCGCCTGAGCGGCCCCTCCAGCCGGGCGCCGCAGGGCCGTGTCGCGGCCCTCAACGCCGGCAGTTCCTCCTATCGAGGTGTCTCATGAAGCCGGTCTCGGTCGTATTCGGGGATTGCGTCGGCTGGTACCACCCCGTCGCGAAGCCGAGCGGCCGCTGCGTCGTGATGTGCGGCGCCGATGGCTACGAGGGGCTTTGTTCCTACCGCCCCTGGCGCGAGCTGGCCGTCCTGCTGGCCGAGGCCGGCTTGCCCGTCCTTCGCTTCGATCCGCCCGGCAGCGGCGATTCAGGCGGGCCGGAAGAAATGTCGCCCGATCTTCAGCTCTGGAGCGATGCGATCGTGGCGGCGGTGGAGAAGGCGCGCCGTCTGAGCGGCGCCGCCGAGGTTTCCCTGGTGGGTCTTCGCCTGGGTGCGCTGGCGGCGGCTCTCGCGGCCGCCCGTATTCCGCGCGCGCCAATGGCGCTGCTCTTTCCGGTTCTGTCGGGCCGCAGCCATGCGCGGGGGCTCCGCGTGGTCGCCGCTGCCACGAAGGAAGGGCCCGAGGTCGCCGGCTACCCCTGGTCCGAAGCGGGGCTGAGCGCCCTGTCTAAGCTGGACCTCGGAGAAGCCCTCAAAGCCGCGGCCGACCGGCCGATACTGCTGCTGGCGCGCCCGGACGGCATGGCCCCCGCCGAGGCCCTCGCCGCCTCCCTTCCTAGCGCCGAAGCGCGGCCAGCGGAGGGCTACGGCGACCTCATGGCCGAGGCCCATGTCGCCGAACCGCCGGCCGCGGCCTACGAAGCCATTGTCACCTTCCTTTTGCGCGATCTGCCAGATGGCCCGGAGAATATGCCCTCCCCCTTGGCGCCGGGCGTCCTGCGCCTGCGCTTCGGCGTGACAGAACGTGTTGTGCGTTTCGGTCCGGAAGACGGCCTCGTAGGGGTTTGGAGCGAACCAGCTGGCGGCGCGCGGCCTGGCACGCCGGCGCTGCTCATCCCGACCACCGGAGCCGTCCACCATTTCGGCAATGGCCGCCTTCTGCTGCGCATGGCCCGGCGCGCCGCGGAGGCGGGATGGCCTGTCCTTCGCTTCGACGGCACCGGCATGGGAGAAAGCGAGAACCCCGCAGGGCTTCCCCCAGTGCGCCTGCTCTATCAGCCAGGCGTGGTGACGGACACGCGCGCCGCCATCGACTGGGTCGAGGCGCAGGGCCATCCGCAGGTCGTCGCTACGGGCCTCTGTGCCGGTGGATGGGCCTCGCTACAGGTCGCGTTGGCGGATTCCAGGGTCATTCATGCGATGCCGCTCAACATCCAGACCTTCGTCTGGCGCAAAGGTCGGCTTCTGACCGTGCCCGCCAATCGGGAGCGCGAGAAACCTCGCCAGGGGCACATCCGCTGGGAATTGCTGGCCGAGGGCCGGCGTGCAGGCGCCCCCTGGACGGATCTGGCAGCGATTTTCATGCCACGCATCCTACGGCGTGGCGTGCGGCGGGGAGCCGCCGTGCTGGGGCGCAACCTGCCGCCCGCCATGCTGCCACTCCTCGGTGCGATGCCACTGCTCGGCTCGATACGTGTGTTCGGTTGGGTACGGCAGCTTTCCGCGCGCGGCGCGCGCCTCACCCTTGCTTACTCCGATATGGATCCCGGGCTGGACGAGTTGGAGGTTCATTTCGGTCATCTCGGGCAACGGCTGGCAGGCATCCCCGGCATACAAACCATCTTCGTTCCGGATGCCGACCACATCCTCTCCACACGAAGGATGCGGCGCGACTGGGAGGCGGCCTTCCTCGACGCGCTTGGTGACCCGGAGGATCAAACCGATGTTTCCTTCGGCCAGGCTCCGACGAAGAGGATTACATGTCCCTCCGACGTTCCCTCCTGGCCGGCTCAATCCTCGTGGGCGGCGCAGCCGCGACCGTCGTCGCGGCGAACCTCGGCATAGGCCTTCAGCGCTACGGCCCCACCTATCTGCGCCGTACCCTCACCCGCCGATGGATCCCCGATCTGCGCGATCCGGAGTATTTTCCGGCCCGGCCGATCCGGGCCGCCGACCGCGCCTTCCTCCTTCCCGTCGATCCGGACGGGCCCGAACACGTCGAGGCCGCCTTTGCCTCGATCGCGGGTCGTCACGGCGCATCGGGGGAAACGCTGGACGGCTTCCTCGCGCGCACGCGCTCCACGAGCCTCCTGGTCCTGCATCGGGACCGGCTGATCCGGGAGAGCTATGCCAACGGTGCTTCCGACACGAGCCTGCTGACCTCGATGTCGATGGCGAAATCCGTGCTGTCGCTCCTCGTCGTCGCGGCCATCGCGGACGGGTACATCCCTTCCCTGGACGTTCAGGCCGAGACGTTGCTTCCCGATATCGGCGGCTTGCGAGGAACCGGCATCACGCTGCGGCATCTCATGCACATGGTCTCCGGCCTGCGCTTCGAGAATCCGCGCCCGCTCGGGTGGCTTTCCTGGGAACACATCTTCGACGGCGAGCGCGTTTCCTATCTCACGCCCGATATCGTGTCCCATCTCGCGACCGCTCGCGCAGGCCAAACTCCCGGTTCGCATTTCAGCTATGACGATCGCAGCGCGCAGCTTGTGGGCCTGGCCATCGAACGCGCCACGGGTCGAACCGTCTCGGCCTGGCTTGAGGAGCGTCTCTGGAGGCGGATCGGAACCGAGGCGGGCGCGACCTGGGTGCTCGATCGCAAGGGCGGCCACGAGCGGATGGAGAGCGGCATCAATGCCCGCGCACGGGACTGGCTGCGCCTGGGCCGGCTCGTTCTGCGCGAGGGCGACTGGGAAGGCACGGCCGTGCTCCCCCGGCAGCTGGTGCGTGAGGTGACGCATGCCCCGCAGATCATCGCGGGCCTTGCCGACCCCATCTCCCGACAGCCGGAATATGCCGGGCGGTCCTACGGCCTGTTCTGGTGGGGCCTCGTCGATGAACCTCAGGACTGCCTGGCGGAGGGCGCCCTGGGGCAGGTTCTCTACGTGGCGCGCTCCCACGATGCCGTGCTGCTTCGGACGGGAGGGGGCACGCGGGACGTGCCCTCCTGGGCCACGCTGCTCCGCGATCTGGCGGCCGCACTGCCGGCCTGAGGGCTGCCCGAAAGTATCTCGCCGGACTTTCAGAGTTGCTCCATGATCCTCAAAATACCAGGAGGACACGAAGCATGCTCCCACGCCGATCCCTTGTCGCGGCGCCCGCTCTGCTGGGCGTCATCGCGGCCGAGGCGCGGGCCTCCAGCGCGAATTGGCAGCCCGATCGTCCCATCACCATGATCGTCGCCTTTGCCGCCGGCGGCGGCACCGATGTCGCCGCCCGCACCCTCGCCCGCTTCATGGAACGCGAGCTCGGGCAATCCGTCGTCGTGAACAACCGCGCCGGCGCCGGCGGCGAGATCGGCTGGGCGGAGCTAGCGCGCGCGCGGCCGGACGGGCTGACCATCGGCTTCATCAACACGCCCAACCTCGTCACCATCCCGATCGAGCGCCAGGCCCGCTACAAGCTCGACGACTTTTCGCCCATCGCGAATGTGGTGGACGATCCCGGCGGGTTCTGGGTCCTGCCAGACAGTCCCTGGCGCAACCTGCAGGATCTCGCGGCCGCGGCGCGGGCTGCGCCGGGGCAGATCGCCTATGGCAGCACGGGCGTAGGTTCGGACGACCATCTGGCCACCCTGACCTTCGAGCGCGCGATCGGCACGCGCCTGCTGCATGTGCCCTTCAACGGCTCATCGCAGGTGAAGAACGCCATGCTGGGCCGGCAAATCCATCTCGCCGCGATGAACATGGGCGAAGGCGTGGGCGATTTCCGCCAGGGGCAGATCCGCCCGCTCGGCCAGATGGCGACGGAACGCTGGGCCAATACCTCGGATGTACCGACCTTCCGGGAGCAGGGCTTCGATGTGGTCGATGGCTCGCTGCGTGGCCTCGCGGCTCCTGCTGGCACGCCGCAGCCGGTGCTGCTGCGGCTTGCGGCCGTGGTAAAGTCGGTCATGGAAAATCCGGAATTCGTGGCGCTCGCCAATCAGCAACAGCTGCCGCTGCGCTTTCTCGATCCGGATCAGCATCGCGCGGTGCTCCTCGGCATGCATGAGGGCTATAGCCGGATGTGGCGGGAGTATCCGTGGCGGGATTGAGAGGCCAGGCGGAAGCTTTCTACCGTGTGGGCCGCATTGAGCGTTGCGGTGCCGCTCGAAACGCCTGGGCGACGGCATGCCAGGCCGGTTTCCGCAGAAAAGCCTCGTCATAGAGATGTGGGCGTTGCGGCTTACCGTCGCGGCGCTGGAGATCGGGGATGCGGCTCATGTAGCTTCCACGGTCGCTCAGCCCCCAAAGAGTGACGAGGTCCACCGCGGGCTCCGCCAGCGCCACCGCGAGAACCTCGCCGATCGCCGTGGCGGCCATCGCATCCCGCTGGCCGATATCCGCGGGCAGGAAGCGGTCCTGGATGTCCAGCTCGGTGAATTGGATGCGCAGCCCGAGGCTGGCAACGTCGCGCAGGAAACGCCGGAAGATTTCCGGGCGGAACGGTGCCTGGCGCGGCACGAGATGCGCCTGGATGCCCAGCGCATCGATCGGCGCACCGCGGCGGACCAGGCGCTCCAGCAAGGCGAGCATCGCCCGGCGCCGCGCCTCCTGGTAAGAATTGTCCATCTCCAGATTGAATTCGTTCAGCACGCGGATCGCGCGCGGGTCGGCCGCCGCTGCCAGCTCGAACGCCTCCTCGATGTAATCCGGGCCGAGAGCTCGCAGGAACGGCGTGTTCCGCAGCCCTTGCGGATGGCCCTCATGAGGTTGAATCACCTCGTTCACGACATCCCAGGAATGCAGCCGGCCCGCAAAATGTCGACCCACCGTGGAGATATGCGTGCGCAGCAGCGCCTGCGCCTCATCACGGGTCGGGGACAAGTTAAACCAGCGTGGCAGCGCCTCGTGCCAGACGAGCGTATGACCCTTCGACGGCAACCCCTGACGTTCCGCAAAAGCGAGCATTGCCTCCGCGCGAGAAAAATCGAAGCGGTCCGGAGCGGGGCGCAGCTTGTCCCATTTCAGCTCCAGCCCCGGCACCACGATCCGTGCGTCGCGCGTGATCGCCTCCGGCAGCAGGATCGGGCTTTCCTCGAGCAAGTCGAGCGTGGCCATGGTGCCGAAGAGAATCCCCTTCTCCCAGGCGAGCTGAGCGAGGGAGGCTTCCGCGCCCGAGGCTGCCGCTGGGCCAAAGGTGGTGGCCGAGGCAGCGGCGGCCAGCAGCGTCGTACGCCGACCCGGACCCGTCACCGGCATGCCGCGGTCCCGTCAATACGCGCGGTGACCGCCGGCGGCTGCGCGTATTCACGGTAATGCCAGCCCAGCAGCACCGACAGCTTGCCGAAATTCGCGCAGGCACGCCCCAGCCAATACGCCGCCCGGTGGCGCCCGACCGGTAAGGTGAGAATGGCAAGCCCTGCCGCAGTCACCATCTGCGAGGCCGCGCGAGCGAAAAACATCACGCTGCGCGCCGTACTGGGCCGTCCACCGAAGCGACCGACCCGGAAGTGGCGTGCGAAATCCTGACCACCGCGCATCGCGCGCTTCAAAATCCAGCCCAGCCGTAGGCGCGCCTCCGGCACCGGTTCGCTCACCGCAGCCGCTTCGCACCAGATCAACCGCGCGCCGCCATTGACGAGGCGCAGCAGCATGTCGCCATCCTCACCGCCGGTCAGGCCGTAATCGGGATTGAACACCGGATCGAGCCACCGCAGCCGATCGGCGACTAGGATGGCATTGCCGATCCGTAACTCGTTGGGGGGGACGACGCTGCCGGTCGGCATTTGGTAGCGGTCGTAGAAGCCGCCACGCCGGATCCACTCCGGCGCATGCGCCGGCAATACCGGCAATACCGGTGCGAGGGCGCCGTCGGCATTGAAGCGCAGCAAGGCCGCTTCCAATTCGGCCAACCAGTGCGGCGGAGCCCGCTCATCGTCATCGATGAAGGCCAGCAGGTCGCCATCGGCCAGTGCGACGGTGCGATTTCGCGTGAGCGAGATATTCTGCTCGGGCTGTACTTCATAAGATAGGTCGATACGCGGCAGACGAGCCCGCCAGTCGTTCACGACCGCGGCGGCGCTTGCGGCCGCATCGTTATCGACGATGACGATCTGCTCCGGCAGGCGAGTCTGTACCGCCAGGTCGCCCAGCAGGGCGCCGAGCAGGTCGGGACGCCGGTAGGTGGCAATGCACACGCTGATGCGAGCCGGGGTGCCCTCCGCCGCGCCCATCATTCGACGCTGTCCTTCATCGATTCCAACTGGCACGGCCACGCATCGCAGGGCGATTGCCCGCTCGCGAGGATTCTTTCGTCCAGCATAGAGGCACAAATTCTTCCCGAAGATTGATGCTGTTTTGCGGGCCGATCGCCACGCCACGCGAAACCTTCTTCAAGATCAGTCCTGACCTGCTGACGTCATCGAAGCGTATCCATTTACTCGGTGCTTCAACAGGCGGGCGTGGTTTCGAACGCCGGAGATCAAGCGGTCTTGCACGCCGAGCACTGGATAGGATTCGTTCCTTACGGATGTCCGCGGCAGGATTCTCATGACCTTCGAGGCAAATCCGCCGGAGCTCGTATAGACGTTCTGGTATCCGACACTCAGCGCCTTCCTGAGGGATCGGCCGTCGAAATCACCGAAGGGAACAGCAGCCGTCAAAACCGGCTTACCCAAAATATCCTCTAAAACACTTTTCGAGACGGCCAATTCGCGATGCAAAGCGACATCATCGACCGCCGGCCAGTGTACATGGTCCATGCCGTGACTACCGACGACCATTCCCAACCGATCAAGCTCACGAATATCCCGTGCCGACAGGAAATCCTGCCATCCGATCCTCCCTCCCAGGATGAAGAATGTAGCACTCAATCCTCTCTCGGCGAGTATTGGAGCCGCAACCCTTAGATCAGATATATTTCCGTCATCGAAAGTTATTTCGATACAATTATCGATAACGGCCGCATTGGCGACCCCAAGCAGAGTATCCTCTCTCGACCAAAAATTTCTCTCGGCCGAATCTACCGCCCTCGATGGCAATGCCCCCACGCCATGGAAGATCAGTATTTGTCTTTTTGGCAATATTTCCGAAAGCATGACCGTCCCTCGAGCTTCGCCTCGCGTTGATATCAGAACGAAAAACCGAAACCGGGCTTTGTATTTTCATGGAATGGCTCGGTGTGTGTGGCGTAGGACGCCTCGATCCGCTAGTTGTTCCTTTCATTGCTGTCTTCCAACAACAACTCCAGCCTTCGGGGTCGGAAAATCGTGCAGCCGGAATGATCATCCGCCACCTCCGTGACCATGCCAATTCCCGCCAGGAGCGATAAGGTGCACGGCATGACAAACTGGGCGATCGGCTGAAGATGCCTGAGCTTATTCCTGCCACAGGCCCGTCCAGGCCGCCTGCGCTTCTCGAGTCACCGCCGCAGCCGCCGCCCTATTCCGGCTTCGGGTTTCGGGAAGTGATGGTGACCGCCTTTCTATGGCGCGGCCTGATGGTGGCGGCGCTGATCCTTCCCATCCTTGCCGGGATCGCGATGGGCCTTGGCGGACGCACCTTCACCGCCGAGAGCCTGCTGACCGTGTTGGCCAGTCGCGAAAGCACCGGCACGCCCGATATCTCGGGCTTCGGCCGGGACGTTCAGGCGATCGAACTCCTGAAAGTTGTGCGCTCTGAGGCGGGACTTCTCGAGAGCGACGACGTCGTGCGCCGCGCGCTGCGATCCCTCGGACCGCTGACGCTTTACCCCGGCCTCGCCGAACGCCGTCGCTTCGGCCTGCTTCCGCCTCGCCCGCCCGAAGAGCACCTGGACCGGGCGGTCGAAATGTTCCGTCGCGACCTGCGCACGGGCACGGATGCGAGCAGCAACATCCTCCGGGTGCAGTTCACCTATTCCGATCGCGCCCTGGCGATCCGCGCACTCAGCGCACTGCTGGACGCCTACTTCGAGCAGCGATCGGAACTGGCTCAGAACGGCAATTCGCGCTTCCTCGTCACCGAACTGGATCGCTATGCCGGTGAGCTGCAGCAGCTCGAGGCGCGGATCGTCGCCGAGAAGACGGAAGCCGGCGTTCTCGACATCGCACAGGACATCTCCCTGGCGGGTAACCGCGTCAGCGGAATCCTGGACCGCGCGGACAGAGTGAGAGAACAGCTGGCGACCACCCAGGCGCAGCTTGCCTCCGCGCGGGCACAGTTGGCCGCCCTGCCTCAGCGGGTCACCGCCTCACTGGAGAGCACGAACATCGTCGCGAACGACGAGACCAGGAACAACCTCGCGCGCCTCGAGCAGGAACGCGCGCGGGTCGCAGCGCTCTATGCTCCAGGCTGGCCTGGGCTGCGTGATCTCGACAATCGGATCAATGCCGCAAGGGAGGCCGTGCGCGCCACGGCGCGCAACGCCTTCGCCACGCGGCGCGAGGTGCGCAATCCAGAAGTGGAACTGCTCAGCGGCCGGATCGTGACCCTACAGGTCGAGGCAGCAGCGTTGACGGAGCAACTCGTGGAGCTCGAGAAACAGCGGGAAGCAGCGGAAGCGCGCAGCGCCACGCTGCTTCGCGCCGACGCCTCGCTCCGCGACTTGCAGCGTCGACGCGATGGGCTTGAGGCGGTTTACCGGCAGTTCACGACCCGCGAGGCTGGCACGCGCGCGGAGGAGGATGCTCGCCGCATGGGCAATGCCAGCGTGCAGGTGACGCAACAGGCCAGCGCGCCAATTTCCGGTAAGAGCCTTGCGCCTGCCTTCATGCTGGTCGGCATCCTTGGCGGCCTCACGGCGGCGGCCGGCGTTGCCGTAGCGCTCACCTGGCTCCGGCGCAGCTTCGCCACGCCGTCGGAAGCCGAACGAGGCCTGGCGCTCCCGCTGCTGGCGTCGTTCGAACCATTGGGCAAGGCGGCGGACCAGTTGGCCGATAATGAGGGTATCGCGGGGCTCGCCGCTCAGATTCTCGACCTCCGGCTCGACGGCCGGCGGCCGCAGATCATCCAGCTTCTGTCCAGTGAAGCGGACGACGAGCGAGGCAAAATGGCCCGCCTGCTGGCCTTGGAGTTTGCGCGTGCCCGCTCGAAGGAAACCTTGCTCGTAGATCTGCAGGAGGATGGGCGGTCGCACCTCGCCGCGCTCGGAACGCAGCCTATGAATGTTGAGCGCATCGAAGGCCATGTACTCGCCTTCAATACCGTGATCGAGCGCCTATGGATCACCTACGAGGCCCAGAAGTCCGACCTGATGAACATCCGGGTGGATGTGGCGCAGATCCAGGACGTGCTCGCACAACTCCGCCGCGCCTTCGAGTTGGTCATCGTCATCGGTCCGGACCCGTCGGCAAGCTACGCGACACGCCGTCTGGCCGCGCTGGTGGATGCCAATGTCATGGTGGTTCACGGCGAGAGCACCGAGGCCGGCCCGCTCCGGCAAAACCGGGATGCCGTCCTCGCAGCGGGTGGGCAGGTCCTCGGCCTTGCCTTCACCGGGCGACGGCAGGTCGTACCGCGACGGCTGGAGAAGCTGGTCGACGCCTGACGGCCCTTCGCCAGCTGCCGCCAGCGGCCCTCCCCCCGACGCGAGGCGCCTTCAGGAGGGTTACCCATGCCGTTCTTGCCCGCATGACTCGCAGGGTTCTGGTTCTCGGCGCCGGCGGCTTCGTCGGGCGCCACGTGATGGCGGGCCTGCCGACGGCCGGCTTTGATGTGATCGCGGGCGTGCGCGGCGCGGCTCCCCCGGGTATCGAGGCGCGACGGTTGGAGGCAACTGATCAGACCTCGCTGCGCGCCGCCCTCGACGGTGTGACCGATATCGTGAACTGCGTGGCGGCGGCGCCAGGGGCCATGACGCAGGCCACGCAGGCCCTATGCGAGGTCGCGCGCGAGCGGCGCATCGTCCATCTCAGCAGCATGGCGGTCTATGGCGCGGCCACCGGCTTGGTGAACGAGGAGGCTTCTCTGCCCGGCGGCGGCCCCTATGCCGACGGCAAGGTGGCGAGTGAGGGAATCCTGCGGCAGCACGCCGCGAATGGCGGCCAGGCGGTGATCCTCCGCCCGGGCTGCATCCATGGGCCCGGCTCGGAGCAATGGACGGCGCGGCCGGCGCGGCTGCTGCGCCAGGGCCGGCTCGGCGACCTCGGAGTAGCGGGGGACGGGTTCTGCAACCTGACGGCAGTCGCAGATCTCGTGGCCGCCATCGCGGCGGCGCTGGAGCGGTCGGAAATCAGCGGCGCCGCATTCAACATCGCGGATCCGGAGCCGGGCAGGTGGAACGACTATTTCCTGCATCTGGCCCTCGCGATCGGGGCCACCCCGCTGCGGCGATTGCCCGACTGGCAGATGAAGCTCGACAAGCTTGCGGCCTTCCCGCTGAAAGCCGCCGAAATAATGGGTGGAAAGCTGCGGATCCGATTTCCTGATCCGATCCCGCCCTCGCTCTGGCGGGTCTTCGCCCAGGAGATCCGCTTGGACCACCGGCGCGCCGATGCCGAACTCGGCTTTCTGCGGCAGGCGCCAAAGGCTACATTGGCCGAGGCGGCCGAGTGGTTTCTGCGCGCCGCCTGAAGCGGCCCGCTCGCGTCAGCCGACTTGTTTCAGCCGCTCCGCCATCCGAAGCGCCAAGGCCACGATTGTCAGCGTCGGGTTGGCCTGGCCGGAGGTCGGGAAGGTCGCGCTTCCGGCAATGCTGAGATTGCTGATCCCATGCACCCGGCCCTCGGCATCCACCACGCTATCGCGGGGCGATCGGCCCATCCGCGCCGTACCGATGTGATGCCCGCCATAGGCGCCGTCGCGCAGCATGTCGTGGGCGAGCTCCGCGGGGTCCCACTCCAGCCAGCCGCGACCCCAGCGCCGAAGATCCTCCGCCAGCAGCCGGAAAAACACCTCGGCCGTCCGCAGGTCGCCCGCCGTATGGCGCCAGTCTATGTGAAGGCGAGGCATGCCCAGCGCATCGGTTGTCGCTCCGAGGGTGATGCGGCTCTCCGGATTCGGCTGCTGCTCGGCATGGAAGTCGAGGGAGAAGACACGACCGGGCGGGTGCACGATCACCGAGGGAAACTTCCGCGCCGCAAGCTTGCGCCGGAACAGCATCGAAGTCGCGAAACCAACGGCGCTGCCGGGATCGGTCGCGACATTCCCCAGATGAGCCAGCATATGTCGGACACCACCCGCGCCGTCATGGTCGAGCCGCTTCCGGTACTCATAGGGCAGCAGACGGCGGGCAAGGTAGAGGCCGGACAACACGCCGCTGCCATGGCTCGGATCGGGAATACGCGGAAAGTGCAGCCGTGCGACCGCATTGCCGACTTCATGGCGCTCTTGCGCTGCAGCATTCAGCTGCAAACGACGCCGGATATAGGTGCCATCCTCCGAACGCTCATAGCCGGGATGCACCATGGCGCGCGGAACCGCCAGCCGTAGGCGACCAGAGGTGCCGGCGATGTGGCACATGTAGTAGCGCCCGACCTGATCCTGTGCATTGCCGAGACGCGAAGCAAGCAGCAAGCGGGGGGTCTCCAGCCCGCCCAGCGCCAGCACAACCTGCGCGGCCCTCACGAGGAAGCCACGCCCGCTCAATGTACGCACGCGCAGGGCTTCGACGCGGCCGCTCCCGGCGTCCGTCTCGATGGCCGTGCAGTTGGCACCCAGCAGGACGCGCACCGACGCACTGGCGCGTAGACGATGGCCGTAGCGCGACGCGAAATTGGTCGGCGTGCTGAAGCGCTCGATGCCATCGGCAGAAAAATTCTCCGGATCGAAGCCAGCGATCATCGAACGCATACCGCCCGGGACGGCGCGTGCCGCGCTATACTGGTACTCTCCCGCCTCGCAGAGCGCATTGGCCGCCCGATACCAACGCGCCAACTCCTCCATGCCGATCGGCCAGCCGGAATGCGGCACCCAATGCCGCGCCTCCAGATCAACTGGATCGAGCGGCATGCAACGTCCACCCCAAAGGGCGGTGGAGCCACCGAAGCGCCTCTGGCGGTAGGAATCGGCGGGCGGATGCAGGGCCGGATCGGCTACCTCACCTTCGTAAAGGGCCTGGGTTCGCGCTTCAAAATCGGGCCTTCCCGACTCCAAGAGGATGATGCGTCGCTTGGTATCCAGGAATTGCAGGGCGATCGCGATCCCCGCGGCACCCGCGCCGACGATGCACAGGTCACACTCCAGCCGTGCCCCGTCCTCCACCATTTCGGCATCGTCGATCATGCGCGGCAAAAGACGGGAGAAGTAGTGTCGGCACAAGGTCCATTTTGCCGTCCAAGATCAGGCGGCTGAGCAGGTGTTCAGCTCTGTGGGGCATCTCCCGCGCCAAGCTTGGCAGCGCAGTCGCGCAACGCGCGCTGCCGCATCGATTCAGCGGCACGGGCCTTGCCAATGAACAGAGCCCGCCACTGGTAGCTGCTCACGAAATCCAGGTAACCCGCTGCGTCGTATCGCGGCGCCCGGCCCAGCCAAGCCTTCAGATAGCCGATCCCCATGAACAGCGACCCCAGGACGATGGGACGCTGCCCTAGCCGATAGACCATGGAAACGAACATGAAAGGAGGAATGGTCCCGAGGAACCATGCACCCAGCCCGTGCCTTTGGCGGCCCTTCCAGATGCTGACCTGGCTCGATCCCATCTGCCGGAGGTGAATGAAGCGCAGCTCGGGGCGATCCACGCTCAGTGCCTTCCAACCCCTCATACGGCAGGCATGGCAGTCGATCACATCCCAGCCGACATGCAAAACAAAGCCGCCGAGCTGACGAAGTCGATCGAGCCGGTAGAACTTGGTCATACCGACGGAGATCTCATCGCCGGAGGTTTCCGCTACCAGACGTCCGTCCGAGCCGACGCGGATATAAGGTTTGCCGCTGCAGGTCGCGATGGAAGGGTCGGCATCCATCATCGCCATCAGCGTCTCGAAGTAGCGTGGCGGCAGGTCCAGGTCCGCATCCAGCTTGCAGATGAATTCGACAGGGGCGTCGAGCGATTCCATCCCCTGATTGAAGGCCTCCACGACACCAGCGCCGACACGGCGAGGACCCGTTCGCAGCCTGGGGACCACGCGCAGGAAAGGCATGCGCGACCCATATTCGGCCAGGATTGCCGGCGTCGCATCGGTGGAACCGTCATCCACGACGATCAGCTGCGCGGGAGGCATCGACTGCGACAGAATGGAATCCAGCGTCGTGCGCAGCGTCGCTGCCTCATCCCGACAAGGAACGATCAGGGCATAGCGGGACACTGGGTGCACAAACTCCGTTGCGCCATTGGGCAGGAAACAATAACCCTATTCTATCTTGGGAGACACTTGCGGGTACAAGTCGGGTCTGGGCGTGTCAAGCGAAGGGCAGATCGGCTATTTTCTGAAATAGGGACCTGCAGGCGTCCGACGATGTGTTTTTCTTCCAGGGGCTTCAGAAGACACCATGCGAGCGTTTTCCTCCCCTTCGAGCCCGCCCGGGTCGGGTGCCAGCGCCGCCGCCGCTCGCGCAGCCCCTGGTTCTGCAGGACGTGGTTGGGTGCTCTTCGCGGCCTTGGGTTCTCTCCTCTACATGGGCGCGCGCATCGCCCTGGCGGTGCCTTCGCCGGATGCCGATCCTGAAATGGGCGCCTTCGATCCCATCAACACCATTCTTTCCCTGGTGATGCTCGGCTTCGGCCTTTTCCATGCCTTGCGCTATCCACGGGCGACGTTGCTCATTTCACTCCGAGCCTGGCCTTTTGCCTTGGCCGTGGTTGTGGCGGCCGCCTCTGCAATGTGGTCGCAGTCACCGGAGCATTCGCTGCGCCGTGCGTTAAGCCTCGCGACCCTGCTGCTGTTCGCCGCGGCCATCTGGAATAAGCTCGGCCTGCGGCGTTTCATGCGCGTGCTGGTCGGCACGACGATCTTCGCCTGCATCGCCAGCCTCGGCGAGGCGGTGATCCGGCCCGAGATCGGCTTCGATATCGGGGAATACGCCGACGCCATCCGCGGCATCTTCTGGCAGAAGAACGTCTTCGGCTTCGCGCTCCTAGGCGGGACAGTGGCACTCGCCTTCGTGGCGCTCGACCGCAGGCGGCTCCGCGGCAAGGACATCGCGGTGGCCCTGTTCTTTCTGATAATGCTCATGCTGTCGCGCTCGACCACGGCACTCCTGCTTTCCGTTGCCGTCATGGGGGGAACCTTCGTAGCGCTGGGCCTGGATCGCGGCGGTGCCTGGAGGGCCGCGATCCTCATCCTGACAGCAGGAGGAGTCACCCTGGCCTTGCTGATCCTCACGCTACTTGGCTCTTCCGGTGTTTTCGAGGCGATAGGCAAGGACGACACGTTGACCGGCCGCGTCTATATCTGGGCCGAGGTCTACGAGGCCATCGGCCTGCGGCGCTATCTCGGCTACGGCTACAACGCGTTCTGGCTACAGGGCACCAACCCCGCGGAGGTCATCTGGCAGCGCATCGGCTGGCTCGCTCCCACGGCTCATAGCGGGTATCTCGACGTGGCGTTGCAACTCGGCATGCTCGGAGTGGCAGTCGTGGTGATGGCGCACCTTCTTGTCCTCTCCCGGGCGGCCATGGCGATCTTCGACGGGCGCCGTCCCCAGGCGTTCTGGGTACTGATGGTGTCCGCCACCTACCTTGTCTACAATTACAGCGAATCCCTGCTTCTGCGGCCCGATCTGCAATTCCTGCTCTGGATGATGGCGTCGCTTGCGGTCGCCCCCGTTATGCGTAAGCAGGGCGCAGAGAGCTGGGTCGGACCATGGAGCTTTCGCTCCGCCCGGCGGCCGCATGCCGCGAAGGGCCCCGCGCAGAAAACCCTGCCCGTGCCCGCTCCATAGCCCGAATATGACGTCTGCTTCCCCGTCGTCGCGGCCGCGCCTGCTGGTGAGCGCCGCGACCTCCATCCTCGACCAGGCCTGGCTCAGCATGCTGAACCTTACCCTGGGCCTGATCCTGATCCGATTGGCGAGCAAGGACGACTATGGGATCTATACTCAGCTCTACGTCGCGGGGATTTTCGCGGCTGGCATCGGCGAAGCCCTGATCACCAGCCCTCTGACCACCCTGGCCTCCACCTATCCGGAGGATCAGCGCCGCGCCATGGTCGGCCATCTGGACCGATTCCAGGGCCGTCTGAGTACGATCGTCGCCCTACTGTTCGGCCTCGGCTGCGCTGCAGTCACGAACTGGGCGCAGATGGGACAGCCGCTGTGGCTGGGCCTGGGCTTCGCCTTCTACGTGAAGACCAACGCGATCCGGGAATATCGGCGCAGTTCCTTGTTCATCGAAGGCGAGGCGCAGCGGGTCCTGTGGATCGATCTGCGCTACGGTATCGCGGCGCTGGCCTGCACGGGCCTGCTGATCTGGATGGAGTGGCTGCATATCCCCGCTGTGTTCGGCATGTTGGGAGTCGCCAATCTGGTCGCACTACTGGGAACGCATGCGCATCCGGTGCCGGCGACAGATGCCGTGCCAGACTACCGCTATGCCGTGCGGGAAGCCTGGAAGCGCGGGCGATTGGGCCTGCCAGGCTCGATCCTGGCCTGGATCATCAACTACAGCTACCTGTACCTGACCGCCGCGTGGCTGGGCGCAGCCGCCACCGCCGATCTAAACGCGTCGCGGCTTCTGCTGATGCCGATCTCGCTGACTGTTCTGGCCTGGTCGCGCGTGGCCAGACCGCTCATCGGCCGGCGATTGATCGAGCGCGACCGCCGCGGGTTACGTCGGCTACTGGTGGTGTCGGTGGTGGGCATGGAGGTCCTGACGCTGGCCTACATCGGCGTGCTGTGGCTGGCGTTCCCCTTGCTTCAGCAGCACGTGCTCGGTGCCAATTACGCCTCCGCCCAGCACCTAGTTCTGGGCTGGGGGTTCTACTTCGCCGTCAATGCCGCGCGCTGGATCGGTACCGCAGCACTGCTGGCCGTCGATCGCTACGGTTCTACTCTTGCGGTCACAGCGGTCAGCCTGACCTTGGTGCTGATCTCAATGAACATACTGATCCCTCGCTACGGCACGGCCGGCGCCGTCATGTCGCTGACTTTAGTGGAAACGGTCGGTCTAATTCTAGTTTGGTTTATATACTGGCGCTCCCCACGCAAGATTACCGCACTATAAATATTTATTCTAATATATATTTTTTATTAAGGATAAATCAACTTTGATTCAATCTGCTGGAAAACTCTACGGGACGGCTCTAGCGACTTGTCCCAGACCTTGGAGTGGAATGACGTCTGGCAGGACACCATCGGCCGGTTTGTGCTGCGCGTCCCGGACTTCCTGGCGGACATGGTAAGCGACTATCGGGCACCGATCTTGCGGCCCGCACTCATCCAGGCCCTGCCGTCTGGCGCCTCGAAGCCCTGTGGCAGGCAATCGCCCGCGGCACGTCCTGGATCGACTTGGTGGCGCTACGATACGACGCACAACTTGAGGCGCCGGCCGCTCCCCCAATCGCATGGCGCAGCTGGCGGATCCTGCCAACCTATGCCGCCGGCGAGTGGATGCGCTTCTCCTGCGGCCGTGCACTGATGAAGGCGATGATCGAGTGGAGCATCGCGCAGGGCTTCCGGATCTTCGACCTCACGGTGGGCGACGAAGCCTACAAGAAGGACTGGACCGACCACAGCATGCCGCTCTACGCGTGGCAGCAGGGTGTCACGCTGCCGGGCCGTGGTTTCCTGGTACTGCAGGGCATCAGAGCCTGGGCGTGAGCTCAGCCCGCATTAAGGCGCTTGGTGCGGCGCCTAAGGGGATCTCCGTGATCGGCAGCGCGTATCTTTTCGTTGGGTCCGAACCCATCCTGCAATTCCGTCAACGATAAATATGCTCTAAGCTAAAAATTGAGCTCTTCGGAGAGACAAGCTTTTATGGCGGCGCATTTTCCTGGGGTGGCAGAGATATGAGCGTCTCTGGATATATCGTCGCCATGCCATCAGCGCGCCGACGCGCGCCTGTACTGACCAGACTGGAGACGTGATGCGCCGGGCCTTCCTGTTCCTGCCGCTCCTGGCCAGTTGCGCCCCCGGAACCAACAATTTCAGTACCACCCAGTCGATCTCGGTGACCGAAAACATGCCCGAGGGCTTCGCCCCCTGGACCGACGCCATGCCTCCCTACCGTTTCGGCCCGGGCGACAAGGTTAAGGTACAGTATCTGTTGACGCCCGAGATCAACGAGACGGTGCTGGTCGCGCCCGACGGTTCCATCGCCCTCCGCACCGGAGTGCGGCTGACTCTGGACAGCCGCACGGGCGAGGAGGCCTCGGAGGCGGTGGCAGAGGCCTCGCGGCGCGTACTGATGCACCCCTTCGTAACAGTCAGCCTCGATGAGCCTGGCGCGGCCGTCGCCTTCGTGGGCGGCATGGTTCGTCGTGCGGGTGCCTATCCGGTCACAGGCCGCCGCGGCATTGCCGAGATGATTACCTTGGCAGGCGGGCTCGAGGATTCCGCGCGCATGGACCAGGTGGTGCTGATCCGTCGCTCTCCGGAGAACCGGCCCATGCTGCGCACCGTGGATCTGCGGGGCTTTATCTCCGGCCGTGGCACGGAGGCGGACGTCCCCCTGACCGCGGGGGACATCGTCTTCGTCCCGCGTAGCCGCATCGCCGAGGTCGGGCTTTGGGTAACCCAGGCCATCACCCAGACCTTCCCTTTCTCGCGCTCCTTCTCCTACGCGATCAACCGCAACAACCCGGGCAACCTGCTCTGACGACATCCGAGATCCTTCTCCTCGGCTGCGAATCCGTGCTGCCGGTGGGCGCTCATGAGGCGCTGGAGATGATCGCCGCGCGTGATCCGTCGGCGCCGCTTCGCTACGTCGTCTCGGTCAACGTCCAGCACATGGTCATGGCTCAGCACCCGGAAAGCGGACTTGCCCCCGCCATGTCAGGTGCCTGGCTGCGGTTAAACGACAGCCGGATCCTTGCGCGGCTGCATAGGATGGTGACTGGCGAAAACGTGCCGCTTGCGCTGGGTAGCGACCTCACTGCCATGATGTTGGATCAGGTGATCCACCCCGACGATCCCATCACCATCATCGGCGGCGGCCCGCTGCTTGTGCCGGCCCTACAGGACAAATATCGCCTGAAGTGTATCGCACAGCATGAGCCACCAATGGGCTATATGGGCATTCCCGAGGCGCGCGAGGCGGCGATCTCCTTCGCGGAGGCCAATCCCGCGCGCTTTCTCTTCGTCTCCACTGGAGCGCCCGGCTCAGAAATCCTGCTTGCCGAAATGGCGGCACGTCGCAGCATTACCGGTACCGGCCTCGCCTTCGGCAGCGCTCTTCTGTTTTCCGTGGGAATTACCCAGAGAGCGCCGGGGTGGATGCAAAAATATGGTTTTGAATGGCTGCATCGCGCATTCACGAGCCCGCGGCGACTGGGCAAACGCTACGCAAAGGATCTTATCCCTCTGATCCGTCAGACTTGGCGCGCATGGTCGGCCGAAGTTGCTCGCAGGCGCAGGCCATCTGAATGACGGCTATCGGTCTTTTATGCGAAACATCTTCATTTTGAAACGACAGTAGACACGTAACTACCTTACGATAGAAGTAAGAATGGCTCCGTGGATTCAACGTGGCATGTAGGTGAGGCGCGAGGTATCAGCGGGTGCAGGCGGACATCGGCGGGAAGGGTCAGGCCGGCTCTCCATCCGGAGTAGAGCTAGAGAATAAGGTCTGCTGCGGTCCACCGGCACATTCGGTTGCGCCTGTGGAGGCCTATAAGCAGATTGCGCTGGCTGTTGACCTGATTTGTCTGCTTCTTGCCGGTTGTTTCTGGCTCGGTATACCAGAAGTCCACAATGCGTTCACGCAGCTTGAAGCGCGGCTGATTGCCGCGGGGCTCGCCGGCCTCGGCTGGCTAACTATCCTGCGCTTGGCACCACCCCGGCTTGGCCGTCTGCTCGATATGCCTTGGGCAATCGCGGACGCGCTGCTGGTCCCGATGCTCGTGGGCGTCACAAGCATCCTCTTGGTCCTGCTGATGGCAGGACCGCAATACTCCTCCGCATTGCTGCTCTGGTCCTTCGCAACGACAGCGATTCTGCTGCCATGTCGGGCCATTCTCTCGGTCCTCGCACGGCGAGGCGTGAAAGCGGGCTGGCTACGGCGGCGTATCGCGATCGTAGGGGCGACCGATATGTCGGCCCAACTCATTCATCGCCTCCAAGGTTCTGATAATCCCGAACCTCCCAACATCGTCGGTATTTTCGATGATCGCGACGCCTCTCGCCGCCCTTCCGAAATCTTCGGAGTGCCGGTGCGAGGGGATATCGCCCATCTATGCGCCCTTGCTCGCATAGAGCGATTGGATCTCGTCGTCATAGCGCTGCCGCTCAATCGCGCGATCGACATTCTGCGTACCGTGCAAGAGGTGCAATGGTTGACGGCAAAGGTCGTCGTTCAGCTGGATGGCGCGAATGAAGCGCCGCAAGGCACCAACCGCTCGGTGATGGCCGGCCAGCCGGTGCTGGAACTGGTGCGTCAACCGATGGCGCCAGGAGCCGCGATCACCAAAACCCTGATGGACTTCATCCTGGCCGCCATCGCTTTGCTTCTATTCTCCCCCGTGCTCGTGGTGGCGATGCTGGCCATCATGCTCGAAAGTCCCGGGCCCGTTCTCTTCCGCCAACCGCGCATCGGCCGGAGCGGGAAACCCTTCCAGATTCTCAAGCTACGCACCCTGCACCACGACCCAACCGACACAGGCACGCAGGGTGTCGTTTCACGCGATTCACGCGTCACCCGGGTCGGCCAGATCCTACGGCCCACCTGCATCGACGAGCTGCCGCAGCTGATCAACGTCCTGAAGGGCGATATGAGTATGGTGGGACCGCGGCCCCATGTAGCGCATATGCTTGTGGCCGGCAGGCCCATCGAGGAAGTGGCGCCGGGCTACGGCGCCCGTTACCGCGTGCGCCCCGGCATCACGGGCTGGGCGCAGGTGAACGGGCTTTCCGGCACCATGAGCGACGACGCCTTCGCCCGCAAAGTCACGGCGCATGACCTCGCCTACCTCGGCGAGTGGTCCATCTGGCTCGACCTGCGCATCCTCGCGCGCACAGCCGTCGTCTCGCTGTTTGGCCGCAAGGCCTTCGAGGCGCAGAGCCACGAGTGGCGGGGGCTTTAGAGCCTCTCTACCCGACCAGATGTTCCCATCTGGTCGGGTGAAGCTCTAGCCCCCGTCCGTCACGTCTTCCTAATGTTCCAAAAGGTCGGGAAGCCCTTCTGAATGCCGGTGACGTTGTTGCGGTAAGCGGTCGGCTGGACGTATTGGCCGAGCGGAATGCTGGGGACGTCCTGCATGCACTGGATCTGCATGAGCCGGCAGGCCTCCTGCTGGGCGGCCAGGTTCGGCGCCTCGAACCACTGGTTGCGCAGTTCCTCGAGTCGCGGGCTGACGCACCAGCCCGGCCAGCCGGAGGGCTGATCGCCATTGCCGCGGATCGCGTAATGGTTGGAGGGATCCATGTGGTCCACGCCCTCCCAGCCCGTGTTGAAGCAGCTCCATCCGCCCTGCTCCACCGGGCCACGATTGTTGCGGCGGGAGAGCATCGTGCCCCAATCCGTCGCGACATAGTCGACGTTCATGCCGATGCGGCCCATCACATCGGCCATCACCTCGCCGATGGCCTTGAACTGCGCGTAGTCGGTGGCCACGAGGATCGCGACCTTCTCGTTGGCGTAGCCCGCCTGCTTCAGCATCTCCTTCACGCGGTCGAGGTTGCGCGTGCCGACCAGCGGCTCGAGCCCCGCCTCGCTCGCCATCGGCGTGTTCGGGCAGAAGACGCCATGCGGCACGTGGTACATGGCGGGGTCGGCGCCCACGATTGCCTGCATGAAGTCCGTCTGGCTGAAGGCGTGCAGCATGGCGCGCCGAATGGCCGGGTTGTTGAAGGGCGGCTGCAGGTGATTGGGCCGCATCATGTCGACGGCGCCGGTGGGGTTGTTCACCTCGATCTTGATCTGCCGGTTGCGGCGGAGCAGCGGCAGAAGATCGTGCGTGGGGTTCTCCCACCAGTCCTGCTCGCCCTGCTGGAGGGCGGCTACCTTGGTCGCGGCATCCGGAATCGTGGTCCAGACCACGCGTTCGAAATTGACCCGCTTGGGGCCCGCATTCCATTCCGTCGGCCCGTCCTCGCGCGGGACGTAGCGGTCAAACTTGGCATAGACGTTGCGCGAGCCCGCGATGCGTTCATTCGCCACGAAACGAAAAGGCCCGCTGCCCACCATCTCGGTGATCTGCGTGAAAGGATCGGTGTTGGCGAGCCGCTCAGGCATCATCGCCGGCATCGGCGAGGTGACCTTGCCCAGCGCATCCGGCAGCAGCGGGAAAGGCCGCTTCAGGCGGAAGCGGATGGTGCGGTCATCCGGCGCGGAAAGCTCGTCGGTGGCCTCGATGAGGGCGCCGCCCAGCGCGTCCCGCTTCGCCCAGCGGCGGATGCTGGCCACGCAATCGCGCGCCGTCACGCGCTCGCCGTCATGCCAGAGCAGGCCCGGGCGCAGCGTCAGGTTCCAGAGCTTGCCGTCATTCTCGACGGTGTGGCCGGAGACCATCTGCGGCGATGGCCTGAAGGAGGCATCGCAACCGTAGAGCGTGTCGAAGACCATGTGCCCGTGGCCGCGCGTGACATAGGCCGTGGTGAAATGCGGATCGAGGAAGGCAAGGTCGATCTGCGGAATGAAGCGCAGGACATTTGCGCCTTGGGCCGTCGCGAGGCGGGGTGCAGCGATGCTCCCCGCAGTCAGCGCGAAAATGGAACGGCGACTGATGGCCATGCGGCCTCCTTCTTGTTCGACCAGCTTTTCTCCCGGTCGAGAGGCTAGCAGCGCACTGCGCGCCTTTGCACGAAAAAGCCTTCACCTTCGCTCCCGTACGCGACGAGGGGGCGATAGGGACGGCTGATCGCGCGCATCGGAACACCCGATGCTGCGCCGCATGCCACCCCATGTAGCTTCCGCTCCAGCAAAGGAGGCGACCATGAGCCTGGACACGTCGCGATATCCCATCACCCCCGAACAGCAGCGCGTCCTGCTCGCGACGGCCTATGAAGGCGGTGCGGCCGGCCGGATCGACGAGGTTCTCCAGGCGATCTGCCGCGCGCGCGGGCTGTCCCCTGCCCTGGCGACCACGCCACCGCAGCGTCCGGCCTTCGACACGCTCGCGCGGCGCGCCGCCACGCGCGCGCTCCGCACGCCGGGCGACGTGCTGCTGCGCCTCTTCATGGAACCGCACGGACTCTCGGGAAAACGCCTCGCGGCGGAGCTCGGCGTGCCGCGCAGCCGTATCGCAGCCATCCTCGGCGGCTCGCGCAGCATTACTGCGCCGACCGCGATCCTGCTGGGTCGCCGCTTCGACAACAAACCGGAATTCTGGCTGCAGCTGCAGATGCAGCACGACCTGACGATGGCCCGGCGCGAACGTCAGACCCCGCCGGCGATGATGCTGATCGGCCGGTCGGCGATCAGACCCCCAGCGCCGCCAGTGGGATGACCTCGACCATCTCGCCCGCGGCGAGCCCCGGCGCGAAGGGTGCGCGGAGCACCAAGCCGTCCGCCCGCGCCAGCACAGCCAGCATGGAGCTGTCCTGACGGCCGGCGGGGGTGGCGATCCAGTTCCCGTCCGCGTCGCGCTTCAGTTCCGCGCGCAGATGGTCGGCACGCTTGTCGTTCTCCGGCAGGGCCAC
Source organism: Roseococcus pinisoli (assembly GCF_018413645.1). Classification (GTDB taxonomy): domain Bacteria; phylum Pseudomonadota; class Alphaproteobacteria; order Acetobacterales; family Acetobacteraceae; genus Roseococcus; species Roseococcus pinisoli. Next base: position 785,937 of record NZ_JAHCDA010000002.1, read on the forward strand.
GCCCGCCCGGGCGCGCAGCATGGGCGTCGCGGTATCGGCGAGGCCCTGCAGCCGCGCCAGCGCGGGCAGCAGGAAGACGACCGCACAGACCAGCGCCGAGACGGGATTGCCCGGCAAGCCCAGCACCGGCACCGCGCCCAGGCGGCCCCAGATCAGCGGCTTGCCCGGCCGCATGGCGATCTTCCAGAAGTCCAGCACGAAGCCGTCCTGGCCCAGCGCCTTCTGGATGAGATCGTGCTCGCCCACGCTGGCGCCGCCCGTCGTGACGAGAAGGTCGTAGCCGCCGCTGCCGGCCAGGGCCGCGATCTCGGCCGCGTCGTCCCGCGCGATGGGCAGCACGCTCGCCTCGCCGCCGGCGGAGGCGACGAGCGCGGCCAATGCATGCGCGTTGGAGCTGACGATGCCGCCTTCGGGGATCCGCTCGCCCGGCAGCGCAATCTCGTCCCCGGTCGCGAGGATGCCGATGCGCGGCCGGCGATGCACCGCGAGCCAGGGGTGGTTGCCGGCGGCGGCAAGCCCGATGTCGCGCGCCGTCAGCCGCCGTCCGGCCGGCAGCAGCTCCGCGCCCTCGGCGAAGTCGAGACCGCGGCGGCGGATATGGCGCCCGAGCGTGACGGTCTCGTTGACGCGGATGCCGGCCTCGGAAGCCGTGGCGTCCTCCTGGAGGAGGATCGCGTCGGCGCCCTGCGGCACGAAGCCGCCGGTGAAGATGCGAACCGCCTCGCCCGGCCCCACGGCGCCCGTGAAAGGTTGGCCCGCCGGCGCCGCGCCGGCCAAGCGCAGGACCGCGCCCTCCACCGCATCGGCCGCCCGCACCGCATAGCCGTCCATGGCCGAAACATCGGCCGGCGGTTGCGTGAGCCGCGCCGTCACCGGCCGCGCCAGCACGCGGTTCCATGCCTGGGCCAGCCCGACCGTCTCGGGGCCCGTCGGGGCCAGCGCCGCCAGTATGCGTTCGCGCGCCTCGTCGACCGAGATCATGCCTCGGCCTCGAAGCGGCCGGACTTGCCGCCTTCCTTGAGCACCAGCCGGACGTCCTCGATGCGCATGCCGCGATCCACCGCCTTCACCATGTCGTAGACCGTCAGCGCCGCGACGGTGACCGCCGTCAGTGCCTCCATCTCCACCCCCGTGCGACCCGTGACGCGAACCTGCGCCTCGATCTCCACCGCCTCCGGCTCGACGATCACGAGATCGACCGCGACCTTGGTCAGCATCAGCGGGTGGCAGAGGGGAATGAGGTCCGAGGTGCGCTTGGCCGCCATGATGCCGGCGAGCCGCGCGACGCCGAGCACGTCGCCCTTCCCGGCCTTGCCCTCGGCGATGAGCGCGAGGGTCGCGGGCTGCATCACCACCCGGCCGCGCGCGACGGCGAGACGCTCCGTCTCCGCCTTGCCGGCCACATCCACCATGGCGGCACGGCCGGCCTCGTCGAAATGGGTGAGAGACGACATGTTCTAGGCCTTCAGGCGCCGGGCCGGTGAGTGGAGTGGGCGGCGCCGGCCGCTTTCGCGGCCGGATTATTCTGGTTGGATGAGGCTTCCGGCCTCACGTGCCCAGCAAGGCGCGCGTCGCGGCCGCGACGTCGGGCTGGCGCATCAGGAACTCGCCGACCAGGATGCAATGCGCGCCGACCTTCGCCATGCGCGCCACGTCGTCGGTGTTGCGCAGGCCGCTTTCCGCCACTGGGATGCGATCCGCCGGAACCAGCGGCACCAGCGCCTCGCTGATCGCCAGGTCGGTCTCCAGCGTCTTGAGGTTGCGGTTGTTCACGCCGATCAGCCGCGTCTGCAGGCCGAGGGCGCGGTCCATCTCCCGGGCATCGTGCACTTCGGCAAGCACCGCCATGTCGAGGCTGCGCGCCACCTCCTCGAGCTCCTGGGCACGGGCATCGGTCAGGGCCGACATGATGAGCAGGATGGCATCCGCGCCCATGGCCCGAGCCTCGAAGACCTGCCAGGGGTGGATCATGAAGTCCTTGCGCAGCACCGGCAGGGCGCAAGCGGCGCGGGCCGCGCGCAGATACTCGGCGCTGCCCTGGAAATACTTCGCATCCGTCAGCACCGAGAGGCAGGAGGCACCCGCGATCTCATAGGCCTGGGCCAGCGCCGCCGGCTCGAAGGGATCGCGGATGAGCCCGCCGGAGGGCGAGGCGCGCTTGATCTCGGCGATCAGGCCGGTGCGGCCCTCGCCGATGGCGCGGCACAGGGCGCCCATGAAGTCGCGCGGCTTCTCCTGGTCGAGCGCGCGCTTCTCCATCTCGGTGATCGAGACGGCGGAAGCGCCGGCCGCAACCTCGGCCTGCTTGTCGCGCAGGATGCGCGCCAGCGTGTCTGACATCTCGGGGACGACGTCGATATTCATGATGGGATCAAGCCTCGGTGGTCGCGCGGCGAAGACGGGTTAGAACATCCCGTGCACGGCCGCTGTCAATGCTGTCTGAAGCCAACGCGGCACCCTCCTTCAGCGTTGCAACGCGCCCGGCAACGAGCAGCGCGGCAGCCGAATTGAGCAGAACCATGTCACGATAGCCGCCTTTCTGTCCCTCCAGGAGGGCCACGAGCGCGGTCGCATTCTCGGCGGGCTCGCCGCCGCGGATGGCCTCAATGGGATGGACCGGCAGGCCGGCATCCTCGGGCGTCACCGTGAAGCGCCGCAGGCGGCCCTCGTAGATCTCGACGACCTCGGTCGGGCCGGAGATCGCCATCTCGTCCATGCCCTGGCCATGGACCACCCAGGCACGCTCCGTGCCGAGGCGGCCGAGGGCCTCGGCCATCGGATGCAGCCATTCGGCGGAATAGGCGCCCGTCATCTGGCGCTTCACGCTGCCCGGATTGGCCAGCGGCCCCAGCAGGTTGAAGATCGTGCGCGTCCCGAGCTCGACCCGGGCGCCGCCGGCGTGGCGCAGCGCCGAGTGATGCCGGGTGGCCAGCAGGAACACCATTCCCGCCTCGCGCATCACCTGCGGCAGGCGCTCCAGCGGCACGTCGAGATTGACGCCGAGCGCAGCCAGTGCATCGGCCGCCCCGGACTTGGAGGACAGCGCCCGGTTGCCGTGCTTGGCGACCGGCACGCCCGCTCCGGCCACCACCATCGCGGTGGTGGTCGAAATATTGAGGCTGCCTGAGGAATCGCCGCCCGTGCCCACGATGTCGATCGCGTCGGCAGGCACCGAGACGGGCGTCATCCGCGCGCGCATGGCACGCACCGCGCCGGTCATCTCGGCCACGGTCTCACCGCGCACGCGCATCGCCATGAGCAGGCCGGCGATCTGCGCCGGGGTGGCTTCGCCCGCCATGATGATGCCGAATGCCGTTTCGGCCTCGCTTTCCGCGAGCCTTTCGCCGGCAGCGAGGCGGGCAAGGATGGGTTTCAGGCCATTCATGCCCCGTTCGTAAGGCCTTGTGGCGCCGCCCGCCAGTATCGCCGCCCGGCCCCGGCGCCGGCCTGACCCGCTTGTGGGACAGGACGGTCATGCGCGATGGGAGGATTTCCCGCTATTCCCTTCTCATCTCGAATGAATGTCCCCTGCGGCAGCGATCCCCCGGTCGTGCCTCCCCGTCACGGATCCCCCCATGGCCGAAACCGCCTCCCCCCCGATCTCATGTCCGATTCCAGCGCAGGGCGAAGTGTTGTAGAGTCGGCAGGTGCGCATACGCCTTCCCCTCCTTCTCGCCACCGGTCTGGCCCTGGCCGCCGCCGCAGGGAGTGTCGCCTGGCAGGCCCGCGAGGACGCGGAGCTGCCCGACACCATCGTCGTCGCCCAGGTGCCCGAGGCAACGGCCGAGCCCACGCCGGAAACCCTGCCGCTTCCGCCTGAGATTCCGCGCATCGCCGACGGCCCCGATTACGACCGATGCCTCACCTTGCTCCGCAACGACCCTCACGAGGCCATGCGCTTCGCCGAGGCCTGGGATGCGACCGGCGGCGGCGACGGATCCCGCCATTGCATCGCCCTCGCCATGATCGGGCTCGGCGAGGCCGAGCGCGCGGCCGAGCGCCTGGAGCGCCTGGGCAACGGCTCGCGCGCCGGCGGTATCGCGCGCGCGCAGGTCTTCAGCCAGGCGGCACAGGCCTGGATGATCGCGGGCGACGCCAACCGCGCCTACGGTGCCGTCACCATCGCGCTTACCTTGGCGCCGAACGACACCGAGATGCTGGTGGACCGCTCCGTCATTCTCGCCGCGCTGCGCCGCTTCAGCGAGGCGCTCGAGGATCTGGACGCCGCCCTGGCCCTCGAACCGGAACGGGCCGAGGCCTGGGTGCTGCGCGCGGCCGCGCTACGGCGGCTCGACCGCGTCGACCAGGCTTTCGAGGCCGTGGAGCGCGCGCTGACCCTGGCCCCGGACAATGCCGAAGGCCTGCTCGAGCGCGGCATCCTGCGCCAGCTGCGCGGCGATATCGCTGCCGCACAGGTCGACTGGCGCCGCGCGATCTCCGTGGCCCCCGACAGCATGGCCGCCGACCTCGCCCAGCAGAATCTGGAGCTGAGCGAGATGGGCCCGGCCCGCCGTTGATGACCCATCGTTGATACACCGGCATTGAGGAGACGGCCGTGCAGCTGAACTGGGCGGCGGCCGAAGCCGCGGCAAAGGAAGCCGCCAACGCCTGGACCGCGGAGGGCCCGAACCACCCGGGCGGCGTGATCCTGGCCTTCGACCGTGAGGGAATCCGCTTCTCCGCGGCCGCCGGTATGGCCAGCCTGCCGCAGGGCTTGGCCCTTACCCCGGCGACGCGGCTGCGCTTCGCCTCGCTCACCAAGCACTTCTTCTGCGCCTTCGCCCTGCACCATGGGCTGGACCCCGCGGAACCGCTGGGCGCCCTGCTGCCGGACCTCCCGCCCGAGCTCGCCGCCGTGCCGGCGGGGCGCGCACTGGGCATGGCCGGCGGCATCCCGGACCTGATGCCGAGCTTCGTGCTCTGCGGAACGCCCGCCACCGCCTTGCTGGACGATGCCGCGCTGGACGCCTTCACCCGCGACCTGCCGGGCCTCGACAATCCGCCGGGCACCGAGATCTCCTACAGCAACACCGGCTACCGCCTCGTCGAGCAGGGCCTGGCCCACCGTGGCGCGGTCTTCCGCGAATGGGCGGAAGGCCCGCTGAACGCGGCGCTGGGCACGGGCTTCCGCTATCCGAAGGGATGGGATCGCCCCCTGCCTGCCCTGGCCGACGGTTACTGGCGGGCGACGCCGCAGGAAGGGTGGCGCATCGGCGATTACGGGATGGCCCTCTCGGCCTCGGGCGCGCTGACCGGCAGCGCCACCGACCTCGCGGCCTGGCTGCGCGCCCTGCTGCGGGGCGACGGGCCGGCCGGCGACGTGCTGCCCCGGCTCGCGACGCCGGGCATGTTGGAAGGTGGGCGGGTCGCCGGCTACGGGCTCGGCCTCGCGCTCATGGCCATGGGCGGGCGGCGCTGGATCAGCCATGGCGGCCACCTGCCAGGCTGCAAGAACCACTTCCTGCTGGATGCCGAGGCCGGCGTGGGCGTCCTGCTCCTCTCCAACCGGGACGACACCGATCCGCTACTTCCGGCACTACGCGTGATGGCGGCCCTGCATGGCCTGGAACTTCCGGCGCCCGCCCCCGCGCTCCTGCCCGAGGGCTTCTTCGTCGAGGAGGAAGGTCCCGCCTGGATCGAGCATCGCGCCGGGCAGCTCACCTTCCTGGGCGCCACCGAACGGCTCTTTGCCGGGGCGGATGGGCGGACCGCGATGTCCCTGTCCCCCTACCTGCCCATCGCGCTGAGCGTGGAGGCAGGCGGCATCGCGGGCACCATCGGCCATGTCGCCCGGCGCTTCCGCCCGGTCGCGGCGGCGGCTTTTTCGCCCTCGGCCTTCCTGGGCCACTGGCGTTCGGCGCGTCCCTGGCTGGAGCTGCGGATCGAGTCGGATGCCGAGGGTCGGGCCGTGGCGGTCATGGGCAACGGACCGTTGCGCCGCCGCGAGGCGCTTACCCTCCTGGACGAGCGGCGGGCCCTGATGCCGGTCGGCGCGGCGCCCTGGCCGGGCCGCGCATGCCTCTGGCTGGAAGCGCCGGACCGGTTGCGCCTCTGCACCAACCGCAGCCGCGTGATCCGGCTGGACCGCGCGGGCTGATCCGCCAGCTACTGCTTGCGGATATTCCAGAAGACCATCACCGGCGCGGCCAGCATGCCCTGCACATTGGCGCGCCGGGCATAGGGAACGTCCACCTGGCCCAGGACCCGATAGGGCTGGACCTCGGCCAGGCGCCGCTGCAGCGCCTCGGCCAGGCGGGTGCGCTCGGCGCCCTCCGGCGCATCGAGGAAGGCCGCGCGCAGCCGCTCGGCCTCCTCGTCGCAGGGCCAGCCGGACCAGTTCCGGCCCTCACAGGACATGTCGGTGCCGATATTGGTCAGCGGGTGCTGCATCGTGGCGCCCGAGGCATTGGTGACGAAGAGGTTCCAGCCGCCCTGGCTTGGCGGATCCCGGCGCGGCTGGCGGGTGATGACCGTGCCCCAGTCATTGACCTGCAGATCGACGTTCATGCCGATCTGGCGAAGGTTGCTCGCCACCACCTCGGCCATGCGGCCGATGGGCGGGATGTCGGTGCTGGTGATGAAGACCATCCGTTCGCCGTTGTAGCCCGACTCGCGCAGCAGTTGCCGCGCGCGCTCCAGGTTCGGGCGGGCATAGCCCTCGGCCCCGGCCTCCGAGCCATAGGCGGTGCCGCAGACGAAATAGGCGTCGCAGCGCCGCCACCAGCGCTCGTCGCCCCAACCGCCGGCCATTACCTCGGCCTGGTCGGTGGCATAAGCCAGGGCCAGGCGCGCGCGCGGATCGTTGAAGGGCGGGAAGAGCGAGTTGGGCCGCAGCATGCTCTGCGTGCCGAGCGTGTTCAGGCGATCGACCTGGATCTCCCGCCGGCGGGTCAGGACGGGCAGCAGGTCCAGCGCGGGCTGCTCCCAGATGTCGATCTCGCCGGTCTGCAACGCCGCGGCAGCCGAGGCGGCATCGGGCATGATCAGCCATTCGACGCGGTCCACATTCACGACGCGGCCGCCGGCCAGGCCGTCGGCGGGCTCGGCGCGCGGCACGTAGTCGGGGTTGCGGTCGTAGACCACGCGCTGGCCGGAGAGCCAGCGCTCCCGGTTGAAGCGGAAAGGCCCGGAACCGACGGTCGTGCTGATCTGGCGCGAGGGGTCGGTCTGCGCGTCCTGCTCGCGCATGATGGCCGGGATCTGCCCCACGGCCGAGCCGAGCGCATAGGTGACGAAGGCATGCGGGCGGGAGAGCCGCATCTCGAAGGTCCGGTCGTCGACCGCCTCCATGGCGGCGACGCGGGCACCGAGATGGCTGCCCACGACGTCCCGCGCCATCCAGCGCCGCAGGCTCGCGATCACGTCCCGCGTGGTGACGGCCTGACCGTCATGGAAGCGCAGCCCCTCGCGCAGGGTGAAGCGCCAGACGAGGCCGTCGGGGCTGACGCTATGCTCGCCGACCATCTGCGGCTGGGCACGCAGCTGGCTGTCCCAGGCGAAGAGCGATTCGTAGATCATCAGCCCGTGCATGCGGGTGATGACCACGGAGACGGAAACGGGATCCAGGGTGCGCAGGTCCGCATGCGGGACGACGCGCAGGACGCGGTTGGGCGGCGGGTCGCCACCCTGGGCGAGCGCGGTCCCCGCAAGGACCGGCAGGATCAGCAGTGCCGCCGCCGCGCGGCGCAAATGTCCCAGAGCCATGCCGTCCGTCCTCCCCATTCCTGAGGAGGCAGCAAACACGCCCGCCTTCCCGGCGGCAAGCCGGCCAGAGGCCCGCCCACGCCGACGGAAGGCGGACTTCTGCCCGGGGATTACGCTAGTCGCGCCAGGGGTGCTCGTTCCACATGCGCTGGAAACGCTCGCGCATCGCCTGCAGCTCCGCCTTGAACTGCTCCGGGTCGAGATAGCGCAACGGCAGCTGCTGCTGGGTCGCGGAGGCCACGAATTCCGGATCGGCCATCACCGCCTTCACCGCCTCGGCATAGCGATGGAGAATGTTCTCCGGCGTGCCGGCCGGCGCGGCAATGCCACGCAGCGAGCCGTCCACCACGTCGATGCCCTGCTCCCTGAAGGTCGGCACGTCGGTGGCATTGGCCCAGCGCGTCGCGGCCATCTGGCCGAGCGCGCGCAGCATTCCGTTGCGGAAGTCGGCGATGCCCTCGCCCATGTTCATGGCGGCGAGGTCCACGGTCCGGCCGAGGATGGCGTTGCGCACCTGCGCCGCGCCATTGAAGGGCACGTGCAGCAGCCGGGTGCCGGTGGCGCGCTCGAAGGCCAGGGTCGCGAGATGGTCGTCGGAGCCGACGCCGGTCGTGCCGTAGCTGATCGTGCCCGGTGCCGCCTTGGCCGCCGCGGCCAGCGCCGCGAGGTCGCGCCAGGGGCTGTCCGGCCGCACCCAGAATCCGCCCGGATCGTCCACCACATTCGCGATGGGCGCGAAGTCCTCGAGCTTGTAGCGGGCCTGGCGCTCGATCGGGATGGTGACGAGGTTGGGCGTGTTGACGAAGCCGATGGTGAGGCCGTCGGGACGCGAGCGCGCCAGCTGTGCCCAGCCGATCTCGCCGCCCGCGCCCGCGCGATTGTCGACCACGACGGTCTGGCCGAGGCTGCGCTCCATGAAGCGCGCCAGCGTCCGCGCGGCGATGTCGGTGCCGCCGCCCGGCGCGAAGGCGACGATCATGGTGACGGGGCGATCAGGGGTCCAGCTCTGGGCGGAGACACGGGTCGCGGCGAGAAGCGCCGGCGCAGCCAGGAGAAGGCGGCGTGTGTTCATGGAAACTCCAGCTTCGGCAGATGGGAAGACAGTCTGGCGGGGTGATACGCCGCCCTTGGCGACGTGAACATGGCGCCTTCCCGAAGGGCCTCGCCCTGCCCCTTAGGCCAGGTGCTCTCGCAGCCGCGGCATCAGTTCCACGAGATTGCAGGGCCGAAAACGCGCATCCAGCTGATGGACCAGGATGTCGTCCCAGGCATCCTTGCAGGCCCCGGTGCTGCCCGGCAGCGCGAAGAGATAGGTACCGGCCGAGACGCCGCCGATGGCGCGCGACTGGATCGTGGAGGTGCCGATCTTCTGGTAGCTCAGCATGCGGAAGAGCTCGCCGAAGCCGGTGATCTCCTTCTCCAGCACGCGGTCGAAGGCCTCGGGCGTCACGTCGCGGCCGGTGATGCCGGTGCCGCCCGTGGTGATCACGCAATCCACCTCGGGGTCGGCGATCCAGGTGAGGAGCTTCGCCTCGATGGTATCGGCCTCGTCCCGGCAGATCTGGCGCGCGACGCAGCGATGGCCCGCGGCCTCGATACGGGCCTGCAGGGTCTCTCCCGACCGGTCGGAAGCGAGGTCCCGCGTGTCGCTCACCGTCAGCACGGCGATGTTGACGGGGACGAAGGCGCGTTCGGGGTCCAGGGGCATGGCGATCTCTGCGGGCCCGGTGCCGCCAGGAGCCGCTGCGGCACCTGGCGACCGGACCTGTCTTAGTTGGAGCGCGAGGGCCGCCGGCGCAACATCGCCACGACCTCTTCCGTGTTGGAAAGGGTCGGAAAATTGCCGCCCGCGATCTGGTCCAGCGTGGGCGTCGGCAGGCCGAGGCGGTTCGCGTAGATCCAGCTGAAGGTCAGTACCCGGCTGACGAAGCCGCGCGTCTCATTGATGGGGATGCTCTCGATGAAGAGCAGCGGGTCCGACCGATGGCGGGTCGCGGGCAGCCAGCGCGTGAGATTGCCCGGGCCGGCATTATAGGCCGCAAGGACGCGAACCAGGTCGCCCTGCACCGCCTCGTGCCGCACCAGATAATGAATGTAGCGCTGGCCGAGCTCCAGGCTGAAGCCGGGATCGTGGAGCCGCGTCACGCCTTCTCCCCGCAGCGAGGGGTCGTTCGCGAGATAGCTCGCCGTCGCCGGCATGATCTGCAGGATACCGCGGGCACCCGCGCGGCTGACCGCGCTGGGGTCGAAGCGGCTCTCCTGGAGGGCCAGCGCGTAGAGCAGCGAGGGATCGATCCGGAAGCCGCCATTGGGCAGCAGCGTCGGCAGGGGGAAGCGCGCGACGTCCCGGACGCGCCCGTCATCGCCCTGCGCCTGGCTCGCGATCTGGGTGGAGAGGCTGTTCAGCCCCGCCTGCTGCGCCACGCTGAGAATGCCCTGCACGACCGGCGTGTTGTTCCGCGTGCGCTGGTTGAGCAGCCGAAGCTCGGCCTCGGCGCGGTTCTTCTGGCCGATCTGGAGCAGGGCGAGCGCCCGCCAGCCGCCGGCCGTCTCGGCCACCTGCTGGGCATGCGCCTCGTTGGCGATGTCGAGTTCCCAGACAAGGCCGGGCGGCAGGCCCAGGCTGCGGCGGGCGATCATCCCGTAGAAGGTGCGTGGCTCCTGCGCGGCCTGGAGCATCCAGGGCACGTAGAGGTTGGGGCGCCGGGCACGCACGGCCGAGCGCGCGGTCCAGAAAGCGGCGGCAGCCCGCTGGGTCGCGGGCGCCTTGCTGTTGCGCGCCGCCCGCTCGAAGGCCGCCTGCGCGACGTCGAACTGCTCGGTGCCCCAGGCGGCAAGGCCCGCCTGGTAGGCCGCGTCCGGATTTTGTGGCGCATGGCGCAGGGCTTCCTGCGCGACCCGCAGGGCGTCCGCGTCGCGCCCGAGGCGGAACAGCGTCGCGGACATATCGGCCTTGAGCTGGCCGAGATAGGCGGGCGTCAGGTCACGCCGGGCCTGGATCAGGGCCAGGGCGGCGTCGAGGTTGCCGTCGTTGAGCCGCTGGTTGATCGAGCGCTCGAGCGCCGTGTTGCGGGTGATGCGAGGCGCGGCGGGCGCGCGGTCCTCGGGGCCGAGATCGGAAGGGACCTCCGGCTGGCTCGGCGGCGGCGGCGCCGCGGCGCCCCGCGGCAGGCGGCCGACCAGCGTCTCGTGGATCAGCGGGGCGTCCGGAAGATCGGAGAAGTCGGCGAGCCAGGCCTGGAGCTCGGCGACGGAGGACTCACCGCGCAGGTAGCGGTCGGCGAGCAGGTGGCCCATGAGGCGCCGGTCGTCGAGACGCTCGGTCTCGCGCGCCGCGGTGGCCATGTCGCCGCGCGCCTGCGCCTCGAAGGCGCGGCGGAGATGGGCGGCATCCGCAACCGAGAGGGGCTGCGTCCATCCAGGTGATGGTGTTCGGACCCGCGCCTGTGAAGGAGCGGGCTGGTCGGAGGCCCGTTGAGCGGTGGCCGGAGCGAGCCCGGCGCCGATAAGGAAAAACCCCAAAATCAGGCGGGGGCAAATTCGGGCCACGGGGCTTTTCGCTCGCATGACGGGCCACCGGTTAGCCAGTCCCGCTCAAGCTGGCAAGCGATGATGTTCGAGGTGTTCCAAAACCCGACCAGACGACGGCCCCCGGGAGGGCAGTCAATCCCCCCCCTCGCAAGGCTGCCTTATTCTAGTCATCTTTCATGTTGCGTTGCAGTAACAGGAGGTCCGCCCAGGCGTCCCGCTTGGCCATCGGGTTTCTCAACAAATAAGCCGGATGCCAAGTCGGGATCGCCTTGAATACTGTACCGTCTTGGTTCGTTACTTGATGCCATCGACCGCGCAGGCGGGTGATTCCCTCCCGCGCCTGGAGCATCGCCTTCGCGGAAACACCGCCCGCCAGCACGAGGAAACGGGGCGCGGCGAGCCGGACGTGGCGCAGCACGAAAGGCAGGAAAAGCGCGATTTCCGCGTCGGTCGGCGTGCGGTTTCCGGGGGGACGGAAAGGCAGGATATTCGTGATGTAGACGTTTTCCGCCCGGCTCAGCCCGATGGAGGCGAACATACGGTCCAGCAGCTGGCCTGAGGTGCCGACGAAGGGCTTGCCCTGCCGGTCCTCCTCCGCGCCCGGCGCCTCGCCGATGACCATCACGGGCGCGCCGGGGACGCCGTCGGCGAAGACAAAGTTCGTCGCGGTCTCGCGCAGCGGGCTGCCTTCGAAGGCCTGCATCGCGGCGCGCAGCTCCTCCAGCGTCGAAGCGCCGGCGGCCAGGCCCGCGGCGAGCTCGCCGCCCGGCGGCGGCTTGCGCAACGGCACGGGGGCCGCGCGCGTTGTCCCCGGGGTAGTGGCCGGCGTCCGTTCGGCGGGCGGCGCGGCGGTTCGCGCCACGGGCTCGTCGAGCATCGCCTCGTCGGCCCCCATGGCGACCTGCCAGCTGAGGGCCGCAATGAGCGCGTCGCGTTCGGTGGCTGCGTCCATCGTGCCTATGTAGAGCATGATGCGCTCCGGCGGAATCGCCGGAGGGGCCGAAGCTGTGCCCATGACGGCGGGCCAGGGAGTCGCACGGGTTCCGCGAAGCCGCGGGCTCGTCTAGTGAAGTTGTTCAGAGTTAGCCGTGGAAAGGTCCAAAGGGATGAGCGAAGAGCGCGAAAGCATGGAGTTCGACGTCTTGATCGTGGGCGGCGGGCCCGCTGGTCTGGCCGCCGCGATCCGTCTGAAGCAGCTCTCGCCCGAGATGAGCGTCTGCCTCGTCGAGAAGGGCAGCGAGATCGGCGCCCATACGCTGAGCGGCGCCGTGCTGGAGCCGCGGGCCCTGGATGAGCTGCTGCCCGACTGGCGCGACAATCCGCCCGACCTCGCCACCCCCGCGGGCGACGACCGCTTCATGCTGCTGACCGAGACCAAGGCGTTCAAGCTGCCCACGCCGCCGCAGATGAACAACCACGGCAACTACATCGTCAGCCTCGGCAACGTCGCCCGCTGGCTGGGCGCCAAGGCCGAGGAGCTCGGCGTCGAGATCTATCCGGGCTTCGCGGCCTCGGAGACGATCATCGAGGACGGCCAGGTCAAGGGCGTCGTCGCCGGCGTCATGGGCATCCTGAAGGATGGCGAGAAGGGCCCGGACTACCAGCCCGGCATGGAGCTGCGCGCCACCTACACCATCTTCGCCGAGGGCTGCCGCGGCAGCCTGACCAAGAAGCTCTTCGAGACCTACAGCCTCCGCGCCGATTGCGAGCCGCAGACCTTCGGCCTCGGCATCAAGGAGCTCTGGGAGATCCCGAAGGAGAAGCACACGCCCGGCCTCATCTGGCACAGCACCGGCTGGCCGCTGAAAACCGACACCTATGGCGGCTCCTTCCTCTACATGTTCGGCGAGAACCTGGTGACGATCGGCTTCGTCGTCGGCCTCGACTATCCGAACCCCTGGCTCTCCCCCTTCGACGAGTTCCAGCGCTTCAAGCAGCACCCGGCCGTGCGCCCGATGCTGGAGGGCGGCAAGCGCGTCAGCTACGGCGCGCGCGCGCTGAACGAAGGCGGCTTCCAGTCTATCCCCAAGCTGGTCTTCCCGGGCGGCCTGCTGATCGGCGACACGGCGGGCTTCCTGAACGTGCCGAAGATCAAGGGCACGCATACGGCGATGAAGTCCGGCATGCTGGCCGCCGAGGCGGTGGCCGCGGCCCTGGCCGGCGAGGAGCGCCCGCCGGTGCTCGAGTCCTATCCGGAAGCCCTCAAGGCGAGCTGGGTCTGGTCGGAGCTCCACGCGGTCCGCAACATCCGCCCGGCCTTCGCGAAGTACGGCTTCTGGGGCGGCATGGCGAATGCCGCGCTTGATACCTACCTCTTCCGGGGCAAGGCGCCCTGGACCATGTCGCACCACAAGGACAATGAGAGCCTGCGCAAGGCCGCCGAGGCCCCGCGCATCGCCTATCCCAAGCCCGACGGCGTGATCAGCTTCGACCGGCTTTCCTCGGTGTTCCTGTCGAACACCAACCACGAGGAGAACCAGCCCGCCCACCTCGTGCTGCGCGATCCCGGCAAGTGGCTCGGCGAGAACTGGGAGAAGTTCGGCAGCCCGGAAAGCCGCTACTGCCCGGCCGGCGTCTACGAGGCCGTCGGCGTCGAGGAGGGCAACCCCCACCTCGTCATCAACGCGCAGAACTGCGTCCACTGCAAAACCTGCGACATCAAGGACCCGACGCAGAACATCGACTGGTGCACGCCGGAAGGCGGCGGCGGCCCGAACTATCCGGGCGGCATGTGATATCTCGCGAGGGGTGCGCGAATCGCTTTCTTGCGCATCCCTTGCGACGGTATGCAGGCGTGTTCGACACCCAAAGGACACGCCATGAATCTCGACGCCTGGGCTCCCCGCGTTCTCAGCCTGACACGGGCGGTGGCCGGCCTGCTGTTCCTTCTCCACGGCACGCAGAAGTTCTTCAGTTTTCCTACCCGCGCCGCGCCCAACGCGCCTGAGCTCTTCTCGATGATCGGGGCCGCCGGCACGATCGAGATCGTCTGCGGTGCGCTGATCATGGTCGGCCTTTTCACGCGGCCTGCGGCCTTCCTGGCCTCCGGCCTGATGGCCTTCGCCTATTTCATCGCCCATGCGCCGCGGAACCTCTTCCCGACGCTGAATGGCGGCGATGCGGCGATCCTGTTCTGCTTCTTCTTCTTCTACCTCGTCTTCGCCGGCCCGGGCGTCTGGAGCCTGGACGGACGGCGCCGCTGACACCGGCGCAGGTATCGCACTGACAAGGCACGCGGCCGGATCTTCCGGCCGCCGCCGACTTGCCGGAACGCCGCGCCCTGCCGCTCATGGCGGTTTCCCATCGCATCGGCGCAGCTGAACAGCCCGCCGGGCATATCCCCCCCCCGCTGAAAATGTCCTAGCCTGCGCTACGCCCCGGCGGGCCGGCCACTGGGGCCGGTGCGCAGGCAAAAGGACGGAGAAACGCCCTTGCTGAAGCTCCACGGCACGCCGAAGAGCCGCAACTTCCGCTGCATCTGGGCGGCCGAGGAAGCCGGCATCCCCTATGAGATCGTTCCCATCGGCCTGGGAGCGCCGGTGAGGTCCGACACCTTCCTGAAGGTGAATCCCAACGGCAAGGTGCCGGCCATGGAGGATGGCGATCTCGTCCTCTTCGAAAGCCTGGCCATCAATCTGCATATCGCGGCCAAGGTCGGCGCGCCGCTCTGCCCCGTCGGGGACGATTACAGCCGCGCGCTGCAATGGACCCTCTGGGCCGCGACGGAGGTCGAGCCCGCGGCCGGCCAATGGGCCTTCAACGCCTATATCCGCCCCGCTTCGGAGCGCGACACGGGCCAGGCGGCGGCAGGCGCGGCCGGTGTTGCCGCCCGCCTGGACGTGCTGGAGGGCCAGCTCACGCGCCCGTACATCCTCGGCGACGACTTCACGATCGCCGACTGCAACCTGGCCTCGGTGCTCTACGGCGCCTGGGGCAACAAGTTCGACTTCGGCGGCCATACCCGCGTGAAGGCCTGGCTCGACCGCTGCTTCGGGCGTCCGGCCGCGCTGGTGGCCCGCAAGCTGCGGGACGCCGCTTGAACCAGGCCCTCATCGACTGCGCCCGGCGCCTGGACGCGCTGGGCTTCATGCCGAGCAAGTCGGGCAACGTCTCCGTGCGGACGGAGGGCGGCTTCCTCATCACGCCCTCCACCCTGCCCTATGCCGTGCTGACGGAAGAGGATCTCGTGGAGGTGGCGCTGGACGGCACCGTGCTCCACGGCCATCGCCGCCCTTCCTCCGAATGGCGGCTGCATGCGGCGATCTACGCCGCGCGGCCCGAGGCGAAGGCCCTGGTCCATACGCACAGCCCGCGGGCGACGGCGCTTTCCTGCGCGCGGCGCGGCCTGCCGCCCTTCCACTACATGATCGCGCTCGCCGGCGGCGACGACATCCCCTGCTCCGGCTACGCGACCTTCGGTACGCAGGAGCTGGCGGAAGCCGCCGCCATCGCCATCCGCGGCCGCCGTGCCTGCCTGCTGGCCAATCACGGCGTCGTCGCGATCGGCTCCGGCCTCGCCGGGGCGGAGACGCTGGCGCGGGAGGTCGAGAACCTCGCCTCGGAATATCTGGACCTGCTGCAGGCGGGGCTGGAGCCGGTGCTGCTGACGCCGGAGGAGATGGTCGCCGTCACGGCGCAGTTCGGAGGCTATGGCCGGATTTCCTGAGCCGGCCCATCGCCACCCCCTCTGTTCCGGCAAACGAGATCCTGGAGGGAGCTTCCATGGACATCCCCCCGACCGACCGGCTGATCGTCGTCACCGGCGGTCCCGGCTCGGGCAAGACCACGCTCATCGAGGCGCTGGCCGCCTCGGGCCTTCGCACGATGCCGGAGGCCGGGCGGGCCATCATCCGCGACCAGCTGGCCATCGGCGGCAACGCCCTGCCCTGGGCTGATCGCGCGGCCTTCGCGGAGCTGATGCTGGGCTGGGAGATGCGCTCCCATTACGAGGCCCTGGCCGGCCCCGGTACCGTCATCCTCGATCGCGGCGTGCCGGACGTGGCCGGCTATCTCACGCTCTGCGGGCTCGAAGTACCGGCACCTGTCCGCCGCGCTGCCGAGGTCTTTCGCTATCGCCGGCAGGTGTTCATCGCGCCGCCGTGGCGCGCGATCTTCGCCCAGGATGCCGAGCGGAAGCAGGATTTCGCCGAGGCGCAGGCAACCTTCGAGGCTCTCGCTGCGACCTATGTCGGCCTCGGCTACGAACTGGTCCATCTGCCCTTAGCCCCGGTCACGGAGCGCGTGGCTTTCGTGCTCGACCGGATCGGGGGACCGTAAGGCGGCGTCCCGATCGGGGACGCCGCCAGGGGTAGCTCTCAGTAGCCTTCGGCGAGCAGCGGGAAGGCGCTGTGCACGTGCGGCAGGATCACCGGCGGGGCGCCGATATGCACATGGCTGCGGTTGAGCTGGGCGAAGCTGTTCACGCCCGTGAGGCCGAGCGCCTTGATCGTCTCGTCCTCCAGGATCTCGAAGAGCGTGCGGATGCCCGAGGCCCCGTCCGCCGCCAGGGCGTAGAGGTAGAGGCGGCCGAGGCCGACCCAGTCGGCGCCCAGCGCGATGGCCTTCACGATATCCGTGCCGCGCGTGAAGCTGCCATCGACCATGATCTTCGCGCGGCCCGCCACGGCCTCGACGATCTCGGGCAGGATCTCGAGCGAGCCACGCCCGCCATCGAGCTGCCGGCCGCCGTGGTTGGAGCAATAGACGACGTCCACGCCATGGTCGCAGGCGATAGCCGCGTCCTCGCCGGTGCCGATGCCCTTCAGGATCAGCGGAATCTTATACTTGTCCTTGAAGCGCTTCACCTCGCGCCAGGACAGCGCCGCCTGATGGTCCATGCCGGTATTCGCGGCACGCCAGGTCTTCACGAAGCGCTTGGCGATGTCGCGCTCGCGGCGGCTGTAATGCGCCGTATCGACGGTCAGGCAGAAGGCGTCGTAGCCGGCGGCGATGGCGCGCTCGGCGATCTCGTCCACCCACTCGTCGCCGCCGCGGACGTAGAGCTGGAAGATCTTGGGGCCGGAAGCGGCTTCGGCGCAGGCCTCGAGGCCCGGCTGGCTCACGCTCGACAGCATATAGGGCACGCCGAAGGCGCCAGCGCCCTTGGCCACGGTCGCGCCGCCACCGGCCTCGAAGCTCTCGAGCGAGCCGACCGGCGCGCAGAAGACCGGCAGCCGGATGCGGTGGCCGAAGAAGTCCACGCTGGCATCGACCTTGGAGACGTCGTTCAGGACGCGCGGGCGAAGCGCCACGGTATCGATCGCCATGCGGTTGCGGCGGAGCGTCGTCTCCGTCTCGGTGGCGCCGACCAGATAGTCCCAGATATTCGGGTTGAGCTTGTTCTTGGCGGCCTTCACGAACTCATGCAGGCACAGGAAACGGCCCTCGTTGTCACTCACCATCGCGTTTCTCCCAAGCGATCAGGAAAAGCTAGGACGTTTCGCCGCAACCGGGAACACGGCCCGCCCCTGAAACACCGAAGGCCGGACCTGCGAAAAACAGCCATGCGGGCTAGAATCGTCGCTCCCGGATTCGGAGTCCGGCACGCTGGAGAGGATTACGCCGCATGAATGATGCCGGATCGCGCCCTGCAAGATGGCTTGCTCTGGCCATCGTCGCGCCGCTCCTGGCCGGCTGCGGCTCGCTCCTCGGGGCGGGCACCGAGGTGGCGGCCGGTGCTGCCGGCGCGGGAATCGCCTCCGCGGTGACGGATAATGCGACGGTGGCAACGGGCATCGGCCTCGGCGTCTCGGCCGGCGCCCGGGCGGGTCTGCAATATGCCCAGCGGCGCGTGCATCGGAACGCGCAGAACGCGGTGGCCACGGCGGCGGGCGACCTCCCGCCCGGCCGGGTCGCGAGCTGGAGCGTGCGGCACAGCGTCCCCATCGAGCCCAATGAGCAGGGCGAGGTGGTGGTGACGCGGGTGATCGGCAATGACGCCTTCTCCTGCCGCGAGATCGTCTTCTCCGTCGACAAGGTCGAGGACAATGCGCCGCGCCGCAGCTTCTACACGGCGATGATCTGCCGCGACGCGACGCGCTGGCGCTGGGCCAGCGCCGAGCCCGCGACCGAGCGCTGGGGCGCGCTGCAGTGAGGCCGGCGCGCCGCCTCCTGGCGCTCGGGCTGATGGCCGGCCTGCTCGTGGGCTGCGACGCGGTGCGGGCGGCACCGCAGCTCGTGGGCGCGGGCGCGGCCATGATCACCGGCGCCGGCACGGCCAATCCGGCGGTGGGCATCGCCGTCGGCCTCGGCGTCACGGCCGCCACTGACTATGCGGTGAAGTATTACGGCCGCTCGCGCCAGCGCACGACGCAGGAGCTCATCGCCGCGGCCGCCGGCCCGCTGCCGGTGGGCGGCCGGGCCGATTGGGCGACGGACCACACAATCCCCTACGGCAACGAGCGCGGCGTGGTGCATGTGGTTCGCACCATCGACAACCCGCTGGCGCCCTGCCGGGAGATCGTCTTCTCCGTCGTCGATGGCGAGGCGCTGGACTGGTTCGCGGCGCAGATCTGCCGCCAGGGCGAGCAGTGGCGCTGGGCGAGCGCAGAACCGGCGGTCGAGCGCTGGGGCGCGCTGCAATAGCGCATCGCCCCGGGGCCAGGCCCCCTCGCCTCCTCGCGCGTTGCGGGCGAAACTGCGCCCGACCTGAGGGGGAACTCCGTATCATGACCGTCACCGAACGCCGCCTGCGCGCCCGCGCCGTCCTGGAAGGCAAGGCCTGCCTCCACCCCGCCTCCGTGCACGATCCGCTCTCGGCCCGCATCGCCGAGGAGCTGGGTTTCGAGCTCGGCATGTTCGCAGGTTCCACCGCATCGCTCGCGATCCTGGGCGCGCCCGACCACATCCTGATCACCCTCACGGAGTTCGCCGATCAGGCGCGGCGCATCACCCGCGCGGGATCGCTGCCGGTGCTGGTGGATGCCGACCATGGCTACGGCAATGCGCTCAACGTCCAGCGCACCGTGGAGGAGCTCGAGGTCGCGGGCATCGCCGGCATGTCCATCGAGGACACCGAACTGCCGCGCCCCTATGGCGCGCCCAAGCCGCGGCTGATCCCGATCGAGGAGGGCGTGGGCAAGATGCGCGCGGCGGCCGCGGCGCGGGTCGACAAGTCACTCTGCATCTTCGCGCGGACCGGGGCGATGAACACGACCTCCAAGGACGACTGCCTCGCCCGCATCCGCGCCTATAATGACACCGGAACGGACGGGATCTTCCTGACCGGCGTCACCACGCGTGACGAGCTCGATGCGGCGGCTGAGGCCGTGCGCCTGCCGCTCATCCTGGGAACGCTCTCGCCGGAGATCGCCGATCGCGACTATCTGGCGAGCCGCGGCGTCCGCGTCGCGCTGCAAGGCCACGCGCCCAGCCAGGCGGCGGCGCAGGCCATTCATGCGACGCTGAAGGCACTGCGCGAGGGCACTTCTCCCAGCGCGCTGACCGGCCTGCCGGAAAAGGGCGCCATGGCCCGCTGGACGCGCGAGGCACCCTATTCGCAGACGATGAAGGACTTCCTCGGCTAGGTGCCGATCGGGCGGACGGCCTACCCGCTGACGACGCGGTTGCCGCCCGCCCGCCGCGCGGCCTCGAGCGCGGAATCCGCGCGCTCCACCAGCTCGGCGAGGGTTTCGCCGGGCCGGCCCATGCTCAGGCCGATGCTGCAGACCGTCGCCAGCGGGCCTGCCGGCGTGGCGATGGGCTGGGCCTCGATGGAACGGCGCAGGCGTTCGGCCAGCGCCTGTGCCTCCGCCGGCCGGATCCCCGGCATGCTGATGCCGAACTCCTCGCCGCCGAGCCGCCCGAGCCCGTCGCTGCGCCGGAGATTGGCCGAAAGGATGTCGGCGAAGCCGAGCAGCACGGCGTCGCCCATCGATGTCTCGGCCGCCGTCAGCGCGGCGAAATGGTCGATGCTGAGATAGGCGAAGCACAACTGCCCCGCGCCCCTGCCCTGCAGATGCCGCTGGACCTCAGCCAGGAGGGTCCGCCGGTCGGGAAGGCCGGTCAGCGCGTCGCGACCGGTGTCGGCCCCCGCCACATCCGCCCACTCCATGTCGGGATGGCTCGGTCGCTGGAAGGCGACGAACTGGTCGACCCTTCCCTCCGCCCCGCGGAGCGGCGCGATCCGGAGCTCGACCCAATAGGGCGCGCCATCCCTGCCCTGGTTCATCAGCTTCCAGATACCGCCCTCGCCCCGTCGCAGCGCGGCGCCGATGGATCTGATCGTGATCTGGTCCGTGCCGGGTCCCTGCAGCAGGCGTGGGCTGCGGCCGATCACTTCGTCGGGCGTATAGCCGGTCATCCGCGTGAAAGCGGGGTTTACGTAGAGGATGGTCGGGCCTGGCGGGTCGAGCACCGCATCCGTCACCACCACCGTATGCTGCAGACTGTCCACGATCGCACGGAAATCGGGCGCAAGGCCTCGCCGGGAGGAAGCGCGGCGCCGCAGTGTTCCATCGGCGATGGGACGGTCTGTCATGGCAAATTCAGCAGTTGCAAATCGAGATGGGGAGCCCTGAGCGCATGCCCCGGCAGATCGGGCCAGGCATGGATCTGATCGCGGTGGAATTGGCCGCGGCCGTCCCGCTCCAGGCTTTCCGCCAGTATCTGCGCCGCGAGCGGTTCGAAATGCGTGCCGGCGCAGGCGGCGGTTTCCTGAAGGGCCTCGCTCCAGTTCAGCGGCGCACGATAGGCGCGGCGCACGTCGGTCATGGCGTCGAAGGCATCGGCGACGGCGACGGCGCGCACGATCGGCAGCTGGTCACAGGCCGGCCGGCCCGTCGGGTAGCCATCGCCCGCCCAGCGTTCGTGATGACCGGCCGCGATGGCCACGATGGGGGCCGGAAAGCCCATCTCCTGCAGCAGCTCCGCGCCGAGCGTGGAGTGGCTGGAAACGATGTCCCGCTCCCGCTCGGTCAGCAGACGACGGGAGGAGAGGATGGAGCGCGGCACGAAAATCTTGCCCACGTCATGCAGCAGGCTGCCGAGCAGCGCGGTCTCCGCACTGCCGAGGATGTCGGGCGCGAGGCGCCACATGCCCATGGTGATTTCCGCCACGCGGAAAGAATGAATCGCGCTATCCGCATGGTGATGGTGGAGCCGGTCGAGCAGGCTTCGCGTCCGGGCTTCCAGGGCCAGGCTCACGCGCTCGCCAAAGCCATCCACCTGCAGGCCGCCGAAGGCGCCGAAGCCCTCGGAGAGCCAGGATAACGCCGCCTCCCCGCCGGGATGGGCGTCTCGCGTTGGGGCAGGAAATGGCATCACAAGTCTCGCTTCTAGCGTTTCCTTATCCAAATAGGAAACTAGAGCGTGAAACGTCGCAACTGTTGCGGTGAGACGTGCATTAGTGTCGTGCGAGGGATCGAGCCGCCAGGGATCGGCCCCTGTGCCATGCCCTGTCCCGTGATGCCTCGGCCGAAGGCCGAGGGACCATGACGCGGCGGGACGCCAAACCGCTGCGGAGCGGATCATCCACTGTGATAGCCGAAGCGAAGCGCTTGCTCACAAACGGAATTTGGCCCCTGTGCGTCAAAGCCTACGGGCGCGAAGCAACGCCAGTGCGTGTTCCGTGAGCGATGCCGCAGGTGGAATGCGGGCCCAGCGCAACAATTATGTCGGAGTGTAACCACCCCACCATTTCATCGCCGTCACTGGGTCGATCTGGGCGCGCGAGGATTCAAGACTCGCATTTTCTTGCTTCAGCACCACAATCGTATCACAACCTGAAGTTGCATCGTTGGGCGCTCTACAACTCACCATTCTTCTGCCGTGGCCCCTCCCAGCGCTGGAATGTAACTCCTGCGTGTAGAGATGGCCGGGATTGCAACCATGGTAAGGCACGACATCGAGCAGAGGACGGAGGCGACGGCCTCTCGCCGTGCCGTGCTTTCCACTGCTTTTGCAGCGGCAGGAATGCTACCTCTGGTTGCGTCGCCCGCCTCCGCCGCCAACCACCGCGCGAGCCGCATTGAGTGGGATCACTTCAAGATCCGCTTCATGAGCCGCGAAGGCCGCGTCATCGACAATATGAATGGCGACATCTCCCATTCGGAGGGCCAGGGCTTCGCGATGCTCCTCGCCGTCCGTTTCGACGACCGCGAGACCTTCGACCGCCTTCTCGCCTGGACCCGCGGCAATCTCTCCCGCCCCGCCGACAGCCTCTACGCCTGGTGCTTCCGCCCCGGAGAGCCCGGTGGCCGCCCTGGCGACCGCAACACCGCAACCGATGGCGACCTCATGATCGCCTGGGCCCTGGCCGAGGCGGCCGATCGCTGGGGGCAGCCCGTCTTCCGCGCCATGGCCGTGGCCACCGCCCGGGACATCCTGGCGCGCATGGTCGTCCAGGTCGGCGACCGGCAGTACCTGCTTCCGGGCAGCGAAGGCTTCCTCGATCACGGTACCCTCATCAACAACCCGAGCTACTACATCTACCCGGCCTTCCAGGCGCTGCGGTCGGTCGTGCCCTCGCCGCTTTGGGGCCAGCTCGAGGCGACGGGCCTCTACCTTTCGCGCGTCGCGCGCTATGGCCGCCACCAGCTCGTCGCCGATTGGGTGGTGCTGTCCCGCGACGGCTCCGGGCAGCCCGCCATGGCGCCCAGCCGCCCGGGCCGTTTCTCCTACGACGCCTGCCGCGTGCCGCTTTATCTGGTCTGGGGCGGCTTCGGCTCGGAACCCATGGTGGAGGCCGCCGCCAGCTTCTGGCACAGCACCACCTTCCGGCAGATGCCCGCCTGGACAGACCTGCGCACCGGCGTGGTCGCGCCCTACGCGGCCGATCCCGGCATCGCCGCCATCGCCCATCTCGCGGCGGTCGGCTGCGGGCAACGCCGCCCGACCCGCGCCCCGGAAGCCGCCGTGAGGCCCGACGCCTATTACGCGAGCGTGCTGCGCCTGCTCAGCCGCGTCGCCGCCGCCGATACCCAAGGCGGCCTGGTCGTGGCGGCACGCTGAGCGCCGGTCGACAAACACTCGACATTTCTTGCGTAATGGCGGCCGTCGGTAGCGACGGCCCGGATTGCGGAGCCTTCGCGGCACGCCTCGAATTCCCGCCAGTCACCTCCCCCGCCGTTGACCATCCCGTCTCGGGATCGGAGACAGGTGCCAAAGAAATGGAGGACACATGACCCTGGATTCCTCGCAGGCCCTGGTCGATCTTCTGGCGCGGCTGCGCCGGGAGCGGCGCCAGCAAAGCGGCCTCGACGCCGCGCTCGTCCCCTCCGATCCCGATACCGCCTATCGGATCGCAGCCCGCGTAGAGGCAGAGCTGGGTTGGACGCGCCTGGGATGGAAGATCGCGGCCACGCGACCCGAGATGCAGCGCGCGCTGCGCGCGTCCTCGCCGATCTACGGCCGCGTCTACGCGCCCTTCCTCACCTCGTCGCCCGCCATGATGGAGGCCGCGCCGCTCCTGCATCCACTCCCCGAATGCGAATACATGGTCCGCCTCGGCGCGGACCTGCCGCCACGCGCTCGCCCTTACACGGAGGCCGAGGTGCGGGAGGCCGTCGCCTCCATCTCACCTGGCGTCGAGGTCGCCGAATGCCGCTTCGTCGCGGATGCCGCCTTTCCGCCCCTGGAGGCGATCCTGGCGGATGGCACCGGCTCGGGCACGCTCGTCATGGGCGCGCCGATCGAGGATTGGGCGCGGCAGAACATTCCGGACCAGCCCGTCGTGCTGCGGGTGAACGGCGTGGAACGCCGGCGCGGGACGGCACGCGAGGCCGTGGGCCACCCGGTCGAACCGCTCACCTGGCTGGCGAACGAGCTGTCGCGCACCGGCATCGGCCTCCGGGCCGGCGAGGTGGTCAGCACCGGCACCTGCACCGGGATGATCAAGGCCCGGGCGGGCGAGGAGCATGTCGCCGATTACGGCGAGTTCGGCGAGATCCGCATCCGCTTCGCCTGAGGTTCAGGCGTCCTCTCGCCGCGATCAGGGCATGGTCTGGCTGAGGCGGCCGCCCTGGCGCAGCGGCGCCACCCGCGTGGCGAGGCCGGTCGCGTCGTCCGTCTCCACGAAGAGGCCGCAGAGCGTGGCCTCGCCCTCGGCCGGGGCCAGCCGTTCGCCCGGCATCTTGCGCCAGAAGCGCAGCGCAGCGCCGCCCTTCTGCATGCCGATCACGCTGTCGAAGTCGCCGCACATGCCGGCATCGGTCTGATAGGCGGTGCCGCCGGGCAGGATCTGATGGTCCGCCGTCGGCACATGGGTATGCGTGCCGATGACGAGGCTCGCCATGCCGTCGAAGGAGTGCCCGAAGGCCTGCTTCTCGCTGGTCGCCTCGCAATGCACGTCGAGGATCGTCGCCTGCACGCTGCGGCCGAGCGGATGCTTGGCGAGCTCCGCCTGGATAGCGCGGAAGGGATCGTCCAGCGGGTCCATGAAGAGCCGGCCCATGGCGTTCACCACCAGCGCGCGCCGGTTGCCGGGCACATCGACCACCACGGCGCCGAACCCCGGCGTCCCCGGAGGGAAGTTGATCGGCCGGATCACCCGCCGTTCCTCCTCCAGATAGGGGACGATCTCCCGACGGTCCCAGGCATGGTTGCCGAGGGTGATCACATCGGCGCCCGCGGCCAGGAAGGCCCGCGCCATGTCAGGGGAAAGGCCGAAGCCATGGCTGGCGTTCTCGCCGTTCACCACGACGAGATCGAGGGCGAGGTCGCGGCGGAGGCCAGGCACGCGCTCCACGAAGGCGTCGCGGCCAGACCGGCCCACGATGTCGCCGAGAAAAAGGATTCTCACGGGCGGATCAGCTCACGTTCAGTGGCGACGGCGTTCAGCAGCACGTCGTGCGGTTCGAGGGGCACCTCGGGAATCTCCTGGGCGGCATAGGCGACGCCGATCGCGACGGCCTGGGGGAAAAGGGCCAGCGTCCGGTCGTAATAGCCGCCGCCATAGCCGAGCCGGGCGCAGCGCCGGTCGAAGGCCAGCAGCGGAACGATGAGCCAGTCCGGAACGACGCCCGCGCCCGCCGCCGGATGCTGCGTGCCGAAGACGCCGGATGCCATCGCCATCCCCGGCGCCCAGGGGCGGAAGAACAGCGGCTGTCCGCGTGGCGGGGTGACGGGCAGCGCGATCACATGCCCGCGGGCATGCAGCGCCTCCAGCAGGGGGCGCGTGTCGATCTCCTCGCCCATCGGCCAGAAGCCGCCGATGCGGGTGCCGGGCGGCGGCGGGGCCTCGCGGAGGATCACGTCGCGCAGCGCCTCGCCGGCACCGGGAAGCGCCACGCGCGCGGCCAGCGCCGCGGCACGGAGCTGGGCCTTGCGATCGATGAGGGGAATGGAGCGCGTCATCAGGGCCGGTTGATACGCCGGAACGCGCCGGGCTGGCGAGCCGGCCCCGCGGAAGAAGCGGTCATCCAGAAGAAGGAAGGGAAGTGCGAAGCCACCCTGGCCGTTGGCACATGCATCCTCCCAAGGCCTGCCATAAGCAGGTGGGCACCAGGTAGCTGGACCAAGATCCAGCCAGCGCCAGTTCCCGGGAGATGCGTATTGGCCCTGGGGATGTCTTGCCGGACGCACCGGGCAGCCTCGCCCCTCTCAAGTAGGGCGGGACGGCTTCCAGTACAAGCAACGAGAGGCGCGTTCAGTTCTTCTCGATGGCGCCAGTGATGTTCTCGATCCGCTCGGCGATGCGGGTCAGCCGTTCCGCAAGGCGCGGATCGGGCTCGGCAGGCTCCGCCGGCTCGACAGGCAGGGGCGCCGCGGCCGGGCCCGCGCCGTGGCTGCGCAGCCGCGCGAGGTCGATCCGCAGGTCCGCCGCCTCATCGGCAAAGAGCAGCGCCACATGCAGCAGCATTCGCGCTTCGGAGAACTGCCCACCCATGGAACGGATGATGCGCACCTTCTCCTCGATCTGCGCGACGAGGTCGGAGACATGCCCTTCCTCGCCATCCTTGCAGCCGATGGTGTGGTTGTAGCCATTCACGCGTACGTTGACCTGGCCCATCGGAACCCTCCTTGCCTCAAGTATCGCCGCTGGCGTCCTCGCCGAGCAGCCCGCGCAGCCGCGCCAGTGCTTCGTCCAGCCGGGCGGCCAGACGATCCACCTCGGCGCGGGGCACCATGTCGGCGGAGCCGGCGGCATCCGCCAGCTGGCCATCGGGCATCCCCGCCAGAAGCCGGGCCGCCTCCTGGTCCACCAGCAGCCGGACGGCGTCCTGCTCCATACGCTTCAGCGCGGCTTCCTCCTCGGCGGCAAAGCGAGCCTCGAGGGCCTCCGCGAGTCGATCCAGCGCGGCTTCCAGCCGCTCAGCGGCCAGAAGTGTGATGTCGATTGAGTTCACATCCAACTCCAAGCGGCGCGCTGGACGGATCGGCGCGGCGCGTGGGAAAGCGTTGGCATGCAGGACTGCCAGGGTCAACCGCGCGCCGTGATCGTGCATGGCGCGGAAGAGGTGGGCACCGTGCTGGCCCTGGCCGCCGGGCGGCCCGTGGCGCTCCTCTCCGCCCCTGGCGCGGCGGGGTATCTCGGCCTTGCGGGATTCCGCGCGATCCTGGAGGCCCACGGCGCCTTTTCCCTCGGAATCCTGGACGCCGCGGAAGCGCCGGGCCATGCCCTCGCGGCCTTGAGGGAAGGCTTCCCGGCGGTCGTCCTTTCGCCGGAGGTGGCGGCCTTCGGGCGTCTCCAGCGCCTCGCCACGGAGATGGGCGCGCGGCTGCTCGAAGCCCCTCCCCCTGCCCTCGATCTCGGCCGGGTCGACCTGCGCAAGCCCCAGGGCCGCCGGTACCTCGCCCGATGGCTGGGCCTTCCGGAGGGGGCGGATCTGGCCTAACTCTCAGGTAACATCGGTCATCGAAGGGGAGCGCCACATGCAGCTGACCAATAAGGTGAAGGAAATCCTCTCCTGGTACGAGAGCGACAATCCCGGCACGAAAACCAACCTCGCCCGCATCCTGATGACCGGCCGGCTGGCCGGCACCGGCCGCATGGTCATCCTGCCCGTCGACCAGGGCTTCGAGCACGGCCCGGCCCGCAGCTTCGCGCCGAACCCCGACGCCTATGACCCGCACTATCACTTCCAGCTCGCCATCGATGCGGGGCTGAACGCCTATGCCGCGCCGCTGGGCCCGATCGAGGCCGGCGCGGCGACCTTCGCGGGCTGCATCCCGACCATCCTGAAGATGAACTCGTCCAACAGCCTGTCCACGACGAAGGACCAGGCCGTGACGGCCTCGGTGTCCGACGCGCTGCGCCTCGGCTGCTCGGCCATCGGCTTCACGATCTATCCGGGCAGCGAATACCAGTTCGAGATGATCGAGGAGCTGCGCCAGCTCGCCGAGGAGGCGAAGTCGGTCGGCCTCGCCGTCGTCGTCTGGTCCTATCCGCGCGGCCCGATGCTGGACAAGGTCGGCGAGACGGCCCTCGATATCGCGGCCTATGCCGCGCATATCGCGGCGCTGACGGGCGCGCACATCATCAAGGTGAAGCCGCCGACCGATGCCATCTTCCTCGACGCCGCGAAGAAGACCTACGCCTCGTATCCGGTTGAGGTGAAGGACCCGGCCGCGCGCATCGCCCATATCGTGAAGGCCTGCTTCAACGGCCGGCGCCTGGTGGTCTTCTCGGGCGGCGAGGCGAAGGGCGCGGACGCGCTGCTCGACGAGGTGAAGGCCATCCATGCCGGCGGCGGCAACGGCTCCATCGTCGGCCGCAACGCCTTCCAGCGCCCCAAGGCCGAGGCGCTGAAGCTGCTCTCCGACATCATCGACGTCTACAAGACGGCGGGCTGATCCTTCCGACCGGAAGGCCGCATGGCCCGGGGCTTCGGCTCCGGGCCATTTTCGTTGGTGGCCCCGGTAAAAAGCTCGCGATCGCTTCGTTCCGGCCCCGCCGTTTCAGCTTCCCAAAATCGCCGCCCCGCGCGATGAAGGGAGATGGACGATCGCTGCCGCCTCTACCTCATCACGCCCCCGGTTCTGCCGGCCGGCTTCCCCGATCTCCTGGCGCAGGCGCTCGACGCCGGCGACGTGGCCTGCCTGCAGCTGCGGCTGAAGGACGCCGCGGAGGATGAGATCAAGCGCGCCGTCGAGACGCTGATGCCCATCGCCCAGGCGCGCGACGTGGCCTTCATCCTCAACGACAGCGCCAGGCTGGCCCATGCGCTGGGCTGCGACGGCGCGCATCTCGGCCAGACTGACGGCGACCATGCGGGCGCGCGCAAGCTGCTCCAGGGCAAGATCCTCGGCATCACCTGCCATGCCTCGCGCCACCTCGCGATGGAGGCCGGCGAGCTGGAGGCCGACTACGTCGCCTTCGGCGCCTTCTTCCCCACCTCCACCAAAGAGACGCTGCACAAGGCGGATCCGGAGATCCTGGAGTGGTGGAGCGAGATGATGGAGGTGCCCTCGGTCGCGATCGGCGGCATCACGCCGGTAAATTGCGGCCCGCTCGTGCGCGCCGGCACCGACTTCCTCGCGGTGGTGGGCGCGGTGTGGAACCATGCCGAGGGCCCGGGCGCCGGCGTGCGCACGATGAATGCGGCGATCGCGGAAGCCCTGGCCGGGCTCGATCGTGGAAGTTGAATTCGAGACGGCCGACGTCTTCACGGATCGCCGCTACGCCGGCAATCCGCTCGGCCTCGTCTACGGCGCCGAGGCGCTGGAGACGGAGGCCATGCAGGCCATCGCGCGCGAGCTGAGCCTGCCCGAGACCGTCTTCGTCCTGCCGGCAGAGGCCGGGGACGCGGATATCCGGTTGCGCATCTTTACCCCCGCGATCGAGCTGCCCTTCGCGGGCCATCCCAGCGTCGGCGCCGCGGTGATGCTGGCGCGCCGACTGGGCCATCCCCGGGAGACCCTGGTGCTGCAGGAGGCTGCCGGCCTCGTCACTGCCCATCTGACCCGCGACCGCTCAGGCACTCCCGTAGCCGCCGAGATCGAGGCGCCCCTGCCGCTGGCGATCGGCCCGGCGCTGGACCGCTCCGCCATCGCCGCCTGCGCCGCCCTTCCCGATGATGCGATCCATGTGAACGGGCATCCGCCACTGCTGGCCGGCTGCGGCGCGCCCTTCGCCATCGCCGAGGTCGAGGATGCGGACCACCTCGCGGCCGCCCTGCAGGACGTGGCCGCCATGGCCCGGTACTGGCCGACGCTGCCCCTTCCGCCGGTCGGGCTGCTGCTGCACACGCCGCTCGGCATCGGGCGGCGGCGGGCCCGCATGTTCGCGCCGCTGGCGGGCATCCTTGAGGACCCGGCCACTGGGGCGGCCAATGTCGCCCTGGCGGGCCTGCTGCTGCATCTGGCGGGCGGCAGCTCGCTGCTGCTCGAGGTAGAGCAGGGAATCGAGATGGGCCGGCCCAGCCAGCTTCACCTCGCTGCCCGGCGCGATGCGGACGGCGCCATCCGCGTGCGAGTCGGTGGCGGGGTCGTCGCCGTCTCCCGCGGGCATATCACGCTGTAGGGGCCTACCCCGGCCTGCAGGGCATCCTGCTCGACTTCGACGCGCCCGCCTTCTTGGCGAGGCCCGATGCGGCGCCTGACTCGGCCGAGCATCGTGGAATGCAGGCGCAAGCGCATCACACACGGACCACGCGGGTAGACGTTGCCGATCTCTTCACGCCGCGTTCGCGACGCCTCGCAGCACCATCAAGGCCGAAACGAGCACGTCAAAGCAGCGATTCACTTTCGCATAACAGCAATCTTTCTCCCCCCGGCTTGCCGAGGTGTCTGCATCTCGCTAATAACCCGCCCACACCGGAGTGTAGCTCAGCCTGGTAGAGCACTGTGTTCGGGACGCAGGGGCCGGAGGTTCGAATCCTCTCACTCCGACCATCTTTTCAGATGGTTAGTCTGGTGAAAGAAAATGCGTGATTGGCAGGATTGCCGAATGCGCACCCTGATCTTTCCATCCTCCAGGCATCATTCCTTTCCTCCACGATATTCCGAATTGGTGGACGCAGGCTCGCTGCGAAGGTCGAGTCATAACGATCCCATTCAGATGCGGATTGAGCGCTACGGATCGGACGCCGACCCAGCCATCACCGCGAATGGGCTGTTCTGCTCACCGCACCGCGAGCGGTGGTCGCGCAAATCGGCAATCCCGTTCGGCCGCCAGGGAGATGACCAGGGAGGTCCGCAACCAGCTCCTCCCTCACCCTTTTGGATTCGTGCGCTACGAAAAAACTGCTCCGGAAATCCGCGCTCAGATCGAAAGACGGCTTGAAGCACTTGCGCCTCGGTCTATGCGTGAGCAGCGGGCAAGAACAAGGGAGCGGTCACAGCCTATCCAGGAGGCTGAATACCGGATCCCCAAACCACATACGGCCGTGGAAGATTGCTGAACATCGCCGAATCGGCCCCCGGGTATAAATTATTAACCTGCGCCGCAAGATAATTAATCAGAGTATTGACAGAAATATCCGAATGTTGAATTCCGGTATGAACCAAAGGCAGGCGCCTGGGATAAAATTGCTGGGTAAATCCGCTTTTAAGCGCCCCAAGAGCAAAATTTAAACTGGACACTCTTGATAAATTACTGGCGCCTCCAGCATATTTTATTGCTCTCTCTGGAGTAAACCACTCCCATTGACTTAAAGCCCCGAGATAGAATTTTTCATCGGCGACAACGCCAAAATGTACACGGCTCGCGTCTCGCCCCAGACTGCGAACCTGCTGTCCAGTAATTGCGGCCCATCTGCCCGTCTGAAACTTCCCGTCCCCTTCAGGGACGGCACCAAGTATCGCAATCTTCGCGCCGTCTCCCCCACCGGGCGCATACCGTGCTTTATGTCCAACCAGTTCAAGCCATGCGTATTTGCCGCTGTTATGCCAGCAAAGGCTGGCCCAACTCCCCGCATTCGGGGGCGCATTCACTTCGTGGTAGCCTGCCACCCGCGGTCCCCCTATGTGCGATTGCTTTGTGCCGGAAATGATCCGACCAGGATCAAGCCGACGCAAGGCAAAAGCGTCGGTTTTCATGCATTCGGACGTGGGGCTGCCGCCGGCGCCCCCGGCAAGGCTGACGGTGCTTCGGGAACAGAGCGATTCGGGCCCAGATTGCGCGACGTCGTGCGGGAATCGATGGCGGGGCACTCATCGGACTCGGTCGGTTTTTCCGCACGTCGTTCACGGGCCGGCCGATATGCTGCTCCCACAGGCCGCCGTCGCCTATGCCGCTAGCCCCCCAAGGGAAGTCCCCTCGGAGGTTCCTGCGCCCTTCTAAGCCCCTCTTCTTCACGATTTTAAGGAAGGGACATGACTTCGAAAGTTATCGAAGTAATTCACATAATTTTCTTAGCTGAACACTGTCGACCTACCGTGTTCCGCGATAGGAGCGCTGCCGCAGGTCAGTACTGGGAATTCCTCAGATCCGCCCGCATCCCTCCGGATATCATCCCATGACGATCCTTCCCGCGCTGCGCATCATGACGCTTGCCGTCGGCGTAGCCTTCTCCGCCTCCGCCATGGCCGCCTGCAGCGATGCGCAGGCCGAGGCCAAGATGATGGAGCTCATGAACCTCATGGGCCCGCTGATGACCCAGAATCCGGCGCTGGCGCAGACCATCAGCACCGAGATGCAGACGCTGATCACGACGCCCGTCTCCGACGCCACCTGCACGACCTATGACCGCCTGATCGCCCGCGCGCGCGCCGGCCGGTAAATCACTATCGCGGCCGGCGGGATTCCGTCTGGCCACGACAAAACGCCCGGCCCGGGTTTTCCCGGCCGGGCACCCCATTCCGAACCGCCGCGTATTGACGGCGGCCCGGTGTGCCTTCCCTAATCGCGTGAATCGCGCGGAATTTCCACGCCCGTCGCGGCATCCAGGCGCACCTTGAAGGTCCGGCCCTGGGCCGGGAGGATCTTCACCTCCCAGACAATCCGGCCACGATGCCTGTCCAGCTCCGCTTCGATCACGCGGCCGTTATGCCGGCGCTCCACCTCGCCCAGAAACTGGGACATGGGGCGCACCTGCCCCCGCTCCACCGCCAGACGCAATTCCTCGCGCTCCGACGAGCTGGCGATCGCGGGTTGGGGCTGAAGCGCCGCGAGGCCGATCAGAAGCATCAGAGGGGCGGCGCGAAGAAGCATTCTTGAATCTCTCCCGTCGATCGCGCGGGACCTTCCGCGCGTCCGGACCATGCGAAGCAGTCGATGAACCAATCCTGAACCATTCGCTCAGCATATGTTCAGAGTGATCTCCGTAGATAAGTCGGCATGGCAGGCGGAAACGTCTGCAAAAGACAAATCATACCGACATGGAGACGAAAATGTTCGCTCAGCTTTCTTCTACCACTCTTATTGTATTCATGCTGGCCCTTGCCGTGTTTCCCTTCACTTTCGCTCGCCGCCGGTAGACTGGCATCCTGGCCGCGCATGACATCGCGCCGGTCGTTACCCAGTCTGCGTTGCCTTGACGATCCCGCCTTGTGCAAGTTGGATGCATCATGCTGCACCGCTTCACGCCGCTCGTGATCCTTGGCTGCGTTGCCGTCATGTTGGCCCCCGGGCCCGGACAGGCACGTGGCGGTCATGCCTCCGCCCGAGCCGCGCTTGAAGCCGGCCAGATCCGCCCGCTCTCGGAACTGATGACCGAGGTTGAGCAGCGCTATCTCGGGCGCGTCATCGAAGTCGAGCTCGAGCGCTCGGACGGACGCTGGCAATATGAGATCAAGATCCTGCCGCCCAATGGGCATGTCTTCGAGGTGGAGCTCGACGCCGCTACCGGCGCCTTGCTGCGCGCGAAAGGCCCGGTGCAGCTGCGCCGAGGGCGCTGACCGCCGCCCTGCGACCTACGTCTTGAAGACGTAGCGCCGCGACAGGCCGAAATTGATGAACATCCCCGCGAAAGAGCCCGCCGCCACGCCCAGCACGGGATGGGTGGCCACGATCTCCGTGCCGGCGATAAGCGCCGCATAGGTTCCGTAATTCGCGGCGAAACCCACCAGGTTCAGCATCACGAATCGCCCCCACTGGGCCGTGACCGGCGCGTCCCGCGCGGCCGTCCGGAAGGTCCAGGCGCGATTGAGCGCGAAGGTCGTGCTCGCGGCCGCCAGGTAGGACACGACGCGCCCCGCATAGGGGCCGAGGCCCGCCCAGAGCATCACAGTCAGAACCCCGGCATCCACCAGGAAGCCCGCCACCCCGACCACGCCGAAACGAAGGAACTGCGCGATCGTCTTTTGCATGGACAAGCCTGCCACTCCTCGGTGTCCGTCCGAGAACGGCCGGATGGGTCTGATACGAGGTCGATGAAAGCCGGGAAAGATGGCCACCACGCGGCGGGGCTTCCTTCGCCGGAGCGTCGTCGGCCGCTCAAGTATTCGATGGAGACGCGAACCGATCCCCTGCTAGGATTCGCCCATAAAGCTCGGGAGACTTCGCGAAATGATCCAAAGACGTCACGTCCTCGCGGGCGCAGGCGCGCTCAGTGTTGCCGGGCTGGCCGGGCCATCCCTCGCGCAACCGGCCAATGCGCGCGTCGTGCGCCATATCCCCCATGCCAATCTCTCGACGATCGACCCCTTCTGGTCCTCGGCGCTCATCGTCCGGAACTACGGCTATCTGGTCTATGACCAGCTCTACGGGCTGGACAACGACTTCAAGCCGCAGCCGCAGATGGTGCAGGGCCACAGCGTCGAGAATGATGGCCTGCTGTGGAAGTTCACGCTGCGCCCCAACCTGCGCTTCCACGACAATGAGCCGGTGCGCGGAAGCGACGTCATCGCCTCGATCCGCCGTTGGGCGCGACGCGACGCCTTCGGCCAGACCATGCTGGCGCGGACCGTGGAGATGCGCGCGCCGACGGACACCACCTTCGAGATCCAGCTCAACAAGCCCTTCCCGAAGATGATCGACGCCTTCGCGAAGATCACGACGCCCTGCCTCTTCGTGATGCCGGAGCGCGTGGCGCGCACCGATCCCTTCCAGCAGATCACCGACCTCGTGGGCAGCGGGCCCTATCGCTTCATCCGCAACGAATGGAATCCCGGCAGCAAGGCCGTCTTCGAGAAGTGGCCGGGCTACGTGCCGCGGACCGAGGGCACGACGCAGCAGACCTCGGGGCCCAAGGTCGCGCATTTCGAGCGCGTCGAATGGCAGATCATCTCCGACGTCGCGACGGCCGCCGCCGCCCTGCAATCCGGCGAGACCGATTGGTGGGAGCAGCCGACGGGCGACTTCCTGCCGCAGCTGAACCGCAACCGGAACCTCAAGGTCGAGGTCGCGGACGTGCTGGGCCTCATCGGCATCATCCGCCCCAATCACCTGACCGAGCCCTTCAACAATCCGGCCGTGCGCCGCGCCGTCATCACGGCGATCAACCAGATCGACTGCATGACGCCCGTGATCGGCAACACGGAACTGATCCGGGACAATGTCGGCTTCTTCGCGCCGGCCTCGCCCCTGGCTTCCGACGTGGGGATGGATCGCCTCAAGAAATCGGTCGAGCAGGCGCGGCGCGAGTTGCAGGCGGCCGGCGCCATCGGCGCCAAGCTCGTGCTGATGAATGCGACGGACCTGGCCTCCATCAACTCCAGCACCCTCGTCGTCGCCGACACCTTCCAGCGCATGGGCTTCAACGTGGATTATGCCGCGACCGACTGGGGCACCGTCCTGCAGCGCCGCGCCACGAAGAACCCGTTGGAACAAGGTGGCTGGTCGGCTTTCTGCACCTTCTGGTCGGCCTTCGATCACTGGACGCCGGCGGGCCACAACTCGATCCGCGGCAATGGCGCCGAGGCCTGGGTCGGCTGGCCGGACATCCCCGCCCTCGAAGCCAAGCGCGACGAATGGTTCGACGCGCCCAACCTCGATGCGGAACAGGCGGCCACGCGGGAGATGCAGCGCATCGCCTTCGACCAGGTGCCCTACATGCCGATGGGCCAGTATTTCCAGCCGACGGCCTATCGCGCGAATATCACGGGCGTCCTGCGCGGGCCGCCGCAGTTCCACAACATCCGCCGTACCTGATCGCGCGGCATGTGCGGGGGCCATGGTCTCCGCACACTTGCCCGAGGGTCAGCCCGGAAAGGGCAGGATCCCCAGGGCATCGCCCTCCTCCACGCGCGTGACCTCCGGCCCGATCACGCAGAGCCCGTCGGCTGCCGCCAGCGGCGCCAGCCGGGCCGAGCTGCCGCGGCCCAGCAGCTCCACCGCCGGCACGCCGTCGAACTCGGCGCCGGTGAAGCGCGCGGGGGCGAATTCCACCCTCCCCGCCTTGCGCTCCTCGCGGAAGCCGGCCCGCGCGGCCATCAGCCGCAGCGGCTGGGGCGGCGCGCCGGCCAGCACATCCAGCAGCCGCCGGCCGACCAGCCAGAAGTTCACATAGGCGGCCAGCGGATTGCCCGGTAGCGCCAGGATCACCGCGGCGCCGAGCCGCCCGGCCTTCACCGGCTTGCCCGGCCGGATGGGCAGGTGAACGACATCGATCGTCCCGCCGGCCGCCAGGATGGCGCCCATCATGTGATCCTCCTCGCCGACGGAGACGCCGCCGGAGGTGACGATCAGATCGGCCTCGGCCGCCGCGCGCTGCAGGGCGTCCCGCAGGCGGACCGGATCGTCGGGCAGGATGCCGAGCTCGACGAGCTCCACCTCCGGCACCCGCAACATCGCGCGCAGCATGGGGCCGTTGGAATCATGCACTTGGCCCGCATCGAGACCGGCGCCCGCCCGACGCAGCTCGGAGCCCGTGGAAGCCAGCGCCACGCGCAGCTTCCGCACGACCCGCACCGCATCGTGCCCCGACGCGACGGCGAGCGCGACATGCCGCGCATCCATGCGCTGGCCCGCCGGCAGCAGGGCGGCGCCGAGGCGCACATCCTCGCCCCTTCGCCGGATGTTCAGGCCGGGCCGCAAGGCCGTGGCGACGCGCACCTCCGTGCCCTCGACGATCGCCTTCTCCTGTTGGACGACGAGCTCGGTTCCCCTCGGCACGGGGGCTCCCGTGAAGATCCGCGCGGCCTCGCCGGGACCGAGCGGCAGGCGCGCCGCATCGCCGGCCTCGAGCCGCGCGGTGACGCGCCAGGCAGCATCGGCCGCCGGCCCGAGCGCATAGCCATCCATGGCCGACTGGTCGAAGGGCGGGACGTCATGCCACGCGGCCAGCGGCACGGCCAGGACGCGGCCCATGGCGACCTCCGGCACCACCTCCTCGCTTGCTGTCACGGCGCGGGGAATGGCGAAGAGGCGGGCCAGAGGCTCGCGCAGAATGGCGAGGGGATCGGGAACCATCAGCCGGCCATCATGCGAGGTGCGATTCCGGTTCCACGAAGACCATGTGACCGTCTTCGCGCGCAATGGCGACCAGCGTCATGCCATGACGGCGCGCGCGATCGAGCGCGAGCGAGGTGGGCGCCGAGATGGCAACGAGCGTGCCGGCGCCGAAGGCGGCCGCCTTTTCCACCATCTCGAAGGACAGCCGGCTGGTGATCACGATAAAGCCCTCGGCCGGATCGGTCCCCGACCGCAGCAGGGCGCCAATCAGCTTGTCCAGCGCGTTGTGCCGGCCGACATCCTCGCGCAACAGGCGGAGCTCGCCGTCCGACCCGGCCCAGGCCGCGGCATGGACAGCACGCGTCGCGGCATTGAGCGGCTGCCCGCCCGCGAGCGCCTCCAGCGCCCGATGGATCGCCTCGGGCGCGATCGCCTCCCCCTGGCCGCCCCGGCGCTCGGCCAGCGGCAGGGCCGCCAGCTCCTCCACACCACAGACACCACAGCCTGTGCGGCCAACGGTGTTGCGCAGCCGGCGATTGGCCAGCAGAGCGTGCAGCCGGTCGGGCACCAGGTCGATGGTCACGGTCATCCCATCCGCCCCTTCCTCGACGGAAAGGCCGCGGATATCGACAGGGCTGCGAATGATCCCCTCGGTAAGGCTGAAGCCGATGGCGAAGTCTTCAAGATCGGCCGGGGTCGTCATCATCACGGCATAGGGCTGGAAGCCATAGACCAGGCCCACCGGCGCCTCGATGGCGACGAGGCGGGCGACCTCCTGCACCGGGCCGCCCGTCGCCGGCACGCGCCTGGCCGTCACCTCACGGGAGGTGGGGATGGCTTTGGCCTGCCGCCCGATGCTCGCCAATGCGTGGTTCTCCTCAATGCTGCGGGCGAGATTGGCATCGCCGGCCGGCGGGAGGAAGCGCGGCGCACGCGGGGCGCCAGCGTCTTCGCGGCGCCGACAGGGCTGTTATCGTGTGCGCAACAAAAACGAAGGAAGCGCCCGTGACCGAAACATCCTTCCCCCAGGCCTCGCGCCGTGGCGTCCTCGCCGCGGGCATGGCCCTCGCCTCCGCCGGGATTGTGCCCGCCGCCCAAGCCGCGGAATGGCCGTCCCGCCCGGTCCGCGTCATCGTGCCCTGGCCGCCTGGCGGCACGGCCGACAGCGTCGCCCGGCTGCTCTTCGCCGAGACCTCGCAGCGCACGGGCCAGCAATTCGTCATCGACAACCGCGCCGGCGCCACGGGCATGATCGGCAGCGGCCATGTCGCGACCCAGCCGGCCGACGGCTACACCGTGCTCTACGGCACCACGCCGCTCTCGACCTCGGTGCTCTTCCCGCAGATCACCTTCGATCCGGCGCGGGATCTGGTGCCTGTCTTCCAGGCGATCACCGTGCCGCAGCTGCTGCTCATGAACCCCGCGGTCCGCGCCAATTCCGTGGCCGAGGTCATCGCCGACGCCAAGGCCCGGCCGGGCGCGCAGAACTGGGCCTCGGCGGGCAGCGGCGGCGTGCAGCACCTGGCGCTGGAGCTCTTCTCGCGCCGGGCCGGGATCCAGGTGAACCACATCCCCTATCGGGGCGGCGGCCCCGCCACCAACGATCTCGTGGCCGGCCAGGTGCAGTACTATTGGGGCAATGCCGACACCGCGATCGCCTTCGTTCAGGAAGGCCGGCTGAAGGCGCTCTGCCACACGGGCGCGACGCAGCTGGCCTCGCTGCCGCATCTTCCGCCGCTGTCGGACACGCTGCCGGGCTTCGAGACCTACGAGTGGAACGGACTCTTCGTGCCGGCCGGCACGCCGCCCGCGATCGTGAGGCGCCTCAACGCGATGATGAACGAAACCCTGGCGACGCCGGCCGTGGCGGAGCGGCTGCGCGGCCTCGACCTGCAGGCCCGGGCCAATACGCCCGAGCAGTTCGCGGACTTCTTCCGCAGCCAGAGCGCGCGGTGGAACGGCTTCATCCAGGAAGCCGGCATCCGGCTCGAGTAAGACGCCGCGCCGGCGGTGTTCCGCCGCCGGCGCGGGCTCAGCCTATCTCCACACCCGCATATCCCCGCTCGGCGATGCCGTTCGCCCAGGCGCGATAGTTCGGGGCGCTGCCGGTGTAGCGCGCGATGCGCCGCGTCTGCCGGCCGGCCACGTTGTGGTTCACGCCCGTCATCCAGGAATCGACCTCCATGCTCAGCAGGCCCTGGGCGATCTCCATGACGTGATCCATCCACTGCGCCACGGCCTCGGGCTGCGCCTCGAAGCGCGTGGCGCCGCGCTCGCCGAGATGGCGCAGGAAATCGGTCACCCATTCCACGTTGAATTCGATGGTGCGCGGGATATTGCCGAGCGCGTTGTGCGGGCCGACCAGCATCAGCATGTTCGGAAATTCGTCGACCAGCATGCCCACGAGCGAGGTGGCGCCGTCCTGCCACTTGTCCTTCAGGGCCACGCCGTTCGCGCCGCGGAAATCGATCCGGTCGAAAGCACCGCGCAGCGCGTCGAAGCCAGTGGCGTAGACGATGATGTCGAACTCGTATTCGGCGTCGCTGGTCCGGATGCCGGTCGGCGTGATGCGCTCGATGGGCGTCGCCTTGCTGTCGACCAGCTTCACGTTCGGCTGGTTGTAGCACTCGTAGTAGAAGGTCTCGAGCGGCACGCGGCGGGTGCCGAAGCCATGGTTTTTCGGGATCAGCTTCTCCGCCACCGCCGGATCCTTCACGCGCTGGCGGATCTTGTCGGCGATGAAGCGCGAGATCTCCTCATTCGCGGCGCGGTTGGTCAGGATGTCCTGGTAGTTGCCGACCCAGATGCCGAAGCCGCGCTCGGCATAGAGCTTCTCCCAGAAGGCGCGCCGCTCCTCCGCCGTGGCATCGAAGGTGTCCTGGGGATGCGCCGTATGGAGGAAGCAGGCCCATGTTTCCCGGCAGCGCTGGAAAATCTCGTCGTAGCGGGTGCGGATCTCCGCCATCTCCTCGGGCGAGATCTTCCCGTTATGCAGCGGCGCGCACCAGTTTGGCGTGCGCTGGAAGACGGTCAGCTGCGCGGCCGTCTTGGCCACCTCCTGGATCGTCTGCACACCCGAGGCCCCGGTGCCGATGACCGCGACGCGCTTGCCCGCGAAATCCACCTTCTCCTTCGGCCAGAGGCCGGTGTGGAAGGAAGGCCCCTTGAAATCATCCATGCCCGGGAAGCTCGGCATGGTGGGCGTGGAAAGCGCGCCGATGGCGGTGATGAGGAAGCGCGCGCGGTGCCGGCCGCCATCCTCCAGCTCGATGTTCCAGCATCCAGCGGCCTCGTCCCAATGCGCCGCCTTCACGCGGGCCGAGAATTGGATGTCGCGGCGGAGATCGTATTTGTCGGCGACGAGGTTGAGATAGCGCTCGGTCTCGGGCTGGGGGGCGAAATGCTCGGTCCAGCTCCATTCGCTGAGCAGGTCGCTGTCGAAGGAATAGCCGTAGGAATAGCTTTCGGAATCGAAGCGGCAGCCGGGATAGCGATTCCAGTACCAGGTGCCGCCAACGCCGGAGCCGGCTTCGAGAACGCGGGCCCGGAGACCGAGCTCCCGCAGGCGGATGAGCTGGTAGAGGCCGGACATGCCCGCGCCGATGACGATGACGTCGAGGGTATCGGCCCGGGTGGTCAGTTCTGCTGTGGGCGCTGGGGCTGGCATGCCGGCGGTGCTCCTCTTCTTGGACTGTCGTTGGGCTGATTCTGATCGTCCTTGGCCGTTTGGGCAAATGGGTTCGGTGCGGATGGGGTGTAGGGCGGCTGTCGCTGATCGCGTTTCGGTTCACGCCCCCGTGAGGGAGCGACTCGTGCGCGAGAGCGTGTTCGGCGAGCCGGCCGTGTTTCGATCCACGCCCCCGTGAGGGAGCGACGGTCAAGAAGGTTCTGGTGGGTGCGGGCCACGTGTTTCGATCCACGCCCCCGTGAGGGAGCGACGTTCAACCCTGAGACGGGTGCCATCGAATGATCGTTTCGATCCACGCCCCCGTGAGGGAGCGACAGACGATCCGCGTCTTCTTCGCCGACATGCTCTGGTTTCGATCCACGCCCCCGTGAGGGAGCGACCCGTAGGGCGCCTGGCTGCCGTCGGACGACGCGGGTTTCGATCCACGCCCCCGTGAGGGAGCGACCGTTGAGATTGCGTTCACGGCTGAACTCCGTCCGTTTCGATCCACGCCCCCGTGAGGGAGCGACAGGAGCCGCAGACTGCGTCGTCAGGTAGATCACGTTTCGATCCACGCCCCCGTGAGGGAGCGACTCCCTGAAGGAACTCCACATGTCCGCAATTGCGAAGTTTCGATCCACGCCCCCGTGAGGGAGCGACGAACGGAAGCCGAGCGCGCGGCGAGCTACGCCCAGTTTCGATCCACGCCCCCGTGAGGGAGCGACCAGCATCCTCAATGCGTCCGGCAACAGCGTCGAGTTTCGATCCACGCCCCCGTGAGGGAGCGACCGTCCAGGAGATCAGGCGCTGCGTCTCGGCCTTGTTTCGATCCACGCCCCCGTGAGGGAGCGACCTCCGGGTTTCCAGCGCAATGACTCATAGATGGGCGTTTCGATCCACGCCCCCGTGAGGGAGCGACTCGTGAATGCCCGGTTATCGGCTTTCAATTTTCTGTTTCGATCCACGCCCCCGTGAGGGAGCGACGTTGCCGGGTTTCTGCGAGTTTTCCCCGAGGCATCGTTTCGATCCACGCCCCCGTGAGGGAGCGACGAAATCCGGCGCGAGCGGATGGGAGTGGGCGCATGTTTCGATCCACGCCCCCGTGAGGGAGCGACCATACGCGACGCTCAGGCCGACATCGAGGGCCAGGTTTCGATCCACGCCCCCGTGAGGGAGCGACGCCGATCTATGAGGTCAAGCGGTACCAATCCTGGTTTCGATCCACGCCCCCGTGAGGGAGCGACGGGCGAAGCGCCTAGTTCCCCAGCACGAGCGGGGATGTTTCGATCCACGCCCCCGTGAGGGAGCGACCGCTTCTGCTGCCAGCCTCGGTGCAGGCTTGCCCGTTTCGATCCACGCCCCCGTGAGGGAGCGACCGCCCCTCTGGCCGGCCTCCCCGTTGAGTGGCCGTTTCGATCCACGCCCCCGTGAGGGAGCGACGGCTCAGCGCCGCCAGGCGGTGGACAGCCGCTCTGGTTTCGATCCACGCCCCCGTGAGGGAGCGACGACGAGCCGTCCGTCCGTCCGTTGGAAGCCGATGTTTCGATCCACGCCCCCGTGAGGGAGCGACCCGCAAGGTCCAAGACCCGATCGCCCAGGCCCTGTTTCGATCCACGCCCCCGTGAGGGAGCGACTTGGCTCGCCGGTCCGGACGTGGCGGCCGCCATCGTTTCGATCCACGCCCCCGTGAGGGAGCGACCCTCGCAGTCCATTTCGTGACGCACGGTGCGCGGTTTCGATCCACGCCCCCGTGAGGGAGCGACGCGCATCACCTACGCCAAGCTCTTCGCCAGGATCGGTTTCGATCCACGCCCCCGTGAGGGAGCGACGCGGCGAGCTCACGCCGGTCGAGCGCGAGCAGGCGTTTCGATCCACGCCCCCGTGAGGGAGCGACGGCGTCACGCTCGACGGGGACGATCGGGTCCGGGTTTCGATCCACGCCCCCGTGAGGGAGCGACGCGGCCTGGACCTCTGATCCGGCCCATCCCTGCTGTTTCGATCCACGCCCCCGTGAGGGAGCGACCTGGCGAGACCTTCGCGGGGGACTGCGTGGCCTGTTTCGATCCACGCCCCCGTGAGGGAGCGACACGACACCGCCAACGTCGCGACGATCGTGGCCGAGTTTCGATCCACGCCCCCGTGAGGGAGCGACCATAGCCGACCTTCCGCGCCTTCCCGTCGGCCGCGTTTCGATCCACGCCCCCGTGAGGGAGCGACAGGACCTCTACTACACGACCGTCGCGCAGATCCTGTTTCGATCCACGCCCCCGTGAGGGAGCGACCTGCCGCCTGTTGGCGCTCCGCAGGCCACGACGCGTTTCGATCCACGCCCCCGTGAGGGAGCGACGGTAGCGGAGCGGCCCAACCCCGCATCCCCGTAGGTTTCGATCCACGCCCCCGTGAGGGAGCGACCCGTTCCATCGGCTCATGGAGGTCGGGAGTAACGGTTTCGATCCACGCCCCCGTGAGGGAGCGACGGCGGCGCGCAGCTCCTGACCAACGCCCTGCCGGTTTCGATCCACGCCCCCGTGAGGGAGCGACCCACCCAGTCTCAAGCAAATGCCCCAACAGCACTATCCACCCCCTCAGCGCGAACCCCACCCGCCGCAGCGTCAGGACAAGCCGCTGCCTCCCTCACCATTCCGCAAGCCCCTGACGAAAAACGCCGGAGCTCTCTCGCGAACCTCCCGCGAAAACCATGCGCGCTTGCCGTTCGCGCAGCACCGCTCAGAATCAGAACAGGAGGGGCCCGTCCAGGTCCAGCGCCGGCTTGGCGCCGACATGTTCCACGCGTCGGCGGCCATCGGCGCCCAGACGATAGAACCGCAGGCTGTCCGTCGCGGGATCGATCTCGCCGATCAATCGGGCGCGAAGGGTCGTCCATTGTGCGGGCTCCACCTCGCACTCGAACACCGAATTCTGCACCCTCTGGCCGAAATCGAGGCAGGCGCGCGCGACCCGCCTCAGCCTGCGCCGGCCCGCCGCGGTTTCCGTGCTCACGTCGTAGGCGACCAGCATCAGCATGCCGCGCTCACTTCCAGATGAAGGCGGGGTATCCGTCCAGGTCGCCGCGCAGGTGACGCGCCAGCAGCTGCGCCTGCAGGTGGACCACAAGACCCATCGGCGCCGTCTCTCCCAGGAAGGGGTGGCGCAGTTCCTGCCGCTTGCGCTCCTGCCAAGCGGTCAGCACCGTCTTGCGCGCCGCATCCGTCAGCCGCACGCCGCCCGCTTCCTCGACGATGAAGTCATCCGCGCGGAGCTGGCCTCGATTGAGGAGGCTGAGCGCCAGCCGGTCCGCCAGCACGGGACGCAGCTCCTCCATCAGGTCCAGCGCCAGGCCCGCGCGGCC
Source organism: Roseococcus pinisoli (assembly GCF_018413645.1). GTDB lineage: Bacteria > Pseudomonadota > Alphaproteobacteria > Acetobacterales > Acetobacteraceae > Roseococcus > Roseococcus pinisoli. Next base: position 829,341 of record NZ_JAHCDA010000002.1, read on the forward strand.
GGGACGGTCGGCATGGAGGAAGCCAACCTGCGGATCCAGCCCATGCGCCTCCAGCGCGGAGCGGCAGTCGTGCCCCAGCGTGGAGTAGAGGAACGAGAGCAGCGCATTCACGCGATCGAGCGGCGGGCGACGCGATCGGCCGGTGAAGCGCAGCCCCTCCCCCTCCACACGGATCATGTGGTCGAAAACCGCGAAATAGGTCGCCGCCGCCTCGCCCTCCAGCCCGCGCAGCGTGTCGACCTCGTCCATGGCCAGGGTCCGGCGGGCGATATGGCCGAGGCGCTGCTCGGCGACGGCCAGGGCGTCGCGCGCGCCCGCCTCCATCGCCTCGCCATGGTCGCGCAGCGCGCGCAACAGGACCGTGCGCTGGTTGGCGGCCTTGGCGGCGACGATGCCACGGACGATCGGCACCTGGCGCGCCGGGTCGTCGGCGATGCGATACTGCGCCCGGCGCAGCAGCACGTTGCCGCTCCGCGCGCCTTCGACGCGAGCCAGGAAGCGGCCATTGGGATCGAGGAAGGACAGGGCGACGCCGGCCTCCGCGCAGGCGGACAGGAGCGCCGGCGACGCGCCGGGGCGCGCGAAGCTCATCACGCCGTCGAGCATGTGCAGCGGCGCACGGCCGCGTTCCTCGCCGTCCACCTCGACGACGAGGTTCTCGCCGTCCTTGCGCAGCCAGGCGCCCTCGCTGGTGACGTAGATGGTGTTTCGCATCCGTCGCATCGTCGCCTCCTCAATCCGCCAGCTGCCCGGCCAGCCAGCGTGAAATCGACGGCGGCGCCGCGAGCCTGTCGGGCTGGCAGAGGTCCTGCAGGGAGCAGCGACGGCAGCCCGACAGGCGCACCGGCGGCGGCGTGCGGCCGGCCAGCAGGTTCGCCCGCGCCTCGGTGGCGACGCCCGAGGTCAAGGCGCGCAGCTCTTCATCGAAGGCGACAACGAGGCGCCGGCGCGTGGTGCCGTAGAAGAGCGCGCCCTCCGGCACCGGCCGGCCGAACATTTCCTCGAGACAGATGGCCTGCGCGCAGAGCTGCACCTCGTCGGCGCGGTGCGGCTTGGGCTTGCCGCGCTTGTACTCGACCGGGAAGGGCTGCGGCGGGCGCCCGCGGAACTCCACCGCATCCGCCTTGCCTGAGACGCCGAGGGCCAGCGATCGCAGCGCGAGGCCACGCGCGACACGGATACCGGGCCGGGTCTCGGGCCGTCCGGCATCCACCTTTTCGTGCAGCAGGCGGCCTTCCGCCGTCGCCACATCCTCGGCCCAGAGCTGCTCCACATGGATCAGCGCGCATTGCCGCGGGCAGAAGAGATGGTGCTGCAGCGCCGAGAGCGGGATCAGCGCGTCCTCGACCTCCGGATCCGGTGCCGCAGCGGCCATCGCGGGCTATCTTTCGATCACCTCGATGCCTGCGGGCAGGTTCTCCCGATCCACCGTGATCGCATAGTCGGTGAAGCTGCGCGCGGCGGGCCAGTTGTCGGTGGCCTCGTCGCCGATCGGCTGACGGCTGCCCTTGTGCTGGCGCCAGGTCTTCACCCGGTCGAAGAGCTCATGGGCATGGGCATTTCCCAACGCGCCGGCATGGCGGAACACGACCAGCTTGCGCGTCGCCATCTCGCCCCGCGCGGCGGAGCGATCATGTTCGAACATGTTCGACAGCGCTTCGAACAGCAGCTCGAGATCGGCCTCCGAAAAGCCGGTGCCCTTGGTGTCGTGCGAGGCGAGCGGCGCATTCACGAAGCCATGCGCGCGGTAGAGGCCGTAGGGGATGATGTGCTTGCGGCCCATGGTGCGGCCGCCCTTGTCCTCGGCGTCCTTCTCGGTCGTCGCGGCCAGGCGGGTGATGGAGATTTCCAGCGGCATCACCGGCTCGACGGAATTGGCGAAGGTGATCTGCACCGGGCCGCGCACCTGCCCCGCATTCACGCCCGTCGTCATGACAGCGCCGAAGGCGCGGATGTCCCAGAAGTTGGCGCACATCCAGCGCGTCAGCGCGCGGGACTTCGCCTCCTCCTTCGGCAGTTTCTTCATCTCCTCGGCCTTGGAGACCTCGGGCAGCACCGCCTGCCAGGCCCGCTTATGCTCGAGGTTCAGCGTGGCGCCGTCCCGCATGTAGATCTCGTGGCCCGGCACCTCGCCCTTCGCGAGCGCCACGTAGTTGCGGATCTTGCGCTTGATCGCGACGTCGGAGACGAGGCCCCGATTGGTCTCGGGGTCGAGGCGCGGCAGGTTGCCGGCATCCGGATCGCCGTTCGGATTGCCGTTCGCGACATCGAAATACAGGACGAATTCGTGGCGCTGCGTCAGCGCGCTGGTCTCAGACATTGGTCTCGCCCCCTTCCGGCGTCTCCGCCGCTTCCAATTCCTCCACCGGCTTGCCCGCCACCCGGGCGCGGCGCTGGTGGTAGTAGCCGATGACGAAGCGCCCCTGCTCCTCGAGCCGCAGCGAACGCGGCAGCGCCGAGGGAAGCTGCTCGGCGATCTGATCCAGCTCGCGCTCGATGAAACCGCCCTTCCCGTCCTTGCGCAGCTTCGCCAGGTGGTTCTGCATGCCGCGCAGCAGCAGCGGGAAGACGCCGGCCGGCGTCGCCGAGGCCGCGCCGAAATAGCGGTCCCGGATGGTGGCGTTGACCTTGCCCAGCGCCATGCGCTGCGCGATCTCGGCCATCGCGAACATGCGGCCGAGCTGATAGGCGGCGTTCGGCTCCTCCCGGTTCAGGCTCACAGGCGGAATCTCCCTTCGATGTTTGCGGCCCTCGCGCGCGAGCACGGCGCGGATGGCCGCGGCGTGCCAGCCGGTGCTGGGATCGTCGCCGGCACGCAGGCGCATGAGGGCGGCGGCCAGCAGCGGACGCGGATAATTGCCGCCGGTCAGGATCGCGCGCGTGACCTCGCCGGCGAGCTGGGGCGGGATGTTCTCGAATTTTTCCTGCGCCGCGGTCGTCCGCACCAGCAGGCGTTGGATCGCGGGCGGGGCGGCGCGCCAGGGCGTCGGCTCGATCGAGAGGTCGTCGTAATGCTCGGCGAGGCGCTTCGCGAAGACCTCGAAGCGGCCCTGCATCCAGAAGCGGACCGACAGCCTCGCCGCATTGGGCGACAGGCCCAGGATGTTGAAGCGGACGCCCGGCTCCAACCGAGGGCCGCCTTCCCTGTAGGGGCGGCCGTCCAAGACCCATTGCAACTCGTCACGAACCAGGGCGGCCTGCTGCTCGTCGCGCTCCAGATTTCCGGTCGAGGCTTCCGGCGTCGGCGGGCTGAAGAAATCGGCGAAGGCGTCCTCGATCGGCTTGGCGACCTCCTCGCTCGCATCGGCCCAGAAGATGACCGATGCATCGCCGATCGGGCGCGGGAGGCGATTGGGGCTCGCGCGGTCGAGCATGCGGTTCAGCGCGGCGCCGTAGCGGAAAGCCGCGATCTCCGAGGTGGGCGCGTTATCGCCCTGCTCCTTTCCGTAGGAGGTGAAGGCCTCAAGGTTGAAGGAGACCAGCGCGGCCCCCGAGGACTGCGCCCCCTCGACGCCCTTGATCGTCGGATGAAGCCGCTGGGCGGGCGCCTCCTCGCCCGTGACGAGGCAAAAGGCCGGCGGCCGGCCATCCGCCACGGGCCTTCCGATCAGTCGCTGCGCGGCCTCACGATCATGCAGGTAGCCGCCCCCCGATAGGCGGAAGACGATATTGGCGTCCAGCATCTCGGGCTTGAAGGGCTCGGCGTCGAAGCGGTCGGGCGTCCAGCCCTCCAGGAAGCGCCGCAGGGCCAGCAGCCCTTCGTCATTGGTCCCGGCCAAGAGCTTCAGATGCGCTTCCCGGAAGGCCGCATGCTCCTCGGCCGTACGGCGCCCCTCGCCGGCGGTGCGGCCGAGCACATAGGCGCTCTTGTCCCAGAGGCAGTTCGGCATGATGCCGGCCGTGCGCTTCCCCGCCGCCGGGACCGTCATCAGCCGCGGGACGAGCTTCTTTCCGCTCTGCTCCCGCAGATCCACGACCTGGACGGGGTCGCCCTCCGGGGAGAGCATGATCGCGAAGCTGATCTTCTCCCGCGAATAGCCCGGCGCCTCCGCCTCACCGCGCGCGGCCATGCGCCCGTAGTAGCCGTCGAGCGCCTGGAGGAGGCTCATGCGATCGTGCCCTCGGCCAGGCAGGCCTGCACGTCCATCACGCCATTGACGAGGCGCGCGCGGAAGAAGCGCGAGGTGCGGTTCTGCGCGAAGTCGATGTCGTGCAGCATCCAGCCCAGATCGCGCTCGGCCTCGTCGGCCGGCCACTCGCTGGCCGGCAGCGGCGCGCCTTCCGGGATCAGGGCGAAATCCGCCGCGAATTCGCGTGTGCCGAGGCAGGGTCGATGGAAGCACTGACCCGCGGCGGCGCGGCGCGTGAACATGGCATGATGCTTGGCCGGCGTGTCCTCGGTGCCCGCGCGGGCGGTCATCTCGAAATGCGCCTCGATCACATAGGCCACGTCGACGAGGAGCATAGCCGCTCGCTGCTGCCGGACCTCCTCCACCACCAGGCCGAGACCCTGGGTGGAGCCCGCCCGCATGGCCCGGTCGGCCAGGGCCGCACTCGCCTTCGCGCTGACCTCGTTGCGTCGGAAGGACTGGAAGCGGATGGGCCGGAGGATATGGATCCGGTCCACGACCCAGCGGATGGCGGGCTTCCAGTGAATCGCCTCGAGGATGCCCCGGGCGGCGGACGGCGTCATGACGTCATAGGAGACGCGCTCGACCTTCATTTCCGGTCTGGTGAAGCAGGCGCGATCACCCCAGACTTGCAGCCTCACCCCAAAGGCCATGGATCTACCCTTATTATCCCTAGGATACCCTCCCACGAGCAGAAAATACGTCAATATATTCTAAATAATGAAATTATTTGAAAATATACCCGCGTCGTTAGAAACGTTCATTCGATAACTATGCAATGAACACTTAGGAAAATTAATTCATTTCGGCATGTGCAGCCGCGAATATTTCTACCGACTCCAAACAACATTTTATTCTGCAATGGTCGTAGCCGCGCCGTCGTCGCCTCGCGCGCCTGACCGGCCCTGCGCATCTTCCACCGGCGTTGCCAAGCTGATCCGGACCGCTCTCAGAAGATCCCGCTCTGGATCGACCGTTCGCCGGGCCGCCAGATATCCAGCCCGGTCTGCGGCCGATAATGCGCGCGGTCCACAAAGGTCAGCAGCTCCTCCCCGATCGCTGGATGAACGGGGCGCAGCGCCCCCATCACCAGCCACTCGCCACGGACCTGCCGCGGGATCGAGACCGTGAATTGCTGCAGGCGCCGCATGTGCCCTGAAGTTGGCCGCTCCATCGCCCCCATCTCCTTCAGCAGCTTCTGCGCCTCCTCGTCGAAAGGCACGACGACCGTCGCCATCACGGCGTCGATGAGGCGGAAGGCCTCGGCAATGCCGCGAAACGGAAAATCCAGCCGATCCGCCCGCTCCTTCAAGGCCGCCAGGGTACCCCCTGCCCGCTCGCCCACCTTCACCGCGTCCAGCGGGTCTTCCCGCGGCCGGTCATGCGCGCCCTTGTTGAAATAGAGCTCGCGGAAATAGGCCTCGATCGCCTCCAGGGTCAGCGGATCCTCATGCGCCGCCAGCACGGGCTGCGCCGCCTGCCAGAACTGCGCGATCTCGTGCGGCGGCTTCTTCCCCTCCGCCTCGAAGACCACCACGCGGCCCCTTTCCCGTTCGCCATGCCGGTTGCAGCGGCCGGCCGCCTGGATGATCGAGTCCAGCCCCGCCGAGGCGCGCCAGACCTCGGGAAAGCTGGCATCCACGCCAGCCTCGATGAGGGAGGTGCTCACCACCCGCACCGGCTCGCCTGCCTTCAGCCGCTGCCGCGCCTGCTCCAGCACCTGCCGCCGGTGCCGGGGGCACATCAGCGTGCTGAGATGCGTAGCGCCCGGCAGGTGACGTATCGCCTCGAACAGCTCCCGCGCGTGGGCGCGGCTGTTGACGATGCACAGCATCTGCGGCTGTTCCGCAAAGCGCGCAGCGATGACTTCGTCGGATACCGGCACCGGCAGCCGCTCAACCTCGACGCGCTTCAGCTCCGCGAAAAGCGCCTTCGGTTCCGGCGCCAGCTCCCGCTCCTCGCCGATGGGAAAGCCGCCCGGAAAGCCGTCCTTCTCGCGCAGCGCCGGCTGCGTCGCCGTGCAGAGCACGATGCTGGCGCCGTAGTTGAGCGCGAGCTCCTCCAGCGCTGCCATGCAGGGGCGCAGGAGAGGCAGCGGCAAGGTCTGCGCCTCGTCGAGCACGATGACGGCCTTCGCGAGATTGTGCAGCTTGCGGCAGCGCGAGGTGCGGTTGGCGAAGAGGCTCTCGAAGAACTGCACCGCCGTGGTGACGACGATGGGCGCCGCCCAGTTCTCCGCCGCCTTCTGCAGCTTGGCCAGGCCGTCCCGCCCCTCGTCATCCTCGGCCAGATTGCGCGCCGTCTCCCAGTCGAAGCTCGCGTGGTGCTCCAGCACGTCGTCCTTCGTGCCGAGCGCCTCGCGGAAGACGGCGGCCGTCTGCTCGATGACGGAGGTGAAGGGGATCACATGGACTACCCGGCGCATCCCGTGCCGCAGCGCATGCTCCAGCGCGAAGGAAAGCGAGGTCAGCGTCTTGCCGCCACCGGTGGGCACGGTGAGCGTGAAGAGCCCCGGTGCCAGTTCCGCCCGTTCGACGGCGTGCCGCAGGACACGGCCGCGAAGGGCCTGGACGGAATCCGTGCCCTCGCTGCGGAGACCGCCTGCCATATAGGCGCGCAGGCGGTCGCGGAGCTCAGGCAGCGCGGTGAAGCCCTCACGCTCGACCTCCTCGCCCTTCGACGCCGCGTAGAAGCGCTCCGTCTCCAGGAAATCCGCATCCACGAGGCAGGAGAAGAGCATGCGGGTCAGGAAGGCCTGGCTGAAGCCGGCATGGCGGCCCCGCTGCAGGGGCCGGCGCGGCTTGAGCTCGGTCAGCGGCGGCAGGGGCCCGGCCTGCGCCTCCCAGCCCTGATAGGGCTCGATGCGGCGCTCGGGCCCGAGGCGCTGCTGCAACTCGACCGCATCCGCCAGGCCGGCGTGATGACCGGCAATGGCGAAGGCCATCATCTTGCCGACCATCGGCCCATAGGCCTCGACCGCGATACGCGCGCCGGCGGTGGAATGGTCGGGCCCCTTCACCGTCCTGCCCGGCTCGCGGGGCGTGGCGATATAGGCCTGGTAGCCCTCCGACACCTTGCCGATGTCGTGCAGCAAGCCGATGGCCCGGGCCACGACATCCCAGCCGAAGCTTTCGGCGAAGCCGGCGGCGCGGGTGGCGACGGCGGCAAGATGTTCCGGCAGCGGTTCCCAGCCGCTGCGATCGGCGGTCTCCAGCGAATGGGCGTAGAGAGGCGTGGTCCTCGGGTTGGGCACGACGATCTTCCTCGGCTCAGCTTTGGAAGGTCCATGAAAGGCCATCGCTGGCGCACCCGCCAAACATTCCTATCTTGGTAATTTCTGGTCGCCCGGCCGGCCCTCGCGATCATCGCGAGCTCGCGACGCCATCCTGTCATCTCGCCCGCTGTCCGTGGCTTGACGTTCAAAGCGCCGCCATCGCTATATCCCTTCAAATATAACGGCTGCCGGGCGAGGATTTCGCCCCGCGGCGACTCACGGAAAGGAGCCTCGATGAACGAAGAGAATGTCCGGCTGGCCGCCTTGCGGCACGCGGAGGAGCAGGCCCAGCAGCTCTTCGACGCCATCGAGGCCAAAGGCCTGATTGCGCCGGGCCGCACAGAGCGCGAGGTCGAGAAGGACATCTACGCGCTCGCCGCGCGCGACTTCAATGTGGAGAAGCACTGGCACAAGCGCATCGTCCGCGCCGGCATCAACACGCTCACCATTGCGGCCGATAATCCGCCGGTCATCGACATCCTGGCCGACGACATGGTCTTCGTCGATCTCGGGCCGGTCTTCGAGGAGTGGGAGGCCGATGTCGGCCGCACCTACGTACTTGGCGACGATCCGGTGAAGCATCGCCTCAAGGCGGATCTGCCGCGCCATTTCGAGAAGCTGCGGGCCCATTTCGACGCCCACCAGGACATCACGGGCGCCGAGCTCTTCGCCGCGGCCGAGAAGTTCGCGGCCGAGGATGGCTGGCTCTGGGGCGGCCAGATCGCGGGCCATCTCGTGGGCGAGTTCCCGCATGCCCGCATCCCTGGCGACAAGGACCTCTACCGGATCAGCCCAGACAATCCCTCCCGGATGCGCGATCCGGATGCATCGGGGCAGACGAAGTACTGGATCCTCGAGGTGCATCTCGTGAACCAGGACCGGAGCTGGGGCGGCTTCTACGAAAGGCTACTCCTGCCCGATCCCGTCTGACGGGAAACATGCCTCGCGCGGCGTTGCGGTTATGTATGCCGTCGCGCGGGGCCGATGCCCGTTAGGCGCTCGTCACACCCCTGGAACCGACTTGCCCCCTCCTTCGCCGCCGCCTGTCGCCGTCGCTTCGCCGAGACCTGGCGACACGCCCGTGCTTGCCGAGATCTATGCCACTGTCCGGCGGGAGACGATGCATTGGCTGGACTCGGACCACTTCCGGTTGTCCGATTTTTCCCACGACAGCCAGGGCGAGGACATCCTGGTGGCGCGATCGGCAGCAGACGACATCCTGGGCTTCGTCTCGGTCTGGGCGCCGGACGCCTTCATCCACATGCTCTATGTGCGTCGGGAGTGGCGGGGGATGGGCGTCGGCAAGGCACTCCTGGCCGCCCTGCCCGGATGGCCCGAGCGTTCCTACCGCCTCAAATGCCTCACCAGGAGCACCGAAGCGCGGCTGTTCTATCTCTGCCAAGGCTTCGTCGCGACCGGCTGCGGCACCTCGCCGGAGGGCGACTACGAGGAACTGACCCGGCTGAGGATTGCCTGAGCGGATAACCGGCGCCTCGAAATGAGGTCGAGGCTCGAATTCACCTATATGTATCGTTAATTATCCCCGCCGTGCTCCGATGAGGCAGCATGGGACCGGGCCGGCATGCCCGATCCCTTTCGCCGATCGGACTAGGCGCGCGCGCTCAGAAATCCTTGCAGGAAGGCGGTCAGGTTGGCTTCCAGCTTTTCGATCAGGTAGCCGCCCTCCTGGATGATGACGGTGGGCAAGCCGAGATCCGCAATCCGGCGGCCCGCGCCCCGGAACCCTTCGGCGGTCACCGCGAGGTTGGCGGTGGGATCGCCCGCCTGGGCATCGAAGCCGAGGGAGAGCACTAGCACATCGGGCAGGCCCGGCCGGCGCAGCGCTTCCAGGCCACGCTCGACCGCGTCCAGCCAGGCCTTGTCCGTCGCGCCCGGCGGCAGCGGAAGGTTCAGGTTCCGCCCCGCGCCCGCAGCTGCGCCCGTCTCATCCGCATAGCCCGCATAGAAGGGATAGAGCCCGGCCGGATCGCCATGCACGGAGACGACGTGCACATCCTCGCGCTCGTAGAAGATCGCCTGGGTCCCGTTGCCGTGATGCACGTCGATGTCCAGGAGGCCGACGCGCGCGACGCCGCCGTCGCGCAGCCGCTGCGCCGCGATCGCCGCATTGTTCAGGAAGCAGAAGCCGCCCGCGAGGTCGGCATGTGCGTGATGGCCGGGCGGCCGGGTCAGCGCATAGGCCTGCCGCGCGCCGGCGAGCACGGTGTCCGCCGCCTCCACCGCGGCATGGGCGGAAGCCACCGCCGCGGACCAGCTGTGCTGCAGGAGCGGCGCGCCGTGCCCCGCGAGATACCAGCCCGCCAGGCCCACGACGGAGCTCGGCTTGCGGTGCAGCGGCCGCACGGCGAAGGCAGTGGGCCGCACCACCGGGTCCGAGGCGAAGCCAGGCTCCGCGCGCCAGGCGTCGTAGGCGCTGGCCAGGAAGCGCAGATACCCCTCCTCATGCAGCGCCTCGATGGGCGCCAGCCCGTGGTCGCGCGGAGCTTCCGCCTGCAATCCCGCGGCGGTCACCGCGCGCAGCAGTGCGTCGATGCGGGTCGGACGCTCGAAATAGGGGCGTGCCGCGGCGCCGCTGCCGATCACGCTGTCAGGATCGTGCCGGGCGTGGGCGGGAGGCAGGAAGACGCGCAGGGCTGGCGCCTGCCGGGAGCTGTGGGACATGGAGCCGAGGTCCGTCGAGGTTGTCGGGAAAGTTTTTCACATTTAAAATTCGCATAACAATAGTTGAACTAAAATTATAGGTTGTTATCTTCCCGCTCGTGACCACGCTCCGCCCGGCCCCGATCGCCGTCCCCTCCCAGCCGCTCTTCCCCGCGGCCGACCGGCGATGTCGCGCCCGCGCCTGACGCGCCGATCCGCCTCCCTTCCTCGCCGAACTCATGAGCGCAGCCGCGACCGCCGGCCTGCGAAGGACATCCCATGCCCACCCGACGTTCCGTTCTTCTTTCCGCCGGCAGCGTGCTGGCGGCGCCGACCCTCGCCCAGGCGCAGGACAACCGCGTGCTGCGCTTCGTGCCGCAATCCGATGTGGGCGTGCTCGATCCGGTCTGGACTGGCGCCTATGTCACCCGCAATCACGCGGCCCTGATCTTCGACACGCTCTACGGCCTCGACAGCCAGTTCCGCGTGCAGCCGCAGATGGCCGAGGGCCACACCGTCGAGAATGACGGGAAGCTCTGGACCATCCGCCTGCGCGACGGCCTGCTCTGGCATGACGGCGAGAAGGTGCTGGCGAGCGATGCGGTGGCGAGCATCCGTCGCTGGGCCGTGCGCGATGCCTTCGGCGACGCGCTGATCGCCGCCACCGACGAGCTCTCCGCCCCCGACGACCGTACCATCCGCTTCCGGCTGAAGCGCCCCTTCCCGCTGCTGACCTATGCGCTGGCCAAGCCCGGCTCGCCCCAGGCCTTCATCATGCCGGAGCGAATCGCCCGCACCGATCCCTATCGCCAGATCACCGAGCTGGTGGGCTCGGGCCCCTTCCGCTTCAACACGGCGGAGCGGGTGGTCGGTGCCCGCCTCGTCTACGACCGCAACGATCGCTACCGCCCGCGCGAGGACGGCACGCCCGACTTCCTGGCCGGTCCGAAGCGCGCGCAGATCGAGCGCGTCGAATGGCAGGTGATCCCGGACGCCTCCACCGCGGCCGCCGCCCTTCAGCGCGGCGAGGTGGATTGGTGGGAGGCGCCGGGCTTCGACCTGCTGCCGCTGCTGGGGCGCAACCGGAACATCAGCGTGGCGGTGCAGGATCCCACGGGCTCCATGCTGACGCTGCGCTTCAACCAGCTGCAGCCGCCCTTCAACAATCCCGCGATCCGCCGCGCCATCCTGCCGGCGCTGAACCAGGCCGACTACGTGATGGCCGCCGCCGGCGAGAACAGCGACTACTGGCGCACTGGCGTCGGCGTCTTCCCGCCGGGCACGCCGCTCGCCAACCAGGCCGGCCTCGACGCGCTGGCCGGCCCGCGCGACCTCGACAAGGCGCGCCGCGCGCTGGAGGTGGCGGGCTATCGCGGCGAACGCGTGGCGCTGCTCGTGCCCACGGACCTGCCCGTGCTGAAGGCGGCCGGCGAGATCGGCGCCGATCTCTTCCGCCGCATCGGTTTCAACCTGGACCTTCAGGCCCAGGACTGGGGAACCACGCAGCAGCGGCTGGCCAAGCGCGACCCCGTGGACCAGGGCGGCTGGAGCGCCTTCCACGTCACCTGGGCGGGCGCCGACCAGCTCAACCCCGGCGTCCACCAGTTCCTGCGCGGCAACGGCGCCGCCAGCCGCGTGGGCTGGCCGGACTCGCCGCGGATCGAGGCGCTGCGGGACCAATGGCTCTCAGCGACGGATGATGAGGCGCGGCAGCGCCTCGCCGCCGATCTGCAGCGCCAGGGTCTGGAGGACCTGCCCTATGTCCCGCTCGGCCAGGTGATCCCGCGCACCGCCTATCGCCGGAACATCAGCGGCATCCTGAGCGGCGGATACCCCGTCTTCTGGAACCTCCGGAAGGGATGACCGGACAGGCGCCGCCGTCCCCGACGGCGCGCGCCGCGACCGGCCGCCAGCCCTTCACCTCACCTCCCGCGCGACGCGCGGGCATTCCTCCATGGCATCGATAGGACTCCAGATGCATCGCAGAACCATGTTCCAGCTGGCCGCCGGCGCCGCCTCCGGCGCGCTCGCCGGACCGGCCATCGCGCAGGACCGCCGAACGCGCACGCTGCGCTTCGCGCCCAATGCCAGCGGCCTGACCGCAGCTGATCCGGTATGGACCACCGCCGCCGCCACCGGCACGCATGCCCAGCTCATCTACGACACGCTCTACGGCCTCGATTCCGCCAACCTGCCGAAGCCGCAGGCCGCCGCGGGGCATGAGATCTCCGATGGCGGCCTGCGCTGGACGGTGACGCTGCGCGAAGGCCTCTTCTTCCACGATGGCGAGCCCGTCCGCGCCGTGGATGTGATCGCCTCGCTGCGCCGCTGGGCCCGCCGCGACGGCTTCGGCCAGCGCCTCTTCGCGCAGCTGGACGAACTGAGCGCCCTCGACGACCGGCGGCTGGAATTCCGCCTGAGCCGCCCCTTCCCCCTCCTGCCGGACGCCCTGGCGCGCGCTGCCATCATGCCGGAACGCGTGGCACGGACCGATGCCTTCCAGCAGATCACCGACTATGTCGGCAGCGGCCCCTGGCGCTTCCTGCGTGACGAATGGGTGGTGGGCGGCCGTTCGGCCTATGCACGGTTCGACCGCTACAAGCCCCGCGACGAGCCATCGGACGGCTATACCGGCGGCAAGATCGCGCATTTCGAGCGCATCGAATGGAGCAGCCTGCCTGACCCCGGCACGGCGCTCGCCGCGTTGCAGGCCGGCGAGGTGGACTGGGTGGAACAGCCGCTCTTCGACCTGGTGCCGCGCATCCGCCGCACGCGCGGGCTGCGCCTGGACGTCTTCAACACGCTCGGCCGCATCGGGCTGGTGGCGCTGAACCACCTCCACCCGCCCTTCGACAATCCGGAGATCCGCCGCGCGGCCCTGGCCGCGATCAATCAGGAGGATTACGTCGCGTCGGTGGTCGGCGATGAAAAGGAGTACGGCCAGGCCGGCGTCGGCTACTTCACCCTGGGCAGCCCGCTCGCGAGCCGCGCCGGGCTCGAGGGGCTGTTCACCGGGCCACGCGATCTCGCGGCGCTGCGCGCTCGGGTCCAGCGCGCCGGCTATCGGGGCGAGAAGGTCGTGCTGCTCGCGCCCGCGGACATGGAGAACATCAAGGCGCTGTGCCAGGTGACCGCGGCGACCTTCCAGGCGATCGGCCTCAACGTCGAGTATCTCAGCATGGATTGGGGGTCGCTGCTGACGCGCCGCGCCAATCGCGCCGCGCCGGACCAGGGCGGCTGGAACGCCCATGCGACGACGTGGATCGGCGCCGGCATGCTGAACCCCGCGACCAACACGCCGCTCCGGACCAATGGTCCACAGGCCTGGTCGGGCTGGCCCAACAGCCCCGAGCTCGAGCAGCTGCGCGACCGCTGGTTCGACGCGACCGACCTCGCCGCGCAGCAGGAGGCCGCGAGGCGGCTCCAGCAGGCGGCGGTCGAGGTGGTTCCCTACCTGCCCGTGGGCCAATGGGCGGAGCCCACGGCGTTGCGCACGGACCTGACGGGCCTGGCCAAGACCCCGCTGCCCGCCTTCTGGGGGCTTCGCCGGGGCTGAGCGCCGGCGATCAGATGACGAAGTGCAGCGGTTCGGAGACGGACCGCCGCAGCCCGGCCGCGGCCGCGCGCTTCAGCAGGTCCTGCAGCGAAAGCGATTGCAGCCGCTTGGCCAGCAGCTCGTCGAGCTCCGTCCACAGTGGCAGCGTGACGGCCGCGGCGAGCTTGCCGGGCGGCGGCGGGGCGTCTTCCTCCTCGGTTTCCGTCACGGCGGCGACGATCTCGGAGAGCTTCACCTCGCGTGGCGCGCGGGCCATCCGATAGCCGCCGCGCGGGCCGCGCACGCTGTCCAGCAGGCCGGCACGGACCAGGGCCTGGAGCAGCGGCTCCATCCCCCGGCGGGCGGCGCCCAGTCGATCGGCGATCTCGGCCGCGCCGGTCACCTCGCTGCCGCGCCCGGCGTGGAAGGCGATGTCGAGCGCGATATCGAGCGCCAGCAAGGCGCGGTCTCGCCGAAGGAGCATGGCAACGAATCCCCAATTATTTCATGTGAAATTTGCCAAATGCCGAAGATGAATCCAACCCCTCATTCGCCACGCCTGTAAATTTGCTCCGCGGACATGGAGAACTCTTTCAGGGCCGCTTCCATCCTCTGGGGCTCCCGGGGTGTACCTCCCCATTCGACCCGCCAGCCCCCCAATGGCTCAGCGGCTTACGTTCTTCCGCAGACGGGCGACGCCCGTTGATAAAACATTTATTTATGGTAAATATATAAACAACTATAATTTATGGTGTAAATTATCAGTCATTGGTCTGCACCGTTAGCCTCAGGGCCAAGCCGTATCGACCTGTCGAAGGGGTATCCGTGAGAGCATTTGATGACGACCGCGCCGCGCTCCTGCGGCGAGCGGCGCAGGTAGCCACCGGCCTCGCCGCGACAGCCGCGACCTTCGATCGCACCGCAGCCTTCCCCTTCGAGCATATCGAGGCACTTCATGCCGCCGGGCTTCTGGCGCTGGCTGTCCGGCGCGAGGCCGGCGGCCATGGCGCGGGCCTCGGCACGGCGCAGGCCGTGGTGGGCGAGGTCGCGCGGGGCGATGCCTCGACGGCGCTCTTCCTGGTCAACCACTACATGCTGTACGCCGCCATCGCGAAGCGGGACAACTGGCCCGAGGATCTCGCCAGCCGCCTGGAACGGGAGGCCGCAAACCACCCGGCGCTGATCAACGCCCTGCTCGCCGAGCCGGAGCTGGGCTCCGCCTCGCGCGGCGGCCTGCCGGGAACGCTCGCCCGTCGGGTCGAGGGCGGCTGGCGCCTCTCGGGCCGGAAGGCCTATTGCACCGGCATCCCCGGCCTGGCCTGGCTCTATGTCCTCGCGCGCACCGACGAGGCCGAGACGCGGGTCGGCAACTTCGTTATTCCCGCGCGCTCCCCTGGGATCTCCGTCATCGAGAACTGGGACCATGTCGGGATGCGGGCGACCAACAGCCATGAGGTCGTGCTCGACGACGTCTTCGTGCCGGCCGCCGACGTCACGGTGCTGCGCCCCGCCGGCAGCCCACCGGACCGCGCCAGCACGACCCTGCTCTGGAACGCCGGCCTCCTGGCGGCGCTCTATGATGGGATCGCCCGCGCCGCGCGCGACTGGCTCGTCCGCTTCCTGAACGGCCGCGTGCCGAGCAGTCTCGGCGCGCCCCTCGCCACCTTGCCCCGCATGCAGGAGGCGGTCGGCCGCATCGAGACGCAGCTGTCCCTCAATGCCACGCTGCTGCGACTCTTCGCTCAGGACGTCGATGGCGGCGCGCCGCCCGACGTCACCCTGCCGCTGAGCAATCTGCTCAAGCAGCTCGTCGTCGATACCGCGGCCGAGGTGACAGCCGCGGCGCTCGACCTCACCGGCAATCACGGCCTTTCGCGATCCCATCCGCTCGAGAGGCTGCATCGCGACGCGCTGTGCGGCCGCATCCACGCACCGCATAGCGAGTTGCTCCGCACCACCGCGGGACGCGCGGCGCTCGCCGCGGGACAGCCGGGCCCCGCGCGTATGGCCGCCGAGTAACCGCTTCCCGCCGCGAATAACAACTACTTTGAAATGTTAATTTGGTGTCCGCCCGCTCGGGATTCGAGGGGCACGAACGCCGGCCTTCAGATAGGAAAGCCTTGGGTTTTTCATATTTTATCGTATTTTTTTGCATATTTAACTTTTATACGATTATAAAATGTTGATATCCGTCAGGGCATGTCCGTCGCACCACACCAGAAACGGCGACCGCCCTTCGGCATGGCCGGGATTCGCCGCCGCTGTCGCGGGGCCTCGTGTCTCGCCGGAGCTCCAGCGCGCCTCCGCTAACGGCACCCGACCGGCGCCCCCATCCCGGATACCCCTTCCGCCTCTCACGGAGCCCTCATCATGAACAGGCGACAGCTTCTCGCCACGCCCGCGGCCGCCCTGCTGGCGCGCCCGGCCCTTGCCCAGAACACGCGCAACCGCGTCCTGCGCTTCGTCCCGCAGGCCAATCTCAGCTCGCTCGATCCCATCTGGACCTCCGCCCATATCGCGCGGAACCACGGCTACCTGGTCTACGACACGCTCTACGCCGTGGATCGCGCCTATCAGGTGCATCCGCAGATGGCGGCCGGCCATACGGTCGAGGATGACGGTCGCCGCTGGATCATCACCTTGCGCGAGGGCCTCGTCTTCCATGACGGGGAGCCCGTTCGTGCAAGGGATGCGGTGGCGAGCATCCGCCGCTGGGCGCAGCGCGTGCCCTTCGGCCAGAAGCTGCTCAGCGTGACCGAGGAGCTCTCCGCCCTCGACGACCGGCGGATCCAGTTCCGGCTGCGCAAGCCCTTCCCGCTGCTGCCGAATGCCCTCGCCCTCTCGGGGCAGCCGCCCTTCGTCATGCCCGAGCGCGTCGCGCAGACCGACGCCTTCCGGCAGATCACCGACCCCACGGGTTCCGGCCCCTTCCGGTTCAAGGCCGATGAGTACATCTCCGGCGACCGCGCCATCTATGAGCGCCATGCGGGCTATGTCCCCCGCGAGGACGGCACGCCGAGCTTCGTCTCCGGCCCGAAGCGCGCCTTCCTCGACCGGATCGAGTGGCGCATCATCACCGATGCCGGCACGGCCTCCGCAGCCTTGCAGGCCGGCGAGATCGACTGGTTCGAGCAGCCGCCCTTCGAGCTGACGCAGCTTTTCGCCCGCAACCGCAACATCCGCGTCACGGCGCTGGATTCCGCGGGCAATAACGGCTTCCTGCGCCTTAACCACCTGCACGCGCCCTTCGACGACAAGCGCGTGCGGCAGGCCGTCCTCCTCGCGACCAAGCAGGAGGACTTCCTGATCGCCGATTACGGCACCGACCCGGCCTTCTGGCGGACAGGCACCGGCGTCTTCACGCCCGGCAGCCCGATGGCCAACGACGCCGGCCTGGAATGGGTGCGCGGCCCGGAGATCGACCGCGCCAAGGCCCTGCTGCGCGAAGCCGGCCGCACTGGCGCGCCGGCGCGCCTGCTGGGGGCGACCGACATCCCCTCCATCGCCGCCCGTGGCCCGGTGGCCGCGGATCTGCTCCGGCGCCTGGGCTTCAACCTCGACTTCGCGGAATCCGACTGGGGCACGCTGCTGCAGCGGCGCAACAGCCGCGAGCCGCTGGACAAGGGCGGTTGGTCCGCCTTCTTCAGCGGCTTCACGGCCTATGATTTCGCCGATCCCGCCCAGCATCCCCTGCTGCGCGGCAACGGGACGGAGGGCTATCTCGGCTGGCCGGTGATCCCGGAGCTCGAGAGCCTGCGCGAGCAGTGGTTCGACGCGCCCGACGAGGCCGGACGCAAGGCCATCGCGCGCGACATCCAGCGCGTGGCGCTGGAGGAGGTCTGCTACGTGCCGACGGGCACCGGCCTCTCCCGCACCGCGCTGCGCGCCGACCTGCAGGACCGGCTGGAGGGCTTCCCGATCTTCTGGAACATCCGGCGGGGCTAACCGCCCGGGCCGCCGCCGCCCTCAGGCCAGGTGGCAGGCGACCTCCGTTGCGCCGACCCGGCGCAACGCGGGCGCCTCTTCCCGGCAGCGGGGCTGGGCAAGTGGGCAGCGCGGATGGAAGCGGCAGCCGCGCGGCGGGTCGATCGGGCTTGGCAGGTCGCCCTGCAGCATCAGCCTCTCGCGCCGGCGGGCGGCGGGGCTGGTGCTCGGCGTGGCGGCGATCAGCGCGCGCGTATAGGGGTGCAGCGGCCGGTCCCAGAGGCTGTCGCGATCGGCCTGCTCCACCACCTCGCCCAGATACATCACCGCCACGCGGTCCGACATGTGCCGGACCACCGCGAGATCGTGCGAGATGAAGAGCGCCGCGAGGCCGAGCTCCGCGCGCAGCTCCAGCAACAGGTTCAGCACCTGCGCTCGCACCGAGACGTCCAGCGCGGAGACCGCCTCATCGCAGACGATCATGCGCGGATGCAGGATAAGCGCGCGCGCGATGCCAACGCGCTGGCGCTGCCCGCCGGAGAGCTCATGCGGATAGCGCGCGGCAATCTCCGGCCGCAGGCCCACCCGCTCCAGCAGGGCGTTCACGCGGTCCCGCCGTTCGGCCCGGCCACCGCGCCGATGCACCACCAGCGGCTGCTCCAGGATGCGGCCAATGGTCTCGCGCGGGTTCAGCGAGGCGAAGGGGTCCTGGAAGACCATCTGCAGGCCGGAGCGATACTCCGCCACCGCGGCGCGGTCGGCCGTGGTGAGATCGGTGCCGTCGAAAAGGATGCTCCCGTCGCTCGGCGGGAAAAGCCGCATGACCAGCCGCGCGAGGGTGGACTTGCCGCAGCCGCTCTCGCCGACCAGGCCCAGCGTCTCGCCCGGCGCGACCTGGAGGCTGACATCGTCCACCGCCCGCACCATGCCGCCATTCGCGGGGAAGTGCTTCACCACGCGGCGCATCTCCAGAAGCGGCGCAGTCATGCCGGCACCCTGCCCTCCACCGTGCTGAGCCAGGGGTTGAAGCAGGCGTGCAGGCGCCCTTCCCCACCGGCGCGCATCGCGGGCGGCCCGGCGTCGCAGGCGGGCGTGGCGCGCGGGCAGCGGGGCGCGAAGGCGCAGCCGGGCGGCAGGGCCAGCAGCGAGGGCACCATGCCGGGGATCTCCGGCAGCCGGCTGCCGGGCGGCAGCTCCTCGATCCGCACGGCGTCCAGCAACCCGCGCGTATAGGGATGGGCCGGCGCGTCGAAGAGCGTCTCGACCGGCCCCTGCTCCACCACCCGCCCGGCATAGAGCACCGCGACGCGATCGGCGGTCTCCGCCACCACGCCGAGGTCGTGGGTGATCAGCAGCATCGCCATGCCGAGCCGCCCCTGGAGCTCGCGCAGCAGGTCCAGGATCTGCGCCTGGGTGGTGACGTCCAGCG
This sequence comes from Roseococcus pinisoli, assembly GCF_018413645.1. GTDB lineage: Bacteria > Pseudomonadota > Alphaproteobacteria > Acetobacterales > Acetobacteraceae > Roseococcus > Roseococcus pinisoli. The sequence continues at coordinate 848,294 of NZ_JAHCDA010000002.1, forward strand.
CCGTGGTCGGCTCGTCGGCGATCAACAGGTCCGGCTCGCAGGCGAGCGCGATGGCGATCATGGCGCGCTGGCGCATGCCGCCGGAAAGCCGGTGCGGATACTCCTCCAGGCGCTCGCGCGGCGAGGGCATGCGCACCAGCTCGAGCAGCTCCACGGCCCTTTCCCGCGCGGCGCGGAGGCCGATGTCGCGATGCAGGCGCAGCGCCTCCACGATCTGCGTGCCGATGCTCTGCACCGGGTTCAGCGCCGACAGCGGCTCCTGAAAGATCATGGCGATGCGGTTGCCGCGCACGGCGCGCAGGCTGGCGAGATCGAGGCGCAGCATGTCGGTGCCGTCGAAGAGCACCTCGCCGCCGGCGATACGGCCGCCCGCCGCCTCGATAAGCCGCAGGACGGAATAGGCGGTGACGGACTTGCCGCTGCCGCTTTCGCCGACCAGCGCCACCGTCTCGCCGCGCTCGATGGAAAGATCCACGCCGTTCACGGCCTTCACCGTGCCGGCGCGCGTCTCGAACCAGGTCTGCAGGCCGCGGATCTCGAGCAAGGGCATGGCGTCAGCGCCTCTGCAGATGCGGGTTGAGGGCGTCGTTCAGCCCCTCGCCCAGCAGGTTGAAGGCGAGCACGGTGACGATGATCGCGATGCCGGGCAGGCCGCAGACGTACCAGGCCTCGGTCAGCTGCTCCCGCCCGCCGCCGATGATGGTGCCCCAGCTCATCACGTTCGGGTCGCCGAGGCCGAGAAAGGAGAGCGCCGCCTCGGTCTGGATGGCATGGGCGATGGTGAGGGTGGACATGGCGATCACCGGCGGCAGCGCATTGGGCAGGATCTGCGTCAGGATCAGGCGCGGGGTGCTCATGCCCAGCGTCTCCGCCGCCAGCACGAATTCGCGGTCGCGCAGCACCAGGAACTGCGCGCGCACCAGACGCGCCGTGGCCGGCCAGGAGACGATGCCGATGGCCAGCACCGCCGTCGTGACCGAAGGGCGGAACACGGCCACCAGCACCACGGCCAGCACGAAGGTCGGCACGGTCTGGAACAGCTCCGTCACGCGCATCAGCACGGCATCGGTGCGGCCGCCGTAGAAGCCGCCCAACGCGCCGAAGAGCGTGCCGATCGTGGCCGCGATCAGCGTGGCGACGAGGCCGATCAGCAGCGAGACGCGCGCGCCGGAGACCAGGCCGGTGGCGAGGTCGCGGCCCATGACGTCGGTGCCGAGCGGATTGGCCATGTCCTCGCCGGGCCAGAGCATGGGCGCGGCCACCATCTCCCAGGGATCGCCGGGCCAGAGCAGAGGGCCGACCACCGCGAAGCCCAGGACCAGGGCCAGCAGCACCCCGCCCAGCGCGGCAGAGCGGTTCCCCGCGAGGCGGCGCAGCAGGCCGGGGCTGTCGGAAGCCGCGGGGGGCGCCGCAGTGAGCGCGATACCGGACATCAGGCCCTCCTCGCCGTCGGGTCCACGCGCGGATCGATCAGCACATAGACCAGGTCCACCAGCAGGTTCACCAGCACCACCACGACGGAGCTGAAGAACAGGATGCCGAGCAGCAGGTTGAGGTCACGGGTGCGGATCGCCTCGAAGGCCAGGCGCCCGAGGCCGGGCCAGGAGAAGACCGTCTCCACCAGCACCGCGCCGCTGAGCATCGATGCCGACTGGTAGGCCAGCATCGTCACCATGGGCAGCAGCGCGTTGCGGAAGGCGTGCACCAGCGTGATGCGCCACTCGCCCGCCCCCTTGGCGCGGGCGGTGCGGATGAAGTCCGCGCCGTAGAGCTCCAGCATGGAACTGCGGACCAGACGGGCATAGACGGCGAGGTAGAAGGTGGAGAGGGTCAGCGCCGGCAGCAGCAGATGCGCGAGCACGTCGCCGACCAGCGCGAAGCCGGTCAGGCCGGCCCCCACGGTGTACATGCCGCCCGAGGGCAGCCAGCCCAGCACGGCCGAGAACAGCACGATGGCCATCAGCCCGAGCCAGAAGGTCGGCACGGCGTAGGTCAGCAGCACGAAGCCGGAGAGCAGCGTATCCACCCAGCTGCGCACCCGCGTCGCCGCCACCACGCCGATCAGCGAGCCCAGCGTCACCGCGATGGCGAGCGCGGCGAGCATCAGCAGCAGCGTCGCCGGCAGCCGGCTCATGATCAGCTCGAGGACGGGCATGTTCTGCCGGAACGAAAAACCGAGATCGAGCGTGACGAGGTTCCAGATGTAATGCGCGAACTGCACGGGCACCGGCTGGTCCAGCCCGAAGGCCGCGCGCAGCTGAGCCATGTATTCCGGCGTGGCCGCGCCGGCCTCGCCGGCCAGCACGTCCACCACATCGCCGGGCGCGACCTGCAGGATCAGGAAGTTCAGCGCGGCGATGCCGAAGAGCACCGGCACCACCTGCCACAGCCGCCGCAGCAGGAAGGACCGCAGGCCGCGCCGCTTCACCGCGGCGCCAGCCACGCATCCTCCAGCCCCGCGAACATGCCGTCCCCCTGCACCCGCTCCTTGCGGAAGCGGGCGGTGGAGACCGTGGTCCAGGTCAGCTCCACCAGGTCGAGGATCGGCGCGTCCTCCTGCACGATCTCCTGCCAGCGGTTCACGAGGTCCCGCCGCTTTGCGAGGTCGCCTTCCGCGGCCGCGGCCTCCATGATCCGGTCGAGCTCGGGGTTCGAGTAGCCAGAGCCGTTGGTCCAGGGCGCGCCGCGGACGATGTTGCGCGTCCAGTAGAGCCGCTGCACGCCGAGCGTCGGGTCCGGCAGCTTGTGCAGGCTGGAGGTCATGATGTCGTAGTCGCCATCGGTGTAGACGCGGCGCAGATAGGCCGCGGAATCCTCGATGATCAGCTCGAGATCGACGCCGATGCGCGCGAAGGCCTGCTTGATGAACTCGCCGGCGCGGCCGGATTCCAGGCTGTTGCCGCTGCCGGACACCAGGTTGATCCGGAAGCGCTTACCGTCCGCCCCGCGCCGCAGACCGGCCTCGTCGAGCAGCTGCTCCGCCCGCCGCGGGTCGTAGGCCTGCGGATTGCCGCGGTGGTAGTATTGCGTGACCGAGGACGGGATCGGCCCGGTCGCGGGCTTGCCGTAGCCCTGCCAGACCAGCCGGACCAGCCCCGCGCGGTCAATGGCGTGGGAGAGCGCCTGGCGGACCCGCTTGTCGCCCAGATGCGGACGGCGAACGTTGATCTGCGCCAGGAAGATCGAGGCGAGGAAGCGCCCGTCATCGGTGTTGATGGTGTACTTCGCCCGGTCCGAGAATCGCCGCAGGCTGGTGACGGGAATGAGCGAGCCGATGGTGACGTCGATCTCCCCGGCCTCCAGCGCCACGCTGCGCGCCACGGCATCGGGGATGAAGCGGAAGATGATGCCGTCGAGATAGGGCTTGCCCGCCTGCCAGTAGTCGGGGTTGCGCTCCAGCACGAGGTGGCTGCCGCGCTGCCATTCCTTGAATCGGAAGGGACCGGTCCCGATCGGCGCGACATTGGCCGGGTTCTTCAGGATGTCCGTGCCCTCGTAGATGTGCCGGGGCAGGATCTGGGCGCCGTAGGTGTTGATGTAGTTGAAGAGGTAGAGCGCAGGCGCGGAGAGCACGACCGTCACCGTGTAGGGATCGGGCGTCTCGACCTCGGTGACATTGGCGAAGACCGCGCGGCCGAAGGGATGCAGCTTCTTCCAGACTTCCAGCAGGCTGAAGCGCACATCGGCGGCGGTGAAGGGCGTGCCGTCATGCCACTTGGCATTCTGGCGCAGGCGGAAGGTGGTGCGCAGGCCGTCCGCGCTCGTCTCCCAGGATTCCGCGAGCGCCGGCACGGGCTTCAGGTCGAGGTCGTAGCTGACGAGGCCCTCGAGGATCTTCGACGAGACCATGCCGATGTTCATCGTGGTGATGAAGGCGGAGGTCAGGATCGGCGGTTCCTCCACCACGATGCGGGCGACACCGCCGCGCGTGGGGGTGACGGGTTGCGCCAGGGCCGTGCCCGGCTCGAAGGTCGGCAGGGCGGCGAGGCCGAGGCCGAGGCCCCCCACCATCAGATCGCGGCGATGCATCGTTGAAATCCGTCGGTTTGAAGTCAGCAGACTTGGGAGGGCGCGAGGGGTGTCGCGGAGCGGCACGGAACGGCGACCGGCATGGACGCCGGGCCGCGACATCGACGTGGCCGGGAATGATCTTCCTGCATGCCGTCAGGGTGATGGAATAAAATACTTTTGTAAAGAGTGATATTTATAAATCACCATATACTAAGAGGTACGCGATCGTTGTGATTTTTGTTGAAATTACAGCCTTTAAACGGCATGGCGAGGCGCCGGAACCGTTCCGCCCTGGATCGCATGCGGTCAACTGCGTAGATGACTTTTAGATTATATACTATTTTTATTAGTGTAATTTGACCTCTGTTCAGCGCTTATCCGCCTGCTCGTCACGACGCCTCAATCGAGCCCGGCAGCCCTCCTTTCCGCGAAGCCTCGCCGCGATCCTGGGCATATGCCCGTGCCACGCGGTTTCGCCTGTTATCGTCGAGCGATGGCGGTGGCAGTCTCGACCGCCCGCACCGGCGCATCGGCCGCGCCCAAGCCCCGTATCGGAGGATCACCCATGTCGACTGCCGCCCATTACGGTCATCCCGAGGCCATCGTCAGCACCCAGTGGCTCGCAGACCATCTGCAAGATCCGTCGCTGCGCGTGTTCGACTGCACGACCTACCTGATCTACGAGGCCAACACGGGGCGCCCCTATCGCGTCGAAAGCGGCCGCAGGGACTACGAGGCGGCGCATATCCCGGGCTCGGCATTCCTGAACCTGCAGGGCGAGCTCTCTGACACGTCGAGCCCGTTCAACTTCACCATGCCGTCCCCGGAGGATCTGGCGGCGCGCCTGGCCGCGAAGGGCATCGGCAGCGGCCATCGGGTCGTGCTCTACGCGCGCAAGAACATGCAATGGGCCACGCGCATCTGGTGGATGCTGCGCGCCATCGGCTTCGACGAGGCGGCGGTGCTCGATGGCGGCTTCGACAAATGGCAGGCCGAAGGACGGCCGACCCAGTCTGAGATTGTCCATTATCCGCCGGCCACGCTCGTCGCTCGGCCGCGCCCAGGCCTGTTCGTGGGCAAGGACGAGGTGAAGGCGGCCATTGGCGATGGCGGCACCTGCACGATCAATGCGCTCGCGCCCGACCTGCATAGCGGGGAAAACCCGCGCTACGGGCGCCCAGGCCGCGTCCCGGGTAGCGTCAACGTGCCGGTGGGCTCCCTGGTGGATGCCAAGTCGATGACCCTGCGGTCGCCGGAAGTGGTTGCCGGGACCTTCGCCGCCGTCGGCGCCGACCGGTCGAAGCGGATCATCCTCTATTGCGGCGGTGGAATCGCGGCCACGCTGGACGCGTTTCTTCTGCACCAGCTCGGTTACTCCGACATCACGGTCTACGACGCCTCCATGAACGAATGGGCGAAGGACGAGACGCTTCCCATCGAAGTGGGATAGCCGGCGGGAGCCGCGGCTTTTTAGCCGTCGCCAAGCCCCCAGAACCCGGCGATGCGGCGTGTCGCCGAGACCCCGGCCTCCACCACCCAGGGGCCGGGACGCCCTTCATCCACCACCGGGTCGATCGGGTAGCCATGGGCCAGCTCCGCCAGGGTCCAGACCTCCACCCGTTCGCCCGACCGCCCGCGCCAGGCTCGGCGTCGTAGCCCCGGCGCGGGCTCGGTGTCCGAAGCGGGCAGCAGCTCCAGCCCATGCACGCCGCTCCATTGCGCGGCGAGCAGCTCGGCATTGGCGGGGTCGACGGTCCGGTCCGCGCTGCCCTGCCAGATGGAGATGCGGGGAAACCGGCCGCCCTTCCGGACAGGCGACGCGGCCTGGACGGCATTGATGAGGGCGGCGCGGCTCCCCAGCGGATCGGCACGGTGCATGCGATGCAGCGCCATGAGAGAACCACTCGCCGCGCCGACGGGCATGCCCGCCACGATCGCCCCGCCGGCGAAGAGGGCCGGATAGGCGGCCAGCATCGCGCCGGCCATCGCCCCGCCGGCCGAAAGCCCCACGACGAAGATGCGCCGGCGGTCGCTGCCGAACCTCCGCGCCGCCAACGCGATCATCTGCCGGATGGAAAGGCTCTCCCCGGCCTGACCGACATCGCCGGGGCGATACCAGTTGAAGCAGCGATTCCGGTGATTGGCGTGCACCTGCTCCGGCAGGACCAGGGGGAAGCCCTGCCGCCGCGCCAGCGCGATCCATCCGGAATGCGTGGCGAAGGAGGCCGCATCCTGCCCGCAGCCGTGGAGCACCACGACGAGCGGCGCCGCTTCCACCAGCTGCGGCGGCGCGTAGACGAACATGCGCAGCGCCCCCGGGTTGGAGCCGAAGCGGCGCAACTCCGTCACGCGATCGGCTGGCGGCGGCGGATCGGCGAGAGGCCGGGCCACGACGCGGCGGGGGCGCGGCGGCAGCTTGAAGACCGAGGCCTGCAGCCGGACCATGCGCCGCATCAACCGGAAGGCTTTGGATAGCCGTGCCATGAGACTCCTCGAGTGGCGGCATTGGAACGCCCGGCCAGGACATCGGTCGCCGGTCCCGGAGACGCGTGCGGCGCGGGGCTGCTAGACCGGCCGTGAACAAGGTTCCCCATTCCCAGGAGAGGCGGACATGCCCGACGACGAATATGTGTATGACGAGGCCACGGGCGAGTGGCGCCCGGCCAGCGAAGTTGCGGCCGCCGCAGCGGCGACCTCGCAGCGGCAGGTCCGCGACGCGGCCGGCAACATCCTGGCCGACGGCGATTCCGTCTCCCTCATCAAGGACCTGAAGGTGAAGGGCGCCAACCAGACCCTGAAGCAGGGCACGGTCATCCGTTCGATCCGCCTCACCGACAATGACGAGGAGATCGACTGCAAGCACGAGAGCATCAAGGGCCTGGTCCTGCGGACGGAATTCGTCCGCAAGCGCTGAGGATGCGATCCCACTTGGCGGGGAGCGTCGCGGGGTGACAAGCTGGGCGGGAGGAAAGCCGACGAACACGGCCATCGGACCCATCAGAGGATTCCGCCAGGATGTTCCATGCCTCCCGCCGCGCCCTGCTCGGCTCCCTGCCCCTGGCCCTGGCATCGCCGCTCCTCCTGCCCGGCCGGGCCAAGGCCGCCTTCCCCGAGCGCGTCGTCACCCTGGTGAATGGCTTCGCGGCCGGCGGCTCCTCGGACATCGCGGCCCGCATCGCGGCACCCCGGATCTCCCAGGCCCTGGGGCAGACCGTGGTGGTGGAGAACCGGCCGGGCGCGGGCGGCGCGCTGGCCCTCGCCTGGATCCGCCGCCAGCCGGCCGACGGCCACACCGTCATCCTCGCCGACCCCTCCTCGCTCGTCATCGCGCCGATGGTGCAGCCCGAGACGGTGACCTACCGGCCCACCGAGGATTTCACGCCCCTCTCGGTCTGGGGCACGACGCCGATGGTGCTGGTGGTCGCGACGGACCACCCGGCGCGCGATGTCGCCGGCCTCGTGGCCTGGATCAGGGCCCAGCAGGGGCGCGCCTCGTATGCCTCCTCCGGCATCGGCTCCACGCCGCAGCTGGCGGCCGAGCTCTTCCTGCAGCGGGCGGGCGGCGACCCGGCCGTAACCCATGTCCCCTATCGCGGCGGCGGCCAGATGCTGGAGGCCGTCATGAAGGATGAATGCGGCTTCGGCTTTCCCGTGCTCAGCAGCGCCGCCGGGCATCTGCGCGGCGGCGTGCTGCGGGCGCTGGCCGTCAGCGGCCCCACCCGCTCGGCTTCCTTTCCCGAAGTACCGACCATGGCCGAGGCAGGGTTCCGGGATTTCGACCTGATCACCTGGTACATGTTGCTGGGCCCGCCGGGCATGGCGCCGGCCGTGCAGTCGGCCTGGTCCGCCGCGATGGCCGCCACCTTGGCCGATGCGGCGACGAAGGAGCGCCTGGAGCAGTCGGGCCTTGACCCGGCCCCGCCCTCGCCTCCTTCGGCCGCCGCGGCCTATCTGGCGCGCGAAACCGCCGGCTACGGCGCCATCATCGCCGCCGCCGGGGCGCGCCTGCGGGGTTGAGCCCCGCCTATTCGGCGGCCTTGCGCTCGATCGGGTCGCGGAAGCGGGTGCGCAGCGCATCCCATTCGTCGGCGCCCCAACGGCGGAAGCGGTCGCGCACGGAGGGAACCCCCACCGAGGAGGGCGGCGCGTCGGTCTCCCGCACCTGCTTCAGCACCTCGTCGCAGGCCATCATGGTGGTGGTGAGCAGCAGGCCGGGCAGGATGGTGAGGCGGTAGCCCATCGCCTCCCCCTCGCCGAGGCTCAGATCGGGCGTCTTCCCGGCCCGGACCATGTTCAGCAGGCAGGGCCCGCGCACCCGCTTCGGGATCTCGGCGAGCTGCTCCAGCGTCCGCGCGGCCTCGACGAAGGCCATGTCCGCGCCCGCCTCCAGCGCGAGGTTCGCCCGCTCGATGGCCTCGTCCCAGCCGATCACGGCTCCCGCATCGGTGCGCGCGATCAGGAGGAAGTCCGGGTCCCGACGGGCGGCGACGGCAGCGCGGATCTTGGCGATGTATTCGTCGCGCGGGATGACCTCCTTGTCGTCGAGATGGCCGCAGCGCTTCGGGAACACCTGGTCCTCGAGATGCAGGCCGGCGAGGCCCGCGCGCTCGTATTCGCGCACGGTGCGGGTGACGTTGAGCTCGTTGCCGTATCCCGTATCGGCATCGGCGATGACCGGCACGCTCACCGAGCGGGTGATCACCGCGCCGGCGCCCGCCATCTCCGACAGGGTGACCAGGCCGAAATCGGGGTAGCCGAGCGAGGCCGAGGTGCCCGCGCCCGTCATATAAAGGGCGGGAAAGCCCGCCTGCTCGGAGAGCTTGGCGGTGATGCCGTCATAGACGCCGGGCGCGCGGATCATGCGCGGTTCGGCCAGCAGGGCGCGGAGCCTGGCGGTCGGGGTCACTCTCGGTCCTCCTTCGCTGCCGGCTTCGGCCGGCTTGCCCGCCATGTTCGGCCCGCGCCAGAGATCCGTCCAGCGATCATGAACCGAAGAGGGCGCGGCCAGCCGACCGCGGCACGGCGCGAGGCCACCGACCTCGCGCCGCGCTGCCGGTATCAGCGCGCCGGGCTAAGCTCAGCCCTTCTCCAGCCCCCAGAACACCGGGAAGCCCTTGCCCACGCCGGTCAGGCTGGTCCGGTAGCTCGTGGCGAAGAGGTACTGCCCGAGCGGGCAATAGGGCACGTCCTGGAAGGCCTGGAGCTGCAGCTCCTCCGCCACGCGGCGCTGCGCCGCGAGGTCGGGCGCATCGATCCAGGCGCTGCGCAGCGCCTCGATGCGCGGGCTGTCCGGCCAGCCGGGAGCAGCGTTGGCGCCGTTGCTCCACAGCGTGGTGTTGGTGACGGGGCTCGCCTGGTCGAGGCCGCCGGTGAAGAAGCTCAGGGCGCTCCAACCGCCGCGCGCGACGGGCTCCTTGCTGGTGCGGCGCTGGATCAGCGTGCCGAAATCCGTCGCGACGTATTCCACGCGGAAACCGAGCCGCGTCAGCAGGTCGCGCGTGACTTGGCCGGCCGCATCGAGGATGGCCAGGTCGGTCGCCGCCAGCACCGTGACCGGCGCGCCGGCGTGACCCGCGGCCGCGATCTCGGCCTTCGCCTTCTCGATGTCGCGCGGACCGGTCAGCGCTTCCATCCCCGCCGCATTGGCCATGGGGGTCTCGGGGCAGAAGAAGCCCACGCCCTCGCGCCAGGCGCTGCGGTCTTCACCCGCGGCGGCCAGCATGAAATCGGCCTGATTGACGACCGACAGCACGGCGCGGCGCACCCGCACATCGTTGAAGGGCGCCTGCAGATGGTTCATGCGCAGCACGCCGATATAGCCGTTCGGATCCTGCACCTCGACCTTCACGTTGCGCGTGCGGCGGAGCATCGGCAGCAGATCGGGCGGCGGCAGTTCCCACCAGTCGATGCCGCCGGAGCGCAGCGCACCTGAAGCACTGCTCGGATCGGGCATGGTGGTCCACTCGACCCGGTCGAGCTTCGCGATCTTCGGGCCGGCGAGGAAGCTCGCCCGACCCTCGCGAGGCACGTAGTCCTCGAAGCGGGTATAGACGTTCGTCGCCCCGGGCACGCGCTCGGCCGCCGCATAGCGGTAGGGTCCGCTGCCGACCATCTCGGTGACCTGGCGGAACGGATCGGTGGCCGCCAGGCGCTCGGGCATCATGACGCAGATGTTGTTGGTTCCCTTGCCCAGCGCTGCCGGGAGCTGGGGGAACGGGCGGCTCAGCCGGAAGAGAATGGTGCGGTCGTCGGGCGCGCTCAGCTCGGCGGTGGCGGCCAGCAGCTGCTGGCCGAAGCCGTCGCGCACGCCCCAGCGCCGGATGCTGGCCACGCAGTCCCTGGCCAGCACGGGCGAACCGTCGTGGAACTTCAGGCCCGTGCGCAGCTTCAGTGCCCAGCGCAGCCCGTCCGCGGCGACGTCGTGACTCTCGACCATCTGGGGCTGGGCCACATAGGCCTCGTCGTGGCCGTACAGCGTGTCGAACACCAGCAGCGCGTGGTTGCGGGTGACGTAGGCCGTGGTCCAGATGGGGTCGAGGACCGCCAGATCGGCAAAGGGCACGAAGCGCAGCGTCCTGCGATCCTGGCCGAGGGCGATGCCGGGGGCGGCGAGCGAGGCGGCGGAAAGGGTGCCGAGCAGGGCACGTCGACGGATCATACTGAGGTCCTTTTGCGGTGGGATAAGGGTCAGCCGGCCTCGATGCCGTAGAGGCGGGCGGCATTGTCATGCAGCAGGGCGCGCTGGGCGGCGGCCGGCAGCGTCGCGATGGCGCGGCGGAAGAGGTCGAGCGTGGCGGCATAGCCGAGCTCGCGCCGGGCGACCGGGTAGTCGGACCCCCAGAGGCAGCGCTCGGCCCCGAAGGCGTCCAGGCAGGGCTGCAGCACCGCACGCGCAGCCTCCGGCGTGAAGGCGGGGGCGTATCGCGCGAGGTTCGACAGCTTCAGATGGATGCTCGGGCGCCGGCCGAGCGCGGCCAGCCCTTCGTGCCAGCGACGGATCCCTGCCTCGTCCCGGTCCATCGGCGAGCAGCAGTGATTCACCACGATCGGCAGGTCGGGGAAGTCGGCGGCCAGCTCGGCGATGGCGGTCGCCTGCCAGGGGTTGGTCAGCACCTCCAGCAGCAGGCCGTGATGCGTCAGCCGTCCGACGCCGCGCCGCCAGGCCGGGTTTTCCAGGAGGTTCTCACCGCCCCAGCGCATCGCCGGGTCGGGATGCCAGCGCAGGGTCTGACGAATGCCCGCGACCCGCGGGTGGCGCGCCTGAGCGGCCAGCACCGTCTCCACATGGGGATCGGCAAGCGGCGCCGCGGCGACGCAGCGCGCGGCGATGCCCGGTGGCAGGGCGAGCGTATCCAGCCAGGCGGTTTCGCCAACCGGATCCGTCTCATCCCACAACGCCTCGACATGGACGGAGGCGACCACACCGGTGCCGGCAATGTCCGCCGCGATCTCCGCCGGCCCATAGTCGCGGCGCAGATAGGCGAGGTCGCCAAGTCCCGCGAGGCCGGCCTCCGGGCTCAGCCAGGCATGTTTGCCGAGCGAGAGGTCCCACAGGTGGTGGTGGCAATCGATGACGGGGCCGCCATCCATCGCCCCTTCGGGCGGAATGGGCATGCGTGTTCTCCAGCGGCAACGCGTCCGTACTGCAATGCAGCACATCCAGAACTACCCGGAACGACCCAGCCTGTCATCAGCGTGAGATATTCAATCGTTATTCACCCGGAGGTTGGGGACGCGGCGCAAGATTACGTCGGGCGGCGAGGCCGCCGCCAGGCCCGCGACTAGGCCCGGTCCCAGCCATGCCTTGAGCCGAAAGGTTTTTTTATTGAAAAGTATGGCTGAGAGCGACTCGCCCCCTTCAAAGCGGACGCAGTTGGTCCTATTTGGAGCTCATCGCAGGAGTATGGGCGGTGCTGAAGCTTTCGAGATTGACCGACTACGCCGTGGTCGTTCTGTCCCGCATGGGCCAGAGCGATGCGCCGCTATTGAGCGCCCCAGGTCTCGCCACCCGGACGGGCCTGGCGGAGCCTACCGTGGCGAAGGTCCTCAAGATACTCGCCCAATCCTGCATCGTCGAGGGGCTGCGCGGCGCGCGCGGCGGCTACCGGCTGACCCGCCCCCTTACCGAGATCAAGCTTTCCGAGGTGATCGTGGCCTTCGACGGCCCGATCGCCCTCACCGCCTGCGTCGAGGGCGGTGCGGGCGGCTGCGAGAGCGAGCATTGCTGCCCCGTCCGCGGCCGATGGGACCCCGTGAACCGCGCCATCCGCGAGGCGCTGGCCAATATCTCCGTCGCCGATCTGGTGGGAGGAGGCTGCCTTGGCGGCTTCATGCCCCTTCCGGCCCCCCACCACCTCGTCGCCAAGTCAAGCTAGGAGCGTCGTAATGGCTGCCGTTGCAGAGACTCTCGAAACCGTCCAGGCCGCGAACGATGGCGGCTACAAGTGGGGCTTCGAGACCGACATCGCGATGGAGTTCGCGCCGAAGGGGCTGAACGAGGATATCGTCCGCTTCATCAGCGCGAAGAAGAACGAGCCGGAATGGCTGCTCGAATGGCGCCTCAAGGCCTATGCGATGTGGCTGAAGATGGAGGAGCCCGAATGGGCCGCCGTCAAATATCCGAAGATCGACTACCAGGACGCCTATTACTACGCCGCACCGAGCAACAAGACCGTGCCGAAGTCGCTGGACGAGGTCGATCCCGAGCTGCTGCGCACCTATGAGAAGCTCGGCATCCCCGTGCAGGAGCAGCAGCGCCTGCAGGGCATCGCCGTCGACATGGTGTTCGACAGCGTCTCGGTGGCGACGACCTTCAAGGATCGCCTCGCCAAGGAAGGCATCATCTTCTGCTCGATCTCCGAGGCGGTGCAGAACCACCCGGAGCTGGTGAAGCAGTATCTGGGCAGCGTGGTGCCGCAGGGCGACAACTACTTCGCCTGCCTGAACTCGGCCGTCTTCACGGATGGAAGCTTCGTCTTCATCCCCAAGGGCGTGCGCTGCCCCATGGAGCTGAGCACCTATTTCCGCATCAACGCGAAGAGCACGGGCCAGTTCGAGCGCACGCTGATCATCGCCGAGGCCGGCAGCCATGTGAGCTACCTCGAGGGCTGCACCGCGCCGATGCGCGACGAGAACCAGATGCACGCCGCCGTCGTCGAACTCGTCGCGATGGACGACGCCACCATCAAGTACAGCACGGTGCAGAACTGGTACCCCGGCGACGCCGAGGGCAAGGGCGGCATCTACAACTTCGTGACCAAGCGCGGCGCCTGCCGCGGCGCGCGGAGCAAGATTTCCTGGACGCAGGTGGAGACCGGTTCGGCCATCACCTGGAAGTATCCGTCCTGCATGCTGCTCGGCGACGACAGCGTGGGCGAGTTCTACTCGGTGGCCATCACCAACAACCACCAGCAGGCCGATACCGGCACGAAGATGTGGCATGTGGGCAAGAACACCCGCAGCACCATCGTCTCGAAGGGCATCAGCGCCGGACAGGGCCAGAACACCTATCGCGGCCTCGTGAAGGTCAGCCCGAAGGCGACCGGCGCGCGCAACTTCACCCAGTGCGACAGCCTGTTGATCGGCGACCAGTGCGGCGCGCATACGGTTCCCTATATCGAGAACCGCTGCGCGACGGCCAAGGTGGAGCACGAGGCCACGACCTCGCGCATCGCCGAGGACCAGCTCTTCTACTGCCGCAGCCGAGGGCTGACGCAGGAGGAGGCAGTGGGCCTCATCGTGAACGGCTTCTGCCGTGAAGTCCTCAAGGAGCTGCCCATGGAATTCGCCGTGGAGGCCCAGAAGCTTCTGGCGATCTCGCTCGAAGGGAGCGTTGGTTAGTATGTTGAAGATCGAAGGCCTCACCGCCGAAATCGATGGCAAGCAGATCCTCAAGGGGATCGACCTCGAGGTGCCGACCGGCGAGATCCACGCCATCATGGGCCCGAACGGCTCTGGCAAGTCCACGCTCTCCTACGTGCTGAGCGGGCGCGAGGGCTATGAGATCACCGGCGGCAGCGCGACCTATAACGGGCTCGACCTCCTGGCCATGGAGCCGGAGGAGCGCGCCGGCTCGGGCGTCTTCCTGGCCTTCCAGTACCCGGTGGAGTTGCCCGGCGTGGGCAATGCCAATTTCCTCCGCACGGCGGTGAATGCGGTGCGCAAGCATCGTGGCGAGCCCGAGGTGGACGCCATGCAGTTCCTCAAGCTGGCGCGTGCCAAGATCAAGGCGCTGCAGATGTCGGACGACATGCTGAAGCGCAACGTGAATGTCGGCTTCTCGGGCGGCGAGAAGAAGCGCAACGAGGTTCTGCAGATGGCGCTCCTCGAGCCCACGCTCGCCATCCTCGACGAGACGGATTCCGGCCTGGACATCGACGCGCTGAAGATCGTGGCGGATGGCGTGAACGCCATGCGCGGCCCGAACTTCTCCTCCCTCGTCATCACGCACTACCAGCGCCTGCTCGACTATATCGTCCCCGACCGCGTCCATGTCCTGATGGGCGGCCGCATCGTGAAGTCCGGTGGACCGGAGCTCGCTCTGGAGCTGGAGGCGGAGGGCTACGCGAAGGTGGCGGCATGAACGCCCAGACCTCCAGCGCCGCCTCTTCCACCGCGGGGGCCTTCCTCGCCCGCTTCGAGGGGCTGCGCGAGCATCTTCCCGGCGGCCGCCTGCCCTGGCTCGCGAAGCTGCGCGCCGAGGCCGCCGCGTTCTTCGCCGCCGCCGGCCTGCCCAACCGCCGCATCGAGGCCTGGCGCTACACCGACCTCGCGCCCATCGCGCAGGCGGGCTTCTCCGAGGCGCTGACGCTCGCGGCCGAGGCTCCGGCCCTGCCCCCGATGCGTGCGCCCTATCGCGCCGTCTTCGTCGATGGCCGCTTTGCGGAAAACCTTTCCGTGATGCCGGAGGCCTATCCCTGCGGCTCGCTGGCCGCCGGGCTCGATGGCACGGAATCCCGCCTCGGCGCGCTGGCCGAGGATCTGCCGCTGGTGGCGCTGAACACCATGCTGTTCGAGGACGGGCTGCTGCTCGACCTCCCGGCCGGCGCCGAGGGCGGCGTGATCGAGATGCTGAGCGTGGCGAGCCATGCCAGCCGCCCCATCGCCTTCCATCCCCGGCACCTGATCCGCCTGGGCGACGGCGCCTCCCTCACTTTGATCGAGACCAGCCTGGGCCCGGCCGAGGCGACCTATCTGCACAACCCGGTCTTCGAGATCGCGGTGGGCGCGGGCGCCACGCTGTCCCATGTGCGCATCCAGCGCGAGGGGCGCGCGGGCTTCCAGCTCTCGACCGTCCATGCGGCGGTGCAGGCGGGCGGCACCTATGACAACTTCACGCTGAACGCCGGCGCGCGCCTCGTCCGCAACGAGATCCATGCCAGCCTTCTCGGGCCCAAGGCGGCCTGTCACATGAACGGCGCGCAGCTCGCCGGCGACGGCCAGCATGCCGACACGACCACCTTCCTCGACCACGCTGCCCCCGACTGCGCCAGCCGCCAGACCTACAAGACGGTGCTGGCCGGCAAGTCGCGCGGCGTGTTCCAGGGGAAGATCCTGGTCCGCCAGGCGGCGCAGCGCACCGACGGCTACCAGATGAACCAGGCCCTCCTCCTCTCCGAGGAGGCCGAGATCGACGCCAAGCCCCAGCTCGAGATCTACGCCGACGACGTGAAGTGCAGCCACGGCGCGACGGTCGGCGCGCTGGACGAGGCGCAGCTCTTCTATCTCCGCGCCCGCGGCATCCCCGCCGAGCAGGCCCGCGCCATGCTGGTGCAGGCCTTCCTGGTGGAAGCCGTGGAAGGTGTCACCGACCCCATCGCCCAGGCCGCCCTGGCCGAGGCGACCGAGGGCTGGTGGGAACGAGAGGCCGCCTGAACATGGACACGATCATCGCCCCCGGGACCGCCGCGACCTTCGACGTCGCGCGCATCCGCCAGGATTTCCCGATCCTGTCGACGACGGTGCACGGCAAGCCGCTCACCTTCCTCGACAGTGGTGCCTCGGCCCAGAAGCCGCGCGCGGTGATCGAGGCGATGACGCGCTGTCTCGAAACCTCCTACGCCAACGTCCATCGCGGCGCCTATGCGCTCAGCGAGGCGGCGACCGAGGCCTATGAGGCCGCGCGCGTGGCGGTGCAGCGCTTCCTCGGCGCGGCCGAGCCGGAGGAGATCGTCTTCACCTCCAACAGCACTGTGGCGATCAACCTTGTGGCGCATAGCTACGGGCGCGGGGTGCTGAAGCCCGGCCAGTTCGTGCTGACCTCCGAGATCGAGCACCACGCCAACATGGTGCCCTGGCAGATGCTGCGCGACGAGAATCGCGGCATCGGCCTGCGCTATGTCCGCGTGAACGACCGTGGCGAGCTGGACCTCGATGACCTCGCGGCCAAGCTGGCGGACGGCAAGGTCGGCCTGGTCGCGGTCACGCATATGTCCAACGTCCTGGGCACGGTGACGCCGGCCGCGCAGATCGCCCGCATGGCGCATGCGGCGGGCGCCAAGGTCCTTTTCGACGGCAGCCAGGCCGCCGTGCACCGCCATGTGGACGTGGCGGCGATCGACGCCGATTTCTACGTCTTCACCGGCCACAAGCTCTACGGCCCGACGGGAATCGGCGTGCTCTACGGCAAGCGCGCGCTGCTCGACGCCATGCCGCCCTTCCTGGGCGGCGGCGACATGATCGGCAGCGTCACCCTCGAGCGCACCACCTATGCCGAGGCCCCTGCCCGCTTCGAGGCTGGCACGCCGCCGATCGTCGAGGCCGTCGGCCTGCATGCCGCGATCGACTACGTGACCACCCTCGGCATGGGCGCCATCGAGGCGCATGAGCGCGCGCTGGTGGACCACGCCATGGCCGTCCTGCCCCGGATCGAGGGGCTGACGCTGATCGGCGGCGCGCAGGATCGCGGCGGCGTCTTCGCCTTCTCCCTGGACGGGGTGCATCCGCACGATCTTTCCACCTATCTCGACCGCCACGGCATCGCCGTGCGGGCCGGCCGCCATTGCGCGGAGCCGCTGCATGCGCGCTTCGGCCTGGAGGGTGGCACGACGCGAGCCTCCTTCGGCCTCTACACGACGGCGGAGGAGATCGACCTCCTGACGGTGAAGCTCACGGAGGCCCGGAAGTTCTTCGCATGACCCCGCCCGATCGCCAGAGCAACCAGGGAGCGGCGCCGTGAACGAGGCGGCCAGCCCCTCCGGTGCCGGCGATATCGCCGACCTCTATTCGCGGACCCTGCGGGAGCTCGCGCGGGATCCGGCCCATCAAGGCAGGCCCGCGAGCTTCGATGCCACGGCGCGCGGCGACAATCCGATGTGCGGCGACCGGGTGGACATCTATGTAAGCCTGGACGGCGAGCGTATCCGCGAAGCGCGCCACGTCGCGCGCGGCTGTGAGATCTGCCAAGCCAGCGCCTCGCTGCTGACGGCGCTGGTCCCCGGCATGACCCGCGCCGAGACCACCGACCTCGGCCGCCGCGCGGCCGGGATCGCGAAGACGGGGATCGGCGATGACAGCAATGATGGGCTTCGCCGCTTGTCTGTCTTCGCTGTCGTGCACAAGTTCCCCAGCAGGGTAAAATGCGTGACCCTGGCCTGGAATGCGCTGGACGCCGCCCTGGCCGGCGTCAAGGAGACGAGCAGTGAGTGAACCGGCCACCACGAACCATGGGAGTTGGACCCCCGAGGGCGAGATGCTCCCGCAGGTCACCGAGGAGGGCGTGATCGCCGCGATCAAGACCGTCTTCGATCCCGAGATTCCGGTCGACGTGTATGAGCTCGGCCTCATCTACGCCATCGAGTTCGACGATGCGGGGAAGGTGAAGGTCGAGATGACGCTGACCACCCCCTCCTGCCCCTCGGCGCAGGAGCTTCCCGGCATGACCGAAGAGGCCATCCGACAGGTGCCCGGCGTCACGGACTGCCAGGTCGAGATCGTCTGGGATCCGCCCTGGGACCAGTCGCGCATGAGCGAAGACGCGCGCCTCGCCCTCAACATGTACTGACAGGAGACACGCGATGAGCATCACCTCCGCCCCCAGCCCGCGGGTCAAGCGCGAACTGCCCCCACTGATGAGCGTCTCCGATGGCGCAGCCGAGCGCCTGCGCGCGCTCTACGCCAAGGCCGAGGCCGGCAAGCTCCTGCATATCGGCGTGAAGACGAAGGGCTGCTCCGGCCTCGCCTACGACCTCAGCTTCGTTGACACCCAGGCGCCCGGCGACGAGCGCGTGACCGACAAGGGCGTGACCATCCTCGTGGACCGCAAGGCCAGCCTCTACCTCATCGGCACGATGATGGACTACGAGGTCCGGGCGATGAGCGCGGGGTTCACCTTCGTGAACCCTAACGAGAAGGGCCGCTGCGGCTGCGGCGAGAGCTTCCACGTCTGACGTGAAGGCCGGTCCGGCTCAGTCCGGATCGGCGATGACCGCGCGCGGGCGCCGGCGCAGCAGGCCGTGGCGCGGCGAGCCCAGCAGGGCCAGGACGAAAAGCCCCGTCAACACCACCACGATCGAGCCCGCCGTCGAGGCATTCATCATGAAGCTCATCTGAATGCCGGCGATGACCGAGAGGCAGGCCGCCGTCACGGCCACCATCACCATATGGCCGAAGCGCACCGTCAGCAGAAGGCCGATCGCGCCCGGCGTGATCAGCAGCGCCACGACCAGGATGACGCCGACGGCCTGAACGGCGGCCACGATGCTGGCGGCCAGCACGACCAGCAGCAGCAGGCGCAGCCGCCCCACATTCAGGCCGATCGCGCGGGCCTGGCCCGGGTCGAAGCAATACAGCACCAGGTCCCGCCCGCGGATGGCCAGGATCAGCAGGGCCGCGGTCGTGATGCCCAGGACCTGCCAGAAATCCTCCTGCTCGATGCCCAGGATGCTCCCGAACAGCACATGCGAGAGATGTACGTTCGACCGCACCTGGGAGAGCATCACCAGGCCCAGGGCGAACATCCCGCTGAAGGCCACGCCCATGGCCGTGTCCTCCTTCACGCGGCTGAACTGCCGGATCGCGCCGGCGCCCAGCGCGCAGGCGAGGCCGGCCACGAAGGCCCCGAGCACCAGTGGGATGCCGAGGAGATAGGCGCCGACGACCCCGGGCAGGATGGCATGGCTGACCGCATCGCCCATGAGCGACCAACCCTTGAGCACGACGAAGCAGGAAAGGATCGCCGACAGCACGGCCACCAGCAACCCGACGACCAACGCCTGCTGCATGAAACCGTGCGTCCAGGGCTCGAGCAGCGCCGTCATGCGGAAAGCGTGCGCCGCACCGCCCGGCGGGAGGCCAGGATGCCGTGCCGGGGCGCAGCGACGAGCGCGACCAGGAAGATCAGCGCCTGGGACACGACGATGACGCCGCCCGTGGAGCCGTCCAGGAAGTAGCTGAGATAGGCGCCCAGCAGGCCGGTGCCCGCGCCGATCGCTGCGGCGATGGCCGTCATCCGGCCGAAGCGGTCTGTCAGCAGGTAGGCCGTGGCGCCGGGGATGACCAACATGCCGATTACCAACACCGCCCCCACCGCCTGCAGCCCGGCCACCGCCGTCGCGGCCAGAAGGGTGAGCAGGAGCAGCCGCATCGCGCCCGGGCTGCCGCCGATGGCGACCAGCTGCACCGGATCGAAGAGCGAGAGCATCAGGTCTCGGCCCTTCACGGCCAGCGCCAGGACCACCATCACCGAGATGATCGCCATCTGCAGGATGTCGAGGTCGGCGATGCCGAGCACGTTGCCGAAGAGGATGGTCTGCAGCCGCACGTTGGACGGGAAGAGCGAGAGCAGGAACAGGCCCGCGCCGAAGAAGCCGGTGAAGACCACGCCGATGACGGCATCCTCGCGCAGCGGCGTGCGGCCGCGCAGGCCGGCCATTGCCGCCGCCGCCAGCAGGCCGGAGGCGAAGGCGCCGATCGCGAAGGGAATGCCGCCCAGCCAGGCCAGCACCACCCCCGGCACCACCGCATGGCTCAACGCATCGCCCATGAGCGACCAGCCCTTGAGCACGACGTAGCAGGAGAGCAGCCCCGCCACGGCGCCGATCAGTGCCGCGATGGCCATCGCGCGCAACATGTAATCGTACTGGAAGGGGATCAGCAGCTCCTCGGCCATCAGGCGGGCTGTCCCTGGATTTCCCGCGGCGCGAGGCCCGGCCGCCGCAGGGCGCTGCCGAAGGCGAGGCGCAGGTTCTCCTCGGTGAAGGCCTCCGCGGTCGGGCCCGCCGCCACCACCGTCCGCTTCACCAGCACGACCCGGTCGCAGAAGGTCGGAATGCTGTCGAGGTCATGCGTGGAGACGAGGACGATGCCCCCTTCCCCGGCAAAAGCGCGCAGCAGGGCGATGATCGCCTGTTCCGTCGTCGCGTCGACGCCGGTGAAGGGCTCGTCCAGCAGCAGCAGCCGTGCGCCCTGCGCCAGGGCGCGTGCCAGGAAGACGCGCTTGCGCTGCCCGCCCGAGAGTTCGCCGATCTGCCGGTCGGCCAAGGTTTCGAGGCCGACCCGCGCCAACGCGGCCGTCACCGCCTCGCGGTCCGCCGCACGGGGAATACGCAGGATGTTCATGTGCCCGTAGCGGCCCATCATCACCACGTCGCGCACGCGCACAGGGAAGGTCCAGTCGACATCCTCACTCTGCGGCACATAAGCCACGCGATTGCGCCGCAGCGCTGCCTCGACCGGCTCGCCCGCGATGAGCACGCGCCCGGCGCTGGGGCGGGCAAGGCCCATGATGGCCTTGAACAGCGTGGACTTGCCGGCGCCGTTCACGCCCACCAGCCCGCAGACCGTGCCGGCGCCGAGACGAAAGCTCGCCTCGCGCAGCGCCGTGTGGCCGTTCGGATAGACGACGGTGAGATCCTCGACGGCGAGGTCGAACGGCCTCTCCGCCGCCATCAGCGGGAGGCCTGCTCGGCGCCGAAAGCCTGGAGGATGGTATCCGCATTGGCCTCAAGCAGCCGCAGATAGGTGGGCGCCGGCCCGTCGGCGGCGGTGAGGCTGTCCACATGCAGCACGCCGCCGAAGCGGGTCCGGGCCTCGCGCGCCACCTGTCGCATCGGCCGATCGTTGACCGTGCTCTCGCAGAAGACGGCGGGCGGGCGGCTGCGGCGCAGCTCGTCGATCAGCGCGCGCACCTGCCGCGGCGTGCCCTCCTCCTCGGCATTGATGGCCCAGAGATAGGCCTCGCGCAGGCCGTAGTCGCGGGTCAGGTAGCTGAAGGCGCCCTCGCAGGTGGCGAGGACGCGCCGCTCCTCCGGAATGGTGGCGAGGCGGGCCTGGAGCGTCGCGTCCAGGGCACGGATGCGCTCGGAATAGGCGGCCGCATTGGCGGCGAAAAGCTCGGCGCGCGCGGGGTCCAGCTCCGTCAGCGCCTTGCGGATATTCTCCACATAGGTCAGCGCGAGGCGCGGCGACATCCAGGCATGCGGGTTGGGCTGGTTCTGATAGGGCCCCTCGCCGATGCCGATGGGCGTTACGCCCTCGGTCAGCACCGCCTGGCGCACCTGGCCCACGCGGCTGAAGAAGCGCTCGAACCAGCGCTCCAGCCCCATGCCGTTCCAGAGCACGAGATCGGCGCCGCGCGCCCGGGCGACGTCCTGCGGCGTCGGGTCATAGTCGTGGATCTCGGCGCCCAGCCGGGTGAGGCTCTCCACGACGGCGCCCTCGCCCGCGACGTTCCGCGCCATGTCGGCCAGGACGGTGAAGGTCGCGACCACGCGCTTGGGGGCGCCAGGGGCCTGGGCGCGCGCCAGGCGCGGGCTGGCGATCCCGGTCAGAAGAGCGCCGAGCAGGACCCGGCGGGAAGCGAACGGCGCCATCACAGTCTCCTATCGCGCCGACCGAACAATCACGCCGCCGGATCACATTCGGGTGAGACAAGCACAATTTAGTTTGTGCTATATTTGGAAGCCGAAGGAAAGCCGTCAAGCGCCCTGGCCTGCCTCGCGCCAGGAAGCGCGGGCGCCGGGCACCCACATTCGCGACCATCCGGCGGTACCGAGCTCCAAACCAGGCGTGGCCGACAAAGCGCCCCCCGGGCCTTCACGCTTCCCGCTCTGCGTTCTAGCTTCCGACCGACCATTCGGTAGGAGGAATCGCGACTATGATGCTCAAGGACAAGGTTGCCGTCGTCACCGGTGCGGGTGGCGGCATCGGGCGTGAGATCGCCATCGCCATGGCCGAGGCCGGCGCGAAGGTCGTCATCAACGACATCGGCGCCTCGCTGGGCGGCGAGGGCTTCTCCGCCTCCCCGGCCGAGCAGACCAAGGCGATCATCGAGCAGAAGGGCGGCCAGGCCGTCATCAACACGGACAGCGTCTCCGAGTGGGACAACGCCAAGAAGATCATCCAGACCGCGATCGACGCCTTCGGCAAGATCGACATCGTGGTGAACAACGCGGGCATCCTGCGCGACCAGATCTTCCACCGCATGACGCCGGAAGAGTGGCTGTCGGTCATCAACGTGCACCTCAACGGCACGTTCTTCATGAGCCGCGCCGCCGCCGAGCATTTCCGCAAGCAGGAAAGCGGCAGCTTCGTCCACATCACCAGCACCTCGGGCCTCATCGGCAACTTCGGCCAGGCGAACTACTCGGCGGCCAAGCTCGGCATCGTCGCGCTGTCGAAGTCCATCGCGCTCGACATGAAGCGCTACAACGTGCGCTCCAACTGCCTGGCGCCCTTCGCCTGGTCGCGCATGACGAGCTCCATCCCGGCCGAGACGCCGGAGCAGAAGGCGCGCGTCGAGCGCATCATGCGCATG
The DNA here is from genome assembly GCF_018413645.1 of Roseococcus pinisoli. Classification (GTDB taxonomy): domain Bacteria; phylum Pseudomonadota; class Alphaproteobacteria; order Acetobacterales; family Acetobacteraceae; genus Roseococcus; species Roseococcus pinisoli. The sequence continues at coordinate 871,059 of NZ_JAHCDA010000002.1, forward strand.
GGCCCGGAGAAGAACGCGCCGCTCGCGGTGTTCCTCGCCTCGGACGCCGCGAAGGAGGTCACCGGCCAGATCTTCGCGCCGCGCATGCATGAGCTGTTCCTGTTCAGCCAGAACCGTCCGATCCGCTCCGTGCACAGCGAGCCGGGCTGGACGCCGGAGAAGATTGCCGAGATCGCGCTGCCGGCCTTCCGCTCCAGCTTCGTGCCGATGGAACGCTCGGGTGACGTGTTCAGCTGGGATCCCGTCTGACGTGAGGCCCACGTCCGGGGCGCCGGGGCGCGTTTCGCCATGAGGGCGCTGCTCGCGCCCTCCAGCATCGCGCTCATCGGCGCCTCGGGCGACCCCGCGCGCCTCACGGCGCGCGCACAGATCTACCTGCGCAAGCACGGCTATGGCGGTGCCCTTCACCCGGTCAATCCGCGCGCGTCCGAAGTATTGGGCGAGCGCGCCTTTGCCCGGGTGGAGGACATCCCCGGCTCCATCGACTTCGCCTATATCTTGCTCGGCACCGGGCAGGTGGAATCGCAGATTGCCGCGGTCGCGGCCAAGGGCGCCAAGGTCGCCTGCATCCTGGCCGACGGCTTCGCCGAGGCCGGGCCCGAGGGCCAGGCGCTGCAGGACCGCTGCGTTGCCGCCGCGAAGGCCGCCGGCCTGCGGCTGCTCGGCCCCAATTCCATGGGCATCATCAATATCCCCGAGAAGATCGCGGCCAGCGTGAACGCGGCGCTGGAGGCGGAGACGCTGCCGCCCGGTCGCCTGGCGCTGGTCAGTCAGTCGGGCTCCATGCTCGGCGCGATCATGAGCCGCGGCGCCGCGCGCGGCCTGGGCTTCAGCCACCTGATCGCGACCGGCAACGAGGCCGATCTCACGGCCGGCGAGATCGCCGCCATGCTGGTCCAGGATCCGGGCGTGGATGCCGTGATGCTCTTCCTGGAGGCGATCCGCGCGCCCGAGCATTACGTCGAGGCCGCGCGCCTCGCCCATGCGGCCGGCAAGCCGCTCATCGCCTACAAGCTCGGCCGGTCGAGCTACGGCGCCGAGCTCGCGACGAGCCATACCGGCGCGCTGGCCGGCAGCGATGCCGCGGCCGAGGCCTTCTTCCGTGCCAACGGCATCCTGCGCGCGACCATGCTGGAGAGCTTCCTGGAGCTGCCGGCACTGGTGCTCGGCCGCAAGCCCCTCGCCCAGCCGCATCGCGCCGTCTCGGTCCTGACGACGACGGGCGGCGGCGGCGCCATGGTCGTGGACGCGCTGGGCGTGGCCGGCATCGAGGCGCGCGCGCCGGATGCCGCCGCGACCGAAAAGCTGCACGCCGTCGACATGCATCCGCATGGTCGGCTGCTCGACATGACGCTGGCCGGCACCAGGCCCGAGCGCATCGAGGCCGCCATCACCGCGCTGGCCGCCGCCGGCGATACGGATGCGGTCATCCCCGTCATCGGTTCCTCCGCCCAGTTCCGCCCCGCCGATGCGGTGGCCGGCATTCTGCGCGGCCGCGACGCGGTGGGCGCGGAGAAGCTTGTGGCGGCCTTCCTGGTTCCCCAGGCCGATGCCTCGCTGCGGCTGCTGGCCGAGGCCGGTATCCCCGCTTTCCGCACGCCAGAAAGCCTGGCCGACGCCCTGCGCGCCTATCTCGACTGGCGTGCGCCCGTCCCGGCCGACATCTCGATGCCGCCCTTCTTCGATCTGGCCGAAGCGCCCGACGAGGGCGATGCACGCGACCTCTTCGCCGCGCTGGGCCTCGCCACGCCCTATGCGCGGATGGGCGATGTCGCGGATGTTCCGGAGGGGATGAGCTACCCCGTCGCGTTGAAGATCCTGTCGCCCGATATCGCGCATAAGACCGAGGCCGGCGGCGTCGCGCTGAACCTCCCCGATGCGGAAGCTCTTGCCGAAGCCGCGGCGCGGATGGAAGCGCGCGTGAACGTCGCTGCCCCGGAAGCCCGGCTCACCGGCTTCCTCGTCCAGCCCATGTCGAGCGGCCTGTCCGAGGTGATCCTTGGCTTCCGGCGCGATGCCGAGGTCGGCCCCGTGGTGCTGCTCGGCGCCGGCGGCGTGCTGGCGGAACTGCACCGCGACGTGGCCCTGCGCCTCGCCCCCGTCGACGAGGCGGGCGCGCGCGAGATGATCGCCGAAGTCCGGGCGCTGCGCGTCATCGAGGGCTGGCGCGGCCTGCCGAAGGGCGATGTCGAGGCGCTGGTGAAGGCCATCGTCGCCGTCTCGCGCCTCGCGACCATGCCCGACATCGCCGAGGCAGAGGTCAATCCCCTGATGATTCACGAGAGCGGCGTCACCGTCGCCGATGCCTGGGTGGTACGCGCATGACCGATCCTCGTCCCCTGATCGAGGCCCGCTTCGGCCACCTCCCCTTCGAGCCGCCGGCCGATATCCCGCCCGCGCTGGCCGCGATCCTCGATCGGCGCGTGACGCGCCGCTACAAGCCCGACGCCATCCCGGAGCCGCTGCTCGCCACCGTGCTCGCCGCCGCGCAATCGGCGCCGAGCAAGAGCGACATGCAGCAGCTCTCCATCGTCGTGCTGGAGGACAAGGCCCGCATCGCCGCCATCGCCGACTGGATCGGCAGCATGCCCTGGATCAAGGACGCGCCCGTCCTGCTGATCTTCTGCGCCGATATCCGCCGCAACCGCGACATCACCGCCCGCGCCGGCCGCGAGCACGCGAACGACAACCTCGACACCCTGCTGAACGCGACGGTGGATTCCGCGCTGGCCCTGGGCATGACCATCGCGGCTGCCGAGGCTGCGGGCCTCGGCACCTGCCCCATCAGCTATGTGCGCAACCACCTGGAGAAAGTCGGGCCGCTGCTCTCGCTGCCCAAGGGCGTTTTCCCCATCGCGGGACTGACCCTGGGCTGGCCTTCCGCGCGCAACGAGCCCAGCGCGCGCCTGCCGCCCTCCGTGGTGATCCATCGCGACCGCTACTCGACCGAGGGCGAGGAAGCCGCCCTCGCCGCCTATGACGCGCGGCGCGAGAAGGCCAAACCGCGCTATCCGGAAGTGCATGGCTCGGCGCCGGAAGGCTGCAGCTGGACCGAGAACGTGGCCCGGCAGCTTTCCGTACCGGAGCGGGCGGGGTTCAGGACATGGCTCAGATCGCGTGGCTTCGCGCTTGACTGACCACGTGAAGCAACCCGCCGCCGCCCCGACGCAGGACGACAATCCCGGCGGCGCCGACCAGGGCGGCCGCCCGCCGAGGCGGGCCGTACGGCCCAAGGACGCGGCCAGCCTGATCCTCTGGAAGGATGGCCCGCGCGGCATCGAGATCCTGATGGGCCGGCGGCACCACAATCTGCGCTTCATGCCGGGCGTGCTGGTCTTCCCCGGCGGGCGCGTGGATCACGACGACCACCGCGCGCAGCCGATCAGCGCCCTTTCCGCCGAGACACGCCGCCTGCTGGAGATCAGCGGCACGCCGGCCCGCGCACGGGCGCTCGCCTATTGCGCGCTGCGCGAGCTGCATGAGGAGGCCGGCCTGGTGGTGGGCCGGATGGAGGGCGAAACGCTGCGCCCGGACTTCGCGCCGCTGAGCTATCTGACACGCGCGATCACGCCGGCCGATCGCCCGATGCGCTTCCACGCGCGCTTCCTGATCGCCGAGGCGCGCCACGCGACGGGCGAGATCCGCGGCTCGGGCGAGCTCGAGGAGATCCGCTTCTTCGCGCTGACGGAGCTGCACGCGCAGCCCGTGGCCAAGATCACTGCGATGATCCTCGAGGAATTCGAGGCTTGGCTGGCGACGCCGGCGGCGGAGCGCGTGCACCGCCAGTTCATCCGCATCCAGGGCCGCGATAGTCGCCTCCCTGAAAAAACCCCAGGGTCCAGGGCCAAAAGCCCTGGCAGGGGAGTTTGAGGGGGCAGAGCCCCCTCAATTAAGCTTCCAGACCTCGCCGTCCCTGGCCGCTGCGCCTTCTTCCTCCAGCATGAGGAGCTGCGCCAGCATGCTGCGCCCCGCTGCTGCGACGAGCTTTGGATCGAGCGGGCCGTAGACCGGCCCGACCAGCGCCTCGACCGTGGAGGGCCCACGATCGCGCAGGGCCGCGACGATGCGCTCTTCGCGCTTCTGCCGGTGCGCCGAAAGGCCATCCAGGAAGGGCATCGGGTCCGGCAGGCTCGGGCCATGGCCCGGGAGGTAGAGCGTGTCGATGCCCTCGCGCGCGCGGAGCTTCGCGATGCTGTCCATATAGGCGCGCATGCTGCCATCGGGCGGGCTGACGACGCTGGTGGACCAGGCCATCACGTGGTCGGCGCTGAAGAGGATGCCGGTGCCGTCCAATGCGAAGCAGAGATGGTTGCCACAATGGCCGGGCGTGAACAGCGACGTCACCGCACGGCCGCCGATCTCCGCCGTCTGGCCGTCGGCCAGGCGGATCTCGGGGACGAAGCTCTCGTCGCCGCCGACGCCAGGCGTCGCGTGCGGGCCGTAGCCGTAGGTCGTGGCGCCGGTGATCTCCTTCAGCGGCGCCACGCCGGGCGAATGGTCCCGATGCGTGTGCGAGACGACGATCTGTGTGATGGTCTCGCCGCGCGTGGCGTCCAGGATCGCGGCGAGATGCGCCTCGTTCACCGGCCCAGGATCGAGCACCGCGACGGAGCTGCCGGTGCCGATCAGATAGGTGTTGGTGCCGCGGAAGGTGAAGGCGCTCGGATTATCGCAGAGCAGGCGGCGCACGCCGGGGGCGATGGTCTCCACCTCGCCGGACACCAGCGCGTCCTCGCGCCGGAAGGGAATATTCAAGGCCTGGCTCCTGACTTCTTCTGCGCGGCGCGGATCATCTCGCGGCGCAGGATGTAGAGGGCGGCAAGAACGATCAAGCCCGCGCCCAGGAAGGTCGGCCAGCCGGGCTGCTCGCCGAAGAACAGCCAGCCGATGACCACGGCCCAGAGGATGCCCGTATAGGAATAGGCCCCGAGCGAGGAGACCTGCGCGCTGGCATAGGCTTCCGTCAACATCACCTGCGCCACGCCGCCCACGCCGCCGATAGCGATCAGCACCAGGAAGGTCTCCCACGAAGGCGTCGTCCAGACGAAAGGCAAGGCCAGGGCAGTGAGGGCCGTGGTCAACAGGGACTGCCAGATGACGATGGTGGTCGACCGCTCGGTCCCGGAAAGGGTGCGCACCAGCAGCGTGCTCGAGGCGGAGAAAAGGCCGTGGATGGTGGCGAGGCCCATGCCGATGGCGATCCACGGATCGACCTGCCCGCCGAAAGCCCCCTGCCCCAGCGCGATCACCAGCACGCCCACGAAGCCAAGGCCGACCGCGCTGAACCGGTGCACGCCCACTTTCTCGCCCAGGAAGGGGATGGCCAGCAGCGTCGCGAAGATGGGCGTGGTGTAGGTGAGCGCGGTCTGCTCCGCGAAGGGCAGCAGGGTCAGCGAGTAGAAGGAGCAGGCCATGGCCGCCGCGCCGGTCAGGGCGCGCAGCACATGGGCCGGCAGCCGCTTCGTCGCGAGCTGCGGATTGCCCATGCGCAGCACGATGGCCAGCACCACCGGCATCGCGAAGAGGCTGCGGAAGAACATGATCTCGAAAAAGTGGACGCGGTCGCCGATCAGCTTGATCAGCGCACCCATGATGGTGAAGAGCGCGGTCGCGGCCAGCATGAGCAGCGCGCCGCGGCGCGCGTCATGCCTCAGCGGCACGTTTCGCCCTTTCCTCGGCGCGGCGCACGCGCTCGCGATGAACGTTGTAAATGCCGGCGCAGATAACGATGGCCGCACCGCCGAGCGTGGTCCAAGCCGGGACCTCGCCGAAGATGACGAAGCCCAGGGCCAGGCCCCAGAGGAGCGGCGTGTATTCCAGCGGCGCGAGGGTCGCGACGCTCGCCAGCGCATAGCCGCGCGAGAAGAGCATATGCGCCACCGCGTTGGACGCGCCGAAGAAGCAGAGCAGCAGCACCAGGGTGAAGGACGGGAATAGGTTCGGCCCTCCCCCCACCTCCGGCCAGAAGATCGGGAAGGGCAGCACCGCGAGACCGAAGGGAATGTGGATGAGCATGAGCCAGAAGGCGATGGTGGTGGGGGTGTCGGTGGCGGCCAGCACGCGCGTCCAGATGCGGCTGACGGCCATGGCGCAGACCGCGACGAGCAGCAGCGCCGTCTCCCAGCGCCACAGGTCGCCCCCGGGCTGCAGCATGACCAGCACGCCGCAGAAGCCGACGAGACAGGAGGTCCAGCGCCGCCAGCCCACCTTTTCGCCGAGCATGGGAATGGCGAGCAGCGTCATCAGGAGCGGTGCGGCGGCCGCGACGGCATAGGAATCCGCGAGACGGTAGCCCCGGACCCAGACGACATACCAGATGATGGAGCTCGCGCAGTGCAGCGAGGAACGCAGCAAAATCAGCCGGAGATTGCGCGGCCAGAGGTTGCGCCCACGCGACATCAGCGCAACCGCCGTCGCCCCGGCACACCCACGCCACAGCAGCGCGCCGACAACGCCGATGGTCGGCAGGGCAAATTTCACCGCGACGTCGGCCAGCGTGATGATGACGAAGCCCGTCAGCGCGATGGTGAGGCCTCGGACAGCTGCCTCTCCGCTGGTCGACCGGCCCGGCGCTGCTTCAGCCAAGGACGGCCTCGGCCTGCATACAGATGGCGCCCGTGCCGTCACGCGTCTCGGCCACGGCGCGATCGCCCTCGACGCGCGCGAGCACGCTCAGCGGATTGTCGGCAAAGGCGGGGCGGCGGCCACGGAAGGCGAAGCGCTGCAGCCTAAGGCCGGGTGCCGCCTCCAGGATGGTCTGGGCCAGGAAGGTCGCCTGCAGCGGGCCGTGGACGACGAGGCCGGGATAGCCCTCCTCGCCCGTGGCATAGGGGCGGTCGTAATGGATGCGGTGGCCGTTGCCGGTCAGCGCGGAGTAGCGGAACAGCAGGAGGGCATCGGGCAGGAGATCCAGCCGCGCATCGGCCGCGAAGTCCGGCGCCGCCTCGCCCGCGCGCACGGCCGCGCCCTCGGCACCGCGATAGACGATGTCCTGCTCCTCATGCAGCACCGGGCCGGCGGCGCCGCTGACCTCGTGCCGCACCGTCACGAAGACCAGCCGGCCCGAGCCGCCCGACTTCTCGGAGACCGCGGTGATGGTCGAACGGCGGCGCACCACCTCGTCGGCGCGCAGGGCGTTGGAGGTGAATTCCAGCCTTCCGCCGGCCCACATGCGGCGCGGCAGGTCGTCGACGGGCGGCAAGAAGCCGCCGCGCTTCGGATGGCCGTCGGTCCCGACGCCGTCCGGCCGGCGCCAATCCTGGAAGAGCATCCAATGCCAGAGCGGCGGGATCTCTCCCTCGGGAACCGGCCGGTCGAGCGTGGCGGCCAGGCCGGCGACCAGGCGCGGGTCCAACCGATCCTCCTGGGTTTCGGTGCGGCCGACATAGTCCTGGTAGGTCATGGGTCCTCGCGTTGGAAAATCCGGTAGCCGGCGAAATCGGCCTTCAGGCGGTAGCGTTGCAGCGCCGCGGCGAAGCCCGGATCACGGCCGTAATATTCGAGGTAATCGAAGTCCCGGCCGCAGAAGGGGATGGACGTGTCACGCGCGACCATCAAGGCCTCCGGGGGCCGGTGTGCCATGCCCTGGGTGACGGCATCCCAGATCAGGCGCTCGCCCACGCCCATCTCGCTGGGTTCGCGGTAGCGCGCGCCGTTGGGCAGGCACGTCTCGTTCGCGGCCTGGACCAGCCAGTTGTTGAGAGTCGGCAGGGTCGAAAGCGCATGGGCATAGTTGATCGCCGGAAAGATCGGGTGGATGCCGGGCGCGAGGACGAGCACGCGCCCGCCCGGCGCATCCCTGCCGATCTCCGCCGCGATGACCCCGGGCCAGGAACCCTCGAACGAGACCGCCCGCCAGGTCTCGCCATTCAACAGCGCCTGGAGCGTGAAGAAGCCGGCGGTCAGGGCCGCGAAGCCCGGGGCGGCTCTGGCCGGCGTGCGGAGGTTCGCGTCCAGCCAGCGGCCCGTGAGCTGCGCCGCCAGCAGGCTGCCCAGCAGCTTGAACGGCATGGCGTGGTAGGTCCAACCGCGCATCTGGATGAGCGCCGCGGCCAGCGCCGCCAGCCCCGCAAGCGCCAGCACGGGGGCGAGCCCGCGCGGCCGGCGCAGGGCGATGGCGGCGGCCGGCAGCATGACCAGTATCGAAGGCGCCATCCGTTCGTTCGCCAGCACCCAGGTCAGCCCGCCCGAGCTGTGGTAGAACTCGACCGCCAGCGGCAGCGCGAATTGCGTGTAGGCAGGGAAGGCGAGCTGGATCATCGCGAGATAGGCGATCCAGACGACCGCCATGACCCAGGGCACCGGATCCCGGAAACCCGGCCGGCCCACCCGCCAGAGGACATAGAGCTCGACCAGGGCCGGGATGCCCAGGAAATGCGGCTTGAGCGCGAAGAAGCACGCGGCCAGCACGGCGACGCCGAGCGCCAGCGGGCGGGACGTCGCCACCCCTTCGGCCCGGCGCGTGGCCAGCATGAGATAGGGCAGCGAGGCCGCCAGCATGAGATGCTCGCGCTGGCCGAAATCATAGGCGACGGTGATCAGCAGCAGGGGCAGCCCCACCGCGACCGCGGCGGCCTCGATCGGCCCCTTCGGCAGGTCCCGCCAGAGCCGGAGCGCCAGCGTGGCGCCGATCGCGCAAAGCATCAGCACCGACCACAGGACCGACTGGATCGGCCCGATGCCGAACGCCTCTCCCAGCACGACGGCGCCGCGCGTGAGCATGAAGATGAGCGGCGGATTCATGTCTATGAGGTCGCGATAGAGGACCTCTCCGTTCCGCCAGCGCATGGCGAAGTCGAGCACCGCCGCCACGTCGTGGTTCATGGGCGGCGAGATCACCATCACCAGGAAGGCGAGGACCACGAGCCCGACCAGGATCGGGACCAGCGGCGGCAAGCCGAGGGCGGTTCGCCGTTGCGGTTCCGGATCGATGGAAGGGAGGCCGGGCAGTGTGCTCTGGTTCATTCGCTTAGGCTCGGCCTTTGCCTCGCACCTTAGCCCGTCCTGCGCTGCCATTGCGGCACTTTCCGGGCGATCTGCCCTGCTTCGGACGCAAGGATGACTTGCAGCCGCCGCCCCGGGAGCGGAGAAGACTCCCGTGGAAGCTGCCGAATACAGCCTGATGGACTCGGTCGAGGACCGGATGTGGTGGTATCGCGCCATGCATCGCCACGCGCTCGAGGCGCTGGCGCCGCTGCCGCGCACCGCCCGCGTGCTCGATGCCGGCTGCGGCACCGGCGGGTTCCTGGCGCGCCTGCGGCAGGCCCGGCCCGAGGCCGATCTCTACGGCCTGGAATTCGCCGAGGCCGCGGCTGCCCGCGCCACCGCCAAGGCGAAGGCACGGGTCGCCTGCGGAACGGTGAATGCCCTGCCCTTCCCGGATGCCTGCTTCGATGCCGTCGTCAGCCTCGACGTCATCTGCCATGGCGGCGTGGATCCCGACGCGGCCCTCGCGGAATTCCGCCGCGTCCTGCGGCCGGGCGGCCTGCTCGTGCTCAACCTGCCCGGGCATGAATGGCTGAAGTCGGCCCATGACCTGCGCGTGCACAACGTCCGCCGGTTCGAGCGCGCGGGGGCGAAGGCGATGCTCACCTCCTCGGGCTTCACGGCGCCCGATCCCCGCCATTGGATCAGCCTGCTGCTCCCGCTGATGGTCCTGCAGCGCAAGGTCCTGGCCCGTGGCGAGGAGGATGCCTCCGACGTGATGCCCTACCCCGCCTGGCTCGATGCCAGCCTCTACGCCATCTGCCGCCTCGAGGCCGGGCTGCTGCGCGCCGGGCTCCGCTTCCCGGCCGGCGGCTCGCTCCTCACGACCGCCCTTCGTTCCGAGAACAGTCCATGACCCTTGCAGACCACCCTGTCGGCCTTTCCATCGTCGTGCCGGTCTATCGCGGTGCCGCGACGGTCGGACGGCTCGTCGAGGCCCTCTCCGCGCTCCGCCCCGCCGGCGGGCTCGAGATCGTGCTGGTGAATGACGGAAGCCCGGACAACAGCGGCGACGTCTGCCGCGAGCTGGCCCGGACCGCGACGGTCCCCCTCACCTACATCGAGCACGCCCGGAACTTCGGCGAGCACAATGCGGTGATGACCGGGCTCCGGCACGCGCGCGGCGCCTATGTCATCAACATGGACGACGACCTGCAGAACCCGCCCGAGGAGGTCATCCGCCTCTACGACCATGCGCGGCTGGGCGGCTGGGACGTGGTCTACACGCGCTACGCCAAGAAGGAGCACGAGGGCTGGCGCAACCTGGGCTCGCGCTTCGCGAACTGGGTGGCGGACCAGCTGATGGACAAGCCGAAGGGCCTCTACCTCTCCTCCTTCCGCTGCATGAGCGCGATGGTGGTGCGGGAGGTCGCGCGGTATTCCGGCCCCTATCCCTATATCGACGGCCTGGTCATGCAGGTGACGCAGCGGATCGATTCCATCGAGGTCGCTCATTACGCACGCGTGGAAGGGCGCTCCAACTACACGGTCCGGCGGCTCATCCGCCTCTGGCTGAACCTGGCCACCAACTTCTCGGTCCTGCCGCTGCGCCTCGCCATCTTCGCGGGTGCCGCGATGGGCGCGCTAGGCTTCCTCCTGGCGATCTTCGTCGTCGTCGAGGCCTTCCTGAGCGAGACGCCGTCCGGCTGGGCCTCGAGCATGACGCTGATGCTGCTCATCGCCGGCGTGCAGTTCCTGATCCTGGGCGTGATGGGCGAATATGTCGGCCGCGCCTTCCTCTCGGCCAACGGCAAGCCCCAGGGCGTGGTGCGCGACGTGGTGCGGGCGCATGAGACGGCGGACCGGTCATGACGATGCACTGGATCGCGCTCGCCGCGGCCATCTGCTCCTCGCTGGTGGGGCAGATCCTGCTGAAGGCCGGCGCTGAGTCGCTCGCCGGCGCGGGCTTCGTCGAGCAGATGCTGCGTTGGCAGACCATGCTCGGCCTCTGCTTCTACGGGATGGGCGCAATGCTCTACATCGCGGCGCTGCGGAAGATCCCGATGAGCGTGGCCCTGCCCTGCACGGCCGCGAGCTATGTGGTGATCGCCCTCGTCGGCTGGTGGTTCTTCGGCGAGGCGCTGGGGACACAGAAGGTGGCGGCCATCAGCCTCATCGCGGCCGGCGTCCTCGTGCTGGCGACGGCCTGAAGGCGGCCCAAATCCTTGCGGCGTGGATAGTGACGCGAGTTGCTCCGCGCGGCTTTTCTCGGACCACGCCCAATCCCGCCGCCGCTCCGAGCTGGCCGTCTCACCTAACGGCGGTGAGCACGCGGTCCACCAAACCTGCGCCGCCCGGAAAACCTCAGCGCGCCGGCTCAACCACAGGTGCCACTCTCGGCGCCAATTGACCGGGCGCCCGTTGGCGTGACCCGCCTACCGTGCCCGTCGGTGCCTGCTGGCCCGGCTGGACGTAGGTGATGATCGGCCGTCCATCCGCGCCCGTCCCCGTCACGTAGGGCGTGCCGGTGGGTCCGAGATCGCCGGCTCCTGGCCCCACTCGCGTCACCACGGGCCGTCCGTCTTCCGAGCCGACGACAACGGGCACGCCGGCCGAGGCACCTTCGGAGGTGCGCGGGCCAAGCGTCACCAACTGATCCTGGCCGTTGATATTCAGCCGGACCGCGGTGCCCGGCGGCGCGTTCCGTACGGCCGAGGGCGGGGCATAGGCCACGACGCGTCCCGTGCTGTCCAGCAGGGGATACATCTGGCTCTGCCCGCTCGACCCAGCCGGCATATCGCAGGCGGCGAGGCCCAGCATGGCGGTCATCGCCATCAGTGTCTTTCTATGGAACATCTTCAGACCCCATCCTGCGTCATGCGGGGAAGCTGCCGGTTGCGGGGGCAAGCGGCGCGCACTTTCCCATTGGAGGACCGACCCTGATCCAGGCGGGCCGGCCGGCGGTATCGGTGCAACACCCGGGTCCATTCCGGCCGATCGAGTAGATCGGCATGCTGGCCTCACTCGGGCCGCCAGATACCTTCCCGCCCGTCGATCGGCGCGGCGCAGCAGTTTCCCGGCCGCATGGGCCCGATGGTCGGGCCTTCACCCGATGCCGGCTTGGGCGATGCCCGCCCTAGCCTTCCGGCCTCACGGCGGGGAGAAGAGAGATGCGCCTGCACGCCGCCCCGATCTCCTGGTCCGGCCTCGCCGTTCCGACCCTCGGGATGCGGAATCCGATCCCGGCCCGCTGCATCCCGATGATCGGCGTGGATGGTGAAGTCGCGGCGGATCCCGCTGGGCCGCAGCGCGTGGTGACGGCTCTGGGCCAGCTGCCCTCGGCCTTCCCCGATAGGGCGGAGAGGTGGCGGCGACAACTCGCTGGCCCGGCAGGTGACGCTGCTGGCGCGCCGGCCCCTGTAGCGAAGCCCGCCCGCACGCGGATCAGAAGCGGCCGGAGACCCTGAACTGGAAGGCATTGCCCGTCGGCCGGTTCTCCACGCCGAATTCCGGCGCCCAGGAGAACATGGTCTGCAGATGCGCGCTTCCCAGCTGGAAGTTGTACCGGGCGATGGGCCCCACGGCGAAGGACTGCCCGCGGAAGCCGTTGAGCCGCGCCGCGATGCCTCCCCGATCATCCGCCACCTGGCTCATCATCGAGGCCAGGATGCCCAGGCCGAAGCCCGGCGCCACGTCGTAGATGGCGGTCGCGTCCAGGTGGAACATGGCGCCGCTGGTGTAGCGCGTCTTCGGGTTGCGCGTGTTGAGGTCGATGCCCGCGCCGATCGAGAGGTCGTAGTTCCGGCCGAGGCGGGTGTAAGCGATGGTCGGCACGAAGGACCAATAGTTCATGCCGACATTGGCGATGGACGAGGTGCTGTAGTTCCCGGTGGGCGCGAAGATGTCGAGCCGCGCCTGGAAGAAGTTCTGCCCGCTGCGATAGCCGAGCGCCACCGGCGTGATCACCATGTCGCCGAAGCTCCAGTTGTTCTCGCTGCGCTCGCGCGTGCCGCTGAAGATCCGGGCGTCGAGGTTCTGCAGCGGCAGGGCCACGCTGAAGGCGAGCGAGAAGTTCCCCAGATCCAGCTTGGGCACGTAGAGCCCGGCGATCGCGGTGCTGAAGAACCCCGCCTGCAGGCCGGACTCGATCCGCCCCGCGATGGGCAGCTGGACGGAGCGTCCCAGTGTGCCCTGGTAATAGAGTGTCTGGGAGGCCCAGTAGAGGCCAGGCTCCGGCGGCACGATGCCCGCGCCCGGCGCTGCATTGGCGCCGATGACGTAATGGCCGGCCGCGGCTTCCGTGGCCTGGGCCGCGCCCGGCAGCACGGCGGCGAACAGCGCCATTCCCGTCAGAATGGTCAGGTTGCTGGCGCGCATGCTGTGCTCCTTCGGGCAGGCGGCCGAAGGCTAGGGCGCCGACCCGGCGGCCCGTATCGGGTGGATCACCGAGATCGGCCGCGGCGATCCCATAGGGCGCGGCGGCCTCCGGAATGGCGGGAAGCGATCTCAGGTCTCGGGCCGATGGCTCGCGGCGACCGGCCGGCGCCCGATCATGGCCCAAGGATGGAGGGCATCATGTCCCGAAGAATGACAATCAGTCTGGCGAGCCTCCTGCTGGCCACGGGCCTCATGCTGCCCGGCATGGCGCAGCAGCCCGCCTCGGTGGAACGCACCTTGGAGACGCGGTCCACGGTCGAGACGGTGGATGCGCAGGCGCGCACGATCCTGCTGCGCGACGCGACGGGCGGCCTTTCGACCTATGACATTGACCGGGACGTCCCCGATCTCGCCCGGATCCGTCCTGGCGATCAGGTCGTCGTGAACTACCGGGTGGGGGTGGTCGCCTCGATGGCGCGCCCCGGCAGCAGGCCGGCCATCGACGAGACGGTCAATGTCGATAATCCCCCCCTCGGCACCCGGCCCGGCGAAAGCGTGCAGGACACGGTGCGCATGCAGGTCCGTATCGAGAGCGTGGACCCGGCGACCAGTACGGTCAGCTTCGTCGGCCCGCGCGGCGTGCCGCGCCGCGTGGTGCTGCGCTCGCCCCAGATGCAGGCCTTCGCACGGGACCTGAAGCCGGGCGACGAGGTGGAGGTGGCCTATACCGAGGCGCGAGCCATCCGGATCGAGCCGGTGCGCCCCTGACGCCTCATTCCGGGAGCTGGCCGGCCACGCCGAGCACCGCCAGAACCAATTGCTCGGCCGCCTCCTGCTTGGAGACCCAGGCGTGGACGTCCAGCCCCTCGGCGTCGGTCGTCGGCCCCTCGGGAAGCGGATGAAGCGTGACGATCACGATCCGGGTCTCGGGAAGGGTCGTGCGGATGAGGCGCGCGGCCTCGACGCCGGAGAGAAGCGGCATCGAGAGGTCGAGGACCGCCACGTCCGGCCGCGTCTCGGCCGCCTGCCGCACCGCCTCCTCGCCGTTCTTCGCCTCGGCACAGACCAGGAGGCGGCGATCGGCCTCCAGCATGCGCCGCAGGCTGCGGCGCATGCCGTCGTGATCGTCAGCAAGAAGGACGCGGAGGGGTGGCTTGGCCGGGCCAGCCGGATCACTCTTGGAGGGGTTCGGCATCAGGGTCGGCCGGCACCCGGCATTCCCCGCCGCGGGCGGAGGCGAGCCTTCCGCCATGCGTCGGCAGAAATGCCGTGAGCCACGAAGCCGTTCGCGCTGGGGTCGACCCGAGGCCTGGCTTGGCCAAAGCGGCTCTTTTGTCTCAAAAAATATCCAATCCGGCATTAATGGTTTGATGCGGCCGAAAAGGACGATTTATTGACGCTTCGGCAAGGCGCTTGACATGCTGACGCATGGGTTTGGGGAAAGTTGATTTCTGAATTTATATTAACACATGAACCGGAAGTTGATGCGTAGGGTTACATTCTCAAAACAGGGGGAAACGCCATGCTTTCACCCGCCCCTCCCATGGCCCGGATCGAAGCGTGCCGTTCTGCCTTCCATGAGGGGGCCGTAAGGCCTCCAGCCGTTTCCGCGACGTCCGAAACCGACAGCGTCTCTTTTTTCGGCGGGCGGCACAGGCACCACATCGCCTCCGCCCATTCCACGAGCTTCACGCGTCGACGCCTGGCGCAGGAGGCGGCGGGCATGGGCCATTGGGACTGGAACGTCGAGGCCGATACCCTCGCCCTCTCAAGCGAAGCCGCGGAGATGCTCGGCTTGCCGGCCGGCGCCTCGATGGCGCGGCTGCGCCGGGACTGGCCGCGGATCTGCCACCCGGACGATCTCCAGGAGATGGAGGCGGTGGGCCGCCAGGTCGCCGAAGGCCATTCCCTCATCCTGACCGAAGTGCGCCTCCGCCGATGCGGGGAGCCGGGGGATTACCGCCGCGTGATCATCCGTGGGCGACTGGACCCCATGTCACGCCACCGCTTCATCGGCGAGCTGATCGACGTCACGGAACGGCGCCGGGCCGAGGCGGAGGCCGAAGCCGCCCACGCCATGTTCCGCCGCGTGACCGAGGCCGCGCCCGGGCTGCTCTACGTCCTCGACCTGCGGACCGGCGCGAGCGAGCACCTCAATCGCGGCTACCTCGCCTTCCTGCCCGACACGGGATCCTCGGAGACGGCCGACATGCTCATGTCGCTGGTCCATCCGGACGATCTGCCCAATCTGCTGCAGCATCGCCGCGCCTGCCTCGACCTCGAGGAAGGCGCGGTCGCGGAGATCACCCTGCGCCTTCGCCTCCAGGACGGATCGCAGCGCTGGATCCACAGCCAGCGAAGGGCCATCGCCCGCGGGCCCGATGGCCGGGTGACCCGGCTGGTCTGCTCGGCACAGGACGTGACGGCCATTCACCAATCCGCGGAGACCTTGCGGCGCCTCACCCGCCGGCTGCTGACCATGCAGGATGACGAGCGCCGCCGCATCGCCCGGGATCTGCATGATTCGACCGCGCAGAACCTTCTGGGCGCGTCCCTGGCCATTCGCAGCGCGCAGCGGCAGCTCGAAGACTCGCCGGACCTGGAGGAAGCGCTGAAGCTCATCGACGGCAGCCAGCAGGAAATCCGGACGCTGTCCTACCTGCTCTACCCGCCGCTGCTCGACGAGATGGGCCTGTCGGTGGCCCTCGCCTGGTTCGCCGACGGCTTCTCCAAGCGGACCGGCCTTTCCGTCCGGCTCGATCTGCCGGATGCCCGCGCCGGCCAAGGCCGGCTGCCGCTGTCCCGCGAGGCGGAGACGGCCATGTTCCGCGTGGCACAGGAAGCACTGGCCAATGCCTTCCGCCATGCAGGCGGTACCGGCGTCTCCCTCGGGCTCGGCCTGGCGCGAGCCTATGACGGCGAATGCGTGGCGCGGCTGCGCATCGCCGATGACGGCAAGGGCATGCCTCCACAGCGGCAACGGGCGGGTCTCGGCCTGGTCGGCATGGGCGAGCGGATGCGCGCAGTCGGCGGCACGCTGTCCATCGAATCCCGCCCTGGCAAGGGCACCGTCGTCGAGGCCTCCAGCCGGGTGGAGTTGGCCTCGGGCGCTCCAATGCCGGGTTGACCGGCGCCTTCCCCACCCACGATCTTCCATTGGGCGTGAGGCCGGGCAGGCATCGCCTACAGGCGCTTCCTCCCGCCCTTGCGGGTTCCACCCGATCACATCCCGCCGGCCGGCGACTTAGCGTGGTTTCGGAATCGTCCGTAAATCATGGAGCCCAGCCATCCGATGCGTAGGGAACCGGGTCCGCTTCGCATCCTCCTCGCCGACGACCATGACGTCGTCCGGCACGGGCTTCGGGCCCTGCTGGAGACGCACGAAGGCTGGACCATCTGCGGCGAGGCGCTGAGCGGGCGCCAGGCCGTGGAGATGGCCGAGAAGCTGCAGCCGGACATCGCCATCCTCGATATCTCGATGCCGAGCCTGAACGGGCTGGATGCCACGCGGATCATCCGCCGCTCCTCACCCCGCACCGAGATCCTCATCTTCACCATGCACGAGACGGAGCAGCTGATCCGCGAGGTGCTGGCGGCCGGCGCCAAGGGATACCTGCTGAAGTCCGACGCCGGGCGTTCGGTGATCGCGGCCATCGAGGCGCTCGCGGCGCACCAGCCCTATTTCAACTGGAAGGTCAGCGAGACCATTCTCGACGGCTTCCTCCGCGCCGCCGCGCCGGATGACGGCACCAAAAAGGATCAGGAACCGCTGACGACGCGCGAGCGGGAGATCGTCCAGCTCCTGGCCGAAGGGCTGAGCAACAAGGAGGTCGCCAAGCGCCTGGAGCTCAGCGTGAAGACGGTGGAGACGCACCGCTCCTCCGCGATGCGCAAGCTCGACGTCCATTCCGTCGTGGGGCTGGTGCACTATGCCGTGCGGAACAAGCTGACGCCCATCTGAAGGATTTTCCGCCCTTTCGGGGTCGCTATTCCTCAAACATCGGGAAAGACCCGCGCCCAGTCGTCGCGCATCGAGGTCACAAGCCAGCGCTGCTGCGGCGCCGCCGTCAGCGCGCGGTCCAGCCTGCCGATATGCGACTGGCGATCATAGGCGTATTCGCGCGCCGCATCGTCGTGATGGACGATGAGGCCGAGGCGCCGCCCCGGGCCCGTCGTCGTGTATTCCAGCATCTCGTAATCGCCGTCGGAATTGCCGAAGGCCGCGATCGGCCGGCGGCCGAAGGCGCGCGCGATGCCGGCGGGCTTGCCCGGCCCGTCATCCAGCAGATCGACCTCCGACAGCGTGGTGAGCTCGCCGCGCCCGTTCGCGAGGCCGTAATGCAGCTTGAAGGTCGTGCCCACGATCTGGTCGGGCGGCACGCCATAGGCCTGCTCGGCCCAGGGCCGCATGAACTCCAGCGTGCCGCCGGAGACGATGCAGGTGCGGAAGCCGCGCGCGCGGAACAGCGCCAGCACCTCCAGCATCGGCTGGTAGATGCATTCGGTGTAGGGGCGGGCGAAGCGCGGATGCCGGGCGGTGGCGAGCCAGGCGAGCGCGGTCTGGCGGAAGACCTCCGGCGACATGCCCGTATGCGTGACGGCGATGATCTCGGCGAGGCCGTGCTCCCCGGTCTGGACGAGGGCATGCATGTCATTGGCGAGGACGGCGCGGAAGGGATCGCGCATGGCCCATTCGGGGTGCTGCGGCGCCAGGGCCCGCACCCGGTCCAGCGCGAAGGCGAATTGCGCATAAAGCGGCTGCTCGACCCAGAGCGTGCCGTCATTGTCGAAGACGGCGAGGCGTTCGGCCGGCGCGACGAAATCGGCGCTGCCCGGCGTGGTCGTGGCGCGCAGGAAATCGAGAATGGCGCGTTTCGTTCCGCCCTCGCGCCAGGAGGGCAAGGGGTCGCCCCTGCCCTGCGCCGCCGCGAGGCCGGGCAAGGCGGCGAGGACCAGGGCAGACAGGGCGCGGCGCTGGATCACGGGGGTCATGGCGGGCCTCATCGTTGGGGAGCTGTGGGGTTGAGCTCGGGCAGGAGCTGGGCTTGCGGCCGGCGCACCGCAGGATGAAGCAGCCGGTGCCTGGCGGCTTTCGCGGCGCGCAGCAGGGCGGAACCGCGCCAATCCGACGAAGGCGCCTTGGCGTAGAGCAGGTCTTCGAGCCGGCGTGCCTCCTTCAGGAGCGACGTGGCGTCGGTGGCAGCCCCGCTCACCGGCCGGGCCAGGGTATCGCGCCAGCGATAGAGCGACGCGAAGGCCGCCGGGGCCCGATCGGCACGACAAGCCTCCCGAAGGGCGGCGAAGGCCTCGCGCTCCGGGGCATGCCGCGACCGACGCAGAAAGGGGATGAATCCTCCAATGGCGGCCAGGAAAAGGGCCAGCGCTCCGGCGGCGAGCCAGGGAAAGGGCCGTCCGGACGGAGGCACGGCTTCCGCGGGCAGCGCCTCGAAGCGGATGGGGGCGACGCTCACCGTCTGCATCCGTCCGGCGCGCGGCTCGAACCAGGTGAAGGCGAAGCCCGGCAGTTCCACCGCGCCGGGCCGCTGCGGCACATAGGCCGCGCGCTCCTGACGCGTCGCGCGCAGGTTCCCGCGCGAGGTCTCGTCATGCAGCTCGGGCGGATCGGGATAGACGGCGACGCCTTCAGGCCTTCCCCAGAGCGCGACGGGCAGCAGCATCGAGGCCGTATCGCGCGCCTCCAGCCGCAGCGTGCGCGTGATCGCCTCGCCGACGCGAAGCCCCTCCGGCGGGCGATCGGTCGTCGCCGTCAGCTGGAATTCCGGCGCGACGACCAGGCGCGAGAGGTCCGTGGCCCCGGGCGGCGCGCGAACCTGAATGCGCAGTCCGTCTACTTCCGCCGTGGCCTCCCCCCCATCGCCGACCCGAGCGGACATGCCGATCCGGGGCAGGACGAGCGTGCCGGCCTGGGCAGGGAAAAGATCGTAGCTGTGCTGGAGCGTGACATGGTTCGCGCCGCCGACGCGATCGGAACCCGGTACCGTCGTCCCTTCCGGCAGCACGATCGCCCGGCTCTCCGGCGCAAGCTCCGGGAAGTTCGGCGAGGAGGCGAAGCGTGTGGGCGTCAGGGCCGTCAGCGTCACCGTCACGCGCTGGCCGATCCAGACCGGCCCCTGCGGCGAGACCTCCAGGCGCAGCGCCAGCGGCGCCTCCTGGGCCAGGGCCGGCAAGGCCAGGAACAGAAGCGGCAGGAATCTCATGGCTGGGCCTGCCGCGCGAAGCGCAGCCGCAGGAATTCCCGTGGCGTGCCGCCCACGCGGCGCATCCACATTTCCTGGATCTGGCCATCGGACAAGCCCTGGCCCGCGACGCGATTGGGGCTGGCGTCCTCCTGCTGCTGTGGCCCGGGCGGCGTCTGGTCGATCTGCGTGTCGCCGTCGCCCGGATGCTGCTGCTGGTCCGTCTGGTTGGCGGCGCGCTGGGCCTCGGCGGCCTGCCATTGCGCCCGGAAGGCGATGGCGATGTCGCGGTTGGCGCGGGCCTCGGGAAAATCCGGACGCAGCTGCAGCGCGCGGTCATAGGCGGGGATGGCGTCATCCCATCCCCGAGGGCGCATCATCAGCGCATTGCCGCGGTCGTATTGCGCCTCGGCCGTGTCGCGCAGCGCGAAGGCCGCAGCCGAGCCCTCGTAGTCCCCCGCGCGATAGAGCGCGACGCCGCGCCAGACCGGATCGGTGAAGAGGGCCGCGGCCCCTGCCGCGTCGCCGCGCTCCAGCATCAGCCGTGCCTGCTGGTCCGGCGTCCGCCAGAGGCGGGAGAACCAGCCCGGCTCCGCCGCTTGCGCCGGCAGGATCATGACCGCCGCGACCAGCATCCCGCGACGGGCCCAGGGCAGCGCGAGCGGCACGAGCAGCAGCGCGAGCCAGGGGCCGGCATCCTGCCAGCGCATGGTGGGGTCGTCGGTCGGCGCCGCCGAGAAGTGCCGCTGCGCCCGCGCGACGATTCGCGCCACATCCGCGCCATCGGGCGTGCGCGCGATCACGCCGGCGCCGGGAACGCCCTCGAAGGGGCCGGGCCCGGTCGCCAGGACGAGGGCCGCGTGCCGGGAGCCGCGCATCGCCTCGGCGAAGGCGGCGGCCTCGACGGCCGGCACGGCCGGGGTGACGAGGATCAGCGTGCCCGCGCCCGGCTCGGCATCCAGGACGCGCAGCGCGGTCCGGGCCGCCGCGGCGGCGGACTGGCCATCGCGCGGCATCACCTCCGGCGCGAGGGCGTCGAGATAGGTCTCGATCAGGCGCGGATCGTCGGTCGGCGGCAGCACGGCATGGGCCGTGCCGGCATAGGCCACGAGCCCCGTCCGCGCGCCCCCGCGTGCGGCGACCAGGTCGCGGATCTTGCGCTTGCCCGCCTCCAGCGCCGGCGCCGAGGCGCGAGAGAGGTCGAGCGCCACGACCATGGTCGCGCTGTCGGTCACGAAGGGGCTGCGCTCGTGCCGCCAGGCCGGGCCGGCGAGGCAGACGGCCAGCACGGCCAGCATCGCGGCGGCGAGCATGGCCGGCCGCAGGCGGGAGCGCGTGCCCTGCACCATGAGCAGGGCGTCCAGCAGATGCGGCGCCACGATCCCGCGCCAGCCGCCGGCCTCGCGGTGCCGCACGCGGTCCAGCAGCAGGGGCAGCGGCGCCAGCAGAAGCAGCAGCAGCCACCAGGGCCTCAGGAGATGCAGCTCGCTCACGCCGCCACCTCCCTTCGGGCGCCGCCGAGCGACAGCAGCGCGACCAGCGCCGCGACGCCGGCCAGCGGCCAGACGAAGAGCGGCGTGCGCGGCCGCCAGGACACGTTGCGCGAGATGGTGGGCTCCAGCGCCTCGATACGCCGGTAGATCCCGGTCAGCGCGGCAGGGTCGCCCGCATGGAAATAGGTGCCGCCGGTGCCGGTCGCGATCGCCTCCAGCGTCGCGACGTCCAGCGCCGCCTCGCCCACCGTCGCCGGATCGCCGAGCGAGACGGTGTAGATCCGCACGCCCATCCGCCCCGCGATCTCGGCCGCGCGGGCGGGCGGCACGCGGCTGCCGGTGTCATTGCCGTCGGTGAGCAGGACCATGAGCCGGCCGGCCACCTCGGCGCGCTCGAAGCTCTGCGCGGCGAGGCCGATGGCGTCGCCGATCATGGTCTGCGGGCCGGCCATGCGGGGAAAGGTCTCATCCAGCAGGCCGAGAAGCGCCGTGTGATCCGCCGTGAAGGGCGCGAGCACGAAGGCGGCCGTGCCGAAGACCACCAGACCGATACGGTCGCGCGGTCGGTCGGCGATGAAGCCCTTCAGGACGGCACGCGCCGCGTCGATGCGCGTGGCGCCCGCCATGTCCGGCGTTTCCATGGAACCGGAGAGATCGAGCGCGAGCAGCACGTCGCGCCCGCCCGTCTCCCGTGTCACGGGCGGCTCGATATGGACGGGCGCGGCAAGGGCCAAAACAAGCAGGCCCCAGGCGAAGACCGCCGCCACGCCGCGCCAGGGACGCGGTGCCTCGGCCCCCTGGCTCGCCGGCAGGCGCGCGAGGAAGGGCACACGCAGCGCCACCTGCCGGCCATGCCAGGCGGGCAGAAGCCAGCGCATCAGCCAAGGCAGCGGCAGCAGCGCGAGCGCCCAAGGGTGGTCAAGCCCGAAGGTCATGCCGGCGGATCCAATTTCGCGCCGCGTCCTTCGCGCCCGGCGGCATCACGGGCAGGTAGGCGAGCTCCGCAATGCGTTGCGCCATCGCTTCGGTCAGCCGCGCGCGCGGCGCGGAGGCGCGCAGCCAGGACGCCCACTCGGCACCGGTCAGCGAGGCCACGCTTGCGCGCGGCCAGGCGGCGAGTGCCGTGCGCTTCAGCACGATGGCGATCTCGGCGGGCGCCTGCGCTGCCTCCAGCTCACGCAACGCCTCGCGCCGATAGCTACGCCGCCGCCAGGCCCGCCAGCCGAGCCATGCCAGCCCCAGCAGCACCAGCAGGATCAAGGCGCCCAGCACGTACCAGGCCGGCGTCGCCGGCCAGAGCGAAATCGGAGGCGGCAGGATCATCCCCTGCATCGCCTCCCGGCTGGGACCCGCGGGGTTCATCAGAAGGGCAGCACGTAGTTGAGGATCGCCTGCTGGCGGAGCAGCACGCGGCGGATGACATGGCTGGCGGTCACGTGCTCCGTGAAGATGGCCGCGGTGCCCGTGCTGCCGGCGGGCAGGCTGGCCGCCAGGGCGGCATCGTCCAGGGCCACCCGCACGACGAAGGGCGCGGCCTGTACCGTGCGCGCGCTGGCCGCCTGGCCGGACACCTGCACCTGGCCGGAGGCGATGGCCTGCAGCACGGCCTCCACCCTTCCCGTGACGATGCGGCCGGGCAGGAATTTCAGGGCCATCTCCACCTGCTGCCCCGGCGCGACGTAGCGCGCATCGATCTGCTGGATCTCGATCACGGCGATGGTGCTCGACGTGTCGATGAAGGCCATCACCGGCGAGAGCGGCAGGTTCGCAACACGTGCGCCCTTGCGTAGCGCGACGTTCGTCACGTAGCCGTCGCCCGGGGCGCGCACGGTCGTTTTCTCGAGATTCCAGCGGGCGCCGTCGAGCTCGGCCTGTAGCTGCTGCACCTCCGATTGCCGCTGCTCCACGTCGAAGGCGCGGCCCGCCTGCGAGCGCTGCAGCTGGGTCATCTGCTCCAGGCGAAGCCGTGCGAAGGAGAGCTGGGCCTCCAGCGCCGCGACCTGCGACCGGAAGGGGCGCGGGTCGATCTGGAACAGGATATCGCCGGCCCGCAGCGGCGCGTTCGGCTGAACCGGCACCTCGATCACCTCGCCGGCCACATCCGGCACGATGGCGACCGACATCCGGCCGATGATCGCCGGCCCGGAGGGGGCGCCCCAGCCCATCGGAACGAACAGGCCGACCAGCAGCAGCAGGAGGACCAGGAAGGGCGAGGCCTTCCAGAAGGCGTTGAATCGGATGACCCGCAGCCTGACCAGCAGGAAGAGGACGACGAGATAGACGTTGAGGAGGAAGACAATCATGCGGCGGGCCGCCCCCGCGTTTCGCCCCTGGGCACGTCGACATAGGCCCAGACGAAGGCGACCGGCCACAGCACGAAGCCGAACAATAACGTGATCCAGCCGGCCACCTTCACGGCCTCGGCCCAGGGATGGTTGCGGCGGCTCGCGATATGGCCCGGCAGCCAGCCCGCGATGCACACGACGCCGATGGTGCTGAGCGCCATCACGATCAGCACGATCCAGGCGAAGAGATCCAGGCCGGTCACGGCGTTCCCCCTGCCCTGCGTTTTGCGCTGGACGGGTTCACCGGACGAGCTCGAAGTCGCCGGGCTTCCAGCTCTTGTCGAAGGCGCCCTCGGTCGGCCCGTAGATGCGGATATAGGCGAACCAGCCCCGGCCAGGCGCCGTCTTGATCCACCGCCCTTCCTGGCCGGTCGGCGCGCTGGGGCCGAAATACAGGCCCAGCGGTGCATCGGTCGGCGCGTCACGCAGCTCGAACATGGAGCGGAGCGCCGCCTTGTCCTGATCGGTCTGCACCTGAGACCGCGTGGCGGAATCATACAGCGTGACCGACCAGAACAGCCGCCCCGGCACCGGCTGCGGCAGGGTCAACCGGTAGGGCTTCCCGCCGTCGAGGAAAGCGCCCGAGGCATCGCGCGCGCTGAGCCAATAGAGCGAGCCCGCCCCCGCGGTGCGGCGGAACATCGCCGGCGAGGTGACGATGGCCTGGGCGAACCAGCGGTCCCGCGCCTCGAGATCGATACCGCCCGGCGTCTCGAACTGCGCGCTGTCGGCGACCAAGCCGGCCCATTCCCACCGGCGATCCGGCCAGTTGACGCGATCCGGCCGGTCGCTGTCGAAGGCGGAGACCAGCAGCTGGTCCCGACCGGCGCGTGCGGCCCGTTCCAGGATGCCGCGCATCCGGGCGTCCGGCGCGAACTGCTTGCCTTTCTCGATGCCAAGCGTGGCGAGCAGCCCATACATCGGCAAGAAGCGTTCGGCCGGCGCCTCCGCCTCGGTGATCCGGTGCAGGACCTCCCAGAACTGGAAATTGTCCTCCCAGCGCAGGCAGGTGGAATCCATCCGCCGGTCACTGGTGTCCACGAAATCCAGAAGGCGTGGGCTGGCGGCGCTCGCCAGCGGATAGATCCGGATGCGGCGCAGCGATTCAAGCGCAGCCCGGGTGTCGGCGTTCACCGGCAGCGCACGCACGGCCAGAAGCGCCTTGAAGGAAGCGCATCGGCCCACCTGATGGCCCTCCGGCACCGGCCCCGTGTATCCCGGCGGCAGGATGAGGTGCTTGCCGCCTCGGCCCTCATTGGGTCCGGGCAGCCCCAGATCCAGCACCCAGCCCTGATGGTGGTCGTTGACCAGCCCGATGTAGCCGCCGGGGGGGACCTCGATCACCATCGGCCCGCCGGTCAGGTCCAGCGTGGCCGAGCCGTAGGGCGTGTCGGAATTGAGGGTGAAACCGACCTGGCGCGGCCCGGTGGCGGCGATGCCCATCGCCTTGTTGTCTTCAATGCCGGCCTCGCGACTGCCGTTGAAGATGCCTTCGACCGAGACCGTGGGATACCAGAAGCGATAGGCCGTGACGGCGCGCTGCATATCAGCCTCATCACGGAGCAGGCGGGACGTCTCCGCGGTGGGGTAGCCGCGCTCGAAGGCGGGGGGCCCAGGCTGTGCGGCGGCAGGCCGCGGCAAGACGTCGAGCGCCGCGAGCATGCCGCCGGCAAGAAGGGCGCTGCGTCGGGCGATGAAGGAGTTGCCGTGCATGTTGCGTGTCCTTTCGGTCGGATTCCGGGTTCAGCCCGCCCGCGTGATGGGCGGCATGTGCCACTGCCCGGTCTGCACGGCGGTGCTCGGCCCATACATGCGCAGCACCACGTTGAAGCCGCCGGAAGCGGGAACGGGCAGCCAATTGGCCTCACGCTCAGGGCCCGGCGAGGAGGCCTGCAGGTAGATCGTGACCGACCCGTCCGGGCCCGCCTTCAGCCCCGAGCGATCGCCCAGCGAGTACCGATTGATCGGGTTCGCCACGAGGAAGCGGTCCGGCATGCCGTAGACCGTCGCTGACCAGAAGATGGAGGCCGGCGGCAGGTTCTCGCGCTCGAAACGCAGCGTGTAGCGTTGGGCGCCGTCGAGCGGCCGGTGATCGCCATCCTTGTCGTCGCCCACATAGACTGCCTCTTCCTTCGAGAGGCCGTAGAGGCCCATCGCGGCGGCAACGGCACGCTTCATGTAGTCGTTGCCGAGGTCTTCGCGCGTGCCGAAGAGCCCGAGCGAGGAGGTCGTCGTCGAGATGGCCTGCCGCAGCGCGGCCGCGCCTTGCGCCGCGCCCTGCGTCACCGCCTCACGCTGTGGCTCCGGCAAGGCGGCGAGGTCGAAGGGCCGGCCGCCGCCGATGCCGATCCGGGCGAAGCGCTGGAACAGCGCCGTCTCGCTCGGATGGATGTCCGGATAGAAGCGCAGCAGCAGGTTCAGGTAGGAGACGAAGTCCGGACCCAGCGCGCGGCGCTCATCCCAGGGCAGCCAGTCCACGGCCGGCGCGGGCGGCGGCGCGGCGGTGCCGGTAAAGGCGCTGAGCGGTTGCAGGCGGTAGCCGGCCTGAATGGCGCGCAAGGCGGGGATGTCGTCAGGCCGATGCAGCGCGGTGCGTGTCACCGTGCCGATGATCTGCGTCTCCGGCCGGAAGACCTGCCTGATGCCGGGAGGGACGGTGCCATTCCAGCCAGGACCGGCGAAGAGGAAGTTCCCAGCCTCACGCCCCGTCGTGCGCGTGCCGAAGATCGCGAAGTTGTGGGTGAAGAGATCGAAATAGTGGCAGACGTAGTAGCGGTCGGCCTCGACGGCCGGGACGCTCAGCACCATCGGTTCGGCCCGCAAGTCCAACCAGGCCCAGGAGTAGGGCGTGTCGTTATTGGGCGTGACGACGTCGTGATTGGCGGACGTGAAGAACTGGGCATAGTGACGGAATGTGTTGAAGCCGCCGACATATTCCGGCGCATTCCGATCGACCGTCTGGCGGTACATCGTGCCGTAGCTCATCAGCATGGCGTAGGCGTAGATCCAGGCATCCTTCGCGATGGCCGTGGCGTCCTCCTGCGCGAAGACCGGGCGCGCCAGCGCGAGGCCTCCGGCAGTGCCCATCAGCGCCCGGCGGGGCAGATCGGTTCCGAGGATGCGCGTGTTCATGGCAATCCTTTCAGCGTCGTTTGGGGGCGGCCGCCGCACCCAGCATCCGGCGGAGCTGCGGCGCTGCCTCCTCTTCCGTGCCGACCGGAAGGACCGGCGTCTCGAGCCGCAGGCCGCCCTTGCGGATCGCTTCCAGCCGTTGCGCATAGGCCTCCGGCACCTGCCAGCCGGCGCCGCGCGGATCGATCGTGGCGGTCTGTGCGCCGTCGGTGGCGCGACCGCGCCAGGGCGCCTCCGGCAAGGCGCGCTCCAGCGGGTCGGAGATCGGAACGGCAATGACGTCATTGTGGCGCGCGATCCGGCCGAGGCTGCGCGCCGCAGCCTCATCGGCGGCCTGGATATCGGCGATCACCACCACCATCGCGTCATGCGTCACCAATTCCTCGGCGCGGCGCAGCGCGGCGTTCAGTGCCGAAGGGCCCGCCGGGCGCGGTGGCGCGGCGGCCAGCGCCTCGGCCCGGCGCGCCACCTCGCCCAGGATGCGCATCACTGCGGCACGGCTGCGATGCGCGCGGAACTCCGTCACGCCGTCATCGCCGAAGACCAACGCACCGAGCCGGTCGCCCGCGCGCAGCCCGCGCCAGCAGCAGAGTGCGGCGACCTCGGCCGCGATCGCCGATTTCGTGGCGTGGACGGAGCCGAAGAACATCGCGGCCGTCAGGTCCACGACCAGCAGCGTCGGGCGGTCGCGCTCCTCGGTGAAGACGCGCGTCTGGGTGTCGCCGGTGCGGGCGCTGGCGCGCCAGTCGATGTGGCGGATGTCGTCGCCCGGCCGGTAGGAGCGGATCTCCTCAAAGGCCAAGCCGCGCCCGCGCACGCGGCTCGCTCGGCGGCCGGAGAGCAGCGAATGCACCGGCTGGCGATTCAGGAAGGAAAAGCCGCGCGCCTCGTGCTGCAGCCGGGCCAGGGCGGAGAGGTCCGGGGCGATCCGCGGATCCATCTCACGCCACCGCGACGAGCGAGACCAGGCGCTCCAGCACCGCATCCGGCGCGACGCGGTCGGCCTGGGCCTCGTAGCTGAGCATGAGGCGGTGACGCAGCACGTCGGGCACGACGGCGCGCACGTTTTCCGGCGTCACATGCTCCTGGCCGGAGAGCCAGGCATGCGCGCGCGCCGCGCGGTCGAGGCCGATGGAGCCGCGCGGGCTGCAGCCCACCTCGATCCAGCGGCCGAGATCCTTGTCCAGCACCGAGGCATGGCGCGTCGCCGTGACCAGCGCGACCACGTAGTCGTCGATCGCATCCGCCACATGCAGCCCGGCCATCTCGGCGCGGGCAGCGAAGACAGCATCCTGCGGGATGGGTGCCGGGCGCGGCGGCGGCGCACCGGCCTGGGCCGCCTGCTCTTCCCCGCGCACGAGCCGCAGCACGGCGCGTTCGTCGGCATCGGGCGGGTAGTCGACCTTCACATGCATCAGGAAGCGGTCGAGCTGCGCCTCGGGCAGTGGATAGGTGCCCTCCTGCTCGATCGGGTTCTGCGTCGCCATCACCATGAAGAGCGGCGGCAGCTTGTGCGTGGTACCGGCGACGGTGACCTGCCGCTCCTCCATCGCCTCCAGCAGCGCGGACTGCACCTTGGCGGGCGCGCGGTTGATCTCGTCCACCAGGATGAGGTTGCCGAAGATCGGCCCCGGGTCGAAGCGGAAGCTCCCGCCGCCTTCCTGGTGGTAGACCTCGCTGCCGACCACGTCGGTCGGCAGCAGGTCGGGCGTGAACTGGATGCGGCGGAAATCCGCATCCAGGCTCTGCGCGAGGCTCTTCGCCGCCCGCGTCTTTGCCACCCCGGGCAGGCCTTCCAGCAGCACGTTGCCATCGGCCAGCAGCGCGATGAGCAGGCGCTCGATCACGCGCTCCTGGCCGATGATGGCCTGGCCCATGCGGGCGCGGAGCTCGGTGAAGGCCGCACGGGCCTCCATGACACCCGCTGTGGCCACCGCTGTGCTCATGGCGACGGGGCAACGCAGTCGTTGCCGCGGCTGGTGAAACCTTCGACGCGGCCACCCGTGACCTCAAAGGTCACGTTGCAGTCGAGCGTCATGACATCCACGCCGCCGCCCCGGCCCCAACCCCAGCCACCTACCGAGCTCGCCTGCACGCGCCGTCGCTCGTACTGGATGAAGCGACGGCCCTCCGGCGTCTGGAAGGTCCTCGCGGGCACGCCGAGCGACGCCACCAGGTCACTCTCGCTGCGGCCGACATAGGCCTGCATGCGCTGGTCGAAGCCCGCGGAGCTGGCGCAGCCCGCGAGCATCAGCAGCGCTATCACGGCCAGTTCGAGATGCGCGCGTCTCATCTGGCGCCGCCCGTGGCGCCACGGGTCAGCATCTCCATGTACTGATCCACGTTGAAGGAGGCCGGCCGCTGTCGCGGCGGGAAGTCGCGGAAGGTGCCGAGGAAGGCGGCCGCCACGGGCTGCGCCGCTCCGATGAGGTAGGCGTTCTGGATGGTCCAGTGGAAGTAGTTGTTGGAATCCGTCATCGCGCGCTCGAAGGGATCCATCTTCATGTCGACAAGGTAGGGGATGCGCATGTGGATGAAGGGCTCCATCCATACCTGGAACTGACGCGCCCGCTGGACGGCGAAATGCACCTTCCATCGGCCGTTGCGCAGCGCGACGAGTTCTCCGTCGTCATCAAAGTAGAAGAACTGGTTGCGAGCCGATTCCGGCGCCTGTCCTGTGAGGTAGGGAAGCTGGTTGAAGCCGTCGAGATGGACCTTGTAGGTCATGCTGCCCGCCTGGTGGCCGGCCAGCAGCTTCTCCTTGATATCGGGCACGCCGGCCGCGGCCAGCAGCGTCGGCATCCAGTCATTGGCCTGGACCATCCCGGTGCAGACTTTGGCCGGCTCGATGTGGCCTGGCCAGCGGATGGCGCAGGGCACGCGGAAAGCGCCCTCCCAATTGGTGTTCTTCTCGCTTTTGTAGGGCGTGATCGCCCCGTCCGGCCATTCGTTGAAATGCGGGCCGTTGTCGGTCGAGTAGACGACGATGGTGTTGTCGGCGATGCCGAGGTCGTCGAGCTTCTTCAGCAGCAGCCCGACATGGTCGTCGTGCTGGATCATGCCATCGGCATAGAAGTTCAGCCCACTCCGGCCTTCGTAGTTCGGCGGGATATGGGTGAAGACGTGCATGCGCGTGGCGTTGTGCCAGATGAAGAACGGCTTGTTCGCCGCGTGCTGCCGGTCGATGAAGTCCATTGTGGCGGCGGTGGTCTCGTCGTCGATGGTCTCCATCCGCTTGCGGTTCAGCGGGCCGGTATCCTCGATGCGGCCGTCGGCGAAGCTGCGGATGACGCCGCGGGGCCCGTAACGGCGGCGGAACTCGGGATCGCGCGGGTAGTCGCGGCGCTCAGGTTCCTCCTCGGCGTTGAGGTGGTAGAGGTTGCCGAAGAACTCGTCGAAGCCGTGCGCGGTCGGCAGGAACTCGTCCTTGTCGCCGAGATGGTTCTTGCCGAACTGGCCGGTGGCGTAGCCGAGCGGCTTCAGCAGCTCGGCGATGGTCGGGTCCTCCTTCTGCAGCCCCACATCGGCCCCGGGAATGCCCACCTTGGTGAGGCCCGTGCGCACCGGCGACTGTCCGGTGATGAAGGCGGCGCGGCCGGCGGTGCAGG
Source organism: Roseococcus pinisoli (assembly GCF_018413645.1). GTDB lineage: Bacteria > Pseudomonadota > Alphaproteobacteria > Acetobacterales > Acetobacteraceae > Roseococcus > Roseococcus pinisoli. The sequence continues at coordinate 901,136 of NZ_JAHCDA010000002.1, forward strand.
ACTGCTCGCCGTAATAATCCGTGAAGGTCGCGCCCTCGCGGTGGATGCGGTCGATGTTGGGCGTGCTGTAGCCCATGCCGCCACGGTTGTTGTGACTGATGTTCCACAGGCCGATATCGTCGCCGAAGATCACGAGGATGTTGGGGGGCCGGGCCGTTCCGGCGGTCGGCGTGGCCGGCCTTGGCGCGGCGGGCTGCGGCGTTGCGGGCGCGGGCTGGGCCTGTGCCAGCTGGACGCCGCCGCTGGCGACGCCCGCGGCGCCGCCCAGCAGGATATTCCTTCGATTCAGGAGACCCTCGCCATTCCGGTTCATGGATATCGATCCCTTTTTGTTGTTGCGTGACGAAGGCGGCGCGGAGATCCGCGCCGTCGCTGAGGGCTACTGGTTGGGGGCCTGCTGCATGCGCCGCATCACCTCGTCGAGGTTGAACGAGGCCGGGCGCTGGCGGGGCGGGAATTCCCGGAAGGTCGCAAGGAACTCGCCCGCCAGCGCCTGGGTCGGCACCGCCAGGAAGGCATGCGAGATCAACCAGTCGAAGTAGACGTTTGCGTCAGTATTCGCGCGCTCGTAGGGGTCCATGCGCAGGTCGAAGAGCAGTGGCAGCCGGCGCCGCACGAAGGGCTCGGCCCAGACCTCCAGCCGGTGCGCCCGTTGCTCGAGGAACACCTGCTTCCAGCGGCCGTAGCGGATGGCCACCATCTCGCCGTCGTCATTCCAATAGAAAAAGCTTTTGCGCGGGCTCTCCTGCGTTTGCCCCGTCAGCAGCGGCAGGATGTTGTAGCCGTCGAGATGCACCTTGTAGGTCATGCTGCCGGCCTGGTGGCCGGCCAGCAGCTTCTCCTTGATGTCGGGCACACCAACCGCAGCCATCAGCGTGGGCATCCAGTCGTTGGCGCTGACGATCTCGTTGGTGCGGCTGCCCGGCTGGATATGGCCTGGCCAGCGGATGGCGCAGGGAACGCGATAGGCGCCTTCCCAGTTGGTGTTCTTCTCGCTGCGGAAGGGCGTGATCGCGCCGTCCGGCCAGCCGTTGTAGTGCGGGCCGTTGTCGGTGGAGTAGATCAGGATCGTGTTGTCGGCGATGCCGAGGTCGTCGAGCTTCTTCAGCAGGACACCCACCGTGTCGTCATGCTGCATCATGCCGTCGGCGTAGAAGTTGAGCCCGCTGCGGCCTGCATAGTTCGGCGGGACATGCGTTCGCATGTGCATGCGGGTCGCGTTGTACCAGACGAAGAAGGGCTTGGTGGCCGCGTGCTGGCGGTCGATGAAATCCGTGGCGGCGGCAACGGTCTCGTCGTCGATCGTCTCCATCCGCTTGATGTTGAGCGGCCCGGTGTCCTGGATCCGACCATCGGAAAAGCTGTGGATCACGCCGCGGGGGCCGAAGCGCCGGCGGAACTCGGGATCGCGCGGATAGTCGGGGTTCTCGGGCTCCTCCTCGGCATTGAGGTGGTAGAGGTTGCCGAAGAATTCGTCGAAGCCGTGATTGGTCGGCAGGAACTCGTCCCGGTCGCCGAGATGGTTCTTGCCGAACTGCCCTGTGGCGTAGCCGAGCGGCCTCAGCAGCTCGGCGATGGTCGGGTCCTCCTTCTGCAGACCGAGATCGGCACCCGGTAGGCCCACCTTGGTCATGCCCGTACGCACAGGGCACTGGCCGGTGATGAAGGCGGCGCGGCCGGCGGTGCAGGATTGCTCGCCGTAATAGTCAGAGAAGGTCATGCCTTCGCTGTGGATGCGATCGATGTTGGGCGTGGGGTAACCCATCAGCCCGCGGCTGTTGAAATTGATGTTCGACAGGCCGATGTCGTCGCCGAAGATGACGAGGATGTTGGGCTGCCGTGCGGCACCGGCCGGGGCAGCGGCTGGCGCGGGTGCCGGGCGCGGCGGGGGCACGGCGGCTGGCGGCGCTGGCCTGGGCGCCGTCTGTGCCTGCGCATAGGTGGCACCGCCCACGGCAAGCGACGAAGCCCCCAGCAGCATCGACCGCCTGTTCAGCGGCCCCTCACCCGATCGATCCGTCATGGCTGTTCTCCCTTCATGGAAAGAGCCGATGCCGGCGGCGGGCGCCGGACACAGCGGAAGCCGATGTGGCTCATGCCGCTGTCGATCGGCTGCGCATGGCGCGCAGCCGGGCGGTAGCGGCGGCAATAGCCGGGCGCGCAGAGAAAGCTGCCGCCCTTCACCACCTTGCGCGGAATGGGGGAGATTCCGTCGCAGGAGGTGCGGCGGCGCACATCCTCCCGGGCGCCGCAGCAGGTCTTCGGCGCGGGACCCGCGGACCACCAGTCGGCGGTCCATTCCCAGACGTTGCCGATCATGTCGAAGAGGCCGAAGCCGGTCGGCGGAAAGGCGCCGACGGGCGAGGTGCCGGCGAAGCCGTCCTCCTCCGTGTTCCGGCACGGGAAGACACCCTGCCAGGTGTTCGCCCTTTGCCGGCCCTGAGGCGCGAACTCCCCGCCCCAGGCGAATTCCGCGCCCTCGAGCCCGCCGCGTGCGGCGAATTCCCACTCGGCCTCGGTCGGCAGCGCGCGGCCGGCCCAGGCGGCATAGGCCTCGGCATCGGCAAGCGCGATCTGCACGACCGGATGATCCTCACGCCCCTCGATGGAGCTGCCGGGGCCCTCCGGCCGGTGCCAGCAGGCGCCGCGGGTCCAATGCCACCACTGGTGCATGTCGCGCGTGTCGACCGGGCCATCGGTGGGGCGGAAGACCAGGGAACCGGGCACGAGCGCCTCGGGCGAGGTGCCGGGGTAGTCGGCGGGATCGAGCGGGCGCTCGGCGATGGTCACGTAATCGGTCCGCGCGACGAAATCGGCGAAGGCGCGGTTGGTGACGGGGGCGGCGTCGATCCAGAAGCCCTCGACCTCCACGCGACGGGCAGGCGCCTCCTCTGGATAATGGCGGTCGGAGCCCATGGTGAAGGAGCCAGCCGGAATCCAGCGCTGGCCGAAGGGGGTCGCGGTCTCGTCCTGCGGGTCGGGCCAGACGGTGAGGCTCATCCTGCTTCTCCCCTGCCGCGCAAACCGGAAAAGTGCGGGCGGCGCGACGCTAGCGATGCCCCCGGCCCACGCGGCATCGGGCAAACAGCCGAGGGAGCGCGGGTTTTTTGAGGGGCTGGAGGCTTTGCCCAGCGAGGCCCGGACCATCAGCCGCGCGGCGACGGGACCGCGACCCAAAGCACGTTGCCGCCGATCATCACCGGCTGCAGCCAGTCGGCGCCGCAATGATCGAACTGGATGGGACCGATCTGCTCGGAGGAGCAGTCGGGCGGTGGTTCGGCGAGGTGCGAGCCGAGCGCGAAGCGCGCGCCGGGCGGAACCGGCCCGACGGCAGACGCGGGCGCGGGCGGCGGTGCCGGCGCGGGCGTTGTCGGCGCCGCCGGAGGCCCAGATCCTCCGGTCGAGGCAGATTGCCGGGCCTGCCGGGCCGCGGCTTCGGACCGGGCGGCCGCGCGGTTGGCAGCATCGGCAGCGGATTGTGCCGAGGCGGCGTCCGTCGCTGTAGAGGGCGATCCGGCCGGCGGCGGCGTCTCGTAGATCACCGTGGTCTGAGGCGGCGGCGGTACCGGGGTCGCCATGGCGCCGGCGACGAGGCCGGCCGTCGCACCGACCGCGATGCCGCCGACGATCGCCGCGCCCACATCCCATCCCGACGACCCGACATAGGCCGGGTAAGGCACGGCGACGGGCACGGGTCGCGCCCAGCCGCCGGGCGGCGGTGGGGGTGGCGGCCGGCCGCCCTGGGCCGGGCGGACATTGCCGCTGTTCCGGACGTTCGCGTTGTTGATCGTGACCTGGTTGCCGCCGTGAATCTCATTCCGCTGGGCCATGTTCGCGTTGCGGGCTTCGGGCCTCTGGACCCCTTGTCCGCCGCCACCGGGGCGATGCGCCTGGCCCCCGGCAGGCCGTTGGATGCCCTGCCCACCGCCACCGGGTCGCTGGAAGTTGCCGCCGGCCGGACGCTGGAAACCGCCTCCACCCTCCGGCCGGTGAAGGCCGCCGCCCTGAAAGCCGCCGCCACCGCGGAACCCGCCCCCGTGGAAGCCCCCGCCGCCACCGAGATGCGCCTCGGCCAGCGAAGGCAGCGCCACCAGGCTGACGGCGAACAGTAGGCGGGATCGGAAGTCGTTCGAACGGCTCATGGCCCATCGGTCTCCGTGCGCGTCGCGAGCGGCAGGCGGCGGACATTGGGGGGTGGGACGAAGGTGAAGAGGCGGTCCTCGATCTGCGGCCCGAGGCGCCAGTCGTTGAAGCGCAGCAGCGTGCGGTAGCCGCCGCGCCGGATGACGGCCAGCAGCGGCAGCGCCTGCTCCGACTGCTCCACCCAGAGCTCCCAGGACACCTCGCCGCTCTGCAGAATGAGGTGTTCCGCCGGCCGGCCGGAGATGGTGAAGGAGGGTTCCACCTCACCGATCGTGCCCGGCGCCAGCCGCGAATGGGGATCGGCGACCAGCAAGTTGCCGGCCTCCAGCGGCACGCCCAGCCGGTCCGAGAGGAGGGTCAGCGCGCCATCGATGGTGGGGGGCGCTGCGGCCTGGGCATAGGCGTTGTCCAGCGGCGCGTGGATCGTGACCTGCCTGCCATCGTAATAGATGTCGGCCACCACCGCGTCGCCGCGGATATCGGCGCGCAGGCGGTTCGGGCGACGGAGCGCGATGCCGACATCGGACAGCAGCGTGACCGTGCGGCCATCCTCCATGCGCACCTCGCGCAGCACGCCGAGATCGACGGCGAGGCTGGGCGCGCGGGCCAGCGTGTCGGAGAGGCGGCGCAGCAGCGCATCCGCTTCGGGGCGAAGGGTGTCAGGCGCGGCCGAGGCCGGAGCTGCGGCCAGGGCGGAAAGCAGCAGGCCGAGACCGCGGCGCGAGATGTCCATCTCAGCGCGCCCTCGAGCCCGGTAAGGTGTATCCCGCGATTTCCATTGGACTGCCTCCCTCGGCGACGAGGCGAGCCTAGGGCCTCCGCCTGGCGGATGAGGATCAGCCCAACACCTGAGGAGGCAGGGGGAATTCCTGGCCGGGCGTGATCGAAGTCAGCGCCCTGGAGAACAGGTCCCGCGCCTAGACGATCTCCGAATAGGACAGGGGCGCCACGCCCTGCAGCGCGGCCGCGATGGAATGGAGCGCGTGGCGCAGCGCCTCCCGCGTGGGCGCGGCGCCGAGAGCCAGCCGCACCGCCTCCGGCGCCGGGGCCGGCCCCACGGAGAAGGCGTCGCTCGGCACCACGGCGAGGCCCCGCTCCCGGCGCAGATGGGCGATGAAGTCGCGCCGATCCCAGGGCGCCGGCAGGCGGAGCCAGAGATGCAGCCCCTCCGGATGCGCCTGGACCAGCGACGCCGGCAGGATTCCGCGCGCCAGGCTTTGCCGCGCCGTGGCCTCGGCACGGATGCTGCCGAGGATGGCGCCGGACGTCCCGTCCTCATGCCAGCTGGTCACGAGGCCGGTGAGCAGCGGCGAGGCCATCAGGACATTCGCGCGCAGCGCCGTCGCGATCCGGCCCGCCATCGCGACGTCCGGTGCCGTCACATAGGCCAACCGCAAGGCGGGCGAGAGCACCTTGGAAAGCGTCGCGATGTGGAGGGCCCGCTCGGGCACGAAATGCGCGAGCGCGGGGATCGGGTCGGTCGGCAGCAGACCATAGGCATCGTCCTCGATGAGCATGAGCCCCTGCTCGCGAAGGATCGAGGCGATCGCCTGCCGGCGCTCCACCGGCATGGTGATCGCGGCGGGGTTGTGCATCGTGGGCACGCAGTAGAGCGCCTTGGGCCGGTGGTCGCGGCAGGCGGCGGCCAGCGCCTCGGGGTCCAAGCCATGCTCGTCGGAGGGAAGTCCCAGCAGCCGCAGCCCGCGCTGCCCTGCCGCGCTGCGCAGGCCCGGATAGGTGAGTTGGTCGGCGAGGATGAGCTCGCCCGGCTCCGCCAGCAGCCCGAGCGTGGCCAGCAAGGCCGGCTGGGCGCCCGGGGAGAGCACGAGGCGCGCCGGATCGACCTCCCCCAGGCTCGGCCGGACCCAGGCGGCGCCCGCGGCGCGCTCCTCCAGCGTGCCGGCCCCACTGCGATAGGTAAGCAGCGTCGAGGGATCCGCCTGGCCGATGACACGGGCGAAGTCGCGCTGGAGCCGCCCCCGGAGATCGGCCGGCACGGGCGGAAGGTTCATCGCGAGATCGACGGGCCCGGCCTCCTGCGGCCGGGAAAGCGGCGCCGCGGACCGGACGAAGGTTCCCCGGCCGACCGTTGCCTCGAGGAGGCCGCGGCGCCGCGCCTCGGCATAGGCGCGCGTAATGGTCGTGAGGTCGACCCCCAGCGCCTCGGCCAGCGCGCGATGGGTGGGCAGGCGGTCGCCGGGACGGAGCGCGCCCTCGGCGATGGCGGCGGCCATGGCGTCGACGACCGCGAGGTAGATGGGGCCGCCCCTTCCGGCGATGTCGGGCATCCATACGGACATCTTGCGTATCTGCCTTACAATCCATATAATATGGAACATACAGTGTGATTGTATGTAGAACAACTCACATTGTATGGCAATACGGAGAAGAGCGATGAGCGGAAATTCTCAGATCTGGCTCGGCATGAAGCGTGGTCTCGCCTTGCGTTGCCCGCATTGCGGCAAGGGCCATCTGTTCCGCGGCTTCCTGAAGGTGCGCGAGACCTGCGAGGTCTGCGGACACGACAATTCCATCTATCCCGCCGACGATGCCCCTCCCTATTTGACGCTCATGGTGGTGGGGCACGTGGTCGTGCCGCTGGTCTTCTGGTCGGACCGTGTCTGGGAGCCCCCGATGTGGGTCCAGTTCGCGATCTGGCTGCCCTTGATCACCGCCATCACCGTCGCGACGCTGCCCTACATGAAGGGCGCCGTGATCGGCATCGCCTGGGCGACCGGCGTCACCCGCGGCAGCGTGGCGGGGCCGCTGAGCCGGCCCGAAGAGGCCGCTCCTCCCCGCGCCGAACGCCCATAGGCTTCAGCGCGCCGGCTGGCCCTCCCCGGGACCGACCGGCACTTCCGGCGATGGCGAAGCGAGCCATTGCCGCTTCGTGGCGGCCAGCAGCCTGTCGGACAGCTCCGGGTCGTCCACCGCGCGGGCCAGCAGCAGGGCGCCGACCAGGGACGCCGCCGCGGCCAGCCTCTCCTCCTCCGTCGTCTCGGCTTCCCCCCGGTGCGAAGCCAGCTTCGTGCCGACAGAATCCAGGAAGCCCCGCACCCCACCCGTGAAGCTGCTTCGCACGGCCGACGCCCCCCGGGGCATGTCGGCGCAGAGCGCGGCGATGCCGCAGCCCTGGCCAATGGCATCCCGGTGCCGCGGCGACAGGTAGTGGTCCAGGAAGGCGGCGAAGTCCTTCCCCTCATGCGTCTCGCGGCTGCGGCGGAAGGTGGCGGCCAGCGCCTCGACCGCGAGCTGCTCCTTCGAGCCGAACTGGCTGTAGAGGCTGCCATGGGTCAGACCCGCGGCCTCGGCCAGGGCGTCCACGCCGGTCCCCGCAATGCCGCGCTCCCGGAAAAGCCGCCCGGCTTCCGACAGGATGCGCGCGCGGTTCTCCGCCGCCTTCTCCTTCGACACCCTCATTTCCGTTCCTTTCTTCGGCCTTGACAATTTTCATAACGCTCGCAATCAATAAAGTAATTCATAGCGGTCGCCATCAATATATGACCGGGAGGTCATCATGGTTGAAGATGCCATCGTCGTCGCCAGCGCGGTTCGCACCCCGCTCGGCCGTTTCCAGGGCGGGCTGACACATGTCCGTGCCCCGGAGCTCGGCGCGGCCGCCATCCGCGCCGCCGTCGAACGTGCCGGGCTTTCGCCGGACGCCGTCGACGAGGTGCTGATGGGATGCGTGCTGCCCGCCGGCCTCCGCCAGGCCCCTGCCCGCCAGGCGGCGCGCGCCGCCGGCCTGCCCGACGGCACCGGCGCCACCACCGTCAACAAGGTCTGCGGCTCGGGCATGAAGGCGGTCATGCTCGGCCACGACCTGCTGCGGTCCGGCTCGGCCGGGATCGTCGTGGCGGGCGGCATGGAGAGCATGTCCGGCGCGCCCTACCTGCTCGACAAGGCGCGCGGCGGCTATCGCGCCGGCCATGCCACGATCTACGACCACATGGTCCTCGACGGGCTGGAGGACGCCTATGACACCGGGCGCTCCATGGGCAGCTACGGCGAGGCGACGGCCGAGCGCTACCAGTTCTCCCGCGCGCAGCAGGACGCCTATGCCATCGAGACGCTGCGCCGCGCCAAGGAGGCGGTGACCGGCGGCGCCTTCGCGAGCCAGGTCGTCCCCGTGGGCGAGGTCGCGCTGGACGAGATACCGCTGAAGCTCTCGCCCGAGCGCATCCCGACGCTGAAGCCCGCCTTCGCGAAGGACGGCACCCTCACCGCCGCGAGCAGCAGCGCCAATGCCGACGGTGCGGCGGCGCTGGTCCTGACCACGCGCTCGCAGGCGGAAAAGCTAGGCCTGCCCGTGCTTGCCACCCTCCTTGGCCATGCGACGCACAGCCAGGCGCCGGAATGGTTCACCACCGCGCCCGCTCCCGCCATCCGCAAGCTTCTGGACCGGGTGGGCTGGGAAACCGGCGAGGTGGACCTTTTCGAGATCAACGAGGCCTTCGCCGTCGTCACCATGGCCGCGATGCACGACCTCGGCCTGCCGCACGAGAAGGTGAACGTCCATGGCGGTGCCTGCGCGCTGGGCCATCCGATCGGCGCGACGGGCGCGCGCCTCATCGTGACCCTGCTGCACGCGCTGCAGGAGCGCGGGGCCCGAAAGGGCGTGGCGGCGCTTTGCATCGGCGGCGGCGAGGCCACGGCCGTCGCCCTGGAGGTGGTGAACTGACATGCGCATCCTGATTCTCGGCGCCGGCGCGATCGGCGGCTATTACGGCCTGCAGCTGGCAAAGGCCGGTGCGGACGTGACCTTCCTCGTGCGCCCGAAGCGCGCCGAGATCCTCGCGCGCGAAGGGCTCGTGGTGCACAGTCGCGGCGAGGTGCTGCAGCACGAGGCCAGGACCGTCCTGGCCGGCGAATTGCGCGAGCCCTACGATCTCGTCTTCCTGACCTGCAAGGCCTTCGACCTCGACAGCGCGATCGAGGCCATCGCCCCCGCCATCGGCGAGAGCACCGCTCTCCTCCCGATCCTCAACGGCATGGCGCATTTCGATGTGCTGGATGCGCGTTTCGGCGCGGAACGGGTGCTGGGCGGCGTCTGCTACATCGCGACCATGCTCGCCGCCGACGGCGGCATTCGCCATACGAGCCCCTCCGACACCATCCTCTTCGGCCGCCGCGACGGCGCGCCCTCGCCCCAGTCCACGCAACTGGCCGAGGCCTTCGCGCGGACCAAGGTGAATGCCACCGCCACGCCCGAGATCGTGCCGGCACTCTGGGAGAAATGGGCGATGATCGCGGCCGGCGCGGGCCTCACCTCCCTCATGCGCGGGACGGTCGGCGAGATCATGACGACCTCCACCGGGCCCGCCACCACCGAGGGCATCATGGCGGAAACCCTGGCCATCGTGAGCGCCCTGGGCCATCCCCCGCGCCAGCCGGCCCGCGACCAGATGCGCAAGCAGCTCACCGATCCGGCCTCACGCTGGGCCGCCTCGATGATGCGCGACATCGAGCAGAATGCGCCCAGGCTCGAGGTGGATCACATCATCGGTGACCTGCTGCGCCGCGGCGCCGAGGCGGGCGTCCAGGCGCCCATCCTCGCGGCCGCCAACGCCCATCTCCAGCTCTACAACGCCCGCCGCGCCGGCTAGCCGGCGACGTCTCAGGCGCGAAGCGCCACCGGCGGGGGACGCCCCCCCGCCAGGTCGGCTAGGCGACGGCAGGCCTCCTCCAGCTCGGATAGGCCGAAATCGCCGCCCAGGCAGACCCGGACGGCACCGGGCTGCCCGCCCCGCCCAACGTTGAAGGCGCCGGATTCCGCGAGGCGGATGCCGATCACCGAAGACGCCGCAACGAAGGTATCCGGCGTCCATGCGTCGGGCAGCGGCACCCAGGCGTGCCAGCTCCTCGGATGGAGGGCGGCGCCAAAGCGGCCGAAATGCCGGTCGGCCATGGCGGCGCGGCGCGCGCATTCCTCGCGCTGCAGCCCGACGATCCGGTCGATAGAGCCGCTGGAGATCAGCTCCGTCGCCACCGCCGGGATCAGCGGCGTGGTCATGCCGACGGACATCCGGATGCCCGCCGCCAGGCGCTCGAGCAGCTCCTTCGGACCCGCCACATAGGCCACCTTGGCGCCCGGGCCGACGACCTTGCTGAGGCTGGAGACGAAGAGCGTGCGCTCCGGCGCCAGGCTGCGGATGGAGGGCAGCCGATCCTCCAGCAAGGGACCGTAGAGGTCGCTCTCGACGATCACCGCGTCGCAGGCGCGCGCCGCGCGAACCAGGGCCTGCCGGCCGGCCAGATCCATGGTGGCATTGGTGGGGTTGGCGAGGTTGGGCGTCACGACGAGCATGCGCAGGTCCTGGCCACGGACGAAGTCCTCCAGCCTGTCCGTGTCCAGCTGCCAGCCGGTGGCGGGCAGCGGCAGCAGCCGCCGATCGGACAGGGCGGCCACCATGCGGAAGCTGGGATCGGTCAGCGCCTCCGTGCCGATGGCCTCGCCCGGGCGGGTCAGCGAGGCGATGACGACGAGCAGCGCGTGCTGGCTGCCGCCGCAGACCGCGACCTCGGCGGCCTCCGCCACCTCGCCCACCCGTCGCAGCCAGGCGGCGCCGGCGGCACGATCCTCGTCCGTGCCCAGGGCCGGAACCGCCGAAAAGGCGCCGAATCCGCCGAGTCGCGAGACGGCGCGCCGCATCGCTTCCGCCAGCCCGGCATCGTCCGGGGCGATCGGGATGAGGTGCGAGGAGAGATCGCGGACCGTGCCAGGCTTCCGCCGCTTCTGCACGGCCGACGTTCCCAGGGCGGTGACGAAGGTCCCGCGGCCGGGGACCGCCTGCAGCAGTCCCAGCCGCTGCGCTTCCGCGTAGCCCTTGGTCACGGTGGCCAGCGAAACGCCGGTCCGGTCGGCGACCTCTCGATGGGTGGGCAGCCGGTCGCCGTCGCGGAGCGTGCCGTCGCGCAGGGCCGCGGCAATGGCGTCGCTGATGTCGAGATACCGCGCGCGGCGGCCGGAGAAGGTGATGTCGAACATAATGTCATAGGACAATATAGTGAATTGACTCACTTGTCATGCCTATTCTAGCTTCCGCCGCGTTATTCATGGGGTTCCGATGATCGCTCTGACCGGACTGAAGAAGTCAGTTGTCGCAATGGCGCATCTGCCGCCGCTTCCGGGTTCGCCGCTCTACGACCGCGCGGGCGGCATGGCGCGCATCCAGGATCTGATCTGCCGCGACATCGAGGCGCTGCAGGAAGGCGGCGTCGACGCCATCATGTTCGGCAACGAGGGCGACCGCCCCTATCTGCTGAAGTCCACGCCCGAGAGCCTCGCCGCGATGGCCGTCTGCGTCGCGCAGATCCTGCCGACGCTGCGCGTGCCCTTCGGCGTGAACTACCTGTGGGATCCGGTGGCCACCGTCGCCCTCGCCCATGCGACCGGCGCGCGCTTCGCCCGCGAGGTCTTCACCGGCGTCTACGACAGCGACATGGGCCTCTGGCAGCCGGACGCCGCCGCGGCCCTGCGGCTGCGGGCCAATCTCGGCTCCGAGACCAAGCTGCTCTTCAACATCAATGCGGAGTTCGCGGCCCCGCTCGGCCAGCGCGACACCACGGCGAAGGCGCGCAGCGTCGTCTTCTCGTCCCTCGCCGACGCCATCTGCGTCTCCGGCCCGATGACGGGCGAGACGGGTGACGTCAGCACCCTCGCCGCCGTGAAGCGCGCCGTGGGCGATGTGCCGGTCTTCGCCAATACCGGCGTGAACCGCGACAACATCACCGACATCTTCCGCCATGCCGACGGCGTGGTGGTCGGCACGCACCTGAAGCGTGACGGCGTCACCTGGAACGCCGTGGATCCGGAGCGCGTCAAGCGCTTCATGGACGTCGTCGCCGGGCTGCGCTGATCCATGGCGGCGCTCCTCGGCATCGATATCGGGACAACCTCGACGATCGCTGTACTGGTGCGCCCCGACGGCACGAAGCTGGCGGAACGCAGCTTCCCGGTGCGGCTCCACTCCCCGCACCCCGGCTGGTCCGAGGAAGAGCCCGAGCAGTGGTGGGCCAATGCCCGCCAGGCCTGCCGCGAACTTTCCGCCGTGGCCCGGCAGGAGGGCGAGGAGCTCCTCGCCCTCGGCGTCTCGGGAATGGCGCCGGCGCTCGTGGCGCTGGACGCCGCCGGCACGCCGATCCGCCGCAGCATTCAGCAGAGCGATGGCCGCGCGGCCGTGGAGGTCGAGGCCATGAAGGCCTCGGTCAGCGCCGATTTCCACAGCCGCTCGGGCTGCGCCGTCTCGCAGCAGCTGCTCGCGCCGAAGCTGCGCTGGCTGGAGCGGCAAGAGCCGGAGAATTTCGCCCGCATCGCCACCGTGATGGGCTCCTACGACTACATCGCCCATCTCCTGACCGGCGAGCGCGTGGTGGAGGAGAACTGGGCCCTCGAGGCCGGCTTTCTCGACCTCGCCACCCGCCAGGTCGCCCCGGACCTCGTCGCGCTGGGCGGCATCGGCGCCTCCGCCGTGCCCCCGGTCCGTGCGGCGAGCCAGATTGCGGGCCGCATCAGCGAGGAGGCCGCGCGCGAGACGGGGCTGCCCGCCGGCCTGCCGGTCATCGGCGGCATCGCGGACCATGTCTCGGCCGCGCTGATGGCGGGCGTGACGGCGCCGGGCCAGGTGCTCATCAAGTTCGGCGGCGCGGGCGACATCCTGGCCGCGAGCACGACGCCGGTCCTGGATTCCCGCCTCTTCCTCGACATTCATCCGGTGCCCGGGCTCTTCATGCCCAACGGCTGCATGGCGACCTCGGGCACAGCGCTGGACTGGTTCGCCCGCGAATTCGCGCGCGATCTGGGCCAGGGCGGGCATGCCGCCCATGCGGCGCTGGACGAGGCGGCCGCCGCCCTCCCCGCCGCCGATGCGCCCGTCATGCTGCCCTATCTGCTCGGCGAGAAGACGCCGCTGAACGACCCGCGGGCGCGCGGCGTGATCTTCGGGCTCGAGCTCGGCCACACGCGCGCGCATCTCTGGCGTGCCCTGCTGGAAGCCGTCGCCTTCGGCTTCCGCCACCACCTGGACGTCTTCGCCGAGCTCGCCCTGCCGGCGGATCGCCTCATCGCCTCGGACGGCGGTACGCGCAGCGCCGTCTGGATGCAGATCACCGCCGACATCCTGCAGAAGCCGGTGGAGATCGTGGCCGGCCATGCCGGCTCCGCCCTCGGCGCCGCCTATGTGTCCGGCGTGGCCGTCGGCGCGATCCCGGGCTGGGGCGAGACGCATCGCTTCGTCCGCAGCGGCGGGACCGTGCGCCCCAACCCCTCTGCGGCGGCCGCGCATGACCGCGCCTACCGCACCTATCGCGAGCTCTACGACCGGCTCGCACCGGTCTTCACGCCCCAGACGCCCACGACCACGGCCCCGTAGCGAAACCGGCCAGCTGAAGCCGACCGCACTCAACGCAAGAGTTTGGAGAGACCAAGAATGCAAAGACGTACCCTCATGGGAGGCGCGGCCGCGGCCGCCGCCGTCTCGGCCCTGCCGAACTTCTCGATCGCGCAGACCGCGGCACAGCGCGTTCTGCGCTTCGTACCGCAGGCCAATCTCAGCAGCCTCGATCCGCTGGCGACGACGGCCGTGATCACCCGCAACCATGGCTACATGGTCTATGACACGCTCTACGGCATGGACGACCGCTACCAGCCGCAGCCGCAGATGGCGGAAGGCGCGCGCTTCGAGAATGGCGGGCGGACCTGCGACGTCACGCTCCGCGCCGGCCTGAAGTTCCATGACGGCGAGATGGTCCGCGCCCGCGACTGCGTGGCCAGCCTCAACCGCTGGATGAAGCGCAGCCCCATGGGGCAGAAGCTGGAAGCGACGCTGAACTCGCTGACGGCCGTCGACGACCGCACGCTCCGCTTCGACCTCAAGCGGCCCTTCCCCCTGCTCCTCACGGCGCTGGGCAGCCTGAACTCGCCCGTGCCCTTCATCATGCCGGAGCGGCTGGCGGTCACCGACCCCTTCACCAATGTGCGCGAGGCGGTCGGCTCGGGCCCCTTCAAGTTCCTTCCCGCCGAATACAACAACGGCAGCTTCATGGCCTGGGAGCGCTTTGCCGACTACAGCCCCACGCCGGTCGGCCAGCCCAGCCTCACCGCTGGCCCGAAGCTCGCGAAGTTCGAGCGGATCCAGTGGCACGTCATCGCCGACAGCGCGACGGCGACGGCCGCCCTGCAGAACAACGAGGTGGACTGGTTCGAGGAGCCGACGCCCGAGCAGCAGCAGCTCCTGGGCCGGCGACGCGACCTCACGGTGGAGCGGCTGGATCCCGGGCCCTTCTGGTGCCTCATGCGGTTCAACCACCTCCAGGCGCCGTTCAACGACAAGCGCATGCGCCAAGCGCTGCTGCCGGCGCTGAGCCAGTCCGATTTCATGATGGCGATCGTCGGCACCAACCCGAACGACTACGTGGCCGATAGCGGCTTCTTCCTGCCGAACACGCCCTTCGCCACGGATGTCGGCCTCGGCCCGCTGAAGGGGCCGCGCAACCTCGACCGCGCGAAGCAGCTGCTGCGCGAGGCCGGCTACGCGAACCAGCCCGTCCGCCTCATCGGTCCGACCGACGACATGGAGCCGATGATGATGACGCAGGTCGCGGCCGACGTCTTCGGCAAGGTCGGCCTCAACGTCGACCTCGCCATGTCGGACTGGGGCACGGTGCTGCAGCGGCGCAACAACCGCGGCCCGGTCTCCGAGGGCGGCTGGTCGGTCTTCTGCACGGGCGTTTCCAGCTTCGATGCGCTGAACCCGATCGGGCACAACTACATGCGCGGCAACGGGGCGGATGGCTGGTTCGGCTGGCCGGACGCACCGCAGCTGGAAACGCTGCGCAACCAGTGGTTCGACGCGCCCGATTTCGCCGCGCAGAAGCGGATCTCCGACGACATGCAGCGCGTGGCCATGGACGAGCTGCCGGCCGTGCCGATCGGCTGCTTCTATTCGAACACCGCCCTGCGGAAGGATCTGCGGGACCGCGTCCCCGGCTTCTCGATCTTCTGGAACATCCGCCGCGGCTGAGCGGCACGGCCGGCCAGCGATCCCGCTGGCCGGCGTCTTTCTTCAGGATAGAGTCGATGGAACATCGCGGACTGAATTTCGGCGTCTTCATGGGGCCCTTCCACCGGCTGGGCGACAATCCCAGCCTGGCCATGGCGCGCGACCTCGAGATCATCGAGTGGCTGGACCATCTGGGCTATGACGAGGCCTGGATCGGCGAGCACCACTCGGCGGGCTGGGAGCTGATCGCCTCGCCCGAGCTCACCATCGTGGCGGCCGCCGAGCGCACGAAGCACATCCGCCTCGGCTCCGGCGTCACCAGCCTGCCCTACCACCAGCCCTTCCTCGTGGCGCAGCGCTTCGTGCAGCTCGACCACATGACGCGCGGGCGGGTGATGCTCGGCTGCGGCCCCGGCGCCCTGCCTTCCGACGCCTACATGATGGGCATCGAGCCGGTGGATCAGCGGCGGCGGATGATGGAGAGCCTGGACGCCATCATGCAGCTCCTGAAGGGCGAGGAGCCGGTCACGGTGAAGACCGACTGGTTCGAGCTCCGCGAGGCGCGCCTTCACCTCGCCCCCTGGAGCGACCCGCATTTCGAGGTCGTGGTGGCGAGCACCATGAGCCCTTATGGCATGATGGCGGCCGGCCGCCACGGCATCGGCGTCATCTCCACCGGCGCCGGCCTGCCGGGTGGGCCGGAGGCGCTGGCCGGCCACTGGAAGATCGCCGAGGACGAGGCCGCGAAGCACGGCAAGACCGTCAGCCGGAAGAAGTGGCGCATCGCCATCAACATGCACGTCGCCGAGACCGACGAGCAGGCGATGCGCGAGGTCGCGCATGGCGAGCGGCTGGAATCCGTCTCCTATTTCGAGGACATCCTGGCCCGCCCGCCCGGCCGCACGGAGGATCCGCTCGGCGACGGGCTGCGGCGCGGAACGACGCTCGTCGGCTCGCCCGAGACGGTCGCCCAGGGCATCGAGCGGCTGATCGCCGTCAGCGGCGGCGGCTTCGGCGGCATCATGTTCCGCACGCACGACTGGGCCAATCGCGAGCAGACGCTGCGCAGCTACGAGCTCTTCGCACGCTGGGTGATGCCCCGCTTCCAGGGTTCGCTGGACGCGGTGAAAAGCTCGGCCGATTTCGTGCGCGAGAACAGCCGCACAGTGCTCGGCGGGAATGTCGAAGCCATGCGGCGGGCCTTCACGGATACCGGCCGCGCGGTGCCGAAGGAGTTCCAGTCCCGCCTGACCGGCGCCGCCGCCGCGGTGACCGAGTAAATCCTTCGGGGGCGCGGCAGCGCGCCCCCGA
Source organism: Roseococcus pinisoli (assembly GCF_018413645.1). Lineage (GTDB taxonomy): Bacteria > Pseudomonadota > Alphaproteobacteria > Acetobacterales > Acetobacteraceae > Roseococcus > Roseococcus pinisoli. Next base: position 917,590 of record NZ_JAHCDA010000002.1, read on the forward strand.
AGACTTGCGAGGGCGGCTCAGTCCTCCTCGACGAGTCGGTAGCCGACGCCGGGCTCGGTCCGCAGCAGCCGCGCGGCCTCGCCCAGCTTCTGGCGCAACTGGCCGACATAGACGCGAAGATACTGCGCATCCTCCGCATGCGCTGGGCCCCAGACCGCAGTCAGCAGGTGCCGCTGCGTCACCACCTTGCCCAGGTCCCGCGCCAGGGCGGCCAGCAGGTCCCACTCCCTCGGCGTCACGGCGACCCGGGCACCGGCCACGCGCACCATGCGATGCTCCAGATCGACCTCCAGCGCACCCGTCGTGACGGTCGGCGACGGCGTCTCGGCCTGCAAGGCGCGGCGGGTGGCGGCCCGGAGCCGGGCCAGCAGCTCCGCCAGACCGAAAGGCTTCTCGACGTAATCATCGGCCCCGGCATCGAGTGCGGCGACCTTCTCGGCCTCGCGGTCCCGCGCGCTGACGACGATCACCGGCACGCGGCTGAAGGCGCGCAGCCGCTCGAGCATCTCCTTGCCGTCCATGTCCGGCAGGCCGAGATCGAGCAGGATGCAGTCCGGCCCGCGCGAGGCCGCGAGGCGCAGGCCCTCCCGCGCATTGTCGGCGCGGAGCGGCGCATAGCCCGCGGCCTCCAGCGCAGGGCCGAGGAAGCGGTGGATCTGGGGTTCGTCGTCGATGACGAGGATGATGGGCGCGCCAGGGCTCATGCCGGGAATCTCAGGGTGATGCGCGTGCCGCGGCCCTCGGCGATCGGGCTTTCCGCCGCGATCCGGCCGCCCATGGCGCCCACCAGCCCCTTGCAGATGGAAAGGCCGAGGCCCGAGCCGGCGGCCACGCTGTCCGGCCGATGGACGCGGAAGAAGGCATCGAAGACGCGCGGCAGATCGGCGGGGGGAATGCCCGGTCCGTCATCCTCGACCGTGAGCGCGACCTGCGCGCCTTCCCGCCGGGCGCCCAGGCGCACCCTTCCCTCGGCATACTTCAAGGCATTGTCCACGAGGTTCTCCAGCACGCGGTCCAGCAGCGAGGGGTCGAGACGCGGTCGGGGCAGTCCGTCCGCCACCTCCAATACGACAGGCCGGCCCGGATGGATCTTTTCCGCGCGCGCAGCCGCATTCTCCAGCGCCTCTCGCAGCGCCAGTGGCTCGCGCCGCGGCGTTAGCTGCCCGGTCTCCAGCCGCACAATGTCGAGGATGGCGGACATCCAGCGCGCCAGCCGCGTCGCCTCCTCCTCGATGCTGAGCAGGAGGTCGGCGCGCGTCGCTTCCGGCAGGTTCGAGACCCGCAAGGTTTCGGCCGCACCCCGAATGACGGTAAGCGGGGTGCGCAGGTCGTGCCCCAGGCTGGTCAGCAGCGCGGTGCGCAGCGCCTCGGCCTCGCCGCGGGCGCGGTCCCGCGCCGCGGCCTCGACGAGGCGCGCCCGTTCAAGCGCCACCACGGCCTGATCCACCAGCGCCTCCAGCGCCCGGCCCGCCTCCGGATCGGGGCGGTCCTGCTCGGGCCGGATGCCCAGCAGGCCGAGCATGCTCGCCTCACCATCCCGATGGGCCGTGAGCGGAACGAAGCGCCAGACGCTGGCGGGCAGCGTCGCGGTGCCTCTCCCCGCCTCGCGGCGATTGGCCATGGCCCAGCGCGCCGAGGCCATGGCGCCTTCGTCGAGCACGGCATGGGCCGGCGTGATGGCGCGCAGCACGGGCTCGTCGGTGGCCGCAACCTCGCGCGCGAACTGGCCGGGCAGCGTGGTGGCCAGGGCCTCGTCCAGCGGCAGCAGCAGGCAGGCAGGGCCGCCGGCAATGCGCGACGCCTCCTCGACCACGGCCATCTGCAGCTCGGGCAAGGTGGCCTGGGCGTTCAGCCGACGGGAGAGCGCCGCCAACCGCCGCAGCGCCACCAGCCGCGTCGCCGCCATGCGCACATTGCGCCCGAGCCGGCCGGTCGTGCCCGTCAGCAGCGCGGCGACGACCCCGAACATCACCGCGCCCAGCACATCCTGCGCGGAGGCGATCGTCAGGGTGTAGCGCGGCGGCAGGAACAGGTAGTTCCAGGCCAGGAAGGACAGCACCGCGCCGAGGCTGGCCTGAAGCGGTCCGGTGGCGGCCGCGATGGCCACGATCGCCGCGAGATACACCATGCCGAGCCCCGCATCCGGGACGATGCCGTCCAGCGCGCCGCAAACCAGCGTCGCGGCCCCCACCAGCAGCGGGACGACGAGCCAGCTCGTCCAGGCCGGCGCGGGGCGCGGCGGCGGCGCCGGGCGCGCGGCGGCATCGGCCACGATATGGAGCGTGAATTCCGTGGCGCGGCGGGCCAGCGCCGCGATCAGCGTCCGGCCGAAGAGGCGTCGCCAGAGGGGCGGGTCGCCACGGCCGACGATGATATGCGTCGCGTTCCGCAGCCGGGCATGGGCCAGGATGGCGCCGGGCAGGTCAGTCGCCGTCGTCACCTCGGTCTCGGCACCGAGCTGCTGCGCCAGCGCGAGGCCGGGGCCCGGATCGCCGGACTGCCCCGGCAGCTCCACATGCAGCGCCAGCAAGGGCGCGCGGAGCGCCACGGCGATGCGCCGGGCCTGCTGCAGCACCGCATCGGCCGGCGCATTGCCCGGCACCAGCGCCAGCACGCGATCCCCCACCGGCCAGGGCCCGGCGACCGCGTTGCGCCGCATCCAGTCCGTGACGTCGGCATCGACGCGATCGGCGGTGCGGCGCAGCGCAAGCTCGCGCAACGCGGTGAGCGCGCCCTCCTTGAAGAAGCCGCGCAGGGCGCGCTCGGCCTGCTCCGGCCGGTAGATCTTTCCGGCCCGCATGCGCTCCAGGAGCTCGGTGGGCGGCAGGTCCACCAGCTCGACGGCGTCGGCGCCGGCGAGGACGCTGTCCGGCACCGTCTCGGCCACGCGCACGCCGGTTACCCGCGCGACGGCCTCGGCGCTGCTCTCGAGGTGCTGGACGTTCATGGTGGTCCAGACTTCGATGCCCGCGTCACGCAGCTCCTCGACATCCTGCCAGCGCTTGGGGTGGCGGCTGCCGGGGGCGTTGGTATGCGCGAGCTCGTCGAGCAGCAGGATCGCCGGGTGGCGCGCCAGCGCAGCGTCGAGGTCGAATTCCTGCAGGGCCTGGCCGCGATAGGCCATGGAACGCAGCGGCAGCCGGGGGAGCGTGCCGACCGCCGCCTCGGTCTCGGCCCGGCCGTGCGTCTCGACCAGGCCGACCAGGACATCGCGCCCCGCCTCGTGGACGCGCCGGGCCTCGGCGAGCATCTCGACGGTCTTGCCCACGCCCGGCGCGGCGCCCAGGAAGACCTTGAGGCGCCCGCGCCCCTCGCGCGCGGCCAGCTCGGCCAGGGCGTCGGGGTCGGGGCGGACGGGTTCGGTTTCGGCCATCCGCCCGACTATAGCGCGGGCCGGCTCAGCGGAGGTCCCGCAGCGCGAGGTTGAGGCGCAGCACGTTCACGCGGGGCTCGCCGAGCAGGCCCAGCTCCCGCCCCTCGACGAAGCGGTCCACCAGGGCCGCGATCTGCGGGGCCGGCAGACGGCGCGCCGCCGCAACGCGGACGACCTGCAGGCGGGCATTCTCCGGGCTGATGTGGGGATCGAGCCCCGAGCCGCTGGCCGTCGCGGCATCGGCCGGGACGTGATGGCCCCCGGCCGTCCGCTCCCGGACGGCCGCCAGCAGGGCGGCGCTGGTCGGGCCCTGCTGCGAGGCCGCCGAGGAGGAGGCGTCATAGGGCCGGGCGGAGGTCGCCGAGGGGCGCGAATGGAACCACTCGTCCCCGGGGAAGTCCTGGCCGATCAGGGCGGAGCCGATCACCCGGCCATCCTGCCGGACAAGGCTGCCCTCCGCGCGTCCAGGCATCACGCGCTCCGCGACGGCGGTCATCGCCAGGGGGGTCGCGACGCCCAGCAGCAGCGTCGAGCCGAGCAGCAGGGAAAGAAGGGGGCGCAACATGGTTCAGGCCACTCCAAAGAAGGTGAGGAGCACGTCGATGATCTTGATGCCGATGAACGGCGCGACGAGGCCGCCGAGCCCGTAGATCAGCAGGTTCCGCCGCAGCAGCGCCGCGGCGCCGACGGGCGCATAGGCCACGCCGCGCAGGGCCAGCGGTACCAGCCCCGCGATGATCAGCGCGTTGAAGATGACGGCGGAGAGGATGGCGCTCTGCGGGCTCGTCAGCCGCATCACGTTCAGCGCCATCAGCCCCGGATACTGTGCCACGAAGATCGCGGGCAGGATCGCAAAGTACTTGGCCACGTCGTTGGCGATGGAGAAGGTCGTCAGCGCGCCGCGCGTGATGAGCAGCTGCTTGCCGATCTCCACCACCTCGATGAGCTTGGTGGGGTCGCTGTCGAGGTCGACCATGTTGCCGGCCTCGCGCGCGGCCTGGGTGCCGGTCTGCATGGCCAGGCCCACATCGGCCTGGGCCAGCGCCGGCGCGTCGTTGGTGCCGTCGCCGGCCATGGCGACGAGGCGGCCCTCGCCTTGCTGGGCGCGGATATAGTCCAGCTTGTCCTGCGGCTTGGCCTCGGCGAGGAAGTCGTCGACGCCGGCCTCGGCCGCGATGGCCGCGGCGGTCAGGCGGTTGTCGCCCGTCACCATCACCGTGCGGATGCCCATGCGGCGAAGCTCGGCGAAGCGCTCACGGATGCCGGGCTTCACGATGTCCTTCAGCTCGATGGCGCCGAGGATCCGACCATCCTTCGCCACGGCCAGCGGCGTGGCGCCGGCGCGCGCGATGCGGTCGATGCCCTGCGCCAGCTCCGGCGGCACCGACTGGTTCAGCGCGGCCGAAAGACTGTCCACCGCGCCCTTCCGGAAGGAGCCCTGCGGCAGGTCCATGCCCGAGATCCGCGTCTGCGCAGTGAAGGGAATGGGCGTGGCATCAGCCGGCCGGATGCCCGGGACGTCGATGCCGTACTTCTCCTTCGCGAAAGCGAGGATACTGCGGCCTTCCGGCGTCTCGTCGGCCAGGCTGGCGAGCACGGCGGCCTCGGCCACCTCCTGCAGGTGCACGCCGGGGGCCGTGATGAAGGCGGCGGCCTGGCGGTTGCCGAAGGTGATGGTGCCGGTCTTGTCCAGCAGCAGCACGTCCACGTCGCCCGCCGCCTCCACCGCACGGCCGGAGGTGGCCAGCACGTTAAAGCGCACCAGCCGGTCCATGCCCGCGATGCCGATGGCCGAGAGAAGGCCGCCGATCGTGGTCGGGATCAGCGTGACCAGCAGGGCCGAGAGCACGACCACGGAAGGCGCCGAGCCGCTGTAGCTCGCGAAGCCGACCAGCGTGGCCACGGCGATCAGGAAGACGATCGTCATGCCGGCCAGCAGGATGTCCAGCGCGATCTCGTTCGGCGTCTTCTGGCGCGAGGCCCCCTCCACCATCGCGATCATGCGATCCAAGAAGGTGCTGCCGGGCTCGGAGGTGATGCGGACCAGGATGCGGTCGCTCACCACCAGCGTGCCACCGGTGACAGCGCTGCGGTCGCCGCCGGCCTCGCGGATGACGGGCGCGCTCTCACCGGTCACCGCGCTCTCGTTCACGCTGGCGATGCCCTGCACCACCTCGCCATCCGAGGGGATGATCTCGCCCGCCTCGACGATCACGTGGTCGCCGCGGCGCAGCTCGGAGGCGCTGCGGGGCGCGCTGATGGCGGGATCGTCGGGGTTCGGAACCCAGCGCGCCATCGTCTCGCCGCGCGAGGCGCGGAGCGAGGCGGCACGGGCCTTGCCGCGCCCCTCGGCCACCGCCTCGGCGAAGGTCGCGAAGAGGACGGTGAGCCAGAGCCAGGCCGCGACGCCGGCCTGGAAGCTCCAGGGATTTCCGGACAGGGCATCGCGGAAGGCGAGCAGCGTGACGAGGATGGAGACCACCTCCGTCACGAAGATCACCGGATTACGGACGAGCTGCCGCGGGTTGAGCTTCCTCACCGCCTCGAAGGCGGCCTGCCGGAGGATGGCGCCGTCGAGCAGCGCCGGGGTGCTTGTCATCGTCATGGCTTTCAGAAGGTCGTGCCGGCGAGCATGGAGAAGTGCTCCGCGATGGGGCCGAGGGCGAGCGCGGGCAGGTATTGCAGCCCGCCGAGGATCAGGATCACGCCGGCGAGAAGGCCGGCGAAGAGCGGCCCATGGGTGGGCAGCGTGCCCGGCCCCTCAGGCGTGCGCGGCTTGGCGGCGATGCTGCCGGCGATCGCCAGCACCGGGATCACATAGGCGAAGCGGCCGAGCATCATGGCGATGCCGAGGGTGACGTTCAGCCAGGGCGTGTCCGCCGTCAGACCGCCGAAGGCCGAGCCGTTGTTGCCCGCCGCCGAGGTATAGGCATAGAGCATCTCGGTCAGCCCGTGCGGGCCCGCCGCCGCCAGCGACGAGATGCCCGTGCCGATGTTCAGCGCGACGGCGGCGAAGCCCAGGATCACCGCCGGCAGCACCAGCACGGCGAGCATGGCGAGCTTGATCTCCCGCGCCTGCACCTTCTTGCCGAGGTATTCGGGCGTGCGGCCCACCATCAGCCCGGCGACGAAGACGGACAGCAGCGCGAAGACCAGCATGCCGTAGAGGCCCGAGCCCACGCCGCCCGGCACGACCTCGCCGAGCTGGATGAGGAAGAGCGGGATCATCCCGCCCAGCGGCGTGAAGCTGTCCAGCATCGCGTTCACCGCGCCGCAGGAAGCGCCCGTGGTGGTGGCGGTGAAGAGCGCCGCCAAGGCCTGGCCGAAGCGGACGTCCTTGCCCTCCATGTTGCCGAGCTCCGGCGCCACCCCTGCCGCGAGGTGGAGCGGGTTGCCGCCGGCCTCGGCCGCATAGATGCCGAGCGTGGCGACGAGGACGAAGCCCACCATGACGGCGAGCAGCGCCTGGCCCTGCCGCCTGTCGCCGACGACGCGCCCGAAGGTCAGGCAGAGCCCGAAGGGGATCAGGATCTGGAGGATGATCTGCAAGGCCGTGGCGAGGGCGGAAGGCCCCTCGAAGGGATGCAGCGAATTCACGCCGAAGAAGCCGCCGCCATTGGTGCCGAGGTGCTTGATGGCCAGCTGGAGGCCCACGGGTCCCAGCGGGATCGTCTGCTCCCCACCGCCCAGCGTGGCGGCGGTGACACCGGCGTCCAGCGTCTGCGGCACGCCCATCGCGATGAAGGCGAAGCCGGCGAGGACCGCGCCCGGCAGCAGCACATAGAGCGTGACGCGCGTCGCATCCGCCCAGAAGTTCCCGAGCTCGCGCAGACTGCCCTGCGCGAAGGCGCGCATCACCGCGAAGGCCAGGGCGATGCCCGTCGCCGCGGACAGGAAATTCTGCACCGCGAGGCCGGCCATCTGGCTGAAATGCGACATCGCCACCTCACCGGAATAGGCCTGCCAGTTCGTGTTGGTCACGAAGGAGACGGCGGTGTTGAAGGCGAGGAAGGGCGGGACGCCGTCGAAGCCCTGCGGGTTCAGCGGCAGCACCCCCTGCAGGCGCAGGATCAGGTAGAGCAGCACGAGGCCGGCCGCGTTGAAGGCCAGCATGGCCAGCAGGTAGCGCTGCCAGCCCTGGCCCGCCCCGTCGATGCCGGCGGCGCGCAGCACCCCCCGGTCGAAGCGCGCGAGAAAGCCGAGGCGTCCTTGTGCGATGGCGGCGAGCCATCGGCCGACGGGCACCGCCGCGAGCACGGCGATGCCCAGCACGAGCGCGATCTGCGCCCAGCCATTGAGGGTCATGTCAGAGGCTTTCCGGCCGCAGGAGGGCCCAGAGGAGATAGGCCAGCAGGCCGAGCGCGACGGCGGCGCCGAGCCAGAGTTCGAGCGTCATGGTCACACGCGCCCGCAGGCATGAACGTAGAGGGCGAGCACGGCGAAAAGGCCGAGTCCGCCCAGAAGAAGCAGGATGTCGAGCATGGCTGTCCCTCTTGGGATTGGGCCCCGGACCATGCCGCCACGGCGCGTAGCGTTTCGATGTGAAGGAAGGGGCCGCGGCGTAAGCGCGGCGTAAAGAAGCGGCGGGCGGCGATCCGGAAATCCGCTCCGGACCGCCCTCCTCAGTCGACCGGCAGGTCGTGCCGGGGCCGCTCGCTGGTCAACTCAGGCGGAAAGGGCCGCCGCACGCCGGGCCAGCTCGCCCATCAGCAACTTGGGGCTCGCCAGGACGGGGCAAGGAAGGTCGGCGGCCAGCCCGTCGCGCAGATGCGCCAGCGAAGCCTGGGCCAGGACGACGACATCGACCTCCTTCGCCAGATCGGCGGCGGCCTGGCGCATCAGGCTGTCATGCTGCGCCCGGTCGCCGCTCATCAGGGCGGCATAGGCATCCGGCCGGATGACCGGGGTGATCTCGATCGCCCGCTGCTGCTCCTGGGCATGCGCCCGCAGCAGGGCGCTGCTGGGCGTCACCGTGCTCTCGGCCGTGCAGAGGAGACCGACGCGCCCGCCGAGGCGCACCGCCTCCGCCGCCATCGGGTCGTCGATCTTCAGGATGGGCTGGGACACCAGGCGCCGCGCGATATCCACCGCCGGCGAAGTGGAGGAACAGGTGACCACGATCAGATCGGGCGCGGCCTCCGCAGCCAGGACGATCTGCGCGGTGATGCGCCGGTAGACGAGCGCCTGCGGCTGCCCGCGCAGCAGATCCTGCAGCAGGCTTTCGTTGAGGACATGAAAGCTGTCGGCCTCCGGCAGCTGCTCCTTCATCAAGCGCCGGAATTCCTCGACCAGAAATCCGACGGTGTGAACGAAGGCGATTCTCGGCCGCATCACTTCATCTCCTGCATTTCGAAAGCAGGGTCTTGTCGCCCGACTTCGCCCGGTGGTGAAGAGACCGGAAGCCCTTCAGGCAAGGGTCTCCGCCGTCAGCCCCAGCCGGTCCAGCAGGCGCGTGTCGCGATCGGCGCCGGGATTGGCGGCCGTCAGCAGGGTGTCGCCGATGAAGATCGAGTTGGCGCCCGCGAAGAAGCAGAGGGCCTGCATCTCGTCGCTCATCGCCGTCCGCCCGGCGGTGAGCCGCACATGGGAGGAAGGCATCAGAAGCCGGGCAAGGGCCACGATGCGCACGAAGGCGATCGGGTCGACCGAGCTGGCCTCCGCCATCCGGGAGCCCGGCATCGGGATCAGCATGTTGATCGGCACGCTTTCCGGCGGCTCCGGCAGGTTGGCCAGCGTCACCAGCATGTCGATCCGGTCGTCGGCCGTCTCGCCCAGGCCCAGGATGCCGCCGCTGCAGACCTTGATTCCTGCCTCGCGCACATGGGCCAGCGTCTCCAGCCGGTCGTCGAAGCTGCGCGTGGTCACGACCTCAGGGTAGAAGCGCTCCGAGGTGTCGAGGTTGTGGTTGTAGTAGTCGAGGCCCGCCTCGGCGAAGCGCCGCGCCTGCCCGGGCGACAGCATGCCCAGCGTCATGCAGGTCTCCAGGCCGAGCGCCTTCACCCCCTCCACCATGGCGACGATGGCCGCTTCGTCGCGCGGCTTGGGGCTGCGCCAGGCGGCACCCATGCAGTAGCGTGTCGCGCCGGCCTCCATGGCCTTCCTCGCCTCGGCCATCACCGCTTCCGGCTCCATGAGCTTGGAGGCCTTCAGGCCGGAGGCGTGATGGGCGGATTGGCTGCAATAGCCGCAATCCTCCGGGCATCCGCCGGTCTTGATGTTCAGCAGCTTGCTGAGCTGGACGCGATTGGGATCGAAATTCGCCCGATGGGCGGTCTGGGCCTGGAACAGCAGGTCGTTGAACGGAAGCTCATAGAGCGCCCGGGCCGAGCTCAGCGTCCAGCGAGGGGCGCTGAGACCATCCTTCAGGCTCATTTCGCTTTCCAACATCGGCACACTCCTGAACCAAGCCACGCAATCGAGATGGCTTTAATTATAGATAATCTATGATTATGCTTGAGAGGTTCAGGCTACGGTCTGGATGAATGTCGATCAAATTGAATTATCATAGATAATCTATCGAGAGTGGCATGGCCGAAACCGTCGCTGAGCGCATTGCCCGCGTGATCGGGGAAAGAATTGTCGCGGGCGAGCTCGCCCCCGGCGCGCCGCTCCGCCAGGACCGGATCGCGGAGGAGTTCGAGGCCAGCCACGTGCCGGCCCGCGAAGCCTTCCAGCTCCTCCGCGCCCAGGGGCTGGTGGTCAGCGAGGCCCGGCGCGGCATGCGCGTCGCGCCGCTGGACCCCGGCTCGATCCAGGAGGTCATCGAGATCCGGGCTTCGCTGGAGACACTGGCGCTCCGGCTCGCCGCGCCCCGGATGAACGCCGCTGCCTTCGAGAAGGTCGAACAGGCTTTGTCGGCCGGCGATCAGGCCAGGACCATGGTGGCCTGGGAGCAGGCGAACCGGGCCTTCCACCGGGCGCTCGTCACCCCCTGCCGGATGCCCCGGCTGCTCGCCATGCTGGACGACCTGCAGCTCGCGAATTCGCGCATCATCTTCTCGGCCACGCGCTCCGCGGGCTGGCAGCCGGGCTCCGGCCAGGCCCATCGCCTGATCGTGAGTGCCCTTCGCCGACGCGACACCGGCAGGGCCGTGGCCCTTCTCGACGCCCATATCCGCGGGCTGGAACGCCCGGCGGGTGAAGGGCCTTCGGAGAGACCCGCCTGAGGCGTCAGCCCATGCCGAGCGGCCGCAGGCCCAGCGGCCGCTCGATTTGCGGATTCTCGGCGAAGAGGCGGGCCCAGGCGCGGTCCGCCACCTCCTCCGCCTCGCGGATCACGCGCGCTTCGTCGAGGGTCAGCACCTTGCCGTCCCGCATGATCCAGCGGCCGTCGACCATCACGTCATGGACGTCGCTCGCCTGCCCCTGATGCACGAAGGCCGCGACGGCCCGCAGGAAGGGCGCCAGATGCGGCCGGTCGACCCGGATCATGATGAAATCCGCCAGGTTGCCCTCGGCCAGCCAACCGCCCTTGGGCACGCCCATGGCGCGATAGCCGTTCACCGTCGCCCAGCGCAGCGCCTCCTCCGGCGTCGGGTTGCGCCCGTCGCGGCGGCGGACGCGCTCCATGAAGAGGCCGGTCCGCGTAACCTCCACCATGTCCTCGGCCATGTTGTCGCTGCCCATGCCGACATTGCAGCCGGCCTCGACGAGTTCGCAGATGCGGGGGCTGAGGCCACGCCGCGCCGCGATGGCCGAGTTGAAGGCGATGTTGACGCGATGGCGGCCCAAGATGCCCTCTTCCTCGGCGGTCATGCAGCGGCAATGCGCGGCGATCAGCCGGTCGTTGAGGAAGTCGATGCTCTCCAGGAACTCGCTCGGCAGCATGTTGTGATGCGCCTGCACCGCCGCGACCTCGCCCCAGATCTGGTTCAGGTGGATCGTGCCGATGGTCTCCAGCCGCGCCTGCAGCGCGCGCAACTCGCGCAGCAGTTCGACCGAGCACATGTCCGGCGCCCAGGCGGAGACCCCTACCCGAACGCGTCCCTCGCCCGCCCCGTTCCAGCGCGCATGCAGGCGCTCGATACGCCCGAGCCCCGCCTGGCCCAGCGCCGCATCGCGCCGGAACTCCGAGGGATCGCCGATCGACGCTCCGACACGGTCCCAGGCACGTTCCGCCAGGACCAGGCGCAGCCCCGTCTCCACCATGTCCCCCGCATAATTCTCGATATTGATCGCGTCCTCGAGCAGGGCCGTGGTGCCCGAGCGGATCGCCTCCAGCGCACCCAGCCGGCACATGACCGCCTGCTCGGCCGGCGAGAGAGAGGGCAGCGGGATCGGCGAGAGCCCGCCGCAGAAGGGCGGCTCGTGGGGCGGGGAAAGGTCCTCGAAGACGCCGCGCGCCAGGGTCATCACCAAATGGGTGTGGATATTGGCGAAGCCAGGGAAGATCGCCCGCCCTGCGGCGTCGATCATCTCCGCCTTCTGGAAGCGCGCCGCCATCTCCGCATCCGGCCCGATGGCCGCGATGCGGTTGCCGACGATCGCCAGCGCGGCGCCGTAATGGATGGTGTCCTCGGCATCGCCCGTCACGACGGTCGCATTGCGGATCAGAATGGCCATGGTCGCCGGCACTCCTCGATTTTCGCGCCTCGGTCGTGGACGCGTTCGTTTTTGTCGGTAAACAGCTTCAGAGCGTCATCGAGCCGCAGAGGGCCAAATCCTTGAATCTCCGCGCCCTGGCCCTGTTTCGTGAGATCTACTGGTCCGGCAGCATCACCGGCGGCGCCACGCGCCTGGGCGTCTCGCAACCCTCGGCCAGCCGCATGCTGCGGCACCTCGAGGAGCAGATCGGCTATGCGCTGTTCGAGCGCGCCGATGGCCGCATCCGGCCCACCCGCGAGGCCGAGGTCCTCATCCAGGACGTCGACCAGATCTTCCTCCGCGTCGACCAGACCAGTGCCATGGCGCGACGCCTGGCCCGCGGCGGCGGCGAACGCATGGCGGTGGTCTGCGTGCACATGCTCGCGACCACGCTGCCGCGCGTGATGGGCCGCCTGCTGCGGAAATACCCGGAGCTCGAGCTGGAGCTCGATACCAAGGGCCAGGCCGAGCAGGTGAACACGCTGCTGGGCCGCGGGGCGGATCTCGGCATCGCGACAGGGCAGGAACCGCCCTCCAGCCTCGCCTCCCGGGTCTTCGGGCGATCGCGGCTGATGGCCGTGCTGCCGGCGGCCCATCCCCTCGCGGCGCGGGAGGTCGTGGCGCTGGAAGATTATGCGCACCACCCCTGCCTCCTGGCCTCCGACCGCGATCCCCTCGGCGCGCTGGCGATGGAGCTGTTCAATCGCCATAACATCCGCCCGAAGACGAAGCTGACGATCGGATCGCCGCTCTTCTGCTACGACGCGGTGCGGACCTTCGGGCTCATCGCCATCGCGGGCCCGCTGACGACCGCGGCCATGACCAATCGGTCCGATGTCGTCATCCGTCCGCTCGAGCCGGAGGCCGACTATGCCATCTATGCCCTGTGGAACCCCGGCGCCGCCCCCAGCGCGGCGCGGGAGACGCTCCTCAAATGGCTGGCCGAGGACCTCCGGCCCTTGCTGAACGCCACGCCCTAGGCTGGCCCCGTGGGAGGCACTGGGCAAGTTCCCGCAGGCGGCGCCGATCAGCACGCGCGCGTCACGCCTTCTCGACGTTCCAGTAGAAGACGGCGGGCGCGGGGATCAGCCCGCGCAGCCCTTCGCGATAGGCGATCGCGCTGCGGTACTGGCCGAGCGGAATGGTCGTCACATTCCGGATGTGCAGGCGGTTCAGCTCGGTCATCAGCGATCGCCGGCGGGCTTCGTCGGTTTCGAAGGTCCAGGCCTCGGACATGGCGCTGATCTGCCGGTCGCAGGGCCAGCCGAAGCTCGCCTGCTCGCAGTTGCGCACGAAGTTGTTGGTCAGCGGCGTCGCGATGCCGGTCATGGTCGCGTTGGTGGCGTAGAGGTTCCAGCCGCCCTGATCGACCGGCGCGCGGGAGGAACGACGCGCGACGAGCGCGCTCCAATCCATCGCCAGCAGGTTGACGTTCGCGCCGATGTTCCGAAGCGCCTCCGCCAGAAGAAGCGCGCTGGGATGGAGGGTGGCGAGGTCCGCCGGATCCATGACCAGGACCGGCCGTCCGTCATAGCCCGAGGCCGCGAAGAGGGCGCGGGCGCGCGCCAGGTCGTAGGGCGGCCAGCCGAGCTCCTCCCGCCGCGCGTCCTCCTGGGCCGCACAGCCGAAGACGGCGGCGCATTCCCGCCAGGGGCTCTCATCGCCCACCGTGGCCTGCATGAAATCCGCCTGGCGGATCGCCATCATCAGGGCACGCCGCGCCTCGACCTTGTCGAAGGGCGGATGCAGGTGGTTCAGCACCGCGAAGAGGCCGTAGCCGAGAGGATCGTTGGCGCCCACCTTCACGCCGCGCGCCCGGCGCAGCATGCCCAGGAGATCCGGTGCCGGGGATTCAACGATATCGAACTCGCCCGTCACCAGCCCGCTCGCGGCCGTCGCGGCGTCGGGCGTGTAGGACATCTCCACCCGGTCGACCTTGGCGACCTTGCCGCCGGCCGCGCCGCTGGCGGGCTCCGCGCGGGGCACATATCGATCGAAGCGCTCGTAGACGACCTTCGCGCCCGGCATCCATTCATCGGCCAGGAAGCGGAAGGGGCCGGAGCCGATCATCTCGCGGATCGCCGTATTGGGCGACGTCTGCGCCAGGCGCTCGGGCATCATGAAGGGGACGTTGCTGTCGATCTTGCCCAGGGCCTCGAGAACGAAGGCCACGGGGCGGCTGAGTACGAGGCGGAAGCTCCGCTCGTCCAGGGCCTCCAGCGAGTGCGTGACGGACATCAGCGCCTGGCCCATCCCGTCGCGCGCGCCCCAGCGGCGAATGGAGGCAACGCAGTCGGCGGCGCGTACCGGCCCGCCATCATGCCAGAGCATCCCGGGGCGGAGGGTGAAGTTCCAGGTCAGCCGGTCGGGGCTGACCTCGAAGCTATCCACCATCTGGGGGCGGGGCACGCCTTGCTCGTCCAGGGCGAAGAGCGTGTCCCAGACGAGGTAACCGTGGTTGCGGGTGATGTAGGCCGTGGTCCAGATCGGATCGAGGATGCGCAGATCCCCGATCGGCACGGCGCGGATCACCCGCCTCCCCTGCGCCTGCGATCGTGCGGATAGCAGCGCCGGGCCCGCCAGGGCGCCGAGAACGATGTCACGTCTTGCGATCATTTTCCGTTCCCTTCTCTTCATTTGGCCGGGGGCGTTATCGGCACCCCCGGCAAGCACGGCACTCCGTCAGCGGGCGCCGCGCCGCAGGGACATCGCCATTGTCCGCTCGTCGCTGCGACCCTCGTAGACCAGGCCCGATCGCGCGGCCCACAGATTGACCTGATGGTGCAGCGGCAGGATGGCACGATCACCGATCGCGATCCGGGTGGCCTGGCGGTAGAGATCCTCCCGCGCCGCGGCATCCAGGGTCGACAGCGCCCGGTCCAGCAGCTGGTCCACGGCCGCATTGCTGTAGCCGGAGCGGTTGGACGCCCCACGGCCGCGGGCGGCATCGCGCGTCGCGACCAGCGAGGAGAGCGGACTGTCGGCCTCGCCGGTGCCCGTCCCCCAGCCGAGGAGGCCGATGCTGAACTCGTCGCGGGCCGAGCGGGTAAAGTAGGTGCTGGAGGGCAGTGCCTCCACCCGCGTCCGCACCCCGATGCGCGTCCACATCTGCGCGACGGCCTGCAGGATCTGCGCATCGTTCACATAGCGGTCGTTCGGCCCGTGAAGCGTGACGGAGAAGCCTTCGGGATAGCCTGCCTCGGCCAGCAACCGCCGGGCGGCAGCCATGTCATAGGCATCCGGCGTCAGGCCCGGATCGCTACCCATCGCGCCCTGCGGCAGGAACTGGCCAGAGGGCGAGGCGTAGCCATCCATCACCTGCGCGACGATCCCGGCGCGGTTGATCGCCATGGAAAGCGCCTGCCGCACCCGGGGATCGCGCAGCGGGTTGCTGGCGAGGCGGTTGCCGCGGGCATCGGTGACGAAGGGCGTCTCTTCCCGCAGCAGGTCGAGATGCAGGTAGATGTTCCGCACGCCAGCCTTGCTGAACACTACCAGCCGCGGCTCGGCGGCGAGGCTGCGGGCGTCCCGCGTGGGCACCTGGTCGATCAGGTCGGCGTCGCCGGCCTTCAGCGCCGCGATCCGCGCGCTGTCATTGGCGATGAGGCGGACGGTGACGCGGTTCCACGGCTGCGCGCCGCCCCACCACTGCTCATTGCGCTGGAAGACCGCGCGATCCCCCGCCGTGTAGGAGACGAGGCGATAGGGCCCCGTGCCGATCGCGGCCTGGCCGCTATTGTAGTCGGAGGTCGCGGCCCCTTCCCCATGGCGCCGGCCGATCATCGGCAGCGCGGCCATGAAGGCCGGAATGAGCGGCGCCGGCGCGGCCGTGACCAGCCGCACCGTCTGCGGATTGACCACCACCACCTCCTGCACGGGGCGGGTGTAGATGGCATAGCCGCCCGGCCCGCTCCGCAGTGCCGAGACCCTGGCGAGGGTGAAGGCCACGTCATCGGCCGTGAACGGCGTGCCGTCATGGAAGCGGGCATCGTCGCGCAGGCGGAATTCCCAGACATTCGGCTCCACCGCCGTCCAGGAGGTCGCCAGCGCGGCCTCCGGACGCAGATCCGGGTCGGGATTCACCAGCCGGTCGAAGAGATGCTGGGTCAGCGCGCTATTGGGCGTCAGGTTATGAAAATGCGGATCGAGCGACGTGAAGGCGCCGCCGACCGCGATGGTGACATTGTCGCCCTGGGCGGCGGCCGGCAGGGCCCAGAGGCCCGCCGAGAGCACGACGGCGAGACGGATCGCGGAGCGCGGCATCCTGGCCATCCGCCTCAGACATCCAGCCAGGTGATGCCGCCCGGCGGCGGCGGGATATCGGCGTTCTTGGCCATCATCCGCTTCCAGACGCGCTCGGTGACCTTCTGCGATTCCTTCAGCAGCATCGCCTCGTCGAGGCAGAGCACCTTGCGGTCGCGCATCAGGAAGTTGCCGTCGGTCATCACCGAATGGACGATGCCCGGATGCCCGTAATGGACGATGTTCGAGACGAGCCGGATGACCGGCCGCATCGCGGGCACGTTGAGGTCGATGATGGTCAGGTCGGCCTTCTTGCCGACCTCGATCGTCCCGATCTCGGCCGAGGCGCCCACGGACTGCGCGGCATTGCGGGTCACGCCGTCCAGCAGCGCCTGCGGCTGCGGATTGACGCCGCCCTCCTTGTCCCGGCCGCGGCCGCCGCGGTGCAGGATCAGGCCGATCTTCAGCGCATGGAACATGTCCTCGGTCATGTTGTCCGTGCCGATGGCGACGTTGATGCCGGCATCGCGGATCAGGCCGATGGGCGTCGTATGCGGGCCACGGCGCGAGGAATTCGCCGGGCAATGCACCATCTGCGTCCCCCGCGAGGCCAGCAGCTCGACGTCGGAGGCGGTGCAATAGGTCCAATGCGCGCCGACCAGATCCGGCCCCAGGAAGCCCTCGCGGTCCAGGTATTCGGCCGGCGTCAGGCCGTAGGCCGCCTTGACCGCATGGATCTCCTCGATGCTCTGCGCGAGGTGCACCGTCCGCGTCAGGTCGTGCTTGCGGGCCAGCTGCATCAGCTGGTCGAGCATCCAGGGCGAGCAGTTGTCCGGCGCATGGGCCGCGATCTGGATGCGCAGCCGGTCGTTATGCGTGCCGTGATAGGCCTCGATCCCCTCGATCGTGCGGTCCAGGAAGACCTGGCCGAAGGCGCGGTCGACCGAGTAGTCGCCCTGGCGGATCTTCAGCGTGTTGATGTCCGCACAGTTCTCGGAGACCCAGAGCCGCAGGCCCGTCGCGGCCATGGCGTCCACATAGGTCGGCACGTGGCGGAAGGGATCGACGAGCGTCGCGCAGCCGGCGCGGATGGCCTCGAGGCAGCCCAGCTGCACCATGATCGTCCGTTCCTCGGGCGACATCTCGTAGGAGACGGGCGACATGTAGCCGTAGACGGCATTGCCGTCCCAATCCTCGACGGTCCCGCGCAGGACGGTCAGGGCGGTGTGGGTATGAGCGTTGATGAAGCCCGGCAGCACAGCAAGGCCGCGGGCGGAGAAGCGCTCCAGGTCCGGATAGGCGCGCTCAAGCTCATCCGTAGAGCCGACCGCCGTGATGCGGTTGCCCGTGATGGCGATGGCCCCATGCTCAATGACGCGCCGTTCGTCATCGCAGGTCAGCACCACTGCGTCGGTGATAAGGAGATTCATCGCTGCCGCCGTCCTCTTGATCCAGGCCGTTTCGCGGGCGGCAGCCCATCGGTTTCAGTGCATCGGGTCGCCGCCCCTGCCCTTTCACTGTGCCGTGGGCGGCCATTCGTCCAATACGAAGTTGAGGGAGGGTCATAGCAAAAAGCTATGCATAGGCGGGGGAATGAGCCCGCGGCCTGACCAGTGCCAGGCCGCGGTGGAGATCCGACTGGAATCAGCCCTTAGAAATCGCCTCCCTCGGCCGGAGAGCCTCCCGCACCGCCAGGCGGCTTTTCCGGCCGGTCGGCGATCAGCGCCTCAGTCGTCACCAGAAGGCCCGCGACCGAGGCCGCATCCTGCAAGGCCGTGCGCACGACCTTGGTCGGATCGATGATGCCGGCGGCCACGAGGTCCACGAAAGCACCCTTCTGCGCGTCGAAGCCCCAATTGTACTCGTCCCGGTCGAGCACCTTTCCGGCGATCACGGCACCATCCTCGCCCGCATTCTCGGCGATCTGCCGCAGCGGCGCCTGGATGGCCTTGCGCACGATCTCGATACCGTGGCGCTGATCCGCGTTCTCCGTCGGCAGATCGGCCAGCACCAGCGAGGCGCGTGTCAGCGCAACGCCGCCGCCCGGCACGATGCCCTCCTCGACGGCCGCGCGGGTCGCGTGCAGGGCGTCGTCCACGCGATCCTTGCGCTCCTTCACCTCCACCTCGGTCGAGCCGCCGACGCGGATGACGGCCACGCCGCCGGCCAGCTTCGCCAGCCGCTCCTGCAGCTTCTCACGGTCGTAGTCCGAGGTCGTCTCCTCGATCTGCGCCTTGATCTGGGAGACGCGCTCCTCGATCTCCGCCTTCGCACCCTGCCCCTCGACGATGGTCGTGTTCTCGCGCTCGATGAGGACGCGCTTGGCCTGCCCGAGCTCGCTCAGCTTCACGTTCTCGAGCTTGATGCCCAGATCCTCGCTCACCACGGTGCCGGCCGTTAGGATGGCGATGTCCTCCAGGATGGCCTTGCGTCGATCGCCGAAGCCCGGCGCCTTCACGGCCGCGATCTTCAGGCCGCCGCGCAGCTTGTTGACCACGAGCGTCGCCAGCGCCTCGCCCTCGATGTCCTCCGCGATAATGAGCAGCGGCCGGCCGGACTTCACGGCCTCCTCCAGCAGCGGCAGCAGGGGCTGCAGCGTGGAGAGCTTCTTCTCGTGGATAAGGATGTAGGGGTTCTCGAACTCCACCGTCAGCCGCTCGGCATTCGTCACGAAATAGGGCGAGACATAGCCGCGGTCGAATTGCAGGCCCTCGACGATGTCGAGCTCCGTCGCGACGCCCTTGGCCTCCTCGACGGTGATCACGCCCTCATTGCCGACGCGCTGCACCGCCTCGGAGATGAACTGGCCGATCTCGGCCTCGCCATTGGCCGAGATGGTGCCGACCTGCGCGGTCTCGGCCGGGGTCGTGATCTTCTTCGTCCGCTTCTGCAGCTCATCGACGACGGCGGCGACGGCCTTGTCGATGCCCCGCTTGAGATCGAGCGGATTGACGCCGGCCGCGACGGCCTTCGCCCCTTCGCGGACGATGGCCTGGGCCAGGACCGTCGCCGTGGTGGTGCCGTCGCCGGCCTTGTCGTTTGTCTTGCTCGCCACCTCGCGCAGCAGCTGCGCGCCGAGGTTCTCGAACTTGTCCGAAAGCTCGATCTCCTTGGCGACGGACACGCCGTCCTTGGTGATGCGCGGGGCACCGAAGCTCTTGTCGATGAGCACGTTGCGGCCCTTCGGGCCCAGCGTCACCTTCACCGCATCGGCCAGGATATCGACGCCGCGCAGCAGGCGCTTGCGTCCCTCATCCCCAAATCGCACGTCTTTTGCAGCCATTTTCCGCTCCTCAGGATGTCAGTGTCGTGTGGATCAGGCGGCCTGCTTCGACGGCGCGGCGGCGCCCTCGATCACGCCCAGGATGTCGGCTTCCTTCACGATGAGCAGGTCCTGCCCCTCGATCTTCACCTCGGTGCCGGACCACTTGCCGAAGAGCACGCGGTCGCCCGGCTTCACGTTCAGCGCCGTCACGCGGCCCTGATCGTCCACCGTGCCGGGGCCGACGGCGATCACCTCGGCCTCGCTCGGCTTCTCCTGCGCCGTGTCGGGAATGATGATGCCGCCGGCGGTCTTCTCCTCCGGGGTCAGGCGGCGCAGCAGCACGCGGTCATGCAGGGGGCGGAACTTCGACATGTCAGTCTCTCCTGGAAATCTCCCGGCCCGGGGCCGGGATGGTCTGTCGGCATGGAGGCCGAAAGGCGGGGTCAGTCCTGCTCGAGGAAGCTCTGCACCTCACGATGGAGGGCATCGCGGCCGGTCTCGACCAGGACGAAGTGGCTGGCGCGGGGCAGCTCCACGAGGCGGCGCACCGGCGCGTTGCGCAGCCGGCTGAACAGCGCCTGCGCCTGGCGCAGCGGCGCGAGGCCATCCCATTCGCCGAGGATGATCAGCGTGGGCGCGGTAATGCGCGCCGGATCGTGGAAATCACGGCCCGCGCGCCAATAGGCGGGGCCGTCGGCCAGCACGCCGGCGGGCGAGCGGAAGCGCGGCGGGTTGCTGGCCGCGGCCTCTGGAATGCTTTCCAGCAGCGCGGCCTCCCAGGCGGCACGGGTGGCGGCGGGGAAGATGCGCTCGGCCTCGCCGGCGGGAACGCCCTGCTGCAGGCGGCGCAGCCCGATCTCGGCGGTCCATTCCTGCCAGACGCCGACGGGGGCCGCCGGCGAGGCGGCCGGGGTGCCCTGCTCCGTCCAGGGCGGACCGATCAGCACCAGGCTGGCGACCCGGCCGGGATTTTCCCCGGCATAGGCGCCGGTGATGATCGTGCCCCAGGACCAGCCGATCAGGCTGAGCCTTTCGATGCCGCGGCGGCTGCGGATGAAATCGACCGCCGTGCCGAGATCCCGCACGGCCTCGGCCGTGGTGCCGAAGGGCGCGCCATTGGCCGCCGGCTCGCGGAAGGAGGCCGGGCGCGTGGAGCGGCCATAGCCGCGCACGTCGACGAGCCAGACGTCGAAGCCCCGCGCGGCGATGCGATCGGCCCAGGATTCCCCTTCGATCGGGAGGTCGAAGACGGTCTCGGAAGGCTGGGTGGAGCCGTGGATGTAGAGCACCGTCCGCTCGGGCCGGAAGCTCGTCAGGGTCGCCGGCCGCTTGTTGCGGAGGAAGAGCTCGATGCCGGGGGTGTCGGAGGGGATGCGCAGATCCTCGGCGACGATCCGGGGCGGCTCGGCAGCCAGCGCTGGAGAGACCATGAGCCCGAGCGCAAGCAGGAAGCGTTTCATTCGCTGTATTCCTTGGTGCGGAAAAAGGGATGCGGATGGACGTGACGGCGCGCGACCGGCTCGAGCGCCGGTGGTGTTCCGGGCTCGGGCTTCGCGTGTCAGATCTGGAAGGCAGCCCGCCGGTCAGGCCGATGGAGCGGTGCCTGGCGGGGCATAACGCGTGTCATGCCTGCCGCCGACGCATCCAAGGGCTGTCCGGCTCGGCGCCGGCTAGTTGCCGGCCCGACAGCGGCCCAGGCGGGCGCCGGTACAGTCGAAGGCGCTGCTTGCGCAGCGCGGGGCGGTGAACGGGGTCGGCCACATGCGGACACGATAGGCATGCCTTGCACCGACCATCAACGTGTTTTTCATATTGAACGAAAATTTATGTATTTATGACCCGCTGGCCCAGGACAGGCTTCTGCCTCGGCCAACGGAGGATAGGCTCAGCCTTCAGCAAACTCCCTCAATTTCCGAAATACGTCCGCTCCAGCCGCGCATGCAGGTCGGGCTCCTGCGCCTGTGCTTCCAGCGCGATCTTCCCCTGCACCATGGCGTAGACGCGGTCGGAAACGGCCAGGGATTTCTCCACCAGCTGCTCCACCAGAAGGATGGCCGTGCCCTTCCGCCGCAGGCTCGCGACCACTTCCAGCACGCGGTCCACCAGCACGGGTGAAAGCCCGGCGGAAGGCTCGTCCAGCATCAGCAGGCGCGGCCGCCGCACCAGCCCCTGCGCGACGGCGAGCATCTGCTGCTGGCCGCCGCTCAGCGCCCCGCCGCGATCCTGACGCTTGGCCGCGATCTCGGGGAAGAAGGCCAGCGCTTCATCCACGCGCGCGGCACGCTCGCCGCGCGGCAGGTCGTAGCCGGCGAGCAGCAAATTGTCGTGCACCGAGATCTGCGTGAAGATCCGGTGCCCCTCGACGACATGCACCAGCCCTTCCCGCGCCGCCTCGCGGGGCGAGATGCCGCGCAGGTCCTTGTCGGCAAAACGGGCCTCGCCGCCCGTGATGCCGAGAAGCCCGGAGAGGGAGCGCAGCAGCGTGGTCTTGCCGGCGCCGTTCGGCCCCAGCAGGGCGACGACCTCGCCCGGGTTGATCGTCAGAGTCACGCCATGCAGGACGGCGATCTTGCCATAGCCCGCTTCCAGGCCGCGGACGTCGAGCAAAGCCTCAGGCGCCGAGATAGGCACTGACCACCTCCTTGTGCGCGCGCACCTCGCCCGGCGTTCCGGCGGCGAGGATGGCGCCCAGATTCAGCACCGTGACGTGCTCGCAGATGTCGAAGATGAGATCGGCATGGTGCTCCACGAGCAGGACGCCCGTGCCGCCTTCGCGGATCGCCCGGACGAGGGTGGCGAGGTGCCGGATCTCCTCCGCGGAAAGGCCCGCGGCCGGTTCGTCTAGCAGCAGGAAGGCCGGCCGCTGCATGAGGGCGCGGGCGATCTCCATGAAACGGAGCTCGCTGTGCTGCAGCCGGTCGGCCCGCACCTCCGCCAGGCCGACGAGGCCCACGGCACGCAGGGCCAGCTGCGCGCGCTCGGCCAGTTCGCGCTCCTCGGCGCAATGCCGCGGCAGGCGGAACAGCGCCTCCGCGAAGGTGGAATGGCAATGCGCCGTCCCGCCGATCATGACGTTCTCCAGCACGCTCGCCTCGCCGATCAGGCGCGGCGTCTGGAAGGTGCGGGCGATGCCCCGCGAGGCGCGGTCGGTGGAAACGCCCGCGGGCAGCGGCGCGCCGTCGAGCGCCATGGTGCCCTGCTCCGGCCGGTAGTAGCCGGAGATGACGTTGAGCGTCGTCGTCTTGCCGCTGCCATTGGGGCCGATCAGCCCATGGATCTCCCCTGAGCGGACATCGAGGTCGAGGCCATTGATGGCGCGCACCCCGCCGAAGGACAGCACGATCCCGCGCAGCGACAGCGTGGTCGGCGGATGCGCCTGGTCGCCCAGGCGCCGCACCAGATCGACCTGCGGGGCGATGGTACGGCCCGCCGCCAGCGGCTTGCGGTTCCGGAAATCCAGCAGCGAGGCGATGCCGCCCGGAATGGCCAGCACGATGAGCAGCAGCAGCGCCGCGTAGAGGAAGGTGGACCAAGCCGCGAGCGGCGCCGCGATCTCCGGCAGCACCGTCAGGATGATGGTGCCGATCAGCGGGCCGAGGATGGAGCCGCGCCCGCCGATCAGCACGGCGATGAAGAACAGCAGCGACAGCTCGAAGTTGAAGGCCTCGGGCGTGATGTAGGTCTGCAGCGCGGCGAAGAGGCCGCCGGCCATCGCGGCCAGGGCGCCCGCCAGGATGAAGACCATCACGAGCAGGCGGGGCTTGGAGATGCCGGTCGCCTCCGCCGCCACATCGGCATCGCGCACGGCAACGAGCGCGCGGCCGAAGCGGCTCCTGGCGATATTGGCCGTGATCCAGGTCGCCAGGGCGGCGAAGCCCAGGCAGAAATAGAGCAGCCCCCATTCCGTATCGAAGGGCGCCGGCAGCATCGGGCCGGTCACCCCCATGCCGCCGCCCGTCACATCCTGCCAGGCCAGCGCGATCTGCGTGACGATGGTGGCGAAGCCCAGCGTGGTGATGGCGAAGTAGAAGGTGCGCAGGCGCAGCGCCGGCAGGCCGACCACCACGCCGAACACCGCGCCCACCACCCCGGCGATGGCCAGCGCGGCGAAGGCCGGCACCGGCGGCGTGGCATTGCCCGCCGCCAGCACACTGGTGGTGTAGGCACCGAGCGTGAACAGCGCGACGTAGCCGATGGCGAGCTGCCCAGCATAGCCGACGATGAGGTTCAGCCCTGCGATCAGGATCCAGTAGACCGCGATGCGGGTGACGATGAGGCCCCAGTATTCATTGCCCGTCAGCGGCACCGCGGCCGCGAGGGCCAGGATGACGAGGAACGGCAACACCCGCCCGAAGGAGGACGCAGCTGCCCCCTGAGTATCAGTGGCGGCCATCACACCCTCCGCGACGCGGTGGAACCGAACAGGCCTTGCGGCGCCGCCAGCAGCACGATGATGAACAGGGTGAAGACCGCGACGGAGGAGAAGATGCCGCCCACCAGGAAGTTCGCCGCCTGCTGGAAGAGGCCGAGCGCGATGCCGCCGATGACCGCGCCCCGGTTGTTGCCGAGCCCGCCGAGCGCCACGGGAATGAAGCCGTAGAAGTTCAGCAGCGGTCCATTGGCGAAGAAGGCGAGCAGGAGCTGCCCGCCGGCGAAGCCCGCCAGGCCGCCGATGGCGCCGGCCAGCGCGTAGCTGGCCATGCGCAGGTCCCGCTCCGGCAGGCCGAGGGCGCGCGCCGCGAAGTTATCCTCAGCGATGGCCACGAAGGCCCGGCCCACCAGGGTGCGGCGATAGAGATATTCGAGCCCGACGATGGTGGCCGCGCAGACGACCACCGGCAGCCAGTACTTCTCGTCCCATATGCCGCTGCCGAGACCCAATAGCCGCGGGAAAGGCTGCGGCTCCGTGCCCCATTGGATGGCGGTGAACTGCTGGATCAGCAGCGCGGCCGCGAGCGTCGTCAGCACGTAGAGGTGCTGGTCGAGGCTCTTCAGCACGGGCCGGACCGCGACGATCTCGGTGATGACCCCGATGACGCCGCAGCCGGCGAGGACCAGGAGCAGCGCCACCGGCCAGGGCAGTCCCAGCTTCAGCGTGAAGAGGGAGCCGAGCACGCCACCCAGCATGCCCAGCTGCCCCGCCGTGAAGCTCATGACGCGGGAGGTGGCGAACATCGTGTTGTAGGTGATGCCGATCAACGCATAGATCGCGCCTACCGCCAGACCCGAGGCCAGTATCGAGGCGAGCATCCTTTTTCCTCTCGTGCCGCTCGTCGGTTCAGTAGCCGGGGGCGAGCGCGAAGGCGCCGTCGCGCGCGGAATTAGCGGCGGACATCACCACATCCTCGGTCGGGTAGCCGTTATGTTCGGTCGCGCTGAATGTGTACTCGCCGAAATAGCCCGGATACTTGGTCAGCGTGTTCCAGTGCCGGATGATGGCAGCCTTGTCGCTGCTGCCCGTGGCCTCGACGGCCTTGGCCACCAGATCCACCGCATCGATGCCGTTCGCCACCCACCACAGCAGCGTGTCGCGCAGGTCGACCTTGCCGCGCAGCCGGCCGAGCAGCTCGGTCGTGCGCGGCGGCAGGGCGTCGGAGGCATCGCGGCTGCAGCTGCGATAGCCGACGGCATAGACCTTCTCCCAGTTGGCCGGCCGCTCGATCAGCGTGCCGACCTCGCCCGAGGAGAGCGAGGGATGGCCGACGAAGGGCACATCCCAACCCATGCTGGCACGGGTGTTGAGCATGCGCGCGATCATGCCGGTCGAGACGCTCCAGACCACGATGGCCTGCGCGCCGGCATTGCGGGCGCGCAGCATGTCCGGCGTCATGTCCGGCTGCGTGGCGTCGATATTCGCCTTGTAGACGACCTCGGCGCCGGCGCGCTGGAAGCCCTGGGCCGAGGCATTGGTCGCCGCCACGCCGTAGCCGGTAGTGTCGCCGATCACCGCCACCTTGCGGGCGTTGACCCGGTCCAGGCAGTAGCCGCGCACCGCATCGTCCCACTGCGTGTTGGACGGCGCCATGCGGAAGGCGTTGGGATAGCGGCGCACGTCGATCAGGCTGTCCACCACGCAGGGATGGATGTTCGGCATGCCGGCGCGGGCCATGATGGCGGTGACCGCCAGGGATTCGCCCGAGTTGGTCGGCCCCCAGATGGCGTGGACGCGCGCCTGGCTGATCATCTCCTGCGTGGCGTTCACCGCCTTGGTCGGGTCGCCCTGCGTGTCGCGGGTGACGATCTCGATGCGCCGCCCCCGCACACCGCCCTCCGCGTTGATCGCCTCGGCCGCGAAGACGACGCCGCGGTTGAAGCCGATCGCGGGCGCCGAGCTCGGCCCGGTCATGGCGGCGAGCCAGCCGATGCGGATCGCCTCGTTCTGCGCCAGCGCGGGGCGGGCCAGCCCCGTGGCCGCTGCGACAGCGCCAGCGCCACCGAGGGCGATGTTTCGACGGGTGATGTTCATGTTTCTTCCCTTTCTCGTTGTTTCCCCGGTCTGGATGCCGGGTTGATGCAGATCGTCAGAGGCTGAGATGGGCGATCCGGTCCCGATCGAAGGTGAAGCCCCATCCCGGCCTTTCCGGGACCAGGGCCTCGCCATTCTCGAAAGCCATCGTTTCGCGATAGAGTTGCGAGAACCACGGCATGTATTCGAGGTAGATCGCGTTCGAGAGCGCACCGAGCGCCTGGATGCTCATCTCCGGGAAGAGGTGGCTCGAGACGGGCAGGTCGTGACTCTCGGCCAGGCGGCCGATGCGCATGAACTCGCTCAGGCCGCCGGCCCGCTGCAGGTCGGGCATCAGCACGTCGGCCGAGCGCAGCTCGATCATCCGGCGGAAGCCGTAGCGGGTGTATTCGGTCTCGCCGCTGGCGATCGGGGTATCGAGCGCGGCGGCGACCCGCGCGAGCCCCTCCACGTCCCAGGCGGGCAGCGGCTCCTCGAACCAGGCGAGCCCGCAATCCTCGATCATGCGGCCGAAGCGGATGGCGTCCGTTTCCGTCATGCCCTGGTTGGCATCCGCCATCAGCACGATGTCGGGACCGACCGCTTCGCGCAGCGCGCGGACGCGGGCGGCATCCTCCCGCGGGTCAGGCTTGCCGAGGCGCATCTTCATCGCCCGGAAGCCCTGGGCGATGAAGTCCTGCGCCTGGGCCGCGAGCTCCTCGACCGAGAGCGAAAGCCAGAGCCCCCCGCTGTGATAGGCGGGCACGCGGCTGCGGACGCCACCCAGCATGCGGTAGAGCGGCAGCCCGGCCGCCTTGCCCAGCGCATCCCACAGGGCGCCGTCGATGGCCGAGATGCCCATCACGGTGAGGCCCTTGTGGCCGAAGAAGTTGATGTCCTTCCAGGCGCGCTGCCAGAAGCCGCCGATCAGCCCGGCATCCTGGCCGACGATGAGATCGGCGAGCTCATCCACCATCTGGCGCAGCAGCCGCAGACGGCGCCCGTTCAACGTGAAGACCAGGTTCTCGCCGACGATGCCGTCCTCGGTGCGGAGGCTGACCAGGATGCAGCCCAGCTCGTGGATGGCGCCGAGCGCGCTGCCCAGCGGCGGGTCGATCGGCAGGCGCAGCGGCGTGGTTTCGACGGAGACGACCTTCATGGAGCCGCTCCCAGCGTCAGGCGCGTCGGCGCGTCCTTCGTATATCGTTCGAGCAACGCCGGATCCGGCTCCGCGCCAAGGCCCGGCCCCTGGGGGATGCGCATCCGGCCGTTCTCAGCCCGCGTCCAGGGATCGAAGGGGTTCGCCTCCATCTCCAGCCAGAGGACCTCGACCAGCGGGCGCTCGATCCGGGCGGCGGCGATGTGGAGCGTGGCGACCAGTCCCGGCCCGAAATAGGGGCTGTGCGGCGCGACCTCGACGCCATGGGCCTCGCATAGGTCGATCACGCGCAGCATCTCGCCGATGCCGCCGACCTTGGTCACGCTGGGCTGGGCAATGTCGATGGCGCCGGCCTCGATGAGCGTCTTGAAGCCGAACAGCCCTGCCGTGTTCTCGCCGGCCGAAAGCGGGATGCCGTGGCGGCGCAGGCTGGCGAGGCCATGGGCATCCTCCGGCGGCCAGACCGGCTCCTCGAGCCAGAAGAGCCCATCCCCCGCGAGGGAGGCGGCCATCTCGCGCGCCACGGGCGGCGACCAGGCGCAGTTCACGTCGAGCATGATCCGGGCCTGTTCCGCGCCCGGTGGGCCCTGCGCGACGAGCACCGCCTCGCGCGTCAGCTCATGCAGCTTGATGTGGCGATAGCCGGCGGCACAGGCGGCGGCGGTGTTTTTCCGGACCAGATCGAGGTCGCCGCCATAGCTGAGCAGGCTGGCATAGGCGTCCAGGCTCTCCCGGCGGCTGCCGCCGAGAAGCTGCCAGATGGGCTGCCCGGCCCGCTTGCCGAGCAGATCCCACAAGGCGATCTCGATGCCGGAGAAGCCATAGACGAAGGAGCCGTTCCGCCCCAGCAGATGGGTGCTGTGCAGGACCTGCCGCGTCAGATTGGCGATGTCGCCCTCGTCGCGCCCCAGGACGAGCGGTGCCAGCACCGTGTCGATGGCGGCGCGGGTGGCGGGGATCGCGGCGTGGCCGAAGGCCTCGCCCCAGCCGACGCGCCCGTCATCGGTCTCCAGCCTGACGAGCAGCATCTCCATCAGGTCCCAGGCCTGGCCGGCGAAGGTGGGATGCGGGCCGCCCATGTCGAAGGGCACGGCCAGGACGCGGGTCTCGACCGCGGTGATGGTCATACGGCGTTGTGCAGCGGCATGTGCGGCGACCGGCTCTTCGTTGTGACGTTTCCCTGCCGTAAGGGTGCCCGCCCATAAAATAAGTTCAATCACTATGTTCTTAATTTTATATAAACTGAACTTATGGACCTGACGTTTCGACAGTTGGAGATCGTGCGCGCGGTTTGCCGGGAAGGCTCGGTCACCCAGGCCGCGGCCCTTCTCGGCATCTCCCAGCCGGCGGTCAGCATGACGCTGCGCGAAGCATCCTCGATCACGGGCTTCCCCCTGTTCCTGCGCTTCCAGGGGCGGCTGCGTCCGACCGCCGAGATGCGCCTGCTATTGGCCGAGCTCGACCGCCTTTTCGACGGGGTGGGCCGGGTCAATCGCCTGGTCGAGGACATGCGGCATACCGGGGTCGGCACCGTGCATCTCGCCTCGACGCCCGCTCTGGCCGACAGCCTGGTGCCGGCGGCCATGGTGCGCTTCCGCGAGCTACGCCCGCGCGTGCGTGTCTCCGTCCAGGCGATGGACAATCTCGGCGTGCTGGACGCCGTCACGCGCGAGCGGGTGAATCTGGGCCTCGTGCTGACGCCGATCGAGACTCGTGACCTCCGACGCATGGAGCTGTGCCGCAGCGAACTGATCTGCGTGGTCCGCCCGGATCATCCGCTGGCGGAGCGCGGGCAGGTCAGCCTCGAGGAGATCGACCCATGGCCATTGATTTCCTTCGACGACAACCTGCCGCTGGGTCATCTCGTGAAGCAGCACCATCGCGCCACGGGACGGCCACGCCGGATTGCCCTGGAGGTGAACCAGTCCTCCGTCGCTTGCGCCATGGTAAGGGCGGGCCTCGGCGTGGCGATCATCGATCCCTTTGCCCTGTCGGATGGCGAAGGCCGTGGCGTGGTGGCGCTGCGGCTGACACCGAGCATGCCGATCGGCGTCCTGGCGGTGATGGTCGGCGACGCGCCCCCTTCCCGTCTCACGCTTCTGTTCCTGGCCCATCTGCGGCGCGCGGCGGAAGCCTTCATGTCGCCCCGTGGCGAGAGCGAGACCACCCTTCCTTCCTTGGCCGCAGGTCTTCAGTTGAGCGAAAAGGGCGGCTTGCGGTGAGGGTGCCATGCTTAAGCTGCTTCAAATGCGTAGTGCCGCCTTCCGAAAGGCGACTCTGAATCAGAGCCCACCACCGGTATTTGGAACCTAGAGCAGCCCCTCGCGCCGGAAGCTGACATGCCGGCCGTGGCCCATGATAAGGTGGTCATGCACCACGATATCCAGCGCTGACGCGGCCTGCCTGATCTGCTGCGTCATCTCGATGTCCGCGCGGCTGGGCGTCGGGTCGCCCGACGGGTGATTGTGCACGAGGATCAGCGCCGTGGAGTGCAGCTCCAGCGCCCGCTTCACGACCTCGCGGGGATAGACCGGCGTGTGGTTCACCGTGCCTCGCGCCTGCGCCTCGTCCGCGATCAGCCGGTTCTTTGAATCGAGGAAAAGCACGCGGAACTGCTCGACGCCCTCATTCGCCAGGGCGACGTGGAGGTAGTCGAGCAACGCCGTCCAGCTGTTCAGGATGCTTCCGGTTTCAGCGACCTCGGCCTTCATCATCCGTAGCGCCGCCGCCCGCACCAGCTTCAGCGTCGAGACGGCATGCGGCCCGACCTTCGGTACCTTGAGCAGTTCATGCTCAGGCGCCGCCAGCACCTTCGGGAAGCTGCCGAACCGGTTGATGAGCTCCTTCGCGATGGGCTTGGTGTCGCCGTTCCTGGCGCTGAGGAAGAGCAGCATCTCCAGCAACTCGTAATCGGCCAGGATATCGGTACCGCGCGCCAATACCTTCTCGCGCATCCTGTCGCGATGGCCTTCCGGGCCCGTGGATTTGAAAGGCTTTCCTTTCCGCGGCGGCGCTTTGCCTCCCTCCGAGAGAAGGCTGACGAGGTCGCCCTGATGCATGCCCGGGAAGAGACCAGTGCTTTCGCCGAAACCCTGGGCGCCGTAACGGGATGCCCCCTCCTCGGATGATCTCCGGCGCTTCGCTGGACGGTCCACGAGCCCTCCCCACGCTTCTTATTCCGGGAAGGTTATCAGCGCCCAATTGGCTGACCAAGAACGGTTTTACATAAAATAGAATGGTTCTTAGCCCTGCACCTCACGCCGCCGCAGCGCGCGCCAGACCTTCTCCGGCGTCGCGGGCATGGTGATCTCGGCACCGGCCGCATCGCGCAGGGCCGCCATGATCGCCTGGGGGGCAGCGATGCAGCCGGCCTGGCCCGTTCCCTTCACGCCCAGGCCGTTCGCCTCGGTGGGTGTGTCCTCGCGCAGATGGATCTGCAGGTCCGGCAGGTCGGAGGCGCGTGGCATCGCGTAGTCCATGAAGCCGGCCGAGAGGAGCTGCGCACTCTCCGGGTCGTAGGCGATGCGCTCCATCATCGCCTGGCCGATACCCTGCGCCACACCGCCCTGCACCTGCCCGCGCGCCAGCATCGGATTCAGCAGCCGGCCGTAATCATCCACCGCGATGTAGGAGAGCAGCCGCGCCTCGCCAGTCTCGGGATCGAGCTCCACTTCTGCGGCATGGGCGCCGTTGGGGAAGGTGACGAGGTCGAGCCCATGGGTCACCTCGCCTTCCAGCGGCCCTTCCTCAGAGGCAAGCTCAGCCAAGGTCAGCCCTCGCCCGTCACCCAGGCCGAAGCGGCCCTCGGCGTAATGCAGTGCTTCCGGCGTGGCCTGCAGCAGCCGCGCCGCGATACTGCGGGCCTGGGCCAGCAGCGCACCGGCCGCCAGGCGCATGGCCTCGCCGCCCATGTGCAGACTGCGCGCGCCGCCATGGCCGTTGCCGCGCAAAATGCGGCCGGTATCCGCCTGGACGTAGCGGATGGTCTCCATCGGGATGTCGAGCAGATGGGCGATGTATTGGGGGAAGCTGGTCTCGTGCCCCTGCCCGTTCGACTGCGTGCCGATGGCGAGCTCGATCATCCCGTCGGCCGTGGCGCGCAGCCGCGCCCATTCGCCCGGCGCGCCCCGCGCGGTCTCGAGGAAGCAGGTCAGGCCGAAGCCGCGGCGGCGGCCACGGGCGGCGCTTTCCGCACGCCGGGCCGCGAAGCCCGCGCGGTCGGCCAGGCGCGCGCATTCGTCGAGGCGGGCGGAGAAATCGCCGTCGCGGATCTCCATGCCGAAGGCCGTCCGATGGGGCAGCGCATGGATGAGATTCCGCGTGCGCAGCAGCTGGGCGTCGATGCCCGTC
This sequence comes from Roseococcus pinisoli, assembly GCF_018413645.1. Lineage (GTDB taxonomy): Bacteria > Pseudomonadota > Alphaproteobacteria > Acetobacterales > Acetobacteraceae > Roseococcus > Roseococcus pinisoli. Next base: position 949,007 of record NZ_JAHCDA010000002.1, read on the forward strand.
CGTTCCGCCGCCACCTCGATCAGCGTCTCGATGATGAAATTGGCCTCAGGCTTGCCGGCCCCGCGATAGGCCTCCATCGGCGCGGTGTTGCTGAAGGCCCCGCGCACGGTGAAATGGATCGCGGGGATGTCATAGCAGCCGCCCATTGCCGTCGCCGCCGCATTTGTGGGGCAATGCGGCCCAAGGGAGGACAGATAGGCGCCGAGCTCGGCCACGGAATCCACCTCCAGCGCCAGGAAGCGGCCTTCGGCGTCGAGCGCCAGTCGCGCCTCGGCATGAAGGCCACGACCATGCGCGGAGGCCGAGAAATCCTCGGTCATCGCCGCCATCCAGCGGACCGGCCGGCCCACCACGCGCGCGGCCTGCACCAGCGCCAGATGCTCCGGGAAGGAGACGTTCTTCACGCCGAAGCCACCGCCGATATCGGGCGCGACGAGGCGCAGCGCGTCCGGCTCCAGGCCCATGGCGGCGCAGATCTGGTCGCGGATCGCGTGGAGGTTCTGGCCGTTGCAATGGAGCGTGAGCTGGCCGTCCTCCACCAGCGCCAGGGCCGCGCGCGTTTCGATCGGCGCGCAGGTCACGCGCTGGTTGGGGATGGTGGCCGCCACCACCGTCGCGGCGGCAGCGAAGGCCGCCTTCACGGCCGCCGCATCGCCCTTGTGCCAGAGGAATCCTAGGTTTCCGGGTGCCTCCTCATGCAGTTGCGGCGCTGCCGGGCGCAGCGCCGCATGCGGGCAGCTCACCGCATCCAGCGCCTCATAGGTCACCTCGACAAGCTCCGCGGCGTCCTGCGCCTGGAGGAAGGTCTCGGCCAGGATGCAGGCCACCGGCTGGCCGACATGCCGCACCGCATCCGTCGCGAGGCCCGGCCGCGGCGGGACGACGAGCGGCCTCTCCGCCGCCAGCACCGCGTTGCAGGGCATGTTGCCGATGCCCGCCGCCGCAAGATCGGCGCCGGTCAGGACGAGATGCACGCCAGGTGCGGCACGCGCCGCCGTCGTGTCGATCGCGAGAAGCCGCGCATGCGCATGGGGGCTGCGCAGGAAGACGGCCTGAAGCGTATCGGCCGGCACGTCGCGATCCTCCATGTAGCGGCCGCGGCCGGTCAGAAACCGCTCATCCTCGAAACGCCTGATGGATTGCCCGAACATTGCCGTCTCCGAAGTCCGCCACGAGGTTAGGCGCGCCCAGGCCCACCCGCCAGCAGCATGGCACCGCGCGCAGGCTTGCCTGGGGAGCGCAAATGCCCTGCGATCCCCACCGGAAGCACCAAGCGGGGTTCGAGGGGTGATCAAACTGGCTTCAGCGGCAGGCGCGTGACGTATCTTCTTTGGGCCTCGCCCCTGGCCCTCGTGGTGGCGGTCCTGGCGAGCCGGCGAGGCACCTCCCTGACGGCGGGGCTGGCGGGATTGCTGCTGGCCTGCCTGGTCGCCTGGACCGCCGCGCCCACCCTGCTGAGCAGCCTGGGGCTGGTGCACGCGCTCGGAAAGGGGCTCTGGCTCTCCTGGCTCATCGGAGCCGTGATCCTGGGCGGGCTGTTCTTCCGGACGGCCGTCTCGCGGCCCGGCACCGAAGCAGATCCCGATTCCGGCTCGGTCACCGATGAGCGGCTCCGGCGACAGCGGGCCTTCGCGGCCTGCTTCCTCATCGGGCCCTTCTCCGAGACGGCGACCGGCTTCGGCGTCGGGCAGATGACGACCATCGCCATCCTCATGCATCTGGGCCTGGGCCCGCTGCATGTCGCGACCCTCGGCCTCTTCAGCCAGATCCTTGTCCCCTGGGGCGCCATGGCAAATGGCACCATGGTGGGCGCGGTGTTCTCCGGGCTGACCCCGCAGGCGCTCGGCGTCTGGAGCGCCGTGGTAAGCGTGCCGCTGGTGCTCGGCTGGCTCGCCCTCTTCTGGTGGTTCGCCGGGCGGGCCGGCCTCGAGGGCGGAAGAAAGCATCAGCTGACGGAGCTCGGCTGGATCGCCGCCATGCTCGCGGCCCTCATCCTGGCCAATCAGGGGCTGGGGCCGGAGACGGCCGCCCTCGCCGCGCTCGGCCCCCTCATCGTCCTCCAGTTCTGGCGCGACGAGCGCCCGAGCCGCGGGCACTGGCTCTCGCTGCTGCCGGTGGCCCTGCCCTATGCCTTCCTGATCCTGGCCCTCGCCCTGACGCGCGCGGTCCCGGCGCTGAACGATGTCCTGCGCGAGGCGATCGAGCTACGGCCCATCGACGGGATGATCGGCTGGTTCCCGCTGCTGCATCCCGGATCCTGGCTCCTGGCCGTGGGCCTGCTCTACCTCCTGCTCCTGCGGCGGGCCGGGGCGGTGCCGCGGATCGCCGCCACGACCTGGCGGCAGGGCTGGCGGGCCATTGTGACGATCGGCTCGTTCCTCGTGATGGCGCAGGTCATGGCGGATTCCGGCACGGCGCAATCGCTGGCCGATGGGCTGGTGCTCGCGCTCGGCGCCGGTGCCCTCGTCGCGACCCCGCTGCTGGCCGGCGTCTTCGGCTTCGTCACGGGCAGCAGCAATGCCACCAACGCCCTGCTGATGACGTCCCAGGTCAATCTTTCCGCGCAGCACGGTGTATCGCCGCTCTGGATCGCGGCCATCCAGAACGTGGCGGCGGCGGCGCTCACCATGCTCTCGCCCGCCCGCGTCTCCATGGGATGCGCGCTCACCGGGGAGAAGAAGCTGGAGGGCCAGATCTATGCGCGGGCCTGGAGCCTGGGGATCGTCCCTATTCTCCTCCTGATGTTGCTCTGCGGGGCGCTGCTCCTGCAGCGTCCCTAGGCCAAACCCCGGGTCCGACTATCGCGGCGGGCGGGAGCCCTCGGTCAGGCCGAAGAGGCCGCGCAGGAAGCCGGGCGTGAGCGCCGCCAGCGGATTGACGGAGACCTCGGCCGTCTCCGCCGGCCCGCGGGCGCGGAAGGTCGCCGCGAAGACCCCGCCGCCCTGCTCGGGGCTGAAAAGGCGCCCCACCAGGGGCAGGTTGCCCAGCAGCGTGTTGAAGAAATAGGCCGGCACGATCGTGCCCTCGATGTCCAGGACCGATCGCTCGCGCAGGATCTGGCCGCGCGCCGTCAGCCCGAGCGAGGCCGAGAAGGCGCGCGCGCCCTCGATGCGCAGGGCCTCGGGCGTCAGGACGAAGGGCACCACCGCCCGGCTGAACACCAGACCGCGCTGCATGGCCTCCACCACGCCAAAGAGCGTCATGGCCTGGAGCACCTTGCCCAGCACCGGCGCGTCCCGGACGGTGAAGTTGTCGAGCTCCGCCGTGCCCGCCAGCGGCGCGCCGGGCGTGGAACGCTCATACTGGCCATTCAGCGTGAGGCGCCCGCCCTGGATGGTCTCGACGATGCCGAAGGCCCGCAGCAGCCCGCCGCCATCCTCGGCCGTGCCGCGCAGCTGGCGCGCCTCCCCGTGAGGGGTCACCGCCAGCTCGAAGGGCCCGCCCTCCCGCGAGGTACGGCCCTGCAGATTGACCTCGCGTGGCACGCTGGCGCTGTCGACGCGCGCGCGGATGCGGGCGGCGAAGAGTTCCCGTGCCGGGCCGAGGAGCACCTGGTCGAAGCGCAGGTCCAGCACCATCGGCGCCTGGCTTTCCTCCGGTTCCGACGCGCCACGCCCCCGCGCCGAGCCCGGGCCTAGGACGGCCCGCAGATCCAGGACCGGGCCACGCATGTTGATGTTCCAGGCCTGGCCGGTGGCCGCGGGCGTGATGGCTTCGCCCGTGAACCGGCTTCCGCCCAGGCTCGTCTCCTGAAATTCCAGCCGGTCGATGCGGCCGGCGCGGGTCGTCGCGCGCCCGCGCAGCGCGAGTTCGGGCGCGGAAATGCGGATATTGTCGATGGCCGCCAGCCGCTCGCCCTGCAGGCGGAAGACGGCCGAGGCGTTGCCCGGAATGCCCGGTGCCTTCGTGAATCCGAGGGGCGAGAAGGCGAGCACGGCGTCGCGCAGGTCGCCCTGCAGGTTCACGACGCCCTGGCCGTTGCGCCGGCGCTCCGTGCGGACCTCGAAGGCGACCGGTCCGCGCAGCAGGTTGCCCGTGTCGAAGCCGATCATCGCCAGCCGCTCGGCATCGCCGCGCGCCGTCACCGTCTCGCGGCTCACGACCTGCGAGCCCGCGCCGGGGCGGAAATCCATCTCCACCCCGATGCGGAGCGGAATGCCGATCATGCTCGCCGTGCCCTGGAGGCGAAGCTGCTCGCCATCGGTGGTGAGGTCGAGGCTGGCTTCCTCCAGGTCCCGATCGAAGAGCAGGCGCGTGAAGCGCGTATTGGTCGCCCTCGCCTCGGCGCGGATCCGCACCTGTTCCATGTGCAGGTCCGCGACCAGCGGGAAGCCGATGTTGAGCCTCCCCTCGAAGGCGCCGGAGGCGATGGTCACGGGAAAGGGACGCCGGTCGAAAAGATGCAGGCGCGGGTGCTTTAGCACGTTCACGATTTCCGTGACCGGGCCCGCCAGACCGAAGGACATCTCCGTGCTTTCCTGGCCGCCCGGCGGCAGCAGGAAGCGGAGGCTGCCGGTGCGGATCTCGAGTGCGCTCGGCTGACCCGCGGCATTTTCCTGCCGCGCGCCGGCCACACGGACCTCGATCGCGTCCAGCCCGAAGAGGGCATGGCCGGAGGCGTTCCGGACGGGCGGCATGGGGCGGAGCCAATGCACCGTGGCGTCCGAAACATCGACGCGGCCGGTCAGCCCCGTCACCTTCGGGTCCGAATAATCCTCGGCCACCTCGCCGGTCACCTGCCAGTTCCCGGCGGTCGCCTCGCCGGCTGTGACATTCTCGGTGATCCAGTGCCGCGCGCCGGGGACGAGGCCCTCCGGCCAAAGCATGCGCAGATCGGCGAAGCGGGCGCGGTCCAGCCCGAGGTCCAGCGTGCCGCGCCAGCGGCCTTCCGACAGCGTCGCCTGTCCCTCCGCCCGCAACGTGCTGGGATAGGCGCCCTCGCCGGGGGGCGTGGGCCAGCGCAGCACCAGATGCTCCACCCGCAGCGCGCCGGGCCGCAACTCGGCCGCGACCTCGGCACTCCCGACGGCGAGGCGCGGGCCACCCGGCGCGACCAGGACCGCATCGGCCAGCAAGGCGTCGACGCGCACGCTCGGCAGCCGCCATTGCGCGAGATCGGCGTCGGCCGCGATTTCCAGCCGAAGGGCGGCGTCGCGCACGGCGCCGCGCGGAGCCGCCTGCAGCAGGATGGTGCGGAATTCGGGGGCGAGGCCTTCGGGCCAGAGCTCCGGTATCTCGGTCAGGTCCAGCTGCGCGACGCCGGCGCGCAGTTCCCCCGCCCAGCCCGCCTCCCCCAGCGCCGCGCCGCCCGTGACCTCCAGCGTCGTGCGCCCCCGTCCCGGAAGCTCCAGCTGCGCGAGCTCCAGGGAGATCCGCTGCCGGTTGCCCTCGAGGCTGGCGGAAAGCCGGGCGAAGGGCAGCCCAGTGGCGCCGTCGAGCCTGAGATGGCCGCCCTCCGTCGCCTGGATGTCCAGCCCCCCGCGCAGGGGCCGCCCCTCCCCGTCGAACTCCGCCCGCGCCTGGATCGCGACCGGCGCGTCGAGCATGGCCAGCGGCGCGAGGGGCGGCAGCACCCTGGCGAGCTCGGCGGGGCGCAGCACCGGCAGGTCGAGCCGTACCGAGAAGCGCGTGGGATCGCCCTGGGCACGTCCGCGGAGGTGCACGGGTAGTTCCACCTCGCCCATGCGCATGCGCGCCTCGCCGTCGCCCTCGATGCCGCCTTGCGGCAGGCGCTGCAGCTCGATCTGCATGTCGTTCAGCGACCAGTCACGCTCGAGCGTGAGATCGCGCACGGTCACGGTGCCGTCCACGAGGCGGATGCGGCGCAGCGCGGTGTGCATCGCGCGGTCCTCGGCCGGCGCCATCAGATCCGCGAGGATATGGTCGACCGAGGTCGCGGGCGCCGCCGGGGCCTGGCCCTCGGCGGGCGCCGGGGGGCCGTCGCGGTCCAGCGAGATGCTGCCGTCGGCGGCGCGCAGCAGCATCAGCTTCGCGCCGCGCAGCTCGATCGTCGAGGGCGCGAGCGTGCCCTCCAGGAGGGAGGCGATGGAGAGGGTCACCGCCGCCTCGGGAAGCCGCGCCCGCTCCTGGCCCGTCGCATCGCGGACCGTCACGTCCCGGAGGCGGATGTCCAGCGGCGCCCCCCGGCCGCTCCAGCCCTCCCAGGCGACGGCCGCACTGGCGATGCCGATCCGCAGCGAGGCGTCGGCGCCATTGGCCGCATTTTCGATCTGTCGGGCGAGGAAGGTCGATTCGAGGGGGCTGTGCGCGAGCCGGGCGATCAGCGCACCGATCGCGAGTCCGCCCAGCAAGGGGATCGCCAAGGTCAGCCCGCAGACCCATCCCGCAAGGCGCGGCAGATGCCGCCGCGGCGACGGGGGTTGACCCTGGCTCACCTCGGGCTTTCCAGTGCGGCATGAAGCCGCTCCATGATGCCGATGCCGTCCAGCGCCTGCGGGACCGTCTCGCCGCGGGCAATGCCGCCCAGCAGTCCCTCGTCGCGCGCCCCGATGCGGCGCCGCTGCTGGAGGTGATGGCGGCGCACAGCCCCTTCCTCGGGGATCTCTGCTGGTCCGAGGCGCCGAGTCTCGTCCGCCTGCTGGACCGCGGGCCGGAGGAGGCGATGCAATGCGCGCTCGACCCGCTGACCAAGGCCGATCCCGCCGCGACGCGCGATGCGGTGGCGAGCCTGCTTCGCCGGGCGAAGCGCCAGGGCGCGCTGGTGGTCGCCGCGGCCGACCTCTCGGGCGCCTGGACGCTGGACCGGGTGACGCAGGCGCTGAGCGAGCTGGCGGACCTGTCCATCGACTTCGCCTGCGCCCATCTGCTGCTCGACGCCGCGCGGCGCGGCCAGATCCGCCTGGCGCGCACCAAGGGTGAGCCCCGGCAGATCACGAAGGGCTCCGGCCTCATCGTGCTGGGCATGGGGAAACTCGGCGGTCGGGAGCTGAACTACTCCTCGGATGTTGATCTGCTGCTGCTTCATGATCCCGATTCGCCTTCTTATCACGAAGAGCACGGTGCGGCGCCTTATGTCCGTCTTGCCCGCGACCTGGTCCGCCTGATGGAGGAACGCACGGCGGAGGGCTACGTCTTCCGGACGGATCTTCGCCTGCGCCCCGACCCGGCGGCGACACCGCTCTGCGTGAGCGTTCCCATGGCGCTCTCCTATTATGAGAGCCTCGGTCAGAACTGGGAGCGGGCGGCCATGATCAAGGCCCGGCCCGTGGCGGGCGACCGCGCGGCCGGCGAGGCCTTCCTGCGCGAGCTGCGGCCCTTCGTCTGGCGCCGGCACCTCGACTTCGCGGCGGTCGCGGACATCCATTCGATCAAGCGCCAGATCAACCGCCACAAGGCCGATCACGGCGCGGGCGCGGAGATCGGCGTCGCCGGCCATGACGTGAAGCTGGGTGCCGGCGGCATCCGCGAGATCGAGTTCACCGTGCAGGTGCTGCAGCTCATCTGGGGTGGACGCGACCCGGCCCTGCGCGACCCGACCACGCTGGGCGCGCTGGCGGCCCTGGCCGCAGCGGGCAAGCTGGACCGCCGCGCCGCCGCCGACCTCGCGGACGCCTATGTCTTCCTGCGGACCACCGAGCACCGCATCCAGATGGTGGCCGACCGCCAGACCCATCGCCTGCCCGAAGCCCCGGAGGAACTGGCCCGCATCGCCAGCTTCATGGGCTATCCCAGCACGGAGGCCTTCGCCGAGGCGCTGACCGCCTATCAGCGCCGGGTGCAGGGGCATTATGCGAAGCTCTTCGAGGCGGCGCCGCAGCTGAGCTCCTCCGAAAGCTCCGGTAGCCTCGTCTTCACGGGCGTGGACGACGACCCGGAGACCATGGCCACCCTGCGGCAGATGGGCTTCCGCGACCCCGGCTCCGTCGCCGCCATGGTGCGCAGCTGGCATCACGGCCGCCCGCGCGCCATGCGCAGCGAGCGGGCGCGCGAGCTCATGACCGAGCTGATGCCGGCCCTGCTCGCCGCCTTCGCCCGGCAGCGGGAGCCGGATGCCGCGCTGGCCCGCTTCGATGTCCTGCTCCAGCGCATGGCCGCCGGCGTGCAGTGGCTGTCGCTGCTGCACCGGAACCCGCGGCTGCTCATCCGCCTTACGGGCCTGCTCGGTGCCGCGCCGCAGCTCGCCGACCATATCGCCCGCCGGCCCGAGGCGCTGGAGGGGCTGCTGGCCGGCAGCTACGCCGCGCCGGGCGAGAAGCCGCTGGCCGCCCTGCCCGCCCTGGTGCGCGAGGCGAGCCACCTGGAGGAGGCGCTGGACGCCACCCGCCGCCTCGTGGGCGAAAACCTCGTCGAGATCGACGCGGCGGAGCTGGAAGGCCGGCTGGACCCCGATTCCTCGGGCGAGGCGCGCAGCGCGGTGGCCGAAGCCGCCATCGCCGCCCTTCTCCCCGCCATGCAGTCCGACTTCGCCCGGCGCTTCGGCCAGGTCGCCGACGGCGGCCTTGCGGTGCTGGCGCTGGGCAAGCTCGGCGGGCGGGAAATGCTGCCGGGTTCGGACCTCGACCTCATCTTCATCTACAGCCACGACCCCGAGGTCGAGGCGAGCGAGGGCGGCCCCCGGTCGCTCGCGCCGTCCGAGTACTTCATCCGCCTGTCGCATCAGGTGGTGGCGGCGCTGACCACGCCCGGCCACCATGGCAGCGCCTTCGAGGTGGACATGCGGCTCCGCCCCTCGGGCAACAAGGGCCCGGTAGCGACGCGCCTCACCTCCTTCGAGCGCTATCACCTCGAGGAGGCCTGGACCTGGGAGCACATGGCCCTCACCCGGGCCCGCGTGGTCGCGGGGCCGCCGGCTCTGACCAAGCAGATCACCTCGGCGGTGGAGGCGGCCTTGGCCGCCCCGCGCGACCCGGCCAAGGTCCTGGCCGACGCCGTGGCCATGCGCACGCGGATGCTGAAGGACCTGCCGGCGGACGGGCCCTGGGACCTGAAGGCCATGCCCGGCGGCCTCGTGGAGGTGGAGTTCATCGCCCAGGCCATGACCGTCGCCCATGCCGCGCAGAATCCCCGGCTGCTGCGGCGCACGACCCGCCATGTGCTGGCCGAGCTCGGCAGCCAGGGGCTGATCGACGAGAGGGAAGCCGCGACGCTGATCCAGGCCGAGCGCCTCTGGCGCTCCCTGCTCGGCCTCATGCGCCTAACGGTGGGCAAGTGGCGCGAGCCGGGCCTGCCGGTCACCGTCGAGGAAGCGCTGCGCCGCGGCGCCGGGGCGCTGGTGCACCAGGAAGTCCCGGATCTCGCGGCCCTGCGCCAGCTGATGCAGGCCCATGCGGGGGCCGTGCGGGCGGCTTTCGAACGCCACCTGGGCAAGCTATCCGGCTGATCCGGTTTGATTTCGGAACGACTTGCCCTGGAATGGTGACAATTCCGCCCGGATCATGTCCCGACATGGAACTCCTATGAGGCCATGGAAATCGCATTGAGGACAACAAGATGCGTCGGATTCTGATAGCGGCCGCGCTCGGCCTGGGACTGATGACGGCCGGTGCAGAGGCCGCGCCCGTCATCGGCGCCGCGCCGGTCGTGGCCGGCGAGGGCATCACGACGGTGCAGTACCACCCGCATTACCGGCCGCACCACCACCGCCCGCACTACCGGCCGCCGCCGCCGCGGCCGCATTACGGCTACCGGCACCCGCCACCGCATTGGCGGCACCACCGCCACCCGCCGCGGCACTACGGCTATCGCCCGCCGCCGCGGCACTGGCGCTGACGCCATGACCCTAGCGCCGGCGGGCTACGCCGTCGGCGACCAGGTTGCAGCCCAATACGGTGAGCAGGATCGCGAGGCCGGGCCATAGCGCGGCCAGCGGCGCCTGGAAGATCAGCTCCTGCGCATTGGCCAGCATATTGCCCCAGGAGGGCGCGGGCGGCGCGATGCCCAGGCCGAGAAAGCTCAGCACGCTCTCCGCCAGCACCGCGCCACCCACGGCCAGCGCCGTCGCGATGGCGATCGGCGCCGCAAGCTGCGGCAGGACGTGGCGCAGCAGGATGCGCCCCTCGCCCACACCCATCGCCCGGGCTGCCCGCACGAAGTCCTGGGCGAGGACGGAAAGCGCCGTGGCGCGGACCAAGCGGGCCACGCCCACCCAGCCGAAGGCGGCCAGCAGCGCCGCGATGCGCAGGATATCGGCCGCAGCCTCGCCGCGCGGCAGGCCCACCACCGCCGGATCGAGCGCCGCCAGGATCACCAGCAGCGGCAGGGCCGGCAAGGCGAGCAGGCCGTCGGCAAGCCGCATCAGCGCCGCATCGATCCATCCGCCGCGCCACGCCGCGAGCAGGCCCACGACCGTGCCGATGAGCGTCGCCGCAAGGGCCGCCATCAGCCCCACGACCAGCGAGACCCGGGCCCCGTAGAGCAGCCGCAGCAGCAGGTCCCGCCCGAGATCGTCGGTGCCGAGCGGATGGGCGGCCGAAAGAGGTTCGAAGCGGTTGAAGAGATCCGGCAGGAAAGGATCGTGCCCCAGCCAATCCGCGGCCAGCGGTGCCGCGATCGCCGCCAGCCCCAGCGCCGCGAGAAGCAGAAGGCCGGCCCGCATGCCGCCGGTCATCGGCTGAGCCTCGGATCCAGCCAGCGCTGGGCGAGATCGGCGGCCAGGGTCGCCAGCATGGTCATGATCGCGACCACCAGCAGCGCCAGCAGCGCCAGGTTGAAGTCGTTGCCCATCACGGCGTCGTAGATCAGCTTCCCCATGCCCGGCCGCGCGAAGATGGTCTCGGTGATCAGCGCGCCGGAGACCAGCGCCCCCGCATCCAGCGCGGCGATGGTGAGCAGGGGCACGCCGGCATTCGGCAGCGCATGCCGCCACAGCAACCGGCCCTCGCCGGCCCCATGCGCGCGCGCCGTGCGGATGTGCGGTTCACCCATGGCGGCCGTCAGCGCGGAGGCGGCGTGGCGCGCGTAGCTCGCGAGATGGGCGAAGGCCAGCGTCGCGACGGGGAGGACGAGGAAGCTCAAACCGCCGTCGCCTCCCGCCGGCAGCCAGCCCAGCTGCACGGCGAAGAGGATGATGAGCAGCAGGCCCAGCCAGAAGGACGGCACCGCCTGCGCGAAGAGCGCCAGGCCCTGCACCGCCGGCGCCAGCCGGGGCTTCAGCGCCGCCAGCCCGCCCAGCCCCACGCCGACCGTGATGGCGATGGCCAGCGCCAGTCCCAGCAATTTCACCGAGCTCAGCAGCGCCGGGCCCAGCAGTTGCGCCACCGGCTGCGCGAAGAGCCGCGAATGGCCGAAATTGCCCTGCAGCACGGCCCCGGCCCAGGCGAGATAGCGGGCCATCAGCGGCTGATCGAGCCCGTGCAGCGCGCGCAACCGCGCCGCGTCCTCGGTGGTGAGGCGCGGGTCGCCCGCGATGGCCAGGTCGATCGGGTCTCCCGGCATCAGCGCGATCAGCAGGAAGGCGCAAAGCGATAGAATCGCCGCCGTCACCGCGATCTGCGCCAGGCGCGAGAGGATGAGGCGCGTCACGCCTCCGCCCGATGGCAGGCGGCCTCGACACGGTTGCCGTCGGGGTCGAGCAGGAAGGCGGCGTAGTATTGCTCGTGATAGTCGGGGCGCAGACCCGGTGGTCCATCGTCCCGACCGCCATGGGCGAGGCCCGCCGCGTGGAAGGCCCGCACGGCGGCGCGATCGGGCGCGCGGAAGCACCAGTGCCGGCGATCGGCCACCACCCCCGGGCGCACATAGATGGCGAGATAGGTGTGGCCATCGTCATCGGGCGTACTGCGAAGGCCGTAGCCGATGCCCTCCGCCGTCACCCAGACGCGCGGCACGCCGAGCGCCTGCATGATGGCGTCGTAGAAGCGCCGCGCCGGCTCCAGCGCATTCACCGTGATGGAGACGTGATCCAGCATCAGCGCACCCGCCACTGCTCCGCCCAGAGGCTGGAATAATTCAGGTGGCCGGTGGGCCGCACGCCCTCGAGCCAGGTCGGCCAGACATGGGCATCCTGGCGGAACCAGAGCGGGAGGGAGGGCAGTTCCTCGGCAAAGATCGCCTGCAGCCGGTGCCAGAGCAGGCGCCGCTTCTCGCGATCAAGCTCGATGGGCAGGGCCTCCAACAGCGCATCCATCTCCACGTTACGGAAGCCCGGATAATTCTGGCCGGACCAGTTCCGCGCCGCCGTCGGAATCTCCCCGGAATGGAGCGTCGTGCGCGGCACGTTCTCGGGCGAGGAGATCCAGGCGTAGAGGGCCGCCCCCTGGAAACGCCGGCGGGACATGGTCTCGCCGAAGAAGACGCGCGGCGGCTCGTTGCGGATGCGCGCTTCCACGCCGATCCGCCGCCACTGCGCCTGGATCACCTGCTGCGTCGCCTCGCGCGAGCGGTTGCCGGCGGTGGTCATGAGCTCGAAGGACAGGCGCTCACCGGCCGCATTGCGGCGGATGCCGTCGGGGCCCGGACGCCAGCCGGCCTCCTCGAGCAGCGCCGCCGCGCGCTGCGCGTCGTGCGGCCAGGCGCGGACCGACGGATCGCTCGGCCAGTCCAACGGGTTCACGCTGGAATTGGCCACGGTCTGCCGGCCCTCGAAGAGGCGCGCGACGATCTGCGCACGGTCGAGCGCCAGCAATAGCGCCTGCCGCACGCGCCGGTCGGCGAAGATCGGCATGTCGAGGTTCAGGTCCATGTGCTCGTAGCTGAGGCCCGGCCGGTACTCCACGCGAAAGCGCGTGCCGGTGCGCCGGGCCAGGGCCGTCGCCTGCTCCACGGGAAGGCCGAGCTCGCCCGCGATCATGTCCAGCTGACCGGCCAGGAGCTGGGCCTCCAGCGCCGGCGTGCTCTCCACCGCGCGGATCACGATGCGCCGGAAGGCGGGCGCCTCGCCGCTCCATTCGGGATTGCGCTCCAGCGTGATGGTCGAGCCCGTCTGCACCTCGGCGATGCGATAGGGGCCGTTCCAGAGGCCGCGCGTGGTGGGCTGGGTGTCGTAGAGCGTGCGCGAGCGATAGGCGCGCGGGTCCGCCCGCCAAAGCTCGCGCTCCAGATGCGCGGGCAGCGGCGCGAAGTCACCCAGGCTCGCGAATTCGAAGGTCACGCGGTCGAAGCGCAGCGTGAAGGTCCGCGCATCCTCGGCGATGAACTCATAGGCCGAGCGGTAGAACTCGGCCGGGCCAATGCCGGTGGCGGGCTCCCGGCCTGCCTCATAGGCAAAGCGGAGATCCTCGGTCGTGATGGGCGTGCCGTCGCCCCAGCGCAGCCCCTCGCGCAGGCGCCAGGTGACGCGCAGTCCCGGCTTGCCGTCGGGCGTGGTTTCCAGCCGGGCCTGGCCGTTCTCCAGCGTCGGCAGCGCCTCGCACAGCAGGCAGACGAGCTTCCAGTCGGCGTCGTAGGCGGTGACGGGGCGTCGGACGAAGCCCAGCACGTAGGATTTCGCCGCCATCGTGTCGATGTTCGGGTGCAGCGTGGACGGGTACTGCGTGATGCCGATGGCCAGCGTCTCGCGCGGCTGGGCCGCGGCGGGAAACGCCCAGATCAGGAAAAGAAGCACGAACCGGAAAGCCATCCAGGACTCCAAGCCAGGAAGCCCCATGGTGGCCCGGCGCGGGCGCCGGTAGCAACCGAGCTAGGCGCCGGGATCGATCAGGGCGAGGCCGAGCTCGGGCCGCTTCTTCCGCCGCAGGTGGCTCGGCGCCTCGATCACCGTGACTTCCAGCGTGGGGCGGACGATCGCTTCCATCAGGTGACCGCCGCGCGTGGTGCCGTCGCGCAACCCCAGGACGACATGGGCGTGCAGGCTGGGCTTGCCCTCGTCGTCGATCGCGATGTCGCCGATCAGGCTCAGCACCTCGACCTGCTCCGTGATGGGAATCTTCACGTAGTCCTGGGTGGCGAGGTCGAACCAGGCGACCGTCGTCCGCTCGAAGGCGCCGAGCGCCGTCAGCGACGCGGCGCCGATCTTCTCGGCCTTCGCGAAGTCCGTGATGGCGGAAAAGGCTTCCTCGCCCGGCGCGAGAACAAGAAGGAAGGTCTTCTGGCCCGCGGCCTCGGCGATCATCTTCGATTTCATGTCGGCTCCGTCGCGTGATGAACAGGATCAACGCGCGACGGAGCCGGAAGTTCTTCCCGGCCTTCCGGCCTCGACTTCGCTCAGCCGGTCTTGAGCTTGTAGGCCAGGGCCTCTTCCGGGGTGCCGACGCCGCCATGCGCGCGGCTCCAGGCCATCGGATCCTCGAGGAACTTGCGCACGCCGGTCAGCGAGGCCTCGGGGAAGTAGCTCTTCTCGCGGCAGACCTCGAGGACGTCCCACCAGGTGGCGAGGTGATGCAGGGAGAGGTCCATCGCCTTCATCTGCTCGAAGCTGCCGGGGAAGACGCCGTAGTAGAAGACGACGAAGGTGTGCGAGCACTTCGCGCCCGCCTCGCGCAGCGACTGCGCGAACCGGATCTTGCTGCCGCCGTCGGTGGTGAGGTCCTCGACGAGGAGCGTCTCCTTGCCCACGGGCACGTCGCCCTCGATCAGCGCATTGCGGCCGAAGCCCTTGGGCTTCTTGCGCACATAGGCCATCGGCAGGTTCATGCGATCCGCGATCCAGGACGCGAAGGGAATGCCCGCCGTCTCGCCGCCGGCGATGCTCTCGATCGTCTCGAAGCCCACGGCGCGGTTGATCTTCTCGACACCCAGATCGCTGATCCGGGTGCGGGCGCGCGGATAGGAGATGATCTTGCGGCAGTCGATATAGACGGGGCTCTTCCAGCCGGAAGTCAGGGTATAGGGTTCATCAGGGCGGAAATTGACCGCCTTGATCTCCAGGAGGATGCGCGCCGTGGTCAGGGCGGCGTCCTGATCCCAATCCGAGGCGTGATGGCCACTCATTCTGCTTCTGCTGCTCCGGCTCAAACGCCGTTTCCTAACGTCCGGCGGCTTTTCCGTCCATGAGGGTTTGGCCATGAGGCTGTCGCTGTGAGGGTCTGGGTCCTGGAAGATCCGCGGGCCGGCACGGCGGCCCAGGCGCTGGGCATCGCTGAACGGCTGGGCGAGCCCTTCCGGCGCATCCCGCTGCGCTTCGGCCCCTGGGCGAAGGTGCCCTGGCCCTGGCCCAGCCTCGCCGGGCAGGCCGATCGGGGGGAGTTCGTCCCGCCCTGGCCGGAGCTGGTGATCTCGGCCGGCCGCCGCGCCGCGCCTGTCGCCCGATGGCTGCGCGCGCGCGGGGCACGCACCGTCCATGCCATGCGGCCGGGCCTCGGCGCCCGGGATTTCGACCTGCTGGTCATCGGCGCGCATGACGCGCCCCGGCCGGCGCCCAACCTCCTGGTCATTCAGGGGGCGGCGCACCGGCTGACGCCCGAGGCGCTCGCCGCCGCGCCGGCGGGCTTCCCGGAGCTGGCCGCCCTGCCCTCGCCCCGGGTGGCGCTGGTGCTGGGCGGGCCCGTCCGGGCGGAAAACATGACGCCCGAGGCCGCGGCCGCGATCGCCCGGCAGGCGGCCGGCCTCGGCGCCAGCGTGATGGCCACGACCTCGCGCCGGACGGGCGTAACCGCGGCCGAGGCGGTGGCGAAAAGCCTTACCGAGACGCCCCATCACCTCCATCGCTGGGGCGGCACTCGCGCCAACCCCTATCTGGCGATGCTCGCCCTGGCCGACCGCCTCGTGGTCACGGGCGATTCCATCTCCATGCTGTCCGAGGCCCTGATGACGACGGCCCCTCTCCTGATCGCCGATCCCGGTGGCCTCGGCCCCCGGCACCGCGCCATGGCCGACAGCCTGATCGAGGCCGGCCTGGCCGCGCGGCTGGGCGAGCCGCTGCCCCCGCCCCGCGCGGCGCTGGACGAGACGGGACGCGTGGTGGCGGAAATCAGCGCGCGCGGCCTGCTCCGATGAGGCCTCCGCGCCCCGACCGGGCGCCGGCCAAGCCGGTTCCCGACTGGGTGCTCTGGCGGGAGCGCAACGGGAAGCTCTCGCCGCTGCGGATCGCGGCGCTGGCGATCCTGGTGCTGCCCCTGTTCTTCATCCTCGCCGACTGGTGGCAGTCCAATCTCGGCGCCGAGCCGCTCAATGCCGTGATGCACGAGACCGGGCGCTGGTCGATCCGCTTCCTGATCGCGAGCCTCGCCATCACGCCGGCGGGCCGCATCCTGGCCTGGCCACGGCTCTACCAGATCCGCCGCATGGTCGGGCTGGGCGCGCTGGCCTGGGTGCTGCTGCACCTGACGCTCTATCTCGCCGACCAGAACTGGGTGGTGACGACCGCCCTCTTCGAGATCGTGAAACGCTTCTATCTCACCATCGGCTTCGTCGCGGTCCTCGGCCTCTGCGCGCTCGGCTGGACCTCGACCGACGGCTGGATGCGCAGCCTCGGCCGCCGCTGGAAGAAGCTGCACCGGCTGATCTTCCCGATCATCGTGCTGGCCATGCTGCATGCCTTCATCCAGGCGAAGTCCGACGTCAGCCAGGAGAGCCTGCTCACCGGCATCCTGCTCTGGCTGCTGCTGTGGCGGCTGATCCCGGCGCGCCTGCAGTCCAACCTGCTGGCACTGGCGGCGCTCACCCTCCTCGCCTTCCTTGCGACGGTCGCGACGGAATACGCCTGGTACGCGCTGGCCACGAACCTTCCCGCCTCGCGCGTTGCGGCCGCCAATTTCGACCTGACTTTCGGCCCGAGACCGGCCGCCTGGGCCGCGATCGGGATGGCGTGCTTCGTCCTGCTAACCGCCGCCCGGCAACTTGTCCAAAGGCTGCGCCGGGCGTAACTCGGATGCCATCTGAGGATGGGACGCATCATGGCACGAACGCACCGCATCGCCGTCATTCCGGGCGATGGAATCGGCAAGGAAACCACCCCCGAGGGCCTGCGCGTCCTCGACGCCGCCGCCCGGCGCTTCGGCTTCGATCTCAAGCTGACCCATTACGACTGGTCCTGCGAGACCTACACCAAGACCGGCCGGATGATGCCCGAGGACGGCCTTGACCAGCTGAAAGACAGCGACAGCGTCTTCCTCGGCGCCGTGGGCTGGCCCGGCGTGCCGGACCACACCTCGCTCTGGGGCCTGCTGATCCCCATCCGCCGCGGCTTCGACCAGTATGTCTCGCTGCGCCCCTGCAAGCTGCTGCCGGGCGTCTCCACCCCGCTCGCCAACCGCACCCCCGCCGAGATCGACTTCTACGTCGTCCGCGAGAACACCGAGGGCGAGTATTCCTCCATCGGCGGCACGATGTTCCCGGGCACGGACCGCGAATTCGTCTCGCAGCAGAGCGTGCTGACGCGCACCGGCACCGACCGCATCATCAAGTACGCCTTCGAGTTGGCCATGAAGCGCCCGCGCAAGAAGGTGACCAGCGCCACCAAGTCCAATGGCATCACCTTCACCATGCCCTATTGGGATGACCGCTTCGCCGAGATGGCGAAGAACTATCCCGAGGTGAAGACCGACCAGTTCCACATCGACATCCTCTGCGCGCATTTCGTGCAGCATCCCGACTGGTTCGACGTGGTGGTGGGCTCCAACCTGTTCGGCGACATCCTCTCCGACCTGGGCCCGGCCGTGGCCGGCTCCATCGGCGTGGCGGCGAGTGCGAACATCAACCCGGAGAAGGAATTCCCCTCGATGTTCGAGCCGGTGCACGGCTCGGCGCCCGACATCGCGGGCCGCTTCGTCGCCAACCCGATCGGCCAGATCTGGTCGGGCGCGATGATGCTGGACCATCTCGGCGAGGCCGAGGCGGCCAAGGCCATCACCACGGCCATCGAGAAGCTTCTGGCCGAAGGCGGCCCGCGCACGCGTGACCTCGGCGGCCAGGCCGGCACGCTCGACGTGGGCAAGGCCATCGCGGAAGCCGTCGCCGCGTCCTGATACGACGCCCCGGGAAGCGTGCCGCGCCTCGGCCCGGCACGCTTCCCGGGCCTCGAAACGCCGCGTGATCGCGCGGCGCCGCCGGTGATCAAAACGCCTCTTCTGGCGCCGCGATCCCGACCCTATATTATACGGATGCGGGGTGGTGATGCAGCGGCCACACACCCCTTCCCTTTCCGCCGCACAGCCTGACGCACACTTGAACGACCGTTCAGATGTGGCTATTGTGACGTGACATTGCGAATGATTCGCAATTGGAGTGAGAATGATGGGTCGAGACTTCAGCCATATCGCCCGCCGCTGCGAGCGGGCCGTCGTCACCGCCTATCGCGAGCTGCGCGATGTGGGCACGCCGGACCTGTCCGCCTTCCAGGCCTGCACGACGCTGTATCGCGTCCACCATCCGGAATCCTCCGTGGCCGAAGCGCGCCGCCTGGTCGCCGAATGGGTGGACCATCACATCATGCGCGAGAGCCTGGCGCCGACCCCCGGCTGCGAGTGCGACTGATCGCCTCGCGCGGCGCCCTCGCCCCGCATTTCTCCAGACAGGACTGAATGTGTCGCCGGCGGCCTCCGCCGGCGATTTCGTATGTGACGGCCGGGGCGCTCAGCTGATCGCCAGGCCGGCCAGCCGCACCGGCAGTTCCGCCAGCCTCTCCGCTTCCGCATTGGCGAAGGCGAGCCGCAAGTGCCGCTCCTGCCCCGGCCCGAAGAACGAGCCCGGCAGGCAGAGCAGCCCCTTCTCGACAGCCAGGATCTCCGCCGCCCGCTCCGCCTCCGGCGCGCCGTCGGGCAGCCGCACATAGGCGAAGTAGCTGCCCATCGCATCGATGGAGCCGTCATCGAGAGCGGCCCGGCAGGCAGCCGCGCGCTCGGCCATGATCGCGCGATTGCCGGCGCGCCAGTCGCGAAGCGCCTCGACCGCCCAGGCCACGGCCTGCTGGCCGGCCCGCGCCGGGCAGATCTGCAACGAGTCGATCGCCTTGGCGAGCTGCCGCTGGAAAGCCTCGCCCGCGATGACGGCGCCCAGGCGGTGGCCCGGTACGCAATAGGCCTTCGAGAAGCTGTAGAGATGCACGAGCCCGTCCCGCCAGGCCGGGTCGCTGAACAGGGCATGGGGCGGGCTTTCCGCCTCGGTCAGGAAGTCGCGATAGGTCTCGTCCAGGATGAGCCAGATGCCCCGCCTGCGCGCCAGCTCCGCAAAGGCGCGGATCACCTCGGCAGAATAGACGGCGCCCGTGGGATTGTTCGGCGTCACCAGCAGGATGGCGCGCGTCCGCCCGTCGATCAGCGCGGCGGCACGCGCGGGATCCGGCACGAAGCCTTCCTCCGCGCGGCAGGGCAGCGGCCGTGCCTCGATGCCCGCCATGTTCAGCGTCATCTGGTGGTTGAAGTACCAGGGCGTGGGAACGAGCATGTTGTCGCCCGGCGCGGCGACGACCTTCGCGGCCATGGCGAAGGCCAGGTTGCAGCCGGCCGTGATGGCGACCTCGCCCGCCGAGATATCGCCCCCGTAGAACCGCACCGCATCGCCGGCCAGCGCCTCGCGCAGCACCGGGTCGCCGGCGATGGGGCCATAGCCGGCCGCGTCGCGCGATCCCGCTGCCTCGGCCAGGCGCGACAGCAGCTCGGGATGCGGCGGATAGCCCGGCACGGCCTGCGTCAGGTCCAGCGCCGGCCCGTTCCTGCCGTGGTAGCGCGCAGCCCAGGCACGCACGGTCGGAATGGCGGGGTCGGGCGTGTCGAGGATGGTGGGCGCGAAGGACGGCATGGCCAGCAAACTGGCACCGCGCGCCGTGCCGTGGAAGCCGGCGGGCGCCCCCGCTTTCAGGGATCCTCGATCAGCGTCCGGCCCGTCACATGGCGCCAGTGGTGCCACAGCAGCCGCGCCGCCAGCGACCGCTGGGGCGACCAGGCGCGCGCGAGCTCGGCCAGCGCCTTGGGCTTGGGACGAGCCTCCAGCTCGAGCAGGTGCTGCGCGGAATTGGCGAGGGCAATGTCGCCCGAGGGGAAGATGTCCGTCCTTCCCTCCGCAAAGACGAGATGCACCTCGGAGGTCCAGGGGCCGAGCCCCTTCACCGCGCTCATCATCGCCACGGCCTCGGCATCCGGCAGCGTCGGCAGGTGCTCGAAGTCCAGCCGGCCGTCGAGGCAGGCCGCGGCCAGGGAACGCGCATGCGCGGCCTTGGGGCGGGACAGCCCGGCCGTGCCGCACAGCGCGGCATCGTCCAGTGCGAGCAGCCCTTCCGGCGTCAGCGCGCCGGGCAGCGCGGAGAGACGCCGCCAGATGGCGCCCGCCGCCTGGTTGCTGATCTGCTGGCCGCAGATGGTCCGCAGGATGCCGGCGAAACCGCGCGGCCGGGTGCGCCAGGGCAAGGGGCCCGCGCGTTCCTCGATAGCAGCGAAGCGGGGCTCGGCCGCGAAGAGGACCTCGCGGTCAGAAAGCGGTGCGGAGGCGGAGGGAGAAGATGGAGACGGGGCCACGATCGGCATTGTAGGCCGGGTTCACCACCAGCTGATAGCCGAGTGCCGCGTTCACGCCGGGCGCGAGCCGCGCATCGTAATAGGCCTCGCCGATCCACTCCGGCCGGTAGTTCAGCCGGCCGTCGCCGGTGATGAAGCCGATGCCGCCCGCCTCCAGGTAGCGCCGGCGGCCGGCGCTGATCCAGCCGACATTCCCGCCGAGGCCGACCGTGTCGCCCGGCCGGTTCCAGCGCTGCCCGGTCAGCACGCCGCCCACGGCGATGGCGCGGTCCATCTCGGTGAACATCCAGTTCTGCGTCTGGCCGTCATTCCAGGACAGGCGGCCGAAGACGCCGAAATCCTCGGTGATCTGCTGGTCGGCGGAAATCGTGAGGTTGTTCTTGAAGCGATAGGCGCGCGGGTTCTGCTCGAAGGTCGAGGGATCGGTGGGGTCGATCTCGTTCCAGCGCGATTGCCGGGCGCGGGAGGCGCCGTAGATGACGCGCACGGCGCCCTCGCGCTCGCCAATACGCCAGAAGCGCTCGACCGAGGCCAGCGCCTGGAAGCCGCGGGTCACCGAAGGATCGAGGAAGAGGCCGTTGGCCCGGCGCGCCACCTGGAAGGCGCCGCCACGCACCGCCCAATGGCCGTTCTCCCACTCGACGGCGATGCCGTTGGTGAAGCCGCGCGCATCGGCCGCGTAGTCGAAGCCGCCGCCGCCGACGAGCGCCCAGTTCATGAACTGCGTGCGCGCATCATGCGCGTAGCGGTTGTCGTCGAAGATGTCCCAGACCGCGAACTTGCCGACGGTGATGGTGATGCGCTCGCGCGGCATGGGCGCGCTGAAGCGCAGCGGATCGTCATCGGTGTCGACCGTGTCGCCCGACAGGCCGATCGTCTGCCGGAAGAAGGCGCGGGGCACGAAGAAATTGGGCTCCGTGGTTCCCAGGCGGAAAGCCTCCCCGTTCGGGAAGGCCGCGACGCCCGTGGAGTTCGACAGGCCGAAGCCGCGGGTCACGGAGGGGTTCACGATGAACTCCGCACCCTCCCACAGCCGCCGCCCGACGATCAGGTCGGTCGAGAGCGTGTTGCGCGCCTGGGCGGCCGGCGTGAGGCTGCCCGCGGCGCGATAGGGCGAGCGGAAGCCCGCCTGGCCCTGCAGGATGAAGGTCGCCTGGCCGCGGATCATCCAGCCCTGCTCCTCCAGCCGGTCCTGCATCGCGGCCAGCGAGGGGAAGAGCGCTTCCTCGGGATGCCCGATATTGGGCGTGCCTGCGGAGTTGAAGCGTCCGGTCTGCGCCGCGGCGAGGCCGGGCAGGAGCAACAGGGCGAGGACCAGGGACAAGCGCATGTCGCGCCCGCTAGACCGCCCTAGCCGGAACAGCAAGCGCGACTCAATTCTGTCATGTTGCAGGTCACTTATGAGTAATGTTCGGGCGCCGGGGGTTTGACGCATTGCCCGCCTGCGATGAAGGTGCGGCCTCCATCCGGAGGACATCCAAATGACCCAGCGCCCCTATACCCAGGCAGATCTCGACGCCCTGTGCGAATGGGACACGCCCACCATCTGCAACGCGCTCGAGGTCGTCGTGCCGGCGCGCCGCGGCTACGGCTTCACGGTCCGCACCTTCGACTGCGCGCATCCCGGCCTGAAGCCGATCTGCGGCCCGGCGCGCGTCGGCACGATCCGCGCGGCCCATCCGCATGGCCGCACGCCCGAGGCCGACCGCGCCGCGCGCATCGGCTGGTACGAGTACGTCGCCAACACCGACATGCCGACCGTCGTCGTCCTGCAGGACCTCGATGACGTTCCCGGCACCGGCGCCTTCTGGGGCGAGGTGAACACGGCGGTGCACAAGGGCCTGAAGTCCCTCGGCTGCGTCACCAACGGTTCGATTCGCGACCTCGACATGGTGGCGCCGGGCTTCCAGCTCCTCGGCATCATCAACCCGAGCCATGCCTTCGTGCATGTCGTCGACTGGGGCCGCCCCGTCACCGTTCATGGCATGGCCGTGAACCACGACGAGGTCGTGCACGCGGATCGTCACGGCGCTGTCGTGATCCCCGCCGAGGCCGTGAAGGCGATTCCCGCCGCGATCGACCTGCTGACCCGCAAGGAAGCCGTGATCCTCGAGATGACGAAGCGCCCGGACTTCGACATCGCGAAGCTGCGCGAGGCCCTGGCCAAGTCGTCCGAGATCCATTGAGGCATGCCCCCCGTCGAGAACGGCCCGTCCCCTCGAATCGACGGGGGGTGGTTTCACTGGGATCAGCCGCTGACCTCCGTTCGCCCCGAATGGGTGGACAGCTACAAGCACATGAACATGGGCAACTACCTGGTTGCCTATGACCTGCAGACGGATCGCCTCTGGCCGCATATCGGCCTGGGGTCTCCGCTGCGGGAACTGGGCCTCGGCACCTTCGCGGCCGAGGCCTGGCTCGACTATCAGCGCGAGATGCTGGAAGGCATGCCCATCGGCGGGTCGAGCATGGTGCTCGCCTTCGACGAGAAGCGCCTGCTGTGCCGGCACCGCATGTTCCACTTCACCGAAGGCTGGACCTCGTCCGAGCACGAGGTGCTCTACCTCTGCGTCGACCTGACCAAGCGGAAGGTCGCGACCTGGCCCGAGGCCGTGCTCGCCGCCTTCGCACGCGCGGCCACCGGCGAGGCGCCCAAGCGGCTGGCACTCAAGCGCCGCTGATCCCCGACGCGGCGCGCCCTTCGCTCGAACGGGCCGCGCCGCGATCGGAGCGGCCTCAGGTGTTGGGCGGCCGCCGGACGGATCGGCGCGCGTCGGCGTCAGGTCGCGGAGGCGAATCCCTTGCCTTCCCGGCGATAGGCCTCGCGCGGCGGGGCGAAGATGTCGAGGACCCGGCAGCCCTCGGGGCCCGCGCGCATCGTGTGCTCGATGCCGCCAGGGGTGCGCCAGAAGTCGCCCTTCTTCACCGAAATTTCCTCGCCGCCCTGGATCCGCACGGCGCTGCCTTCGAGCAGCATGCCCCACTGCTCCTCCGGATGGCTGTGCATGGTGCCCGCGCCGTTGGGCGCGATGGTGACGACGGAGAGCATCGCGTGCTCGCCGGGGAAGATGCGCGTCGTCACGCCGGGGGCGAGCTCCCGCGCCAGCCCCTGGCCCTCATCGTCGATGTGGTGGAATTCCTGCGCCTGGCTCATTGGTCGATCCTCCTGTTTCAGGAAATCTAGCCGCGCTTCATTCCCTCGCCCATAGGATGGCCGCGCGCGCGAGCGCGGCGATGGTGTCGATGACCGGAAAATCGAGCGTCGGCCCCGCCGCGATGCCGAGCGGAATCTCCGTGCAGCCCAGAACCACCGCCTTCGCACCTCGCGCGCGCAGGCCCTGCGCGACCTCGGCGAGCGGCGCATAGGCCTCGGCGATGCGATTGGCCTTCACGAGGCCCACGCACGGCATGACGAGGCGTTCCTGCGTCTCCGCATCCGGGGTGAGGCATTCAATCCCGAGACGGTCCTGATAAAGACGCATGGCCAGCGTCCCCGTCGTGCCCATCAGGCCGATGGGCCCTTCCGTCACGCCCTGCCGCCGCAGCTCGGCCGCCGCGGCGTCCACAATGTGCAGGATGGGAAGGTCGGTCGCCGCGCGCATGCCCTCGTACCAGCCGTGCGCGGTGTTGCAGGGGATCACGATGGCGCCGCAGCCCGCGGCCTCCAGCCCGCGGATGCCGCGGACCAGCGCGGGCAGCGGATCCTCGCCACCACTCACGCGCGCCGCGGTACGATCCGGCACGCGCGGGTCGGACCAGAGGATCGTCGGGATGTGATCCTGGTCCCGCTCGGCGGGCGTGAGCAGCGTCAGCTGCCGCATGAACTCGGCGGAGGCGAGCGGTCCCATGCCGCCCAGGACACCCAGCATCTTCATCGGAACAGCCCCTCATAGACCAGCTCCACGCCCGTCACGGCCAGGAGCACGTAGATGATGCGATAGAAAACCCGGTCGCTCATGCGGCCCTGCAGCCAGACGCCCAACCGAATGCCGATCGGCGCCAGCGGCAGCAGCACGAGGCTCGTCAGCACATTCTGCAGGGAAAGCGCGCCGAGGAAGAAGTAGGGCACGAGCTTGAGGTAGTTCACCGTCGCGAAGAGCGCCACGGTCGTGGCCGTGAGCCGCGCGCGGTCCAGCTTCAGCGGATAGAGATAGACGGCGGCAGGCGGCCCACCGGCATGGGCGATGAAGCTCGTGAAGCCGGCGCAGGCGCCCCAGAACCGCCCCTTGATCTTCGAGGCCACCGCGGCCGGCACGACACGGTTGCCGCGCTCCAGCCACAGGCTGCGCGCCAGGAAGACCAGCGTGATGGTGCCGATGAAGATCTTCACCACGGCATCCGAAAGCGCGCCGAAGACCAGCGTGCCCAGCCCGATCCCGATCACCGCGCCCGGCAGCAGGATGCGCAGCTGCTCGCGGTCCCACTTGCCCCACCAGGCGCGGAGTGCCGCGATATCCATGGCGCAGAGCACCGGCAGCGCGATGCCCGCGGCCTGCGAGGCCGGCATCACCAGCGACATCATGGGAACGCCCGTATTGCCCGCGCCCGAGGCGAAGCCGCCCTTGCTGATGCCCGTGATGAGAAAGGCCGGGATGGCCAGCGCGTAGAACCAGGGATCGGTGATGAGCAAGCGGCCTCGCGGGGATGACAGTGGGGCGTTGCGAAGCTATGGCAATGGAGGCGGAACGACCACTGCCGGGAACGTCTGAAAGGCCTGTTTTCTATGGATGATCTGGTGTGGCTCGGCCTGTTGGCCGCGGCGATGGGCGCCACTGGCCTGTTCTCCGGCCTGCTGGCGGGACTCTTCGGCGTCGGCGGCGGCATCGTGATCGTGCCGGTTCTCTTCTACGTCCTGCCGCTTTTCGACGTGCCGACCGCCACGCAGATGAAGGTCGCGGTCGCGACCTCGCTGGCCACCATCATCCCGACCTCGATCGTCTCCGCCCGCAAGCATTGGGCGAAAGGCGCGATCGACATGCCGCTGCTGAAGAGCCTCACGCCGTCGATGTTCGTGGGCGTGATCGTCGGCACCTATCTCGCGGCGGTGCTCAAGGGCCCGGGCATGACCTTCGTCTTCGCCTGCGTCGCGCTGCTGGTGGCGGCCAATATGGGCCTGACCAGCGTGGCCTTCCGGCTTCGGGACAGCATGCCCTTCGGCTGGGCGCGGCAGGTGATCGGCTCGGGCATTGGCGCGATCAGCGCCATCATGGGTATCGGCGGCGGTACGGTTGGCGTGCCGGTGCTGACCATGTTCGGCACGCCCATCCGTTCCGCCGTCGCGACGGCCTCCACCTTTGGCATCGTGATCTCGATCCCGGCCACCATCGGCCTGATCCTGGCCGGGCTCGGCGCGGAGGGGCGTCCCCCCTTCTCCCTCGGCTGGGTAAACCTGGTGGGCTTCGCGCTGATCGTGCCCGGCTCCATCATCGCGACGCCCTGGGGCGTCTCGCTGGCCCATAGCATCCGGCCGGAGTTGCTGAAGAAGGCCTTCGCCATCTTCCTCGCCTTCACGAGCGTGCGGATGTTCTACTCGCTGCTGTGATCCTGGCCGCGTAGCCCGGCCGGGTCATCAAGAAGGCCTAATGCCGGGCCGCGTCGGTCACGAAGAAGCCGACGCTGGTCTGCTCGTTCCAGACCTCGGCGCGCAGATGCCCCGTCAGCAGCAAGGGCGCGCCGCCCTGGGCGAGCAGCGCTTCTGCGAGCGGCCCTTCCTTGGCGCGGAAGCAGATCGCCTTGAGCCGCCCGCCATCCTCGCCCTCCAGGAAGGCGCGGATCGTCGCCCCCTCCTTCCCCACGCGCCCGGCCTTCACGACACGGGCCCGCGAGATGGCGAAGCAGGGCTCTTCGTTGCCGGCGCCGAAGGGCGCAAGGCGCGCGACGCTCTGCGCCAGCTCCGTCGTGGCACCGCGCACGCTGATGGCGCCCTCGATCACGAGCTCCGCTGCCCCGGGCAATTCGCGCGCCAGCGCCAGGCGCTCGTCGAGATGCGCGTGCAGGGCTGGGATCTTGTCGGCCTCGATGGTGAAGCCCGCCGCCATGACGTGACCGCCGCCCGCGATCAGCAGACCCGATTGTCGCGCCGCGATGATGGCCGCGCCCAGGTCCAGTCCCGGCACCGAGCGACCGGAGCCTTTGCCCAATCCCGCCTCGAAACCCGCCACGCAGGCCGGGCGGTTGAACCGCTCGCGCACACGGCCGGCCACGATGCCCACGACGCCGGGGTGCCAGCCTTCGTCCCGCAGCAGCAGCACCGCATGCCCCGCCTCGATCTGTGCCTCCGCCTGTCGCATGGCGGAGGTGAGGACGGCGGCCTCCACCTCCTGCCGCTTGCGGTTCACCGCATCCAGGCGCTCCGCGATGGCGCGGGCCTCGACGGCGTCCTCCTCCAGCAGCAGGCGCAGCCCGAGGTCAGGTGCGGCGATACGCCCGCCGGCGTTGATGCGCGGCCCCAGCACGAAGCCGAGGGTATGCGCGGAAGGCTCGTCGCGCAGGGCGGAGAGCTCCATCAGCGCCGCCAGGCCGACGCGCGACCGCCGGGCCAGGACGCGCAGGCCCTGGGTCACCATCGCCCGGTTCACACCGATCAGCGGCACCACGTCGCAGACGGTCGCCAGAGCGACGAGATCGAGCAATTCCCGCAGATCCGGCTCCGGCCGACCGGCAAAGAAGCCGCGGCGGCGCAGTTCGCGCTGCAGGGCGATGGCCGCCAGGAAGGCCACCCCGGCCGCGCAGAGCTGGCGCAAGCCGGAGGTGCAGTCGAGCCGGTTGGGATTGACCGCGGCGACGACGCGCGGCGGCGGCCCTTCGGACTTGTGGTGATCGAGAATGACGACGTCCGCGAGGCCCGCCGCGGCCGCCAACGCCTCATGCGCCGAGATGCCGCAATCCACGCAGACGATGAGCGTGGCGCCCCGGCCGATCAGCGAGGAAATTGCCGGCGCGTTCGGCCCATAGCCCTCGGCCAGGCGGTCCGGCACGTAGGGGATGACCTGGCAGCCCAGAACGCACAGCACCTGCGACATGAGCGCGCCCGAGCAGGCGCCGTCGACATCGTAATCGGCGAAGACCGCCACCGTCTCGGAACGCTGCACCGCATCGGCCAGCCGCGCGGCCGCACCATCCATGTCCAGCAGCAGCGAAGGGTCGGGCAGCAACGCCCGGAGTGTCGGCTCCAGGAAATGCGCGGCCGCCTCCACCTCGACGCCACGCGCGGCGAGCAGGCGGCCCACGACTTCGGGAAGATCGAGTTGCTGCGACAGCGCCGCGGCCCGCCGGGGATCGGCCGGGCGCCAGACCCAGCGGCGACCCGTGAGGCTGCGCTCGACGCCGAGCGCAGTGTCCATCACGGAGTCCCCGTCAAATGGGCTTCACCTTGAAGTTGTGGTGACCCTCGACATAGCGGACCGTGCCGGACTTGCTTCGCATCACGATGGAATGCGTGATCGCCCCGCCCGGGATGAGCCGGACGCCGCGCAGCATGGGGCCGGTGGTGACGCCGGTGGCGGCGAACATCACATCGCCGCTCGCCATGTCCTCCATGTCGTACTTCTTGCCGGGATCGTCGATGCCCATCTCCTTGGCGCGGACGATCTGCGCGTCATCCTCGAACATCAGGCGGCCCTGCATCTGGCCGCCGATGCAGCGCAGCGCCGCCGCCGCCAGCACGCCCTCGGGCGCGCCGCCGGAGCCGAGATAGAGGTCGACGCCCGTCTCGGGCTGAGCGCAGGCGACCACGCCGAAGACGTCGCCGTCCGGGATGAGCATGAGGCGCGCGCCGGCCGCGCGGCAATCGCGGATCACGTCGCGGTGGCGGTCACGGTCCAGCATGCAGACCGTCAGCTCGCCGATCGAGACGCCCTTGGCCTTCGCCATGGCGGCAAGATTCTCGGCCGGGCTGCGGTCGAGGTCGATCACCCCCGGCGGATAGCCCGGGCCGACCGCGATCTTGTCCATGTACACGTCAGGCGCATGGAGGAAGCCGCCGCGATTGGCGAGCGCGACCACCGCCATGGCGTTCGGCCCGCCCTTCGCGGTCAGCGTGGTGCCCTCGAGCGGATCCACGGCGATATCGGCCAGCATGCCGCCGCCGGTCTTGGCGTAGAGGCCGACCTTCTCGCCGATGAAGAGCATCGGCGCCTCGTCCATCTCGCCCTCGCCGATGACGACGGTGCCGTGGATGGCGACCGAGTCGAAGGCGCGGCGCATGGCCTCGACGGCCGCGCCATCGGCCGCGTTCTTGTCACCCTTGCCGACCCAGGAGCTCGCAGCCAGGGCGGCAGCCTCCGTCACGCGCACCAGCTCCAGGGCCAGGTTGCGGTCCACATTGCGGGCCTTGTTCTCGGTCTCGCTCATGGTTTCGGACACCCTTCTTTGATTAGCGGCTGAGCTGGAAATCGGCCGAGACGCGGGCCGTCGTGGTGACCTCTTCCGCGGTGACGGTGGGCGCCGTCGGACCGGAAGCGGAGGCCGAGAAGCTGCCGGCGCGCGCGGCCATCATCGGACGCACCATCGGCGACACCTCGACCGCCAGCTCGCGCATCTCCTCCACGCGCTGGCCGATCTCGGCGGCGATGGCCTCGGCGCGCGCCTGGACGGCGCGGATGGCCTCGCGCGTGGCGGCGTCCCGCGCGGTGCGCGCGGCGGCATCGCTCAGCGTCCAGCCCACCTGGTCGAGCTGCAGGCCGTCGGCCTGCAGGCGCGCAACCAGGCCCAGCACGGCCTCGCCGCCGCGCAACGACAGCGATTGCTGGGCCACGAACTGGCGCCGGGCCGTGTCGTTCGACGTGCCATAGGCGCCGGTCTCGGTCCGCGTGCCGGACACCGCGCGGGCGGCGGTGACGGCGGCGGCCATGCGCCGGTTGAGCTGCTCCTGGGCCTGCTCAGCCGTGGCCGCGCGGACCTCGACGCGCAGCGCGGCGCGCAGCTCGTCCGGGGCGGTCTTCACGCTGCCTTCCTCGGAGAGGCGCAGACGCGTGCCGGTGGCGGGCTGCGCGGCCGCGGCGAACGGCGCGAGCAGGACGGCAGCAACGAGGGCGCGGCGGATCAAAGCGTTTCGATCCGGATGAGGGCGGGCTGTTCCACCACGCTCGACAGTTCGGCGATCCGCTTCAGGGCTGCTTGCATCTGGGCCTCCTCACATTCGTGGGTCACCATTACCACAGGAACCGCTTCGCCGGGCGCGCGGCCGCGCTGGAGCATGGATTCGAGGCTGATGCTCATGTCGCGCAGCACGCCGGTCACGTCGGCGATCACGCCGGGCTGGTCCAGCACCATCAGGCGCAGGTAGTAGGCCCCGCGATGCCGCTCCATCGGCACGGGGGTGGAAGGCGCGAGCGCCTCCGTCCCCACGCCCCAGACCGGCGACTGGCAGCCGCGCGCGATATCCACGAGGTCGGCGACGACGGCGCTGGCCGTTGGCCCCGCGCCCGCGCCGCGTCCCTGCAGGACGATGCGGCCCACCGCGTCGCCCTCGGCCAGCACGGCGTTGAACACGCCGTCCACGCTGGCGACCGGGCTCGAGACCGGCACCATGCAGGGATGGACACGGGCGGTGACGCCCCCCTCCTCCCGGCTCGCGATGCCCAGCAGCTTGATGCGGTAGCCGAGCTCGCCGGCCAGCGCGATGTCGAGCGCAGAGATGTTGGTGATGCCCTCGATGTGCAGCGCCGCGAGGTCGACCTGCTGGCCGAAGGCCAGCGCCGCCAGGATGGCGAGCTTGTGCGCGGCGTCCACGCCCTCGATGTCGAAGGCCGGATCGGCCTCGGCGTAGCCCAGGCGCTGCGCCTCGGCGAGCACCTCGGCGAAGGGCAGACCCTTCAGCCGCATCTCGGTGAGGATGTAGTTGCAGGTGCCGTTCAGGATACCGGCCACGCGGCTGATGCGGTTGCCCGCCAGACCCTCGCGCAGCGCCTTGATGGCCGGGATGCCGCCGGCCACCGCCGCCTCGTAGGCGAGCGCCACGCCCTTGGCCTCGGCCAGCTTCGCCAGCGCACCGCCATGGGTCGCAAGCAGCGCCTTATTGGCCGTGACCACCGGCTTGCCGGCGGCCAGCGCCGCCTCGACCAGCTGGCGGGCCGGCCCCTCGGAGCCGCCCATCAGCTCGACCACGACCTCGACCTCGGGATCGGCGGCCAGGGCCACCGCATCCTCGTGCCAGCGCAGGCCGGAGAGATCGACGCCACGGTCCCGCGTACGGTCGCGCGCGGAGACGGCGACGACCTCGAAGGAGCGCCCAGCCCGGGCGGTAATCAGCGACGCATTGTCACGCAGCAGGCTCAGCACGCCGGCGCCGACCGTTCCGAGGCCGGCGACACCAAGTTTCAAAGGCTTGTTCATACGGGGTGAAGTTCCTCGACGGGTGCCACGTTGTCGCCCTGCAGGAAGCCGCGGATACCGCGCAGCGCCTGGCGGATGCGATGATTGTTCTCGACCATGGCGATGCGGACATGCCCGTCGCCATGCTCGCCGAAGCCGATGCCGGGCGCGACGGCGACCTTCGCCTTCGCCAGCAGTAGCTTGGAGAATTCGACCGAGCCGAGGTGCCGGAACTTCTCCGGGATCGGCGCCCAGAGGAACATGGAGGCCTCGGGCATCGGCACGTCCCAGCCGGCCTGCTGCAGGCCCTTCACCAGCACCTCGCGCCGGTCGCGATAGAGCTCCCGCATCTCGGCCACGCAGTCCTGCGGACCGTTGAGCGCGGCGGCGGCGGCCACCTGGATCGGCGTGAAGGCGCCGTAGTCGAGGTAGGACTTCACCCGCGCGAGCGCCGAGATCAGGCGCGGATTGCCGGCCGCGAAGCCCATGCGCCAGCCCGGCATGTTGTAGGTCTTGGAAAGGCTGGTGAACTCCACCGTGCAATCCATCGCGCCCGGGATCTCCAGCACGGAGGGTGGCGGCGTCGCGCCGAAATAGAGCTCGGCATAGGCGAGGTCGCTGAGGATGAAGAGCTCGTGCTGGAGCGCGATCTTCACCAGCTCCTTGTAGAATTCGCGGCTCGCCAGCAGCGCCGTCGGATTCGACGGGAAGTTCACGATCAGCGCGGTCGGCTTCGGCACGGAGTGCTTCACCGCGCGCACGATCGCCTCCAGCATCGCGTCATCCGGCGTGTAGGGGATGAAGCGCGCCGAGGCGCCGGCGATGATGAAGCCGAACTGATGGATCGGGTAGGACGGGTTAGGCACCAGGATGGTGTCGCCCGGGCTGCTGATGGCCTGGGCGAGGTTCGCCAGCCCTTCCTTGGAGCCCAGCGTCGCGACCACCTCGGTCTCGGGGTCGAGCTTCACGCCGAAGCGGTTGGCGTAATAGCCCGCGAGCGCGCGGCGAAGGCCAGGAATGCCCTTGGACATCGAATAGCGATGCGTCCGCGGGTCCTGCACGGCCTCGATCATCTTGGCGACGATGTGCGGCGGCGTCGGGCTGTCGGGATTGCCCATGCCGAGATCCACGATGTCCTCGGCGGCTGCGCGGGCCTTAGCCTTAGCCGAGTTCACCTCGGCGAAGACATAGGGCGGCAGGCGACGGATGCGGTGGAATTCTTCGGCCATGATGGCCCTCCCGGACGAAACGAAAGTGCCGCCTTTTAGAACGCTTCGTCGCTGCGGCGCAAAGCGCGGCTGCGCGGGTCAGCCATGGCGGGAAAATGCCGGGCTCAGCGGGCCGGAGGCGCAAGAAGGTCGGGCGACGGCGGTGGCGGCACCGCCGAGGGGGCCGGCGGCTCGGCGCTGCCGCCGGGCGCCGGCGCGACGGGCGCCAGAAGCTCCGGCGTCGGAAGCGCGGGAACGTCGCCGGGCGTCAGGCGATCCGGCGCCAACAGCTCGGGCGGACGCGCGGCCGGCCCGCCGGTGGCAGGCACGGGCTGGGCGGGACGCGGCGCCACCCAGGGGATGGCCGGCGCACCCGCGAGCCGCGGGGGCTCCGGCGGGCGCGCGGGGATCGGCGGCTGGCCCGGCGCATCGGGCTCGGTCAGCGGGGCCGCGGCGCGGCCGACCGGGACCTCGTCATGAGAAGCGCCGCGCTCGGCCTCCAGCCGGCGGGTCAGCGCCTCGCGGGCCGCGAGGTCCGGACGCTCCGGGATGGGAGGCACGCTGGCGAGGTTGGGCGTTGGCCGGTCCATCCCCGGCGGCGGCAGCCGTGAATCCATGGCTGCCCCGGAAATGTCACGGCCCAGCGCCCGGGGGTTGATCTGAACGGGAGTCGCGCAGCCCGCCAGGGCGAGCAGCGGCAGGCCGGCCAGGAGCAGCCGGCCGCCAACCCGTGGCCGCGCTTGATCCGTGGCGGGGCGGTCACTACCCTTCTCCATGCTGGTTCGGGCCATGTCCCTGGTGTGAAGCGTCACGCGGCGTCCTCGAGGCGTCAGATGATTGATAGCGCCGCTGGACGTGAGCGCGAAAGGGCGCAAGGTCGTCTAAGGTCGGGAAGCAACATATGACGCAGTCGCCGGGCGGGAAACCGCCGGAGTACCAGGTACCCGACCCAGCGCTGGTTTCGCGCACCATGGCGGAGGTGGCGGAGCGCGGGCAGCGCATCGTCCAGGATTTCCTGAAGCGCCAGTCGACGACGGACGGGTTTTCCGCGCCGCTCAACATCGGCTCCGCCTTCATGGAAATGACGGCCAAGCTCATGACCAACCCGGCCGCGCTCATGCAGGCGCAGCTCGGCTTCTGGCAGGACTATCTGACCCTCTGGTCGAACACCACGCGCCGCATGTTGGGCGACCCGAATGTCGATGCGGTGATCGAGGAGGCCAAGGGGGACAAGCGCTTCAAGGATGAGGCCTGGCGCGAGAACGAGGTCTTCGACTTCATTCGCCAGTCCTACCTGCTCTCGGCCCGTTACTTCACCAATGCCGTGCATTCGGCCGACGGGCTTGATCCGAAGACTGCCCAGAAGGTGGATTTCTACACGCGGCAGTTCGTCGATGCGATGAGCCCCGCGAACTTCGTGATGACCAATCCCGAGGTCCTGCGGCGCACCGCGGAGACGGGTGGGACCAATCTCCTCAAGGGCCTGTCGAACCTGCTGGCCGACCTGGAGCGCGGCAAGGGCAAGCTGCGCATCCGCATGACGGACGACAGCAAGTTCAAGGTGGGCGAGAATATCGCGGTCACCCCGGGCAAGGTGGTGTTCCAGACGCCGCTGATGCAGCTCATCCAGTACAACCCGACCACCGAGAAGGTGCTGAAGCGCCCGCTGGTGATCTTCCCGCCCTGGATCAACAAGTTCTACATCCTGGACCTGCGGCCCAAGAACAGCTTCATCCGCTGGGCGGTCGAGCAGGGCCACACGGTCTTCGTCGCCTCCTGGGTGAACCCGGACGAGGCGCTCGCCGAGAAGGGCTTCGACGACTACATGAAGGAGGGCGTGCTGGCCGCGCTCGACGCCATCGAAGCCGCGACCGGTGAGCGCGAGGTGAATGCCATCGGCTACTGCCTGGGCGGCACGCTGCTCGCCACCACCCTCGCCTACATGGCCACCAAGCGCGACAACCGCATCAAGTCGGCCACCTATTTCGTGACCATGACCGACTTCGAGGAAGCGGGCGAGCTTGGCGTCTTCATCGACGAGGAGCAGCTGAAGGCCCTGGAGGAGCGCATGGACAAGCGCGGCTTCCTCGATGGGCGCGAGATGGCGACGACCTTCAACATGCTGCGCGCGAACGACCTCATCTGGTCCTTCGTCGTGAACAACTATCTCCTCGGGCAGGACCCCTTCCCCTTCGACCTGCTCTACTGGAACGACGACAGCACACGCATGCCGGCGAAGATGCACAGCTTCTACCTGCGCCGCATGTACCAGGAGAACGACTTGGTGAAGCCGGGCTCGATCGAGCTCCTGGACACCAAGATCGACCTGCGGAAGGTGAAGGTTCCCACCTACATGATCTCGACGCGCGAGGATCACATCGCGCCGTGGAAGAGCACCTATCGCGGCACGCAGATCTTCTCGGGCCCGGTGCGCTTCGTGCTCGCAGCCTCTGGCCATATCGCGGGCGTCGTCAATCCACCGGATTCCGGGAAGTACAGCCACTGGGTGAACGAAGACCTGCCGCCCACCCCCGATGACTGGTTCGCCTCCGCGACGGAACTCGCAGGCAGCTGGTGGCCGGATTGGCAGCGCTGGGTCACCGGCCTCAACCGTGCCGAGGTCCCTGCCCGCCATCCCGGCGACGGCAAGCTCAAGGTCATCGAGGACGCGCCGGGCAGCTACGTCCGCGTGATGGCGATGGATTGAAAGAGGGAGTTCCCACTGGCCTCCGGGCCGGTGGGAACGATCTCAGCGGTCCGTGCGGCCGCCCATGCCGGAGGTGGTGACCCCGGAATCCATGAATTCGGAGGATACGCGCTGGTTGATCCGCCCGTCGGACTGCCGCCGCACGACCTCGTCGCGCAGGGCCGGCAGGGTCAGGGCCGTATCCGGGAACGGACCCGGCTCGCGCAGGCGGCTCATCGCCGGCCGGTCGGTGTCGCGGAAGTCAGGCCCGGTCAGCGCCCGGCTGGCGGCCGGCACATCCCCATTGGTCAGCGCACGCGACGCGGCGAGGAGTGCCGGCACGGTGGTGTCGGGCGAGGCGTCCGGCGCGATGGCCAGGGCCTGCCTCCCCTCCTGCACGCCGCGCCGCAGGCCGAAGAGGAAGGAATCGGGGATATTCTCCAGGCGGTGGCCCGGACGCGTCTCACCACCCAGCCACTCCAGCCGCGCGATGGCGAGGGCCGTGTGCTCGGGATGGCCTTCGAGGCCGGCACCGGCGCGATCGAAGTCGGACACCGCATGGTTCAGGACGGACAGCAGCGGCTGCGCGACCAGACCACCCGCCAGTTCGACGGGCGGTTCAGGCGGCGGCGGCCGCGTCATCTCCGCACAGGCGGCGAGAAGCAGCGCCGCTGCGAGCGGCAGGACCCTCATATTCTCGGGCGGCCGGTGAAGGGGAAATTGGACTCGGACTGAACGCGCGATGCGGCATCGGCGGCGAGCGCCGTCTGCGGCAAGGGCGGCAGTGCGGCCAGGCGAGCCAGCACGGCCGCGCCGCCCGGCGGAATGAGCGTCGGCGAAAGCGCAGCGGCGGCTGCGGCCTGATCGCCGGCGCGCATCGCCCGCCAGACGGTATAGAGGCCATCGACGACCGGCTGTGCCGGTTGCCCTTCGGGAATGCCCAGCGCCCGCCGCCATTCGGCGCGGGCCTGCTGGAGACGCACCGGCAACAGAGGATCGCGCTGCTGGAAGCGCGGGTCGGTCGGCAGTGACACCGCGAGGAATTCCATATCCGCGATGGCGCGGGCGGCCTCGCCGGGCCGTCCCTGGAGCCCGGCCTGGTTGGCGAAGGCGAAGGCGGCACGGGAGACGGCGGCGCGGGTGGGGTCCCCCGCGCCTTCGATCGAATCACGCGGCAACCGCGCTGATTCGGAGGTGGCGAACCCCTCCGCGCAACCTGCGAGGAGCAACGTCAGGAGGAGGGGACGCCGCTTCATCTCAGAGCGTCCGCTGCGGCGTGGTGGTGCGCAGCGCTTCCTGGGCCGTGGCTGCCGCGGCGGCCGTCTGCGGAAGACGCGGCAGCGCGGCGAGGCGGGTCAAGGTGGCAGCGCCACCCTGCGGGAACAGGCCATTCGGCAGCGAGGAGGCTGCCGCGTCCCGCTGGCCGGCCTCGAGCGCGCGGCTCGCCTGGTAGAGCGAGTCGATGACCGCCTGCGGGTCGGCCCCCGGCGCGATGCCGAGCGCGCCGCGCCATTCCTGGCGGGCCGTGAGGAGCTGTGGCCCCAGCGTCGGCGAGGCATTGGAGAAGTTGCTGGCGCGCGGCAGCGTCGCGGCAAGGAACTCCATCTGCGCGATGGCGCGCGCGCCCGAGGCAGGCTGGCCGGCGGCCGGGGTGCGCTCGCTGAAGACAGCATTCGTGGTCAGGATGGCGGACCGCGTCGGGTCACCGGCGCCGACCACGGCGTCGCGAGGCAGGACCGCCGATTCGCCCGCAGGAGCGGTAAGAAGAGGTCCCGAGCAGGCCGCCAACAAAGGCAGAGCCAGGAGAAGCGCACGGTTCATCAAGTCGTCCCTATGTAAAGACCGGCAGATCACGCGCCGATCATCTCATGAATATTTAGAGCAATTGGCCCGGAAAGTCACCCAGCACCGCAAGGTTCAGGGATGCGCGCCGCCGCCGCCTCCGCTACCGCCTCCGCCGCTACCGCCGCCGATGCCGTTCATCCTCTCCGTGTCGATACGGAGAAGCTCCCTCTCCATCAGCGCGCTGGCATTGCGCGTCGCGGGCAGATCGATCGGGCCGGAGAGGCGTGCCAGCGTCAGCGTCGGCTGGGTGAAGACCGCGGGCGAAAGCACCGGCGTCGCCTGGGCCTCGAAGGCGCGGGAGGCGCCGACAAACCCGTCCACGACCGCCTGGGGCGTGGCGCCCGGCGCAACGCCGAAAGCCGCGTGAAGTTCCCGCCGCGAGGCCTCCAACGCCGAGGCGGTGATGGGCGTGTATTCCGCCCATCGCACGTCCCATCGATAATCCGCCGCCAGATATTCCATCAGCGCCGCCGCCCTGGCTCGGTCGGCCGGCAGGCTCTGATGGTTGAAGGTAAAGGCGGTGGTCAGGATGGCCGAGCGCATCGGGTCCGCCGCGATGGGCGTGACGTCGGCGGGAAGCCGCGCGCTCGGCGGGAGGGGCCCGGTGGCGCAGGCCGCCAGGGGCACCATCAGCAAGACGGTTCGTACGGCGTTCCTCATGGCCGGAAAATTAACGCCGAACGATCCGCGATCTCAAGTTACGAAGTGGAACGCAACGAAGCGCGATGCCGTCCCGACAGCTCCACGTAATGTGGCGCGGTCGTGTCGAAGTTCGCCCGCTGCTCCACCGTGAGGACGCGGACCAGCTTCGCAGGGTTGCCCATCCAGAGCTCGAGCGAGCCCACGCGCTTGCCCGGCGGCAATACGGAACCGGCGGCAAGGACGCCGCCTTCCTCGATCACGGCGCCGTCCAGCACGGTCGCGCCCATGCCGACGAAGGCGCGATTGGCCAGCGTACAGGCGTGGATGATCGCCGCGTGACCGACTGTAACATCGTCGCCGATGACGGTGGGGAAGCTGCCCGAATTCACGTGGATGATCGTGCCGTCCTGGATGTTCGTCCGGGCGCCGATGCGGATGAAGTTGGAATCACCGCGCAGCACGCAGTGATACCAGATGTTCGACTTCTCGCCGATCTCCACGTCGCCGATGACGGCAGCCGTCGGCGCTACCCAGGCACGCTCGTCGACCTTCGGCAGCTTGCCCTCGAAGGGATAGAAAGGTCCGTTCATTCCGCAGCGATCCCCAGCGGCAGCGCCGCATCCACGTCGATACCCAGCATCAGGCCGAGATTCTGCACGGCCGCGCCCGAGGCACCCTTCCCCAGATTATCCAGCTTCGCCACCAGCACCGCCTGGTTGTGCGCGGCATTCCCGTAGACCCGCAGTTCCAGCATGTTGGAGCCGTTCAGCGAGAGGGGCTCCAGGCGCTGGCCGCCATCGGCCGGCATCACCTTCACCCAGCCGGACTTCGCGTAGCGGGCAGCGAGGACGGCTTCGAGGTCCGCCGCCTTCGGGTTGCCGGGCAGAGCATCGAGATGCAGCGGGATGCTCACCAGCATGCCCTGCGCGAAGTTGCCGACGCTCGGCACGAAGATCGGGCGGACGGACAGCCCGCTGTAGAGCTGCAGCTCGGGGACGTGCTTGTGCTCGAGAC
Organism: Roseococcus pinisoli; assembly: GCF_018413645.1. Lineage (GTDB taxonomy): Bacteria > Pseudomonadota > Alphaproteobacteria > Acetobacterales > Acetobacteraceae > Roseococcus > Roseococcus pinisoli. The sequence goes on from NZ_JAHCDA010000002.1 coordinate 987,001, forward strand.
CCAGGCCGTAGAGGAAGAAGGGCGGCGCCGACTTCGTCTCCTCGAATTCCGCGATCATCGACTTGCCGCCGCCGGAATAGCCGGAGACTGCATTGACCGTGATCGGGGCGTCCTGCGGGATGATGCCCGCATCCACCAGCGGCCGCAGCAGGGCGATGCCACCCGTGGGATAGCAGCCCGGATTCGCCACGCGCTTGGCGGCAGCGATCTTGGCCGCATGCCCGTCGGTCAGCTCCGGGAAACCGAAGACCCAGTCGGGGTCGACCCGGTGCGCCGTGCTGGCGTCGAGCAGCTTCGGAGCCTTGTCGCCCATCTCGGCCGCGATGGCCGCGACCTCCTTCGCGCCGGTATCCGGCAGGCAGAGCACCACGGCGTCCACCTGCTCCATCAACCGGCGCTTGGCGGCCGGGTCCTTGCGGTCGGCGTCCGCGATCGAACGGATCTCGACCTGGGGATGGTTCGCAAGGCGCGCGCGGATCTGCAGCCCCGTCGTCCCGCTTTCGCCGTCGATGAAGATGCTCGGTTTCCTGGCCATGGGGGCCCTCCTGTTGGAACGAGTCTGAACGAGTCGGTCGGAAAAAACAAAAGGGGCGGATCCTTTCGGACCCGCCCCTTTCGGATAGCCGGCATGCAGGCCGGGCGTGACGCCCGGTCCGCAGGGCGTCAGCGCTTGGAGAACTGGAAGGAACGTCGCGCCTTCGCCTTACCGTACTTCTTACGCTCGACCGCACGCGGGTCGCGCGTCAGGAAGCCGGCCTTCTTCAGGATGCTGCGCAGCTCCGGCTCGTAGTTCACGAGCGCGCGGCTGATGCCGTGGCGCACCGCACCGGCCTGGCCCGAGAGACCACCACCGGCGACCGTCGCGACGACGTCGAAGGTCTGGTAGCGGTCGGCCACCAGGAAGGGCTGCGCGATCAGCATGCGCAGCACCGGGCGTGCGAAGTACTGCGAGGCCGGCTTGTCGTTGATGGTGAAGACGCCCTTGCCGGGCTTCACCCACACGCGCGCAACGGACTCCTTGCGGCCGCCCGTGGCATAGGCGCGGCCCTGCGCGTCACGCTTCGGCGCGACGGGGGCGGCAGCGGCTTCGGACCCGGAGGCGATGGTCGTGCCCTGAACCAGGTTCTTGAGGTCGGCGAGGGAGTTCGCCGTGGTCTGCTCGCTCATGGATTCAGGCCGCCTTCGACTGGGCGCCGCCGTTGGCGACATTCTTGCGGTTCATCGCGGCGACATCGAGCGCCACCGGGCTCTGGCCGTCATGCGGATGCTCCGTGCCGGCATAGACGTGCAGGTTCTTCATCTGCTTCCGGCCGAGCGGGCCGCGCGTGATCATGCGCTCCACCGCCTTGGTGATGACCCGCTCCGGGTAACGGCCGTCGAGAAGGTCCTTCGCCGAACGGCCCTTGATGCCGCCCGCATAGCCCGTGTGCCAGTAGAAGATGGACTGCTCGGCCTTGTTGCCGGTCAGCCGCACCTTGCCCGCGTTCACGATGACGACGTGATCGCCGCAGTCGACGTGCGGGGTGAAGGTCGGCTTGTGCTTGCCGCGGAGGCGGTTGGCGACAATGGTGGCGAGCCGGCCGAGCACGAGGCCCTCGGCATCGATCACCCACCAGTTCTTCTGGACCTCCGCCGGCTTCACCGAGCGGGTCTGTGTGCTGAGCATCTTAACCTTCGAGATCAACTAGGATTGCGACCGCTATTTGCCGGCTCGGCCCCGCAAGGTCAAGCGGAAAGCGGCATTTTTCAATGAGGTATCAAGATACCTACATCTTTGCGCCCCGGGAACTGGCGCTGAAGCGCGAGATGGGGCAGCGTACACGCCTCAACACGTGACGAAGTGATACCACATGAGCGACGAGAAGAAGGGGCCTGAGCCCAAGGGCCTGGCGCGCAACGCGGCGAACTACGGCGACAAGGAGTTCGCCCTCTACCTGCGCCGCTCCTTCGCGAAGTCCATGGGCTATTCGGCCGAGGCGCTGAAGCGCCCGGTGGTCGGCATCGTGGACACCGGCAGCGACCTCAACAACTGCCACCGCACCGCGCCCGAGCTGATCGAGGCCGTGAAGCGCGGCGTACTGATGGCCGGCGGCCTGCCCCTGGCCTTCCCGACGATCAGCCTCTGCGAGCCCTACCTGACCCCCTGCTCCATGCACTACCGCAACCTCATGGCGCTCGACACCGAGGCGATGATCGCGGCGCAGCCCATGGATTCGGTCGTGCTGATCGGCGGCTGCGACAAGACCGTCCCTGCCCAGCTCATGGCCGCCGCCAGCGCCGGCACGCCCGCCGTGCAGCTCGTGGTCGGCCCGATGAGCGCCAACCGCTACCAGGGTGAGCGGCTCGCCGCCTGCACCGACTGCCGCCGCTACTGGGCGCGCTACCGCGCCGGCGAGGTCTCGGGCGAGCGCATCCAGGAGATCGAGGGCTCGCTGGCCGTCACCGCCGGCACCTGCGGCGTGATGGGCACCGCCAGCACCATGGCCTGCCTGACCAGCACCCTCGGCTTCATGCCGCTGGACGCCGCCAGCATCCCCGCCGTGCATTCCGACCGCCTCCGTGCGGCCGAAGAGGCCGGTGCCCAGGCGGTCCGCCTCATCCACAAGCCCGTCCGCCCGGACGAGATCATCACCGAGAAGAGCGTCGAGAACGCCCTGCGCGTGCTGCTCGCCCTCGGCGGTTCGACCAATGCGCTGGTGCATCTCGCCGCCATCGCCGGCCGCGTCGGCATCAAGATCGACTACCACCGCCTGAACGAGCTCTCCGACACGACGCCGGTGCTGGTCGACCTGAAGCCCACCGGCGAAGGCTACATGGAGGACTTCCACACGGCCGGCGGCATGGTCGCCCTGCTGCATGAACTGCGGGACCTCCTGCACCTCGACACGAAGGACCTGGACGGCGTCACCCTGGCCGACCGCATCGGCGCCGGGCCGGCTTTCGTCGACCGCACCTATATCAAGGCCCGCAACGAGCCGGTCTCGCCGGTCGGCGGCATCGTCTCGCTTTTCGGCTCGCTGGCGCCAGACGGCGCGATCCTCAAGCGCAGCGCCGCCACGCCCAGCCTCTTCGAGAAGGAGGCCCGCTGCCTGGTGTTCGACGGCGTCGAGGATCTGGCCGCCCGCATCGACAGCGACGACCTGGACGTGACCGCGGACGATATCACCATCCTCAAGGGCGCCGGCCCGCTGAGCACCGCCGGTTTCCCCGAGGCCGGATACCTGCCGATCCCGCGCAAGCTGGCCCGCCAGGGCGTGAAGGACATGGTGCGGATGAGCGACTGCCGCATGTCCGGCACCGCCTTCGGCACGGTCGTGCTGCACATCTCGCCCGAGGCCGAGGCCGGCGGGCCGCTGGGCCTGGTGAAGACGGGCGACCGCATCCGGCTCTCCGTGGAGAATCGCAGCCTCGACCTGCTGGTGGACGAGGCGGAGCTGGCCAAGCGCCGTGCCGAGTGGAAGGCCAAGAGCGAGCCCAAGCGCGGCTGGGACGCGCTGGTGCATCGCGAGGTTCTCCAGGCGCCGCAGGGCGCGGATCTGCGCTTCCTCCTGCCCGAAGGCCGGTAAAAGGCTTGGAGCCAGACCGGGACCGTGCGAACTGGCTCCTCGACGAACCCGTTCGCTTCTACCGACGCGGTGAGCGGGTGGCCAACGGGCCACTCCGTGCGGAGGGCTTCTATGTCGATCCCTATTGCGACCCTGGCTGCTGCCGCCCCTCAGGCCCCTTCCCCACGCCCGAGGCCGCGCGGGAATGGGCGGGGTGCATAGGCAGGGCTGTCCTGATCGGTGACAAAGCGGCCTATTCCGCACTCGATGCCGAGGCAAAGCAGCTGGCCCAGACCAACATGATCGCGGTGATCGGCGCCTCCGGGAGATCGGGCTCGGCGCTGTGCCGCGCGCTGCGCGAACCCTTCCGCGCGGTCGTGCGCAGCACGGCCAAATGGCAGGCCCTGGGTATCGACGCCCCGGCTGCGCTGGCCGATCTGCAGGATCCCGCCTCGCTGCGGGCGGCGCTGGCCGGCGTGTCGGTCGTCATCTCCTGCGCTCATGCCCGCAATATCCCCGCGATCCTGGCCGCCGCGCCCGAGGACGCGACCTTCGTCTTCATGGGCAGCACGCGGCGCTATTCCCGCTGGCCCGACGATCATGGCGACGGGGTGCGCGCGGGCGAGGCCGCCTTCCTGGCGAGCGGCCGCTCCGGCTGGATGCTGCACCCCACCATGATCTACGGCGCCGAGGGCGAGGACAACGTCCAGCGCCTGGCTGCGCTGATGCGCCGCCTGCCGGTCCTGCCGCTGCCCGGCGGCGGGAGGAACCTGGTGCAGCCCATCCATCAGGACGATGTGACCGCCTGCCTGATCGCGGCCGCGTCTCTGGAAGCGGCGGGCCCGCAAGTCGTCACCATCGCCGGCCCCGAGGCCGTGACCTATCGCGACTTCTGCGCCGAGGTGGCGCGGGCGGCGGGCCTTCCGCCCCGGCCCGTGCTGGCGCTGCCTGCCGGCCTTCTCATCGCGGCAAGCCCGATCACCCGCCTCCTGCCGTTCCTGCCCCGCATCGGCGCCGAGGAGATCCGCCGGCTGACCGAGGACAAGGACTTCGGCGTCGGCCCGATGCGTGAAATTCTCGGCATCGCCCCCCGCCCTCTTGCCGAAGGTCTGCGTCGGACGTTTGCTTGAGGCAAACGAGGAGTCGTCGCCCCATGCCCATCATCAACCGCGTCGCGGAATTCCAGCCCGAGATGACGGAGTGGCGCCGCGACTTCCACATGCACCCGGAACTCGGCTTCGAGGAGTTCCGTACCGCGGGCATCGTCGCCGACAAGCTGCGCGAGTTCGGCTGCGACGAGGTGGTGACGGGCCTGGCCAAGACCGGCGTGGTCGGCGTCATCCATGGCACCAACGGCAAGACCGGCCGCGCCATCGGCCTGCGCGCGGACATGGACGCCCTGCCCATCCTGGAGGCCACCGGCCTGCCGCACGCCTCCACCATTCCGGGCAAGATGCACGCCTGCGGGCATGACGGGCACACGACCATGCTGCTCGGCGCAGCCAAGTACCTGGCCGAGACGCGCAACTTCGACGGCACCGTCTACGTGATCTTCCAGCCGGCCGAGGAGAACCTGGCCGGCGGTGGCGTGATGGTCGCCGAGGGCCTGTTCGACCGCTTCCCGATGGAGCGCGTCTTCGGCCTGCACAACTGGCCGACCGCGCCGGCGGGCACCTTCGTCTGGCGCGAGGGGCCGGTGATGGCCGCCGTCGCCAACCTCGAGGTCACGATCACCGGAAAGGGCGCGCATGGCGCCCTGCCCTTCCAGGGCAACGATCCGATCGTGATCGCCGCCGCCATCGTGCAGGCACTGCAGACGGTGGTGGCGCGCAACCTCGACGCCTCGGATGCGGGCGTCATCACCATCGGCCATATCAATGGCGGCCACACCTACAACGTGATCCCCGAGACGGTGACCATGCTCGGCACCGCGCGCTGGTTCCTGCCCGAGGTGGGAGACCTGCTCGAGCAGAAGTTCAAGTCGCTCGTCACCGGGATCGCCGCCAGCTTCGGCGCCTCGGCCACGGCCGAGTTCAAACGCGCCTATCCGGCCACGATCAACGAGGCGGAAAGCACGCAGCTCGCGCGCAAGGCCGCCCAGTCGGTCGCCGGTGAGCGCGTGCAGCAGATGGCCAAGCCCACGATGGGCGCCGAGGACTTCTCCTTCATGCTGAACGAGCGGCCCGGGGCTTACCTCATGCTCGGCGGCGGGAAGACCGACAGCGATCCCAGCGTCCACCATCCGCTCTACGACTTCAACGACGAGATCCTGCCCGTGGGCGCGAGCTATTGGGTGACGCTGACGGAGCAGCTCCTGCCCCGTGGCTGAGAGCCTCTCCCAGCAGGCCGCAGGGCCGGGGCAGCAGGCCCCTTCCCCTTCCGGCGTCAAGGCCGGAAGGCTCCCCGCGGACCAGCCCCAGCCAGCGGCGACCACCAAGGTTCCAGGCAGGCTCGAACTCTTCCTCGGCTTCGCGAAGATCGGCGCGCTGGGCTTCGGAGGCGTCGGCCCCTGGGCGCGGCATGTGATCGTCGAGGAACGCCAGTGGCTCACCGAGCGCGAATACGCCGAGGTGCTTGGGATGGGACAGATCCTGCCCGGCCCCAATGTGGGCAATGCGGCGGTGATGATCGGGCGGGGCTTCCACGGCCTGCCCGGCGCCCTGCTGGCTTCGGCGGGCCTCTATATCGGTCCGCTCTGCATCCTGATCGTCCTCGCGATGCTCTATGACGCCTATGGCGCCCTGCCGCGCGTCGCGCCCTTCATGACGGGCGTGGCCGCCGCGGCGGCCGGCATGGTCATCGGCATGGCGCTGAAGATGGGCTTCAACCTGAAGCCACCCGTGCAGCTTGTGGCCGTCGGCCTCCTCGCCATGGGGGCGGCCGCCTGGCTGCGCCTGCCCCTGCCGCTGATCGTGGTGATCCTGGCGCCGCTCGGCATCTGGATCTCGCTCCGGCTCGCGCGGAAGCCCCAGCCGTGATCCTGCTCGGACAGATCCTCATCGCCTTCGCCACCCTGTCGCTCCTGGCGATCGGCGGCGCCAATGCCGTTCTGCCCGAGATGCACCGGCTGCTCGTCGACGTGCATCACTGGATGGACGACGCGACCTTCACGCAGCTCTTCGCACTGGCCCAGGCTGCCCCGGGGCCGAACATCCTCGCCGCCTCGGTGATGGGCTGGCACATCGCGGGGCCCGCCGGGATGATGGTGGCCACGCTCGGCATGCTGGTTCCAGCCGCCTGCCTCGCCTGGATCATGGCGGGGCTGACCATCCGCCTGCGTGGCAATACCTGGATGAAGCCGGCGCAGTTCGGGCTGGTGCCGATCGCCGTCGGGCTGATCGCGGCCTCCGGCCTCATCATGGCGCAGGCGACGGTGACGGGCTGGGCGGCGCTGGTCATCGTCATCGCCGCGACACTCTTCGTCTGGCGCACCAAATACTCGCCGCTCTGGGTTCTGCTGGCGGGCGGTCTCGTGGGGTTGGTGCTGCTGTGAGCGAGCGGCCCAGCCGCACCGCGCTTTTCCTTGGATATCTGCAGATCGGCCTGACGTCCTTCGGGGGCGTCAATGCCTGGGCCCGGCGCTTCTTCGTCGAGAAGAAGGGCTGGCTGACCGAGCAGGAATATGCCGAGGTCCTGGGCATCGGCCAGGTGCTGCCCGGCCCCAACGCCCTCAACACCGCCATCGGCATCGGCACGTATTTCCATGGCGCGACGGGGGCGATCGTCTGCGCGCTGGGCCTCTTCACCGGGCCGATGGTCCTGCTGGCCGCCGTCGCCTCGCTCTACGACACCTACGGCCAGCTGCCGCTGGTCCGCGCGATCCTGACCGGCATCGCGGCGGCCGCCGCCGGCATGGTGATGGGCACGGCGGTGAAGATGGTCACCAAGCTGCGCCCTTCGCGGACGCTGCTCTGCATCGGCCTTGCCGCCTTCACCCTCGCCGCACTGAAGGTCCGCATGCCTTATGTGCTGCTGATGCTGGCGCCGCTGGGCCTCATCGCCGCCTGGCGTGAGCTCGACCGGTGACCGGCGAGGACGACCTCTGGCCGCTCGTCACCGGCTTCCTCGGCATCTCGCTGCTGAGCGTGGGTGGCGGCATCGCCGTGCTGCCGGAGATGCACCGGCTGGTCGTCGAATCCCACGGGTGGATGGACGGCCTCGCCTTCGCCAAGCGCTACGCGCTCGCCCAGGCCGCCCCGGGGCCGAACATCATGGTGGTCGGGCTGATCGGCTGGCACGTCGCCGGCGCGATCGGCATGGTGTCCGCCATGCTGGCGATGTGCGGGCCGACCTCGCTGCTGGCCTATGCCTTCGCGCGGCTGCGGCGGAGGGTGGCCGGCGCCCGCTGGATGCGCGTCTTCGAGCGCGGGATGGTGCCCATCGCCATCGGGCTCATCGCGGCCTCCGGCCTGCTGCTGGCATCAGGTGCGGCCGAAGGCTGGCTGCCGGTGGCCATCAGCGCGGGCAGCACGCTTTTCGTCTGGCGCACCAGGCGCAGCCCGCTCTGGGTGCTGGCCGTCGGTGCCGTGCTCGGCGCGCTGTTCCTGCATTGAGCGCGCGCCGGGAGGCCAGGCCTCCCGGCGACGTCTTCCTCTCAGCTGCCGACCTTGAGCGTGCTCGTCAGCCCGCGCAGGCAGGCGAGGATGCTGAGCGGCGTGATCTTGCCGGTCCGCGGATTCTCCAGGCTCGGCACATTCTCGATCGTCATGGTCAGCCGCACCTCGTCGGCTTCCACGCGGATCGTGTGCGTGTTGCGCGTCACGGTCGGATCCGCCCAGATCTCGACCATGGTGCGCTCGGGGCCGATGCCCGCCAGCGCCAGCGCAGCCGCCACGTTCACATTGGCCGGAAAGCCCTGCGCCGCATCGAAGGCATTGCCCTTGAAGACGAGCAACGGCTTGTCCACCGCCGTCAGGTCAACCTTGTTGATCTCGAGATAGGGCGCGCCAGCGAGGCCGCCTGGCGGCTTGCGCGTCTCGATCGTGACCGTCGAGACCGTGCCCTCGGCGGCCGCCCGCACGGCATCCAGGCCGAGCAGCGCGCCCGTCGGCACGACGATGCGCGCGCCCGTCTTCCGGGCCAGATCGACCAGCTGCATGCGCGGCAGCAGCGCACCGACCGAGCTCGGCACGAAGATGCGCCCGCGCGTGATGGCCGCCGTCGCCACCTCCTCGAAAACGGCCGCCGGCGCCGCCTCCACGACGATATCGGCGAGCGCCGCGAGCTCGGCCAGCGGCACCAGGGCCGGCTTGGCCCGGAAGCCGGCCAGATTGGCCGTGGCCTTCGCCTGGTCCTTCGCGCTGACGGCGACGAGCTTCAGCCCCTCCACGCCCTGATCAAGGGCACGGGCGAGGTGCAGCCCGATCGCGCCGAGGCCGGCGATGCCGACCGTAAGTTCTTTTGCCATGTCTTCCGATCACCAAAAGGGTCGCATGTCTTCAAGCCGCTCGCCGCCTGGCGGGCGCGGCTCACACCACCGGGCTGCGGCCGCCATCCACATTGATGGCGGTGCCGGTCACATAGCCGCATTGCTCGCTCACCAGCAGCAGGGCCATGGCGGCGAATTCCTCGGCCTTGCCGATGCGGCCGAGCGGCACGGGCGCGCCCTGCTCCGCCTTCCACTCTTCCCAGGTGATGTTGCGCTTATCCGCCGCATGGCGGCGCACCCACTGGTCGCTCTCGATGATGCCGACCAGCATCGCGTTCACCAGGATATTGTCCGGGGCAAATTCATTGGCCAACGCCTTGGTCAGCGCCATGCCGGCCGCGCGGCTGACGCTCGTGGGCGCGGAGCCGGCGGCGGGTGCCTTCGCGCCGATGTTCAGGACATTGATGATGCGGCCCCACTTGCGCGCCTTCATGCCCGGCAGCACGCCCTTGCACAGCCGGACGGCGGCCATGAGCTTGAGGTCCAGGTCGTCCTTCCACAACTCCTCGCCCACTTCGAGGAAGGGCCCGCGCTGCGAGGTGCCCGCGTTGTTGACCAGGATGTCGATGGGCCCCAGCGCCTTTACAGCATCCGCCACGGCGCCGGCGCAGCCTTCGGCGGTACGGATATCGGCCGGCACGGCCGCGACCTTGGCCTTGGGGGCGGCGGCCTGGATCTCGGCCTTCGCCGCCTCCAGCGCCTCGGCGCCACGCGCCACGATCGCGACGTTGCCGCCCGCCTGCGCAAAGGCCTTCGCCATGGCGAGGCCGAGACCCTTGGAACCGCCGGTGATGAACGCGTTGCGGCCGTCGATGGTGAGATTCATGTCGGCATCCTTCCCGATTTCGCGCGAGGCTAACCCCGCTGCGGAGCGCGGCATAGAAGGGGCGGAAAGCCCGGCAGATCAGGCCAGCACGAAGTCCGGACGGGGCAAACCGAGATAGGCGTCGCGCAGCGCGTTGGACCAGCCGTCCCGGATCGTCCGGTAATAGGCATCGTCCTCGGTGATGCGCCGGCGGGTGCAGATCCGCAGCTGGTCCACGCGCACCACCGAAAGGTCCAGCGGCAGCGCCACGGAGAGGTTCGAGCGGATGGTGCTGTCCATGCTGATCAGGGTCAGCGCCACGCCTTCCACCAACGTCGTCTGCGGCGTCACCACGCGATCGAGGATGGGCTTGCCGTACTTGTGCTCGCCGATCTGCAGGAAGGGCGTGTCGTCCGTCGCCTCGATGAAGTTGCCTGCCGAATAGACCAGGAACAGGCGGGGCCTTCCGCCCGCGATCTGGCCGCCGATCAGCAGGCTGCAATCGAAGCCGAGCCCCTGCGCCGCCAGCGCCGCGCTGTCCATCGCGGCGACCTGGCGCACTGCCGCGCCCACCAGTTGGGCGGCGGTGAACATGTCGGGCACGTCGGCGAGCGTCTGCGAGCTTCCGTTAAGCCAGACGCCGGCCTGCAGCAGGTTCCAGACGGCCTGGGTGATGGCGAGGTTGCCCGCGGTCATCAACACCAGCGCGCGGTCGCCTTCCCGCTCGATGGCGAACATCTTCGAGAAGGTCGAAATATTGTCGAGGCCCGCATTGGTGCGCGTGTCCGAGAGCATGACGATGCCCTCGTTCAGCAGCATCCCGACGCAATAGGTCATCGTCCGTCTCCCCTTCGGGCACAGGCGCGGCGGGGCCGCGATCGGTCCCGCCGGATCACGCCCGCCGCAGCGGGCCGGGCCCTAGGCGCGGATGTAGAACGCCTCGATCTCGCCGCCCAGGGTCGCGACGCCGTTGATCGTCTCCGTCAGGTAGTCGTGCAGCCCGCCCCGCATGATGTCCTCGATCCGCCCGGCATGAAGCGCCGCCTGCGTCGCGCGCGCCATCCGGTGGCATTCGCCGCGCCGGCCGCCCTGGCCGGCGGCGATGAGCTCGAGCACCTCGCAGACCCGATCGTAGCAGGCGGCCAGGCTGCGGGGCATCTCGCGGTTCAGGATCAGGAACTCGGCGACGCGCCCCGGCTCGATCCGGTCGCGATAGGTCCATTGATAGGCCCGCAGCCCGGAGACCGATTGCAGCACCGCCTGGCACTGGCCGTGCTGGACGGTGACTTCCCGCGAGGGCCCGCCCAGCAGGTCGTGCTTCACGTCCAGCAGACGCGCGGTGGCGTCCGCCCGCTCCAGGGCCGTGCCGAGCTGGACGAAGAGCCAGGCCTCTCCGCGCAGCATCGTGTCCATGGCCGCGCCGTTGAAGAGCAACACCCGCTCGCGCACCCATTCCAGGAAACCGTGCAGCTTCTCGCCCTGGAAGTCGGCCGGGGTGACGTGGCGCAGCCGCGTCCAGCTGTCGCTGAGCGCACTCCACATGTCGACGGTCAGCGAAGTACGCACGCTGCGGCCGTTCTGCCGCGCCGCCGCGAAGCAGGGGATGATGCCGGAGAAGTTGCCCGGATCGCGGATCAGGAAGTCGACGACCTTCTCCTCCGTCGCCTCCCGGTGATGCTGGAAGAAGGCCGGCTCGCAGCCCGCGGCGACGAGCAGCGAGCGCCACTGGTCATTCTCGGCGTTCAGCTCGTCGGTCAGGCTGGCCATGCGCGACGCGACGGCAAGGCCGCGCGCCACATTGGCCGCACGCTCGGTGTAGCGGCCCAGCCAGAAGAGGCTTTCGGCGGCGCGGCTCAGCATGGCACGCCTCCCGTCATCGGGTCGCGGTCCAGGACCCAGGTGTCCTTGGTCCCTCCCCCCTGCGACGAGTTCACGACCAGCGAACCCTCGCGCAACGCCACGCGCGTCAGCCCGCCCGGCACGATGCGCACCTCGTCCTTCGTACTCAGGACAAAGGGCCGCAGGTCCACGTGGCGCGGGGCGATGCCCGCCTCCACCAGCGTCGGCACGGTGGAGAGCGCGAGGGTGGGCTGCGCGATGTAGTCCTGCGGCCGGGCCCGGATGCGCGCGGCGAATTCCGCTCGCTCGGCCTGCGTCGCATGCGGACCGATCATCATGCCGTAGCCGCCCGAGCCCTGGGCCAGCTTCACCACCAGCTCGTGCAGATGCTCCAGCACATAGGACCGGTGCGTCTCCTGCTCGCAGAGATAGGTGGGCACGTTCTCCAGCTTCGGCTCCTCGCCGAGGTAGAAGCGGATCATGTCCGGCACGTAGGGGTAGATCGCCTTGTCGTCCGCGATGCCGCAGCCGGGCGCGTTGCAGAGCGCGATGTTGCCCGCTTTGTAGGCGGCCATCAGGCCGGGAACGCCCAGCATGCTGTCCGGCCGGAAGGCCTTGGGGTCGAGATAGTCGTCGTCGATGCGGCGATAGAGCACGTCGACGCGCTTCGGCCCGGCAGTCGTCCGCATGTAGACGACGTCGTCCTCGATGGTGAGGTCCGCGCCCTCCAGCACCTCGACGCCCATTTCGTCGGCCAGGAAGCAGTGCTCGTAATAGGCACTGTTGAAGGAGCCGGGCGTCAGGATCGCGACCGTCGGATCGGGGCCTGCCCGCTCCGGCGCGGCCGCCTTCAGCGTCGCCAGCAGCTCTTCCGGGTAATGGTTCACGGGCGCGATGCGATGCTGCGCGAGCAGGCGGGGAAAGAGGCGCAGCATCGCCTCCCGGTTCTCCAGCATGTAGGAGACGCCCGATGGCGTGCGCGCATTATCCTCCAGCACGTAGAACTGGTTCGGCGCCGTGCGCACCACGTCGATGCCCGCGATATGCGTGTAGATGCCGCCGGGCGGCGTGAAGTCGCGCATCTCGGGGCGGAACTGCTCGTTGCCGACCACCAGATGCTCGGGGATCTTGCCCGCCTTCAGGATCTCCTGCCGGCCATAGACGTCGGCGAGGAAGGCGTTCAGCGCCCTCACCCGCTGCGAGAGACCAGCGCTCAGCCCGTCCCATTCCGACCGGCCAAGGATACGCGGGATGATGTCGAAGGGAATGAGGCGATCAGGATCGCCGCCCTCGCCATAGACCGCGAAGGTGATGCCGACGCGGCGGAACAGCACCTCCGCCTCGGCGCGCTTGGCCGCCAGGTCAGTCGGCGGCGTCTTGCGGAGCCACTCGGCGATGGCCCGGTAGGCGGGGCGAAGCCGGTCGCCCTCCCCCATTTCGTCGAACGCATTTCCTGTCATGAAGAATCCGGCTCCGTCGATCCCGCCAGATTGGAGCCAGCCACGCGAGGTGCGCAAGCCAGACCGGCCGCAAAAGCGGAGCTTGGATTTGAACCTGCCGAAAATCCGGGCAGGTTGGGCGCCGGAAGCATCTCGCTTATGGTGTTGGGATAGCTAGGGGAATCCAGGAATGAACGATCAGTCGCGCCTCACCACTGGCGCCGATGCCGTGGTGCAGAGCTTCGCGGAGGCGGCGATGCCGGCCATCTTCGGAGTGCCGGGCGGCGGCTCCAGCCTGGATCTCATCTCGGCGGCCAAGGCGGCCGGCATTCCCTTCGTCCTGACACGCACCGAGAGCGGCGCCGGAATCATGGCCTCGGCCGTGGCCGAGCTCACGCATCGCCCCGTGGGCCTGCTGACGACGCGCGGCCCCGGCGTCTCCAACGCGGCCAATGGCGTCGCCAATGCCGATCTGGAGCGCGCGCCGGTCATCCTGATCGCCGACGGCTTCGGGGCACGCGAAGCCGCGATCGCCACCCACCAGCTCTTCGACCAGGCCGCCATGATGGCGCCCGTCACCCGCGCGCAGCGGCGCGTCGCCGGCCATCCGGCCGCAGCGGCCGAGGCCGTCGCTGCGGCGATGTCCGCGCCCCGCGGGCCTGCCTATCTGGAGCTAGCCGGCGACGCCGCCAAGGCGCCCACGCCCAACGCGCCGCCGCTTCGGCTGCCCGTCCTCGCTGCGCCTTCGGAATCCGATCTCGCGGCCGCGCGGCGTCTGCTGACCGCGGCGAAGCGGCCCGCGGTGATCATCGGGCTGGAAGCGACCGAGCCCGCGCGCTGCGCCGCGGTCCGTCGCCTGGTGGAGGCGCTGGGCTGCCCCGGCCTCGTCACCTACAAGGCCAAGGGCGTGCTGCCGGATGCCCATCCCCTCTTCGGCGGCGTCTTCACCGGCGGCGAGGCCGAGGCGCCGCTGCTGCGCGAGGCGGACCTCATCATCCTCGCCGGCGCCGATCCCGTCGAATTCATCCCCCAGCCCTGGCGCTTCGACGCGCCCATCCTGGACCTCGCCACGGCGGCGCGCTCGCTCGAATACCGCAAGCCCGCGGTTCAGATCCTGGGCGCCTGGGAGATTGCCGCGGCGGCCCTCGCCGAGGATGCGCCGCGTCGCGCCTGGCCGGACGGCCGCCTCGTCGCGTTGCGCGACGCCTGGCTCGCTTGCCTGCGGAACACCGCCAGCGGCAATCGCGGCATGGCGCCCTCCGAGCTCGTGCGCGTCACCCAGGAAGCCTGCCGCAAGCAGGGCGCCGATCCGCGCGTGGCCGTAGATGCGGGCGCGCATATGTTCCCCTGTACCACCTTCTGGCAGGCCGAGCGCCCCGGCGACCTGCTCATCTCCAACGGCCTCGCCACCATGGGCTATGCCCTGCCCGCCGCCATCGCTGCCGCCTGGCATGACCCCGCGCGCGGCGCGATCGCGCTGACCGGCGACGGCGGGCTGCTGATGGCAATCGGCGAACTCGCGACCGCGACGGCCATGGGTCTCAACCTCACGGTCGTCGTGTTCAACGACGCGACGCTCTCGCTCATCGACATCAAGAAGGGCGACCGTGATCTGCCCAGCGGCGCCCTGGACTGGCCGGAGATCGACTTCGCCCAGGTGATGCTGGGCATGGGCGGCGCCTCCTGGCGCGTGAACGACGCCGAGGGCCTGCGCACGGCCCTTGCCGAGGCCCTCGCGACCAAGGGTCCGCGCCTCATCGATGTGCGGACCGATCCGTCCTCCTATCCCGCGCAGATCAAGGCCTTGCGCGGATAGCTTGGCATATCGCCGGAGTTCGCTATTCCTCTCCGCAAATCATTATACCAATGGAGAGGATTTCATGCATCGACGGCTTCTACTCGGCGCGGCGCCCGCCGCGCTCGCGACGCCCGCGCTCGCCCAGCAGGGAGCGACCATCCGGCTGATCGTCGCGAACTCGCCTGGCAGCGGCACCGACCAGACCGCCCGCCTCCTCGCTCCCATCCTGCAGGAGCGCGTCGGCGCCCATGCCGTGGTGATCGAGAACCGCAGCGGCGCCTCGGGCGTCATCGGGGCCGATCTCGTCGCCAAGTCGCGCCCGGACGGCAACACGCTGCTCGTCACGGCCGCGATCTTCTCGATCACGGCGACGGCGCCCAACCTGCCCTACAACGTGGAACGCGACTTCTCGCCCGTCTCGCTGCTCACCATGCTGCCGACGCTGCTGGTCGTCGCGCCGGACTTCCCGGCCCGCACCTTCCAGGAATTCGTGGAGTACGCCCGCGCCCGCCCGGGCCACGTGACCTACGGCTCGCTCGGCGCCGCGAGCACACAGACGCTGGCCGGCGGCCTGATGAAGCTCCGCCTGGGCATCGAGCTCGCCAACGTGCCTTACCGCGAGGCCGGCACGTTGCTGACCGAGCTGATGTCGGGCCAGGTCAACGCGTCCTTCAACAATATCTCGTCCACGCTCAGCGCCGTGCAGGCTGGCCGCCTGCGTCCGCTCGCCGTGGCGCTGGACGAGCGCTTCCCGGCCCTGCCCGACGTACCGACCTTTCGGGAGCTGGGCATGCCCGAGCTCCAGGCCTCCAGCTGGGTCGCCGTCTTTGCACCGCGCGGCACGCCGGCACCGCTGCTCACGCGCTATTCGACCGCGCTGCGCGAGGGCCTCGGCAGGCCTGACATCCGCGACAGGCTGCTGGCCACGGGCGCGGTGCCGGTCGGCTCCAGCCCTGAGGAGCTCACGACCTTCATCGGCTCGGAGGTCCGCAGCTGGGGCGAGGTGATCCGCGCGACCGGCGTGCGCCTGGACTGATCACAGGCGCAGACCAGCCCTGATCGGACGCGTGTCCGATCAGGGCTTCCTTCTATCGCTTGCGCGAGAGGAAGTGGCCCATCATCTCGTTGGGCTCCTTCGTCTCAAAGCTCTTCGCGAAGGCGGCGATCCCGGCGTTGATCGCCTGGCTCATCGGCAGATCCTCCCATTCGCGGATCAGCGCCTTCTGGTTCGCGATGGCGACCGGCCCGGCCTCGCGGATCAGGGCGATCCATTCCTCCACGGCGCCATCCAGCCCTTCCAGCGGCACCACGCGCTCGAGGAAGCCCCAGCGCTCCATCTCATCGGCTGCGATGGTCTCGGCGAGCAGCAGCAGGCGCCGCGTCTTGCCCCAGCCGATCAGCCCTGGCAGCAGCGCGGCTTCCACGACCGAGGGGATGCCGACGCGCACTTCCGGCATGCCGAAGCGCCCCGCCGTCGCGGAGACGCGCAGGTCGCAGGCCGCGGCGATCTCCAGCCCCGCGCCGAGGCACCAGCCCTGGATGCGCGCGATCACCGGCACGCGGCAGGCGCGGATGGCGGCACAGGCGCCATGAACGCGGCGGATGAAGGCCTCGCCCCCGGCCGGCGTCGTGACCGCGCCCATTTCCTTGATATCGGCGCCGCCGATGAAGGCGCGATCGCCCTCGCCGGTCAGCACCACGGCGCGGATGTCCCCCTCGACGTCGAAGGCCCGCGCCAGCTCTTCCAGCAGGGGCGAGCCGAGCGTGTTGAGCTTGGCATGGTTCGCGACGGTGACATGCCGCACGTCGCCGCGGCGTTCGATCAGGATCTGGCTCATTGGCCGGAGCCTGCCATCGGCGCGGGGCACGCGGCAATGGCCCGGCGTCCCCTGCCGTCGTAGTCTTGCGCGGATCGCGCCCTTGCACGGCGCTCCCCCTCCTGCGAAAGCCTCCGCCCATGAGCCTCGTCGCGCTGCAACCGAAGGACTGGCCCACCCCGAAGGGCTACGCCAATGGCCTGGTGGGCGAAGGCCGGCTCGCCATCATCGGCGGGCAGGTCGGCTGGGACACGGCCGGGCGCTTCCCCGAGGGCTTCGTACCGCAGGTCCGCCAGGCGCTGCTCAACGTCCTCGCCGTGCTGGCCGAGGCCGGCGGCAAGCCCGAGCATATCGCCCGCCTCACCTGGTTCGTGACCGACATCGGCGAGTATCGCGCGAACCTGGCCGAGCTCGGTCCGGCCTATCGCGCCGTGATGGGGCGCCATTTCCCGGCGATGACGCTGGTGCAGGTCGGCGCCCTTGTGGAGGAGGAGGCCAAGGTCGAGCTCGAGGCCACGGCCATCCTGCCCAAGGGGTGACGCCGCCGACCGAAGCCGCCGAGGCCATCCGCGCCGAGGCGATCGCCCTCGGCTTCGACGTCGCCCGCTTCACCGAGGCCGTCCTGCCCGACGCCGCCCGCGCGCGGCTGGACGCCTTCCTCGAGTCCGGCGCGCACGGAAGCATGGGCTGGCTGGAAGGCCGGCGTGAGCAGCGGGCCCAGCCGCGCCAGCTCTGGCCGGAGGTGGTGAGCGTCATCGCGCTCGGCCTCAATTACGGGCCCGACTACGACCCCCTCGCCAGCCTGGAGGAGCGCGATCGTGCGACGATCAGCGCCTATGCCCAGGGTCGGGACTATCACGACGTCGTGAAGAAGCGCCTGAAGGCGCTCGGTCAATGGATGGTGCGACGCTTCAAGGGCAGCGAGCTCAAGGTCTTCGTCGACACCGCGCCGGTCATGGAAAAGCCCCTGGCGGCGCAGGCCGGGCTCGGCTGGCAGGGCAAGCACACGAACCTGGTGAGCCGCACCCATGGCTCCTGGCTCTTCCTCGGCGAGATCTACACGACGCTGGAGCTGACGCCCGATCCGCCCGAGACCGACCATTGCGGCCGATGCCGCGCCTGCCTCGACGCCTGCCCCACCGGGGCCTTCCCGCAGCCCTACCGGCTGGATGCGCGGCGCTGCATCTCCTACCTCACGATCGAGCATCACGGCCCCATCCCGCACGAGTTCCGCGTGGCGATGGGCAACCGCATCTATGGCTGCGACGACTGCCTGGCCGTCTGCCCCTGGAACAAATTCGCCCGCGCCTCGGCCGAAATCCAGTTCGCGCCGGGCGCGGAGGTCGCGCCCCCGCTCGCTGAGCTCGCGATGCTCGACGATGCGGCCTTTCGCACACGCTATTCCGGCTCGCCTATCAAGCGCATCGGCCGGAACCGCTTCACGCGCAACGTGCTCAATGCGATCGCCAACAGCGCCGACCCGGCCCTGCTGCCCACCGCGCGCAGCTTGTGCGAAGATGAGGACCCCGTCGTCGCCGAGGCGGCGCGATGGGCGGTGGAAAGGTTGCAGGCATGACGAAGGGCGCCCTCGTCCTCTTTTCCGGCGGGCAGGACAGCGCGACCTGCCTGGCCTGGGCCCTCGAACGCTTCGAGCATGTCGAGACGGTGGGCTTCGACTACCGGCAGCGCCATGCGGTCG
The DNA here is from genome assembly GCF_018413645.1 of Roseococcus pinisoli. GTDB lineage: Bacteria > Pseudomonadota > Alphaproteobacteria > Acetobacterales > Acetobacteraceae > Roseococcus > Roseococcus pinisoli. The sequence goes on from NZ_JAHCDA010000002.1 coordinate 1,005,371, forward strand.
AACTCACCTGCCGCGACGCGCTGCGCGAAGGCATGGCGTCGCCCCGGCTGGGGCCGGACCATACGATCGACCTCGGCGTCCTCGGGCAGATCAGCGAGACGGCCCTGACGCGCGAAACCGAGATCGCGATGCGGGAGGACGGGCTGCCCAATACCTTCGTTCCCGGCCGCAACCTCATCTTCCTGATGTTCGCCGCCACGCTCGCCTATCGGCGTGGGCTGAAGCATATCGTCGGCGGCATGTGCGAGACGGATTATTCCGGCTACCCCGACTGCCGCGACGACACCATCAAGGCGCTGCAGGCGGCCCTCAACCTCGGCATGGACTCGCGCCTGGTGCTGCACACGCCGCTCATGTGGCTGGACAAGGCCGAGACCTGGCGGCTGGCGGAATCGCTCGGCGGGTCGAAGCTGGTGGAGCTCATCCGGGTGGAGAGCCATTCCTGCTACAAGGGCGAGCGGCAGACGCTGCATCCCTGGGGCCACGGCTGCGGCCACTGCCCCGCCTGCGACCTTCGCGCGGCAGGCTGGAACGCCTATTCCCCGACGCCCTGAGGGCAGCGGCCTTCGCGCCACGGAGACGCGAAGGCCGGGTTTGCGTCAGGGCAGCACGGCCTGCATCGAGGTCTTCACCAGGATCGCCGCCGGACCCGGCTTGCGGATGGCCTCCTGCATCGCGGCGAAGTCATCGCGCGTGTTCACCCGCGTGACGGGCATGCCGAAGGCCTGCGCCCAATGCGCGAAGTCCGGATTGGCGAACATCGTGCCGCTGACGCGACCGGGATGCTGCCGCTCCTGATGGATACGAATGGAGGCGAAGCCCAGATTCTCCGACAGGAGCAGCTTGATGGGCAGGTTCCGCTCCACCGCCACCGCCAGCTCGCCGCCCGTCATCAGCACGCCGCCGTCGCCCACGCCGCAGACCACGGTGCGCTCGGGATGGCGCAGCGTCGCCGCCACCGCCGCCGGCACGCCGAAGCCCATCGCGCCCGAGATCGGCACGATCAGCCGCTGGCCGGGCGCATAGCTCACCTTGCGGTAGAAGGGCGCGCCGAAGGTGCCGGCATCGAGCGTGATGATGCCGTCCGGCGGCAGCGCCGCGCCCACCGCCTGCGCGACCTCGGGGAAGAAGAGGCCATCCGGCCAGTCGCTCGGCTTCACCTGGCAGTCCGCCACATGCAGCGCGCGCAGCTTGGCCGCCCATTCGCGGCGCCCCGCCGGCACGTTCGAGGCCGGCATCGCCGCGATGAGCGCGAGCGGATCGGCCGCCAGCGCGATCTCCGCCGGGAAGTGCCAGTTCAGGTGCTTCGGGTCGGCGCAGACATGGATCAGCCGCTGACCCGGCGCCGGCCAGGAATAGCCCTGGGTCGTGATGTCGGTCAGCCGCGTGCCGAGCGCCAGGATGAGGTCGGACGAAGCGAAGGCCTCGCGCTGCGCATCCGGGTTCCGCAGGCCGAGATCGCCGGCATAGAGCGGGCTGTGATTGTCGAAGAGATCCTGCCGGCGGAACGACACGGCGACGGGCAGGTGCCAGGCCTCGGCGAAGCGGGCGAGCGCGGCGCGACCCTCGGGGCTCTCGAAACCATGGCCGGCGAGCAGGATCGGACGCTCGGCCGCCGCGATGGCCGCGGCGATCCGGTCCATGTCGGCAGGCGCGGCCGCGGCGGGCGAGGCCAGGCTGTACTGCGGGGCCACGGCCGCGCATTCCATATCCAGCACGTCCTCGGGCAGCGAGAGCACGACAGGGCCGGGCACGCCCTGCATCGCCATGGCATAGGCGCGCGCGATGAGCTCGGGCACTTGCTCGGGATGCGTCGCCTCGCCCACGAACTTACAGAAGCGGCCGAACATGTGGCCGTAGTCGATCTCCTGGAAGGCGTCGCGGCGGAGGTCCTTCTGCTCCACCTGCCCGATCAGCAGGATGAGCGGGACGGCGTCCTGCTCGGCGGTGTGCAGCGCGATGGCGGCATTGCAGGCGCCGGGGCCACGGCTGACCATGAAGACGCCGGGGCGGCCGGTGAGCTTGGCATCCGCGATGGCCGCGAAGCCCGCACCGCCCTCGTGGCGGTTGACCACGAGGTCGATCGGCGCGTCGTGCAGCGCCTCGAGAAGGGCGATGTAGCTCTCGCCCGGCACACAGAAGGCGCGGTCGATTCCCTGGGCGGCAAGAAAATCCACCAGGCGTTGGGCGGCTGTCGGCAAGGCTGTTCCCCGGATCATTTCGTCGCCAAGGTGTAGCCCTACGGGCGGCGCCGGCAAACCCGCCCCCGCGCCTGGATGGACGCCTCAGCGCGGCGTTTCGGTGATGCTCGCGGAACTGCCGACGACGACGCCGTGATCCACGCGAATGACGGCCTCGATCGTGACCAGCTTCCGGTTATCCGCCTGCCGGCGCATGAGGCAGCGCCATTCGCCCACCGTCGTTTCCGGCGCGGCGCATTGCAAGCCGAGGGCACCAAGATGCTGGACCGCCGGCCCCGGATCCCGCCCTTCGGGCGAGAGCCGCCGGATGTCGCGCATCAGCAGCTCCGCGCCCTGCCGCGTGCCCTGCCGGAGATAGAGCTCGATCTGCGTGCGGCTGCGAGGGTTTGGCCAGAAGATGCCGACCATCGCAACCAAGGCGACCAGGATCAGGAAGACCAGCAGCGCGCGCCGCTTGGTCCCCTTCTGCAGATGAGCCGAGGCCCGGTGGTCGACTCTCATCCGGCCTTGAGGCGAGGATTGCCCAGGAAGCGGCCGGGCGCCGCCGTGCCGGGCTCCGAACCCTCCGTGTAGGTGACGACGCCGTTGCACCAGACCTGCTCGATGCCGTCCGAGACGCGGTCGGGCTCGGCATAGGTCGCGTTGTCGCGCACGCGGTCGGCGTCGAAGAGCACGAGGTCGGCGAAGTTGCCGGGGCGGATCGTCCCACGATCGGGCAGGCCGAAGATGCCGGCGGGGCGCCCCGTCATCTTATGGATCGCCGTCTCGAGGCTGAAGAGCTGCACGTCGCGCACATACATGCCGAGCACGCGCGGGAAGGTGCCCCAGAGGCGCGGATGCGGCTTGGCGTCGTGCGGGATGCCGTCGCTGCCGATCATGGAGCGCGGATGCGCCATGATGCGGCGAACGTCCGCCTCATCCATCGAGAAGGAGATGGCGCCGGCGGGGAGCAGCTTGTCGGCCGCCGCGCGGCGCGTCATGCCCCATTCCTGCGCGATATCGTCGAGGTTGCGGCCCGCCACCTCCGGATGCGGCACGGACCAGGTGATCTGCACCGGCACGTCCTGCCGCAGCTTGTCCGGCATCAGGACGGTGGAGCCGGCGGGATAGGGGTAGACGTCGAAGGCCACCGGCTGGTCCTGCGCCATGGCGTCCATCAGCGCCAGCGTCTCGCGCGAGCGGCCGAAATTCTCGCTCATGCTGCACTTGTGATGGCTGATGACGAGGTCGAGCGCGCCCGTCTCGCCGCCCGCCTCACGCGAGGTGCGCAGCGTCTCGCGGATGCTGTCCAGCACATGGTCCGCCTCGTCGCGCATATGGGTGGCATACATGCCGCCCACCTCGGCCACGACCTCGGCGATGGCGATGATCTCCTCGGTCGTCGCCTGGGTGTTGGGCGGGTAGTAGAGGCCCGTGGAGAAGCCGCAGGCGCCATCGCGCAGCGACTCACGCAGGCGGTCCTGCATCTTCACGATCTCGTGGTCCTTGGCGGCGCGATAGACGTCGCCGTCCATCGCCTCCACGCGCAGCGACATGTTGCCGCAGAAGGCGAAGGTGTTCACGGCCGTGGGCCGCTTGCGCAGCGCCTCGGCATATTCACCGAAGCTTCCCATGGTGAACCAGCTCTCGTCACCCAGCAGGTCCAGCGGCGGCGGCGGCCGCTTCGTCATGCGCACCGGGGCCAGGCTGACGCCGCAATTGCCAACGACGACGGTGGTGACGCCCTGGCTGGTCTTGCAATGCACGCATTCCGGCCCGCAGGTGACGAGGCGGTCGTCATGCGTATGGGCGTCGATGAAGCCCGGCGCCAGCGCGCGGCCCTTCGCCTGGATCTCCTTCTGGCCGGCGATGCTTCCGAGGTCGCCGACAGCGAGGATCCGGTCGCCCTCCACGGCCACGTCGCCACGGAAGCGCGGGGCGCCTGTCCCGTCGAAGACGGTGGCATCGCGAATGACGAGGTCGCAGCGAAGGGTCATGTTTCTCTCCTCTAGGTTCACCGATGATGCCCGAGGCCGGGCGGCTGCGCCATCGGGTCAGCCCACACCATCTGGGATGGTATGACTTGACCTCCGGGACGCATCGATGCAGCCCCAAAACCCCAAGAAAACCTCTGTTCAGGCTCCGCTCTGCGGCCCTCATCGCCGTGGTCCATGCGATCCGGCCGGATGTTCCTGCGCCGCGGGATTGGCTGGCATCTACCCCCATGATCTTCCGCAGGTCGGCGATCCCGTCTTCCGCTGATGACACTTGCACGAGGGCACCGCGCCCGCGCAGCATCCCGGTACAGGCAGGGATGGAAATAAAATGAATGAAATCACCCGTCGCGGCGCCCTCGGGGCGGCCGCGGGCAGCGTCGTCACCGCGAAGAGCTGGGCTCAGCCCCGCGACAACACCATCCGCATCGGCGTGCTGGCGGATTTCTCCGGCCCCTACCGCGACACCTCCGGCCCCACCTCCTTCGCCGCGGTGCAGCAGGCTATCGAGGACCTCGGGGTGGCGCAGCGCGGCATCAACGTGGAGGTCGTTCAGGGCGACCACCTGAACCGCCCCGATGCCGCGCTGGCGCTCGCCCGCCGCTGGATCGACACGCAGGGCGTGGACATGATCTGCGAGGTGAACAACAGCGCCGTCGCCCTCGCCGTCGCGAACCTCGTGCGCGAGAAGGACAAGGTGCAGCTCGCCTCCGGCGCGGCTAGCTCGGCGCTGACCGGGCCGCAATGCAGCACCCACACCATCCAATGGACCTACGACACCTGGGTCTTCGCCAATGTCGTGGGCGGCGCGGCCGTGCGCGCGGGCGGCGACAGCTGGTACTTCATCACGGCGGACTATGCCTTCGGCCATCAGCTCGAGCGCGACACCGGGCAGTTCGTCACCCGCGCCGGCGGACGCATGCTCGGCAGCGCGAAGTTCCCCTTCCCCGGCACGACGGATTTCTCGTCCTTCCTGATCCAGGCGCAGGCGAGCCGGGCGAAGGTGGTCGGCCTCGCCATGGCGGCGGCCGACACGCAGAACTGCGTGAAGCAGGCGCATGAATTCGGCCTGACGCGGCGGGGCCAGAAACTCGCGGGCATGATCATGTTCGTGCAGGACATCAAGTCGATCGGCCTGGAGGCCGCGCAGGGCATGTTGCTGTCGGAGGTCTTCTACCACGACCTCAACGACCGCACGCGCGGCCTCGCCCAGCGCATCCTGCGGCGCACGCCGACCAACATGCCGGGACAGGAGCATGCGGGCACCTATTCCTGCGCGATCCACTACCTCAAGGCGGTCGCGGAGGTGGGCGTGGCGCGCGCCAAGGCCTCGGGCATCGAGGTCATCAATGTCATGAAGCGCATGCCCACAGACGACGACGCTTTCGGCCCCGGCCGCGTGCGCGAGGACGGCCGCAAGATCCACCCGGCCTATCTCTTCGAAGTGAAGAGCCCGGCCGAGAGCCAGCGCGAATGGGACTACTACAAGTTGATCTCGACGGTCGGCACGGAAGAGGCCTTCCGGCCCCTCGCCGAGGGCGGCTGCCCGCTGATCCGCACCTGAGCGGCCCGGCGGCGCAACCAGAAAGCCTTGGTTCTCAAGCCCAGGTTGCATGCCCGGGCAAAGGCCGTCGCCTTCGGGCGCGGCCTGGGTTGATCTGCCCCGGGTGGCCCGTGGACGGGCAGCGCGGGGACCATGTATTGCTGGCCCCGCCCCACATCACCGCGCCGGGCGAGATCGAGACCATCGCCGAAACGTCCGGCAAGACCGTGGATGCGGCCATCGCCTCCTGCCACTGAAAGAAGGAAACGCAATATGTTCCGTCATCTGCTGCTCGCAGCGGCCACCGTCGCCACCGCCTGGGCCGGCGTGGCTTCCGCCGCGACGCTGGACACCGTGCGCCAGCGCGGCACGCTGATCTGCGGCGTGAGCCAGGGCTTCGCCGGTTTCTCGACGGCCGACAGCCGCGGCGAGACGCGCGGCCTGGACGCCGACTATTGCCGCGCCGTGGCCGCCGCCGTCCTCGGCGACGCGACCAAGGTGCGCTTCGTACCCCTGACCGCGCAGAACCGCTTCACCGCGCTGCAGGCCGGCGAGATCGACGTGCTGTTCCGCAACTCCACGCAGACCTTCCTCCGTGGCAATTCCATCGGCCTGCGCCAGCTGCCGGTGAATTTCTATGACGGCCAGGGCTTCGCCGTCCGCCGCGATGCCGGCGTGGCCCGCGTGAACGACCTGAACGGCGCGACCGTCTGCGTCGCCCAGGGCACCACGCACGAGCTGAACCTGGCCGATATCTCCCGCGCCCGGAACATCCGCTTCCAGCCCGTCGTCTTCGAGCGCGTCGACACGATGTACTCGGCCTTCTTCGCCGGCCGCTGCGATGCGATGACGCAGGACGCCTCGGCCCTCGCCGGCGCCATCTCCGTCGCGCCGAACCCGGCCCAGTTCATGGTGCTGTCGGAGACCATCAGCAAGGAGCCGCTCGGCCCGTTCGTTCGTAACGGCGACGACCAGTGGGCGAACATCGTCACCTCGGTCCATTACGCGCTGATCGAGGCGGAAGAGACCGGTGTAACGCAGGCCAATGCCCAGCAGCAGGCCACGAGCAGCCAGGATGCGACCGTGCAGCGCCTCCTCGGCCGGACCGGCGAGTTCGGCTCGCGCCTCGGCCTGGACAATGCCTGGGCGCTGAACATGCTTCGCGCGGTCGGCAACTATGGTGAGGTCTTCGAGCGCAATCTCGGCCAGGGCAGCCCGCTGAAGCTGGCGCGCGGCCTGAACGGCCTGTGGAACCAGGGCGGCCTGCACTACGCCATTCCGTTCCGGTGACAGCTTGCGCGGGGCGCGGTCCGGACCAATCTGATCCACGAAGGAGATCGATCATGATCCTGAGAATGCTCCGCGCGAAAAGGCGCCTGGCGAAAGCGGCGATTGGCGGTGCCTTTGCCGCCGGCGCCGTGGCGGGTGGCACGGCGGCCGCCGTGGCCGTGACGGGCGTCGCCCTCACCGGCGCGGTCGGCGTGGCAGGCCTCTGCGCCCTTAAGCGCGTGAAGGACAAGCGCGAGGCTTCCGCCTCCGCCTGACAAAAAGCCCCATCGGGCAAAAGCTGACCGTGATCTCCGAAGGCGATCACGGGACGTAGGGGGGAGGGCAGCGCGCCCTCCCCCTTTTCGTTTCAGTCGCCCGCAGCGACTGGCGGCAGGTAGATGGCGCCGCCATTGCCGCGGAAATTCGCGCTCATCTCGTCCATGCCCTTCTGCGCGGCGTCGCGGATCTCCTGCGTGATCTTCATCGAGCAGAATTTCGGCCCGCACATCGAGCAGAAATGCGCGAGCTTGGCGCCCTCCGCCGGCAGCGTCTGGTCGTGGAATTTCTCCGCCGTTTCCGGGTCCAGGCCGAGATTGAACTGGTCGCGCCAGCGGAACTCGAAGCGCGCCCGAGAGAGCGCATCATCGCGCATCTGCGCCGCCGGATGCCCCTTCGCCAGATCCGCCGCATGGGCCGCGATCTTGTAGGTGATCACGCCCGTCTTCACGTCGTCACGGTCGGGAAGACCGAGATGCTCCTTGGGCGTCACGTAGCAAAGCATGGCGCAACCGAACCAGCCGATCATCGCCGCCCCGATGCCCGAGGTGATGTGGTCGTAGCCCGGCGCGATGTCGGTCGTCAGTGGCCCGAGCGTGTAGAAGGGTGCCTCGCCGCATTCCTCGAGCTGCTTGGTCATGTTGACCTGGATCTTGTGCATCGGCACGTGGCCGGGGCCCTCGATCATCACCTGCACGTCCTGCTCCCAGGCAACCTTCGTCAGCTCGCCCAGCGTCTCGAGCTCGGCGAATTGCGCGCGGTCATTGGCGTCGGCGATGCTGCCGGGCCGCAGGCCGTCGCCCAGCGAGAAAGAGACGTCATAGGCGCGCATGATCTCGCAGATCTCGCCGAAGCGCTCGTAGAGGAAGCTTTCGCGATGATGCGCCAGGCACCACTTCGCCATGATCGAGCCGCCGCGCGAGACAATGCCGGTGACGCGCTCGGCCGTCAGCGGCACATAGGCGAGGCGCACGCCGGCATGGATGGTGAAGTAGTCCACTCCCTGCTCCGCCTGCTCGATGAGCGTGTCGCGGAAGATGTCCCAGGTCAGTTCTTCGGCCTTGCCGCCCACCTTCTCCAGCGCCTGGTAGATCGGCACCGTGCCGATCGGCACCGGGGAGTTGCGCAGGATCCATTCGCGCGTCGTGTGGATGTTCCGGCCCGTGCTGAGGTCCATCACATTGTCGGCGCCCCAGCGGATGGCCCAGACGAGCTTGTCCACCTCTTCCGCCACCGACGACGACACCGCGGAATTGCCGATATTGGCATTGATCTTCACGAGGAAGTTGCGGCCGATGATCATCGGCTCGCTCTCGGGATGGTTGATGTTCGCCGGGATGATGGCGCGGCCGCGGGCGATCTCGCTGCGGACGAATTCCGGCGTCACATGGTCAGGGATGGAGGCGCCGAAGCTCTCGCCATCGCGCTTGCCAGCCAGTGCAGCCGCCCGCCCCATATTCTCGCGGATCGCGATGTATTCCATCTCGGGCGTAATGATGCCGGCGCGGGCATAGGCCAGCTGCGTCACGGCCTTCCCGGCCTTGGCGCGCAGCGGCAGGCGGCCCTGACGATCGAAGAGAGGAACGCGGCGTTCCTCGCCCAGCTTCAGGCCGTCATCCTCGGGCTTCTGCTCGCGGCCGGCGATGGCCTCGACGTCGCCGCGGGCCATGATCCAGTCCCGACGATGCGGCGAAAGGCCGAGGCCAATATCGGTGACGACACGACCATCCGTATAAGGTCCTGAGGTGTCATAGACCCGCAGGGCCGGCTCTCCGCCGGAGACGTCGATCTCGCGCATGGCGACGCGAATCTGCGGATGGATCTGGCCGGCGACATGGACTTTACGGGAAGCGGGCAGCGGGCCCGTGGTGACGCTGGGGCCTTGTGGCGGCAGGCTGTCTGGCATTTCTGGTGCTCCCTTCGCAAAAAACGACACGAAGGGTGGTGGTGACGAAAACGCCATTTTTCCCATCCCTCCGCCGGCATGACCCGGATCAGGTTAGAAGGGTCACCGCGTCGCTCGCGGAATCTCAGCCCTGCAGAAAGGGCCCCCCTTGGATGGCTGAACCCTGCGCCGCTTCGACGGGAGATGTCAATGGATCGAGAAGGCCGCGGCGCCGTGGCTTTGCACAGGCGCGCCGCGACGCGAAGCGGTCAGCTTCGCTTCATGTGCATCGTGTAGGTCGCGACATCGGTGCGATAGGTCGTCCGCGCGACTTGCAACACCCTGCCCGACGCACCGCGGTTGATGCGCGTGATCACCAGCAGCGGATCACCGGCGCGGACGCCCAGGATGCGGGAGACCTCCGCCGTCGCGCGCGTCGCGGTCATGGTCTGGTCGAGCTCGGTCATGCGCTCACCGCTCGCGCGCTCCGCGGCTTCCACCAGCAGCGGATAGCGCGGAAGCCAGCTCTCGGGCGATTGCTTGGCGACGACCTCCCCGATCGCCGGGGGGTAGAAGACGTCGGTTATCATCAGCGGCGTTCCCTCGCGCACCCGTGCGATGCGGAGGTGCTGCCCGGGCTCACCGGACGTTAGGCCCAACACCTCGGCCGCCCAGTCCGGAACCGGGCGGCGGCCGCTGTCGAGCAGCCGCACCTCGGCGAGGCGGTTCGCGATCTGGATCTCGTCGATGCTGCCCAGGCCCCATTCCGGCGTCGGCGCGCGGGGTGCGGCCACGAAGGTCCCCCGCCCCTGCCGGCGCTCGATCAGGCCGCGCTGCTGCAATTCCCGCAGCGCACCGCGAACGGTGATCATGCTCACGCCGAAGTGGTTCGCGAGCTGCTCTTCCGTCGGAAGCTGCGTGCCCGGAACCAGCCGCAGCTTGCCCACGACCTTCTGAACCTGATCGGCGAGCGCCTGATAAAGCGGCGTCCGCCCGGCCGGCAGCCGGCCGAACTTCGACGCCGCCACGGAACCCCCGCTTGCCGCCATGTGCCGTCCGCCGTCCATCACCATTCCCCGAAGAACATTCGCGGCTCATGGCACGTCCCGACCAGACAAATCGACGGAAAAGGCGCGCCTCCCCCTCAGATCGTCATGAGGGCTGCATTGCCGCCGGCGGCGGCCTCGTTCACCGACAGCGTCCGCTCGGCGACGAGGCGCAGAAGCGCTGCGGGCTCCACTCGGTCAATTACGGGAATGAGCGCCCCCTCCCGAAAGGCAAAGGTCTTCCTGGCCTCCTCGGCCTGCCCGTCCGTGAGCGCCAGCACGGCCGCGCAATCCGCCAGGCGCCAATCCTCGACGACACCGATGCGCAGCCCGTCCGGCAACAGCGCATTCAGCGCTTCCGCCAATGAGCCAGAGGGCGCGAGGGCGGTATTGCCGGAAGCCCAGGCGGCGGCGACACCGGTCAGGAGACCAGACAAATCCCCTGCCAGAACCAACACCTTCCCCCGTCCGGCAAAGCGGAGCGTGTTCGTCTCTCCCACCGGTCCTGGCAGCGTGAGGTTGGCCGGAAGCGGCGAGGCCGAACGCAGCTCGGCCAGCAGTTCCGCCAAAGGCGCCGCTTCCGGCAGGGCGGCAAGCCGGTCGAAGGCCTCCAGGACGCCCTCGTCCCGCACGCCTTCGAGGCACGGCACGGGTCCGGCACGCATCAGCCGTCGCAGATAGAGCGGGCCGCCCGCCTTGGGCCCGGTCCCCGACAGCCCCTCGCCGCCGAAGGGCTGCGCGCCGACCACCGCGCCGATGATGTTGCGGTTCACATAGGCATTGCCGACATGCGCGCGCTCGACGACGAAATCGATCGTCTCATCGATGCGGGAATGCACGCCGAGCGTCAGGCCATAGCCGGTCGCGTTGAGCGCCTGGACCAGCTCGCCCAGCCTCTCCCGATCGAAGCGCAGCACGTGCAGGACGGGGCCGAATACTTCGCGTCCCAGCTCGGCGACGGAGCCGATCTCGATCAGGCTGGGCGGCACGAAGCTACCCTGCGCCGCGTCGGCGGACAGCGGCAGCGTCAGCCGCGCGGGATGCCGTGCCAGATGGCCGCGCAGATTGGCCTCCGCCTCGACATCGATCACCGGGCCCAGATCCGTCTCGATGCGCGAGGGGTCCCCGATGACGAGCTCCCTCATCGCGCCTTCCAGCATCTCCAGGATATGGGGAGCAACCTCCTCCTGGAGACAGAGCACACGCAGCGCCGAGCAGCGCTGGCCCGCGGAATCGAAGGCCGAGGCCAGCACATCCGCTACCACCTGCTCGGCCAGCGCGGAGCTGTCCACGATCATGGCGTTCTGTCCGCCCGTTTCCGCGATCAGCGGCACGTCGCCGCGCGTGGAAAGGCTTCGCTGCAGCAGCCGCGCTACCTCGGTCGAACCGGTAAAGACCACGCCCTGACAACGCGGATCCGCCACGAGGCCGCCGCCGATGCTCGCGCCGTCCCCGGGCAGGAGTTGCAGGACGTCCGGCGGGATACCGGCTTCGTGCAGCAGCCGCACCGCCTCGGCGGCGATCAGCGGTGTCTGCTCGGCGGGCTTGGCGATGACCGTGTTGCCGGCCGCCAGCGCCGCCGCGACCTGCCCCGTGAAGATGGCCAGCGGGAAGTTCCAGGGGCTGATGCAGACCACGGGCCCCAGCGGCGTACCGGGCAACGCACGCGCCTGTGCCGCGTAATAGCGCAGGAAATCCACCGCCTCGCGCAACTCGCCTATGGCATTGGCCATGGTCTTGCCGGCCTCGCGAATGGCGAGCGGCACGAAGGTATCGCGCCGCGCCTCGAAGAGATCGGCCGCCCGCTCGAGGATATCCGCACGGGCGTCGGCTGGTCGGGCCGCCCAGTCCGGCGCGATTGCTTCCGCCCTGGCCAGCGTCTGCGGAACGGCCTCGGGCGGTGCCTCATGCACCAGCCCGACCTGGTCGCGGCGGTCGGCGGGGTTGAGAACTGGCCTTCCCGGCCAGGCTTTGTCGCCCGCAGTGAAGCCGATGACCCGGCTGGCCTCGATGGCCACCTGCATGGCCTTCAGGACAGGCGGCGAAGACAGGTCGCTCCCGGTGGAATTGCGCCGATCGCCGAAGATATCCGCCGGCAGCGCGACCCTCGGATGCGGCGCGCCGCCGAGCCCTTCGGCCTCAGGCACCGGATCCTCGGCGAGAGCGTCGATGGGCACGCCGTCATCCACCAGGCGATGCACGAAGGAGGAATTGGCACCGTTCTCCAGAAGCCGGCGGACGAGATAGGCCAGCAGCGTCTCGTGACTGCCGACGGGCGCATAGATGCGGCAGGGCCGGTCGAGCCGGTCGGCCCCCACCACCTGGCCGTAGAGCCCCTCCCCCATGCCGTGCAGGCATTGGAATTCCCAATCGCCCTCGCGGAAATCACCGTCCGCCAGATGGAAGATCGCGCTCAGCGTCTGCGCATTGTGCGTGGCGAATTGCGGAAAGACGTCCGCCCGCGCCTCCAGCAGGAGCTTGGCGCAGGCGATGTAGGAGACGTCGGTGTAGGCCTTGCGCGTGAAGACCGGGAAGCCGGCGAGGCCGTCTACCTGTGCGCGCTTGATCTCGCTGTCCCAATAGGCGCCCTTCACCAGGCGGATCATGATCCGCCGGCGGTACTGGCGCGCCAGGGCGATCACGTGGCGTATCACCGCCGGCGCGCGTTTCTGATAGGCCTGCACGACGAAGCCGAGGCCCTGCCATCCGGCGAGCTCCGGATCGGTGGCCAGGGCCTCCAACAGGTCGAGCGATGGCTCCAGCCGATCGGCCTCCTCGGCATCGATGTTGAAGCCGATGTCGTGGCGCGCCGCGGCCAGGGCCAGACCGCGCAGGCGCGGCAGGAGCTCCTCCCTCAGCCGGCCGGGCTGCGTGTAGGAATAGCGGGGATGCAGTGCGGAGAGCTTCACCGAGATGCCGGGGCCGGCATAAACGCCTCGCCCACGGCCGGCCGCGCCGATGGCCTCGATCGCCGCCCGATACTGCGCCGTGTAGCGCTCGGCATCGCGGGCCGTCATGGCCGCCTCGCCCAGCATGTCGAAGGAATAGCGGAAGCCCTTCGCCTCCATCGGCCGCGCATGGTCGAGCGCCTCGGCGATGTTCCGGCCCAGGACGAATTGCCGCCCCAGCAGCCGCATGGCGAGGTCGAGCCCGGCCCGGATCAGCGGCTCGCCCCCGCGCGCGACGAGGCGCGAGAGGGAGGCGCTCAATCCGCGTTCGCTGTTGGTCGCGACGAGGCGCCCGGTGACGAGGAGCCCCCAGCTGGCGGCATTGACGAAGAGCGAGGGGCTGGCGCCGAGATGCGCGCGCCAGTCGGCGCCGGCCAGCTTGTCGCGGATCAGGCGGTCGCGATTCTCGGTGTCGGGGATGCGAAGCAGCGCCTCGGCCAGGCACATCAGCGCCACGCCCTCCTGGCTGGAGAGCGAGAATTCCCGCATCAGCGCATCGACGCCGGAGGCACGGGATCTTTCGCCGCGAAGCTGGCGGACCAGCCGCATGGTCAACTCGCGAACCGGCGCGTCCAGCTCGGAAGGAAGACGTGCCGCCTCGACGAGGGGCGGCACGCAAATCGGTTCGGGGAGGCGGTCGCCTTCGGCGATCGCGGCGCGCGTGGCTCTCAGGTCCATGTCGCGCAGCGTCGCCTACCTTGGTGGCCTGGGGCTAGCCCTTCCGCTTCACCACGTCCGGGTACATCACGGAATCGCCCGCCTTCCACATGTGGGAAAGCTCCTCGTCGGTGATGTATTCCGCCGTCTTGCCGTTCCGCGAGGTCAGCGTCTCCACGATGATGTTGCGCTTCACCTCGGAGACCAGCACACAGGTGCGGTGATAGGCCTCGGACAGCGTGCGGCCCAGCACGGTGAAGCCGTGGCGCCGCATGATGACGCAGTTGGTGTCCTGGATGAAGGTCTTGATCGGCGCCACATCCTCCTCGACGTTGATGCTGGCCGGCAGGTAGAAGGCCGGTTTCTGCATCAGGAAGCCGTAGGTGAGGCTGAAGCTCCTGATCTCCTCGTAGCCCGAGGCGAGGAAGGCGATGGTTTCGTCGTGGTGCAGATGGATCACCGCATTGATGTCCGGGCGCAGGCGCAGCATCTCGCGGTTCATCTGGTGGCCGACGGTCGTCGCCTTCTCGCCCGCCAGGATGCGGCCATAGGGGATGTCGGTGATGACCAGATCCTCGGCCTCCACCTCCTCCAGGCTCACACCCTGCGGCTTGGCGTAGCAGACGCCATCCGGATAGTCCGGATGCGGCACGCGCACGACCATGCCGCCGACGCTGGAGTTCACGAGGCCGCGCGCCGCCAGCCAATGGGCGTACTTCACATAGGAGCCCGTGACCTTCGGATCGAAGGGCACGTTCGGATCGGGCGTCAGCTCGTTGACGCGATAGAGGGGGGCCTGATTGCCGTCCATGGGGGTCGTTTCCTCTTACTCGGGCTGGATATTGAGCCGATCGGCGAGGGCGCGCCACTTCCGTGCATCCTCGGTGACGATGCGGGCGAATTCCGCCGGCGTCGGCATGGCCGGGGTCACGTCCAGCCTCTCGAGCTCGCTCTTGTTGGGGCCGGAGAGGAAGGCCGTGGCCAGCGCCTGCTGGATGCGCGACGCGATCTCGGCCGGCAGCCCGGCCGGGCCCATCAGCCCGTACCAGAAGGCAGCGTCGAGGTCCGGCACGCCCAGGCTGGAGAAGAGCGGCACCTGCGGCAGCATCGCCGAGGGGCGGCTCAGCGCGAAGGCGGTGAACTTGCCGTCGCGGATCATGGCGGCGGAGCCCGGCGGGTTGTCGAAGAGCAGCGCCACCGTGCCGTTCAGCAGGTCCGGATAGACCTGGGCGGAGCCGCGATAGGGCACGTGCCGCATCTCCAGGCCCAGAATCAGCTCCAGCTGGCGGGTCAGCAGGTAGCCGAGCGTCGTGGAGCCGGGCGAGGCGTAGACGACCTGCCCCGGGTTCGCCTTGATCCGCGCGACCAGCGCGGGGAAATCCGCAGCCTGCGCGGCGGGCCCGCCGATCAGCACATAGGGCGTGTTGCCGATCAGGGTGATGGGCGTGAAGGAGGTCACGGGATCGTAGGGCAGGTCCCGGCGGAAGATGGGCGCCACGGGATGGCTGCTCGAGGTGGCGAGGCCGATCGTGTAGCCGTCCGGCGCGGAGCGGGCGACCGCCTCCGAACCCACGGTGCCGCCGGCCCCCGGCCGGTTCTCGACCACCACGGGCACGCCGAGTGCGTCCGACAGGCGGCGCGTGACGACGCGCGCCGTGGCGTCGGTGCCGCCGCCGGGCGGCAGCGGGACGATGCAGCGGATGGGGCGGGACGGCCAGGCGGCCTGGGCCAGAGCGGGGGCAGTCAGCGCGGAGGTCGCCATCGGGGTGGCGAGAAGCGCGCGGCGCGTGGTGCGGATCATTCTCATCTCTCGTGAAGGGGCGGAGAGACGTCTCCTCGCGGCCGACTTAGCTCCGACTCGTGAAGCTATACTGATCTGCCGCGGGGAATGAGACAAGACACGCCGCGGGGAAGTTGATTCCCCGCGGGATGCTTGGAGTTGCGGGTCAGGCCGCCTTGGCGCCGTTGCGCTCGCGCAGGAAGCGGAAGAATTCCACGCCCTCGCGCAGGCGGCGGACCAGCATCTGGCGGTCCCGCACCATCTCGCCGCAGATCGAGGCAATCTTCGGGGCGCGGAAGTAGAACTTCTTGTAGAAGGTCTCGACGTTGTCGAAGATCTCGGTGTGCGTCAGGTGCGGGTAGGCCAGCGGGGCGATCTGCACGCCGTGGGCATCCACGTAGTCGGTGTTCGCGACGTCGAGCCAGCCTTCCTTCGCCGCCTGGTCGTAGAGGAAGGTGCCGGGATAGGGCGCCGCCAGGCTCACCTGGATGGTGTGCGGGTTGGTCTCGATCGCGAAGCGGATCGTCTCCTGGATGGTCTCCTGCGTCTCGCCGGGCAGGCCCATGATGAAGGTGCCGTGGATCTTGATGCCGAGCTCGTGGCAGTCCTTCGTGAACTGCCGGGCCGTATCCACGCGCATGCCCTTCTTGATGTTGTGCAGGATCTGCTGGTTGCCGGACTCATAGCCCACCAGCAGCAGCCGCAGGCCGTTCTCGGCCATCACCTTCAGGGAGTCGCGCGGCACATTGGCCTTGGCGTTGCAGGACCAGGTGACGCCCAGCTTGCCGAGCTCCTTAGCGATGGCCTCGGCGCGCGGCAGGTCGTCGGTGAAGGTGTCGTCGTCGAAGAAGATTTCCTTCAGCCCCGGGAAGTTCGCCAGGACGTACTTGATCTCCTCGATCACGTGACCGACCGAGCGCGTGCGGTAGCGATGCCCGCCCACCGTCTGCGGCCAGAGGCAGAAGGTGCAGCGGCTCTTGCAGCCGCGGCCCGTGTAGAAGCTCACATAGGGGTGCTTCAGGTAGCCGATGAAGTACTTCTTGTATTCGAGGTCGCGCTTGTAGACCTCGGAGACGAAGGGCAGATCGTCCATGTTCTCGAGGATCGGGCGATCGCCGTTATGGACGATCACGCCCTCGGAATTGCGGTAGGACAGGCCCTTGATGGAGGAGAGGTCCCGCCCCTCGGCCACGTCCTTCACCGTGAAGTCGAACTCGTTGCGGGCGACCCAGTCCACCACCGGCGCGTCGCGCAGGCTCTCATTGGCCTGGACGGCGACCTTGGCGCCGATGAGACCGATCTTGAGGTTCGGGTTCTCGGCCTTCAGGCGCTCGGCGACCTTGATGTCCGAGGCGAAGGAGGGGGTGGAGGTGTGCAGCACCGCCATGTCGAAGTCGCGCGCCATGGGGGCGACGTCGGCCAGGGTCTGGTTGTGCGGCGGCGCGTCGACCAGCTTGGAGGTCGGGATCAGCGCGGCCGGCTGGGCGAGCCAGGTGGGGAACCAGAAGCTCTTGATCTCGCGCCGCGCCTGGTAGCGGGAACCGGCGCCACCATCGAAGCCGTCGAAGGAGGGGGCCTGGAGGAAGAGCGTACGCATCATCGCGGAAGCGACCTTTCGAACTGGCAGTCGGGCCCTGGAATCGCCCAGGCGGAGGAGTCCTCGGACCCCCCTGCCCCATATGGAACGGATGCCGGGTTTGACCAGCGAAAGCAAGCGGCCGTGTGACCGAACGACGAATTCCCCACGTCGTGGCAAGGATGCCCGGGGCTCATGGCCAGGACGCCTTGAGGGCCCGCGGGATCCATCGGCGCCCGGCGACAGTGCCGAGGCAGCGCCGCAGGGCGCGGAGCCAGGCGATTCCGCGCGCCTTCCTTCGCCGAGTGACCGGCAGGAGCGCCGGAAACGGCAGGGCAAAGAGCTTTTCGGACAAAATGGGGTCGGCAACCAACCAGGGCGGGGCCGGCAGGGCGCGCTTCAGGTTGAGGCGGCGGATAAGGGTGATGAGGCGCAGGCCCCGGATGCGGATGGCACGGCGGGCGGCGCGGCAGATCAGGCCTTCCAGGCGGCGGAGGGGGTGATCCGCGGGCGCGCTGGAGAGCGCGATGAGAAGACGTTCCCAGAGGCCGGCATGGGTGAGACGGCGGAAATGGCGGGCGATGGTGTCGTGATTGCCGTAATGCCTGGGGAGTTCACGCCAGGGGCCGTCGGTGGCGGCGAGGCGGAAGATGGCGTTGAAGTGAGCCCGAAGGTCGCAGGGGCGGCCGCGGGTGGTGGTGTTCGGGAGGTGGGGTAGGACGGCCTGCCACTCGGCATCTGAGAGAGGGGTGAGGGGGATGCGGAGGGAAGCGAGCATCACTTATATAGGAATAATGTCCAAATAAACGCAAGAAAATTTCCTCTGATAGGACGCCTTCCACCCTCCACATTGCGACGACAAAGTAACTTGAAATGGCCGGTAGCGGTCTGGCGGCTTCTGACCCCGGAACTCGCCGAAGCGGAAACTCGAACCGCCGGCCCTCTCCTGCCGATGCTGACGATTTGGATAAGTTAGCGTTCAAATCTGTAACACGTCGAGCAAGTTCGGCTCCAGCACAGACCTGATATTCAGCGCCGATCAAACTCCTGCCCAACCGCAGACCGCAGCAGCTCGACCAACTCGACGCGGTTCGACGATGCCGATGCCGACCGGAGAAGATGATCAAAATCTACCAGAAGTCCTGCGTTGCGACGCGGGTTCAGCAATAGCACGTCCGACCAAATCTCGCTGTTACTCTCAACGGTTCGCGCATAGCGCAGCAGCCAATACATCAGCACCTGACGGAAGTCGCCCGCGCCAAAGTTGTGCTCGGCGTGCTTGACCTCGATTAACGTCGAGCCAATCGCGAAGTCCCCATTGCCGGATGCCACCCAGCCGAGGCCGGGAATGAGGGGCGCATGTTCCAGAATTGCAGATGGTCGCTGAGCCCCGACGCTGTTCAGCATCGCCACCAGATTGCGAGCGGCATGATCGGCAACGAGTATATCACTTGGCTCGAGTTTTTCCGGGATGCGCGCATCGAAATGGCGACGCTGGCGCTTCGATGCGACCGCTAGGCATTCATCCCACGACGCCACCGCCCCGCCCCGCAACTCACTCTCGGCGCGCGCCATGGACAGTTCGAACATCATCGCCTTCTGCAACCGACTTCTCTCGATAATCTCGCTCGGGATGGGGCTGATACCGGAGAAGGAGAACATCTTCGCGTTGAGGGCGTTGACGAGGCCGCCAGTCAGTCGCGGGAAGAGAATGTCGAGAACGCCGGGGATGTCACGCGCGACGGTCCTCGGGTCTCGGACCGACAATCGGCTAAATCGCATGCTTGACCCAGTCTTCGTAGCAGGCCGCAAAGCTGCCCGGTGCGCCGGTCTCGATCCCCAATTGCCAAGCCTTCGCGAGCGAACCGCGCAGTTGGTCCCTTGTCTTTAAGCCTTCGTCGCCGAACGCGCCTGCCGCCAGCCATAGCGCCCGCTGTTCGCCGGCACCAAGATTCTGCCATTGGTTGCGCAAACGGGTGAAGTTCGACCGATCGGCCCAATACCTCCAGCAGTCAATGCAGGCGCGCCGGACCGAGGCGGATGCCGTTGCAGCGTAGGTCTGACGGACGAAAGCGCCGCGAAGATCAGTCCTAGTGAAGCGAAGCGCGCGCAGGAAATGCAGCATATTGGCTTCGGGCACGAGCAGGTGACCGCCAGCGGCCGGGATCCGGTCGAGCAAAGCGTCGATCTCGGCGAAGATCGATGTGAACTGGTCGTTCGACCGGACGGCATATACTCCGCGCATGATTTTCGACCAGGAGGCACGGAACGAGTCCAGATTTTTCGGGTCGAGGAGCGTGGCGCACAGCTGAACCGCGACAGCTGGCTCCTGAAACTTGAGTGCACGACCGATCTGCGCAAGCACGAAGGCATCGGGCTGCGACTTCTCCCGCTCAAGATCGAGCAGAAACGAGATGTCGATCTTCTCGAAAGAATGTTTCAATTTTTCATATTCGGCACTCGCATTGTCCGAGTATGGATCAAAATGCAGGTCGAGTTCTCGCAACGCGAGACTCGAATCCTCACCCTCTCCCAACTGCGCTGAAACGAAATCTCTATAATGTTTGGCGCTAAGGATGGTCGTCTTGCTGCGATTGAGCGAAAGGCCATAATCGGCCAACGCATGCGATAATTCGGAGAGCGCCTTGTAGGCGTCCTGCTGCGAGCGGCAGATCAAGGTGTAGTCGTCGACATAGCGGTGCCAGATGACCCCGGCGTCGGTTAGCGACCGATCGATCGGCGTCATCATCACTTCGGCCAAAATGCGCGCGCATTGACCGCCGACCGGGAGACCAAAAGAACGGCCTGCCGCGAGCTTGCTCAGAATGCGATCGATCTGCATCGCTAGGGTTGACCCCGGCGAGAGGTCTTTCACAACATTCTCAAGCCGATGGTGGTAGATGTGCTCGTAGAAGCTCGCGACATCAGTCTGTATAACAACAGCGCGTTCTTCTTCCAGATCACGCTCGTTCAACGTCGCGAGCTTATAGGCGCGCCACGACTTGGTTCGGTCGAAGAAGCCCGGCCCCTGCGGTGCTAGCCGGTAGGAGTGCGCGCGGGCGCTCCGTTGCCCTTCGTTCTCCTCCGCGATCGCCAGGCCCAAGCCATTCAGATAGAGGTTCCAGAAGGGATGTATCTTGGTGGTGATGCGGAAGCCATGCGGCCCGGACGGAACGAGCAGGCGTTCCGCCACGATCGCTAGTCCATTCATGAAGTTTGCTGGTTTTCCTAGCGTGCCGGTCTCAACACCCTGAAACAAGGCCAAGCAAATCGCCGCGAGATCGGAGGCCTTGTCCTTGATGAAGGCCGCGTCCAAGTCATAAGGCAACGTGTCGTTTTCGCCGCTATGACCGATCTCAAGCGCTGCCCGAAAAAAATGATCTTTCTCAATCTTGACCATTCCGGACCTTTTCTTACGTACTATGAATGGCGAGGATTGCAGCCCTCCGTCTCGCCTGTGTTTGTAGCTTTCAATGTTGCGTGTCTAGTGGTGGGCAGCGCGAGGCGCCCAGTGGCTTGTCGGCCACTTGGCTCGCAATGTAGGCGCCCGCTTCTGTTAAAGCGTCGCGAAGTGCGGTTAGGCAGGCGATGTCCCCAATTTCGACTGCTACGCCCTAGATTCGTCCGTTGTGAACGAACGTCGGCTTTCGCAATCTCCTCCGCCGGCACTGAACGGCGGCAATGGGCGCAAAGCGGAGTTACAACCGCTTCTAACTCGCGCTCACCAACCCCTTAAGCCGCTTCCCATGCCCCATGATGGCCGCGATCGATCCCAGGTTCCGCCGGTCGGCCAGGCTCTTCAGCGCCGCGCCGACCTTCCCCTCGCGCAATCTCGCGAAGCTGTCGCCTAGCGAGACGGAAAAGTGCAGCATGATGCTAGCGTCGCGGTAGCAGTCGGTCGTGCAGGACTGGCAGACCTCGCGCATCATCTTGTCGGGCGAGAAATCCCAGACCTTGGAGATGGGCGCCTTCCAGTCCTCGCAGCGCCAGAGGTCGTAGTTCCAATCCAGATAAAAGTACTTGTAGCCGGCGTGGCAGATGAAGCGCTCGCCCTCGCCCGTCAGGCGGCGGCGCATGTCGGCGATGCCCTCGCGCGGGTTATGGACGGGGATGATGTCGCGGACGGACTGCGCGCCGTCGAAGGCCGCGATCAGCTCCTCCTTGGACATGTCCACGAGGTCGCTGTCCTCGGAATAGACCAGCGAGGAGGAGCCCAGCGCCGCCTTGCGCGGATAGGAGAAGGTGACGGCCTCGAAGCCCAGCTCCCGCAGGAAGTGGCCGAGCGCCTTGTAGTCGCGGATCAGCCGCGTCATCGCCACCGAGGCGATGGGGGTGATGTTGAGCTCCTTCAGGCGCTTGGTGCTCTTGCGGATGCGGTCGCAGACGCCCTTCAGGCCGCGGTTCTTCTCGTGCAGCCCCTCGTCGTCGCTGTCGATCGAGATGAAGAGCGTGCTGAGGCCGGTATTGGCCAGGGCCTCCAGCTTCTGGGGCAGGTTCCAGCCGTTGGTGACCAGCGTGGGCTGGATACCCATCTCGGTCGCCTGGGTGACCATCTGGATGATCTTGGGGTGCAGCAGGGGCTCGCCGCCCATAAAGGTGACGAAGCGGACGTTCGCCTTCTCCTTCATGATGGTCATGGATTCCTCGAACCGCGCGGCATCCAGCCAGCCGCGGTGGGTCACGAAGCCCTTGTTGTGCGCGAAATTGCAGAAATCGCAGGTCGCGTTGCACATGTTGGTGACGGAGACGTTGCAGATCGCAGGCCCCCCACTGGGGACCAGTCGCACCAGATCCATGAAGCCGGTCTTGTTCACGGCCCGGACGGGGGTGGTCGCGGGCGCGATGGCAGTCGCAGTCATAGACTCTCCTTCACCGCCGGGGCGGTCGCGTGCACCGGCATACTCCCAACCTCCGCCCGCTGCCAAGCGAACAGCCCCGGCAGGCTGAAGGCAACTTCCCGGCTCCGGCGCACCAGGGCCGCGGCGAGGGCCGCGCCCGGCGGCACGCCGACCAGGGCGGCGGCGGCGATGATCGCGCCCTCCTGAACGGCAAGCGCGCCGGGCAGGAGAATGCCGAGGTTCCGCAGCGCCTGGGCCAGCGCCTCGATCACCACGGCATCGGCCAGTGAGACGGGATGGCCGAGCAGGTTGAGCACCAGGGCGATCTCCACCGCCCCCAGCACCCAGGAGATGGTGTGCCAGCTGATCGCCGCCAGGAGGCGGGGCCAGGCGGTGTGCAGGGAAAGGATGGCCTCCTGGACCTCGCGCGCCGCCTCGGGCCGGATGGAGGGCCAGCGCCGGGCCAGGCGGGCCAGGCCGCGCTCGATGAGGCCGAGCGGCAGGCGGCGGGAGAAGACGATCAGCGCCCCCGCCCCCAGCGTCGCGAAGCCGAGCCCGCCCATGGCGAAGCCCACCAGCCCGCCATCGCCGGCATGGGCCAGCAGCAGCGCGATCCCGGCCAGGGTGAAGAGGAGCTGGGAGACCGTCTCCATGGTGATGTCCACCGTCGCCGTCGCGCCGGCGAGCCGGCCCGGGACGCCCTGGCGGGTCAGCAGCCGGGCGGCCGCGGCCTGGCCCAGCAGCGCGCCGGCCGGCAGCAGGGCATGGGCCGACTCGCGGTACCAGCGCAGTGCCGCCATCGAGCGCAGTCGCGGCCGGAGCTCGGGCGGCAGCAGCACGCCCCAGGCGAAGCCCGTCATGACGATCTGCGGCAGGTGGACGGCGGCCGAGACCGCCACGGCCGAGGGCATCTCGGCCAGGATGCGGCCGAGGCCGGGCAATTCCTGGTGGTTGAGGGCGATCAGCGCGCCCACCGCCAGCACGGCCATGATGGCGCCGTTCCAGAGGCCGCGTCGCCACCAGCGCGCCGTCGCCTGCCCCTCGCCGCTCAGTACCGCCTCGCCTGTCGAATCATGGGCGCCTCCATAACACATCGCGCGCCGAGGGGTGGCGCTCCGCCGTGGCCGACGCCACGATGCGTCCCAACAAGGAGGGACGCATGTCCGAGAACAACTACACCGTGGGCGACATGGTCGCCGAGTTCCTGTCGCGCATCGGCGTCACGACCGCCTTCGGCATCGTCTCGGTGCATAACGTGCCCATGCTCGACGCCATCGGCCGCCGCAATGCGATCCGCTACGTCATGTGCCGCGGCGAGATGGGCGGCGCCCATATGGCCGATGCCTATGCCCGCGTGACCAACAGCCTCGGCGTGCTCTTCACCAGCACCGGCCCCGGCATGGCCAACAGCATCGGCGGCCTGGTCGAGGCGCGCTTCGCGGCCTCCCCGGTGCTGCACATCACCGGCCAGACGGCGACCAAGTTCATCGACCGTGACCTCGGCACCGTGCACGACGTGCCGGGGCAGACGGCGATCCTCGCGGCCTCGGGCAAGGCGGCCTATCGGGTGCGCGCGGCCTCCGAGGCGCTGGGCGTGCTGGTCCGCGCCGCGGCCGAGGCGCTGACGCCGCCGCGCGGCCCCGTCTCGGTGGAAATCCCCATCGACCTGCAGCGCGTGGTGATCCCGCGCCCCGCCGCGCTCGACAGCCTGGTGCTGCCGGTGCCGCCGCCCCTGCCCCCCTCCGAGGCGGCGCTGGACGAGGTGGCGGCGATCCTCGCCAAGGCCAAGCGCCCGATGATCTGGCTCGGCAACGGCGCCCGCAACGCGCGGGCCGGCGCGCTTTCCCTGCTGGAGCTCGGCTTCGGCGCGGTCTCCTCCTGGAACGGGCGCGGCATCGTGCCGGAGGACCATGCGATGACCTTCGGCGCCCTGCAGGGCAACGGCGCGCCGCGCATCCTCTCCTTCTACGAGGGCGTGGATGCGATGGTGGTGCTCGGCTCGCGCCTGCGCGGGCACGAGACGATGGATTTCTCGCTGAAGCTGCCGCGCAACCTCATCCATGTGGACGTGGATGCGGCGGCGGATGGCCGCACCTATCCCAACGCCTATTTCCTGCAGGGCGACGCCCAGCTGGTGGCCGAGGGCCTGGCGAAGCGCCTGAAGGGCAAGATGCAGGTCGATCCCGGCTTCGCCCGGGACTTCGCCGAGACGAAGCGCCTGGCGCGGGAGGAGTATCTCTCCACCCTCGGCCCCTACGCGACCTTCCCCGAGCAGATCCGCGCCGCCATGCCGCGCGACGCGCTCTGGGTGCGGGACATCACCATCAGCAACTCCACCTGGGGCAACCGCGTCTTCGAGGTCTACGGCCCGCATGACGCCGTGCATCCCGTGGGCGCGGCCATCGGGCCGGGCCTGCCGCTGGGCATCGGCGCGGCGATGGGCGCGGCCGAGGGCGAGAGCAACCGCCACACCGTGGCCATGGTGGGCGATGGCGGCTTCGCCATGAACATGACCGAGCTCTGGACCGCCGTGCAGGAGCGCGCGCGCCTCTGCACCATCGTGATGAACGACAAGGGCTACGGCGTCATCCGCCACATCCAGGATGCGGTGGTCGACGGCCGCCGCTTCGGCGACGACCTGCGCGGCCCGGACTTCGCGCAGCTCGCCACGGTGGCCGGCCTGCCGCACTTCAAGGTGAGCCGCGCCGAGGATTTCGGCCCGACCGTCGCGAAGGCGCTGGCGGTGGACGGGCCGACGCTGGTGGAGGTGGACATGGTCGCGATCGGCGATTTCCCGCCCTACGCGCCCTACAACACCATGGGCAAGCACGCCGAGCGCGCCCGTCGATGAGGCTGCCTTGGTGATGAGGCCCACCAACTCGAAGTGACCCGCGCCTTGAATGTGCCGGAAGCGACGGCTTCCGGCACCGCGTTTCCGGCCGTGTCTCCAGGCCTTCTCGCACGCCGGCAGGCCGGTCCTACTCCACGCGGATATTGTTGGCTCGGATCACCTGGGCATAGGTGTCGGCATAACGCCTGATCTCGGTCCCGAACTCCTGCCCGGGACGGGCGAGCACCGTGAAACCAGTTTCCTGCAGGCGCCCCTTCACCTCGGGCCGGTTGAGTGCGGCGACCCAGGCCCCCTCCAGCCGCTCGCGCGCGGCCGGCGGGACATCGGCGCGCGTGAGCAGGCCGAACCAGCTGTCGGACAGGACGAGCGGGAAGCCGGACTCCGCCATGGTCGGCACCTCCGGCAATTCCGGCGCGCGGGCACCGGCGGAAATGGCGAGGGCGCGAAGCTGGCCGGTCTGCCTGGGCTGGATCACGTCCGGCAGGTTGACGAACGCGAATTGCAACCGGCCGCCGATCAGATCGGTGACGGCCTGGGCGGTGCCGCTATAGGGCACGTGGGTGGCGTTGAGACCCGCCAATCCCCGGAACTGCTCGGCGCCCAGATGGATCGAGGTGCCGATGCCGTTGGAGCCGAAGGCGAGACCAGGCCCCGGCCGCCGCCCCGCTTCGAGAAAGCCGGCGAAGTCGCGTGCCACCGAGGGATGCACGACGAGCACGTGCGGCACCACCGCGCACATACAGATCGGGGCGAAGTCGCGGATGGAATTATACGGCATGCTCGGCCGCAGCGTCACGTTGGCCGAGAAGCTGTTGGCCACCATGATCATGGTATGGCCGTCCGGCGCCGCACGCGTGACCTCCTGCGTGCCGACCACCGTGGCGCCACCCGGCTTGTAGTCGATGACGACGGGCTGCCCGAGATCCTGCTGCAGGAAGTTCTGGGCCAGCCGGACCACCGGATCCATCGCGCCGCCCGCCGTAAAGGGGATGATCACGCGGATCGGCTGCGTCGGCGACCAGCGTGACTGGGCGCGCGCCACGAAAGGCGCGCCAAGAGCCAGGGCCGTGGCTCGGCGCGTGAGACGAAGGGGGTTCATGCTCAGTCCTTCTTGACGGGACAGGGCGATGCGCGCCGAGCCCTTGGTTTGTTCAAGCCAGCCAGACGCGGTGGCGCGGCTCAGCCCTTGGGCAGCACTCGCTCGGTCGGCACGGCGCGGCAGTCCATCTCGAATTCGAGGTCCTGCACCGGCGGGCGGCAGAACTGCCAGGTCAGCCCGTGCCGGGCAGCACCGCGCGCGACGATCTCGCTGCCGAGAAAGGGATGAGGGTCGTGCACGGTGTAGAGCTGCACGGCCGTCGTATCGCTCCAGCCGAAGCCCAGGGCCGCCATGCGCCGCTCCATCTCGTCGAGGACGTACCGCCCCTTCTTCAGCAGGCCCGCAGGCGAGACGTCGCCCAGCGCGATGGCGTGGTCGCGGTAGTTCCCCTTGCCTTCCGGGACCTCGCCGCCACCGGAGACGACGAAGCTCGGCGCCGCATCGGCGTCGGGCACCACGAAGCTGAAGGCATGGAAGCTCGGCTCCGGGGGCGGCGCGATGTCGGGGCAGACATTGCTGCGCGCCACCGGATTGTCGCCGTCCAGGAAGATGCCCCAGTCGGCGAGCACGGCGCCGTAGATCTTGTTGAAGTCGGAAAACCCCTGCTCCGTGAAGGGCGCGGGTGACCGCATCTCGCAGGCGCAAAAGGCCGTCTTCGGCAGGCCGGCCGCGGCCAGGAAATCCGCGATGCGCCCGAAGCCGGCGACCATCGGCACGGGATCGGCAAAGCGCACGCGCTCGATGCGGAAGCCGGGCTCAGCCGCCACCCCCGCGGAATATTGGTAGACGCCGGGAACGTAGCGGAAGCCGCGATCGGCGGCGATGCGGGTCGAGGACATGCGGTAGTGAATCTCCGGATTAACTATCCGGCGCTAACCCGCCCTCCATGAATTGACAATCCTTATCGTGGAATTTTTTGTAGATCACACAAATTAACGATGAGAAATCGCATATGGCGACCTGACTGCCCGCCCTGCATTGAGTGTGCCGGATTGCGAAGCACCCCTCTCCAGGGCTCGCCCACGAGCCCGGATCCGGACCGCCTCCGGCAGGCCAGGCACCCCGAGCTTCTCCATCAGATGGGCTCGGTACACCTCCACGGTGCGCGGGCCGATGTCGGGCCCAAGGCCGATATTGGCCTTGCCCCTCACCAGCGCCGCAGCGAGGTCGTTCATCTGGGGGGCCGGCACGCCGGAGGATGGCCGGCAGTCAGGCGGCCTCTTCCTCGGAGAGGGGGCCGCTGGCCAACACGACCGATCGACGATCGCCTTGGCGATCCAGGCGGGCGCGCCGCTTCGATTCAGCCGTCGGGCGGGCTCGTGGCCGTCAGCCCGAGCCCGACATCGACGCCGTCCTCGAGGAGGCTACCCCGCGCTGATATTGGCTGCCCGCACCACCTCGGCCCAGCCGGCCGTCTCCCGCGCCAAGCGTTGCGCCATGGCCTCGGGACCGAGCGGCGCCACCAGCGCGCCGGCCTCGAAGGCACGGCGCCGCAGCGCCGGATCCGCCAGCACCTCGTCGAGCTTCGCGCTGACCAGCCGCGTCACCGCCTCGGGCGTGCCGCGCGGCGCGTAGATCGCGAACCACACGTTCAGCGCCATGTCCGGATAGCCCTGCTCGCCGGCCGAGGGGATGTCGGGCAGTCCCGGATGCCGCTCGTTGGAGCTGACGGCCAAGGCGCGCAGCTTCCCGTCGCGCACCAGCGGCGTCAGCGGCGGCGGGGAGTTCATGTAGAACTGCACCCGGCCGGCGATCAGGTCGCGGATCGTCTCGCCCGTGCCGCGATAGGGCACGTGCAGCATGTCGATGCCCGCGCGCAGCTTCAGCAGCTCGGCGCCCATGTGATGCATGGAGCCGACGCCGGCGGAGGCGTAGGTGACCTCGCCGCGGCGCGCCTTCGCGAAGTCCACGAACTCGCGAAGGTTGTTCACCGGCACGGTGGGATGCGTGACGAAGAGCTGCGGCGTGTCGGTGATCTGCCCGACCGGCAGGAAGTCGCGCATCGGCACGATGGAGCCCAGCCCGCCCACCGCCGCGCGTCCCGCCATGGTCCCGCAATAGCCGCAGAGCAGCGTGTGCCCGTCCGGACGCGCGTTGAGGACGGCGGTGAGGCCGACCACGTCGTTCCCGCCCGTGCGGTTCTCCACGACCATGGTGGTGCCGAGCGCGCGGCCCAGCGGCTCGGCGACCAGGCGCGCGCTGTAGTCGGTGCCGCCCCCCGCCGGCGAGGGCACGATCAGCGTGATGGGGCGCGAGCCGAAGGCCTCCTGCGCACGCAGGATGCCGGGCATCGAAAGCCCGGCCAGGGTGGCGGCGACCAAGGGGCGGCGGCGCGGTTCGATCATGGGAAGTCCCTCCAGGCGGCCTCTTCGGGCCATGGAGGGAGGATGCCGCAGCCGCGCGCCGCCGTCACTTCATGCGTGCGAAGACCATGCGGTCCTTGTTCACTTCCATCAGCCGGGTGAAGCCCGGGATGGACTCGAAGCTCAGGCCGAGCGGCAGGCCCGTCTCCGGATCGGCCTGCACCTCGCCATAGGGCTTGCCCGCGATCTTCTCCCACTTGCCGGCCGGCTTCTTCACCTCGACGTTCACGACCGTCGCCTTCAGCGACATCCGCACGATCGCTTCCTTGGGCGCGGTGGGCTTCATCAGGCTCGGCATGCCCGCGACCATCTGCCAGCCATTGGCCAGCGCCCAAGCCGTCAGCTCTTCCTTGTCCATCTTCGCGTCCTTCCCGATTGGCCCAGAGCTATGCGCCCGATGGCCGCGCCCGCCAACCGCCGCGATGGACGCAGCCGCTGCGCCATGGAACGCTGCGGGCCAAGAAGAGGGAGGGTCATCATGAGCTTAGAAGGAAAGGTCGCCGTCGTGACCGGCGGCGCCAGCGGCATCGGCGCCGCCTGCTGCCGCCTGCTGGCCGCGCGCGGCGCGAAAGTGGCGGTGACGGACCGCGACCTTCCCCGCACCGAAGCCCTGGCCCGGGAGATCGGCGGGCATGCCCTCGCCCTCGACGTCGCGACCCAGGCCGCCAACGAGGCCGCGGCCGCCGAGATCGAGGCCTCGCTCGGCCCGGTGGAGATCCTCGTCACCTCGGCCGGCGTGCTGCAGCGCCCGCTGCGGGCCGAGGATCTGCCGGAGGCGGATATCCATCAGGTCGTGAACATCGACCAGATCGGCACCTATCTCTCCGCCGTGGCCTTCGGGGCGCGGATGGCGCGGCGGGGGCGCGGCAGCATCGTCACCATCGCCTCCATCTCAGGCTCGCGCGGGCTGCCGCTGCACGCCTATGCACCGGCCAAGGCGGCGGTGATCGAGATGACGCGCTGCCTCGCGGGCGAATGGGGCCGTTCGGGCGTGCGGGTGAACTCGGTCTCGCCGGGCTTCACCATGACGCCGGCCATGGCCTCGGCCATCCAGGCGGGCGAGCGCGATCCCGCCTTGCTGGAGGAGACGAGCGCGCTCGGCCGGATGATCACGACGGAGGATGTGGCCGAGGCCGTGTGCTTCCTGGCCTCGGAGGCCGCGCGCGCCATCACCGGGATCGACCTGCCGGTGGATGCCGGCTGGCTGGTGGCCCCCTCCTGGGCCAGCTACGGCGGCCTACCGCCTGCCCGCGGCAACGCGGCCTAGTTTTTTACGGGCCAAAAGCCCTGACAGGGATCGAGGGGGCAGCACCCCCTCGCCTTCCCTCACGCGTGCGCCGCGACCTTGCCCAGCTCGAAGCCCTTATAACCTTCCGCCGCCACCTCGTCGCAGATGGCGCGATAGGTCGCCATGCCGCCCGCATAGGGCATGAAGACGCGCGGCTTCCCCGGCACATTCGCGCCGAGATACCAGGAGCTCGAGGCCTGCGGCAGCAGCGTGGCCTCGGCCGCACGGTTCACCTCGGACACCCAGTTCTCCGTCGCCTCCTCGGTCGCCTCGATGGTGGCGATGCCTTCGCGGCGCATATGCGCGATGCAGTCGGCGATCCACTCCGCATGCTGCTCGATGGGCACCGGCATGTTGCAGAGCACCGAGGGGCTGCCCGGCCCGGTCATGGTGAAGAGGTTCGGGAAACCCTTCACGTTCAGGCCGAGATAGGTGCGCGGCCCGGCCTCCCAGGCCTCGGCGAGGGTCAGCCCGTCGCGGCCGCGGATGTCCATGCGCAGGAAAGGCCCGGTCATGGCATCGAAGCCCGTCGCGAAGACGAGGATGTCGAGCGGATATTCCTTGCCCGATTGCAGGCGGACGCCGTTCTCGGTGATCCGGTCGATGGGATCGGTGCGGATATCCGCGAGCTCCACATTCTCGCGGTTGAAGGTCTCGAAATAGAAGCTGTCGATCGGCGGGCGCTTGGCCGCATAGGGATGGTCGATCTCGGCCAGCTTCGCCGCCGTCTCCGGATCCTTCACGATCGAGCGGATCTTGCCCTTGATGAATTCGGCTGCCGTCCTGTTGGCGTCGAGGTCCGTCGTAATGTCCCGGAAATTCGAGCGGAACTGCAGGCCGCCCTTGGCCCAGGCCTTCTCGTAGACCGCCTCGCGCTCCTCGGGGGAGACGTCGAAGACGGAGCGCTCCTCGATGGTGAAGGGATGGCCGTTGGTGGTGGAGTGCATGGTGCGGCGGATATCGGCGAAGTTCGCCTTCACCTGCTGCTTGAACTCGGCCGTCAGCGGCGCGTTATGCGCAGGCACGCTGTAGTTGGGCGTGCGTTGGAAGACGGTGAGGCGCGCGGCCTGGGCGGCGATCACCGGGGCGGCCTGGATGCCGGTGGAGCCCGTGCCGATCTGGCCCACGCGCTTGCCCGTGAAATCCACGCCCTCATGCGGCCATTCGCCGGTGTGGTACCAGTCGCCCTTGAAGTCCTCGTGCCCCGGGATCTTCGGCACATTGGCCGAGGAGAGGCAGCCCACCGCCGTGATCAGGAACTGCGCGTTGAAGGTCTCGCCGGCCTCGGTGCGGATGATCCAGCGGCTGGTCGCCGCCTCGAAGCTCGCGCCCGCCACGCGCGTGCCGAGCTGGATGTCGCGCTTCAGGTCGAAGCGGTCGGCGACGAAGTTGAGATAGCGGCGGATCTCCGGATGCTCGGGATAGCGCTCGGACCATTCCCAGTCGCGGATCAGCTCGTCGGAGAAGCTGTAGCAGTAGGAATGGCTCTCGGAATCGCAGCGCGCGCCGGGATAGCGGTTCCAGTACCAGGTGCCGCCGATGCCCTCGGCCGCCTCCAGTACGCGGACCTTGAGGCCGAGGCGGTCGCGCAGGCAATGCAGCTGGTAGAGGCCGGAAAAGCCGGCGCCGATGATGATGGCGTCGAATTCGGCTGCGGGGCTCGCGCTATTCACGTCGGGCATGGATCGTTCACCTCCGTTTTCACGGATTTTGACGCCCCGATCGCCCCGGCCGCAACCCCGCATCCGGCCGGCGTGGAAATCAGTTGATCGTCACCCCCGCGGCGCGGACGATCGGGCCCCATTTGCGCTCCTCGGCGATCATGAAGGCCTGATAATCCGCGGGGCCGGCCGGCCAGGGGTCGGCGCCGAACTCCCTCAGCCGCGCCACCGTCGCCGGATCGGCCAGGGCGCTGAGGATCGCGGCCCCCAGCTTCTCTACGATGGGCCGCGGCGTGGCGGAGGGCGCCGCCAGCCCGTACCAGGAGGCGACGTCGAAATCCGGCACGCCGCTCTCCTGAATGGTGGGAACATCGGGGAATTGCGACCAGCGCTGCGCCGAGCTGACGGCCAGCGCGGTCAGCATCCCGGCCCGCACCTGCTGCGCCGAGGCGGGGGCGTTGTCGATCGCGAAGAGGATCTCCCCGGCCAGCACGGCCTGCATGTTCGGCGCGGTGCCGCGATAAGGCACATGCGTCACCTCGACGCCCGCCCGCTGGCCGAAGAGCACGCCGCTCAGATGCGAGGAGGTTCCCACGCCCGCCGAGCCGAAGGTGGCGGATCGGGGATTGGCACGGGCATAGGCCACGAGGTCCGCCACGTTGCGGAAGCCGCGGGAGGGCAGCACGATCAGCGTATTGGGCATCGCGGCGATCCGCGCCACGCCGGTCAGGTCGCGATTGGGCTCGAAATTCGGACGGCGGTGCAGATGCGGCCCGATGCCGTTGCTGGCGATGTGGTTGACCAGGAAGTTGTAGCCATCGGCCGGCGCCTGGGCGCAGATCTCGGCCGCCAACATGCCGCCCGCTCCGGGGCGGTTGTCGAGCCAGAAGCCGTGCGGGCCCAGATTCTCGCGGAGATAGGGCTCCAGGATGCGCATGAAGATGTCGCTGGCGCCGCCCGGCGCGCCGCCCACCAGCACCCGCCAGGGCTTGTCGGGCCAGTTGACGGCGGATTGGGCCAGGGCAGGAAGGGTGCAGGCGGACAGGCCGAGGCCCATCAGGGCTCGGCGCGCGACTTGGTCCATGAAGGCCTCCCGGTTTTGCGGGAGCGTCGCGCTTTTTCCTCACGGATTTCAAGCTTGACGTTCGGCAGGCTCATCTCCGCCCGCGTGGTGTCGCCGACCCGCCGCAGGCTGCTGCTGCCGCCATGCTGCTCGGCCAGCGCCTGGGTCAGGCCCAGCCCCTCGCCCCCCTCGCGCCCGGCGCAGAAGCCCCAGCCATCATCCTCGACCGTCAGCCGCGTCTCCCGCGGGCCGACGATCAGGCGGACGGTGAGCCGGCCCAGCATGCGCTGGTGCAGCCCGTGCTTGATGGCATTGCCCAGCATCTCGTTGGTGCCGCGCAGCACCGTCTCGCGCAGATGCTCCGGGCAGTCCCCGCCCACCTCGATGTCGAGGCGGATGATCTGGTCGGGATCGCTCAGCAGCTCGATCGTGCCCTTGCAGAGCGTCCGCAGCCGTTCCTCCATGGGCTGCGGCGCCCCGGTCAGGCCGAAGAGCGCATCGGAGATCGCGGCGCTGAGCATGATGCGCCGCTCCAGGTCGCGCAGCAGGCGGCTGCTCTCCCGCGAAAGGCGGGCGTCGTCGATCAGCACCACCTCCGAAAGGATGCGCTGCAGGGCGTTCTTGGTGTGATGGCGAAGCAGGCGCAGCGCGAGTTCGTCCCCCGAGGGCGGCTCGCCGCCGGTCGCGTTCAGGGCCAGGGACCAGAGCGGCTGATCGGCATGGGCGAAGCAGGCCTGAAGGGGGGTCAATTGCGTGACTCCGTCATGGTGATGCGATCGGGATACGTGGGAATTTTTCCCACGTAAAGGCGAATGTGGGTGTTTTTCCCACAATTCATCCGTGCTAGGCGTAACGCCGACGTGAGCGACCTGCCCTCCCCTCCCGCCGCCGAAGCCCTGCTGCGAGCCCTTCGCCGGCCGCTGCGGCCGCTGGTGCGCCTGCTGATCCGCGCCGGCGTCACCTTCCCCGTCTGCGCGGAGATGCTGCGGTGCCTCTACGTCGAGACGGCCGCGAAGGACCTCTCGCCCGACGGCCGGCCGCCCACCGACAGCCGGCTGACCCTGCTGACCGGCGTTCACCGAAAGGAGATCCGCCGCCTGCGCGAGGCCGCGGAGCCCGGCGA
Source organism: Roseococcus pinisoli (assembly GCF_018413645.1). GTDB lineage: Bacteria > Pseudomonadota > Alphaproteobacteria > Acetobacterales > Acetobacteraceae > Roseococcus > Roseococcus pinisoli. Next base: position 1,038,811 of record NZ_JAHCDA010000002.1, read on the forward strand.
CGACGCTCCGCCCGCGGTGGTGACGCTCAACAGCCAGCTCATCGCCCGCTGGCTGGGCCTGCCCGAGACCACGGATGAGGGGGGCGACCCCCTGCCCCTGTCCCGCGCCGGCTTCGATGCGCTGGTGGCGGGCGTGACGACCGACCTGCGGCCCCGCACCGTGCTGGACAACTGGATCGCGCAGGGCATCGCGACGATCGACCACGACGAGCGCATCCGGCTGAACGTCGCCGCCTTCGTCCCGCGCGAGGGCGGCGAGGCCCGGCTGTTCTATCTTTCGCGCAACCTGCACGACCACGTGGCCGCCGCCGCGGCGAATGTCTCCGCCGCCGGCGCGCCGCCCTTCCTGGAGCGCAGCCTGCATTACGACCGCCTCTCCCCGGAGGCGGCGGCGAAGCTGGAGGCCGCCGGACGGGCGGCGGCCCAGCAACTCCTGGTGGATCTCAACCGGCTGGCGCTCTCGCTCGTCGAAGATGAGGAAAAGGTGCCTGGCGCGCCGACACGGCGGGTGAATCTCGGCATCTACCTCTACGGCGAGGACGAACAGGCTTGAACTCCACGAAATTCCTCGCCGCGCTGTTGCTGCTGTCCGTCGGCGCCTGTTCGCACCGCACCACGCCGCCACCGACGCACTCCCCCTTCCTGGCCGGCACGGCCGAGACCTGCCGCATCGGCCCCAATGGCGGCCCCCCTGCCCGGACGGCCATGCCGCAACTGGCCTCCGACGATCGCGGGATCGGCGGCACCGGCCAGCGCGCCAGCGCCGAGGAGGGCGACCGGGGGATCGGCGGCACGGGGATCGTGGGCGTGGTCACCGGCTTCGCCAGTATCTGCGTGAACGGCCTGCATATCGGCTACGACCAGACCGTCCCCGTGGTCTTCGGCGACGTGGTGACGCCGCCCGACGCGCTGCGCGTGGGCCAGGTGGTGGTCATCTCGGCCAGCGAGCAAGAGGGGGCGCTGAAGGCGCGCCGGGTGGCCGTGCGCTACGAGGTCTCGGGCCCCGTCGAGGCGGTAGGGCCCGGCAGCCTGCGCGTCGCGGGGCAGCGGGTGACGCTGGTCGGCGCCGTGCCCGGCGGCACCGGCTGGCAGGTCGGCGATTCCGTGATGGTCAGCGGCCTGCGCGGGCCGGATGGCAGCGTCATCGCCTCGCGCATCGATCCCCGGCCCGCGGGCGCCCCGCGCACGGTGACGGTCTATGGCGTGCTCCAGCGCCGCGACGGCGTGACCAGCATCGGCAACCTGCCGATCCGTGCCGAGCCCGGGCTGCTGCTGCCCGATCCCGGCCCGGTGATCGCCACCGGCCTGGTGCAGGACGGCGTGCTCCTCCCCATCGCCGTCGTGCCGGACCTGCTCCTGCGCGACCCGACCGACTGGTTCGGGCCCGCCTATAGCCGCTTCTTCTTCGAGGGCTATCTCAGCCTGGGCGACGGAACCGTCATGCTGGGCTCGGCGCTCCATGCACGGGCGCCGGCCGGCATCGCGCCCTTCGGCGCGCGGCGCGGCGTGGTGGAGCTGCGGCCGGAGCCCGGCGGCGAGGTCGCGGCCTCGGGCCTTCGCGACACGGCCGGCGCACCGATCACCGGCGGCCCCCTGGGCGCGCTTCGCCAGGCGCCGATGCCCGGCGCCCTTCCCGGCAATCCGGCCGGGCAGCGCAGCGAGCTCGCGCCCATGCCCGATCGCCGCTTCGACCGCCGCCAGAGGGCCGGAACCGAGGCCGCCGGCCGGGACGGCAATGCGACGCCGCGGAGCCGGCCAACCGACCGCAACCGGCGCGACCGCCCGGACAATGACGACCGGCCGATGCCGCCGGGTGCGTTCCCCGGCAACGTCCAGGGGGGCGGCTTCCAGGGCGGTCCGCCGCCGGGCGGCGGCTTTCCCGGCCGCCCGCGCTGAATCAGTCTGCGTAGGCGCCCGTCGCCTCGATGATCGGCCGCCAGCGCGCCACCTCCTCGGCCAGGAAACGCCGGTGGAAGGCGATGCTGGCGCGCTCATCCGTCGCCGGATCGGTGAGCAGCTCGGCGAAGCGCTGCTTCAGCCGCTCCTCGTGCAGGGCGGCGCGCAGCGCGGTGGAGAGGAATTCCTGGATCGGCTCCGGCGTGCCGGCCGGCGCGTACATGCCGTGCCAGGTGGACATGGCGATGCCGGGAAAGCCGGCCTCGGTCGTCGTCGGCACGTTCGGCAGGCCGGGGAGCCGCGCCGGGCTGCTGACGCCATGCACCAGCACACGGCCGTCCCGGATATAGGGCACGGTGTTCGTCGCCTGGTCGCAGAGGATGTCGATCCGGCCGGCCATCAGCTCCGCGATGGCCGGCGCCGTGCCACGGAAGACCACCACCGTCGCCTGCTTGCCGGCCGCGCCCTGGACCAGCAGCCCGCAGAGATTGGCCGCCGAGCCGAGGCCCGCGGTGGCGAGGTTGATCGCATCCCCGTCCCGCGCCAGCCGGGCCATGACGCCGCGCAGGTCCTCGGCCGGGAAGTCGGGGCGGGTGATGACCGTCATCGCGGCGTCGGAAACGAGGCCGAGGGGCGCGAAGCTCGCCAGCACGTCATAGGGCATGCGGCGGTACAGCGTGGCGCTGGCGGCCATGCCGATATTGTTGATCATCAGCGTGTAGCCGTCGGGCCGCGAGGTCGCGAGGCGCTGCGGCCCGATGACCGACCCGCCGATCGATTCCACCACCACCGCCTGGCCGACATGGCGGCCGAGATTGTCAGCCACGATGCGGGTGATGGTGTCGGTCGGGCCGCCGGCGGCGCCCGCCGCGATGAGCGTGATGGAACGGTTGGGATAGGGCGACTGGGCCCGGACCGCCGGGGCGGCTAGGGCCAGCGGCAGGCCCGCAAGGATGGCGCGACGGCGCATGACGTGTTCCTCCTGTATCGGCCCGCGGTTGATCCGTCGTGGCCCTTATTCCGCCCCGCGCTCCGTGGATCCGGGGCGCGAGGCGATCGATCAGTCAGCACTGCCGTCCGGCCGGCCCACCGGCCGGGCGATCGCCGCGGCTTAGTTCAGCCGCAGCTCGAGGATATGGCGGGGATCGGGCGCGATCTCGCCCCGCTCCACGCGCTTCACGATCTCGGTCAGCGCGGCATTGGCCGGCGTCGCGATGCCGAGGGGCTTGGCCTTGTCGACGATGAAGCCGTTGATGAACTCGATCTCGGTCCGGCGGCCCTTCACCATGTCCTGCCCCATGGAGGGGCGGTGTGCGCCGCCGCCCTTATTGGCCTCGGCGATGCGGTGCTCGTCGTATTCCTTGGTGGCGGCGGCATTGCCCTCGCCGGCGCCGGCGATGATCTCGGGATCCATGTGATGGATCTCCTCGAGCTCGTAGCCCAGCGCCTGGCCGACGCGCACGCCCTCGGCGCCCAGCCGCGCGCCGAAGCGGCGCAGCGTGTCGTTCAGCAGGATGTCCTTGCTGATCAGCCCCGTGCAGGCCGAAAGCCCGTTCGCCATGCCATTCGTGACCAGCTTGGACCAGCGCTCGCCCCAGAGGTTGGGCGTGACATGCGTGCTGTCGGAGAGCGCCGTCAGCCGGCCGATCTCCTTGGCGCGCTCGGTGATGCGGCCATGCACCTCGCCCACGCGATAGACCGTGTGCGCCTTGCCGCCCTTGCCGGAGGCGCGGCGCACATGGCCGGGCTCGGTGAGCTCGACGGTAATGGAGCTCGCGATGGCGCCCAGCGTGCGGCCCCAGCCGACGATGCCCGCGATCGTCTCCTCGTTCATGCAGTTCTGCAGGCTGACGACGAAGCCGCCCGGCGACAGGTACTGCTGGATCATCGTCGTCGCCCAGGCCGTGTCGTAGGACTTCACGCAGATGAAAGCGATGTCGAAAGGCTTTTGCTTCACCGTATTCTGCAGCTCGGTGAGGTGGATGGCCTTCACCGGGACGGTGAATTCCGGCACGTCCCGGATATGGGTGATGCGCAGGCCCTTGCTGCGCATGGCCTCGACGTTCTCCGGCCACATGTCGATGAAGGTAACGTCCTCGCCGGCCTGCGCCATATACGCGCCGGCATAGCCGCCGACCGCGCCCGCGCCCACGATGGCGATGCGATAGCCCATGGATCGTATTCCCCGTTCATTTCTTTTTCGGGGAAAACGCTAGTCCTTCAAAAGAGCATCTGCAAATCACCGTCGATGCCGATCGCCTGGCCGCTGGTCGTGCGGCCGCGCGTGCTGGCGAGCAGCAGAATCTGGTCGGCCAATTGCCGCGCCGTCACGAATTCCTTCACGCTCGCATAGGCCATGGCCTGCCGCTCCACCTCGGCATAGGGCGTGCCGCGCGCCTGGGCCTTGGCCTCCAGCACGCGCCGCTGCCGGTCGCCGGCGACGAGGCCCGGCAGGATGGCGTTCACACGGATGCCGGCGCCGCCGAGCTCGATGGCGAGTGACTTGGTGAAGCCGATCACGCCCCATTTCGCCGCCGCATAGGGAGCGCGCAGGCCGAAGCCGAAGCGGCCGGCGGCGCTGGAGAGATTGGTGATCGAGGGGTTGCTGCTTTTGCGCAGCAGCGGGATGGCGAGGCGCGCCACGTTGAACTGCCCGGTGAGGCAGATCTCGAGGCAGCGGTCCCAATCCTCGGGGTTGATCTCCTCCACGAGGCCGGTCGGCCCCGCGATGCCGGCATTGTTCACGAGCACGTCGAGCTCGCCGATGCCGGAGAAGAGCTTCGCCACCGCCGCGCGGTCCGAGACGTCGCAGCGCTCGCCAGTGATGCCGGCGGGCAGCGTCGACAGCGCCGCGTCGTCCACGTCGCAGACATGGACGATGGCGCCTTCCTCGAGGAAGGCTTCCGCCACGACGCGGCCGATGCCGCCCGCCCCCGCCGTCACCAGGACGCGCGCGCCCTGCAATCCGAGTTCCATGGTCAATCCTCCCTCAGGACGCCGCGCGCCAGGATGAAGGCGGCGGCGTCGGCGATGTCTCCGGCGATGGCGGCGCGGGCGGCCGCGCCGTCGCGGCGGCGAAGCGCGGCCAGGGCGGCGGCGTGGTAGCGCGGCGCCGGCGTGTGCGCGAGGCGACGCGGGTCGCCGCGCATGTCGAGGTTCAGCACCGGCCCCGCGAGCAGCCAGAGCCGTTCGATGGCGCCCTCCAGCAGCGGCATGCGCGCGGCGGCATAGATGGCGAAGTGCAGGTCTCGGTTGAGGGCGACGGCCTTGGCCCCGTCGGGCTCGCGGCTCGCGACCATGGCGGCGAAGGCGCGCTCGATCTTCGCGATGGCCGAGAGGTCGGCCTTCGTCGCGGCCAGGGCCGCGCGCTCGGCGGCCAGGCCCTCCATCTCCTGCCGGAGATCGGCCAGCTCCTCGAAGCGCGCGCGCGACATCACCGGCACGCGCACGGCGCGGTTGGGCGAGACCTCCAGCGCGCCATCCTCGGCCAGCCGGCTCACGGCGGCGCGGATCGGCATGGTGGAGGTGCCGAGGCGCTCGGCGAGGTCGCGCAGGGAGAGCCGCTCGCCCGGCCCGACGTGGCCTGAGGTGAGCAGCGCCGCGATGCGGTCGTAGGCGGTGTCGCCCTTCGTCGGGGGGCTCGGTTTCTGGGTGCTGGACAAGGGTGCGCTTCCTGCGCGACTATGAACCGTGATCACAGTCGGCGGCAACAGCCGACACACGAAGGGAAGACCATCATGTCCATGACCCGCCGCGGCATCCTTGCCGCGTCCGCATTGGGCCTTGCCGCCCCGTCGATTTCCTACGGCCAGTCCGACGTCATCCGCCTCGGCCACCTCACGCCCCGCACCGGCTTCCTCGGCCCGCTCGGCGAATACGCGGTGCAGGCCGCGACGCTCGCCGGCGAGGAGATCAACGCGGCCGGCGGCATCAACGGCAAGCGGCTGGAGATCCTCTTCGAGGACAGCGTCAATCCGCAGACCGGCAGCGCCAAGGCCGAACGCTTCGTCCAGCGCGACCGCGTGGCCGCCATCGTGGGCGAGATCAACTCCGCGACCGCCCTGGCCATCGCCCAGGTGGTGACCCGCGAGCGCGTGCTCTTCATCAACACCGGCGCCAATTCCGACACGCTGCGCGGCTCGGATTGTCAGCGCTTCATGTTCCACGTCGAGGGCCAGAACTCGATGTACGTGAAGACGGTGGGCCGCGCGCTTGTCGCGGGCGGGCTGGTCCGCGGCAAGAAGTCCTACGCCCTCACCGCCGACTACGCCTTCGGCCATGACCTGCTGCGCGTGGCCCGGCGCTTCCTCACCGAGAATGGCGGCACCATCTCCGGCGAGGACCTGATCCCGACCGACCTCACGGATTTCTCGCCCTTCCTGCTGAAGATCCGCCAGGCGCGGCCCGACCTCGTGGTGGCCAACCTCGCGGGCGCGCAGATCACCAACTTCCTCAAGCAGTATTCGGAGTTCGGGCTGCAATTCCCCGTCGCGGGCTTCGGCTTCGACACGGCGCTGGCCTGGGGCGCGGGCCAGGGCAACTTCCTCGGCACCTGGCCGGTGATGTGGCACCACCTGATCCAGGCACCCTCCGCCCAGACCTTCGTCCGCGCCTTCACGGCGAAGTACAACCGTCCGCCCGAGAATCAGGCCTGGGGCGACTACCTGGCGGTGAAACTGATGGCCCGCGCCATGACCGAGACGCGCGGCACGGACGGCATCAAGATCGTCGAGTATTTCGAGGGCGAGGGCCGGGTCGACATCCTGAAGGGCCGCGAGGGCTATTTCCGCAAGCGCGACCACCAGCTCATGCAGGAGGCCTACGCCATCACCGCGCTGCCGGCGCGCGAGGTCCGCAACCGCTGGGACATCTTCCGGTCGGGCCCGGCGGTGCCGGGGCCGGACGAGCCGCTGGATGCGATCGCGGCCACGGCCGAAGAGAACGCCTGCACCTTCCGCTGATGACCTGAAATGGGGCCGCCGGCACTGGGCGGCCCCCTGCTCCAGGATATCCCCCCTTGCAGCTCATCTTCATCCTCGAGCAGGTGCTGAACGGCCTGCTGGTCGGCTCCCTCTACCTGCTGATCGCGCTGGGCCTTTCGCTCATCTTCTCGCTCGGCGGGATCGTGAACCTGGCGCATGGCGCCTTCTACGCGATCGGCGCCTATCTCACCGTGGCGCTGGCAGACCATATCGGCTTCGGCGGGGCCTTCCTGGCCGCGCCGGCGCTGGTCGCGCTGCTCGGCCTCGTCATCGAGCGCTTCCTGCTGCGCCGCTTCTACCGGGCCGATCCGATCCTGAGCCTGCTGCTCACCTTCGGCCTCGCCATGGTGGCGGAGCAGACGCTGCGCATGGTCTTCGGCGCCGCGCCGGTGCCCTTCTCCATTCCCCAGGAGCTGCGCGGACAGGTCCTGATCGGGGACTTCATCTATTCGCGCTACCGGCTGCTGATCCTCGCGGTTTCCGCCGCCGCGGTGCTGGGCCTCTGGCTGCTGCTGTCCCGCACCGCCTTCGGCCGCGTGGTCCGCGCGGGCGTGCAGAACCCGGACATGGTTGCGGCGCTGGGCATCTCGCTGAAGCCCTATATGAGCGCGGTCGTGGCGATCGCGGTCGGCCTCGCGGCCCTGGCCGGCGTGATGACCGCGCCGATCAGCGGCGTGCACCCCGCCATGGGGGCCGAGATCCTGACCTTCGCCTTCGTGGTCGTGGTCATCGGCGGCCTCGGCTCCTTCTGGGGCGTCATCGCGGCCGCCTTCATCGTGGGCGTGGTCCGCGGCCTCGCCGCCTATTTCTACCCGCCGGCCACCGAGGCCTCGGTGTACCTCCTCATGGTGCTCGTTCTGCTGCTGCGCCCGCGCGGGCTCTTCGGCGAGCGCATCCAGAAATTCGAGTGACCCCCGATGCGTGACGCTCGTTCCCTCCTCGTCGCGGCCGCCGCGCTGCTGATCCTGCCCTTCGCGCTGGATCTGCTGGGCCTGCCGCTGAAGACCGCGACCGATGTCGTGATCTTCGCCATCGCCGCCATGGGCCTGAACATCCTGGTCGGCAGCACGGGCCTGGTCTCCTTCGGCCATGGCGTGTGGTTCGGGATCGGCGCCTTCGCGGCCGCCATCCTGCAGCGGCACTATTTCCCGGGCGCCATGCTGGCCCCCGGCCTCGCCGCGCTGGTCATCGTGGGCCTGGGCTCCGCGGTGGCGGGGCTCGTCATCCTGCGGCGGCGGGGCGTCTACTTCTCCCTGCTGACCCTGGCGCTGACCGCCATGAGCTTCGCCATCGCCTTCCGCTGGACCGAGCTGACCGGCGGCGAGAACGGCTTCGGCGGCATCGAGCGCACCCCCTTCTTCGAAGACACGCGGCATTACTACGCGCTGGTGGCCGTCATCGCGCTGGTGGCCTGCATCGCCCTGTGGCGTTTCCTGCGCTCGCCCATCGGCACCGTGCTGGTGGCGATCCGCGAGAACGAGCAGCGGGCGGGCTTCATCGGCTACCACACCAACCGCTACAAGCTGGTGGCCTTCGTCGTATCGGCAACGCTGACCTCGCTGGCGGGCGTGCTCAGCACCTTCAACCACCGCTTCGCCAGCGCCGACCCGCTGAACATCGCCTTCTCCGGCGAGCTGCTGGCCATGGTGGTGATTGGCGGCATGCGGTCCTTCCTGGGGCCGGCGCTGGGGGCGCTGTTCTACATTCTCTTCCGAGAATTCCTGTCGATCTACACAGCCAACTGGCTGCTGGTCTTCGGCCTGCTCTTCGTGGGCTTCATCGTCTTCAGCCCGAACGGGCTGGTGGGCGTGGCGGAGCGGCTGCTGGCGCCGTTCCGGCCCAAGGCGCCCGACCTCGACGCCGCCATGTCCGCCCGCCGCGTGGAGGCACCGACGCCGGTGCCGCGCGAATTCATCCGCCCCGGCGTGACGCAGGGCGCGGCGCTGGCGGCCGAAGGCATCCAGAAGTCCTTCGGCGGGGTGCGCGCCGTGCGCGACGTCTCCTTCGCCGTGGCGGATCGGAGCCTGCATGCGCTGATCGGCCCTAACGGCGCCGGCAAGACCACGGCCTTCAACCTTCTCTCCGGCATGTTCGCGCCCGACCAGGGGCGCGTGGTGCTGGACGGGCGGCAGATCGGCGGCCTGGAACCCTACGCCATCACGCGGGCGGGCATGGGGCGGTCCTTCCAGATCACCAACCTCTTCCCCGGCCTGACGATCGAGGAAAACATCCGCCTTGCCGTGCAGGCGCGGCATACCGAGCGCTTCTCGCCCTGGCGCGACGCCCGCGCCATCCGGGAGATCAACGCCGAGACGGAGACCCTGATCCGCTGGATGGGCCTGGCCGGCATCGAGCATGCCGAGGCGGGCGCCCTTTCCTATGGCGGGCAGCGTCTGGTGGATATGGGCCTGGCGCTGGCCACCCAGCCGCGCGTGCTGCTGCTGGACGAGCCGCTGGCGGGCCTGGCCGCGGCCGAGCGGCTGCGCGTGGGCGACCTGATCAAGCGCCTCTCCGCCGACATCCCCGTGCTGCTGGTGGAGCACGATATCGACCGCGTCTTCCAGATCGCCGACCACGTCACCGTCATGAATGAGGGCGAGGTGCTGGTCGACGGCGGCGTCGAGGATGCGCGGGGCGATGAGCGCGTGCAGGCCGTCTATCTCGGCAGCGGCGCGCATGCGGTGGCCGCCAAGCCCCGCGAGAGTGCCGCCGAGGAAGCCACGCTGCTCGCCCTGGAGGGCGTGAATACCTATTACGGGAAGAGCCACATCCTGCGCGACGTCTCGCTGACGCTCCGCAAGGGCGAGGTGATGGCGCTGCTGGGCCGCAACGGCGCGGGCAAGTCCACGCTGCTCAAGACCGTCATGGGCATCGCGCCGCCCGCCTCGGGCCGCGTGACGCTGGCCGGCGAGGAACTGGCCGGGCTTTCCGCCGAGGTCGCGGCGCGGCGCGGCGTGGGCTTCGTGCCGCAGGGCCGCGGCCTCTTCGCGGGCATGACGGTGGAGCAGAATCTGAGTCTCGGCCGGCTCAAGCGCCTCACCGGCGCCGGCACGCATTGGGAGGAGGAGCGCGTGCTGACCTTCTTCCCGCGGCTCAAGACGCGCTGGAAGGTCGAGGCGGACCGGCTTTCGGGCGGCGAGCAGCAGATGGTCGCGGTCGCCCGCGCGCTGGTCGGCGACACGCGCGTGCTGCTGCTGGACGAGCCCTTCGAGGGGCTGTCGCCCGCCATCTCGGAGGAGCTCTTCGAGGCCTTCGACAAGCTCCGCCACGAGGTCTCGATCGTGCTGGTGGACCATCATCTCGACCTGGCGCTCGCGCTCTCCGACCGCACCGTCGCGCTCGAGCGCGGCAGCGTGACGTGGAGCGGCGAAAGCCGCATGCTGCGCGACGACCAGGAACTGCGGAGAAAGGTGTTGTGGCTGTAGCGGCCCCGCATCCCTTCCCCGCCGGAAAGCGTGCCCACAAGCAAAAGGACTGAGCCATGGCCAAGCCACGCCGCGTCATCATCACCTGCGCCGTCACCGGCGCGATCCACACGCCCAGCATGTCGCCGCACCTGCCCATCACGGCGGCCGAGATCGCCGAGGCCGCGCTGGGCGCCGCAGAGGCCGGGGCGGCCATCGTGCACCTGCACGCGCGCAACCCGGAGGACGGCAAGCCCGACCAGTCGCCGGAGGCCTTCGCGCCCTTCCTCGGCATCATCAAGCAGTCGTCCAACTGCGTGGTGAACATCACCACCGGCGGCGCGCCGACCATGACCATCGAGGAGCGCGTGCGCCCCGCCGCGACCTACAAGCCCGAGGTGGCGTCCCTGAACCTCGGCTCGATGAATTTCGGCCTCTTCGGCATGCTGAACCGCTTCAAGGAATTCAAGCATCCCTGGGAGAAGGAGTACCTTGAGAACAAGGACATCATCTTCCGGAATTCCTTCAAGGACATCGAGTACATCCTGACGACCTGCGCCGGGAACAACACGCGCTTCGAGTTCGAGTGCTACGACACCTCGCACCTCTACAACCTGAAGTACTTCTTCGATCAAAGGCTGGTGAAGGCGCCGCTCTTCATCCAGACGGTGTTCGGCCTGCAGGGCGGCATCGGCGCGCATCCGGACGATGTGATGCACATGAAGCGCACGGCCGACCGGCTCTTCGGCGACAACTACCAGTGGTCGGTACTGGGCGCCGGCTCCAACCAGCTGAAGATCGCGGCGATCGCGGCGGCCCAGGGCGGCAACGTCCGCGTGGGGCTGGAGGACAGCCTCTGGGCCGGGCCGGGTCGCCTCGCCTCCAGCAATGCCGAGCAGGTGCGCCTGGCGCGCCAGATCATCGAGGGCCTGGGTCTCGAGATCGCGAGCCCGGACGAGGCACGCGAGATCCTCTCGCTCAAGGGCGGTGATCAGGTCGCCTTCTGATGAGTTCCAAGGCCGATCTGCTCCGCGCGAAGCTGGACCCCGACAGGCCGGCCCTCGCCATGGCGGCGCATAACCCTCTCGCCGCCAAGCTGGCGGCGGAGGCCGGCTTCGACGCCATCTGGGGCAGCGGCTTCGAGCTCTCGGCCAGCTATGCCGTGCCCGATGCCAGCATCCTGCCCATGGGCACGCATCTCGAGATGATGCGTGCCATCGGCGAGGTGCAGGAGGCGCCGGTCGTCGCCGATATCGACACCGGCTTCGGCAATGCCGTGAACGTCGCCTATGCCGTGCCGCGCTACATCGCGGCCGGCGTGGCGGCGGTGGTGATGGAGGACAAGACCTTCCCGAAGGACAGCAGCCTGCGCCCCGGGGGGCGACAGGAGCTGCTGCCCGTCGAGGAGTTCCAGGGCAAAATCGAGGCGGCGCGCGCGGCCGGGGACGTGCTGGTGGTCGCCCGCACCGAGGCGCTGATCGCGGGACTCGGCGAGGCGGAGGCGCTGCGACGCGGCGATGCCTATGCCGAGGCGGGCGCGGATGCCGTGCTGATCCACAGCAAGCAGAAGACGCCGGACGAGATCCTGTCCTTCTGCCGCGCCTGGCCCGGGAAAGTGCCGCTGGTGCTGGTGCCGACCAGCTATCCGCAGCTCTCCTTCGCCGAGGTCGCGGCGCTGGGCAAGGTGGGCCTCATCATCTGCGGCAACCACGCGATCCGCGCCGCGGTCGGCGCCATGCGCGATACCTTCCGGCGGATCCTCGCGGAAGGCGGCATCGCGGGCGTCGAAGCGGGCATCGCCTCGGTGGGCGATGTCTTCGCGCTGCAGGGCGATGCGGCCATGCGCGCCATCGAGAAGGCCTATCTGCGATGATGCAGTTCAACCATGTCGCCCAGCGCGTCGTCGGCCGGCACTTCGAGAGCATCGTCGCGCTTTTCGTGGAGCGGCTCGGATTCGTGGAGCTGCGACGGACGGAACGCGCGATCTGGCTGCGCCAGCTCGGCGCCAACATCGATCTTCAGCTTAGCCGGAGTGAGGCGACGCATCGCGAGGAGGACCGCCTCCGTTCGCAGATCTCCTTCCTCAGCGAGACGCCCGAGGCAGACCTCCGCGACCTCGCGCAATGGCTTTCGGAGCGCGGCATTCCCGCCACCGTCGGCGCCTATTCCGACCGCGAATTCTACCTGGATGCCCCCGATGCGCTGGTCGATGTCGTGATCGAGGCGATGCGTCCCGAGCTCGCGGATTACGGCATGTAAGTCCGGCGCGGCCACGCCTTCGCGACGACGTTCCCACGCCGGATTGTCGTCGTCGCCATGAAGGCGTGAGGCGCTTGCCTATCGAAGAAAGCGGATATCTACTGCCTCCAGGACACGAGCTGACATCGATCGGCCGGCCGGAGGAAATGTCACGATGCCACCAGGCGAACCGCGCCCATGGTGATCTATCTGCTGCGCAGACTCGGACTCGCGCTGATCACCTGCGTCTTCATCTCGATCTTCACCTTCGTCATCATCCGGCTTCCGCCCGGTGACTTCGTGGATGCCTATATCGCGAACCTGGCCGCGAGCGGCAGCTCCGTCTCCGCGGAGCAAGCCGAAGCGATGCGGCGCGAATACGGCCTCGATCGTCCGGTCGTCGTTCAGTACGGCATCTGGATGGGCCGCGTGCTCAAGGGTGATTTCGGCGTCTCGATGGTCTGGCGCCGCCCCGTCACGGAAGTCATCGGCGACCGGCTCTGGCTCACCATGGCGGTCTCGGTCTCGGCGCTGTTCCTCACCTGGATGATCGCGCTGCCGATCGGCATCTACTCCGCGATGCGACAATATTCGATAGGCGACTACATCTTCACGACATTGGGCTTCATCGGCCTCGCCATACCGAACTTCCTGCTCGCGCTGATCCTGATGTATCTGGGCTTCCGCTATCTGGGCCTCAATGTCGGCGGCCTCTTCTCGGCGGAATATGCGCAGGCGCCCTGGAGCCTGGCGCGCGTCTGGGATCTCACGAAACACCTCCCCCTCCCCGCCGCCGTCCTGGCGATGGCCGGCACCGCGCAGCTCATCCGCATCATGCGCGCCAACCTGCTCGACGAGCTGCGCAAGCCCTACGTCGTCACCGCCCGCGCCAAGGGCCTGACGGAAATGCGGGCGGTGCTGAAATACCCGGTGCGCGCGGCGCTCAATCCCTTCGCGAGCTCGCTGGCCTATCTGTTCCCCTACCTTGTCTCGGGCAGCATCATCGTCTCGCTGGTGCTGGGCCTGCCGACGGTGGGGCCGCTGCTGCTGCAGGCGCTCGTCGCGCAGGACATGTTCCTGGCCGGCGCCATCGTCCTGCTGCTCGGCGTCATGACCGTCATCGGCACGCTGATCTCGGACATGCTGCTCATGTGGATCGACCCACGCATCCGGCTGGAGGGGCGCTGAGATGAGCATCGCGATCGATACCGCCACTCCCCCGTCCGCCCCTCTGGACGAGAAGGCCGCCGCGGCCGAGGCGCGCTACGCCCAGGCCACGCAGCTGCAGCTCACCTGGTGGCGCTTCCGCAAGCATAAGCTGGCGCTCGTCAGCCTCGTCGTCATCGTCCTCTTCTACGCCGTCGCGATCTTCGCCGACTTCCTCGCGACCACCGATCCCCATGCGACGGATGCGCGGCGCAGTTTCATCCCGCCGCAGGGCATCCACTTCTTCGACGAAAACGGCTTCAACCCGCATGTCTACGGGCTGCGCGGCGTGCGCAACCCGCGCACCTTCCAGCTCGCCTATTCGCCCGACCCTTCGCGCAAGCTGCCGGTGCGGATGTTCGTCCGCGGCTATACCTACAACCTGCTCGGCATCTTCGAGACCAACATCCACCTCTTCGGCGTCGAAGGCGCGCGGGCGGGTGAGAGCATGTTCCTCCTCGGCACGGACCAGCTGGGGCGGGATCTCTATTCACGCATCCTGGTCGCGACGCGCATCTCGCTCTTCATCGGGCTTGCCGGCGTGGTCCTGAGTCTCTTCCTCGGCGTTCTGCTGGGCGGCGTCTCGGGACTCTACGGCGGGTGGGTGGACCTCGTGATCCAGCGCATCATCGAGGTGCTGCGATCAGTGCCCACCATCCCGCTCTGGATGGGCCTCGCCGCCGCGCTGCCGCGGACCTGGAACGTCATCCAGGTCTATTTCGCCATCACCATCATCATCTCGCTGATCGGCTGGACCGACCTCGCCCGCGTCGTGCGCGGCCGGTTCCTGGCGCTGCGCGAGGAGGATTTCGTGGTGGCGGCGGAGCTTTCGGGCGCCAGCCAGGGGCGGATCATCTTCCGCCACATGCTGCCTTCCTTCACCAGCCACATCATCGCGGCGACCAGCCTGGCCCTGCCCGCGATGATCATCAGCGAGACCTCGCTGAGCTTCCTGGGCCTCGGCCTCCGGCCGCCGGCGGTGAGCTGGGGCATCCTCCTGCAGGATGCCCAGAACATCCAGGTGCTGTCCGGCGCGCCGTGGCTGCTGGTGCCGGCCATCCCGGTGACGATGGTGATCCTCGCCTTCAACTTCCTCGGCGATGGCCTGCGCGATGCGGCGGACCCCTATGGCTGACAGAACCTCCCTCGCCGTCCGCGACCTCGCGGTCGAATTCCGCTCCGAGCAGGGGGTCGTGCGCGCGCTGGACGGCGTTAGCTTCGACCTGCATGCCGGCCGCACCCTCGGCGTCGTCGGCGAAAGCGGCTGCGGAAAATCCGTCACCGCGCGGTCGATCCTGCGCATCGTGGACCGTCCGGGCCGCATCACCGCGGGCCGCATGATCCTCGACCCCGGTACGCCGCGGGAAGTGGATCTCGCGCAGCTCGATCCGGAATCGAAGGAGATGCGCGGCGTCCGCGGCGGGCGCGTCGGCCTGATCTTCCAGGAGCCGATGACGGCGCTCAGCGTCCACTACACGGTCGGCAACCAGATCATGGAGGCCGTCCTCCAGCATGCCGACATCTCCAAGGCCGAGGCGCAGAACCGCGCCATCGAGCTGCTGCGGGAAGTCGGCATCCCGCGGCCCGAGACCCGCATCTCGGCCTATCCCTTCGAGCTCTCGGGCGGGCTGCGGCAGCGCGTGGGCATCGCCATGGCGCTGGCCGGCGATCCGGAGATCGTCATCGCCGACGAGCCCACCACGGCGCTCGACGTCACCACCCAGGCGCAGATCCTCTCCCTCCTGCGGCGCCTGCAGGAGGAGAAGAACATCGCGCTCATGCTCATCACCCATGACATGGGCGTGATCGCCGAAATGGCCGACGAGGTGGCGGTCATGTATCTCGGCCGGGTCGTGGAATTCGCGCCGGTGGAGGAGGTCTTCTCCGAGCCGCGCCACCCCTATACGCGCGCCCTGCTGCGTGCGGTGCCGAGCATCCTGGCCACGCCGCGCCAGCGCCTCTCGACCATCGGCGGCGCCGTTCCGCATCCGGGCGCCCGGCCCTCCGGCTGCCCCTTCCACCCCCGCTGCTCGGAGCAGCTCGGCGCGCTGTGCACCGAGCAGTCGCCCCGGCCCGTGCCGCCCGGACGATCCGGCGCGGCCTGCTTCAAGGTCGATCAGAGCGAGGCTGTCACCGCATGAACCTGCTCGAAGTCCAGGACCTGAAGAAGCACTACCCCATTCGCGCGGGGCTGATGCGCCGCGAGGTGGGCCGGGTGCGCGCCGTGGACGGCGTCAGCTTCCACATCGCCCAGGGCGAGACACTGGCGCTGGTGGGTGAGAGCGGCTGCGGCAAGACCACCGTCTCCCGCTGCATCCTGCGCGCGCTCACCGTCACCTCCGGCGCCATCCGCTTCGCCACCAGCGAGACGGAGACGGTGGACCTCGCCACCCTGCCGAAGCGCCAGGTCCGGCCGCTGCGGCGGCATATCCAGATGATCTTCCAGGACCCCTATGCGTCGCTGAATCCGCGCATGATGGTCGGCGACATCATCGCGGAGCCGCTGAAGGTCAACGGCGTGCCGGCGGCCGAGCGGCGGGACCGCGTGGCCGAGCTACTGGAGCTCGTGCAGATGCCGCAGAGCGCGCGCATCCGCTTCCCCCATGCCTTCTCGGGCGGGCAGCGGCAGCGCGTGGGCATCGCCCGCGCCCTCGCCCTGAACCCCCGGCTGGTGGTGGCGGACGAGCCGGTCTCGGCCCTCGACGTCTCGGTGCAGGCGCAGATCATCAACCTGCTGCTCGACCTTCAGGACCGGCTGGGCCTGTCCATGCTCTTCGTGGCGCATGACCTCAGCGTGGTGCGCCACGTGAGCGACCGGGTGGCGGTGATGTATGTCGGCCGCATCGTCGAGGTGGCGCCGACGGACACGCTCTACCGCGCCCCGCTGCATCCTTACACCGAGGCCCTGCTGGCAGCGGTCCCGGCGCCCGACCCGTCGCGCCGCGGCCGGCGCCGCGTGGCCCAGGGCGAGGTGGCCGACCCGGCCAACCCGCCGCCCGGCTGCGCCTTCCACCCGCGCTGCCCCTATGCCGTCGATCGCTGCCGCATCGAGCGGCCGGAGCTGACGCCGACGGGCTCGGGCCGTTACGTCAGTTGCCATCGCGCCGCCGAGCTCGATCTCGTCGGCGTCCGCTAAACCAAGAAACAGAGGGAGAAACGCCATGCGGCGCAGGGAATTGGGGGCTTTGGCCCTGACCGGGGTCGCCGGCGCGGCCGTCGCGCAGACCGGCGGCAGCTTTCATGATTCGGGCCTGATCGGCCAGCTTGAGGGGCCGACCATCGTCACCGACGAGGCCCGCCGTCCCCGGCAGTTCAAGGAAGCGCCGATGCTGGCCGAGCAGGTCCGCGCCGGCCGCCTGCCGCCCGTCGACCAGCGCCTGCCTCAGGACGTGATGGTCGTGCAGCCGCTGCGCAGCGTCGGCAAGTACGGCGGCACCTGGCGCCGCGGCTTCATCGGCCCGGGCGACAGCGAGAACGGCAACCGCATCATGTCGGCCGACAAGCCGCTCTTCTTCGATGCTTCCGGCACGGAGCTGCAGCCCTGCCTCGCCCGCGGCTACGAGGTGAGCGACGACGGCCGCCGCACCACGGTCTTCCTGCGCCGCGGGCAGAAATGGTCCGACGGCTCGCCGCACACCGCGGATGACTGGCTGTTCTACTTCAACGACATCTACGCCAACCGCGACCTCGTCCCCTCGCCCGCGCCGGAGCTGGCCTCCAACGGCAAGCCGGGCCGGATCGTGAAGGTCGACGAGCACACGATCGCCTTCGAATTCGACGACCCGTACTTCCTGTTCCCGCAGATGCTGGCCGGCGACACGCTCATCGGCGGCGGCAACACGCGGCAGCAGTCGCAGGGCCAGAGCTACGGCATCTATGCGCCGGCCAACTACCTCAAGGCCTTCCTGCCCAAGTACACGCCGATGGAGCAGCTCACCGCCCAGGCCCGCGCGGCCGGCTTCGGCAATTGGGTGGAGCACTTCAAGTACAGGTCCGACTGGCGCCTGAACCGCGACCTGCCGACCCTTTCGGCCTGGCGGATGGTGCAGCCCATCAACACCCAGCTCTGGGTGCTGGAGCGCAACCCTTACTACTACGCCGTCGACACCGAGGGGCAGCAGCTGCCCTATATCGACCGCGTGCAGATGTCGCTGGCCGAGAATCCCGAGGTCATCAACCTGCGCGCCATCGCCGGCGAATACGACTACCAGGAGCGCTTCATCGACCTCGGCAAGCTGCCGGTGATCATCGAGAACCAGCAGCGCAGCCGCTACAAGGTGCATCTGGACCCGGGCTTCAACGGCGCCGATTCCGTGCTCTTCCCGACCATCACCTACAAGGAGGACGCCGAGATCGGCGACCTGCTGGCCAAGGTGGACTTCCGCCGCGCCCTGGCGCTGGGCATCGACCGCGACCAGCTGAACGAGGCCTTCTGGCTCGGCCTCGGCACGCCGGGCTCGGTCGTGCCGGACGACAACCTGCCCGAGAATCCCGGGCCGGAATGGCGCCAGAAATGGTCCACGCTCGACATCCCGCAGGCCAACCGCCTGCTGGACGGCATCGGCCTGCAGCGTAAGGATCGCGAGGGCTTCCGCCTCCGGCGCGACAACGGCCAGCGCCTGCGCATCGAGATCGCGGTGGGCCAGACGCTCTCCCCCACCTGGCCGCAGCAGGCCGAGATGATCGCCCAGCATTGGCGCCAGATCGGCATCGCGACCGACGTGAAGGTGATGGAGCGCAGCCTCTGGTACACGCGCGCTTATACGGACCAGCACCAGATCGCGCTCTGGACCAATAACGGGACGGAGAGCCTCTACCTTTACCCGCGTTATACCCTGCCGGTGGACCCGATCGGCGCTGTCATCAGCAATGTCTATTCGCACTGGTACGCTTCCAACGGCGCGCGCGGCGAAGCGCCGACGGATCCCAAGCTGCTCCGTGCCTACGAGCTGATGCGCTCGGCATCCGGTCAGCGGCAGGAGGAGCGCAACCAGACGGCCAAGGAAGTCTGGAAAATCGCGGTCGACGAGCAATGGGGCATCGGCCTCGTCGGGCTCTCGCCGGCCTTCATGGGCGTGCGCGTGGTGAGCGAGAAGCTGGAGAACGTGCCGGCGCGAACGGGCATTTCCCAGCACTGCCGCACGCCCTGGGGCGCCCGCCCGGATCAGTGGTACTTCAAGAGCTGACACCCATGGGGAGCCGGCGTGCCCGGCTCCCTCCCCCTCCAAAGGGAGGCGCGTGCCTCAGCCAGCCAGGAGGTCGATGTAATCCTCGGCCCGGGTTTTCGCCCGGGACGGCAATTCGCGAATCAGGGCGCTCGTCTCGATCAACGCCTGCACGCCCAGGGCACTCGCCTCGCCGTCGCGCGGGAAGATCTCCTCGCCGGTGCAACGGCACCTCGTCGCGTGGCTCCCAGAACGAGACGAAGCCCTGCTCCATCGCGATGCGGTTCAGCGGCACGCCCCCAGCCGAGCCGCGACCTCCTCGATCCCATTGATGTCATCTCACGCCGGGGCCTCATCGCCGCCGATGCCCAGATAGGCCCGCTGCACCTCGGGGCTGCGGGCCAGTTCGTCCGCCGGCCCCTCCAGCACGGAGCGACCGGTCTGGATGACGTAGCCCCGGTCGGCAATGTCCAGCGCGAGCTCGACGGACTGTTCCGCGATGAGCAAGGTCAGCCCCTCGTCGCGCAGGACCTGCAGCTTCTCGTACATCATCTCGACGATGGCCGGCGCGAGGCCCAGCGACGGCTCATCCAGAAGCAGCAGGCGCGGCGCGCTCATCAGCGCGCGCCCCACCGCCAGCATCTGCCGCTCGCCGCCGGAGAGCGTGCCAGCCGCCTGGCGCCGCCGTTCCTTGAGCTTCGGCAGGAAGGCGAAGACCTTCTCCAGCAGTTCCGCCTCGCGCTTGCGGTTTCCCAGCGGCGTGGCGCCCAGGCGCAGGTTCTGCTCCACGGTCTGGTTCACGAAGAGCCGCCAGCCCTCCGGCGCCAGGGCAAGCCCGCGGCCGACGACCGCAAAAGCCGGCTGACCGGCGATCGAAGCGCCCTCCCACAGCACCTGGCCCGCCGTGGGCCGGACGAGGCCGATGATCGCGTTCAGCACCGTGGTCTTGCCCGCCCCGTTCGAGCCGAGCAGCGCGACCACCTCACCCTTGCGAACCTCCAGCGACACGTCCGACACGCCCACGAGATCGCCGTAGCGGACCTCGAGGTTCCGGACGCTCAGCAGCGCGTCGGTCATGCCCTCGCCTTCCGGTTGAGGCTGCGGCCCAGATAGGCCTCGATGACCCCCGGGTCCTGCACCACGTCCTTAGGCGCCCCCTGCGCGATCACCTTGCCCTGGTGGAAGACCACGGCCCGGTTCGCGAGCGACAGGATGACCTCCATCACATGCTCCACGATGACGAGGGTGATGCCGCGCGCATGGATGCGGCGCACCAGCTCGATGGCGGCCCGTACCTCCGTGGGCGTCAGGCCGGCCAGTGCCTCGTCGAGCAGCAGGATCTCGGGCTCCGTCGCCAGGGCACGGGCGATCTCCAGGCGCTTGCGCGCTGGTGTCCCCAGGCTGCCGGACCGTGCCGCCGCGATGGGGCGCAGGCCGGTGAAGTCGATCACCTTCTCGGCGGCAGCCACGGCATCGGCGGTGCGCGGGTGCCGCAGGAAGGCACCCACCATCACGTTCTCCAGCACGCTCAGGTCGTCGAACACCGCGGGCACCTGCCAGCTCCGAGCGAGGCCCAGGCGCGCATGCTCCTCGGGCGTGGCCCGTGTCACGTCGTGGCCCCGCAGCATGATCGTGCCCGAAGCCGGCTGCCGGTCTCCTGCCAGGCAGTTGAAGAAGGTGCTCTTCCCCGCGCCGTTCGGCCCGATCAGCCCGATGATCTCGCCCTTGCCGATACTGAGCGAGGCGCCGTCGACCGCGCGGAAGCTTCCGAAGGCGACGACGATGTCGCGGGCTTCCAGCAAAGGGGCATCAGCCGGCATGTCGCGCCCTCCAGGCCTTGAGGCGGGACAGGATCTCGGCCAGCCCTCCCGGTGCGAAACGGCTGATGAACACGATGATGGCGCCGTAGACGACATAGGTGACGCCCGTGCCGCTTCCGCCGAACATCGCGTTGGTGATCTCCTCGAGGGGTACCAGGATCGCCGCGCCGACCAGCGGACCGAACAAGGTGCCCGCGCCGCCCAGCGCCGCCGCGATCACCATCTTGACCGAGAGAAGGATGCCAAGTCCGCTATCGGGATCGACGAAGCCCAGCATGGCCGCATAGAGCGAGCCCGCGAGCGAGGTGAAGCCCGCCGACGCCAGAAGCGCATACATCTTGTAGCGCTCCGCCGGCACCCCGAGGCTGCGCGCCGCCCGCTCCTGCCCACGGATCGCGCGGAGATAGAAGCCCATGCGCGAGCGGCTCATCCACCAGGTGAAGAGCAGGAGAACGCCCAGGACGCCGCCGAAGATATAATAATAAGGCAGGGGGCTGATGAAGGAGAGATCGAGCACCGACCGCGGCATCGCCGGCCCCGAGACACCCACGGCCCCACCGAGGATCGGCGTATTGGTGACGATGATCCGCGCGAGCTCGGCCAGGGCGATCGTCGCCATCGAGAAGTAGTGGCCCTTCAGCCGCAGCGTCGGCCGGCCGACGACGAGCGCCAGCAGGAGCGACACCGCGACGCCGAAGGGCGCGCCCAGGATCGGCGCCCATTCGAACCAGGTGAAGCCCAGCAGCGACGCATAGGCGCCACAGCCGAAGAACAGCACATGGCCGATCGAGATCTGGCCGGCATAGCCGCCGACCAGGTTCCAGGCCGAGGCGGACAGCGCGGCCAGCATCACCAGCGCGCCGACGCGCTGGTAGAACTGATCCTCGATCAGCAGTGGCCAGACCAGCACGGCGGCCAGCACCAGCGCGCCAAGGAGCAGCCGGCTCGCGGCGCGGGGCGCTGCCGGCATCGTCTTCGCGCTCATGCCTTGCCCAGCAGACCCTGCGGCCGGAACCACAGAACGGCGAGGAAGAGAATGAAGACGACGACGTCCTTGAAGGCCGGCCCGATCCAGAAGGAGGTCAGGGATTCGATGATCCCGATGGTCAGGCCCGCCACCAATGCCCCCGGCACGCTGCCGAAACCGCCCAGACAGACGACCACGAAGGCGATCAGCGCGAGGGATTCGCCCACCGTTGGCGTGATGTAGAAAAACAGCGCGATGAGGGCGCCGGCCACCCCCGTGCAGGCAGCACCTAGGCCCCAGGCCAGGGCCTGCATGGGATCAGGCCGGATGCCGACCAGCATGGCCGCGTTCCGATCCTCCGCCACGGCGAGCAGGCGGCTGCCCAGCGCGGTTCGCGTGAGCAGCAGATGCAGGCCGATGGTCAGGATCAGCGCCGCGATCCCCGCCACGACACGCGAGGGTTCCAGGCGCAGGCCGGCCACGGTCTGCACTTCCCCCAGCAGGTTCTCCGGCAGCGACAGGAAATTGGCGGAGAATATCCAAAGCGTGGCGTAGCGAAGGACCAAGGCCAGCCCGAAGGTGCCCAGGATCTGCGCCAGGATGGGGCCGCGCATAACGTGGCGCACCAGCCCGTAATAGACGACGACACCGAGAAGAAAGAGCATCATCGCGGCCAGCGGCACGAAGAACTCCGGCCCCAGATGCAGCGCCGTGAAGGCGATGAAGGCGACGTACATCGCGATCATGACGAAGTCGCCATGGGCGAAGTTGACCACGTTCATCATGCCCCAGATCAAGGTGAGGCCGGATGAGAACAACGCATAAACGGCCCCTACCAGGAAACCGTTCAGCACCACCTGCGCAAGGATCATGGGGAGTTGCTCACTCCCAGCCGCGATAGGGAAGCTGCAATTGCGAGGTGGCGGTCTCGGTCGGCCAGACCGAGACATATTCGCGGCCGCGCAGCTGCACCAGCAGAACGGAGGCCAGCGTGTTCTGCCCCTTCTCGTCGAAGCGCACGCCGCGATACCCGATCATCAGCTGCTCGGCCTTCAGGTCAGTCGCGCGCAGCGCCGCCTGGATGGCGGCCGGCTGCGTCGAGCCCGCGCGATTGATGGCGTCGCAGGTGACGAGGAAGCCCTGCATGGTGCGCGCGGTGGTGTCGTCCATCTCGCGGCCGGTGCGGGCCTTGTAGAGCGCGTTGATCTTGAAGGAATTGCTACCCGGCCGGCTCGGGTCGAAAGCGCTGCGGTTGATGATGCCCTGCGCGGTGTCGCCCGCCGTCTGCACGAAATTGTCGTCCGAGAAGCCGGAGTTGTCGCCGATCAGGATGGGCGGACGGTAGCCCTGCGCGCGCATGGTGCGGGCATAGAGGATGGCATCCGAGGTGTAGCTGATGAAGATCGCAACATCGGGCTGCGCGTCCTTCAGCTGCAGCACCTGCGCCGAGACGTCGGCGCTGTTGGCCGCGTAGGGGATCTGCAGCGCGATGGAGAGGCCATGGGCATCGGCGGTGCGGCGGATGACGTCCGCGATCGACGTGCCGTATTCGGTGTTCTCGTTGACGATCGCGATCTTCGAGATCGGGCGGTCATTGACGCGGGCCGCCTTCAGGAACTCCATGTAGATGGCCGCGATGTCGGGGCCGATGGGCGTCGTGCGGAAGAACCAGCGGAAGCCGCGCTCCGTCAGGTTCGTCGCGACGGACTCGCCGTTCACGTAAGGAATGCCGTGCCGCTCGGCGATGGCGCTGGCCGTCTGGGTCAGGCCCGACTGATAGCCGCCGGTCAAAGCGACGACGCGCTCCTGCGTGATGAGGCGCAGCGCCTGGTTCTGCGCGACCGAGGGACTGCCCTGCTGGTCCGCCAGGACGAGCTGCAGCGGGCGGCCGCCGATCGCGGGGAAGCCCGTCGTCGCCATCAGCGGCATCGCCGCAAGGTCGGGCTGCGGCGTGTTGATCAGCTCCACAGCGAGTTCGAGGGCGGCTTTCGCGGCATTGCCGGCCGAGGCCGCGACCCCGGTGAGGGGGTGCAGCGCGCCGACCTTGATGGGCGCGCCCTGCGCCAGGGCGGGCACGCCAGTCAGCAGCGCGGGCGCGGCCAGCATGGAGCGTCGGGTGATGGACATTCGTTTTCCCCTGGGTGAACGCGGTCTTCGCCGCTGTTCATTACGAGGGCAGCCTAGCGACCTTGCGCGCCACCGCAAAGTGGCATCGCCCTTGCCTGCGGCGCGCAGCTGCGCGAGTTAGGCGCGACGAGGAGCGGCATCATGCAACGACGTGGATTGATGGGCGCGGCGGCGGGGGTTCTCGCGGCCGGCAAAGGGCAGGCGCAGAGCGCCGATCCGGCGGCGCGCTGGCCCCAGCGGGCGGTGCGCCTCATCGTTCCTGACTCGCCCGGCACCGGCAACGACACGACGGCCCGCCTCCTGGCGCCGCTGCTGGAAGCGGCGATGGGCCAGCCCTGGATCGTGGAGAACCGCGTCGGCGCCGGCGGGCGCATCGGCGTCGAGGCCGCCTATCGCGCGACGCCGGACGGCTACACCTTCCTGCTCGGCAATGCCGGCTCCAACGGCATCAACGCCGCGATCTACCGCGACCTTCCCTACGACCTCGCCACCGCCTTCGACCCGGTGTCGCTGCTGGTCGTGGGGCCCAACGTGCTCTTCGTGAAGCCCTCGCTGCTGCCGGTGACGACGGTCGCCGAGCTCGTCGAGACGATCCGGGCGCGGCCCGGCCAGTTCAGCTATGCCTCGGCCGGCGTCGGCTCCTCGGCGCATATGTCCATGGAGCTGTTCCGCCACCGCACCGGGCTCGACATCCAGCACGTGCCCTATCGCGGCGCCGCGGGCCTCGTTCAGGCGGTGCTGGCGGGCGAAACGCCGCTGGCCTTCGCCAACCTCGTGAACGTCATGCCGCAGCTGCGCAGCGGCGAGGTGCGGGCGCTGGCCGTGACCTCGCGCCGCCGGCAGCCCGACCTGCCCGAGCTGCCCACCATGGAGGAGAGCGGCCTGCCAGGCTTCGAGACACTGGCCTGGAACGCCCTGCTGGCGCCGCGCGGCACGCCGCCCGCCATCCGCGAGCGCGCCCGCGCGGAACTCGCGAAGCTGCGCGAAGATGCGGCGCTGAGCTCGCGCATCCGGCAGCTCGGCGGCACGCTCGTCGTCTCCTCGCCCGAGGAGCTGCAGGCCCGCCTCCAGAGCGACATCACGCAATGGCGCGGCCTGGCCGATGCCGTGGGGATCCAGGCGCAATGACCCGCATCGCGAGCGTCGACTTCCTCGGCGTCAACGTCACGCCCAAGACCAACTGGTGCTTCGTGCTCGTCCGCACCGAGGACGGGCTGACCGGGATCGGCGAATGCACCCTCGCCGATCACGAGGCGCTGCTGGAGGCCGAGGCCCGCCGGCTGGCGGCCCGCCTCGCCGGCGCCGATGCCCTGGCGCGCAACGCCATCGCGCGCCTCATCCCGCATGCGCCCGGCGGGCTGGTCGCGCATTCGCTGATCTCCGCGCTGGAGCAGGCGCTGTGGGACATCGCGGGCCAGGCGGCCGGGCGGCCGATCCACGCCATGCTGGGCGGCGCGCTGCGTGCGGCGGTGCCGCTCTATGCCAACATCAACCGCGGCGCGAACCCGCGCACGCCCGAGGGCTTCGCCGCCGCCGCGCGCCGCGCGCTGCAGGCCGGCTTCCGCGCCGTGAAGCTCGCGCCCTTCGAGCCCCTGGTCTGGGAGGACGCGGCCGATCCCGCCCAGCGCGCGGCCTATCACCAGGGCCTCGCGCGCATCGCCGCGGTCCGCGAGGAAGTCGGGCCGGCGGTGGACATCATGGTGGATGCGCATTGGCGCTTTTCGCCGGGCGGGGCCGCGGGCCTGGTGCGCGACGTCGCGCCCTTCGGGCTCTTCTGGCTGGAATGCCCGGTTTCCGAGGCGAACCACGCCGCGATCCGCGCCATCCGCTCGCTGGCCAACGACCGCGGCATGCGCCTCGCCGGCGCGGAGACGCTGGCCGGGCTCGGCGCCTATCGCACGATCGTCGAGGCCGGCTGCTATGACGTGCTGATGCCCGACATCAAATACGCGGGCGGGCATGAGGAGATCCGGCGCATCGCGGCGCTGGCGCAGACCGCGGGCATCGAGATCGCGCCGCACAACCCGACCGGGCCCGTCTGCCACGCCCATTCGGTGCATCTCTGCGCCACGCTGCCGAACCTGCTGCCGCTCGAGGTGCAGTTCGGCGAGACGGAGCGCTTCTTCACCATGGCCCCCGGCCACGACCTGCGCTTCGGCCCCGGCGAGGCCCGCCTGCCCGAGGTTCCCGGCCTCGGCATCGCGCTGGACGAGGACGGCGCCCGGGCAACGCCCTGGATCGAGATGACGCAGCCCTGGCTGGACCCGCGGCTGGGTTGAATTACCGCGATTGACGGAGCCGCCGGCGCGGCGCGACACTTCCCGGACCATCATCCGGGGAGGCCAGCGCCGCATGTGCGCCGCCGGCGAACATCCGCTGCCTTCATCGAAGCGCGACCGCGATGCGGGCACGCGCGAACACGCTCAGCCTGTATCCCCGTTTCCCCTGACCGGAAGGATCGTGCCATGCCGTTGGAAGGCCTGAACCACTACACCATCCGCGCCGTCGATCTTGCCCGGACGCGCGACTTCTACGTGGAGGTGCTGGGCCTGGAGGAGGGCCATCGCCCACCGCTCGGCTTCGAGGGGCACTGGCTCTATTGCGGCGGCGCGCCGACGGTCCATCTGGTCGGCGCAAGGCCACAGCGCGAGGCCGGCTGGCCCGATCGCGTCGCGGGCCCCACGGGGCTGTTCGACCATATCGCCTTCTCCTGCACCGGCCTGGCCGAGATGCGGGAACGGCTGAAGAAGAGCGGCGTCGCCTTCGAGGAGCGGATCGTCCCGCGCGACCGCCAGACGCAGCTCTTCCTGCACGATCCCGACGGCATCGCGGTGGAGCTGAACTACCCGCCCCGCGAGACCGCGCCCGCCTGACCGGCCGGCACCGAAAGGGCCATTGAGCATTCCCGATGCCGGGGAATAGGCTGGCGCCAAGGCCCGCATCCAAGCCGGGCCCTGGGAGATTCCGGTCCATGAGGAAACTGCTTCTGGCGAGCCTGGCCCTGCTGGCCCTCACCGCTGCGCCGCCCGTCCGTGCGGCCGATCCCCTGCCCCGCGCCGCACCGGAGGCCCTGGGCTTCTCGGCCGAGAGGCTGGACCGGATCCGCACCACGATGGAGGCAGACGTCGCGCGGGGGCAGCTTCCCGGCGCGGTCATCGCCATCGCCCGCCGCGGCCGGCTCGCCTATTTCCAGGCCTTCGGCCATCTGGACGGCGCGCGCACGCGCCCCATGCCGCTGGACGCCATCTTCCCCATCGCCAGCATGACCAAGCCGCTGACCGGCGTGGCGCTGATGACGCTGCTGGAGGAAGGGCGCCTCGCCCTCGGCGACCCCATCACGCGCTTCTTCCCCACGCTCGGCGACCGCCGCGTGGCCGTGGACGGCAACCCCGACAACACCGTGCCGGCGGTCCGCCCGATCACGCTGACGGACCTCGCGCGGCACACCTCGGGCATCACCTATGGCGGCCGGGGGACGACCGCGCTGCACCGGCTCTACCCGGCCTCCTCCAGCGCCGCCGCGCGCGACTACGACACGAACGGGCTGATCGCGAAGCTCGCCTCGCTGCCGCTGCTTTATCAGCCCGCCAGCGTCTGGGACTACAGCCTGTCCATCGACGTGCTGGGCGCCGTGGTCGAGCAGCAGACCGAGCAGCGGC
This sequence comes from Roseococcus pinisoli, assembly GCF_018413645.1. GTDB lineage: Bacteria > Pseudomonadota > Alphaproteobacteria > Acetobacterales > Acetobacteraceae > Roseococcus > Roseococcus pinisoli. Next base: position 1,066,275 of record NZ_JAHCDA010000002.1, read on the forward strand.
TCGGCGAGGTCATGGCGCAGCGCATCTTCACCCCCCTCGGCATGGCCGATAGCGGCTTCCTGGTGAGCGAGGCGCAGCGGCCGCGCTATGCGACGCCCCTGCCGACGGATCCGACGACGGGCCGGCCGCAATCCGTGGAGATGGGGCTGAGTGCCCCGCGCCTGGACTGCGGCGGCGGCTGCGCCGTCTCCACCGCCGGCGACTATATCCGCTTCGCGCAGATGCTGCTGAACGGCGGCGCGCTGGACGGCCGGCGCATCCTCTCCCGCGCCAGCGTGGCCGAGATGGCGCGCGACCATCTCTACCCCGACATCCGCAACAACCTGACCCAGACCGAGGGCAACATGGTGAACTGGGGCTTCGGCCTCACCGTCGCCGTGCGGCGCGAGGGTGGCGCCACGATGCTCGGCAATCCGGGCATGTTCAGCTGGAACGGCGCCTATGGCACCGCGATGTGGGTGGACCCGCAGGAGGAGCTGGCCGTCGTCTTCATGGCCTCCACGCCCGGCGTGCTGCGCCAATACTATCGCCGCGTCATCAACGCCCTCGTCTACCAGGCGATCCTCGACTGAGGCCGGCCGGAAGGGGCTTCGCGCGGGCCGGGATCGGGGACAGCATCCCCGCCTGATTCGCGAGGATTTGATCATGCCCCTTCCCGCCCATCCCGTCTGGCGCTCCGGCCTCTTCGTGCCGGTGAATGTCGAGCGCTTCCTGGCCAAGGCTTCCTCGCGCGGCGCGGACGTCATCCAGCTCGACCTCGAGGACAGCATCGCCCCCGCCGACAAGGCCGAGGCGCGCAAGGCCTTGCCCGCCGCGGTGGAGCGCATCCGCAGGGAGGGCGTCTCGGACATCCTGGTCCGCATCAATCAGCCGCTGGAGCTCGCCGTGCGCGACCTGGAGGCGGCGGTGCTGCCCGGCGTCGACGGCCTCATGATCACCAAGGCCGAGGGGCCGGACCATCTGCGCCTGCTCGACGAGCTCGTCTCGCGGCTTGAGGCGCAGCGCGGCATCCCCGACCGCACGCTGCGCTTCATGGTGCTGATCGAGGCGCCGGGGCCGCTGGCCAACGCGCAGGAGATCGCGCGCGCCACGCCGCGCAACCTCGGCCTCTCGCTCGGCGCCGAGGACTACGCCACGGAGATGGGCGGCGAGCCGACGGCCGAGACGCTGCTGCTGCCCAAGCAGCAGGTGCTGCAGGCGGCGCGGACGCATGGGCTGATGCCCATGGGCACGATCGGCACCGTCGCCGACTACTCGGATCTGAAAGAATACGAGCGGATCGTGCGCCTCTCGGCCTCCTATGGCTTCGTCGGCGCCTCGGCGATCCATCCGGCGCAGGTCCCCGTCCTCAATGCCGGCTTCAGCCCCTCGGCCGAGGCGGTCGCGCGGGCCGAGAAGATCGTGACGCTGGACAAGGAGGCCGCGGCAGCCGGTCGCGGCTCCTGGTCGCTGGACGGAAAGATGATCGACATCCCCATCGTGCAGCGCGCCGAGGCGCTGCTGGTGCGCGCCCGGGCCATCGCGGAACGGGCGAAGCGCGCGGGCTGACGAGGCGCGGGGCGGGGCGGAACGGCGGCGGGTGCCGTTTCGCCCCGATGACCTGGTCGGCGAAGTTGACACCTCGAATTCCGGAGTCCAGATTTTCGTCAGTATATTACTGAAATCACTTAATATTATAGAGTGGCACGGAACCTGCTTTGCCTGATTGGTCGGCACTCCAACCCCGGGGCGCGACGAAACCAGGGAGAGCTATCATGTTCATGAATATGCGCGGCGCCGCTTCTGCCGCCGCCCTATCGATGGCAGTCATCTTCGGCCCTGCTGTCGCCAGCGCCGCCTCCGTCACCATCAATGCCACGGCGCCGAGCTGGTCGAACGTGGTCGGCGGCACCAACGTCAACACGGGCACCTCGGGCACCGGCAACAACACGGTCACGCAGGTCCATTGGGGCTCCCCCTCGAACAGCCAGAGCGGCCTGGGCTTCAATCCCGCCAACCCGCCGGCAGCCGTCGTCAACACGGACACCACCTTCCTGCTCGGCACGCTGACGCACTACAATGAGCCGATCAACAGCGGCACGGCGGCCAGCTCCGCCCGCCTGAACCTCGCGACCACCATCGCGGGCGCCGTGCCCAGCACGCAGACCTTCAGCTACCAGTTCCTGATCGACGAGACCCCGAACACCCCGCCCTGCGCCTATCCCAGCACCACGCCCTGCGCGGACCGCATCACCTTCAACAACCTGACCACCTCGTCGTCCTTCATGATCGGCGGCGTGCCCTACACGATCGAGCTGCTCGGCTTCTCGAGCAATGGGGGCGCCACCATCAGCAGCTCCTTCATCAGCCAGGAAGGCGGCTCGAACAGCATCCAGCTCTATGCGCGGATCACCACCCCGACCCCCGTGCCGGAGCCTGCCAGCTTCGCGATCCTCGGTGCCGGCCTGCTTGGCCTCGCCGCGGCCCGCAAGCGCCGCCAGAGCTGATCTCCGGATCGCTCGATGGGGAGAGGAAGGCTTGCCTTCCTCTCCCGCCTTCCGCTGCGGCGCCTCTCGGAGAGGCGTAAAGTTTACCTGCAGCTCCGTTTAAAATCCTTGCATTGTTGCGATGCGGCATACATTTCGCCGCCACCGACCAGGCGCGATCCGTCGCGTTTCCAGCCCAGGACCGCCGAAGGCGGGGACCGGCTCGGGGAGGACGGATGGCAGCAGACTGGCGCAATCGCCCGCCTCGCCGGCCACCCGGCCTCTCCTCCCTGGCCCTCACGACGCGGCCCTCATCAGGAGATCAGCCACGCGGCCTCGGTCGCAGCGCCCCATCCCTATGGCAAGTCCTATATCCAACACCGGCGATACCGCGCTCACGCGCGCCATCGCCTCGTGCCGCGGTCTTTTCTGGACCGTCGGCGTCTTCTCCGGCGTCGCGAACCTGCTGCAGCTGACGGTGTCGCTGTACATGATGCAGGTCTTCGACCGCGTGCTGACCACGCGCAACACCGACACCCTCGTCTATCTGACCATCATCGCGATCGCGGCCATCGGCGTCCTCGCCGCGCTGGACGCGATCCGCGGCGCCATCATGCGCCGCATGGCGGGATGGATGGAGCGCCGGATCGCGCCCGAGGGCTTCGCGCGCGCGCTGGAGGCGCGGCTGCGCGGCCGGCCCTATCGCATGGAGGCGCTGCGGGACCTTTCCACGGTTCGGGGCTACCTCGGTTCGCCCGGCATGCTGGCGATCTACGACCTGCCCTGGGTGCCGGTGTACCTCTTCGTGATCTTCCTCCTGAACCCGATCCTCGGCGCCGTGGCGCTGGGCGGCGCCCTGCTGCTGATGCTCCTCACCCTCGTCAGCGAGGCCGTGACCACGCGCCTGCTGCGGGAGGCGGGAACGGCGGCCCAGGCCACGCAGCGCCGCGCCGACGCCATCGGCCGCAATGCCGAGGTGATCGACAGCATGGGGATGCTGCCGGCCGTCCTGTCGCGCTGGCAGGAGGAGGTGGCGCGGATGATCCCGCCGCAGTCCCGCGCGGCCGACCGGGCCAGCTGGATCACCGGCCTCACCCGCTTCGCCCGCCTCGCCGTCCAGCTCGCGATCCTGGGCCTCGGCGCCTGGCTGGTGCTGCGGCAGCAGATGACGGCGGGCTCCTCCATCGCGGCCTCCATCATCATGGGCCGGGCGCTGGCCCCGGTCGAACAGCTGGTCGGCGCCTGGAAGCAGCTGGTCGACGCGCGGCAGTCCTTCCGCCGGCTGCAGACCTTCCTGGCCTTGCCCCGCCTTCGACCCGAGGGGATGCGCCTGCCCTCCCCGGCCGGCTGGCTCTCGGTCGAGCGCCTTTCCTACGTGATCCCGGGCAGCCAGGAGGCCGTGCTCAAGGGCGTCGGCTTCGCCCTCTCGCCCGGCGAATCCCTGGCCATCATCGGCCCGTCGGCCGCCGGCAAGACGACGCTGCTGCGCCTGCTGGTCGGCGTGGCGCCGCCTTCCACCGGCCATGTCCGGCTCGACGGCGCGGATGTCTTCCTCTGGCAGCGCGAGGATTTCGGCCGCCACGTCGGCTACCTGCCGCAAGATATCGAGCTCTTCGACGGCACCGTGTTCAGCAACATCGCCCGCCTGACCGATTCCGGGCCGGAAGCGGTCTTCGAGGCCGCGAAGCTCGCCGGCTGCCACGAGATGATCCTGCGCCTCCCCGAAGGCTACGACACGCAGATCGGCGAGGGCGGTATCCATCTCTCGGGCGGGCAGCGGCAGATGATCGGCCTGGCCCGCGCCTTCTTCGGCGATCCGAAGTTCGTCGTGCTGGATGAGCCGAGCGCCAGCCTCGACGGCGAGGGCGAGCAGGCGCTGGCCCGCGCCCTGGCCACGCTGAAGGAGCAGGGCACGACGGTCGTGGCCGTCACGCACCGGCCCTCGCTGGTCCAGGCCCTCGACAAGGTGCTGGTTCTGAAAGCCGGCACCGTCGCCACCATCGGGCCCAGGGGCGAGGTCATGCGCCGGCTGGCGCCGCCCGCCGCCCGCCTCGCCGCCGTTGCGGAGGAAACGCCATGAACATCCGCCAGGGCCTCGTGCCCGCCACCGCCATCGGCCTGGACTTCAGCACCGGCGACCGGGATCGCCCGCACACGAAGCGCCTCGTCGCCGCCGGCCTGATCATCACCGTGGGCCTCTTCGGCGGGTTCATGACCTGGGCGGTGCTCGCGCCGTTGGCCGAGGCGGCGATCGCGCCGGGCGTCATCAAGGTCGAGGGCACGCGGCGCACGCTGTCGCATCTCGAGGGCGGCATCGTCCGGGAGATCCTGGTGCGCGACGGCAGCCGCGTCGAGGCCGGGCAGCCCGTCATGCGGCTGGACGACGTTCAGTCCGGCTCGGCGCTCGAAGGCTTCCGGGCGCAACGCTTCGCGCTGCTCGCCCAGGCGGCACGGCTGGAGGCCGAGGCCGCCGATGCCTCCGCGATCAGCTTCCCCGCCGATCTCGCCTCCGCCGGGAATTTCCGCGCGCAGGAAGCCATGGCCGGCCAGCGCGCGCTTTTCGACGCGCGGCAGGCCAGCCTCGCCAGCCAGCTCACGGTCCTGGAATCGCGGGTGTCGCAACAGCAGGCCGCGATCGCGGGCGCCGAGGGGCAGATCGAGGCGACGCATCGGCAGCTCGATCTCATGCGGCAGGAGGAGGCGATGCGCAGCAACCTGGTGCGCCAGGGGCTGGCTCGCATTCCCGACCTGCTGGCCCTGCAGCGGGGCCTGGCGGCGCTGGAAGGCCAGGAGCAGGACCTTCTGGGCCAGGTGCGACGCGCCGAGGGCATGATCGCCGAGGCGCGGAACGGCATCACCCAGGCCCGCGACATGCGCCGGCAGGAGGTTGGGACCGAGGCGCGGGACGTCGCCGGGCGCCTGGCCGAGGCGGAGGAGCGCCTGCGCGCGGCCGCCGATGTCTCCGCGCGCCGCGAGCTTCTGGCGCCGGAGGCCGGCACGGTGGTGAACCTGCGCCAGTTCACGCTGGGCGCCGTACTGCGGCCCGGCGATCCCGTCATGGATCTGGTGCCCGCGGCCGATCGGCTGGTCGCCGAGGTCAATGTGCAGCCGAACGACATCGACGTGGTGCATGCCGGGCTTCCGGCCGATGTGCGGCTCCCGGCCTTCCGTGCGCGCCTGGTTCCGGTGCTGCACGGCCACGTGACCTTCGTGGCCGCCGACGTGACGACGGACCCGCAGACCCAGGCCAGCCATTTCCGCGCGCATATCCGCATCGACGAGGAGCAGCTGGCGGCGCTTCCCGGCGTGACGCTCGTCGCGGGCATGCCGGTTGAGAGTTACATTCAGATCGGGACACGAAGCTTCTGGAAATATTTGACTCAACCTATCCGCGACAGTCTGACCCGCGCCTTCACGGAGCAATAGGCTCCAGCTTTTCTGTCGTCGGCGCGGAAATATCGACGGATCATCCACGCCTGGGACGCTCCGACAAGGTGCGATCCCAGGGATGTGAATAACACTTACAATTAATTCTATTTTTGGACGCAAAAAGAAAATTAGTTTCACAAAATATAAAATTTACTCGTATTTTTCGCTGATTTTATTAATGGCGGCCAGTCGGCAATTCGGTATCATATAAACCAGAATGCAAACCGAGATGGCTCTCCCGATGACCGCCCATTCGCTCGGACAGCGATGACGAGGGGACGCGCTTGAACGCCGACTCCCCCAGCACCTGCCTGGCGGAGATCATCGTCACGCTGCAGGCAGAAGGATTGGAAAAGGCCGCGGATCTCCTGGCGGTCCTGCCGCTTGGCAGGCGGATGGGCTTCGTCCTCTTTCTCGACACGCAGGAACAGGTGGCCCAGCTGACGAAACAGCTGTCGACCTCGCCGCCCCTTCCGGCCGTCACCGCCGCCGATGGAATGCCCATCCTGGCCGACCAGCTTCACGTGAGCGCGGCGGGCGCCTTCAACGTGACGGCGGGGGCGCTGCATGCACTGGCGCCGGCCTCCCGCTCCGATCCGCGGGCTGCCTTCGACGACATGCTGCGCGACCTCGCGATGAGCCACGGCGCCAAGGCCGTGGCCATCATGCCGAGGGCCTCGCGACAACTCCCCGGGGCCGAGCTGTTCCGCGAGGCCGGCGGGCATCTCATCGACGCGGAACTTGCCCTCCGCCACGCCGGCTGGGCGGAGGAATTGTTCCAGGGCGAGACAACCCCCCCTGCCCGGCTCGACCCCAAAAGCGTCGAGGCCCGGCCGCTTCGCGCCCGCCGGGCGGCCCGGCGCGCAATCCCGCCCAGCGAAAGCCCGCGGATGGACGCCGCGATTGGTGCTGCTTCCCAGAAGCCGGAAGGCCTTCTCGGCGATCCCGCCGATCTTGCGATGCTCGAGGAACGCTTCCTGCCAGCGCTGGCCGCCGCCCGTGCCCCTGCCTCCGCCCACCTTCGCGTCTGGGTGCCAGGCTGCGGCACCGGCGAGGCCGCCTACGCGATCGCGATGGCCGCCAATGCGGCGGCCATCCAGGCCGGCCTCGCCCTGCAGGTCCTCGCTTCCGACCCCAGCGCGGCCGCGATCGATCAGGCGCGCCGGGGCATCTATCCGCGCGAGGCCGTCGCCAAGATCCCGCCCTCCCATGTCGGGCGATATCTTCGTGAGCAGGACGGCGAATGGCGGGTGGAAGACGCGCTTCGCTCCCGCATCGTCTTCGGCACGCATGAGCTCCTGCACGATCCCCCCTTCTCCCGCATCGACCTCATCGCCTGCCCGAGCCTGCCGGGCGCGCTTCTGCCGGCGACGCGATCGCGGGTCCTGGGCGCCTTCCGCTTCGCGCTGAACCCCGCGGGGCTGCTCTACCTGCCGGAAGGCGAGGAGGTTCCGGCCGATGCAGGGTTCGACCCGATCTCCGTACGGCCGCATCTCCTCCGGCGCATCGCGGCCATGGACAGTGCCCGGGCGCCGGCGCGGCGAAATGCCTCCGCCCAGGCGATGCCGCAGGACCTCGCCCTGGCCAAGCGCGCCGCCGCCGAGGAATTCAACCCCGCCGCCATCCTGATCGATGCAGCCAGGGGCGTGGCCGCCACGGTCGGCCCCGTCGAGCGCTTCGCCGAGGTGGCGATCGGCGACACGCCGGAGGATCTCCTCTCCCACGCCGCGCCGTGGCTTCGTCGCGGCCTTTCGCACGCTGTCACAAAAGCCTGGCGAACCGGCCAGGACCAGTCCTGGCAGGCCCTGCGCCCCGGGACGGATTCCATCGCCCAACCCGTCGCCATCCGCGCGCGGCATCTGCGCGACGGTGATCGGGCACTGCTGCTGGTCAGCCTGCACGAGCTGCCGGTTGCTGCCCCGGCCGGCGCACCGCAGCCGAGCAGACCCATCGACCCGGACCTGGCCGAGGAAAGCGAGACGCTGCGGGAAGCGATCGAGAGCCAGCGCCTGCAACTCGCCGCCCTTCGGCAGCAAGCGAGCCTCGCGCGCGAAGAGGCGTTGTCGCTTCAGGAAGAACTCGCCTCGGCCCATGCGCAGCTGGAGGAGGAGCGCCGGCGGCAGCGCGGCGTGGAACGGCTGCAGGATATCCTGCGCAGCTGCGGCATCGCGATGCTGGTGCTCGACCCGGCGCTCTCCATCCGCTTCTTCACCTCCTCGCCGCTGCTGCCATTCCGGATGATCCCGGGCGACATCGGCCGGCCGCTGGCCGATATCGCGCCGTTGGTCGACGACCCGGACCTCCTGGAGGGCGCCGCGCGCGTCCTGGCGACGCGGGGGACGGCTAGCCGGGAGCTGGAAGGGCCTGACGGGGCCTGGCTCATGCGGCGGATCCATCCCTGCCTGGACCGGCATGAGGCCGTGACCGGCCTGGTCGTCACCTATGCCGATATCCGGGAGACCAAGGCCGCTGGAAACCGCGCGGATGCGCTACGCGGCATGGCGGCCGACATCGTCCAGAGCTACGGCCGGCCGGTCGTCATGATGGACGCGAACCTGCACGTCGTCTTCGCCAACGACGCCTTCCACGAGACCTTCGGCTCCGATGACGGGCACGACGACGAGAATACGCTCCGCCTGCTCATCGGACCCGCGCTGCGCGCCGTGCCGCATCTCGCAACCTTCCTCACCGGCCGCGACGACCGGTTCGAGCGGATCGAGGACTGCGTGATCCAGGCCACCCTGCCCGCGATGGGCCTGCGGACGCTGCGGCTGGCGGTCAGCCGCGTGCCGCCGGGCCGGACGCTCATCGTCGTGGAGGATGTCACCGAGCGCGTCGTCGCGACCGCCGGCCTCGAAAAAGCGAAGGCGGCAGCCGAGCGTGCCAACCGCGAGAAATCGCGGCTCCTGGCCACCATCAGCCAGGAGCTGCGCCCCTCGCTGCGGGATATCGAGGAGCTGTCCCAGGGCCTGCGCGAGCCCGAAGGCCCGGCTGGTCTGACGCCGAAGCAGCGCGGCCTCGAGATCGGGCTGCGCGAAATGTCGGGCATCCTGGATGCCTTGCAGGACGGCGCCCGGCTCGATCTGGGTACCTTCAACATGAGCTCCTCGACCTTCGCGCTCGGCGCGCTGCTGGAGGAGATCGACCTGGATTTCACCCAGGAGGTCCGTGCGCGCGGCCTGCGCTGGCGCGTCCTTGCAAGCGAGCGCGTGGTGGTCAGCGACGCGCAGCTCCTGCACCAGGTGCTGAGGAACCTCATCTCCGTCCTCCTGCGCTATACGGCGACGGGGCGGATCCTCGTCGGTTGCCGGCGCCGGGGCGAGCTTCTCGGCCTGGAGGTCTGGAGCGAGGGGCTGCAGATCCCGCTTCCGGTGCTCCGCGCCTCCTTCGATCCCCGCGTGGACGGGCCGGCCTTCGGCGAAAGTGCAGATGCTTCCCGCTTCGGCCTGGAGGTCGCGCATCGCCTGAGCGAGCTCCTCGGCCATCCGATCCGCCTCGAAACACGCGTCCCGGGCACGCCGGCCTTCATCATGGAACTGCCGACGGCCGCGCGCCCGGCAACGCGTCTGCTTTCCGGCGGGGATCAGGAGGGACAACGGCCGATCCTCATCGTCGGCGAGATGTCCATGCTCGCCGACTCGCTGCGGCTCCTGCTCGAGCAGGACGGCTATACGGCGATGCTGGCGACGGACGCCCCCTACGCCATCGGCCTTGCCGTCGAGCACCCGCCGGCGCTCATCGTCGCGGAATACGAGCTGCCTGGCCGCCTTACCGGCCTCGATCTCGCACGGCGGATCGGCGACACGCAGGACCCGCCGCCGCCCGCCATCCTGCTGACGGGCGATCTTCCAGCCGCCCTGCTGCATGACATCGCCAGCGCCGACTTCACGCACGTGCCGGAGTCGATCCGGCCTGAGGAACTGCTCGAACTCATCCGACGCCAGCTTCCACGGGCCAGCGCGCCCGCCACGATGCCCGCCTCGCTGGGCCGGATCTTCATCGTGAACAGCGATGCCACCTCACGCCTCGCCATGGGGGAATGGCTGCAGAACCACGGCTGGGTCACGGAATGCTTCGCAAGCGCGGAGGTCTTTCTCGACAGCGACACGCCGGAACGCCGCGGCTGCGTGCTGGTCGACTGGTCGCTGGCGGGGATGGGCGGCCTCGCGCTGCTGGGCATCCTGCGGCCTTTGAGCCACCGGCTGCCGGTGATCATGCTCGCCGAGCAAGGCGACATCCGCCTGGCGGTGCGGGCGATCTCGGAGGGCGCGATCGATTTCATCAAGCGCCCCGTCCAGTACGACGCGCTGCTGCGAAGCATCGAGAAGGCCATGCTGAAGGTGGCAGCCAGCGCCCAGCACCAAGCCTCAAGGACAGAGCTGACGGTGCGCCTGGCCAGCCTCACGCAACGCCAGCGCGAGATCCTGGAAAGGATCGTCGCCGGCATGCCGAACAAGATCATCGCGGCGGAATTGAACCTGAGCCAGAGGACGGTCGAGAACCACCGGGCGGCCCTGATGTCCAAGCTGGGTGCGCGGTCACTCTCGGAACTGATCCGGATCGTGGTGGCCGCGCCTTAACCGGCGTACGGAGGAGGCTGTGGTCCTACTCCGCCGTGAGGGCCTCATCCGATCCCGGGCCACGGGCGACGGCCCGGGCAAAGGCAATGAGGGCGAGCCGCCGGCGCGGATCGCTGATGGCCCCATAGGCCTCGACGAGCTCGACCAGATCGTCGGACGCCGCGCCGTCGAGCAGCTGGGCGGGCATGGCCGGGGTGGTCGCCTTGGCGCTCATCAGCACCTCGGGCCGCGTGCCCAGAGCAGCTGCGATGGCCATGAGCCGGCTCGCGGCGACGCGCGTCGCGCCCGTCTCGTAGCGGTGGAACTGCGCGCCGGTCACGCCGATCGCCATGGCGATCTCCTTCTGCGTATGACCGGCGGCGCGCCGGAGCTCCTTGATCCGCACACCGACCCGAGCATCGGCGGAAGTCGGCGATCGGTTATTGAGCCCCACCTCGTCGGCCAGCTGAGCGCGGCCGGCGTTTGTGTCGATCCGGCCATCGCCAGATCCGATTTTCACACTGTGCAGCATCCCTTACCCTCCTTCACTTCCATATGCCGCCGTGACCTGGACATAACTGACCTATGCCTCGGTGAAGCCTGGTGACGCCGCTGTGGCGCTCGGCATCAGCCCTCAATACGGATAGGACGGCTGAGTTTCCCTTCCAGTTGATCGCGCCGTGCGGTTTTCGTCACACGACTGATCGAGAAGGAAATTACCTGACGCCCTGCCGCCGTGACAGGATCGGAAAATACTCAGGCCAGGACATGGATTTTTGGGTCGGCAAGGGCCCCTCGGGCGCCAACTCGCCCGAGGGTTGCAATCATTATAGGAGCCGGGCGTCGCTCTGCGGAAAATACCCGGCCCCAAATTGCGCAGAACGAAGAGCGTGGATTGCACGCAATCTCATAGCTAACGCAATTAACTATTTAATCGACTGTCCTAGAACGAGAAAATCGCATCTCCCTGGTGGGGCACCGGGGTTTGGACATGATGCTCCATCTCGTTGGATGACACGACCTCAACGTAAAGGTTGTGATCCGCCGGGGCAGTCCCCACGCCGTCCTGCAGGGAAGCGGCCGCCGGATCATGCCCCTGGTCGATCGAATGCTGAAGCTCGATTGCCTCCGCCTCGGTCTGGGCCTGCGAAGCGGTCGCGGCGACCTCTTGCCCCGCCCCCTCACCCGGCGTGGCCGCCGTGACCCCGTGCCCGTCCTCCGAGACGAGGATCCGGGAGACATCCGCCGCAGCGAGCGCCACCGGTGCCGCCGCCTTCGCGCCACTGAAGGAGAAGGCCGCATCGCCTTCGTTGAAAAGGCTTGCGGCGAAGTGGAGATCCACTCCGTTCAGCGAAGCGGAATCGAGGTAGAGGTTTCGATCCGTATCCGCGGTTCCGCCCCAGGCATCGTTGAGGAAGCGCACCGTCACCGCATGCTCGCCGTCGGAGAAGTTGCCCGTCAGCTCGAGGAACTGCTGCTCCCCCGCCGCATGCGACGCCGTGACCGCGCCGCGGCTTACCTCCTGCCCATCGACCAGGACGGCGTACTGGGCATCGCCCCGCCATTCGTCCTGCGACAGCGCGAGGCGCAGCACGTCCGGCCCGGTCGACGGCGCGGTGCCACCTTCCGTCTGGCCCGGCGGCGTCGTGCCCGGAGAGGTGGGCGAGATGGCGAAGTCCGCCTCGCCATTCTCCAGCAGTGCCTGGTGCTGGCCGGTGTCCACGCCATTCACCAGCACGGCCTGGACATGGAGGTTGCGATCGGTGTCGGCCGACCCGCCCCAGGCATCGTTGAGGAACTCCACGGTGATCTTATGCGCCGCGTCCGCCGCGTAGTCGCCGAGATCGATCTTCTCGCCGCCGGCGGTGTGCTGGGCCGAGACCGTCCCGCGGAACACCTCCTCCCCGTCGACGCGAATGACGGCGAGAGGGTCGCCATTCCAGCTCTCCGCGCCGAGCACGACGGCAAGCGAGACGTGGTCGCCAGGATGGCCGGCTTCCGGCTTACCGGGTGTCGTGCCCGGATCGGTGCCGGGATGGGTACCGGGATCCGTGCCGGGATGCGTTCCCGGATCCGTCCCGGGGATCGTGCCCGGATCCGTCCCCGGATGCTCGCCCGAACCGTTGCCGGGTTCAGGCGGCGTCACCACCGGCACCTGGCCGACATGGTCGGGGCTGACCCCCGGCTTCGGCGCCGAACCGTCCGGTCCCGCGATGGCGTAGGTCGGGTCGCGCTGGTAGTCGCTCGTCCCGGTGAAGGGCGGCGCGTCGTGCATCAGCGCGTCATAGGCCGCCTTCGCCTCGGCCGAGCCGGTCAGCCGGTAGATGCCCGCCAGCGTCGCCAGCGCCAGCTGCGCATAGTCGCCCTGGGTCTGGGACCAGCCGTCCCCGTTGCTCCAGCCGCGCGCCTCGGTCTGCTCGCCGATCTGCGCCCAGGTCGTGTAGGGCGCGGAACCATCAGCGGTATCGCTGATGGCGATCAGATAGGCCGCGCCATCATGCTGGTCGAAGCCCTCCGCCGCATGGGTGAAGCGGCCCACGAGGAAATTGGCCTGCCAGTTCAGGAAGGTCAGCGCATCCGCGTTGCCGCGGCTGGCGGCCGCGATCACGGTGGAGGCGAAGTAGTCCTGCTGCCAGGGCGGCATCGCGCCCGCGGCGCCATAGTTTCCCGGCACCCAGCCATGCGCCTCGCCCTGCTGCGCGGTCCATTCCGGGATCTTGGAGACGAGCCAGGCGTAGTTGTCGGCCGAGGCTTTCTGGAAATAGGCCTGCTCGGGGCTGCCATCCGGCGCGGTCCAGGCCGCCTCGTCGATCTCGCGCAGCGCCCAGGCCGCGCCTCGCACCTGGTTCTCGTTGATGACGTTGTCGTCCGCACCGCCGCGCGTCGGCGGGTACTGGCCGAGGATGTTGGAGGCAGCCTGCGCCGAAAGGTTGTCGAGCATCCAGCGCTCGCCCGTCAGCACATAGGGCACGAAAGAGAGGTTCGGCTGGTGGGCGACGTCCACGGTCCAGCCCGTGTCGTCCGGCACCTGCTGGGTGAGCCCGCCCGAGTTGGCGTCGCCGGGCGTGCCGGTGCCGCCGCGGCCATCCGTCCAGAGCTGGGGATAGTCGTCGGTGCTCAGCCAGGTCTTGTTCGCGGCGTCCCAGAAGTTCCAGGGCACCGAGCCGGAAGCTTCTGCCTGGCCCATCGCATAGGCCGCCGCATGCGCGTCCTGGCTGATCAGCCAGGAGGTATTGGCCAGCGTGGTGAAGCCGATATCCGCGCGGCCGCCAGTGCCCGGCATGTAGGGCGAGACGCCGTTCATCGCGAGCGGATCGCCCCAGCCCGCGGCCTGGGTGGCGGCGGCATATTCGGCGAGAAGGCTCGGATTGACCGAAAGCCCCAGGTCGTAGCCGGCGACGACGCCGGCCTCCTGCAGATGGGAGACGTCGTGCCGGATGTTCAGCCAGCCGGCGCTGGGATCGCCCGTCCCCTGCCCGCCATCGGCGGCGTTGCTGGAGAAGCTCTCGTGCCAGTTCTGGTACTGGGCCTGGCTTACCGTCTCGCGGGCCGCCTCGCGGCCGTCCATGTGGACGGTGAGGTCGTAGTCGACGCGGCCGCCCGAGGCGCCCATGGCGCCGTCGTTGTTGAACTGGGCGTCGACCGAGAAGCCGCCGCCCTTATAGGCCGTCACGTCGAAGACGAGGCGCTGGGAGCCGGCGAGGTCGACCTCCACGCGCGCCTGGGTCGCCAGCTCACCCTGCTGCCAGAAGCTGGCGGTGCCGGCGGCCATGGCCTTCTGCAGGGCGTCGAGCACGTCCACGCTGACATGCGAACCGCCATGGATATCGAGATCGACCACGAAGGAGTGGCCGGACAGCGCCTGGTTGAGCTCGATGGCAGCGGCGGAGGTGGGCGCGCCGGTCGCGAGCTTGACGTCGAGCGTGGTGCCGGCGGCGATGGCGGGACGCTCGACGGACAGCACCGCCATCTTCACCGAACCATCGGCGTAGCGTGTCTTCACATCGAGCTGAACCGCGTGGGAGACGCCGCCGAAATCGGCGGTGAGCGAAGAACCCTGGGGAACTTCACCGGGAAGGAAGACCTGGCCGAAGCTGGCCACTCCGGCCTGCAACGTCGAGATGCCAGCATTCTCGAAACCGAGACTAACAATGTCGGGCAATGGATTCTCCGATAGTTCTCACACAGCGGCGCTCATCTGCCCGCCAGACCGCCGAAACCAAAGCGAAGAATCATTAAATCCGACGACAAGAAATTTACCAAAACAAAAAATTTATAATTACTTATAAACATCAAAATGATAAATAAAAAAATTCTTATCAATGATAAAACTCTATACGTCTTAAACTTCACTTTCTGTCAAAAATCTTTACATACCTGTATATTTAGCATAACAGGGAATGAACCACGATTTTGCCACATTCCAAAACCAGCAAGGTAGGCCGTCATTGCATGTCAACTCCCCTTCACTTCCATGATCACCCCTAGTGTTGGATGGATGGTTACAGGAAGAGGGAACGTTTCAGTGGCGATCTCGTGGTTGAGCGCCCTCATCTCCCAAAGCAGGTAAGCTTAGCGGGCCGAGGCCGAAACTCTCTCGATATCCCTGCATCAAAGACCGGTCGGAGATGGGCTCGCCATCACGGCGCCGGCCGAAGAACCAGCATCCGCCCGCCGCATCCGCGCCGTTGGGCAGCCACCGGTCGAAACGCCGGAGGATTGGCGTCGCCATCAGCGACACCGCCCGCGCCCCCGCCCGCCACCAGTTCCGGGAAGAGACGGAGAGCAGCACACTCTGCAGCGCCCAGGCCGCGACGCTGCCGGTGCCCATCGCGACGCCGGCCGCCACCTCGTCGAAGTGACGGAAGAGGCGGCGATGGCCGATCGGCGTGAAGCGCGTGAAGTCGTAGGCGCCCATATGCACGGGCTGCAGGAAGGGCGTCACCGCATGGATGTATCCACCCGGCGCCAGGACGCGATGGAACTCCGTCACGCAGCGCTGCGGATCCGCCACGTGCTCCAGCACCGCGACCGCCACCACCAGATCGAAGCTCGCATCCGGGAAAGGCAGGTCATGCGCGTCGGCGATGGTGTCGACGCCAGGCGCGAAGGCGACGTCGGTCTGGATGACGCAATCGCCCGGCCTGCCCAGCCGCAGGCCGCCCGAGCCCACGACGAGGACGCGCGGGTCCTGATGGAGGCGCGCGACATAGGCCAGCGCGTCGTCCTGACCCGGATGCCGGATGGACGAAGGCGCCTCGGCGAGGCGCCGCATCCACCGCCGCCAGAGCCGCCGCGGGCCGCTCGCGCGATCCGCGGCCCGCCCATAGGCCGCGCCCTCATAGCCAGGCCCTTCCGTGTAGTCGGCCACGGCGAAGACGGACCGCTCGTCATGGATGAGCACCGGGATGCCGCTGATCACCGGATAGGACTTGCCGCAATGCGTGCAGAATAGCGTCGACGCCCCTGGCATGAGAGGCTGGCCGTCGCCGGGGCAATGCAGCGGGATCCCGCGCAGGGAGGCCGGGTTCGGCCGGCCGGTGCCACCATCCATCAGGCGATCTCCCTGCCATCCAGGAGGACGGCGTAGGACTGGAACATCGCCTCCTGGTCGAACTCCCGCTCCGCGCGGGCACGATTGGCCTCGCCGACGGCCAGGCGCAGCGCCGTATCCACCAGCAGGGCGTGCAGCGCCGCGGCGAAGGCGACATCGCTCAGCGCCGAGACCTGCCCCAGATTCTCGGGCGCCAGCATGGCGCGGACGTCGCCCACATCGGTCGTGGCCACGGCCAGGCCGCTCGCCATCGCCTCGAGGATCGAGAAGGGCATCTGCTCCGTGCTCGACGACAGGGCGAAGAGGTCGAAGGCGCGATAGGCCGCGGCGGGATCGGGCATGGCGCCCACGAACCGCACGCGATCCCCGAGGCCCAACTCCTCCGCGAGGCTTTCGAGCGATGGCCGCTGCGGGCCGTCGCCAATGATGGCGAGGCGGAACGGCGTTCCGGACTTCATCACCAAGGCACAGGCGCGCAGAAGCCGGTCGAGCGCCTTTTCGGGCCGCAGGGCCGCGACCGTCCCGATGACCGGCCCCTCGCCCGGAATGTCGAGCGGCGCCACCGGCCCGTCGGGGCTGAACCGCGCCAGGTCGATGCCATTGGGAATGTAGCGAAGGGCCCCGGGCGGCAGCCCCCACTCCTCCTGCGCCAGGCGCAGCAGCCGCGTGGAGGGCAGGATCACCGTGCTGCGCCGCAGGGCCCATTGGCGCGCCAGCACGCGGCGGCGCAGCTGCGTCACCGCCTCCTCCGGGCCAAAGCCGTCCTCCATGTGCAGATGGCGGATGCCAGGCGGCAGGCGATTGGCGATCGCCCATTCCATGCTGCCCCAATTGCCGGTCACCAGCACATCCGGTCGCCATTCGCGCAGCAACTGCCAGATGCGCCAGATCCGCTGCGGCATCGTGCAGCGGGAGAGGTCGGGCGCGGGGATCATGGTCAGGGGCACGCCCGTCCCGATCCGCTCGGCGCAGGCATCGTCGCCGTTCAACGAGAGCACGCCGTGCCGCCAGCGCCCCTGGAACCGGTTGGCGAGCGCGGCGAAGCGGACCTGCGCGCCGCCGACGGCGAAGCTCGGCAGGACGTGAAGCACGCGCGGCACGTCGAAACGGCTTGCGAGTTCCTGCATCAGGCCGGGTCCCGTCGGCAGATCCATCACGGACGTCCCGCGAGCGGCAGGCGCGCGCGGCGCGGCCGTCCGCGACCGAGCGCCGCGATCTCGGCCTCCGCGATGGCCACCACGCGGCGCGCATTGCCCTCCCAGGTCAGGTCGCGGCGCAGCACCTCCCCGCGGGCGGCGGCGCCCAGGCGCGCGCGCAGCCCGGCCGAGGAGGCCAGCCGATGCACCGCCTGCCAGAGCCCGCGCGGATCCCTGGGGTCGAAGAGCAGCGCCGTTCGCCCCTCCTCCAGCACCTCGCGGATATTGGGCTGGTCGGGCGCCACGATCGCACGCCCGGCGGCCATGTACTCGAAGACCTTCAGCGGCGAGGCATAGGGCACCGAGGCCGGCTGCAGGGCCACGTCGAAGCCCGCGACGAGGGCCGGGATGCGCTCGCGCTCGGCCAAGCCGGTGAAGCTCACGCGGTCGGCGATGCCGAGCTCCCGCGCCTGGCGCTCCAGGCTCGCCCGCGCCGGCCCGTCGCCGACCACGACGAGCGAGAGCGCCGGCGGCCCCTGCCACTCGGCCATGCCGCGCAGAACGCCGTCCAGCCCGTGCCAGTCGCGCACGAAGCCCACGAAGCCGAGCACGAGCGGGTCACGCTCCGCGATCGCCGGCGGTTCGGGAAATTCGTCGAGATGGATGCCGTTCGGAACCACGGCGATGCGCTCCCGCGCGACGCCGCCCGCCAGCAGCCGGCCGGCCAGCACCTCGGTCACGGGCAATGCGCGATGGGCGCCCCGCCAGGCCAGCCGCTCGATCCAGGCGGCGAGGCGCGGCAGGCCCAGACCGCCGAAGCGCGCCCGTTCCTCCGCCAGCGGCGCATTGACCTCCAGCAGCAGCGGGATGTCCCGCAGCCAGGACACGATGCGCCCGGCCAGATGGTAGAGATTGGCCCTTTCGTAGATCACGTCGGGCTGGAATTCGGCCGCCGCGCGCGCGAGGCGCCAGGTGGCCGGCAGCGCATAGGCGAGCTCCGCCAGCTCGGCGACGCCGCGCGGCAGGGCTCGGCGGAGGCGGCCGACCCAGGGGCTGTCCCCGCCCAGCTGCGCCTGGTCGTAGCTCGCGGGACCGACGAGGCGCACCTCGTGGCCCTGGGCGCGCAACGCGCCGACCATGGCGTCCAGATGCACGCCCTGCCCGTCGCGCGAGGCGATGCGGTGGCTGTAGAGGATCTTCATGCGCCGCGTCCCAGCAAGGTCGAAAGCCGGTGCCGCGCCACCGCGGCGAGCCCGGCCGGATGCCAGGCATGCGCCAGGACCGCGCCCATGCGCTGCCGGCGGCGCGAGGCCCAGAGGCGCTTATAGGCATCGTCGCCCCGGCCGAAATCGAGCTCCCGCACGCCGTCGCGCTCGATGAGGCTCCGGATCATGAGGGCGGTCAGCGCGGTGCCGGGCGAGGCGCCGCGCGCGGCCTCGACATGGCAGAGCTTCAGCACCCAGGCGCGCCCGCCCGAGACCAGCCAGTATTGGGCGGCCACCGCGCGGCCGTCCGGCTCGCGCAGCAGGCCGAGGCGCAGCACGCCCTGCCCCGCCGCCGCGCGCATCAGCACGGCATCGAAGCCCGGCGAGGGTTCCGGCGGCTTCCAGCTCGCCGCGCGCACCTCTTCATAGGCGGCGATGCCCGTGCCCAGGGCGGTGCCCGGCGCGTCCAGCAGCTCGAAGCGGAAATCCCGTGCGGCGCGGCGCAGCTTGCGCTGGATGGTGTTGCGCAGCTCCGAAGGCCGGTCGGCCAGGTAGCTCGCCCAGCCGGTATCGGCCGCCAGCGGCTCGTGCCAATTGCCGAAATGGCGATAGGCCAGGACCGAGATGCCTGCCTCGGCGACGCCTTCCAGGAAGGCCTCCAGGCCCGGCGCGGCGGGATCCATCGCCTCCAGCCGCAGCGGCGGCCGGCCGCGCAGCCAGGCGCCGAAGCCGCGCCCGGCGCCATGCACCGTCGCTTCCTCGCCGGACGCCGGAAGCGGCCGCCATTCGAGCGTATAGGGCGTCGTGAGGGAACCGAGCGGGCCGGGCCCACGCCGCAGCGGCACCAGGGCCGCGCCGTCGCCGATCACGGCGAGCTCCGCCGCCGCATTCCGGGGCAGTGCCTGGGCGAGCGTGGCGTCGTACCAAAGGCGCGAGGCGAAGATGTCGCCGCCATCGACCGGCGCCAGGAAGGGCTCCGCCCAATCGGGCATGGCGCGGAGCGGCGCCCCATGCAGCCGGACGGACGAGGCCGGAAGCGCGCGCCTCGCCCTCTCCTTCGCCCTGGGGGCCATCGGAAGCGCCGGCTGCTTTTCCGCCGCCATGCTCAAGACACGGCCTTTGCGCTGGCAGGCGCCGTCCGGTCGGGCAGAGGCGGGGGTGTCATGCGGCAGCGTCCTCGATCTTTCGGCAGGAATGGGACGTGTGCAGGAAGCAAGATGTGAGCCACCTGAATTCAACTGGAATGCCAGCGACTTGGCGCGAGTTGCGCGGCGGGCGCGGCGGATCCGTAAATTTTGCCGACACCCCCTCTGCCGGGTCGTCCCGCAGCATGTAGACGAGCCGGCCGAGCCATTCGCGCAGGGCGAACCAACTTTCGGCCATGCGGTCCGGCCGGGGCGCGAGGTCGGACCAGCTGCCTCGCGGCCGGTCCTCGATCCGGACGGGCCGTGCGTAGACGGGGAAGCCGGCCCGCCCGAAGGCCTCCATCGCCCGCGCCATGTGCCAGGAATGCGTAACGAGGAGCGCCGCGCCCATCCCGCTCTCCCGCAGCATGGCGGCCGAGAGCAGCGCGTTGTCGCGGGTGTCCCGCGCGCGCGGCTCGACCCAGCGCACCGGGATGAGGAAATCGTCCTTCAGGCTGCGCGCCATCAGGGTCGCGAGCGGCGGCTCGCCGGGGCCGAGGACCCCTCCGGTGACCAGGATGGGCAGGCCTGTCGCGCGATGCAGAGCGGCCCCGGCGCGCAGACGCTCCAGCGTGAGCGACCCCGGCTCGTCGCCCGCCCGGCCATGCGCGACGTCGCCGCCCAGGATGATGATCGCCGTGGCATCGCCGGCCGGCTGGTTCATCGGCACCCCACGCTCCAGCGAGGCGATGAGCAGCCCCGCGACCAGCGGCGTCGCCATCGCGAAGAGGCCGAGCGCGCAGATGGCGGCGAGGAGCCCCGCCCAGGCGGCGCCCCGCCAGGCCAGCAGCCCGCAGAGCAGGATCAGCCCGGCCAGCAGCAAGGGCGGCAGCAGGAGCGCCGGCAACAGGCCCTGGAGAACGGCCATCACCCCATTCACTGGGCGGCCATCGGGACGCGCGCCGCCTCGCCGAAGCGGACGTCCCGCCAGCTTCCGAAGCGGCCGCCGACCTCGCCGGAGAAGAAGCTGTAGAATTCGTCGAGCCAGACGAGGAAGCGCGTCAGATCCTCGGCGCTTCGCACATAGGGCGTGTTGCCCGGCACCAGCGAGGGCGTGTGGTAGGTCACCACGAAGACGCGATGGCCCTCGGCCAGCATATGGCGCGTCAGGCGCCGCGCCTCGTCGATCGTCATGCCCTCGGGGCTCAGGCGGATGCGCTCCATCAGTCCGAGGCGCGACATGGCCCCCGAGACGTGCATCCGCTGCATCCGTGGGTGCAGCACCAGCGGCGCGACCCGCGTCGCCTGCGAGAGCCGGCCCACCAGCGCGGCGGAGACGGGGATCTCCATCAGCGTCTTCTCGCGGTCCGCCCAATAGGGGCGCGCGGAAAGCCAGGGCCGCATCACGCCCTCGGGCGGCCAGCAGGGGGTGACGCTGCTGTCGGCGGCATAGCCGAGGGATTTCAGGATATCGCCCGTGCGCGGGCCGGCGCCGAAGCGCCCGGTGCGGAAGATGCGGGGCGCCTCGCCGAAGGTGTCGCCCAGCACCTGCGTGAGGCGGCGTGCCTTGGCGAGCTCCAGCTCCACCGGCAGGTTGCCGGCGTAGCTGTTACGCTCGCCCAGCGGCTCGTCGAAGGGAGGCGTGACCCAGGGATGCAGCTGCGCCCCGATCTCGCAGGCGCCGTCGCGAAGCAGGTCCTGCAGCGGTTCCCGCCCCGCATCCTGCGCCGCGACGGGATAATCCGTGAGATAGAGCGGCACCACGCCGTGGCGCTCGAAGATGCGATGCGCCCGCCATTGCATCCCCATGGAGGTCACGTCCGTCGCGTCGCGACGGAAGGGGGCGGACCAGTCGAAGGCCTCCTCCGCATCCACCATGGTCACCAGCAGCGGGCGCGCATCGCGAGCCACCGGTGCCGGCGAATGGAAGCGCGTATCGAAGATCGAGGCGCCGCTGCCCAGCCCGGTCGCCTTCCTCTGCTCCAGATGCGAGGCCGCCGGGGCCCGGGCGCCATAGATGCGCAGATAGGTCGCGGCCACGTTGCCCATGCCGAAGCGCTCCGTGGCGAGTTGCTTCGCCGCCGCGCCGATGCGCGCCCGTGCCGCCGTGTCGCGCAGCAGCCCGTCGACGGCCGCGACGTAGCGGTCGGCATCGTCGAAGAGGAAGCCGGTGCGCCCCTCGATCACGAAGCCGTCATTGACCTGCGGCAGGCGGCGCACGACCACCGGCAGGCCATGCGCCATCGCCTCGGGCACCACCGTGCCGAAACCCTCGAGATGCGAGGCGAAGACGAGGAGGTCCGAGGCCGCGAACCAGGGATGGGGATCGGCCTGCTCGCCCGCCAGATGGACGCGCTCCTCGATGCCGGCCATGCGCGCGGCCCCGGTCAGCGCGTGAAGATGGTCGGGCTCCAGCACCGGCCCGACGAGCACCAGATGGGCGCGCGGATGCGAGGCGAGGATGCGCGGCATGGCCTCGACCAGGAAGAGCGGATCCTTCCGCGCGCAAAGCCCGCCAACGAAGAGAAGGACAGGGTCCTCCGCGCCGATGCCGAGCCGCAGGCGCAGGCGCGCGCGCGTCCCCGGCGCGGTCTCGGGAATGGTGATCCCGCAGGGCACGAGATGGCAGCGCTCCGGATCGGCGAGGCCCTTCGTCTCGTTCATGAGCTTGGGGCTGATGCTGACGAAGGCGTCGAAGAGCCTGAAGCCCGCCGTCGCGAGCCGCCGCAGGCTGGACCGATACTGGCCGACCAGCACCGGCAGGCTGTCGTCGAGCGTGGCCGAGAGCACGAGGCGGCGGCGCATCAGCCGCGCCAGCGCGTAGCTCACGAAGTACCAGTCCGCATGCGTGCGGAAATGCACCGTGTCGTAGCGGTGCAGGTTGCGGAGGAACCAGGCGGCCAGGGCGGTCTGCCTACGCCAGGTGCCGACCGGTTTCGACGACAGGTAGATCACGCGCTCCAGCGTCGAGCAGGCGGCCATCTCCTGCGCCGGCTGCGGCGTGTGCGTGACCAGGAGGTCGTGCGCGATGCCCGGCTCGATCTCCTGCATGACCGCGCTCGATCGTTCGAGGAAGACGCCTTCCCCCGTGAAGGCCGGGCGATAGTATTTGAGCACGTGGAGCACGCGGCGCGGGCCAGGGCGTTCAGCGGTCATGGCACAGGTTTCGCTTGCGGTGGCGGAGGATCGGCGGGCAGATGGCCAGGTGAATATCGCGGTCTCCCGGCATCACAGCCTCGATGGACTGGAAGCGCTCTGGCGGGGATTGGAGCCGGAAGTGCCGGGCCTTTCCTTCTTCCGCAGCTGGAGCTGGGTCGGATGCCTGATCGAGGAACGCTTCCCAGATCCGCTGGTGCTGAAGGCGATGCAGGGCGGGCGCCTGATGGGCCTGGCGCTGTTCAACCGGCGCGGCGGCCGGCTCTGCCTGGGCGAGAGCGGCGATGCCGCGCTGGACGCGCCCTTCGTCGAGCATAACGGCCCGCTGACCCTGGGCACGCCCGACATCGGCCGGGCCCTGCTGCAGGCCGCGGTGGACACGCGCGGCATCCGCCGCCTCATCCTCGGTGGCGTTCCGGCCGAGGTGCTGGCCCTGGCGCCGGGCATCGCGCTCCGTCGTCAGGAAAGGCTCGCGCCCCGCCTGGATCTGGAAGCGGTGCGCGCGGCGGGCGGCGATCCGCTGGCGCGGCTCAGCGCCAATGCGCGGCAGCAGATCCGTCGATCCGCCCGGCGCTACGGTCGGCTCGCGCTTCGTCGCGCGGAGACGGTGCCCGAGGCGCTGGCGGTCTTCGCCGAGATGGTCGAGCTGCACGGGCGGAGCTGGCGCGCGCGCGGCAAGCCGGGCGCCTTCGCCTCCCCCTTCATGCGGCGCTTCCACGAGGCGCTGATCGCCCGCGCGATGCCGCGGGGCGAGGTGGACCTGCTGCGCATCGAAGGCGACGGAGGTCTCGTCGGAATCCTTTACAACTTCCGCCTGGGCGGCCGCGTCTCGGCCTATCAGAGCGGTTTCGACCTCGCCGGCGCCGGCCCGCACGGCAAGCCCGGCCTGACGTGCCACAGCCTCGCCATCGCGCGCGCCGCCGAAGCCGGGGAGGCCGTCTATGATTTCCTGGGTGGCGCCGATCGCTACAAGCTCACCCTCGCACAGGAAAGCGAGGCGCTGTTCTGGGCGGAGATGGTGCCGGCCCGATCGATCGAGGGCCTGGGCGTGCGGGCGATGGAATTCCTTCGTCATCCCGGCCTCGCGGCCAGGAGGCGCGGCTCCAGCTCCGAAGGCGACGGCTCCGGGCGGGCCTGACGCATGAGCGCCAGCGCGAGGCGCGCGAAGGGATCGCGCTGCAGGGCTGGCGTGCGTGCCTCCGGATCGGCGGCGATCCAGTCCAGGACCATGCGGTCCGCGTCTTCCGGCAGGCTCGGGAAGCCGCCGGCATAGATGAGCTCGCGCAGCGCCGCCGTCTGCAGGCGTCCCCTGCCCTGCTGCAGCATCCGGCGGGCGACGCGGCGCACGTCCCGGCAGCGCCAGGGCGCGGCGGGCGGCACGGTCCAGCTGGCCTCCCCCTCCACCACGACGCGCTCGGTCACCCAGCCGCCGCCCAGGGCGTCGAGGTCGTGCATCACCAACGAGCCGATCAGCCCGTCGCCGCGATAGAGGTTCCGCGGCAGCCGGATGCCGGCGGCGACCAGGCGCTCGACGAACTCGCCGCGCAGCATGAAGAGCGAGCCGTGCAGGCCCGGATAGTCGAGCATCTGCTGGCGCAGCGCGGCCGCGCTCCGTCCCGTGCGGGGAACCGCCGCCGCGGCCAGCGCGTCCGGCCGCCGCCGCAGCGCCGCGGCCAGGCGGTCCAGCGCCGGCGGCTCCACCTCGGCATAGCCGTCGATCATCGCGTAATGCGCGGCCGAAGGGCGCAGCTGATGGAGGAAGAGGTTCATGGCATGCGACTTGTCGCCATAGGCGATGTCGTAGATGGCGCCGGCCAGCCCCTCCTTCTCCATGACCCTTTCGGCGACGGCGGCCGATCCGTCGGTCGTGCCGTTCAGCAGCAGGGTGACGTGCAGCCGCGGCGCGGCCTCGCAGCGCGCCAGGGCGCGGAGGCAGGGGCCGATCCGCTCCGCCTCGTTGCGGGCGAAGACGGCGACGGCGCAGAGCCCGGCCTCCGTGGCGTCCGCGCGCCTCGTCAGGGGCATGCCAACCTCGCCCATCAGCTCGCCTCGAGCTGATGGCGCAGACGCAGGCGCAGGCGTCCGATGATCCGCCGCAGGAGACCCAGCAGATCGGCCTCGGCTCCCGGAGGGCGGCCGGCCAAGGCCCAAAGGAAGCCGAGCGTTCCGATATAGACGAGCGCGCCCAGCGACACGCCGGCTGCGAGCTGCTCAGTCGCCAGCAGGGTCGAGGGCTCCGGCGGGGCCCAGCCGAGCCCGACCTCCCAGAGCAGGCCCGCCATCGCGCCGGAGGCCAGCACGGGGCGCCACAGCACCGGCACCAGCCGCACCGCCTGCAGGCGCAGCAGGCGGAAGGCGAAGACGACCAGCATCAGATGCTCGGCCAGCACCGCGCCCGCCACCGCGAGCGCCGCGCCCGTGACGCCAAAGGCCGGCGTCAGCAGCAGTAGCAGGCCCACGCGCAGCGTGGCGGCCGAGACGGTCACGCCGAACAGCCGGCTGAGCCGGGCATGCGCGTTGAGCATCGCCGCGCTCACATTGCCGAGCGGCGTCAGCACGCTCGCGACGCCCAGCACCGCGACCACCGGCACCGCCGCCAGCCAGGCATAGCCGAAGGCGAGCACCACCACGGGCGCAGCGACGAGCGAGATGCCGATGCCGGCCGGGAGGGTCAGCGCCAGCAGCAGCGCGAGGATCCTGAGATAGTCGGCGCCGCCGCCGTCCTCGCCCTCGCGGCGGCTGGCGGCGAAGCCCGGCATGCAGGCGCGGCATATGGGGTCCACGAGCTCCGTGGCCGCCAGGGTCGAGACCTCGACGCCGACCGTGTAGACGCCGACCGGCGTCGGCCCCAGGACGCGGCCGATGACGAGGCTGTCGGCCCGGTCCTTGACAACGGAGGCCACGCTGAGCGCCCAGCTCCAGGCCGAGATGCCGGCGAATTCGCGCCAGGCCGCGAGCGACAGCCGCGGCCGGTAGGGATGCAGCACGTAGCTCATCGCCACGACCCCCAGGCGGTTCACGAAGATGCCGATGACCAGCGCCCAGTGGTTGCGCAGGATGAAGGCCAGCGCGATCGTCGCCGTCATCCCGGCGAGGCGCGGCAGGATCTGCATGACGAATTCGCGCTCGAAGCGCAGCTCGCGCCGGAAATCGACGGCGCCGATATTGGCGAGGCCGGAGAGCAGCGCCGAGATCGCCAGGGCGAAAAGCACCTCCTCCAGCCGGAGGTCGCCGAAGAAGCGGGCGGCGGGCGCCGCGGCGATCGCCACCAGCCCGCCGACGACGGCCCCGCGCAGCAGGTTGATCGTGAAGGCCGTGTCGTAGAGCTGGCGCGTCGGCCGGTCGGCGCGGATGATCTGCTCCTCCACGCCAAGGGCGAGGCAGATGTCCAGCGAGACCGCGAAGGCCGCGGCCAGCGCCACCAGCCCGAAATCGCTCGGCGCCAGCAGGCGAACCAGCGCCAGCGTGCTGCCGAGGCCGAGAAGCCGCGTCGACATGCGCCAGGCCACGACCCAGCCGGCGCCGCGCGCCGTTCTTCGAAGGATGCTGTCGTCCTCGCCCGCCATGCTCAGCCCCGGATGAGCTGGGACTGGGCCAGCATCGGCGCCTGGCCATGGCCGCTCAGGAAGCCTTCCAGCACCAGCAGCTGCCACAGCGCCTGCGAATGATCGCCGCGCTCGGCCTCATGGGCGTCGATCAGGGCGTTCACGGCCGAGGGGTCGATGAGGCCGGAATCCCGCATGGCCTCGCCGCCCAGCCGCGCGCGGAGGCTGCCCGCCTGGACGCGGAACTGCCGCCCGATCGAGGCGGCGAAGCCCTGCTTCGTGCCTTGCAGCACCTCGGCCGGCAGATAGGGCGCCATCGCCTGGCGCAGCACCTGCTTGCCCACGCCCCCCTGCAGCTTCAGCCCGGCTGGCAAGGCAAGGCCCCAGGCCACGAGCTCATGCGCCAGCAGCGGCGGCCTCGTCTCGAGCGAGGAGGCCATGCTGGTGCGGTCGAGCTTGGTCAGGATGTCGCCCGGCAGATAGGTGTGCAGATCGGCGTATTGGGCCTGCAGCAGCGGATCGTCCGGATCGCACTCGCCCATCAGGGCCAGGAAGCGGTCCGACGGGTCGTAGCCGTCCACCGCCGAGCGCATCGAGACCGAGAGCAGGCGGCGCCGGGCGTCGAACTGGATCTTGGACAGCATCCGGTAGTAGCCGAGCGCGCTGTCCAGGCTGAGCTCGGTGAAGGTGCTGCGCGCCCGCAGCCAGCGCGGGGCCCAGTGCATCGCGGGATAGGCCGCGGCCAGGCCGCGGAACATGCGCCGCCGCACGCCCGGAGGCAGCCGCCGCCGGACGCCGTCGGCCAGGCTGTGGAAGCGGTAGCGGCGATAGCCGGCGAAAACCTCGTCACCCCCGTCGCCGGACAGCGCGACCTTCACGTGCCGGCGGGCCAGGGCGCAGACCGCCATGGTGGGAACGGCGGAATGGTCGCCGAAGGGCTGCCCGAAGATCCGCGCCTGCTCGGCCGCCATCTCCACATAATCGGCGGTGCCGCTCTGCGCGCGGTGGCGCGTGCCGAGCTGCCAGGCGACGCGCGCGGCCACCGGCCGTTCGTCGGCCCCGTCCTCGAAGCCGATGGTGAAGGTGGAGATGCCGGCCATGGCACGGGCGGCCATGGCCGTGACGGCGCCGGAATCGAGCCCACCCGAGAGGAAGCTGCCGAGCGGGACGTCGGCCATCAGCCGGTCGCGCACCGCGATATCCAGGCGGGCGGCCAGCTCCCCGGCCGCATCGGCCGGCGCGGCCACGGCGGCGGTGGGCGCGCGCCAGTAGCGGATGGTGGTCGCCTCGGCCTCGCCGCGGCGCAGCAGCAGCGCGTGGGCCGGCGGCAGGGTCCGCACATCGGCATAGATAGTGGCGGGATCGGGCACGTAGCCGAGGGCCAGGAAGTCATCCAGGGCGGCCGGGTCGATCCGGCCCGAGACGCCCGGGACTGTGAGCAGCGCCGGAATCTCCGAGGCGAAGGCCCAGCCGCCATCGGGCAGGCGGGCGTAATGGAGCGGCTTCTCCCCGAGGCGATCGCGTGCCAGCAGCAGCTGGCCCTGGTCGGCGTCCCAGAGCGCGAAAGCGAACATGCCGTCGAGATGGCGCAGGACATCCACGCCCCATTCCCGCCAGCCATGCAGGATGGCCTCCGTGTCCGAGCGCGTGCGGAAGCGATGGCCGAGCGCACCGAGCTCGCGCCGGAGCGCCCCGTGGTTGTAGATCTCGCCATTGAAGGTGATGACGACGCGCCCGTCCTCCGTCGCCATGGGCTGGGCGCCGCCGGCGAGATCGACGATGGCGAGGCGGCGATGCACGAAGCCGAGATGCTGCTCGGCATGCAGGCCCTCGCCGTCCGGCCCGCGATGGCGCAGACGATCCGCCATGCGCCTCAGCGTGGCCGGGTCGGGCTCCGCCGGGCGGAAGGCGTGAAACAGGCCCGCGATACCGCACATGTTACTATCTCCAGGGACATCGGATGGGCAGATTTATTATTCACATGGGAGAATTTTGTTATTCTCACCGACAGACAACTTCAGAACGGAAAGGCGAATTCATCGGACTTCGCGGAGTAATTTCGAGTATCAGGATTTGTCTTGGCGAATCCGCGAAGCGCCTGCACCGTCATCGCCGAGAGCAAGTGATGGAGATGGCGCCGTGCTGAGGTCGGCCGGGCGTCGCCCGATGAATCCCGGCGCGCAGGGCCAGGCATGACCAGACGCAACCGCTGGTCGTGGCGGGTCTCGATCGTGGTGATCCTGCTGCTGTCCGCGACGCTCTGGCTCGCGCTCGCGCGGCTCCTGCGAGCGCTGCTGGGCTGAGACCAGCCGCCCTGTTGCGCGTCAGGCATTGCGGGAGGCCGGCCCCAACGCGGAGGCCATCGCCCCCACGGAGACCAGCGTCGGCGCGCCCGACCCCATCCACGCCAGCACCCGCACCAGCCCTGCCTCGATCGCCATGGGCGGCGGCAGCGCCAGGGCGGCGCGAGCGCGGAGCGTCGATCCGACGGAATGCCGGATATCGCCCGCGCGCGAAGGCCGGAACTCGATGGCGGCGCGGGAACCGGCGGCCGCGGCGATCAGCTGCGCCAGCTTCCTCACGCTCGTCGCGCGTCCGGTGCAGACGTTGAAGACGGGGGCGGCGGTGCTGGCCGCGCCCATGCCGGCCAGCAGGGCCGCCACCACGTCGGTCACGAAAACGAAGTCCCGCGTCTGGGCGCCGTCGCCATAGATGACGATCCCATCGCCGCGCGACAGGCGCTCGCAGAAAATGGAAATCACGCCGGAATAGGGCGATCCGGGATCCTGTCGCGGCCCGAACACGTTGAAGAACCGCAGCCCCAGCGTGGGAATGCCATGGACCGCGCCCGCCACGCGCGCATGCAGCTCGCAGCCGAGCTTGTCCGCCCCATAGGCCGATAGCGGCCCGGGCGCCGCATCCTCGCCGAGAGGAACGGAGGCCGGCGCGCCGTAGATCGCCGCCGAGGAGGCATAGACGACCGGAACCGGCCGCCCGCGCTGCGCCGCCGCGACCCGCGCGGCCTCCAGCACCGTGATCGTGCCGGTGAGGTTCGTCCGATGGGTCGCCAGCCAGGCCTCCGTGCCGCGCTGGACGGAGGCGATCGCGGCGAGGTGGAAGCAGGCGTCCACGCCGACCATCGCACGGGTGACATCTTCTGGATTGTCCACGCTGCCGATCACGAGCGTCGCCCCGGGTGCCAGATTGTCCAGCGAACCCGTCGAGAGGTCGTCGAGCACACGAACCTCGTGTCCCTGCGCCAACAACGCTTCGCAAAGATGCGATCCGATGAAGCCGCAGCCGCCGGTAACCAACAGCTGACCCATGATGCCGGAACTCCTTCCGGGCCGGAGAGGACCACCGGCCCGGTATCGCATCAAGTATAAAATCGTCTATTTCTCGTTTTTTACTTACCATTCTATAAAGTTTAGGCAAATTTACGTTTATATAAAATTTGATTTACCATAAATATACAGAATATGTTGCGCTATTCATTTACAATGAAGGCGAATCCCGACTAGGTTCCCGACCACTATCGAACCCCAGTGACTTGGGAGCCCGCGGATGCAGACCAGCATCATCTGCCCCGTCTTCAACACGGCCCCATCCCTGCTCACCGCCGCCGCCAGCTCCCTCCTCGATGACCGGTCCCCCTTTCTCCGGCAGCTCATCCTGGTGGACGATGCGTCGGACCGGCCGGATACGCTGAGCGCCCTCGACGCCCTCGCCGCGGCGGATCCGCGCGTCCTGCTGGTCCATGCGCCACGCAACCTGGGCCCCGCCGGCGCCCGCAACCTCGGCCTCGCCGCCGCGACCGAGGAATGGGTCGGCTTCCTGGATGCGGATGATGTCTGGCTTCCCGAGCAGCCCGCGCGTCTGCGGCGCCTGGCCGCGGCGCATCCCGAGGCCAGCTGGTTCGGCGTCAGCCACCGGCTGATCGACCCCAATGGCTCCTGGCGGCCGGCCCGACGCCTGACCTGCCCGGTGGCCAAAAGCCTCGGTGGGGGCGTGCTCCGCTTCGAGGCGCCCGCCCTCACCCGGATCCTGCTCAGCGACTTTTTGCTGCACCTTGGCGCCATGGTCGTCCGCCGCGCGTTGGTGAAGCAGGTCGGCGGTTTCGCCGAGGGGCTCTGCTACTTCGAGGACTTTCTCTTCATGGCCAAGCTCTCCACCCTCACCCCGCTCTTCTACCTGGGCGTCGACGGATATGGATGGCGCCGCGGGGGCGAGAGCCTCGTCACCAATCCGCGCCGCCTGGACCTGTCCTCGCTGCGCATGCATCGCATCGCCGCGCGCGACCCGGCGCTGCGCGACTACCGGCGCGAGATCCGGTGGGCGCGCTACAGCGCCATCAAGGGCCTGGCCGTCAACAACCTGCTGGCCGGCCGCCGCCGGCGTGCCCTGGCCATCGCGGTGCGCGGATGGACCATCGACCCGCGCGAGGTGCGCGACCTCCTGCTCTTCCTCCGCCTCTGGCTGCGGGGATCGGAGGAGGCCGGCGCCGCCTACAGCTCGACGGAGCGCTTCGGGGCGCGCGGCGCATGAGGGCGGCGATCTCCCCCGGCCTGAAGGACCTCGCGATCCGCGCGGCCTGCGCGGCCTGCGCCACCTATCTCCAGCGGATGCCGGGCCAGCTCGGCAAGGTTCCGCTTTGGGATCGGGTGGTGACGCGGCACCTGCTCTGGCGGCAGCTGGACATCGAGGCCCGCTCCAGCTTCGGCGCACGCTTCGCCGGCAGCTTCCCCGACAGCGTGCACGGCTTCCTCTATTTCTTCGGCGTCTGGGAGCCGGCGATCACCGCGCTCTACCGCGCCGCGCTGCGGCCGGGCGACACGGTGGTGGATATCGGCGCCAATGTCGGCACCCACGCGCTGCTCGCCGCCCATCTCGTCGGGCCGGAAGGGCAGGTCCATGCGGTGGAGGCCTCGCCCTGGATCCATGCGCGGCTGCGACAGAACCTCGAGACCAACCGCGTGCGCAACGTGACGACCTACAACATGGCGGCCACGGCCGAGCCCGGCGAGGTCACGGTCTTCCTGCACGACGGCACGAATCTCGGCGGGACCACCATCGTCGCGAGCGAGGCGGCGCGCGTGGGCGCTGCGCGGGAGGCCGTGGTGGAGGGCCGACCGATCGCCGACATCGTGCCGTTGGAGGCGCTGCTGGCCGCGCGCCTCATCAAGATCGACGTGGAGGGCGCGGAATGGCTCGTGCTCCAGGGCATGCGGGACCTGCTGCCGAGGCTCCGCCAGGAGGTGGAGATCCTGGTCGAGGTGAATCCCGGAGCGCTCGCGCAGTTCGGTGCCTCGCTGGAGGACTTCCTCGCACCCTTCAAGGCGGCTGGCTTCGAGCCCTTCGAGATCGCGAATCCCTATGAAGGCCGTTTCTACATCGAACGGCCGGCTCCTTTCTGCCGGCCGCTCGGCGGGAGCTCCGGCACGCTCGATCTCGGATTCCGGCGCCCCTAGCGATGATGGCCTCACTCCGCATCAGCGTCATCATTCCCACCTTCAATCGCGCCGCCCTGCTGAGGGAGACCCTGCGCCACGTGCTCGCGCAGACCTCCCCGGCGGAGGAGGTGATCGTCGTGGATGACGGCTCCACCGACGGCACGGCCGAGATGGTGGCCGCGGATTTCGCCCCCCAGGTGACGGTCCTCCGCATCGCGAATGCCGGCGACCTCGCCGCGCGGAACCACGGGCTTTCCGTCGCGACGGGCGATCTCGTCGCTTTCTGCGACAGCGACGATCTCTGGGACGCCGGCTTCCTGGCGGAGATGCGCGGCATCTGGCGACGGGAGCCCGGCCTCCGCGTGGCCTATGCGAATTTCCGCATCCTGGCCGAGACTGCTGACCAAAAGGACGACAAGTTCGGCGACGCGCCGCCCGGCTTCTGGGAGGGAATGCGCGAGCTCGGAGAGGACCAGGCCGTCTTCGACCGGCCGATCGTCGACCGGCTGGTCCGCTTCCAGCCCTTCTTCCCCTCCTGCATGGTCGCCGACCGCGAGTTCCTGCTCTCGATCGGCGGATGGGATGAAAGCGTGGGCCGCGTGGTCGGGACCGATTTCGCGACCGTCCTGCTCCTCGGCGAGCATGCGCCCTTCGGGGTCATCCGGCGGCCGCTGGTCAGCATCCGCAAGCACGAGGCGAATTACTCGGGCGACGTGCAGACCATGAACCTGGGCGACGCCGCCATCCTCGAGCATGTACTGGCGCGGCGGCCCACCCTGCGCCCCCTGGCGCGGGAGATCACGGAGAGCATCGCGCGTCGCCGGCGCGAGGCCTTCGACATCGCCTTCGCCCGCCACGACTTCGAAGCCGTCCTCGCCATCGACGCGATGCTCGGCGCTTCCGGACGAAGCGCGTCCCAGCGCGTGAAGGCGATGGTCGCGCGGTGGCCGCCCCCGTTCAGCGGCCTGGCGGCGGCCTCCCTGCTGCGACTCGGCAGCTGGCGCGCCGGGACGTCATCGGCAGGCTGAGCGCGCGGCCTCGCGCGGCACGATGTTCAGGATCGGGTCGCGGCGGAACGCCTCCTGATGGGTGAAGGGCGCGCCCGCATTGCGCAGCCAGTGCCAGGCGGCCCGGGCCTGATCGTCACCCGTCACATCCGAGAGCATGGCCAGGGAGGCGAGGGCGAGCTGCGCATAATCGCCCTCCGTCTTCGACCAGCCATTGCCGTTGGAGAGGTTGCGGCCGCGCGTCGCCTGGCCGATCTCGGTCCAGCTGCGCAGCGGCGCGCTGGCATTGGCATCGGCATTGACCGCGATCAGATAGGCCGCGCCGTCATGCGGGGCGAAACCGCGCCGCTCGGACAGGAAGCGCCCGGTCAGGAAATTGCCCATCCATCGCAGCACCGCGCCGGCATCCGCATTGCCGCGCCGCGCCGCCGCCGCGGCGGCGAAGGCGAAGTAGTCCTGCTGCCAGGGCGGCAGGAGGCCGGGAACGCCATATTCCCCCGGGATCCAGCCATGCGCCTCACCCTGCGCCGTGGTCCAGGCCGGGAGGCGGGAGCGCACCCAGGCCCAGTTGGCCGCGGCGGTGGCCTGCAGCCAGGGCTTCATGGGATCGTCGTCCGGCGTGGCCCAGGCCGCGCCGTCCAGCTGTCGCAGCGACCAGGCGGCGCCGCGCACCTGGTTGTTGCGCACGACATTCACGCCTTCCGCCACGCCCGGACGGTCCGGCGTGCCACGCGTGCCGGTCCATTGCCCCAGGACGGACCAGGAGGACTGGGCCTGCAGCTCGTCGAGGAAGGCCCGCCGGCCGGTCAGAAGGTAGGGCACGGTCGAGAGATCGGGCTGATGCGCGCTGTCGAGCGTCCAGCCCGTATCGGCGGCGATGGGCTGCCGCAGCCCGCCGGGCGGCGGTCCGCCCCGCGCATCGGTCCAAAGGCGCGGCCAGCGCCGCGTATCCATCCAGCCACCGTCCCAGAAGTGCCAGGGAATGGCGCCGGCGGCCTCCGCCTGGCCGCTGGCGAAGGCGGCGGCGCGGGCATCGCCCGTCTGCAGCCAGATCGCCTGGGATTGCGTGACGGGGCCGATATCCGGGCGGGCGCCCGTCTGCGTCATGGTCTGCGCGATGAGGCGCGGATCCAGCGGCCGCGCCCAGGCCGGGGAGCGCGTGGCCTCGCCCAGCGTCGCGAGGAGGGCGGGCGACACGCCGGTCGAAAGGTCGTAGCGCGGTACGGCGCCCGTCTCGGCAAGATAGGCCGCATCATGCCGGACGTGGGGCGGTGCCGGCCCCGTGCCCGCCAGGCGGCCCCAGCCGGTATACTGATGCTGCCGCGCGATCTGCGCACGCAGGACCTCCCGCCCATCCAGCGCCAGCCGCATCGAATAGGTCACGGGCCCGCCGCCCGCGCTCATGGCGCCGTCATTGCGCAGCCAGGGCTCGACCCAGAGGCTGCCATCGGCCCGGATCGCGAGATCCGCGACGAGCCGGAGGGAGGTGACGCCCAGATGCGTCAGCGGCACCGAGACCCGCGCCTGCGCTGCCAGCGGGCCGGACTGCCAGGGTCGCGCATCGGGGGCGGCCAAGGCCGTCCGCAACAGCTCGACGAGGTCGATCCGGCGGTCGCCGACCCAGAGCTCGGCGCGGTGCGTGCCCATGAGCGCGGGCGCATCGAGCCGGCCGCCCGGCGCGCTGTCGCGCGTCAGCACGACGCCCTGCCTGGCCCCGGCCGCGAGCGCCGGCGCCGCCAGCGCCATCACGGCGAAGCGCACCGAGCCGTCGGGATGGCGGGCCTTCACGTCGCATTGCGCGACCATGGGTCGGCCGTCGGCGAGACGGGCGCCGGCCGTGGCACCGCGCGGCAGATCGCCGGGCCGGAAGCACTGGCCGAAGACGACCACCGTATTGGCGGGCGCGCCCGTGCCCTCCAGCAGAAGGCCCACGACATCGCCCGGCCGGGTGGGGCACGGAAGCGCCGCACCGCCGGATTGCGCCATGGCGCAGGCCGGCAGCACCGGCAGGGCGGCGAGCGCCAGGGCCGCGCGGCGCCTCATGCCAGCACCCGGCGGAAGAGGGCGATCTGGCCCGCCGTCGTCGCATCCCAGCCGAAGCGCTCGGCATAGGCACGGGTAGCCGCGCGCGAGGGCGGGGCCGCCAGCAGGGCACGGACCGCGGTGGCGATGGTGTCCGGCGTTGTCTCGTCCAGCACCATCCCGGCCTCCGGCGCGGCCACGGCCTCGCGGCTGCCCCAGGCGGGGCTGGCGATGACGGGCGTTCCGCAGGCCATCGCCTCGAGCAGGACATTCGCCCAGCCTTCGCGGCTGGAGGCGAGGATCATCACGTCGGCGGCGTTGTAGAAGCGCGGCAGATCCTCATGCGCCTGCAGACCGGCGAAGCGGACGCGATCCGCCACGCCGAGGCGCCGGGCCAGCCCCTCCAGCGCCGCACGCTCCGGCCCCTCGCCCACCACGACCAACTGATGGCCGGGCAGCGCGGGCAGCGCACCGATGACGAGGTCATGCCCCTTGCGGGGGATGAGATGGCCGATGGTGAGCAAGGTCGGCATCGCCGAGGGAATGCGCGCCACCGCCGGGCGGAAGGCATGGAGGTCCACGCCGTTGCGCAGGACCGTCACCTTCTCCGGTGGTGCGCCGAGCTCCACAAGGCCGCCCTTCAGCCCCTCGCTTACGGCGATGAGCGCCGCAGCCTCCCGCATCGCCTCCTGGATCAGGCGGCGCGGCAGCGCGTATCGCGGCAGCTGGCTGGTGTCCGAGCCGCGGGCGGTGATCACCACGGGAAGGCCGAATTCGCGGCCGAGGCGGATGGCCGCGACGCCATCCGGATAGAGATAATGCGCGTCGATCGCGTCGAAGCGGGCGCCCTCCGCCCAGAGGCGCCGCAGGACACGGCGGGCGGCGGCCAGCACGGCCAGGGGCGCGGTGTACATCCCGAGCCCGGGCGGAGCCAGGAAGCGGGGATGGTGCACGGTGATCCCATGCCGCGTCTCGCAGGCCGGCACCGACCTGCCCCGCCCCGGGAACCAGGGCACGGGCGCCAGCACCTCGGCCCGGGCCTCACCGCCGGCGAGAAGATGCCGGAGGCGATTCTCGACGAAGACGCCATGATGCGGCCGCGCCGGGCTTGGGTAGAGGGTGCTGAAGGTCAGCAGTCGCAGCGGCGCGGGCGCGCCAGCCGCGGGCGCGGGCTTCGGCGGCCTGACGGGCGCCGTCCGGGTTGCCGACATCAGGCTTCTCCTCGCGCATGTCGAAGGGCCACCAGTAGCGGTCCTCCGCGCCCGGGTTGCGCGCCGCCCAGACGGCTAGCCAGGCCATGCCGCCCAGCATGGCGACGAAGTAGAGCGAATCCATGCCGTGTCTCCGTCATGCGGTGCGCCACCCAGGCTGCGGGGCGCGGGTCCCCGGCCAGGTGCTCGCGCGTGCAGCGGCAGGCGCCACCGCACGCCGCACCTGCGTCCAGGCCGCGCCGATCACCACCAGCAGCGTCCAGTAGAAGTCCCAGTAGCTCAGCGAGAGGAAGGTGCCGCTCACCAGATAGGCCACGATCGAGACCTGGCTCATGCGCGCCAGGTCATAGGCCCAGGAGAGCTCGGGCTTCCCACGCGTCGCGCCGATGAGCCGCTGCGCCCAGAAGAGGCCCATCAACGTCATGCCGAGCCAGACCGCGAAGGTGACGAAGCCCTGCTCGCCCAGCAGCTCGAACCAGATGCTGTGCACCGCGCGCGCCGGCCCGCCGGGCGCCACCCGATCCACGACCTCGCGGTTGTAGGGCCCCGTGAAGCCGGAGCCGACGAGCGGCCGCTCCAGCGCGAGCTTCCAGGAGATACCCCAGAGCACCAGGCGCTCCGTGGCCGAGCCGTCCTCCTGATACTCGGTGATGCTGTTCATGCGGTCCATCCACTGGGGCGGCATGAAGGTGATCGCGCCCGTCAGCGCCACGGCCAGCATGGCCGCGGAGAGGATCTTGGAGTCGCTGCGCCACCACAGCACCGCCACCACCGCACCGAGGCCGAGGAGCGCTCCGCGCGAGTAGCTGCTGACCACGGCCAGCAGCGTCAGCGCCATGGCGACGGCCAGGCCCACGCGGACGATGTGGTGCCGGGACTGGAGCCGCAGGTAGTTCATGAGCGGCAGCGTCACCAGCATCGCGGCGGCGAGGTGGTTGTTGTCGTTGATCATCGTCTGCGGCGGGCCCCAGACGCGATAGTTGCCGCCGGTCATGATGGCGAAGATGCCGCCGCGCACGCCGTAATAGCCGATGGCGATCACCATCGCCCAGACGACGCCATGGATGCGCCGCCGCTCGGTCAGCAGCGCCGAGGTCAGGATCAGGCCCAGGATCACCTTCATCACGGCATCGTGCTTGGCCCAGACCTCGGCCGGCACGCCGAGCGCCGTCACGGAGGTGACGGTGATGCAGGTCAGCAGCGCCAGCAGCAGCCAGGTCATCGCATCCACCCGCGGCCGCGTGATCTCGGTGGAAACCACCGCGCCGATCAGCGTCGCGGCGAAGATGGCAACCGCCCAGGGCAGCTCCATCG
Source organism: Roseococcus pinisoli (assembly GCF_018413645.1). Taxonomy (GTDB): domain Bacteria; phylum Pseudomonadota; class Alphaproteobacteria; order Acetobacterales; family Acetobacteraceae; genus Roseococcus; species Roseococcus pinisoli. Next base: position 1,103,452 of record NZ_JAHCDA010000002.1, read on the forward strand.
CCACGCCGTAGACCAGCCGGTGCGGATTCATGAAAGAGATCCAGCACCACAGCAGGATGCCCACGAAAGGCCGGAACACCGCCAGCGGCAGCAGCCCGGCCATGGTCAGGATGAAGACGGCGTCGCGCATCCGGGATCAGGGCTGCAGTTCGGCGCGCAGGCGCTCGGCCTGCGAGCGTTCCGGGAAGGTCGTATCCGTCGCGAGGACCGGCGTGAGCACGCGCAGCGCCTCCTGCCGCTCCCCGGCCTTCTGCAGCGCATAGGCCAGGCGATAGGCGGTACCGGCCCTGTCGCCGCCCTGCCGCAGCAGCGTGACGGCGAGGCCATGATCCGGGCCGCGCGCCAGGATCCAGCCCAGCGTGTCGGCCGTGTCCGGGTTGGGGGCCAGGTAGAAGGCCCGCTGGGCAAAGCCGCGCGCCTGCACCAACGAGTCGGGATCGCCGCGCTCGCCCAGGAGCCATGCCAGGTTGTTCAGCGCCATGGGATGCTCGGGCGCGATGGCGATCAGCTGCCGCAGCCGCGCCTCGGCCGCGGCGGTGCGGCCGGCCACGATGTCGAACTGCGCGAGGGCGTTCAGGACCTCTACATCGTCCGGCACCGCCTCCACCCTTGCCCGCAGCGCGGCGGCCGCCTGGTCCGGCTGGCCTGCCGCCTGCAAAGCGGCGGAGAGGCGCAGGGCCAGCGGCCCGCTGGGGCTCGAGGGCGTCAGGGCCGCGAAGGCCTGCGCCGCCTCGGCCGGCCGGTGCGCGGCCATCAGCACGTCGCCGCGCAGGGTCGCCGCCGCCGGCAGGGCATCGGCCTGGGAAGCGAGCTGCGTCGCCTCCGCCAGGGCCGCATCGACGCCCCGGTTCTCGGTGATCAGGCCCATGAGCGCCTGCTGGAGCATGGCATCACCCGGCGCTGCCCGCAGCCCTTCCCGCAGCAGGGCCTCGGCCTCCCGCGGATCGTTCGCGCGCATCCTCAGCCGCGCGAGCTGCACCCTGGCGCGCGCGGAGGAAGGATCCTCCGCCAGCGCCTCGCGGGCGGATTCCTCCGCCCGCGCCGCCTGGCCGGCGGCCGCCTGGATCTCCGACCGCGCCAGCGGGATGGCGGTGCCCCTCCCCTGGCGAAGGGCATCGCCCCCGAGTATCGCGATCGCGCGATCCGCCTGGCCGTTCCGGGCCAGCGCCTCGGCGGTGGTGATGGCGAGGGCCGGCTGCGCCGGGCTCGCTGCCTGCTCGGCGACCAGAGCCGTCAGGGCCGCCGGGCCGGCGGGGCCGGTCGTGAGCTCGGACATGCGGCGGATCGCCTCCGCATTGGCCGGATCCTGCCGTAGCACTTCCGCGACGAGGCGAATGGCCTCCTCGCCACGGTCCTGCAGCAGCGCGACCCTGGCCAGGCCGAGGCGTCCGATCTTGCTGGCGGGCGCCTGGCGGATGGCATTCTCGAATTCCGTGCGCGCGGCCGGAAGGTCGAGCCGCATCAGGCTGAGCGTGCCGGCGAGCGAAGACGCCACCTCGCCGCGCCTCGTATCGGCCGGCAGGCCGGCAAGCTCGGTTTCCGCCGTCGCCAGATCGCCGCGCGACATCGCCGTCGCCACCAGCATCTCGCGCGCGCCGGGCAGTGCGGGGCCGTGCTTCAGCGCCTCCCTCACCGCATTCTGCGCCCCTTCGGCATCGCCGACGGCGAGCCGCGCGATGCCGAGGCGCGTCAGCAGGGTCGGGTTCTCCGGCGCTATGGACACCGCCTTCTCCAGCGCCTGCACGGCCTCCGCCGACCGGCCCACGGTGGAATAGGCGCGGCCCAGCAGCTCATAGAGCTCGGGGTCGCGCGGCTCGCGCTGCGTGGCCCGCGCCAGGACGGCCACGGCCTCCTCGGGCCGGCCCCCATCCAGCGCCATGCTGCCGAGCAGCCGTGCGCCGCGCGGATCGTCGGGGAAGCGCGCCACATGCCGGCGGGCGGCATCCTCGGCCTGGGCGGTCTGGCCGAGGCCGCGCTTGGCCATCGCCTGCATCAGCAGACCGTCCGGGAAGGCCGCGACCTGCGGGCCCAGGCGCTGCAGCGTGGCATCGGCGGCGCGCCAGTTCTGCTGCAGGCTGAAGGCCATGGCGCGCAGATAGACGGCCATGGCGTTGTTGGGCACGGAGGCCGAGACGGCGTCGATATCGGGTGCCGCGCGGTCGACCTGGCCCATCCGCAGCAGCACCTCGGCGCGGCGCAGGCGCGCCGTCACCTCGCCGGGCGCGGTGGAGACGATGCGGCCGAAATTCTCGAGGGCGCCCGTGGGATCGTTCCGCTCGAGCTGGAGCTGCGCCTTGATCAGCAGGGCCTCGCGGGCATTGGGATGCGCGGCCAGGGTGCGATCGATGCGCGCCTCGGCCGCGGCCTTGTCGCCCTCAGTCATCGCCAGGGAGGCAGCGGCCACGCCCGCCTCCATGCTCGCGCCGTTGAGCCGTTCCGCCGTGGCCACCGAGGCGCGGGCGCCTTCGACGTCGCCGGAGCCGATCTGCGCCAACGCGCGCCCGGCCGCCACCTGCAGGGCCACGGCCGGTGGAAGGTCCGGCGCGGGTTCCGGGAATTCCGAGAGCACGTCGCGGAAGCGGCCCTGGCTCAGCAGCACGCGCATCAGCAGCGCCGTGCCGGCCGCGCGGTCGTAGCCATTGGCCAGCGCCGCGCGCGCCTCGCGCTCGGCCGTGTCGACATCGCCGATATCCAGGCTCGCCGAGGCGAGCCCGGCCCGGATCGCGCCGACCGTGGGCTCGGCGCGCACGGCGTTTCGCCATTCGATCTGCGCCGCGCGCAGCTCGCCCCGGGCCTGGGCGAGCACGGCGCGGTCCCTCGCGGGATTGGCCATGGCCGGCGACGTCGCGGCCATGGCGGCAGCGACGACCAGGGAAAGCATCACGGGCTGGCGGATCATGATCGCCTCCGGTCAGGATTTGGGGGGTTTGGGTTCGAGAGGCTTGTCGTCCGCCGGCTCACGCTCCGGCGTCAGCCCGTGGGTCGCGAGCAGGCCGTAGAGCGTCGGACGGCTGATCCCGAGCACGCGCGCCGCGTTCGAGAGGCTGCCGTGGCTGCGCGCCAGGGCACGGGAGATGGTTTCCCGCTCGGCCCGGGCGCGGGCGGCGCGGATGTCCAGGTTCTCCGCCTCACCGCCGGAGCCGGGCGCGAGCTCGAGATCGGCCGCGGTGATGAGCGGTCCCGCGGCCATGAGCACGGCGCGCTGGACGCGGTTGCCCAGCTCGCGGACATTGCCCGGCCACTGGTATTCCAGCATGGCGTCGAGGGCCGCATCCTCGAAGCCGCGCAGGCGCCGCTGGAATTCATGGGCATAGCGGGCGAGGAACCATCGCCCGAGCAGCGGGATGTCGCCGCTGCGCTCCCGGAGCGGCGGCACGCGCACCGTCATGGGATTGAGGCGGAAGAGCAGGTCGCCGCGGAACTTCCCGGCCCCCGCCTGCGCCTCGAGCGGCTGGTTGGTCGCGGAGACGACGCGCACATCGACCCGGACGGGCACGCGCCCGCCCACCCGCTCGAAGGTCTGGTCCTGGAGGAAGCGAAGCAGCTTGGCCTGCAGGCCCTGCGGCAGGTCGCCGACCTCGTCGAGGAAGAGCGTGCCGCCATGGGCCTGCTCCACGCGCCCCGTCGTCTGCTTCACGGCGCCCGTGAAGGCGCCGCGCTCATGGCCGAAGAGCTCGCTTTCCAGGAGCGCCTCGGGGATCGCCGCGCAGTTGATGGCGATGAAGGGCCGGGCGGCGCGCGGCCCCATGTCGTGCAGCGCCCGGGCCAGCGCCTCCTTGCCCGTGCCACTCTCGCCCAGCAGCAGGACGGGCGCGTTGACCGTGGCCAGGCGCTCGACCATGCGGCAGACCCGCAGCATGCCCTCATCGGCCGTGATGATATTGGCGATGGGGCTCGGCCGGGGCGCCGCGGCCAGGCGCTGGTTCTCGTCCTCGAGCTCGCGCAGGCGCAGCGCGCGGTCAAGGATGGTGCGCAGCACGTCGAGGTCGACGGGCTTCTCGCAGAAGTCATAGGCGCCGACGCGCAGCGCGCGCAGCATGTTCTCGCGGTCGCCCTGGCCGCTCGCCACCACCACCGGCATGTTCGCCGAGAGGGCACGCAGCATCGCCAGCGTCGCGAAGCCCTCGGACACGCCCTCGGGATCCGGCGGAAGGCCGAGATCCACCAGGGCGATGGCGGGCTGCTCGCGCCGCGCCGTCGTCTCCGCCTGCCGGCGGTCATGCGCCAGGAGCACGCGGTAGTTGGGGAAGGCCCAGCGATACTGGGCGCAGAGGCCCAGATCGTCCTCGACCACGAGGAGCTTCGGCTTGCTCATGCCGCCACCTCACGCACCAGCTCGGCTGCCGGCAGGCAGGGCAAGGTGACGCGCATGGTCGTTCCCCTGCCCGGCGCCGTGATCACGTCGATGTCGCCGCCCGCGCCGCGCAGCAGGTCGCGCGCCTGCCAGGCGCCGATGCCGTTGCCGCCCGCGCGGCCGGAGGAAAGCGGCCGGAACAGCGTGTCCCGCACGAATTCGGCGGACATGCCGGGCCCGCGGTCGGTGATGTCGAGCACGAGGCGCGCCTCCTCCTGCCTCAGGGTCACCCACACCGGCACGTCGGGGGGCGAGGCCTCGGCCGCATTGTCGAGAAGATGACGCAGTGCCGCGTCGAAGCGCCCGGCCGCGATCGGGACCCGGCATTCCGCGGCGCCCTGATCGCGGATCTCGACGGCATGGCCGATGTTCCGGGCGATGGTGCGCAGCCGGTCGAGCGGCGCGACGCGCGCGAGGCTCTCCTCCGCCTCCGGGTTCCGCAGGCGCGCCACCAACGTGGCGATGCGCGCCGCGGCCGCGCCGACCGTGGTCAGCAGGTCGGCCTGGAACTCCGGGTCGTCCATGTGATGTTCGGCATTGGCGTGCAGCATGGAAAGCTGGTGCGCCACGGTCTTCACGTCATGCGCCACGAAGGCGAAGCGGCGCGCATAGTCCTGCAGGTCGCGCTGATCGCGAAGGCGCTCGGCGGCCCGGCGCTCGGCCAGGAACATCGCGACCGCGCGGCCGACGGCGCGCAGCAGGTCGAAGACCTCGCCGTCGAGCGCGAAGGCCGCGCGCGGCGGCGCCAGCAGCACGACGCCCATCAGGCCGTCCAGGTGATGATAGAGCGGCACGGCCAGCCAGAGCGGGCCGATACCCTCCGCCACCTCGACCGGCACCTCGGTCGCGATGCGCTCGCCCTCGCCCAGGGCGGCGAGCAGCGCCTGGTCGGCGGCGGGGCTGAGGTCGACCTTCGGCATGTTCCAGGCGCCCGCCCAGCTCAGCCGGCCATTCTCCGGATCGCGCAGGAAAAGCAGCCCGGCCGGGCTGTCCACGGGATCGGCGATGGCGATCACCGCGCGGCGCTGCGGATCCTCGGCATGGCCGGAGAGGGTGCGGATGCAGCGCAGCCACTCGCGGCGATAGTCGAAGCGCGCGGTGAAGAAATGATCCACCACCCGCGCCCGCAGCCAGGACCGAGCGGAGCGCGAGCCGGCCGCCACGGCGAGGACCATGACGCCGCCGGCCAGCAGGCTCGCCTGGGCCGCGCGGGTCCAGTCCGCGCCCAGATGGCGCAGCACCTCGCCCGCGGCGCCGACGCCGAGCAGGAAGGTGCCGGCGAGGATGAAGGTGGTGCCGTGGAAGACCGCCTGACGCGAGACGGGCGGGTCGCGGCGCCAGCGCCGGTCGCGCGCCGCCGCGACGACGAGGAGCGGCATGGCCAGTGCGGCCACGGCCGCACGGCCGTCGAGCAGCGCCGGGGAATAGCCCCGCGACAGCGCGGCATCCGCATGCAGCAGGACGTCGAAGGCGGAGACGAGGCCGAGCGCGATGCAGGGCATCACCACATGCCAGCGGGTTCCCTCCTCGGCATTGCGCCAGAGGTTCTCGGCCACGACCAGCACCAGCAGCGCGAGGCCGAGGCGGGCGAGCAGGCCGGGCGAGCCCAGCGTGGGGAAGCTCGGCGTGCCCGGCAGCAGCGCCACCAGGGCCAGGACTGTCAGCAGCGCCGCCGCGGCGGAAAAGCGCCACATCAGGGCCGAGGACCATCCATTGCCGAAGCGGCGCGCCAGCCAGAGCAGTACCGCGCACCAGACGGCGCTGCGCAGCACCTCGAGCACCGCGGCCGTGCCGGAGAGCGGCTCGGAAGGCGCGAGGGCGACGGCGGCGGCCCAGGCGGCGGTGGCCAGGCAGGCCAGCGCGAGCACGAGGGCGGTGCTCCCCCTCCCCACCACCAGGATCAGGACGATCCAGGCCAGGCAGATGGCGGCGCTGCCCGCATGCAGGATGGGAGAGGCGGTGGCGATCATGTCGCCCGCCATGAACCCGAAAGGCGGCGGATCATCGCGCGCCTTCCTGGAAGAGCACCACGCGCACGGTGGCGAGCAGGATCAGCAGGTCCAGGAAGAAGCTGCGGCGGCGGATGTAATAGAGGTCGTAGGAGAGCTTCATCCGCGCATCCTCGACCGAGGCGCCATAGGGGTAGTTCACCTGCGCCCAGCCCGTGATGCCGGGGCGAACCACCGCGCGGTCGTGATAATGCGGGATGACCTGGCCCAGCTGCTCGACGAAGCGCGGGCGCTCCGGCCGCGGGCCGATGAAGGACATGTCGCCGCGCAGAACGTTCATCACCTGCGGGATCTCGTCGATCCGGCAGAGCCGCAGGAAGTAGCCCACCCGTGTCACGCGGGAATCGCCCTGCGTGGCCCAGACGGGGGCGCCCTTCACCTCGGCATTGGGCACCATGCTGCGGAACTTCAGCAGGTTGAACCGGCGGTTCCCCAGGCCCACGCGCTCCTGCCGGTAGAAGATGGGGCCGGGCCCGTCGAGGCGGATGGCCAGCATGGTCACCAGCAGCAAAGGCAGCGTCAGCGTCAGCAGGGCGAGCGAGAGGAGGATGTCGAAGGCGCGGCGCAGCCCCCGGCTCCAGAGGGATTCGCGCAGGGCATTGGCCGAGGCGAGCCAGCCGTCCGGCAGCCGCTCGATGTCGATGCGGTTCAGGCCCTTCTCGCTGAACTCGCTCTCGGTGAAGACCTGCAGCCCCTCGACGCCGCAGCGCCGGCGCGTGGCGGGCGCCAGCGGCGCCTGGACCGCGGCGACGACGGCCCAGATGCGCCAGGCGCGCAGGCGGCCGCGCTCCACCGCCTCGATCAGCGCCTCGCCGGCCGGCAGGGCCAGCGTCACCTCGAAGGGGCGGTAATGCTTCTGCAGCGCCTCGGGATCCGCCGCGCGGCCGACGAGGGCGACGCGGGGAAGCGGGAACTGAAACAGGCCGAAGGCGAATCGGAGCAGGGCCATGGACGCCAGGCTGCCGAGAAGCGCCGCGCTCATGAGCGGCAGGAAGCTATGCGGAGGGAAGCCGAAGGGCAGCACGCCGAGGAACCCCGCGACCAGGAGGGCCAGCAGGCCGCATCCCGTCACGCCCCGCGCGACCGAGGGGAAAAAGCCCTGCAGCGCCACCGGCCGGTACAGGCCGATCGCGCCGGCGGCGAAGCCCGCCAGGAGGGACACGAGCACGGCGAAACCGGCGGCGGCGGCGATGCTCGGCCCCGTCTCGTCGAAGGGCAGCACCCCCATCACGAGGGCGAAGACGGCCAGCGCGATGGCGGCGGTCTCGGCCAGGTAGAGGGCCAGCATCTCCGACCGGACCGTGTGATTGAACAGGCTCGTCATGTTTTTCGTCCCCGCCGCGGCCCACCAGCTGCGATCGACATTCAATCCACAAGGACGGTTTTCAGCAATGAAATTGTCGTGTTCACTAAGGTAATGCACAATAAATAACGTGTAAAAGCTTTACATTTGATAACTAATTTCCTGTAATAATTGAATTTAGTGATAACTAATTGAATTATAAGCTGTAAAATTTTCACTTAATACCACATAGTATTGCATTGCCATGGTCTAGTATTTTGTGGATATTTGAATGGCCGCATGGGTCTTGGACCGGAAGCGGCCCCGCGTTCAAGACGAGGAAGAAAAGATGACCATGAGCTGGCGAAAGGGTGCTGCCGCCCTGCCCTTGTTGGCGATGCTCGCGGCCTGCGACACGCCAAGGCAGCTTGGCCCGGTTTCCGCCGAAGCCGGCCAGCAGGCCCCGAATTATCTCCTGGGCCCCGGGGATACGCTGACCGTCTTCGTCTACCGCTCGCCCGAACTGAGCGCCGCCGACCTGCCGATCCGCCCCGACGGTCGGATCTCGCTGCCGCTCATCCCCGATATCCAGGCCGCGGGACGCACGCCGACCGACCTGGCCCGGGACATCGAGGGCAAGCTTCGCCAATACGTCCGCGAGCCCAACGTCACCATCATGGTGCGGACCTTCATCGGCCCCGCCGACCAGCAGATCCGCGTGATCGGCGAGGCGTCGCAGCCCATGGGCCTGCCCTATCGCGAGGGCATGACCGTCATGGACGTCATGATCGGCGCCCGCGGCCTCACCCGCTATGCCGCCGGCAACCGGGCGGAGATCATCCGCCGTGACGTCTCGACCGGCCAAAGGGAGGTCATCCGCGTCCGCCTGAACGACCTGCTGCGGGGTGGCGACATCTCCCAGGATCTGGCTATGCGGCCGGGCGACACGCTCGTGATCCCGCAGGGCTGGTTCTGACGCATGTCACCGATCGCACTCGCGCGGCGAGCCATCGCCGCGGGCGCCCGCCACCGCTGGCGCGCCCTTGCCCTGGCCTGGCTGGTCTGCCTCGCCGGATGGACGGTCGTGGCGAACCTGCCGAGCCGCTACGCGGCGACCACCCGCGTCTACGCCGATGCCGATGCGATCCTGGGCCTGCTGCTGCGTGGCATCGCGATCGACAGCTCCCCCGCCGGGCAGGTGGAGATCCTGCAGCGCACGCTGCTCAGCCGCCCCAATCTCGAGAAGATCATCAGCCGCACCGGCCTCGATCAGCGGGCGCCTGACGATCTGTCGCGCGAGAAGCTGATGAACGACCTGGCGCGCGACATCCGCATCACGACGCAGACGCGCAACCTCTTCACCATCGACTATCGCGATTCCGACCCGCGCGTCGCCCAGGAGGTGGTGCAGACGGCGCTGAACCTCTTCATGGAGGCCGCGACGCTGACGGACCGCCAGCAGATGGAGAATGCGCGCTCCTTCGTGAACCAGCAGATCGCCTCCTACGAGGTGCAGCTGCGGCAAGCGGAGCGGCGGCGCGCCGCCTTCCAGGCCCGCTACATCGACGTCCTGCCTTCCGAGGCGCTGGGCGGCATCACGCGCCTGGAGGCAGCCCGTTCGCGCCTGGCTCAGGTCCAGGGCGAGCTGCAGGACCAGCGCCGGCGGCTCGAGCTCACGCGCCAGCAGCTGGAAGCCATGCCGGCCGCCGCGCCCGTGATCGCGGGCGGCGGGGGCGGCGGATCGCGCCTCGCCGAGGCGGAGCGCTCCCTTTCCGAGCTGCGCCTGCGCTACACCGACGCGCATCCCGACGTCGTGGCCGCGCGCCGCATCGTCGGCTCCCTGCGCTCCTCCGGGGGCGGCGGCGGCACGGGTCCGGCGCGCGAGGTCTCGCGGGTCAATCCGGCCTATGAGCAGATGCGCCTGCGCCTGATCGACGTGGAGGCGCAGATCGCCTCGCTCGAGCGCCAGGAGCGCGAGGGCCAGGCCGAGGTGGTACGCCTGGACAACATGGCGCGCAGCGAGCCCGAGGTGCAGGCCCAGTTCCTCAACCTCGACCGCGACTACTCCGTCCTGCGCCGCAACTACGAGGAGCTTCTCGCCCGGCGCGAATCGCTCCAGCTCGGCGGCGCGGCGCGCAGCAGCTCGGACCGCGTGCGGCTGGAGGTGGTCGATCCGCCTTCCGTGCTGGCGCAGCCCGTCTCGCCGGATCGCCGGCTGCTCGCGGCGGGCGTGCTCGTCATCGGCCTCGGCGCGGGGGCGGCCCTGGCCTTCCTGCTGTCCCAGTTCGACCGGACTTTCTACACCGTCCAGGATCTCCGCCGCCTCGGACCCACGGTGCTGGGCGCCTTCTCGGCCCCGCCGCGGCGCGGTGTCCTCCTCGGTCGACTGGGCTTTGCGAGCGGCATCGCCATGCTGCTCCTCGCCTTCGGCGTGACCGTCGCCGGCGGTCCCCTCCACGTGGCGAGGATGTTCATATGACGACCGGTTCGGTTAACCGCGCCCACCTCGTGGAGCGCGCGCTCGAAGCCATGGGCGCGTCCCCGCTGCCGGCCCCCCTCGGCCCGCCGGCGCCGCCCGCCGCCGAGCGCCAGCCGGCGGAACCGGCCGAGCGCCCCGTCTATGCGCCCGCCGCTCGCCCCCTGGCAGAGCCGCGCCCGGCCATTCCGATGGCCGCGCTGCGGGAAGCCGGCCTGGCCTTCACGGTCGAGGCGAAGGCGCGCTCCAAGTTCATGGAGGAGCTGGCGCTCGTGCAGCACCAGCTGTTCCGCGCGCTGGAGCCCGCGGTCGGCGAGGCGCGGGCGGCCGCGCGCCGCCAGATCATCATGGTCACCAGCGCCCGGCGCGGCGAGGGCAAGAGCTTCACCTCGCTCAACATCGCGGCGAGCATGGCGAGCACCACCGCCCGCCCGGTCCTGCTGGTCGACGTGGACGGGGGCGCGTCGTCGCTCACGGCCCGCCTTGGCCTGACGGCGGAGCGGGGGCTGATGACCCTCGCCCGGGAGAAGGATTTCTCCCGCGAACTGCCGCTCAGGCCGACCGCGATCGAGCGCCTCTCCTTCCTTCCGCATGGCAGCGCGACGGTGGCCGAGGCGCGGGCGGCGAATTCCGACACGCTCGCCCTGGCCATCCGCTCGCTGGCCTCGGCCCTGCCCCGCCACGTGCTGGTGCTCGACACGCCGCCGGCGCTGGCCACGAGCGATGCGCAGTCCCTGGCGGCCGTCGCGGGCCAGGTCGTCATGGTCGTGCAGGCGGAATCGACCCAACGCGACGAAGTCGAGGCGGCGCTTGATCTTGTCGACAATTGCCCTCTTCTTCAACTTCTTCTGAATCGCACACGACTCACGACAAATGATAGCTTTGGCGCTCATGGGGATTACGGAGCGACCGAGCATGCGTGAAGCCTTGCAGGACCTTTCACCGTTCCGGCACCGATTTCTGGGGGCGGTATCGGTTCTCTTCGTGGGTGCATCCCCTGCCTTCGCCGAGCCGCCTCCCCTTCCTTCGGATGTCGGCCCGGGCTCGCTGCCCACCACCCGCGCGGCAGCAGCGGCGGCGCTGGCCGAGGAGGGTGGGATACCCGCCCCTTCAACCCTGTCGCCGGCCGTGAGGCTCGGCGCCTTCGGCTTGCCGACCGGCGGCCCGCCGGCCGAGGGGCCGCCCCCGGCCGATGCGGAGCCCACCCGCCGCTGGACCATCTCGCCCAGCCTCGGCGTGCAGGTGATGGGCACCGACAACGTCTTCCAGACGGCGCAGAACCGGCGCTCGGACATGATCACGACGATCATGCCCTCGCTCATCCTGGGCGCCGACACCTCGCGCCTGCAGGGCGTGCTGAACTATTCGCCGAACATCCAGATCTACGCGAATACGCGCGGCCAGAACCGCATGGACCAGCGCTTCAACGGCCAGGGCCTCGCCACGCTGGTGCCGGGCCTGCTGTTCCTCGACGTCCGCGGCGCCTCCGCCGTCCAGACGCTGACCGGCGGCATCGCGCCGGAATCGACGCTGGTGACCGACCGGCGGAACACGCTGCAGACGACGAGCTTCCAGATCTCGCCCTACATCATGCATCGCTTCGGCGACCTGGCGACGGTCCGCGCCGGCTATGCCTTCCAGTACGTCGACCAGAAGACCGACTCGCAGTCGGGCCAGTTCACGCTGACGCCCGGCGGCCTGCCGACCTTCCAGAACCAGAACTTCACCGCGCACGAGGTCTATGCCGTGGCGCGCAGCGGGCCCGACCTCGGCCGCCTCGCCCTCGAAGCCCGGGTGGACAGCACCTCCTATATCGGCACGGGCGTGCTGGACGGCGCCTATCGGCGCAATGCGGCGATCCAGGCGCGCTACGCCATCGTCCGCGGCTTCTCTGCCCTCGTCGAGGGCGGCTACGAGCAGCAGCGCTATGGCGGCGTGCCGGGCGTGCACATCAGCGGCCCCATCTATTCCGTCGGCTTCCGGCTCGACTTCTCCGACGAGAGCCGGATCATCGCGAAATACGGCCGGCACGACGGCTTCGACTCCGCCTCGCTGGACGCCTCCCTTGCCCTGGGCGGAAGGACGCGCCTCTCCGCCAGCTACAATGAGCGCCTATCCACCTCGGCCGGGCTGGCGGGAGACCTCCTGGCCACGACCTCGCTCGACGCGCTGGGCAATCCGATCGATCTCGCCACCGGCCTGCCCGTGGTGCAGCCCTTCGCCAATTCCTTTCTCGGCGCGCAGACGAGCCTGATGCGCGTCCGCTCCGCCGCCGCCGCGCTGGTGCAGAACTGGCCGCGCGACACCATCGCGCTGACCTTCAACTACGAGAAGCGCGACCCGATCTCCGCGGTGCCCGGCACGGCCAGCTTCCAGCAGACCGGCACCTCGGGCGCGGTCTCCTGGTCGCACGCGCTGACCGAACGGACAACGGCCTTCGCCTATCTCCAATATGGCGAGTTCACCAACGGCATTCTCGGCAAGGGCGACTTGGTGACCGCCAGCCTCACCTTCACGCACCAGCTGCAGCCGCGGCTCACGGGCACGCTGCAATTCGCCACCAGCAGCCGCAGCGACGAACGCAGTACCGGCCGCGCGACGCAGAACCTCGTTCTCGTCGGCCTCCGGCAGAGCTTCTAGGGGAATCGTCATGATGCTCACGGATTTCTACGGGCTGCGGGAGCATCCATTCCAGATGACGCCCGACGCGCGCCTGTTCTATCCGAGCACCGTGCATTCCCGCGCCTATGCGCATCTCACCTACGGCATCGCGCAGCGCGAGGGCTTCGTGGTCGTCACGGGCGAGGTCGGCGCGGGGAAGACCACCCTCGTCGACCGTCTTTGCTCCGAGCTCGATCCCGTGGGCTTCGCCGTCGCGCGGATCAGCACCACCCAGGTGGCCGGCGACGACCTGCTCCGCCTCGCCGCCGCCGCCTTCGGCACCGAGGCGGATGGCAACAAGGCGGCCGTGCTGCGGGGCATCTCCGCCGCGCTGCGCGCGGGCGACCGGCGCTTCCTCCTCATCGTCGACGAGGCGCAGGGCCTGAAGATCGACGCGCTGGAGGAGCTGCGCATGCTCTCCAACGTGACCGAGGGCGGGCAGGCGCCGATGCAGACCATCCTGCTCGGCCAGCCACAGCTCCGGGCCATGCTCGCCAGCCCCGACCTCGAGCAGCTGCGGCAGCGCGTGCTGGCCAGCTACCACCTCGGCGCGCTCTCGCGCGAGGAGACGCACGCCTATGTGAAGCACCGCATGCGGGCCGTGGGCTGGCAGGAGAACCCGCGCTGGGAGGACCGCGCGCTCGACCTCATCCACCGCCACACGGATGGCCTGCCGCGCCGGATCAACCGCCTCTGCTCGCGCGTGCTGCTGAGCGGCATGCTGGAGAAGTCCGACGTGCTGAGCGCTTCCATGGTCGAGGCGACGGCGCTCGAACTCGAGGAGGATCTGGGCCCGACCATGCTGCGGACGGCCCGCGGCGGAGCTTCCGCCGATTACGACGCCGCCCTGCGCGACGTCCAGCAGCGCCTCGCGACGCTCGAGCGGAATGCCGGGCAAAGGGAACGCCTTTTCAATCGCCTCGCGGAGATATTCTTCGACGGCGTGAGGGACCGACCATGAAATCCATCGCGATCGCCCCCGAGGTCGCACAGCACCGCACCCGCTCCCGCAACGCCATGTCCGTGGATGTGGAGGACTGGTTCCAGGTGCAGGGCTTCGCCGACGTCATTCCGCGCGAGGAGTGGGATTTCCTCGACTGTCGCGTGGAAGCCAATACGGATGCGGTGCTGCACCACTTCGAGGAAGCCGGCATCCGCGCCACCTTCTTCACCCTCGGCTGGGTCGCCGAGCGCTATCCGCGCCTGATCCGCCGCATCGTCGAGGCCGGCCATGAGCTCGCCAGCCACGGCTACGGGCACCAGCGGGTGGACCAGATCGGCCCCACGGCCTTCCGCGAGGATATCCGCCGCGCGCGCACGATCCTGGAGGATGCCGGCGGGGTGCGGGTCTCGGGCTATCGCGCGCCGACCTTCTCGATCGGCCCCGCGACGCCCTGGGCGCATGGCATCCTGGCCGAGGAGGGCTACCGCTATTCCTCCTCCGTCTTCCCGGTGCGGCACGATCTCTACGGCTCGCCCGACACGCCGCGGGTCGCGCACCGGCCGAGGCCGGAGGGCGTGGTCGAGCTGCCGATGACCACCTGCCGCGCCTTCGGCCGCAACCTGCCCTGCTCGGGCGGGGGATGGTTCCGGCTTGCGCCCTACCGGCTCTTCCGCGCGGGGCTGCGCCACGTGAACGACATCGAGGGCCGGGCCGGCATCTTCTACTTTCACCCCTGGGAGATCGACGCGGCCCAACCGCGCGTCTGGCACGCCAACCGCCTTTCGCGCTTCCGGCACTACACCGGTGTCGCCAGCATGCCGCCGCGGCTGGCCCGCCTGCTGAGCGACTTCTCCTGGGGTGCCATGGAGGATGTCTTCGCCGACGAGATCAGCCAGGCGCCCGCCCCCGCCGGCCACCGCGCCATGGTGAACTGAGCATGGGCGCCGAGGCGAAGATCCAGCCGGCCCTTCCGACGCGGGCGAGCCGGCCCGTGCGCGTCCTGCCCCTCGACGACCACAGCGTCGCCGGCACGGAGGACGCCTGGGAGAGCTTCGTGCGGGCGACGCCGGAAGCGACCTTCTTCCATCGCCCGGCCTGGCGCCGCGTCATCGAGCAGGCTTTCGGCCATGCGACGCATTATGCCTTCGCCGAGCAGGACGGCGCGATCACCGGCATCCTGCCGCTGGCGCGGATGCGCACGCGCCTCTTCGGCGATGCGCTGATCTCCACGCCCTTCTGCGTCTATGGCGGGCCGGTGGCGACGACGCCCGAGGCGGCGCAGGCGCTCGAGGATCACGCCCGCGCGCTGATGCGCGAGACGGGCGTGCCGCTCCTGGAATTCCGCCGCCGGGACCAGGCGGATGTGGGCTGGCCTGAGCGCCCGCCGCTCCACTACACCTTCCGCCGCGCCATCACCGGCGAGGCCGAGGCCGACATGAAGGCCATCCCGCGGAAGCAGCGGGCGATGGTGCGCAAGGGCATCCAGAACGGCCTGACCAGCGTCTCGAACAGCGACACCGACGTGCTGCATCAGGTCTATGCCGAGATGGTGCATGCGCTGGGCACGCCCGTCTTCCCGCGCCGCTATTTCCGCCTGTTGGCCGAGGCCTTCCCCGAGGCGCACGACGTCACGACCGTGCTGCATGAGGGGCGCCCGGTCGCCTCCGTGCTCAACTTCCATTTCCGCGACGAGGTGCTGCCCTATTACGGCGGCGGCGGTCGGGCGGCGCGCGGACTCGCGGCCAACGACTTCCTCTACTGGGAGGTGATGCGCCGCGCGGGCGCCGAGCGCGGCGCGCGGCTCTTCGATTTCGGCCGCAGCAAGAGCGGAACCGGCGCCTTCGACTTCAAGCGCAACTGGGGCTTCACGCCCGAGCCGCTGCATTACTGCTACCAGCTCCGCGAAGGCGCGAAGCTGACGGAGAACAATCCCTCCAACCCCAAGTACAAGATGATGATCGCGGCCTGGCGACGGCTGCCCATCCGCCTCGCCAACGCGTTGGGCCCCTTCATCGTCCGGGGGCTCGGCTGATGGGCGGGCGGCTGCTCTTCCTGTGCCATCGCATCCCCTTCCCGCCCGATAAGGGCGACAAGATCCGCGCCTGGCACATGCTCGAGCATCTCGCGCAAAGCTGGGAGGTCGATCTCGGCTGCCTCGTCGACGACCGGGCCGATTTCGACCATGTGCCGGCGCTGAAGCGCAGCTGTGCCACCGTCGAGGCGCGCTGGACCGGCTCGCGCGCCGGGGCGGCGATACGCGCCGTGCGGCAACTCCGGCCCGGCCGCCCCCTCAGCCTCGGCTGGTTCCACGAGCCGGGGCTCCGCGCCTGGACGGAAGACCAGCTCGCCCGCGGGCGCCACGACGCGGTCTTCGTCTATTCCTCCTCCATGGCGCCCTATCTCATGGGCGCCGGCCGCCCCGGCCTGCGCCGCATCCTCGACATGGTGGATGTGGATTCCGAAAAGTGGCGCGCCTATGCCGATGCCGGGCGCGCGCCGATGCGGCAGGTCTGGGCGCGGGAGGCACGCACGCTGCTGGCCTTCGAGCGCGCGGCCGCCGCCGACTTCGATTGCAGCCTCTTCGTCTCGGAAGCCGAGGCCGCGCATTTCGCCGCCCTCGCCCCCGAATGCGCGGGGCGGGTGGACCATGTCGACAACGGCGTCGCGCTCGGCCGCTTCGATCCGGCACGGCGCACGGACCGGCCCTTCTCCGGCCGCGCGCCCACCATCGTCTTCACCGGGACGATGGACTACCGCCCGAACATCGAGGCCGTCTCCTGGTTCGCCCGCGAGGTGATGCCGATGCTGTCCGAGGCGGAGTTCCACATCGTCGGCGCCAATCCGACGGCCGCCGTGCGGGCGCTGGCGCAGCAGCGCGGCGTCCACGTCACGGGGACGGTGCCCGACGTGCGGCCCTATCTGGCCCATGCCGCGGTGGTGGTCGCGCCGCTGCGCATCGCCCGCGGCATCCAGAACAAGGTGCTGGAGGCCATGGCCATGGCCCGCCCCGTCGTCGCCTCGCCCGAGGCCTTCGAGGGCGTGCGCGCCCGCGCGGGTCGGGACATCCTGGTGGCCGAAGGCGCCCTCGAGACCGCCCGTCGCATCCGCGAGGTGCTGGACGGGGAGCATCCCGACCTCGGCGCCGCGGGACGTGCCGCCGTCATGGCCGGGCACGACTGGCGGGCGACGCTGCAACGGCTGGACCACGTCCTGGAATCCGCCGAGGCGCGTGATCGCATGCCGGCGTGAGCACCGCCCGCCCGACCGCCACCCTCGTCCCGGACTTCTCCGGATGGGAGACGGCGCTCGCCGCCATGGCGATCGGGCTGGGCGCGCTGGGCGTGCTGTTCTGGCCCGAGGTCGCGGCCGCGGTCTCCACCTGGGACCGCTCCAGCGCCTATGGGCATTGCTGGCTGATCCTGCCCATCGCCGCCTGGCTGGCCTGGAGCCGGCGCCACCGGCTGGCAGGGCTGTCGCCGGAACCCCTGCCCCTCGCCGGCCTCCTGGCGATCGGCGGCGCGGCGGCCTGGTTCGTGGCCGAGCGTCTGGGCATCATGGAGGGGCGGCAATTCGCGGCACTCGGCCTCGTCTGGGTGCTGGTGCTCGCCACCCTCGGCTGGCGGGTGAGCTGGGCGATGGCCGCACCGCTGGGCTACCTCGTCTTCCTGGTCCCCTTCGGCGAATTCGCGACCCCCTGGCTGCAGGACATCACGCTCGACATGATCCTGTTCGGGCTCCGGATCTTCGGCATCCCGCATCATGCCGACGGGCTCACCATCGACATCCCGGCCGGCACCTTCCTGGTGGCCGAGGCCTGCGCGGGGCTGCGCTTCCTCATCGCGGCGATGGCTTTCGGCACGCTCTATGCCCTGTGCATGTTCCGCAGCCCCTGGCGGCGGCTCATGGTGATGCTGCTGGCGGTCGTCGTGCCGGTGATCGCCAACGGGATCCGCGCGCTCGCGATCGTGCTGATGGGCCACTACATGGGCAGCGCCGAGGCGGCCGCGGCCGACCACGTGATCTACGGCTGGGGCTTCTTCTCCCTCGTCATGGTCCTCCTCATCGTCGCGGGCCTGCCCTTCCGGCAGGATGCCGAGCCCGCCGTGCCGGCCTCCGTTCAGCCGATCCGGCCCGCCGCGCCGCCCCGCCTCGCCGCGGCGCTGGTGATCGCGGTCGGCCTTGCCGCCCTCGGGCCGGTCGCCGCCCGGGCGCTCGACGCCTCCGTCCCGCCGCCGGTGGCCGAGACGATCCGCCTCGCCGCGCCGGCGGGCTGCGAGGCCGGCGGCGAGGCGCTGCTTTGCCCAGGTGCGAGCTTATCGGCGTCGGTGATCGCCTTTGCCCCGGGCACGAACTGGTCGGCCGTCGCCAATGCGCGTCGTCAGGCCGCGGGCGCGGATGACGAGGCGCTGATCTTCGACGTCGTCACGCCGGCGGCACGCTGGCAGGTCCGGCAGGGTCAGCTCGTGCCGGGGGCGGTGGCCATGGCCGCCTGGCTCGACGGCGCGCCGGCCGGCAACGGCGTGAGCACCCGGGCCCGGCAGGCCTGGAATTCCCTGCGCGGCCACGGCGGCAAGCCGGTGCTGGCGATCGTGAGCCTCGTGCCGAACGGCCCGCTGGATCCCGCCCGCATGCGCCTGCTGATGCAGGCGGTTCTGGGCGCGCAGCACGACGGCCTGGTGCAGCGCGCGGCCCACCTGTCGGCTTTTTGAACCTCGGCTGTCGGCCGAGTTTACACCGCGCATCCAGGCCCTTCGCCAACCCTCACAAACCATTGTTTTCGGCCAATAAATTTATTGGCATGGCGATTGCTGAACAAAGGGGCAGCCGCGCTCGTCGTGGTCTGGGCATCCATTGATGGAGTAAAAACGAGATGAAGAAGTTCCTGTTCGCAGCACTGATGAGCCTCGGCATTGCCGGCGCGGCTCAGGCGGCGCCGACGCTGCAGTTCCGGGTCTATGAGGACAACGCCCTTGTCGGCGGACTTTCCACCTCCTCCTCGAGCGGCCTGCTGGCGGCCTCCGGCTCGACGACCTATTTCAACGTGTCGGCCAATGCCTATGGCGCGCCGATCGTCGAATCGCCGTCGCTGCTCGCGCAGACGACCAGCGTCTCGGCCATCTCGGGCTATTCGGGCACGCACACGATCCGTCTGGAATTCACGCAGACCGGCCTCACCTCCGCCTCGGCCGGCGGCCTGCTGGCGTCGCTGGCGAGCAGCTTCACGACCAACTTCCTGCTGAACGGCGCTGACGTGCAGAGCGTGACGCTCACGACTTACGTCGACAACAACAACACCGCCTTCGGCCGCGGCACGCAGATCGCGTCGCAGACCTATACCTCGGGCCCCACCAATGCCTCGGGTCAGCTGCCGGCCAACATCGCCCTGACGAACGAGTTTTTCTCGGAGACGCTGGTGATCACGGCGACCTTCACGGGCCCCTCCGCAGGCCTGCAGGCCGACGCCCAGATCGTGCGCGTGCCCGAGCCGGCCTCCTTCGCCCTGCTCGGCTCCGCCCTGCTCGGCCTGGGCTTCGCTCGCCGCTCGCGCCGCAAGGGCTGAGCGTCACGGCCGGTCGCGGCGGGGAAAGCTGACACCCCTTCGCGACCCGCCGCTTCCGGCCAGGCACCGACCGAACAGCGCCTGCCGGCACCATCAAGAGGGCGGCTTCCGCCCGGGCCATGTCCCGCCTTCTACGACCTGCTCCCTCCTGCCTCTGGCAGACAAGCGCGCCACTGCGCGGGAGGGACGCCGTCGGGCGGAGCGAGATCCCCACTTATCGATCGGACCGCAGGACGCGCCGTTACGCGGGCTCCGCCGCGACATCGCTGCCGGGCCGCATCCTGCAGCTCGCTGCCCCATATAACGGATAAATTTGGTAATTTATAAAATCACTATTTTGCACGACAATTCTAATTGACAAATCACCGATGAAAATGCGTTCTATCTGAACGGCGCCTAACCGGGCCGCCGGACCGGATAGGACCAGGATATGCCTCGGCTCGGCCACGCCACCGCCCGACCCGCCCCGATGAAGCCTTTCGCGCCCCGGCCTTTCGCGAAGCGCTGTCGCCGGCCCTAAGCCGCCCCTTCCCCATCTCCCAATGCTTCCGGACGCCGCCTCGTCGCGGTGGAGGATCCATGCGCCTGCCCGACATGAAACCCCGCGCCATTCCTGAATCCCCGCCGGGCACGGCGCCGGCCGTCTGTCGCGCGCCTCTCTAGCCTCGACCATCCAGCCTGCGGCGAACGCCGCCCTTTCCTGATGTCTTCGGAGTCCTGCCCATGTCAGGCCAAGCCATTGCCGCCCCCGTCGCTATTCGGCCGGCGCGCCCGTCTCCCCGCTTCACCTGGAAGCTGAGCCGCCTCCGGCGCCTCGTCGTCCCCATCCTGCTCGTGGCGCTCTGGCAGATCGCGGCGAATACCGGCCTCATCTCCACGCGGCTGCTCGCGCCCCCCAACGCCATCGCGGCCGCCGCCTGGGAGCTGATCGTCTCCGGCGAGCTGCCCTATCACCTGCTGATCTCGCTGCAGCGGGTCGCGATCGGCCTGGCCATCGCGCTTTCCGCCGGGGTCTCGCTGGGCCTCATCGCCGGCCTGTCCCGCCTCGGCGAGGATGCGGTGGACGCCACGCTGCAGATGCTGCGCGCGCTGCCGTTCCTGGCGCTGGTGCCGCTCTTCATCCTGTGGCTCGGCATCGGCGAGGCGACCAAGATCGCCCTCGTCGCCCTCGGCGCCACCTTCCCCATCTATCTGACGCTCTTCGGCGGCATCCGCGGCGTGGACCCGAAGCTGATCGAGGCGGGGCGCATCTTCGGCCTCGATCGATGGGGCCTCATCCGCCACGTCGTGCTGCCCGGGGCGCTGCCCCAGGCCCTGGTCGGCCTGCGCTACGCGCTGGGCACGGCCTGGCTGAGCCTCGTGGTGGGCGAGCAGATCAACGCCACGGCAGGCATCGGCTTCCTGGTGATGGATGCCCGCGAATTCCTGCGCACCGACATCATCCTGGTCGGCCTGCTGGTCTACGCCCTGCTCGGCCTCGGCGCCGACCAGCTGGTCCGCGTGCTGGAGCGGCGGGCCCTCGCCTGGCGTCCCTCGCTGATCCGGGAGGCCTGAGATGAGCCAGCCCATCGTCTCCCTCCGCGCGCTCTCCCGCCGGTTCCACGGCCCGGACTCGCCCCCCGTGCTGGACCGCATCAACCTCGACATCCAGGCCGGTGAGTTCGTCGCGCTGCTGGGCCGCAGCGGCTCGGGCAAGACCACGCTGCTGCGCACCCTGGCCGGCCTCGATCCTGTCACGGAGGGCGAGGCCGCCCTGCCCCAGCGCCGGGCCGTGGTCTTCCAGGAGCCCCGGCTGCTGCCCTGGAAGCCGGTCTGGCAGAATGTCGCGCTCGGACTTGCCGGCAACGCCACGACCACGCGGCAACGCGCGCTGAACGCGCTGCGCGAGGTGGAGCTGGCGCATCGCGCCGAGGCCTGGCCGCTCACCCTCTCGGGCGGCGAGGCGCAACGCACCGGCCTGGCCCGCGCCCTCGTGCGCGAGCCGGAGCTGCTGCTGCTGGACGAGCCCTTCGCCTCGCTCGACGCGCTGACCCGCCTGCGCATGCAGTCGCTGGTCGGCGAGCTGTGGGAGGCCCATCGCCCCGCCGTCCTGCTGGTGACGCATGACGTGGAGGAGGCGCTTTTGCTGGCCTCCCGCGTGCTGGTGCTGGCGAATGGCCGCTTCATCGACGATGTCGCGGTGCCCGTCCCGCGCCCGCGCCGCCGCTCCGCCCCGGGTTTCGACGCCCTGCGCCTCCGGCTCCTCGCCGCCCTCGGGGTGGATGAGGACGGCCATGACGCCGCGGCGAAGGCGGCCTGAGATGGCGGCCCGGACGATCCCGGAGAGGCGATGTCGGCACCGGTCCTGAACTCCCGTCGCAACGCTTTCCACAGGAGCTCGCCATGAGCCTTCACATCACCGGCATGATCTGGGCCCGCCCCACCTCCGACCTCGAGGTCCAGGAGGGGGCGGCCTTCCAGCCCGACTTCATCAATCACATCACCCGCCTGCACGAGGAAGGCGATTTCGACCGCGTCCTCGCCGGCTACTGGACCAATGCGGCGGACGGCTTCCTCGTCCTCGCCCAGGCCGCCACCGCCGTGAAGCGGCTCAACTTCCTGCTCGCGCACCGGCCCGGCTTCGTCTCGCCCACCCTCGCCGCGCGCAAGCTCGCCACGCTGGACCAGCTGACCGGCGGGCGCCTCGCACTCCACGTCATCTCCGGCGGCGAGGATATCGACCAGCGCAAGGACGGCGACCACGCCGATCACGGTGCGCGCTACCGCCGGACCGACGAGTTCCTGGACATCCTCCGCCGCATCTGGACGGCCGAGGGGCCGATCGACCATGCGGGCGAATTCTATCGCTTCGAGCAGGCCTGGTCGGATATCCGACCGGTCCAGAAGCCCTATCTGCCGATCTTCTTCGGCGGCGCCTCGGACATCGCGCTGCGCGTGGCCGCGCGCCATGCCGACGTCTATGCGCTCTTCGGCGAGCCCCTGGCCGAGACGAGCGCCATGCTCGACCGCGTCCGCGCCGCTTCCTCCGGCGACCATGTCCCCGCCTTCTCCTGGTCCAACCGTCCGATCATCGGCGCGACGGAGAAGCAGGCCTGGGAGAAGGCGCATGACTACCGCCGCCGCGCCATCGCCAAGCTGGAATCGAACGGCACGCAGGGGCTGATCCCGGCCGGCCAGGCGGTGAACTCCCAGCGGCTGGTGAGCCTCGCCCAGCGCGGCGAGGTGCTGGACGAGCGGCTCTGGACCGCCATGGCCGGCGTGCTCGGCGGGCGCGGCAACAGCACCGCGCTGGTCGGCACGGCCGAGCAGGTCGCGCGCTCGCTGCTGCGCTATCGCGGCCTCGGCGTCTCGCACTTCATCCTGCGCGGCTGGGATCCGCTGCCGGACGTGGCCCAGTATGGCTCGGAGCTGATCCCGCTGGTGCGCGAGCTGGCCAAGGCCGAGGATGTCGGCCGGGTCTCGGTCTCGCTCCACGCCGCCGCCGAGTGACGCCGCCATGAGCTTCAACATCGACCGCCGCGCGCTGATCGGCGCGACGGCCCTGGCCGCCGCCCCCGCCATCGCGCGGGCCCAGGCCCCGCGCACGCTGCGCGTCGGCAACCAGCGCGGCGGGCTCCGCTCGCTGCTGGAGGTCTCCCGCGTGGCAGGGGACCTGCCCTACCGCATCGAATGGAGCGAGTTTCCGGCCGCCCAGCCGCTGCTGGAGGCCCTGAACGCCAATGCCATCGACCTCGGCAGCATGGGCGACCTCAACTTCTTCAGCGTCTATTCTTCCGGCGCGCCCATCAAGGCGATCGCCGCCACCCGTTCGGACGGCGCCTCGCAGAATATCGTGGTGCGCGGCGACAGCCCGATCCGCACCGTGGCGGATCTGCGCGGCAAGCGCATCGCCGCCGCGCGGGGCGGCTGGACGCACTACTCGCTGCTCGCGATCCTCCAGCGGGAGGGCATCCCCTTCTCCGACGTGCGCTTCGCCTGGCTGCTGCCGGCCGAGGCGGCGCTCGCCTTCCGCACTGGCGAAGTGGACGCCTGGTCGGTCTGGGAACCCTATACCTCGCTCGAGGTCCTGAACTTCGGCTCCCGGGTGCTGACGGATGCGCGGGGGCTGGTGCCCTCGGCCAGCCTGCTCGCCGTCCATAACGACGCGCTGACGCAGCGGCGCGAGCAGCTGCAGGACTTCGTGCGGCGCAATGCCCGCGCCTGGGCCTGGGCGCAGGACAACCGGCAGGAATATGCGCGCTTCACGGCCTCCATCATCCGCCAGCCCGTGCCGGTGATCGAGCGCGCCTATGGCGTGAACCAGACGCGCGCGGTGCCCATCGATGACGCGCTGGTGCGGGAGTTCCAGGTCGCGGTCGACCAGGCGCAGGCCTGGGGCGTCGTGCCCCAGCGCGTGAACGTGGCCGAGGCGGTGGACCAGTCCTTCACCCGCGGCCTGGGGAGCTGAGGCGATGACCATGAAGTTCACACGCCGCGCCCTGGCAGGCGGCGCCACCGCCCTGCTGGCGGCGCCGGCCCTCGCGCAGTCCACGCCGATCCTGCGCATCGGCAACCAGAAGGGCGGGCTGCGTTCGCTCATCGACGTCTCGGGCCAGGGGCGCGACCTGCCCTACCGCATCGAGTGGAGCGAATTCCCGGCGGCCGCTCCCCTGCTGGAGGCGCTGAACGCCAATGCCATCGACCTCGGCACGCAGGGGGACCTCGCCTTCCTCAGCGTCTTCGCCAATGGCGCGCCCATTAAGGCGATCGGCGCCACGCGGCACGACCAGGCCTCCCAGGCCATCCTCGTGCGCGGGGACGGCCCGATCCGGACCATCGAGGACCTGCGCGGGAAGAAGGTGGCCGGCAATCGCGGGGGATGGGGCCAGTTCCTCGTCCGCGCCGCGCTGAAGCGGGCGAATATCGATCCGGCGGAGGTCACCATCGTGCCGCTGGGCCCGACCGACGCCTCGCTCGCCTTCCGTTCGGGCGCGGTGGATGGCTGGGCAATCTGGGAGCCGTACAACTCCATCGAGATCCTGGGCTTCGGCGCGCGCGTGCTGGTGGATGGCACGGGCCTCACCCCCACCGCCAACTTCCTCTCGGTGCATGACAACACCCTGCGCGACAAGCGCCCGCTGCTGCAGGACTTCCTGCAGCGCAACCGGCGCGGCTGGGCCTGGGCGCTGAACAACATCCCGGCCTTCGCGCAGAACACCTCGGAGCTCACGCGCATTCCCGTGCGCTTCCTGCAGCGCGCCTATGAGGTGCAGCGCTCCCGCGCCGTGCCGATCGACGCGCCCCTGATCGCCGAGCTGCAGGCGGCCAGCGACGCCGCGGTGGAGTTCGGCGTCTTCTCACGCCCCATCCGCGTCGCCGATGCCTTCGACACGGGCTTCACCCTGACGGACAGCTGACCGTCGCCCGCCACGCCGGCCCGCGGGACCGGCGTGGCGAAGCGGCCCCCCGAGCGCCGGGGCATGCCCGCCCTTTGTCCCGCCCCCGTCTCCGTCCCTTCACAATAAGCAGGGGATAAGCCCCGGTTTCACGGATCGGACATCGATCCGTCATCGGTTCATCTCGTCCCGTCGCTAACCCCCGCGGCGACAGACGGACGAGGCGAAATGACCAACAGGCGGAATGTGCTGCTGATCGTCGTGGATCAGTGGCGCGCGGATTTCATCCCCCATCTCGGCGCGGAATTCCTGCGGACGCCGAACCTCGACCGGCTCTGCCGCGAGGGCGTGACCTTCCGCAACCACGTCACCACCACGGTGCCCTGCGGCCCGGCGCGCGCCAGCCTGCTGACCGGCCTCTACCTGATGAACCACCGCGCCGTGCAGAACACGGTGCCGCTGGATGCGCGCCACACCAACCTCGCCAAGCAGCTCCGCCGCATCGGCTACGACCCGGCGCTGATCGGCTACACGACCACCACGCCCGACCCGCGCGAGACCGGCCCGCGCGACCCGCGCTTCACCTATCTCGGCGACGTGATGGACGGGTTCCGCAGCGTCGGCGCCTTCGAGCCGACGATGGACGGCTATTTCGGCTGGCTCGCCCAGAAGGGCTACGAGCTGCCGGAGAAGCGCGAGAACATCTGGCTGCCGGAAGGCGAGGACAGCGAGCCCGGCGTCACCACCCGGCCCAGCCGCATCCCGGCCGAGCTGTCGGACACCGCCTACTTCACCGAGCGCGCGCTGACCTACCTGAAGGGCGTAGGCCAGAAGCCCTGGTTCCTCCACCTCGGCTACTACCGGCCGCACCCGCCCTTCATCGCCTCCGCGCCCTATCACGCGATGTACCGGGCCGAGGACATGCCCGCCCCCGTGCGCGCCGCGGACTGGGCGCAGGAAGCGGCGCAGCACCCGCTGCTCGACTTCTATCTGCGCGGCATCAGCCAGGGCAGCTTCTTCCATGGCGCCGGCGGCGCCGCGACGGAGCTCGACGAGGCGGCCATCCGCCAGATGCGCGCGACCTATGCCGGCATGATGACCGAGATCGACGACAATCTCGGCCAGGTCTTCGACTACCTGGACCAGACGGGCCAATGGGAAGAGACGACCATCATCTTCACCTCCGACCATGGCGAGCAGCTCGGCGACCACTACCTGCTCGGCAAGATCGGCTACTTCGACGAGAGCTTCCGCATCCCGCTGGTGGTGAAGGAAGCCGGCACGCCGCGGCGCCCGGGCGCGATCGAGGACGCCTTCACCGAGAGCGTGGACGTGATGCCGACCATCCTCGAGCATCTCGGCGGCCAGATCCCGCATGCCTGCGACGGGCGCTCGCTGCTGCCGCTGCTGGGCGGCCCCGCGCCCGCTGGCTGGCGCGACCTGCTGCACTACGAATACGACTTCCGCGACGTCTTCTACTCGCGACCCGAGAGCGCGCTCGGCCTCTCCATGGACGAGAGCAGCCTCTGCGTCGTGCAGGACGGCCGCTACAAATACGTCCATTTCGCCGCACTGCCGCCGCTCTTCTTCGACCTGCGGGCCGACCCGCACCAGTTCCGCAACCTGGCGGAAGACCCGGCCCATGCGTCGCTCGTGAAGGACTACGCCCAGAAGGCGCTGTCCTGGCGGCTGACCCATGCCGAACGCACGCTGACCCATTTCCGCGCGACGCCGCAGGGCCTGGAGGAGCGGCATCCGGCGCCGCCCGCCGAAGCCCTCCGTGACGCCGCCGAGTGACGAACGAGGAACCCCAGATGATCTCCCGCCGTCCCCTTCTCGCCCTGCCCACGCTGCTGGCCGCGCCCGCCCTCGCGCAGTCCGATACCCGGCCTTCGATCACCATCGCGGTCCAGAAGATCAGCAACACCAACACGCTCGAGCCGCTGCGCGAGCAGTCGAATGTCGGCGAGCGCGTCTTCTACTCCTCCCTCTGGGAAGGGCTGATCGGCCGTGACTGGCTGGGCGACCTCAGCGCGCGCCCGGGCCTCGCCACCGAATGGCGCCGGATCTCGGACAGCGTGCTCGAGCTGAAGCTGCGCCCCGGCGTGCGCTTCCACAACGGCGACGAGATGACGGCCGAGGACGTGGCCTTCTCCTTCGGCCGGGTGCGGATGTTCGGCAACACGCCGGCCACCGCGCAGGGCCGCACCATCCCCGTGGGCGAGGGCATCCCGACGCCGCGCCCCGGTAAGGAGCTGCCGCCGGAGGTCCCCGCCATCGCCCGCCGGGCCTTCCCGGCGCTGGAGCGCGTCGAGGTCGTGGACCGCCTGACGGTGCGCTTCCACAACGCGACGCCCGACGTGACGCTGGAGGGCCGCCTCTCGCGCTATGGCGCCGACGTGGTGAGCCGCCGCGGCTACGAGGAGGCCGCGACCTGGCTCGACTGGGCCCGCAAGCCCATCACCACCGGCCCCTACAAGGTCGTGGACTATCGCGCCGACGCCGTGCTCACGCTCGTCGCGCATGACGACTACTGGGGCGGCCGCCCGCCGGTCCGCCAGATCCGCTTCGTCGAGGTGCCCGAGGTCGCGAGCCGCATCAACGGCCTGCTCAGCGGCGACTACACCTTCGCTTGCGACATCCCACCCGATCAGATCGCCTCCATCGAGCGCAACCGTGCCTTCGAGGTCCAGGGCGGCACCATCCTGAACCACCGCCTGACCGTGTTCGACAAGAACCACGCCGTGCTGCGCGACCCGCGCGTGCGCCGCGCCTTCACCCATGCGATCGACCGCCAGGCCATCGTGGACGCGCTCTGGGCCGGCCGGACCGAGGTGCCGAAGGGGCTGCAATGGCCCTTCTACGGCGACATGCTGATCCAGGACTGGACGGTGCCGCGCTTCGATCTCGCCGAGGCCCGCCGCCTGCTGCGCGAGGCCAATTACCGCGGCGAGCCGATCCCCTACCGCCTGCTCAACAACTACTACACGAACCAGACCGCGACGGCGCAGGTGCTGACCGAGATGTGGCGCGCCGCCGGCCTCAACGTGCAGATCGAGATGAAGGAGAACTGGGCGCAGGTCCTGGAGCGCACGCCCTCGCGCGCCGTCCGCGACTGGTCCAACAGCGCCGCCTTCAACGATCCGGTGTCCTCGCTGGTGAACCAGCACGGGCCTAACGGCCAGCAGCAGCAGGTCGGCGAATGGACCAACGAGGAAATGAACCGCCTCTCCGTCGAGCTCGAGACCAGCACGGACCGTGAGCGCCGCAAGGCGGTCTTCCGCCGCCTGCTGGAGATCTGCGAGCGCGAGGACCCGGCCTATACCGTGCTGCACCAGAACGCGACCTTCACGGCCAAGCGCCGCGACACGCGCTGGAAGGCGAGCCCGGCCTTCGCCATGGACTTCCGCCCCGGCAATTTCGGGAGCTGAGGGCCATGCATCGCCGTAACCTCTTCGCCGCGCCGCTCCTCGCGCCCCTCGCCGCCCCCGCCCTCGGGCGGGCGCAGGCCGACAACCGGCCCAGCATCACCGTCGCGGTCCAGAAGGTCGCGAACAGCAACACGCTCGACATCGCGCGCGAGAACAGCAACGTCGGGACGCGGCACTTCTCCTGCTACACCGAGCCGCTGGTCGACACCGATTGGCTGGAGACGCTGCAGCCGCGCCCCGGCCTCGCGCTCAGCTGGCAGCGGCGGGACGCGCGCAGCGTCGACGTCACGCTGCGACCCGGCGTGCGCTTCCACAACGGCGACGAGATGACGGCCGAGGACGTCGCGGCCTCCTTCGGCGCCGAGCGGCTGATGGGCGGGCCCTCGGGCGTCGCCGCGCGGGTGCCGAACGAGGTCCGCACCGCCGGCCGCGCCGTCTTCCCGGGCCTCACCACCGAGGTCACCGGGCGGCACAGCCTGCGCTTCATCACCGAGCGGCCCGACCCCGCGCTGGACAAGCGCCTGGGCCACCGCATCGGCATCGTCGTCTCCCGCCGCGCGATCGATGAGGCGCCGAACTGGCTCAGCTGGGCGCGCAAGCCCATCGGCACCGGCCCCTACCGCGTGGCCGAGTTCCGGCCGGACAACATGCTGGTGCTGGAGGCCTTCGACGACTACTGGGGCGGCCGGCCGCCGCTCAGGCGCATCCGCTTCGTGGAGGTGCCGGAAGTCTCCTCGCGCATCGCGGGCTTGCTCTCGGGCGAGTACGAATTCGCCTGCGACATCCCGCCCGACCAGATCTCCGAGATCGAGCGCAACCGCGCCTTCGAGGTGCAGGGCGGGCTCATCGCCAACCACCGCTTCATCACCTTCGACCAGAACCACCCGCAGCTGCGCGACCCGCGGGTGCGGCGCGCCGTCTCGCTCGCCGTGGACCGGGATGCAATCATCGCGGGGCTCTGGGCCGGCCGCACCGAGGTGCCGCGCGGGATGCAGTTCCCCTTCTACGGCAGCATGTACCTCGCCGACTGGCCGAAGCCCCGCTTCGACCTCGCCGAGGCAAGGCGCCTCGTGCGCGAGTCGGGCTATCGGGGCGAGCCCATCCCCTATCGCCTGCTCAACAACTACTACACGGCGCAGACGCCCACCGCGCAGGTGCTGGTGGAGATGTGGCGCGCCGCCGGCCTCAACGTGCAGATCCAGATGCGTGAGAACTGGGCGCAGATCCAGGCCCCCGGCCCGGACCGCGCGCTGCGCGACTGGTCCAGCACGGTCTTCATCGCCGACCCCGTCTCCAACATGCCCAGCACCTGGGGCCGCCACGGCACCTATCCGGCCGGCGGCGAGTGGCGCAACGAGGAGGCCTTCGCGGCCGCCGACGCGCTCGAGACCGAGATGGACGAGGACCGCCGGCGCGCGGCGATGCGCCGGCTGCTCACCGTGCTGGAGCACGACGACCCGGCCTATGCCATCCTGCACCAGGCGGCGAACTTCACGGGCAAGCGGCGCGACATCAGGTGGCGCGCGGCGCAGTCCTTCCTGATGGATTTCCGGCCGGGGAACTGGGGTGTCTGACGCGCCCCTCCTCTCCATCCGCGACCTGACGGTCGAGTTCGGCGGCGCGCCCGCGCTGCGCGGCATCAGCCTCGACGTCCATCCCGGCGAGGCGGTGGGCATGGTGGGCGAGAGCGGCTGCGGCAAGTCCGTCACCTGGCTGGCCGCGCTCGGGCTGCTGCCCAGGACGGCGCGGACCCGCGGCAGCGTGACGCTGCAGGGCGAGGAGATGCTGGGCGCGCGGCCCTCGCGCCTCGACCACCTGCGCGGCGGCCGGGTCGCCATGATCTTCCAGGACCCCGCGAGCAGCCTCAACCCGGTGCAGCGCATCGGCCGCCAGATCGCCGAGGCGCTGACGCTGCACCAGGGAATGACCGGCGCCACGGCACGGGCCGAGGCGAAGCGCCTGCTGGACCAGGTCGGCATGCCGGACGCCCAGCGGCGGCTCGACGCCTATCCGCACGAGCTCTCGGGCGGGCAGAACCAGCGCGTCATGATCGCCATGGCGCTGGCCGGCCGGCCGGAGCTCCTGGTCGCGGACGAGCCGACGACGGCGCTGGACGTCACCATCCAGGCGCAGATCCTCGACCTGCTGCAGGCGCTGCGGCGCGAGCGGAACATGGCGCTGGTCCTCATCACCCACGACCTCGGCGTCGTCGCGGAGAATTGCGAGCGGGTGGCCGTGATGTATGCCGGCCGCATCGTGGAGGAGGCGCCGGTCGCGCAGCTCTTCGACGCTCCCGCGCACCCCTATACGCAGGGGCTGCTCGACGCCCTGCCCCCGCTTTACGGCGAGCGCGGGCCGCTGGCCGCCATTCCGGGCGGCGTGCCGGAGCCCTGGGCCATGCCGCCCGGCTGCGCCTTCGCGCCCCGCTGTGCCCGGGCGCGGCCCACCTGCACCTTCCAGGTCCCGGCGCTCACGCGGTTGCGCGGCCCGCACCGCGCCGCCTGCCTTCTCGCGCAGCCCGTGCTGGAGCTGGCATGAGCGCCCTGCTGGAGGCCCGCGACCTCGTCCGCCGCTACTGGATGCGGCGCGGCGCCTTCGGCCGCGCCACCGAGGTCCGCGCACTGGACGGCGTGAGCCTCACCCTCGAGCGCGGCCGGACCCTCGGCCTGGTGGGCGAGAGCGGTTGCGGCAAGTCCACGACGGGGCGCCTCGTCCTCGGCCTCGAGACACCGGATGGCGGGCAGGTCGCCTTCGAGGGCACGCCCATGCCCCCGCCCGGCAGCCGGGCCTGGCGCGCCCAGCGCGCCCGCCTGCAGATGGTCTTCCAGGACCCGCTCGGCGCGCTCGACCGCCGCCTGACGATCGGCAGCCAGGTGGCCGAGCCGCTCCTCATCCATGGCCGGCCGGCGGGTGCCGCCGAGGTCGCGGCCCTGCTGACCGAGGTGGGCCTGCGCGAGGATCACGGCCAGCGCTATCCGCACCAGCTCTCCGGCGGCCAGCGGCAGCGCGCGGTGCTGGCCCGCGCCCTGGCCACCTCGCCCGACCTGCTGGTCTGCGACGAGCCGATCTCGGCGCTGGACGTCTCCATCCAGGCGCAGGTGATGAACCTGCTGATGGAGCTGCAGGCGCGGCGCGGCATGGCCATGCTCTTCATCAGCCACGACCTGCGTGCCGTGCGCCAGGTGAGCGACCGCGTGGCGGTCATGTATCTCGGCCGCATCGTCGAGGAGGGCGCGCCGGACGACGTCCTGCGGGAGCCGGCCCATCCCTATGCCCGTGCGCTGGTCTCGGCCCTGCCGCATCCCGGCCGGCGCGGGCAGCGCATCCTGCTGAGCGGCGATCCGCCCAACCCGGCCGACCGCCCCACCGGCTGCGCCTTCCACCCCCGCTGCGCCGATGCCGTGGCCCGCTGCCGCCTTGAGGCGCCGGCCCTGCGGCCGCACGCCGATGGCCGCCTCGTCGCCTGCCACCTGGCGCATGCGCCTGCCCCTCAATTCGTCGAAATGGGAGCCGCCTGACATGCTCCGCTTCCTCGCCTCGCGCCTCTTCCGCGCCGCGCTGACCATCGCCATGGTCGTGACCTTCGCCTTCATCGTGCTGCGCCTCTCGGGCGATCCCGCGCAGATCATCATGGGCGCAGACGCGCCGCCCGAGGCGGTGGTGGCCTTCCGCGCCGCCTGGGGCCTCGATGACCCGCTCTGGCAGCAATACTTCCGCTACTTCGCGGCGATCCTGAACGGCGACCTCGGCCGCTCCATGCGCGACGGCCGCGACGCCATTGACCTGGTGGCCGAGCGCATCCCCGCCACCCTGGCGCTGACCATCCCCGCCCTCTTCATCAAGCTCGCCCTCGGTATTCCCGCCGGCGTCGTGGCGGCGCTGCACCGCAATTCCTTCATAGACCGGGCGGTGATGGCCCTGGCCGTGGCCGGCTTCACCGTTCCCTCCTTCGTGCTGGGGCTGCTGCTGGTGCTGGTCTTCGCCGTGCAGCTCGGCTGGCTGCCCTCGGGCGGGCAGGAGAGCTGGCGCCATGCCATCCTGCCGGTGATCACGCTGGGCGTCGGCGGCGCCGCGGTGCTGGCGCGCTTCACGCGCTCCGCCATGCTGGAGGTGCTGGGCCAGTCCTATATCCGAACGGCCAGCGCCAAGGGCGTGCCCTGGGGCGCCGTGGTCAGGAACCACGCCCTGCCCAATGCCGCGATCCCGACCGTGACCATCGTGGGCTTCATGGTGGGCAGCCTCATCGCCGGTGCCGTGGTGGTGGAGAGCGTCTTCTCCTGGCCCGGTGTGGGCCGGCTGCTGGTGGTGGCGGTGGCCAATCGCGACCTCGCCGTCGTGCAATGCATCCTGCTGCTGGTGGCGGCGACCATGGTCGTCTCGAACCTGGTGGTGGACCTGCTCTACGGCGTGCTCGATCCGCGGCTGCGCGCCGCGCCGCAGGGAGCCCATTGATGCCCGAGGCCCCCCTCCTGGCGCCGCCGGTCGTGCTGGCGCCGAAGCGCACGCGCCGGCGCCTGCCGCTGCTGGCGATCTTCGCGCTGTCCTGGCTCGCGCTCATGCTGGCCACGGCCCTGCTGGCCGACGTCATCGCGCCCTATGCCTATACCGCGCTCGACCTGCGCGCGCGGCTCGCGCCGCCGATCGGCTTCGGCGGCGACCTGCGCCACCTGCTGGGCACCGACGAGCTGGGCCGCGACGTGCTGGCGCGGCTCATCTATTCCATCCGCACCAGCCTTCTCATCGCCTTCGGCGCCACGCTGATCGGCGCGGCCATCGGCACCTCGCTCGGCCTCCTCGCCGCGCATTTCCGCGGCCTGGTGGAGCAGGCGGTGCTGGCGCTGGTTGATTTCTCGGCCAGCCTTCCCTTCCTCATCCTGGCCCTCTCCGTGCTGGCCTTCTTCGGCAATTCGCTGGGCCTCTTCGTCGCGCTGCTGGGCCTGCATGCCTGGGAGCGCTATGCGCGCATCGCGCGTGGCCTGGCCATCGGCGCCAATGCCCAGGGCTATGCGGCGGCGGTGCGGCAGCTGGGCGCCACGCCCTGGCGGATCTACGGGCAGCACATCCTACCGAACATCGCCTCGACGCTGATCGTCTCCATGACGCTGGCCTTCCCGGAGATCATCCTGCTCGAGAGTGGATTGTCCTTCCTCGGCCTCGGCGTGCAGCCGCCGGAGACGTCGCTCGGCTCCATGGTGGGCTATGGGCGGGAATACCTGACGCGCGCGCCCTGGATCCTGCTGGCGCCGGCCAGCGTGATCGTGATCACCACCTTCTGCGTCTCGGCGCTGGGCGATTGGCTGCGCGACCGGCTGGACCCGACGCTGAACTAGAATGGATAAGGTTATGAGCGGTGCGACGTTGATCTGCGTCGCACCGCCATTTGGATAGCGTGAGCGGAGCGTATGGGCGGAGCGATGAGGCCTGGGCTGTGATCGAACCGTAGCTGCCTCAGAACCGTCAGGCGTGCGTCGTGACGACGACCGGCGAGATCTCGCACATCCTGTGCGCAAGCATCGTTGAGACGATAGCTCATCGTGGCACCACGCCGGCTACCAGGATCTACATCGCTGGATGGTCAACGAGGCAGTCGGCGGATCTTTGAGCGCCTCTGGGGCGTCAGAAACACATTGCCGTCAACAGCACGATGTCCAAGTCGGCCCCTCCGCTGGCATTGCCCAAAGGGAAGAAACCGGGCGATCAGCAGCTCGCTTGGCGAGGGATGTTCCATGTCACCGCGTGAGCCCTCTACTTCGCAGGATCATTCGCAGTTAAATCTCGAACCGATGGAAATTAACAGATTTTCATAAACACCCTTCTTCTTAAACCTTCCGTTGACTCGACAAGCGATGACACTAAACGTCACGTGGCAACTTATAATCCCGCAGTCATGCTACTCTTTTGATGAATTTATAATTTATCAAATAATCATGGCATAAATCTATTAATAATCATTTTTTCCAGTAGATGAGGATCAGGAATACCGTGGTTTTCTCGTCGGCTCCGTTTCTATTTTTCTTTCTTCCAATATTTTTCTGCGTATATTTTTCAGTTAATTCCATAAAAATAAAAAACTACGCCGTCCTTTTTTTCTCTCTGGTTTTTTACGGCTGGGGAGAACCGTGGTTTGTGCTGGTTTTGGCTGCCTCCATGATCATCAACTGGAGCGCGGCCATCTACATAGACCGGGAGGAAGGGCGAGGCCGATCGATAGCCCTTGCCGTTACCATCACGTTGAATCTGCTTTTGCTGGCAGCTTTCAAGTACGGCGACTTCATCGTCCACAACGTCAATGCCATCCTGTCACCAATGCTTGGCCTGACTCTGCCGCAGCCGTCCCTGCCCTTGCCCTTGGGTATTTCCTTCTTCACCTTCCATTGCCTCTCCTACGTCATCGACGTTTATCGGCGCCGATTTCACGCCAATCGACGACCTAGCGAGATTGCGCTCTATATCGTCCTGTTCCCACAACTCGTGGCGGGACCGATCGTGCGATACAAGACCATCGCGCGGCAGTTGCGTTTACGCCGGCATACGATGGCCCGTGCCTCGATCGGCGCGCGGATCTTCATCATCGGCCTCGCCCAGAAGATTCTTATTGCAGATCAGGTGGCTAGCCTCGTCGAAACCGTTTTTGATCACAGCCCCAATCCGTCGATGCTGGAGGCCTGGACTGGAATTCTTGCCTATACGGTCCAAATTTACTTCGACTTCTGCGGCTACTCCAACATGGCGGTGGGCCTCGGCTTCATTCTCGGCTTCAGCCTCCCGAGGAATTTCCGGCTTCCCTATACCGCCCTCTCCATCACCGATTTCTGGCGGCGCTGGCATATCTCCTTGTCGAGCTGGCTGAGGGATTACCTTTACATTCCGCTCGGCGGCAGCCGGGGCAGCTCCATTCAGCTCTACCGTAATCTGATCCTCGTTTTCCTGCTCTGCGGCCTGTGGCACGGCTCGAGCTGGACCTTCGTCCTCTGGGGCGCCTGGCATGGCGCCTTTCTGGTGATCGAGCGGGTCGGCCTGAACCGCCTGTTGTCGCAACTGCCCGTTGCACTGCGCTGGGTCTATACAATCCTCGTCGTGATGGGGGGCTGGGTCCTCTTCCGCGCGCATGACCTCTCGGCGGCCGGGACGATGTATGCCGGGCTGCTGGGCTCGAACGGAATCGATGCCATGCGCTTCCAGGTCCATCTTGCGCTCGAGCCCAATGTCATCCTTGCGCTTGCTGCAGGATGGGTCCTGGCGACCCTGCCGGCCTGGGGTCCTGCCCTGCGTCGGTCGGCCGTCCCGGGGCTCCGGAAGCTCCGCGCCACAGCCGACACGGCCTGGACCTTTGGTCTGCTGATCCTCTCCCTGCTCTACGCCGCGGCCGGGACCTACAGCCCGTTCCTCTACTTCAGGTTCTGATGATGCCCCTGTTCTTCCGGTATCGCCGCGGATGGATCCTCTGCCTGGTGGCCGTGCTCTCCGCGCCGCTGATCGTCGGGCTCCTCTTCCCCGGCACCAAGCGGTCCCCCGACGAATTTCGCCCGTCCGCCGCGGCACCCCCGATGCCGCAGGGATGGCGCGAATGGCTCTCGTTTCCGGCACGGATCGATCCGTGGCTGCGCGACAATTTCGGGCTGCGCCGCCAGATGATCCATGCCCAGGCCCTGGTAGCGCACCGGCTGCTGGGCAGCGGCAATGACTCCGTGCTGATCGGCAAGCGTTGGCAGCTTTTCTACCGCACCGAAGGGACAGTCGAGCAGAGCGCCGGCCTCCTGATCCGCGAGAACCAGGTCCGGCAGACGGCGGACCTCATCCAGCAGGTCGATGCGATACTCGCCGCTCGCGGGATCGCGTTCATCTTCGGCGTCCCTCCGAACGGCAGCACGATCTACCATGACCTGCTACCGCGCTGGGCCCGACGGGGCGACCGCGCGACCGAATACGACCTGCTGATCACGGCATTGCACGAGCGCGGCGTCAGGATGCTGGACATGCGTCCCAGCCTTCGTGCGGCGCGGGGGGCCGGACGCGTCTATTTTCGCTATGATACGCACTGGAACCCGGCGGGAGCGCTGGCCGGCTACAACGCCGTGGTTTCGGCCATGGGTCACGAAGCATGGCGGGCCGATCACGCGGGAATTTTCGGCCCCATCACCCAGCGCAGCGGAAGCGACCTCGCCCGGATGCTCGGCCTGAGCGCAGACCTTTCCGAACCTGTCCGCTATCTCACGGTGCCGGTGCCCCAGGGCGAGACCTTACAGGGTACTCCTCCCTTCCCGCCCCCCTTCGTCACCACATCCGAGCGATCGGAAGGGCCGACGATCCTCATCCTCGGCGATTCCTTCTCCAATGCCGAGGTATTGAGGCTTACGGCGCAACACGCCCGGCGCGCCGTTTGGCTGCATCACGAGGCTTGCCACTTCGACTGGAAATTGATCGACCAATTCCAGCCCGACGAGGTGTGGTGGCTGCCGGTCGAGCGCGCCATGCTCTGCTGGCCCGACCGGCGCCCCAGGAACATGCCCGAGGCACCGGCTGCGCCACATTCACCTCGGTAGGGAGGCTCGCCTCGGCGAGCCTCGCCACCAGGTCTAGGCCGGCTTCCTCGCGACGAAGACGCTGTTGGTCGCACCGAGATACATGAATTGCTCCGACCAGTAGAAAAGCCCCTCAGCGTCGCGGAAGCCGACGGCCGATAGGTCTTCGATGAGCTGCCACCCAAAATACCGGAAGCAGAGACTGCCGCCTTCCGGATCAACCGGATTGCCGTGGAACTCGGGCTCCATCAGATGGTCGATGGATCCGTCTGGATGGAGCACGGCGCGCACCAGATTGTGGTGGAGATCTTCCCGGAAGGGCGCCGTGAACAGCAGCGATCCTCCCGGCTTTAGGCAGCGCCAGAGTTCGGCGAGTGAGCGCTGCGCGTCCGGAACGTGCTCGAGCACGTCGAAGCTCAGGATCAGGTCCAGGCTCTCATCCGGAAAGCTCAGCCGCTGCATATCCTCGTGACGCAGGCCGTTCACGATCTCGCCCGGCGCATGGTCCGGCCCCAGATACTCGCTGCCGACCAGGAAAGGGAAACGCTGACGCAGCCAATCATGGAGGGGCGTCACCTGTTCCGTGATGTAGATGCGGTCATTCTGCTGAGGCCGCAGCTCTTGCCAAAGGAGATGAAGGGAAGCCCGCAGCCTGTTGCCCATGCCGCAACTCGGGCAGGCCAGATGCTCCCGCCAGTTCGGCAGGAGGCGCCCGTCCGGCAGCGAGTTCGTCGCGTAGGTGAAGTCGACGTGGAACGGCTGCAGGCTGCCGCAGACGACGCACTGCCCCTTTACGTCGAATGCCGCCTGCTCCTGATCCTGCGCCGGGACCAGGCTTGCCTCGAAAGCCCGCCGCCGCGCCAGTTTCGAAGAGATGCCTGCCGTCAGGGCCGTCATCTCATCAAGCGATCGCGCGCGAAGCATCGGCAGATACGGTACCCTGCTCCCCACGGTCAGCGGCTCCGCCGATGCTGCAGCACCCCGAGAGAGGGCGAAGTCCTGCAGCGCAATCGGGCTATGCTCATTGAGCTTGCCACCGCCATTCCATCGGAAAGCGTAGGGGATGCGCCGATAATCCTCCCGGCCGAACCGCTTCACCTCGCCGAGGTACAGCGCGAATAGCTTGCCGACGTCGCGCAGCACTTCGTTGCGGAACTGCTGGCTGTGGCGGCTGAAGGTGGGGTTCTCGTCCACCGCGGATCCACTGAAGTGGAAAAAGCGCAGCGGCTGGCCGTTCACATGCCAGCATGTGGCCGCATCGCTCCCCGACACATTCCGGACGCTGCGCTGAGCGAGATTCCAATAGGCGACGTTGTAGCCCGGATGACGCAGGATTGCGGTGCGCTCGATGAGGGCCGGCAGCAGATCCGCCCATTTCTGATCGACGAAAAGCCCCTTGGGGAGATCGATGACGCAATGCGTCTCGAGGCGCCGTCCCCACCAGGCCGCGATGCGACGTACCTGTGGGGTGTCGCGCATCGCGCAAAATCCAAGGTTGTAGATGCCGAACTGCAGCATCTTGGCCTCATCCATGTCGGCGAACTCCGCCGGTTCGCACAGATGCGGCGTCAGCACACAGTCCGCCCCTCCCTCCGCGAGCAGCCCCTGCAGTTCATCGAGCGGTGAGATGACCCAGATATCCGGGTCGAAATAGGCGATGGATGCTCCCGGATGCCGGTCGAAGAGCTTCAGGAAAACAAAGGGTTTGATCGCCGTATTGAGCTCAGTAATATTATAACGATCCGTCATCTCCGCCAGCAGCGGGATGCCGAGGGCGTCCATGTGCAGGAACTCGAACGGAAGGCTGTCGAAGTCGACACCGCTCGGTTCGTCGCACAGGGCAACGTAGAACGTGATCCCCGGATGGTGCCGCCGCAGGCTATCATGCAGGACCTGCGCCTGAGCGAGGAAGTTCCTCGAGCAAATCGTGAAGGCCACGAAATTGGGCGCCGCGAGTGGCTCGATTTCGCGATTGTCCATGCGGGGCCCCGATACCTTTATCGTCATGCAGGAGTTCCATCCGCGGGCGCAGTGGCCGGCAGGTCAAGCGTATGCAGCATATCGGCCAAACGGCGTGTTCCTGCCCCGACGGAAAACTCCGCCTGTGCCCGAGCATGGCCGCCGGCGGAAAGCTTGGCCCAGAGCGCCGGATCCTCGTGCAACTCGCAGATGCGCGCGGCGAAAGCCTCCGGCGTGTCGCAGATGGCGACATCCTGGCCATCCCGTAGCCGCATCCCCTCGGCGGCAATCGGCGTCGCCACGCACGGGACGCCGGCGGCAAGGCTCGAGGCCACCTTTCCCTTCGCGCCCGCGCCGTAGCGCAGCGGCGCGACCGTCATGCGCAAGCCGTCGAACCAGGGATCGAGATCAGGTAGCGGGCCCAGATACCGCACCCCCGCCGGCATCTGGGAGCGCAGATCCTGCGGCAGATCCGCACCCACGATCTCCAAGGTCGCGTCCGGCAGGCGTTGCAGGACATGTGGCCAGATCTCGTTGAACAGATAGCGCACCGCATCGACATTGGGCACATGCTCGAAGCCACCGACGAAACCGATCCCCTTGCGCTTTGCGAAACCGGGAATCGTATCTGCGCGACGGACAGGGCGTGCCAGCGGCATCTCGAACACCGCCGCGCCCGGGACATCACGCAGCAGCGCCGCGCGTTCGACCGAAGAAACGACGATGGTCGCATCGGCTTGGCGCGCCAGATAGTATTCACGCTCGCGTGTCATCTCGGCGAGGCGTACGCCTTCCAGATTGCCAGCCAGCCGCGCTTCCCGGTCCTCGCGCAAATGATGCAGATCGACCGTGTTGAAGACGATCTTCGCGCGCGGCGCGTGCTGTCGGACAGCCTCGAGAAACCGCCCGCCATGATAGACGCGGGACAGAATGCATAGTCTCAGCGAACTGCCGTCACTGCCAAGAAATGACTGAATCGAAGGTGTAAGCTCCGGCGTCAGGCAAATTACGCCTTCCGCCGCCAGGCGGTCGCGATAGGGCGACACCTCGCGAAAGGATTCATCCCCGACGAAGAGTACCTCATAGCCGAAGTCGCGAAGCGTTCGCGCCTGGAGCACGGCGTCGACGGATCCGGAATCGCGATCCGGCCGAGGCCAGCGGCTGTCGATGATGAGGGCACGCGGCTTGGTGGGCAGCGGTAGGCAGGCAGGTACCTTCTCCGCGATCGTGACCGGCTCAACGAAGCTCGGTCGCCAATCCGAAGGTTTGCCGGGCTGTTGCGGCCCTTCGGGGTTCGCGATCACGGTCGTGTCACTGCCGTTGGTGTGTGCTTTGGCATTGCGGTATTGCCGCAGGCGGTCCGGCAGTTGGAGGGAGACGCTCCACCAGGCGAGCTTCACGCCGCGGCTCAGGGCGCGACGCAGGCCGGAGGGCACGTAATGCCCGGCCCGGCGAATGGGATTGGCCGCCCGCCACAGCGTGCTGGCCTCGATCGCCTGCAGGCGTTCCAGGCTGGACTGCAACTCCTGTTGCGCACCGTGGTCAGCCGCAGCCCTGGCATCGGCGATCGCCGCGCTGGTTTCCGCGCGCAGCGCCGCCAGGCGCGTCATGACCTCGGCCTCGGCCCGCGCGCGCGCCTGCGCGATGGTCGCCGCGCATTCCGCCCGCTGCGCTTCCAATCGCGCCGCGACCCCGGCCTCGGCCTGCGCGCGCGCCTGCGCGATGGACGCCGCGTATTCCGCCCGCTGCGCTTCAAGCCGCGCCGTGGCCGAGGCCTCGGCCTGCGCGCGAGCCTGCGCGATGGACGCCGCGTATTCCGCCCGCTGCGCTTCAAGCCGTGCCGTGGCCGTGGCCTCAACCGTAGCGATTGCCGCATCGGCTTCCGCGCGCAATGCGCTCAACAGTATCGCGGCTTCGGCCTGAGCCGCGGCAAAGATCTCGCCCTCGCGCCGCAGGCGCTCCTCCAGCCCGCTCACCCGATGATCGAGACGCAACGAGAGGTAGCGACGGCAATCCGTCTCGCTCAGCGCAATCACCTGATAATAGGCAGGCCCGCCGGGTTGACTGCCGTCATCGCCGCCATGCAACTCGCGCCCGATCCCGCTCTCGCCCAGGCAGAACAGGCGATAGCCACAACCGCGCAATTGCGTCAGCAGCGCATCCGCCGTGGTGCCGCTGACGCGGCGCAGCCACTCGGGGAAAATCTCGAACAACAGGATCGGCCGATCCCGGGCGATCAGCGACTGCGCGCCCCGCAGCACCAGCAGCTCGGCCCCTTCCACGTCGATCTTGATCAGCCGCACCGGCCCCTCGATCCCGAGCGCATCGAGCGGGCGGACCGGCACCCGCCCCAGCGACGCCGCGCCCTCGGGCAGGGCGCCGGGCACGAGAAAGCTGTGGCCGGGATTGCGCTCATCGGGCACCCAGGCCAGCTCGATCGATCCTTCCTCCGCGCCAAGCGCGATCGTCTCGATACGGCAGCGCTCGTCAAAGCCATTATCGGCGATGGACTGCCGCAGCCGGCGGGACAGGTCCTCGCGGGGCTCGAAGGAATAAACCCGCCCCCCAGGGCCCACGGCCTGGGCTGCCAGAACCGAGAACCATCCGATATTCGCGCCGACATCGACGAAGCAGTCGCCCGCCTCGAGCACGGCGAGGACAAAATCCGTCTCCGCCGGCTCCCATCCCCCGCGCAGACAGCCGAGCGAGACGCCGTGATCGGCAAGGTCGAGCCACAGCTTCAGCCCATCACGGATCTCCGCGCAGACCCATTTGCTGCGGGCAAACACGTCGACCGCCATCCGCGCACGGAATTCCTCGCCTTCCAGCAGCCGTTGCCCCAGCGCCGTCAGCGAAGCCGCCTCCTGCCCCGCCGCAATCGCCGCCTCGCTCTCCGGCACCCGACCAAGTATCGACATATAAGCCGAAATAACATCCTCACGAGTGATCATCTCGGAGCCCCGATCTGCCTGTTTCTCATAATCCATCTTAAATGATTTCGACTTCTAATTTTATCGAACGTATCAAGCAATATTAAGCACCCTCGCTCTCCACTGCCCTTGCGAGCTCGATGCAGCGCTCGGCCTCCGCCCTGCTCAGCCCAAAGACGCCAGCCGCGTACTCGATGAACGCCCGTGCAGCCTGGCGACGCCCGGCATCCGGCCGCGCAATCTTCATTGCCAGTCCCTGTACCTGCGCGATCTCTTCAAGGTGGCGCCCGTGCGCCGAGCTGATCGTCAGACCCCCCACATGCCGGCGATGACGGTTCAGCGCCGCCGCCTTGAAAGCGATGTCACCGCGTTCGAGCATACGGATATAGAACAGCCAATCCGCCGCGTTACGCAGCCCGACCATCGCCTCGATCGCTTCCGACAGGACCGGCAACGCGGCGTCGCGCCGCATCACCACGGCGCTCACATTCAGAATGGTGTTCTTCACGCAAAGGCAGCGCCGGATCTCCTCGCGCCCGGAATGGTGATAGTCGGTCTTCCAGAGTTCGGCATCGACATCGCTCGTATAGGCCAGGTAGTCCGGCGCGATGATCGCTCCATGCGCGTCGATCTGTTTGGATTGCGTATAGGCCATGACGATGGCCGGATTGGCGAATTCGGGAATCAGGGCGTCCAGGAAATCGACCTCCGACAGGTCGTCCGCCTCGGCAATCCAGACGAGCGGGCAGCTGGCCAGTTCGAGCCCCCGCGCCCATTGCCTGGAGACGCTGCCGGAATTCTGCGCATTCGGCACGATGCGCATCGGAATCGGCGAGATGGCGCGTAGGCTCTCGAGCACCGCCAGGCTGTCATCCGTGGAGGCGTCGTCGAGCACGATGAGCTCGGACACCCGATGACTCTGCGCCCAGATGGAGCGCAGCCGTTCCGGCAAATACCTCGCATAGTTGTAGTTCGGCACCACGGCCGTCACCCGGTCGGGTGGCATGGCGAGGGTGGTCAGATCCCGCACATAGGCCGGGAAGCTCAGCCGTTCGGCCACGATGCGTTCGCCGGCCTGGCCGGCGCGCCTCCGCAATGCCGGGTCGCGGATCAGCGTGCCAATCGCCGCGCCCATCGCCCTCGTATCCTCGATCGGCGTGGGCAGAAGACCTGTCTCGCGGGCGAGCGCAGGCATCCCGCCGCTCCGGTCGAAGCAGACGACGGGCACCCCGTGCGCGGCGGCTTCGAGAGCCGCGCTCGGAAAGGGATCCTCCCGCGAGGAGAGCAGGAAGATGTCAGCCGCCGAGAGGAAATCCTGGGGCTTATCCGTCCGCCCAGGCAGCAGGATGACATCCCCCAGGTTTTGCGCGTCCATGGCAGCACGCAACCCGGCTTCCAGCGCCGGCTCGATGGCGCCGACCCAAGCGAAGCGCGCCGCTTCCCCCTCGGCCTTCAGGGCCGACGCGATGGCCGGCCACAGATCAAGGCCCTTGCGGTGATCACCGAAGCCCAGGCCGAGGATCAGGATCTCGTCCTCGCCTATGCCGAGCGCGCTGCGTACCCGACTGCGCGCCGCCAAGCGGTGATCCGCTGGCAGGGGGAGGCTGTACAGTCCCTGCGGGCGGATCAGCCATCGATGCGCAGTATCCCCGAAGGTGCCGATGAAGGCGGACCGCACCGCCTCATTCGGAAAGACCACGACATCGGCCTCCGAGGCGACGGTTTTCGCCACCGCCTCCAGCCCATATTCACGGAGGATGCCGGGCATCTCATGGATCAGGCAGATGCTCCGCAGCCCCGCAGCGGCAAGGGCGGGGATGATCTGGCCGGAGACGGTGGTGTTGCAGATGACCGTCGAGACGCCGCTCTCCGCAAGCTCCCGTGCCGCGGCTTTCCAGGCCGCCCGGTCAGCAAAGGGAATGTGCCGCGTGTCCGCGACCGCAGCCATCGCAGGCTGGAGTTCGCCGCCATCGCCAAGAAGCAACTTGATGCCGCGCTGGCCCTGCCGGGTCATTTCCTCGGCAATGTGCAGCACCAGCAAGGGAGCGCCATGGAAGCGGGCGTCGTGGGAGACAATGGCGAGGCGCTGCCCCGCATCGGGGCCACGCCGGGGCGCAACCCGGCGCTTCAGCGGGACTTCAACCACGGTCGTGTCACTGCCGTTGGTCTGTGCTTTAGCATCGCGGTATTGCCGCAGGCGGTCCGGCAGCTGGAG
Organism: Roseococcus pinisoli; assembly: GCF_018413645.1. Taxonomy (GTDB): domain Bacteria; phylum Pseudomonadota; class Alphaproteobacteria; order Acetobacterales; family Acetobacteraceae; genus Roseococcus; species Roseococcus pinisoli. The sequence goes on from NZ_JAHCDA010000002.1 coordinate 1,147,169, forward strand.
GGAGACGCTCCACCAGGCGAGCTTCACGCCGCGGCTCAGGGCGCGACGCAGGCCGGAGGGCACGTAATGCCCGGCCCGGCGAATGGGATTGGCCGCCCGCCACAGCGTGCTGGCCTCGATCGCCTGCAGGCGTTCCAGGCTGGACTGCAACTCCTGTTGCGCACCGTGGTCAGCCGCAGCCCTGGCATCGGCGATCGCCGCGCTGGTTTCCGCGCGCAGCGCCGCCAGGCGCGTCATGACCTCGGCCTCGGCCCGCGCGCGCGCCTGCGCGATGGTCGCCGCGCATTCCGCCCGCTGCGCTTCCAATCGCGCCGCGACCCCGGCCTCGGCCTGCGCGCGCGCCTGCGCGATGGACGCCGCGTATTCCGCCCGCTGCGCTTCAAGCCGCGCCGTGGCCGAGGCCTCGGCCTGCGCGCGAGCCTGCGCGATGGACGCCGCGTATTCCGCCCGCTGCGCTTCAAGCCGTGCCGTGGCCGTGGCCTCAACCGTAGCGATTGCCGCATCGGCTTCCGCGCGCAATGCGCTCAACCGTATCGCGGCTTCGGCCTGAGCCGCGGCAAAGATCTCGCCCTCGCGCCGCAGGCGCTCCTCCAGCCCGCTCACCCGATGATCGAGACGCAACGAGAGGTAGCGACGGCAATCCGTCTCGCTCAGCGCAATCACCTGATAATAGGCAGGCCCGCCGGGTTGACTGCCGTCATCGCCGCCATGCAACTCGCGCCCGATCCCGCTCTCGCCCAGGCAGAACAGGCGATAGCCACAACCGCGCAATTGCGTCAGCAGCGCATCCGCCGTGGTGCCGCTGACGCGGCGCAGCCACTCGGGGAAAATCTCGAACAACAGGATCGGCCGATCCCGGGCGATCAGCGACTGCGCGCCCCGCAGCACCAGCAGCTCGGCCCCTTCCACGTCGATCTTGATCAGCCGCACCGGCCCCTCGATCCCGAGCGCATCGAGCGGGCGGACCGGCACCCGCCCCAGCGACGCCGCGCCCTCGGGCAGGGCGCCGGGCACGAGAAAGCTGTGGCCGGGATTGCGCTCATCGGGCACCCAGGCCAGCTCGATCGATCCTTCCTCCGCGCCAAGCGCGATCGTCTCGATACGGCAGCGCTCGTCAAAGCCATTATCGGCGATGGACTGCCGCAGCCGGCGGGACAGGTCCTCGCGGGGCTCGAAGGAATAAACCCGCCCCCCAGGGCCCACGGCCTGGGCTGCCAGAACCGAGAACCATCCGATATTCGCGCCGACATCGACGAAGCAGTCGCCCGCCTCGAGCACGGCGAGGACAAAATCCGTCTCCGCCGGCTCCCATCCCCCGCGCAGACAGCCGAGCGAGACGCCGTGATCGGCAAGGTCGAGCCACAGCTTCAGCCCATCACGGATCTCCGCGCAGACCCATTTGCTGCGGGCAAACACGTCGACCGCCATCCGCGCACGGAATTCCTCGCCTTCCAGCAGCCGTTGCCCCAGCGCCGTCAGCGAAGCCGCCTCCTGCCCCGCCGCAATCACCGCCTCGCTCTCCGGCACCCGACCAAGTATCGACATATAAGCCGAAATAACATCCTCACGAGAAACCATATAAATTCTCTTCCTCAGCGAAGATTATTCAAATTTCGACCACGCCCTACGTACACCCGCGCCCCTTTCCTGACACCCCAGGTTGCTCAACACGGCATGCCCAGTCGCAACACCGAGCGATCCGGCATGCATACCATGGCTAGAATGGGGATGCTGCGCGAGTGGTCCATCTCGGTGCCGTTTGAGATAGCCGTCTCCGGATATCGATCAGGGCCTGGCGTGTCGCGAGCGAACTCTCCAAACAGCTCCCGGTCTCCGGCGTCAGCCCACCTCGCTTGAAGGCGAGCACGGCGGCGATTTAGTGGCCGGCGCGCTACCTCGCAACGCCATTACACCATTCCGGCATGAAAAGCTGGACCTCTCGCCATTTTCAGCGCCTCGGCGCCGACGCCTAATGCTTCTCGTTGGCGATAGCCATGTGCCCTTCGGAAGGGCAACCTCCGCAAATTAAACAGAGTCCGGAACGCGATGATCGAGACTTGCGTTGCCGGCTACCCCCGCGCCTACCCAGAAGGTTTGGCTCACGTTCCGAGCTCTGCTGCGAATCGTCGAGGCATGCGGCTGGTTATGACCACGCCACCAAACGGGAAAGATGCAGCGACCACGAATGTAACAGTTGCTGCATTTCGTATTCCTTACTACCTTCCGGCTATGGAACCTTTGGCCCGGTCTCCGCAGAGCACCGTCACGCCCTTTCCAGGGCGAAGGCCGCCCCGGACGCCGCCCCTGCCCTCGCCTGGTTCCGATCATCAGCTGCCCGCCGGTCACCCCCTCGACCTCCTGCTCTGGAGCATCGAGCTCATGGTGGGGGCGGCGGCGATCCACGCCCCGAAGCGTCGGCAGGTCCAGATGCGCGATGGGCTGCTCGTCGCCGGCGAGGTGCTGCGCGGCGCGCGGCTGACGAACTTCCTCAACCTCAGGCTCGGCGACGACCTGGCATGGGGCCCGAGGACGAAGTGGCGGATCAGGACCGCCGGCAACCCGCAGGAGGCGCATGTGGCGTCGAATCTCTGCCACCTCCTTCATCCTTGGATCGACCGCTACATGCATCACGAGCGGGCGGAACTGCTCGGCACCCGGCGCTGCAACGCCATCTGGGTGACCTGGAGCGGCGATCCGATCGGCGAGATCGGCTTCGACCGTCGCCTGCGCTGGTGGAGCGGCCATGCCTCCGATGGCCGCCGGAGCTTCGGCGCGGTGGATCTGCGCGCCAGCGTACTGGCCCATGCGCCCCTGCTCGATCCCCGGCATCCGCAGCTGCTTCCGCTGCTCTCGCGCCTGTGCGAGGGCGCGGCCGGGAATGCCGGCGTGAACGAGGAAGATGTCGCCCTGTTCCGTCAGCAGCACGCCGCCGCCGAGATGTCCCATGTGGCCCTCGAACCGGCCCTCCAGGGTTCCGACGCCGCTTCCGACTAGCGACGACGGCCACTCCATTCCCGCGCCGCGATAACGTAGTGTTCACTTCATATTCACGCATAATATGTAGTAAACAATACAAGCGCGACGCGTGATCGGCCAGCTCGTTGGTCACACAGCCGCCCGCCACAGGACGGAGACCCGAGCGTGACCCTGATGCACATCGTCCCTACCGCGGGGGCGGCCTTCCTGGCCTCCCTGGTGGAATGCGTCGAGGCGGCGACGATCGTTCTCGCCGTCGGCACCGTGCGGGGCTGGAAGTCCGCCTTTGTCGGGACGGGGCTGGGCCTAATCGCGCTCGCCGCCATCGTCCTCGCCCTGGGCCCCGCTTTGGCGCAGCTGCCTGAGCAGATCCTGCAGCTCATGGTCGGCCTGCTGCTCCTGCTCTTCGGCATGCGCTGGCTGCGCAAGGCGGTCCTCCGCTCGGCCGGGCGCATCCCGCTGCACGACGAGGACGCCGTCTTCCGCAGCGAGAGCGCGAACCTCGCCTTGGCCGGCGTCTCGGCGCGGCACGGCGTCGACCCGATCGCGACGGCCACCGCCTTCAAGGCCGTGCTGCTGGAGGGGATCGAGGTCGCCTTCATCGTGCTGGCTGTCTCGGCCGGCGGGCCCGGCCTGCTGCCGGCCGCCGCCGGCGGGGCGCTGCTGGCGGCCGTCGCCGTCACCATCGTGGCCTTCGCCGTCCACCGGCCGCTCGCCCGCGTGCCCGAGAACACGCTCAAATTCGCCGTCGGCATCGTGATCTCCGCCTTCGGAATCTACTGGACCGGCGAGGGCATGGGCGTGCACTGGCCGGGCCAGGACCTCGCCCTTCTGGCGATCATGGGCGGGCTGGCCGCCATCTCCATGCTGGGCGTGCGGCTGGCCGCCGCCACCCCCAACCGGGAGGCTCTGCGATGAGAACGCTCCGCGCGATCGCGGCCGAGATCGTCCATCTCTTCGTCGATGGCGGCTCGCTGGCCCTGGCCCTGCTGCTCTGGTGCGCCGCCATCGGCATCACGACCTTCCTTGTCCCGGCCTTCGCCGAGGTGGCCGGGCTCGGCCTCTTCGCAGGATGCGCCACGATCCTCTTCGCCAATGTGGTGCTGACCGGGCGCTCGGCCTCGTTCCTGCGGCTGCGCCTCGCGCGCCGCCTGCTGGGCGGCGAGGTGGCGCTGGTCGCGGCCTTGCTCGCCTTCGGCGTGCTCTTCCTGGCCTTCGTCGGCCTGGCGGACGAGGTGATCGAGGGCGACATGGCCGATTTCGACCAGGCGGTCGTGATGGTCTTCCGCCACGGCATGGACCTCGCGCAGCCGATCGGCCCGGCCTGGCTGCCGGAGGCCGTGCGCGACGTGACCGCGCTGGGCAGCTTCGCCGTGCTGGGCTTCGTCCTCGCCGTCTCGCTCGGCTACCTGCTGATGCTCGGCCAGCGCGGAGCGGCGCTCTTCATGACGGCCTCCGTCCTGGGCGGCGCGCTGGTCAGCACCGGGCTCAAGCAGGGCTTCGGCCGGCCGCGCCCGGATTATCCGCAGCTCGCCCAGGTCTTCACCGCGAGCTTCCCGAGCGGCCATGCACTGCTCTCGGCGGTGACCTACCTGACCATCGGCCTCCTCCTGGCGCGCGTGACGGCGGAGCGGCACCTGCGATTCTACTTCGTGTCGGTAGCCGTGGCGCTGACGCTGGTGATCGGGATCAGCCGCGTCTATCTCGGCCTCCATTATGCCAGCGACGTGCTGGCGGGATGGAGCATCGGCGCCGCCTGGGCCCTGCTGTGCTGGGCGATCCTGCTCTGGTTCGAGCAGCACGGCCGCGTGACGGCGAGGCGGCCCGCCTGACGCCGCTCAGCGGCGCTTCGCGAACAGGCAGACCAACCCGAAGCAGGCGAGTTGTGCGGCCATGACATGGAAGGCGACCTCGTAGCCACCGCCCCAGCTCACCAGCATCATGAAGAAGAGCGGTCCGCAGACCGAACCCACGAAGCCGAAGAGGCTGGAGGCCGAGGTGACGCTGCTGACCAGCGGCAGCGGCGCGACCCGCGCCAGCTCGGCGATATGCACGCCGTTCCAGCCGATGGCGGTGAAGCCGACGAGCGCCGCGCTGCCATACATCAGCCAGGGGTCGTGCCCCCCCACCATCGCCATCAGGCTGACCGCGACCGCGGAGATGATGGCCTGCAGACCGAGGTGCCGCAGCGCATTGCCCATCCGGTCGGCGAGCCAGCCCAGGATGATGCGGCCGAACATGCTGGCGCCCTGCATCAGCGCGACGACCTGGCCCGCCTCCGCCAGCGAGGCGCCGTGATGGGCATAGACGAAGGTCGCGGTGAAGGCCGTCAGGCAGGCCTGCATCAGCGAGAAGGACGTGCCCACGGCGGTGAGCATGGGCAGCGAGGGATGGGCGCGCAGCGCGCTCACGCAGCGCATCATGGCCGCCGGCTCGATGAGGGCGCGCGCCCAGCGGGGCTCGCCCGGCCCCTTCTCCCCGTTCAGCGTCTTGCGGAAGCCCTCGACGACGACGCAGCAGACCAGCAGCACCGCGATGATCATGGCCAGCGTGGCGGAAAGGCCATGCGCCAGCACGAAGGGCGCGACGATCAGCCCGGCCAGCGCGCCGCCCAGCGGCACCCCCGCCTGCTTGATCGAGAAGATGAGCGTCCGGTGCGCCGGTGGGGCCGAGCGGATGAGGATCTGGCTGCCGGCCGGCGTGTTCGGCCCGTTCCCGAAGCCGATCGCCAGCGCGCCCAGAAGCCCCAGCAAACCCAGCGGCTGCGACAGCACGAGCACGCCGAGCGCCATGCAGGCCATGCCCATCTGCAGCGTGCGGATCGGCCCGTGATGGTTGAGCATCGCGCCGCCGCAGGCGAGGAACCAGCAGATCCCGGCCGAGGAGATGGCGGAGACCAGGCCGATGCTTTCCGGCGCCAGGCCCGCGCGGGCCATCAGCGGCGGGCCGAGCAGCGGAACGGAGATGCTGGCGAAGGAGCAGACCGTCTGGACGAGCAGGGTTCCGGCGAGGGCACTGGCCCAGATGGGCACCTTCAATGTCGTTTCCGCCCTTGTTCGGCCCGGGGATCCGGCCCCGGACTTCCTGGTTCCCGCAACGGGCGGCCCTTGGCGGCAAGCCGGCCGGCGCGCCGCCGTGGAAACTCCCTGATCCTTTATGGGCCGGACCGGCGGAAGGGGCCAGAAGCCGGCCGCGTGTTTGTGCTTTGCGCCATGGCCTGGCCGCCTCCCCCCGCCCGGCGGCGCGTGACGATTTCCGCCGCAATTGCCTTCCATCCGGGGTTGCTGTCGCGATGGACAGGCGCGCCCGCCCCGGTCCATATCCGCGGCGCATGCGCAGTTGCGCTGGAGTGGAGTTGAATGACGAAGCCCCGAGTAGCGAAGGAACTGCTGGAGGGGCTCCGCTCCGAGGCCGTGGAGGAATTGCCGCCGGCCGCGCGGCTGCTCGCCTCCTTCGTGCTGGCCAACCGCCTCACCATCCTCACCAGCTCCGCCGCGGAGCTCGCCAGCCGGGTCGGGGTGTCGGATGCCACGATCATCCGCTCGGTCCAGGCGCTGGGCTTCACCGGCCTGCCGCATCTGAAGCAGGTCCTGGCCGCGACGATGGGCGCCGAGGCCGCAGGCCCGGCGACCGATCTCGACCACACCCTCGCCGAGGCCGGCGAGGGCGCGCGCAACGCGCTCGACCTCGCGCTCGACCTTCAGCGCGAGGCCATGGCCTCGCTCGACGAGCCCGAGGTGCGCCAGGCCATGCTCGACGCCATCTCGCTGATGCATCCGGCGCGGCGCATCGTGATCTATGGCATCGGCCCGACGGCGCATATGGCGCGCTACATGGCCACGATCCTGCAGCGCTCGGGCCGCATCGCCCTCACGCTCGACGCCGCCGGCATCGCCCTAGCCGACCAGCTCCTCGCGCTCAGGGAGGGCGATGTGGTCCTGGCCCTGACCTATGGCCGCGCCTATCGCGAGATCATGGCCACCATCCAGGAGGCGCGGCGCCTCGGCCTGCCGGTCGCGATGATCTCGGATTCCGCCGATGCCATGATCGTCGCCCAGGCAAAGGTGCTGATCCGCGCGCGCCGCGGCCGCACCGGCCATGTGGCGCTGCATGCCACCACTATGGCCGCGCTGGAGGCGATGTCGCTCGGCCTCGCGGGCTGCGACGGCTCCTCCGCCGTGGGGTCGCTCGTGCGGCTCAACCAGCTGCGCCGCTCGGTGATGGGACCGGACGCGTCCTAGCCTCCGGCCCCGTGCCGCTCAGAACCGCGCGGCCACCGTGAAGCGCAGCGAGAAGGGCGCGCCCGGCGTGATGTTGTTGTTGCTGTTCGCCACCGGATAATACTTGGCGCCGAACAGGTTCTCCGCATTCACCTGCAGCTGATAGCGATCGGTGACGTCCCAGAAGAGCGCGGCATCGACCCGCGTGAAGCCCGGGATGCGGACCTGATTGTCGGTCGAGGCGTAGTAGCCCGACTGGTTGATCACGCCGACCGCGGCGCCGATGCGCGGCGTGTAGCTGCCGAAGGTCGGGCGGAAGTCGTAGCGGTTCCACAGCGAGAAGACGTTGTTGGAGAGGAAGGGCACGTTGTTGCCCCGCCGGATGGACGCGCTCTGGTCGCTCGAGATCTCGCCGTTCTGGTTGGCATAGCCGCCGAAGACGCTCCAGTTCTCGGTGATCCGGCCCTGCAGGCCGATCTCGAGGCCACGGGTGCGCGTGCCGTTCACCAGCGTCAGCCGCGTGCTGTCGGTCGGATCGGTGACCGCCACATTGGTGCGCTCGAGCTGATAGATCGCGGCCGTCGCGGTCAGGCGCGGGTTGATCTCCCAGCGCGCGCCGATCTCGTAGTTGGTGAAGGATTCCGGCTTCAGCGCCTGGTTGGTCAGGTTGAGCGAGGCCAGCTGCTCGCCGGCGCGCGGCATGTAGCTGACGCTGTAGCTCGCATAGAGCGAGACCGGGTCGATGGGCCGGTAGACGATGCCCACGCGCGGCGAGAAGCTGTTATCCGTTGCGCTGAAGCGGTCGCCGTTGCGGCGGTTGGTGACCGAGGCCTCGTTGTAGTCGTAGCGCAGCCCCGCGATGAGCTGGAGCTGCGGCAGCAGCTCGATCTGATCCTGCAGATAGAGGCTGACGACGTTCGTCGTGCCGTTGTTGCTCGCATCGGTGGCCGACTGGCGCCACCGGATCGACGGCGCGATGCGCGTGGCGCCGAGGGAGGTGTTGATGCTCGTCGCCGTGAAGGCGCCGTTCGCCGCCTGGAAGTAGCCGGTCTGGCGCAGGTTCGTCGTTTCCTGCCGGCCAAGCTCCATGCCCGCCAACAGCGTGTGCCGCACCGGGCCGGTCGAGAAGCGCGCGATCATGTCCGTCTGGTTGAACAGGTTGTCGCGCTGCGTGGCGTTGTTATAGGCCGAGATGGCGACCTGGCGGCCATTGGCTGCGACCGCGCCCGGGAAGACGTTCTGGTAGAACTTGTCGTAGCTCGCGTAGCGGAAGCGGTTCCGCAACGTGATCCCGTTCTCGAAGTTGTGCTCGGCGAAGAGGTTCACCGCATTGACGTTGGTGTGCGTCGGGCTCTGGTTCGGGTCGCCGAAGAAGTTGCGGATGCCGGTGCTGAGCGGCCGGCCGTTGAACGACGGGATGCCGCGATCGGCCACGCGCTCGTCGCGGAAGTTCTCGTAGCTGAGGCGAATCGTCGTCGCGTCGCCGATGCGATAGGCGATCTGCGGGTTGATGCCGTAGCGCCGGTAGTTCACGCCGTCGCGATAGCTGTCCGACTGGTGGTACATGCCGGTGAGGCGAAGGGCGAGGCTGTCGTTGATGGCGTAGTTCGTGTCGGCCACGCCGCGCACCAGGCCGAAGGAGCCGCCGGTGAACCGCAGCTCGCTCTGGTTGGCGCGCCACTCCGGCACGAGCGTCACGCGGTTGATGACGCCGCCGCCGCCCCCACGGCCGAAGATCATGGCGTTGGAGCCCTTCAGCACCTCCACGCGATCCACGTTGTAGAGGTCGCGGTAGTACTGCGTGTCGTCGCGCACGCCGTCGGTGAACATGTCGGCCGTGGTGGACTGGCCGCGCAGCACGGGCGTGTCGCGATTGCCCTCGCCCTGCGCAAAGCCGGCGCCGGGGACGTAGCGCAGCGCCTGCTCGAGGTTCACGGCGGCCTGGTCGGAAAGCACCTCGCGCGGGACGACGGAGATGCTCTGCGGCGTGTCGCGGAGCGGCGTGTCGGTGCGCATGGCCGTGCCGGAGCGGATGGCCTGGTAGCCGTCGGTGGCGCCCCTCTGCCCTTCCACCGCGAGCGTCGGCAGCGTGACGGTGCCGGCGGCGGGCGCTTCCTGCGCCTGGGCCCCGACCGCCATGCCGCTGAGCCAGGCCAGGGAGGTGGTGGCGAGAAGCCAGGAGGATCGCGGCGCGGCGCGATGGGATCGGGTTGGGAGCATGGAGGTCTCGGCCCTGCAGTTCATTGCGAGTGACTGTCACTCGCGATTTCCCTGCTAAGGGCCGTTGAGAATGCCAACAAGTAGCAAACTCTACATTACGTAGTGTTAACTACTATGTGTTGCCATGCCGCAACATTCGACCTCACGCCGCTCATTCCACGACGATCCGCGTCGGCCGCGACAGCTCCGGCGCGAAAGGCAGGCGCAGCTGGAAGCGATGCGGCCCGGGCGTCATCGGCCAATAGACGGTCTCGCCCGGCGCCGCGACGGCGAAGGGCTCGCCGTCGACATACCAGACCAGCTGCTCCACGCCGGCCGAGGCGGCGGCGCGCAGCGGCATCCGGTTGAGCGCGGCCGGCAGCTCGGGATTGCGCCAGAACCGCGCATTGTTCTCCGGTGAGAGGATGGACAGGCGCGGCGTCGGCCCTTCTGGCGGCGCGGCCCGGATGGCGACGACCTCATCCTCTGGCGGCAGCGTGCCGGGGCGCACCCATTCCGTCAGGGTCCGGCTGCAGCGGCCGCGATCGGGCCGGCCGTCCTGCGCGCAGAGCGTCACGGGCTCCATGCCCGCGGGCGCCGGGAAGCCGCCATCGACGAGCAGGCCCGGCGTGCTGCCGTGCAGGCGCTGGAGCAGCGCATTGGCCAGCGGCCCGGCCGCGTTGCCGCCGGTCAGCCCGTCCATCGGCGCATTGTCGGCCCGGCCGATCCAGACGCCGACGATCCAGTCGCGCGAGAAGGCGATCATCCAGGCATCGCGATAGCCCTGCGAGGTCCCGGTCTTCAGCGCCACGGGGAAGGGAAACTCGGTGGGGCCGTAGCGCGGGAAGCTCGGCAGCCGCGCCTGGGGGTCGGCCAGGAAGAGCGTCACCAGCCGCGCCGCCTCGGCCGTGAGGACCTGCCGGCGCGGCGACAGGCTCTGCCCCTCGTACCAGTCGAGATCCGCGAGCCAGCCATCGTCGCCCAGCGCCCCATAGGCGCGCATCAGCCGCTCCAGGCTCGTCGGCAGGCCGCCGATGGCCATGGAGAGGCCGAAGCGCTCCGGCTGCCCCGCCCCGTCATGCAGACCGAGGCGCTGCAGCATGCCGAAGCCGGCATCGAGGCCCATCCGCCGCAGCAGGTTGGTGGCCGGCACGTTGCGGGAATTCGCCAGCGCCTGGCGCGGCAGGATGGGGCCGAGCCAGCCGCCATCCGCATTGGCGATGCCCGAGGCGCCGTCCGGCAGGTCGCCCATGATTTCCGCGGGCGCGAGGTCGCCGCGCTGCAGGGCCAGCGCATAGAGGAAGGGCTTGAGCGTGCTGCCCGGCGAGCGGCTGGCAAGGGTGTAGTCGAAGGCGCCGCCCGGCGTCGTGGCGAAGCCGGCCGAGCCCATCGCCGCGATCACCTGCCGGTCGGCGCGGCGGACCACCATCGCGGCCACCTGCTGCGCGCCGCACGGCCGCAGCGCCTCCAGCTGCGCCTGCGCCAGCTCCTCGACCATGCCCTGCACGCCGAGGTCGAGGCGCGTGCGCAGCCGGGGATCGGCGGGGTCGAGGGCGGCCGCGCCGTCGCGGGCCAGCGTCGCCCGCAACCGCGCGACCAGGTGCAGCGCGGCCGGGCGGCGCGGCGGCTGCGGCAGGGCGAGCGCCGCGAGCTGTGCGCGCGCCGTGTCGAGCTCGTCGGCCGGAATGGTGCCCTGTGCCGCAAGCGCGTTCAGCGCCCGCTGGCCGCGCGCGACGGCGCGGCGCAGCCCGTCGGGCCGCAGGGGATTGTGCAGCGCCGGCGCCTGCGGAATGGCCGAGAGGAAGGCGATCTCCGCCCAGCTCAGATCCGCAACCGGCTTGTCGAGATAGAAGCGCGCCGCATGCGCGATGCCGTGGCTGCCATTGCCGTAGGGCACGAGCCGCAGATACTGCTCGAGCACCGCCTCCCGCCCGTAGCGCCACGTCAGCGCGACCGCCGTTCCCGCCTCCAGCGCCTTGGACCAGAGATGCCGCGCGGCCGGGGCCTGCATGCGGGCCACCTGCATGGCGATGGTCGAGGCGCCGGAACGCACCTCCAGCCCCGTCAGGTTCTGCCAGGCGGCGCGGGCGACCGAGAGCGGATCGATGCCCGGATGGGACCAGAAGCGCCGATCCTCCAGCGCCAGGGTCGCACGGACCACGCGGTCGGGCAGCGGCGTGGCCACCCAGAAGCCGTATTCCGTGTGGCGCGCGCCCTCCACCTCGCGCTCATGGCCGAGCTGGGCGAGGAACAACCCGTGCCGGTCAGTCAGGATGGGCGTCGGCGCGGGCGCCTGCAGCGAGGCACGCTGCGCGACCAGGGCGCCATAGGCCCCGACCACGGCCAGTGCGCCCAGGCCCAGCATCGCCCGCCAGCGCATCACGGCTTTTCACGGATATGACGCTGCAGATAGTCCATGACGCCCTGTCGCTCCCGCAGGCCGGCCAGCAGGCTCTCCGGCAGCCAGAAGGCGCTCGGCCCTTCCGTCATCAGGAAGACGGTGCCGGGCGTCGTCACGATGGCGTCCATCTGGGACCAAGGCACGAAGACCACCCGCGTCCGGTTGCGCCAGACGAGGCCCTTCTCCCCCAGCAGCAGCTCATGCGCGCCCAGCACCTCGCCGCTCGCCCGATGATAGGCGCGCAGCATCCGGCGCATGGCCATGACCTGCAGGAAGACCAGCGCGAGCGCCGTCAGCATCACCAGCGCAACGCCGAGGAAGAAGACCTCGCTCCCCATGAGGATCCAGCCCTTGGCCTCATGGAGGTCGCTGGAGATCCAGAGCCTGGCCCGGAGATTCCAGTGAGCGGCCGCATAACCCAGGGGACCGCCGATCAGCACGCAGAGGAGCAGGCCGGTCAGCAGCCGCCGCCAGCCGCTGCCGGCACCCCTCACCTTCGCGCCGGCCACCCGCTGCAGGGCCATGTAGCCCGGCAGCTCCAGCGCCGGCACTTGCAGGCGGTAGCGGACGCCCCCCGCCTGGGGATCGGGTGCCAGGGCCCAGCTCAAGGCTCCACCACCAGGCGCAGCCCGGCGCTGCCCCCCTCCACGCCGGGCCGGTACAGCATCACCGCCTCGCCCGGCGGCTGGGTGAACTGGCCGACGACCTGTGCCCGCAGCCGGAAGGCCAGGCGATGGTTGCCGCGCGGCAGCGTCGTATAGACGGCCGTCACCGCCTCGTCGGCATAGCGGGCCCAGTCGGGGGCGGGGCTCGGCGCCGTGGAGGGCGTGGCCTCGGCCGGCGCGGTGGCCAGCGCGGGGTTCATCGGCTCCAGCCCTGCCGCGATCGGCAGGGTCAGCGCGACATGCACGCGGTCCTCCGGATTCACCAGCTCCGCCACCTGCTCGATGACGTCCCCGGCGGCGACGTGGATCGCGCCGTCGGGCCCGGGCGCGAGACGCTCCGGCGGGGCGCCGGCGCGGATGCGGAACAGCGTCGTGGAGAGCACGAAGCCTTCCTGGCGGGCGGGCGCCTCCGCCCCCGGCTGCACCGGCACGTAGCGCAGCTGGGACAGGGCCAGCACGGGCGCGGGGCCGGCATTGGCCACCGCCGCCGCGCCCGGCCGGGCGCCGGTCCAGCGCCGCACCGGGTTCGCCGCGTCGAGCGTGCCTTCCTGCGCCGCCTCCCCGGGCAGCGTGATGCGCAGCGCGGCCGTGGCGCCCGGCGGCACCCAGCTGGCCGCCAGCGCGCGCAGCGCCGCACTCGTGGCATTGGTCGAGCCGAAGCCCTCGGGCCCGCCGAGGCGCATCAACCCTTCCCGCAGCATCGGCAGCCGCGCTTCCTCGGGCGTGGCGCGCGCCACGGCGAGCACGACCTCGGAGAGGCTCCGCGTCTCGGAGGGCAGGATCAGCGGGTTGCCGCCCGTCTCCGAGAGCCCGGCATAGGCGGGCCGCCCCTCGCGCTGCTCGACGCGCACGCGGCCCCACAGCACCTCCAGCAGGCCGGGCAGCATGGCGCGGCTGTCCTCCGGCAGCAGGGCGATGGCGGCCGTGGCCTGGGCCAGGGTCTCCGTCGGCATCAGCGCGGCGCGGCGGGCGAGCTCGGCCGCATAGGCCGGCTCCAGCCGCCCGGCCTCCGCCAGGGCGACCAGCGCCGCCACGCGCTCACGCAGTTCCTCGCCGCGCAGCAGCAGCGGGAAATCCGAGCGCAGCGCGCGCGTCAGCACCTCGGCCAGCCGGTCGGTCGCGGCCGCATCCACCGCCTGCCCCGCCCGCGCCGCAGCCGTCAGGAAGCGATAGGCGGAGGCGGTGAGGAAGACCGAGCCGCGCGTGCCGGGCCAGAAGGCGACCAGCCCGTCGGCATCCGTCGCCTGCTGGATGGCGCGCAGCGTGGCCCGCACATCCGCCTCCAGCCGCCGCTCCAGCCCGGCCGCCGCCATCAGCGGCGCGAAGGGCGAGAGCGCGACCTCCGCCGCCGCCAGGGCGATGCGTTGCTCCACGCCACCGGCCGAAGCGGCCAGCAGCCCGTCCATACCGGCGAGCATCCGCACCAGCGCGGGATCGGTCGCCACCGCGACCTCCCCGGCGAAGGTCCCGGGGCGCGGATCCTGCGCCGGGCCCGGCAGGTCCATCGCAATTCCGGCGTCGAGGGCGGCGATGGCGCGCTCGCGCCGCACCGGCCGGTCCGGATGGATCGGCAGCGCGAGCTCCAGCGCGTCGCCCGCGCCATCCGCGCCGCGGCGAAGCGCGAAGCGAAGCCGGGCCTGGCCGGACGCGCCCTCGGGCACGGTGACCGGGAAGCCGAGGCGCGCCGGGCGGTTCGGCGCCCAGGCGAAGTCCTGCGTCGTCGTGCCCGTGGTCAGGCCCGGTGCCGCGAAGCTCGCGGTTCCCGCCCCGCCCGCCCCCTCGACCACGCGGCCGATGACGGTGGCGTCGAAGCGGTCGCCGGGCCGCAGGAAGCGCGGCAGCGCCGGCTGCGCGACGATCGCCTGCCGGACGCGGACCTCGCCCGTGCCGAAGCCGAAGCGCGACGGGCCGCTGATCGCCTTGGCGCGCATCCGGAAGACGGTGAGCGTGTCGGGCAGCGTCACGCGGAACCGCGCGATGCCATCGGGCCCCACGCGGACGCTCGGCAGATAGACCGGCACCGGCGTGAAGTTGCGGCGCACGGAGACGTTCTCCTGCCCCCATTGCTCCTCCGCCGCCTCGTCGCCGCCGGGATTTTCCTGCAGCGGGATGAGGCCGAAGGCGAGCGCGCGCGTGTCGCGCGCCGAGACGCGGAGGGGCCGGTCGACGACGAAGCTGGGCAGCGGGTCGAGCGGCTGCTCGCGCGCCAGCGTCAGCACCGCCTGGTCCACCATCCAGAAGGCGGCCTCGCCCGCTATGGGGCGGCCGGCCTCGTCGGTCAGCCGCATCTCGACCTCGATCGCCTCGCCCGGCCGCGCCGTGGCCGGCGCCGCCAGCGCCACGTTCACGCGATGCTGCGCGGGCGTCACGGTCAGCCAGCGCGTGGCGGCCAGGGTGACGGGGCGCCCCTGGTCGAAGGGCGCGGTCGTCGTCGGGCCGGGGCCCGGCAGGCGGCCGCGCATCAGCAGGACATGCACGGCGACGCGCGGCATCTGCTCGCGCCGGATCGGCACCGAGACGCGGCCGAAGCCATTGGCGATCTCCGTCCAGTCGTAGCGGAAGCGGCCCTCCGGCTCCTCGGTCACGACCAAAGCGCGCGCGGTCTGGAAGGGGCTCTGGATCAGCAGGGTTGCCGTCTCGCCCGGCGCATAGGCGTCCTTGTCGGAGGAGAGGCTCACCGTCTCGGCCGGCGGGCGGGACCAGGTGACGGGCGTGCCGCCGGCCATGAAGAGGTCGACGCGCACGGCCTGTCGCCGGCCCAGCCGGTCCTCGGCGGCGAGCTCGACGAGATAGACCCCCGCCTCGGCGGCGGAGAAGTTCAGCGCGGCGACCTCGGCGGCGCTGGTCAGCCGACGCTGCTCCACCACCTCGTCCACCACCTGCGTCGTGTAGCGCGCGGCGCCCTGGCTGAAGTCGCTGGCCTGCAGCACCGAGTTCCAGTGCCGGCGGATCAGCGTGGCGGTATAGGCGATGCCGGCCACGGGCCGCCCCTGGGCATCGGCCACCAGCGCCTCGCCCTCGATGGCGCCAGGCGAGGCGATGTAGCGCGGCAGCTTCAGGCCGAGCACGAAGGGCGGCAGCGCCACCACGTTCTGCACGCTGCGGACCTGGATGTCGTCATCGCCCGTCACCGTGGCCTCGACCACGTAGCGGCGCGGCTGCGCGGTGGGCTCGATGCTCGAATCGAGGTCCAGCCGGGCGGCGCCGCCATCGTCGGTCCGCGCCTCGCGGTTCAGCACGGGCGAGGAGCGGAACTCGCTCTGGCCGGAATAACGGCTGTCGGTCGAGAAGCGGAAGCCCTCACGCCCGGGCGGCGACCAGGGCTCGGGGAATTGCCGCACGCGCCAGGTGACCGGGCGGCCGGCCGCGAGCCCACCGGCGAAGTAGCGCGCCAGCAGGTCGACGGAGAAGGGCGCGTCCAGGGCCACGCGGGACTGCGCCGATTGCGGCGTGCTCAGCAACACCTCGAAGGTGGGCAGGCGATAGGCTTCCTTGCGGAAGCGCATCTCGCCGCAGCTTTCCTCGCCCGAGGTGAAGCGCAGGGTGTATTCGCCGCTGGCATCCGTCGCCTCGTTCCAGAGGTGGTGGAAGCCGCCGGCGGCATCGGGCGTGACGTCCACTTCCCAGCGCTGGTCGCCCGGCCCGTCGATGGAGATCCGCCCCGGCTCGCGCGCGGAGGTCAGGCCGCCGCCCGCGTAGCGGCGCACGAAGCCCTGGATGTGGACGGGGTCCTCCGGCCGGTAGATCGGCCGCTCGGTGAAGACATGGCACAGCAGCTGCGGCGCCTCCCGCCGGTCGGTGATGTCCGCCTGCTGCGTCCAGCCGAGCCAGGGCTCGCCGTCCCGCGCCCAGCCGCGCGGGCCGTAGGAGCGTGGGTTGCGGTCGGGATCGAGCACCAGCGTGTCGTTGCCCTTCACCACGACGATGCGCCGCAGCTCCCGCCGCAGGCGCTGCGGCGTGGTGCCGGCCGGCGCCGTCCAGTCGAAGCTGCCATCGGCGCGGGTGACGCCGCGCAGCAGCGTGGTGAAGTTCTCGCCGGAAAGGCCCTCGAGCCGGATCTCCGCGCCCTCCACAGGCCGCGCGGTGGAGAGCGAGGTGACGGCGAAGCGAACGCGCTCCGGCTCCTCCACCGTGGTCAGCACCAGGTCGGTCACCTGCACGCGCATCCAGCGTCGCGCGCCGCCATCGACCGGCCGCAGGCCGAGCAGGTAGGTGCCGGGCTGGCGCGGCCCGGCGACGCGGGCCAGCAGCGGCGCGACGTCCAGCCCGAAGCGCGCCTCCGCACCCTCGCGCCGCAGCGGCAGCGTCACGAGCTCCGAGACAGCGGGCGAGCCCAAAGCGCGCAGGCGGGCGGCCATGGCGTTGCGGCGCAGATTCTCGGCGCCCGCCCAGGGGCTGGGCGCATTGCCGGAAAGCGGCGGCGCGGTATCGTCGTCGGTCTGCAGGCTCGAGCCCGGGAAGGGCCAGAAATCGCGGGCCAGCGGGTCGATGGCATGGATGCGCAGGTCGGCGCGATCGTAGCCATGGCCGCGCAGTGGCACCATCTGCGGCCCCTCGCGCTCCACCAGGCCCTGCGCCGCATCCCAGCGCAAGGCGGGCCGGTCGGCTTCGAAGGCGAAGCGGGCCGGCGCCGGGGCGCCTTCCAGCGCACGGCCGCGCAGGTCCTTCACGGCCCCCGGCTGGAGGGCGAGTGTATAGGCCGTGTCGGCGAGGAAGCGTGCGGTCACGCGCCAGCGGCGGCCCTCGGCCGTCACCTGCAGATCGTCGACGGGGGGCGTGATGCGCAGCGCCTGCCGCGCCGCCAGGATGTCGGGCGCGGGCACCTCGGCCGAGAAGCGCAGCGCCAGCCCACGCCGGGCGCCCTCCTCCTCCGGCACGCAGCGCATCAGCCCGCTCGTCGCCTCGCGCGAAAGGCCACGGCCGCAGGCGAGGTCGGTCAGCGTAAAGGGTTCCGCGGTGCGCAGGCGGAGCTCGAAGCTCTGGTCGTCGAGGCCTGGCTCATCGGCCAGCGCGAGGCGCAGCAGCGCGACGCGGCCATCGGGGATCGGCCGGTTGAGCACCACGCGATAGCTCGCCGGCGCATCGCGCGCCGCGCGCTCCACCGGGCGGATGCGGAAGTCGCCGGCGGCGAGGCGCTCGGCGCCCGGCGTGGCGGTGCCGGGCAGGGGGCGCAGCTCGATCGTGAGCAGGCGCGCCAGTGCGGCGGGATCCACGGGGTCGGGGAAGGTCAGGACGATGGTGTCGAGACCGGCGATCCCCTCTTCGTCGGCGCCGGGCTGGGTCTGGAGGGGCGCGGGCAGCAGCGGCACCAGCCGCGTGGCCCGTCCTTCGACCGTGAGCGCCACGCGGCGCAGCGGCTGCCAGGGCTCGGCGGGGCGGAACTGCAGCGTGCGCGGACCGAGCCACTGCCATTCGCCGGGGATCGGCGGGTCCATGGCGACGAGCCGCTCCGGCGCATCCTCCGGGCCACCGGCCGCGGGGCCGCGATCGCGGTCGAAGAGGACCGTCACCGGGTCCCAGCGGCGCAGGAAGCGGTCGGGGATCACCGTGGCGCCGTCGGCGCGCAGGGCGCGGTCCAGCACCGGCGGCGCGGCCGGGGCCGCGGGCGCCTGGGCCTGGGCGGCGGGAACGGCGAGCAGCAGCGCCAGGAGGCCGAGGATCGGACGGGACATAGAAACGCTCCTCAGCGCGGCGCGGCGGCGGGCGCGATGCCGGCCGCGGCCTGATAGTCGCGGATGATCTCGGGCGGCGGGCCATTGGGGCGCGGCTCGATGCCGAGAAGGGCGGGACGAAGGGCGGTGGCGACGGAATCCGGGGGAACCCGGGCCTCGAGCAGATAGGTCCCGGGCGCGAGGTCGCGCAGCTGCGCCACCCCCTCGCCCAGCGGCCGGCCGGCGGCGTCCAGAAGACGGACGGCCACACGGTCGGGTGTAGCGCGCAGTCCCAGGCCGATCCTGGCCTGGCGCGCCAGGGTGAAGCCGAAGAGCGCCGTGCCGCCGGGCGACACGATCACCGCCTCGCCCAGGCCTTCGTCCGCGGGCAGGACGGGCGTCGTGGAGAGGCTGAGCGTGCCGGTCAGCGGCCCTTCCTGCGGCGACAGCAGGCGCAGCGTGGCGGCGCCGGGCAAGTAGCGATGCAGCTCCGCCCCTGCCGCAAAGAGCTCCGGCGGTGCATCGCCGAGCGCCAGCACCACGGGCGCGGTCGTGCGGGCATGCAGCAGCACGGGGCCGCTGGGATCGAGGGCCAGGGCCATCGCCTCCCCGCCCAGCGCGGTGCGCGACGGCAGGGCGGCGGGCTGCGCCGGAGCCGCCGGGAAGGGCGAACTCCCCTCGCCTTCCAGCCAGGCCAGCAGGGGGCCGGCCGCATGGGTAAGGACGAGCCGGCCGGGGCCGGTCACCTGGACACCCGGCTGCAGGGAGATCACTCCCTCCGCGCCCACGAACCGGCCGGAGAGCGCGCCCGCCCAGAACAAGCGCTGGCCCGGCCGGGCCTCCACCGGAAGGGACAGGGAGCCGGCGGCGCCGGGGAAGCGGCGCAGCGCCTGGCCGGGTCGCAGGCCCAGGGGGCCGGCATCGGCCGAAAGACCGAGCCTCACCGGCGCCGGGGCCGTGCCCGTATTCACGAGAAGCACCTCGCCGCTCTCGCTAGCGACCAGCCGGCTCACGGCCTCCTCGCCAGTCCAGACGGTGACAGGGTTGGGCCCGCGCCAATCCAGGATGGCGGCGGTGCCGGGCGCCAGATCCAGCCGCGCCTGATGGGGCCCGGCCGGCAGGGCGATGGGCAGCGCGGCGCCGGGCACCAGGGTCGCGCTCAGCCCCGTGCCTTCCAGGAGGTGGGCCGGCAGCAGGGTCGGATCCACCGCCCGCAGGCTGAGGCGCGACGGGGCGTCCGCCTCGCCCCGCAGGCGCAGCGGCTGGCCGCCCGCCAGCGCAAGGCTCGAGCCTGCGCCGACATCCATGCCGCGCCCGGCCTCCATCCAGGCGGGCGCACCGCCGGTCGAGGCGATCCAGAGCCGGGGTGCCGGCGCGGCGGGCAGCATCGCGACCTCGCCCGCCGGGATGGTCAGCACCAGCGCCGCCTCGGACGTGGCCGCGACGGGCGAGAGGGCGACGGGGCGCGCGGCGCCGGCGAGCAGCCACAGCCGCCGAGATTGCGGCAGCACCGTCCCGGACCCCGCCAGGGGTTGGCCGGGCGCCGTGGCCGAGAGGATGCCGGCCTCGGTCGTCAGGGCCGTCTCGGCCTCCAGCGCCGCGAGGGCGACGTAGGTGTCCGGAAAGCCTTCGACGGACGCGGGCGTCACCAGGCTGGCCGTCTGCGCGGTCGCGCTCACGGCGCGCGCCGTGACGCGGATCGGGGTCGCCTCGCCCTCCTCGGCCCAGGCGGAGAGGCGCCAGCTCGCGCCCGCCTCGGCGGCAACCGCGAGCTGCGGCGCCTGCCCGCGCCCGGTGGCAACAACGCGCCATGCCCCCTCGCCCAGGCGCTTCTCGAGGCTCAGCACCACGGCACGCCCGGCGCTGGCCCGCGCCAGCAGCAGCGTCTCAGGGGCGATCTGCGGCAGGGTCAGGCGATGGACGCCGTCCTCCGCCAGCAGGGTCTCGCCGGTCAGCGCGACGGCACGATCCGGCAGGGCCTGCGGCAAGGCGAGACGCAGCTCGACGCTGCCCTCGGCCGACACCTCGCCATCGGCGCTGCGATCGAGCTCCGGGCTGTCCTCCATCGGCTCGCTGTCCTCGCCTTCCTCCCCGGTGACCGGACGGGCATCGGCCGGCGCGACGGGATCGAGGCCGCGCAGCGACAGGCTGTAGCGACCGGCCGGCAGCGGCCGGGAGAGCGAAAGGTTCCAGTCCGTCGTGCCGCCCTCGTCGCGCGCGATCTCGCGCCCTTCGGAATCGCTGAGCACGGCCCGCAGCTCCGCACCACCGAAGGTCGAGAGGCTGACGACCCGGTCCTCGGCGATGACGAAGGGAATGGTGGCCGGCAGCGTCACCTGGCGCGGCGCGTCCGGCTGCAGCTCGTCGCTTTCCAGCGCGAGCGTGTAGGTCAGCCGGTCGTCGCGGCCGAGGGCGCGGGCCTCGACCTCATAGGTCCCGGCCTCGAGCGTCCCCTCATAGGGCGCGCCACCGGCGAAGCCCGCGATACGGGCGCCGCCCATGCGGCTGAGCGTGGCGCCCATGCCGTCGCCGAGGATGAGCCGCACCTTCGCCGCGCCCTCCAGGCGGAACCGCCAGCGATCGGGCACGCGTTCCGCGCCGGGCGGGGATTCGCGCCATTCCAGGGCGGCGGTCTGGCCGAAGCGAAGCTCATGCGGCCCATGGCCGGCCAGGGCTTCCGGAGCGGCCAGATCGGTCAGCCGGGCGATCACGCGGGACGGCACGTCGACAGGCTCGACCACCAGGCGGTAGCGGCCCGCGCTCAGCTCCTGATCGAGCACCCCGATCTCGCCGGCCGGCAGCAGCGGCCAGCCCTCGGCATCCTCCAGGCGACCCTGGATGGTCCGGCCGAGGCTGCGAAGGTCCAGGCGGTAGCGCCCCGCCGTAGCGATCACGAGGGGCAGCGCCAGGCCCTGGCCAGCCGGCAGCTCCGCCCGCGCGGTGCCGCCCGGAGCCAGCGGGGGGGCCTCGACCAGCGGCGCCGGCCGCGCGACGACGCCGAGCCGCCCCGAAGAGCGCTGGGCCGTGACCGCCAGGCGATACTCGCCCGCCCTCAGGTAGCGCTGGATCAGCATGTTCTGGCCGACGCCGTTTCCTTCCGCGGCCTCGAGCTCGGGCAGGAAGCTGGTGCCCAGCCGGCCCGCCGTCCTCAGGCGCCCCGTCGTCTCCAGCCGGTAGAGCCCGCCCTCCGCCACATGGAGGGCGAGGCTGCGCTCCTGGTCACGGGCGAGGTCGAAGCGCTGCGGCGCGCCGGCTTCCAGGCGCGGCAGGGCTTCGGCCGTCGCCGGCCGGGGCAAGGGCGCCGGCCGATCGGGCGCGCGCCAGGAGATCACGAGGGTGCGCGCGACCGGCGCGGGCGCGATGCGCAACTGGCGCGGCGGCCCGGCCAGGAGGCTGGCGTTGACGGCGCTGCCGTCGAGCGCGACGGCGCGCAGAGCTCCCTCGCGCGGCGTGACCACGGGCAGGTCCAGGCCCTGGCCGGGCCGCAGCGTCATGGTCAGGGGCGCGGCACCGAGGTCCAGCGGCAGCGGGCGGGCGGCCAGCGCCATGCCGTTGCCCACCAGCTGGAAGCGCTGGTCCGTGGCCAGCGGCCATTGGCCCAGCAGCAGCACCGGATCGGCCGGCAGCGCGGCGGAAGGCTCGGCCGGCACGAGGCCGGGCGGGCCGAGGACGATATCCAGCACGCCGGAGGCATTGGCGGGCGGCACCAGATCCAGCAGGTGCCAGCCCGGCTGGAGATCCCAGGTGGTGACGGACTGGCCGTCGGCCCGCGGCGTGGGGCGCTCGCCGGCGACCGGCACCAGGCTGGGCGTGACGGCCACGCCGCTGGTGGTGAGCGAGATCGGCCCCGGCGCGGTGACCTGCAGGGCCATCCGCAACCGGCGTGAGAGGTTGAAGCGCGCGCGCCAGGCCTGGCCCGGCCCGATGCGGGGGCCGGCGCCGTCCAGCAGGTTCAGCTTCCCGTCGCGATCGCGCAGCACCAGCAGGCCGCTGGCGGGCGCCTCATCGCCGCCGCTGCCCGGCGCCTCGCCGAGGATCAGGTAGCTGCCGGGCTGGTCCGGCACCGCCCTTCCCTCGCCGAAGGCGCGCAGGTCGAAGGCCTGGCCCTCCTGCCCGGTGACGGTGATCGTCCGCTCCGCCTCGCCGCGCGGGCCGGGGCGCAGCCAGGCATTGGGCTGGCGACTATTGGCGGCGATCTCTGCGCTCGCTGTCCGGTTGGCGGTGGTGACGGTCAGCCGTGCCGGCGCGGGCTGCGGAAGACCGAGGCGGAACTGGCTGGTCTGACCGGGGACGGCCAGCACCTCGCTGCCGAAGGGGCCGATCCGGCCGGCCAGCCAGCCCTCGGCGAAGCCCTGGCCGGCGTCGAGGCGAAGGTGGAAGGGCTGCGCCGTCTCGCCATCCGCCCAGGCGCGGGCCGGCCCGCCATAGGCGGTGACGAGATAACTGCCCGGCTCCAGCTCCGGGGTGGCCAGCAGGTTCGTGAGCGAGTGGCCCGGCACGGGCTGGATGCTGGTGGTGCGCGTGGGCAGCGGCACGAGGTCCCGCCCGTCGCGCCACAGGCGCAGATCGGCCAGGGCACGACCCGCCGCCTCGATCCGCACGGGGCGCCGCGCCTCGACGACGATCCAGAAGCCGCGCTGCTCGCCATCGGCGAGCGTGGCGCTGACCGTGCCGCCGGGGATCAGGACGGCGGGCGGGGCGGCGTCGCGGAAGGGGGTGACGCTGAGAGCCGTCTCGCCGGCCGCGCCCTCGGCGCCGCGGGCACGCAGCTTGTAGGTTCCGACGTCGAGCAGGGCATCGAGGCGGCCATCGGCCGCGCCGGGCTCGCCCACCCAATCCATGGGCCCGGCAAGCATGTCCACGAGCTGCAGGGCGGTGCCGCTGGGGCTCGCGGCCCGGATGGTGAAGCGGCCAGGCCGCGTGACCGTCAGCATCACCTCCGCCGCGCCGGCGCTGGGGATGGTGGCGCGCGAGAGGCTGGCGGCCGGGAGGGTCGCCGTGCCGGGGGCCGGGGCCAGGGCGGCGATCCGTTCCGTGAGGCTGCGATCCAGGCAGGCGGTCAGGCGCGGGGCCGGCAGGGTCCCGCATTGCCGGTCACGCGCGCGCAGCCAGTCGCGCTGGGCCTGCTCCAGCCTTGTCCGGGCCGAGGGGTCGCGGGCTGTGGCCGCCTGCAAGGCGCCGGTCAGCGCCGCATTCTTCGCCAGAAGCGCGGGCGAGGCGCAGATCGCCGCGTCGATCGGCCCCACAGGGCGGCCGCATTCGACGGCTTCGGCCGCCATGGGGGCAAGGAGGGCCGGCAGGCCCACGAAAATCAGGCGGACGGTCTTCAAGATTTCCTACCTTGTCCCCAACCCGGCACAAGCTTGCCGACGCCGATGGCTGCTGCTGCCCGCCACCGACCGCACCCCCCGCCGGGATATCTTTCCGGGGGCATCCTACATGCTAAAACATGAACTTACACGGGGAGCCCGGCCAAAAGGATCACGGGCGAACCGTTACCGAAAGCGTTCACAGGCAAACAGGCCGGTGGCCGCGGCTTGGACTTTGCCGCCCGCGGGCCGAAGCTGGCCCGCGCGAGCAGATGAGGACCCAGCATGCGATCCGGGAAAGACCGATGACCGCCGATACCAGGGACCTGGCCGGCTATGCGGCGCTGCTGGAAGCCCTGCCCGCACCGGCGGCGCATCGCACGCGCGCCGCCATGGCCAGGGAAGGCACGCCCTATCACGGCCCCGAGCATCTGGGCCGGATGTGGCGGCTCCATCGCGAGGTGCATGGGGAGGCGGGCCGGCCATTGGTGCCCCTGCTGATCGCCTATCACGACATCGTCTATGAGCCCGCGGCGCCGGCCGGGCGGAACGAGGCGGCGTCGGTCGAGGCCTTTCTGCGCGACCGGGAGGCCTGCGGCCTGGACGAAGGGCAGGTCCGCCAGATCACGGAGGCCATCCTCGCCTCCGCCGACCATCTCGGCGAGGGGATCAGGCTCCGCCCGGAAGACAACGAATGGGGCGCCTGGTTCCTGGATCTGGACCTGGAGCCTTTGGCCAGCGCGCATTTCGACCGGAACACGGAGCGGCTTCGCGTGGAATACGCGCATGTGCCGCCGGCGCTGTTCGACCAGGGCCGGCGCGCTTTCCTCGAACGCCTCGGGACCGCGCCCTACCTCTTCCGCACCCAGGCGGCCCGCGATCTCGGCTGGGAGGAAAAGGCGCGCAACAATCTGGCGCGCGTGCTGGGGCGCTAAGGCCGCCGCCCCGCCAGCTTCTCACCGGCTGCGGATGTAGCGCTTTCCGCCGCTGCGGCCGGTGTAATAGGCGCCGGCTGAATCATGGCAGGGGATAGCGCGGGTGCATTCCCTGAGGGCGGCCGCGGGCGGCACGGGCACGGGCGCGCGCTCCGGGGGCCGGCCGAGGCATTCCAGCCGTGCCTCCCGATCCGGAATCGCCGAGCAGAGGCCGCTTTGCGCCAGCGCCGGGCTCGATGCGAAGACCAGAAGCAGGGGGATCATCCACATAACCAAGCCTCCATCTCCATCAGCATCGCCCGAGGGGGTGGAGAGCGGCAAGGCCGGCAGAAGGCGGCGTCATTTCAGCGCCTTCGACCGGTCGAAGAAAGAGACCGGTTTGGCCGAAGGCGGGGAAGCGATCAGCAGGGAACGCCGCTTTGGATTTTCGGGATCCGCCGGTGCGCCGCCGCCCGAATTTATGCGAACAAAATAAACTTTATGAAAGTTCTTTGGCATATCATCTCAAACCATGGGATTTTCATTTGAAATGTTTAGAAATTTTTTAATATTATTAAATAAATATATAAACTTGCAAAATAATTTCTCGCTTTAATTGCGATTTCTTTGAAGTTACTTTGTCAATTATCGAAAAAACCCCCAAAATTCCTTCCACGAATTTTCCGGAAGATTCGCCACCGGAATTTCAATACCCCGCGGTCGACGACGCCTTATTCTCACCGTAACTCGGACAGGGTTCCTCCGTTTCATGCAGGACCATCAGGAGGGTCCTGCATGCGGCTACCGCCCGCCCCGTCATCCATCGTTGGTGCGCTCTGCGCGGCCTTCCTGGGCGGAGCCGTCATCCTGGCCATCTTCGGGACCCATATCCTGCCGCCCTCCCATACGGGCTGGATGCTCTCGGGCCAGGTCGGCCCCGATCCGGTGCAGTATTGGCTGGGCTGGACCTATTTCCGCCTGTCGCCCTGGATGTGGCCGCCCGGCCTCAACCCGATGTTCGGCATGGAGATCTCCTCCTCCATCTTCTACGCAGACTCCATTCCCCTCCTCGCCTTCGTCTTCAAGGCGCTGCGCGGCGTGGTGGTCGTGGAGCAGTATTGGGGCATGTGGATCGCCGCCTGCGGCGCCCTGCAGGGCTGGCTGGCCTGGCGGCTGATCGGCCGCGTGACCGAGGCGCCGCTCTTCCGGCTGGCCGGCGCCATGATCTTCGTCCTCCAGCCCATGCTGCTGAACCGGATGGGCGGGCATTTCGCCCTCTCGGCGCAATGGCTGGTGCTCTGGGGCCTGCTGCTCGCGCTCAGCCCCGCCGGGCGTTGGCGGCCAGCGGGCTGGGCGGCGCTGGTGGTCGCGGCGGCACTCATCCACTCCTACATCCTGCCCATGGTCCTGGCGCTCTGGGCGGCGGACTGGTGGTCGCGCAAGGGCGTGGCGGAGGCGCTGGCGGTTCCCGCGGCGGGCTTGGCCGGCCTTTGGGCCGCGGGCTTCTTCGTGCTGGGCGCGGGCCACGGCAACGACCAGTACGGCACCATGCAGTTCGACCTGCTGGCGCCCTTCGATCCCTCCTTCTGGGGCGGCATCCTCCCCGACCTGCCGGACCCCGACCACCCGGAGACCGGCAGCTCCTATCTCGGCCTCGGCGCGCTGCTGCTGCTGCCCTTCCTGGCCCTTGTCCCGCCACGGCGGCGGCTGGTCCCGCTGATGGTGGTGCTGCTGGCCATGCTGGCCTTCGCGATCAGCCACCGCGTGACCTTCGGCGGCACAGAGCTCTTCACCCTTCCTCTACCTGACCGCGTCGTCGAGCTGCTGGGCATGCTCCGCGCCTCCGAACGCTACTTCTGGCCACTCGCCTATGCGCTGATCCTGGCCGGCATGGCCGGGCTGCTGCGCGCCTTCGGGCCGCGCTGGGGCGGCGTGGTCCTGCTGGCGTTGCTGCTGGTCCAGGCTGCCGACCTGCGCCCGGGCTATGCGCGCGTCGCGCACTACTTCCCGCCGACGCCGGCCCAGCTGCCGCTGCGGCTCGCCGATCCCTTCTGGGCCGAGGCCGCCCAGCGCTACCGCGCCGTCCGCCTGGTTCCGGCCGGCAACCAGGGCCGCGCCTGGGAGGAAGTCGCCGTCTTCGCCGCGAGCCACGGCCTGGCGACGGATGCGGTCTACCTCGCCCGCGCCGATGCCACCGCCATCGACCGCCTGCGCGCCGATGTCGCCGCCCGGCTCTCCGAAGGGCGGCACGAGCCCGGCGTGCTCTACGTGCTGCGCGACGCCGAGGCCGTGGCCCAGGCCCGCGCCGGCATGGAGGAGGGCCGCGACCGGCTGCTCCAGGCCGATGGCCTCGACGTGCTGGCGCCAGGCTGGGACGTTACCTCTCCCGTCGCCTCGACGAAGGGGACTTCGATCGCCTCAGACGCGGGCCCAAGACCGGATCTCCCGGTCGGCCTTCCCGCCGGGCCGGAGAATGCCGATGCTCGTCCGCAGCCGCCGCGGCTATGAAATCGCCGACCACCAGGTGACGCCGGAGGCGCTGGTGCTGGGCCGGCGCGCCCTGCTGGGCGCCGGCGCCGCCCTGCTTCCCGCCGCGCTCGCGGCTCCGGCCATGGCGCAAGGCGCGACGGCGTCGCCGCCCCTGCCCGCCGCCCAGGCCAATGCCCGTTACGTCCCCGGCCGCGACCTGACGTCCGAGCGCGAGGCCACGACCTACAACAACTTCTACGAATTCGGCTCGACCAAGAGCATCGCGCGCGAGGCGGCCCGCATGCCGCTCCGCCCCTGGACCATCAAGGTCGAGGGCATGGTCGGCAAGCCGCGCGAATTCGACCTCGACGAGCTGATCCGCCTCATGCCGATCGAGGAGCGCACCTACCGGCTGCGCTGCGTCGAGGGCTGGTCCATGGTCATTCCCTGGACCGGCTTTCCCTTGGCAGAGCTCGTGAAGCTCGTGGAGCCGACCGCCAGCGCGCGCTTCATCGCCTTCCAGACGGCGGCGATCCCCTCGGTCATGCCGGGCCTGCGCCAGAGCTGGTATCCCTGGCCGCATACCGAGGGCTGCACCGTTGCCGAGGCGATGAACGAGGTGGCCTTCCTGGCCGTGGGCAATTACGGCAAGCCGCTGCAGGGCGCGAACGGCGCGCCGATCCGGGTGCTCTTCCCGTGGAAGTACGGCTTCAAGTCCGGCAAGTCGATCGTGCGGATGACCTTCACGGACCGCCAGCCCGCGACCTTCTGGAACACCATCCAGCCCGCGGAATACGGCTTCTGGGCGAATGTGAATCCGCAGGTCGCGCATCCGCGCTGGAGCCAGGCGACCGAGCGCGTGATCGGCACGGGAGACCGCGTGCCGACGCAGCTCTTCAACGGCTATGGCGAGTTCGTGTCGGGCCTCTACACGAACCTGCAGCGGGAGCGGCTCTGGGCCTGAGGCTCAGGCGCCTCCCCCTGTCCTTTCAGGCGGCCGAACCCTGGGCCGAGCGCTGGATTTCCGCCCGCGCCGCCCAGATCGCCGCGCGCTCCTCGTCCGAGAGGTCGAGCCAGCTCAGCTTCTCGTCGAGCGGGAAGAGCGGCCCGCCCGCCGCGCCGGTGACGGCCAGCGCGATGCCGCTGCGGTGATCCACCACGAAGGGCTCCGCCTTCGCGCCGAGGCGCCAGGTGTCGGATCGTCCGTCCGAGGTCGCGGTCGCCTTCCATCCGGCCTGCGAGCGCTCCAGCACCACGGGCACCGGGTTCAGCACCTGGCCCGAAAGGATGGCGGCCGTCCGGCGCTGGCGGTGCGCGATCAGCGGTATCCGCAGCGAGCCGAGGCAGAGCAGCAGCAGGAACCCCATCAGCACGGCGAAGGTGACGACGCGGTTGATGAAGTGATCGAGCCCGAGATCCGTGGTGATGAGCTCCGGCCGCGCGGGATCGCCCATGGCGATGACCTGCCGGCTGCCCGCGCTCGGCTCGAAGAAGGTGTAGTTCACCTCGCGTCGGAAGGCCGGTCCGCGGTCCTGCGGAACTACCAGCGTCGCGTCGCAGTCGTTGAGCAGGAAGAAGCGCACGCGGCAGACGCCGCGCTCCACGCGCGTCTTGGGCAGAACGACAGCGGTATTGCGGACCTGGTAGTCGGTGAGGAGCACCGGCAGCGTCTTGTAGGAAACGGCCACCATGCCGCCGCCGAACAGCACCACGCACATGAGGGCCAGGAGCCAGGCGCGCCAGGGATGCAGCGGAGCCTTGATCCGCAGGGGTCGCACGGGAAAAGCCCGGGCGATCGGGTCCGACATACCAGCCTCCAAAGTCATGATCGGCCGGTGCGGACGCCCCGGCGTGGTGGAGCGCCCCTCCTCACAGGGAGGCTGCTGTACCCGCCGCGCCGGAGGCGATCAGGGCGCGGCCATCGCTGGTGAAGCGGTTCGCGTCCTTCACCCTGACCATGCCAGCGCATGCACGACAAGAGGGGTTTCGGTCGCGTCAGTAACGATAGTCGCGTCAGTAACGATAATAGCCTCCGCCCCCGCGATAGTAGGGCCGGCCGTAATACCCGTAGGGGGCGGGTCGCGCGTAATAGCCAGGCCCGTAGGCCGGATAGGCGACGCATCCCGGCAGGGAAGCGAGGGCGAGCAGCGCGAGGCAGGCTAGAAGCGTCCGGTACATCACGACCTCCCGGCGGCGATGTTCTGCGCCGCCCGACAGGAAGGAAACGCGCCAGCCGTGGCGGGAGTTGGCTCATGTCGTGACCGAATCGAGACGATATCGCCGTGCGAAATCGCCCGGCCGCGCCCTCATCCCGACGGCTCGCGCTCCGGCGACAAGGGCAGCTTCGCGATCATGACGTCGGCATCCTCGTCGCTCCGGCTGAGGGTGAATCCGAGCCGCCGGACGAAGGCCAGCATCGGCTGGTTGTCCGCCAGGATCTGGCCGATGAGCTCCCTGATCCCCTCGCCCCGCGCCCATGCGATCGCGCGCGTCATGAGATGCTGGCCGAGGCCGGTGCCCTTGGCCGTGGGGCTCAGCGCCACCGCGAATTCCGCCGCCGTTCCGCCGCCCTCGCGGATGACGCGCGCCGTGCCGAGGATCTTTCCGCCCTGGAGGGCGACAAAGGCCATCTCCCGCCCGTAGTCGATCTGGGTGAGGCGCGCGAGCATCGCCGGCGGCAGCTCGCGCAGCGCCGAGAAGAAGCGGAAGCGGACGTCTTCCGGCGGCAGGCTGCGGAAATGCTCACCATGCGCGGCCGCATCCTCCGGCCGGATCGGGCGGATCTCGAAGACGCGGCCGTCGGGCGCGGTGAACTCCGCGGAGAGATGGGCGGGATAGGGCAGGATGGCGAAGACGGGCGTCTCGCCCTCCGGCCGGAGCGTGAGCGCGGCATCGGCCGCCAGCACGCCGCGCGCATCGGCGAAGAGCGGGTTCACGCTCAGCGACGCGACCTCGGGGAAGTCGATGAGCAGCTGGCTCACGCGCACCAGCGCATCGGCGATGGCGGGCTCGTTCACCGGCGCGCGGTCGCGGAAACCCGGAAGCAGGCGGGACAGCCTTGTCCGCGCGATGAGCCCATGGGCCAGCGGCAGGTTAAGGGGCGGCAGGTCGAAGGCTTCGTCCTGCGCGAAATCGGCCGCGGTGCCGCCCTGGCCGAAGCCGATCCAGGGCCCGAACATCGCATCGTCGCCGACGCGCAGGCGCAGCTCCATCATCCCGCGCGGCGCCTGGCGCTGGACCAGGAAGCCCTGCAGGGCAACGCCCGGCGCGCGGCGCGGCACCTCCTCGGCCATGGCCGCCGCCGCGGCAGCGACCGAGGCGCCGTCGCGCAGGTTGAGCAGCACGCCGCCCACCTCGCTCTTGTGGCGGAGCAGCGCATGCGCCTTCAGCGCGACCGGAAAGCCGACGGCCACCGCCGCGCCGGCGGCCCGCGCGGGCGTGGCGGCGCGCCAAACCGGCAGCGTGGCGATGCCATAGGCGCCCAGCACCGCCAGCGCCTCGTCCTCCAGCAGGCTCAACCGTCCTTCCGCGCGTGCCGCGGCGAAGAGGGCGCGCACGGCCGCACGATCGGGCTCGACCTTGAGCACATCGGAATCCGGCAGCTCGGCCGCCGTCGCGCGGTTGCGGCGCTCGGCCGCGAGATGGGCGGCGCCCCGCGCCACGGCCTCGGGCGTGTCGAAGACCGGAAGCCCGGCCTCGCTGAGGGCCGCGCGCTCGTCATGCGCGCTGGCCTCGCCGATCCAGCCCAGCAGGATGGGCGCGCCGCGCCCGCGCATGCCGGTGGTGGCGAAGGATGCGGCGGGCGTCCGCTCCGGCTCCGGCGCATGCACCGCCATCACCACGTCGACCTCGCGCGCCGCGGCCAGCACCTTGGCGGCCTCGGCGAGCCGGCCGCCGGCCGAGGCGCCGAGGGCGAGCGGATTTCGCGCCGCCCGCCCATCGAGCAGCGCGCCCAGGCCGGCCTTGGTCGCTTCCGTGAGCTCGGCCAGCTGCAGCCCCTGGGCCACCGCCGCATCCGCCGCGAGCCGCGCCATGCCGAGGCCATTGGCCACGATCGCGACGCGATCCCCCGCGCCCGTCCCGGCGCGCGGCCGCGTGCGGGCCAGCGTCTCGGCGGCGGCGAGCCAGTCCTCGAAGCCGGCGGCGCGCAGGATGCCCGCGCGGCGCAGCACCGCGTCCATCACCGCCTCGCCGACGCCGGATGGATCATCGGAGCGCCCGCCGGGGCGCAGCGCCAGGACGGGCCGCGTGCGCGCCGTCGCCCGCGCGGCCGAGACGAACAACCGGCGCTGCTTGATGCGCCGCAGGTCGAGCAGGACGCAGGCCGTGCCGCTGTCGCGCGCCAGCCAGTCGAGGCCGAGGGCAAAGCCCAGATCCTCGTTGGAGCCGATGCCGATGATATGGCTGAAGCCCAGCCCCTCGGCCGCGGCCCAGTCGATCACCGCGCGCGCGATGGCGGAGGATTGCGCCATCAGCGCCAACCGGCCCTTGGGCACGTGCAGGTGGGACAGGGTGGCGTTCAGGCCGATGCCCGGCAGCGCCAAGCCGAAGCTGCGCTCGCCCAGCGCCCGGATGCCGGCGCTGCCCGCGATCTCCGCCAGGTCCGGCGCCGCGGTCGGCACCACCACGGCGTGGCAGCCCATCGCCGCGATCTCCTGCATCGCCTGGGCCTGGGCATCGGGCGCGACGCAGAGGATGGCGAGGTCGGGCGCACCCTCGGGGGGCTCGAAGCCCTCCAGGCCTTCCGCCATCAGCCTTCCCTGGAAGCGACCCTCGCGCAGGTTCCGCGTCAGGATGGACGATTCGGGCAGTGCGGGATCGGCGTGCAGCAGCACGGAGCGCGGGCGGAACAGCGCCGTGTCGCGGAAGCCCGCCCCGGGGCGACCTGTCAGAATCATGGGCATGCAGGCTTATAGCCCCGGCAATCGTGTCAGGCCCAAGGCGATGGCCCACCCCTGCCATCTTGCGCAACCCGCGCCGACGCGCTGCCCTGTCCTTCTCAGCAGGACGGGGAATGGTGATGGGCGATCGGCGAATTGATCCGGAGATGGCGGCGTTCAGCGCCATGGTGGCCGGACGCGCGGCGGGGCAGCCGCCCATCGTCTTCCCGACCCCCCCCCGCAGCGCGCCCTTCGACGAGCAGCGCCGCCTGAACGACGAGCCGCAGCTGCCCCAGGCCGAGGGCGGCGACGTGATGGCCGAAAGCCGCGACCTGCTGCTGCCGATCCGCGGCCGCCGCATGCAGCTGCGTTTCCATCGCCCGACCAACGATCCGAACCTGCCGGTCCTGATCTACTTCCATGGCGGCGGTTGGGTCTGGGGCAGCGTGGACACGCATGACCGGCTGATGCGCGCCTATGCCGCCGCCTCGGGCTGCGCCGTGCTCGGCCCCGACTATGCGCTGAGCCCGGAGGCGGTCTTCCCGCAGGCGCTGGAGGAATGCGCGGCGGTGCTGCGCCACATCGCGACGCGGGGCGCGGAGCTGGGGCTCGATCCCACGCGCATCGTCCTCGGCGGCGACAGCGCGGGCGCCAACCTCGCGGCCGGGCTGGCGCTGCTCAACGCGGAGCAGCCCTCGCCCATCCCGCTCAAGGGCCTGCTGCTGAACTACGGCGTCTTCGACCATAACCTCGATACGCCAAGCTACCGCGAATTCCCCGAGGGCTACGGCCTCACCCTCGCGAAGATGCGCTTCTACTGGGATGCCTATTGCCCGGACGCGGTGGCGCGCCTCTCGCCCTTCGCCTCTCCCATCCGGGGCGAGCTCTCCACCCTGCCGCCCTCGCTGCTGCACATCGCGGAGCTGGACGTGCTGGCGTCCGAGAACCTGGCCTTCGCCGAGAAGCTGCGGAATGCGGGCGTGAACCTCGAGATGCGGACCTTCCCCGGCACGGTGCACGGCTTCGCCCGGGCGCTGGGCCATGTCGGCGCGGCGGACCGCGCGGCGGCGGAGGCCGGCGCCTGGCTGAAGGCGCGCGTCGCGGCCTGAGCGGCCGCCGGTCGCGGATCCATTTCGCGATTGAATATGCAGGGGGCATGGGTCGATCATTCCGGGGGCAACACGCCCCAAGGAAACGCCCCATGCGCCTTCCCTTCCTTTGCGCCGGCTTCGGCGCCGCCTTCGCGGCCGGCCTCCTCGCCCATCACCTCATCCCGCAGGCCGAGGCGCAGGCCGGGCCGGCGCCGCTCACGCCGCAGATCATCAACCTGCTGAGCATGACGGACGAGCAGATCGGTACCCTCATCCCCAATACCGACCTCCGCAGCCGCACGCTGGTCACGACGGCCGACGGCACGGTGGCGGTGCAGAGCGGCAACGTGATGCGCCACTACCATGCCGACGCGAATGAGATTCAGCTGATCCTGCAGGGCGAAGGCTCGTTCTGGCTCGGCGACCGCGAGGTGCAGGTGAAGCCGGGCGACCTCATCGTCATCCCGCGCGGCACGCCGCATGCCGGCTCGCGCGCCACCACGGGCCGGTTCCGCGCGCTGGCGATCAAGCTGCCGCCGCAGCGGCCGGGCGACACCGTCGCCGCACCGGCCCCCTGAGGCCTCAGTCCGGCGTCGATCCCGAGGCGCGCACGATCGGCGCCCATCGCGCGGTCTCGTCCCGGAGGAACTGCACCAGCTCCCCGGGCGAGGACGGCTCGACTTCGACGCGGCGCTCGGCGAGCTGGGCGACCAGCTCCGGGTCGGTCAGCGTCGCGCGGACGGCGTCCGCGATGGTGCGGACGATGGGCGCCGGCAGGTCGCGCGGGCCCATCAGCGCGATCCAGTCCATCATCTCGAAGCCCGGCAGGCCGCTCTCGGCCATGGTGGGCACCTGCGGCAGGAGGCGGCTGCGCTGCGCCGTCGGCACCGCGAGGAGGCGGAGCTTTCCGGCCTCGGTCTGCGGCACGGCATTGAGGGCCGTGGTGAAGGCGTAGTCCACCTTGCCCGACACGAGGTCCGCCAGCAGCGCGCCGCCACCGCGATAGGGAACATGCACGGTACGGACGCCCGCCAGCGCGTTCATCTGCTCGTTCGCCAGGTGCCCGGCGCCGCCCACGCCGGAGGTGGCGCAGGTCAGCGTATCGGGCCGCGCGCGGGCAGCCGCCAGCAATTCCGCGACGCTGCGCCAGGGGCGGTCGGCCGGCACCGCCAGCACGTTCAGCACGAGGCCGACGCGCGAGATGGAGGTCAGGTCCTTCAACGGATCGAAGGGCAGGTCGCGATAGAGCGTCGGGTTGATCGCCAGCGGCCCGATCGTGCCGAGCAGGAGGGTGTGGCCATCCGGCGCGGAGCGGCTGACCTGCTCGGTCGCGATATTGCCGCCCGCGCCCGGCCGGTTCTCGACCACGATGGGCTGGCCGAGCAGGGATTGCAGCTTCTGCGACATCGCCCGCGCGACGATGTCGGTGGAGCCGCTGGGCGCGAAGCCGACGAGAAGCCGTATCGGGCGGCTGGGATAGCCCGGCTGGGCGCGAACGCCGGGAGAAGCCAGCGCGGCGGCGAGCGAGGGCGGGACGGCGAGCAGATGGCGGCGGCGAAGCACGGACGAATTCCCTATATTGTTTCGCCCATGATGGCCCGCTTGGCAGGCTTCGCCCAGGCCGCCCCTACCCTGCCTCCTCGCGTGCCGCGGGGGAGAGCTGGAACCGCTCGAAGGGCGCCAGCGCCGCCTCGATCGCGGCCTTCAGCCCGGCGCGCTGGGGCGCGATCCAGCTCCATTTGCGGATCAGCAGCCGGCCTTCCTGCCGGTCCGTCTTGAGGTCGATCGCCGCCACGATCTCGTCGCCCGCCAGCACCGGCAGGGCGAAGTAGCCCTGTACGCGCTTCTCGGCGGGGACATAGGCCTCGAAGCGATGGGCATAGCCGAAGAACATCTCCAGCCGTCGGCGCTGGATCACCAGCGGATCGAAAGGCGAGAGGATATGGACCAGCGGCTCCGGCGCGCCCGCCACCTCCAGCGCTTCCGGCGCGGCCCAATGCGCCACCTTCCCGGCGCCCTCCACCTGGACGGGCACCAGGCGCCGCCGCCGCACCGCGGTCTCGATCGCGGCGGCCACCGCCGGCTTGGCCGAGAGACGGCCGTAGCAGATGGAATCCAGGCTCACGACGCCCTGCGAGACCACCGCGCGCCGCAGCAGATAGTCGGCGATCTGGGCCTCCGTCGCGGGTTTAGGACGCCGGCGCCAGCCGAAATGGCGGTTGGTGAGTTCATAGGTCTTCAGCATGCCAACCCGCCGCGAGACGACGAGATCGCCCGCGTAGAAGGCGTGCCGCAGCACGCGCCTGGAGGGCTTGCGGCTGTCCCAGGGATGGGTCTTCTCGACCAGCACCTCGTCGTCGATGTCGCGGATGGAGAGCGGACCCTCGCGCCGGATGCGCGCCAGCAGCGCCGCATGGTCGGCCTCGGCCACGCCGGTCGAAGGCAGGGCCCGGCGGCGCTCCATCTCCGGCAGGAAGAAGCGGTAGTCCTCGACCGCGACATAGGCCAGCGCGTGCGTCCAGTATTCGAAGACGGACTTCTCGCCGGACTGCGCCCGCTCGAGGTCCGAGCGGGCGTAGCTCGGGATGCGGTTGTGCAGGATGTGATGGTGGCTGCGCTCGATGACGTTGATCGTGTCGATCTGCACGTAGCCGAGATGCGCCACCGCCCGCCGCGTTGCCTCCGGCCCCTCGCCGAAGGGCACGCGCGTGTCGAGGCGCTGGGCCCTGAGCCAGATGGCGCGAAGCTGCGCGGCCGTCAGCTCGACGGGCGATCCCCGCCGCCTGCGGAGGGAGATGCGAGGCAAGGTCGGGACCGGTGGTTCCAGCTGTTCGTCCATTCGCGGGCGCGGTCCCTACTGGCCGTCGGCGCCGGGCGTCAGGCCCTGCTCGGCCGGCTCCTCCTCGGGCATGCCGTAGAATAGCTTGCCGAGCTCGATCGGACGCCGCCCGGTTGCGCGGCGGTGCCGGTTGGTGTCGCGCAGGGAGTAGATGCAGCCGCAATATTCCTGCTGGTAGAACTGCTCGCGCTTGGAGATCTCGATCATCCGCGCGGCGCCGCCGCCCTTGCGCCAGTTGAAGTCCCAGTAGCTCAACCCGGCATAGGGCGCGGTGACGCGCGCGCCGCTCTCGTTGATCTGCGCCTTGTTCTTCCAGCGCGAGATGCCGAGCGAGCTGGTCATCACGGGGAAGCCGTTCTCGTGGGCGTAGAGCGCCGTGCGCTCGAAGCGCATGTCGAAGCACATGGTGCAGCGGGCGCCGCGCTCGGGCTCCCATTCCATCCCCTTGGCCCGAGCGTACCAGTTGTCCGTGTCGTAATCGGCATCCACGAAGGGCACGCCGTGCTTCTCGGCGAAGCGGACATTCTCGTCCTTGCGGAGCTCGTATTCGCGGCGGGGATGGATGTTCGGGTTGTAGAAAAAGATCGTGTATTCGATCCCCGAGGCCAGCATTGCCTCCATCACCTCGCCCGAGCAGGGGGCGCAGCAGGAATGCAGCAGCACCTTCTTCTCGCCGCCGGGCGGCGCCAGGACGGGGCGTTGGATCTCGTTCATGCCCTGTTCGCTAGCATGGATATTCCGCCCCTTCATCCCTGAGTTTTACGCCCTTCCCGCCCGGAATCGAGCGTGAAGCGCCGCCCTCGGTTTGCGCCGAAGCGGCGGCCATTCCGCGTTCCCAGCTGGTCGCGGCGTTCAGCAGGCCATAAATCACACCCTTATATCGCCATATAAGCATTTCTTTATTCGATGATTGACAACGGGCGGCCAAAGGAAGATTCATGGGCCCATCGAGGTTCTGCGCGCTCGCTTGGCGCGCAGCTAAGAGGGAAGCCGGTGTGACACCGGCGCTGCCCCCGCAACTGTAAGCGGCGAGCGGCGGTCCAAACACGTCACTGGGGCTCGCGCCCTGGGAAGACTGGGCCGTCGCCGTGACCCGTGAGCCAGGAGACCTGCCCCGATAGATAACGTCCTCCGGCGGGGTGCCCGGTCTGGTCGCATGCAAGGAGCTGCGACGGAACGATTCCGCGCAGGTCGGCCGCACGCGCCTGGCTCGAAGCCTCGTCACAACGAACGAAGGTAGAGGTTGCCATGTCAGTCACCGTCGCCACCCTCGGCTTCCCGCGCATCGGGCCCCGGCGCGAGCTGAAGACTGCGCTCGAGGCCTATTGGTCCGGCAATGCCAAGGTCGAGGCCCTTCTCGACGTTGCCGCCGGCCTCCGGGCCCAGACCTGGAAGCGCCAGCACGACCTGGGCGCGGACATCATCCCGTCCAACGACTTCTCGCTCTATGACCACGTGCTGGACACGACCGCGATGGTCGGCGCCGTGCCCGCCATCTACGGCTGGAAGAGCGACCAGGTCGGCATCGAGACCTACTTCGCCATGGCCCGCGGCTCGCGCGCCGGCGCCGCCGAGGAAAGCAGCTGCGGCTGCGGGCATGATCACGGCCCGGCCGCCAAGGGCGCGCCCGCCGCCGAGATGACCAAGTGGTTCGACACGAACTACCACTACCTGGTGCCCGAGTTCACGGCCGAGCAGAACTTCCGCCTCGCCTCGACCAAGGCGCTCGACCAGTACCTGGAGGCCAAGGCCCTCGGCATCGAGACGCGCCCCGTTCTGCTCGGGCCCGTCACCTACCTCCTGATCGGCAAGGCCAAGGGCGGCGACTTCGATCCGCTGACGCTGCTGCCGCGCCTGCTGCCGGTCTATGTCGAGGTGCTGCAGTCCCTCGCCCGCGCCGGCGCGCGCTGGGTGCAGATCGACGAGCCTTCCCTGGTGACCGACCTTTCCGACGCCGCGCGCGCGGCCTTCGGCGAGGCCTACGACAAGCTCTCGCGCGCGGCGATCGGCCTGCGCGTGATGTTGACGACCTATTTCGGCGCGCTGGACGACAACCTCGACACCGCCCTCTCCCTGCCGGTCCACGGCCTGCATGTCGACCTGGTGCGCGCGCCCGAACAGCTCGCGCCCGTGCTGGCGGGCGCCCGCCCGGACCTCGTGCTCTCGCTCGGCGTCATCGACGGCCGCAACGTCTGGAAGGCGGACCTGAACGCCATCCTCGACCGCGTGGAGCCCGTCCTGGCCGCGGGCCGCGAGGTGATCCTCGCGCCGTCCTGCTCGCTGCTGCACACGCCGATCGACCTCGACCGCGAGACCGCGATGGAGCCCGAGGTGAAGGACTGGCTGGCCTTCGCCGTCCAGAAGATCGCCGAGCTCGCCACCCTGGCCAAGGCCCTGAACGGCGGGCGGGCCGGCGTGAAGGCGGTGCTGGATGCCGCGACCGCCTCCGTCGCCTCGCGCCGCACCTCGCCGCGGATCAATGATCCGGCGGTCCAGGCCCGCGCCGCGAAGCAGGACCCGGCCCTGGCCCGACGCAGCTCCGCCTTCGACGTCCGGCGTGGCGTGCAGCGCGAGAAGCTGAAGCTGCCGAGCTACCCGACCACAACCATCGGCTCCTTCCCGCAGACCTCCGAGATCCGCAAGGCGCGCGCCGACCACGACCGCGGCATCCTGGACAACGCCGCCTACGAGACCTTCCTGCGCGAGCAGACGGCGCTGACGGTGCGCTGGCAGGAGGATGTCGGGCTGGACGTGCTGGTGCACGGCGAGTTCGAGCGCAACGACATGGTGCAGTATTTCGGCGAGCGGCTCTCGGGCTTCGTCTTCACCAAGTATGCCTGGGTGCAGTCCTACGGCTCGCGCTGCGTCCGCCCGCCGATCATCTATGGCGACGTGGCCCGCCCCGAGCCCATGACCGTCGAGTGGTGGCGCTATGCCCAGTCGCTCACGAAGCGGCCGATGAAGGGCATGCTGACGGGCCCGGTGACGATCCTGAACTGGTCCTTCGTGCGCGACGACCAGCCGCGCGCGACCACCTGCCGGCAGATCGCCTTCGCGATCCGCGACGAGGTGGTGGACCTGGAGAAGGCCGGTGCCGCGATCATCCAGATCGACGAGGCCGCGCTGCGCGAGGGCCTGCCGCTGCGCAAGAGCGAGTGGAGCACCTATCTCGACTGGGCCGTGGAAAGCTTCCGCGTCACGGCCTCGGGCGTGGCGGATGCGACGCAGATCCACACGCACATGTGCTACTCGGAGTTCAACGACATCATCGCCTCGATCGGCGCCATGGATGCGGACGTCATCTCCATCGAGACCGCGCGGTCGAAGATGGAGCTGCTGGATGCCTTCGCCGGCTACCGCTATCCGGCGGAGATCGGGCCGGGCGTCTATGACATCCATTCGCCGCGCGTTCCCGCCGTGGGCGAGATGACCGAGCTGCTGACGGCCGCGGCCGGCCGGCTGCCGGCCGACCAGCTCTGGGTGAACCCCGATTGCGGCCTCAAGACCCGCAAGTGGCCGGAAGTGCGCCTCGCCATCGAGAACATGGTATCGGCCGCACGCGCCGCGCGCGCCTGAAAGGGAGGCGCGGGTCACGGGGTGGCTTGCCCAGTGGCCCGCGTCTCGCCTAATCCTGCCATCGCAATGGTCCCGCGCGAGCGGGTGAAAAAGGGAATGCCGTGCGTCCGCCGGGGGAATGCTCCCCCGCCCCGGGCAAGTCGGCAGCTGCCCCCGCAACTGTCAGCGGCGAGACGCTGGCCCTTCCGCCCCCTCCAGGGGCGGGCCACTGCGGCGAGAGCCGTGGGAAGGCAGGGCCAGCTCCGTGACCCGCGAGCCAGGAGACCTGCCCTTGCCGGCGCGCCGAAAGGCCGTCGTGACCCATGAGGATCCGGGCGGGGTGCACCGGGGACAGGTGAAGACGATGAAGACTCCCCGCGCCCCGATTGCGCCCGTTTCCGGCCGGCTTCGCCCCGGCCTGCGAACCCTCCCGACAACTCCCTGATCCAAGGGGCGGCCCAGGCCGTCCCCCGATCGCGATGCACGGCCCCTTCGCGGCGGCCGGCCTCGTCATGCGCGAGAATCCCCCGTGGAAAATGACACCGACACGGCCGCAACGGCCCTCGATCGCGCGTTGCGCGACCCGCATGCGGGCTGGGCGCTCGGCGTGCTCGGCGCCGTCGCTGAATTCACCCGCGACCTCGGCGAGGCGACGGCGGAGGCAGACCTCGATGGCGGCCACGGCGTCGTCACCGCCCGCGGCGGCGTGCGCGTGCAGGCCGGGCCCGGCGCCCGGCTGATCGCCTTCGAGCAGCTCAGCCGGCGGGTCGATTCCTGGCAGCAGGGCACCAGCCTCTGCCTGCCCCTGCAGGAGGCCGATATCGGCGGCGCCTCCGTCGTCACGGAGCTCGGCCCGGATGCCGCCGCGCTACGCCCGCAGGACCGCGACGCCATTCTCTTCGACCTCGGCGTGGGCTTTCCGCATCTGCGCGCCTGCGTCCGCACCGCCGATCCGGAACTGATCGCCCTGCTGCGGAAGGGCGTGGGCCGCGGCCTGCTGGAGCCGGGTAATCCGGCCGGGGCGGCGGTGGTCGGCGCCTCGCCCCACCGGGTCTTCGTCACGAAGTTTGCGCGCGTGGAGGTGTTCCAGCCGATCCCGCCGCCGGACGGCACCTCGCCCGAAGGGCCGCACACGCATCTCCTGCCGCAGGTGCTCCGCTCCGGCCGCGCGCATGCGGCCACTCGACCCGTGCCCGAGGGCTGGGTGTCCCTGCTGGACATGTTCCCGGCCCATCCGCTGCACGACCAGCTGGGCGGACGCATCGCCTTCGAGCCGGCACGGCATGCCGCCTTCCAGGACCTCCTCGCGCGCTTCGGCCTCCCCGCCATCGCCGCCGAGAAGCAACGCCTGCTGCGCGCGGTCCGCGCCGGGGAGGCCCCGGCCGATTATCGCGAGGCCGAGGACCGCCACGCGCGGGCGGCCGCGCGCGCCGCCCTTCGCCAGCTCGGCTGGACCGAGCCCCGCCTTCCCCGCCTCGCCGAATGGCAGGCCGCCTTCGACCGCGTCCCGAGCGACGCGGAATGACCTTCACGACGAACCGGAAGCCCCGAACCTTGCCTCACGCCCGCTACGCGCTCGCCCTCCTGCTCGGCACCACCCAGGTCGCGGCGGCGCAGACCGCCCTCGACCGCCAGGCCGATACCGCGCCGGCCGCGCGCGCCGCCTCCACCTCCGTGCCGCTGCCCGAGCTCACCGTCATCGAGACGCGCACGCCGGTTCCGCTGTCGCATGTCGGCAGCTCGGTCACGATCATCACCGGCGAGGAGCTGCGCGAGCGGCAGATCATCCAGGTCATCGACGCGCTGCGCGAGGTGCCGGGCCTGGCCGTCAGCCAGACCGGGCCGCGCGGCGGGCTCGGCCAGGT
The DNA here is from genome assembly GCF_018413645.1 of Roseococcus pinisoli. Taxonomy (GTDB): domain Bacteria; phylum Pseudomonadota; class Alphaproteobacteria; order Acetobacterales; family Acetobacteraceae; genus Roseococcus; species Roseococcus pinisoli. The sequence continues at coordinate 1,188,203 of NZ_JAHCDA010000002.1, forward strand.
GCGCATCCGCGGCGGCGAGGGCAACCACACGCTGGTCCTGCTCGACGGCGTGAAGATGAACGAGCCGAACAACAACGAATTCGACATGAGCCAGCTCACGACGAATGAGATCGAGCGCATCGAGGTCATTCGCGGCCCGCAATCCATGGTCTACGGCGCCGAGGCCGCCGGCGGCGTGATCAGCATCACGACCCGCCGCGGCGAGGCCGGGCGCCCGCGCGTCAACGCCTCCATCGAGGGCGGCAGCTTCGGCACGACGAACCTGCGCGGCAGCGTCTCCGGTGGGGGCGAGCGCTACGACTACAACCTCTATGGCGGCCGCTTCGCCACCGCCGGCACCGTGACCGCGCCGGGCGGGCGCGAGGATGACGGCTACCGCAACTACACCGTGGGTGCCCGCGCCGGCGTGCGCGTCACCGACAACCTCCGCATCGACGGTACCTTCCGCCACACCGGCAGCCGCGGCGACACGGACGGCCAGAGCTACGTCACCGGCCTCGCCATCGACACGCTCGACAACTACCGCGCCAGCAGCACCGTGGGCCGCGGCACCGCCACGCTGAACCTTTTCGACGGGCGGCTGGAGAACATCCTCACCCTCTCGGGCGGCGCCTTCGAGCGCGAGAGCCGGCTGGCCAACCGCCTGCAGAGCCGCACCAACACCGACCGCCTGCGCACCGAGTACCAGGCGAATATCCGCCTCTTCCCCAATGCCGTAACGACGATCGGCTTCGACTGGCAGCGCGAGACCAACCGCCAGCTGCTCTTCGGGACACTGCAGCGCTTCGTGGCGCCCGACGTGCAGAACACCGGCTTCTGGGCCCAGCAGCAGATCGACCTCTTCGACCGGCTGTCGCTGACCGGCGGCGTCCGCCACGACGAGAACGACTTCTTCGGCGGCGCCACCACCTATCGCTTCACCGCCGCCTACCGGATCCCCGCCTGGGGCACGAAGTTCCGCGGCTCCTACGGCACGGGCTTCGCGCCGCCCTCCTTCGGCGAGATGTACTTCGTGCCCTCCGCCTCCTTCATCCCCAACCCGAACCTGCGCCCGGAGCGCACGCGGGGCTGGGAGCTGGGCGTGGACCAGGAATTCCTCAACCGCCGCGTCATCCTGGGCGCCACCTACTTCCACAACCGGGTCGAGGATTTCATCGCCTTCGACACCGGCAACTTCCCCTTCCGCCTCAACAATATCGGCGTGAACGAGGCGCAGGGCATGGAGCTGACGGCACGCGTGGAGCCCACCTCCTGGGCCACCATCTCGGCCAGCTACACGCTGACCGACAGCAGCATCGTCTCCTCGGTCACGCCGTCGCAGAACGGGCTGCAGCTGGTGCGCCGCCCACGCAACGCCGCCTCGCTCAACGTGACGCTGCGGCCCGTCGAACAGGCGCGGATCAACTTCGGACTGGTGTATAACGGCACCATGCAGGACAGCTTCTTCGGGACCGGCGGCGGGCGCCGCACGCTGTCGCCCTATACCCTGGCGCGGATCGCCGTCTCCTACCGGATCATGCCGCAGGTCGAGGTCGTCGGGCGGATCGAGAACGCCTTCAACCAGCGCTACCAGGAGGTCTACGGCTTCCAGCCGCCGGGCCGGGCCGCCTATGGCGGCGTGCGGGTCAGTTTTTGATCCGCGGCCTCCTCCTCGCTATGGGCCTTCTCGCGGCGGCGCCGGCACTTGCCGGGCCGCCGCAACGCATCGTGTCGATGAACCTGTGCTCGGACCAATGGGTGCTGGAATTCGCGGCACCCGAGCGGATCGCCGCCGTCACCTGGCTCGCGCGCGATCCGCGGATGTCCTTCCACGCGGTGCGCGCCGCGGCCGTGCCGGTCAATCACGGCCGGACGGAGGAGCTGCTACGGCTGCAGCCCGACCTCATCCTGGCCGGCAGCTACACCACGCGCGCGACCGTGCGCCTGCTGCGCCAGGCCGGCATCGCCGTCGAGGAGTTGGACGTGCCCTCGACGCTCGAGGAAGTCGCAGCCCAGGCGCGCCGCCTTGGTACGCTGCTGGGCGCCCCCGAGGCCGGCGAGCGCTTCGCGGCCCGGATCGAGGCCCTTCCCGCCCCCGCGCCGCATCCGCTGCGCGTCGCGGTGCTGCGCCCGGGCGGTTCGGCCGCCGGCCGCGGCACGCTGCTGGAGAGCCTGGTCGCCGCTGCCGGGCATGAGAGCCTCTCCGCCCCCGGCCGCACCCGGCTCGATCTCGAGATGCTCCTGCGCGAGCGCCCCGACGCCATCGTCACCGCGCTGGACGGCGACGCGCCGCCGGCGGAAGCCACGCTCTGGCTCCAGCACCCCGCACTCCGCCATGCGACCCTGCGCCCGCCCTCGGTGCTGCCGGGATCGCTCTGGATCTGCGCGGGGCCAGGCAATCCGGAGGCCGTCGCCCTGCTCGCCGCCCTGCCCTCGCCGTGATCACGCTAGTCCTGACCGGCGCCGCCGCCCTGCTGGCCGCGCTCTCCCTGCTCGTCGGCGTGGTCTGGACCACGCCTGCGGAGGCCTGGAATGCCCTGGCCTTCGGCGACCCGCCGCTGCTGAAGCTGCTGCTGCTGGAGCTGCGCCTGCCGCGCGTGCTGCTGGCGCTGCTGGTGGGCGCCGCGCTCGGCATCACCGGGGCGGCGCTGCAGGGGCTGACCCGCAATCCGCTGGCCGAGGCGGGATTGCTCGGCGTCTCCTCCGGCGCGGCGCTGGGGGCGGTGGCGGCGCTCTATTCGGGCCTCTCGCTGCTCGCACCGCTGGCCCTGCCGCTCGCGGCCCTGACCGGCGCGATGATCGCGGTGCTGCCCATCGCGCTGCTGGCCGCGCGGCTCGGCACGCTCGGGCTGATCCTGGCCGGCGTCGCGGTGAGCAGCCTGGCCGGGGCGCTGACCGCGCTCGCGCTCAACTTCGCGCCCAGCCCCTATGCGGCGCTGGAGATCGTCTTCTGGCTGCTGGGCTCGCTCGCGGATCGCTCCATGCAGCATGTCTGGCTGGCCGCGCCCTTCATCCTGGGCGGAGCGGCGCTGCTGCTCACGACGCGGCGCGGGCTGGACGCACTGTCCCTGGGCGAGGAGGCGGCCGCCAGCCTCGGCATCGCGCTCGTGCGCCTGCGGCTCACTGTGATGCTGGGGGCCGCGGCGGCGGTGGGCGCGGCGGTGTCGGTCTCGGGGGCCATCGGCTTCGTCGGGCTCATCGTGCCGCATCTGCTGCGCCCCTTCGTGCGCGCCCGGCCCGGCGCCCTGCTGCTGCCTTCGGCCGCGGGCGGCGCCCTCATGCTGCTGGCGGCGGACACGTTGGTGCGGGCACTTCCGCCACGAGGGCCAGAGCTGAAGCTGGGCGTGGTGACGGCGCTGCTCGGCGCGCCCTTCCTGCTCCGCCTGCTCTGGTCGCTGCGGGGCCGGCCGTGACGCCGCCCCTCCTGGAAGCGAGCGGGCTGACGGTCCGCATCGGTGGCGCCACCCTCCTGCACGACGCCAGCGCCACGCTCCACGCGGGCGAGGTGCTGGGGATCGTCGGGCCGAACGGGGCCGGCAAATCCACCCTGCTGCGAGCGATGACGGGGCTGCCGCCCGCCCCCCTTTCAGGGCAGGTCCAGCTGGCGGGAACGCCCCTCGGCCGCCTCGCGCCGGCCGTGCTGGCCCGCCGTCGCGGCTACCTGCCGCAGGGCGACGGCATCGCCTGGCCGCTGCGCCTGCACGACCTCGTCGCCCTCGGCCGCCTGCCCTGGGGCGGGGCGGATGCCAACGGCGCGGTGGCCTCGGCCCTCGCTTCGATGGGGTTGGAGGGGCTGGCGGAACGGGAGGTGACGACGCTCTCCGGCGGCGAAAGGCGGCGCGCGCTGCTGGCCCGCGTCATCGCCGGCGAGCCGGAAGCCATTCTGGCCGACGAGCCAACGGCGGGCCTCGATCCCGGCGCGGCGCTCGAGGTCATGGCCACGCTGCGGGCGCTCGCCCACCGAGACGGCGCGGGGGTCGCGCTCGTGGTGCACGACCTGAACCTGGCGCTCCGCTTCTGCGACCGGCTCGTCCTGGTGGCGGCCGGCACCATCGCCGCGGACGGCCTGCCCTGGGAGGTCCTCGCCCGGGCCGCCGAGGCCTTCCAGGTGCAGCTGCACCTGGCCACGGGGCCGGACGGGCAGCCCTTCGCCGTGCCGCTGCCGCGCGGCCCGGAGCTCAGTCCGCGCTGAGGCGCTGGTCCCGCACCAGCCGCGCCCAGTTCACCAGCTCACGGTCGATGCGGCCCGCAAGCACCTGCGGGTCCTCGTAGCGCGCGAAGGCACCGGCCTGGATCACGCGCTGCTTCACCGCTTCGTCACGCAGGACCTCCGCGCATTCCCGCGTCAGCCGCTCCACCACCGGCGCGGGCGTCCCGGCCGTGCTCATGAGCGAGAACCAGGCCTCGGCCGAGAAATTCGTAAGCCCCGCCTCCGCGACCGTCGGCACTTCCGGCATCGCCGGATGCCGCTCGGTCGAAGCCATGGCGAGCGCCTTCAGCTTGCCCTCCCTCACGAAGGGCAGCGCGGGCGGGGGCGTCGTCATGTAGAACTGGATGCGGCCAGCCAGCACGTCGTTCATCGTCTCGCCCGTGCCGCGATAGGGCACGTGGACGATGTCGATCCCCGTGCGGTTCTTCAGCAGCTCCGTGCCCAGATGCTGCATCGAGCCGCTGCCCGAGCTCGCATAGTTCAGCACGCCCGGCCGCTGCTTCGCGTAGTCGATGAACTCGGCCAGCGTGTTCGCGGGGACCGAGGGATGGACCATCATCACCTGCGGCGCCTCGACGAGGAGCGCGACGGGCGCCAGGTCCCGGCGCGGATCGTAGCCGATATTGGGTTCGATGGCGGGGCGCCCGGTGAGGTTCGCGCAATAGGCCAGAAGCAGCGTGTGGCCGTCCGGCCGGCCGCGCACCACGGGCATCACCGCGACGGTGCCGTTGCCGCCGGGCCGGTTCTCGACCACCACCGGCACCCCAAGGCGCTCGGAAAGCGGGAGCGCGATCAGCCGCGCGGTGTAGTCGGTGGTGCCGCCCGCCGGGCCGCTGACGATGAGCTGGATGGGACGCGTGGGAAAACCCTGCGCCCGGGCGACGAAAGGCGTGGCCAGAAGTCCGGCCAGAAGCGGACGACGGTCGATGTTCATTATTTTCTTTTCCTCCCTGGGATGCGAGGGGGGCGTTGCCCCCTCACCCCCGCCAGGAAACCTGGTTTCCTGGCCCTTCGTTCACTTCGTCAGGCGGCGTGCTTGCGGAAGAAGTCGAGGCTGCCGGCATGGATCAGCTCGCTCGGCAGCACGTGGTCCACGATGGCCTCGGCCATGCGACCGACCTCGATGAGCCGGTCCAGGTCCACGCCCGTCTCGATGCCCATCTCCTGGCAGAGCAGCACCAGCTCCTCCGTGCAGATGTTCCCCGCCGCGCCCTTCTGACCGGCGAAGGGGCAGCCGCCGAGGCCGCCCACTGTGCTGTCGAACTGCGCCACGCCCATCTTCAGCCCGGCATGCGCATTGGCGACCGCGAGGCCGCGCGTGTCGTGCAGGTGCAGGCCGATCTTCTGGTCCGGCCAGCGGCTGCGCACCTCGCCCACCACGCGCTCGATGCGGTGCGGCGCGGCCCAGCCCATCGTGTCCGCCAGCGAGATGCGCTTGATCTCGGCGCCGTATTCCTTCGCGATCGCGAAGCCGTCCTCCAGCGTGGCGACCACCTGCTCGGCCGAGATGTCGCCCTGGTAGTTGCAGCCGAAGGCCGCCATCACGCCGATGCGCTCGACCGCCACGCCATGCGAGAGGTGCAGCGCCGTCTGCTTGCGCATCGCCTCGAGGTTCTCGGCATGGCTGCGGTTGAGGTTCTTGCGCGTGAAGGCCTCGGAGGCGGTCAGCGAGATGCTGCCCGTGATGTGCAGCTTGTCGCGGAAGGCCAGCGCGCGCTCGAGGCCGTTCCCGTTGAACCAGAGCGCCGTGTAGTGCACGTCCGGCCGCGCCTTGAAGCCGGCGACGACCTCCGCCGCATCTGCCCAGCCGGGCACGACGCGCGGATTGACGAAGGAGCAGACCTGGATGTGGTGCAGGCCGGTCTCGGCCAGCGCCTCGATCAGCCGGATCTTCTCGGCCGTCGGGATCGGGCCCGGCTCGATCTGGAAGCCCTCGCGCGGGCCTTCCTCATGGATGTCGATCGATTTCGGGAGGTCGCTCATGCCACGTTTCCTTTCTGTGCCCTCGGATTCCGGGCAGCCCCGGCCGCCGCGCAGCCGGATGTCTCTGTTCGGGAATCAGGCCGCGGCATCGCTTTTCTCCGCGGCAGGCCCGCCGACGACGCCGCGCTCGACCAGCGCCGCGCTCTCCTCCTCGGGGATGCCGAGCTCGGCCAGGATGGCCAGCGTGTCCTCGCCGATGCGGCCGGGCTGGCGGCGCAGGCCGGTGTCGTGCGTGCCCATCTCCAGCGGCAGGCGCGGCAGGCGCGCATGGCCGCCATTGGGCAGCGCGATCTCCAGCATGCGGTCATGGGCATTGAGCTGCGGGTCGGTCGGCAGGTCGCCGGGCTTGGCCGTGGGCGCAAAGGGCAGGCCCGCGCGCTCACACATCTCCACCATCTCGGCCTCGCTGTGCCGCGCCACCGCCTCGGCCACGATGGGCAGCAGGCGCGGGCGCGCGGCCACGCGCTTCTCGTTGGTGTTGAGCGCCTCATCCGCCAGCAGGTCCGGCCGCTCGAAGAGCGTGCAGAAGCGGCGCCAGTGCTGGTCGCTGGTAATGCCGAGGAAGAAGAGCTGCCCGTCCGCCGTCGGGAAGGTGTCGTAGATGCCCCAGGCGCCGTGGCGCTCGGGCATGGGCGGCATGGCCCGGCCGGTGATGGCCTCGCCCGTCATGTGGGAGGTCATCAGGAAACAGGCGGCCTCGAAGAGCGCCGACTTCACCATCTGGCCGCGCCCGGTCCGCCCGCGCTCCTGCAGGGCGGCCAGGATGCCGACGACGCCGAGCACGCCGCCCAGGATATCGCAGACCGAGGCGCCGGCGCGCAGCGGCCGCCCCGCCGGCCCGGTCATATAGGCGAGGCCCGACATGTACTGGACCACCTCGTCCAGCGCGGGGCGGTTCTCGTAGGGCCCGGAGAGAAAGCCCTTCAGGGCGCAGTAGATGAGGCCGGGATGCTTCTCGGCCAGAGCCTCGTAGCCGAAGCCCAGCCGCTCCATCGTGCCGGGGGCGAAGTTTTCGATCACCACGTCGGTATCGGCCAGCAGGCGCTCGATCACGGCCCGCCCCTCGGGCGCCTTCAGATCGATGGCAAGGCAGCGCTTGTTGCGGTTGAAGGTAGCGAAGAAGCCGCTGGCGAAGCCCGCCAGGCGCCGCGTGCGGTCGCCCTCCACCGGCTCGATCTTGATGACCTCCGCGCCGAGGTCGGCCAGCACCAGGCCGCAGGAGGGGCCCATGATCACATGGCAGAATTCCAGCACGCGGATGCCGGCCAGCGGCAGCGGCTTCGCGCCCTCCCCGGCCATTTCCTGCGGGCCGTCGCGCGTCGCATCGTCCAAGAGCCCCGTCCTCCATCCGTCGGCCGCGGCAGCGTGGATCGGGCGGCCGGACCCATGATCTTCGCGGCGCAAGGAAATTGGCGCCAATCCTGGCGAATGTTGTAGAAGGCTCCCCAGCCCCTCACAAGCCCTTCTCCAGGACACGCATGCCGCCTTCCCCCCGCCCCAAACGCCAGCTGAGCCTGGAGATCGCCGTCATCCTGCGCGGCGGCGGCTATCGCGAGGGCGAGTGGCTGCGGCAGATCGACCTCGAGCGCCGGCTTGAGGCCAACCGCTTCGAGGTCCGCACCGCGCTGTCGGAGCTGGTGCTGCGCGGCATCGTCGAGCATGTGCCCAACCGCGGCTTCCGCGTGGCCATCACCGACCGCGTGCGGCTGGGGGACCTGCTGGCCGTCCGCGCTTTGCTGGAGGTGGAGGCGGCGCTGGCCGCCATGCCGCATCTGGACGCCGCGGCGCTGCAGAAGCTCTCCGAGCTGGCGGCGGAGTTCGAGGAGGCGGCGGTCCGGGGCTCGCATGCCGATTGGAGCCGCACCAACCTCGCCTTCCACGACACGCTCTATACCTGGACGCCCAACCGCATCCTGGCCGAGATGATCATCGAGGCACGGGACCGCGCGCGCCTCTGGCCGCCCGGCCTCTGGCCCTCCTTCGCCGCGCTGCAGGAAAGCGCGGCCGGCCACCGGCGGATCCTGGCCGCGCTGGAACGCCGCGACGCCGCGGCGCTGACGGCCGAGATCCGCTCGCATATTGTGGAATCGGCCGTGAACCTGCCCACGGAAGATCCCGCCGCCACGCCCGCCCGCCTCAGCGGAACGGGCTGAGGCGGCAGGCCGGCCTCAGGCGGCGACCAGGATCGTCCGCCCGGTCACCTTGCCGTCCCGGAGGCGGTTCAGCGCGGCATCGGCATTCTCGAACTTCTCGTGGGTGATGGGGATGCCGGGGATCTTCCCCTTCTTCGCGATCTCGATCAGCGCCCGGAGCTCCTTGAGGTTGCCCACGTAGCTGCCCTGGATGGTCAGCGCGCGGATGGCCATCAGCGGCAGGGGCAGGTTCAGCTCGCCCCCGAAGAGGCCGACCTGCACCAGCTTGCCGCCACGCCCCAGTGCATCGAAGGCACTGAGCGCGGATTGCGAGCCGTTCACCAGGTCGATGATCGCCATCACCGGCCCGCCGCAGGCTTCCACGATGCCCTTGGCCGTCTCCTTGCCCGCGAGCACGGTCTCGGTCGCGCCCTGTTCCCGCGCGGCGGCCAGCTTGGCCTCGTCGATATCCACGACGCAGATGGCCCGGTGCCCCAGCGCCTTCAGGATGGCGATGGCGTTGAGCCCCAGCCCGCCCGCGCCGACGATGACGATGAACTCGTCCGGCTCCATCGGCATCACCTTGTTGATCGCCGAATAGACCGTGACGCCCGAGCAGGCGTAGGTCGCGGCCAGGGACGGGTCGATGCCCTCGATCGGGATCAGGTGCTTCCAGTGCGAGGCCAGGACATGCGTGGCGTAGCCGCCGTTCTGGTAGACGCCGAGCGCGCGCGCCTTGGCGGTGCAGAGGTTCTCCTCGTCGCGCCGGCAGCGGGGACAGGCGCCGCAGCCGACCCAGGGATAGACGAGGCGCACCTGCCCCTTCTCCAGCCCCCTTCCCTGGGCACCCGCGCCCCATTTCACGACCCGGCCGACGATCTCATGGCCGAGCGCCAGCGGCAGCTTCATGCCGCGATCGGCCATGCTCAGCCGCCCGCGCGAACCGAGGTCGTAGCCGCCTTCCCAGATATGCAGGTCGGAGTGGCAGACGCCGGCATGCGTGACCTCCAGCAGCACCTCGTCGCCCTCGGGCTCGGGGGTCGGCAGCTCGATTTCCTGGAGCGGCTTTCCCAGCTCCGTGATGGCCCAGGCTCGCATGACGGCTCCTCCTTCCTTGATCTTCTTCCCGCATGGGACCGCCAACCCGCCCCCTGGGTCAATCGCTGGTTTGGCCAGCCGCGGCATGATCGGGGCCATGTGCGGCGCAACAAAAATTCCTTCCCGCGCCTTCAACTCGATACGCTACTCCAAGGTTATCGGGGGGCAGCTGCAGGCCGCCAGGACCCCGCCCGGGCCGTGACGCAGCTGAAAGGTCTCCTGCCCATGTCAAAGCCGCCTTCGAAGCCGATCACCCATGCTTTCGAAAGCGTCGCCCTGCTTCTGCAGGGCGGCGGCGCGCTGGGGGCCTATCAGGCCGGCGTCTACGAGGCGCTGCTGGAAGCGGGCATCGAGCCCGACTGGGTGGCCGGCATCTCCATCGGGGCGATCAATGCCGCGATCATCGCCGGCAATCCCCGCGAGGCGCGCCTGGCGAAGCTCCGGGGCTTCTGGGAGCAGATCACCACGCCCACGCTCGGCCGGATGTTCGGCTACCTCCTCAACGGGCGGGAGGTGGATGACGTCTCGCACGGCATGCTGAACCGCTTCGGCGCCTTCGAGGCGATGGTCGCGGGCGTGCCGGGCTTCTTCAAGCCGCGCCTCTCGGTCCTCGGCTTCCCGACCGACGCCATCAGCTTCTACGACACGGCCCCGCTCCGCGCGACGCTCGAGGAATACATCGACTTCGACTTCCTCAATGCGAGGCACATGCGCTTCAGCGTCGGCGCGGTGGATGTGCGCAGCGGCAACTTCACCTATTTCGACACCGACTCCTACCAGCCCCGGATCCGGCCCGAGCACGTCATGGCCAGCGGCGCGCTGCCGCCGGGCTTCCCGCCGGTCGAGATCGACGGCGAGTGCTACTGGGATGGCGGCCTGGTCTCCAACACGCCGCTGCAATGGGTCTTCGACAACGCCACCTGCCGCGACACGCTGGCCTTCCAGGTGGACCTCTGGAGCGCGCGCGGGGAGGTGCCGAAGGACATGAACGGCGTGGCCGTGCGGCAGAAGGAAATCCAGTATTCCAGCCGCACCCGCGCCATCACCGACCAGCTCCAGCGGCTGCAGCAGGTGCGCTCCGCCATCGCGACGCTGCTGAAGGACGCCCCCGAGAGCGTCCTGGCCAGGGAGGAGGCGAAGCTCCTCGCGGAATTCGCCGATCCGAAGGACTACAACGTGGTCCACCTGATCTACCGCACCGCGCCCTACGAGCTGAATTCGAAGGACTACAACTTCTCCCGCCGCAGCATGCTCGAGCATTGGCGCGCCGGGCGCGCGGATGCGCATCGCGCGCTGCGCCACCCGGAGATCTTCAAGCGACCCAAGACGCCGGAAGAGAGCTTCCGCACCTTCGACTTCAAGGCGTCGGACGACGACCATCCCAGCAAGGAGTAAGCCTGCGATGAACGAGGACGACGTGCGAAGCCGCGCCTTCGCGATGCCGCTGACCAACCCCGCCTTTCCGCCCGGCCCCTATCGCTTCGTCGATCGGGAGTACCTCATCATCACCTACCGCACGGACCCGGAGAAGCTCCGGGCCCTGGTGCCCGAGCCGCTGAAGATCGAGCAGCCGGTGGTGAAGTACGAATTCATCCGCATGCCGAACTCGACCGGCTTCGGCGACTATACCGAGACCGGCCAGGTGATCCCCGTCTCCTTCGAGGGGCAGCGCGGCGGCTACACCCACTGCATGTTCCTCAACGACGAGGGACCGATCGTGGGCGGGCGCGAGCTCTGGGGCTTTCCCAAGAAGCTCGGCAACCCCTGCCTGCGGACGGAGGTGGACACGCTGGTGGGGACGCTGGACTACGGGCCCATCCGCGTCTCGACCGCCACCATGGGCTACAAGCACAGGGCAGCGGATTCCGCGGCGGTCCTGGCCTCGCTGCAGGAGCCGGGCTTCCTGCTGAAGATCATCCCGCGCGTCGATGGCACCCCGCATATCTGCGAGCTGGTCGAATATCACCTCGAAGACATCAATCTGAAAGGATGCTGGACGGGCCCCGGCGCGTTGTCGCTCATGCCGCACGCCCTGGCGCCCGTCGCCGAGCTGCCGGTGCTCGAAGTGCTTTCCGCCACGCACCTCATCGCCGACCTCACGCTCGGGCTCGGCAAGGTCGTGCATGACTACCTCTCCCCGTAAAGGACATCCCCACATGCGCATGCAGAACAAGGTCGCCGTCGTCACCGGCGCCGCGAGCGGCATCGGCAAGGACATTGCCACCGTCTTCGTCCGCGAGGGCGGCAAGGTCGTCATCGCCGATCTCAACAAGGCGGCGGCGGACGCCACCGCGCTGGAGCTGGGCGGGCCCGACAAGGCGCTGGGCGTCGCCATGGACGTGACGAGCGAGGAGCAGGTCGAGAAGGGTATTGCCGAGGCCCTGGCGCATTTCGGCCGCATCGACACGCTGGTGAGCAATGCCGGCATCCAGATCGTGGCGCCGCTCGACCAGTTCCCCTTCGACAAGTGGAAGCTGCTGCTCTCCATCCACCTCGACGGCGCCTTCCTCACCACCCGCGCCGTGCTGAAGCACATGTACAGCCGCCCGGGCGGCGGCAGCGTGATCTACATGGGCTCGGTGCATTCCAAGGAGGCCTCCGTCCTCAAGGCGCCCTATGTCACGGCGAAGCACGGGCTGGTGGGCCTGGCCAAGGTCGTCGCCAAGGAGGGCGCGAAGCATGGGGTGCGGGCCAATGTGATCTGCCCTGGCTTCGTGCGCACGCCGCTCGTCGAGAAGCAGATCCCCGAGCAGGCCAAGGAGCTCGGCATCTCGGAGGAAGAGGTGATCAAGAACGTCATGCTCAAGGACACCGTGGACGGCGAGTTCACGACGGTCGACGACGTGGCGCAGACGGCGCTCTTCCTCGCGAGCTTCCCGACCAATGCGTTGACCGGCCAGTCGATCGTGGTCAGCCACGGCTGGTTCATGCAGTAGCCAGCGCAACCTGCCCCGTTTCGGCCCGGTCGGGACGGGGCTGCGGGGGCCAGTCATTCGGACCAATCCGGCCCGATCTTCGCGGAACGGGCGGCTCCCATGCCAAAGCGTGAATAACTATCGAAACGAAATCGGCTCAATCTGGGGGATCGAAGCTTGACCCGGAGGCGATCCGAAGGGGCGCGGCGGATGCCCCGGGGGCGACGCGCGCGGCCCCTCGCATCGCTCCCCATCGGATTGAAGAGCATGACCGACCGCGCCCCGGCCTCCGCTGCCGCCCCGACCCAGAGGGTCCTGAACTCCCCGGCGAAGGTCCTCCTCGCGAGCCTCATCGGCACGACCATCGAATTCTTCGACTTCTACGTCTATGCGACGGCCGCCGTGCTGATCTTCCCGCACCTCTTCTTCCCCAGCAGCGACCCGACGACGGCCCTGCTCGCCTCCTTCGCGACCTTCTCCATCGCCTTCTTCGCCCGGCCCCTGGGCGCGGTCGTCTTCGGCCATTTCGGCGACCGCGTCGGCCGCAAGGCCACGCTGGTCGCGGCGCTGCTCACCATGGGCATCTCGACCGTCGTGATCGGCCTGCTGCCGACCTATGATCACATCGGCGTCACCGCCTCGGTGCTGCTGGCGCTCTGCCGTTTCGGGCAGGGCCTGGGCCTCGGCGGCGAATGGGGCGGCGCGGTGCTGCTGGCCACCGAGAACGCGCCCCCGGGCAAGCGCAACTGGTACGGCATGTTCCCGCAGCTGGGCGCGCCGCTGGGGCTCTTCCTCTCCTCCTGCGTGTTCTGGCTGCTGCTGCAGTTCATGTCGCAGGAGGCGCTGCTGAGCTGGGGCTGGCGCATCCCCTTCGTCGCCTCGACCCTGCTGATCGCCATCGGCCTGTGGGTGCGGCTGTCCATCACCGAGACGCCGGAATTCCAGCGCGCGATCGACCGGCAGGAGCGCGTGGCGGTCCCCGTCGTGGAGCTGTTCCGCTCGCATAAGCGCCGGCTGTTCCTGGGCACCTTCATGGCCCTGGTGACCTTCGTGCTCTTCTACATCTGCTCGGCCTACATGCTGTCCTACAACGTGCAGGTCATGGGCATCTCCTTCGTGGACGCCCTGAAGGTGCAGATCTACGCCTCGGTGCTCTTCGGCATCTCCACCATCGCGGCCGGCAAGCTCGGCGACCGCTACGGCCGGCGCGAGCTGCTGATCGTGGGAACCCTGGCGGTGATGCTCTTCTCCTTCGCGCTGGGGCCGCTGCTCTCCGCGGGCATCGGCGGCATCTACGCCTTCGCGACGATCGGCATGCTGCTCTTCGGGCTGAATTACGGCGTGATCGGCGCGGCGCTCTCCGCCCCCTTCCCGACGCGGGTGCGCTACACCGGCTCGTCGATCACCTTCAACCTGGCCAGCATCTTCGGCGCCTCGCTCGCGCCCTATATCGCGACCTGGCTGCAGGCCCACTACGGCATCCAGTATGTCGGCTACTACCTGCTGGCGGCGGCCGCGGTGACGCTGGCCTGCATCTTCGCGACGCCGCGGCAGGAGGTCTGAGGAAGAGGGGCCCGGCCCTTCAGGCCAGGGCCCCTCAGCTTTCGTCCTCGAGCTCGGAATCCCAGTAGAGGTAGTCGCGCCAGCTCTCGTGCAGGTGGTTCGGCGGGAAGCTCCGGCCGTTCTCCTGCAGTTCCCAGCTGGTGGGCTGCCGCGGTACCTGGCGCGGCACCATCTGGCACTCGCGGGGTAGCTTGTCGGCCTTGCGGAGATTGCAGGGGCCGCAGGCGGCCACGACGTTCTCCCAGCTCGTCCGCCCGCCCCGGCTGCGCGGGATCACGTGGTCGAAGGTGAGCTCCTGCGCCGGGAGATCCTCAGCGCAGTACTGACATTCGAAGCTGTCGCGCAGGAAGACGTTGAACCGCGTGAAGGCCGGGCGCCGCGCGGTGGGGATGTATTCCCGCAGCGCGATGACCGAGGGAAGCCGGAGCGCGAAGGAGGGCGAGCGCACCTCCGTCTCGTATTCGCTCAGCACGGAGACCCGATCCAGGACCACCGCCTTGACCGCGTCCTGCCAGGACCAGACCGAGAGCGGGAAATAGGATAGGGGGCGAAAATCAGCGTTCAGCACCAGGGCGGGAAAGCCGCCCGGGCCGGAAATCTGAGGAATGATACTGCCGTCGGGCAAGCGATGCTCCTCCTGGCCGCGAAGGCGGAGGGTACAACGCCGGGAGAGGACAGGCTTCCCGGAATCGGTGCGCCGCCAACAACTGCAATGCATGCATCGCACCGTTGCCCCGGGGCCGCAAGCCGCCATCTGCGGGCCGGCCGCGCTTTCATGGACACGTCACAGGCCCTTGCGGCGATGGCGGTTTCGCGCGAGAGCGCGGGAATGGCGCCCGAAACGTCAGGACCCGGCCCGGCCCCCTTCCCCGCAGGAAGCGTCACGCGCTTCGCGCCCTCGCCGACCGGCCTGCTGCATCTCGGCCACGCGCATTCCGCCTTGTTCGCCCGGCGCGCCGGCACGCGATGCCTCCTCAGGATCGAGGATATCGACGCCACGCGCTGCCGGCCGGAATACACGGAAGCGCTGGTCGAGGATCTCGCCTGGCTCGGCCTGCGCTTCGACGGGCCGCTGCGCCTGCAGTCGGGCCACCTGCCCGACTACCGCCGCGTGCTGGACGCGCTGGAGGCGCGCGGCCTGCTCTATCCCTGCTTCTGCACGCGGGGTGATATCGCCGCCGCGATCGCCGCCCAGCACGGCCCGTCCTCCCGCCTCTATCCCGGCACCTGCCGCGGGCTGCCGCGCGCCGAGGCCGAGGCGCGGATCGCCGCCGGCGCGCCCTATGCGCTGCGCCTGGACGTCACGCGCGCGCTGGCCGAGACGGGGCCCCTCGCCTTCACGGACCTGATCCACGGCCCCCGCAGCTGCGCGCCCGAGGCGCAGGGAGACGTCGTGCTCGCGCGGAAGGATGTGCCGGTCTCCTACCATCTCTGCGTCACGCATGACGACGCGCTGCAGGGCGTGACGCTGGTGACCCGCGGCGAGGACCTGCTGGAGGCCACCGACATCCAGCGGCTCCTGCAGGCGCTGATGGGCTGGCCGGAGCCGCTCTACGCGCACCACCCCCTGATCCTGGGGCCGGACGGCCGACGCCTCGCCAAGCGCGACCATGCCCCCACCCTGCGCGCGCTGCGCGAGGCAGGGCGGACGCCGGAGGAAGTGCGGGCGATGGCCTTCCCGGGGCTGGCCCCATAGGCGGGCGCGAACTTCGCCGTTAGCCTCCCCCCGGTGACGCCGAGAACCACCGGTCTGCTCCTGATGATGCTGACGGCCATCAACTGGGGCACCACCTGGCCGCTGCTGAAGTTCCTGCTGACCGGCCTTCCGCCGCTGACCCTGCGCGCCTGGGGCTCGGGCGCGGCGGCGCTGATCCTGTTCGGCGTCGCGCTGGCGCTGCGCGTGCCGCTCGCCGTGCCCCGGGCCCAGCGCGGGCGACTCGTGCTCTATGCGCTGCTGAACGTCACCTCCTGGATGGCCTTCGGCACCCTGGCGCTCCGGTGGCTCTCCGCCTCCGAGGGCGCGATCCTCGCCTATACGATGCCGATCTGGGCCGCCGTCTTCGCCTGGCCCCTCCTCGGCGAGAAGCCGGGCCTCGCCCGCGTGGCGGGCCTGCTGCTGGGCTTCGGCAGCGTGGCTGCCCTCTTCGCGGGGCGGGGAGCGGCCATCGGCATCGAGAAGCTGCCGGGCATGGCGCTCATTCTCTCCTCGGCCGTGCTCTTCGCGCTGGGCGCCGTCCTGTCCAAGCGGCGCCCCCTCCTGCTGCCGCCCGTCGCCGCCCTGACCTGGCAAATGGCGATCGGCGCGCTTCCCATGCTGGCGCTCGCGCCATTCCTGGAGCATGCCGACGTCGCCGGCGTGACCGCGCAGGTATGGTTCTGGTTCGGCTGGATGGTGGTCTTCACGATGGCGGTTTCCTATTTCACCTGGTTCGGGGCGCTCGAGCGGCTGCCGGCCTCCACCGCGGCGCTCGGCACGCTCCTGGCGCCGGTGCTGAGCGTGGTGGGCGCGGCCGTCCTGCTGGGCGAGCCGCTGGGCGCGCTCGAAATCGGCGCGCTGGGCGGGGTTCTCGTCGCCGTCGCCCTGGCCGTCCGCCAGCCGGAGCGCCGCGCATGAGCGAGCTTCCCGTCCTCCGGCTGCTGCCGGGCCGCGACCGGCGCGTGAAGGCGGGCCATCCCTGGACTTTCTCGAACGAGATCGCCATGAGCGCCGCGCTGCGCGCCCTGCCCCCCGGCAGTCCCGTGCGGCTCGAGGGCGATGACGGCGTGAAGCACGGCGTCTGGCACTTCAACCCGCACAGCCTGATCGCCGGCCGCGTGCTGGACCGCAATCCCGAGGTCGTGCCCGGCGCCAACTGGTACCGCCGCCGCCTATCCGAGGCGCTGAAGCTGCGCGAGCGCCTGGGCGTCCCGCGCTTCTGCCGCCTCGTCCATGCCGAAGCCGACGGGCTGCCGGGCCTGATCGTGGACCGCTTCGACGACGTCATCGCCCTGCAGGCCAATACCGCCGGCATGGAGGCCGCGACGCCGCTGATCGTCGACGCGCTGCAGGAGCTGCTCTCGCCCCGCGCCATCGTCGCGCGCAACGACGCCTCGGTCCGCGCGCTGGAGGGGCTGGAGCTCCATTCCGGCCTGCTGCACGGCACCGAGGCCCGCGCCCGCGTCGAGGAAGGCGGCATCGCCTTCGAGGTGGACCTGCTTTCCGGCCAGAAGACCGGCTGGTTCTTCGACCAGCGTGAGAACCGCGCGCGCGTGGCCGGCATCGCCCAGGGCGCGACCATGCTCGACGCCTTCTGCCACACGGGCGGCTTCGGCCTGCTGGCGGCCAAGGCGGGGGCGGCGCAGGTGACGCTGCTGGACCGCTCGCAGCCCGCGCTGGACCTCGCCATGGCCTCGGCGGCGTCGAACGGTCTCGGCGACCGCGTGACGGCCCAGCGCGGCGAGGCGCTGGAGACGCTGGAGCGCATGGTCGGCGCCCGGAAGGTCTTCGACGTGGTGGTGGCCGATCCGCCGGCCTTCGCCAAGTCGCGCAAGGACATCCCGGCGGCGCTGCGCGCCTATCAGCGGCTGGCGCGGCTTTGCGCGCAGCTGGTGGCGCCGGGCGGATACCTGTTCATCGCCTCCTGCTCGCACCACGCCGCCCCGGCCGAATTCGCCGAGGCCGTGGCCCAGGGCGTGTGGCGGGCGCGGCGCGAGGCGCGGCTGCTGGCCTCCACCGGCGCGGGGCCGGACCATCCGGTGCATCCGCTCCTGCCCGAGAGCGCCTATCTGAAGGCGCAGCTCCTCCAGCTGGGATGACCCGGGCCGAGGCCTATCGCCGCACGCGCTATCGTGCGGGGGAGGTCGTGGTGCGGGTGGGCCGGCGCAGCGCCTCGGCCGAGGCCTGGATGGCCCGGCACGGCGCGCGCGAGGCCTGGTTCATCGGCGCCTGGAACCCGTTCAGCCGGCAGATGCCGCGGCGCTGGAACGACGCCGTGCATGCGCGGCTGCGGCGCAATCTGCGGGTCTTCGAGGAAGGGGACGGCGCGCTCGGCGCGTGGAGCGAGCGGATGCTGCTGACGGTGGCAGACGGCGCGACGATCCTCCGGCTGATGCGCCGCCATCGGCAGGCGGCGGTGGTTCACGTCCCGCGCGGCCGGGCGGCGCGGCTGGTCTATGGGGAAGACCGTCCATCCCGGGCCAGGTGCTGACGGACCTCGACCAGGCGGGCGCCCCTTCGGCAAGGCTCCGCGGCCTCTGAGAAGCGCCGCCGGCCCTGGCGTGATTTGCCGGACGTGCTCACGCGATCCGGAGAAGCCTGACCGCGTGACGGTCTAGAGATACCGCTCGATATCCAGCGTGCTCTCACGCCCCACCTTGTCGAAGCTTTCCCGCAGGAACCGGTCGGCGGCCTCGCGCCCGTAGTCGCGCAGCGTGGTGAGGAAATCCCAGTCGCCGTTGAACTTGGTGCTGAGCTTGAAGGCCCGCATCCGCTCCTCGTCCTCGATGCTGTGGAGGAAGATGCGGCGGTAGCGCGGCTGCTCCAGCCGGCCCGAATCCAGCATGCGCTGCACGAAGTCGATCGCGCGCATCTCGCTCATCAGCGAGGCGTTGAAGCTGATCTCGTTCAGCCGGTTCATGATGTCGCTGGTCGAGGTGGGCAGCTCGGGCCGCAGCAGCGGGTTCAGTTGCACCAGCACGATGTCGGCCGCCATGCGCTCATGATAGAGCGGCCAGAGCGCGGGATTGCCCAGATAACCGCCATCCCAATAGGCCTCGCCATCGATCTCCACCGCCTTGAACACGTTCGGCAGACAGGCCGAGGCCAGCAGCGCGTCCACCGTGATCTCCTCGCGCCGGAAGACCTTGGGCTTGCCGGTGCGGACGTTGGTGGCCGAGATGAAGAGGCGGATGGCGGTCTTGTCCTCCCGCAGCCGCTCGAGGTCGAGGCTCTCGTTCAGCGCCTTGCGGAGTGGGTTGAACTCCATCGAGAAGGGGTTGAGCTGATAGGGGCTCAGCACCCGCGTCATCGTGTCGAAGGCGTTGTAGGCAACGCTATAGGTCAGGTCCCAGCCCCAGAGCGCCTTTTCCATCGGATGGGCGCGCAGCGGCGAGACGGCGAATTTCGTGCCCAGCGCGCGCCAGAAGCGGTCCAGCGCGGCCTTGGCGCCCTCGCGCCCGTTCTCGAGCAGGCCCAGCGCCAGGATGGCGCCGTTGATGGCTCCGGCGGAGGTGCCGGAAAGCCCGTCGAACTCGACGCGGTCATCCTCCAGCAGGCGGTCCAGCGCGCCCCAGGTGAAGGCGCCGTGCGTCCCTCCCCCCTGCAGCGCCAGGTTAACGCGCCGCCGGACGGGCTGGGCGACGACGGGGGCCGGCAGCTCGGCCGGCTGCATGATGTCCATCAGGCGGCGAGCCAGCCGCCGTCGATGGACAGCGCCGAGCCGTTCACGCCGCCCGAGCCAGGGCCCACCAGGTAGAGCGCCATGCGCGCCACCTCCTCGACCTCGATCCAGCGCTTGGAGGGCTGCTTCTCCAGCAGGCGGTCCTTCAGCGCGACCTCCTCGCTCACGCCGAACTTCTCCGCGAGCGGCTTCACCTGCGCCTCGGCGAGCGGCGTGCGCACGAAACCCGGGCAGATGGCGTTGCAGGTGACCGGCGACTGCGCGATCTCGAGCGCGACGGACTTGGTCAGCCCCACCACGCCATGCTTGGCCGCGACATAGGCCGTCTTGTAGGGGCTCGCGACCAGGCCGTGGGCGCTGGCGACGTTGATGATGCGTCCGTGGCCCCGCGCCAGCATGCCCGGCAGGGCGGCGGCGATCGCGTGGAAGTTGCTGCTGAGGTTGATGGCGATGATCGCGTCCCACTTCTCGGCGGGAAAATCCTGCACGGGCGAGACGAACTGGATGCCGGCGTTGTTCACCAGGATGTCGAGCTTGCCGAAGGCCTTCTCGGCCTCGGCGACCATGCCGCGCACCTGGTCGGGCTTGGACATGTCGGCGGCGCTGTAGGGCGCCTCGGCCACGCCCATGAGGGCGCCGATCTCGCGGCGGGCGGTGGCGATCTCGTCAGGCTTGCCGAAGCCGTTGAGCATGACCTGCGCGCCGGCCTCGGCGTAGATCCTGGCGATGCCTAGGCCGATGCCCGACGTCGAACCGGTGACCAACGCCGACTGCCCGGCGAGAACCTTCTCCATTCGTGCCACCATTCCGCATTTTGTTGCGCTGCCATAGCCGACAATCGGCCGCCGCTCAATCAAGCCGAAAGCGGGCGCGGCCTTGAAGCCCGCCATTTTCATGCAATTAACGTTGACCGGTCCGCGGCTTCCTGGGTTCGATCCGGCATGGTCCAGGATCCCTTCTCACCCGTTCTGTCGCGCCTCCAGGCCGGCCTGGTCGCCGAAAGCGCGCATCTCGGGCGGATTCCCGTCATCGTCGCGGCCCTGAACCTCGACATCCTGAAGACCTTCTGGCGCTACAGGACGCAGCCCGACGTCACCTTCACGTCCTATGGCGGGAGCGGACAGGCCTATGTGCAGAGTGGCCCCGCCGGCGCGGTGCTGTGGATGGATCCGGCCGCCAGCGGCTATCGCGACCTCTTCGGCCGCTTCCTGACTGAGCATTGGGGCACGGCCACGACGCTCACCAACTCCGGCTACGACGTCGACCACATGTACAACCGGGCCAGGGCCCGGCGGTACGGCTACGGCCTGGTCCGGATGTTCCTGGTCCGGGGCGAGATCAACCGGGATCACGGCCGGGCCTGGGAGCGCCAGATCGGCACGGCCGAGAAGGACCGCTTCGTGAAGATCATGAAGCTGCTGGACGGGATGAGCGAGCTGAAGGTGCTCGGCCTGCCGCCGGTGAAGAACGGCCTCCTCCTGCCCGAGCATCACGCGGCGGCACGGCAGGCCGCCGCCCAATATGGCATCCCGGTCGACGCCGCCCTGCAGACCTTGCGGGCCTTGTGCGAACGCGTCTCCGCGGGGGATTGAGTCAGGCGGCGGCGGTCCCCAGCGCCGGCCTCGCCACCGCCAGCGTGTCGACCAGCAGCTTGTCCAGCTGCCCGCGCGAGGCTTCCACGCCGATGGCGTCGCTGGCCCGCGCCGCCTCCTCGATGGCCTGCGCCGCCTCGGCCAGCAGACGCGCCCCCACCATCCGCGCCGAGCCCTTGAGGCGGTGCGCTGCCTCCGCGAGCTTCGGACCTTCGGAGGCTTTCAGGCGGTCGATATCCTGCGCCGCCTGCTCGGCGAAGCTTTCCAGGATGCCCAGCAGCCGCTCCCGATCCTGCCCGAAGAGGCCGCGCAGGGCATCGGGATCGAAGAGCGCGCCGCCCGCGGGGGCGCCCTCGCGCGCCAGCCCCGGCATGAAGCGCCCGAGTGCGCGGGACAGGCCGACCAGCGTCACCGGCTTGGCGACGAAGCCGTCCATGCCGGCGGCGTAGCACCTCTCCGCCTCGCCCTTCAGCGCATTGGCCGTCACCGCGATGAGGGTGGTGCGCGGCAGGCGCTGGGACTGCTCCTCCTGCCGGATGGCCCGCGCCAGCTCGAAGCCGTCCATCTGCGGCATGTGGATGTCCAGCAGCACCACCGGGGGTCGATGCTGCCGCCAATGCGCGAGACCCTGCGCCCCGTCATTCATCGTCACGGCCGGGATGCCCAGGAGCTCTAGCTGCCGGGTGATGACCTCGCGGTTCACCGGATGGTCGTCCACCACCAGGACGCGGCCCGGCGGCGCGCTGCCGGGCGCGGCAGCGGGCGCCTCGGCCACGGCGCGGGTCGCCGCGGGCGCGACGGCGGGGGCCAGCCGCAGCGTCACGAGGAAGCGGCTGCCCCGGCCCGGCAGGCTCTCGGCCCGCACCTCGCCATCCATGAGCTCGGTGAGGCGGCGCACGATCGAGAGGCCGAGGCCCGTGCCGCCGAAGCGGCGGGTCGTCGAGCTGTCGGCCTGGGTGAAGGGCCGGAAGAGCCTCGCCAGCGTCTCCGCATCCATGCCGACGCCGCTGTCCTCCACGATGAGGCGGACCGACACCACGCCCTCCTCCAGGCGGGTCTGGGCCGCGAGACGGACGAAGCCGCGCTCGGTGAACTTCAGCGCATTGCCGATGAGGTTGAAGAGGATCTGCCGCACCCGCGTCGGGTCGCCCTCCAGCCAGTCGGGGCCCGGATCGGCGGGGTCGGCGAAGAGGGTGAGGCCGCGCTGGCGCGCCTGGGGCATGAGCGTCTCGACCGTGCCCTCGATCAGGCTGCGGAGGCTGAAGGGCAGCGCCTCCACCTCCATGCGCCCCGCCTCGATCTTCGAGAAGTCGAGGACGTCGTCGATGATGCGCAGCAGGGACTGTGCGCTGTCCCGCATCACGACGACGCTGCGGGCCTGGTCCGTGCCCAGCTCCGAACGCTCCAGCAGCTCCAGCATGCCAAGCACGCCGTTCATGGGGGTGCGGATCTCGTGGCTCATGGCCGCGAGGAAGGCCGACTTGGCCTGGGCCGCGGCCTCGGCGGCGTCCCGCGCGGCCTCGGCCTCGGCCTGGGCCGCCAGGGCGGCCTGCTCGCTCGACTTCAGGGGCGTCACGTCCCGCGCCTGGCTGATGAGCCGGCGGCCCGAGAGCAGGGTATGGCTGAACTCGACCCAGCGGCCATCCGGCATGTGACGGGCGCAGCGCGCCGTCCCGCCGGCTTCGACGGCGGCGAAGATCCGCTCCCGCTGCGCGCGCACCAGCGCCTCCTCATCCTCCGGCGGGCCGAAATCGCCGCGCCGGACCAGCCAGCGCAGGCCCTCGGCGAGATCCGCCCCGGGGGCATAGAGCTCCTGCGGCACGCCCAGCAGCTCCTGGTGGCGGCCATTCGCCAGGATGACCTTCGCCTCCGCATCGAAGAGCGTGACCAGCGCGTCGGAGCTGTCCAGCACTTCCCGAAGCAGGGTGCGCTCGACCTCGAGCTCCGCCTCGCGCTGCTTCAGCTGCGTGATGTCGCGCGCCTGGCCGATCATGCGGCCGCCCGAAATCACCCGATAGGCGAATTCCAGCCAGCGGCCATCCTGCATCTGCCGGCTGAAGCGGGTGACCTCGCCCGAATAGATCCGGGTCAGCCGGTCACGGATCTCGCCGCCCACCTCCCCGGCCTGGCCGAAGCCGTGCTGGCTCATCCACTCCATGGCGCCGAGGAAGGAGCCGCCGGGTTCCATCAGCTCGCGCGGCAGCCCCATGAGGTCCCGGTGGCGGTCATTGGTCAGCAGCACCGTCCCGCCGGCGTCGAAGAGGGCGATCAGGGCGTCGCTGCTGTCGATGACCTCGCGCAGCAGGGTGCGCTCGGCCTCCAGCTCGGCCTCGCGCTGGCGCAGGGCGGTGACGTCGCGGCAAAGGGCGAGTCGCCCCCCGCAGGGCGCGTCCATGAGGGTGAGCTCGAATCCGCGCCCGTCCGGAGACTGCCAGGCGAAGCTCCGGCGGCCGGATTCGGAAAAGGCCGCGAGCAGGCCGGCAGCCTCGTCCGGCCGCAGCAGCCGTGCCGCCTCCAGGGCCGCGATCTGCTCGGCCAGCGGGGTTCCGGCGGCCGTCAGCGGCGCCGGAAGGCCGAGCCATTCGTCGAGGGGGCCCGCGGCCCAGCGGCGATTCAGCGCCGCGTCATGCAGAGCCACCGCGCCGCCCAGGCCTTCCATCAACAGAGGCAGGAGCGCCGCGACGGAGTCCGGCGGCGGAACAGGCATGGAGGAACTGGCCATCGGCCATCGGGTAGCACGCGATCCGTGGTATGGTCCGTCTCGTCTGTCACACGCGTGCTGTCTTTGACGGCTTGGACGGCGGCGAAGCGTGCGAGGTTGACCCTCCCCTTCCGCCTCCCTATACAGCCCGACACCGCCGGGGTGGGTCACCCACCGCCGGCACCTGCCATTAAAGTGTTACTCCCAGGAGCCTGCCGTGAAGCGCACCTATCAGCCCTCCAAGCTCGTCCGGAAGCGCCGGCACGGTTTCCGCGCCCGCACGGCCACGGTCGGTGGCCGCAAGGTGCTCGCCAACCGCCGCTCCAAGGGCCGGGCGAAGCTCTCCGCCTGATTCTTCCGCGATCGCGGCGCGGTAAGGAGGACCAGCCATGCTCGGTCGCCTCAAGCGCCGTGCGGAATTCGTGAAGACCGCGAAGGCGGGCCGCCGTGCGGCCCGCGATTCGTTGGTGCTGCAGGCCCTGGCGCGTCCTGACGACGAGACGCGCATTGGCTTCACCGCGACCAAGAAGATCGGCAACGCCGTGGCGCGCAACCGCGCGAAACGGCGCCTACGCGCGGCCGCGCGCCTGTCGCTCGGCGCGGCGCCGCCCGCCGGGTGGAACCTGGTGCTGATCGCGCGCGACGCCACCGGAAGCTGCCCCTTCCCCCGCCTCCTCGCCGACCTCGACGGGGCGATGAAAAAGGCGGGCGTGCCGCGGCCGACAGGCGACGGGACATGAGCCCCGCCGGCGCGGCCCTCAAGGGCGCGGTGGTCGCCTATCAATGGACGCTGCGGCCGCTGATCGGCTGCAACTGCCGCTTCTACCCCTCCTGCTCGGACTACGCGCTCGAAGCGCTGACCGCGCACGGGGCGTTGCGCGGCTCGTGGCTCTCCACGCGGCGCATTCTTCGCTGCAATCCCTGGCATGCCGGTGGCTACGACCCGGTGCCGCCCTCGCCCAGGTCGCCCTCTCCGGCGCGGCCTTCCCCGACGCAGGACGCGCCCAGCCTGGCGCGCACCAGCCCCGAGATCTGATCGAGACCCATGGACCAGAAGCGCCTCATCGCGGCGATCGCGATTTCCATCGGCATCCTCTTGACCTTCGAGGTTTGGAACAAGGCGCATAACCCCGCGCCGCCGCCCGCCGTCACGACCGAGGCGCCCGCCGCCGGAAGCACGGCCGCGGTCCCGGCCCCCGTGACGCCCAGCCGGCCCGGCGGTACGCCCGGCACCGACGTCTCGGCCGCGGCGCCGGCCACCCCGGCCCAGATCATCACGGTGAACAACGGCCGCGTGGAGGGCCGCCTCTCCGCGCGTGGCCTGACGCTCGAGCACCTGACCCTCACGGACTACCGCGAGACCATCCAGCCGAACTCGCCGCTGGTGACGCTGCTCGCGCCGCGCGGCTCGCCCGATGGCTACTTCGCCCAGTGGGGCTGGACGGCCGCCGACGGCCGCACCCGCGTGCCCGACAACGACACCGACTGGACCGTGACCGGCGGCCCCCTCTCGGCCACGACGCCTGTCACGCTCAGCTGGGACAACGGCCAGGGCCAGGTCTTCGAGGCCGTGGTCTCGCTCGACACCGACTACATGTTCCATGTCGACCAGCGGGTCCGGAACAACGCCGCCGAGGCCATCACGGTCCTGCCCTGGGGCCGCATCCGCCGCGAGCACACGCCGCCGCTGGCCGGCTTCTACATCCTGCATGAGGGCTTCATCGCCGTGCAGGACGGCCGCCTCGTCGAGATCACCTATGCCGACGGCAAGAAGGCCCAGACGGGCGAGCGCCGCGCGCAGGGTTCGGCCTGGGACAACGACGCCACGCAGGGCTGGGCCGGCCTTTCCGACAAGTACTGGCTGACGGCGCTGACCCGCGCCGATGACGGCGTGGCGCTGCGCAGCGCCTTCCGCCACATCGTCGACGGCACGGCCGACCGCTGGCAGGTGGACGTGGCGCCGCCGGCGGCCGTGACCGTGGCCCCGGGCGCCACCGCCAACCTCGCGACGCGTCTCTTCGCCGGCGCCAAGGAAGTGCGCCTGCTCGACCGCTACCGCGACAACCTGCACATCCAGAACTTCGACAAGGCGATCGACTTCGGCTGGTTCTACTTCATCACCAAGCCGTTCTTCTACGCGATCGACTGGCTGTTCCACTTCACCGGCAACTTCGGCATCGCCATCCTGCTCTTCACGCTGGCGCTGAAGATCGCCTTCTTCCCGCTGGCCAACAAAGCCTACAAGAGCATGAGCCGGATGCGCGTGCTCGCGCCGAAGATGACCGAGGTGCGGGAGCGCTATAAGGACGAGCCGCAGAAGATGCAGGCCGAGATGATGGCCCTGTACAAGTCGGAGAAGGTCAACCCCGCCTCGGGCTGCCTGCCGATCCTGCTGCAGATCCCCGTCTTCTTCGCGCTGTACAAGGTGCTGCTGGTCACCATCGAGATGCGGCACGCGCCCTTCTTCGGCTGGATCCGCGACCTTTCGGCGCCTGACCCGACGAACCTGTTCAACCTCTTCGGGCTCTTCGCCTTCACCCCGCCGACCTTCCTGCACCTGCCGGCCTGGGCCCTGATCATGGGCATCACGATGTTCATGCAGCAGCGCCTGAATCCGCAGCCGCCGGATCCGATCCAGGCCAAGGTCTTCGCCTGGATGCCCGTCATCTTCACCTTCATGCTCGCGAGCTTCCCGGCGGGTCTGGTGATCTACTGGTCCTGGAACAACCTGCTCTCGGTGGCCCAGCAGTGGTACATCATGCGCGGGGTCGCCAAGGCCAACCCGAAGCCGCCCGCCCAGGGCGGCGCGGTCACGGCGAAGAAGTGACCCTCCCCGCCGGAGGCCTGAGCGAGGCGCGCGACGAGGCCGAGCGCGCTTCGCTGATCGAGGCGGGGCGCCTGCTCTTCGCGCGGCGCTGCGACTTCTTCACCGCCGCCCAGGGGCTCGACCACCTTCCCCCGCCCGAGGGGATCGAGGTCGCGCTCGCCGGGCGGTCGAATGTGGGCAAGTCCTCGCTCATGAACGCGCTGACGGGCCAGAACTCCCTGGCCCGGGTCTCGGTGACGCCGGGGCGGACCAAGCAGCTCAACTTCTTCCGAGTCGAGGAGAGCCCCCTCACCCTCGTCGACATGCCCGGCTACGGCTACGCCAAGGCGTCGAAGGCGGTGAAGGAGGACTGGCAGGGGCTGATGTTCGACTTCCTGCGCGGCCGGCCGAACCTGCGCCGCGTGCTGCTGCTCATGGATGCGCGCGTAGAGACCAAGGCGTCGGACACCGCCGTCATGGACCTGCTCGACCGCGCGGCCGTGGCCTTCCAGCTGGTGATCACCAAGGCCGACGGCGTGAAGCCGGGTGCCCTGGCCCGGCGCCAGGCCGAGGTCGAGGCGCTCGCCCGGAAGCATCCGGCGGGCCATCCCCTCGTCGTCACGACCAGCAGCGAGACGGGTGCCGGCATCGAGGAGCTGCGGGCGGAGCTGGCGGCGCTGGTCGCCTGAGCCCCCGCGGCCGGGTTGACGCGTCGCGACGCGCATCCGATAGCCGGTCCAACGCTTCCAAGGACATGTGATGGACGACGCTCTCGCCCAGATGCAGACGCTGACCGGCGCTCTGCCCTACCTCAAGCGCTACGACGACCAGATCGTGGTGGTGAAATACGGCGGCCACGCCATGGGCGAGGAGGAGACGGCGCTCCGCTTCGGCCGCGACATCGCCCTGCTTGAGCAGGTCGGCGTGAACCCGGTCGTGGTGCATGGCGGCGGGCCGCAGATCAACGCGATGCTCTCACGCCTCGGCGTGAAGTCCACCTTCGTGCAGGGCCTGCGCGTCACCGACCAGCAGATGGTCGAGGTCGTCGAGATGGTCCTGGCGGGGACGGTCAACAAGCAGGTGGCCGAATCCATCACCCGGGCGGGCGCCATGGCGGTCGGCATCTCGGGCAAGGATGGCGGGCTGATCCGTGCCCGCAAGGCCACGCGCACCATCAAGGACCCCGGCTCCAACATCGAGCAGGTGCTGGACCTCGGCCTGGTGGGCGAGCCCGAGGGTATCGACACCAAGGTGCTGAAGCTCCTGATCGGCGCGGATATCGTGCCGGTGATCGCGCCCGTGGGCGTGGGCAAGGATGGCCAGACCTACAACATCAATGCCGACACGGTGGCCGGCGCGGTCGCGGGCGCGCTCTCGGCCGAGCGCATGCTCATGCTGACCGACGTGCCGGGCGTGATGGATGCGGACAAGAACTTCATCACGGAGATGACGGTGGCGGAGGCCCGCGCGGGCATCGCGGCCGGCTGGATCGCCGGCGGGATGATCCCCAAGGTCGAGACCTGCATCTACGCGGTCGAGCAGGGCGTGAAGGGCGCGGTCATCCTGGATGGCCGGGTGCCGCATGCCGTTCTTCGCGAATTGTTCACGGTCGGGGGCGCGGGAACCCTGATCAAACCCTGATCAAATCCCGAGGTCGCCTTTTCTCGCCAGGCGTGAAAATGACCGCGACACCCTGGTGGCCAGAGAGTAGAAGTCCTGGGAAGAGGCCGGATCGGCAACGGCGGGGTGCCGCGCGTTGCCGTACCAAGGGTGTATGACAATGGGTGAATCCCAGGCTGGCGCGCCGCGCGACGAGGTCCGATCGGCGCCCCGGTTGGAAGTCCGTTCCGCGCATCCGTGAACGGGGCATCCACGCGCGCTCCGGGGATGAATCAAGCTCGCCTGAAGGTTCTCGTTCTCGGCACGACGGCCGTCGTGCTGGTGGCGATCGGGCTGCTTGTCGGGCGCATCCTCTCTCGCGGCGAGGGGATCGCCGTCGCCACCGCGCAGGACATCGTCACCCGCTCCGCCGATATCGCGGAATCCCTGCTCAACCGTCACCTCCTCCAGGTCGAGGGCCAGCTGGCCAGCCTGGGCGAACTTCTCAGCCAGGGCTTTCTCGACGGCGAGGACGCCGTGCCGACCAGCCATGTGCTGCGCGAGATGACGGTCCATAGCTTCACCTACCGCAACCTCATCCTGGCCCGGCTGGACGGCATCGTCTGGGCCTCGGCGGTGGAAGCCCGGCGCGACCGGCCGATCTCCATCCCGGCCGACCGGCTGCTGACGGATTTCCGGACGGAATCGGCGGTGATCTTCGGCCCCGTGCCGCATCCGCAGAGCGGCGAGCTGATGCTCGTCATGATCCGGCGGATTCCGGCAGGCGCCGGCCGCCCCGACCTCCTGGCCGCGGCGGAGATCCCGACGGCGCTGATCACCTCGGCCCTGGCGCCGATGGCCAATCCCTCGGCCCTGCGCATCCGGCTGGAGCGGATCGATGGGATGGTGCTGGCCGCGGGCCCCGGCCAGGAGATGCTGGAAGGAACGCGTCTGGCCGAGCCCGCCCTCCTCATCGAGCGGCAGAGCAGCGTGGTCCGCAGCCGGGACCGCCAGGGAGAGGGCATGGTCTTCGCGACGGCGCGGGCGATCTTCTATCCCGGCCTCATCACCGTCGCCGTGCTGCCGGAGGAAGCGGCGATCGGCGACTGGCTTCAGATCCGTCGCCGCGTGATCGCCGGCGCCGTGGCCATCATGGCGCTGGTCGCCGCCTTCGGGACCGCGCTTTTCATGGTCCTCAGCGCGCGCCAGCGGGCCGCGATGGACCGGGAGGCCGCCAGCCGGCGCCTCAACGACGCGGTGGAAAGGCTGCCCGACGGCTTCGTGCTCTGGGATGCCGAGGACCGGCTGGTCGTCTGCAACTCGCGCTACCGGGCCCTCATGGGCCTGGGCGGCGACGTGCTGGTGCCCGGCTTCCGCTTCGAGGAGCTGGTCCGCTTCGGGATCCAGCGGGGCCTCTTCCGAAGCCGCTCCTCGGTCTCGATCGAGCGGCGGGTCGCCCGCGCGCTCCAGTCCCACAAGCTGCCCCGCGGCGTCTTCGAGCGCGAGCTCTCCGACGGGCGCTGGCTTCGCATCGCGCAGCAGCGCATGCCCGATGGCGGCATCGTCGTCATCCTCGCCGAGATCACCGCGGCCCGGCAGACGATGACCGCGCTGGCCGAGGCCCGGGACGGCGCGGATCGCGCCACGGCCGCCAAGTCCCGCCTCCTCGCCCATATCAGCCACGAGCTCCGCACGCCTCTCGCCGGGCTGCTGCGGCTGGCGGAACGGCTGGGCGGAGCGGACAGCCTCTCCGCCACCCAGAGCCGGCAGGTGACGCTGGTGGGCTCCACCGCCCGGCACCTCCTGGCCCTGGCCAACGAGGTCCTGGACCTCGCTTCCATGGAGGCCGGCAAGCTCCAGCTGAACCTCGGCCCGATGGCCCCCGTGACCGTCCTCGAGGATGCGCTGGCGATGGTCCAGCCGCTCGCCGAGGCCAAGGACGTCCAGCTGAGCTTCATGCCGGAGGGGCTGCCGGCGTGGATCGAGGCCGATGCGACGCGGATCCGGCAGATGGTGCTGAACCTGCTCGCCAATGCGGTGAAGTTCACGCCAGCGGGCAGCCTGGTGCGGTTGGATGCCACGGTCCATTCCAGCCCGCCGCTGCTCCGCATCGAAGTGGCCGACCAGGGGCCGGGTGTGCCTGAGACCGAGCGTGGCCGCCTCTTCACCGATTTCACGCGTCTGGCCCCCAACCAGACGGAGGGCACCGGCCTCGGCCTTTCCATCACGGCGCGGCTCACGGCGCTGATGGGCGGCCGGATCGGCTATGCCGACGCGCGCGGCGGCACGGGGGCCTGCTTCTGGATCGAGCTGCCGCTGGTCCTCGCCGCCGAGGAAGCGGACGGCGCAGAGGATGGCAGCCCCAGCGCGCCTTTCGACGCCGAGCGGCGCCTGCGCCTGCTCGCGGTCGATGACGTCGCGGCCAACCTCGCCGTCCTGCAGGCGCTGCTGGCACCCACAGGCTTCGAGCTCGAGACCGCAGGCGACGGCGCCGCGGCGCTGGAGGCGGTGGCCCGGGCCGCCCAGGCGTGCCGGCCGTTCGATGCCCTGCTCATGGACGTCATGATGCCCGGCATGGACGGGATCGAGGCCACGCGCCGGCTGCGCGCGCTGCCGGACGGCATCGGGCAGATGCCCGTCATCGCCCTCACCGCCGGCGCGTTTCCGGAGGATGTGGCGGCCTGCCGGGCAGCCGGGATGGTCGCCCACCTCAGCAAGCCGGTTCAGCGACCCCAGCTCCTGGGCATCCTGGCGGAGATCCTCCGTGCCGCCTCGCCGCATTCGTCCGGTCCGGACGGGTTGGGCGCGCTGCGCCCCCTCCTGCTGGCGGAGCTGCGGCGGCGCCTCGATCAGCTGGACGCCTCGGGGATGGACAAGGCGGCCCAGCTGGAAGCGATGCAGGCAGTCGTCGGCACGGCCGGGCATCTCGACAGGCCAGAGCTGGTGGCCGCCGCTCGTGGCGTGCTCAAGGCGCTGCGCGACGACGACCCGGAAGCGCCGACCCTGCTGCGGCGCCTGCCCTTGGTCTTCCGCGAGGCCTTCCCGGCGCTTGCCGCGGCGGACGCGGCCTAAAAGCGGTCGCCAGAAGGCTCAGGCCGGCTTCGCGCCGTCGCGCTCGATCATGAGCCGCCGCGCTTCCGGCGGGATGGGCGTGCTGACGCCGTCCTTCACACAGACGAGCAGCGCCTTGCATTCGAAGCAGAGGCCGTTCTTCCAGACCGCGTAGTCGTGCGTGAAGCTCGTGTTGCGCAGGCCGGGCACGCGCAGCGTCAGCAGCACCTCGTCCTCGAAGGCCAGTGCCCGGACGTAGCGGGCCTCCAGCTTCGCCACGACCGGCCCCGCCTGGTCGGCCCGCAGCACCTGCCCGAGCGAGCGCCAATGCGCCACGCGCAGATCCTCGAACATCACGAGATAGGCGGTGTGGTTCACATGGCCGTAGAGGTCGCATTCCGCCCAGCGGATGCGATGGCGGACGGCCATGCTCCACTCGCCCTCGACCCCGAATTCCTCCGCCAGCGATGGCGTTGCCTGATTTTCCTGCATGCGCTCCAGGCTGGACGAAAACCGCTGCGCCATCCACCCTGCACGCGGATTGAGCGAGAAAGACATGCCGCATCGCAGGGCCCTCCTGCTGGCGGGAGGCGCGCTGGCGGCGCCGGGCCTGGCCCGGGCGGCATGGCCGCTGGACCGCCCGATCGAGATCATCATCCCCGCGCCGGCGGCCAGCCCTCTCGACGTGACCGGGCGACTGGTGGCGCAGCACCTGCCCCGGCAGTTGCCAGGCCTCCGCTGCGTGGCGGTGAACCGACCCGGTGCCGGCGGGCAGATCGGCTTCGAGGCGATCTTCAACGCCGCGCCGGACGGACGCACCCTCGGCATGGCCTCGGGCACGGCGCTGCAGACGATCGCGATCGAACGGCCGACGCGCTACGATCCGGAGGCCTTCACCTTCCTCGCGAATATCGTGGAGGATGCCGTCGGCTTCTGGGTGAGGCCGGCCAGCCCCTGGACCAGCCTCGAGGACATCCGCCTGGCGGCCCGCGGCGCGCCGGGCGAGATCGGCGTCGGCACCCCCGGCATCGGCAGCGACGAGCACCTGCTCCTCATGGCCTTCGAGGATGCGGCCGAGGTCACGCTGCTGCACGTGCCCTATACGCGGACGAGGTCCATCCAGCGCGACCTCGTGGCCGGCACCCTCCCGCTCGCGGCCTTCAGCGTCGGCAGTGCCCTGCATCTGCTTCGCAGCGGACGCATCCGGGGCCTGAGCCAGGCCGGGCCCGAGCGTTGGTCGGCCGCGGCCGATGTGCCCACCTTCCGCGAGGGTGGTTTCAACCTGCTCGGCGGCGAATCGCACGGAATCGTCGGGCCGCCAGGGCTGCCGGCCGAATTGACGCTGCAACTGGAACTGGCACTGAAGGACATGCTGGCCGACGCCGAATTCGTGCAGGAGGCCGGGACACAGGCGCTGCCGCTTCGGCCGATGGTGGGGGCGGCCTATCGCCGGAGGATGCTCGCGGGACTGAGCTCGCTGCAGAGGCAATGGCAGCGCCGTCCCTGGCGGGACTGAACCTTTCACGCCCATCTGCCTTAGCCTCGGACGCGTTGGCCTCTGGGCGGAGGACAGCAGGCAAATCCGGTGAAAGCGGCGTGAAATGCCTCGCAGAACACAGAATTCCCGCGCCGGTGCCCGCGTCGAAGGCTGCTTGCATGTCCTGCCTCCAGTGCCTATCCGGGCTCATTCTGATCGGCAGCCGCCCACTTTGGAGATGTCCCGCCCCCCAATGCCAACCGACCTTCCTTCGCGTCGTTTTCAATTCGTCGGCCGCCAATTCCGACGGATGCGCAAGATTCTGGGCTGGACGCTGACCGGGCAACTCCCGGCCCAGCTCAGGCAGCGGCGTGGTGCGATACAGGCACGATGGGAGTTCATGGAGGCCTCGCTGCTGCTCAGGCTAGGGCTGCGCAGGGCCTTGCGCCACCAGCTCGGGCTTCCCCCTGCGGTCACCACGCCGGATCCGGCCACCATTTCCTTGCCGACTTCCGAGACCCCGCTGCTGTCGGTGATCATCCCGACCTATGGCCAGGTGCCACATACCCTTCGCTGCCTGGCGACGTTGGCTTCCCATCCGCCCAGCCGGCCCTATGAGGTCCTCGTGGTGGACGACGCCTCGGGAGATCCGCACGTGCCGGAACTCCGGCAGGTCCGGGGCATCCGCCTGACCGAGCGGTCGAAGAACCTTGGCTTCCTGCGCTCCTGCAACGCCGCGGCGGCCGAGGCGCGGGGCGATTATATTTTCCTGCTCAATAACGACACCGAGGTGATGCCCGGCGCGCTCGACGCCCTGCTCGACACCTTCGCGAGCCACCGACAGGCCGGCCTGGTCGGCGCCCGCCTGCTCTATCCGGACGGATGGCTGCAGGAGGCAGGTGGCATCATCTGGAACGACGGCTCGGCCTGGAATTACGGAAATCGGGACGATCCGAGGAAGCCGCAATACAGCTACCTGCGCGAGGCCGACTACATCTCGGGCGCCGCCATCATGATCCCCACCTCGCTCTGGCGGGAGTTGGGTGGCTTCGATGAGCACTACCTCCCCGCCTATTGCGAGGACAGTGACCTCGCCTTCCGCCTCCGCGCGGCGGGCCGGACCGTGCTTTATCAGCCGGAAGCCACCATCATCCACGATGAGGGCGTCTCCCACGGCACCGATACCAGCAAGGGCATCAAGGCCTACCAGCTCAGCAACTCGGAGAAGCTGCGGCAGCGCTGGGCGGAGACCTTCGCGCGCGATCACCTGCCCGTCGGTCAGCGCGTCATGCGGGCGCGCGATCGTGCCCCGCGTCGCCGGATCACCCTTGTGATCGACAACAATGTGCCGGAACGCGACCGCGATGCGGGCTCGCGCACCATGGTGGCTTTCATGGAGGCGCTGATCGCCTCCGGTCGCGTGGTGAAGTTCTGGCCGCTGAACGGCCTGGCCCTGCCCGGCTATACGCGTGAGCTCCAGCAGAAGGGCATCGAAGTCCTCTACGGTCCCTGGTCGGGAAGGTTCCCGCGCTGGATCGCCGCCAATGGCGCGGAGATCGACGAAGTCCTGGTCTCTCGTCCGCATGTCGCGGCGGGGACGTTGGCCCTGCTCCGGCAACATACCGAGGCCGCGATCGTCTTCTACGGCCATGACCTCCACCACGCGCGCTTCCAGCGCGAGCTGGAAGCGACCGGCAACGCTTCGCTCCAGGCGGAGGCGACCCGGCTCCTGGCCGAGGAGCGCCGGGCCTGGCTCGATGCGGATCTGTCTCTCTACCCTTCGGAAGAAGAAGCCAGGGCGGTGCGGGAGCTGGAGCCCGGCGCCCGCGTCCGCGCCATCGTCCCCTACGCACTTCCGGAGCTCGATCGGCCTGATCCTGTTCCCGAGGGCAGGCAGGACCTGCTTTTCGTCGCCGGCTTCGGGCATAGCCCCAATGAGGATGCGGCCCTCTGGCTGGCGCGCGATATTCTCCCCGCCATTCTCGCGGCGCAGCCGGCTACGCGCCTGACCCTCGCAGGCTCGAACCCGACGCCCGCTGTCCAGGCACTAGCCTCCCGGAACATCGAGGTGACGGGCTTTGTGTCGGACGAGGAACTCGCCCGCCGCTATGCCTCGGCGCGGGTGATCGTCTGCCCGTTGCGCTACGGCGCCGGGGTCAAGATGAAGGTTGTGGAAGCGTTGCACCAGGGCGTTCCCCTCGTCACCACCACCGTGGGCGCCCAGGGGCTCGACGGTCTCGATCAGACGGTCGACGTCGTAGATCGCGCGGACGATTTCGCTGCCGCCGTGCTGCGGTTGCTTACCGACGACAGGGAATGGAAGCTCCGATCGGAGGCCGAGGCGAGGTTCATCCGTGGGCGCTTCTCCGCCCAGGCGATGGAGACCGAACTTTCTTGCGCTTTCGAGCAGGCCGCTCAATTCAGCCGGCGAAAGGCCACCCAGGCGCAGAGCAGGACGCCCATCCCTCGCGCGTGATGCGCGAGGCCCGATCGCCGTAGCGCGGCCAGACGCCTTAGGGGCGAGGCATCGCGCAGGCCCTCCGCCGCCTCCACGACCCGCCGGGCTTCCGGCGACAGATGCGCCTGGCGCAGCGCCTTCAGGTGAACGGCCAGCGGCCCCAGGAAGCCCTCGGCCCCGCGCGACAGCACGCGACGGGCCCGATGCCGCCAGCCGGATGCACCTCCGATCACGTTGGCGCCGTGCTGCCGGTAAAGAATAAGCGGCTCGGGATCGAAGACGAGGCGGCCGCCGCCGCCCGTCACCAGCAAGGCGCACCACCAATCGTGAAAGCCTCGCTCCGGAAGCGGCGCGCCGAGTGCCAGTTCCCTGGCCGGGCCGTTCATCACCATGGTGCAGCCGGCGGCGATGTTGTGCGCCAGCAAGGTCGCAAAGCTCGGTTCACGCGCCGGCAGCGGCGACAGGCCAATGGGCTCGAGCTCGGCCGTCACGAGACGTAGCCGCGAGCAGACGATCGTTGGTCGTTCCCCAAGCTGCACCGCGGCGCGCGCGAGCTTGCCGGGAAGCCAGACGTCGTCCTGGTCCATGAAGGCGTAGCAGGCACCCGCCGGGGCGGCGGCGAGCAACGCCAGGAAGGAGGCGCCGGCGCCGAGCCGCCCGCGCGGATCGTCCAGGTGGGTCACGCGGCCGGGATGGGCGGCGGCGAAGCTCTCCAGGATCGCAGGCGTGGTATCGAAAGATCCGTCGTCCCTCCACAGCAGGTGCCAGTCCACGTCACTTTGCGCGGCGAGGCTCTCGAGCTGCGTCGGAAGGTGGGTCGCGCCATTGTAGGTCGCGAGCAGGACGTGAACGGACATCATGGGAAGAAGGTCCAGCCAAGGCACCGTCCGTCAAGTGCGGGCCGGCGCGATGGGCCATCGCGTGCGGCGATTGCCCTTCGGGGCCTAGCTGCTAAACCGCTCGGGGCTCAACATGCGGGCGACGGGTAGGCCGGCGACATGCGGGAGATCGCCATACTTTCTGCCAGCCGTCTGCCAAACCAGCCCTGCGGAAGGATCGGAACGATGATCATACGCGCGCGCGCGCCGCTACGCCTCGGCCTCGCGGGCGGCGGGACCGACGTCTCCCCCTATACCGACCTGCATGGCGGCGCGGTCATGAACGTCACCATCGACCGCTACGCCTATGCCACCGTCGAGCCCCTGGCGGGCGACGAGATCATCGTCGAGAGCGTCGACCTCAAGCGCCGCCGTTCCTATCCCGTGACGGCACGATTGCCGCTCGACGGCGAGCTCGACATCGCCAAGGCGGTCCACAACCGCATCGTCGCGGATTACGGCCATGGCAAGACGCAGGCCGTGCGCATCAGCACCTTCTCGGAAGCACCGGCGGGCTCCGGTCTCGGCTCCTCCTCGGCGATTGTTGTTGCGCTGGTGCAGGCGTTCACCGAATGGCTCGGCCTGCCGCTCGGCGAATACGACGTGGCGCATCTCGCCTATGTGATCGAGCGGCAGGACATTGGTCTGCACGGCGGGCGGCAGGACCAGTATGCCGCCGCCTTCGGTGGCTTCAACTTCATGGAATTCTACGCGAACGATCGCGTGATCGTGAATCCGCTGAAGATCAAGCAGGAGGTGGCGAACGAGCTCGCCTCCCGCACCCTGCTCTGCTTCACCGGCGTTTCGCGCGAGAGCGCGACCATCATCGCCCAGCAGAGCGACAATGTCCGCGCCGGCGCCACCAAGTCGATCGAGGCGATGCATGCGCTGAAGGCCTCGGCGCTCACGATGAAGGAGGCGCTGCTGCGCGGCGACTTCGGCCTGCTGGCCGAGACGCTGCGCGAGGGATGGCTGCAAAAACGCGCCATGGCGAGCGGCATCAGCAATGCCCGCATCGAGGAGGTCCAGGCGGCGGCGATGGCCGCCGGCGCCTATGCCGGCAAGGTCTCGGGCGCGGGCGGCGGCGGTTTCATGATGCTGCTAGCGCCGCTGGAAAGCCGACTGGGCCTGATCGAGACACTGGAAGCCATGGGCTGCCGCGTGGAAGGCTGCTTCTTCACGCAGGAAGGCGCGACGGCCTGGCGCGTCCGCTCGTAGCGACGGCCCTCCGCCGGAAGCAGTGCACCTACCTAAATCAGAGCCGGTTGATCGAAGCTAATCCGGCCGCCGCCGGCCCAGCGCCCGGCCGGCCACCACACTTTCCGCCCCGAACCTTTCCCGGAGCGCCTCGACCGCCCGCCATTTCGCCGCGCGCCTAGGCGCGTTCGGGTCGGCGAGGTCGCCCTGGTCTGCCTCGGTGGCTGCGGCCAGGGGCGCCGCGCCGACGCCCAGCAGGCGGTAGCGTGTACCGTCCGCGGCCTTGGCCAGCAGCGGACGGGCGGCATCGAACATCGTCTCGGGCAGCAGGGTCGGCGCGGACAGCCGCGCGCTGCGGGTGAGCGTCTCGAAGCCGGCCGTCTTGAGCTTCAGCACCACCCCGCCGGCCGCCAGTTCCTTCGCGGCCAGCCGCTTGGCCAGCCGCTCGCAGATGCGCCAGAGCACCGCCTCCAGCTCGTCGATTCCCGCGAGGTCCTCGTCGAAGGTCGTCTCCGCGCTCACGCTCTTGGTCTCGCGATCGGGCGTGACGGGGCGGCTGTCCTCCCCCCTCGCCCGGGCCGCGAGCGAGGGCCCCTCCGCGCCCAGCCGCGCGAATGCCCCCCGCTCGTCCAGCGCCGCAAGCTGGCCAAGCCGCGTGATGCCCGCCGCCTCCAGCCGACGCGCCGCGGCCGGGCCGATCCCCGGCAGGACGCCCACGCGCTCCGGCGCCAGCCAGGCGGCGGCCTCGTCGCGGCCAATCACTGCGAAGCCGCGCGGCTTGTCGCGTTCGGCCGCCAGCTTCGCCATCAGGCGGTTCGCTGCCAGCCCGACCGACACCGTCACCCCCACCTCCTGCTCCACGCGCCGTGCGAAGCGGGCCAGCACGGCGGCGGGCGGCGCGCGGTGCAGCCGTTCGGTACCGGAGAGGTCCAGCACCGCCTCGTCGACGGAAAGCGGCGCCACGAGGGGCGTCAGCTCCTCCATCATCGCGCGAATGCGCCGGCCCTCGGCCACGTATTTCCGGATGTCCGGCTTGATCACGACCGCGTCCGGGCAGGCCTTGAGCGCCTTGAACATCGGCATGGCGCTGTGGATGCCGTAGCCCCGGGCGACGTAGCAGCAGGCCGCCACGACGCCGCGCCTGGCACCGCCCACCAGGACGGGCCGGCTCGCGAGCTCAGGGCGGTCCCGCTTCTCGACGCTGGCGTAGAAGGCGTCGCAATCGATATGCGCGATGGTCAGCGCGAAGAGCTCGGCATGGCGCAGCAGGCGCCGGCCGCCGCAATGGTGGCAGACGGCGCTGGGTCCCGGATCCTGAAAGCAGTCGCGGCAGAGCGCGTCCATCCGCCGAAGATGGACGCGCCGCCGCCTTGGCGGAAGGCCCCTTCCCGCGCTGGGATCAGCTACCGACCGTGCCGCCGCCCGACTTGGTGATCACCACCACGGAGGGCCGCGGCGGCATGCCGTCCTCGAAATCCGGCCAGCGGGTGGAGGGACGCTCGAAGGTGCTGCCCGAATCCTCGCCGGGATGCTGGATCGCGAGGAACAGCGCGCTGTCGTCCTGCAGCATCCAGGGTCCGCAGACCTCGGCGCCGGTGGGTGCCTGGTAGAAGAGGCGCGTCAGCGCGCGGCCCGGGCCGGTCGTGTCGGCCGCGTAGATGCCATCGGCCACGCCCGCCGCGGTCGGCGCGCCATCGGTCGCGATCCAGATGCGGCCCTTGCTGTCGAAGCTGCAATTGTCCGGGCAGGAGAGCCAGCCCTCGGCGCTGGTCGCGCGATGGTACTCGGCGCCGGCATCGAGGCCAGGCTTGCCCGCGCGCAGGAAGAGGCCCCAGCGCATGGTATCGGCCGCGTGCTCGCGCCGGTTGGCGGGGCCTGGCGGAATCATCTCCAGCACATGGCCGTGCTCGTTGCGCGGGCGCGGATTGGCGGCGTCCAGGCGATCCGGCGTGCGCGAGGAGTTGTTGGTAAGCATGACGTAGACCACGCCCGTGGTCGGGTTGGTCTCGACATCCTCGGGCCGGTCCATGGGCGTCGCCCCCAGCAGGTCGGCGGCGCGGCGGGTCTCGATGAGGACGTCGGCCTGGCTGGCGAAGCCGTTCGCCGCGGTCAGCGGGCCCTGGCCGTGCACCAGCGGCAGCCAGCGCAGCGTGCCATCGGCCTCGAACTTCGCGACGCTGAGCTTGCCCTCGTCCAGCAGGTCGCGGTTGGCCGCCGGGTCCTGCGGATTCCAGGGCCGCGCGGTGACGAAGCGGTAGACGTAGTCGAAGCGCTCGTCGTCGCCCATGTAGATCACGAGGCGGCCGTCAGGGGCGATCGCATGGGTCGCGCCCTCGTGCTTCATGCGGCCGAGCGCCGTGCGCTTGATGGGCAGGCTCGCCGGATCATAGGGGTCGATCTCCACGACCCAGCCGAAGCGGTTCGGCTCGTTCGGCTCCTTCGAGCGGTCGAAGCGGGCGATGTGGCGGTGCCAGCCATAGCCGGGCGTCGCGGTGATGCCATAGCGGCGATGGCTTTCCGCCTGGGCCGGATCGGCCAGCTCGCCGCCGAAGTAGGTATTGAAGTTCTCCTCGCAGGTGAGGATCGTCCCCCAGGGCGTGGTGCCGCCGGCGCAGTTGTTGAGCATGCCGAGCACGCGCGTGCCGGACGCGTCCTCGCTGGTGCGCAGGCGCGGGTGGCCGGCGGCAGGGCCGCTGATGGTCATCGGCGTGGCGCCCGTGATGCGGCGGTTGAGGCGCGGATGGGCCGCGGGCTTCCAGCGGCCCTCGACGCGCTCCAGCTCCACGATGCTGCCGCCATGGGCCATGAGCTCGGCCTGGGCCTGCTCGGCCGAGACGCGGGCACGGGCCTCGTTGCCGGTGCCCATGCCGGGGAACATCAGGTTGGTGTTGGTGTATTCGTGGTTGGCCCAGAGCAGCGCGCGCTCGCCGATCCGGCCGCCGCGCTCCGGCGGAATGACCGCGATGAAGTCGTTGTTGTAGCCGAATTGCTGGGCCTGGGCGGCGGCGGTCACGTTGCGCGGGTCGAAGGCCGGCGCGCCGGGCACCACCGGGTCGCCCCAGCGGATGACGACGTGCTTCTCATGCCCCTCGGCCACGGCGTCGGTCTGGGCCAGCTGATGGCGAAGCTCGGGGAAGGTCAGCGTGGAGGGGCCGCCCTGCATCGGGGCCTGCGCCTGGGCCGTGCCGGCAAGGCCTGTGGCGATGGCGCCGAGCAGCGCGCCGCGGCGGGAGAAGCGCGCCTCGATGATCTCGCCGATGGTGGCGCGGGGCGCGGGGTTGCTACCGATGTCTTCGGGCTCGATGGTCATGGCGTCACGTCCGGGCAGTGGGTTTGCGGCGGTGGTGTTTGCCTCCGAATGTGCTGCAAAAGCGTGATCGTTTCGTGACGGCCGCCACGGGGGTGGCCCTGCGCCGCCCGGGAGCGACGCAGGGCGGCCCATCAGAACCGCTCGCCGACCAGCTCCTCGCTCCTGGCCCAGAGCGCCCTGGCGTTGTCCGCATCGACCGCATAGGGGCGCACGCCCTCGCTCGCCACGCTGATCTTGCCCTCGGTCAGCAGGCCCGTGACGTGGCAATTCTCGCAGTAGCGGCCGCCGATCTCCTCGGCCGGCGCGACCGCGCCCGCCCAGACCGAGGTCGCGGCGCCCTGCGGGATCGTCTTCCACTGGTAGGGCGGCAGGCCTTCCGCAGCGAATTCGGCGTCGATCGCGGCGATCATGCCCTTGATCGTCTCGTCGCCGATGTGCCGGCCGAGCTCCGTCTGGATCCCGCCCGGATGGATCGCGGCAGCGCGGACCCCGCGGTCGCGATGGCGCCGGTCGAACTCGACCGCAAAGAGGATATTGGCGGTCTTGGAGCGGCCATAGGCGATCCAGGGATCATAGGCGGTGCGCTCGAAATTCGGATCGTCGAGATCCACATCGGCGAAGCGGTGGCCGGAGGAGGCGACGTTCACCAGACGCCCGCCCGGCCGCAGCAGGGAGGCGATCCGGTTCACGAAGACGAAGTGGCCCAGGTGATTGGTGCCGAACTGCGTCTCGAAGCCGTCGGCCGTGCGGCCGAGCGGCGCGGCCATGACGCCCGCATTGGCGATGATTAGGTCGAAGGGCCGGCCGGCCGCGACAAGCGCGTCGGCGCTGGCCCGGACGCTGGCCAATGAGGCGAGGTCGAGCTCGATGAGCTCCAGCCCGCCGCCCTTCGCGGCATCCCGGCGGACGACCGCCGTCGCCGCCTCCGCCTTCTTCAGGTCGCGCGCCGCGCCGACGACCTGCGCGCCACGGGATGCGAGGGCGCGTGCCGTTTCCACGCCGAGGCCGGCGGAAACGCCGGTCACCAGCACGCGCTTGCCGCTGAGGTCGACGCCGGCAAGCACGTCGTCGGTGGTCGAGGTCGCTCCGAAAGGTCCAGCCATGTTCATCTCCTGGGATCAAGGCCAATAGATCGAGGTCGCCACCACCGGCATCGTTGCCCGGCCCGGTTGCAGGCACTAAATGGAGGATACCTCCGCTTTTAAATACGGAGGCACCCTCCGTTTACAAGGGAGGCTTTTTTCGAGATGGCGGACGACGCCGAAGAAATGGGACGCAAGCCGCGAGCCGATGCGCAGCGCAACCGGGGGCGCCTGCTCGCCGCCGCCAAGCAGGCCTTCGCCGAGAAGGGCGTGGGCGTCAGCCTCGAGGAGATCGCGCGCACCGCCGGCCTGGGCATCGGCACGCTCTACCGGCACTTCCCGACGCGCGACGCGCTGGTGGAGGAGGTCTATCGCCACGAGACCTCGCAGCTCGCCACGGCGGCCGAGCGCCTCGCCGCCGAGCTGCCGCCCGTGGAGGCGCTGCGGGAATGGATGCTGCTGTTCGTCGACTACCTGGCGACGAAGCTGATCATGGCGGAAGCGCTGGGCGCGATGGTCAGCGGGCGGGAGGAGCTCCATGCGGCCTCCGGCACGATGATCAAGGCGGCCATCGCCACCCTCGCCGAGCGGGCGGCCGAGAGCGGCGCCATCCGACTGAGCATCGCCCCCCTCGATCTCCTGCGCGCCGTCTTCGGCGTCAGCAACGCCAGTGCCGGGCCGGGATGGGAGGAGAATGCGAAGCGGCTGGTGGACATCCTCATCGCGGGCATGCGGGTGCCCCCTCAAGGTTAGCCGTGGCGTCCCGGGCGCCGCGATGAAGGAAAGCCGGGTCGACGATCCCGATCTGGACGACTCGTTCTAGAACACATAATCTATTTGGATGGTCAGAACCGCCCGCTTCTCCGCCGAACACTTCATCGACGCCGCCATCGCCCTGGTGGCCGAGGGCGGGCCCGGCGCCGCCACCATGCAGGCGATCGCCCGGCGCGTCGGCGCGCCGACCGGCTCGATCTATCACCGGTTCGAATCCCGCTCCGCCATCCTCGCCGCCGCCTGGAACGCCGGCTACGGCTCGCTGGCCCGGGTCCTGGCGCCCTTGCTGCATTCCGGGCGCCCGCGCGAGGCTGCGCTGGCGCTGATTCCCTGGGCGGCGGAGGACCGCCTCCGCGCCCGCTTCCTGCTGCTCCACGAGCCCGTCGCCCTCTTCGAGGACGCGCCGCCTCCCGAGCCCTTCCGCCAGGAGATGGAGCGGCTGGAGGCCGAGATGGACCAGGCCTTCCGCGCCTGTATCGCCCGGATCGGGGATGGCAGCCTTCGCGAGGAAGACCTCGCGCGCGCCAAGTTCCTGATCTTCGACGCGCCCATCGCCATCCTTCGCCCTCACCTCCAGGCGGAGAGCGCCATGCCGGGCTTCGTCGGTCAGATGATCGCCGAGCTGCATGCCGGCGTGGCCTTCGCCCGCGCCGGAAGCGCGCAGGCGGCCTGAGCGCCTTTCCCAAACAGCGCGCCCGAAAGAACATGAACCACCTCACCGACCCGCGGCGCATCA
This sequence comes from Roseococcus pinisoli, assembly GCF_018413645.1. Taxonomy (GTDB): domain Bacteria; phylum Pseudomonadota; class Alphaproteobacteria; order Acetobacterales; family Acetobacteraceae; genus Roseococcus; species Roseococcus pinisoli. The sequence continues at coordinate 1,231,122 of NZ_JAHCDA010000002.1, forward strand.
AGCTGCATGCGCCCGAAGACTTCGCGGGCATGCGCGCGGCGGGAAGGCTCGCCGCCGAAACGCTCGACATGATCACGGCGCATGTGCGCGAGGGCATCACCACCGCCGAGCTCGACCGGCTGTGCCACGCCTTCATCCTGGACCACGGCGCCGTCCCGGCCTCGCTGGGCTATCGCGGCTACACCCACGCGACCTGCATCTCCCTCAACCACGTCGTCTGCCACGCCTTCCCGGGCGAGCGCGCGCTGATGGAGGGGGACATCCTCAACATCGACCTCGCCGTCATCCTCGACGGCTGGCACGGCGACAGCAGCCGCATGTACGCGGTCGGCAGGATCGCCACGCGCGCCGCCCGGCTGATCGAGGTCACCTACGAGGCGATGATGCGCGGCATCGCGGCCGTGCGCCCCGGCGCGACGATCGGCGATATCGGCCATGCCATGCAGAGCCATGTCGAGGCCGCGCGGTTCAGCGTGGTGCGGGATTTCTGCGGCCATGGGCTGGGGCGCGCCTATCACGACGCGCCCGACGTGCTGAACTACGGCGCAAAAGGCACGGGCCCCGAGCTCAGGCCGGGCATGTTCCTGACCGTGGAGCCCATGGTCAATGCGGGCCGGCCCGACGTGAAGATCCTGAGCGACGGCTGGACGGCCGTGACCCGCGACCGCAGCCTTTCCGCGCAGTTCGAGCACAGCATCGGCGTGACGGAGAGCGGCTGCGAGATCTTCACCCTGTCGCCCGCCGGCTTCACGAAGCCGCCGTACAGGCGGGACTAGAAAGAGGGCCTAACCCTGATCCCACAGCCGCGCGGCACCCAGCACGCCCGAGCTGTCGCCATGGACCGCCGGTACGATCCGCGTCCGCACCACGTCGGAGAAGACATGGCGCGGCAGCAGCCGCGGCAGCGCCTCGTAGAAATGCGTCATGTTGGACAGGCCGCCGCCCAGCACGATGACCTCCGGATCCAGGAGGTTCACCACATGCGCCAGCGCCCGCGCCAGGCGGTCGGCATGCCGGGCCAGCGCGCCCCGCGCCGCCGCATCCGCGCGTCCCGGCAGTCCGGAGGCATCGCGCGCGCCGGGCCCGTCGGCATCGGCCGCGAGGGCGGGGCCGCAGAGGAAGGTCTCGATGCAGCCGCGCTGGCCGCACCAGCAGGCCGGCCCCGGGAACTCCTCCGCCGTCATCCAGGGCAGCGGGTTGTGGCCCCATTCGCCGCCGATGCGGTTGAAGCCCTCCAGCACGCGGCCGCCCACCACGATGCCCGCGCCCACGCCGGTCCCGAGGATGACGGCGAAGACGCTGGAGGCCCCTGCCCCCGCCCCGTCCGCCGCCTCGGAGAGCGCCAGGCAATTGGCGTCGTTGGACAGGCGGACCTCCCGCCCCAGCGCGGCGGCGAGGTCGGCATCCAGCCGGCCGCCATTGAGCCAGGTGGAATTGGCGCCCCGCACCAGCCCCGTCGCGGGCGAAAGGCTGCCCGGGATGCCGATGCCCACCGTGCCGCGCTGGCCGAGTTCGGCCTCCGCCTCGGCCACCAGCGCCGCGACGGTGGCGATCACCCCCTGATAATCCGGGGGCGTGGCGCGGCGGCGGCGCAGCCGCAGCGCGCCGCCGGCGTCCAGCGCCGCCACCTCGATCTTGGTTCCGCCCACATCCACGCCGATCCGCATGGCCGGCAAGCTGCGCGGGCGGACCCTTGCGGGCAAGCCCCCGGGGATGCTGGATAGCGCGATGCCCGACCCCCTCGACCTGCGCGGCCTCGCCTGCCCGCTCCCCGTGCTCAAGGCCAACAAGGCCCTTCGCGCGATGGCGCCGGGGGAGACCCTGGTCCTGCTCGCCACCGACCCCGCCGCGGTGAAGGACTTCCACGCCTATGCGCAGGAGACGGGGCACGAGCTCCTGGCCTGGGCGGAGGAGCAGGGCCGACCCGGCGAACGGGTCTTCCGCTTCGCCCTGCGACGGAGGCAGGAAGCGTGACCGTCCTGCTCCTCACCCATCGCGACGGCCTCCAGCACGACATGGGCGAGGGGCACCCGGAATGCCCGGACCGGCTGCGTGCCGTCCTGCAGGCGCTTGATTCGGAAGAATTCGCCGACCTGCTCCGCGACGAGCCGGAGGAGGCGACCCTCGAGCAGCTCACCCGCGTCCATCCGGCCGACTATGTGGAGGCCATCCTCGCCATCCGCCCCCGTGAGGGCGACCGGATCGCGCTGGACGGCGACACCATCATGTCCGCAGGCAGCGCGCGGGCGGCGCTGCTGGCGGCGGGCGCGGCGGTGCGCGCGGTGGACGAGGTCTGCACCGGCCAGGTGCTCCGCGCCTTCTGCGCCACCCGCCCCCCCGGGCACCACGCCGAGCGGCGGCGGCCCATGGGCTTCTGCTTCTTCTCCAACGCGGTGGTGGCTGCCCGCCACGCCCAGGCCGTCCATGGGCTCGAACGGGTCGCGATTCTCGATTTCGACGTCCATCACGGCAACGGCACGCAGGATTGCGTGCAGAACGACCCCTCGATCCTCTTCGCCTCCTCCCAGCAGATGCCGCTCTATCCGGGCACGGGCGAGGCCTCTGAGACGGGGGTGGGCAATGTCTTCAACGCCCCCCTGCCCCCCGGCGCCGGCGGCGATGCCTTCCGCGAGGCCTGGGAGGGGCTGCTGCCGGCCGTCGAGGCCTTCGCGCCCCAGCTCGTGATCGTCTCGGCCGGCTTCGACGCCCATGCCCGCGATCCGCTGGCCCAGCTGCGCCTCGCCGAGCCGGATTTCGCCTGGATCACGCAGCAGATCTGCGCCCTGGCCGACCGCTGCTGCGGGGGCCGGGTGGTCAGCCTGCTGGAGGGCGGCTATGACCTCGCCGCACTTGCCAGCTCGGCCGCGGCACATGTCCGGACCCTTCTGCGCAGTTGATACCGATCGGTTCGGGGCATTGGGATTCGCGCCCGAAGGTCCTATACTCGCCCGTTCATCGAGACGGTGCCCAAGGAGGGGCAACGATGACCACCGACGCCCTTTCGGCGGCCCAGCCTGCCGGCGACGACATCCGGGACCTGCCCTTCGAGGAGGCGCTGAGCCAGCTCGAGGGGATCGTCCGGTCCCTGGAAGGTGGCCGCAGCACGCTCGCCCAGGCCATCGCGGAATATGAGCGCGGGACGGCCCTGCGCCGCCACTGCGAGGCCAAGCTGGCCGAGGCCGAGGCGAAGGTGCAGGCAGTGGTCGAAGGCGCGGGCGGCCTCGCCTTGCGTGACGTGGAATAGGATCGCGGGAAAAGTTATGGAAATGGTGACGGGCGGTATTTCCGCCGCCTCCCTCTCGGCCGCGATGGCGCAGGCCGCACAGGACATAGATTCAGCGCTCGATCAGCTCCTGCCCGCCGTCCAGGGCGACGAGGCGCGCCTGTTCGATTCGATGCGCTACTCCACCATCGGCGGCGGCAAGCGCCTGCGCGGCTTCCTGGTGCTGGAAGGCGCGAAGCAGTTCGGCGTCTCTCGCACCTCGGCGCTGCGCGTCGCCTCGGCCATCGAGATGATCCACGCCTACAGCCTTGTCCATGACGACCTTCCGGCCATGGACAATGACGACCTGCGGCGCGGCAAGCCGACCAATCACAAGGCCTTCGACGAGGCGACCGCGATCCTCGCGGGCGATTCGCTGCAGAGCCAGGCCTTCAGCGTCCTCGCCGAAGAGGCCACCCATCCGGACCCGCAGGTCCGCATCGAGCTCGTGCGCATGCTGGCACATGCCGCCGGCCCGCGCGGCATGTGCGGCGGCCAGATGCTGGATATGATGGCCGAGGAGGCCAAGGCGCCGCTGGAGGAATCGGCCATCGGCCGGCTCCAGCTGCTCAAGACCGGCAAGCTCATCGAATTTTCGGCCGAGGCCGGCGCGGTGCTGGGTAAGGCCGCCGCCTCCCAGCGCCAGGCCCTGGCCCAGTACGGCCGCGACCTCGGCGCCGCCTTCCAGATCGCCGACGACCTGCTGGACGCCACCGCCTCCACCGAGGTCATGGGCAAGGCGACGGCCAAGGATGCCGGCGCCGGCAAGGCCACGCTGGTCGGGCTTCTCGGCGTCGAGCGCGCGCGGCTGCAGGCCGAGCGGCTGGTCGCCCAGGCACGCAATCACCTGGAAGGCTTCGACGAAAAAGCTGGCCTTCTGCGGGCGCTCGCCTATTTCGTGATCGAGCGGAGGAACTGATGCAAGACCGCCCCGAAACCCCCCTGCTCGACCGCGTCCGCTTTCCCGCGGACATGCGCAACCTCTCCTCCGACCAGCTGAAGCAGCTGGCGGACGAGGTCCGCGCCGAGACCATCAGCGCCGTCTCCGTCACCGGGGGCCATCTCGGCGCCTCGCTCGGCGTGGTCGAGCTGACGGTCGCCGTCCACGCGGTCTTCGACACGCCGAACGACCGGCTGATCTGGGACGTCGGCCACCAGGCCTATCCGCACAAGATCCTGACCGGCCGGCGGGACCGCATCCGCACCCTGCGCCAGCCGGAAGGTCTTTCCGGCTTCACCAAGCGCAGCGAGAGCGAATACGACCCCTTCGGCGCCGCCCATTCCTCGACCTCCATTTCCGCTGGCCTCGGCATGGCGGTGGCGAGCCAACTGCAGGGCAACGACCGGCATGTGATCGCCGTCATCGGCGACGGCTCGATGTCGGCCGGCATGGCCTATGAGGCGATGAACAATGCGGGCGCCAGCAAGGCGAACCTCATCGTCATCCTGAACGACAACGACATGTCGATCGCCCCGCCCGTGGGCGCCATGTCGGCCTATCTGAGCCGCACCATCTCGTCCCGCCCCTTCCTGTCGGTGCGCGAGTTCATGGCGAAGATGGCCAAGAACTTCCCGGGCCCGCTGGAGCGCGCGGCGAAGCGCGCCGACGAATATGCCCGCGGCCTGCTGACCGGCGGCACGCTCTTCGAGGAGATGGGCTTCTACTACGTCGGCCCCGTCGACGGGCATAACCTCGACCACCTGCTGCCCGTGCTGCGCAACCTGCGCGATTCCGGCCAGCAGGGCCCCTTCCTGCTCCATGCCGTGACGCAGAAGGGCAAGGGCTACGCCCCGGCCGAGGCCAGCGCCGACAAGTACCATGGCGTGGTGAAGTTCAACGTCGTGACCGGCGAGCAGCAGAAGCCGCCGCCGGGCCCGCCGAGCTACACCAAGGTCTTCGCCCAGTCGCTGATCGCCGAGGCCGAGGCCGACGAGCGCATCGTGGCCGTGAACGCCGCCATGCCCTCGGGCACCGGACTCGACCTCTTCGCCAAGCGCTTCCCCCGCCGCTGCTTCGACGTGGGCATCGCCGAGCAGCACGCCGTCACCTTCGCCGCCGGCATGGCGACCGAGGGGATGAAGCCCTTCTGCGCGATCTATTCGACCTTCCTGCAGCGCGGCTACGACCAGGTGGTGCATGACGTGGCGCTGCAGCACCTGCCGGTGCGCTTCGGCATGGACCGCGCGGGCCTGGTGGGCGCCGACGGCGCCACCCATGCCGGCAGCTTCGACATCGCCTATCTCGGCTGCCTGCCCGGCTTCACGCTGATGGCGGCCGCCGACGAGATCGAGCTCGCGCACATGGTCGCCACCATGGCCGCGATCGACGACGGCCCCTCGGGCGTGCGCTACCCGCGCGGCGAGGGCCTGGGCGTCGAGGCGCTGCCGGCCCGCGGCACCGTCCTGCCCATCGGCAAGGGCCGCATCCTGCGCGAGGGCACCAAGGTCGCCATCCTCTCCTACGGCGCGCGCCTGCAGGAATGCCTGAAGGCCGCCGACGAGCTGGCGACCTTCGGCCTCTCCACCACGGTCGCCGATGCGCGCTTCGCCAAGCCGCTGGACACCAAGCTGATCGAGCAGCTCGCCCGCCACCACGAGGTCCTGATCACCATCGAGGAAGGCAGCGTGAACGGCTTCGGCGGCCTGGTGATGCATCACCTCGCCACCCATGGCCTGCTGGATCACGGCCTGAAGCTGCGGCCGATGACCCTGCCCGACATCTGGATCGACCACGAGGCACCGCGCAAGCAGTACGACCTCGCGCGGCTCAACGCCCCGCAGATCGTCGAGACCGCGCTGGCGGCGCTGGGCAAGAGCGCGCTCGCGGTTCCGGCCTCGGCCTGAAGGGAGCGGCGCGCCCCTGGGGGCGCGTCATGAGGGCCGGATCGGATGGCTGACGAGGCCGCCTCACGCAGGAAGGGCCAGCGCGCGGATGTGACGCTGGTGGAACGCGGGCTCGCGGAATCGCGGACCCGCGCGCAGGCGCTCATCATGGCAGGGCTCGTCTATTCGGGCGAGCAGCGCATCAACAAGCCCGGCGAGGTCATCGCGCCCGACCGCGCCGTCGAGCTGCGCGGCCAGGACCACCCCTGGGTCTCGCGCGGAGGCGTGAAGCTGGCACATGGAATCGAGCATTTCGGCCTGTCGCCGGAGGGCCGGGTCTGCATGGACCTCGGCTCCTCCACCGGCGGCTTCACCGACGTGCTGCTGCATCACGGCGCGGCCCATGTCCACGCGGTCGATGTTGGCCACGGCCAGCTCGCCTGGAAGCTGCGCAACGACCCGCGCGTGACGGTGCGGGAGCGCGTGAACGCCCGCCATCTGAAGGAAGGCGACCTGCCGCCCCTCGGCGTCCTGGTCTGCGACGCCAGCTTCATCGGGCTGCGCGTGGTCCTGCCGGCGGCCCTCTCCTTCTGCGGGCCGGGCGCCTGGGCCATCGCGCTGATCAAGCCGCAATTCGAGGTTGGCCCCGCCATCGCCAAGGGCGGCGTGGTTCGCGACGCCGCGGTGCATGAGCGCGTCTGCGCCGAGATTTCCGCCTGGTGGGCCGCCCTGCCGGGCTGGCGCGTGCTCGGCGTCGAGCCCAGCCCCATCCTCGGCCCGGAAGGCAACCGGGAGTTCCTGATCGCGGCGGTTCGTCCTCCCGAAGGTTGAACGGCAACCCGTCTCTCCACGCGGCGTTCGGATGGCACTTATCGTCGCGAGGACGGCCTTCGTGCCCTTGGCCCTGCGTGGATTTCTTGGCCTCATGGTGGCCCTCGTCCCAGCCGGAGCGGTGCTGCTCAAGCTCGACCAGGAATCCAGGACCGCCCGCGAGACCCAGGAGATCGACCAGGTCACCTCGCTGCTGCAGCGCGTCGCCACGCAGCAGGCCGCCACCTTCGGCGCGGCACGGCAGATCCTCAGCGCCATGGCCGCGACGCCGATCCTCGCGGGTCGGGAATGCGCGACGTTCCTGCACCGGGCGCTGGAAGCCAATCCGCGCTACCTCAACGCCGTCCTCTCCGATGCCAATGGCCGGGTGATCTGCACCACGCGGGCCTCCGCACCGCCGGACCCCGGGCTGCTGGCGGTCCTGCGGGGCGAGGGGTTCCAGGTCAGCAGCTACCAGGCCGGCGTGGCCCCGGCGGGCGGCACGCTGAGCCTCGCCCAGCCGCTGCGCGACGCCTCGGGCCGCTTGGTGGGCGCGGCCGCCGTCACCCTCTCGCTCGACTGGCTGGCGGAGGATCTCGGCGCCATGGGGCTGCCGCCCCTGGCGATCGCGACCATTGCCGACCGCAACGGCATCGTCCTCGCCAGCTCCCGCCGCACCGAGACGCTGGTCGGCAGCCAGCTGTCCGGGCTGGCGCATCGTTTCCTCGACGCCGCCGCCGCGGGCGTCGTGGCGGCGACGGGGGAGGAAGGGCTGCGCCGCCTCGCCTATGTGCCGGCCCATGAGGGTCCCGGAGGCCTCTTCGTCGCGGTCGGCCTGCGCCAGGACAAGGCCGATGGCGCCGATGTCGCCCTCGACACGGCCCTGATGATCGTCGGCGGCCTGCTCCTGAGCTTCCTGATCGGCCTCGCGGTGTTCCACGCGGCCGCCGAGGGTCCGGTCCAGGCCCTGCTCGGCGCCGCGCGGCGCTGGGGCGCGCAGGACTGGAGCGCGCGGGTGGGCAGGATCGGCGGCGGGCGCGATTTCCGCCGCCTCGCCGGAGCCTTCGACAGCATGGCGCAGACGGTCGAGGCGCAGCAGCGGGCCGAGGCGCGGTGGCAGGCCTGCATGGAAACCGCGCCGCTCTTCGTGCTGGCCGCCGACCATGCGGGGCGCGTGGAATGGGTCAATCTCCGCTGGCGGGACGCCACCGGTCTCGACCTCAACGAAAGTCGTGGCGACGGCTGGCTGGAGGCCATCGCCCCCGCCGACCGACTTTCCTTCGAAGCCGTCTGGTACGCGGCCGTGGGCGATCCGGAAGGCCCCTCGCTGATCCGGGAGGTGACGCTGCGCAGCGGCCATCGCTGCCTCTTCACCGGCGCCCCGGCCGTCTCCGACAAGAAGGAGGTGCTGGCCTGGGCGCTCTTCGGCATCGACGTCCGCGATCGCCTGCGGGCTGAAGCGCGCGCCGAGGAGAGCGACGCCCAGCTGCACGCCGTCTATGCGCACGCGCCGGTCGGCCTCTGCCTGCTGGACCGCAACCTGCGCTTCCTCGCCGTCAACGGAAGGCTGGCCCGGGCCCATGGCCGTCCGGCTTCCGAGCACCCCGGACGCAGCCTGGCCGAGATGGCCCCCGACTTTGCCGCCGAGCTCGAGGAAAGGCTCCGGGAGGTCGTCGCGACGGGCAACGCGCTGGAGGATATCGAGGTCTCCACGCATCTGGACGGCGATCAGCGGCACTGGCTCTGCAGCTATCACGCCGTGCGCGACCATTCGGGCGCCGTGGCCACCATCAGCGGGGCGGTGGTCGACATCACCGCCCGGCGCCGCATGGAGGATTCCGCCCGGCAGCTCTCCCGCGAGGTGGACCATCGCGCGCAGAATGCGCTGAGCGTCGTGCGCGGCCTGCTGCGTCTCTCCGCCGCGGACGCACCGGACGACGTTCCCGCGCTGGTCGAGGAGCTGGAGGGCCGCATCGGCGCGATCAGCCGCGCGCATGACGTCCTCTCGCGGGAGAACTGGCTGGGGGCCGATCTCGGCGAGATCGTCATCCGCGAACTGGCCGCCCATCCCGGCCGCATCGAGGCCTCCGGCCCGCCGATCGGCCTCGTCGCCGAGGGAGCCCAGCCCCTGGCACTCGCCTTGCACGAGCTGGTCAGCAACGCGCTGCGGCACGGCGCCCTTTCCGACGAGAGCGGCCAGGTCGTCATCACCTGGATGCGCACCGACAAGGGCGCCGAGCTGCACTGGACGGAGAGCGGCGGGCCGCCGCTCGCCGGCCCGCCGGCGCGGACCGGCTTCGGCACCATGCTGATCGACGCCAATATGCGCACCCAGCTCGCCGGTGACATCCACCGGCAATGGGCAACCGAGGGACTGAGCTGCGTCCTGGAGATTGGCGCCGAGGCGCTGGCGCCCGACCACTCGCGTGGCCGTCTCGAGGGCAAGCCGCTCGCCGGCCGCAGCGTGCTGCTCCTGGAGGACGTCCCCTCGCCCGACATCTCCATCGCCGCGGCCCTGCGCGAGGGCGGCTGCCGCGTGCTGGGGCCGGCGCGCTCCGTCGCAGAAGCGATCTTCCTCGCCGGCCAGGCAGGGCGCGTGGATGTGGTGCTGATCGCCGGGCGGCTCGCGGAGCATCAGGATGAGCGGCTCGGCGAGATTCTGCGGCAACGCGCGCGGCTCGTCCTGCGGCTGTCGCCCGAACTGCTGAAGGGCCGCCCCATGACGCCCCAGGGCGTCCGCCAGGTACTGGCCGGGGCGTTGGCTTCCACGAGCTCCGGCTGAGAGAGCTTTCCCGAGACGGCGATGCAACGCGCGCCGCGCTTCGCGCGTTTCCCCTGCATCAAATGTTCGGAGGAACAACAATGCTCAAGGTATCTCGGACGGCCGGGGCTCTGCTTCTCCTCGGAACCCTTTCGGCCTGTGGCTACAGCACGGGCGACCGGGTGGGCTCCGGCGCGCTGCTCGGCGGTGCTGGCGGTGCGGCGATCGGCGCGATCGGCGGCAATCCGCTCGCGGGCGCTGCGGCCGGTGCCGTGGCAGGCGGCGCGGTTGGTGGCCTGACCTCGCCCAACACGGTCAATCTCGGCCGGCCGGTCTGGCGCTGAGGATCGGGATTCCATGCCGAGCGATACCAAGACGAAGAAGCGCCCCGCCACCAACAAGGCGGAGGCCGGGGTGGCCGCGTCCCTCAATGGCTTCCTGGCGGATACCTACGTTCTGCTGGGCAAGACCCAGGCCTGCCACTGGAATGCGACCGGCCCGAACTTCTTCGGTCTGCACAAGCTGACCGAGGCCCAGTACGGCGAGCTCTTCGCCAGCATCGACGAACTGGCCGAACGCGTCCGCGCGCTGGATGCGCTGGCACCGGGCGGCCTTGGCGCGATGCTGCATCTCGCCCGCCTGCATGACGGGCAGGAAGGCCCCGTCACCACCACGGAGGCTGCCCGCCTCCTCGCCGAGGACAACGCCACCCTGGCCGCCCGCGCAAGCGAACTGGCCGAGGAGGCGGACGAGGCGGATGACCTCGCGACGCACGACATGCTCGTGAAGCGCATCGAGGTCCACGAGAAGGCCGCCTGGCTGCTGCGCAGCCATCTCGGCTGAACATTTCAATAGGAGCTATACGATGTCCCAGACCGTTGAAAACGCCCGCAACCTCGCCAACGACGCCAAGAACGAAGCCCAGCGTCTCGCCGGCGGCGCGCGTGACCTCGCCTATGGCGCGAAGGACGACGCCTCGCGCCTCGTCTCCGATGCCCGGGCCGAGATCTCGCAGCTGCGCGAGAAGGTGGAATCCCTGCTGAACGACCGCGTCACGCCGGCGGTCTCCGCCGTGGCCGACCGCGCCTCCTCCCTTGGCAAGAGCGCGAGCGAGACCGTCCGCCACCAGGCCGATCGCGCCTCCGACGCCGTGCACGACAAGCCGCTGATCGCTCTCGGCGTCGCGGCGCTGGCCGGCTTCGTCATCGCGAGCCTCATCCGGCGATAAGCCTGGCCTCCAGGTCGAACGGGAACGGGCGGGGGGCAACTCCCGCCCGTTTTCCGTTGGGGCCGCGCCGTTCCGACCCACCAATGAATGGCGCCTGTTCACCGGATTCCAGCCAACCCGAAGGCTTCTGAATCGTTGAAAAACCAGCATTCAAACAGGAAGACGCGCTCATGAAGACCCTTCACGCACAGCTCGCTCCGATGACCCTGGCGGCCGGCCTGGTGGCCCTCCCCCTGCTCGCCTTCGCCCAGGCCGACGGCACGCCGGGCAATCCGCCGAGCACCGCTGTGGGCCGCGCGATCGACCGCGCCACGGGCAATCCCACGATCCCGGACGGCGCGCCCGGCAACCCGCCGGGCACGGCGGTGGGCCGCACGATCGACCGCCTGACCGGCCAGCCGACGAACCCCGACGGCACGGGCAACAACCCGCCCGGCACCGCGCTGGACCGCGCCGCGCGCCAATCCTCCACCACCACCCCCGCCGCGCCGGCCATCTCGGCGCCTGCTGCCGCCGTGCTGGCGGCGACCTCGGGCTCCGTGGTGATCGAGCGGCCGCGGCTGAGCCAGATCCTGGGCGGGAACATCTACAACGAGCGCAACGAACGCATCGGCGAGGTCGACGACGTGATCCTTTCGGCGCCCTCCGGCGAGACGCAGGGCCCGATCGCCGTGATCCAGGTGGGTGGCTTCCTCGGCATCGGCGGAAAGCTGGTGGCGGTTCCGCTCAACGATCTCCGCTGGAGCGCGGAGCACAGCCGGATCGTGATGCCGGGTGCCTCGAAGGAAGCGCTGCAGGCCCGAACCCCGTTTGATTACAACTCGTTGCGCAGGGGGTGAGCATCGTCATGACCGGCCTCCAGCGGCGCGGGCAACCCCGCGCCGTCGTCCCGGCGACACAGCCCCGCAGATCTTGCCACAGGGCTGAAACCGTTTCGACATATCGGCGTTCCACCGGCATGTCCGACGACGTACGTTCGGCGCTGCCGGGACAAAGCGTCGCGGCATCCTGCGCCTACTTGCCGGGCATCCACTATTCAGAGGTCGACAGCCTCAAATGACCAGCGGTCACGAGCCAGGAGAAGAGAAGGCGATGCCCCGTGCGTCTACAGGGTCGCAAAGGTCCCGACGGAACAGCACCTCGGAAGTGGCCTTCGACAGCTGGCTGAATCGCAGCCTGCGCGCCAGCTTCGGCGAGGTCACGCAGGAGCCCGTTCCCGCCGCGCTGCTGGACCTCGTCCGCGCGCATAGCCCCGGCAGCTAGCCGCCCCGGCCTTCCCGCCGGGGTCGCCCGCCCCGTCTAGCGACGGGCACCACGCTTCATCTTCTTGGGGTCATATCCCCCACCGCCCGGGCCCAGCGGCTTGGGTTTCCAATCCTTCTTCGCAGACGCCTTCCCTGCCGCGCCGGCCCGCGGCACCGCCTCGCGCAACGAGCGACCAGCCTCGTTGGCCAGGAGCGCGCCCTCGCCCGGGATGCCGAGCTCCAGCGCCTCCAGCCGCTTGATCTCGTCGCGGTAGCGGGCGGCGGTCTCGAACTCCAGGTCGGCCGCGGCCGCCCGCATCTTCTTCTCCATCTCCGCGATCGCCTGCCGCAGGTCCTTGCCGACGAATTGCGCCTCGGCATCGCCCTCCACGGCCTCGACGGTCACGTAGTCGCCCTGGCTGACGTCGCGCAGCACGTCGGCGATCTCGCGGCGGATGGTGGTCGGCGTGATGCCGTGCTCGGTGTTGTAGGCGATCTGCTTGGTGCGGCGCCGCTCCGTCTCCTCCAGTGCGCGCTTCATGCTGTCGGTCATGCGGTCGGCGTAGAGGATGACGCGGCCCTCGGCATTGCGGGCGGCGCGGCCGATGGTCTGGATCAGCGAGGTGGTGGAGCGCAGGAAGCCCTCCTTGTCCGCGTCCAGGATGGTGACCAGCCCGCATTCGGGAATGTCGAGCCCCTCGCGCAGCAGGTTGATGCCCACCAGCACGTCGAAGACGCCGCGCCGCAGGTCACGGATGATCTCGATCCGCTCCAGCGTGTCGACGTCGCTGTGCAGGTAGCGGACCTTCACGCCCATCTCGGTGAGGTATTCGGTGAGCTGCTCGGCCATGCGCTTCGTCAGCACCGTGACGAGCGAGCGGAAGCCCTTGGCCGCGACGGCCTTCACCTCGGCCAGCAGGTCGTCCACCTGGCCCTCGATGGGGCGGATATCGCAGACGGGATCCACGAGGCCGGTCGGGCGGATGACCTGCTCGGCGAAGACGCCCTGCGTGCGCTCCATCTCCCAGGGGCCAGGGGTGGCGCTGACGAAGACCGTCTGCGGCCGGAAGCTCTCCCACTCCTCGAATTTCAGCGGGCGGTTGTCGGTGCAACTCGGCAGGCGGAAGCCGAAGTCGCTGAGGATGATCTTGCGCGCATAGTCGCCCCGGAACATGCCGCCGATCTGCGGGACCGTGACGTGGCTTTCATCCACGACCAGCAGCGCGCCCTCGGGCAGGTATTCGAAGAGGGTCGGCGGCGGGTCGCCCGGATTCCGGCCGGAGAGGTAGCGAGAGTAGTTCTCGATGCCTTTGCAGGAGCCGGTGGTCTCCATCATCTCGATGTCGAAGGTGGTGCGCTGGTCGAGCCGCTGGGCCTCCAGCAGCTTGCCCTCGGCTTCCAGCTCCTTCAGCCGCTCCTTCAGCTCGGTCTTGATGCGACCGATGGCCTGCTGGAGCGTGGGCCGCGGCGTGACGTAGTGGCTGTTGGCGTAGATCGAGATCTTGTCGAACTCGCCGGTGATCTCGCCCGTCAGCGGGTCGAACTCGCGCAGCGCCTCCACCTCGTCGCCGAAGAGGCTGATGCGCCAGGCCCGGTCCTCCAGATGCGCCGGCCAGACGTCCAGGTTCTCGCCGCGCACCCGGAAGGTGCCGCGCTGGAAGGCGGCGTCGTTGCGCCGGTACTGCTGCTCGACCAGGCCCTTGAGCAGCGCGTCGCGCGGGATGGACCCGCCGCGCTCCAGCTTCACGACCATGTTCGAATAGGTCTCGACCGAGCCGATGCCGTAGATGCAGGAGACCGAGGCCACGATCACCACGTCCCGCCGCTCGAGCAGCGACTGCGTGGCGGAGTGCCGCATGCGGTCAATCTGCTCGTTGATCTGGCTGTCTTTTTCTATGTAGGTGTCGGTGCGCGGGACATAGGCCTCGGGCTGGTAATAGTCATAGTAGCTGACGAAGTATTCGACCGCGTTGTCGGGGAAGAAGCTCTTCATCTCGCCGTAGAGCTGCGCCGCCAGCGTCTTGTTCGGCGCCAGGATCAGCGTCGGGCGCTGCACCGCCTCGATCACCTTCGCCATGGTGAAGGTCTTGCCCGAGCCGGTGACGCCGAGCAGCACCTGATCGCGATCGCCGCCGTTGACGCCCCCGATCAGCTCTTCGATCGCGCGCGGCTGGTCGCCATTGGGCTGGAAGGGGCTCTCCACCGTCAGCGGCTTGCCCGCCGGCGGCATGGGTTGCCGGATGGGCTTGAAGAGCATGGGCGCGCTGATCAGGTTCATGCGGCCAATATAGGCACGGTCGGCCGCTCCCGCAGCCCGCTGGGCTTTCGGACGTTACGGACTTATGATCGATCCCATGCCCGAGGATGTGGACCCCGAAGACCGCTTCGTCAGCGACGATGCCTACGCCGCGGGCCGCCAGGCCTTCCAGGCCGGATCCTCCGTCCTGGAGAACCCGATGGCGCAGACCGGCGACTGGGGCAAAGCCTGGTTCGCCGGCTGGCTGGATGCCCTGGCCGATGCCGTGACCGGCCACGACCGCGAGAAATCCGGCTACGCCCGCCTCCTGCGGCATGACCGCGCGGAACCCTTCTGAGCAGTCTTCCCATGCGCCATATCGCCCCGATCCTTCTCCTCGCCGCGACGCTCGCGGCGCCGGCCGCCCAGGCCCAGACCCGCATCATCGCGCAGACCAACGGCTGGTCCGCCTTCGGCGGCACGGGCTCCGACGGCACGCCCCTCTGCGGGCTGGAGACGCGCGACCCCCGCACCGGCCGCCACTTCCTTCTCGAGCAGCCGGTGGGGCTCGAGCGGCCGCTGCTCCGGCTGTCCCGGACGAATTGGAGCCTCGGCACCGGGGGGAACCGCCCCGTACGGATCGTCATCGACAACCGGCGCAGCTTCTCGGCGAATGCGGTTGGCACCGGCCGCAGCCTCGTCCTGCCGCTCTCGCTCGAAGGGCCCGAAGGCTTCGAGGCCGCCTTCCGGCGGGGCTCGGTCATGCGGGTGGAGTTCCCCAGCGGCCAGGATTCGCCCTGGAACCTCAGCCTCACCGGCACCAATGCCGTGATGGGCGCCTTCATGGGCTGCCTGCGGATGATGAGCGACGCGCCCGTCCCGCCGCCGGCGGGCATGCCCTCCCCTGGCCTCGCGCCGCCCGGCCCGTCTGGGCCCGGGGACGTGCCCCATTGGGGCTTCCCCCCGGACAAGACGCCCCCGGCGGCGCTGCCGCCCGCCGAGCCCCCGCCGTCGCCGGACGGCGGCAAGCCCATCGACCTCTGATCCCGCCCCTCAGCCGGGGCGGGCGATCCGGTAGAGCAGGTGCCGGCGCATCGGATGACCCTCGGGCAGTCGTGGGTGCTCGAACTCGCCGTCCGGCGCCATGCCGAGCTTCTCCATGAGCCTCCAGGAGGCCTCGTTGGGCGGGATCGTCCACGCGAAGATCTCGGGCAGGCCGAGCGGCCCCAGCCCGGCCTCGATCGCCAGGCGCGCCGCCTCCTCGGCATAGCCGCGCCGCTGGTGGCCGGGCGCGATGCGCCAGCCCACCTCCACCGCCGGGGTGAAGCGCGCCTCGAAGCCGACCCGCATGAGGCCCACCAGCCCGACGAGCCTCGGTGCCTCCCGCCGCTCGACGCTCCAGAAGCCGAAGCCGTGCTCGGCGTGGTGGGCGATGAGCCGCCCCAGGAAGGCGTCGCTCTCCGCGCGCGTAAGAGTGCCGGGGAAGTGCCGCATCACGCCCGGATCGCCGTTGATCGCGGCGAGCTCCTCCGCATCGGCGGGCTCGGGCGGCCGCAGGGTCAGCCTCTCACTCCTCAGGATCATGGCTTCCCCCCTCGCCTCGCGTGAAACTTCCGCGTAGATTCAGGCAGGAAGGAACGCAAGATGAACCCCACCGACATAGAATCCATGGCCGCGAGCGTGCCGGACGGGGCGCTGATCGCCCTCCCGCCCGACAATTCGCTGCCCTCCGTCGCGCTCGCCAAGGCGCTGATCCGTAAGGGCGCGCGGAACCTGCGCCTGCTCGGCGTGCCCGTCTCGGGCTTCGCCACCGATATCCTCATCGGCGCCGGCTGCGTCGCCTCGGTGCAGACCAGCGCGGTCAGCCTCGGCGAGGCCGGCTTCGCGCCGCGCTTCACCGCCGCGCTGAAGGCCGGCACCATCACCATCACCGACGCCACCTGCCCGGCGATCCACACCATGCTGCAGGCCGCCGAGAAGGGCGTGCCCTTCATGCCGCTGCGCGGGATCATCGGCAGCGACATCCTGGCGAACCGCCCGGACTGGAAGGTGATAGAGAACCCCTTCGACGCCAACGAGAAGATTGTCGCCCTGCCCGCGCTCCATCCCGACATCGCGGTCTTCCACGGCGCCATGGCCGACAGCCACGGCAATATCTATGTCGGCCGCCGGCGCGAATGCGGCACCATTGCCCATGCGTCCAAGCGGGCGCTGGTGACGGTGGAGCGCGTGGTGGAAGGCAACTTCCTGGAAGACGAGAAGCTGGCCTCCGGCACCATCAACGCGACCTATATCTCGGCCTTCGCGATCGCCGAGCGCGGCGCGCGCCCGGCCGCCCTGCTCGACCAGTACGGCTTCGACGCCGCCTATGTTTCCACCTATGCCCGTGCGGCCAAGACCGATGGCGGCTTCGCCGACTGGTGCGCCGAGCACGTCTTCGAGGCACGCGCGGAGGCCGCGGAATGAGCACCGACTACCGCCCCGAGGAGCTGCTGGCCGTCACCCTGGCCAAGCTGATCCGCGCCGTGCCGACGCATCACATCGCCGTCGGCGCCGCCTCGCCCGTTCCGGCGGCCGCCTGCTGGCTGGCCGTGAAGCAGGGCGCGCCCGTCCGGCTCTCGCTGCTGCACAAGCGCTCCGGCAATCCCTTCACCGAGGGCACGCGCGAGCTCTTCGACCTGACCGGCCAGGGCCGGATCGACCTCTTCTTCCTGGGCGGCGGCGAGATCGACGGCCAGGCCAACCTCAACCTCATCGGCACCGGCGCCTGGCCGGGCCGCGAGGTGCGCTTCCCCGGCAGCTTCGGCTCGGCCTTCATGTACTTCATGTCCGGCCGGACGATCCTCTTCCGCGAGGAGCACAGCCCGCGCGTGCTGGTAGAGAAGGTCGCGAACATCTCCGCCCCCGGCATCAGCGAGCCCGGCGTCTATCGCCGCGGCCATGCCCAGGCGCTGGTGACGGGCCGCTGCGTCTTCACCTTCCACCCCGACCGCGGCCGCTTCTCGCTGACCTCGGTCCATGAGGGCGAGACGGTGGAAAGCGTGCGCGCGATGACCGGCTTCGACTTCGACGTCGAGGGCGAGGTGCCGCAGACGCCCGCCCCCACCGCCGAGGAGCTTGCGCTCCTGCGCGGATCGGTGTGTGACGAGATGATGGAAACCTACCCGGAGTTCTGCGCCCGGGTATTCAACAGGAAGCTAGCGGCATGAACGACGCCCTTCCGATGGCAGAGGGCCGCGCCCTCGCCACCGGCCCCGGCGCCCTCTCCGGACTGCGCGTGGTGGACCTCACCCGCGTGCTCGGCGGGCCCTATTGCACGATGGTGCTGAGCGATCACGGCGCCGACGTCATCAAGCTCGAGCCGCCCCAGGGCGACGAGGTGCGCGACTGGGGCCCTCCGTTCGACGATCAGGGCGATGCCTCCTACTTCCTGGGCGTGAACCGCAACAAGAAGTCGGTCGGCCTCGATCTCTCGCAACCCGCGGGCCGCGAGGTGCTGCTGCGCCTGCTCGAGGGCGCGGATGTGCTCATCGAGAACTTCAAGCCCGGCAGCATGGAGAAGTGGGGCCTCGGCTACGAGGAGGTGCTGTCCAAGCGCTTCCCCCGCCTGATCCATTGCCGCGTCTCGGGCTTCGGCGCGACGGGGCCGCTCGGCGGCTTCCCGGGCTACGACGCCATCCTGCAGGCGATGGTCGGCCTCATGTCGATCAACGGCACGGAGAATTCCGGACCGACGCGCCTCGGCACGCCGATCGTGGATATCGCCACCGGCCTGTTCAGCACCATCGCCATCCTCATGGCGGTCGTGGAGCGGGAGAAGTCCGGCAAGGGCCAGTATTGCGACATGACGCTGCATGATTGCGGCATGGCGCTGCTGCACCCGCATGCCGCCAACTTCTTCCTGAACGGCAAGCGGCCGGTGGCCACGGGCAACCCGCACCCGAACCTGGCACCCTACGCCAAGTTCACCACGAAGACCTGCGAGATCTTCGTCGGCTGCGGCAATGACCCGACCTTCCGGAAGTTCTGCAAGTTCCTGGGCCTCGACGACCTCGGCACCGATCCGCGCTTCGCCACCAACGGCCAGCGCGTGATCAACAAGGCCGCGCTGACCGAGATCCTGAACAAGCGCTTCGCGGACGAGGACGGCATCGAGCTCTGCCAGCGCATGCTGGCGGCGGGCCTGCCGGCCGGCCCCGTCTACGGCGTGGACCAGGCGATGGCCGCGCCGCACACGGCGCATCGCAACATGATCACCGAGAAGGACGGCTTCGTCGCGCTCGGCACGCCGATCAAGCTGAGCCGCACGCCCGGTGGCACGCATGCCGCGCCGCCGCGCTTCGCCGAGCATACCAACGAGGTGCTGGCGAAGTACGGCTTCTCGGAGGAGGAGATCGCCCGCCTCGCCGAGGCCGGCGTGCTGGTCGAGAAGCGGCGGAAGTAAATGGTCGTCGAGATTCGGGAGGCGGAAGCGCCTCCCGAAGTCGCTGCCATCTACGCCGAGCTGCGGCAGGCCTATGGCCTGCCGCTCGTGAACCTCATCTGGCGCCATTTCGCGGCGCTGGAGGGGGTGCTGCCCTGGGCCTGGGAAACGGTTCGCCCCGCCCTGCCCCTGCTGCCTGCCGCCCGCGCGCGCGTCGAGACGGTGCTTTCCGTGCCGAAGCTATGGATGGGCGCCGAAGCCGCCACCCTGGCCGCCGCCTACCATCGCGGCAATCTCAGCAATCTGATCCTGCTGACCGCGCTGCAGCGCGGCAGGTTAGGCGAGGCCCCGTCGCCTGCCGCCACGCCTCCCGTCAGGATGCTGCCGGAACCGCCAGCCCTGCCGAAGCTGGATGCCCTGCCCGAGGCGGTGGCGCGCGACGTCCGCGCCCTGGCCGCCCTGCATGGGCATGAGGGCGGCGTGATCCCCACGCTCTACCTGCACCTCGCCGTCTGGCCGGCCCTGCTGAGGCCTCTCTACAGCGCGCTCTCGCCGATGATGGCCATGGGCCGGATCGCCGCCCTGCGCGACCTCGCCATCGAGGCGGCATCCCTCGAGGCGGAGAAGCTGCGTCCCTTCCTCGGCTCCCCGCCGGAACCACCGCCGGCGGCACTCGCCACCGCGCGCGACACGCTGCGCATCTTCACGGGCCGGGTGATCCCCGAGATGATTCCGATCGGGATGATGCTGACCCGCTAAGCCGGTCGAAATGCCACCGCCGGGAAAGCTCCCCGGCGGCTGGCGTCATTCCTGGACGGGGGCGCCGTCGCCCTGGGCGACCAGCGCCTCGGCCTCGCGCTTCAGCCGCCCGTAGGAACGGGCGGAGAAGAACAGCATCCCCATGTAGATCGCGCCGCCCAGCGCCAGCGCGGCCCAGGGCTCGGTCACCAGGAAGGCGATGAAGGCACCGGTGCCCAGCAGCAGCGGCAGCACCATCTGCGCCGGCACCTTGAAGTTCTTGAAGGACCAGGACGGCAGCGTGCTGACCATCAGCCCGCCCACCACGAAGAGCACGATCGCGCTGAACAGGGGGAAGCGGATGGCCTCCGCCAGGCGCAGCCACTCCGATTCCGCGAAGGCGAGCGAGGCGAAGAGCGGGAAGAGCGCGAGACCCGCGCCCGCCGGGGCCGGCACGCCGGTGAAGAAGTTATAGGCATAGGCCGGCTTCGGCGCGGGCACGACGCCCGGCTCGGCGATGCTGGCCGCGTTGAAGCGCGCGAGGCGCAGCGCGCTGCAGACCGCGAACATCACGCAGGGGATGAAGCCCAGGGGCCCGGCGTTCTGGAGCGTCCAGAGATAGAGGATCAGCCCGGGCGCCACGCCGAAGCACAGGAAGTCGGACAGGCTGTCGAACTCGGCGCCGAAGCGCGAGGTGCCCTTGAGCAGCCGCGCGATCCGTCCGTCCAGCCCGTCGATCACGGCCGCGACCACGATGAAGGAGGCGGCCTGCGGGAAGCGGCCCTCGATGGCGAAGCGGATGGCGACGAGGCCGAAGCACAGCCCCATCATCGTCATCAGATTCGGGATCAGCCGGTTGAAGGACGGGCCGCGAAAGCGCGGCCGCTGGCGAGGGCTGAAGTGGCGTAGCCGGCCGCGGAGGCTCGGGCGGTTCATCCCGCGCCTTCCGTCGCCGCGAGATCGGCCAGGACCGTCTCGCCGCCGATCATGGTCTGGCCCACCAGCACGCGGGGCCGCACGCCCTCGGGCAGGTAGACGTCGGTGCGGCTGCCGAAGCGGATGATGCCGAAGCGGTCGCCGGCCAGGAACTGGTCGCCCTCGCGCGCCGTGCAGACGATGCGGCGCGCCACCAGGCCCGCGATCTGCACGCAGGCGAGCTGACGGCCATCCGCCAGGTCGAAGCGCAGGGCGTTGCGCTCATTCTCGGTGGAGGCCTTCTCCAGGCTGGCGTCGATGAAGGTGCCCGGGCGATAGGCGATGCGGCTGACGCGGCCCTGTACCGGGGCGTAGTTCACATGCACGTCGAGCACCGAGAGGAAGATGGCCACGCGCCAGCGCGGCGCCTCACCCATCTCCAGCTCGGCGGGCGGGATGGCCGGGCCGACGAGCACGACCTTGCCGTCGGCCGGGGCGATCACGAGGTCGCGCTCCTGCGGCGGCACGCGTTTGGGGTCGCGGAAGAAGTAGAGACAGAAGAGCGTGAAGGCGACGCCCAGCCAGAACAGCCAGCTGCCCAGCAGCATCCCGCCGAGCACGGCCACGCCGGCGCCGCCATAGATGAAGGGCTTGCCCGCCGGGTGGGGCGGCGAAAGGACGAGGGACAGGCTGTTCGCGAGGGACATAGCTCTGGTTTATCCCTTGTTCACCTTCCTGCGGCAAGTTGTGGAAGACATGATCACGCTGGGCCCCTTCGCCGTCGGCAGCGACGGCACCCTCTCCCCCCGATCGCCCGGCAGCAGCCCGGAGCTGCGCTTCGCCTGGCGGGGGCGCGATTGCCGGGCCCTGGTCACGGAGCGCGCGCTGCAGCTGCGGGCCATGGCGGGGCGCATCCCCTCCACCGCCGACCGTCATGCCGACCGGGCCGCCACCCTGCGGGCCGTGGCCGCGCTACCGCTCGAGCTGCCGGCCGGCTGGCGGCTCCGCCTCACCGCCGACCACCGGCTCGCGCTGGAGATGGAAGCGCCGCCGGGGGCGACGGCCGTCGCCCTGCTCGGCGACATGGTCCGCTTCGCCATGGCGATGGACCCCTATCTGGATCGGCTCGAGGCCGCCGGCGCCTGATCGTAAGGCGGCCTCAGTGGCCCGCGCGCGGCAGGGTGAAGATCTGCCCCGGATAGATCAGGTGCGGATTGCGGATCTGGTCGCGATTCGCGGAGAAGATCTGCGTGTAGCGGACACCCTCGCCATAGGTCCCGCGGGCGATGCGCCACAGGTTGTTCCCCGGCTGCACCACGTAACGCCCCTGCGCCCCGGCCTCCGCCAAGACATTCGCCGGCGGCGCATCGCGCTGGAAGGGCTGCTCGACGCGCGAGATGACCTGGCCCTGCGCGCCCAGATGGTCGGCCCGCAGCACGTGCCGGCCGAAGGAGGGCTGGCTCGGCGGCGAATAGCTCCAGCGTCCCTGCGCGTCGGCGACGACCTCGCCGGCCGGCACGTCGTCAATGTAGAGGCGCAGATGGGAGCCCGCCGGCGCCGCGCCTGCGAAGCGCATGCCGGAAGCGCCGGCATAATCCACGAGATCGATGGAAAGCCGCGTCGCGGTGGGGGCCTGCAGCGCCCGGATGGGCCCGTCGACGCCCGGGGCGGGCAGAAGCAGGACCAGCGGCGAGGCGGCGGGCTCCGCCGAGGCCGGCTCCGCCGCGGGGCGGGAAGCGGGCGCGGCGCCGGCCGGCGTGGGCGATGGCCGCGCCTCGGCCAGGGCGATCGGGCCGGGGACGACGAGCACGACGCTGGCCTCGCCAGCCAGGGGCTCACCGCCCGGCAGGCGCGCCGTCAGCGTCAGCTCGCGAGCGCCGGGCGTCAGGGGCCCATCCGGCAGAATGACCCATTCGCCGCGCGCATCGGCGCGGGCGCGGCCGATCTCCCGGCCATTCTCGAACAGGATCACCTCGGCGCCCGGGCTGGCTCGGCCGGCCGTGACCAGCGCGCCGCGTGCGCCGACCCGCGCCACGTCGAAGCGCGGCGGCTCCGGGCGCGGCCTGGCGGCCTCGGGGCTCGCGGCGGGCGCGGCTGTAGCGGCGGCGGCGGCGGCCACGCCCGCTGGTGGCGAAATGGGAGAACCGGGCGCGGCGGCAGGTCGCGCCGCCTCGGCGGGCGGTGAGACGGGGGCGCTCTGCTCACGACGCGGCGGAGCCGGCTCCACGCGCGCGGCGGTTTCACGGGGTGAGGCGACAACGGGCGGCACGGCGGCGGTCGTATTGCCGTCAATGGTTGCCGGGCGGGTGGATCCGGGGCTTCCGCCTTGCGCTGTCGTCGCGGGCGGTGCTGCGGGCGAGCGGGACGAGGCGTCGACGGGTGCGCCCTGGAAGGCACCGCCGAACCACGCGCCCAGGACGAGCACGAGCGCCGCGACCGCGAATAATCCCAACCGGCCCAAGCTGATCCCCGAACAGAAGTCGCATTTCGTAACTAAGCGGAAGCGTAACCGGCGTCCATGTCGCTGCGTGGTTTCCGCCCGCAAATTGCCAGCGTCGCGCCGATTTGCGACGCCGCAACGTGAATACTGTCGGGTTTCCATGCGGCGTGGGAGTACTCGCCGCCTCGGGGCCGGGATCGGCCCCCTTCGTCAGTTGCTGCTGATCGCGGGCTCCAGCCCCGCCAGCTTGGCCGCGGGATGGCCGGGATTGCGGAAGCGGAGCTCCCCCTCGGGAACGGAGGTGCCGGCGCCGAAGAATTCCTGCCGCGTGGTGCAGGTCACGGCGACGACGCGCTTGGCCACCGGCACGGTGAGGAAGCGACGCACCGCGCCCTCAAGCTCCAGCGTGTCGCGCAGGGAGTGCCACTCAGCCGCTTCCAGATCGTCCAGGAAGACCGCGAGGATGCCCGGTTGGCTCCCCGAAAGGCGCGCCTCGGCCGTCGAGGCTAGGCGCTTGGCCACGACCTGGGAGATCGCATTCTCGCGCCCGGCCCGCGCGGCCATGACGAAGATGCTGCCGCTGGCCGGATCGGCGGTCACGGCCAGATGCGCCTCCACGCCGAAGACCTGTCGCAGCCGCGCCGGCAGCGCCCGCTGCGGGTCGCTCGCCGCCTGGGCCCCGGCCAGCACCAGCGGATCGAGCTTGAAGACCGCCTCGGCGCTGGAATCCTGCCGCCGCTCATTGGCCAGCATGGTGGAGATGCGGGCATGGAGCTCGGCGAGGCGCGTCTGGTCCGACACGCCCTCCGGCAGGGTCATCTTCAGGATGTAGCGGCCGGGATGGGCGGCGAGCCAGGTCTGCAGCTCGGGATTCACGCGGTCCACGAGGGTGGCCCAATGGCCGCGGTGCAGCGGCCGCCCCTCCTCCGCCGAAACCGTCTCGCAGACCACCTCGGTCGCCGTGCCGCCGCGCTCGATGAGCAGGTCGTGGCGGGCGCCGTCGATCAGCCCCTCGAAGCGGACCTCGAAGCCGCGCGCCCGCAGCAGCGAGGCGGTGCGGACGAGATGGAAGAGCGGCAGGAGGTTCGCCTCCCCGGCCAGGCCCTCAGCGAACATGGATTTCAGCCGCTTGCGCCCGGTATCGGGCAGCGACTTGGCCAGATCGGTCACCTCGCGGGCGAAGCCCAGCACCAGGCGCTCGGCACGGCCCGCCTTGGCCATGGCTTCCGGACGGTCCAGCCGGCCGAGGATCAGTTCCAGGATATGGCGCTGCTGGGCCGCGCGGCCCGCCAGCGTTCCGGGCTGGGCGCGCGCGCCCAGGTCGAGGAGGCGCCGGCGCCAGAGGGAGGGCCCGGCGAGCGCCACGAAAGCGCTGAGCGCGCTCGCATCCGCGCGGTTCGGTTCGGCAAGCGGCATCGGGCCTCGCTAGGGTATCGCGGCATCCAGCGCGGCCAGCACCGCCCGGTCTCGCACGGGGTCGTCGTCCCGCGGGACGACGCTATCAGAATTCATTCCCGCGCCTCAACTTGCTTCATTCCCGCGGCAGCCGGCCCTGGGCAGGGGCGCCGGGGTTCTGGGCACGATGGCGCAGGAGGTGGTCGGCCAGGACGCAGGCCAGCATGGCCTCGCCCACCGGCACCGCGCGGATGCCGACGCAGGGGTCGTGGCGGCCCTTCGTCAGGATATCGGTGTTCTGTCCTTCCAGCGTCACCGCCTGGCGCGGGGTGAGGATGGAGCTCGTCGGCTTCACGGCGAAGCGCGCGACGATGGGCTGGCCGGTCGAAATGCCGCCCAGGACCCCGCCCGCATGGTTCGCGAGGAATTCCACATGACCGTCCTGGCGCATGCGCATCTCGTCGGCATTCTCCTCGCCGGAGAGGGCGGCGGCGGCGAACCCGTCGCCGATCTCCACACCCTTCACCGCATTGATGGACATCAGCGCCGCCGCGATCTCCGCGTCGAGCTTGCCATAGATGGGAGCCCCAAGGCCCACGGGAACCCCCTCGGCGCGCACTTCGATCACGGCACCGACGGAGCTGCCCGACTTGCGCACGGCCGAGAGCTGTTCCTCCCAGCGGAGGGCGGCCTTGGCGTCGGGGCACCAGAAGGCGTTGTTCCCCACCTCGGCCCAGTCCCAGGCCTCGCGGTCGATGCGGTCGGCGCCGATCTGGACCAGCGCGCCGCGGATCACGACCCCCTCGCCCAGCACGCGCCGCGCGACCGCGCCGGCCGCGACCCGCATCGCCGTCTCGCGCGCCGAGGCGCGGCCGCCGCCGCGATAGTCGCGGATGCCGTATTTCCATTCATAGGCGATGTCGGCGTGGCCGGGCCGGAAGCTCTTGGCGATCTCGCCATAGTCCTTCGACCGCTGGTCCTGGTTGTCGATATGGAGCGCGATCGGCGTGCCGGTGGTCCGGCCCTCGAAGACGCCGGAGAGGATGCGGACCTCGTCCGGCTCCTGGCGCTGCGTCACGAACTTGGAGGTGCCCGGCTTGCGCTTGTCCATGAAGGGCTGGATCCAGCCCTCGTCGAGCTCGAGGCCCGGCGGGCAGCCGTCGACCACGCAGCCGATGGCCGGACCATGGCTCTCACCCCAGGTGGTGACGCGGAAAAGATGTCCGAAGCTGTTGTGGCTCATGGCCGTCCTCCTGGAGGGGCTGGCGCTCCGCGTCGCTCACGCCATCCGCCCCAGCCTGTGTCTCGTCGCGATAACCGGCCGCGCGATGCCGGCGGCCGGCGCCCGGTCTAGCCCGCGCGCGAAACGGCGGCCACTGGGGGCCGCCAAAGCCTTGATGCGCCTGTCCCGGCGCGTCCCGCCTCAGAAGGTGGGGGGTGCGGCTTCTTCCTCACTGGAATCGGGCATCGGCACCTCGATTCGCACGGTCGAGGGGTCCACCCCGGGCCGCCGGTCGAGCCAATAGGTCACGCTCTGCGGCCAGAAGATCACCACCGCCACCAGGATCAGCTGCAGCAGCACCCAGGGGATCGCGCCCCAATAGATGTCGGTCGAGCGCACCTCCTTGGGAGCGATTCCGCGGAGGTAGAAGAGCGCGAAGCCGAAGGGCGGGTGCATGAAACTCGTCTGCATGTTCACGCAGAGCAGCACGCCGAACCAGACCAGATCGATGTCCAGCTTGGCAGCCACGGGCGCCAGCAGCGGAATGACGATGAACACGATCTCGAAGAAATCGAGGAAGAAGGCCAGGAAGAAGATGAAGACGTTTACGAAGATCAGGAAGCCGACCTGACCTGCGGGGATGTGCGAGAGCAGGTGCTCGATCCACAGCCCGCCGTCCACGCCCTGGAAGACGAGGCTGAACACGGTCGACCCCACCAGGATGAAGATCACCATGGCGGTGATCCGCATGGTGCTTTCCATCGCCTGATAGAGCAGCGCCCAGGTGTAGCGCCCGTTGAGCCAGGCGAGACCGATGGCGCCCACCGCGCCCATCGCGCCGGCCTCGGTCGGCGTCGCGAGGCCGAGGAAGATCGTGCCCAGCACCAGGAAGATCAGCACGATCGAGGGCACCATGCCCTTCAGCACGCGCCAGTAGAGCGGCCAGCCGCGCGGCGCCAGCGCCTCGGGCGGCAGGGGCGGGACCTTGTGGGGCGCGAAGATCGCCACGCCCGCGATGAAGGCCATGAAGAGCAGGATCTGCAGGATCGAGGGGCCGATGGCGCCGGCATACATGTCGCCCACCGAACGCCCGAGCTGGTCGCCCAGGATGATCAGCACCAGCGAGGGCGGGATGACCTGCGTGATGGTGCCCGAGGCCGCGATGACGCCCGTGGCGATCCGCATGTCGTAGCCGTAGCGCATCATGATCGGCAGCGAGATCATGCCCATCGCGATGACCGAGGCCGCGACCGTGCCGGTGATGGCGCCCAGCACCGCGCCCACCAGGATCACCGCGAAGGCCAGCCCGCCCGGCACCTTGCCGAACAGCTGCCCCGTGCCCTCGAGCAGGTCCTCCGCCAGGCCGCAGCGCTCCAGCACCGCGCCCATGAGCGTGAAGAAGGGGATGGAGAGCAGCAGGTCGTTCGACATGATGCCGAAGATCCGCAGCGGGAGATTGCCCAGATAGGCCGAGGTGAAGAAGCCCATCTCGATGGAGAGGAACCCGAAGAAAAGCCCCGTGGCCGCCAGGGAGAAGGCGACCGGAAAGCCGATCAGCAGGAAGACGACCAGCCCGCCGAACATGATCGGCGGCATGAGTTCCAGGCTCATCCGGGGATTTCGTCCTATTGCTCGGGGCGCACGTATTCGGACACCAGCTCGACCTCACCGGTCCTGGTGCCCTTCAGCGCCGCGATGCGTTTGATGAGCTCGGAAATGCCCTGCAGGAAAATCAGCGCGAAGCCGATGGGCAGGATCAGCTTGACCGGCCAGCGCAGCAGCCCCCCGGCATTGGAGGAGCTCTCCTGCCGGGTCCAGCTGTCGAGGAAGAAAGGCCAGGTCATCCAGGCCAGCAGCGCCATGGCCGGCCCGAGGAAGAGGATAAGGCCGACGACATCCACCCAGAGCCGCGCCCGTGGCGGCAGGTTGCCGTAGACCAGGTCCACCCGCACATGCTCGTTGCGCAGCAGCGTGTAGCCCGCGCCCAGCATGACGATCACGGTGAAGAGGTACCACTGCACCTCGAGCCAGGCATTGGAGCTGTAGGAGAGGAGGTAGCGGATCGCCGCATTGCCGGCGCTGACCACGCAGGCCACCAGCACGGCCCAGACGGCGAGCCGGCTGACCAGCCGGTTCACCACATCGATCGCATGGCTGACGCTGAGAAGCGGGCCCATCTTCGTCCTTCCCTACTCGGCCCTACCCTCGGCGCTGCTGCTCCTGCGACTGCATGAGGTAGTTGAAGCTGTCGAAGGTGTTCTCGGCCACGCGGAACCAGGGCAGCGTCGCCTCGCGGAAAGCCTTGGTGTGGTCGTAGATCCGCTTGAACAGCGGGTTCGCCGCCGAGGTCTCGGCATAGAGCTCGTTGGCCGCGTGGTAGCAGGCCTCCATCACCGGCCGCGGGAAGGGCCGCAGCTGCGCGCCAGCGCCCACCAGGCGGCGCAGCGCCGGCGGATTGACGGCGTCGTACTTCGCCATGGTCTCGATGGTGGCGTCGCGGCAGGCGCTTTCCAGCGCCTCCTTGTAGAGCGTGGGCAGCGCGTCGTAGCGCTGCTTGTTGCTGTAGAAGGAGAGGTTGAGGCCGCCCTCCCACCAGCCGGGGTAGTAGTAATAGGGGGCAACGCGGTTGAAGCCGAGCTTCTCGTCGTCATAGGGCCCGACCCATTCGGCGGCGTCGATCGTGCCGCGCTCCAGTGCCGGATAGATGTCGCCACCGGCGATCTGCTGCGGCACGACGCCGAGCTTCGCCAGCACGTTCCCCGCGAAGCCGCCGACGCGGAACTTCAGGCCGCGCAGATCCTCGGGCGTGCGGATCTCGCGGCGGAACCAGCCGCCCATCTGCGCGCCGGTATTGCCCGCCGGCATCGAGACGATGTTCATCGGCTCGAAGAACTCGCGCAGGATCTGCCGGCCGCCGCCATGTTCCAGCCAGGCATTGATCTGGCGGAAGTTGAAGCCGAAGGGCCAGGTCGCGTCGAAGGTGAAGGTCGGGTCCTTGCCGACGAAGTAGTAGGAGGCCGTGTGGCCGCAATCGACCGTGCCGCCGGTCACGGCATTCGCGACCTCGAGGGCCGGGACCAGCTCGCCCGCGCCGAAGACGCGGATCTGGAACTTGCCGTCCGTCAGGGCCAGGACGCGCTTGGCGACGTGCTCGCCGGCACCGAAAATGGTGTCGAGCGACTTGGGGAAGGAGGAAGCGCAGCGCCAGCGGATCTCCGGCATCGCCTGGGCCAGCGCGGGCGCGGCAAGACCTGCCGCACCAAGGGCGCCAGCGGCCGTCCCGGCGACAATACGGCGACGATTCATGCAATGCGATCCTTTTCCCGGACTTCCCCGTGGCCTCGCTCTAGCGGCGGAGGCTCACTCGATTCTCTTACGATACAGATTCCGACATCGTAAGGAAAAGAAGAATGTCCAGGATCGGGAGCGGTTGGCGCCGGTTACCGGCGCGGAGGGGGCGAACCCCCTCCCCCTTAAGTCAACTCTTGTCGATGGTGAGGTCGGGCGCGTCGGGGTTCTTCATGCCGACGATGTGGTAGCCGCAATCGACGTGATGGACCTCGCCCGAAACGCCGGTGCTCAGCGGCGAGAGCAGGTAGAGGCCCGCACCGCCCACCTCGTCGAGGCCGACATTGCGCTGCATGGGCGCGTTGTACTGGTTCCACTTCAGGATGTAGCGGAAGTCGCCGATGCCGCTGGCGGCCAGCGTCTTGATCGGCCCGGCACTGATCGCGTTCACGCGGATACCGTCCGGCCCGAGGTCGGCCGCCATGTAGCGCACGCTCGCCTCGAGCGCGGCCTTGGCCACGCCCATGACGTTGTAGTGCGGCACCCACTTCTCGGCGCCCAGGTAGCTCAGCGTCAGCAGCGAGCCGCCCTCGCTCATCAGCGCGGCGGCACGGCGGCCGGCGGCGGCGAAGGAGTAGCAGGAGATGTCCAGCGCCTGGAGGAAGGCCTCGCGCGGCGTGTCGACGAAGCGGCCCCGGAGGTACTGCTTGTCCGCGAAACCGATGGCGTGGACGAAGAAGTCGAGCTTGCCCCAGCGCTCCTCGATGGCGCCGAAGACCGCATCCAGATCCTCGTCGCGGCCGACGTCGCAGGGCAGGATGATGTCGCTGCCGATGCTCTCGGCGAGCGGGCGAACGCGCTTTTCCAGCGCCTCACCCTGATAGGTGAAGGCAATTTCAGCCCCTTGCGCCGCGCAGGCCCGGGCAATGGCCCAGGCGATGGAGCGGTCATTCGCGACACCCATGATGAGGCCGCGGCGGCCTTGCATCAGCGTACCGGTTGGCAAGGCGGGAGCGGCGTCGTCCTTCATGGCGTTCCGTGTCTTGGTGGGGCGCGACGGCGCGGGCACCGGTTGCGGGGCGATAGTTGTGGTGGCACATGCCCTAGAACCGGGCAAGGCCCCCAAGGACTTAGCATGGCTCAAGCAACCGATCCCTACGCTCTCTTCGCCGAATGGCTCGCCGAGGCGGAGAAGTCCGAACCCAATGACCCCAACGCGCTGTGCCTGGCCACCAGCACGCCGGAAGGGCGCCCTTCGGCGCGCATGGTCCTGCTGAAGGGCCACGACGACCGGGGCTTCGTCTTCTACACCAACCTCGAATCGAGGAAGGGCGAGCAGCTCGCCGCGAATCCCTTCGCCGCGATGTGCTTCCACTGGAAGTCCCTGCGCCGCAGCATCCGGGTCGAGGGCCAGATCGAGAGCGTGACCGACGCCGAGGCCGACGCCTATTACGCCACCCGCCCGCGCGGTTCGCGCATCGGGGCCTGGGCCTCGCGCCAGTCGCGGCCGCTGGAGGGGCGCTGGGCGCTCGAGAAGGCCGTCGCCGACTACACGATGAAGTTCGGCGTGAGCGCGATCCCGCGGCCGGCCTTCTGGTCCGGCTTCCGCCTGATCCCCGACCGGATCGAGTTCTGGCGCGACATGCCCTTCCGCCTGCATGAGCGCCGCGTCTTCCATCCCGAGGGCGAGGCCTGGCGCGAAGAGGCGCTGTACCCCTGATGGCCGTGCCGGCCGGGCAGCAGGAGGCCGCGGCCTTCCTCGCCCGGCTGACGGGCGGTGGCGTCATCGAGACGCATATCTCGGCCGTCTTCCTCGGCGAAAGGGAGGCGCTGAAGCTCAAGAAGGCCGTGGATCTGGGCTTCCTCGACTTCACCCGGCTCGACGAACGCGAGCGGCTGGTGAAGTTCGAATACGCGCTGAACGCGCCGCATGCCCCCTCCCTCTATCTCGGTTGCGAGAAGCTGACGCGCGGTCCCGAGGGCTTGCGCCTGGGCGGCGAGGGCGAGGCGGTGGACTGGGTGCTGCGCATGCGCCGCCTGCCCGCCGACGCCTTCCTCTCGGCCCGCGACCTCGACCCCGCGCTGCTCGATCCGCTGGCCGATGCCGTAGTCGCGCTGCACGCCGCCGCACCCTGGCGCGCGGGCGATGGCGACATGACCGCCATCCTCACGGGCAATCGCGACGCCGGGCTGGCGGCCGGCCTGCCCCGGGCCGAGGTGCTGCGCTGGGCGGAATCGGCGCTTGCCCTGCACGGCCGGCTGAAGCCCTGGCTGGCCGAGCGCGCCCGCGACGGCTTCCTGCGGCGCTGCCATGGGGACCTGCACCTGGGGAACCTCTGCCTGATCGACGGCCGCCCCACGCCCTTCGACGCCCTCGAATTCGACGAGGCGCTGGCCACCATCGACACGGGCTACGACCTGGCTTTCCTGCTGATGGACCTGGCCCTGCGGCACGGCCGCGGGCCGGCCAACCGCGTGCTGAACCGCTACCTGGCCCGCACCGGCGATGTGGCGCTGTTGCGCGGCCTGCCACTCTGGCTTTCGACCCGCGCCTTCATCCGCGCGCATGTCGTCGCCCGCGCCGAAGCCGCTTCTTCCGACGAGGCGGCGCGGCTGCTGGCGGCGGCGCTGTCCTGGCTCGAGCCCGCGCCTCCCCCGGTGCTGGTCGCGATCGGCGGCCTTCCCGGCACCGGCAAGACGACGATCGGACGGCTCGTGGCCCCCGAGCTCGGCCCCT
Organism: Roseococcus pinisoli; assembly: GCF_018413645.1. Classification (GTDB taxonomy): domain Bacteria; phylum Pseudomonadota; class Alphaproteobacteria; order Acetobacterales; family Acetobacteraceae; genus Roseococcus; species Roseococcus pinisoli. The sequence continues at coordinate 1,262,644 of NZ_JAHCDA010000002.1, forward strand.
CGCCCGGCGCGGTCCAGCTCCGCAGCGACGAAATTCGCAAGCGCCGTCACGGCGTGCTGCCCGAGATGCGTCTCCCGAAGGAGGCCTATGGCTCGGAGACCTCGAAAGGCGTTTTCGACGAGCTGCGAGAACTCGCGCGCGTCGCGCTCAATGCCGGCTGCCCGGTCGTGGCCGACGGCGCGTATCTCGACCCCGCGGAACGCGACGCCATTGCCGCTCTGTCAACGAATTTCTTCGGCTTCTGGCTCGAAGCGCCGCTCGACATTCTGCGCGACCGCGTCGCTTCTCGGCAGGGCGACGCTTCCGATGCCGACGTCCATGTCCTCGATGTCCTGGCCGCGCGCGACATCGGCCGGATCGAATGGAAGCGCGTCAACGCGGCGGTTGATACAGCGTTGTCATCACGCAAGATGCTGGACTCATTGCCTTCCACGCCGCCATAACCCATTCCAGTACAACCCGCTTCAGGGGAACCACCATGGCCTACCGCCGCCTGCTTCTGCCCATGACGGGAACCGCCGCCGGCGAAGCCGCGCTCGCGACCGCCCTGCTCGTCGCCCGGATCTGGAACGCGCACGTCCATTGCCTGCATGTCCGCGTCGATGCGCGTGACGTCGCGCCGCTCGCCGGCGAAGGCCTGTCCGGCGCCATGATCGAGGAGATGATGGCGGCCACCGAACGCGAGAGCGGCGACCGCGCCGGCCGCGTGCGCGCGCTCTTCGATCGCTTCGCCGCCACCGCCGGCGACATCACGATCGCCGATTCCGCGGAGACCGCGCTGAAGTCCGGCGGCCCGACCCTTTCCTTCGAGTCCATCGCGGGCCGCGAGGAGGACATCGTCGCCCAGCAGTCGCGCCTCTACGACATGGCGGTGGTCCCGCACCCCGAGGCCGACGAGGACGTCTCGAGCTCCGACGCGCTCCACGCCGTGCTCTTCGATAGCGGCCGCCCGGTGCTGATCGCGCCCCGCGAGGCGCCGAAGACCATCGGCACGCGCGTCTGCTGCGCCTGGAACGGCTCCGCCGAGAGCGCCGCTGCCATCGATGCCGCCCTGCCCTGGCTGCACCGCGCCGATGCGCGCCGCATCCTCTATTCGGACGAGTACCAGCGGCGCGGCCCGAAGGTGGAGGGCATCCTGGCCTATCTCCACTGGCACGAGATTTCCGCCGAGGCGATGCAGTTCAAGCCGCTGACCAAGGATGTCGGCGCCGGCCTGCTCGGCGCCGTGCGCGACTTCGACGCGGACCTGCTCTGCATGGGCGCCTACAGCCATTCCCGCCTGCGCCAGCTCATCCTGGGTGGCGTCACGCGGCATGTGCTGGAGAACAGCGACGTGCCCGTGCTCATGTGCCGCTGAGACACATGAGCCGGATCGACCACGGACCGCCGGGCGCGCGGATGAGTCCCGCCGCCGGCCGTCTTCAGCTCGTGCGACCGGCACGGGAGCATCTGCGCTCCTATCTCGGCGCGCTCGAGACCGGCTGGTCGCCGGACAATCTGCGCCCCGAAGTCGCGGCGGAGCAGATCGCGGCCATCGGGCAGGATGCGGAGGCCTTTCTGGCCTCGTTCGACGATCCGGAGGCCAAGGGACCGCCCATCGGCCTGCCCGACGGCACGACCGTCCCGCGCCTGCCCAGCTTCCGCCGCTGGATGTGGGAGGGGGGCGAATTCTGCGGCTCGATCGGCGCGCGCTGGCAGCCCGGCACGGCGGCGCTCCCGCCCCATGTCTTCGGCCATATCGGCTACGCCGTCGTGCCCTGGCGCCGCCGCGAGGGGCTCGCCACCCGGGCGCTCGCCCTGATGCTGGAGGAGGTGCGGCCGCTGGGCCTTCTCCATGTCGAGCTCACCTGCGACGCGGATAACGAGGCCTCCATCCGCGTCATCCGCGCCAATGGCGGCGAGCCCTGCGGCCAGTTCGACCGTGCCGCCGGCCATGGCGGCGGGGTCGAGCTACGCTGGCGGATCCCGTTCTGATCGACGTCCAGAATTCAATACTCAAACACCTGTTCATACGTTGACATAAAAGCCGGCGACACCTATCCGGGGCTTCCCTGAAGCGGAAGACCCATGTCGCCCTCCACCATCGCCATGCTCTCCTTCAGCATGTCTGCCGATGCCTTCGCGGCCTCCATGGCCAAGGGCGCATCACTGGATCGCCCACGGCTGAGCGAGGCGCTGCGCACCGGTGCCATCTTCGGAACCGTCGAGGCGATCACGCCCCTGCTCGGCTGGGCGGCCGGCTTCGCGGCCAGCGCCTATATCGCCGCCGTGGACCATTGGATCGCCTTCGTCCTCCTCGCCGTCATCGGCGGGCGCATGGTACGGGGCGCGCTGAAGCCGCCAGAGAGCCTGGAGGGCGATGGCACCCGGCCGCGCCGCCACAGCCTCGGCGTCCTGCTGGCGACCGCCATCGCCACCAGCCTCGACGCCATGATCGTCGGCGTGTCGCTCGCCTTCCTGGACGTCAATATCCTCGTGATCGCGCTGTGCATCGGCGGCGCCACCTTCCTGCTGTCGACCGGCGGCGCCCTGTTCGGCCGCCATCTCGGCGCGCGCCTCGGCCGCTGGGCGGAGGGGCTGGGCGGCCTCGGCCTGATGGCGATCGGGACCTCGATCCTGATCGAGCACCTCTTCCTGGCCTAGGAAGCCGGCGGTTCCTCCCGCGAGGGCGCCGCCGCGGCCTCCAAGATCCAGGCGCGGAAGGCCGTGAAGGCGACATCCTCCTCGCGCCCGGCGCGATGGACCAGGAACCACCCCTTCTCCTTCGGCACCGAGGCCGCGAAGGGCGCCACCAGCCGACCCTGCCGCAGCGCGTCGTCAATATAGGGGCGGATGCCCATGGCCACGCCGAGCCCGTCCGCCGCCGCCTGCTGCGCCTGTCCGTAATAGTCGAAGACCGGCCCGCGCACCGCGACCTTCCCTGCAAGCCCCTGCGCCGCCAGCCAGAGCGGCCAGTCCTCCTCCGCATGCGCCACCCGCAGCAGCGGGACGCCGGCCAGTTGTTCCACCCCCTCAAGGCGCCCGGCCATGGCAGGCGAGCAGACCGGCAGGAGGCCCGCGGCGAAAAGCGGCGTCGCCACGAAGCCCGGCCATTCGCCGTCGCCCAGGCGAATGCCGCAGCTCCAGCCCTCGTCGAAGGCCGTCGTCGCGCCGCCCGAGGTCACGCGCACCTGGATGCCGGGCGCGCGGGCGTGCCAGTCGGCCAGCCGCGGGATCAGCCAATGCGCGGCGAAGCTCGGCCCGACGCCGAGGGTGAGCATGCGCTGCCCGGCCTGCGCCACGGTCGCGACGGTCAGACGCTCCAGCTCGTCGAAGATGGCACCCAGCCCGGCGCGATAGGTCTCGCCCACGGGCGTGAGGGTGAGGCGGTTCGGCCGCCGCTCGAACAGCACGATGCCCAGGCGCTGCTCCAGCAGCCGCACCAGCCGGCTCACCGCGGCCGGGCTGACGTGGAGCTCCGCGCCGCCGGCCGCGAAGCTGCCATGGCGCGCGGAAGCCTCGAAGGCGCGCAGGCCGTTCATGAAGGGCAGGCTTCGGGACATGGCTTCTCCACCCTCAGGAAAGCTGAGGGTCAGCCGAGTATATCTTCCCTATCGCGTCGTTGCGCCAGCGCGCAGATTTCGCCGCATGTCGCTTCCCCTCGCCGCGCTTCTTGGCGCCATCATGATCTTCACCTCCCTCCTATCGGGCATCTTCGGCATGGCGGGCGGGCTGATCCTGGTCGGCGTCCTGCTCGTCCTCATGCCCCTGCCCGATGCCATGGCGCTGCACGCCGTCACGCAGATCGGCTCCAACGGTTGGCGCGCCATTCTCTGGATCCGCTACGTGCGCTGGCGCAGCGTGGGCGCCTATCTCACCGGCAGCGTGCTGGCGACGGCCGCCTGGGCGATGGTGCAGTTCGTGCCGGACAAGCCCTGGGCGCTGCTCGCCCTCGGCGCGACGCCCTTCCTCGCCCGGGCGCTGCCGTCGAGCCTGCGGCCGGACCCGGACCGGATCTCGCACGGCCTCGCCTACGGCGCAGCCTGCATGATGCTGATGTTGGTGACCGGCGTGACCGGGCCGCTCTCCGACACCTTCTTCCTCGGCAACGGCCAGCAGGACCGGCGGCAGATCGTCGCCACCAAGGCCTTCTGCCAGGTGGTGAGCCACGCGCTGAAATTCGTCTATTTCAGCGCGCTGATCCCCGATTCCGGCAGCGTGGCGCTCTGGCTCGCCGTGATGGGCGTGGCCTGCTCGATGCTGGGCACCACCCTGGCCCGCCGCGTGCTGGACGCCATGACCGACACCGGCTTTCGCCTCTGGTCGCGCCGCCTGATCACCGTGATCGGCCTGTTCTACCTCGCCCAGGGGGGCTGGCTGCTGATCTCCGGATGGATGAACGCCTCATGAGCACACCCGTGGTCCAGGCCCTGATGCTCGACATGGTCGAGTGGCTCGCGCGATCGCCGCGCCCTTATGAGGAGGCGATCGAGGCCTGGCGCACCTCCTGCCCGCGCCTCACCGTCTGGGAGGATGCGATGGAGGAGGGCGTGATCGAGAACCGGCGCGCGGCGGGCGGCGGCCTCGTGGTCGCCGTCACGCCGAAGGGCCTGGACATGTTGCGGAGGCGTCATCACCCGGCTGAATAGGGCTGATCCATTCGCCTGCATGGCGAAGGCACCCTCCCTTCACCTATCTCATCCCCCGAAGCCACAAACCGGCTCACGGGATCAGACCATGATCGACATCCGCCCCTTCGACACCCTCGGCCACGCCGACCACGGCTGGCTCAACGCCCGCCACCACTTCTCCTTCGCCAGCTACCACGACCCCAAGCGCATGAGCTGGGGCAAGCTGCGGGTCTGGAACGACGACGAGATCGCGGCCGGCAACGGCTTCGATCCCCACCCGCACCGCGACATGGAGATCATCACCTATGTCCGCGAGGGCGCGATCACCCATCGCGACAGCATGGGCAACGAAGGCCGCACCGAAGCGGGCGACGTGCAGATCATGTCCGCCGGCACCGGCGTCACGCACAGCGAGTACAATCTGGAGCCGGAGACGACGAAGCTCTTCCAGATCTGGATCATGCCCGATGTGCGCGGCGCCAAGCCGAACTGGGGCGCGAAGAGCTTCCCCAGGGCCGGGCGCGAAGCGCGGTTCGAGGTGCTGGCCGGCGGCCGCGAAGGCGACGCGGCGGCTGGCGCGCTGCCCATCAACGCCGATGCGGCGGTGATGGCGGCGACGCTCTCCAAGGGCCAGGAGCTGCGCTACACGCTGGCCGAAGGCCGCGCGGCCTATCTCGTCGCGGCCAAGGGCAGCGGGTCGGTGAACGGCACGCCGCTCGGCCCGCGCGACGGGGCGGCGATCTACAAGGAGGACGAGGTCGTCATCGTCGCGAATGACGAGGCCGAATTCGTTCTCGTCGAGGTCGCGGCCTGATCGGTCACGCCTAAGGTGAAGGGGGATTTCCCCCTTCACGTCCCACCATACGAAACACTCCTTTTCGATCCGCATCCTGGCGCGGCGCGGCGCCTTTCGGTTAAAGCCGGATTCATCTTCGGAACGATAAGGAAGCACGGCCATGAATGCCGCCTCGGAACAGGTCACGTCGGACACGCTCCTCGTGCGAAGCGCCACCGACGCCGACATGGAAGCCGTGGCCGACATCTACGGCCACTACGTGCTGCACGGCACGCCCACCTTCGAAACGGAACCGCCGGGCGCGAGCGAGATGGCGCGGCGCCATGCCGGGCTGGTTGCGCAGGGCTATCCCTATCTCGTCGCGGAGCGCGACGGCGTTGTGCTCGGCTATGCCTATGTCAGCTCCTACCGGCCGCGCCCGGCTTATTGGAACACGGTCGAGAACTCGATTTACCTGCGGCATGACGCGGGCGGCCGCCGCGTCGGCACGCGGCTGCTGGCCGCGCTGATCGAGGAATGCGAGCGGCGCGGCTTCCGCCAGATCATCGCGATGATCGGGGACAGCGGAAACGAGGCCTCGCTGCGGCTGCATCTCGCGCATGGCTTCGAGAGCATCGGCACCCTGCGCGCGGTCGGCTACAAGCTCGGCCGCTGGATCGACACGGTCTGCCTGCAGCGCAGCCTGGGCCCGGGCGACACCATGCCGCCCGCGGGCCCGCCGCCCGGCTGACGGCGGCGGGTTGTCGGCGCCGCTCAGGCGGGCGCGATCTCGCCCCGCTCGATGACGTAGGTGCTGTCGACCAGCGGTCGCAGCAGGCCCGGATTGCTCTCGGTGATGAGGATCGCGACGTCCGGCAGCGCGTCGCGCAGGCGGCGCAGCGCCTCCGCGTAACGCAGCGCCAGCGCGGGCGCCAGGCCCTGGAAGGGCTCGTCCAGCAGGATCGCGCGCGTGCCGATCATCAGCGCGCGCGCCAGCGCGACCATCTTGCCTTGCCCGCCCGAGAGGCCGGCGGCCTTGCGCGGCGCCAGGTCCCGCAATTCCGGCAGCAGGGTGAAGACCGCCTCCATCCGCCGTGCCGTCTCCGCCGGGTCCAGCTTCAGCACCTGGGCCGGCAGCAGCATGTTGTCGTGCACGGTGAAGCTGCCGAAGAGCCGGCGATCCTCCGGCGCGTAGCCCACGCCGAGCCGAGCGCGGAAATGCGCGGGCACATGCGAGGCATTCTCCCCCGCCACCGAGACGCTGCCGGCGCGCAGCGGCAGCAGCCCCATCAGCGCGCGCAGCGTTGTGGTCTTGCCGGCGCCGTTGCGGCCGATCAGCGCCACGCGGCCGCCCGGCGGCACGTGCAGCGAAACGCCGCGCAGCACCGGCGCGCCGGCGATGTCGACGCAGGCGCCCTCAAGCCGCAGCATGGCGCTCGATCCCGATCACGTCGCGTTGCACCTGCGGGTCCGACAGCACCTCGGCGGGCGGGCCCAGCGCGGCGATCCTGCCCTGCGACCAGACGGCCACGCGGTCCGCGAAGCGCTCCACCACGTCCATGTCGTGCTCAACGAAGACGGCCGTGACCTGCGCCGCGCGCAGGACGCGGGCCAGCGTCTCCACCACCTCCATCTTCTCGTTCGCGGCCACGCCGGAGGTCGGCTCGTCCATCAGCAGCAGGCGCGGCTTCAGCGCGACGGCCATGGCGATGTCGGCCAGCTTGCGCGCGCCCTCGTTCAGCGCATCCGCCCGCGCCCCGGCGATGGAGGTGAGGCCGAAGCGCTCCAGCAGATCCACCGCCTCCTCGCGCCAGCGCGGACGCAGCAGCGGCGCCAGCGGCGACCACGGCCCCTCCCGTGCGGCGATGGCGAGCGCGACATTCTCCAGCACCGTGTGCTCGGTGAAAAGCTGCGGCAGCTGGAAGGAGCGCGCGATGCCGCGCGCCACGATGCGCCGGGGCGCCATGCCGGTAATGGCCTGGCCCTCATAGGTGATGATGCCGGCCTGCGGGCGCAGATAGCCGGTGGTCATGTTGATGAAGGTCGTCTTGCCGGCGCCGTTCGGCCCGATGATGGCCAGGAACTCGCCGCGCCGGACATCGAGGTCGATGCCGTCGGCCGCCTTCACGCCGCCGAAGGCCAGGCGCAGCCCCTGCGCCGAGAGAAGCACGTCGCTCATGCGCGCCTCCGCCACAGGCTTTCGACCATGCCCCACAGGCCGCGGGAGAAGAACAGGATCACGCCCAGCAGCACGAGGCCGAGGATGGCCTGCCAGGCATCGGCGAAGCTCGCCGCCGCATAGACCCGAACCAGCTCGAAGGTCACCGCGCCGAGGAAGGGGCCGAGCGCGGCGCCGGCGCCGCCCAGGATGGCGATGAAGACCAGCTCGCCCGAGACGGTCCAGTAGCCCAGCAGCGGCGTCACATGGCGCGTCGTCATGGCGATGATGCTGCCCGCCAGCCCGCCCATCAGCGCCGAGAGCACATAGGCCGAGAGCAGCACGGCGCGCGCCGGCAGGCCCATGAACTCAAGCCGCGTCTCACGCGTCTTGATGGCGGAAAGCGCCTGCCCCATCGGCGAGGCGAGGTAGAGGCGCACGAAGCAACCGATGGCCAGCGCCAGCACCAGCGCCGTCCCGAACATCGCCCATTCGAACTGGTCGCGCTCAAGGGCCATGCCGAGGAAGCGCGGCACGCCGACGCGGATGCCGTCCGTGCCCTTGGTGTAGTGGTAGAGCTTCTCCAGCAGCGAGTAGAACACCATGCTGATGGCGAGGTTCAGCATGCTGAAGAAGATGTCCCGGTAGCGCGACACAAAGAGGCCGATCACCAGCCCGAGCAGGCCCGAGAGCAGCATGGCCACGGGCATCAGGATCAGCGCCTCGGGCATCGCGGGCGCGAGGAAGGCCACGGTATAGGCGCCGAAGGAGAGGTAGAGTGCGTGGCCGAAGCTCACCTGTCCCGCCCGCAGCAGCAGCAGGATGCCGAGCACCGCGACGCCCTTGGCGAGGGCGATGGTCAGCACGAAGCGCAGCCAGGGCGCGAGGATGGCCAGCAGCACCAGCAGCGCGGCGCCGCCGATCGCGAGAAGCGTTTCCGTTCTTCTCATTCTACCGATCCCTTGAGGAGGGCTCTGCCCTCCTCAAACTCCGCCCGCCAGGGCTTTTGGCCCTGGACCCCGGGACTCAAGTATTGGTTTCCAAAGGCCCTTCGGCCTTTGGTGGGGAGGGTCTTCCAGGAAGCTGTCCTGCTCATACCCGCCGCGTCTCCGCCACGCCGAACAGCCCCTGCGGCCGCACCAGCAGCACCGCCACCATGATGAGATAGGGCGTCAGCACCTCGGCCTCCGGCAGGAAGTAGACGGCGATGGAGCGGGAGAGGCCGATCATCAGGGCGGTCAGCGCCGCGCCCTCGATCTGGCCGAGCCCCGCCGTCGCCACCACGGCGAAGGAGAGCACGATGGTCTGCGCCCCCAGCCCCGGCACCAGCGAGGCCGTGGGCGAGGACAGCGCGCCGCCCAGCGCGGCCAGGATCGCGCCGAAGGTGAAGGTCAGCAGGTAGATGCGCGAGGCGTCGATGCCCATGGCCGTCGCGGCCTCGCGGTCGGTGGTGACGGCGACGATGACGCGCCCCGTCAGCGTCCGCCGCAGGAACCAGGCGAGGCCCACCAGCGTCGCCACCGCCACGCCCGGCAGGACGAAGAGCTGATAGGCCGTGAAGGGGATGAAATCGGCCCCGAAGGGCACGTCGAAATTGCCGAGCAGCCGCATCGCCGCATCGTTCTGCACGGGCTGCGTGCCCCAGATCAGCTTCTGCGCATCCTCCAGGATCATGAAGAGCGCGAAGGTGACGAGGAGCTGCAGCACCGGCTCCTGCGCATAGATCCGGCGCAACAGCAGCCGCTCGATCAGCGGACCGAGGATGCCGCCGACCAGCGCCGCCGCCACGAGCAGCACGGGCAGGCTGGCCCAGGCCGGCAGGCCGCTCGACGCCGCGAAGAGGCCGAGGCTCGCGGCCGCATAGGCGCCGATCGCGTAGAGCGAGCCATGGGCGACGTTCAGCACGCGCAGCACGCCGAAGACGAGGTTCAGCCCCACCGCCACCATGAAGACGAGCGCCGCATAGGCGAGCCCGTCCAGCAGCGCGAGGCCGAGCAGCAGCCCGTTCTCCTCGAACCAGCCATACATGCGCGTGCCTCCCGGCTCAGATCGCCTCGCCCGCGGTGTTCTCCAGCCCTGCGCGCAGCGTCTTCAGCCAGTCCACGCTCTTCTGCCCGACCGGCGCGCTGACGTTGGTGGCGGGGTAGAGCATCATCTTCTCCGGCACCGCATAGGGCAGCGTGCCGAAAGAGGAGAGACCGACGATCTGGTCCTCCATTCCCTGCCCGTCCTCGCGGATGGTGATGCGCGAGGTCGGCGTGTCGAAGGTCAGGCCCTGGAAGGCCGCCGCCAGCTCCTGGTCGTTCGGCCAGCCACCGGACTTGGCCGCGATCGCCTTGGTGTAGGCCGCCTGCAGCGCCGAGAAGGCCTGGAACATGTGGTGGCAGGGATAGATGGCGGGCTGGTTGAAGCGCTGCTGGTAGCCATTCACGAAGCGGTCCAGCGCCGCCTTGTCGCGCGGGCGCGGATGGTTGACCCAGTGGTCGCCGCGCGTGCCGATGATGTGGCCGGCCGGCATGGAGCGGCCCAGCGGCGGAAGCGAGGCCTCGGCCACCGGCAGCACCATCAGCGAACGCTCGAGCAGCCGCCGCTCATTGGCCTGCCGCACCAGCGTCACCAGTTCGCCGCCCCAGGAGGTGGAGAGGATGACGTCGGGCCGCAGCGCCAGCAGGCGGGTGATCTCGGTGGAGAAGTCGGTGCTGTTGAAGCGCGGGAAAAGCTCGGCCACGACGCGCACGCCGGGCTTCATCGCGTCCATGCCCGCGCGCCAGAGCTCCCAGGAATCGCGGCCCCAGGCGTAGTCCTGGTTGATGACCGCGATGCTGCGGAAATCGGGCTTGTGCTTCAGCAGGTAGAGCAGCGGCGCCAGCACCTCGGAGGTGCCGTAGCCCTGGGTGCGGAAGGCGAAGGGGTGGCGCCCCTCCTCGAAGATGCGCTGCGTGCCGCAGTCCCAGAGGATGGTCGTCTTGCGCATCTCGTCCGAGAGCGGCGTGCAGGCGAGGCAGGAGCCCGAGGAGATGGAGGCGAAGACGACATGCACGCCCTCGGACTGCACGAGGCGGCGGAACTCGCCGACCAGGTGCTCCGTGCCGGGGTTCTCGTCCACGAAGGAAAGCCGCACCGGCACGCCGCCGATGCCGCCCGCGGCGTTGATCTGCTCGGCCAGCATCTCGGCGGTCTGCTTGGCCGGAACCCCGAAGACGCTGGCCGGGCCGGAGAGGAAGGTGGTGATGCCGATCTTGAGCTCGGCGGGCTTGGCGGGCTGGGCCTCGGCGCCGGAACCGGCCATGAGCAGGCTGCCGGAGGTGGCGGCGCCGGCGAGCACGGAACGGCGTGACATGGACGCGCTGGTCGTCATGACGTGATCTCCCTGGACAGGGTCGATTCATGTCGTGATCGACCTCTTCACCGACGCTGCCCGAGGACAATGGCCAAAGCAAGCCTTGGCTGCCCTCAGGCCATGGCCCCCTTCGGCACGGCCCGCAGCGCGGCCACGAGGTCCACCGCCAGCGCCAGCGCCACGGCCACGCCGCCGACGAGGAAGAGGAGCTGGTAGTTCCCGCCCGTCGCCGTAAAGACGAAGCTCAACCCATAGGCGGCGACGGCCTGGAAGAGGGCGAAGAACACCGTCGCCCGGCTCCAGGCGGCCTTCTGCCGGACGTGATGGCCCGGCAGGAGCTCGCCGATCCGGCCCAGCACCAGCGGCACCGTCCCCGTCACGAAGGCGCCGACCACGAGGCTCGACGCCCCCAGCGCGAGGGGGCCCGTGGCCACGGCCGGCAGGGCCACCGCCACCGCCTCCAGCACGAAGCCGAGGCGCAGCGCCGTACCGAAGCCCACCCGATCGGCGAAGTGGCCGAGGAGCAGCGGGCCGAGCGTGGCGCCGATGCCGAAGAGGATCCAGTAGCCGGAGCCCGCCTGCACGCCCTGCCCCAGCCCGCGCGCCACGAAGTCGACCAGGAAGATCATGTGCGGAACCCAGCCCGCGGCGTTCAGTGCATAGGAGGCGTAGAGGGCGCGCAGCGGCAGGGGCCGGTGCGCGGCGGCCTTTTCCACGGGCGGCGGGGGCAGCGCGCCCTCGCGCGGCCAGCCCGCCCAGGCCGTGGCGGTGAGCAGCATCGACAGGGCGCCGAGGCCCAGCCAGGCCTGCGACAGCCCCTGCTGCAGCAGGAGCGGGACCAGCGTGCCGGAAATGGCGACCCCCGCCCCCACCCCCATGAAGATCAGCCCGCCCGCCAGTCCGCGCCGCGCCGGCGCCAGATGCGGCAGCACGGCCGGCGCCGCCAGCACCATCAGCGCCCCGCCCGCGACGCCGGCCGCCAGCCGCCAGACGAAGAACCAGGCGAAGTCCACCGGATGGGTGCAGGCGAAGAAGGAAGCGGTCGCGAGGAGCATCATGGCCCGCAGCACGGCGACGGCGCCGAAGCGCGCGGCGAGCGGCCGCCCCAGCAGCGCGCCGGCGAGATAGCCGGCCAGGTTGGCGGCCCCCAGATAGGCCGCGGTCGAGGCCGCGAACCAATGGGCATCGACGATGGCCGGCAGGAGCGGGGTATAGGCGAAGCGCGCGAGGCCGATCCCGATCAGGCTGGCGCAGAAGGCGGAGAGGATGGATCGCCCGCCCACCACCTCTGCCCGGACAGGATTGGTTTCGCCCTTCCGGGCCGCGCGAGACATGTCAGCTCCATCAGCTATCGCTGACGGAGAAGGTAGGAGCGCGGTCTTATCTATAAAATTGAATTGTTCAGATAACGGATATCTCTGCGGGAGATATCCCTTCCGCAGACCGGTCGTGCCCCGAGCCTGCGGCGCGCACGAGATTGAGGAAGGCGGCCAGCGCGCTCGACACATAGCCATCCGCCCGGCGGACGAAGAGCGTCTCCACCCAGGCGCGGTCCGGCGGCAGCGTGTGGAGGGCGACGCGGCCCTCCCGCTCCGCCTGGGCCGCCACCCCGCGCGGCAGCAGCGTGACCCCGACCCCGGCCGCGACGCAGCTCAGGATCGCATCGAGCGAGCCGAATTCCTGTGGCGTCGCCGTCACCGCCCCCATCCCGGCCAGCAGGTCCTCGAGACGCTGGCGATAGGAGCAGCCGAGCTGGAAGACGACGGTCCGCAGCTCCCGCACCTCCGGCAAGGCCGCGAGGGACGGGATCGCGGGGGAGGTCACCAGGACCAGCTCCTCCCGGAACACTGGCTCGGTCACGAGTTCGGGATGGGCCACGGGGCCCGCGACGAAGGCGCCTTCCACCCGGCATTCCAGCACATCGCCCAGCAGCTTGCGCGTGGTGCCCGTGCTCACGGCGAGCCGCACCGCCGGATGCTCGCGGGAGAAGCGGCCCAGCAGGGGGGAGAGGCGGAGCGCCGTCGTCGTCTCGAGGCCGCCGAGCAGCAGCGTCCCGGACGGCGTTCCGTCGTCCCGCGCGGCCACCTGCGCATCGCCCAGCAGCTTCCTGATCCGCCCCACGAAGGGCAGCATCCGCTGGCCGGCGGGCGTGACCGAGACGCCGCGCGCATGGCGCTGGAAGAGCGCGACGCCCAGCTCGTCCTCCAGGGCGCGGACCCGCGCCGTCACGTTGGACTGGACTGTGTTCAGCTCGCGCGCGGCCTGGTTCATGCTCCCGTGGCGGGACACGGCCTCGAAGACGCGCAGGTCGGAGATATCCATGGGCCACCTATCCCTTCGGGAGATAGATAGGAAATCCTCCGGCAGAAATAAACGATATCCCAGAGCAGATCCCGCTCAGGCTGCTTCACCCGAGCGGGTGGAGATGCTCGAAAACAAAAAGCTCTAGTCGCGCAGCGCCACGGCGCCGACCATGAGCGTCCGTGCCGTCCGGTAGACGACGGCGGATTCCGCGCGCCAGCCCTCGCCGTCGCGCCGCACCTCGGCGCCCACCGCCAGCATGCCGCTGGGCTGCGCCACCCGGATCTCATCGGGGCTCCGCAAGGGCCCGCAGAGCCTTTCGGGCAGGCTGCCCTCGACACGGCAGGCGCAGGCCAGGCCGAGCGCGCCGGTCAGCGGCACCGCGCGATGCACGCGCTCCATCGAGAGCATGCGCACCTGGATGTCATGGCTCTCCGGCGACATCACCGAGCCGTCCAGCAGGCGCGGGATGCCCGGGGGCGCCAGCAGCGCGATGCGCGGCGCGGCGAGCCCCACCTGCTCCGGCGTCTCCGCCAGCCCCATTCGCACGCCGGCGAGCCGACGCAGCACGTCGAGCCGCGCCATCAGCCCCGGCACGGCCTCGATCGCGTCCGGGCTCTCCTCGCCGGTCAGGCCGAAATCCGCCGCTGCGAAGAAAACGGCCGGATTGGCGGCATCGATCAGCGTGCAGGCCAGCCCGTCGATCCGCTCGATCGCCTGGCCGGTGGGCAGCAGCGCTCCGGTCTGGGTGCCGCCCGGCGACAGGAAGTCGAGCCGGATGCGGGCGCCCGTGCCCGCGACGCCCGCGATGGCGTAGTCGCCCCTCACCTCCGCCTTGCCGTTCCGCACCGGAAAGCGGGCGTGGATGATCTTCTTCGTATTCACCTGATGGATGCGGACCAGCGCCTCGCCATCCGCCACGCGCACCAGCCCGTTATCGACAGCGAAGGGCCCCACCGCCGAGGACAGGTTGCCGCAATTGCCCTTCCACTCGACCACCGGCCGGTCCACCGCCACCTGGGCGAAGGTGTAGTCGATATCGGCCTCGGGATGGGTCGGCGGACCGATGATCACGCCCTTGGACAGGGAGGAGATACCGCCGCCCATGCCGTCGAGCTGGCGGCCATAAGGGTCGGGCGAGCCCAGCACCTCGAGCAGGAGGGCATCCAGCGCCGCGCGGTCGGCCGGGAGGTCCTTTGCGTGGAAGAAGACGCCCTTGGACGAGCCGCCGCGCAGGAAGGTGGCGGGGACGAAGCGCTGGCTCATGCGGAAACCCTCCGGTCGCGCCCGAGGCGGCGCCGCCTCATCTGAGCCATGCCCCTGGCGCCGCGCAAGCCGGGCGCCTCACCGGGTGGACGGCCCCTGCAGGACCGAGGAATGCACCCAGCCCACCGGGCTGCCGCCCTGCCCGACCTGGTACCAGCCGCCCGGCGCCTCGCCGACGACCTGGAGCGTGCTGGAGGGCGGCAGGGAGCGGATCACCGCCCCGCCGCGCGTGCCGTTCCGCAGATAGGCGCCCGACCGGGCGACGATGACGGTGCCCCGGCCGCGCGGCGTCTCGGCGGGCGCCTGGGCCTGGGCAACCACGTCGTCTCCCAGCTCCGGCGCGGGCGGCGGGCGGGTCGCCGGGCCGCCGCCCTCGTAGCAGCGGTTGATCATCTGCGCGAAGGCGCGCGAGGCCTCGCGGCCGCTAGCGCCCAGGACGAAGTCGGTCAGGCTCGGCGTGGCGCCCTCGAAGGACACGATGGCCACATAGGGAAGGAAGGGGCTTCCGGCGGCGGTGGAGGCCTGCGCCCGCCCGCAGACCGCGAGCGTATCGGCCAGGGCCTGGGGAAAAACCTGCACGCCCCGCTGCCGGACGCCCGCCACTTGCAGCCGCTCCAGCACGGCCGCGGCGCCGGCTTCGCGGGCCGCCTTCTCCCGCGCTTCCGCGGCCGAGCCCCTCTCCTCGCGGCAGGCCACGAGCGCAAGCAACGCGACGGCAAGGGCGGCATTCAGGCGCATGATGCGCCACAACGCCGCTCCGCCCCCGCCGTTGCGTCGGGCGTCGCGAAGTGTCAGGCCACGGCGAAGGCCTGGGTCCGCACCAGCCGGGCATAGAGGCCATTCGCGGCCATGAGCTCGGCATGGGTGCCCTGCTCGACGGCGCGTCCGTCATCCATCACCACGATGCGATGGGCGTTCTGCACCGTCGCCAGGCGGTGCGCGATCACCAGCGTGGTGCGTCCCTCGCGCAGCGTCTCGAGCGCCGCCTGCACGGCCGCCTCGTTCTCGGCATCAAGCGCGCTGGTGGCTTCGTCGAGCAGCAGCACCCGCGGGTTGCGCAGCAGGGCCCGGGCGAGGCTCACGCGCTGGCGCTGGCCGCCCGAGAGCCGGCCGCCGGCCGGGCCCAGCGGCGTGTCGTAGCCGGCGGGCAGCGCCTGGAGGAAGCTATGCGCCTGGGCCGCCCGCGCCGCCGCCTCGACCTCCTCGCGCGTGGCGCCCGGCCGGCCGCAGGCGATATTGGCGAAGGCCGTGTCGTCGAAGATCACCGCCTCCTGCCCCACATAGGCGATGGCGTCGCGCAGCTCGGCGAGGTGAACCCCGCGGATATCCGCGCCATCCAGCAGGATGCGCCCCTCCGTCGCGTCGTAGAGGCGTGGCAGCAGCGCGATGGCGGTGGATTTTCCCGCGCCCGAGGGGCCCACCAGGGCAACCGTCTCGCCAGGGGCGGCGCGCAGGTCCAGGCCCTCGACCGCCGGGACGTCGCTGCCGGGATAGCGGAAGCCCACCCGGTCGAAGACGACCTCGCCATGGCCCGCGGGCAGCGGGCGCGCCTCGGGCTGGTCCGCGATCTCGCGCCTGATGTCGATCACGCCGAAGACGCGGACGAGGCCGGCCAGCCCCTCCTGCAGGGCCGCGTTCAACGAGCCCAGCGCGCGCACCGGCCGGGCCGCGATCAGCACGGCGGCGACGAAGCCGGTGAACTCGCCGATCGTCCCCTGCCCCGTGGACACCCGCCAGCCGACGACGCCGAGCACGACGGCGACCGTCAGGCCGCCCAGCGCCTCGAGGATGGGGTCGACACGGGCACGGACGCGGATGATGCGCTGCAGGCTGCCGCGCAGCTCGGCGAAGGCGGCGGCGGCGCGCGCCTCCTCCTGCTCCTCCAGCCGATAGGTGCGCACGACGCGGGCGCCCGAAAAACTCTCGTTCAGCAGGGCGCTGGTCTCGCCCGCCCGGTCCTGCATGCCGCGCGAGGCGCGGCGGATGCGCTTGCCGATAGTCAGGATGGGCCAGGCCGCGATCGGGTAGAGCAGTGCCGCCATGGCCGCGAGCTGCCAGTCGAGCCAGATCATCGAGGCGACGAGGCCGATGACCGTCAGCAGGTCGCCCATGCCGTTGATGCTGCGGGTCAGCGCCTCTCGGATCTGGGTGGC
The DNA here is from genome assembly GCF_018413645.1 of Roseococcus pinisoli. Taxonomy (GTDB): domain Bacteria; phylum Pseudomonadota; class Alphaproteobacteria; order Acetobacterales; family Acetobacteraceae; genus Roseococcus; species Roseococcus pinisoli. The sequence goes on from NZ_JAHCDA010000002.1 coordinate 1,279,247, forward strand.
GTCCAGGGTGAAGCGGGTGACGTGCCGCGCCGGCGCCTCGGCGCTCACGGCCGCGTAATCCGCCCGGGTAAGGGCCGAGAACAGTGAATTCTGCAGATGCTCAATGCTGCGCAGGACCGCGCTCTGCATCACCGTCTGCTGGAAGTACATCGCCGCCCCGCGCGCGGCCGTCACCAGGACGATGATGGGCGGCAGCAGCCAGACGACGTTCGGGTCACCCTTCCCGAAGCTGTCGAAGGCCTGCTGGATGATCACCGGATAGAGCGCGGTGATGCCCGCCAGGACCAGGGTCAGGACAACCGCCAGGACGAGGCGTCCCTTCTGCTGGTGCAGATGGTCGCGCCAGTAGCGGCGGATCAGGGGAAGCGAGGCGCTCTCGGTGGACATGGGGGCGCGGGGTATCAGGAAGCGCCCTCCCCGACCAGTTCGCGCAGTTTTTCCAGGCATCCGGCGTGGCCGGCGGCAGCGCCGGTCGCGAGCCACCAGTCGCGGACCTGCCCCAGCAGCCGGCCGATCGCCGGCCCGTGCGCCACGCCCAGGGCCACGACGTCGCGGCCCTGGAGCGGAAAGGCCGGACCCAGCCCCGGCTCCAGATGGTCGAGGAGCGGTCCATAGTCGCGATCCGGATATTGCGCGGCGGCGACGAGGAGGATCTCGCCCGGCAGGGCGGCCTCGCTGCGCAGCCGGGCGGCGGCGCGGAAGCGGCGCAGCACGTCCGGATCGCGTTCCTCCGGCGACGGCACGCCCTCGATGGCATGCAGCGCCCGCAGGCGGGAGGCCTCCTGGCCCGAGAGCCTGAGCCGCGAGGCCAGCGCCGTCAGGTCGGCGCCCACCGGCAGCAGCAGCGCGATGCGGAGCACGACGTCGGTCACGCCCCGCGCCAGGGCCAGGTCCAGCCGTGCGGGGTCCCCGGCCTCGGGCAGCACGGCGGGCAGGACGCCCGTCCCGGCCATGAGGCGGAGCGCCGCGCGCGGATCCTCGGCCTCCATCAGCCGCTTGAGCTCGCTCCAGACCCGCTCGGCGGAAAGCCGCGCCAGGCCCGGCACGGCCTCCCGGATCGCCTGCACGGCGACGGGGTCGGGCTCGGTCCCGCCATAGCGGGCGTGGAAGCGGAAGAAGCGCAGCGCGCGCAGATAATCCTCGCGCAGGCGCTGGGCGGCGTCGCCCACGAAGCGCACCCGCCGCGCCGCGAGATCCGCCGCGCCGGAGAAGTAGTCGTGCAGCAGGCCGTCCGCGCCCATGGACATGGCGTTGATGGTGAAGTCCCGCCGCTCGGCATCCTCGCGCCAGTCGGTCGTCCATTCGACCTCGGCATGGCGGCCGTCGGTCGCGACGTCCCGGCGGAGGGAGGTCACCTCGATGGGCACGCCGCGCAGCACCGCCGTCACCGTGCCGTGCGCGAGCCCGGTCTCGAAGACCTTGAAGCCGGCGGCCTTCAGCCGCTCCGCGATCTCGGCGGGCGGAAAGGGCGCCGCCATGTCCAGGTCGCGGACGGGCACGCCCGCCAGGCTGTCGCGCACGCAGCCGCCGACGGCCCGCGAATCCGCCAGGGCCCCGAAGACCCGCTGCGGCCCCTCGGCGCGCAGATAGTCCGGCAGGCTCACCGCGTGGTTCCCCGCACGATCCCGCCCCGCTCGATATGCGCGGGCACGTAGTTGTCGTTCTCCAGGCTGCGCGAGAGGCCGTAGTAGATCGCCCCCGCCACGCCGCAGGCCACGCCGATCGCCGCCAGCACGATCAGCCGGCGCGAAGGCTCGTGCCCCGGCTTGCTGCCGGTCATCCGCCACCAGATGACATAGGCGATGAAGGGCAATGCGAAGAGGATTAGCTCGATCAGGATGCCCATGGTTGGACCATAGCGACTTTGTGCGGCGGAGCCATGACGACCTGCGTCAGGCGGAACCCTGAGCCCGCAGCGCGGTGGCGAGGTTCACCAGGATGGTCGCCGTGGCGCCCCAGATGAAGTGCTCGCCATGCGGCCAGACCCAGTATTCGCGCATGCGCCCTTTCCATTCCGCCCGCTCGCGACGGGGCGCCGCGGGGTCGAGCAGGGTGGAGAGCGGAAGCTCGAACGCGGATTCGACCTCGTCCGGCGAAGGCAGCAGGGTGAAGCCCGGCCGCAGCGCGGCGATGATGGGCGTGATCTCATAGCCCGTTCCGGTGAGATGGCGCGGCAGGCGGCCGATCACCCGCGGCAGGCTGGGGTCCAGCGCCACCTCCTCGAAGGCCTCGCGCAGGGCGGCCTGCTCGGGGGATTCGCCGGGCTCGATGCGGCCGCCGGGGAAGCTGACCTGCCCCGGATGGCTCTTGAGATGCGCCGCGCGCTGCGTGAGCAGCACGCCCGGCTCCTCGTCGCGCAGCACCATGGCCACGAGAACGGCCGCGGGCTTGATGATGGTGCCGGGGGGCAGCAGCGCGTCGTCGCCGGTGGGCGGCGGCATGGCCGCCATCAGCCGGGGATCCCGCAGTCGGGCGCAAAGCTCCTTGGCGGTCACTCCGCCGCCACGTCGAGCGCGGGCTCGTCGTCGATCGGGAAGAAGACGCCCTCGCTCCAGACGCCCATGACGTTCCGGTCGTCCAGGCGCTCGGTCACCGAAAGCGCGACCATTTCGTAGAAGACGGGCCGGGCGATTCGCGCCTCCAGCCCCGGGCGCACGGTGATGTAGGGCCGCGGTTCGCGCGTGCGAGGGTCCATCTGGATGCGGATCGGATGATCCGCGTTGCAGGGCACCACCTCGTCGCAATTCGTGCGGAAGCTGAGGCATTGCCGGATGGGGCCACCATCGCCGCAATCACAGTCCCGCCAGGCCATCTCGACGGCGACGAAGGGCGCGTCCTCGACCGTGATGCGCCCCTTTTCCACTGGTGTTTCAAGGAGATAGCCGCCATCGGCCTCGCGCTTCAGCACGGAGGCGAAGAGGCAGACGAGCTCCTTCCGGTTGATCGGGCTGCCCTTGTAGAACCAGGTGCCGTCACGCGCGATCCGCATATCAATGGATCCGCAATCATGCTTCTCACGGAGGGGCGGCTTGCTCAAGGATTGGTCAATCCGCCGCGCGCAGTCGGGGAGACCCTCCCCAATCGATGCTTTGATCCCAGCTTCGGGCGGCATAGGCTTTCCTGGCAAAATCCCGTGTGGTCCGGCGGGCACTGCCCAACGCAGCATCGCCGCCACACGACGTCAATATGGGAACCGTGAACAGATGGGTGAAGTGGCCGAGGCAGAATCCCTGATCGCCGACATCGAAGCCCTGGGCGCTAAGCTCCAGAAGGCCCGCCAGTCGGTCGGTCGGGTGATCTTCGGCCAGGACGAGGTGGTGGACCAGGTCCTTATCACCTTGCTCTCCGGCGGCCACGTGCTGCTGGTGGGCGTGCCCGGCCTCGGCAAGACCAAGCTCGTGGACACGCTGGGCACGGTGATGGGGCTCGATGCCCGCCGCGTTCAGTTCACGCCCGACCTGATGCCGGCCGACATCCTGGGCAGCGAGGTGCTGGAGGAGGGCGCGGACGGCAAGCGCGCCTTCCGCTTCCTCCAGGGCCCGGTCTTCTGCCAGCTGCTGATGGCCGACGAGATCAACCGCGCCTCGCCCCGCACCCAGTCGGCGCTGCTGCAGGCCATGCAGGAGCATAAGGTGGCGATCGGCGGGCAGATCCTGCCCCTGCCCGAGCCCTTCCATGTGCTCGCGACCCAGAACCCCATCGAGCAGGAGGGCACCTACCCCCTGCCCGAGGCCCAGCTCGACCGCTTCCTGCTGGAAATCGAGGTCGACTACCCCGACGCGGCGGCCGAGCGCGCCATGCTGCTGGCCACGACCGGCGCCAGCGAGGCGAAGCCCGTCGCGGCCATGACGGCGCGCGAGCTGCTGGAGGCGCAGGCCCTGATCCGGCGCATCCCCGTCGGCGAGCAGGTGGTCGACGCCATCCTGAAGCTGGTCCGCGGCGCCCGGCCCGGCGAGGGCGGCCTGCCCACGGTGCGCGACAACCTGGCCTGGGGCCCCGGCCCCCGCGCCGCCCAGGCGCTGATGCTGGCCACCCGCGCCCGGGCCGTGCTCGACGGCCGCCTCTCGCCGAGCCTGGACGACGTGCTGGCCCTGGCCGAGCCCGTCCTGCGGCACCGCATGGCGCTTTCCTTCGCCGCGCGGGCCGACGGCGTGAAGCTCGCCGACGTGATCGCCGAGCTGAAGGCCAGCCTTGGCTGATCCCGCCGCCGTTTCCGCCCCCTTGTCCCAGCCCTTGTCGCATCTGCGCGCCGAGGCCGCGGCCTCCCGCCTGCCGCCGCTCGTCGTGGCGGCGGAGCGCGTGGCCAATACGGTGATGCAGGGCGTCCATGGCCGCCGCCGCTCCGGCCATGGCGACGCCTTCTGGCAGTTCCGACCCTATACGCCCGGCGACGCCGCCTCGGCCGTGGACTGGCGGCAGAGCGCCAAGGCCGACCGCCTCTTCGTGCGCGAGACCGAGTGGGAGGCGGCGCAGACCGTGCTGCTCTGGCGCGACCCCTCCCCCTCCATGCGCTGGCGCTCCGGCAAGAACCTCGAGGAGAAGGCGGCCCGGGCGGACCTGCTGCTGCTGGCCCTGGCCTCGCTGCTGCTGCGCGGGGGCGAGCGCGTGCGCCTGGTCGGCGACCGCCAGGCCTTCATGGGCCGCTCGGCGCTGCCGGCGCTGGCGGCGGCCATGGCGCGCTCGGCCCCGGCCGAGGCCGAGGACGCGACCGCCCCCCGCCATGCCCGCCTGGTGATGTTCGGCGATTTCCTCCAGCCGCTGGCCGGGCTGCAGGCCATGCTGTCGCGCCAGGCGGCGAAGCCCCTGCGCGGCCAGATGCTGCAGATCCTGGATCCGGCCGAGGAAAGCCTGCCCTATTCGGGCCGCATCCGCTTCGACGGGCTGGAGGGCGAGGGCTCCCTCCTCGTGCCCCGCGTCGAGACCATCCGCGGCCTCTACGCCGAGAGGCTGGCCGCGCATCGTGACGGGCTGTCGACCATGGCGCGCGCCGCGGGCTGGGGCTTCTCCACCCACCTCACCGACCAGCCGCCGCACCTCGCCTTGCTGTCGCTGTGGCAGGCGTTGGCGCCGGCATGAGGCATGATCTAGACTGCCGCATGCCCCGGAATGATGTGGAGTTGGCGGGCTGCCGCGCGGCGGGCGAAAGCCGCGGATGATCAGCTTCGCCGCACCCCTTCTGCTGCTCGCCCTGCCGGCGCTGCCGCTGCTGTGGTGGCTGCTGCGCGTCACGCCGCCGCAGCCGCGCCGGATGGACTTCCCTGCCGCAATGCTGCTGCGCGACCTCCCCCTCGCGGAGGAAACGCCGGCCCGCACGCCCTGGTGGGTGCTGCTGATGCGCATCGCGGCGGCGGCGCTGCTGATCCTGGGTCTCGCGCGCCCCGTTCTGGGGCCGGGCGCGACCGGCAGCGGCGACGGCGCGCTGCTTCTCGTGCTCGACGACGGCTGGGCCTCCGGGCCCGACTGGCCGCTGCGCGTGGCCATCGCCCAATCCGAGCTCGACCGTGCCGGGCGCGAGGGGCGCCCCGCGGCCCTGCTCACCACCGCCCCCGGCGAGGGCGCCGCCCCGCCCCGCGTGATCGGCCCCATGCCCGCGGCCGATCTGGCGCCCCGGCTGGCCGCGCTGCGGCCGCGCTCCTGGCCGCCCGACCGGCAGGCGGCGCTGGCTGCTCTGGATGGCTGGGTTCGCGCGGATCCCGGCAACGGTCGCTTCTCGGCGCTCTACCTCTCGGACGGCATCGCCCACCGGACCGACGACACGGCCGAGGCCTTCATGGCCCGGCTGGGCGAGGGCGGCCCCCTCACCGTGGCGCGGGCCGGGGAACGGCCGGTGCGGCTGCTCGCGCCCCCGCGCACCGAGGGCGACCGGCTGCTGCTCACCCTGCGGCAATCGCCGGTGAACGCGGCCGGCGAAGCGCAGCTCGTCGCCCGCGCACAGGATGGCCGGGCTCTGGCGCGCGCCACCTTCGCGCTCGGCGCCGGCGCGACGGAGGCCGAGACGGCGCTCGACCTGCCGACCGAAATCCGCAACCGCGTCTACCGGCTGGACCTGCTGGACGAGGGCGGCGCGGGCGGCATGGTCCTGCTGGACGAGCGGTTCCGCCGCCGCCCCGTCGGCCTGCTGCCCGGCGCCGAGGAAGCGGCCGCCGACGCCCCGCTCATCGGCGACCTCTTCTATCTCGAGCGCGCGCTGAACCCCTTCGCCGAGCTGCGCCGCGGCGAGGTGGAGCAGCTGCTCGCCCGTCCCCTCTCGGTGCTCATCCTCGCCGATCGGCCGGTGGCCGAGGGGCCGGAGATGGCCGCCCTCACCCGCTTCGTCGAGCAGGGCGGCATGCTTATCCGCTTCGCCGGCCCGAGGCTGGCCGAGCATCCGGACACGCTGCTGCCCGTGCAGCTGCGCGCCGAACGGCAGCTCGGCGGCTCGCTCTCCTGGGAGCAGCCGCAGCATCTGGCCCCCTTCGCGGAGGGTTCGCCCTTCGCCGGCCTGCCCGTCCCTTCCGAGATCAGCGTGGAGCGCCAGGTCCTGGCCGAGCCTTCGCCGCGGCTGGCCGACAAGGTCTGGGCACGCCTCACCGACGGCACGCCGCTGGTGACGGCCGAGACGCGCGGCGCCGGGCGGATCGTCCTCTTCCACGTCACCGCCACGGCCGAATGGTCGGACCTGCCGCTCTCGGGCCTCTTCGTCAGCATGCTCCGGCGGCTGGTGGCCCTCTCCTCCGGCGTCGCCGGGCAGGAGGGCGAGGGCGTGCTGGCGCCGCTGGAGGCGCTGGACGGCTTCGGGCGGCTCGTCGCGCCGCCGCCGGGCGCGCAGCCCATCCCGACGAATGGCGAGGCCCTTCCCTCCGCACGCACCCCACCCGGCTGGTACGGCACCGCGGGCGCCGAGGGCTTCCGCCGCGCGCTGAACCTCGGCGACACGCTTCCGGCACCGCGGCTGCATGCGAACCCGCCCGCCGGCACCACCCTGCGGGCGATCGCCGGCATCCCGCCGGAGCGCGACCTCGGCCCCTGGCTGATGGCCGCCGCGCTGGCCCTCCTGGCGCTGGACCTGCTGGCCTCGCTCCGGCTCCGGGGGCTGCTCGGCCTCGCCCGGACGGCGGGCGTCGTGCTCGTCCTGATGGCCGGCACGGCCCAGGCGCAGGAGGGTGCCCTGCCGGCGCTGGTCACGCGCCTCGGCTACATCGTCACCGGCGACAGCGCGGTGGACGAGACCATGCGCCAGGGGCTGACGGGCCTCTCGGAATTCGTGAACCGGCGCACCGCCGCGGCGCTCGCGGAGCCCGCCGGCGTCACGCCCGGGCGCGACGACCTCAGCCTCTATCCCCTGCTCTACTTCACCGTCCGGCCCGATGCGCCGGCCCTGGAGCCCGAGGCGGTGGCCGCCCTCAACGGCTTCATGCGCAATGGCGGGATCATCCTCTTCGACACGCGCGACGAAGGCTCGGGCGAGGGCTTCTCCCCGGGTGCGCGGGCGGCGCTGCGGCGGGTGACGCAGGGGCTGGCGATCCCGCCGCTCATGCCCGTGCCCGAGGAGCACGTGCTGCGCCGCGCCTTCTATCTGCTGGCCGACCTGCCGGGGCGGTTCGCCGGCGGCACCGTCTGGGTCTCGCGCGAGCAGGATCGCGCGAATGACAGCGTGAGCCCGGTCGTCATCGGCGGGCACGACTGGGCCAGCGCCTGGGCGGTCGATGCGCGGGGCCAGAACCTGCATGCGGCGGTGCCGGGCGGGGCGCGGCAGCGCATCCTGGCTTATCGCTTCGGCGCGAACCTCGTGATGTACGCCCTCACCGGCAACTACAAGGGCGACCAGGTGCACGTGCCGGCCATCCTCGAAAGGCTGGGCAACTGATGCGCACCGCCTTCGGCTTCGACTTCGCGCCCATCCTGCCGCTCTGGCTGATCGCGGCCCTCGGCCTGCTCTGCCTGCTGGCGCTGGTGCCGGCCGCGCTGCGCCGCGCGCGCGGCACCTGGTGGCGCGCTTTGGCCTTCCTGCTGGTGCTGGGCGCCCTCGCCCAGCCGCGCCTCGTCGAGCAGACGCGCGAGACGCGGCCGGACATCGCCCTCCTGCTGGTGGACCGCACCGACAGCACGCGCGTCGCCAGCACCCACGCCGCCGCGATCGAGGCCGCGCGCCAGCAGATCGAGGCCCGCATCGGCCGCATGCGCGAGGTCGAGCTGCGCGTGGTTGAGATCCCCGAGGGCGGCAACCAGGGCACCCGCGCCTTCGCCGCGCTGGAGCAGGCGCTGGCCGACATCCCCGCCGCGCGGCTGGCCGGCGTGCTGCTGCTCTCCGACGGCCAGGTGCATGACGTGCCGACCGAGGGCGCTGGCTGGGCGCCCGGCGAGGGCGTGCCGCTGCACCTCCTCATGCCCGGCCATCAGGGCGAGGTGGACCGGCGCATCCGCCTGCTGGAGGCGCCGGGCTTCGGCATCGTCGGCCGCAGCGTGGAGCTGCGGCTGATCGTGGAAGACCTCGGCGTGCCCAACCCGACCGGGCAGGCGCAGCTGACGCTGCGCCGCGACGGCCAGGCGCCCATCACCGAGAGCGTGCCCATCGGCCGCGAGCACCGCATCACGCTTCCCATCGAGCGCGCCGGCCCCTCGGTCATCGACCTCGTGGCCGAGACGCGGCCGGGCGAGGTCTCGGACGTGAACAACCGCGTCGTCGTCGCCATCAACGGCGTGCGCGACCGGCTGCGCGTGCTGCTCGTCTCCGGCGAGCCGCATGCGGGCGAGCGGACCTGGCGCCGGCTGCTCAAGGCCGATCCGGGCGTGGACCTCGTCCACTTCACCATCCTGCGCCCCCCCGAGAAGGACGACCTGACGCCGCTGAACGAGCTGGCGCTGATCGCCTTCCCGGTGCGTGAGCTCTTCCAGGTGAAGCTGCGCGACTTCGACCTCGTGGTCTTCGATCGCTTCGCCAATCGCGGCATCCTGCCGCCGAGCTATCTGCGCAACATCGCCGAATACGTCCGCGGCGGCGGCGCGCTGCTGGTCTCGGTGGGGCCGGAATATGTGGGCGGGGCCAGCCTCGCCTCGACGCCGCTCGGCGCCGTGCTGCCCGCCCGCCCGCTGGGGGCGCAGGCGATCCTCGACGAGGCCTTCCGGCCGCATGTCTCCGCGGCGGGCGCGCGTCACCCGGTCACGGAAGGCCTGCCTGGCGCGAATACCGAGACGGCGGAGGCGAGCTGGGGCCGCTGGTACCGCACCATCCGCACCGAGGCGCGCTCGGGCTCCACAGTGATGGAAGGCGCGGGCGGCGCGCCGCTGCTGGTGCTGGACCGCGTGGGCCAGGGCCGCGTCGCGCTGATGCTCTCGGACCATATCTGGCTCTGGTCGCGCGGCCATGACGGCGGTGGGCCGCAGCAGGAGCTGCTGCGCCGCACCGCACACTGGCTGATGCGCGAGCCCGAGTTGGAGGAGGAGGACCTGACGGCGCGCATCGAGGCCGGGCGGCTGACGATCAATCGCCGCAGCCTCGACGCCGGGCCGCCGCCCGAGGTCACCATCACCGCGCCCGACGGCACCCAGAGCCGCATGCCGCTGTCCAATGCCGGCGGCGGGCGCTCCGCGGCCGAGGCGCCGGCCGGCGCCCCCGGCCTCTGGCAGGTGAGCGACGGACGGCGGCAGGCCTTCGCGGCCGCAATGCCCGCCAATCCACCCGAATTCGCCGATCTCCGCGCCGATCCCGCGCGGCTGGCGCCGCTGGTCGAGGCGACGGGCGGTGCCGCGCGCTGGCTCGGCGACGGCACGACCGTGCCCGAGATCCGCAGCGTCGCGGCCGGGCGCGCCGCGCAGGGCGCCTCCTGGATCGGGCTGCGGCGGCGGGACGACCATACGGTGACCAGGATCGCCGCCCTTCCTCTGCTGCCGCCCTGGCTGATGCTGCCGCTGCTCCTCGGCGTCGCCGTCATCGCCTGGCGCCGGGAGGCCCGCTAATCCCACATTACAAATGATGCAAAATAGCCGTTGCACGGTACCGGCGCGCATAGGAATTAGACCAGGAACTTCAACACCGGAGGCACCCTTGTTCCCGAGAACCCTGGCGATCTCCGCCGTCGTCCTGGCGATCACCGCTGGCAGCGTGGTGGCGCAGAACTACAACCGGCGGCCGACCTTCGGCACCATCAACCTGGTTACGAATTTCCAGCCCGATCCCTACACGGTGAACGTCACCGCCGGCGGGAACATCCCGGCCGAGCGCATCGGCGGCCCGGGCTGCGTCGGCTCCATCGCCGATGCGCCGGATGTGCGGCTGAACTACCGCGCGGGCCAGTTCCCGCTCTACATCTCGGCCGCCTCGCGCTCCGACGTGACGCTCGTCGTGAACCTTCCGAATGGTCGTTGGGTCTGCAACGACGACTTCAACGGCACCGACCCCGGCATGATCCTGAACAACCCGATGTCCGGCCAGTACGACATCTGGATCGGCCACTACAATCGCGGCTCGGGCGTGCCCACGCAGTTGCGTATCTCGGAAATCCCGCCACGTTGAGGCGGTCACACTGCAAGAGAGACCGAGATGACTGACATCAAGATTGGTACGGGCGAGACGGCCGTCGCCGGCAAGCCCGTGGCCGTCCACTACACCGGCTGGCTCTTCGACGAGGCGGCCCCGGAGAATAAGGGCCGCAAGTTCGACAGCTCCGTCGATCGCGGGGACCTCTTCCGGTTCCAGCTCGGCGCCGGCCACGTCATCGCGGGCTGGGACGAGGGCGTGCAGGGCATGCAGGTGGGCGGCCAGCGCCGCCTCGTGATCCCGCCCGAGAAGGGCTACGGCGCGCGCGGTGCGGGCGGCGTGATCCCGCCGAACGCGACGCTCGTCTTCGACGTCGAGCTCTTCGAGGTCGGCTGAGATCAACGGCGCCGCGGCCTTCCGCGGCGCCGCCCCGCCCTGGCGGCGACCGGTTGACAGGCACAGGCAATCTCCGGTCGGCTGGCTCCCAAAACAGGGGAGAAGCCGCCGTCATGAACGTCATGGATCGTCCGGCAAGCGCGACCGCCAGCGCCTGGCTCGATGCCTTCGACCGCGCCCTTCGCCGAAAAGACACCACAGCCGCCGCTGGGCTGTTCCTGCCCGATGGACATTGGCGGGACGTCATCGCCTTCGGCTGGGACATCGTGACCACGAGCGGCGGCGCCGCCATCGCCGACCGCCTCCGCGACACCCTGGACCGCACGCAGCCGCAGGGCTTCCGCCTCGACGAGGCACGGACGCCGCCGCGCCGCGTGACACGCGCGGGGCGCGAATGCCTCGAGGCCCTCTTCGTCTTCGAGACGGCGACCGGCCCCTGCTCGGGCGTGCTGCGCCTCGTCACCGGCGAGGAAGGGCCGCGCGCCTGGGTGCTGCTCACCACCCTCGACCAGATCCGCGGCCATGAGGAGGCCTTCAACGCGGCCGGCGCGAGCGAGGCCGACTACTCGCGCGACTTCGGCGGCGAGAACTGGCTAGACAAGCGCCTCCGCGCCCAGGCCTACGAGGATCGCGAGCCGGCGGTGCTGGTCATCGGCGCCGGGCAATCCGGCCTCGGCATCGCCGCCCGGCTGGGGCAGCTCGGCGTGGACACGCTGATCGTCGACCGGCAGGCGCGCATCGGCGACAACTGGCGCAAGCGCTACCACGCGCTGACCCTGCACAACGAGGTGCACGTCAACCACCTCCCCTACATGCCCTTCCCGCCGACCTGGCCGGTCTTCATCCCCAAGGACAAGCTGGCCGGCTGGTTCGAGGCCTATGCCGAGGCGATGGACCTCAACGTCTGGACATCGACCGATTTCCGCGGCGGCGACTGGGATGAGGCCGGGCAGCATTGGCGCGTCACGGTGCGCCGCGCCGACGGCAGCGAGCGCGTGCTGCAACCGCGCCACATCGTCTTCGCGACGGGCGTCAGCAGCATCCCGGTGAAGCCGGACCTCCCCGGCCTGGAGGACTTCAAGGGCACCGTCCTGCACTCCGGCGCCTATACGGAAGGCGCGGCCTGGAAGGACCGGCCGACCATGGTGCTCGGCACCGGCAATAGCGGGCATGACGTGGCGCAGGACCTCGGCGCGAGCGGCTCCAAGGTCACGATCGTGCAGCGCAGCTCCACCTATGTGGTCGGCATCCGCGAGGCGCAGCGCGTCTATTCCATCTATGCCGAGGGCATTCCCTTCGAGGATTGCGACCTGCTCGCCATGGCCACGCCCTTCCCGGTGATGAAGCGCGGCTACCAGCTTTCCACCGCGCATTCGCGCCAGGTCGACAAGCCGCTGCTCGACGCGCTGGAGGCGCGCGGCTTCCGGCTCGACTACGGGCCGGACGATACCGGATTCCAGATGAAGTACCTGCAGCGCGGCGGCGGCTACTACTTCAACGTCGGCGCCTCGGACATGATCGTGGAGGGCCGCATCGGCCTGCTGCAATTCGCCGATATCGAGCGCTTCGTGGCCGAGGGCGCGCGCCTGCGCGACGGCTCGCTCGTGCCGGCGGAGCTGCTGGTGCTGGCCACCGGCTACCTTAACCAGCAGGAAGTCGTGCGCCACTTCCTGGGCGACACCATCGCCGAGCGCATCGGCCCCGTCTGGGGCTTCGGCGAGGATGGCGAGCTGCGCAACATGTGGCGTCCAACCGGCCAGCAGGGCCTCTGGTTCACCGCGGGCAGCCTGGCGCAGAGCCGCATCTATTCGAAGGTGCTGGCGTTGCAGATCAAGGCACGGGAGCTCGGCAGATGATGAGGTTGGACTGGCTGGCGCTGCTGAAGGGTCGGTCCACTCTCGAGGACGGCGCGGAGGTGACGCTGGAGGGCGAGGTCTTTCCGCTCGAGGAGGCGTCGGCGGACCGCCTGCTCCTCGTTGCCGAGGCCGCCTGCTGCCTGGGCTGCCGCCCGGAACGCGAGACGACGGTGGAGGTCCTCCTCGACCGCAAGGCGCCCGCCGCCCGCTCGGTGCGGGTGACGGGGACTTGGCGCAAGCCTTCGCCGGATTCTCCCTGGCGCTGGCGCATCGACGCCGCGCAGGCCGTCGCGCGTTCGACCGGCGGGCCCTGGCTCGCCCGGCGCGCGGTGCTGGCCGCGCCCCTGCTCTGCGCGGCACCCCGCCCTGCCCTGGCACAGGTGCCGGCCGGCGCCGGACGCGCGCTCGTCGCCAGCACCGCGCCCATGGACCTGCACAGCCATGCCGGCCGCGTGATCCTGTCTCCCCGCGAACCGGACCGCGCCTTCCAGCCCCTCGCCGCGCCGATGCGGGACGGCGGCATGGCGCTCATCGCCCTGGCCCTGGTGGCGGACTCGCCCGTGACGCGCATCGTGGAGCGCACCATACAGCCCTATCGCTCCCCGGAACCCGGCGAGCTCTGGACCCACGGCCAGGCGGCCTTCGCGCGCCTGCACCGTCTGGTGGCGCAGGAGAGGCTCGGCATCGTCACGGACAAGGCCGGGCTGGCACGCGCGATGCGGCCGGGCGCGGGGCCCTCGGTGGTCGTGGCGGCGGAAGGCGCGGATTTCCTCGAAGGGCGGATCGACCGCGTCGAATGGGCCTTTCGCGAGCAGCGCCTGCGCCATCTCCAGCTCACGCATTACCGGGTCAACGAGCTCGGCGACATCCAGACGGTAAGTGCCGTGCATAACGGCCTGACCGATTTCGGCGTGGAGGTGGTGCGCGCCTGCAACCGCCTCGGCATCGTCGTCGATCTCGCGCACGCCACCCTGCCGATGGTCCGCAAGGCGGCCGAGGTCTCGAACCGGCCGATCGTGCTGTCGCACACCTCGCTCTCGCGGCAGCCGCGCCCCTTCAGCCGACTCATCTCGGCCGAGCATGCGCGGGTCGTCGCGGAAACCGGCGGCGTGGTCGGCGTCTGGCCACTGGTGGGGGACAGCCCAACCCCGCGCCGCTATGCGGAGAGCATGGCGCGGATGGTGGACGCGATCGGCATCGACCATGTCGGCATCGGCAGCGACATGCGCGGGTTGCTGGCGCTCAGCGCCTTCGAGACCTACCAGGCGACGCCGGATCTGGCCCAGGCACTGCTTGAGATCGGCGTGGAGGCCGAGGGCGTGAAGAAGCTCATGGGCGGCAATTACGCGCGGGTGCTCCAGGCCGTGCTGCCCGGCTGAGCCGCGATACTTCGGCTCCGATCGTTTCCTTGTGGAACCGAAGCCGAGGAGCCGGCGTTCTCGCTCTGGCCCGGGGAGCTGAGACCAATATGCCAGGACACCAGACGGAGATCGGCGGAGCGCCCCAGAGCGCGGCCCCGAGGAAGGACGTCATCAGGCTCGCGGCCGGGCTGGTCTCCATGGCCGTCATCGTGGCCGCGCTCTACTACGGGCAGAACATCATCATCCCGATCGCGGTGGCGCTGCTCATCAGCTTCGCGCTCAATCCCGTGGTCACCTGGATGTCCCGACGCGGGATTCCGCGCGCGATCTCGACCTCGATCGCGATCGCGGCCGTCCTCATCCTCGTCGCCGGCTTCGGCATCCTGCTGGCCGCGCAGGTCCGTTCCCTGGCGCTGGAGCTGCCGAACTACCAGTCGACCATCCTCGCCAAGCTGACCTCCCTCAAGGACACGATCAACGCGCCCGGCATCTTCGACCGCGCCTTCGAGACGCTGGAGCGCGTCCAGCGCGAGGTGACGACGACGGATCCCGCCCAGCTAGCCAACGGGCCGCAGCGCGTCGAGGTCGTTCCCATCCCGGCCAGCCCCTTCGAGCAGGCGCTGACCTGGCTCGGGCGTTCGCTGGAACCGCTGGCGACGCTCGGCATCGTCTTCATCTTCATCTTCCTGACGCTGCTCGACCGCGGCGACCTGCGCGACCGCTTCCTGCGACTGATGGGCAACGACCTCCACCGCTCCACCGATTCCATGGAGGAAGCGGGCGGTCGGATCAGCAAGTACCTGACCATGCAGCTGGTGGTGAATGTCAGCTACGGCATTCCGATGGCCATCGGGCTGTGGCTGATCGGCATTCCCGGCGCCCTGCTCTGGGGCACGGTGGCCGCCGTGCTGCGCTTCATCCCTTACCTCGGCCCGATGATCTCGGCGGTGTTCCCGCTCTCACTCGCCTTCGCGGTGGATGACGGCTGGAACATGCTCATCATGGTCGCCGCGCTGATCGTGGTGCTGGAGCTGGTCAGCAACAACGTGATCGAGCCGCTGCTCTACGGGACGAGCACGGGCCTTTCCACGCTGTCGCTCATCGCCTCGGCGATGTTCTGGACCGCCATCTGGGGGCCGATCGGCCTCATCCTTTCGACGCCGATCACCGTCTGCCTTCTCGTCGTCGGCAAGAACCTGCCCCAGCTGCAGTTCCTCGACATCATTCTCGGCTCGACGCCGGTGCTCGATCCGCCGATGCGGCTGTACCAGCGGCTGATCGCCAATGATCCCGAGGAGGCGGTCGACCTCGCGAAGACGGAAATCGCCAGGTCGTCGATCCTCGAATTCTACAACGACGTGGTCATCGACGCCCTGAACATCGCCAGCCGGGATTATCTGCGGAACGCCACTTCCGAGCACCGGCTGAGGCTCGCGAACGGGATGGACCTCCTGCTGGACGAGCTGCGGGAGGAATACCCAACCGCTGATGGCGGAAGCTCCGCGGCCCCGGTGATCTGCATCGGTGGGAAATGGCACCTCGACAACATCTCGGCCGAGATGATGGCCCATGCCCTGAATCTGGAAGGCGTGCCGGCGACGACGCGGGCCATCTCGACGATCAATTCCCGCAATATCGGCGAGCTCAACCTCTCCGGCACGGAGACGCTGTGCATCTGCTACTTCAGCCACGATCCGGCGATCCCCGCGCGGCATTTCGCGCGGCGCCTGCGCCTGCGCTGGCCGGGGCTGAAGATCGTCTTCGCGCTCTGGAACCCGCCCGCCGATCTCTGCGACACCCGCGCGCTCGAGCGGCTGTCGGCCGATGCCGTCGTGACCTCGGTCAACGAGGCGGTCCTGCGAATCCAGCACATCATCGCGCCCGAGCAGGCAGAGGTCGCGCGGCAGGCCGAGCTGCCGGAGAACGAGGCGCAGCGCGTGGCCGCGGTGGAGGCGAGCGGAATCCTGGAGCAGAGCCATCGGGAGAAGCTCGATGCCATCGCGAGGCGCGCGGCCAATGTCTTCGACGCGGACTTCGCCGTGATCTCCACCATCACCTCCGACATGGAGTATTTCGTCGGGCAGAGCGGGAAGATCCCGGGCGGGATCGTGGACGATTCGGGACGGTTGCTGCCGATGCCGCGGGTGGAGGCCATCTGCAACTACGTGATCGCGGATGACGAGACGCTGGTGATCCACGACATGCATCGCGACCCGCGCTTCTCCGACAATGCGACCATCCGGCAATGGGGCGCGCGCTTCTACGCCGGCGCGCCGATCCGCGGCGCCGATGGCGAGGTGTTCGGCGCGCTGTGCCTCCTCGATTCGGAGCCGCGCGAGCTGGAGGAGGAGGAGGTCGAGCTTCTCGAGGAAATGGCGAAGGAAGTGCCAGCCGAGATGAAAGAAGCCGACTGACGAGCGGCGGCCAGCCAATGTGCCGGATCTCGTTTTTCTGCGGTCTGCATTCAGGCCTGCGGGGCGTTACGCCCTTACTGGCAGCATGCCTGAGCCGGTGGCTGGGGGACCTGGATTCGAACCAAGACTGTCCGAGTCAGAGTCGGAAGTTCTACCGTTAAACTATCCCCCAAGCGCTCACCGCTCGGCTGGACGGGCAGATAGCATCGACGATCCGAGCTGCCAAGACCGCAATAACACTTGCGATGACAGTCCTGCTTCATGATCATGACTGCCACGCACCCTGAACGAGTCAGCGCCCCGATGACCGCTCTCCACCCCTCGCACGCCGCGAACGGCCCCCCTTCCGCGCTTTTCGCGGCCCTCGATCTGGGCACCAACAACTGCCGCCTGCTCATCGGCGCGCCCACGCGCCACGGCTTCCGCGTGGTGGACAGCTTCTCGCGCATCGTTCGCCTCGGCGAAGGACTGGCCGGCTCCGGCGCGCTCTCCGACGCGGCGATGGACCGCACCATCTCCGCACTTTCCGCCTGCGCCGAGCGGCTGCATCGCCGCCCCGTCCGCCGCCTGGCCGCCGTCGCCACCGAGGCCTGCCGCCGGGCCGCGAACGGCAACAGCTTCCTGGCCCGCGCCGCCGAGGAGACCGGGCTGCGGCCGCGCATCATCTCGCCGCGCGAGGAAGCCGAACTCGCCATGGAGAGCTGCGCCCCTCTCCTCGAGCCTGGGGACCGGCGTGCCATTCTCTTCGACATCGGCGGCGGCAGCACCGAGATCGCCTGGATTCGCACCGGCCCCCGCCCGGAGCTGATCGGTTATCTCTCGATTCCCTGCGGCGTGGTGACGCTGGCGGAGCGCGAGGGCGGCAACTGCTTCTCCGTCGAAGGCTTCCAGGCCGTGGTGGACGACATCCACGCCCGACTCCGCAGCTTCGACCGACTGCATTGCATCGGCCAGGAGATCCGCCGCGGCGGCGTGCGCCTGATTGGAACCTCCGGCACGGTGACGACGCTGGCCGGCGTGGTGATGGCCCTGCCCAAATACCGGCGGGAGCTGGTGGACGGCACGCATCTGGGCATCGGCGCCGCGGAGGATGCCATGGCGCAGCTCTTCGCCATGGGGCGCGCCGGGCTCTCGGCCCATCCCTGCATCGGGCCGGAGCGCGCGGATTTCGTGCTTCCCGGCTGCGCCGTCTATTCCGCGATTCATCGCCTCTGGCCGGTCGATGCGCTGACGGTGGCCGATCGCGGGCTGCGCGAAGGCATGCTCCTGCGGCTGATGCGGGGTGACCGGAGCGTCTGGCGCGCGTAAAGGCTAGCCATGGCCAAATTGACGAGCCGTTCCGGGGGCGGTGGTCCCGGCCCCCGCGGCACCCATGCCAATGTGAAGACCGCGCGCGGCCGCAGCAATGCGAGCCAGCGCTGGCTCGCGCGGCAACTCAACGATCCCTATGTGAAGGCGGCCCAGGCCGCCGGCTGGCGCAGCCGCGCCGCCTTCAAGCTCCTGGAGCTGGATGAGCGGTTCAAGCTGCTGAAGCCCGGCCAGCGCGTGGTCGACCTCGGCGCGGCCCCGGGCGGCTGGACCCAGGTGGCCATGCGCACCCTCGGCGATGGCGGCGAGGTCGTGGCGCTCGACCTCCTGCCGATGGACGTCGTGGCCGGCGCGAAGATCCTGCAGGGCGACTTCCAGGACGAGGCGGTGGAGGCCGCGGTGCTGGCGGCGCTCGGCGGCCCGGCGGACCTCGTCCTCTCCGACATGGCGCCCAATACCACTGGCCATTCCTCGACCGACCATCTGCGCATCATCGACTTGGCCGAGCTCGCGCTCGACTTCGCCATCAAGGTCCTGGCGCCGGGCGGCGGATTCGTGGCGAAGGTGTTCCAGGGCGGGTCGGAGAAGGACATGCTCGACCGCCTGCGCGCGCATTTCACCAAGGTGCAGCACGCCAAGCCGCCTTCCAGCCGCAAGGAAAGCAGCGAGCTCTACGTCGTCGCGACCGGGTTCCGCGCCTGACGCAGGGGAGGGGCGCGCGCCCTTCACCATCTCACTGCTGGACGACACCCCCCGGCGGGGTTATGGACGCTCGCCAAGGTCGTTTGACCGCCCGAAAGGTCCCCCGCCCATGGCAGCCCCCGATTTCGCTGAACCTATCCGCATCGCCGAGGCCTATGCCTTCGACGATGTGCTGTTGTTGCCGGCCTATTCGACGGTCCTGCCAGGGCAGACCGACACGCGCACCCGGCTGACGCGCGAGATCTCGCTCCACATCCCGCTCATCGCCGCGGCGATGGACACCGTGACCGAAGCGCCGATGGCCATCGCCATGGCGCAGCGCGGCGGTATCGGCGTGATCCACAAGAACATGACGCCGGCCGAGCAGGGCGAGCAGATCCGCCAGGTGAAGCGCTTCGAGAGCGGCATGGTGGTCAACCCCGTCATGGTGAATCCGGACCAGACCCTGGCCGAGATCCAGGCCCTGAAGGCGCGTCACCGCATCAGCGGCTTCCCGGTGGTCGAGCCCGGCTCGGGCCGCCTGGTGGGCATCATCACCAGCCGCGACGTCCGCTTCGCGACCGACCCCAACCAGCGCGTCTACGAGCTCATGACGCGCGAGAACCTGGTCACGGCACCGCAGAACGTCTCCGTCGAGCAGGCGCGCAGCCTGCTGCACAAGCGGCGGCTCGAGAAGCTGCTGGTGGTGGACGAGGCCGGCCGCTGCGTGGGCCTCATCACCGTCAAGGACATGGACAAGTCCGAGGCGCATCCCAACGCCGTGAAGGACGGCATGGGCCGCCTGCGCGCCGCCGGCGCAACCGGCGTGGGCGAGGACGGCCTCAAGCGCGCCGAGGCGCTGGTCGAGGCCGAGGCCGATGTGATCGTGGTCGACACGGCGCATGGCCATTCGGGCGGCGTGCTGGCGGCGATCGAGCGCATCAAGCGCCTGTCCAACACCGTGCAGATCATCGCGGGCAACGTCGCGACCCCCGAGGGCGCGCTGGCGCTCATCCAGGCGGGCGCGGATGCGGTGAAGATCGGCATCGGGCCGGGCTCCATCTGCACCACCCGCATCGTGGCCGGCGTCGGCGTGCCGCAGCTCACCGCCGTGATGGAATGCGCGGCGGCCGCGCGCGAGAGCGGTGTTCCCGCGATCGCCGATGGTGGCGTCCGCAGCTCGGGCGACATCGCCAAGGCCATCGCGGCCGGCGCCGAATGCGTGATGATGGGCAGCCTCTTCGCCGGCACCGACGAAGCGCCGGGCGAGGTGTTCCTGTACCAGGGCCGCTCCTACAAGTCGTATCGCGGCATGGGCTCGCTGGGCGCCATGGCGCGCGGCTCGGCCGACCGCTACTTCCAGGCCGAGGTGACCGATCAGCTCAAGCTGGTGCCCGAGGGCGTGGAAGGCCGCGTCGGCTACAAGGGCCCGGTGGGCAACGTGATCCATCAGCTCGTGGGCGGACTCAAGGCCGCCATGGGCTATACGGGCAGCGCCACCATCGCCGACCTGCAGAAGAACGGGCGCTTCCGGCGCATCACCAATGCCGGCCTGCGCGAGAGCCACGTGCACGACGTCGCGGTGACGCGCGAGGCGCCGAACTACCGCATCGATGGCTGAGGCCACCGTGCCCCGGCGGCGGAGGACGACGCCGGGGCACGCAGCCGAAGCCCTGAAATCCGAGGGGGGCGGCGCCCGCGCCACCCCCTTCCCCACCTTTCCCCCCGGCCGGCCGCGGCATGATGACGCGGCGCTCCGGTCCCCTTCCCCCATCGACGGAGCTGCCTGACGTGACGCCCGAAGGGCGGCTTGCCGCCGCGATCGACCTGCTGCACGCCGTCTTCGACCAGCCTCGCCGGCCGGCCGACGCCATCGGCGCCGAATTCTTCCGCAACCGCCGCTACATCGGCGGCAGCGACCGCCGCGCCGTGTCCGACCTTGCCTGGGGCATCGTGCGGCAGCGGCTTCGGCTGGAATGGTGGATCGGCCAGACCGGGGCGCGCCTGACGCCCCGGCTGCTGGCCCTGGCCTTCCTCATCCTCGCCGAGAAGCGCAAGCCCGGCGAGGCCGCGAAGCTCTTCGACGCCGGGCGCTATTCCGCCGGCCCGCTGGACGCCGGCGAGATGGGCGTGGCCGAGCGCCTCGTCGGCAAGCCCCTGATGGGCAAGGAGATGCCTGATTCCCCTCGCCTGAACCTGCCCGGCTGGGCGCTGCCCGGCCTCGCGGCGCGCTTCGGCGACCGGCTGGAGGCCGAGGCGCTGGCCATGGAGGCCTCCGCGCCGCTCGACCTGCGGGTGAACATCCTCAAGGGCACGCGCGAGGAAGCGCAGCGCGCCCTGCGCGCCGAGGGCCTGGCTTCCGAAACCACGCCGCATTCGCCCTGGGGCCTGCGGATGCCCGGGCGCACGCCCATCACCGGCACCAATGCCTATAAGACCGGCCTCATCGAGGTGCAGGACGAGGGCAGCCAGGTCATCGCCGCCCTGGTGGGCGCCGCACCCGGCATGCGCGTGGCGGATTACTGCGCGGGCGCGGCCGGCAAGACACTGGCCATGGCCGCCACGATGAACAACCAGGGCCGGGTCACCGCCTGCGACGTCTCCGCCCCGCGGCTGGAAGGCGCCACCAAGCGCCTGCGCCGGGCCGGCGTTCATAATGCCGAGACCCATCTGCTGGAGCCCGGCGACCGCTGGGTGAAGCGCCGCGCGGGCCAGTTCGACCGCGTCCTGGTTGACGCGCCCTGCACCGGCACCGGCACATGGCGCCGCAATCCCGACGCCCGTTCCCGCACAACGGCGGAGGACCTCGCGGAACTGTTGCAAAAGCAAAGTGAAATTCTTGTAACGTCTTCCCATCTCGTTCGTCCTGGCGGTAGGCTCGTTTACGCGACGTGTTCGCTGCTTCCCGAGGAGGACGACTTGCAGGTTGAGCAGTTCCTGGGACTCCATCCGGAGTTCCGAGCGGTCCCGCTCGGCGCCGCCTGGTCGGCCGCCGGCCTCCCCGGCGCGCCGCCGATGGAGGGTCCCCACCTGCTGCTCTCCCCTGCCGCCCACGGCACCGACGGCTTCTTCTGCGCCGTCCTGGAACGCCAGGGCTGAGGCCGGGGTGCGATGGTCACCATCCGCCGTGCGAGGCCCGGGGACGCCCCCGCCCTTGGCGAGGTCCACGTGGCCTGCTGGCGCAGCGCCTATGCCGGGGTCCTGCCTGACAGCTATCTGAACTCCCTCTCCGCCACGGCGGAGACGCGGGGCTACGAGCGCGCCATCGCCGAGCGCCGGGGCGGCCATGCCGCCTTCGTGGCGGTGGCCGACAACCTGGAAATGCCGGGCGGCGGCGTGGTGGGCTTCATCACCGGCGGCCTTTCGCGCCGCCCCTCCATCGCGGAGGGCGAGGTCGAGACGCTCTACCTGATGGACGACTTCCACGAGCGAGGCATCGGGCGCCGGCTGATGCGGGCCATGGCGTCGCACCTGGCCTCGCTCGGCGCGCAATCCGCCTTCGTCTGGGTCCTGGAGCCCAACCCCTCGCGCTGGTTCTACGAGCGTCTGGGGGCCAAGCTGGTGGCGCGCGAGGACATGGTCTTCGCGCATCAGCGCACGACCCAGCTGGCCTATGCCTGGGACCCCATTCACACGCTGCTGACCGCCACCGCGACGACCAAGCTGCCGCGCTAGCCCTGGCTTTTGTGCCTCCTGGGCCGCCGTCCCGCCCGGCGCAGGGGACGGCGGCGCAACGCGCGCTTGACGCGGCGCGGATTCGACCTTTCAAGCGCGCATGGCCCAGCACGACCGCATCCTGATTCTCGATTTCGGCAGCCAGGTGACCCAGCTCATCGCACGGCGCCTCCGCGAAAGCGGGGTCTATTGCGAGGTCTGGCCCTTCAACGCCGCGGCCCCCGAGCGCATCCACGCCTTCGCGCCCAAGGGCCTCATCTTCTCCGGCGGCCCGGCCTCCGTCACCGAGGGCGCCTCCCCCCGCGCCCCGCAGGAAGTCTTCGAGATGGGCCTGCCCATTCTCGGCATCTGCTACGGGCAGCAGACCATGGCTACCCAGCTGGGCGGCACGGTCGAGGGCGGGCATGCGGCGGAATTCGGCCGCGCCGTCGTCACCGTCACGGGCGAATGCACGCTGACCCAGGGCCTCTGGGCCAAGGGCGCGACGGAGACGGTGTGGATGTCGCATGGCGACCGCATCACCGTGCTGCCGCCTGGCTTCCGCGTCGTCGCGGAATCCGAGGGCGCGCCCTTCGCGCTGATCGCCGACGAATCCCGCCACTACTACGGCACCATGTTCCACCCCGAGGTGGTGCACACGCCGCATGGCGCGGCGCTGCTGAAGAACTTCACCCACGGCGTCTGCGGCTGCACGGGCGACTGGACCATGGCCGGCTTCCGCGACGAGGCCATCGAGCGCATCCGCGCCAAGGTGGGCAAGGGCCGCGTGATCTGCGGGCTTTCCGGCGGCGTCGATTCCTCCGTGGCCGCGGTGCTGATCCACGAGGCCGTGGGCGACCAGCTCACCTGCATCTACGTCGACCATGGGCTGATGCGCGCGAATGAGAGCGACCAGGTGGTCGCCACCTTCCGCGACCGCTTCAACATCAAGCTCATCCACCGCGACGCGAGCGACCTTTTCCTCGGCCAGCTCTCGGGCGTCACGGACCCCGAGCAGAAGCGCAAGATCATCGGGCGCCTGTTCATCGAGGTCTTCGAGGAGGAGCAGAACAAGCTCGGCGGCGCGGATTTCCTCGCGCAGGGGACGCTCTACCCGGACGTGATCGAGAGCGTCTCGGCCACCGGCGGGCCCAGCGTCACCATCAAGTCCCACCACAATGTCGGCGGCCTGCCCGAGGGCATGCGCATGCAGCTCGTGGAGCCGCTGCGGGACCTCTTCAAGGATGAGGTCCGCGCCCTGGGCCGCGAGCTCGGCATCCCCGAGGAGATCGTGGGCCGCCATCCCTTCCCCGGCCCCGGCCTCGCCATCCGCATCCCCGGCGAGGTGACGCGCGAGAAGGCCGACCTGCTGCGCAAGGTGGACAGCATCTACCTGGAGGAGATCCGCGCCGCGGGCCTCTACGACGCAATCTGGCAGGCCTTCGCGGTGCTGCTGCCGGTGCGCACGGTCGGCGTGATGGGCGACGGCCGCACCTACGACATGGCCTGCGCGCTGCGCGCCGTGACGAGCACGGACGGCATGACGGCGGAGTTCTACCCCTACGACATGGGCTTCCTGGGGCGCGTGGCGAACCGGATCGTGAACGAGGTCCGCGGAGTGAACCGGGTGACCTACGACATCACGAGCAAGCCGCCCGGGACGATCGAGTGGGAGTGAGGGAAGCGGGGGCGATTTCCGCTGTCGCGTAATTCGCTTTCCTCGCTTCGTATCTCACCTCGTTGAGTCGGCCGCCGGCAGGGCGTAAGCGGCCGGCGGACCTTCAGGACGGCAGAGGCCGGGCAGCGCTTCCGTAGCCCCATCGCTCCAATGCCGCCAGGAGCTCGCCGCGGTCCATCGGCTTGGTCAGGTGGTCGTCGAAACCTGCCGCCATCATCTTCTGGATCTGCGCGGGAAGCGCGTCGGCCGTCACCGCCAGGATCGGCAGCCCGGCGACCGGGCCCGGCATGGCACGGATTAGCCTCACCGTGTCGCTGCCATTCAGGCCGGGCATGCGCTCGTCCATCAGCACCAGGTCCGGCAGAGGCTCGCGCTCCAGCAAGGTCAACGCGGATTCTCCGCTCGGCGCCTGGACCACGCGATGGCCGGCCGCCTTGAGAAGCTCCGCAGCGACAAGCCGGTTGGTCGCGATGTCGTCGACCACGAGGATGTTCAGCGCCTGCCGGGCCGGCGGCTCGGCAGGGAGCGGCGTTAGGGCTTCGGCCCTTCCTGGTTCGGCGATGGGCAGCGGCAGTAGCAAGGTGAAACGGCTGCCACGCCCCTCGGGGCCATCCTCGTGGGTCAGGCGGCCGCCCATGGCCCCGGCCAGCGCGGCGCTGATCGCCAGCCCCAGCCCGCTGCCGGCAAGCGCCTGATCTCCCTCGGCCTGGGAGAATTCCTCGAAGAGATGCGGCCGCAGTGCCGCTGGGACGCCGCTGCCGGTGTCGGTCACGGCGAAGCACGTCTCGCTGCCGCGCTGCAGCACCTCCAGCGAGACCGTGCCGCCCGGAGGCGTGAAGCGGATCGCGTTCGCCAGAAGGTTCATGAGAATCTGCCGCAGCCGCAGCGCATCGGCCGAAACAATCGGCGGCAGGGCTGGGTCCAGTCGCAGGACAAGCGTCACGTCCCGGGCGGCGGCCGTCTCCTTCAGGAGCGCGAGCATGTCGTCCAGAAATTTTGCCAGCCCGAGCGGCCTGGGCATGGGAAGGAAGTGGCCGGCCTCGATCCGGGAGATGTCCAGCACGTCGTTCAGGATCGCCAGCAGATGCCGGCCCGCCTGCTCCAAGGTCTCTGCCTTGCGCTGCTGCTCCGGACCGAGGCTGCGGTCATCCGCCAGCACCTGGGCCAACCCCAAAACGGCGTTGAGCGGGGTGCGCAGCTCGTGGCTCATCCGCGACAGGAAGCGTGTCTTCTGAAGGCTGGCGCGGTCCGCAGCGTCGCGTGCCGCGGCCAGTGCGGCTGTCGAGCGTGCCTCGGCCTTCTCTTTGGTGAGGGCCACGAGGAGCAGCGTGCCCCCGCACAGCAGCACGATGTTGAGCAGCAACAGCGCGCCGAGCCAGTAGGCATGAGGCAGTTGCCCGGGCGGGCGGGGCAGGAAAGCCAGGGTGATGCTGGTGAGGGCCAGGTAGGCAACCGTCACGCCTGCGAGCAGCGCGATGAACAAGGGCCTCGATGGCAAGGGAAGCGTCCGCTGGCCGCGGACAAATTCCCTCAGCGTCAGGCCATTATAAGCGATCAGAAGCAGGGCGACCATCGCCACACGTGCATCCGTGTCGGCATAGAAGCCCGGGAACTGGCAGGCGGCCAGCCAGACGCCCGCCCCGGCGAATATGGCCCAGGTCAGCGGCGGCCTTCCCTCGAACTGACGGGCGCCGGTCCAGCCCAGCCCGAAGCTGAGGCAGACCACCGTATTGGCCAGATCTATCGAGAGCCAGTCCGGCGCGATACCACGCAAACCAAGGAGCACCGTGGCCAATGCGCTGAGGAGGCGATTCAGCGCCCAGCTGGCCAAGGCGGGCTCGCGGCGGTCATGGAGCCAGAGCCAGAGCATCGCCAACCCGAGGAAGCTGCTCAGGATTGCCGAGAAGATGGAGATCGTCGGCAGGTGAAGCGCGGACAAGTTCTTGCAACCTTGAGTTGAGAAGAATCCTCAGTATGCAATCTGGATGATCGGGCCCGACTTCGGCAACTGTCCCCGCATCCTGCTCGCCTCTCGCGATGCTTTCGTCCGAAGCGATGTTTGGAACCCGAGGTCGCGAGTGGCGAAGAGCTCTACAGGCGGTCTCTCGGCAGCGCGCCGAATGATGATCGCGAGGAAGTTTCCGTGACGAAGCGCGCGCTCCGGTTGCCGGAAGACTGAATTTGTTCGATTTTGGTCAGATTGAGACTTCGTCTGGGGCGAGCGGTTATGTCTTACGTGGAGCGTCTGACAGAACGCTTGAACCTGCTGGAATTGAGCGCTGGCGCCACCTTCGTGCATGAGGTCGTCAAGCATGAGCAACGTGTCGAGGCCCTGGTGGGGGACTTCGCGGATGCGCTGGCCCTTCCCCTGGCAGAACGCCGCGAGGCCCGCCTCGCCGGAAGATTTCATGACATCGGGAAGCTGCGGGTTCCTCCTGAAATCATCTTCAAGCCAGGGGCCCTGGACAGGAACGAGCGTCATGTCGTCGAACTGCATGGCGCATTGGGCGTGGATATCATCTCGGAAGCGCACGAAGAGCTTCCGGACGGTCTGCGGGAGGCCGTGCTGTACCATCACGAAAGATGGGATGGTCTAGGCTACGAAGGGGTAACGGGCACGGACATCCCTCACGTCGCCCGGCTCCTCTCGATCGTTGACGTCTTCGACGCGCTCACCGCTGACCGCGTTTATCGCCCCGCTATGACGGAGGCGGAGGCGTTGCGTCAGATGATCGCGCAGTGCAATGGCGTGGATGCGATGTGGTTCGATCCCTGTCTCTTTCGTCAGTTCATCGCCTGGAGATGCGACGCTTCCTCCGCTCTGACGCCGGAGCAGATCGAGGAACTGCGGGCCTACCCCTCAGCGGATCTTCCGCCGTAGCGGATCGGTTCTTGCGGGCGCACTCCACATCGGAGACCGTGGCAGCATGCTCGACAGTCCCCGCACGGTCCTGAAGCGGCTGGCCAAGACCGCCTTGCTTGCCTCCGGTCTGGGGCTGGCGCTCTACGGCGCGCTCATGGTCATCGCCGAGTTGGCCTACGGGCGCTGGGTGATCACGCTGGTCCTGGCAGTGCCTGCGACGCTGCTATTGGCTTTCATGGTGTTCGACGCGCTTCGAACGGGCGTTTTCCCCGTCTGGAGACACGCGGTTTCCCGACGCAGCGAACCGGGGCGCTATTGGATGAACATCGGCTGGCATGCCGCATGCGCGCTCCTTCTTGGCGCCATCGCCCTGTGGAGCGGCACGGAGCTGGCGACCGCCAGCCTGTCTCGGTGAAGAGAAAGCCCGGCCCGGGTTTCCCCGGCCGGGCTCATCAGCCGCCAAAGCACCCGGCCGGCAGCCTCTCCGGCTGATGTGTGCCGAAATTACCCCGGATGACACCGCAAATAAATCGTTGCCCGTCCGGCCGATCGATCAGGCGTCCCATTTTCGGCGAGTTCAGATCTTCCGGGGACGATGAGCGGCTTCGTGGGCTTCATGTCCCGCATCGTGAAGCTGGCCGAGTTGCCGCCCGAGATGACCGCGCACGTCCTGCGACATTCACTCGCAAGCGTGACCGCTGACCTCCAGCTTCGAAAATCACCATGACCTCGCTTATCGGCCAAAAGGGGCGGCATCACCGACGCTACATCCATTAGGCTGAGCGCCGTGCTGCCCGCCGCCGCAGACAAGGCGACGAGCGAGGTGCAGGGGCAGATGGGTGAGGCTATGCTGGAAAGCCAGGTGGTGCAGGTGCCCCTGCGGGTCGCATAGCGCTGGACCGTGGGATATCCGCCGACCAGGAAGACTGGCCGCATGCATCGTGTAGCCACTCATGGTTGCCTGTCGCGCGCAGACACGGGCAGGCTCACACTCCCAAGGAGCGACGGCCTATGAAGTATCCGATCCTCGCCGCCGCGCTCCTGGTCGCTTTGGCCGCCGTCCGGCCGGCTTGGGGGCAGGCGCTCGCAGGCGAGCACCAATTCATCCGGGATACGGTGATCCTGGAGCAGTACGTCCTTTGTCGTGAGGACAGCGACGAAGACACCGATAGCAAGCTCCAACGAGCATCGCGGTTCATCGCCGAGGAATTCATGGCGGCCAATGTTCGGGCGGCGGCCCTTCAGTTCGCCGTCGGCGCCCGCCTGGCGATCAGGGAGTATCACCAACGGCTCCTGCTTTTCGGTCAGCGGAGCGCCATCTGCGCGGATAACATCCTCGGCGTGCCCGAACTGCTGACGCGCGCACTTCGTTGATCGCATCTCACGCGCCCGCCTATGATGACGGATCATCGCCGCTGCGGATCCGGCCCACGCCCCACGTGAAGGGGTTCGTGGATCAGCCGGCGACCGAGCTTCACCTGCGTCGGCACAACCCGCTTTCTGACGCGTACCGAACTGATGGGGGATGGATGACGCCTCCCGTCGAGGAGCCTTAGCCCATGACCGATCGCGCCAAAGCCGTCTTCGCCTCAGGCGGCCGATCTGAGCTCCTGTCCCTTTGGAGCCGTCTGGACGCCAATGGCCAGGCCCGGGTGCTCGAGCTGTCGCGGGAGCTTGCGCGTAGCGAACAGGCGCCGGCGCGTCTCGCCGGACCGGTGGCGGAGGCACCTCAGGGCGGCGGGCGGGTTTGGGTGATCGTCGCGCTCGCGCTGGCCATCTCCGCGGCCACTTACGGGATCACCCGCAGGGCGGATTCCGGCTTCTTCACCAGCGTGCAGAGCAGCGTCATGAGCGTCCGGAACAAGATCGCGGCGTGGTCGCGCGGCTGGCTGGACTTCGATCGCGATGACGACGAGGCGCGCGGCGAGCCGGCACCTCGGAAGCAGTCTGAGTGGCCATGACGACCCCGGGCCTCGGCCTCTAGCCCGACGCCCCTCGCCCACTCCGGCCTACGGATTTTTTGTGCCTGGGGAAAACTGCGCTCTACTCTGAGAACGCGGAGCAAAGCGCCGCGGAGAGGGAGCCGACATGGTAAAGAAGCCCACGAGCACCGCCGCACCAAGGAGAGCACGCGCTGCCAAGTCAGCCCAGGCCGAGACCGTGCCTGCCGAAGTCGAGCTTGCGCCTGAAGCAGAGGACGAGCCCACCCCGCTCGCCACGCTGACCCACCCGGAAGAAATGCGCGCGACGGTCGACGTCCAGCTTTCGTCGGGCAGCACCCTCAAGGCGACCGCGCGCTGGACGCCGGCGGGCGTCGTTACGATGGGCGTGACGATGTCCAGCATCCTGCTCTCGGCGGCCGCGATCGTGTGGGCGTCCCGGCGCCGCCCTTAGCGCATCAGCAGCCAGACCGATCACCGGCGGTGTCGCCCGTCTGGAGGACGCCATCGCGAAAGGGCACCCACTGATAAAGGCTTGCTGGCAGGCGGCGTTGCGGCGATAGGTCAGCGCAAATTCACAAGGAGGAAATCATGTCCGCCATCACCCGTCGCTCCGCCCTCGCCCTCCCGCTGGCGGCTGGCCTCGCGGCCCCCGCCTATGCCCAGCAGAATTTCCCGAGCCGCCCCATCCGCATGCTCGTCCCCTGGGCGCCGGGCGGCACGTCCGACATCGCGATGCGCGCCCTGTGCGAAGCCGCCTCGAAGCGGCTCGGCCAGCCCGTCATCGTGGAGAACAGGGCCGGCGCGGGCGGTGTGCTCGGGGCGCAGTTCCTCCTCACCACGCCGGCGGACGGCTATGTGCTGAGCCAGTTCCCCATCAGCGTCATGCGTCAGCCGCTGCTGAACAGCCGGCCGCTGTTCGATCCGCTGGCGGACTTCACCTACGTCTCCCTGATCACGGGCTACCTCTTCGGCATCGTGGTGCGCGCGGACGCGCCCTGGCAGACGCTGGACGACCTCATCGAGGCGGCGCGGCGCGAGCCCGGCAAGCTCAACTATGGCTCGCCCGGCGTCGGCACCTCGCTCCACCTCACCATGGAGCAGATCGCCAAGGCGAAGGGCATCGAGTGGACGCACGTGCCCTTCCGCGGCGTCGCCGAGAACATGCAGGCCTTGCTGGGCGGGCAGATCCATATCCTGTCCGACAGCTCGGGCTGGGGACCGCAGGTGCAGGACGGCGCCCTGCGCTGCCTTGCCGTCTGGAGCGAGGCGCGCGCCAAGTCCTTCCCCAACGTCCCGACGCTGCGCGAGAGCGGGATCGATATCGTCTCGGTGAGCCCCTACGGCATCGGCGGCCCCAAAAACATGGATGCGGGCATCCTCCGTGCGCTGGACGCAGCCTTCCGCGAGGCGGTGTCCGACCCGCTGCATATCGGCGTGCTCGACCGCTACGACATGGCGCCCATGTACAAGAACAGCGCGGACTACACGGCCTATGTGCGCCAGACCATGGAAGACGAGCGGAAGCTCATCCAGGAGCTGGGCCTCCGGCTGAGCTGAGGCGCCACGCGTCGATCGCGACGCGTTCGGCCAGAAAATCGAGGCCCGCACCCGCGCAGGGCGCGGGCCTGCCTGCCCCAGATGAACCGCGAGGATTTCCTCGCGGTCGCCAGATTCAGATTCTCTGTCATTCCACGCGCAAAACGCCCGCCCTCTTGAAGAGGACGGGCACTCTGTTTTGCGTGCCGGACCTGATACCGGCTCACGAGATTTTCGTAGGCTCAGCTTAGCCTAAGCGCCACTCCGCCACTCGCTTTACAGCCATACCCTCCGAGAAAGTCCGCGCTTCCATCAGCGCTGCCGCAGCGCCGCGACCGGAGCATTAAGCCCGTCAGTTGGTTGCCAGGAGGTACCACCCTTTGTACCAAAGGGAGCATGAGAGCAGTGATCATGATCCCGGCCCTCGCGGCCCTCTTCATCGCTCCCGCCCTGGCACAGGACGGGCCACGAATTCTCCGCGTCTTCGGGCAATGGTCTGTGGCCGTCGACGTGCAGGACGGCCAGAAACTCTGTTACGCCTACACCACGCCAACGCGCATGAGTCATCGGCGCCGGAACGTCCACCTCAGCGTGATGCACGGCTCCCAGGGGCGGAACCAGATTGGTCTGAGCTCGGGTTACCGCTACTCCCGCGGCGCCTCGGTCACCGCAACGGTCGGGCGCACGCGGCTGCCCTTCTACACCGATGGTGATTGGGCGTTCGCCCGGAACGGCACGGCAGCCGTGGCCGCCTTCCGCGCGGGTTCCGAGGCGGTTGTGCGCGGTCCGCGCGCTGCCGGGCGGCCTCGTGGTACCGTCGTCGACACCTTCAGCCTGCGTGGCTTCACCGCTGCCTACGCCGCCATCAATCGGGAATGTCCGCCGCGCCGGCGGGGGTGATTTCGCAGGCAGGGCACCTGCCCGTTCCTTCTTACGACAGAAATCCGTGCCGTAGCGGCGCGAAAGCCTCGAAACACAAAACGCCCGTCCTCGCGAAGAGGGCGGGCGACGAGCGATGCTCAGCGAATCTACGGCCCTAGCCCGAGGCGGTTTCCAGCCCCACAACAAGGCCTCCAGAGATGAAACGCGCCTTGGCCTGGCGCTGCGTCGTCCACACCGCTTCCTCGACAATCTTGCCGCCGCAGAAGCGCAACGCGCTGTGTCCGCCAAGAACGATTTCCCGACGCGATCCGGCGGCCAGAGGCCCGATCTGGAAGTCGGCATAGGCCGGCCCCGTGTGCAGGCCGGAGCCCTCCCATTTCACCGCAACGATGTCGCGATCGGCAAGCATCGGCCCGAGCCGGCGGAATTCAAAATCGGGAAACGCCGCACGGAATTCGCGAATGAACCCTTTGAGGGCCTGGCGTCCAAGGCGCGGCTGCTCCGGCGAATACTGCAGAAGGATGTGCGCAGCCGCTAACTCATCGACAACATGCAGATCGCAAGGCTTCCCCCAGAAATGCGCCAACCATCGGCTGGCGACTGCCTTGTTGAGAGTTTCGGTATCCATGACGCCCTCGGCACATTGCGTTTGGGGCTACGGGATCTCTCGGTGGCCCTAAGCGAATTTGCCTCTCGGCCTGGACGGCCGAACTCCGGTTCTTGCTTTCTAAACGAAATCACCGGCTCGGCGCTGTGGCCTCTTAGGGAGGCCGGCGTGTCGAGACCTACGTCCTGACCAACAGCCTGCCTGCCCACTTCGTCATGGCCGATGCCGCTTACGATGCGGATCGGCTTCGCCAGATCATCGCCGACGAGGGCTCATTGGCCGTGATCCCCAGCAGCCCTTGCGCGCGCGAATACCCGGTCGATAAGCACCTCCGCGCCGCCCGCCATTTGATCGGATGCAGCGATGGGCGCCGGCTTTGCAGGCTTGATCTCGCCCATACCGCCGTCGGTCGGCTGGCCTTGGCGGATGTGGACCCTCACTGCGCAACCGATGCTGGATAACGACGTTGGCTCAAACATGAATTTCACGTAACCAATCGGAGCCAGCATGGACCAGCTATACAGAGAGGTGCAGCCCGCATCGGCTCGGCAATCTCGCGGCTGGCTGCTTCTTCATCGCGGCCTGCTAATTGTCCTGGGCCTCCTTGGGGTAGGACAAGCTGTCCTCGGTGGTTGGCTGCTGGCGCTCGGCGGGTCGCCCATGCACTTGGTCTGTGGCCTGCTGCTGCTGATCGCCGCTTGGCTCGGGCTCCGCTCCACCGGCCGGGCGGAGGTATTGGCGAGCGGCCTCGCCGCCGCGGTCGCCCTGGGCTGGGCGCTGACGGAAATTGCCGGCAAGGGCTGGATGCCAAGCTGGATTTTCGACTTCGCCGGCCGCGTGGCGCTGCTGCTGATCCTCCTGACGGCGATGCTGGCGGTCTCCGTCATGGCGCGCCATCGGCCGGGCCACTGGGCGCGCAGGGCCGTCGGCGGAGCGATGGCGGCCTGCCTTCTGCTGGTGAGCGGGCTTGTCGTACTGCTGTGGGAGAGGCCGCAGGGCCCGGCCCAGATCGCCGCCCACAGCACCCTGCCTTCCACCGCGAACGAGGTGACCAATACGGCCCAGAATTGGAGTGCCTATGCCGGATCGAATTTTGGGCGCCACTACTCGCCGGCCGCCCAAATTACCCCCGCCAACGTGCACGGGTTGCAGGAGGTGTGGCGCCACCGCTCCGGCGACACCGCGCCGAATGAGCGCGTGTTCTTCTCCTCCCAGAACACGCCGCTAAAGGTGGATGACACGCTGTATCTGTGCAGCAGCAGCGCGCAGGTCTTCGCCCTGGACCCCGCCACCGGCGAGCAGCGCTGGCATTACGATCCTGCTACTCCGGCGCGCGCCATGGAATCGCTGTTCAGCGTCGCCTGCCGCGCCGTCGGTCATCACGGCGTGCGGGGAGAGGCCGCGTGCAGCGAGCGCATTTTCACCGCCACTGCGGACGGCCGGCTCATTGCCCTGGATGCGCGCCGGGGGCAGCCCTGCACCAATTTCGGCACCGCCGGCACCGTCGACCTGACGGAGGGGATGGGTCTGCGCGATCCTGGCTTCGCCTCCAACACCTCCGGCCCCGCGGTGGTCGGCGACTTCGTCATCATCGGCCAGCAGGTCAGCGACAACCAGCGGCGCGACGCCCCCTCCGGCGTCGTACGCGCCTATGACGCGCGCAGCGGCGCGCTGGCGTGGGCCTGGGATGCGCATCGCCCGGATGCACGGGCGCCGCTGGCGGCAGGCGAGATCTATCCGCGCGGCACACCCAATGTGTGGACGGTGATCTCGGCCGATGAATCACTCGGCTTGGTCTTCCTGGGGACCGGCAACTCCGGCGCGGATCACTGGGGTGGCGACCGGACGGAGGAAGAGGACCGCTACACCGCCGCCATCGTGGCGGTGGAGCTCGAGACGGGCGCCACACGCTGGTCTTTCGCCACGGTCGATCACGACCTTTGGGACTACGACATCGGAGCACAGCCGACGGTGCTCGATATCCCGATCGACGGGCAGGTGCGTCGGGCCGTGCTGCTCGGCACCAAGACCGGATCGCTTTTCCTGTTCGATGCGGCGACAGGGGAAGCCCTGCGTCCCATCGAGCGGCGCCCGGCCCCGCAGGGGGAGACGCTGACCGGCGAGCGTTTGTCGCCGACTCAGCCGCAATCGACCTTTTATCCGAATTTTGCCGCGCATCCGGGGCAGGATCCGGAACGGATTGATGCGCGCCACACCTTCGGCATCTCGCCGCTGGATGCTGCCTGGTGCCGCATCCAGTTCCACCGCATGCGGTATGAGGGGATCTACACGCCACCGGTTTCAACCGGCAACGGCATGCTGCTGTTCCCGGGGACCATCGGCGGGCTCAACTGGGGTGGCGTCGGTGTGGATACCGGCCGGCTTATCGCCATCACCAATCACAGCCGTCTGCCCAACCATGTGGTGATGGTGCCGCGTGCGCAGGTGACCGACGTCGCGGTGGGCGATGGCGGGGCGCGGCCGGACCAGGTCGTGGCGCCACAGGCCGGCACGCCCTACGGCGCCATCCGGCCGATCTGGTTCTCGCCGCTCAACATGCCCTGCATCGCGCCGCCCTGGGGCTACTTGGCCGCAACCGATCTCGTCTCCGGCGATTTGCTATGGTCGCAGCCGCTGGGCACCGCCTTCGACACCGGCCCACTCGGCCTGCCGCTGCGCCTTCGCATCCCGGTCGGCACCCCGAACATCGGGGGACCGCTGGTGACGGGCAGTGGCCTGACCTTCATTGGTGCCGCGCAGGACAACTACCTGCGCGCCTTCCAGACGGAAACGGGCCGGTTGCTCTGGTCGGCGCGCCTGCCGGCGGGCGGCCAGGCCTCGCCAATGACCTATGTCCATGAAGGTCGGCAATATGTGGCGATGGTCGCAACCGGCCATTCGCGTCTGGAAACGGCACCAGGCGATCACCTGGTGGTCTATGCGTTGGGAGGAGAAGGCGAAGTCGGTGCGCGACCTTGATCGTGGGCGGAACTAGGCTCGCCCACTGACGGTGGCAGTGGACGACGCCATCGGGGCGGCACCGCCCCGTCAGGCCCTGATGGTCAAGGAAGGGCGGACGGCACCGAAATCGATGAACTGGTAACGGGCCCGCCATCGGGGGCTAAGCGCTCGTGGGAAGGTCAGCCGACACGTGGGTTGTTCCAGCGTTACCCCACTGCCGAGGAACGCCCACCTACAGCCGATCAGAATATTGAAAAGATTGGCGGACCCGAATGGATTCAAACCATCGACCTCTGCCTTCGGGGGGCACTTAGTAGCACTCTCCGGGGCATGATCACTCAGGATCGACAGGTCAAATCCCTTGGATAACCGCCATTTCCTTCATTCCCACCCATGATCGATGTTGCTCATACATTCTGACAGCTGTTACCCCAGCGTTACCCCGGCGCGGCGGGGTAACAAAGGCAGAGGTCATTCCATGGCGACCGCGAGCGGCAAGATCGGGCTGCGCGAGATCAGGGCAATCGCCCCCGGCAGCGAGCTTTTCGACGGTCCCGGCGGGCTGCCCGGCTTCGGTACTCGCCGGCGAGCAGGGCCCGCCGTCTCCTACTTCGTCATGTTCCGAACGGCGGAGGGCCGGCAACGCCGGTTCACGATCGGGACCCATGGCGCACCCTGGACGCCGGAGGAGGCCCGCGCCAAGGCCAAGGCGCTGCTCGCCGAAGTCGTGAAGGGTGAGGATCCTTCAGCGCGGAAGCGAGAGGTCCGAGAGGCGCCAACTGTCGCGGAGCTCTGCACGTCCTATCTCGAGGCCGCGGAGGCGGGCAGGCTGCCCACGCGACGTGGCGGGACGAAAAAGGCCAGCACCATCGCCACAGACCGCAGCCGCATCGACTCCCACATCCTGCCGCTGCTCGGCTCCATGAAGGTCCGGGCAGTCACCCAACGCGACCTCGACGACTTCCTGCAGGACGTCGCGGCGGGGAAGACCCATCGGCGCGAGCATCTCGGTCGATCCAGAGCCTATCGGAACGTCCGTGGCGGGATGGGCACGGCGTCGCGCACGATGGGGTTGCTTGGCGCCATCTTCACCTACGCTCTCCGCATGGGCCTGCGCGACGATAACCCCACTCAGGGCGTGCTGAGGCCCGCCGACAGCAAACGGGAGCGCCGCCTCTCTGCCGACGAGTAGGCCCTTGGCGACGGCCTCAACAGGGCCGCGGCGGTCATTCCGGCGACCGAGGAGGGCAAACCCGACAAGGCCGGCATGTGGCCCTCCGCGATCGCCGCGGTGCGTTTCCTCGCGCTGACGGGATGGCGTAGCGGCGAGGCTATCGGCCTAACCTGACGGGAGGTGGATCTGGCGCGGCGCACGGCCCGTCTGGGCGACATGAAGACGGGCGCGAGCACGCGGCCCCTGCCCCATGCCGCCTGCGCCGTCCTGACCGCCCAGCAGGCGCTGACGGGCGGCAAGGTCGATGGGCTGGTCTTCCCCCCTTCTCGCGGCGACGGGACCATGAGCGGATTCGCTGGCTTCATGGCGCGCATCGTGAATCTGGCAGATCTGCCGCCGGAGATCACTGCGCACGTCCTGCGGCAGTCCTTCGCCAGTGTGGCCGCCGACCTTGAGCTTTCAGAAGTCACCATCGCGTCGCTCATCGGCCACAAGGGCGGCGGCATCACCCGTCGCTACATCCATTCGGCCGACACTGTGCTGCTCGCCGCGGCCGATAAGGTGGCGGGTGAAGTGGCGTGGCAAATGGGTGAGGCCCCGCCAGAGGGCCAGGTGGTGCAACTCACCCCACGGGGCGCATAGCGCTGGACCGTTGGGTGCCGTCCCCGGCAGGAAACCCAGAGTTAGCATGAAAAATGCTGTTCTCTACTTGGCCCGTAAAGCGCGCACCCTTGCTGCGGCCCCCAGGACCTGTTCCTCGCTGAGGACTCCCTCAGCGATCGCCGCGCGCACCCAACCCACCGCGCGTTGCGGCAGAAGCGGATCATAGCCGAACAGGTTCTTGATCATGATGAGATCGTTGCCGGCGGCAATGGCCTGCACGAGGGCCTCCTTCCGACCCATGAGATGGTTGACCGCCTTCATGTCGAGATCGTCCGTCACCACCACGCCGCGATAGCCCAGCCGCTCCCGCAGCAGGCCGGTCACGATCGGCGCCGATATCGTCGCGGGCCGGCCATCCGGCGCCACCTGATCGAGCCGCAAATGCCCCGTCATCACCATGGGCGGGGGATGATTCGACGCGATCAGCCGGACGAAGGGCTCCAACTCGTCCTCGGTCCAGGTCGCCGAGATATCAGCCGCGTGATAGTGGCTGTCGCCCGTCGAGCGGCCATGGCCAGGAAAGTGCTTCGCCGCACAGATGATGCCGGTGCCCGAGAAACCCTCCACGAAGGCTTCCCCATAGCTCGCGATGAGCTGGGGATCGGTGCCGTAGGCACGCCCGGAAATGCCGATCGACGGATTGGTCGGATCGTCGACATCGACCACGGGTCCCAGATTCACGTCGAAGCCAACGGCCGCCAACTCGCGGCCCGCCTGGGCATAGATGCCGCAGGCCTCGGCCGGCGACAGCCCCGCCGCGACATCGCGCGCCGATGGCAGGCGCGTCATGCCATGCGCCTCGGTAAGCCTCTGTACGGTGCCGCCCTCGTGATCGATGGCCAGCAGCGGTGCCCAACCCTCCCCAGCGCCGAAGAGGCCGAGCAGGCCCTTCAGCTCCTCCATCGTGCCGACGTTCTGGCTGACGAAGAAGACCGCACCGACCTGAGCGCGACGCGCCTGCCGGGCCAGCAGCCGGGCGGAGGGCGATGCCGTGCTGGCGCCGTAGAAGCCCACCAACAGCAGATCCCCCACCGCCGCAGCCAGCTTGTCGCGGTGCCGGAACCAGCCGAGCCAGGCGAGCGGATAGGCCAGCATGCCGATGGCCACGCCCAGGCCGGCGCTGGCGGCGCGCCCTGCCCGCCGCCAGCGCTGAGGAATTTTCATGCGTCTGTCTCGACGTGCTCGAAAGCCGCTTCCACCCGCCGCATCAGGTGATGGGCCAGGAACTGTACCGCAGGCTCAATGCAGGCGTTGCCGTGAGGCCCTGGGATCAGATCGATGCTGACACCGCCGGGCATTGCCGCTTCATAGGGCACAAGGCCCGGCCCATCGGGCCGCAAGGGATTCAGAAAGCTGTCCTCCGCACAGATCATGGCGACGCGCCCGGGATAAGGTTGGGGGCGGCCGGGCTCGATGAGCACCATCAGCGGTACCGGGCGCCCCTCTGCGGAAAGCTGTTCGGCAATGTTCTGAACGATGGTGCCCCCTTGGCAGACACCGGCCAGCAGGACCGGACCTTCCGGCGCAATCGCTGCGATCTCCTCGGCGTAACGGGAGGCGATCTGGCGGATGCTGCCTGGCCCGTGATCGATCACGAGATGACCGGAGCGCATCCCATGCACGCGGAAGGCCGGTGAAAGGCGCGCCGCCAGGGCGGTGAACTCCTCCTCCATCTGGCAGCACAGGAAGATATCGCGCCGGGCCTCGGGGGAACCCAGGGTGGTGATGAGGCTTTCGGGAGAGACGCGCACACCAGGCCAGTGCCCGCAAAGATCGCGCATGCGCCGATAGATGCGACTTGCCGTGAAGCCCTGCGCGCCGTCCGCGATACCGTCACGCTGCCAGAGCAGATCCTCCAGCTGCGCGGCCATCTGAGGGAGCGTACCGATCCGTCCGAAATAGCCAGGCGGCACGACGACGCAGAAGCGTTCCTCGACAAGCTGAATCAGGATCAGCGAGGCAAGGGAGTCGCCGCCAAGCGCGGCAAAGCGATCAAGCATGCCGACCGGATCCGGGAGATCCAGCGCCTCCTGCCAGAGCGGGGCCAGGCGCTGCTCGATCTCGGTCTGCGGCGGCCAGTATTCCGTCGCGCGGATGATGCTGCGGCCACCATGTTCCGCGAGCAGCTTCTGGCGATCCTTCTTCCCGCTCGGCGTGAGGGGAATCCTGGGCACGCGCTGGATACGGGAGGGCAAGGCGCTTTCCGGCAGCCATTCCGCGAGCCGGCGCGACAGGGCGGAGATATCGAGCGCACGATCATCCGTCGCCTGCACGAAGCAGGTCAGCAGAGGACGCGGCCCCTTCGCGATGCAGACGGCAGCATCGGCCACGCCGTCCTCGCGCAGGACGACGCGCTCGATCTCGCCGAGCTCGATGCGCACGCCATGCATCTTCACCTGGGTGTCGGCACGGCCAATGAAGTGCAGCGCGCCGTCCTCGCCGCGCCGGACCATGTCGCCGGTGCGATAGACGCGCAGGAGGCGGCGCCCCATGGGCGCCTGAACGAAGCGCTCCGCCGTTTCTTCCGGTCTGCCGAGATATCCCGAGGCCACGCCTGGTCCCGCGAGGCACAGCTCGCCGAGCTCACCCCTACCGACCGGCTGCAGCGCCTCGTCCAGCACATGGGCTTCCACATGGCCCAGCGCCGTGCCGATCGTGACCTCGGCACCCGGTTCGCACGGGGCGGCCGTGGCATAGATCGTCGCCTCCGTCGGACCATAGACGTTGAAGAAGCGCCGGCCCGGGGCCCATTCCGCGACCAACTCCGGCGGGCAAGGCTCACCGCAGGCGATGATGCAGCGCAAATCTGGCAGCGCCCGCGAACGCGCGCTCGCGAGCAAGCTCGGTGTGATGGAGAGATGAGTCACGCCCGCCCGCTCCAGCGCATCAGCCAGGCGCTCCCCGCCCAGCGGCCTCGCGCCGGCCACCGACAGCGCACCGCCGCCGGCCAGCGTGCCGCAGATCTCCGCCAGCGATACGTCGAAGCTGATGGAGGTATTGAGCAGCATCCGCGCCCCGCGGCCGGTCCCGAAGCGTTGCACCGTGTCGCGCAGCAGGGCGGCCAGCGCCGCGTGGTCGATGCGGATCCCCTTCGGATATCCGGTCGATCCCGAGGTGAAGCAGATATAGGCGCCGCCGCTTCCTCGCGGTGCAGGTGGCACCTCACCGCCCAGGGCACGCAGCGCCGCGACGTCGTAGGCGGGCCATGCGCCCATCGTCTCGCGTGCCACCAGCGCCGCGGCCCCGGCCTGTTCCAGCATATAGGCGCGGCGCGCCTCCGGCAGCGCGAGGTCGAGCGGGAGATAGGTACCGCCTGCCTTCATCACGCCCAGCAAGGCGACGGCCAGTTCCGCGCCGAGCGGCAGCGCGACACCGACCACCGTGCCTGCCAGCCCGCGTGTCGCGAGGCCGGCAGCAAGCTCGTCGCTGGCGCGATCGAGTTCGGCATAGGACAGCGCGCCGTCGCGCCCGACCAGGGCTAGCTCTTCCGGCCCGGCTCGTGCGGCGGCACGGAACATCGCGACGAAGCTCTCCGCGGGGCGCAAGGCTTCCACGACGCGCTGCGTCCAGCGCCGCGGCACGAGCGCCTTCGACGGCGCTGCCGCCACCTCCGTCTGCAACTGCTGCAGCATCTTCCCGGCGACGCCCGTCATGCCGGCGCCGCCCATGACCAGCAGGAGATCGCCGGCCGCAAGGTCATGTCGCGCATGGGCGACAAGTTCCCCGGCATCCTCGCGTTGCACGGCCGCGATGCCGAGGCGCTGCAGCCCTTCGGCGATGGCGGTGCTGCCGGCCGATTGCGCGGCCTCGCCGTCCCCGTCCACATCGAGAAGCAGCACCTGGTCGGCCTCGGCGAGACTCGTCACGAATTCCGCCTGCAGCCGCTGAAGGCGCGAGTGCA
The DNA here is from genome assembly GCF_018413645.1 of Roseococcus pinisoli. GTDB lineage: Bacteria > Pseudomonadota > Alphaproteobacteria > Acetobacterales > Acetobacteraceae > Roseococcus > Roseococcus pinisoli. Next base: position 1,319,581 of record NZ_JAHCDA010000002.1, read on the forward strand.
GCAAGGGCTGGAAGGCCGCAACCAGGCGACGATCCGGCGCAACGGCGCGTGCCGCGCGCAAGGTCGCGGCGACCTCGGCTGGGTGATGGGCGTAGTCGTCCACGATGCGGATGCCCGCGGCCTCGCCGATCTCCTGCCAGCGGCGCGCGACGCCCGTGAAACGCTCCAGGCCCCGGGCCATGACCTCCAGGCCGATGCCCAGCGCATGGCAGGCAGCGAGGGCCGCCAGGGCGTTGCGGCGCATGTGATCGCCGGGCTGGCGCAGCGCGATGGGCCCGAGCTGCCTCCCCTCGATGCGCGGGGCAAAGGGCGCGGGCCCGGGTTCGGCGGAAACGGCGCAGCCCGGATCGAGCCCGAACCACGTGACCTTGCCCTCCGGTAGCCCGAGGCGGGCGATGCCGGGATCCTCGCCGAAGGCAGCGATCCGCTGCGCCCGGCGGGCGAAGGCGGCGAAGGATTCCTCCAGCGCGGCCTGCGAGGCGTAATGGTTGACGTGCTCGTCATCGACGTTGGTGAGGACGGCGATGTCGGGGTTCAGGCTGTCGAGGTTACGGAAGGCCTCGCAGGCCTCGGCGACGAAGAGGTCCTGGCCGCCCGGACGCGCGCGCCTTCCATCCAGGCAGGGGATATCCGCGCCGAGCGCAAAGCCGGGATCAATGCCGGCTTCGTCCAGGATGCAGGCTATCATGCCGCTCGTCGTGGATTTGCCATGCGAGCCCGCGACCATGACGGCGCGACGGCCTTCCCGCAGCAGGTCGAGGCATTCCGCGCGGCGCAGCAGCGGAATGCGGCGGCGGCGCGCACCCTCCAGCTCGGCATTGCCGGCGGGGATCGCATCGCTGACCACGACCAGCTCGGCGCCATCGAGCTGGGCCTCGTCGTGATCCTCGGCGATCCGCGCGCCTTCCCGCACGAGGCTCTCGATGATCGCCGTTCGCGCCCGATCGCTGCCCGTGACCCTGCGGCCGGAGGCCAGCAGATATTGCGCGAGGCTTGCCATGCCCGCGCCGCCAATTCCCACCAGATGGATATGCCTGGGCAGCATCAGAATCCCCCGATGTCGCCCTTCTGGGCGTAAGTGCCGATCGCGCTGAGCTCACGGAGGACATAGGCCTGCCCGCCTTCAGTCTCCCACCAGGTCGTGGCGAGGAAATCGTCGGGTTCCTGGGAGGGCTGCATGACGAGCCGGAGATGCGCGGGCCAATGCCGCCGCGCCGTCATGAGGGCACGACGCGCGTGGTAGGGCTTGCTGACGATGGCCACACGGCGGATGCGGTCCCAACCGATCCGCTGCTCAATGATGGAGGCAGAAAAGACGAAATTCTCTCGGGTATTGGTCGACTCCGTCTCCAGAAGGATCGCGCTCTCGGGAACGCCGCGCGCGACGGCATAGTCACGAAACAGGACGGCTTCCGGCACCGGCTGCGGCGCGGGGCCGTGACCGCAGACCATGATCACCGGGGCAAAGCCACGGGCATGGAGCGCGATCGCCGGGTCCATGTTCGTCGGCGTCGGGCAACCCAGGACAAAGCAAAGGTCGACAGGCTCCGGCAGATCCTCGACGAAAAGGAAGCGCGTGATCGCCTCTCTCGATGCCAGGAGGTTCGGGTCCGACGGCGCGGATTGGCCTGCTTCAGCCGGCTTGGTGCGCGGGAGATATGCGCGCAGGCGCTTCAGGAACAGCAATGTCTATCCTGCCTCATGTCGCAGATGTGTTGATTCTCGCCTGAGGAGCATGCGGCTGACGGTGGGCATGATGAGTCTTTCCGGGCCATTTGGCGAGGCGAGCGAGCCGAGCTCTCCATTCTTTCGGCGCACTCCACCCCGACGCGCAAGGCCGAGGTCAGGCGATGGCTCGCAACGAACGCGGATCATCCGCCTATCGTGGTGCACGATGACTGGCGGCAGCAGGTCAGCGGTTTGGCCGCGCAGCTGGTCCAGACCCACGCTCGGATGGGACTGAGGTGTTGTTTAGTCCCGGCATTTCCTGGTGCGGATTTTTGCTGAAGCGTTCGGGCGTTTCTGCTCATGTTTTGCAGATGAATTCGTAGGGCGTGAGGCCGCGCAGCCGTTTGAGGCGGCGGGCGAAGTTGTA
>NZ_JAHCDA010000003.1:0-174958 GCF_018413645.1 Roseococcus pinisoli
GGGTTCGAGCTTCCAGGAGCATGACCTCGATGGCGAAACTCTCCTCGGAGACGGTCGTGCCGCCTGTCAGGACAAAATCGACGCCAAGTTTCGCAAGATATTCTCCTGAAATCATATTGTTCTCAGGGTCGATCCGACCGTCGGCAGCGAGAACGGAAAGATCCGTGAAGCGGGTCAGGGCGACAGTCACCTGGCGCGTGAAGCCGCGCGCGAAGTTCGGGAAGGTCGACGATGCGCCGTCCTCGTCGAAGGCCGCCACCAGGATGGTGCAACCCGAGGGGCGATTGGCGCGCGCGGGCACTTCTGGCGGCGCATGGGCCGTCGTCACCGAAGCCGTTACCTCGAAGACCGGCACGTAGGAACCGCGCGGGAGTGTGATCACGACCGGGTCTCGCACACCAGCCGTCAGGTAGTAGTGCTCCAGGGAGCGGCGGATCCGGCCGGCCTCGATCCGTACGATTGAATCCAGCTGCGGGTCAAAGCTCGCATCGCGACGAAAGACGGTGGTGGCGATCGTATAGGCTTTGACGCGGGCCGATCGACCTTCCAGGGCCTCCTCGACGACATAGGCCAGGAAATTCCGGTTCCGCTCGGATGCATCGAAACCGGGGGAGTCCAGGATCCGGCGAAGCTGTTCTCGGACAGCATCTGGCGGCACGTCATTATTATGATCGTCGCCCATCCGGCCCCCCTGAACGGGGCATATTTGCCCCCGTACTTCCTGGTGTCTTGGGCGCTGTCCGACAGCAGGAGGGTTTTGGCGCAAAATAAGACGGAGGCGCAATGATTTTGGAGGGGATCTGCGACCTGAAGACCGTGGGCGGATCGGTCAGGCCACACGGGTGGCCCTTGCGCTAACTGTTACGTACGTGAGGCGATACCTCCCCGTGGCCAAGATCCGTCTTGGACGGCGGCACGGTTGTCGATCGTCGCCTTGCTGTCTTTCGATCAAATGAACGCAGCCGATCGGATGCCCGCTCATCCGTGGGACGGAACCACCGTGGTCGATCCTTCACTCAGCCTGGACGCCGTCATCGCCCGGTTTCCCGAACACGGTCTGCTGATCCGCCTGCTCTGTCTGTCCGATCCCCGGTTCCGGAGCCTTTGCGAGGAGTACGGGCTCGCCTGCATGTGTCTCGCCAGGTTCGAGGGGCTGGGCGGCGTGGCACACGCATCGGAGATCGAGGAATACCGATCGCTGATCGCTTCTCTGGAAGCGGAGATCGCGCAGTTCTTCTTGAAATCCGCCTGAATTCAGCGCCGCAGGCACAGGCGAACGTCACCGTGAATGACATCGAATACCTCGTCGAAGCGTTGTTGCGCCTTCCCGACGTGCCGCATCGTTCGTGAAATCAAGTCTGCAGTGATCACGACGGGGGGGAACCTCATGACTCGATCCGGAAAATTGCAGCCCCTGGTTTTGGCGGACGCGATCCTGTCTCGCCTCTCCGTCGTCGGTTCGGCTTTGGCACAGAAGGCGTGGGCGCCCGCGCCCTCTGTGGATGAATTGTCCACCGCGTGGACGATCCGGGGGCGGCGCAGCGCGCTACCCGTGCCGGATGATCAGAGCAATTTCTGAAATGGGAGATGTTTCATGGCCAGCACATCGTCTCAGGTCGACGAATTCCTCCTGATCCACTCCAGCCGCCCCGATTCCTGGCGTGACCTGACACATCTCACCGATGGCTGGGCTCAGGGCTCCGCCAAGCGAGGTGACATTGAGGCCAAGCTGGCCGGTATGGAGGCCGGCGAAGGCTACCACGCCTATCCTGGCCCAGTGCTGTTCGGTGCCCTCGGAGAGAAATGCGCAGCCAGTGATGCGGCCGGTGCCGCACTCCTCGCGCGGCGGATTTCCAACGCCCTGCTGACACACTCCTACCGAGAGCGTCCCGCCGATTGGGACACTGACGACAAGAGCGCCGCCGAAACGGCCGAAGTGCTACCCCCAACGATGGGGGAGAGGGGCGCACGGCGCCCGTATTTCGAGGTGCTTTTCGTCAACAGCCAGCCGGCATCGCATTGGCCGGCGCTCGCTGCGGAATTGCGCCGACTGCGCCGACCGGAGGACGACTTCGTCTACGAACCTGTCTTCGTCGGTTCCTTCGAGGATGCCGTCTGCGCGGTGGCCAGCAATCCCGACATCATCGCAGCCGTGCTCGCCGAGGGCTTCCCCTATCGTTCGCGCTATGACGTGCCGATCCTGCGCAGCCTGCTCGATCCCCTCGGAGAGCCGGACGCACCGGATATCTCCGCCTTGCGCCTGGGCCAGGTTCTGAAGCGCATCAGGCCCGAGCTCGATCTCTATCTCCTGTCGGACCACGACGTGGAGGCGCTCGCCGGTGACCCCGCCGCGGATGCGATGCGGCGTATCTTCTACCAGGTGGAGGAACCGCTGGAGACGCATCTGGCGATCCTCGAAGGCGTGCAGGCTCGCTTCGAGACACCCTTCTTCGATAATCTGAAGAAGTATGCGCGAAGGCCCATCGGCACCTTCCATGCCCTGCCCATCGCGCGCGGCAAGTCGGTTTTCAACTCCGACTGGATCCGCGACATGGGCGAGTTCTACGGCATTAACCTCTTCCTTGCGGAGAGCAGCGCCACGACGGGCGGGCTGGACAGCCTGCTGGAGCCCACCGGCAACATCAAGCGCGCGCAGGAGATGGCGGCGCGGGCCTTCGGGGCCGATCACGTCTTCTTCGTGACCAACGGCACATCCACCTCCAACAAGATGGCGGTGCAGGCGCTGACCGCGCCGGGCGACATCGTCGTGGTCGATCGCAACTGCCATAAGTCGCACCATTACGGCATGGTGCTGACAGGGGCGCAGCCCTACTACGTCGAAGCCTTCCCGATGACGGAGTACTCGATGTACGGGGCGGTGCCGCTCGCCACCATCAAGGGCGCGCTGCTGGCTCTGCGCCGCGAAGGGCGGCTGGATCGGCTGAAGATGCTCGATCTGACGAACTGCACCTTCGACGGCCATATGTACAATGTGCGCCGGGTGATGGAGGAGTGCCTCGCCATCAAGCCCGACCTCATCTTCCTCTGGGATGAGGCCTGGTCCGGCTTTGCGCGCTTTTCTCCCTTCCTGCGCCCACGCACGGGGATGGGTGCCGCCGCCGATATCGAGCAATGGCTGCGTGATCCGGCTTCCGTCACCGCCTATGATGCCCAGCGAGCGGAACTCGGCGAGGCCCCTTCAGACGAGACCCTACTGGCCACGCGGCTCATCCCCGATCCGCGCAAGGTGCGGCTGCGGGTCTATCAGACGAACTCCACCCACAAGTCGATGTCCGCCATCCGCCAGGGCTCCATGCTGCTGGTCAAGGACGTCGATTTCCACACCGTCGAAGCCCAGTTCCACGAGGCGGTCTTCACCCATGCCTCGACGAGCCCCAATCAGCAGCTGATCGCGAGCCTCGATGTCGCCAGGCGGCAGATGGAGCTCGAGGGCTACGGCCTCGTGATGAACGCCATCGAGATCGCGCTGCGGATCCGCCGCGCCGTGAACGAGCATCCGCTGATCTCGAAATACTTTCGGATGCTGGGGGCGGATCGCATGATCCCCGCGGAATACCGCCAATCCGGCTTCGCGGATTTCTTCGGGCCAGGCGTCAACTGGGGCACGCTGGTCAAGGCCATGCGGGAGGACGAGTTCTATCTCGACCCCACGCGCATGACGCTCGTCTGTGGCACAGCCGGCTTCGACGGCACGGAGTTCAAGGGGCTGCTGGCCAGCCGCTACAACATCCAGCTGAACAAGACCTCACGCAACAGCGTGCTGCTCCAATCCAACATCAACAACACCCGCAGCGACGTGGCGCTCCTCATCCGCGTGATGGTGGAGATCTGCCGCAGCATCGAGAAACGCCTTGCCGACGGCGGCGCGGAGGTCGCGGCGACCTTTGCCGCGCGGGTCAAGTCGCTGATGACCGACGTGCCAGACCTGCCGAACTTCAGCCACTTCCATGAGGTGTTCCGCGGCGATGCCGGGCGCATGACGCCGGAGGGCGACATGCGTAGCGCCTTCTTCGGCGCCTATCATCCGGAGCTCTGCGAATACGTTCCATTGATCGGCGCCGAATGCGACCGACGGCTGCGCGAAGGGCCGGAGATGGTCTCGGCAAACTTCGTCATCCCCTATCCGCCAGGCTTTCCCATCATGGTGCCCGGCCAGGTGCTGACGCAGGAGACGATCGACTTCATGCGCAAGCTCGATGTGAAGGAGATCCACGGCTACGAGAAGGCGCGAGGCCTGAAGCTGTTGAAGCCAGAGGCGATTGCCGCCCGGGCCAAGCGTTAGCTGTCGGCGAAGGAGCCCGCGTCATGCAAGTCTTCTTCCACTTCCTGGCCACCAACCCCTTCATCCTGCTGTTCCTCACCGTGGGCCTCGCCGTCTGGCTGGGTCGCCAATCGGTCGCTGGATATGGGCTCGGCATGGTGGCCGCGGCCATCATCGTGGGCTGCGGCCTCTCCGTCTGGGCCTCGGCCTATGGGGAGAAGCTCGAGCTCAACAACTTCACGAAGAGCCTCTTCTACTACCTCTTCATGTACGGGGTCGGGCTGCGCGTCGGCCCGTCCTTCGTGAACAGTCTGGGCGGCGACGGCATCAAGTTCACCTTCCTGGCCTTCGTCTCCTGCATCGTCGGGCTCACCCTCGTCGTGCTCGGCGCGAAGTTCTTCGACCTGCCAATGGGCGCGGCGGGCGGCATGCTCGCGGGCTCGCAGACCATGTCGGCCGCCATCGGCTCCGCCGAACAGGCGGTGCTGGCAGGTGCGGTCGCCCTGCCGCCGGGCTCCACGCAGGAGCAGGTGAGCGCGATGATCGCGCTCTCCTACGGCATCACCTACATCTGGGGCACGGTCGGCATCATCCTCATCACGAAGTACCTGCCGAAATGGTGGGGTATCGATGCCCGCGCGGCCGCCCGGGACTACGAGAAGGAGCACGGCGTGGCCTCCGGCGACGTGCCGGCGCTCTCGGGTTGGACGGCGGGCGGGCTGCGCTCCTATCGGCTGGAGAACGTGGACTGGCAGGGCCGCACCATGGGCGAGATGCTACGGCAATTCCCCGAGTACCGCTTCGTCAACCTCGTGCGGAAGGACGAGGTCCTGGGCGCAAACGAGGATGTTCCGCTGCAACTCGGCGACGTCATTGCGCTCGGCGGCCGCCGCGAGATCATGACCGAGAACATGGGGCTGATCGGTCCGGAGGTTTCCGAACGCAGTGCGCTGGACCTCCCGCTCGATCGTGCCGAGGTGCTCGTGACAAACGGCGCCCTCCTGAAGCAGACGCGCGAGGAATGGCGCGCGCTGCCGGGGGCCGATCACGTCCAGGTCGTGTCGCTCGAACGCTCGGGCGTGCCGATCCCCATCGGCGACAACACCAAGCTGCAGCGCATGGACATCGTCACCGTCGTCGGACTGAAGAGCGCGGTGAGCCAGATCGGCGCGGCCTTCGGCCGGGTGATCCGCCCGTCCACCGCGACGGACCTGCTGACGCTCTCGCTCGGCATGATCCTGGGTTTCCTGATCGGTCGGATCGACTTCCCGGCCTTCGGCGCCAAGGTCGGCTTGGGCAATGCAGGCGGGCTGCTGGTCGCGGGCGTGATCGTGTCGTCGCTGTCCTCCCGCCTGCGCTTCTTTGGCAATACACCCGCGGCAGCCCGCAACGTGCTGGAGGATCTGGGGCTGATCGTCTTCGTGGCCATCGTGGGCATCAACGCCGGCAATTCCCTGCTGGCTCAGCTCACCGGCATTCTGGCGCTCAAGATCTTCGTCGTGGGCTTCATTGCCTGCTCCATCCCGCCGATCATCGTCTGGGCCATCGGCTACCATGTATTCAAGATGAACCCGGCGGTGCTGATGGGCGGCGTGGCCGGTGCCCGGAGCCATAGCGGTCCGTGCCGTGAGGCCGCCGTGGAAATTCAGTCCAACGTGCCGTGGATCGGCTTTCCGGTGGCCTACGCCGTCTCCGGCATCCTGCTGACGGTGTTCGGCTACTTCGCGATGCTGCTCGCGCAGTAGTCCGGGCAGAAGGGAGGCCAGGAATGTTGTGGTTTGAGGCGTTTCTCGTCAGGTACCCCGAACTCGCATTGTTCCTGGTCATCAGCATCGGATACGCGATCGGCAGGGTGAAGATCGGAGGCTTCGGCCTTGGGCCGGTGACCGGCTCGCTCTTCGCGGGCATCCTGATCGGGCAGTTTGCCCATGTGCCGGTTTCGGGCATGGCCAAGTCCTTCCTGTTCCTGCTGTTCCTGTTCGGCATCGGCTATTCGGTCGGGCCGCAATTCATGCAGGCGCTAAAGCGGGACGGGCTGAAGCCGGTGCTGCTCGCGATCACCTGCTGCGTTACAGGCTTGCTGACCGCGATTCTGGTGTCCAAGACGCTGGACCTCGATGCGGGTTTCGCGGCCGGCCTCGTATCGGGGGCGCTCACCGAAAGCCCGGCCATGGGCACCGCCACGGAAGCCATCAACGCGCTGCCCCTGCCGGAGGTCGAGCGAGCACGCCTCGTGGCCCATATCGCGGTGGCGGATGCCGTCTGTTACATTTTCGGCGCGCTGGGAGTGATCCTGTTTTGCAGTCTCGTGGGCCCGAGGCTCTTGGATGTCGACCTGCGGGCCGAAGCCCTGGCGCTGGAACGTGAGCTCGGCATCGTCAGGAAGGCTCCGGGGACAGTTTCGGTATGGCGGCGCTTCGAGGGGCGCGCCTATCGTCTCCGGAACAACTCCCCCTATATCGGCCTCAGCGTCGCGGCCGCCGAAGCGAGCTTCGCGGAGCACCGCCTTTTCATCCTGCGTGTCCGGCGCGGTGGAGATATCCTGGAATCCGCGCCGAATTTCGTAATGGCGGCGGGCGACGTCGTCGTGCTCGCGGGGCGGCGGGATCTCCTGGTGGATCTCATCGGTGCTCATGCCGAGGAAGTCGAGGATCGCGAACTTCTCGACATTCCGGTGAGTCTTGTGGACGTGCTGCTGACCAGCCGGGAGTTCGCCGGGCGCCGGGTTAAAGAAGCGAGCGAGATGGAGTGGGCACGCAGCCTCTATCTCCGTGAAGTCAGTCGCGGCGGCCTGGAGTTGCCGCTCAGTCCCGAACTTGTGCTGGAACGCGGCGACGTGCTGCGCCTGGTGGGACCAGAGCCAGTCGTCGCGCGCGCCGCAAGTCAGATCGGCACGATCGTCGCGCCCACGGCGACCACGGACTTTGTCGTCCTGGGCCTTGCCATCTTCCTCGGTGGCCTGGCTGGCGTGCTCATCACCTTCCCGGTCGGGGATATGAGGATTTCGTTGAGCACCAGCGTCGGCACACTTTTGGCCGGTCTGGTCGTGGGGCATATGCGCACGAGGCACCCTCTGTTCGGAAGGATTCCAGATGGCGCCGTGGCCTTGATGACGGCCCTCGGCCTCGCGGCCTTCGTCGGGATGACGGGATTGCACGCAGGACCAATTTTCTTCTCTGCCCTGGCGGAGGCGGGCATCGGCCTGCTCGTCGGCGGTATGATCGTCACGCTGATGCCGTTGATCGTGGGGCTCTATTTCGGCCGCTACGTGCTGCGCATGAACCCGATCCTGCTCCTGGGCGGCCTTGCCGGCGCACAGACCATGACTGCCGCGATGGCCGCCGTGCAAGACCGATCCGGCAGCCCAGTGGCGGTGTTGGGTTACACGCCAGCTGTCCCAATCGGCCATATCCTTCTTACCACCTGGGGCACGGTCATTGTGGGGGTGATTGCCGGATAACGCCTGGCGGCGGAGGTAACAATGGACGGCTTGGTACTCTCGCGCATGGTGGGCGACTTCATCTTCGGCTTCGGCACGCTGTTCGCGATCATCAACCCCTACGGCCTTGCTTTCGTCTTTCTCGATCGGACGATGGGACTGTCGGAGGCGGAGCGTCGACGCATCGCCAAGCGCATCGCGACCAATGCGCTGATCGTCCTGCTGGCCTCCCTGTTCGTAGGCTCGGCGATTCTGAGATTCTTCGGGATATCGCTGCCGGCGCTGCGAATTGCGGGAGGTCTCGTCGTCGCGCATGCCGGCTGGACCATGCTCAACGAGGCGTCGCATGGGAATGAACGCGGCGCCCGCGCGACGGGCGACTACGAGAGTGCGCGGCTGGTGGCCTTCTTCCCGCTCACCATCCCGCTTACCACCGGGCCCGGCACGATTGCCGCGGCAATCGCTCTCGGCGCCGGGCGATCCAGTGAGATAGAATCCTTCGTGCTATCCTCGATTGTGTCGCTCTTCGTGGCAGTGGCGATCGCGCTGACAATCCTCAATGCCTATGGCGGCGCGAGCTTCATGGCGCGTGTCGTCGGCGCGGAAGGCACCCGGGTGGTGACGCGGCTTTCGGCCTTCCTACTGCTTTGTGTCGGCGTGGAGATCATGCTGATCGGAGCCACGGATGCACTGCGCGCCCTGCAGTAGGGCAGGCGAGATGTTCCCGGGAACCCAGCCCTTGGGCGCAAGCGGGCGCCTGTCGAGTTGTGTGGCGGAGTGGCCCTATTCCTCCGTCCTCGTCCAGCCAGGGCCGGGATCGAAGGTCCTGATCATTCGTGCTTCCCGTGCCGTGTCGGGGCCGAGGTCCTTCTCGTAGACCACGCCGTCATGACTGATCATGAAGGTCTTGATGCCCGAGACGCCGTAGCGTGCCGGAACAGCGATGACGCCGAAGCCTCCGATCATCCGTCCAGTCACGACGAAATCCGCTGTGCCTCCAACCGCGTGCGGCCCCTGCGATTCCAACATGCGGAAGAGATATCCGTGATAAGGCTGCGGCGGCTCGCCATTGCGCCGGGAATAGCCTTCCGCGCTCGCCGCCGCGACGAAGGGACCCAGCGGACTCGGCGCTTCACCCTCCCTCGTCGGCCAATAGAGGCCGTCCTGCCGGGCGGGGGAGGAGAAGAAGCGTCGGGCATAGGCCTGCAATGCACCCTGCCTCCCCGCCGTGCGGGCGTACTCGGCTTGAGCGTCGGCGATGGCGCGAAGCGTCTCGATGACGTCGAGCTCATTGCGCCCGATCCGGCGGTCGGCGATCTCCTGGCCGCCCGCGGCAGCATCGAAGCGCCAGCCGCTTCCGGTTTGAAGCATCGGGATTGGCAAGGTCCAACCGTCCTCACCCACCTGCAGCACAGCGCGGCCGGGGCCGGGGTGAAGGATTTCGTTCTTCATGTCATAGGCCGATAGAAAGCGAGTTCGCGCATTTCGGTCCGCCACGGAATCACCGGAACGGATGAAGCCGGCGCCAACGCTGCCGAGGACGCGTATCGTCCCTGCCGTGTTCCGCGCCCGTAACGCGGCGACGAGGGCGGTGAAGCCCTGCTCGGGCGTCGGGAAGGACTGCGGCGGGACGGGGCGCGAAGCTTCCGGCCGCTCGGGCACAGGCGCCGGAGCCTGGGCGAAAGCGTCCACGTGAAGCAACAGGGCGGCGAGGCCCCCGAGGATCGTTGTCCGAAGCATGATCCGGTTCCTCATCGCCGGCCGCCGCGACCGCCACCGCCGCCGCCACCACGGCCACCACCGCCAGCGGCTCGGGCGCCGCCTCCGCCGCCACCACCGGCCGCACGGGCACCGCCAGCCCGCGCGCCGCCGCCTGCGAATGACGCGCCGCCGCCGGCCGGCCGGGCAGATGCGCGGTTTTGTGCCTGAGCCCTGGCGGCGGGCTGACCCTCGCGGCTCATCGCGCCGCGATTTGCGGCAGCGCGTTCCCGACCGCCATCCCCCATGCCCTGAAAGCCTTGCGGCCCCGCATTCTGCCGTCCCCGCCCTTGTGCCTGCGGTCGAGTGGAGTTGTGCTGAACGGCAGGCCTCTGGGCGTCACCGCGCCCGCCCTGGCCACCGCGATCGCCCACGCTAGCGCGGTTGCCAGGGCTTCCACGATCACCCACGCCACCACGATCGGCGAGGCCTTGCCCGCGCTGCGTCTGATCCATCCGACCACGGAATTGATCCCGCGACTGCGCACGTTCGCGATCAGCGGCGCCGGCGCGGGCACCATCGGGGCGGTTCGCATTCACCCGGTTGCGGACATCGTCACTGCGATAGGCTACGCCTTGCCGGTGCGTCGTATCGTGCCGCCATTGATTCCCGCTGATCTGATTCCGGTTGGCATTGATGTTGTTATAGCGGCTCGCGTTGACGTTGATGTCGCCACCGCCCCAACCGGCGCTCGACCAGCCCGCGAGCGAGCCGATGATCGCCACCCCGCCAGCGAAGGCCATTCCGGTCAGCAGCGCACTGCCGACGCCCCAGCTAGCCGGCGGCGGGTAATAGGCCGGCGGACTCTGCGGATAGGGCCAGGCGCCATAGACCACATTTGGGTCGTAGGCGGGCACGTAGACAGTTTCCGGTTGAGTCGGCGCGATGGTGATGATCTGCGAGGGCGGCGTAACCACTGAACCCTGGGCCGGGGCAGCCGCATTGGTGTTCTGCACCACGTTCACGGTCTGCTGGGGGCCGGATCGCAACGCACCGTTGGCCTGGGCACGGCCGCGCAGCACCTGCATGGCGTTGAGTACGTCCTGCTGCTGAGCCAGCACGGCATCGCCAACCTGCTGGGTCCATTCCAGTTGGTCGTTCATCAGTTTCAGCAGGTCGGGAAAAGGCACAAGCGACTTAACCGAAGGATCCCAGGATTGCGTGCTCAGCGCCTGCACCAGAGCGTCGCCGCGCAATTGCGCGTTCTGTCCCTGGCTAAGCCAGCGATACGCCTGCACCACTTCAAGCGGGTAGGTGGAGGCCATCAGCATCTGCATCAGCAATTCGTCTGGGTAGAGCGCTATCGGCGCCAGCAACTGCTCGAGCTGCGCCTGCGTCAGGCGGTCCTGTTGCGGATTGTTGGCGATCGGTGCCGCTGCGGGCGGCCCCTGCCCGAAGGCAGAAGGAGGCGAGCCCATGCCCAGAGTCGCACCTCCGAAGGAGAGTGCGAGCATCAGGAAGGCTGCGCGGCGTGTATCGATAGGGTTCCGAGGCGAAGAAGCTCGTATGCGGTGAGATCGCATATTCTTGTTCCTGGGCGGCTTCGACCAGTTTCATTTAAGCGCGGGTGGCCGCCGAATAGCCAGAAATCTTTCGTCGTGAGCGCGCGGTTTTGGGCTACGAAGATGAGGTACTACACGCGCATATTAGGTGGGTTGTGGTTAAGGCGTCGGTCGAAATTTGACGCGGAACTCGTCCATGGCGCGCAGTCGAACGCATAGCAGCGACTGACGCCTGTTTCTCCAGTTGCGCGACGCAGGCCGACCAACTGCGCCTCCACGGCTCCGCCGGCACGATGGCCCAGGCGCCCGGTGGGAGATCGTCACCGATGACGTGGTGTGGACGCTGATGGAATGTCGAGAAGAAGCATAACCCTGAGAAGCTCATGAAGCTGAATTCTCTCAGCTGGCTGGGGGACGTGTCGGCGCGGACGCTTCGGGCTGACCTCGTCGCCGGGCTCATGCTGGCAGCCTATATGGTGCCGGCGGCTCTGGCCGATGCGGCTCTGGTGGGGTTGCCTCCGCAGGCAGGCCTGAACGCCTGCATCTTCGCCGGTCTCGTGTTTTGGCTCTTCAGCGGGCCGGGGCGAACGGTCGTCACGGTCACCACCGGCCTGTCCCTCCTGCTCGGTCAGACCGTGGGCGAAATTTCCGGCGGCGATCCGGCCCGGCATGCCGCGCTGATCGCTACGGCCACGCTATGGGCCGCGGTCTTCGCCGGGGCGGCCTGGGCGCTCGGCGCCGGCGCGCTGGCACGGTTCGTCCCGGAAACCGTGATGATCGGCTTCAAGGCCGGCCTGGCCCTGCATCTGGCGGCGGCGCAACTCCCGAAGCTGCTGGGCTTCCGCGGTCATGGCGAGGATTTCTTCGACCGGATCACCCATCTGCTGACCCATCTGGGCGACACCCAGCCTTGGGCCTTTCTCCTGGGTCTCGCGGCCCTGGCACTGCTCCTGACCGGAAAGGCCCTCGCTCCTAAGGTCCCCATGGCCCTGCTGGTGATCGTTCTCGGGATCGGCCTCGGCGCACTACTGGACGTGGGCGCCCACGGCGTCGCGGTGGTGGGCGAGGTGCCGCAGGGTCTGCCGATGCCGGGGCTTCCCTCCGTCTCGCGAGAGGAGGTCCGGGCGATGTTGCCGATCGGCCTTGCCTGCTTTCTGCTCGCGATCGTCGAGACCTCCGCCATCGGGCGCATGTTCGCCCGGCGCGACGGGCGCCGCCACGAGGCGGGACGCGACATGCTGGCGCTCGCCGCGGCCAACCTGGCGGCCGGGCTGGGGCGGGGCTTTGCCGTGGGTGGCGGTGGATCGCAGTCGGTCGTCAATGACGGGGCAGGGGCGCGCACGCCGCTCTCCGGGCTGTTCGGCGCGCTCACGCTGGTGGTCGTCGCGCTCTTCCTGACCGGCCTGCTCGCGCCGCTGCCGCAGCCGGTGCTGGCGGCGATCGTGCTGGCTGCGGTAACCGGGCTCGTTGATGTCGCGGCGTTCCGGCGAGCCTGGCGGTTCCGCCGGTCCGAGGGGATGGTCGCGATCGCTTCACTTGCAGGCGTGCTGGCCGCGGGCCTGCTCCAGGGCGTCCTGCTCGGTGCCGCCTTGTCGCTTGTCCTGATCCTGCGGGCCGCCCTTGCCCCACAGGTCGTGGAGCTGGGCCAGCTGCCCGAGGGGCCCATCGTCGACCGGTCGAGATACCCCGAGGCCTCACCATGGCCGGAGGCCGTCGTCATCGCCTGCCGCAGCGCCATTCTCTACATGAACGCGGAGCATGTCCTGGACGCGGTGGTCGCGCGGATGGCCGGCCTTCCGGTCAGCGGAGGACGCGTCGTGCTTGCGATGGGCGGCGTGAACAGGATCGACCTGGCCGGGGCCGAGATGATGATCGAGCTACAGGAGATGCTTCATGCCGGCGGGCGCAAGCTGGTGCTCGCCGAGCTGCGCGACGGAGTGGCCCGGACGCTGATGGATGCGGGCTTTTCGGAGGAGGCGGCTGAACTTTCGCCGCATCGATCCATCGAGGACGCACTCGCCGAATAGCGCTTCCGTTTATCCGCATCCGGACCCAGGAACAATTCAGTGGAATGGAATGCGGGACTGCGTATAGGCTCCTGCGAGGCGCGGAAAATTTGAGCGATCCATCAACGTATCGTTGATTGCGAGAAAGCCATGACGCCATCGGTCTCCCGGCGCTTCGTCTCCTGCCCACCGGCTGGTTGGCCTCCCGCGCGGTCGGTTTAGGGCAACGGGAAGGCAGATCGATGGAAGCCAGGAACCCCGTGCTGGCCGGCAAGCGCGCTTTGGTGGTCGGCATCGCGAACGACAGTTCGATCGCCTATGGCTGCGCCAAGGCCTTTCGTGAGCTCGGCGCCAGCCTTGCGCTGACTCATCTGAACGAGAAGGCTAGGCGCTTCGTCGAACCGCTGGCGACGGAGCTGGGAGCCGACATCCTCGCGCCGCTCGACGTCTCGGTTCCCGGCGAGCTGGAGGCCGTGTTCGACGCCATCCGCGGGAGATGGGGCCGACTGGACATGCTGGTTCATTCCATTGCCTTCGCGCCGAAGGAAGACCTGCAGGGCGGCCTGCTGAACTGCTCGGCTGAAGGCTTCGCCAAGGCCATGGACGTCTCCTGCCACTCCTTCGTGCGGATGGCGAAGCTGGCCGCGCCGCTCATGACCGAGGGCGGGAGCATGTTCGCCATGAGCTATTATGGCGCCATGCGCGTCGTGCCCAACTACAGCGTGATGGGCCCGGTGAAGGCCGCCCTTGAGGCCTCCTGCCGCTATCTGGCGCACGAGCTCGGGCCAAACGGAATCCGCGTCCACGCCATCTCGCCGGGGCCGCTGAAGACCCGCGCGGCCTCGGGGCTCAAGGATTTCGACCTGCTGCTGGTCGAGGCCGCGCAACGCGCGCCGCTGGGCGAGCTCGCCGACATCATGGATGTCGGCTTCACCTGCGCCTACCTCGCCACGCCTTACGCCCGGCGCGTCACCGGCGGCACGATCTATGTCGACGGCGGCGCGAACATCGTCGCCTGAATTCGGAGCGAGTCCCATGGCCGAGCCGGAGAGCCGTCCCCGATACGATCACCTCATCGCGGCCTGTCGCGCCTATCCGCCTACCTCCGTCGCGGTCGTCCATCCCTGCGACGAGAGCTCACTGGAAGGCATGCTCGAGGCGCGCCGCCTCGGCATCGTCGAGCCGGTCTTGGTGGGACCCAGAGCGAAGATTCTGGCCGCGGCGGAGAAGGCCGGACTGGACATTGCCGGACTCCCGATCGAGGACTTCCCCCATAGCGACGCGGCAGCCGAGGCCAGTGTCGCGCTGGTCCGCAGCGGGGCTTGCGAGGCGCTGATGAAGGGCAGCCTGCACACCGACGAGCTGCTTCGCCCTGTCGTGGCCAAGGACGGGCTGCGGACCGGACGGCGCATCAGCCACTGCTTCATCCTGGATGTTCCGGGCCACGACGTCCCGCTCATCATCAGCGATGCGGCCATCAACATCGCGCCGACCCTCGCGGAGAAAATGCACATCACCCAGAATGCCATCGACCTCGCCCATGCGCTCGGTCTCGCGGAGGTGCGCGTCGCCATCCTCTCGGCGATGGAGACGGTCAATCCCAACGTGCCCAGCACGCTGGAGGCAGCCGCGCTCTGCAAGATGGCCGATCGCGGACAGATCACGGGCGCCCTGTTGGACGGACCGCTCGCCCTCGACAACGCCATCAACCTCGCGGCGGCGACGACCAAGCGCATCGTCTCGCCCGTGGCCGGAAGGGCCAATGTGCTGATCGTCCCGGACCTCGAGGCCGGCAACATGCTGGCCAAGAGCCTGACCTTCCTGGCGGGCGCCACCGCCGCGGGCATCGTGCTCGGGGCTCGTGTACCCATCATCCTGACCAGCCGTGCCGACAGCCTGAAGACGCGCGTCGCCTCCTGCGCCGTCGCGGCCCTCGTCGCGGCCGCGCGGCGCGGCAATCCCGCCGCCGCGGCGGCAGGCGGCTGAGCCATGGCGGATTGCCTCATCATCGTGAATGCGGGCTCCTCCAGCATCAAGTTCGCCATTCATGAGGCGGCGGCGCCCTTCGGCGTGCTTCTGCGCGGCCTGATCGAGGGCATCGGCACCGCGCCGCGCCTGCGGCTGCGCGACCCTGCGGGGCAAACGCTGGTGGAGCGCGACTTCCCGTCGGAGGGCTTCGGCCATGCCGCCGGCATGCAGGCGATCATGGCGCTCGGTCCCGAGTTCATGGTGGAGCTGGAGCCGCGCGCGATCGGCCATCGCGTCGTTCATGGGGGCATGCGCTTCACGGTCCCCGTCCTCGTCGATTTCTCCGTCGTGGAGGCGCTGGAGGCTCTCCAGCCGCTGGCGCCGCTCCACCAGCCTCACAACCTTGCCCCGATCCGAGCGGTCGCGGAATTGCGGCCCGGCCTCCCGCAGGTCGCCTGCTTCGACACCGCCTTCCATCGCAGCCAGGCCGAGATCGCGCAGGCCTTCGCGCTGCCACGCGCGCTGAGTGCGATGGGCATCCGCCGCTACGGCTTCCATGGCCTGTCCTATGAGTTCATCGCCTCCCGCCTGCCGGCGCTCGATGCCCGGTTGGTGTCGCAGCGCGTCGTCGTCGCGCATCTGGGCAATGGCGCTAGCCTCTGCGCCATGCAGGGCGGCCGGAGCGTCGCCAGCACCATGGGCTTCACCGCGCTGGACGGGTTGATGATGGGAACGCGCGCCGGCGCCATCGACCCTGGCGTGCTGATCCATCTGATGGACACGCAAGGCATGGACGCGCGGGCGCTCGAGCGAATGCTCTACCGGGAGTCCGGGCTGCTCGGCGTGTCGGGAATCTCCTCTGACATGCGGACGCTGCGCGGGTCGAAGGATCCCCGCGCAGCTGAGGCGACGTCGCTGTTCACCTACCGCATCATCCGGGAGATCGGCTCGATGGTGGCCGCGCTCGGCGGCATCGACGCCCTCATTTTCACAGGCGGCATTGGCGAGAACGACGTGGCCACGCGCGCCGAGGTGGCGGCGGGCTGCGCCTGGCTCGGCCTCGCGCTGGACGAGGGCCGCAATCACACCGGGGGCGGATGCATCTCGGCCGATAGCTCCGCCGTCGCGGCTTGGGTCGTTCCGACGGACGAAGAGACGATGATCGCGCGGCACACGGCCCAGGTACTGCAACGATCTTCACCTTGAGGCACCCGAAGGAGGAGGCGAGAATGGACTCCAACGATTTCAGCGCAGCCGGGATCCGGGCGCGTCTGCAAAAGGCGCGCGAGGCCAAGCTGGTGGCGGAAGAGGCGCAGCGTACCGCCCATGCGGCGGAGCAGACGGCGCTGCGCGAAGCCTTCGAGGCGCAACAGCTCCCTCCCGACGCGATGGCCCGCGTCATCGCCATGGTCGAGCGCGCCATCCGGAACGGGCAGAAGGAGGCCCAGGTCTTCCAGTTCCCCAGCGATTTCATGAAGGACGACGGCCGGTCCATCACCTCGCAATACGGCGATTGGACCCAGCAGCTCACGGGAGCCGCCAGCCGCGCCTACGCCTTCTTCGAGAAGGAGCTGGCGCCGCGTGGCTTCGTGCTGCGGCCCCGCATCGTCACCTACAAGGAAGGGATTCCCGGCGATGTCGGGTTCTTTCTCGCTTGGGAGGAACTGCCGAAATAGCGTCGGTCGTCAGCCACTCTCGCTCGACATCGCTTCCAGTTCCGGTCCGGATCGCGGTAGGATCGGGGGGCGAAGGACACGATAGCCCGCGGGATCGCGCGATCCCGTGCCCCCCGGTTCTGCGCCGCTTCCGACGTTCTTCGATTCAGCTTCCGCTACCAGACCATATGGTGAGGATGCCATGAACGTATCGCCCCCCAATGCACCTGCCTCCGCTCCTCCGACCGTCTCGATGGCACAGCCCCGAAGCGCGGGGGCTTTTCCCTCTCCCTTCGACTTCGTGCATGAGTACTGGGTGGACGCCATGCAGCGAACCGTCCTGGTGCTCGACGCCCTGCGCCAGCGCGGAGATACGCAGATTGAGCGTGCGGAGAGGCTCGCGCCCCATGTGCTGACCTTCGAGCGGGAGGTGCTGGTGGATGGCCGAACGCTGCCGCGTCCGGTGAACTACGCCTTGCTCCGCATCACCGCTCCCGAGGGCGTGGTGACCGACCCGCGCAAGCGTCCCTTCGTCGTCTTCGATCCGCGCGCCGGACACGGGCCGGGCATCGGCGGCATGAAGCAGGATAGCGAGATCGGCGTCGCGCTGCGCGCGGGCCACCCCTGCTACTTCGTCGGCTTCATGACCGATCCGGTCCCGGGCCAGACCATCGAGGATGTCTGCCGCGCGGAGGTGCATTTCCTCGAGCGTGTGATCGCCCTTCACCCCGAGGCCGAGGACAAACCCTGCCTCATCGGCAATTGCCAGGCTGGCTGGCAGATCATGATGATGTGCGCGATGCGGCCG
This sequence comes from Roseococcus pinisoli, assembly GCF_018413645.1. Taxonomy (GTDB): domain Bacteria; phylum Pseudomonadota; class Alphaproteobacteria; order Acetobacterales; family Acetobacteraceae; genus Roseococcus; species Roseococcus pinisoli. The sequence continues at coordinate 17,419 of NZ_JAHCDA010000003.1, forward strand.
GACCTGCCCGGGCCCATCATGGTCGCGGGCGCGCCGCTCTCCTACTGGGCAGGCAAACGCGGCATGGGCTCCATGCGCTACTCCGGCGGGCTGCTCGGCGGAAGCTGGCTCACCGCGCTGACGAGCGACCTGGGCCGCGGCATCTTCGACGGCGCGCATCTCATCGCCAATTTCGAGGGCATGAACCCCGCCAACACCTATTGGCAGAAGGCCTACAACGTCTACTCGAAGGTCGACACGGAGGCGGAGCGCTTCCTGGATTTCGAGACCTGGTGGGGCAGCCCCGTGACGCTGAACGGGGAGGAGATCCAGTTCATCGTCGACGAGCTGTTCATCGGCAACAAGCTCGCCTCGGGCGGCATCGCGAGCAGCGAGGGCGTGCGGGTGGATCTTCGCAACATCCGCTCGCCCATCATTGTCTTCTGCTCCTGGGGCGACGACATCACGCCGCCGCCGCAGGCGCTCGGCTGGCTGTTGGATCTCTACGACACGGATGAAGAGCTCGCGGCCTCCGGGCAGACCGTCGTCTACACGGTGCACCAGTCGATTGGGCATCTCGGCATCTTCGTCTCCGGCAAGGTCGCCACGAAGGAGCATGCCGGCTTTGCCAATGCGATGGACCTCATCGACATGCTTCCTCCCGGCCTCTACGAGGCGACCTTCGCCGACATTGACGAGGGCACGGCGAACCCCGGGCTCATCCGGGGCGAATACCTCTTCCGCCTTGAGGGGCGGCGGCTCGACGACATCCGCGCCCTCGGCGTCAACGGCCCCGAGGACGAGCGCTGCTTCGAGACGGCAGCCAAGGTGTCCGAGGTCAACCGCGCGCTCTACGAGCAGACCATGGCGCCCGCAGTCCGCGCCCTGGCCAACGATGCCGCAGCGGAGCAGCTGCGGCGCCTGCACCCGCACCGACTGCGCTTCGAGGCCTTCTCCTCGCTCAACCCCTTCCTCACCGCCGTCCCGGGCCTGGCGGGGCTGGCACGCCGGCATCGGCAGCCGGTCGGCCCGGACAATCCCTTGCTGGCGATGGAACGGATGATGTCGCAGGCCGTCGCCGGCAGCCTCGAAGCTTTCGGCAAGGCGCGCGATGCCATGGCCGAAAGCCTGTTTCTCGGCATCTATGGCTCGCCCCTCCTGCAGGCGGTGGTTGGGCTGGACCCGTCGCGTGTCCACGAGGGAGCGCGGGGGATGCGGGATCTGGCGCGCGAAAGGGCCGCGCATGGCCTGAGGGCAGAGCTGGAACGCAACATGGAGCATGGCGGCCCGCTGGAGGCAGGCGTGCGCGGCTTGTTCCACGTTCTGCGCGCCGATAGGCGGATGGACGAGCGCGCAGCCGCCCTGCTGGAGACGCTGCGCGCCGCGCAGCCGGCCGAGCGACATATCCCACGCGAGCGCTTCCGCCAGGTGCTTCGCGAGCAGGCGCTGACGCTCTGCCTCGACGAGGAACGCGCCGTTGCGGCGATCCCGCAGCTGCTGCCACCGGACGCGCAGATCCGCCGTCGCCTGATGGACATCATCCGGCGTGTGGTGGAGGCCCAGGGCGCGCCATCGGAGGAGGCTGAGCGGCGACTTGCGCACCTGGAGGCCTTGTTCGATGCGGCACGCCCCGCCAGCAAGCAGCCGGCTCCATCCCATTGAGAGGGGGCGATGCTTCCGGATTTCTGACCGACGCAAAGTTCAGGAAGGGCTTCTGGCGAACGAACTACCGGTGCCGGCCGAACACCGCGATTTGGGCTGCCGGCAGGACGGCGACGAGGCTCCGCTGCGCGTTAAGAGGGACGGTATGTGGACCGTCAATGCCGAGATGGAGAACGGAGCGGGCTGACCAGTGACGGCGCGATTACGGACGTCGCCACGGTGCTTCGCCAACCAAGCCGCGATGTGGTGATCGCAAGCGCTATGTGAGTGCTTGGGTATGGTGCCGACTCGGGGAATTGAACCCCGGACCTACTGATTACGAATCAGTTGCTCTACCCCTGAGCTAAGTCGGCATGCTCACGCGGCGGGTGAATAGCGCCACATCGAGCACCTTGCAACTCCACGCCTTCGCACGGCGACGCATGCGCCCTATGTCCTGGCCGGCACCCCTCAGGAACTAGGCCGGAAAACCATGACCCTGGAGTCTGATCTCCTCCTCGACCGTCGCCGCCTCAAGCGGCAGCTGGGCTTCTGGCGCGGCGCCCTGGTGCTGGGCGTGGTGGTGCTCGGCGGCCTCTGGCTGGGCCGTGGCCTCCCGGATGCCCTGGCCGGGGACCACGTCGCCCGCCTGCCCATCGAGGGCACCATCACCGACGACCCCAAGCTGCTGCGCGAGATCGACCGGATCCGACGCGATTCGCACACCCGCGCCGTCCTGGTCATGATCGACAGCCCCGGCGGCACCGTGGCCGGCGGGGAGGGGATCTACCGGGCCCTGCGGGCGCTGCGCGAATCGGGCAAGCCGGTCGTCGCGGTCATGCGCGGCACGGCCGCCTCCGCGGGCTATATGGTCGCACTGCCGGCCGAGCGGATCTTTTCCCGCGAGGCGACGCTGACGGGCTCGATCGGCGTGCTGCTGCAATCCGTCGAGGTTTCGGAGCTGGTCTCCCGCCTGGGCGTGCGGATGGAGACGCTGACCTCCGGCCCCCTCAAGGACCAGCCGAGCCCCTTCCGCCCCCTGAGCGAGGAGGGGCGGACCTCCCTGGCCGGCGTAGTGGACGACATGTATCGCCAGTTCGTCGCGATGGTGGTCGCGAATCGCCAGATGCCGGAGGAGCGCGTCCTCTCCCTCGCGGATGGGCGCGTCATGACGGGGCGCCAGGCGGTGGCGGCCGGTCTGGTCGACGAGATCGGCGGCGAGAACGAGGCCCGGAACTGGCTGGCGGCGAATCGGGGGGTGGCAGCGGAGCTTCCGGCGCGGGACATCGACTTCCGCAGCCTTAGCGAGCGGGCCTTGTCGATGGCCTCCTCCAGCTTCTGGCGGGGCGGCGTCGCGGCCTTCCGTGCCGAGGGGTGGTGGCCCGGGACGATTCTTCCGCGTTGAGGAACATTCCCGGATTTGCAAACTCCGGACTTGCAAATTTCCCTGCTACACTCTGCTATCATCCTGGGACGCCTTGGGGACCTGCATGACAAAAAGCGAGCTCATCGCGCATCTCGCCGCCCAGAACCCGCACCTGCGGCAACCGGATATCGAGCTCGTGGTCGGCACCATCTTCGAGGAGGTGAGCGCCGCCCTGGCCCGTGGGGACCGGGTGGAGCTGCGCGGCTTCGGTGCCTTCACCACGCGGCGGCGCGATCCGCGCCAGGGCCGTAACCCCCGGACCGGCGAGGCCGTGGCCGTCGCCGGCAAGGGGATGCCGCATTTCCGCCCCGGCAAGGAGCTGCGCGCCCGCGTCAATGGCGGGCAGGATCCCGGGGAAGGCGAATGATCCGCCTGCTTCCCGCGATCCTGGTCGCCCTGCTCCTCGGCCTCTTCGCCGTCGGCAACGGGCATCTAGTCTCGATCGCGCTCTGGCCGGGCGGCTGGACGGTGGAGCTGGCGCTCTGGCAGGCCGTGCTTGGCCCCTGCCTCATCGCCTTCCTGGCGGGCGCCCTGCTCGTGTGGTTCTCGCACCTGCCCCAGAAATGGAGCAACCGGCGCCTCCGCCGGACCGCGAAGCGCCTTGACGCCGAGCTGGCCGCGCGCGATGCGGCCGTCGCCAAGCTGAACTGAAAGTACCCCGCCCATGCTGTCGCGTCCGGACGGTCCCAGGGGCCGGCTGATCGTCGCCATCGACACGCCCACGCTTCCGCGTGCCGAGACCCTGGCCGCGCAGGTGGCGCCCGAGGTCGGCCTGCTCAAGCTCGGCCTCGAGCTCTTCTGCGCCGCAGGCCCCTCCGCCCTTGCGCCGCTGCGCCAGCTGGCGCCGGTCTTCCTCGACCTGAAGCTGCACGACATCCCCAATACGGTGGCGGGGGCCCTCGGGTCGCTGGCGCCGCTCCGCCCGGCGATGGTCACGATCCATGCCGCCGGCGGCCCGGCGATGATCGCCGCCGCCCGTCGCGCGGCCGAGGCAGCGGGCGGCGACCGTCCCATGATCCTGGCGGTGACCGTGCTCACCAGCATCGACGCCGGGACGCTGCGCGCCATCGGCGTGGAGGCCGATCCGGTCGAGCAGGTGGTACGCCTGGCCCGGATGGCCCTCGAAGCGGGAGCCGACGGCCTGGTCTGTTCCCCCCGCGAGGTCGCGCCCATTCGCGCCGCGCTGGGCGAGGGCCCCCGGCTCGTGGTGCCCGGCATCCGCCCGGCTGGCAGTGACATCGGCGATCAGGTCCGCGTGGCGACCCCGGCCGAGGCCGTGGCCGACGGCGCCGACTGGATTGTGGTCGGCCGGCCCATCACCGGCGCGGCGGACCCCGCGGCCGCCGCTCGTGCCATCGTCGCCAGCCTGACGCGGTGATCGCGCGATGACCGAGGTCAAGATCTGCGGCATCTCGACGCCCGAGGCCCTGCGGGTCGCGGCCGAGGCGGGTGCGGATCTTGTGGGCTTCGTCTTCTTTCCGCCTTCGCCGCGGGCGGTCACCCCCGCCCAGGCCGGCGCGCTCTCCGCCTCGCTGGAGGGTGGGCCGCGGCGCGTGGGCCTCTTCGTCGATCCGACGGACGAGCTGCTGGAGGCCACGCTGGCCGCGGCGCCGCTCGACATGATCCAGCTCCACGGCGGCGAGACGCCCTCGCGGGTCGCCGCGATCCAGGGGCGCTTCGGCCGGCCGGTCATGAAGGCGCTGGGCATCGGTACCGAGGCGGACCTCGCCGCCATCGACGATTTCGCGGGCGTGGCCGACTGGCTCCTGCTCGACGCCAAGGCGCCGCCCGAGGCGACGCGCCCCGGCGGCAATGCGCAGGCCTTCGAATGGCGCCTGGCGCGGCTCGCGCGGATTCCCGTCCCCTGGCTGCTCGCAGGCGGGCTCACGCCGGCCAATGTGGCCGAGGCGATCGCCGTCAGCGGTGCGCCGGGCGTGGACGTCTCCTCGGGCGTGGAGAGCTCCCGCGGCGTGAAGGATGCGGGCCTGATCCGCGACTTCGTCGAGGCCGTGCGCCGAATGTGAGGCTCGGGGTTGGGGAAAGCCCGGGCTTTCGCTATCAATCCCGCTTCACTGCCAGACCCGGGAGCACAAGTGAACAAGCCCGTGACGCCGCCCGTGCGGCCCAACACCTTCAAGAGCGGTCCCGATTCCGCGGGACGTTTCGGCGGCTTCGGCGGCCGGTACGTCGCCGAGACGCTGATGCCGCTCATCCTCGAGGTGGAGGCCGCTTATGCCGCTGCGAAGAAGGATCCGGGCTTCGACAAGGAATGGCGACGCTTACTCAAGGACTATGTGGGCCGGCCCAGCCCGCTCTGGCTCGCGGAGCGGCTCACGGAGCATTGCGCTTCCCTGGCGCCGCGCCGCGGTGACGGCGCGAAGATCTATTTTAAGCGCGAGGACCTGAACCACACCGGCGCCCATAAGATCAACGCGGTGCTCGGCCAGATCCTCCTGGCCCGGCGCATGGGCAAGAAGCGCGTCATCGCCGAGACGGGCGCGGGCCAGCACGGCGTCGCGACGGCCACGGCCTGCGCGCTCTTCGGCCTGCCCTGCACCGTCTTCATGGGCGCGACCGACGTGGAGCGGCAGAAGCCCAACGTCTTCCGCATGAAGCTGCTGGGCGCGGAGGTCGTTCCCGTGACGTCCGGCGCGGCCACGCTGAAGGACGCGATGAACGAGGCGCTGCGCCACTGGGTCTCGAATGTCGACGATACCTACTACTGCATCGGCACCGTCGCGGGCCCGCACCCCTATCCGGTGATGGTGCGCGACTTCCAGTCGGTCATCGGCGAGGAAGTGCGCTGGCAGTTGGCCGAGTTCGAGGGCGAGGGCCGCCTGCCCGACGTGCTGTCGGCGGCCATCGGCGGCGGCTCCAACGCGCTGGGGCTGTTCTACCCCTTCCTCGACGACCCCTCGGTCGAGATCTATGGCGTCGAGGCCGGCGGCCATGGCGTCGACACGCCCGAGCATGCGGCGAGCCTCACCGGCGGCCGCCCGGGTGTGCTGCACGGCAACCGCACCTACCTGCTGCAGGACGAGCACGGCCAGATCCTGGAGGGCCACTCGATCAGCGCCGGGCTCGACTATCCCGGTATCGGGCCCGAGCATTCCTGGCTGCACGAGATGGGCCGCGTGAAATACGAGAACGCGACCGACAAGGAGGCGCTGGATGCCTTCCAGCTTTGCACGAAGCTGGAGGGCATCATCCCGGCCCTGGAGCCCGCGCATGCGCTAGCCCATGTGCTGCGCCTCGCGCCGACGCTGCCGGCGGACAAGATCATCGTGATGTGCATGTCCGGGCGTGGCGACAAGGACATCTTCACCGTCGCCGACCATCTGGGGGTGAGCATATGAGCCGGATTGCTGCCCGCTTCGCGGAGCTGAAGAAGCAGGGCAGGGGGGCGCTGATTCCCTTCCTGGAAGCCTACGACCCCGATCCGGCGACCAGCATGGCCCTGCTGCGCGGCCTGCCGGGCGCCGGCGCCGACCTCATCGAGATCGGCGTGCCCTTCACCGACCCGATGGCCGATGGCCCGATCATCCAGCTCGCCAGCCAGCGCGCGCTGAAGGCGGGCGCGACCATGGCCGGCGTGCTGGCCATGGTGCGGGATTTCCGCACCGAGGACACGACGACGCCGATCATCCTGATGGGCTACCTCAACCCCATCCTCTCCTACGGCGCCGAACGCTTCGTCACCGATGCGCAGGCGAGCGGCGTGGATGGGCTGATCGTCGTGGACATGCCGCCGGAGGAGGCGGAGGTGCTGGCGCCGACGGCCCTGGCCGCCGGGCTCGACATCATCCGCCTGGTCGCGCCGACCACGGATGACGAGCGGCTGCCGCTGGTGCTGAAGGCTTCCTCGGGCTTCGTTTACTACGTGGCGCTCGCGGGCATCACCGGCACGCGCAGCGCCGATCCCGAAGCGCTGCGCAAGGCCATCCCGCGCGTCCGCCAGCACACCGACCTGCCGATCGCCATCGGCTTCGGCATCCGCACCCCGGAGCAGGCGGGCGAGGCCTCGCGCATCGCCGACGGCGCCGTCGTGGGAAGCGCGCTGGTCGACACGCTGCACAAGTCGCTGGACGAGCAGGGCCGCGCGCGGCCCGACAGCGTGCGTCTGGTCCTCGACCAGGTGCGCGGCCTGGCCGAGGCGGTGCGCTCGGGCGGCTGAATAGGGGCGGGGCGCCAGCGCCCCGCCCTCTCAGGCCAGCAGCTCGCGGACGAGGGGGATCACCTTCGTCCCGTAGAGCTCGATGCTCCGCATCAGCTTCTCATGCGGCAGCGCGCCGGCGCTGTATTTCAGCTGGAAGCGCTGCACGCCCAGCGCCTGCACCGTCGCGGCGATCTTGCGCGCGACCGTTTCCGGCGATCCGACATAGAGGGAGCCGTGGTCGGCCTCACGGTCGTATTCCGCGCGGTTCATCGGCCCCCAGCCGCGCTCGGCCCCGATGCGGTCGCGCATGCGCTTGTAGTCGGGCCAGAGCTCCTCGCGCGCCTGGGCGTCGGTGTCGGCGATGTAGCCCGGCGAATGCACGCCGATCGGGCGCAGGGGCTTCTGCAGCTTGTCGCAGGCCTGCCGGTAGAGATCGGCATAGGGCACGAAGCGCTTCGGATCGCCGCCGATGATGGCGAGCATCAGCGGCAGGCCGTGGCGCGCCGCGCGGACCACGGAGTCCGGGCTTCCGCCCACGCCGATCCAGGCTTTCAGCGGCGGGTTCTCCACCGGCGGGAAGACGCGCTGGTTCTTGAGTGCCGGCCGCGTCATGCCGTTCCAGTCGACCGGGCCCTGCGGCAGCAGCTTCGTGAAGAGGTCCAGCTTCTCCTCGAACAGGACCTCGTATTGGTCGAGCTCGTAGCCGAAGAGCGGGAAGGATTCGGTGAAGGAGCCGCGGCCGAGGATGACCTCCGCGCGCCCGCTCGAGGCTGCGTCGAGCGTCGAGAAGCGCTGGAAGACGCGGATGGGATCGTCCGAGCTCAGCACCGTGACCGCCGAGCCCAGGAGGATGCGCTTCGTGCAGCCGGCGATGGCCGCCAGCACGACCTCGGGCGCCGAGACCGCGAAATCCTCCCGGTGATGCTCGCCGACGCCGAAGAAGTCGATGCCGAGCTGATCCGCCAGCCGCGCCTCGGCGATGACGTCGCGGATCACCTGGGCATGCGGCAGCAGCGCGCCGTCCGGCCCCGAGGTGACGTCACCGAAGGTGTCCAGGCCAAATTCGAGAGATGCGGTCATCGGTTCTCCGGCGCGCGGTTGTCCTGACGCAGAGCTATGGTCTTCCGCGCGCGCTGCAAGCTCGGATGCTGCCGGGAGGGCGCGCCTCAGCCCTTCATCAGGCCCTGAGCCGCGATCCAGCCCTGGATCAGCCCGGCGATCTCCTCCGAATTGTCGTCGTGCATGATCATGTGGGTGTTGCCCCGGATGCCGCGGGCCGGCAGCTCCATGAGGTCGACCTTGCCACCGGCCGCTGTCAGGGCCGCGGCGAAGCGGTCGACCGCCCGGCGATAGGCCGGCCAGGGATCCTGGTCGATGAAGTCGCCCCAGACCATGAGCAGCGGGATGTTGCGCATCCGCGCCATGTCCACCGTCGCCGGGTCTGGTGCGCCGGAGCCTTCCACGGCGACGATCGCCGCCACCTTCTCCGGCGCCTCCAGCGCGGCGCGCAGCGCGAAGGCCACGCCCTGGCTATGCACCACGATCACCGAGGGCTCGGTCATCCGCGCGAGATAGGCGGCATAGGCGCGCTGGGTGAAGGCGTCCGAGCTGGCCCAGCGCGGGATCGCGCCGCGGCCCAGATTTTCCAGCGCCGCCACCGGGAAGCGGGCCTCGGGATAGGGACGACGCTTGGCGGGATCGAGGTTGAAGCCGTCGGGCGGGCCGAAGCGGAAGGTGCGCCACGCCTCGAAGAGGCTGCGGAAGACCGGCTCGTCCGGCAGGATCTCGGGATAGCGCGGCCAGGAGGCGCGACCGCGCTCGAAGGCGTCGCTGACATAGACGTCGTGGCCGGCGCGAAGGAAGAAGGACTGCCAGCCCGGGCGGCCGTCGGGCGTGTCCTCCCAACAGGCGCCGGAGAGGCCGCCGCCGTGCCACAGCATCAGGGGATGGCGGGCGCTGGGCGCGGCGAGCTTGACGTACTGCACGTACATCTGGCCGACCATGTAGTCGCCGTTGACCTCGATGCGTCGGACGGGGCCGGTTGCCGTCAGGCGCACCTCGCGAGGCGGCAGGCCGGTGAGCGTGCGCACCTCGCCGCCCACATGGAAGCCACCGATGGAGGCGACCCGCAGCGGGGCCGGAGCGGCGGGCACCTGGGCGGCGGCTGGCCCCGCCGCGGCCGCCAGCACGCCGGTCCCGAGCATGGCATGGCGGCGCGAGGCGACGCCGGGTGCGAGGTCCTTGCGATTCACGTCTTGTCTCCCCGAAGGGCGCCTCGTGAGGGAAGGGCGCCGCGCCCGCCGAGCCTATCAGTCGCCAGCGGGCAGCTGGAAGCCGCATCTGGCCGGGGGGTGGCCTGGACAGCGCCCCGGGCGCCATCGGAACATGCCTGCAACAGTTGGGAGGAATTGATCGTGCAACAGGTGGGATTTGTCGGGCTCGGCATGATGGGGGCGCCGATGGCGCACAACCTCGTCTCCAAGGGCGTGCCGCTGACGACCTTCGACGCCGCGGGCGTCACCGTCCCCGGCGCGACGGCGGTGGAGGACGCCGCGGCGCTGGCGAAGGCCGCGACGCTCATCATCCTCATGCTGCCGGACAGCCGGATCGTGGCCGCGGTGATGGAGAAGCTGGTGCCGGCGCTGCAGCCGGGCTCGCTGGTGGTCGACATGGGCAGCAGCGAGCCGGGCGAGACGCGGCGCTGGGCGGCCGCGCTGAAGGCGAAGGGCTGCGGCCTGCTCGACGCACCGGTCTCGGGCTCGGTGCCCAAGGCCAGCGCCGGCACGCTCGCCATCATGGTGGGCGGCGAGGATGCGGATTACGCGCGGGCCGAGCCGGTGCTGAAGGCCATGGGCGAGAAGCTGATCCGCACCGGCGCCGTCGGCAGCGCGCATGCCATGAAGGCGCTCAACAACTACGTCTATGCGGCCGGGCTGCTGGCGGTGTCGGAGGCCGCGCAGATGGCGGAGGCCCAGGGGCTCGACCTCGGCATCTTCGCCGCCGTGCTGAATGCGAGCTCCGGCCGGAACATCGCCTCCGAGACGAAGCTGGCGCAGGAGATCACCTCCGGCCGCTATGCCGGCGGCTTCCAGCTGGGGCTGATGCGCAAGGACCTGGAGACGGCGGGCAGCATCGCGGAGCAGACCGGCCTGCCGGCGGAACTGCTCCAGCTCTGCCGCGAGACCTGGACGGAGGCGCTGTCGGCCTTCGGCCCCAAGGCCGACAACACCGAAATCCATCGTTTCCTGAAGGAGCGTCCCGTCCAGGTGTGAGGCGGTGGGCTTGCCGGGCGCCCCGGCATCGGCAAGCCTGCGGCAACAACAAATGGGGGACTTCCATCATGCTTCACCGCCGCCACCTGCTGGCCGCGCCGGCGCTGCTCGCGCCCGCGGCCGCCCTGTCGCAGCCGGCCTGGCCCGATCGCACCATCCGCATCATCATCGGCTTCCCGGCTGGCAGCGTGACGGACACTCTGGTGCGCAACCTGATCGAGCCGCTCACGCGCGAGCTCGGCCAGACGGTGATCATCGACAACCGGCCAGGCGGCAATGGCGTGGTCGGCACCATGGCGGTGAAGACCGCGGCGCCCGACGGCTATACCCAGGCCGTGCTCAGCGTGACCAACGGGGCGCTGAACACCTATCTCGTGCGCAACCTGCCCTATGATCCGATCCAGGATTTCGCGCATACGGGCTTCCTGGCGGAGACCTCCTACCTGCTGGTGGTGCCCAACAGCTCGCCCGCGCAGAACGTGGCGGAGTTCATCGAGCTGGCGAAGCGCCGCCCCGGCGAGCTGACCTTCAGCCATGGTAACTTCAGCTCGCTGATCGGCAGCGAGCGCCTGTGCCGCATGACCGGGACGCGCATGCTGGCCGTGCCCAGCCGCGGCGGGCCGGAGGCGCTGACCGAGGTCCTGGCGGGCCGGATCGACAGCACCCTGACCGACTTTGCGGCCGGTCTGGCCCAGGTGCGGGAAGGGCGGGTGCGGGCGCTGGGTGTGACCTCACCGGCCGCCTTCCCGCTGGCGCCGGACATCCCGCCCATCGCGGCGACGGTGCCGGGCTACGAGCTGAACGTGTGGTTCGGCCTGGCGGCGCCCGGGGGAACGCCGGCCCCGGTGGTGGCCCGCTTCAACCAGGCGCTGAGGGTTGTGCTGGGGCAGGCCGAGGCGCGCGAGCGGCTGGCACGGCTGGGCTACGTGCCGCGCGCCATGACGCCGGAGCAGTGGCGCGACTTCCTGCAGAACGAGATCACCAGCCTCTCGCGCCTCGCGCGGGAGATCGGGCTGCAGCCGAGCTGAGCTGCCGTGTAAAATGCCCGGGCGGTGCTACGCCCGGGCAAAGGTGGAACGGGAGGAGCTTGTTCCACCGTCATTAAAAGTGAATAGACGGTCAGACCCATTCCGGCTCGGCGACGGCGTCGACCTTGATGTTCACCACCACTTCCTCGACGCCGCTGCGCACAAGGACGCAATGCAGCTCCTCCGTGTCAGAGGCGTTCAGCTCCTGGTGGGGGACGTAGGGGGGCACCAGGAAGAAGTCGCCGGGGCCGGCCTTGGTGATGAATTCCAGCCGCTCGCCCCAGCGCATCAGCGCATGGCCGCGAACGATGTAGATGATGCTCTCGAGGTCGCCGTGATGATGCGGGCCGGTCTTGGCGCCCGGCTTGATCAGGTTGGTGCCGGCCCAGAGATGGGAGGAGCCGCTGCGCTTGCCGCTGATGGCGACCAGACGGCCCATGCCCTCGGTCTCGGGCGTCTCGCCGCTCCGTTCCTCGGATTTTACGCGCTTGATGCCGTGGTCGCGCCAATAGGCAGCGTCGCGCTGGATCAGGCTATCGGGCATATTACGTCCTCCAATCGTATGACTGAGGACATATAGCGCCAGGGGCAAGGGATGCAAATGCCCCGACGGTGAATTGTGTATTCACCGCCGGGATATGGGATATGCGAGGGCTGCTTAGCCGATCTTGTGGTCGGCCAGCTTCTCCAGGGCCTGGATCAGGCCGGAATGGTCCCAGCCCTTGCCGCCCATCGCCGCGCAGGCGGAGAAGAGCTGCTGGGCGGAGGCCGTGTTCGGCAGGGCCACGCCGAGCTCCTTGGCCGATTGCAGCGCCAGGTTGAGGTCCTTCTGGTGCAGCTCGATGCGGAAGCCCGGGTTGAAGGTCCGGTTGATCATGCGCTCGGCATGGACTTCCAGGATGCGCGAATTGGCGAAGCCGCCCATCAGCGCCGCGCGAACCTTGGCCGGATCGGCGCCCGCCTTGCTGGCGAAGACCAGCGCCTCGGACACCGCCTCGATGTTCAGCGCCACGATGATCTGGTTCGCAACCTTGGTGACCTGGCCCGCGCCGTTCTCGCCGACGAGCGTGATGTTCTTGCCCATCAGCTGGAACAGCGGCAGCGCGCGGTCGAAGGCGGCCTGGCTGGCGCCGATCATGATGGTCAGCGCGGCGTTCTTCGCGCCGACCTCGCCGCCCGAGACGGGCGCGTCGATGTAGTCGGCGCCGAGCGCGTTGACCTTCGCCGCGAAATCCTTGGTGGCGGTCGGGCTGATCGAGCTCATGTCGATGACGAGCTTGCCCTTGCTGAGGCCGGCCGCGACGCCGTTCTCGCCGAAGAGCACGCGCTCCACGTCGGGGGTGTCGGGCACCATCAGGATGATGATCTCGGCGGCCTTCGCCACGGCGGTGCCGTCGGCCACGACCTGGAAGGCGGCGCGGCTCTCGGCCGAGAGCGAGGCGCGCTCCGGCACGATGACCTCGTGGCCGCCCTTGGCGAGGTTCTGGGCCATGGGCAGGCCCATGATGCCGAGGCCGATGAATCCGATCTTCATGTGTGCTTCTTCCTTACGAAGTGAGGGGCTGGCCGATGCCGGGAGCGCCAGGGGCGCCGGGGACCGGATCGGCCGGCCGGAAATCGCCTGCCGGCGGGCGGGTCCCCGAGGGGCCCGGCCCGGCCGGCCAGCGCGGGATCAGCCCGCGCGGTACTTCGCGAACCAGCCGAGGCCGGCCAGGGTCTCGCCCTTGGGGCGGTACTCGCAGCCGATCCAGCCGCGATAGCCGCTGGCGTCGATGGCGTCGAAGACGAAGGGCCAGTTCACCTCACCCGTGCCGGGCTCATTCCGGCCGGGTGTGTCGGCGACCTGCATGTGCGCGATATAGGGCAGCAGCTCCTGCGCCTTGCGCGTCACGTCGCCCTCGGTGATCTGGCAGTGGTAAAGGTCGAACTGCAGGCCAAGCCGCTCGGGTCCGATCGCGTCGATGATGCGCGTGGCCTCCGTCGTCGTGTTGAGGAAGAAGCCCAGGATGTCGCGGTGGTTGATCGGCTCGATCACCGGCTTCACGCCGGCCTTGGCGCATTCCTCGGCCGCGAAGTCGAGGTTGGCGGCATAGGTGGCGAGCAGCGTGTCGCGCGGCACGCCGGCGGGGACCAGGCCCGCCATCACGTGCAGGCGGGGGCACTTCAGGGCGACGCTGTATTCGAGGGCGTGCTTGATGCTTTCGCGGAACTCGGCGCGGCGGTCGGGCAGGGAGGCCGTGCCGCGCTCGCCATTGTTCCAGTCGCCGGGAGGGGCGTTGAACAGCACGTTCTGGAGGCCGTTATCCTCCAGCCGCCGGGCGATCTCGGCCGCGGGATGCTCATAGGGGAAGAGGAATTCCACCGCCTCGAAGCCGGCCGCGCGGGCGGCGGCGAAGCGGTCGAGGAAGGGGACCTCGTTGAACATCATGGAAATGTTCGCGGCGAATTTCGGCATTGTTCCCGCCCTCAAGCGCCGGCCTCGCCGGCTGTTGTGTCGATGTCAGGGGGCGGCCGCGTCAGCGGGCCCCGATGGCGCGCAGACTGCCCAAGCACGCGCGGATTGCAAGGGCGCCACCTGGCGCCTTTGCCGGGCTAACCACGGCACTCCGGGGCGCGGGAAGCGCTCCGGAGTGGTCTCGCAGGGCCTCAGTTATTGCCCGCGATGTAGTCCATCGCCGCCTTCACGCCCTCGGGCTTGTGCGGGATGCCGGCCGCGCGCAGCCCCATCTCCACGCCCGAGAGCGTACCGACCAGCTGCAGCTCGCTGATGTCGCCCAGATGGCCGATGCGGAAGACCTTGTCGTTCAGCTGGCCGAGCCCGTTGCCGAGCGACATGTTGAACTTCTCCAGGATCGTGCCGCGCAGCCCGTTGGCGCTGTGGCCCTCCGGCACGCGCACCGCCGTCAGCACCGAGGAGTAATGCCGCGGCTCGTCGCATTGGATTTCCAGGCCCCAGGCGCGAACGGCCCGGCGCGTCGCCTCGGCCATGCGGTCGTGGCGGGCGAAGACGTTCTCCAGCCCCTCTTCGAAGATCATGTCGAGCGCGGTATCCAGCGCGTAGAGCATGTTGGTGGCCGGGGTGTAGGGGAAATAGCCGGTCGCGTTGGAGGCGATCATCGGCTTCCAGTCCCAGAAGCTGCGCGTCGTCTTCGCCGCTTCGTTGGCCTTCAGCGCCTTGGCGCTGACCGCGTTGAAGGACAGGCCCGGCGGCAGCATCAGCCCCTTCTGCGAGCCGGAGACGGTGACGTCCACACCCCATTCGTCGTGCTTGAACTCCATTGAGGCGAGGCCGCTGATGGTGTCCACCAGCAGCAGGGCAGGGTGGCCGGCGGCGTCGATCGCGCGGCGGACCTCGGCGATGCGGCTGGTGCTGCCGGTGCTGGTCTCGTTGTGGACGACGCAGACGGCCTTGATCTCATGCGCCTTGTCGGCCCGCAGATGGGCCTCGATCTGCGCGGGATCGGCGCCGCGGCGCCAGTCGCCCTTGAGAACCTCGGGGCGGATCGCGAGGCGCTCGGCCATCTCGCACCAGAGGCTGGCGAAGTGGCCGGTCTCGCACATCACCACGCGGTCGCCGGGGCTGAGCGTGTTGACCAGCGCCGCCTCCCAGGCCCCGGTGCCCGAGGCGGGGAAGATGACCACATGGCTCTTGGTCTGGAAGATGGCCTTGATCTTCTCGAGGATCGCGCCGCCGAGCTTGCCGAAATCCGGGCCGCGATGATCCATCGTGGGGTTGTCGAGCGCGCGCAGCACCCGGTCCGGCACGTTGGAGGGCCCTGGGATTTGCAGGAAATGGCGTCCGGGCGTGGTCTTGGTGGTGAAATAGGCCATGGCGGGCTCCTCTTGCTCCGGGAGCTATGCCCCGTCTGTCGGAAAGGCGCCAATGAGTTCGGCTCGTGCGCCCCATGAGGATTATCCATCTGACGGCGCGCGGGTCCCGGGATTAGATAGCGGCATGAACGCCATCACGATTCCCAAAAGCAAAATCGGCGACTCCCGGCTTGCCGCGCGTCTCTCGCGCGAGACGGAAGGGGAGGTGCTGTTCTCCGCGCCGGATCGCGGCCGCTACTCGACCGATGCGAGCATCTACCAGATCGAGCCGGTGGGCGTGCTGGTGCCGAAGACGGCGGCCGATGTGGAGGCGGCGATGGCCATTTGCCGCGAGGAGGGCATCCCCATCCTCGCGCGCGGCGGCGGCACCAGCCAGTGCGGCCAGACGGTGAACCGGGCGCTGGTGCTGGACTGCTCGAAGTATCTGCGCCGCGTGCTCAGCGTGGAGGGCGATACGGCCCGCGTGGAGCCCGGTATCACGCTCGGCGCGCTGAACGAGGCCATCAAGGGCACGAAGCAGTTCTTCCCGGTGGACCCCAGCACCTGGCAGCGCTGCACCATCGGCGGCATGGCGGGGAATAATTCCTGCGGCGGCAAGTCGATCCGCTACGGGCTGATGGCCGACAACGTGCGCGCCATCGACGCGATCCTGGCCGATGGCTCGCGCCATATCTTCGGCGAGAACGCGCCGAACACGGATCTCGTGGCACGGCTGCATGCGCTGGGCGAGCGCGAGGCGGCGGAAATCGCGGAGAAATTCCCGCATCAGCTCCGCCGGGTGGGCGGCTACAATCTCGACGCGCTGACGCCGGATGCGCGCGCGAATGGGCGCGGCAATCTCTCGCGCCTGCTGGTGGGCTCAGAGGGCACGCTGGCCTTCTCCGCCGCGCTGGACCTGAAGCTCTGGCCGATCAAGCCGCGCAAGGTCGTGGGCATCTGCCAGTTCCCGACCTTCCGGCGCGCGATGGAGGCCTCGCGCCACCTCGTCACGCTGGATCCCGAGGCGGTGGAACTGGTCGATCGCACCATGATCGACCTCGGCCGCTCCATCCCGATCTACCGCGCGACCATCGACCAGATGGTGATCGGCGAGCCGGACAGCCTGCTCATCGTCGAGTTCCACGGGCAGGAGGACGGGCCGCTGCTGCAGCAGCTCGACCGGCTGGAGGAGATGATGGGCGATCTCGGCCTGCCGGGGCAGGTGGTGCGCGCGGTGGATGGCGGCTTCCAGGCCGCGATCGCGGAGGTGCGCGAGGCCGGGCTCAACATCATGATGTCCATGAAGGGCGACGGAAAGCCGGTCTCCTTCATCGAGGATTGCGCCGTCGGCCTCGACGACCTCGCCGACTATACCGAGCGGCTGAACGACGTTTTCGCGAAGCATGGCACGAAGGGCACCTGGTACGCGCATGCCTCGGTGGGCTGCCTGCACGTCCGCCCCGTCCTGAACATGAAGGACGGCGAGGACGTGCGGAAGATGCGCGAGATCGCGGAAGAATGCTTCGAGCTCGTGCGGGAGTACAAGGGCTCGCATTCCGGCGAGCATGGCGACGGCATCGTCCGTTCCGAGTTCAACGAGCCCATGTTCGGCTCCAAGATCGCCCGCGCCTTCGAGGCGGTGAAGGACGAGTTCGACCCCAACGCGCTGCTCAATCCCGGCCGCGTCGTGCGCCCGCCGAAGATGGATGACCGCTCGCTGTTCCGCTACGCGCCGGAGTATCAGGCGGACGTCTCGGTGAAGCCCGTGCTCGACTGGTCCGCCTGGCCCGGCCCGCAGGGCGGCCTGCTGAGCGCCGTCGAGATGTGCAACAACAACGGCACCTGTCGGAAGTTCGACGCGAATGTGATGTGCCCGAGCTATCGCGTGACGCGCGACGAGCAGCACCTCACCCGCGGCCGCGCGAATACGTTGCGCCTGGCGCTCAGTGGGCAGCTCGGGCCGGATGCCCTGGCGAGCCCGCAGGTGGGCGAGGCCATGTCGCTCTGCGTCTCCTGCAAGGGCTGCAAGCGCGAATGCCCGACCGGCGTCGACATGGCGAAGATGAAGATCGAGCATCTCGCCGCGCGCAACGCCAAGCACGGCATCCCGCTGAAGGACCGGCTGGTGGCGGCGCTCCCGACCATGGCGCGTTACGCCCGTTTCGCGCCATGGCTCGCGAATATCTGCGACAGCGTGCCGTTGCTGGCCCGGTTGTCCGAGCGTTTCCTGGGCCTGTCGGCCAAGCGCAGCCTGCCGCGCTTCCGCCGTGACGTCTTCCGGGACGAGGAGGCGCGTGGCGATGGCTGGAAGGGCGAGGTCATCCTCTTCGGCGACACCTTCAACCGCTACTTCGAGCCCGAGAATCTGCGCGCGGCGGTGCGCGTGCTCTCGGCCTCCGGCTATCGCGTCACCGCGCCGAAGGCTGAGGGCCGGCCGCTTTGCTGCGGCCGCACCTATCTCGCCGCAGGCATGGTGGATCAGGCCCGGGCCGAGGCACGGCGCACGCTGGAGGCGCTGTCGAAATCCGATGCGCCGGTGCTGGGGCTGGAGCCCTCCTGCCTCATGACGCTGCGCGACGAATTCGCCGCCCTGCTGCCCGGCAAGGAGGCCGAGGCCCTTTCGAAGCGGGCCTTCCTCATCACCGAATTCCTGGAGGCGAAGGACGCGCTGCCGGCGCTGAAGCCCGTCTCCGGCGCGGCGCATATCCACGGCCATTGCCACCAAAAGGCCTTCGGTGCCTTCCCGGCAGCCGTGAAGGCGCTGAAGCGCGTGCCCGGTATGGAGGTGAAGCCCATCCAATCGAGCTGCTGCGGCATGGCCGGCGCCTTCGGCTATGAGGCCAAGAACTTCGAGACCTCCGTCGCCATGGCGGAGCTCTCCCTGCTGCCGGCGGTGCGGGCGGCCGGGGCGGGGGATGTGATCGTCGCGGACGGTACCTCCTGCCGTCATCAGATCCAGGACCTCTCGGGCCGCGAGGCGATCCACTCGATCCGCCTGCTGGATCGCGCGCTGTGATCCACGAGGTCCTCGACTTCTGGTTCGCCGAAGGCCGGAACAGCACGCGCCCGGCCTGGTTCAAGCGCGACGACGCCTTCGACGCGACGATCCGCGCCCGCTTCGGCGAGCTCGTCGTCCCGGCGCGCGAGGGGGCGCTGGACGGATGGGCCGCGACCGGGGAGGGTGCGCTGGCACTGACCCTCGTGCTGGACCAGTTCCCGCGGAACCTCTTCCGCGGCTCGCCCGAGGCCTTCGCGAGCGATGAGGCCGCGCTCGCCCTGGCGCGCCGCCTGGTCCTGGAGCGGAGGGATCTCGGCATGACGCCGGTGGAGCGGGTCTTCCTCTACCTGCCCTTGGAGCATGCGGAATCCATGACGGCGCAGAACCAGTCGGTCGCTGCCTTCGAGGGGCTGCGCGACGACCCGGCCAGCGCGGCGCCCGGTGGGGTGATCGAGTTTGCCTGGCGCCATTGGCAGGTCGTCCGGCGCTTCGGGCGCTTTCCCCATCGCAACGCGGTTCTCGGGCGGGAGAGCACGGCGGCGGAGCTGGCCTATCTCGCCCAGCCGGGCGCGGGCTTCTGATCCGCGCCAGGATCAGGGCCGGTTTGCAACGGATGGCCGGCAATACCTTCCGTTGCGAAGGCCAAACCATCGGCGCGCCGCCATAACTCGCTGAAAAATCGCCTGGATCGTGCCGGGAAACGCAGGTTCCGCGACGAGGCCCTCGGCCTAATGCCCGGATGTCGATCGTGGATATGCTGCATCGCACCAAATAGGTGTTGACCCCTGTCCGATCTGGACCCAAATCAGGGTCGGACTTGGGAGTAAATCGCTGCACGGCTCCTGATTCAGAGGGGGCACGCATGCACCGCAGATCGTTTCTTGCCGCCGGCCTCGCTGTACCGGCCATTCTGGGATCCCGCTCCGCCAGGGCCCTCGAGCCCGTGGATGTGGAACTCGTTCTCGCCGTCGATGTCTCGCGCTCGGTCGATGCCGAGGAGCAGGAGATGCAGTTCAACGGCTATGCCGCCGCCTTCCGCGACGCGCGTCTCATCGACGCGATGATGCGCGGGCCGATCGGCTCCATCGCCTGCACCTTCTTCACCTGGTCCGACTGGAACATCCAGGAGCATCTGGTCCCCTGGATGAGGCTAGACGGCCCGGAATCCGCCGAGCGCTTCGCCCGCGCGATCGACGCCGCGCCGCGGCGGACGCATCTCTACACCTCCATTTCCGGCGCCATGGACTTCGCCGCCGGCCTCTACGGCCAGGGCTACGAGGGCACGCGCCGCGTCATCGACATCTCGGGCGACGGGATCAACAATTCCGGCCGCGACATCGGCGCCGCCCGGCAGGATCTGCTGAACCAGGGCGTGGTGGTGAACGGCCTCGCCGTGATCGACCGCACGCCGCCGCCCCCGGGCCTCGGCGCCATGCAGCCGCTGGACGAATACTACCAGGAGCGGGTGATCGGCGGCCCGGGCGCCTTCCTCATGGTGGCCGAGGGCTTCGAGAGCTTCGAGCAGGCGGTGCGGCGCAAGATCATCCGCGAGGTGGCCTCCGCGCCGCCGCCGGGCCCGCTGGTGGAGCGCGCCACGGCCTGACCCGGGGCGGCGCGGTTCTCCTTGCATGGCTGCCGCCGCGTCGTCATCGTTTCCTCCATCGCAGGAGGACGTTCAGCATGCAGTTTCATCTTCGGCCCCCGGCAGGCGGCAGCCTTCGCCGCGCGGGCCGCTGAACCATGGCCGAGATCGACCACATCGTCATCGGCGCGCGCACCCTCGAGGAGGGCGCGGCCTTCGTGGAGCGGGAGCTCGGCGTGAAGCCGCAGAAGGGCGGCACGCATGAGGGCGCAGGCACGCATAACCTGCTGCTGGGCCTCGGCCCCGACGCCTATCTGGAGGTGATCGCCCCCGATCCCGCCCAGCCGGAGCCCGCGCAGCCGCGCCTCTTCGACCTCGACGACCCCGCGACCCGCACCATGCTGGATTCCGGCCCACGCCTGCTGACCTGGGTGGCGCGCACCAGCACCATGGACCCGGTGATGGCGCGCCTTGGCCCCCGCGGCGGCACCATCCGCGAGATGCACCGGGGCGAGCTCTCCTGGCGCTTCGCCCAGCCGCCGCAGCGCCAGGACATGGACAACCTCATCCCCTGCCTGATCGAGTGGAGGGGGGAGCGTGCCGGAAAGCGCCTGCACGACAGCCACTTGCGGCTCGTGGCGCTGGAGGCGGAGCATCCCGATGTCGATGCCCTGCGGATGGCCCTGCGCGACCGGGGCCTCGGCGACGCGCTGGAAGTCCGGCACGGCTCGCATCCCCGCCTGGTTGCGCGCCTCGCCACCAAGGAGGGCGCGGAAGTCACCCTCACCAGCGGGTAAAGTTTTGGGACGCTGAGCCTAGCCTCCAAGTCGCCGAGGAGGGGCAACCCCTCCTCGGCAGGAAGCCGTCATGCTAAGGGCGAAGCATGTCAAACGGCGCGAAGCGGCTGAACTCAGGGACGATCCATGGGACGGTAACGCCAGACGCTCGCCGGCGGGAAGTTGGCGAGGGTGAAGGCCAGCCGCCGGCCCGTCATCCGCAGCTTCCGGTAGGGCAGCGGCGAGGTCGCGCAGTAGGTGTAGAGAAGGTAGCCCTTGCCCGGCGCCACGGCTTCCACCGCGTCTCGGAAGGCCTCCTGACGCTCGAAGGGCAGCAGCACCAGCGGAATGCCGCAGATGGCCGTGCCGATGCGGTGATGCATGGAGGCCGGCAGCGTATTCTTGAGGTCGAAGGCATCGCCGCAGATCACGTTCACGCCGGGCAGGCTCTCCCGCAGGAATTGGGCCATCTCCGGCACGATCTCGACGACGATGAGCTTGTTCGCCGGCACCCCCGCCGCGAGCAGGGCGCGGGAGATGACGCCCGTGCCCGCGCCGAGCTCCAGGACGTATTCGTCGCGGCCCCGTTCGACCACCGAGGCGATCTTGCGGCACAGCGCCTGCGAGGACGGAATGATAGACCCCATTTGCAGGGGGTTGCGCAGCCAGCGGCGAAAGAAGAGGCTTTTGTTGGCCTGCGCTTCCGGTTGGAAGGTCATTTCAGACACGTCATGCTCCTATTGCCGTTCTCGTCTGGCCTGAGAGGAATTCCTGTCTGATGACCGCCCGCATTCTCGCGGTGGATGACATCGCGGCCAATCTCCGCCTGCTCGAGGCCAAGCTTCAGGCCGAGTATTACGAAGTGCTCCTGGCCTCCAGCGGTCCGGAAGCGCTGACGACAGCTTTCACGCAATTGCCCGACGTCATTCTTCTCGATGTCATGATGCCGGGAATGGATGGCTACGAGGTGTGCAGGGCGCTCAAGGCCGATGCACAGACCCAGCACATTCCTGTCGTCATGATCACGGCCCTGACCGACAGCACGGAGCGAGTCCGTGGGCTGGAGGCGGGTGCCGACGACTTCCTCTCCAAGCCGGTGGACGACGCGACCCTTTTCGCCCGGCTCCGCGCCCTGCTCCGCGTGAAGCAGGTGCAGGACGCCTGGCGCCTGCGCTCCGAGACGGCGCGCGACCTCGGCATCGATTCCCCGCCCGACCCGATGATCTCCGTCGCCGGTGCCCGCGCCCTCATGATGGGCGACCGCCCGGAGGAGGTGCAGCAGGTGCGGGAGGCGCTGGAGGCCGACGCCATCGACGTCGTCACCGTCTCGAGCATCGAGGAGGCGCAGAAGCAGCTCGCCAAGGGCGACCACGACCTTGCCCTGCTGGCGCTGCCTCAGGACGCGGTGGAGGTGCTGCGGCTGGCCTCGCGGCTCCGTGCCCAGAATACGACGCGCGACCTGCCGCTGCTGCTGCTGGCCGATCCCGGGCAGAAGATGCAGGTGCTGCGGGGCTTCGACCTCGGCGCCAATGACCATGCCTTCCGCCCGCTCGACCCCAACGAGCTGCGGGCGCGGGCGCGCAACCAGATCCGCCGCCGGCGCTATCAGGAGCGGCTGCGGCAGGAGCTCGATCGCTCGCTGGAGATGGCCGTCACCGACCAACTCACCGGCCTGCGCAACCGCCGCTATGTGCGCCGCCACCTCGACGGGCTCCTGCGCACCGAAGAGGCGGCCGTCCTGCTGATGGATATCGACAAGTTCAAGTCGATCAACGACACGCACGGCCACAATGTGGGCGATGCCGCGCTGCGCAACATCGCCGAGCGGCTGCGCATCCAGCTGCGCGCCGCAGATGTCGTGGCCCGCTATGGCGGCGAGGAGTTCCTGGCGGTGCTGACGGGTGCGCCCAGCGGCTATGCGCTGGCCGTGGCCGACCGGCTGCGCGAGGCCATCGAGGCCGAGCCGATGGAGACGGGCGGCCTGGCCGTGCCCATCACGATGAGCATCGGAGTCGCCGTGGGCGGGCCGGGCATCACCTCCGACCAGCTCATCGGCTCGGCGGACGAGGCGCTGTACCGCGCGAAGCGGGACGGGCGGAATCGGGCCTATCTGGCCGATCCGGCGCTGGACAAGTCCACCGCCTAGCCGGTCCGGCAGACCGAGGCCGAGCCGTATCCTGCAGGCGCGGCTGTCCCGAGGGCGGGTCTGTTCGACGGATTCGCTAGGGGTGAACGGCTGATCGCGCTGGCTTCGATTGCGAAGCGGCTGGCGTCAATTGCCTGTCAACGAACGGCGTCTGCGCCATGCGCGCGCCGAAATCCATAAACGGGCCGATATGGATGCAGGGCATCCTGTACGTCGCCCCTCAGGGGACGTACCGCGTCTCAGGCAGAGGGTGTGCCAGACCGTGGCGCCAGCGGGACTTCCGCCGGGCCAGGTTCATGGCGTCAGCAGAAAAAGCGCCTGAAAGGCGCATCTCCGAACCAGCAGGGGGCACTTCCCGTGGCTGTCACCGCTGGGCGGGCAGCCGGGCGGGAACCTCGCGGTTCCCGCGCCTCAAGTGAATTACTTGATCTTGCCTTCGCGGTAGACGACGTGCTTGCGCACCTTGGGGTCGTACTTCATCAGCTCGAGCTTGCCCGTGGCCGTGCGGGTGTTCTTCTTCGTGACGTAGAAGTGGCCCGTGTCGGCGCTGCTGATCAGCTTGATAAGGATCGTGTTGGCCTTGGCCATGGTCTCTGCTTTGCTCTGTGTACGCGAAGGGCGCGCAGGCGCCGGAAAGGAAGGCGTGTTCTAGCGACCCAGGCCGCCGGGTCAAGTCTTTTGGCCGCGCAGGCTATCGGCGCTTCCGATCCCGGCCGCCGCGCAGCCGCGCCGGGGCACCACCCATCATCAGCTCGAAGACCAGGCTGCCCGTCTGGGCATTGGCCTCGCGCAGGCGAGCCTCCACCTCGTCGCCCAGGCGCAGCACCTGCCGGGAATGCCGGCCGACCACGCTGCGCTTGTCGTCGGAGACGATCCAGTGGTCGTTCGGCAGCGCCTTCATGGGCACGAAGCCCGAGGCGCCCGTCTCGCTGAGCTGTACGAAGACGCCGAAGGGGTGGATGCCGGAGATCCGGGCCGCGAATTGCGCGCCCACCCGGTCCGCCAGATAGGCCGCCAGGTAGCGGTCCACGGCGTCGCGCTCGGCCATGGCGGCCCGGCGCTCGGTGGCGGTGATGTGCTCGGCCGTTTCCGGGAATCGGGCCAGCTCCGTCTCGACGATGCCGTCCGTGCCGAGCTTGAGCCCGCGGATCAGCGCCCGGTGTACCAGCAGGTCAGCATAGCGGCGGATCGGCGAGGTGAAATGCGCGTAGCGCGCCAGGGCCAGGCCGAAATGGCCGATATTGTCGGGGTCGTAGGCCGCCTGGGACTGGCTGCGCAGCACGGTCTCGTTGACCATCCGTGCCTCGGCCGTGTCCTTCACCTTCTCGAGCAGCGTCGCGAAGTCGCGCGGCTGGAGCTGGCCGACCGGGTTGATGGAAAGCCCCAGCGTGCCCAGGAACTCCTTCAGCGAGGCGAGCTTCTCCTCGGAGGGCGGGGCGTGTACGCGGTACATGCAGGGCTGGCCCAGCCGCTCCAGCTCCTCTGCGGCGCAGACATTGGCCGCCACCATGAACTCCTCGATGAGGCGATGGCTGTCGAGGCGCGGGCGGGGGATGACGGCCGTCACCTGGCCCTCGTCATTCAGGATGACGCGGCGCTCCGGCAGGTCGAGGTCCAGCGTGCCGCGGCGCTCGCGGGCGGCGAGAAGGGCACGGAAGGCGCCGTAGAGACGGCCGACATGGCCCTCGGCCAGGCCTTCCGGATCCTCGCCGGCATCGGCGGCCGCCTGCACCTGCTCATAGGTGAGCCGGGCGACGCTGCGCATCAGCCCGCGTCCGAACTTATGCCCGGTCTTGAGGCCCGACTTGTCGAAATGCATCTCGACGAAGAGGCAGCCCCGATCCTCCTGCGGCCTGAGGCTGCACCAGCCGTTGGAGAGGGCCTCCGGCAGCATGGGCACCACGCGGTCGGGGAAGTAGCAGGAATTGCCCCGCGTCCAGGCCTCGCGGTCCAGGGCCGAGTTGGGCGTCACGTAATGGGCCACGTCGGCGATGGCGACGAGGATCTTCCAGCCCTCCCCCTCAGGCTCGGCGAAGACGGCATCGTCGAAGTCGCGCGCGTCGTCGCCGTCGATGGTGACCAGGGGGATCTCGCGAAGGTCCGTCCGCTTGCCCAGCGGCGTGCCGCGGGCATGCTCGGCCTGCTGCACGGCCTCGGGCGGGAAGACGTCCGGGATGCCGTGGGCATGGATGCAGATGAGCGAGACCGAGCGCGGCTCCCCCATCATCCCCAGCCGCTCGACGATCTTCGCCGGGCGCAGGCCGAAGCCGG
Source organism: Roseococcus pinisoli (assembly GCF_018413645.1). GTDB lineage: Bacteria > Pseudomonadota > Alphaproteobacteria > Acetobacterales > Acetobacteraceae > Roseococcus > Roseococcus pinisoli. Next base: position 42,504 of record NZ_JAHCDA010000003.1, read on the forward strand.
TGGAGGGCAGGGCCTCGGCAAGCACGATTTCGCCGGCCTGGGCGCCCCCTGTCTGGCCGGGCGGCACCGTCCATTCCGCCTTTTGGCGCCGGTCGGTGGGGATGATGCGGCCATTCTCGAAGACGCCGAGGATGCGGCGGCGGTCCTCGACGGCGCCGAGGCGCTTCAGGGTGCGCCCCTCGTACTTCTCGCCCGAGATGTGGCGCAGGCGGGCCAGCACGCGCTCGCCGGCGGCCAGGGCGGTCTGCCCGCGCCGCTCGGGGTGCATGTAGATGATGGGCTTGCCCGTACCCTCCCAGCTGACGGGGCGGGCGATCGGATCGCCGTCGGGATCCGTGCCGAAGACTTCCACCACCGCCGTCTCAGGCAGGCGTTCGGGCGCGGAGGGGCGCTCGCGGCCGCGCGGCCGTTCCAGGGCGGCGAGGTCCTCGGCCGTCGTCTCGACGCGACGGGGAGGGGCGGACCGGGGCGGCGTGGCGCTGCCGTTCCCGCGCGCGACCTCGACGGAGGGCGCCGGACGGCCCTGGAAGGTGCGCTTGCCGACCGGCTTCGCCGAACCGTCGAAGCGCATTTCGGAGAGCATCTGGCGCAGCGCCGGGCGGAGCTCGGTCGCCAGGCCGAAATGCCGCGCGATCTCGGTCTTGCCGACGCGGCCCTGCACGCTGTCGAGGAAGGCCCGCAGCTCCACCTTGCTGGGCAGGGGCTGCCCTTTGGGGGCGGTCTTCACTTTGGCGCGCGGATTGGCGCGCGGGGCGCCCTTCACGCGCTTGGGGGCAGCGGCGGCGGGAGCCTCGCCCTCGCGCCGCTTCGCATTCGACTTGCGGGCCTTCTGTCCCTTCTTCGGAGGCCCGATGCGCGGCATGTCAGACTTTCTTTGCTGCGGGTTTCTTCGCCGCCGGCTTCTTGGCTGCGGGCTTCTTCGCGGGCGCCTTCTTTGCCGCCGGCGCCGCCTTCTTGGCCGCGGCGGCCTTCACCGGCTTGGCCTCGGCCGGCGCCTTCGCCGCGCCGGCCTTGGGCGCGGCCTTGCGGGCCGGCGCCTTCTTCCCGCCCTTGCCGCGCGGCGGCAGCTCCTTGCCCTTCTCGGCCAGCAGCGTCACCGCCTCGTCGAAGGTCACGGCCTCCATCTCGGTCCCGCGCGGCAGATTCGCGACGCGGTTGCCGTGCATCAGGAAGGGGCCGAAACGGCCGCGGCGCACCTCGACGGGGCCGCCCTTCGGGTGCTCGCCCAGGGTGATGCCGCGCGGCTTGGCGCCGGCCATCAGGTCCACGGCGCGGTTGAGGCCGATGGTCAGCGGATCGTCGTCACGATCCAGCGACTTGCTGAGCGCGCCCATCTTCAGATAGGGGCCGAAGCGGCCGAGGTTGGAGGTGATCTCCTCACCCGTCTCCGGATGCAAGCCCACCACGCGGGGCATGGAGAGCAGCGCCAGCGCCGCCTCCAGCATCATGACCTCGGGGTCCATCCCGCGCGTCAGGCTGGCGCGCTTGGGCTTGGTGGGCTTGCCCTTGGCATCCGTGCCGCCCTCGCCGAGCTGGGCGTAGATGCCGTAGGGGCCGCGCCGCAGCGTGACCTCCAGCCCGGTTTCAGGGTCGGTGCCCAGCACGCGCACGCCGTCGGCCAGCGCGCCGCCGCCCTCGCCCTCGGCGCCCGGCACCGCGAGCGGGCGGGTGAAACGGCATTCGGGGTAGTTCGAGCAGCCGATGAAGGCTCCCGTCCGCCCGAGGCGCAGGCCGAGCCGGCCGGCGCCGCAGGCAGGGCAGAGGCGCGGATCGCTGCCGTCATCGGCCTTGGGGAAGAAGTGCGAGCCCAGCTCGTCATCGAGGCGATCGATGACATCGCTGATCTTGAGATCCTTGGTCGCGTCGATCGCGTCGCGGAAATCGTTCCAGAACTGCCGCATGACCTCGCGCCACTCCGCCCGGCCGCCCGAGATGTCGTCGAGCTGCTCCTCGAGGCCGGCGGTGAAGCCGGTGTCCACGTACTTCTCGAAGAAGGCGACGAGGAAGGCCGTCACCAGCCGCCCGCGGTCCTCCGGCGTGAAGCGCCGCTTGTCGAGCTTCACGTATTCGCGGTCCTGCAGGACCTGCAGCACGGAGGCATAGGTGGAGGGCCGCCCGATGCCGAGCTCCTCCATCTTCTTGACCAGCGAGGCCTCGGAATAGCGCGGCGGCGGCTGGGTGAAGTGCTGCGCGGCCTCCACGCCCTGGCGCTTCAGCGGATCCCGCTCGCGCATGGGGGGCAGGATGCGGCTGTCCTCGTCGGCATCGTCAGGCGCGTCGTCCTGGTCCTCGCGGTAGAGCTTGAGGAAGCCGTCGAAGGCGATGACGCTGCCGGTGGCGCGCAGCTTGGTCTTGCCCGAGGGCTCCACCAGCTCGACGCTGGTCTGGTCCAGCTCGGCCGACTGCATCTGGCTGGCGACGGCGCGCTTCCAGATCAGCTCGTAGAGCTTGCGCTGCTGGTCGTTGAGGTAGCGCGCGACCTTCTCCGGCGTGCGGGAGACGTCGGTGGGCCGGATCGCCTCGTGCGCCTCCTGGGCGTTCTTCGCCCGGCTGGAATATTCGCGGGGCGCGCCGGGGATGTAGTCCTCGCCGAACTCCGACTTGATGTGGTTGCGCAGCTCGGCGACGGCCTCGCGGGCCATCTGCACGCCGTCCGTTCGCATATAGGTGATGAGGCCGACGGTCTCCCCACCGATGGCCACGCCCTCATAGAGGCCCTGCGCTGTGCGCATCGTCGCCTGGGCACCGAAGCCCAGCTTGCGGCTGGCCTCCTGCTGCAGGGTGCTGGTCTGGAAGGGGGCGGGCGGGTTGCGCTTGACGCGGCGCTTCTCGACCGAGCCGACGCTGAACTCCGCGGCCTCGACGGCGCGCTTGGCCGCCATGGCCAGCGCCTCGTTCGGCAGGTCGAACTGCTCGAGCTTGCGGCCTTCGTGATGGGTCAGCCGGGCGGAGAAGGGGGCACCGGCCGGGGTCATGAACCGCCCCTGGATGGTCCAGTACTCGCGGGCGATGAAGCGCTCGATCTCCGATTCGCGTTCGCAGATCAGCCGCAGCGCGACGCTCTGCACGCGGCCCGCGCTCTTGCTGCCGGGCAGCTTGCGCCAGAGCACCGGGGAGAGGGTGAAGCCCACGAGATAGTCGAGCGCGCGGCGGGCCAGGTAGGCCTCGATCAGCGGCAGGTCGAGCTCGCGCGGATGGGCGATGGCGTATTGCACCGCGCGCTTGGTGATCTCGTTGAAGGTGATGCGCTGGACGTCGACGCCCTTCAGCGCGCCGGCCTTCGCCAGCATGTCCTTCACGTGCCAGGAGATGGCCTCGCCCTCGCGATCCGGGTCGGTTGCGAGATAGAGGTGCTTGGCGCCGCGCAGCGCCTGGGTGATCGCCTTGACCTGCTTCTGCCCGCGGTCGTCGGACTCCCAGTCCATGGCGAAGTCCTCGTCCGGACGGACGGAGCCGTCCTTCGCGGGGAGATCGCGCACATGGCCGAAGGAGGCGAGAACCTTGAAGTCGGCACCGAGATACTTCTCGATGGTTTTCGCCTTCGCGGGGCTTTCGACGACGACGATGTTCGTCACTTCAGGTTCTGTCCTTACCGCCTTCGTGGCAACGGCGCACGGAAGACGCTCCAGAGAATTGATTTCGCACGTAACTCAGACCAGTGCCACCCGGTTGCCAGGCAGGGTCTCGACGCGTCCGGCCATCTCCAGTTCCAGGAGCAGGGCCGAGAGCCTCGGGGCCGATAGCTGGCAGCGCCGCCCCAACTCGTCAACCGGTATGGGAGTAGAACCCATCATATCAAGGACTTGTGCGGCCTCTCCGGAGGGGGCTGGGGCGTCCTGGGCGGGTTCCTCCGGCAGATCGGCCAGTTGGGAGGCCCGGAAAAGGGAGGTTTCCGCGGGTGCTTCCGGCAGGTGGAGCAGGATGTCCTCCACCGTCTCCGCCAGCCGGGCGCCCCGGCGGATGAGATCGTTGGAGCCGCGCGAGCGGGGATCCAGCGGATGGCCCGGCACGGCGAAGAGCTCGCGCCCCGCCTCGGCCGCCAGGCGCGCGGTGATCAGCGTGCCCGATTGCAGCGCGGCCTCGATCACCACCACCCCCAGCGACAGGCCGGCGACAATGCGGTTCCGGCGGGGGAAATGCCGCGGGAGCGGCGCGGTGCCGAGCGGCGCCTCGCTCAGCACCAGGCCGCCCTCGGCGGCGATGCGCTCCTGGAGCTCCGCGTTCTCGCGCGGATAGGGGCGGTCGAGACCGCCGGCGACCGCCGCGATGGTGGTGCCGGAGCGGAGGGCGCCGAGATGGGCGGCGGCGTCGATGCCGCGGGCCAGGCCCGAGACGATGCAGACGTCGCGCACCGCCAGCCCATCCGCGAGATCCTCCGCGAAACGGCGGCCCATGCCGCTGGCGTTGCGGGCGCCGACCACGGCCACGCTGCGCCGGTTGAAGGCGGCGAGGTCCCCGCGCGCGGCCAGGACCAGCGGGGCATCCTCCAGCAGGGCGAGAAGCGGCGGGTAATCCGGCGCGCCGAGGAAGAGGAGCCGTGACCCCAGGGCCTCCAGCCCCGCCAGCTCCCGCAGGGCGGCGTCTCGGGGCCAGGCCCGGCTGCCGAGGGCCTCCAGCGCGGCCTCGGGGCTGCCGTGCCGGGAAAGGAGGCGGCGATGCATGACCCGGCCCACGCCCTCGGTCCGCGCGAGGCGCAGCCGGGCGAGGGCGTCCAAGGCCTACTTGCCCTGGCCGATGCGCGGCTCGGTGCCGGCGAGCAGACGCTGGATATTGCCTTTATGCCGCCAGACGACGACCGCACCGAGCAGCAGCAGTCCCAGCGCCGCCTGCGGCGTGGCGAAGATCAGGGCGGCCAGCGGGGCAATGACGATGGCCGAGAGCGAGCCGGCGGAGGACCGCTTGGAGAGCTTCGCGACCGCCAGCCAGGTCAGGCTCGAGACCACGAAGATCGGCCAGGCCAGGCCCAGCATCACGCCGAGCGCGGTCGCCATGCCCTTGCCGCCCTGGAAGCCGAGCCAGGGCGTGTAGCAATGGCCAAGCACGGCCGCGACGGCCGCCCAGGGCGCGTAGGTCGGGGCGATCCAGGCGACCAGCCAGACGGCGGCGGCGCCCTTCAGCATGTCCAGCAGCAGCGTCGCCGCCGCCAGCTTCTTGTTGCCGGTCCGCAGCACATTGGTCGCGCCGATATTGCCTGAGCCGATGCTGCGGATATCGCCCAGCCCGGCAGCCCGGGTCAGGAGCAGTCCGAAGGGGATGGAGCCCAGCAGCGCCGCCAGGAAGATCGCGAGCGTCGCTTCCATCAGGCGGCGAAGACCCGGCGGCCGGCCTTGAAGGTCGCCATGACCTTGCCTTCCAGCGCGCGGCCGTCGAAGGGCGAGTTCTGCGCCTTGCCGGCCAGGGCGCCGGCCTTCACCTGCCAACCGCGGTCGAGCCAGAAGAGGCAGAGATCGGCGGGCGCGCCCTCGGCCAGCCGCCCGGCCTCGAGGCCGAGCAGCTTCGCGGGCTTGTGGGTCAGCAGGGCCAGGGCCTCGAGCAGCTTCAGGTCCTCGCCATGCACGCGGGCCAGGGTGATGCCGAGCAGCGTCGCCAGGCCCACGCCGCCGGCCTCGGCCTGGGCGAAGGGCAGGCGCTTGTCGTCGGCGTCGCGCGGCTGATGGTCGGAGGCGATGGCGTCGATCGTGCCGTCCGCCAGCGCCGCGACCACCGCCAGCCGGTCCTCGTCGCGCCGCAGGGGCGGGGAGAGCTTGGCATAGGTGCGGTAGTCGCCGATCGCCGTCTCGTTCAGGTCGAAATAGGGGGGCGCCGTGTCGCAGGTGACCTTGAGCCCCTCCGCCTTGGCGGCGCGGATGAGGTCGAGCGCGGCGGCCGTGCTGACATGGCCGAAATGCACATGGCCCGAGGTGAGCCGGGCCAGCGCGATGTCGCGCGCGACCAGGATGGCCTCCGCCGCGGCCGGGATGGCGGGCAGGCCGAGGCGCGTGGCCAGCTCGCCCTCGGTGGCGGCGCCGTTGCCGGCCAGGCTCGGCTCCTCCGGGTGCTGCACCACCATGGCGCCGAAGTTGCGGGCATAGGAAAGGGCGAGGCGCATGGTGCGCGCATTGGCGATGGCATGGCTGCCGTCGCTGAAGCCGACGGCGCCGGCCTCGCGCAGCAGGCCGAACTCGGAGAGGTCCTTGCCCTCGCAGCGCTTGGTCGCGGCGGCGAAGGGCAGGAGGGTGAGGCTGCCCGTCGCCTCACCGCGGCGGATGACGAATTCGACGAGCGCGGGGTCATCCAGCGCGGGCTGCGTGTCGGGCAGCACGGCCACGGTCGTGATCCCGCCGGCCGCCGCGGCCTGGGCGGCGGAGGCGATGGTCTCGCGATGCTCGCCGCCGGGCTCGCCGATGCTGGCCCGCATGTCCACGAGGCCCGGGCTGAGGCAGGCGCCGGCGGCGTCGAAGGTATCGGCGCCCTCGGCCGGCGCGCCCTTGAGGCTCGCGATCCGCCCGTCCTGGATCAGGAGGGAGCCCGTCGTGTCGAGGCCCGAGGCGGGGTCGAGCAGGCGGGCATTGGTGATGAGGATCGGCTTCACAGGTGCTTCTCCATGAAGACGCGGCGGTGCCCGCCTTGTTCGGCCCGGTGCGTCTCGGCATAGCCCAGCCGGGTGTAGATCGCGATGTTCTCGACCATTTTCTCGTTCGTATAGAGGTAGATCCGGCGGTGATGGCGCCGGCGCGCCTCGGCTTCGGCGAAATCCATCAGGGCCCGGCCGAGTCCCAGGCCGCGCGCGGCCTCGGCGACGGCGATGTTGTCGATCAGCAGGCTGTCCTCATGGTCCTCCAGGACGAGGACGGCGACGGGCACGCCGTCGGCCTCCTCGACCCAGGCCTGGCCGGCGGCGATGCGGGCCGCGTAGTCGTCCGTCATCGGCGCGGGCTCGCGGCCCAGGCGCGGGACGTAATGCGCGTAGGCGGCACGCACGAGGTCGCGCAGCGCCGTTTCCTCGCCGGAAGCCGCGAGGCGCGGCATCAGGCGTTGCGCCGCAGGTCGCGCGAGAGGACGTCCAGCACGGCCATGCGGACGGCGACGCCCATCTCCACCTGCTCGCCGATGACGCTCCGCTCGGGATCGTCGGCGACGGCGCTGTCGATCTCGACGCCGCGGTTCATGGGGCCGGGATGCATGACGATGGCGTCGGGCTTGGCGCTGGCCAGCTTGGCCGCGTCCAGGCCGTAGAAGCGGAAGTATTCGCGCGGCGAGGGTACGAGGCCGCCGCTCATGCGCTCCTTCTGCAGGCGCAGCATCATGACGACGTCCGCGCCGTCGAGTCCCGCGCGCATGTCGTGGAAGACCTCGACGCCCAGGCGGCCGCATTCGGCGGGGATGAGCGTCGGCGGGCCGACCACGCGCACCCGCGCGCCCATGGCCGAGAGCAGGTGGATGTTGCTGCGGGCCACGCGGGAATGCAGCACGTCGCCGCAGATGGCGACGACGAGGCTGTCCAGCCGGCCCTTGTGGCGGCGGATGGTGAGCGCATCCAGCAGGGCCTGGGTGGGGTGCTCATGCAGGCCGTCGCCCGCATTGATGACCGCGGCGTCCACCTTCTGGCTCAGCAGGGCCGGCGCGCCGGACTGCGAGTGGCGGATCACCAGCAGGTCGGTGTGCATGGCGTTCAGGGTGGAGGCGGTGTCGAGCAGCGTCTCGCCCTTGTTCACGCTGCTGTTGGAGACCGACATGTTGATGACGTCGGCGCCCAGCCGCTTGCCGGCCAGCTCGAAGCTGGTGCGGGTGCGGGTGCTGTCCTCGAAGAAGAGGTTGATCAGCGTCCGGCCGCGCAGCAGGTCGCGCTGGGTCTTCCCCTGGCGATTCAGCAGCGCATAGCTTTCGGCCAGATCCAGCAGCGCGGAGATGTGCGGCGCTTCCAGCCCCTCGATCGCGAGGAGATGGCCGGTGGGGAGAATGGGATAGGAAAAGGACATCGTCGCTCGGCCAGGTGACGGGGGCGGACGATAGCCGCGACCTCGGCGAGCGTCCAACCCGTGTCTTCGCAGAACAGGATTGCCGGCAGCCCGGGGAGGCGCCGGCCGGGATCACCCCCGGGCCGAGGCGTCCAGGGCCGCCTGGAGGGTATAGGCCGCGGCAGCGGCGTCGACGGCGGCGGCCCGGCGCTTCCGCGTCAGGTCGGCCTCCTCGATCATGGCGCGGTTCACGGCGGCGCTGGACATCCGCTCGTCCCACATGGCCACCGGCAGGCCGGTCGCCTCGCTCAGCGCCAGGGCCCAGTCGCTGGCGGCCTGGGCGGCCGGGCCGCGCGAGCCGTCCATGGAGAGCGGCAGGCCCACCAGCAGCCCGCCGGCGCCCTCCTTGGCGCAGATGGCCATGATCTCGGCCGCGTTCGCCTTCAGCTTTCCGCGCTTCAGGCTGCCATAGGGGCTGGCCAGCATCAGCGTCACGTCGCTGAGCGCGACCCCGATGATCTTGCTCCCGGGGTCGAGCCCGACCACCCGTGCGTGGCGGGGCAGGGCGGCACGCAGATCGGCCATGTTGAAGAGAGGCATGCGCGGCCTTATGGTCCGGCCCCTTCAAGAACGGAAGTGGATCGTAATGTCGCTCGATGCCGCGACGGTGCGCCGCGTCGCCAATCTGGCCCGCCTGCGCCTCGATGAGACCGAAGTCGAAAAACTCCAGACCGAACTCAACGGCATCCTGGGCTGGATCGAGCAATTGCAGACCGTCGACACCGACGGCGTCGAGCCCATGGCCGGCGGCTCGCCGGTGCCCGTGGCGCTGCCCTGGCGGCAGGATGCCGTGACCGATGGCGGCCAGGCCGACGCCGTCCTGCGCAACGCGCCCGACCGCGAGGGCGAGTATTTCGGCGTGCCGAAGGTGGTGGAATGATGCGCCCGACCGATTACACGATCGCCGGCGGCCTGCGCGCGCTGGAGAAGCGCGAGATCAGCGCCGTCGAGCTGACGGAAGCCTATGTGAAGGCCATCGAGGCCCATAACCCGCGGCTGAACGCCTATATCACCGTGACGGGCGAGCAGGCGCTGGCGGAGGCCCGCGCCTCCGACGCGCGTCGCGCGAAGGGCGAGGCCGGGGCGCTGGAGGGCATTCCCCTCGGCATCAAGGACCTCTTCTGCACGGCGGGGACGCGGACGACGGCGGCCAGTCGGATCCTGGGCGACTTCGTGCCGCCCTATGAGAGCACCGTCAGCGGCAACCTCAAGCGCGACGGCGCCGTCTTCCTGGGCAAGCTGAACCTGGACGAATTCGCCATGGGTTCGGCCAATACCACCAGCGCCTTCGGGCCGGTGGAGAACCCCTGGTCGCGCGCCAACGACCCCACGAAGCGGCTGGTGCCGGGCGGTTCCTCGGGCGGCTCGGCGGCGGCGGTGGCGGCGCGGCTGGCCATGGGCGCGACGGCGACGGACACGGGCGGCTCCATCCGCCAGCCCGCGGCCTTCTGCGGCATCGCCGGCATCAAGCCGACCTACGGCCGCTGCTCGCGCTGGGGCATCGTGGCCTATGCGAGCTCGCTCGATCAGGCGGGCCCCGTGGCCCGCAATGTCGAGGACTGCGCCATCCTGCTGCGCAGTATGGCGGGCTTCGACCCGAAGGACAGCACGAGCGCGAACGTGGCGGTGCCCGACTTCGCCGCCGCCTGCGCGCGCGGCGTGAAGGGCCTGCGCATCGGCGTGCCGGCGGAATACACCCTGCCGGGCCTGGCGCCGGAGATCGAGGCGCTGTGGCAGCAGGGCTTCGCCTGGCTGAAGGATGCCGGCGCGGAGATCGTGCCGATCAGCCTGCCGCACGCGAAATACGCGCTGCCGACCTATTACGTGGTGGCGCCGGCCGAGGCCTCCTCCAACCTCGCGCGCTACGACGGCGTGCGCTTCGGCGCGCGCACCGCGGAGCGCGATTCGGACCTGCGCGACCTTTACGAGCGGACGCGCGCGGCCGGCTTCGGCGCCGAGGTGCGGCGGCGCATCATGATCGGCACCTATGTGCTGAGCGCCGGCTACTACGACGCCTATTACCTGAAGGCGCAGAAGGTCCGCGCCCTCATCGCGCGCGACTTCGCCGAGGCCTGGGCGAAGGTGGACGCCATCCTGACGCCCGCCACGCCGACCTCGGCCTTCGCGATGGATGAGCGGCAGGACGATCCGGTCACCATGTACCTCAACGACGTCTTCACCGTGACGGCGAATCTCGCCGGGCTTCCGGGCCTCTCGGTGCCGGCGGGGCTGGACGGGCAGGGGCTGCCGCTCGGCCTGCAGGTCATCGGCAAGCCCTTCGACGAGGAGACGGTCTTCGCCGTCGGCGGCGCGCTGGAGCGGGCCGCGAATTTCACCGCAACGCCGCAGGTGATGGCATGAGCTACACGTTGGAGGGGGATACGGGCCCCTGGGAAGTCGTCGTGGGCCTCGAGGTCCATGCGCAGGTGCTGTCCGAATCCAAGCTCTTCTCCGGCGCGGCCACGGCCTTCGGGGCCGAGCCGAACAGCCAGGTGAGCTTCGTGGATGCGGGCTTCCCCGGCATGCTGCCGGTGATCAACGCCGAATGCGTGGCGCAGGCCGTGCGCACGGGCCTCGGCCTCAACGCGCAGGTCAACCTCTGGTCCCGCTTCGACCGGAAGAACTACTTCTACGCCGACCTGCCGCAGGGCTATCAGATCAGCCAGTTCGCCCACCCCATCATCGGGACCGGCGTGATCGAGATCACGCTGGGCGACGGCAGCACGAAGAACATCGGCGTCACGCGCCTGCACCTCGAGCAGGATGCGGGCAAGTCGGTGCACGACCAGCATCCCAGCAAGTCCTTCATCGACCTGAACCGCAGCGGCGTCGCGCTCATGGAGATCGTGAGCGAGCCCGACATGCGCAGCCCGGAGGAGGCCGGCGCCTACCTCTCCAAGCTGCGGCAGATCGTGCGCTACCTCGGCACCTGCGACGGCAACATGGACGAGGGCTCCATGCGGGCCGACGTGAATGTCTCCGTCCGCAAGTCGGGCGAGGAGTTCCGCACGCGCTGCGAGATCAAGAACGTGAACTCGGTCCGCTTCGTCATGCAGGCGGTGGAGGCCGAGGCGCGGCGCCAGATCGAGGTCTGGGAATCAGGCGGCACGGTGGAGCAGGAGACGCGGCTCTTCGACACGGCGCGCGGCACCACGCGCTCCATGCGGTCGAAGGAGGATGCGCATGACTACCGCTACTTCCCCGATCCCGACCTGCCCCCGCTGGTGCTGGAGCAGTCCTGGGTGGATGAGCTCAAGGCCAATCTGCCCGAGTTGCCCGATGCCCGGCGCGCCCGCTACGTCGGTCTCGGCCTCTCGCCCTACGATGCGCATGTGCTGACGATCGAGAAGGAGACCGCGGCCTTCTTCGAGATCGTGGCCAAGGGGCGCGACGCGAAGGTCGCGGCCAATTGGGTGACGGGCGACTACTTCGCCGCCCTCAACCGCCTGAAGCGCGACATCTCCGACAGCCCGGTGAGCGCCGAGAATCTCGGCGGGCTGCTGGACCTGATCGCCGACGGCACGCTGTCCGGCAAGCTGGCCAAGGACGTCTTTGAGGCGATGCTGGAGGCCGATGAGTCGCCGGCGTCGATCGTCGAGAAGCGCGGCCTGCGCCAGGTGACGGATACGGGCGCGATCGAGGCGGCGGTGGATGCGGTCCTTGCGGCCAATGCCGACAAGATCGCGCAGTATCAGGGCGGCAAGGTCGGCCTGTTCGGCTTCTTCGTCGGCCAGACGATGAAGGCCATGGCCGGCAAGGGCAATCCGGCCCTGGTCAACGACGTGCTCAAGAAGCGGCTGGGCTGAGACGGGAAGGGGACGGCATCGCGCCGTCCCCGCCCCACGGAAGGTCAGCCCTTGGCGGGGACGTCCTCGCCTTCGTCGGCCTCGTCCTCGTCCTCTTCCTCGTCGTCCTCGTCATCCAGCTCGAGGACGTCGGCATCGCGCACGACGGCGAGGCAGGCGGCATAGGTCTCGAGGTACCAGCCGCGATCGCCCTCCTCCTCCTTGCCTTCGGCGACGGCGATCATGCGCAGCAGCGCCAGGGCCACGGCGGCATCGCTGTCGCCTTCGATTTCGATCTTCACGTCCGACATGTTCAAGTCCTCCAGTAGGTTCGGCCACACCTAGCCCACATACGATGACCGAAATATCGCAGGATGGGGACAATTCAACGCGTGAGGCGGTCGATCAGCCGGGCGTTGTGGCGTTCCGTCATTCCCGGGATGAGCAGCGCGTCGAGCAGCCACCACAGGATGATGAGGCCGAGGCCCAGATAGCCCACCAGGATCACCGTCAGCAGCATCGAGACGCCGAAGAGCATCAGCATCAGCAGGCCCGAGATCCAGCGCTGCAGGTACATCCGGTGCACGCCGCCATAGCCCAGGAAGAACCAGAGCAGATAGGCGACGACGACCGATCGGCTCGCCGCCTCGTAGCGCAGGCGCGCGATCATGTCGTCGGAGGGGCCGGCAGGTGTCGTCATGGGCGTATCGTCCTTCAGGCGCCCGCTTTCCGGGCGAAGCGTTCCGGTCATAAGGTGGGGCAAACGATTTCTCGCGAAAAGGCACGTCCATGACGATTGAACTGCACACCTGGAACACGCCCAACGGCCGGAAGATCAGCGTGGCGCTCGAGGAAATGGGCCTCCCCTATACGGTGAAAACCGTGAACATCAGCAAGGACGAGCAGTTCGAGCCGAGCTTCCTCGCCTTCTCGCCCAACAACCGTATCCCGGCCATCAAGGATCCGGACGGGCCTGACGGGAAGATGATCACCGTCTTCGAAAGCGGCGCGATCCTCTACTACCTCGCCGAGAAGACCGGGAAGTTCCTGCCGAGGGACCTGCGCGCGCGGGTCCAGGTGATGGAGTGGCTGATGTGGCAGATGGGCGGCTTCGGCCCCATGCCCGGCCAGGTGCACCACTTCCTGATGCAGCCCGAGGGGCCGGCGCGCGACTATGGCTTCAACCGCTACCACAAGGAGACGAAGCGTCTCTATGGCGTGCTGGACCGCCGCCTGGCCGGGCGCGATTTCGTGGCGACGGAAGGCGAGCCCAGCATCGCCGACTTCGCGATCCTGGGCTGGGCTTGGCGGCACGAGCGGCACGAGGTGCCCTTCGACGATCTCCCCAATGTCGCGGCCTGGTACGCGCGGATGATGGCCCGCCCGGCGACGGCGAAGGGCTTCGAAGTCGCGCTGAGCTAAGAATCGGCAGGGGGCGTTTGACGTGAGGAGGCGCCCCCTGTATCAACCCACTCGCATACGTCGTGTGAACTTCAAGCCCTGCGGAGGGGTGGCCGAGTGGCCGAAGGCGGCGGTTTGCTAAACCGTTAAAGGGAGATAATCCCTTTCGTGGGTTCGAATCCCATCCCCTCCGCCATCCCTTATTTTCTGCGACTTACAGCGTGATTGAGGCTCTCCTGGGCTATACCCCGGAAACCACTTGTAGCGGCGGCTATACCTCCGGCTATACCTGAGCCCTATCGGTATCGCTCCATCATCCCCCTCACCGAGGCCGGCTATACGCCCTGGCTATACTGGCAATAGGGGCCCGAAAGGGACCAGGGGACGACCTTGCAAGAGAGCTACACCTGCCACGACGGCCGTAAAGTCGAACTCCTCTACGACGAGGAATGCTACGAAGCCCGGGCATTCACCTGCGAGGGGCAACGAATCGGAAGCCTAATCTTCCGCTTTATTGAAAGCGGGCACGGCCCAGGCGAGCTGTATATCTCAAATTGCAACCTTGTCCCGTCTTGGACGCGGCAGGGTATCGGAGAGCAGCTCCTGCGCCTCGTCTACAGATCATCCGGGATTAGGCCGAGTGCTGCCGAGGATGACGGGCAAAAATTAGAAGATGGGTCTCACCTAACCGGTGATGCCCCAGGCTTCGTGGCTAAGATGCGATGCCTGGGACTGCTGCAGCCGTCTAAATGGAATTCCGGGGACCGGCCTTCATACCAGCCAGGATCTTCCGAAGACGAATGATACCGAAAGTCGAGTCGTTGCCGGGGCGGCTGCACATCTCGACGACGGTCTTGAGTAGGGCGGCCGGCACCACGACCATTTTTTCCATTGGCTGGCGGGGTGGGGTTTTCATATCAACCGTACCCCGCACGCCCCAAGGGTTGCGACGATGAGCATCGCCGCCCCTGCCGCAGCTCGCATCCAGATTAGAGCGCGTTCCATCACGCCCCTCCCTCGGCCTGCTCCCCGGTCGTGGGCGTGCGGGCGCGGATGGTGCCGGCGATACTGCCCCACTCCTCCATCCACTCATCACCGTTGCCAGGATACTCGGTCACCCCGGTGCTGTGGTCGTAGATGCCGTGCTCGTTATCGTAGGCGGCTGCCCGCGCCTCGACGATCCGAGCACACGCCTCCCGCTCCTCCCTGCGCGCCTGCTCCAGCGCGGTGGCCAGCGCCGGGGCGTCGGGGATGGGGAGGGCGCGGGTAGCAGCGATTAATTCATGGGGCGTCATCCCCGGTGTGACCTTCACCAGCCGCTCATGCTGCGTAGACCACGCCATCCCCGCGACCGGGTTGTCCTCAACGACCTGCGCACACGCCTCCCTCATGGCCAGCGCCCCCGCAGCACTGGCGGCGCCGAGGTCGGCGTCGGTGCGGACGGGGCCGGCATAGACGCGACCGGCAAACACCTTGGCGCTGAGGAAACGGCCAGCGTGGTCCTTCCAGTTCTGGAGAGACGCGATCCAGCCGAAGGGTTGCCCATCAACGACGTGCCACCCATCCACATCCGCCCGCAGCGGCACGCCGTCCCAGGGCGTCGCGGCGCTCATGCGCGGGGCTCCAGGGCGGCGCGGGCATGGAACCGAGCGGCCTCACGGAACTTCGCGTGGCTGAGATCGTCCCCGTACATGGCGAGGACCATCCGCAATCCTGCCTCCAGCTCCGCGATGCGCGCGGCCTGGGCGTCGGTGTGGGCGCCCCAGGCGAGGATGGCAGCGGGGTTGGAGGCGGCGATGTGGGCCGCGTCATGGACGCAGGCAGGATCATCGGCGACGTCTTCCGATGTGACCAGCGCAACGACGCGCTTCCCGTCTCTCACAGGCACCCAGGTGTAGCCGGCGGACTCGTAGTTCGCGACCTCCCAGTCGCCGGGCGAGAGATACTTCCCGTCCTTCCCTTTATGCCGCCAGGATTGGCCGCCGGCCTTCTTCGCCGCTTCGATCAGCGGGGTCGGGTCGAAGCTCATGCCCCACCTCCCGCCGCGTAGGGCGAGGCGGCGAGCTGGGCCTTTCGGTTCTTGATCCAGCCCCGCCATTCGGGCACCCGGAGGTAGCCATCATGGCGGTAGTCACCCTCGACCCAAGACGGGTTAACCGGGTCGTGCGCCCATCCGATGCACGGCACGTCGACCCAGTGTCGAGGCCCCTTTCCGATCCACATGATGGTACGCGGCTGGGCCCGGCCGGAGGTCGGAACCCAGGTCTGCCCGACAGCGAACTCCGGCAGAATGTCGCCCGGCAGCATGGTCACGACCGCCTCGCCGCGCAGGACGGCGCCGATGCGGGGGTGGAGGGTGGTCAGGGCGATGGCGATACCCTGGCGCATGGCGGACAAGCCGCCGGCCATTTCGGCATAGGCCATCGCGTGGTCGTAGGCGTCCCGCACTACCGCGTCCGGGATGAGGGCCGCCATCGCCTCGACGGCGGCGCGCTCGGTGTCCTGGGGTTGGGCTTTTTCGTTCATTATCTGACCCTCCTTGGTCATCTGAATGATGTCTTCGTCGTAGCTTTGGCCGGCCTGGGTGCAAGAGAAATGCGTGCACCTGGGTGCACAGAATCAGGTGTCGCGTCGAAACTTCAGGCCATTGAACCAACGCCTGATGCAGTACGATCGGGCGAGGCTGATCAGCGTGAACCAGGCGCCGATTTCCAGATGCGTGGAGAGGTTCTGGGGCGGTATGCCGACCATCGGGAAGACGACGAGCTGCGAGGCGATGGCCACACCGAAGCCGACGACTATGTTCGCGCCGCTCTCGACGAGAGACATAAAGCGGGTCTGACCACTCATCGAGCATGGCTCCTGATTTCGGCGGGGCCGATTGCGGGATGCGGCGGGGCCTCACAGACGGGGCAAGGCCACGCGATGAACCGTAGGCCTTTGGGTCGCTCTGCTCGGTAGACCTCGATGCCGCCGGTGCCGAGGCACGTCCAGCAGAACGGGGCCAGGATCATACCTTGCGGCTCCGCTGAATTGCGTTCACGGCGGTGATGAAGGCTCTGATCGTGGCCTTCATCAACTCCTTCTTACCATTCTCAGGCCGATCTGCGAGGACCGCGTCAGTGGCCTCGTTGAAGACGTTCTGCTTGAGCAGTACATCGGCGTTCGTCAGCGCCCTGGCCCTAACATTCGTCGGGTCGCCCGGCTGTCCGATGGACGCCTTGCCGTACCGGATGAGATCCCCGATGCTTTTGGCCTGATCGGTACGGGTCGTGTCTGGCGGCAGGTCCAGAGAGACAAGGAAATGAACTCGGCGGGTCTTCTTCGGCATGCGATCGGCCCTCCTTGGCCGTGGGGATCAGCTCAGCACCAGGGAAGCTGGGGCTGCTTCGGTGTTAGGGCGGAAAGCGGTGGGTGCACCACGAGCTTCAGGCCCGACTCCTTCAGTAGGACAACCATGTCCTCGTCCAAGTAGAATTTCATCTCCCGGTCGAAGGGAAATCCGACGACGACGTACTGCGAGAACTTCGGCGCGGTGTGGTACACGACGTCTCGCACGACACCCGACATGCCGATCTTCAGACGTGAGTCGGCCTCATTCCATCGACGTATGACGATGACCTCCTTTCCGATGGCATCTGCGGTGATCATGCCGGCACCAGGTGTTCAGGCTTCCACCGGCTCAGGTGGACGGAGTCACGAGTTGGGTGTGTCCACACGACCTCGACCTCGCCCTTCACCCCGGGAGGCCCTACGACCTCCCCCTGCCATCCGGCGAACGACTTGAAGACCTTCACCTGGCTGTCGTGCAGCTTCACCTTCATGCCGACGGCAATCGTCGTCATCACAGGGCCTTCACGAGGCCGAAGGTTGTGCCTTCGAACTTCTCGACCGACTTGCGCAGCGAGGCGAGCTTGGCCAGGCGCATCTCCTCAGCTCGCTTCTGGGCGGCTTCGAGGGTGAGGTGCCACTCCCGGCCTTCTCCGTGGTAGTGATGGTGAAGGGTGTCCTTCTCGCCCTTGAAGCGGATCATGTTGCCGCTCTGCTTGACCTCGCCGTCGAACGACCAGATGCCAGTCGTCAGGGCATGCTTGGTGATGAAGACGAGCATCACGCAGCATGACTCAGATCGAGAGTCGGGAGCGATGCCCGCTCTTTCTGCACAGCTTCATGGTCGCCGGTACGGGGCTTCAGGTCGAGCTTGAGCATCTGCGCGTAGACGGACCCGCAGTTGCGCCTCAGAGCGCCGGCGATGGTCTCGATAGAAGTGCGGGTGCCGTGCCCATTGCGCAGGAGTTCGTTCTCCTCTTCGGTCCAGGCGCGGCGGCTCTCGGGGCCGGCCCGTCCACCTTGGGCTGGAGACGTGCGGGAACGGCGCGAAGGCTGGGGGGTGAGGTTGGTAGCCTGCGTTGCTGGGGAGGCCTCCTCGGGTGTGAGGCGGGCCTTCAGCAGACTGCAGAGGCCGTCGATGGTCTCGGCCACACCGATCAGGTCGAGGACCTGGGCAGGATGGCCGGCATCCTGCTGGACGATCCACCCGTTGGGAGCAGTGACGATGACAATGTTCTTGGACATTCAACCCTCCTTGGCTGCGTTGCGGACCTGCTCTTGGGCGAAGGCGATCGCGTCGTTGTACTGGCGGTCGCTGAACCCCTTGAAGCTCCCTGTGTAGGTGATGTGGGCCTGCAGGGCGTGCGGCAGGGCCTCCTTGTCGGTCCCCTTCTCTGTTGCCATGCCGGTGTCCAGATCGAAGCCGATGTTCCAGCCACCGTTGATGACTTGCGCCCTGATCCAGTTGCCCTGCTTCGTCGCAACGACGCACCAGAGCGGTCCGACGCCATCAGCCAAGAAGGTCGAGTGTATCTTCAGCCGGGAAGGGTCACAGAGCTCGGTCGTACCAACGGCCTTCTCGATGACACGGGAACTGATCTCCTCGTCGTCCTCGTCTTCTGCGGTGCCGTCGTCTTCGTCGTCCTCCCCCACTTGCAGGGGCCATAAACTGGCCCAGGTGTCATGCCCCATGGGCGGGGCCGCACCGAGCGCGTCGAGCTCCTTGGCAATCTCGTGCAGCTCGTTCGCGTTGACGTTAGCGTCGCGCTGGTCGCCAACCGGGTTCTCGAGGTCGTCGTCGTACATCCAGGCGTTCTGCAGGAGGCCGCGCAGTAGGGTCTCGAGCTTCTGCTCCCGGGTCTCGACCGTGGGCTTCTCACGGAAGGCCATCAGCTCACGACCCGCCTTCGCGACCTCGTTGCAGTAAATCGCGAGGATCTTGCTGAAGCTGCCTTCCTGCGGCACCGCCTTCGACATGGCGCCCAGGCCCGCTGCGATGCTGGCGAGGCGGTCCCCTGCATAATCACGGTCGCACAACTGCTCGAACAGCAGCCGCTCTCCCTTGTCTTCCGGCGCGTCGGTCATGATTTCAGCCCTCCTTGGCTGTGGTGGACACCCAGGTGCCGGACGCGACGACCTGAGCAAGCTTGTCGGCGGCCCAGGCGCGCATCAGCGGCGGGGCCTTGGTCAGTATCGGCAGAAGCTGCTGCTTCTCATTCAGATAGACGGGCGCAAACTTGGGATCGTGCAGCACGATCGAGCGCGTGTTCGAACAGAGGTCGGCGATCTTGATCGTGTGCGCTCGCCCGCTGCAGTTGCCGAGGCGGGCGGCTTCTCGGGCCTTGCGAGCTGCGCGGTTGCCGTGCTCGGGGCCGGTGAACTGGTCGGTGAGCTCCCACACCACATCAGCGACCTCGTGGCCGAAGATGGCCTGGATCGCCTGGTGCTCGACGGGCGTGTCCTCGACGACGTCATGCAGCAGCGCGGCCTGCAGCGTCACGGGATCGTCCGTGTAGCCGGTCACGATGTTGTGCACTTCGATCAGGTGGAAGACATAGGGCTCACCAGAATACTTGCGATTCTGATAGCGGTGTGCCCGGTCGGCGAAGTCAATGGCGAAGTCCGCCGACTCGGTTCGTCTGAACAGCAACTTTCTCATGGACATTTTGCGACCCTCCTTGGCCACGACGTCTGTCTTTCTTCTGGGCTGCCGCCTGCATATTGGCAAGAGGTATTTGGAGGTATTACGGGTGATCCCCGTTGCAGCTCGGGCAGTGCAAGGGGCGCTCGCGCAGCTTTTGAAGGTCGACCAGCGCGTTCAGCAGCTCGTCGCGGTGGACGACCCAATTCACGAACCCTCCCGCGTGGTGGTCACGCAGGTAGCCGATCAGGTACTCGAGACGCTCATCGTCCATTAGGAGGCTTCCTTGCGAGCGTGCGCGAGGGCCTTGGCCTTCGTGTCGAAATACTCGTTCTGGAGGTAGTCGCCATCCTCGTCGATGACGGAGCAGCGCCAGTCACCCGCACCGGTCTGCTGGATGTCCCAGCCGTTGCACTGGTAAGCGCCGTTCTGGTCGGGACCGGTCGGCTGGGAAATCTGCTGGCTCATCGTTCGACCCTCCTTGGCCATGTGGTCGCCTTCGTGCCTGGTCTATCGAAGTGTGCAAGATGAAATACGCAGGCGCTTGCTTTAGCCTGATAACGACGCAACGAATCTGCTGTCGAACGTCTATGCGCTGCACCCCAACAGATTGATTCGGCTTTCTAAAATTTCTGGGGTTTCTGAGGATGTCGGGGGCAACGGACACTTCGCCTATTGCAGCTAAACCCAGAATCGGCCTCTAATTGGGGCTCTCAGGGGCGACCGGATCTTCCTGCTTTTTTAGGAAGGAGTCCGCTTGCATGTCGCCCCTCATCCACTTCATCGCCTACTTTTTGCTTCTGGCCGGCTACAGCGTGTTCGCCGTGCATTACGCCGTGGAGGCCTTTCACCAGGCTTTCCCCCAGCACCAAGCTCGTGACGAGACGCCGGCGCCTTCCGAGCCGGAACCGCCCGTGATCAGCATCCGTCATCATGTGGATTGAGTGGCCTCGGGAAGGCGGCCCGTATGTGCTCTGGGCCTCCCCACACAGCGACAGTCCGCTCTTTGCCGAAGATCACGCACTTGCGCGGGGTCGGCCGGGAGCCGTCCGCCCAGCCCTCCTTCTGGTAGAGCGTCAGCAGCTTGTGGGCGAGCAGCAGGTCGTCGCTGTCTTTCGCGTGATAGATGGTGATCTTCATGGCCGGCCCTCCTTGGTCGGTTCGATTGTCAGGACCACCACGTGCAAACGTAGGGGCGGAGCTGCTTCCAGTCTCCGAAGCGGAGCTCCTCGGCGATAAGCAGGATGACCTCGGGTGGCAGCGGCACGGGCGCGTGGCCATGATCTTCGACGTAGCGCTTGCGGTCGCTGATGTTCGAGTAGTGCTCCAGCTTCTCGCCGGTCACCGGGTCCATCCAGTTGAGGTAAGGGTAGATCGGGACGGGCAGCTCCTTGACCACGGTCACCAGCGGATCTTCCAGGCGCTGGGCCTGGACCTCCGTGTAATCGAGGATGTCATCGAACCGGAACCAATAGGTGGCCTGGCTGGGCGGTATGATCAGGCTCAGCCCCCCATCCGTGTCGGTGTACTCGGCGTACCGCACCGTCTCCGAGAAGGTCTTGGGGTAGCGCTCCCGATCCTTCTCGCTCATGTGCTGGTGGAGGCAATCGAAGCCGAGCTGTGACCAGCCCCTCTCCTTGCTGTCGGCCTGGCGCCTGTAGTGCCCTCTCACGAAGGCATCGACCTCACCCGGCTTGTCGTCCGTGTACAGGCGCTGGTCGAGCCAGGGCCGGTCCGGATGCACCATGCCGTAGCCCATTGCCTTGTGAATTCGTGTGCTCATCGTTCGACCCTCCTTGGCCGTGGTTTCGTGCACCCAGGTGCACAGTCTTAATTTCCTTGCCGTGACCTCAGCCAGGCCCGGCCAATGTCTGTCAGACCCCATCCTGATGCGGTCGTCCGACTGGCGACCAGAGGGCCGCGCCAAGCCACCAGGCCATCGACGGCCAGGTCGTTGAGAAGGCTCAGCTCGGTCGGATCGTCCGTGCGGAACAGTTCGGCTGCGGCCGCAAGTCGGGTGAGCATCGGGCGGATCTCCCCCTCAGTTCGTAGGAAGTCGTCATTCGCGGGCTTCACGCGAGTTCCTTCGAAATATTCTCTCGGGCCTTTTGCTCCCACTGACGAACTCGGGCCATGTCGGTTCGGAAAATGCAGTCAGCCGCCAAGAAGGTCCCCAGAAACGCCTTGCGGCCGGCATTGAACTTCTCCGGTGACAAGTGGCTGTACTCCTCCCGCAGACGCTCCGTGTTGCGGTCGAAATAGGGGCTGGCAAGCGGCTCGAGGTCGAGGTCGAGGAACCAGGAGCCCCATCGGTTCATCATGGGCCGGACGGTTCGCATTCCGACGCCGATGTGATCTGCCGAAGCGAGGATCGCAGCCGTGATGTGCTGCGTCTGCTGGTGCGTGAGGCCGAGGTTCGGGGCCGCCCGGAGGAACACGCCGGTCGACTGCTCCTCGTTCTGCTTCTTCGGTGCCTGCGGGTCGTAGACGATATCGTGATAGGCGATCAGGAGCGCCATCTCGAGGTCGCCGTCGCCCTGGAAGACCTCCCGGTGCAGGCGCCACATGCGGCCGAGATGCTCCTTGCCATGATACGGCGTGCCGGGTCGGCCCATAGCCGTTCTTACCGTACCTCTGCAGTCCTCCGGCAGCGCGAGCAGCAGGTCCTCGTATCCGGCTAGGTCGTCCTGGTTGATGTCTTCGGTCATGTCGTAAACCCCCTGGTGGCCAGGCTGATGGCATCGAGCGCGTTTCGATTGCGCTCGGCCTCGGTCAGCGTGCCGGACTGGTAGCCGTGGACGAATTCCTTGAGCGCGTCGAGCAGGTGGAGGGACGCGGCCATTATCCGCTGATCGGCGTGGGCCATCTCAGCTTCACCCTTCACGCGGTCGGTGTAGGGGATGTAGGCGATCGCGCCCGTGGGGCAGGTCACCTGCAGCATCTTCTCGGCCTTCAGCAGGAACTCGCCGTTGATGCGGACGCCGCTGGACTGCCAGGGACCTGGCGAATGGACGGTCTTCATGACGCAGCCTCCTCCTTCAGCAGGACGGCCTTCGCAGCGGCCCCGAGGAGCTTCTTGGCTTCGCTAAGGGCATCGGCTGGAGGCCTGAGCGTGTCTTTGACGAAGTAGGCTCTCGGGGTGCCCGGCAAACCGCTGTGCTTCCAGCCTGGGTAAGAGCGGCCCATGACCTCGCGGTTAGGCGTCTCCCAGGAACTGAATGCCGGATTCACAACGCTCGGGTGCACGTTCATCGGGCCGACCGTCGAGTAGAACTCCTCCTTGGACACCGACCGCATACCGGGCACGCTGTCGGGGATGGGCGGGACGCCCGGGTAGATCACCGGAGTCATGCCCCGTCCTCCACGCCGACGACGCGCGCCTTCTCCTTGTCGAGGAGTGCTCGCACATAGGCTAGGCAGACGGCTGCTGCGGACGTATGGCCGGCCCCGAATCCGACCGGGTTGAACGTGTCCTCCGGCCTCCACAGCGTCGCACTGTGCTTATAGGCGCCGTGCGTCGTGATGATCGGCGCGTTGATCCTCAGGCTGACGATCCAGTCGTCAGGTAAGAGAGACAGAGCGTCGGGGATCTCCATCATGAAGCTGGGTCGACCGGCGGAACGATAGGCGTACCATGCCGAATTACTGAGCGGCACGTCCCAATTGTCGCGCAGGCCGAACAGCGCTTCGTCCAGGTGAGAGCTACCGGTGCCGGCCTTCTCCAAACGATCATTTAGATCTCGGAGGACATCGAGCCGACTCATGACGCAAGCCTGGCGGCGGCTTCAATGACCGCCTCTAAGGCTGCGTCTTTTGTGCACTGGGCCTGGTAGGTCGGGAGGTCCCTATCCCAACGGCGCTTATAGTCATCCCGGGCATCGGCCCAGGCTTCGAGCGCTTCTGCGAAAGCGCGTGCACGTTCGGTCGGTGTCATCTGAAACCCCTCCTTGGGTTTGGCTGATGGCTACTTCGATACCCTGTGCACCTGGGTGCACAAGAGGAAAATCACTTAGCGCGGGGAAAATTTATCCCGGCAAGACAAGCACATTGAACTCGCCGTTCGCCTCGTAAGTTTGAACGACGTGACCTCGCATGGACCTGACCTTTTCGTCCCCTATTCGCTTCAGGAGAGCTAACCATTCGCTCTGCGGCCGGGTGACCTTGGCGGCCTGAAAGGCCTTCATGATCTCCTGTTCAACGATCTCGCGATCCTTGTCATCATAGATCACTCCAGGGCCTCCGGCTTCGGGGCGAGCATCAACTTGGCAGTGTTGCCGGACTTGTAGAGGACATGCCATTCCCAGCGGTCATCACCCCTCAGATGCTTGCGGGTGATCGCCTCGAGCATAGGCTTAGGGTCCTCGTCGGGTGCGAGCGCGTGCTCGTAATCGTACTCGCGCTCAATCCGTACGCGAAGATCAATCATCTCATCCCGAAGTGCAGGACTCATCGGTGGCGGTCGGGCCAATGTCGTTACTCCTGGGGTTCATCCAGCATGGTGATCAGCAAGGTGCAGCCGTCGATGCCGCCTTGGAAATTGGCGGTGCCTGGCTTGTCTCCATACTTCTCGATCTTCTGTGAGAAGTCTTCTCTCTGGGACACGAGCATGGCTCGGACCGATGCATGAAGGGGTAGGGGGAGCAGGCGCAGCAGGTGGCCGGCCATGGAGCCGTAGACCGAGCATTCGCCTTGGATCTTGCCCCATTCGACAGCCTGCAGGGACTGCTGGTGCGACAGCTTGTCGACGAACTCTTCGAGGTCTTTCAGACGCTGTTCGGTGGACATCAGATTTCCTTGGTCGAATCGGTTGAGGCATCCTTTCTAAGGGTGCGAAGAACGGCGCGAATCATTTCCGATCGGGATTTGCACCCCCGGGCCTCGCCCCAATTATCTAGTGCTTCGAGGTCCTCAGGGGACAGGCGCAGGCTAAGCCTCTCACCCAGGCGTCGGTTCTTCATTCAACGTTCTCCCGATGACCTGCCGGGCTCAGATACCGAAATAGGACGCCAGCAGCGGGCGAAGAATGTCCCAAGCCTCGGACAAAGACACCAGGCCCCCGGCCGCCGTTGCCAGGCTCGTCAGCGTCGCCTTAATCACGCCGGGCTTCCGGTCTTTTGCCGCTGCCACCGCCTGGTCACTCAAGAACGACACCTGGTCCACCATCTCGGCCCGTTGCTGATCCTGGAGCTGTTGGCTCTTCAAGATTGCTTCGGTGAAAGCGGCCAGGGCCTGGCCAAGCTTGGCGTTTCCGCCTTGCTTCATGATCGTCATGTTGACGTCCATGGACTGCACCTGGCCGGTGTTAACGACACCAACGGTGCTGTTGTCGATCTTGATGTTGTGCAGGTGCATGGGAGGCCTTGGGAGAGGGGGGATTTGGATCTGCGGTGTAGGCAGGCCGTACTGTGAGGATGCGTCGATCAGTGCGGCGGCATTGTTTGCCTTGGCAGCAGATCTCGAGAACTCCAGATGGTGGGCGACCTGGAATTCGTAATAGCAGCTCACGCACAGCGGGGTTCTATTGATCGCGACGACCGAAGTCTTTGAGCACTGGCTGCAAGGCGCGGGCACAAGGACGGCTTTGCCGGTCGACGGCTTGGTCTCATCGGGCATGGAGCTAACCCTTGGGCTTGAAGGGGAGGGTGGTAACCGGCAAGCCGACAGCACCCATCAGGGCGGCTTCACGCTTGGCGACGTTGATCGTCTTCAGATAGCCTTCGGTCACCTTGATCGAGCTGTGCCCCATGTGCTGCTGAAGCAGGAATAAATCGGCCCCCTCCTCGAGTTTGCGATGAGCAAAGCGGTGCCGCAGGGCGTGCGCGCCGAAGTGCCGATAGCCAGGGACCGCGCCTTCGATGCGCTTGCCGTACTGGGCGATGTTCGATGAGGCATTCTGAAAGGGCAGCGGGTCTTCGGGCCGGCCATGCCAGAACACCGGGATGCCCTTCATCGCCTTGCCCGTTGCCGTCTCCTTCGGAAACTCCACGGTCTTCGTCGTGCGAGGCAGCTCTCGCAGCCAGGCGGCGGTGTCGGGGTGCACGCGCAGCATGCGGGGCTGATTGCTCTTCGTGTGGCGCACCATGACGAAGGGATGGGCCCCTTCCAAGCTCTGATCGGGCATCTGTGCGCAGACACCTTCAAGTAGCCGGCATCCGGTCTCGACAAGGAATCGGACCAGGTTGGCGAACTCCGGGGAGGCTTGTTTCAGGAACGTGGCGATGTCTTCGTCCGAGGGAATCTCCTTCGGATCTCGGACCTCCTTCGTCACCTTCTTGCGGCTGATCAGACGGGCGTGATTCACGTCGACCAAGCCCTCCATGACGGCGTACTCCAGAACCAGCGACACCGCGCTCAGGTCCCGGTTGATCGTCGCATTCGTGGGTGTGTCGAAACCTTTTTCCTTGCCCGCGACCATCACGACGCGCGGCTGTCTGCGCTCCTTCACAAGACGGTGGAGCCGCTTCATCGTGATCGTGTCGACGCGCTCACCTCGCAGCAGCGGGTCGATGGTATCCAGCGAGCTGCGGTAGCGCTTCAGGGTGGCCGGCTTCAGACCCGATCCTTCTGCGTGACCAATAGCCGCCTCGACCACGTCCTCCCACAACACCGAGGGGCCGGCCTTGAGCGCTTTAGCCTGGGCGGCAACGCTCTTGGCGGCCTTCTTTCTCAGACTGTTTGCCCAGGCGTCGCGCTCTTCTTTTGCTTGTTCGACTTCCATAGCGCGTAGGCCGACTGTCCGAAGAGCACCGTCGATCCGGACCCGTCCGTACAGACCTTCACGGTTGGGTCTGCGGTATAGGCCTTCAGGGAGCTTTTCATCGGTGGCGGACATTTGGGGAGGCCTGCTGCAGAGGGCTGCTTGGTTGCCGAAATAGAGGCTGCCGCGCGCATCTGGGTCAAGGCTTCTTGCTCAGCAATATGGTCTCTCAATGCCTGCTCTCTGAACGTCCAGCGGCCGGACAGTTTCATCGCTCCAGGAATCTTTCCGAGGACTGCATAATAGGTCAGCGTCCGCACGGTGCAGCCCATGATTGAAGCTGCCTTGTGGGGGTTTATTCTCTCGAGCTCCATGTGACCCTCCTTGGTCGCGCTTGGGGCTGGCTAAAGCTTGTCTTTCCAGAAGCCATCGTCCTTGAGCAGGCTCTTCACGGCTTCGTTGAAATCATCCAACAGAGGTGTGCTCACCTCCTCCGTCGCGTTGTCATAGCCGTTTGCAGGGTCGGCAAACGAGAAGATCGCCTTCATCGGCTTACTGCCTCCTGGTCCGGCCACGATGTCGCCGTTCGACTTCATGGCGAAGCTTGGCTTCTCAACGGGCACGTAGTCGTCGTAGATCGAGGGCAGCGGCTCCATCTTCGGAACCCACCAAGGCTCCTTGTCGGCCTCGGTCATCGGCTCGGCTTCGTAGGCCTGATGTGCAAGCCCGTGCATGTCCATGGCCAAGGCCTGCTGCGGATCGGCCATCAGCGCCACGCGGGCGGCGTACTTCGCGCCCTCCTTTTGGCCATGCGAGACGCTCGCATGCATTCCTTGTTGGTACGGCAGATTGCACACCACGCCGATCTTCAGGGAGCGGCTGTCGATCAAATTATCGAGCGCCTTCAGGATCAATTTGCAGCGGGGCTTCTCCATACCCTTGCCGATCTTCATCGCCAGATAGACGTCCTGGGCATAAAGGGCTGGCACATCGACGATGATCGGCAGGTCGGCCGAGATTGGCTTGGCGTGTGTGACTTTCCTCAAGGCCTCAACGATGCTCAGCACAAGGGCTTCGACCGGCCCATTGAAGTGGCCCCCGAGCATGATACCCGTCCCGACCTTGTGATTTCCATTCCGCGTCCAATGCCAGGAGGCTGAGGCTCGGTGTGTGGCCTCGCTCCAGAACGACGCGACGAAGAGCTTCTCCACGGCACCGTCGTGGGGCAGGTGCTCGACGAGCTGCATGTTTCGGACCGTCGCGGGGACCTGGCCGCCGCTGTACAGCATACCCATGGTCGCGGTCTTACTCAGATTGTGCGGTAGGCCGAAGCCGTAGTGCTCAACCGGCTCGTCGTTGATGTACATGCCCGGGTCCAACATCGCGGCGATAGTCTTTTTGCCAGGCCACACTTTCTTGCCGGCGACGTTGGGGTTCGCCGCAACCGCGTTCGCCGCGATATCGCTGGTCGCAATCTCACCGTGGTCGACGAGCGTGTGCTTAGGCTCCTTGAACCAGGTGTCTGCGATCTCCTGGTTCAAAGTGGTGATGGTCTCTTCGTGGTCCGTCAGATAGCCGCCGTCGGTGGTCACGATCTTCGTGCCGAACTCGGGCGAGAGCACCTTCACGTGCGGGAAGACGAGGCGGACCCAATCGAGAAGAGCTTCCGGGGTCATCGTGACGGGCTTGTTGTTCCACAGGTTTGGAACTCCCTCCGGAAGCTGTGCACCCGGGTGCAGACGGATCACCATTACGCAGCGCCCTTCAGCTCGTGCCGGCGGAGGCGCATCTGGAAGCGGGCTTCTTGGTCGAGCATGTCGTGCACCCAGGTGCGCGGCGTGTCGGTGCCGCTGTGCGCCTTGATGTGCCGAAAGGTGACGCGCGCGCCGGTGTGTGTGGAGACGCTACAGAACCTCTCCCATACCATCAGGGCGTCGGCGCCGCTGGCCGGCTTCGGCTTGTCGCGTAGCAGGCTGATCGCCGACAGACAGTCGGTTTGGACCAGCACCTGAGCACCCTGGGCATCGGCGCGGTGCAGTCCATTCACGATCGCGGCGGCTTCGGCGATGTACGACTTGGCGAAGGGGGTGTTGAAGAAACCGGAGGCTTTGCCGGACTTCGCACTCGACTTCCACCAGATGGCCCACCCGCCCGCGTTGGTCGTCGGGCACCAAGAGGCGTCACAGATCAACGTGATTAGAGGTGGCCGGATATCGGCCTTTACACGATGCTCGGCCAGCTTGGCCTGAGCAATCTTGATAGTCATGCAGCGACCCTCCTTGGCCACGAACAGCTTCTACTTCGTAGTCGTGGGCGCAGTTTCTGTCACGGGGTTTTCTTCTTCTAATATCGCCGCTTCGACTTCTTCATTCGACGCCTCGGGCGAAATGATCCTTCCCGTGTCCATGTCCTGCACCACCAGGCGATAACCGAGCGCGCCGAGAGCTGCTTCGACAGGAGCGAGCAGCGCTGTGCTGTGACCTTGCCAGCGATGCAGGGTCTTTCGTTCCAGACCAGACGCCCGCGCGACCTCGGATAGGGAAACCCGTTTGGCGTTGGCAGCAGTGAAAACAAACCGAACCAGGGGCGAGCCAAGAGTCGGCTGGCGGATACGACGGCGCCAAGGAACGATCTTGGGGCGCGGCCGGCGGCCATCAGTGCTGTGTCCCGACATGGTCTTCCAGCACCCCTTCTTCCGGATCTTCTGCGTCACCGCCGTCGGTGAAGCGCTCATACGAGCCGTCCCTCTCGGCGAACTCCTCCGTGGACATCGCGCCCAGGTCGATCACCAGATCAGCGGCCACGCACAGTTCGGCCAAACCCTGCAGCGTCATGTGCTGTCCCATCGAACCTTCCAGCAGGCCCAGCATGGCGACCCGAACTTCGATCTCGGGCACCTGCAGGGTCACCGCCATGCTCCCGAACGACTGACCGGTGCGCCTGAGCTGGTCCATCATCGACAAGCCGATGCGCATCGAGAGGTCCCTCGCAGCGAGGTTGATCTCTTCTTCCCTGGTGGGGATTTTTGCGGGAGGCATCGGCTATCCTTGGCTATCGTTCGGAAGCACTTTTTCGGCACTTTCTATCCAGCCATTCTGATCATCTCGATGCTCGGTGCTGGGCGTATCTCCGGAGGCATGATCGCGTCTCAGCCGGCCCTCTGCGTCCGAATCTGGGTGATCTGTTCGAGCTTCGCCTCATCACCTTTCTGGCGAGCCAGGTGTTCCAAGGGGCCGTACTTATCCGTCAGAACAGCTCCGAGTTTCAGAGCCTGAGCCTTCTTCGACAGGGCTATGTCGAAATGCACCCAACTCGCTTTCGGAGGCACCTGCAGCCATTTGCGCTGGACCCCTATGGCGTCTGCCATGACCAGCAGTTCCTCCAGGGAATCCGCCCACATGTGGCACATGACCATCCGGCCGAACTGATGCCGCACGTCGTCGACGTAGACCGTCATAGTCACGCTCCTTGCAGGATGATGTTCTGGCGCATCACCGTGGCCCGCTTCTGCTTAGGGGGCCGCTTGGTGCAGGACGCGAAGAAGGGGAGGCACACAAACATCCCAGCCAGTGCGCAGTCGATCGCCGCCTGCAGTGCTGGGGAGTGAAACCACACAGCGGTCATTGAGCCGGCCATCGTCGGGATGAGGAAGATGGTTAGTCTTCTCCAGAGCCAGTAGCGGAGCCGCAGCGGATTCATGGCGGGGCCGGCTGGCTTGTCGTCTATCGCCGCGATCAGGCGATAGTGTCCGGCCAGAACCACCACGACGACACCTACGAGGAAGTGCGTCGCATTAACGGTGCCCTCCCAGCGGAGCACCTCGTACAGGATGCTGAAGGCGATGCAGCCCATACAGAGTTGGGCTGCGATTTTGAGTGGGGATATGCCCAGGGCATCAGCAGCATCCTGGGCCCGCTCGATCAGGTGTTCGTCGATCTTGCCGATCATGGGGTGCCGCCAAGAGACACAACGAGCGCTCTTAGCCGCTTGACCTCCTCCACCAGGATACCTGGGCCCGGATCTTGGCCGGCCAGACCTCGGATCATGCTGCGCCGCTGCTCTGCGCGGTGAAGGGCTTGGTCGACGGGAGATAGCCCGTCGAACCACTCCTTGGCCTTGCGGAGCATCTCTTCGAACTGCGCCCGCTTGTGGGGATCGGCTGGGCCGAACTCGATGCGACCTACCTGCATGTCGTTCATGAGCCGATCACCAGATTCACGGCTGCGATGATCAGCACCCACAGGAGGAGACTGATGCCGATGGCATATCTCATGTCAGGGTCACCTTGAGCGTGATGATGCCGGCCCCGATCAGGGAGAGCAGGGCGAGCATCCAGAAGGCGACGGATACGTCGGACCGGCCGGTCTTGATCTGGGCATAGACGGACACGACCGAGAGCAGGGCGGTGAGGGCGAGGAAGCCCTGTCCGAGGGCGATCATGCTCCCCACCTGTTACCAGCAGCGGCGCCGGCCAGAGCGAGAGCAATGACAGCGAGCACCCATAGGCCGGCTGCCATTCCTTCTTGATTGTGTCTCACCTGAACATAGGCGGCGGTGCCGCCGAACAGGGGCGAGGCTTGGAGGAATCCGACCCAGATCATGGCGTCCAGCCCTCCAAGCGTTTCAGGGCGTAGAGCTCGTCGAGCATTCGACCGCGCTCCTCGGTCAGCCTCTGGATGCCTTCCTGGTGCGCGGCGATGGAGCGCCGGATCTGCTCCATTCGAGCGGCGTGACATGCGCGCAGGGCCTTCTCAGCCTCGGACATCTCTGGGCCGGCCCATGGTTCGTCGGGGCGGCTGTCAAGCTTGACCATCGGCGGCGTCCCGACGGAGTGATGATCCGGCTGAACCACACGGGCCTGTTCCTCGAGTGCGACCCGAACCATTTTGCTGACGGTCTCTCGGAACCCAGTGGAATCGAACGCGCGGGCGTCGATGTGAACCCCGGCCTCCACCGTCGTCTCGGCAGGCGAGTGCTTACGGAACCAGACGTAGGTCTCCGCTCCGTGCGGGCAGACAGCGAAAGGCTCCCAGCCTTCGGACAAGGCCCCCTCGATCGCAGCCTTGTGCAGGCCGTCGACAAGGCGTTGGGTCTTCCAGGTGCCGGGCATCAGTCGAGCCTCAGCGTGTTGGTCTTGCCGAACCCGAAGAACGAGCTGCTGCAGACCACGCCGGAGACGCGGCGCCCATTCGGAGACAGAGCCCGGAAGCCGGTGCGGTAGCTGTCTTGCTCGCCGCAGCCGCTCCAGCGATAGCCCGTCGTTTCGACCTGGGTGAAACCCTGGTCTTCTGCGACCCGTTTGGCGGTGGGTCCATCGGAGCATGCCGCCAGGGTGAGGGCGGCGGTGAGGGTGAGGATGGTCTTCTTCATGTTGAGCTCCCTCCTTGGAGCCGGGACTTGTTCAGTGACTTGTTCGGTCAGGGCCAGCCGTCAGTGGGGAACCACGTACTCGGACTGCTTGGTCGGCCAGTCGTGAAGGGTGTTCATAACGGGCTCACCTCCGTGAACCCGGCTCTTGAAGCGCCAGATGAACAAGGTCGTGTCGCCCTCGTCCGGTTTGATCCAGCACAGGTTGCCTTCGACGCTGGACACGATCCCAGCGGGCTCACCTCGATAGGTGACCGGGTCTCCAACTCTGGGCCGGGTGCTCATGCCGGGGCCACCCCGCAGGCCTGCTCTAGCTTCGCCTTGAGGGCGCGAACATCGACATCCGCATCATCGGCGGCCGAGATGAAGAGGGTCTTGCCTATGTGCCGCTCGATGATCAGGACCGGCAGCCCGTTGCTGTACGAGGTGCTACGGACGATCTTGATCAGCGATACGCTCTCCGGGTCGATCGTGACGTCATCCGTCAGGCGCAGCATGCCCTTGGCGCGGCTCACGGCACGACCTCGACTTCAGCCTTGATCTCAGGCGCTTTGGGAATGGGGAGCACGGCGGTCAGCCAGTACCGAGCCTCTCCGTCACTGACGCCTTCGATGGCGTTGTCCATTGCGGCACTGCCCTCGGCGTCCTTCCAGCCGTTCGAGTTCCAGTTTCCTGTTGGATCGACAGCTATGGCAACGCGGACCTCGACATGTCCTTGCGGGACTTTCGAAGGCTTGCTGCGTTCGACCTGCAGGCCGGGCTGCGCCACCTTCGCATACTCCTCCAGCATGTCGGTGGCCTTACAGATCAGGTCGAGCGCGTCCGGAAGAATGGCCAGCTCGAGCCCGAGCTTGTTGGCCACATCGTCGAGAGAGCGGATGAGGCCCAGAAGAGCTTGTGTGCTCACCGGCTGGCCTCCAGCCACTCTTCCCACTCGCCCTGGGCGCATTCGTCGGGCGGGTCGTTCTTGAAGACGTCGTAGCTGCCATTGCCGGCGATGCGGGCGAACAGCCGGAGCTCATCCTCGGTGATGGGGGGCTCCACCTTGCCCGTGGCGAGCTCAACGAAGCGGTCGACGAAAGCATCGACCCAGGCCTTCTGGACGGTGTCGATCGGCGCGGCGTTGAGGACTGCGGTCTCGTTCATATGAACCCCTCCTTGGGTTTGGGTAGTGCACCGAGGCTGCCTGGAGCCGGCCTCGGTGCAATAGGAATTACGCAGCGCCGGCGAGAAAGTAGACGGGCAGCCCCACTCGGCGGGCCTGCTTGACCATATCTTCGGTGCCCTTGTGTCCAGGAAGAGCGAGGACCGCGTCAGGCTTGCCCTCCACGAGCATCTGCCTGTTGCGGATCGGGCCGGCGGACTTCGGGTGAGCCTTCCAATCGGCGGGGAAACCACGGCAAGGGATCTTGTTGGCGGCAGCCCAGGCCTTGGCCATGGCGTCACCACCCGGTGCCTCGCCTTGGATCAGCAGTCGCACGGGGGTTTGCTGGTGCACCTTGTCCATGCCAGCCCAGCCGGCCACCCACTCGAGTCGGGCCTTCTCCATTAGGGCGGCCTTGTCACGGCGGTTGTAGACTTCGGGCATACGCCCGTAGCCCCGGCCCCCGCAGACCAGCAGGACGATACTCATGGTCATGCGACTCGCGAGAAACCGGTGCGCCTCTCTTTGTCGTCGAGGTAGATGCGGCTGAGCGGCACCTTCACGTTTCGGGCACCGGTCTTGCAGAGGACCATCGGGATGCCGGAGACGTTCTCGAAGCCGGTGACCGTGAGCACGCGGCCAGGGCTGCGCGGGTCGTTGTCCTTGATCCGGTCGTCGAGCGAGATCGGTCGGACGGGCGAGGTGTTCATGCGGGGTCAGGCCCTCCTTGGCCTTCAGCGTGCACCTGGGTGCACAAATTGCCGGTCGTCTTGCTGCGCTCGAGGTACTCGATTGCCTTAGCCAGGGTGTCTGTTCGATCCTTCGAGAGGCCAATCATCAAATTGCACGGCTGACACAAGATGCCTCGAACACGCCCGTCTTGATGGTCGTGATCTACGTTCCACCCCTTGTTCCAGCCTGGATGTTCAGAATGGCAGATGGCACATCCATTCTGCTTTAGGAGCATCACCTCGATCTGCTCGATGGTGATCCCGTACTTTTTCATGACCGACCACGCCCGGTACTTCTCCTTGTGCCCGCTTTTGGCGCGTCGGGCTTTCTGCTTCGTCCTGTCGCTTAGCCTCATCCGTGCGGCCAAGCAGGGCTCACAGAACTTCCTTTTGCCTGCCGGCGAAGGAGGCCGAGCTCCTCCACACTCCCTGCATGGACCTGTGAAGAACACCCGACCTCCCCTGATCAGGAGGCGTCGGCGGCGAGCGTCTCGTGGATCTCGAGAACACCAGCAATATCGGGGGCCGTCCATCCGGCCGGTTTGAGGACTTTTCCATCCTCACGCCTCGTCACCTTCCCGTCGGGACCGATCTTGGCCATGTTCGAGCGCAGAACCTCGTCCCACAGCGCCTGCATCGGCAGCCCGAGGCTCAGTCCGAGGTTCGTCCAGACGACGATGGAGTCGATGATCGCGTCGGCCATCTCGATGCGGTCGCCCGCCTCCCAGGCCTCGTCGAATTCCTTCTTCTCCTCCTCGGTGAGCTTCTTGTAGAGCTCGGCCTGCTTGATGTTCAGCACCGTCGTGGTCTGGCCCATGGCCTCCACGAAGACGCGCTCTTGCTCGAAAATCGACATGCGAAACTCCTTTTTCGCGGGTGAAGTGGTGGTGGCTACCAGACGCACTCCGAGAACAGGACGTCCTCGGGGCCGGTCTTGTGGAGGATCTGGCCGGCGGATCGCGCGATCACGCACGCCTCCTCACGGCCGACGAAGTGGTCGTTGTTGGTGACGAACCCCTGCTGCTCCAGGCCGCCGGTGCCTTGCGGCAGCAGCTTGCGCATGAGCTCCAGCACGTCGCCATGCCGCGCCGGCGGCGGGAGCCGGTAGGTCACGTTGTCGTAGCGGCACGCGGCGGCCACGATGTGCACCTGGCGTCGCTCCATGGCCCTGCCGCAGCTCAGCCAGTGGTTGCGAAGGCTGGCCCGGTTGGCCTCCTCCTGCTGGGCGGTGCGCGCCGGCGGCGTGGGGGCGAGGCTCCAGCCATGGTGCCAGGCGAAGGCGCAGTAGGCGGCCACGTCGCGCGGGTCGCCCTTGTCGACATGCAGCAGCAGTTCGGCGCGCAGCTCCGCGAGCCATCCGTCGCGGCGCCAGTGGCCCTTCCAGCGGTGCTTAGCCTCGGAGATCACCAGCTTGGCCCGCAGGGCCTCGGAGAAGCGCTGGACTAGGTCCTCGATGTCCTGCTGGGGGGTGAGGGTGGGCGCGACCTCGGCCACGCCCGTGGCAGCAGCCTGGCGGGCCAGGGCCTGCTCGGCGCAGGGGCGGCAGCGCCAGGCGCGCTTGTCACCCGTGGGCAGGTCCTTGATGCTGGCGCCGACGGGTGTGCAGTCCTGGCAGTGGAAGCTGTAGCCTCCGGGTGCCCAGCCGAAGGGGCGCAGGTGCAGGTCGACGTCGCTCATGCCGGGTCGACCTTCACAAAGCGGCCGTCGTGGAACTCGCCGGTCTCGCGGAACCAGATCTTGCCGTCGTCGCCCCGGTAGATCACGAGCTCGGCTCCATCAACCAGGTCGGCTGACATCTGCAGCTCGCCTTGACCGAGGACCGTGTACTCGGTGCCGCGCTTCACGTGGCGGTAGACAGGGAAGCCGAGGCTGTCGTTCGAGCCTGTGGCCAGGGCCAAGGCCGCTTCTAGCCGTTCGATGTAGGCAGCGGCCTCATGCTGGATCGGTACAGTCTCGAAGGTGTGGACGTGCTCGAGAGGATTGTCGGGCTCCTCGCCGCCGGCCGGGCCCAGCCCATCGGTGATGGGAGTGCGGTAGATGCCGCGTAGCCGGTTCTTCAGAGTGGCGGGTTCATAGAACGGGGCGCGGGGCATTAGAGGCCGCCGTTCGCGAGGTTCATCGACCAATGGGCGGGCGGGGCGATGAAGATGGCGGCATAGAGCGCACCTGATGTCACGACCAGTAGAGCCGTGACGACTGGAAGCATAAACTCGCGCATAAACCCCTCCTTGGGTTCGATGAACCATAAAGCTACGAGAGCATCTGGCTCAAGGCAAGGATTTTGTTCGGTTAATGCAAGTATTAGTTGGGAGAATGGCCAGTTGCCGACCAGCCCAGGGCGACATCTCGGTCAACTTCCCGGAATAGAGACTTCTTTTGGCCAGGGGGTATCCAAATGGTTCTGGTTTGGTCGCCCTGCAGCAGGCGTGACCACACGATCCAGGAATAGGCAGTGGCCGTGCTGGCATCCGGGTCGTAGCGGCCCAATACCATCGGCACCCGCTCGCAGAAGACCATGTTGGCGGTCGGGCGAGTCTTGGGGTTGCCGAAGATCTTGTCGTATCGGCCCACACCCTCGAGCCAGGAGTTGCGAACCAGCATGGCGAAGACGAGAGGCGGGCGCTCCCACTCGGTCAGCACGCGGTGGGCGTACCTAGCAGCGAAGGGAAATGGTGGGTTCGTGATGACGAGATCATGCTCCTCGTTCTGGGAGGTCAGCATGTCTTGGTAGGCGTAGCCGAAGCCGTAGTCGTGGATGTCAGTGCCCTGGGCCTCGACATGCTTGAAGGCCTTTGACGAGGCGGCCCCATAGATCAGGTGGCCGGCCCCTGCGCTGGGGTCTTTCATCGTGATCGTGGTGGGCAGGTAGGGGGCCAGGAACGGCATCACGGCGCGGACGGCCCAAGGAGGGGTGGGGAAGAAGTCGAGCTTTCGAAACAGTGGGTCGGCGTCGGGGGTCGACGTCTTATCCTGCCCCCGTTGCTCCACCACAGCCCTATTCACGAACTTTAGCATCCCAACCCTCCTTGGTTGATGCACCTGGGTGCACAGTTACGCCGCGAGAGGTTCCGGCTCTGGCATCGGGCCCCAGATGCGCCGAAGAGCCCGCTCGAGGCCTGCCACGACACCGGCGATCTTGGTGATCCGGCTCTCGTCCGGCGGAATTAGCGCCGCGTATCCGAGGTCTCGCCCGCACTCCAGGATCTCCGCCACAGAGAGGAGCATCGCGGTGTCGTCTCGGTAAGGAGCATGTCGCGTCGCGATCGGGAGCTCCGTCATCCGAAGCCGGTTGACGATACGCTCCAGCTCCATGCCGGCACCGGTGACCAGGTCGCGGCGTGTCTGGTCGTCGTTGGTCTGGATCGAGAAGCTTAGCTTCCGGCCGACCTCGAAGAGCTGGACCATCGAGAGCATCAGCTTGCGCGCCTGGACCGGCGGGGCCGGTAGGTTGTCGTTATGCTGTTGGGGCATAGTGCCGGGCCTCCACTGACTCGATCTGATCGACACGCACGACGAGTGGGCCGACGTTGTACGTTGCCCGATCGCCGTCGAAGGCTGCAGCCTTGTCCAGGTTGGCTTTCACCTGCTCAGCCATGCCCGCCAAGTCCAGGCCGGGCAGAACATGCGCAGCGACCTCGTAATGGCGACCGTTGATGGTGGTGAAGTGCAGGACGCAGATGTCGGGCATCTCGGTCATGATCTTCGGTGGAGGGGGTGGGGGCTGGATGGTCGGACGACCTTCTGGGGTAAATTCGGCGAGCACGTGGTCTCCTCCTTGAGACAGTGGTGAGTGGTTAGGTGGCAGGTGGCGGCGTGAGCAATTCGGCCCAGATCGACGCATAGCCCACGGCATTGAGAGCCCGCTCGCGCGAAAACATGCCGTGTTCGGCCTGCACGAAATTCTGCAGAACCATGAGGATGGCGACGTCGCCCGAGCTGATTTGACGGGCAGGGTCGCGGCGAGCGCCGAGGTAGGCGTTCCACACCGAGGCTGTGGCCGAAAAGCTGGCCTCCTTCTCGCCGTGGGTGATGTTGCGGACACCCTTCACCAGTTCGGCGGCCTGCAACAGGAACTCCGCAGCGACGGTGCCGCTCACATGTCGAGGTGGCATATTGCGGTTTCCGAACCCAGGGGGCTCGGCAGGCCGAGCGTCCTCGGCCACATCGGAATTCTGAGTCATGTGAACCTCCATGTCCACGAAGTGATCGTTCTCTGCGGCGGTGAGGCCGCTGCTCAACTCTTGGTCTTGCCGTGAGAAATCCGGATGGCTTCGAGCAGGTGCATAGTCGGAACCGCGAAGCAGTTCGTGCCACCTAGCAGACTCTTCCTGCTCGTCCTGGCAGCGGCCAGGCTGTCGTATTTCAGAAGTGTGAGCTTGCCCTTCTGAAGGAGTGAGAAGGACCATTGCAGTCCTTCATCCTTCGGCGCCTTGGACCTAACAGGGCCCAGAAAGAGCGGCGCCATCCTGGTGAGCCCAGCGTGGCGGCTCATCTCGGTCGAGCGGTGCCTACACGGGCGCCGTTCCGGTCATAGACAGTTGACCCCCATGAGTGTGTCTCGATGGAGCCTGCCCTTGCCCCGTTCCGATCGTAGATCGTCGAGGGCAAGACGGAGGGCAGGGATGGAGCGGAGAGGGGGCGCTGCTCGGGCGGGCGTGGTCCTGGATTGGAGGGGGCTGATCCCCAGCCCGTCCCCCATCCTTGCTGCTGAGCGAATGCCGGGGTGGTAGCCAGGCTTGCCAGGAGCAAGCCGTGGGCCAGGCGAATATGCAGGGCGATCTTCATTGGGTAGCTCCTCCTTGAGCTGTTCATTGGTCGCCTGCGGACGGTAGCTGTAAAGGCCGGGCAGGCAAGAGGATTCCTCTATTCGAGAGCCGCCGCCAGAGAGTCCGAATAGCGATCAACCTCGGCCGCCAGACGTGAATGCAGTGTGTCGAGATGCAGATCTTCCGTAGTGAAGACCACCGCCATTCCTCGCAACGCTATGGCGGGGTAGCTGGCCTCGATCATCCAGCCCGGACCATCGGCGTAAATGCACGCGGTCCAGTAGTTACTGCCGACCCGAATGCCGACGCTGTCTTCGATGGCGAAGCTCTCAACCGGAAGCGGTTGGGCGTGCATGATGCTCATATGTGCTGAGGCCTGATGGGGTTCGAGGGGGTAACGAAGGGGCTCCTGGTCCAGCATAACCGGACCAGGGGCAGGCGTTGTCTTATCGAATGGCCTTAGCTGGGGAGCTCGACCGTCAGGCCGATGTCCGGGAACACCTTGTCGAAGGCCTCCAAGGTCTTCTCCCAGCCGAACGTCTTCATGGTCTCGATGAAGCCGTCGGCAGTCACGGGGCCGGCCACGGGGGGCGGGGTCGGCTTCCCCAGGTACTCCAGGCAGATGAACTCGAAAGCAGCGCTCGGGCTCTCGCTGCCGGAGACCGACATCGCCTTCTCGATCGCGCTCTTCACGGTGCTGATCTGGTCTCCCTGCAGCTTGAACTTGACGTTGTCGGTGGGGGTGGGGTCCGACGGACCGCCGAGGGCCTTCTGGGCCTGGATCTGCTTCGCGAGCTCGTCCTTCGACATCGACTGGGCCTTCTCCAGCCAGTCGTCCACGTTCTCGGCCGTCAGCAGGGGATTGTCCGGCATCAGCAGGATGCGCAGCTTCGTCCAGCCGAACGCCTTCACCTGGTCGGCGGAGAGGCCGGCGCTGATCACGCCCGAATAGATGCCGATCAGGTAGTAGGCCTTGCGCTTGCGGAAATCGAAAGTCGCCTCGACGTAGGCGCCGAAGTCGTCGAAGCCCCACTCGGGGAACCAGTTGTTCTCGAGCACGCGCTTGAGCAGGCCGCCCTGCTCGAACTCGAGGAACCCGTCGTCTTCGGGAAGGGCGGACAGGCGCGCCTTCACCTGATCTTGTGAGAGGGTTTCGACCTTCTTGACGATCTTCGCGATCGCGTCGCCCGGGATGATTTCGCCCTCGAGGGCCTTGGGCTTCTTGGTCTTGGGCTTCGTCAGCGTGACCGCCGTCGGGCCGGCTTCCTGCGTGGGGGTCTCACCGAGATGCTCATCGGCGGAAGCAGGAACCGGGAACGTGGTTCCCTGCATGAGCTCGAGGCTCGCGTCACCAGACATATTTCAGCCCTCCATGGCCGTGGGATACAAACTCCTCTGTAGCTTGATTACTTCTGCTGACAAAGGGTTTTTTGCAATCGTTTGAACGACCTGCTTCTGGATAGAATTTTCAGTCGGAGTGAGTTCTAGGAGACACAGTCCGACCCTCCCCAGAACGTAGGCGTCGGCAATATCGTTTCCTGGGGAATCAAAACCCCAGCGTTTGTAGACGTCCTTCATCACCTCCTCCTTCTTCGCGTTTGCTTTTCCTGTGGCAAACTGCTTCAGAGAATTAGGAGAAACACTTAGGTACGGTACTCCGTACATAGCC
The DNA here is from genome assembly GCF_018413645.1 of Roseococcus pinisoli. Lineage (GTDB taxonomy): Bacteria > Pseudomonadota > Alphaproteobacteria > Acetobacterales > Acetobacteraceae > Roseococcus > Roseococcus pinisoli. The sequence goes on from NZ_JAHCDA010000003.1 coordinate 82,032, forward strand.
ATCGCGAGGCGCAGAACGCCTCCCACTTCGGCCAAGGTGGCTAGGGTGTTGACGTTCCCGTAGGCGTAGCCTTCGAGGATCACTAGACCCACAGCGTGCTTGGTTAGGAGCACCCTGAATGCCTCGTGAATTTCACGCAATCGCGCAGCGCCGTTTATTTTCGGTTGGAGGCGATACGTCGCCAGAAGCGATCCATTCCGGCTAAAAATCGTGATGCCGGTGCTGGTCGCTGATCCATCAAGACCCATAATGGATGTCGTCTGTGCACCCGGGTGCACAGAGATTTTCTTTTTGAAATGCACGGCCATCAGGGAGCGGCCGGCAGCATGAAACCCGCAGGAAACTGCCCCGAAAAGCATTCTTTGGCGACCTCGCACGTCTTCGCGCGGGGACAGAACGCATTGGGGCAAGTTTCATTCTCAGGCATCGCTTGCGTGCGATCGCGATAGCCCTTCACCTGCTTTGCTCTGCTGAACGGCCCCATAACCGCCTTGGGATTAGGGGTTACTACGTACTCTCGATACGGCGAGAATTTTTCCAGGACGCCTTCCTTCGGGAGGCCTTCATCCATGGCACCAAATCCGCCCTTGGACACGTAAAAGACGATCGCTCGGGTGGTGTCTATCTTCCCGTGCAGGGGGTCGCTGGCCGGAATGCGCGCCGCGAGGTCCAAATAGAGTTGGGTCCGGAGAGTGTGCTCTGGAAGAGGTTTGTCCAACTTCTTGAAGTCCTCCGGTCGGATCGACTTCGTCTCAATGATGACTGGACGAAGACCTCCTAGGTCGGCGCAGACGTCGAGTCCTCCGGACAATCCCGTGTCGGGGCACACTAGGCGAGGCTCTTCCGGGTCGATCAGATTGTGACCGCAGACCGTGCAGGCGATCGGCCGCTTCGTGAACCTCCACTTCGCCTTGCAGACGAGGCACTTCCAATCCGACACGGCGGTGCCGGCATCCACCATCTTATTGATGACGACGCGCTGGATCGCGTGCCCAAAGGCAAACGTGAGCACGTGGGCCGTGGTCAGATACTCATCTCGCGGCTTCTTGCCGGTGGTGTCCATGATGCTGATGCGCCGGGCGCAGAAGTCGGGCTTCACATACTCCGAGGCATGCAGGGTCCGAATAGACCGTGCCGGTACGGGACCGGCGCTGGCCTTATGCATCTTCGCGCGCAGCGTGGTGCTCTTCGGGGCGAGGGCCTTGAAGTTGATCATACCTCCGGCCCCGCCCTGGCAACGAGGCTTTGGAAGTCAGCTTCACGCAACATCACCCATGCCCCGGAAGGGCGGGGCGCGGACGCAGCGGTGGTGTAGGTGATGGCGAGTGCGGGCAACTTCGCGAGCGCCGTGGCCTCCAGCTCGATCTTGATCAGCCACTCGAGAGGTAGACTCATGCTCCCGCGCAACGTGGCCTTGTGTTCGAAGAGGAAAGACCCCGAGCTGAAATCCCCCTTCGCATTCGCGGCCCCGGAGCCAGGCACCAGCCGGGCCGAATGTCGCTTGGCGGTGAGCGCTTCTGCGCGCCTGCCGCTCTTCATAGGATTGGCCTTCTGCCGATCGAGATAGGAGTTTTTCATTCCTCGACGCTCCCGGGCAGAGCGCCTTGCTCGAGCATCGCTTTGATCAGGGTCGAACGGATTCCGGCTGCCCACTCTCGCTCAGCGGCCAGGCGGGACTGGATCTGGTCCAGCGTCTTGTAGGCGTCGCCGTCGAGCACCCAGCCGGCCTTCTCGCCCTTCGCCAGCCGACCGGTGTGCCGCAGGTACTGGTCGAGCGTCCCCCAATCATGACACTCGCCAGGCACTAACCCCTTGTGGGGGAAGGTCACGAGGCGAAACACGCCGTTGACGGAGAGAATCGGGCACTTCCACTTCTGCAGCGAGAAATGCACCTCCTTTTGGATAGGCACATTCTTGCTGATCTTGGTATCGGTGATGTTCTTGCCGTAGCAGCGGACGGTCATGCTCGAGGCGAATTTCGGGGCGTTGCCTCCCGACATCGTCTCTGGATTACCCATCATCTGACCAATCTTGAACCTGGTCTGATTTATGGCGATGAAGGTCGGGCGCCGCCCCTGCTTCTTGGCCTGGGACTGAGAGTGCACGACCTTGCGGGTCATGCGGCCAACGATGTTCGACACGCCGCCGACAGGCACCTTCTCGGCCGAGGAGTCGATTTCGTTCTGCCCCATGAGAGCAGCGAGACTGTCGACGACAACGATCCCGCAGTCCTTTGCGTCCAGGAACCCGTCGAGCATATCGACGGCCTGCTCCGCGTAGTCGGGCTTCATCACGATCAGCCGGCTGGTGTCGACGCCCTGTTTCGTGGCCCAGGCCAGATCAAGCGCGTCTTCGATGTCGAAGAAGATGTTGACCTCTTCCGGGTGCACCACCTGGTTCACCGCGATCGCCTTGAGCGCCAGCGTAGTTTTAGCCGAGCTCTCAGGTCCGTAGATCACCGAGTAGTGGCCGCGCGGAAACCCGCCGCCGGAAGCCAAGTCGAATTCGAAGACGCCAGTGGCCACGCGCTCGACTTCCAGCAAGCCCGTGCCACCCTGCGCCCCCACCATGACGCCATAATCCTTCTGGTAGGCTTTCAGCAGCGTCGAAATATCGGCCATCACACCCTCCTTGGTGTTTGCACCCGGGTGCACAGATCAGGTGGTCGGGGCCATGCTCGCTGCGAGCTCGGAGCTGACCGTCTCCATCCGGTCTTCGACCCACTTCTTCGCGAAATCGTAGACCTTGTTGATCTCACCGTGCCCGCAGGGCACCGACAGACTGACCTCGGCGCGGCCTGACGTGTACGGGGCAAGGGGGATGGTGCAGCCGAGCGTGAACCCCACAGTACAAGGCGGTTCCTTGAACAACTTGGCGCCGCCCACGGGCTCGTCTTTGGTCGTAGTGGACCCGTCAGGATGCTTCACCTCAATCGAGGCCTTGGCTGCTGCCGAATGCAGGACGGCCTCTTCGTTGGGCTCGTCCGAGGTCTTGATTTTCTTCGTTATGGCCATGTTGTGGACCCCTCCGTTGGGTCCGAAAAGTCTGAGTTAGAGGAAGACGATCTCGGCGCCCGTGTTCTTGTAGAAAGCCATCCGTTTGGCTGCGTAGCCTTTGAGCACCGGGCTATCGAGGTCCTGAACGTCGATGATCACAGGCTGCTTCTTGTCACCGTGCTCGCGCAGTACGCGGCCCGCCATCTGCTCCACATCCGATCGGGGCGCGGCGAAGATCGCAGTGTCGGCTCGGGGGATGTCGGTCCCCTCCTTCATGGCGCCAGTTGTCGAGACGATGATCCTCTTCGTCTTCGCTATGGCGCGCTCAGCCTTCGTCATGCCGCCGATGTAGTGGGTGATGTCGCCTTTCGGGATACCGCTCTTCTCCAGAAGGATCAGCAGTCGCTCAACGTGGTCGATGAGGTCGCAAAAGAAGATGACGACGCGGTTCTTCGCGTAGGACATCTTCGCCAGCTCGGTCATCTGGCCATTGCGGTTGTCATCCTCCGCGAGGGAGCTCATCACCCAGCCCAGGCGTCCGGGACTATGAGGCTTGGGGACCAGCTTGATCTTGCCCGTCAACTCACACGTCCGCGTCACCTTCGGGCAATGCCAGTTGGTACGCAGAACGAGGATCTTCGGCTTCATCACAGGGGCGTGGGCCTTTGCCACGACCGGCCCGAAATGCATGCTGATCAGAACGTGCTTTCCGTCCGACCGTCTCGGCGTGGCGGTGACAGCCAGTCGGCGTCGTGCGGGGATCATGAAGAGGGCATTCGACATCTGGTCGGCTGGGCAGCGATGCGCCTCGTCGACGATCAGAAGGCCCGCCCAATCGTAGACGCTCTGCTGGTAGCGTCCGATGATCGACAGCGATTGTAGCATGCCGATGGCAACCTTCTTGCCCAGCAGCTTCACGGTGTCGCCCTGGATGTGGCCAATCTGCGAAGGCTCAAGGCCCAGGAAGTCGATGAAGGTCTGGTGCCACTGCTCGACCAAGTCCTGCTTGGGGACGAGGACGAGGGCGGTCACACCGGCGGTCGCGATGGCGACGGACCCACCCAAGGTTTTACCACCGCCCGTAGCTGCGATGTACTGACCGGACCGTCCTTCGCCCATGGCTTCAGCGATCTGCTTCCACGAGGACAGTTGGTCCTCCGTGCGTGGGGTCGCCGTGAATTTTACGTCTATCTCGGCGCCATCACTCATCCGATCGTGAGTGGCGGGACCGGCTAAACCAGAGTTGCGCGGCACCAGGATCTGGCTGCCGGCTTTCCGGTAGGCCATGTACGGCTCGTCGAACTGGGACGTGAAAACGAACCTCTTCGCTGTCATGTCGTCCCAGGGGTACGCCGCCGCAGCCCCCACCGACATCGCCGGTGAGGACATACGGGGGAACTGCGTCACCGTTTGGGCGGTGGTCGCGATCATCGCCTAGGCCTAGAGCGCTTCGGCGGCGGCGCCGGCGTTGAAGTTGGACGGGCCGGAGTAGCCAGGGCCCTTCGGGGCGGCGGACACGCCCATGCCGATCAGCTCCTTCGCAGTGAAGCGCGGCAGCTCCTTCGCATAATCGAGCGGCTGCAGGTCCTCCGGCGTCGTCTCGAGCTGCACCGCGAGATCGGGGAGCTCGGTCTTGCCCACCGGGATGAAGTTGCCGCCGATCGCCGGGTCCTTGTCGGTCAGGCGGGAGGCGTCGATCGTCTGGCCGATCAGGCCGCCGAACTTCGTTGCGATCATCTGCAGCTTCTTCACGGAACCCGCCTTCGCGATCAGCAGCTTGCGCTGGAAGGGAATGACGGTGCCGGCCTTGTCGCCCTTCTGAATCGTGTAGGGCGTGTGATCCAGGATGGTGAACGCGGCCACGGGGGTCGACTGGTCCCCGGCCATGCACAGCGGGCACGGATCGCCGTTCTCGTCGCCCGCCTCTAGGCAGACGAAGTTGTGCCACTTCCCGTTCACCTGCACCGAGTGCTCGAAGTACGACAGCAGGGCGAGGCGCCCGTCAGCCAGCAGGCTGCCGTCGAGGAACGTGATCCGCTTCTCCTCGTTGACCTGCATGCGGAACCGCCATGCCCGGTCCAGCATCGCCTTCTTGGCCTCCTGCTGAGCGGCCTGCTCGGCGAAGGCCGCATGCGAGTCACCCCCGGTCTTGAGCCAGGAGGGCGTCGCTGGTGCTGGCTGGGCCCCGGTGCCGAAGCTCGGCTTTGCGGCAGGCTTCGCGAGGGTCTTTCCGAAGGTGATAGCCATGAGGACTCCTTTCCATCTTGCTATACGGGTGAACAGACCAGTTTCTAGCTGTATTCATCAAGTAATGCCAATGATTTTACGGCTGGAATGGCTGTTAACAGTAAATTTTCTAGTTCTTGGATTTTAGCTTCGCCGGCGTCCTTGACCCCCTCGGGCAACATCAAGTGCTGGCACGTATTGCCGAGATGCTTGCTGAAGGTTTTCCGAGCTGCGGACCCGGCCTTGTCGTTGTCGAATAGGGTGACGACGCGCTGCACCCCATCGAACCGCGCCATCATGCTTGTCGGGAACGTTGCGGCCGTAGGGCTCACCACGTTGGGCCAGATCGGAAAGCAGGCCAGCAGGTCGAAGACGCTCTCGACCACGAGCACCGGAAGGTGCGGGGTGAACTTGTGCTCCCCCAGCAGGATATGTCGGTTCGTGGCGCCCTTCTGAGCTGGGTGCTCGTAGGCCAGCCATCGGAGCGAGTTGCTCGCGTGAACTGCTCGCCCGTGTAACCCCATCAGTGTGCCGCCGAAGTCGCGGATAGGGGTCACGATCCGCATTCTTTTAGCGTCGTAACGGAGGTCCCAAAGCCGGGCCGTCTGAGCCGATACGCCACGTAGCGCCAAGTAGGGGTGGACCTCATCCTCGTGCCAGGCCGGGTCCATCGCGAGACGCATCTCCTCCGGGTAAGCCAGGCCTACCTTGGGTGGTGTGATGTCGGCATCAGGATCGAGAACAGGTGGGGCTGCCTCCTCCTCGTTGCAGGCGATCTGCCGAGCGGCGGCGAACTGCCAGTCCTTGGCGGGATGATGCTCATGCAGCGTCTCCATGGACATCAGGAGAGGTAAGAGTCCTCCCCTGAAGCCGCATGAAAAGCAGCTCGCGACCGCTTCCTTGCCCTCGCATATTGCGATGGAGAAGGATGGCTTGCTGTCGATGGCTTTCTCGTGCCGCCAAGGGGCCAGCGGGCATCGGGCGAGCACATGGGTGCGACCGTCACCTGCTGTCCTGCTTCCCTGCGGCATCGAGCCTAGAGCCTTGAGAAAGGCCCTGGCCGTTGCCTCGTCCATTAGCTGGCTCGGGGCAGCGGCTTCATGGCGCGGGAGCCGGATCGGCCCTCGGAGACGAGCTTCAGCTTGGTCTGATCGACCTTCGACACGTGCACGTCGAGCACGCCGAGCGGGAAGGTGCAGTTCTGGTAGAAGGCCTCGTCGCCGAGTTTCTCGTGCAGCCCCTGCATGTCGACGATCTTGCGACCCAGCGACTTCGCAGAGAGCGTGATGCGATCACCGTTCGCGCTCTCGAACATCAGGTCCTCCTCCGCGAGGAACCCGTCGCCGGCCTCCATGACGGTCTTCTGCAGCTCACCGGCCTTCTTCAGCAGCGCCTTGGCGGCCGCGAGCTCAGGAGCAAGCTTGTTCAGCTCCTCAAGGGCGGCAGACTGTTGGGCTTCGAGCTTGTGGAAGATGGGGCCGGTTTCGGCCGGGGCCGTTTCTGGCGCTGTCTCGACAGGGACGCTGCCCTTGATCTCGACCTCGGGGCTCAGCGCTTGTGTGGGCGCCTTAGTGGCCGCCGCCTTGCTGGGCTTCGCGAACTTGATTGCCATATTCAGACCCTCCTTGGTCTCATCTGTTGAGCTAAATGAACTGATAGAATTCATCAAGTATAAATACGAGAATGTGCACCTGGGTGCACGAGTTGTCAGACGTCGAGTTGACCGGTGGCCATTGGGTCGTGCTCTACAAATTCCGAGAAGTCCGTCGTCCAAGCAAAATTCCAATTGACCCGAAACGATCCTACTTGGCCGCCGCGCCCCTTCACAATCGCCACTTCCCGAGTGTTCGACGTCTCCGTACTGTCGTCTTCCATGATGGCCATCACAATGGAGGACACCTGTGGAATCACATCCGAGTACGCAATATCCTCCATCCCTGGCTTTTCACCTTTGGGCTTCTTCTTGGCGGTCCTGGCGAACTGCCAGGAGGCGACGACGGGGCCTCGCTTGGCGAGCTTCTGCTTGATCAGGTTCGCGTTCAGGGCGACCCGTTTGTAGATGTCGGACTCCTTCGGGTGCGTCAGCATGTAGGCGCCGTCGATGAGGGTCGCGTCTGGCTGCAGCATGGCCTGCAAGGCCGCCACATCGTCGACGGTGCCGGCCAGGTTTGCGTCAAGCACCCAGAAGGGGACTTCCTCATCCTCCAGCCCGCTCAGAGTGACGCGGAAGGCATTGTAGGTCTTGGTCGAAAGCTGCCCGCTGACGACCTGTCCGGCTGCGACCTGGCCGTAGATACCAGATAGCCGCTGCATCACGGCCAATTGGTCGAGCTCCATCGAGACGAACAGGATGCAGAGCTTGTGCCTCCGCCACATGTAGAGCGCGATCCAGAGGAGCAGCCAGGACTTGCCGGCTGCGGGGCGTCCGACAATGGAGATGACGTCGCCCTGGCGGAGCCCTGCGGCCTGCTTATCAAAAGACGGCCAGCCCGATGAAAAGCCCACCGCGCCGCCGACCTGAGCGAGATTGTGGGCTTTGAGGATGGCGGGTGCCGCGTGCCTGAAGTCGTGCAGGTTGCGCTGCATTTGCACCTTGAGGATGCCATTCATGGCCTCCTGCGCGGCGGCGAGCAGTTCTTGCGCAGCGGCGGCGCCTATGTGCTCCTGGATGCCCGTCGCCATGGTCCCCAGAGACGAACGGACGAAAAACTCGGTGAGCTTTTCCTGGTAGAAGCTGGCCGGCTCCAGAGCCTGCGGCAGGTCAATCTTCATGACTGCAGCTATGGTCGATCGATGCGGTAGCTTGCCGTGCGTCGTCAGGTGCCCGGACACGAACGACCAGAGTTTCTGGTCGGGCTCGGTGACGAAGAGCGGAGCCGGATCTCCGACTTCAAGAAGCAGCTCAAGCCCCTTCGGGGAGTCGACAATCGAGGCCACGAAGGACTGGGCAAGTAGGCTCATGCGGGCTGCCCCTGCAGGACGGGGTCTGACCCATCGGGGTGAATTTGGGTGTAGTGCGCCTCGACATGCGACCGGACGAATGGGCCGTAGGCCTTGCTGATCGCGTCCATGCTGGGCGCGGCGAGGACGGTCTGCGCCTTCGGGTCCCGGAACCTCGACAGCAACAGATCGGACATCAGGTCCTTACGCGGCCCGCCTCGTGTGAACTTCGACTTTTCGCCTGGTTCGTCGTCGACGAAATTCGGGATCACGAGGCACGTCGCCCGCAGCTCATCCATCTGCCAAGCCTCGATCGCCTCGGCGAGCGTGAAGAAGCGGCCCCGGATTCGGTTTCGCGTGAGGCTGCCAACCAGGGCCATGCAGCGCTCCTCGACCGAGGGCGAAAAGTCGGCGCCGAGGTAAATCATGCCGGCGATACCCTCGGCTCGAAGTCTGGGGAATCGCTGGGCCCATTCGAGCTCTTGCTGGCCGACATAGCGGCCGAACTTCGCCCAGATGAAGCCCTCGGGTACGCGGCAGTCGTTCACGATGGTGTCCATCATGTGCACGATGCTGGCGTGCTTTTCGACATCGTAGGTGTCGGACACCTCCTTGCTAATTGGCAGAGGAATCATGCGTCGGTGGCCTTCTTGGCCTTCAAGGCGGCGAAGGGGTCGAACGTCTTCTTCTTCCCGAACGAGGTGAAGGCATGTGGGGCGGCCTCGATCTCCTCTGGGGTGATCGGTACGTGCTTCTCCGCCACAACCTTCGGGGTAACCGCCGCCGGGGCAGCAAGCGGTTTGAGTTGCTTCAGCGACGTGGCCATCTTGGCGGCAGCGGCCTTGGCGGCAGCGGCGGCCTTCAGCTCCTCGCGCTTGGCTTCGGCCTGAAACCAGTTCACGGCAGCGTCGATCTGCAGGGCCATCACGTCGGCGACCGGCTTTTCAGAGAGCTTCCAGCCTTCATAGTTCTCCTTCGCGAAGGCCCGGAAGCCGGGCCAGTCGGCGAGGCAGGAGGCCATCACGGCCGAGGCATCCGTCTTCGGTGGCATATGCGCGATGAAGCGCTTCATCAGCGTCTTCGTCTTGGGCGACCATGCAGCGGTGAAACCTGGCGTGCCGGCCCTCCAGACAGCCTCCAGGCTGGCCAGTGGGCTCTTGCCCCCCGAGGCAGCGGCCACGGCCGCCAGCGGTCCCTTGGTGAGCTGCTGGGCCTTCCACCCCTGGGCCAGGGCGGCAACGCCACCGCCTGACGCCTTGGCCTCGTCCTGGGCGGGCTGAGAGCCTTTCGGCGGGGGTGTGGTGGTCGCCATGGCTTTAAGGCCCTCCTTGGCCATCTGAGCGAGCGCGTGCTGCGCACCCGGGTGCACGGCGCTATCGACCTGCATGGCCATAGCGGGCTTCGAGATCACGATCGGGGCAGGAAAGGGGGGCTGGGGAGATTGGACAGGGGGGGAGCTTTGAGCGGTAGAGGACGCCTGGCTGACTTCCCCTGCTTCTGCCTTCGACACGAACCCCGGAGGCAGGGCGCCGGGCGCCGCAGGCGGCTGGCCATCTTCCTTGCTGTAGTTTGGCTGTAGTTCAGGAACTAAGAAGAAAGAATCGGTGTCTGCCACACCTTCGATCGTGTGCTCCGCACCGATTTGATTTTGTGAATCGAGCTCAAAAATGGGTTTGCCTATGGCGATCCAGCCCTCGGTCCGGACCCGCTTGGACGGCCGAACGAAGGACAGGCATCGGTTATTCCAAAGCCCACGAGCCCGCTCGATCAGTCCTCTGGTCTCGAGCTCCCCGACCGCTTTTCGCCACTCCCAGGCGGTGAAGTCGAGTTCCGTGAACCAGATCTTCGACGACCGTGCGATCCACGGCGTCGGATCTCCGGGGCGTAGGGCCTTCGCGCTCGGATACCATGCAGCGATGCGGGCGAAGAGGAAGGCAGCATCCTTCGACAGGCCCATGGCCTGGATGCCCTGCTGAGGTAGCGGCGCCAGCTTCTTGGTGTAGGCCAAATTGTTGGCCTTCGACGTGGTCATCATTTCGTGCATGCGCTCCTCCATGAGCGGGTGATCGGCAGCCTCTAGGCGATGGGTGGCGGCTCGGGCTTCTTCTTCAGGACAGCATCGAGGTCGATCAGGGGTTTGCCGGCGAAGTCATCCGGAAGCTCGCCTTCGTCGGGGGCCTTCAGAAGTTTGATCCACTCGGCTTGGAGCAGGGCCGCCAGCTCCGACGGCGAGTAGATCGACGTCTTGCCTAGGCCAAGGGACAGCCGGTTGGCGACGATGCTCGCGATATCGACCTTCTTGATCTCGTGAAGCATCACGGCGGGCAGGGCGTTCTGCAGTTGGCAAATCGCCAAACCGGTGGAGTGTTTGGAGCCGTGCTTGACCCACGTCAGGCCGGTCCAGTGCGAGTGCCACCCGGACTTCGGGCGGGGGGCTCCAGGTGTGTTGGGGTGGGCGGAGGCCCTGAACCGGCACCCCACAAAGCTGCCCTCATCAACCGAGCAACCGGCCAGAGCCTTGAGGCCCAAGGCGTAGTCACCACAGACATCGACCACAAAATAATCATGAAATCCGGAGGTCCCTGCCATCCGGAGGGACTTGAGATCGTCGGTCATTAATCGGCCTCTGCTGAATGAGAGACATCATCTATTGGGGTCGGCTATGTAGCAATAGTTTAAATACTTAGAAAGTATTATTTTTGATCTAGGATGAGTCCGTCAATGGAGCGGAATAACTCCTTCAATCCCTTGCCATTGTAGACGGACCGATCTTCTTCAATGCCGTCCATGTTTGCTTCTTCACGGGCGTTTCGCGCGTGACGCTTCGGGTGGTTGACCCGCCAGACCTTTCCACCCAAGGCGCGGATGGCGGTGGCCTCGTCTGCTCGCCCTATATCGTCGACCACGATGTTCGCCCGGGGCGGCAAAGTCCCAACTCGCGCCTCCCACCGGCTCAACCAGAACCGATCGTCGAGGCAGAGGCGGCCCCAAGACTCCATCAAGGTCTCGATCGCCTTCGCGGGTGTGACCGGGAGGTCATCGCAACGGCAATGCTGCCGCTGCGGGGAGAAGTAGTCCTCGGCAATTCCGAGGGCTTGCATCATGGCTACGGCGGGCGCCCGGAGAGGTACGAGTCGGAAGCCCCAACGGCGCTCTAGGTAGCGAGCGATTTCGGTCTTGCCGGTTTGCTGGTAGCCCGTGAGCGCGACGATCCGCATTGGTGTTTTCCTTGACGCGCCTCCGTGCGCGAGCGACGCCCGGACACCCCGGACTGCTCTGTCCCTAACCGCCTAAATCGCTGTTTAGAAGAGACATTCCGACTTTGTTGCGCACCTGGGTGCACAGATCATCCAGTCACCCGGGGACGGCCAGGATTTCAGCGCAAGCCGGTGTGCGCAGCGAGGGCATTGGCTGCTTTGATGGTCCAAGCCGTCGGGCTGTCGGTGTCGTTATGGAGCACCAGGTCGAACTCCCGATCCTCGAGGAGGCCGTCCATGCCCCGAGGCTTGGCTCCATCTCGGACGACTTTCACGAGTAGTGCACCCTCCGATCGGAACCGATCGAACTCATTCGGCTGGCGAAGATCGTCGCAGACCACCGGCCGCACCGCGCGCTTACGGCGGGCGACAAGGTTGTCGAGCCAGACATCGTTGTAGAAGCGGTCGCGAATGCCTTGGCCGAGAGCGATCAGAAGATCTGTGGGCGTCTTGCCATGGAGCTCAGGAACCGGGACGTTCTTCACTTCCGGCGAGAACCAGTCGCGGTAGGGGGCAATCGGCCCCAGCACCACCAGCGCCATCTCCCTGATGGGGTCGGCGAGCGACAGTCGGACGAAGCCGACCTCGGTCAGGCTGTTGGCTAGAGTCGATTTTCCGCTGCCACTTGCTGGGCTGTAGAGGGCAATGAACGAGTTCATGGGAGGGCCTTCACGTCGTTGCTCTACCAGCCGCAGAGCCGGCGACCTGTCTCGTTGTGGGCGAGCACATCAGTCGCGGTGGGTCGGGTCAGCACGTCAGCGTCGGCGATCAGAATGGGACGCCAGGCTGCGCAGCTAATTGGGGCGACGCCACTTGCGGCGCAGCTCATCAAGGGGATCGTCAGAGCGAGCAACCTCAGCGTCCACATGGGACCTAACTCCTGCTTGTCGGACTGTGGATTCCGCCTTTTCGAGCGCGTCCGCTTGCGTGGCGCTCTTGCGGCCGGAGCGGTAGACGGTGGCGAGCACGGCCAAGACGGCAACCACCGCAACCATGAAGCCCGTGACACGGGACTTGAGCGCCGCAACGATGATCGCGATCACGGGACCACATCCCATGTTGGCGTCTCTCCGGAGGCCGTCCGACCCTTCACGCGAGAAAGGATCGACCAGACCACGCCCACCAAAGCGAGGATGCCGAATGTGATTGCGATCCAGCCGCCCTCAGCGATCCAGGATCTCGCCTTGTCGACGGTGTCGGCACTGCCCACTAGACCTGCACCCAGCGAGCCTACGGTGGCGAGGCCAGTGACCACATTGCCTCGAATGACCCCCGACGTGCTCAGTGGGGCGATGGCATTGGGGAGGGGGACTCCCGCCGGCCAGCGAATGGCAATCAGCTTCTCCAGACCGTACCGCTCGATGCAGACCTGGTTGCCCTGGTTACCCCCAAGGATGAGCCATTTGCCCTTGTCCTCACCCATGTAGAAGCCGACGTGGTTCCCGCCGACGCGGGAGAACACGACGATCGCCCCGAGGACGGGCTTCTCGAGTTTGGTGCCGTATGTCGCGAAGTCGGCGGCGCGGGCCGACCCACGGCCATTCGAGAGCACCGACGGCAGGGCGGCTTCCTTGAGCACCCAGGAGACGAAGGAGGCACACCAAGCGACCTCATCGGACTTGGCGCCGAGGGTCGTCACTGCATGGTACTGCAGGATGCGGGGGTTCGAGGCCGGACCGGCGATTTCCTTCTGGCCCATCTCGGCCAGCGCAATGGTCACCCACTTCGGATTGCTCATGGCCAACTCCGCATCGACTGTGTCAGCACCTCATGGCGGAAGGGCTGTCAGCCGGGGGCGATGAGTCGGGTGAGCGGTTGGTCTACGACCCGGTGAAGATGCGGCTTAACGCCTGCATAACGGGGTTGCCGGCGGCGGCCGCCCCTAGTGTCGCGACAAACAATGCGACCAGAATATTCAGGCGCCAGGTGATGCCCCTGTAACGCTCGGCACAAACGGCTTCGTGAACGGCTGTGGCCAACCGCAGAGCCGAATCACTCTGCTCTAGTTCACGAATTCGATCGTTAACGTCGGCCATCGAGCTCTCCTACAAGGAGGGGCCAAGAGGCCCCGAGCAATCAGAGAGCTATGCCGCTGCATTCATTGGCGGGCGACGACCAGTAAGAGGCCGGTCGACCTGTGCACCCAGGTGCACGGCCAAGAGGTTCAGTTCACACTAACCCAGAAGAGCGCGGCAGCCACCAGGAAGCCCGCGCCCCACTCCCCCCACTCGGTCGGTCCAGAGGCGAAAGCCTCCACATGAGGGAGCCGGTCCCTCCACCACCAACAGGCCGCATAGACCAATCCGAAGAGACCCCCGGCAACGATCAACGGCCACCAGAGATAACCACCCCACCAAGCGAGAGCGGCCAAAGGGGCAACCGTGACCAGCCCCCAACCCGTCATCTTCATGGTGTCGAGGAGCCGGCTGCCTTCGATCCGACCAATGTCCATTGCATCGCCCCAACGGGCGAAGACTAGGCCAAGCATCAGGCAGATCGCGACGCCTGCCGCGTGCCAACTCAGAAGTGGCACCAGAGGGATTGCGAAGGCGATGGAGCATGCCAGGCGTGCTTTGGTCGTGCCGCGCGGGAGGCGTAGCAACGTCTCCCAAGCCCCCCCTCTGATCCGCCAACAGAAGGCACCCCAGATCGCATACAGGACTGCCGACTTCATCAGAAGGACTAGCGCCACGTGTGAGATCTCCTGCTCTTCAGACGGTCTGAAAGTCGGTGCGTCTGGTCGAGGCCAATTTGCTGGATGTTCGGCTCTATGCCTCGAGCGCTTCGATGCGCGCCTCCAGCGCGGCAATGCGCGCCAGAAGAACATCCTCCACGGAGTCAGCCTTATCGGCCATCTGCTGGAGAGCACGGATGAGGCGCGGCACGGCCCGCTCCGGGTGGAAGGTGATGCGGTAGGCGGTCGATCCATCAGTCAGGGTCGTGGGCCCCGCCTCGAACATCTCCGAGGCATGCTCGATGGCTTGCTGACCGATGACCCCAAGGGGGACGTGCTTCAGTTCGCGGCGGATGTTGCCGACGTAGAGGCCGTCGTCGTTCCAGTCGTACTGCACCATCTCCAGAGCACGGAGGGCAGACAGAGCATCGACGGAGGTGGGACTTACGTTTTCCTTGAAGGCGGAGTCAGACCAAGCCGTAGGAAAGTAGATGGCGTTCTGACCATCGTTCGAGTTGATCGCGAGCGCCCAGGTTCCGCCCCAGTCCAGCATCGACATCCAGCGAAGATGGGCGGAATGCAGCAGGAACTCGGAGGACGATCCGCTCAGGGAGTACTTGAGCGAGCTCTCGGTGTAGCCGAAGTCGATGTACCCCGGGCCGCCGCTCTCCCACAGTTGAACCTTGCGGGCCAGGATGGAATTGCCTTCGTTCTGGGCCCAGCCTCGGGTCGCAAGAACACCGAGGTCAGTGAAATCCACCTGAGCACGCAGACCACTGGAGTCAGTAGACCACCCAAGTCGGACGATATTATCCCCCTGACCCGTGCCGCCGCCTTGGCGGACCGGGGTAAAGCCTAAGTTGGCTTGTTTGCCCGCTAGCCCAGTGTCCACATAATCCTTGCGGGTCAAATGATCGGCGGCGGTGGGCGCCGAAGAGGTCTTCACCGGGCCTGTGAAGGCCGCGCCGCTCAGCCGTGCGACGACCGAACTATCCATGGGGAGATAGTCGGCCCAGCCGTTGGCAGTCGTTCTGATCCGGAGAGCCGAAAGAGTCGTATCGAAGTAGAGGTTCCCCGTCTGAAGAGCCCCGCCCAGAGGATTCGTCGTCGGCGGACCAGAAAGTGCTCCCAGATATTGGGAACGAAACTCATCCCAGCGCGTCTGAGAGGCCGCTGCCGAGGTCGCCGCATCGGTGGCCTTGGTGCTGGCGGTGGCGGCGCTTCCGGCCGCCGCCGTCGCTGAGGCTGCGGCGTCGTTGGCCTTCGTCGTCGCATCGGTGGCCTTTTGACCTGCGAGCGTCGCGCTGCCGGCCGCTGCAGTCGCCGACGTGGCGGCGTTACCTGCCCTGGTGGCGGCGCTGTTGGCACTGGCCTCTGAAGCGGTGGCCCAGTTCGCCGATTCACCTGCGCTCGTCCCGGCGTTGCTGGCGCTGTTAGCGGCTGACGTTGCGGAGGCCGCCGCCGCATTCGCCTTCGTTGTCGCCGTGGTGGCGCTGCCGGCCGCTGCGGTCGCGGAGGTGGCGGCGTCGACAGCCTTTGTCCCGGCCGTTGCCGCACTGCCGGCAGCGGCGGTAGCGGAGGACGCCGCCTCGGTTGCCTTCGTGCTGGCTGTGCCTGCGCTATTGGAGGCGGCAGTAGCTGATGCTGCGGCCTCGCCTGCCCTGGTGCTCGCCGTGCTTGCACTTCCAGCAGCCGACGTGACCGACGTGGTGGCCTCGCTTGCCTTGGCGATGGCTGTGGCCGCGCTGGTGGCGGCCGCTGCGGCTGACGTCGCGGAATCGCCAGCCGTCGTGGTGGCCTCAGCGGCCCTCTGAGCGGCGAGAGACGCGCTGGCGGCGGCCGCCGTAGCTGAGGCCGCAGCGTCGTCCAATTGGTTGTCGATGCTGTCGGCGCTGGCTGCCGCCGAGCTTGCAGAGGCTGCGGCTGCTGCTGCTTTGGTAGTGGCCAAGGCGGCGTCAGCATGAGCGGCGAGGGCGCTGTTTGCCGCCGAGACTGCACTGTTCGCCGCCGCATTAGCAGCCGTTTCCGGGCCTCCAGGCACGCTGTTCCCGGGGTCGTCATCGGGGATGGGCGTGTTTGTCGCGCGGGCCTCCATTTCCCGCTCGGCCGCTCGCGGTGAGGAGCGGGCATTCACAAGGATCGCGGGAGCACTCGGATCGGCTGGCAGCAGCAGGATGGGGAAGTTCGTCGAGCTGCTTTGGGTCACCATGTAGGCTTCGCCGCTCGCGGGGACGAAGCGCGTGAAGAGCAGCATCTCGCCGCGAGCGGTTGCGACGCTCTGAGCGCGGGGGAGAACGTTGTCGATGGCGCTAGGCATCAGTCATTCCCCGGCAACGATATGGCCCGCAAGGCGGCGACAGAAGTCGCCGCCCGAGCCAACGCCTTGGCTGAAAGTCGTTGTGCTTCGATTTTCGTGAGGGCGGTCTTGGTCTCGATCGAAAGCGCCACCACGCGGTCGGCCTTGTCCCTTGTACTGCCCGGACCTTGGACAAGTTCGAGCAACGGGTACGCGCCGGCCGGCGGGTTGAATTCCGGTATGTCGAGAAGCCTCGTGGCCTCTGCCAGACGCTCGGCGTCCATGACGGCGAGAGTGCCCGGGCGCACGTTGCTCGCGGCAGAGGCAGCGTAGCTCTCGATCAGAGCCAGAGTCCGATCTCGCACTGCTTCGATGTCGGGCCCAAGATCAATTCGCACGGATGGTCGCCCCCCAGTTGGACCACGGGATCGGGCACTCGATCCGGATCTTCAGGGTGCCGGTCGCCGAGCTGGTAAGAGCTACCTCGCCGTCGTCGATCGTTACCCAGGGTTGCTGTACCGCTCCTTCAATGCGTAAGCGGGAGCCCGGGGGGATGCCGGAGACCAGCACCTCCGCCTCGCCATCGGCGACAAGGGTCGGGGAGGAGATCTCGATCCCAGGAGACTCACGTTTCCACACCAGGCCATCGGCGACGTAGAAGCCCTCGGGTCCGAGCGAGAGCTGGTCGAGGGTACTCTGGTTGGTCAGTACACGCTGCCGTTCGGCCTGGTCCGGCATGGGGGGTGGCACAAGTCTGATTTCGCCGACGGGGCTATAGCCGAAGCTTCGGATTATGCCGTCTTCGTGATCCACCCAGCAGTCAGACAGAGGCGTTGCGGGGCCAAAAGTCTCGCTCATTTGCGGTACTTGATGGCGTAGATGTTGCACCAACCATTGTAGCGCATCGACATCACTTGGACGACGCTACCGCCCAGAATCATCCAGAGCTGAAAGCTGTGGCCACCTTCTCCGAGATCCCGAACTAGCGCCCGCTTGGTGGACCAACACTCGAAAAACCATTCGCCGGTGCTGTGTTGGTATCGCATCAAAGCGATGCCCCAGTGGGTTTGAAAATACTCGTATGGAACGGCCATGGCTTACTCCCCACCCCCGCCACCGCCATCACCACCACCGCCCTCTTCTGAGTAGGTCACCAGCGTGATGCTCCCGGCGGAGTACATATTGTCGTCGAAAACCAACAGGACCCGGCCCTGCTCACCGGCGTTCACCTGGAGAAACAGATCGGCGATCGGGCGGGTGGCGACATTCCCGTAGCCGGGGAAATTCAGGAGCACGTCGCCGGGTGAATTTGCCACGCCATAAGCCGTCGACATCGACCCGGGGCCGATCTTCTCGGTGCCAATGATCAAATTCGCGACTTGGATCGTCTGCGCGATGATCATCTCCGACGCGAGGTGGTAGGCCCTGATCTGGTAGGCGGCCAACTCGCGCGCGGAGATCGCTCCGGCGGCGATCTTGCCTGCGACGACACTGTCTGCGGCGAGTTCCGTTGCGGAGATCGAGGCCGCGACGATGCGGTCGGCCTGGATTGACCGAGCCCGGACCATACCGCCCTCGATCGTGGTGACCCCGCCAGCCACCCAGAGGCCCACCTCGACCGCGTTTTTCGGAGCTTCCGAGAGCATCGTCTTCGTGAAGAAGACATAAGCATCGGTTTCGCCGGTGCCGATGCCGGCAATAGCGAGCCGCCCAAAAACCGCCCCGGGCGGCGCCACACCGAGAACCGTCGCCCGCGCATAGCGGAAGTCGTACAAAGCCTCGGTTGTCTGGTTGGTGGGCACCTCTTGGCTCGAGGCTGCACCTAGCCAAGTGCCGTTGCCGTCTCGCCACTCGATATCGATCCTGCTCCGGCAACGGTGATTCTGCAGGAGGGCCGCTGCCTGGTAGGTGCGACCTTCAATGACCGTGAATCCGAAGGTCGCGTCGGTTGAGAAAATAGCGCTGAAGGCCCCCCCAACAGGCACATAGCCGGGGGCGAAAAGCTGCCCGCTGCCGTATCCAAGAAGCCTCCATGGGTACGCCGCAGGGCTAAGCGTCGCGGCGCCTGCATAAGCCCCCCCGGACCATACATTCCAACCCGACGTGGCGACGTCGCAGGTGCTGTTCCAGACCAGATTTCCGGAGCCCACCGCGAGCTTTTCGGCGGTGATCGCGCCGGCCGCGATTTTGTTCGCGGTAACGGCACCAGCGGCGATCTTGTTGGCTGTGACAGCCTCGGCGGAAATCTTGCCTGCGACGATGCTATTGGCAGCGAGCTCGTCGGCCGTGATCGAGGCCGCGACGATGCGGTCGGCCTGGATCGTCCGGGCCCGAACCATACCGCCCTCGATCGAGGTCATCCCACCGGCGGTCCAGGGCCCTACCTCGACCGCGTTGCTCGGAGCTTCCGAGAACAAGGTCTTGGTGAAATAGACGTAGGCGTCGGAAGCGCCGGTCCCGTGACCGGTGATGGCCAGCATGCCGTAAGCAGCGAGCAGCGGCGCCACACCAAGCACCATCGCCCGAGCGTAGCGATCGTCGAACCGCCCATCGGCAGCCTGATTGGTAGGCACCTCGTCGCTTGATGTAGCGCCTATCCAGGCGCCGCTACTGTCTCGCCATTGGATTTCGAGATGGCCCCGGCAACGGTGATTCTGCAGGAGGGCAGCGGCCTGGTAGGTGCGGCCGGGCGTGACCGTGAAGCCGTAGCCGGAATTGGCCAGGAAGTAGGCGCTGAGAACCCCGCCGATTGGCACGATGCCCGGGGCGAATAGCATGCCGCTGCCATAGCCATCGAGCCTCCAAGGGGGCGCTGCAGGGCCGAGCGTCGCAGTCCCCGTGTAAGTGCCACCAGCCCATGAACCCCAGCCCGTGGCAGCCACGTCGCAGGTGCTGTTCCAGATCTGGTTCCCGGAGCCGACGGCAAGCGCCTCGGTGGTGATCGCGCCTGCCGCGACCTTGCTCGCCGTAACGGCACCTGCAGCGAGCTTCTCGGTGATGATGGAGCCGGCCGCGAGCTTATCCGTGGAGATAGCGTAGGTTGCGAGTTGCCGAGCTGTGATCGCACCATCCACGACCATGCTGCCATCAGTGGCTAGGACGACCTGGACGTCACTCACAACTGCCACGCCAGCCCAGGCTGACCCACCCGTGTTGTAAACGACCAGTCGGAAGGAATTGGCGTTCATCGGTCCAGTGACCTGGACGTCCTTCATCACCCCTCGAGGGTCGCTATCCTCGTCAGACCAGGACAGAACGGCTCCGCTAATGTAGCCGCCGGCCACGTCGAAAAATTGAAGTCCTACCGTGACGAGCTGTTCTGGGTTTGAGTTGCGGCCCCGTGCACGCAGCCGCAGGGCTTCCCCAGCAATCGCCTGCGACACGGGCGAAGAGACTGGCGTGTTGATCTCGTGTCGAGCGTCCCCTGTGAACGCCGCGTCGGAAAGCACGGCTGCGCGGCTCACCCCCAGAAGGGCCGCTTCGTTACTGCCTGCAGCCTCTTGGATGGACCAACCATCGGGATCAGCGGCCCAATAGGCCGGGTCGATGAAAAACCTATCGGGGTTGATGCTGCCGGGGCCAATGTAGAGCTTGGAGGCCGTGACGGAGCCGAGCGCCAGGGCATAGGTGCCGACCGCTGCCTCTGCGATCTTGCTCGCGACGATCGCCCGATCCGCAATTTGCTCCGCGCTGAGCTCACCCGCGATCTTCGCTGCATCGAGATCTGCGATCTGCTCGCTCGTAAGCTGGCCGGAGATTTTATCAGCGTCGAGCTTCTCGATCTGCTCACTGGTGACCTGGCCAATAAGCTTGGTGGCGTCGAGATCTGCGATCTGCTCATCCGTAAGCTGGCCGGAGATATCGGCGGCTGGAACCTCAGCGGTCCACGTGCCATTCACCCGTCGGTAGAGCCGGCCGTCTTCCTTGTTGAAGGCGACTGTATTTTCCGGCCGGTCCTCGTCGAGGTTTTCGAGCAATTCCACCGGCATGATGCCGGCGGCGAACTTCGCCGTGTCGAGGATGCCGTCCCGGATGTCGGCGGCAACGAGATAGGACGTGCGGACACCGAAGGGTCCTACCCACGGGCTGAACTGTCCGAACACGTCGACCGAGCGGACCCGGTAGTACCAGACGTGGCTTGCGGCCAACCCTGCATGGGTGAAGTTGGTGCCGGCCGTCTCTCCGATTTTGGTGAAGGTGCCGTCCAGGGGCGCGCTGGGAAGATTGTCGTAGGGGCCGTCCCCTGCGTTATCGAACCCCAGACCGGATGCCTGCACTTCAACGGCACGAATGAAGCGACCTGCTGGGTGCGCCCAATTGAGGGTGTTCTGGCGAATGCCTCCGGTGATCGAGATGGCGGTGGGCGTCTGGGGCGGATCGGTCAGGCCGTCGACATTGATCTGGCTGGTGGAAACCCACCCCGAAACCTGGCCCTCGTCACCGACTGACCGTACTTGGAAGCTGTAGACCGCAGGCGACAGGGTCTCGAACGTAAAGCTGCTGCCGACCGTACTGCCCTGGGCAAGCACGATACCTTCAGAGATTGCCTGGACCTCAAAGCCCCGCAACCGGTTGTCATTGAGCGGCGGGCGCCAGGAGAAGATCACCCGAACTAGGGACGTCACGCCCGTACCCGTCACATACTCGTCGACCTGTAGATCGGTCGGGGCGGACAGCATGCCGCCACGAGGCAGATAGATCGTTGACGGCGGCTGATCGAGGCGGATGCCGAGTTCGACCCACGAGTATTTCCCAGGGTCGTGGTAGAGGCTGATGATCTCGATGACGTTGGGTTCAACCTCCAGTACCGTGACTACACGGAACTGACGGGGCGCGATCGTCGCGTCAGACACCACCCACATGGCGTCTGGCAGAGGTGTCTGGGACAGCGCCGTACCCCACGTCAGGGTGGTATGGATGCCGGCCGGGTTGTTCACTACGCGGGATTCAAGCGTGCCGTTGGGCAGCATCACTCGGATGGTGCCGCCGGCTGCACCCAGGGTGACCGGCGCATCGACCACCATGCTGACCGTGGTCGCGGAGACGACACGACCGCCTTGGCGAATGCCCGCGAGGTTCTCGTCGGCAACGTAGACGATGTCACCGGGGCGGAGGTCGAACTGGTCGAGCGACGCCTTCCAAGAGCAGGTCTCGGTGCTCTCATTCTCGGTGAACAGGGCCCACTTGCCCATGCGATGCGCCTGGCCCCGGCTCGTGCAGCCGTAAGCCATCACCTCCGTCTGCCGCACGCCAATCTTGTCGATGTACTCGCCGGCCTCGACCGGTTCGATGTCCGGGCCGTAGCCGAGGTCCGGGTTGTTCCACGTCACTAGGGCATAGGTATGCCGCGACTTGAGAGCAGTGCCCTCGTAGGTGAAATTACCGGCCAGAACGTTGGCGTTGGTGACCAGCTTCACGGGATCGGCCGGCATATCCGCGACGACCTGGATCGCCCCGGCGCCCCAATAGAGCATCCCCCGGAACGAGGAGGCGACCGACTGCAGGACCTTGAAGGCATCCTCGCGCGTGTTCAGGATGCCGTTGAAGGTATAGCGCGGCTCGTAACCACCGAAGCCATCGGGGACAGTGCCATCGCAGTAGACCGCGATGTTGTAGAGGCCCCATTTATCGACATAGGACTCAGGGATATGGCGGCCGAGACCGACGCGCCTGTCGGTCAGCAGGTCGTAGAGAATCCAGGCCGGGTTATTGGTCCAGGCTTCCTTGAACGAACCATCCCAGACGCCCGAATAGGTCCTGGCGGTCGGGTCGTAGTTGGTGGGGACCTTGATGAGCCGGCCGTCGATCTCATAGCCCCGCGACGGGATGCTTGAGCCAAACAACTCCGAATCAAAACTGCCCAAGGCATAGGCCGTATCCGGGTAGATCATCCGGGCCGACGTGATGGCGAAAGCCGGGCCGCAGACCGTCGCGTTGACGAGTTTGCTAGAAGTGCTGTCGTCCGTGATGCGGGTCCAGCGGACGATCCACGGACCTTCGCCAGGCAGATCGAAGAGATAGTCTTTCTGAAAGACGGATGTCGTCTTCCCGGTGATCGTGTCATCGACCACCATCAGATAGGTGCCCCCGAAAGGACGGACGTGGCACTGCACCTGGACCGACGTCGGGTCCATGTTGCCGTTGTCCTTGGTAACCACCAGGCCCTGGATCTGAATGGATACCCGAGCCGAGCTGTACTCCCCGTCAGGGATGCTGAAGGAGATTGGCCCTGGGGCGCCCTTCTTGATGGGGGTGCCGGCAGGCGTGCCCATAACCGGGGTCTCGACGTGGTCGAGGCCGTCGAGTGCGGTTTGAGACGGATTTCCACCCATCACGCTGAATGACACACCCGGGAAATTGGCCGAGCCGTCTTCCTGGTTCAGCCACGGAGTGCCGTTGAAATAGATCGACTTGCCGTCGCCCTTCGCTAGACCCTTGATTGGGCCTTCGGCGAGAACGTCGAGGATAACGGCGGTCCCCTTCGCTTGAAGGGTGTTGGCGCTCTCAACGCCGCCGGCCGAGCCCGGGCTACCTCCTTTACTCACGAGAAGCCCGCCCAGATGAAGCCATCTCCGTTGTCGCCGCCCGTTGGGGAGACCTGCTCAGACCGGATGGAACTGGAGGCGACCACCGAACCAACTCGAAACCGGCCGTAGACGAGAGGCACCGGACAGCCCTGCACGGCGGTATTAGTGACGCCTTGGAACAGGAAGCTCGGTCGCCCATCGACGGCCTCATGGGCCTGGGGAGCTTTTGGCGATGGCGAGAGAAGCTGGGATACCCCGGCGAAAAGCATCGTCGCGCCGAACAGGGCCACACTCGACATGCTGACGCCCATGACCGAGGTCGCGCCCATCGCGGCGCCGAAGCCAGCTATCGACCCGGCCTCCAGAGCAGCAGCACCCGCGAGCGAAGCGCCGGCTGTGAACACCGCAGCGGCAATCAGCACCACACCAAGGACGATCTTCACGCCGGAACTGCCCCCGCTGCCGCCGCCAGAGCCTTCGACCACCGGCCGCAGATGCAGGGAATGCCGGGGTGCCATAGGCAGCCGTAGGTCAGCCTCACCAAGGCCGTGCCCTTTCTCGAGCTCGCCCTTCACGATGTGAAACGAGCCTGGCTGCAGGGCGCTGCGAAACTTCGGGAACTGCGAAATGAGGGCGCGCACGGCCTCGGCCGGGGAGGCGACGTCCAGGCGAAAGTGTGGGCCGAACTCTCGTGCGAGGCGTCCGTGCAGGTAGATGTCACGCAATGGCGGGGGCCCCCTCCAGCCGAGGCCTCGGAGGCCGGAGGGCGAGCCGCACGCTGTTCGTCCAGCGCGCCAGAGGCTCGCGGTAGGACAGGTGGTTCTCCAGGTGATGCAGGATCAACCCACCCTCACCGAGGAAGATAGCCGCGTGGTTCGGGACGTCAGCGCGGATGCAGAGGAAGACGGCATCACCGGGCTGCATGTCGGTCAGCTCGATCTTTTCGAAGCCGGCGCTCTTCCACCGGGTGCCGTAGGGATCAGCGCCTCGGCGCCAGAAGCCCGACGCACGGGCCACCTCATCCATCAGGAATCCGTGGTGGAGCTGGTAGTAGTCACGGGCCAGCGAGAAGCAGTCTCCGGCCCCGTCCGTGCCCGTCGGACCCCATCGGAAAGGCCGGGCGATCAGTGGCGGTAGATCGTGGTCCTGCCAGACGCCGTCCCCCCACCAAAGCACCGGTAGGGGCGTCAGGCCGTCGACAGGGTCGTGATGCACCGCGCAGATGCCCCAGATGAGATCTCCGTCTATCTGGCGCTGCTGGTCGAGCTCCGAGGGCGTCAGGCTTCCGCCCGGGTGCGAGTGCACGATGGCGAAAATTGGCCGGTGAAGGGCGAGTTCCTCTTCGGAGATTGCGAAGTTCTTCAGTGGGTCATCGGCGACGTTTGCGCAGCGGACATACCCCTGCGCGGTGACCACGCCGCACGCCTCCTGCGGGTGCATCTCCACAGCGTGCTTCTGGATAGCGGCCTCAACGGCAGCGCCAAACGGCTGGGGGCGGACGAAGGAACTGGCCATGGAGCCAGTTGTGCGTCCGGAGTCCTCGTTAAGGCCTCGAGCCTAGCCGGCCTGGTTGTTCAGCGACCCAGCACCATGCCTGGGAAGGCTCGCATTGGGAGCTGGCCGTTCTCGCCGAAGCGCTTCTTGCAGTCCGACAGCCGGTGCCCGCACTTATCCTGGGCCGGATCACCCGTGGCGTCGCCATTGAGCTTGAAGTAGGCGCCACCAGTGTAGGGGCAGGTCACCTTGGCGTAAGTGAAGCCGCCGTTGATGAAGCCGCGATAGATATGCGTGCAGGCGCTGGCGAACATCTGTCGACCAGGCAGGTAAGATCCCTGCTGGTCGAAGGCGACGGACAATTCCACCTCGAGCTCGTTCTGATCGAGCTTGGACTTCCGTTCGATATGGAAGACTTCGACGGGCCAATGAGCGAATTGGTCCGCGTCGGGCTGCCCGTCTAGGTACTTCACGAACGTTCGAATGCGCGTAACCGAGGCGCCGACGAGGTCGTCGTAGGCCACGATGTCCCCCACCATGAAACCGCCGACATTGGACACACGAAGCGTTGGCCTGGGCAGCGGGCCTTTGCCCGACCACTCAAATCCGGAGGCGACAATGGGCACCGGTTGGTAGCTGTAGCCCTGATAGACCAGGTTTCCCGAACCAAGTGGCATTGGCGTGAAGCAGAGAAGGGCGTTCGGGTCTCCGCTGATCTCCCTGGCGTCTAACCGGTACATCGTCACGATGGCGTCGGCGTCCAGGAGCTGGGCGGTCGCGAGATGGTTCGTGCTCATGTCAGGTCACCAGCGTGAAATCTTGGATGATCACGCACTGAAAGGTGTCCGTGTCGCCCTCGACCTGAGTGCGCTCCCATTTCGGCTGGACGGTCCACTTTTTCGTCACCGTGTCGCGGGGCGAGAGCCAGTAGAAGGCCGTTACGCACTTCGTCTCGATCATGAAGTTCTCGATCGCGTCGGCCTCGTCCTTGCTCAGGTTCGTCCAGATCAGCGTCCATTTGTCGCGACGGGGGTTCGTGCCATCGAGTGTGCGCTGCTTGTAGCCGTTGCCGAATTCAGCCTCGAAGATCTTAAAGTCGATCTCGCGCTTGCTCGTCAGCGACGGCGGTGGGTCGGGCAGGAAGGTCGCGAGTGCCATTTCGATGTTGTGCACCTGGGTGCACAGACCGAAGTCGAGGGCATGTAAAGGGTGGTTCGCTCTTGCGCCGGCGGGTCGTTTGCCTCACACGCGAAGAAATAGATTGGGATGGCGGCGATGCGCGGCATGGTTTTGGGGTTTTTTTTGGCTGCCTGCCTCGCAGGCCAGGCACAAGCAGGGTCGGAGTATTGCGTGTCTGGCTCTAGCACTGTCCAGTCTCCAGGAGACGAAGAGCGAATCGCTCGAGCATGCCAGCCCGGGGACACGATATTTTTACCTGCCGGAGCTGTGCGCTTAGTTGCGCGCCTCTGCGACTTCACCAAGGCAATCTACAGAGGCCCGAACGAGGTGGTCTGTGTGCTGACAACCCTGCGGCCAATGCGCATCCCTAGCTAGACATCACATCCCCGAGGAACTCAGCATGCCGCGCGGGCGCATCTGGCGTTGGAGCTCAGTGGCCACGGTAGCCTGCACTATGCGTGCCACATCGTTGGTCATGCGGGCGGCCTGGTCGGGCGACATGCCACCGCTACCGCCGGTGGAGCCGCCGCCGGCCGGTGCATCCATGTGAAGGTGCACCTCGACATTGCTGCTCATGACATTTGTTGAGCTTGGCGGGGCGCTGATCGGTGCAGCCATGGTCACGGGGATCGAACGCCCGTCGGGCAGGGGCACGTAGGCCTCCGGCTGCGCCCCCTCACCAAAGAGGGCGAGCTGAGGGTTATTAGCCACGCCGCCGTTGGCGTACTTCCTAAGCTGCACTGGCCCCATGGAAGTCATGATGCCGCCGTCCGCGAAAGCGCTCTTCGCGCCGCCCCCCATGCCGGTAAGCGAGGACGCTGCCCCGAACAGCGAGCTGAAAAATCCTCCAGCCCCGCCACCAGAAGTGGCACCACCCATAAGGCTCTTCAGGAAGTTGGCGAGAGGTCCGGTTACCAGCTCCTTCATCAACTCCCGGGACAGGGCATTAGCCATCGTCCGGGCAGCCGAAGACATTCCCTCCGCAAGCGTCCGAGTGCCGGTCAGAGCTTCGGCTAGGCCGCTGTTCATAGCGTCTAGGCCGGACACCGCTGCATCGGAGTACCGTTCCCAGGCCTCCTTGCCGTCGTTCCCCACGTATCGTGAGAGCGAGCTCTGCGACAGGGCATTACGGCGTAGCGCAGCAGTACGCTCATCGTCGGCTTCAATTGCCGCCTGACCCGCTGCGCTACCGAGCGGGATATTTTGTCTCCGAAGACTCTCGGTCAGATCATAGCGCCTAGTGGCGGCCTCCCGCTGTAGGTTCGACATGCCGGACATGTCGGTTTGGGCATTAATCGCAGCCGTCTGCCTGCGCATCTGAGCTGCCGCTTCAAGGGTGTTCAACTGGTTTTGGACATCACGTTGCCCGCGTAGGCGCGCGAGCTGTTGATCGAGGATCGCGGTGAAGTCACCGGCGGTCCGGTTCGAGGTTTCTTGGGCAGCCCGGTACGCCTGCTGAAAAAGACCAAGCTCTTCAACCGTGATCCTGCTGGACGAAAGGTACTCGTAGGACTTACGAATCAGGTCGACCTGACGATCAATGTTGGCGTTCTGGCTGGCAATGGCTGAACTCCGCTGGGCCTCATTGTCAGCAAGAGCCGTGTTCCCGGCGATACGGGCAGCGTCTAGCGCAGAGTTACTGTTTCGTGGACTACCCTCCGCCACCATCATGCCTCGAAGGAGACGCCCCCGTGTGGCCGCGTCCCGCAAATTGATCTGGTCGTTCGGCCCAAGCCCAGTCTCTCTCCGGACGGTTTCCGCATAGCTCTCCGGGTTGTTGCCGTCGGAGCGAGGGGCCCAGCGATTAATCACCGCTAGGGGTGTGCCGAGGTTCCGGTAACCCGGGCCCGCGAGCAGGGAATCGGCAGCCGCCAAACCCTGTTCTCGTGTGGCAAAGCGCGCCATGCCCCCATTCGGTCGGTCGCCACCCAGATACCCTTCTCGGCCTCGGGCGTAGGAGCCATCCCGGATGTTCAGAGGATTGTTATTGCGCTCGCCGCGTGGGGCGTTGGGGTCTATCCCAGCGGCAGCGAGGCGGAGGAACTCCGCGCGTATGATTGCGATTTCGCGCGCGACAGTCTCTCGGACAGCTTGCTCCGCTCTCGTTCGGGCCGCGCTCTGTTCATAGCTGTTGCCGCCATTGGCAGCGGCGGCCTGATCTCCAGCTCGTCGAATACGAGCTTCGAACTCGGCGCGCTGTGCGGCAACCAGTCCGTCCGCATCACGAGCCTCGCCAACGGCAACGGCTCCGGCCGCTCCAGAGCCTGGAGGGGCGTTACGGACGTCCTGTGCCATCTGAAAGGCTGCAGCACCGTCACGCGCGGCGGCGGCCACCTGGCGGAAAGCGTCGGCCTGGGCAAGCAGCTCCGAAACCATGCGCTGCCCCATAACAGAGTCGCGGGTGCGCAGGAGCGTCAGGAGCTTATCCAGTTCGTTCCTGTAGGCCTCGGTCCCCTCTCGACCAGCCTTGAGAGCCTCGGTGTGCGCAGCAGCGAAACGAATAGCCTCTTGGTGGGCGGAAGCGCCTCCGCGAACGCCGATGGCTAGGCGAGCCTCAGCGGCTATCTGCTCATTCAATGCCTGAACATATCGGTTTGACGCCCGAGCTCGGCTCTCGTCTTGATCTGTCTGGGTAGTCGTCTCGAGACGATTGCGCTCAGTGGCTATGGCAGCTTGAAATTCGGGCCGGCTCATATTTTCGGCCCCAAACTTCGACACTAAGGCTTGCCGGATCGTGAGCTGGCGATTGGCTTCTTCTTCGGCGGCAGCTCCTTGCATGATGGCTTCGGTGATTGCGGTGCGAGCCTCGCGCGTTGAAGCAGAAAGCGTGCTTTCTGCACGCCCTTGCTGCACGATCAACTGAAGAAACTGCCGGACGGCCTCGATTCTGACCGTGTCCAGTTCACGGGCTTCGGTCGCCGTCACTTGATTGGATGCGATGCCAGCATAGGCAACTGCCACGGCGCGAAGCGTGGTCTCTAGAGCCTGAGCACCTTGTGTAAGACCCGCCAGACCAGACTGGTCTGCAAAGGCCTGCACGTTCTGCTCCCACGTGGTCTTCAACTCGCGAAGCTGGGTGGCCAGTATGGCGGCCGCCTCGCGCGCTCGGGAGAGTTGCGTCGCCATCTGCTCTTGGCGCTCGGCTGGCTGTGAGGTGATGAAAGCAGGATTGATACTCTCCTGCTCAGAGATGCTGAGCTGGGCGCCTCGAAGTCTGTTCGTCAGAGTGGTCTGCTGCTCGCGGTAGGAATCAAGGCCCTCCCACATACGGGAGACGCCGTCAGCCCGGTCCTGCTGGGTCTGCGTAAGGCCGGCTAGAGGGCGAGCGGTCAGGCGTGCTGCATCAAGCCCTGAGATCCGCCGGTCAATGCCCGCGCTCTGTCGGCTGCTGAGCCTTCGAACCTCGCGGTCGTAAATGGCCCTCTGTTCCGGTGTGAGCTCGTCAGGGTTTGCGTCTAGGGACGCCCCCGCGCGTTGAAGCGCGCTTCGCGAGGCATTTGCTTGTAACGCTGCCCTCTGTCGACGCTGGGCCGCGATCTGATTGTCGATGCGCTCAACCGGATCTTCAGCCCCGGCGACGTGCGCCCAAAGCGAACGAGAGGTGTCCGTTGCCGAGCGGACCAGATCAGTGAAAAGTCGAATCATCCCAGCGATAGGCGTAGTGACCGTTCCCGTAGCCTGGTTTAGCTGCAGACCTTCGACGATGAACCGACCGAGACCACGGGTGTGAGCCTCATAGAACTGCCCGACTGCCTCAGTGGCCTTCGCGTAATTTGCGGAGATGTTGTTCGGGTCAAGCGCATTCGACCCCTGCACGGACTGCTGTACACGGCTGAGCAAGAGCTGGCGCTGTCCTTCGAAATCGAAAGACTCCTCCATCTGCCTCATACGGTAGGCGTCGGTCTGGTTGGTGTTGCCTAGATCTCGGCGAACCCTTGCCAGTCCACGCATTGGGTCGCTCATAAGGCCGCCAAGTTCATTGGCAGCCGTCACGGTGTCCGTGCCTCGAAATGACGCGAGCTGTGGCGCAAGGCCGGTAGCTCTGTTGAAGGCGGCGGAATCCCCACGGGAGAACCTGGCGAGTCTCTGGCCAGCGGAGACAACGTCTGCGGCACTCGAATTCGTGGTCTGGGAAATCCGTTCTGCTTGGCGATTCAGCTCAGAGAATGAAACGCCAGCGGCGCTTGCGTTGAAGCGCCCCATTGCGGCGGAGTAAGCGTTCCACTCCCTCGTGCCCGCATTTGCGGCCATGGCCGTTGCGGTTAGGCCGACGACGGCCGCCCGCGTCACCGGTGATAGGACCATGAAGGCCCGCGCGGCGTTGGTGACGGAGGATGCCACGGTCGATGCGTGGTCGGACACGAAACCCGATGCCTCGCTGAAGGCCTTCTTGGCGGTTGTCGCGGCGATGATGACCGTCGTCAGCCCAGCCACGTCAGCCTTGACAGCCTTCAGCGCCGTACCCATCAGGCCGGCTGCGGCGGCAACGGCCGCGTGCTTGGCGCCAGAGGCGGCCAGCTCCTTCGTGTAGCCGGCCAAGACCGCCGAGGCCTCGTCCCGCATCTTCAGCACGAACTGGAGAACTTGGTCTTCGGTCATTCCCCGTTCTGGGGGTGTCGAAGGCCTAGGTGTCGGTGCCAGGCCCTGGATGGGTCAAACCTGATCCAGCCAACTTTACCCGAAGCGGGGCTCTCATCGACGCGCCCGACAACATCGTGCCGCCAGCTACCGCTTGAAATCTCGACAGGCCGAGGGGCTCCATAAGCGGCTCCAGGTCTTCGATGACTAGGTAAATGTTGAACTTAG
Organism: Roseococcus pinisoli; assembly: GCF_018413645.1. Classification (GTDB taxonomy): domain Bacteria; phylum Pseudomonadota; class Alphaproteobacteria; order Acetobacterales; family Acetobacteraceae; genus Roseococcus; species Roseococcus pinisoli. Next base: position 112,427 of record NZ_JAHCDA010000003.1, read on the forward strand.
TGTCAGTTGCGGTCGTGGGTGGGCGCCCTGGTCCGGGATACTTGCCCGTGTGTTCATCGGGTTGGACTAAATCCCGCAGATAACCTCTGTGCGTAGCTATGGCTCTGGGAAAGGCGAGCTTGGCATCTGGCCCCAAACGAGTGGGGGTCAAAAAAACTGTCTGACCGCAAAGGAACCGTTTGGCGTCCTTGGTAAGAAAAACAGCGGCGTTACTACCCAAAATCAAAGGCCGGACGAAATCGTAAGCTTTTATTGCAGACACCAAATGCTCAAGAGGCACCGGCATCAATAGACCAGTCTCTGTCATGTTTCTTCTCCCGTGGACCGGGAGAGGCTACACGCAACATTTCAATCCCAGGAAGCGTGCACCTGGGTGCACGTAGTCATCTGATCTGGTTGGCGGTCCGGCACATCGCTAGAAGCGCCAGCGTTTTGGCCGTAGGGCCGTCGCCCTGTGACCAGCCGAAGCGGGCCAAGAGCTCTCGTAACTCTTCACCTTCGCCCTCGCCGAGAGTGAAGGTGATCGAGGATCGGCATTCGCATCCCGCCTTTACCATCGACTGGTTGTGGACCTTCTCCTTCGAGGATCGAAGGGCCGATAGGATGTCCGCCTTTGGGACGGGCTTTCCGGTTCGGCGGGCCACCGCGCAGAGGGCCCGCGCTTTTACCCAACCGATGAGCGCCACGGACGCCTCAGATATCAGGCCGTCGTCGATCGCCCGGCTGATAGCGATGAAGTAGTAGGCGCGACGCCTGGTGAGACCGGACCGCCTGATAGCTTCTTGGAGGACCGCTGTGTTCAGCAGCCGCAGGTAGCGACCAATCTCGACGTGATTCTCGGTTTCACCCCGCAGAAGAAGCCGCAGCTTTTTGGTCGCGGAGGGGACGGATATGGCGGTCATACGTCGCGGGCCGTCAGCGTCGCCTCGCTCTCGTGGCCGGCGCTTACCAAGACGCATGCAGTGGTATCCCCGGTGACCTCGGGGTTCATGCTGCCGAAACCGGACGACAGGAGAGCACGTAACGTACCGATCGCACGATCGGCGGCGGCGCGGAACTCATGTTCCGGGACTTCCACATGGAACGTGAACGCCGGGCGTATTTTGGTGTGAGGCATCGTCATCTCCGTGAACAGTGAACTGTTGGACGGGATGACGCTGGCTGATGCCTCCACCTAGGCAAGTAAAAGGCGCCCTTAGCCTGAATTATTTTGGTGCGGTGAGGGTCATCTTTTTGTTCTCAGCCTCGTTCAGGTATGAGTCGAGCAGCTCAAGCATGCGGGCCAATTTTGCGGCTTGTTGGCTCCATGCTCCATCGTCTGGCAGAATGCCTGCTCGATAGCGCCGGAGATGAGCAAGGAGCTCACCCCACTCTCTCGGCGCATCCTTGATCGGACGACGGGGGCAGCCCCACCAGCTCGTTCCATCTTGCAGGACAGTGGCGGTGCCGCCCTTCTTCACCCACTTTCCGGAGGGGCCAATCCGGGCGTCGCAGCCTCGAGAAGTTCGGAGTTTGGTCGTGCACTTCGCGCAATCAAACTCCGGCTTCAGGATCAGTGCTACGGCGCCGAGATGGAGTTTTTTGCGTCGGCGGCCGTGACGATGTTGAGGCTACGGATCTTCTCGGCGAGCTCCCGGACGAGCTCGATGCCAAGCAGGGCCACCGCCTCGTTGGAAGCCACGGTGTAGGGCCGGCCGGCCACCTGGCGGATCGTCGAGCTGAAGGCGACCTGCTCGCCTTTTTCGTTCTGGAAGTTGGTCCAGCCCCGGAGCCCGAAACGCACCTTGTCCAGGTTCATCTGGTTCATCATGAAGCGCGAAGCTTCCACGCCGTCGGCGTCGTCCGTCTTGTACTCGAGCATCCGGTCGAAGATCTGCGTGTCGCAGAAGACGTCGACGGGACCGAGTTCGAAAGTGGTGGCCTGATCCGTGCCGTAGTCCGGGTCCGACTTGGACTGGTACTTCGTGATGGACGAGAGGATCTGGACTTTGAGCGACATGCTGCGCCCTCCTTGGCGACTGTTGTTCAATCAGGGCCGCTTATCGGCCCAGATAGGTGTGATATTTGCTCCGGGATGGAGGGCGGCGAATGTGGAAGCGGCCTCCCGGGAGAGCTTTGCCCCCAGAAGGCCGCCATTCGCGTCCTGCACCACGTAGACCTTCACCGCGAAGGTGCGGCGCGGCTCAGCAGATGTGGATGAAGTACTCATCGTCTCCCGCACCGGTGAGGCTCGAGAGGGCGAGGGCCATCTCGTGGTTCCGGATGCCGTTCTTGTCGCGGTACGGCATGCCGGTGACCTGCGCGCCGGGCGTCCAGAAGTGCACGCAATTGCCCAGCGAGTTGCCGATGCGGGTGCTGAACGGGGCGATCATGCCCTGCTCCGCGAGCTCCCACAGATTGCCTTCCGCGACGGTCTGGGCTTCCGGCGTCAGTCCCATGCGAGGCGCCCGTGAGACGATGCGCATGCCGAGGAAGCCGTCGTCGGCGTTGACCGAGGACCGTTCGGCCAGGCCGACACCGGCGTCGAAGGTGAAGGCATCGGCTACCGGCTGCATGCCCGCGAGGTTCAGCTTCGCGTTCTCGAAAATCGGCGGGAGTGGCTGGTCCTCGAAGATGGTCGTCGGGAGGGGGGCGTCCTGGTAGTCGACGTGCCGGCCGGTGAACTCGAAGGACATCTTCGCGTCCTCGCCGGCATTCGCCTTCATCGTCATGGTGCCGAAGGAGCCCGTGATCATGTGCTGGCCGCCATCGTAGTAGACGCCCAGCGTGAGGCTCTCGAAATCGCTCGAGCGGGGCGTGTACGTGACGCCCGCAGGCATGAGGGCCACCACCCAGGCCTGCCCCTCCACGAGGCTACCCGTCCAGGTCGGGGTGCACTTCAGTCCCTTGGTGCCGACATCGACGGCAGTCCCCGAGGTCGCTGCAACAGCGGTCTGGGGGGCATCGAGGTCAGGGTCGGCAGCGGTGATGTCGAACTTGGCCGTGCCGGAAGAACCTCCGGTCGCAACCTTGATGATGTAGACAACCGGAGCGGTGGGCACGAGCGTACCCGACGTCGCCCAGGAAACCCTCGGCGACGAGGGCATGCCGACCGGCAGAACGGGGCTGGAGGACGGCGCGGCGCGCAGCGTCTCCAGCATTCCGCAGCCCTTGAGCAGACGGGCCCAGCGGGGCGGGCTCGCGCCTACGAGGCCGTTGCCGGCTACCTCGACGTCGAACTTCACCTTGCCGAGCTTACGCCCCACCCGGATGGGGTTCGGCGACAGCGACGGCTTGTGGAACTTGCGCTCCAGCGTCTTGAAGTCGGGGTCATAGATGCAGTTGTCGATCAGCAGCGCATCCAGCGCACCGGTCGGGTTCGCCGGCACGTCAAACGACGTCTCCAGCTTGGCGAGCAGCGCAGTGCGGCCGACGAGAAGGGCTCCGGACATGGGTATTCTCCCTCAAGTCGCCGCTTAGGCGACCGCTACCGTGTTGACGACGAGGTAGCCGGCAGAATTGCTCACCATCGCATTGAGCTTGGTGGCGACCTCCTTCACGGAAGCGGCGAGCGCCACCAGCCGGAGGTTCATGTCCGCAACCTTCACGACGGCGTTCGCGTCGGACGTATCCGCACCAGACGACGCAGTGATGGCGGCAATCTGCGGCATGGCCGCCAGAGCGACGGCCGCGCCAGGCAGTCCACGCTCCGGGGTGCCACCCGAATTGTCGACCATGGGCGCGATGCCGGTGGCCACGCAGAGACGGTTCACGAAGGTCACCACCGTGGAGACCCGGTCGGTCATCACGGACAGCGCGGCGTTGACCTTCGCGGCGTTCGCCGTCGAGGCGCCGACACCGGTCAGGGCCGTGGTGATGGCGGCGATGGTGCCACTGGGGGCGGCGCCGCCCATGCTGTTGGAGAGCGTGCCGACCGGCACCTTCGCAGCGATGGCGTTGGCCTGAGCCACCAGCTCCCCGAGGGCATTGGTCACGGTGCCGAGCGCAGCGATCGTCGCAGCGGCCTGGGCGGCGTCGGTCGTCCCCAGAACGGCCTTGGTGGCGAGCCCGATAGCGTCGACCTTGCCATCAGCGGCCCCGCCGCCAGAACTGTCGGTGATGGCGGGAACGGCCGTCGCCGCAACCCGGGCGAGGTCGATCGACACGCCACGAACAATGGCGGCCAGTCCCTTGGGACCGGTTTCATGAACACGACCGGCACCCGAGAAATGCTTGGGCGAAACGAAAGCGGGCATGAGGAGCACTCCTTGAGGGTGCGCGGCAACACGCCGCTCCTGGAATGCCCGAACCTAGAAACTGTGCACCCGGGTGCACGGCGCCCGCTTAGCCCTGGACGGGAATCACACCCGCAGCCACGGATCTCCGCGTCGATATCGGTAGAGTACGCGGACGAAGATCGCGCCTGACAGGCGCTTCTGTTCGGCTTCCTCGACGTAGAGCTCGTTGCGGTGCGAGACGCAGTTGATGCACAGGCCTCCGAGGGTGCGATCCTGGTAGAGCCTGTACTTTAACCAGTTCGTGATGAGGTTTCCTCGCTGGGAGGGCTTCTCCCCTGCGGACAAGGTGGCGCGCCATTCGAGGACGACACTGAGCATACAGTAAATGACGTCCGCCTTCTCCTCCTCCTCTTCGGCCGTGTCGTGCACTCCGAGAGAGAAGGCCTTCTTCCAGGACTCCTCGGTCAGCGGCGTGCGAGTGACGAGGCTGAACTGAAAGGGGAACGGTCGCTCGACTGGCTGACCTTCGACAATGGACGCAAAGAGGTCGGTGAGTTTCTCCAGGATCTTGTCCCGGACTGAGAGGGTCTCGGTCATGCTCAAGCCTTCGCGATGTCGAGACGGAGCTGCTCGAGGAGGCGGCTCCCGAGCCGATCGACGAAGAAGCTGAGGTTGGACTCCAACGTGGCACGAAGACCGAGGCGTGGGGGCACGTAGACCTTGCTCTTCAGCACATAGAGCGGGATCACCTGTGTTCCCTCCCTACGGAAGATGATGAGGTTGCCAGCCTTACTCTTGGCCACGAACGTATGGTCCCAGGATCGGGGCGAGGGCTTCAGCGGGACTCCCCTCGAGTCCATGGCTGCCGGCAGAGGGATGGCGAGGTACTTGGAGTGCTTCGGGACGATCGTGGCGCCGTTTTCCTGCGTCTTGGCGTAGATCAGGTTCGATCCGATGACGCCCCGCAGGTTGTTCAAGGTCGTGCCCTCTACGGACACGCTGTCCTGGATGGACTTCACCAAGTTGCCCGTTCGCTTGCTGAGGGTCTTGGGGCCTGTTGCCGTGGGCCAAGCGCCCCCGTGCCGCGTCGCCAAGGCCTTTCCGGCGGCTCCCAGGTAGGCGGTTAGCTCTTCCCGAGCGGTAGGCACTCCCACAGTCTCCAGACTGCGCCCCATGCGGACTGCGAGTAGATTGAGGCCGGCTGCCGCGTCCGTGTACCGCTTGGTCCGGAAGTCGAACTCAATCTCGGTGGACATCAGAGGACCCGGTGGGCGAACGGTAGTATCGAGCTTGGGGCGTAACGGGCCTTCTGGGCGAGGGTGTCGGCCAGCGCGCGCTCGAGGACCTCATTGTTGTTCGCGATACCGGCCTCCTTGAGCGCCGGATTATTCGTCATCAGGATGCGTGCGAGCATGCTCGCGGCCTCGGCCAGCCAAGGCGGGATACCCGTCTGGGGCGTGCCAGCGTCGGCCGCTACAAAACCCGCGTCGTAGACGAATCTGTAGACGCCAGGGGAGGGGCGGGTCGTGCGCATGCCTATGCCGCGCTCGAGGTCCCAAATCCAGGGTCGCCGATCTTCCAAGGGAGACGCCTCGAACGCATCGGCTGATGCACCCCAGAAGACGACAGGGGGTTCCGTGATGAAGCCAGCGGATAGGCGAAACTGTCGGCGATCGTCCCAGGTGGCCACCTCGAAGGTGTCCTCATGGGTTGCGCGATCGATGGGGGTCCGGAGCCGAGCGGAGAGCTGCGTGGTGGCGGCTAGGATCGCGGCCTCGGTGGCGATGACATAGTCCGTGATGGCGTCCATGCCCAGGTCCGCGCGAACGGACGCCTCATCAATGAGCCTGAGCATGGATCTTACCTCTTGTTCGGACTGGCCTCAGACCGGGACGGCGGGGTCTTCGTCCTTGGCCTCAGCGGGGGCGGGGGCGGGGATGGGGGGCTTGATGATCTTCACGCGACTGCCAGGAGTGGCCGGGGACGGCTCGGCGACGGGGGGCAGAGCGACGGGGGGCGTCGGCGCCTCCGGCACGGCGATGGTGGCCGAAGCGGTGGATTCGGGGGCCGGAGCGGCGGGGGCCGGCTCGGAGACAGGCTCGAAGACAGCGGGACGCGGGGCGTTGATCGGCTCGGCCGCAATGGTGAAGTAGCCGGAGAGTTCGAGCTCTTCCGCCAGCTTCTCGTCGACGACACGGCCCACGGCCGGCTCACCGGTGGGCGAGGTGAACACCCCGCGCGGGCCTTCCTTGGCCGGCCCATTGGCCCAGATCATATGGCCACGGGCGAAGGTGGCGGCGGCGGTCAGGTACGCGATGGGCATTGGAGGTGGCTCCGTCTGGAGTGGGGGAAGAGGCCGGGCCGAAGCCCGACCTCAGTCGGCTCAGCCGTTGACTTCGACGCCGTAGCCGTAGGCGGTCGCGTCGAGCTCCTCGATCTGGACCGCCACACGGCAGGTCACGACCATGATGTAGACGCGCTCGGAGATGTTCTTGTCGAACTCCATCGACACCTTCCGCTGGATGCCGAAGATCAGGTTCTGCGGGTTGGTCAGCAGCACCTTCGGGTCGGGCATCATGTGGACGGCCTCCACGGGGACGCCGTAGGCCGGAACGGGCGAGGAGCCCGTCAGCGTGGCGTCACCCAGCGCCGTGCCACGGTTGGCCAGGCTGTCGCGCCACATCGTCTCGGCGTTCACCGAGGTGAAGTAGCGCATCAGCGGCAGGTTCCGCAGATACGGGATCGGGAGCTGCATCTTGATGTTGCGGAACAGCTCCTTCGTCACGCCGGCGCCAGCGTGATCGTAGATGTGGCCACCCGGGCCGGCCGCGTTCTTCAGGTAGCCGTCGAAGAGCGTCATGTAGGCTTGGTCGTCGGCGTCTGCCGACGTGTAGGACGTGCTGGAGAGGAGGGCGAGCTCTTCCAGATCAGTCGCGGTGCGCTCGGCGATCATCGAGAGCAGCGTGTCCTGCAGACCGCCGCGCGAGGCCGCGTTGACCGGATCGTTGGTCGCGGAGGTGGCGCGCTCGATGTTGTCCTCGAGCACGTCGTAGGGCAGCCGGACCTCGGCGATGACCTCCTTCGTGTTCAGCTCGATCTGGCTGGTCGTCGCCTTGGCACGCTGGGCCTGCGTCAGGGCGACGCTGGATTGTGCCGCGCGCAGGATGCGCGTGCCGAAGCCGATCTTGTTGATCTTGCGGCTGGGCGAGAGCATCTCGACCACGCGCGCCTGGCGCAGGATCGTCGGCTCCTTGATCAGCTTCCGGATGAAGGAGTTGCCCTGCTCGGGGAGCAGGGTGCCGCCGTTGGAGGCGAGGTCCGCGATGGCCATGTCGGCCTTACGCAGCAGTTCCTGATTGCTCGGCATGATGTGCGAAGTCCTTCTTGGTCAGACGCGCGCGTAGGCGGTGTCGATGGGGGGCAGGGAGGAACCCGACTCGCTCTTCAGCGTGCGGGAGGCGGGGTCTCCGTTCGCGTGCCCGGGGACGAAGCCAGAGATGGCGGCATCCTGCTTGCTCACGGCGGTCTCGGCCTTGGCGAGACGATCGCCGAGGTCCGAAAGCTTGTTCCCCATCTCGCCGAACTGAGCGGAGAGGGGTTGGATGGCGGCCGCGATCGCGGCGGCGAGGGAAGTCTCCAGATCGGCCTTGGTCAGGCCTTCGGGCTTTGCAGCCGGCTCCTCGGCCTTCTTCGCTTCGTCGGCGACCCGTTCGGCCTCGGCATCCTCTTCGGCCTCGGCATCCTCTTCGGCCTTCTTGTCTTCGGCGGCCTTGGCCTCTTCGGCGGCGAGTTCCTCGGCGGTCTTCTCGCCGTCCTTGCCGTCGTCCTTGGACAGCGCGGCAAGGCGGGCCTCTTCCTCGGCGCGGGCGGCAGCACCGCCATCGGACGGCGGCTCGGCCTTCTTCGTGACGGTGAAGCCCTGGCTCTCCATGAGAGCGGTCGCATCCTCGATCGATTTCTGGAGGGCCTCCGCCTTCTGGGCGGCCTCCGCCGTCACGACAGCGCGGGCGTCCTCCTGCTTACGAAGCGAGGTGCTGAGGTCGATTCCCATCTGGGTGTCTCCTTTGGTGATCCGGAAGGGCAGTCGGCTCGCACCGCGCTTCACGAGGCTGACGAAGCTGAGCTTCACGCCGCGCAACTCGGTCGCGGGGACGTCAATGGTTGGCACTGATGGCCTCCACGAAGCTGAAGCGGTGGGCGTGCGGGGCGGCGCCAGATGTCTCAGTCACCGTGCCGCGCTTGATGATGTGCCAGTGGCCGTCGACCTCATCGGTCTGACCGCCAAGGAACACGCCGTCCTTGTCGTACTTCACGACGAAGGTGTGCTCATGCTCGTGGTTCTTGGTGGTCTGGCCACTGAGTCGGTCGGGAATGTCCATGGTCACGATCGTCGGGTGCCGCTCGCCGAACCCATCGAAGGAGAAGCCATTCAGCTCACCCTTCTCGACACGCTCCCAGACATCCTGCGGGCAACGTACACCCAAGACCCAGGCGCCCTCGATGAAGTCGGGGTCGCCCTTCCGAGCAATGAAGCTCTCGACAACGACCGTCCCGGACTCGGTCTGGTTGTGCTCTTCGTCGATGGCGTTCACGAGGCCGGCGCTGACGAAGCCGTGCGCCATCTTGCGGATCTCTTCCGCCGTCATGACGTCGCCCTGGCTGTCGGGGACGCCGGGTGCGTAGACCTCGCCATAGACCAGGCGCAGCACGGCATCGGCCTTCTTGACGGCCACCTCTCGCGCGACTGGATTTTCGGTCTGGCTCATGCGGGGAAAATGACGAGATTTTCCGTGCACCCGGGTGCACAAATCTGAGCCGGTAGTGGATGTGAGCCGCTACGGCGCCGGCGGGTTCTTCTTGAGTATCTCGGCGAGTTTCGACCAGAAGCTCTCGGCCTCGGAATCGTGGACCGTAAACGACTGCAGTCCGTCGTTATTTCCTGCGGGAGGCACAGCAGGCGGGGCGGCTTTGGCGTCACCATCGGCCACGATCAAGCAGCGGCAGCCCGGGTGCCAGGGCGGTAGATTCCACCCCCGAGCTATCAGTTCCTGATTTTCTAGGCTCTCGAACTCCGCGATGCCGGCCTTGTTCTGGCGTGGAAACGGAGCGGCCGACTTCAGATCCTCGGGATCATCGAGCAGGAGCAAACGCTCGACCTTTCCCAGCGTGTCCCGCACGGGAAAACGCCTGCCGTTCATGTGGGCGCATATCGGGCAGATGCGGTCGTCCAGCGTTGAGTCGATCTGGTAGTGCGTTTGGTTGCGCGCCTCTGCCTCCCCCAGCGCCCCAAATGCAACGAGCCGGCTGGTGGTCAGATTGGCGGCGATATCCTTCATCGCCCGACCAGTCCCCATAACGACGGCGTTCATCGCGTCGGCCATATCGGCATAAGGATCGTCGGCCTTAAGCAGCCCCTTGGGGGAGCAGCAGAGGTCTCCCTTGATCAGGCCGGGCGTACCTTCGGGCAGGGGGGCTCCAGCTCGATAGGCGATGGCGAAGGACGTCACCTGCTTCACCAGCAATTTGCGCATCGAGCGCGTGGCCATCATCTCGGCCTGGTGGATCGCAGTCTTGATCTGGAGATGCGGCAGAGCCTGCATGTAGCGGCTCTCCTGTATCGGGCCCATGCGGGAGGCCCCGAAGAGGATGGCCGACACGGCGAGTTCGCCGAGCTTGGCACGGGTCTCCTGGGAGAACACCGGTGGCGCCCATTTATCGAGGACACCGAGGGCGTTCTCGGGGTGTGCGTGGCTCGCAGCCTCGTCTGCTACCGCTTGGAGATCGGGCTGGACAGCAGCACCGATGGCGGCAGCGAACGAGGTCTCGACCGCGACGTAGGTCTGGAGCTTAGGCCTCACGCTTCTCGACCAGAGTGGCCTGGTAGTTGTTCGAGATGGGCGCGAAGATTTCGGGGCCGAATTCGAGAGGACCGGAATATGCGGTCAGGCTGGCGAGATCGGCGGGTCCGCTTTCGTAGCTGAGGGTCACATGGGGCTGGTAGGTCTCATGGTCCCAGGACGCGCCGGCGTTCCGGAAGGCCTCGAAACGCCATTGGAGGCCTTCGCTCTGGAAGCGCAGCACTCGAGCCCCCTTGTCGCCGAGTATCTCGACCATACGAGCGCCGCCCGCCTCAACATAGGCATAGCCATTCCAATCCGGGTCCACGGCGAACCAATCGATCGGCGTCTTGGAGTAGCAGCAGGTGACGTGCATCTCCTCCTGGGGGACGGTCTTCTCGAAACCGTTCTCCTTCGCCCACTTGATCAGGTCATAGGCGTTGAGTAGCCGGCGGCTAACGTAGAGCGGGCGCGGCTCGGACTTCCGGAAGAGGAAGTGGTTCATGATGTGCCCCCTGACTTTCGGAAGACCTTCCCGAGAGCCGTCTGGTTGAAAATTGCGACGACGAGCGCCTTGCCCGAGGCCGCGTCGGTCTCGACCAGGCTGTCGTAGCCTTCGGCCATCCACGCCTCTCGAAGGGCCGCGTTCTCCGTCTGCTCCTCGTTCCACAGCCGCAGGGGCTGCCCATCCAGGCCCGGGACGGTGAGGCCACCAGGCAGATTGAAGATCGGTGGCACGAGCTTCGCCTTCAGCTTCGAGACCTTGGCCTCGACTTCGGTGGTGGTCCCCACGAAAGGGGCCTTGATGGCGTGTTCCGCTGTCAGCTTCACCTCACCGAAGTCCGCCTTCTCCGGACCCTCGCCTGGGAAGAAGTAGAGGCCCGCCCCCTGCCACGATCTGGCACTGCTTCGCGATAAATCATGCGTACCGGCCTCGATCGAGGCGGCTCGCTCCTTGGTCGTGAAGTGCGAGATGACTCCCCCAACGAGGCCAGATGCTTTCGCCGCGAAGCGCCCTATCCCGTCTCGGGGCTGATCATCGTCCTTGAGGAGGAGACTGGTCCGTCGGGTGAAGTAGGTCACGATCAGGCTTCTCCTGCTGTGCGCATTGCAGCGATGGTGCAGCCGGCAAGGAGGCTGGTGCCCTCCGGGTCGATGGACGGGTCCATGTACTGGCGCACGGCCAGGGCCGCCCGGAGCTTCGCCTTATTGCCCTCGGACAGGCTTTCGGCGGCAGTAATGGTCTTGGTGAGCCCGACATAATCTCGTCGTCGGAGCCCAATCATCACCTCGTCGGCGAGGCCCAGCACGCCTATCGGCGTGTCGTGCTTTGAGACGGGCTTCGGCTGAAGGCCACTGCTTTCAGGGGCCACTGCCAATCTTGGGTTGCCGGGCGGGGAGCTGTTCTGAGCTTCGTCTGTGGCATCGCCACTCACCTCGAGGGTTTGAGGTGGCGGCGGTTCAGGAGCCGCAACCACGGTGAGGTTGAGGGCCGCGATCTCATTGACGTTCGTCACTACTTCGGCGAGGTCGACGCGCTGTGTGGCCATGGCGAGCTGGAGGCCGGCCATCTTGGTCGCAGTGTCCACCACGGCCATGGGCTTTGAGCGGAAGACGCAGCACTTCACGTTGAGGCGGGGGAGCACCCGTCGAGTGATGACGTTGTCGAACTCGTCCCGTTCAGGCCGGAAAACCTGGCTCTCGGCGAGCAGAACGGCGGCATAGGCAGTGGCGAAGGACACGCCTTCGTAGTCACCCGTGAACATTCCAGACAGACGGAACGAGCGCCGGATCTTTTTCTCGCAGGCGACGTCGTAGCTCTGGAACATGCCGTCCTTCTGTTGGTCGGCGCCAAAACGTTCGACCTTGATGTCGACGCCGCTGGCCTTGTCCAGCGAGCCGCCGGCGGACTGCACTTCCACGATAGCGGCACGGTGTTGGCCGCCTTGCTTCGGCGCGAACTTCTGCTCAAGAGCGGCCCGAGTTTCCTCAGTCGCGATGCCGCCTCCAACGATCAGGAGGATCGGGGGCATGCCGCCGCTGTCGAAGAACTCGAGGTTGTGCTCCTCGGCCCGGCGCTGACCGATCACCGACGGGATCTGACCCTCCCAACGGGGCACGCCATAGGGCGACCCTGCATCCGGGTTCAGTTTGAAATGGAGGATCTCCGTCGCGCGCTTATCGAGCGGTACGGGGGCCTCGGCCGTCTCCCACATACCGGTTTCACAGTTGAGGTGCCGGGTGGCGCCGAACTCACGGAAATAGAGTAGCTTCCCAGCGACAATCTGGGCGAAGCGCCGCTCCCGTATGTAGGTGCTCATCGTTACTTCGACGCCGTTGCGCTCGATTTTAACAGGCGCCAGAACGGGGGCATCTAGCCGCAGCAGGCGGATGTTGCGCGATGGCGCATGGCGCATGAACACCAGCTCGCCCTTCACGTTGGACAAGCACTCCATGTAGCCGTTGCCGGTGTTCTCTAGGTCGCGGCGGACCTTCTTGCGGAGAGAGAGGAAGGACTCTCCCGGCCATGTCTCTTCGAAGAAGCTCTTCGCCCGTTGAATGTGGCCCTGATGTTCAGCGGCCTCCTCTTTGTCGGGGTCAGCCCCGCCGACTGAACCGTCGGTTTCCTTCTCGCCGTCATCACCCTTCTCGAACTCAATGACGTGACCAGTCCCGTCGACGTTGGTCTCCATTGAATCAATGCACGGCCCGAGAGAGGGGTTCGCCTGCACCAGGCGCTCCAAGGTCGTGGGTGGGTAGGGTGGGGCAAGCAGCGAGAGGCTTGCCCCTGTGGGTGTTCCTTCCCCGGAATAGAACTCTCGGAATTCGTCCTCGACCTCGAGGGCACGGGGAGTGATCGCAGACGTCGACCCACTGGCTGCGCCAACGAGGGTGACCTTCAGTTTGCTCTCGTCGACAGACGCTTCGGCCACGGGGTTCTCCTGTGCACCCGGGTGCACGAGCCCCTCTCTGGCCCCTTAGGTATGGCCTTTGGCCGCTGCCTTGGAGGCCTGGCCGGCTTCTGCAACCGCAGTGCCGGTCAGGCTGCGAACTTCATCTTCTTCATGGTGCCCAGGGTCTGACCGATCTCAGCGTCGGCCGTGAAGACGAGCTGCGGCTTCCACCCGAAATCCTTCTCGAACGGCAGACTGGCCATCAAGTCGGTCATCTTCTTGGCCACATCCAGGGCGTGATCCTCCTTCACCACGGCGATGGACTGGTCGTGGATGGTCGCGACGGGGGTGTAGTGGGGGATGGTGAGTCGGGCGGCGGTGACGGCCAGCACCAGCATGTCCGAGAGCGTGCTCTGCGGCTCGGCGTTGATGGCCTGGCGCTCGGCCGCGTTCCGCACGTTTGACAGCGGGCTGTAGATCTGGGGCAGGTGTCGTCGGCGGCCGAGGGGCGACTGCACGAACCCGTCCCGCTTCACCTGGGCGACCTTCGCCTTGTACCAGGCGAGCAGGCCCGGGTACGTCGCAAAGAAAGCGTTCCGCTGCTCCTCCGCCTCCTGCAGCGACAGCCGCAGGCGCGACTGCTGCCAGGCGAAGGCCTGGAACCCTTCGGCCGACATGCCGTAGACCAGCCCGAAGTTCGAGATCTTACCGCGCTTGCGGAAGCTGTCGAAGACATCGGGCTGCGAATCTACCCAGGTCAGGAAGACCGCCACGTCTACCCCGGCGATGCCGGCGGCCGTCTTGCTGTGCAGGTCGACGCCCTGGGCGTAGGCCGCGAGCATTGCCGTCTCTTCGGCGAAGCAGGCAACCAGTTTGAGTTCGCCCTGCTCATAGTCGTCGGCAACCAGCAGGTAGCCGGGCGGCGCGATCAGACATGCGCGGATACGCTTGGCCCATTTGTTGTGCTTCGGGATCGTCTGCAGCGCTGGCGCCGTGCAGGCAAGACGCCCCGTCGCCGTCCCGCCGTCGTCGTCTTCATCGTCGAACACCCGGCCGGCGTGCAGGCTGAAGGTGCCGTGGAACTTACCGTCCGCCCGCAGATGCTTGAGGAAGCCTATCACGTAGGTCGAGAGGGCTTTGCGAGCGATATTCAGCTCGGCGAGGATGGCGCAGATACGCTCGGCCTCGGGGACGTGCGCGAACATCTCCAGGTGTGACTTCGCGGTCGAGGGCTCCTGCTTGCCCTGTCCGTCCTTGCCGCCGCCCGTGAGGATGATGGGCTTCAGGTTCAGGCCCAGCGGGGAGAAGAAGTAGTCACGCATGATGGCGGGGCGCGTGAGCTTCAGATTGTCACTGTACTTGGCCTTGATCCGGTAGGGGAGGAGGTCGAGCGCGGCGGCCTCAAGACTGGCGATCTCCTTCTCCAGGTCAGATTTCAGGAGCGCGTAGGCCTCCTGGTCGACGAGGATGCCCTCCTCCTCCATGGCCATGAACGTGTGCGAGGCCGGCAGAAGCACCTTCGTGTAGAAGTTCAAGAGCACCGGCTGGGCCAGCAGCTCCGGGATCATCTTCTCGGCCACCCGGTAGGTCGCGTCGGTATCGCCGCCCATGTAGGGCAGGAGCTTCTCCTTCGACACCAGGTCCATGCGCGACTTGTCCGTCGTGCGGTTGAACTCCGCGTCGTAGCCGCCGAGCTCCGAGACGTAGACCTTCGTGTGCGTCTCGAGGCTGTTCGACCGGTTTTCATTCAACAGCGAGCCGGCCAGCAGCGTGTCGAACGACAGATTCGTGCACGAGATCTTCCAAGCGACCTTGAGCCAAAGAAGATCGAACTTCGCGTTGGCGCCACGCAGCCGGACCATCGGCGTGGACAGGAGCCATGTGAGCTGCTGGAGGATCAACGAGGCCTGCTCGCCCGTGGCGATGTCCTTCACGAACACCGCGTCGCCCTGGCCCGCCACGCGCGTAAAGCCGACTGACAGGATCTTGCCGCCGGCGATGAAAGGCGAGAGCCCGAGGGTCTCGCAGTCGAAGGCTAGGGGGGCCGGTTTGCCTGTCTCGGCGAAGCGGTCCTTCACCCACTGGATCGTCTCGGCGAAGCATTGGACCCAGCGGTAAATGCCCATCTTCGGCAGGAGCGAGCCGGTCGTGTCGAAGCGATGCGAAAGCATAACGTCCCACTCGACCTCAACCCCCAGGGCGGGATCGAAGTCGGAGACGCCGGGCTCGTGGCTCAACAGGTAGTGGCCCTCGCCCGGGTGAGCCTGAAACAGCCGCTCACGAAGGCTGCTGACGGTGCGGCCCTTCGGGGCGATGCCGTCGACTTGCAGCACCTTGAGGGCATCCTTGCCCATCGCCAGCACCACGTCCCCGGGTGGGGGGACGTAACGTATGGGCACGTGCGGGCTGAGACTATGGCACAGGTGCTTCGGTGACCCGATGCGCCGCATGATGGGTGGAAGGTGCGCCTGAAGCGCCTTTCCGTGTGCAGCCGTCCAGAAATGAATCATGCGCCCTACGCCACCGCTGCCCAGACGCCTCGGTTATCCCGTTCGAAGGTCGCCCGGACGGAGGGCAGGATGGCCTTGACGCATTCTTCCACCGTCTTTGCGCCAGCGTCAGTGAATACGGCTTGGCCTCGTTTTGGCAGGGTGCTGCGGTCGAGAAGCGACAGGACCATGCCGCCTGACTCACCGTTGACGATCAAGAGGCCCAGATTTCCGGGGCCTGCCAGGAGGAGCGTGATCCGGTCCTTCGTCGCCTCGGTGACCGAATCCCAGACATCGAGGCGAGCGGGGAACCTGAACAGCCCCAGGTCGAGGTCCGTCCTGCCGCCGCCAGTCGTTTTGGCCGGGTATGTGCCGTACTGAATCGTCAGGCCAAAGGCGTCGCACACCTCCGCGCGGGTCAGGAAACTCATGGTGCCATGACCTCATTCAGGTGAGTCCAGCGAATGCCGGTGCTTCCGGCCGAGTCACCCTTCCAGCGACCCAACCAAATGCCGAAAAGATATGCGTCGACCAGGACGAGCTTCTTCTCGTCGTCCACCTTGGTGACCACGAAGGCGATCGGCTCATCGGTTACCAAGGGGAGGGGGCGTCCGGCCTCGAAGGTCGTCCCGGCCTTGAGCGCGAGTAGCGTGGCGATGCTGGTGAGCTGCATTTAGCTTCCCACCCCGACCAGGCGCTTCGCATGAGGCATCGGCGACTTGAATGGCACTCCAAGGCCGAGCAGTAGGGCGCCCAACGACTTGTGCATCAGGTTCTCGTCGCTCACGGCCATGTGGATGGAGGCGTAGGGCTTGCCGCCCCCGCTCTTCGGGGTGAACCCGTTGGCGCTCAGACCGCTCGTCAGCTCACCCAAACCGGGCCCCTCGACGCGGATCGAGAGTGCGCCGTTATGGTAACGAGCCGCGACATTCACGGCGGGCGATAACGCGACCACGTGGTAGCGGCTGTGCCCATCCGTCCCGGACACCGGCTGATACATCCGCGTCGCCTGCCTCAGCGGAACCGTCGTCATGGTCTTCATTTCAAGATCGGTGAGCTCCATCACCGAAATGCCCAGCTCTTCGAGGGCAGGGGGCTTCTTCGACTTCTTGGGCTTGGGGCCGGCAAGCATATCAAGCGCCGGAGTGTCGGACGAAGTCTTGACCGGCGCAGCGGCGGTGATGATCCCCATCAGGTCTTCTTCGGCGAAGACGGGATGGGCTGCCGAAACTTCCTCGGGGAGGGCGTTCGTCATCGGGGGCGAGGTCGCATCGCCAGGCAGGTGGCTTATCGGGAAGAGCGTGCTCAGCTTGTCCGTCAGATCGGCCACGAACTGCTTGAGTGCCGCAGCGTGCAGGAGGATCGTGTGCTCAGTCAGCGTCTGCTCGATCGCGGCCTTGGAAAAGGCCGGACCACACGCAAGCGAGATGCGATCCTTGTCGGGGAACTTGACGGTGAACTTGTGAGCGGTCTGCTCGAAGCTGACACCTGCATTGTGCAGGGTCTTCATCGACGGGAAGCCAATCGCCTCGAGGAATAGCGCCCCGTTGATGGGGTACATAACTGGCATCGAACCCTCCTTGGTTCTACTGCGTCTTTACTGGCAGATTACTGTGCCATGGCAAGTGAAAATTAGGGTTATTTCGTGCCTTGCCAAGCCTTCATGCCGAAGACGTAGGTCTTTGAATTGACGACCGGATTCACCGACCCGAAGGACGTTCCGCTGGCAGTCGGCGGACTCTTACCGCCCTTTCCGCCCTTGCCCACAGGCCATCCCGAATTACCTGTGGCCCCCTTGGAGAAGGTCTGAGTCGTCTTGGTTGCAGAAGCCGCCTTGGCCCCGAAATGCTTCACCAGAAACTCTATCTGCCCGGTCGTTTCGACCGCCTTCTTGCAGTAGTTCTTTCGAACGAAGGCGATTGGGTCGTCTATCTTGTAACAGCGGCCCGCCAGGGCGGCTAAGAGCATGCCGGTGCGCCCATGTCCCCCGATGCAGCCCACATGAACCTTCCGCCCGGCCTGAAGCTGCGCGTAGGTCCAATCCACCATCTTCGTGAAGGACGACAGATTGATGGGAATCTGCATGTCTTGGATCGGGAAATAGACCTCGTCGCCCGGCTCCCAAGGGAGCGACCGGTTCGTGGCCTTCATGCCGCTGTCGAGGCCGATGTAGACGTCTGCGTCCTTGATCACCGGGTGGGTGCATGAGCCCCCCCAGATCTTGCGTCCGTCGGGGAAGGTAAGAGGGGGGTGGTCCTCGTAGCAGGCACGATAGGTCTTGGACGAGCTCTGGCTGGAGACGGTCTGGTTGCCGGTCGGCGCGGTGTCGTACCAAGGCGAATCATCGCCCACATAGTCGTAGGCAGTGTCGAGAAGGTTTCCCTGCTCATCTCCGGGCTTGTGGCCCTTTTTGCTCGCCTTGCTCATGGCGTGTGCCTTCGCTTTTGCCGTAGATCCGGCCCTAAGTTCTTCGACGACGATGTCTCTCTCGGCGAAGACGCATGTGTAGACGTGCACGGGCATCACGCCGCCCTCTGCATCTTGAGGGTTTTCAGAATCACCTTGGGCATGATCTGAACCGTGCCGAGCCAGGCTTCGGCGCCAGGGGGGAGCTTCTGCGCGACCGGCGGGGGAGGAGGCTTCGCCGACTTCGGCTTGCTCGGCGCAATCGCACCTTTGCCGCCAAGGGCCTGGATTTTCGGGTAGTCGAGTTCCTGGTGATCCGGGGGGCAAAGCTCCCAGAGGGTTTGCAGCCAGGCGCGGTGCGCGTCAGTGACGTACTTCCCCATACCAACTTCGTGGGACTGGTGGACCATCTGCGGGATTTGACCCGAGCGCTGTACGTCGAGAACCCAGAGGAAATAGCTCCCGTACATCCCGAAGTTCATGCCCTTGTTGTAGATAGGGCCGTTGTTGTGCGAGAGCGTGAAGGACACATCGAGCATGACCTCCGGCGTGTACTCGCCGAACACGTAGGACTTCATGCAGTCCGCGATCGAGCCCCAGGCCTTCCCGCCGTAGCCACCGCCCCAGGACCCTTTGTGGAAGCCGTAGCAGAGGGCCTGGCAGTAGGCTCCCAAGGTGCTGTTCGGGGGCGCGTTCGGGAACGTCTTCATGGCCGTGGTAGCATCGTCAGGGATGCTGCAGAGGTAGTCGGATGCCTGCTGCCCGTAGAGGCCGGCTACGAGCGCCTTGGTCTTTGCCGAGCTCTTCAGATGCCGCATCTCACGGGTGCAGATGATGAGCAGATAAACGAACGACCTCTCGGCCAAGGCGCAGGCCTCTGCATGATAGGTCTCGATAAGCTTCAGCGCATCGATCGGAAGAGGCTCCAGCATGTGGAACTTCTTCCGGAGGTCACCAACCGCGTGCTGGAGCAGGTAGAAGGTGATGGCGCTTTCTTCCGGGACCGCCCCCGGGTTCGTGTCCTTGGCGAAGAAGGCTTTGAAGACCTTCCCCGTTTCGGAGCAGGGCACCGAAGAAATGTCGTTCGCTCGGCATAGGGGCCTGGCCAACTGGTAGGCGAGCGTATTCTTGGGTGCGAGCAGGCTCGGCTTCATCAGACCCTCCTTGGTCTTTCAGTGCGGTACTTTTCGTAGTTGAGCCTACCTGCCAGGCAAGAAGAGAGTTCGGAAGAAGCGCGGCCAGAACGAGAAAATCGAGTGTGCACCCGGGTGCACGGGAGCAGCAGCGACGGCCTGTTCCTGGTCAACGGTGACCGGGTCGGCAGTGATCCGGCCGGCCGAGATGGCCCCAGCGACGATGCGTCTCGGTGCGATCAGACCAGTAAGATCGAGGTCACGAACGAACTTCTGTTGGGTGGGAGTCTCGACGGCGGCCCGATAGTATTCCCGGCGCACGTAGCCGACGGGGTCCTCGATCCCAGCCAGCCGAGCCATAAGCGCCAGGAACAAGCCGGTGCGGCCTTGGCCGGCCATGCAGCCGACGTAGTAGACTGAGTTCGGTGCCTCCCGCATGGCCTCCCAGAGCTGACGCATCGCATCGCGCGTCTCCTGGGGATCGGGAGTGCCAAAATCGGGCGCATGGAGAAGGATGGTAGCGGAGTCCGCCAAGGCGCTGTGGACCTCGAGGCAGACGCTGTAGGCCTTCTTGGGGCAGGCATCGAAAGGTCCGCCGAAGATCGTCACATCGTGCCCATCGACCGGGATCGTAAGTGACCCATTGATCTTGGGCTTCTGCTTCGAGAAGCGTTCAGGCGAGCTACCGAAGCTCTGCGCAGTGAACTCGGCGGGGTCTTTCTTGGCCATATGTCCAGCCCTCCTTGGCTGTGTGATACGAGTTAAGCTGAAGATTTGCAGGTAATTGTCAAGCGGTTCAGAACGCTATTCTGCCTTTTCGGGGGAGTTAGGTTCCGCTTCGGATCTATTTTCTTCGGCTTCGGAATTCTTTACATCTCGCGGGAGCGGCTGCAGCATTTTGGCTGCTAATTTCTCGCGGCGCTTTGCATTTCGCCGCGCTTGGTAGCTGTTTTTGAGGTCCCACTCTTCTCTTTTGAAGAGCTTCATTTCGACGACAACGCCGTCGTCGATCCTGAAAATGAAGCTATCGAACCGACGTAAACCCGTCCCGGAGCCCCCGAAGGGCATCGCCTGCTTCGCCATGCGGGAGATGCGCACATCTAGGTTACCGTATAGGCCAAGAGCACGGGCTTGTTCCTTGACGCGCTCTGGCACCTCTAACGGGAATACGTCGTAGCTCATTGGGTCGGTCCGTCAGTCGGGTTCTTGCCCGCCAAATACTTCTCCGAGCGTAGGACGAGAAGGCTCCTTGGCGCTTCGATCGTCACCCTGGCCATGGCCGGCTGGGTTCGCATTCCCACCGCCATGAATACATCGGGAAGAACTTCGGTGCCCCTGGTGTCGTTTATCGTGAAGTCCTGGCCACCCACCCGGCGAATTACGACATGGTGAGGCGCGTCAATTCGAAGCACCGACAACTTCGTGTCGCCGACGTAGAACTCGTCGCCAGGACGCAACGTCATTACTAGGGGCATCTGAAAATTCCTTTTAGGCCGCTCGGGCTCGAGAATGGTTTTTGTGAAGCAAGGCGACGCCTAGCAAATGGCCGTTGGATGCGACGACGGTGCCGAACTCCGATCGGCACCAGCGAAGGATTCTCCCCTTGGCTTCTTCGCTGCCAAAAGCAGCCTCGAGCTCAGCGGAGACAGCGACGACCCCACCTTCCATCAGGCCAGCCAGTGTCGACGGACTGGCCATCGAATTGATGCCTTGCTCAAGTAATTTCATCGCGACCAGACCGTTGCTCGCTTGGATAGGCAAGCCCAGATTCTTGAGCTGAGCAGGAATCCAAGGAGTATCACTAGAGAGAAAGTTCTCTCCACCCATGCGGGCAACAAGGAGGTCGTCCGTGTTCATTAATGATTTGGGGCTTTCGAGGCGAAAAAAGCTGCCTGGGGGAACTGTGCTTTTAGACAGGATAGCAACCTGCGCATCAAGCCAGGACTCGTCCCCCCAATTATCAATACTGGAGAGGATGAAGGCCACATTGGGCACCCCATCGCGGAGATCGGAGATGACGATCATCTCGTCCTTCAAATGAGCCGCCCACTCCAGCACGGCTACCGTTTCCGGGGTCAGCGTGCCCCCCAGGACCGGCACGTCCACGTCCACCCATACCCGACCGGTCGACCCGCAAATCGTGATCTTCTTCCCCTCCAGCAGGGAGACGTCGATCTCTTCGCAGCCGACCACACAGGCCTTGTTCATGGCCCGGGCGACCACCGCAGCATGGCTTGTGGAGCCGCCGGTTTTTGTCAGGATGCCGACTGAGGCGTCCATGGCCCCGATATCGTCGGGGTCGGTCTCGTGCCTCACGAGAAGTACGCCCTCGCCGGCTTTCGCGCGGGTGATCGCTGTCTTGGAATCCGTTACCGCTACCCCGGTCACGACGCCGGGCGACCCCGCCAAGCCTACAAATGTGGGCTCCGTCTTAAACGAATGGTCCACGCAAGGCCGAGAGACTTCTATGAAATCCTTGCCGTCGAAGCGAGACACCAGGCAATTGAGGTCGATCAGACCCTCCTGGTGCATGTCGTGGGCGATGCGGAACTTGGCGAGGGACGCCCGCTTTCCAACCCGGCACTGCAGCATGAACAGAGCCCGATCTTGCACAGTAAATTCGACGTCCATCATATCTTGGTAGACGGCCTCAAGCCGTGTGCAGACGGCCACGATCTGGTCACCAACCTCCGGCCACATCTCGCGAAGCACGAAGAAGGGCATAGGAGTGCGGACGCCAGCGACAACGTCCTCGCCCTGCGCGTTGGGTAGGAACTCACCGAAAATCCCGGGCTCTCCGTTTGACGGGTTACGTGTGAAGAGGACGCCAGAGCCGCTGTCATCGTTCGCGTTACCGAACACCATGGCCTGGACCGTAACGGCCGTGCCCATCTCCACAGGAATGCCCTGCATCTTTCGGTACACATCCGCGCGCTCGTTGCGCCAGGAACCGAACACCGCTCCGATGGAGGCCCTGAGCTGCTCTTCGATTGTCTCGGGGAAAGGCTTCTGGGTCACCGCCTGGAAGAGCTGGCAGTAGGCCGCACACACCGCCACCAAGGCGTTCGTGTCGAGCTCTTTGTCCTCCTTCACGCCGGCTTGGTCTTTGGCGTTCTGCAGGATCTTCTCGAAGGCCTCGGAGGGGACGCCGTAGGCCGTGTGGCCCAGCATTTGGATCAGCCGCCGGCGGCTGTCGAGGGCGGTTCGTCCCCCCAGGCGGTTCGTCCATTCCTGAAGACTGTCCTGCGTCATGCCGACGTTCAGGATCGTGTCCATCATGCCCGGCATCGACACGGGGGCACCGGAGCGGACTGAGACGAGTGGGGCGTAGCCGAAGTGACTTTTCAGTTCTTCATAGGCCACCAGGGCGAGCTCGACCGCCTCGTCGAGGACTGCGTCCGGGGCGGTCTCGTACAGAGCGCACCAGGGCGTTGGGAGCGTGAAGCCGGGGGGGACGGGGAGGTTCAGCTCGGTCATCCGCACCAAATTGGCGCCCTTGCCACCGAGAAACGCCGTCGCGTCAATCTCGTTGTTAAGGCCAGGGCAGCCCGCCATCCCGAACTTCACGATCGGGAAAGCTTGCATCTGGGGGGTCGTGCTGAGTTTCATTTGAAGGCCCTCCTTGGCCTCGTCTCGGACTATACAAATACCATCGGGCTAGTACAGGAAAATTCTAAGTGAATTCAATGCATAAACCGGTGCCACATATCAAACATACGGCTTGCTGCTAGTCGAGTCTCGGCCCGAAGCACGTCTTCCTGCGCATCTTGCGTGATGGCAAGGGCCGTGAGGCAGACATTGCTGTCCAGGGGCACGAAACCTTCCTCCGCCATTTTGATCGCGAAAAGGCAGGAGGCAACCAAAATCTCTCGTGGGCTTTCAATGCCGCCGACGCTGATCAGCGCATGGACGGCCTGAGTGAGCTGCTCAATGCGCATCGCGACCATCGGTTTGTCGATTTTGGCGCACTCAGCCTGCCACGCAGTTTTCATCGCATGCCGAACGTCGGACCGCACCACGCCCATGCCGATATTGGACATCGCCCCATGGGTCAGAGAGGCCGTGAGCAGAGCCGCCGGCGGATGACTAACCAACATGTGCTTGAATTCCCTTTTCGACGGCAATTATCGCCTTGATGGACCAGAAACCTTCGTCGAGCTGGGAGCACAGGTAAGCCGGAAACCAGATCTCCTCCGCCTTTCCAGATTTGTTGCTGCCCGCGTCGACGCGCAGACGAACCGCCATTGTGGTTTTCCCCGATGTCTCGGCCTTGATGATGACGACCATGTCGTCATGCGCCTTCTTGGGCGCCGCCTTGATCGCGACGATTTTGCCGCCAAACACCTCGGGATAGGCGAGGACAGACACCCCGTTGAGGAAGCTGATCATCACCAATTTGTGCCGGGGCACCCAGAACATCTCGGTGGGAGTGAGTCTGAAGGCCACCGCGTGCACGGTCTGGACTTCGATCTCGCTGGGGGCGGGGATATAGGTCACGCCATTGACCACGATCTGATCATCCGCGTCTACATTGGCGGGAGCGTAGATCAGCTTATTCGCCACTATAGGCGTGTTCTTGTCTATGACAGACATAAGACCCTCCTTGGTCTTGACTTGGCATATACTGTTCTAAGACGAGAACTATTTTATAAGCAATGGGGTTGTGCACCCGGGTGCACGATTAAACCCCCACCTCCATCGGCGTGCCGGTCGTCAAATGAATGTCGCGGTGCCGTATCTCTTGGCGCTGTGCTTTGGCCGTTTCCTTGGCCATGGCATCAGACAGGGACTTCGGCAGTCGAACCGGCGGAATCTTATGTCGGGCCCAAATCTCGCGGCGCATGGTTAGCCCGTAGATCACGCCGGCCATTGAGTCCGAGATGTCCTTCGAGAAGTTGGCGGGATGGTCGA
The DNA here is from genome assembly GCF_018413645.1 of Roseococcus pinisoli. Taxonomy (GTDB): domain Bacteria; phylum Pseudomonadota; class Alphaproteobacteria; order Acetobacterales; family Acetobacteraceae; genus Roseococcus; species Roseococcus pinisoli. The sequence continues at coordinate 136,314 of NZ_JAHCDA010000003.1, forward strand.
CCTTCCCGGTCTTCGGGTTGCGCTCGAGGCGGCTCCACTCGGCCATTGCTGTTGCCTGCTCCGGGCAAGCGACGCGGCCGTCATAGAAGGCCTGCTTGCTGATGTCGTAGGGGACGCTCGTGCTGTCTATCGAGAGTCGGCCTGTGATGATGCCTTGGGTGGCCATGATCTGGAGGTTGTCAGCGCTCTGGAACTGATCGGCGCTGGCCCAACGGATCGTCATACCTTCCTCGCGCAGCCGGTAAATGAGCTGGCGGATCTTGTCGAAGTGGATCTCGCCGCCTTTCGGCGGCTTCACCTGCAGAACCACGTCGAAGCGGATGAAGGGAAGGCACTCCACTGGCGCGTCGACCGCGTTGCCGCGCCTCACCTCAACGAAATGCGACACATGCCCGATAGACACGCCGCAGCTATCGCCTGTGAGACCAAGATCGAGATGGATGTAGCGAGGCTCGGCCGGTTGGCTGATGCGCTTTGGGTGGATCAGAGGCCACTGCAGACGGAAATCCGCCCATGGCTGCGAGAGCACGGACTTCACCACGCCGAAGCATTTCGTGACCTTCTCGGGCTCGAGGATGTAGGGGTGCATAGCACGCACCGACACACCGGCCACGTCGCGCAGTGCCGACAGCATGTCGTTGTCGAACTCGCTGCGCCAATCCTCCGGCACGCGCATCACCAAGTGCTCGTCCTCGGGCGGCACGACCTCGTCGTCCGTGAGGATGGAGGGCTTGCGGCTCAGGTCGCCGATGAACAGCCGGAACCACGCCTGGCTGAACTGATCCTCGGGCTTAATTTCCCAGGCGCGCTTGTCGTAGACGAAGATTGTCGTGGAGCCGCGCTCATTGAGCTCACGCTTCGCCTCGTCGGACTTCTGCTCCGTGAACTCGCCAGGGTACTTCTTCGACGAGACCAGGCACACCATCCCGGGCAAAGCACCACGCCGCATGAAGCGCGACTTACGGCGGCGGGCGATCGAGTTATAGACCTCGACAGCCTGGTTATAGACACCGCCGTCGGCCGACTTCTTCGATGCCTCCGTGATCTCCATGAAGTTCACTTCGTCGATGATGCCGCCGATGACGTTCTGGCCGATGGCAGCCGTCGACGCGCCAGACAGCGGCTTGACGATGATGCGGTTCGGGAAATGCAGCTCCGACTTGAGGCTCTTGTCGAAGCGAAAATGCCGCTGGAAGTAGGGCGACAGGGTGATCATCGTCTTGAAGCGATCGTAGTCGACGGCCTTGGCTAGGGCGGCGTTCATCGACTGGAAGACGATCGTCAGCTCGGCCGAGTTGTTCTGTCCAAATTCCCTCTGCGGGTTCTTCAGGCAGGACAGGATGTAGAGCTGGTACGCCTGGGTATAGAGAGCCACAGTCGTCTTGCCCGAGCCGATGGAGCCTGTGAGCACAGCCTCTGTGTAACGGCCGCTGTTGAGCTCAATGATCTCCGCCATGACCTTCGGATAGATCTCGCCCTTCTGTTTCAAGAAGGCCGGTGACTCGAGGAAAGTCTGGACGTCGACCGGCACACGCACGAACTTCCAACCGAGCGAGTGCATGCGGCCGAGGTGGGCAAACGCCTCCTTCAGATAGGCTGCTCGCGGAACCCTACCTGCGATCGTCGCCGCATGTGCGAGGACGTGCTCGCCTGCCTCCCCTAGCTCCTTTAGCCGACGGCAAATATCAATGAGGAGTCGCGACACCGGCCCCCGCTTCCACGTCTTCTTCGGTCTCCTCAGCTTCGCCTTCCAATGCGTCTTCGGACTCGATGAGGCGAACCAGGCTGTCGTCGCTCTCGGTCCAATCAAACTTCATCACACGACCATGGGGGTCAGTGATCTCGCCCTTCAGGTTCTTCGGCGCGCGGGGGAGAATGCCTGTGTCGAGATGAACGGCGGCGATGCGTGATAGGATGTCGGCTTGGCACCGGATCTCGCCCTGCACTGAAGCCATCAACAGCGAGGTCTTGTTCTCCATCATCAGCGCCTTGCCGACGCGAGCCTTCTGGATCGCGTGAAGCTCGTACAGCTCCTGAAGCACGTTGACGTTCGCATTGAAGCGGTTGATGCCCTTCTTGCGGATCTCTCGCCCGATGCGGTCGTCTTTGTCCTGGTTGACGTGCTTCGTCAGGAAATTTCGGACACGCTTCACTACGCCTGCCTCGGGCATATCCTTGTAGACGCCCCAAGTGCCCTGCATGTGCCGCGCGACCTTGGTCACCGGCATGCCGCTGTCCAGCATCTCGGACACAGCCTTGAGCTGGCTTTCGTTCAGCGCGAGCCCGATCGGGGCGAACTGGCGCTTCATGTGCTTCTGCGCCTTGGCTAGGTCTCGTACCATCGAATCAGTCCAGGGCGTTCATCGTCTCGAGGTTCTTCAGCGTCGGGGCCACCGGCATGTTGGCCGGAAGTACGACGTGGGGCGTGCTCTCGATCGCGGCCTTCAGGAAGTCGGGAAACTCATTGTTGGCGACTGCCTGGACGAACTTGCCGAGAATGGAGTCCATGGTGCGACCTTCGGTGATGCAGATTTCACCAATGGTGCGCAGCGACTTCATCGTCGCCTTCGACACCTGAACCCAAACATGCTGCTGACCGCCGTAGTCGAGCACCATGAAGGCGTAAGGGGCTGTGTCGCCGTACCGGGTGAACAGATCGTTGAGCAGCTTGGCGAGACCGTCGATGGTCTTCACCTCCTTGGCACCCTCGAGAAACTTGTCCTTCATCTCCTTCGGGAGGCCTTTGGCCGTCGACTTGACCAGCTTCTCGAACTCGGCGCGTTCGGCGAAACCGAACATGTCCTGCAGGATCTCGTCGGCATATTTCGCCTGCACCTTCTGGTACATGCGCACGAACGCCTCCGGGTCCATCTTTCCTCGGATCGAGTTCATGCGCACCATCTGGAAGGCGGCAGCCTCGTCGTCGAACTCCGGGTCGACGATGATGGTGCCCGGCCCCTTATCGAAGCCGAGGTACAGAGCACCTTCGCGGCGGTGGTGGCCGCCGACGATCTTGAAACGGCACTGGGCATGCTCGACCAGCGCAAGCAGCTTAGCGGTGTCGCCGGCGGCCTTGGCCCGCAGCGCCTCGAAGGCCGGCAGGTCGAACGGTCGCAGGAGCACCGGGTCGGTGAAGCCTGTACGCTCGAGGTTGTCGACGAGCAGATCGAAGGCCCGCGCCGGCATGCGGTTCGGGTTGTCCTCGTCCGGAACCATCAGGCTCAGCGGCACTTTGTCCAGGCGGACAATCGAGTCAGTCTTGGTCTGGGCGCTCATGCCGGCTTACTCCGCTTCATGTGGCCAGGCTCGGCCGAGGCATCCTCCCAGCCGTGCAGGACCTGGAGCTGCAGCCGGTAGATCGGCCAGGCGGTCATGAACGACAGGGACAGCTTCGCGCGGGGGGCTGCCTCGGGGAGGTTGACCCGCAGCGTTGTGAACTCGCCCTTGACCGCGATCTCACGGATCACGTCGAAGAACTGCATCTCCTCCTTGCCTTCGCAGGCTTTGAGGATGGCGAGCACGACCTCGTTCTCGAGGCCGGTTTTGCCCCACTGCTTGTGCACCTGGGTGCGCATGTCGTCGCAGAAGCCGAACAGATCGGCTTCGAGCGTCGCGTACATGTCGTGGCCGAACAGGCCACCGGGCCTCATGCGCTCGACGAAAGCGGTGTCGCGCCATTCGAGGAACTGGGCATAGAGCTTGTCGTAGTCAGCCTCGAAGGCGGCGATCGCCGAGTAGATCTTGGCCTCGCTGCCCCCGATGAAGAATGGGTATTCGTTGCCCAACAGGGCGCGCGACCATTCAGCGTCTGGCAGGATCACCGGTGTGCCGAAGCACAGCGGCTCCAGCACCGTCATAGAGAACTCGGCGTCCAGCGCGTTGTTCACGCAGACGTGAGCCTCCTGCTTGATCTTGCGGTGGAACTCCTCCCGCTCGTTCAGGCCGAGCGTCACGCTCTCGGGCACCTCGACTTTGCTGCCCTCCGACTGCGAAGACGCCTCGGGCGCCATGCCGGCGCCGCGCATGATCCAGCTCTTATCGAGGGCGGAGAACGTCTCTTCGCAGCGGCTGGAAAAGGCATTGATGCGGCCGACATGGAATGGCCGGAACGGCCCCTGGCCTCGCACGTAGCGGAACTCCGGGGCCTTCGCCTCGAAGTCGGTGAAGAGCAGCGGCGAGACGAGCTTCACCTTGGCCATAAGCTCGCGGACGCGGGACGGGCTCCATTCCTGGCGGGCCAGGTCGATCAGGCCGGCGCGCACGTGGTTGGCCGTGATGTAGGAGCCATCGGCCACGCCGTGACCGAGCAGGGACAGGCCCTCCTGCGAGCGCTGATGGCAGACCGGCACCGTCTTGCGGAAGCCAGCGATCAGCATCTCCTCCAGCAGGAAGATGCCCTTCATCCACGTGAAGCGGTGCTGGCGCGGCGAGCCCATGATCGTGCGCATCGCGGCGACCTGTTGGGTGCGCATCGTAACGACGACGTCGGCATCCCAGAGGCTCCCGTTGAAGCTGATCTGATCCTCGAGGTCGGGCGTGATGTGCTGGTATTCGCGGACCCGGTCGTAGCGGTTGCAGGGCACCTCGATGTACTTCACGCGAGGATCGGACGGCAGCCAGGCGCGATCCTCCTCGTCCATCCAGGTTGGCACCCGCCAGTAAATGAAGACGTCGGGGCGGGCGGCGAGCAGCCGGCCCGTTAGCTTCTTGTACTTGCTCGCGGAGCTGCAGCGGCGGGGCTTGCCCGAATAGATCGGGTCGAAGAGGAGCTTCATGCGCCGATCTCCCGCAGCAGGTAGAACAGCTCGGCTGCCGGCGCAGCGCACTCACCTCCGCGCACCTTGGCGAAGGCCTCGACATGGTCGAGTCCGATGTACGGCGCGTCGGGGACCGACACCCACTGCGAGCTGTGCTTCGCGAGGGCGGCCAGCTTGGCCTGCAGGTCGGCGGGCTGGAGGGCGGCATAGACCTTGCCGGTCGCCGGCGCCTGCGGCCCCCAGCAATTCGCGGGGTACTCATAGGCGAAGATCCGGCGGGGCGAGACGAAGCCCTTCCGCATCCGGAGCGCCGCGAGGCAGGCCTCGTAGGTCACGGTGTGGTCGGTGTGGTAGGAGGGGAGGGGGATGAAGACTTCGTCCCAGGGCCCCTCGGCGTAGAAGAAGTGCTCCAGGGACTTCACCAGGCCGCCGCGCGGGGTGCTGCCGAAAGCACCGTCCGGGGCCAGCCCGACGAAGTCATAGCTGGCGCACCCAAGAACCTGGCCTGCGGCGCTGCCTTCCTCGTTCCGAACCCAGCCGTCGGTCGGCCGCTGTCGGCTGGCAGAGCCGGAGCCCTGGGCGATTACGACGACCTGGGTGTGGCAGGGGATCGTCGACCGGACGTTCTCGCGGTGGAGGTAGCCCCCCAGACCGAGTTCGACATCATCCGAGTGCGGCGAGATCGCCAGAATGCGCTTCGTCACGGGCGCTCCACGGCTGATAGCCGAAAGCACCAAGGACAACAGACAGAGCATCGTCGGGGCGCCTAGCGATCACCGACAGAACCGTATCCGGCGCCACGCCCTCCTTGGCGTTCTGGAACCGAAGCGACCAACCGCTCGGCCACGTGGCTCGATCTAAGTATCCGCGTGCCCCACTGCCAGCAAGATAACTAATACGCTCTTCCGGAACATGGCGCTGAATTCGAGCCACGAGCCTCTCTGTCTTGCTAAAACTTCCATCCGGAACTTGGGTGTCTAGAAAGGTCTTCACGTGCGTGAGTCCGAGCACCTGGGAAACTGCTTTGAATCCCTGGATATTCAGATCGAGCAGGAAATTGCCTATCGGCGGATCGTCGAATGTCCTGGCGACGATGAACCTGATCTGTTCAGCGCCGGGCCACCGTTTGCCGGCCAGGGCCTCCAGGACCGTCTGGCGCAACCTGGGAATGGCTTCGGGATGGTATCGGGCGTCCTGGACCATGCCTGCCTTCGCGGAGCGCTCCACGGGCAACGTCAGCCAGGCGGCGCCGAGCTGCACGCGGTTCTGGTAGCCGCCGTAATCGAATTGGACGCCGCAGGTCATGATGTGCACGTCCGACGCGGCGACCTTCGCCCAATAGCCAACCCATGGCCAAAGCGATGGCTGATGACTGGACACCACCGGGCGAGGGTAGGGACTAGGCTGCATGCTGGCGCCGGACGTTGTTGATCTGCGGGAGCGACTGGTCGAAGGCGTGCAGGAGCTCGCTCCAGACCTGCAGGTTCGGCACGCCGTCGAGCAGCACCCTAGCCTCGATGAACGCATCGAAGAACTTCCGGGTCTGCGGCGTCGTCAGGTGCGGCGTCACCAAGGCGCCTTCATGGTAGAAGGCCAGCGAGCCGATCACGTCGGACGTGCCCACCCCGAACTTCTCGCAGGCATGGCGCAGCGGGCTGTGCTGGGAGGCGAACGCCATCAGGGACCGCTTCCCCTCCGACACGTGCTTGTCGAAGGTCGCGGCGTAGCAGATGCCGATCTTGGCCAGGGGGACCGCGACCTTCTCGACCGTGGCGGTTCCGGCCAGCAGCATCTCCCAGGAGATCAGCAGCCCGACCCAATGGTTGTCCGGGCAGGACCGATAGTTCGCCTCCGAGAGGATCTGAATCAGCGTCGGCGCGTTCGCCTTGCGGAGCATCTCCTGGTGGTTCGCCACGCCGGCGCCCTTGGGGCCGGGGATCGCGCCCCATTTCGCGTTGCCGCTGAGCTTGAACATCGCGGCGAGGCGCGGACCGACCGGCATGAGCTGGTCAGCGGCGTAGCCGATCAGCGCCTCACGCTCCGTCAGCCCCAGGTTCATGCAGTAGGTCGCCTCGGGCATCTTGCTCTGCGCCCACACGGCCAGCAGGCAGAGGTCTCGAGTCTTGGCGCCGGTGGACAGCGCTGCGGCGACCCAGGCAGCCTGGTCCTCGGGGGCCTTCAGGATGGAGCGGCGCAGCTTCTTGTTGGCGGTCCAGAGGTTGGCCAGGGTGGCGGCCCAGGGGTTGGCCAGCCCTACGTCCTCCAGGGCGATGACAGCCAGGCGCCGGCGGCAGTCAGTGGGGTACATACGGGCCAGGGCCGAGGCGCAGCGGGCGGCCATCGTCGGATCACCGAAGCGAATCCCCTTCTGCATCGCGCTCATGCCGCGCCATTTCCGGCCGCCGTGCGAGAGCATGGTCACCGGGTAGACCGGCAGGGCCTCCTTCTCCATCAGCACCTTCAGCGCGTTCTCGAGATACGGCTTCAGCGTCTCGATCGGGGCGTCCATCGACGGGAGCTCCAGGCCCACCGCAGCGAAGCGCCCCTGCCATTCGTTGTGGAGCGCGGCGGCCAGCGGTTTGTGATCGGCGCCGTCGGGCTTCCACAGGCTGGTCGGAGGCAAGGGCTGGTAGAAAAACTCGGATGCGAGGGTCATTTGCGGCTTTCAATTCTGGCTCTAAGTATCTGTAAACACGGACTATTTTCTATCAAGGAAAAGCCGCGAGGCCGGTCAGGAAGTCTGAGTGGGCTGCTTGAAAAGGCCCGATGCGCGTACCGCGTCCTGCAGCGTTGCGAGGGAGAGCGAGAAGGTCTTGGCGACGGTTTGCATCCGCAGCAGGAAAGGCTCGAGATACGCCGGCCCTTGGCTCTCGGAGGGCTCGTCGTGGGCGAGCTGGATTGCGTTCAGCAGAGTTCGGTGCGGCCAGAGCGTCCCGAGATCACCAGGGTAGTCGACGAGCAGGCGGCCGAGGTCGTGGACGGCGGCGTTGTTGCTACGCGGATCGCTTGCCAGATGGGCGCGGGCTCTGTCCGTGAGGTTATGGCCGATCGCGCAGTAGCAGCTTGAGTCGAGCTGGTAGACGCAGCCGTTCGTAGAGCGGGACTTGCGGCCCTGGGCCATGATGCCGCGCCAGGCCTTATCGAAGAGCATCTGGCCCTCCGCGCGGGCGACGTCGTTGTAGCGGTAGCTGGGGGGTTCATAGGCCGACCGGGTGCTGGCGGTGCTCAACTGTGCGACCCCAGCCAGGACAGCAGTTGGAGGACGCCATAGAGGCCTAGGAGCAGGCAGGCGGCGGCTCGGGAATCGAAGCTGAAGGCCACGCCCTTGGCCTCTCGCAGCATAGCGGGCACGGGGTTCTTCATTGGGTCGCCCTCCTTGGCAACGATGGGGAAGGGGGCGGGGCTTAGGCCCCGCCCCAACCGCGCGGTGCGGCTTACTCGGCCGCCTCGGGCAGCTCGGTCGCGTCGGCCTCACTCACCGCCGGGGCCGGCTGGCGCGGCGTGCGCGGGTCGTAGACGCCGCCGGGGATCACGACGGTCTCGGTGCGCGAGGGGCGGCCGATCGGCAGCAGGAGCTCGACGATATGGTTCGAATTGATCATGCGGGAGCGGCCGGTCGCCGACGGCTTGTGCGTCGCGATGATCACCTCGTCCTCGACGGCTTCCACGAGGAAGGACGTGCGGCCGACGTTCTGCAGGACCATGTCGACGACCACGGGGCCACCGAGTTCGACCAGGGCATCTTCGATCGTCTTGGCGAAAAGGTTCATAGTTCAGCACTCCATTGCTGTGTTGTTCGCGGCCTTTCTGGGGGCCGCAAAACCGGGCTGAGGGAATCCCAGCCACCGGTGTCCTGGGGAGAGGCTTTCCGTGCCTCTCCCAATTTCGTGGGGGTCAGCCCTTAGTCTTCGTCTTCGCCCGCGTCGCCGTCTTCGCCCTCGTCCACACCGTGGAAGGCGGCGATGGCCTTCGCGGCCTTCGATACAGGGTCGAAGTGCATATTCGCGACGAGGTTCAGATTCAGCAGGCGCTCCTGCGTCTGCCCGTCCTTGCGGACCACCGCCCACTGGCCGTCCAGGATCTGGCTGACCAGGTAGTTTCGGATCGAGCCGTTGCTCATGGTGGCCCGAAGCATGACCGGCTCCCCGTTGTTCTTGGCGATCTGCTTCTCGAAGATCACTTGCATCGGCGGCTTCCATTCGGAGAGGACCGTGACGCCTGGGAATGCTTGCTCGGCCGGCTTGGGCTGGGTGTGGATTTTGGCGACCATGGCGGCCTCCTCAGTTCGAGTTGTGGGTAAGGAGCTGCCGCCAGTATTTGGCGAGCCGGCAGTAGCCCTTGTCATCGAGCGCTCGGGCCACAGCCAGCTCTCTGGGATAGAGCCTCCAGCCACGCTTCACCTTGGCGGCCAGGGGGCTGAGCGCCGGCGCATCGGGGGCCGTGAAACCCGCGTTATTGTGCGCCTTGGCCCTGTTGATCGTCTGTTCGTGTTGGGTCTGGGAGTCATGGAGGCGGCAGAGAGCGCGCTCGACGGCCCGATCATTGGAAAGCAGGAGCGAGTTAATCGTCTGCTTATTCCAAGACTGACTGCCCGCTGCGTGGCGGGCGACAACTGCATGGTCCATACTTCGATCCCTCCTTGGATCTCCGTGACAACTACAAACTATTCGGCACCTAGAAATTAGCAAGTAAAAATCTATAATATTACTAGATTTTTTCTACGTAATCCTTGCTGAGGTTATTGATGCTCGACAGGACGGTGTCTCGTAGCGTCACAGCATCGTCGTAATGGACAGCCTCGCCGATCCAGGACGCCAATACGGCGTTGTCTGGGAGCGGCGCGCCGGAGGCGTTGGCTTCCTCAATCTCCGCTCGGGTGAGGTAGAGAATGGCGAAGGTTCCGTTGCTCTCCAGGGCGTTGAATGCCTGCTCCTGTGGGTCTGCCTTCTCGACCCGCTCGACCATCTTCTCAATCAGCAGGTAGGCGTCCACGACCGCGAATTCGCTCATGTCGTTGGGGATTTGTAGGTCGTGGTGCCGCGCCAGCTTGAGCAGCAGCTTGATGGCGTCGAGATCGGTCATAGATCGTTTAGCCCCAGCTTCTCTCGGAGCACTTCGCGGATGCCTTCGAGGATGATTTCGGTGTATGTGCCGTTACCCTCGGCGACCTGCCCGACGATCTCATCGATGTCCTCGTTCGAGGGCAGCTTGTGCTCCGGAATCTCCAGGTCTTCGGCCAGGCTCTGGCGCGTGACCTCCATGACTACGAAGCAGCCTTGCTCCTGCATCACCCGGTAGACCTGCTTCATTGGCTCGGTCGCCTTCACGCGCTCGATCAGCGCCTGGACGCGGTTCAGCTTGTCGAGGTTGTCGCCGTACTCGATGTCGCTGATGCCCGTCGGGATGCCGTGGTGGACAACCTGGCTGAGCACCCACTCCAAGGCTTCTAGGTCCGGATTTTCGTTCATGGCTGCCCCTATGCCGCCAGCGCGTAGACGGAGGACGCGATCTTCCTCAGTACGGTCACGTGATCAGTGATGTGTGCGAAGATGCGGGGCGCTCGATGCGCCAGACCGGCCCGTCCGGTGCCTAGGCCACCTGCGGGGAGAACCACATCGCCACCAGCCTCGAGCTGCTCGCGAGCTTTGCCGAAGGCGCGGTCAATGTGGTGCGATACCTGTTGGAAGTCATCGTCGGTGAAGTAAGCCAGGTCATGCATGGCCGGCACCTTCTTGGTCGGAACCCCCAGCGAGTTCGGTTCGCGGCGTATGCACGCAGTGCCGCCCGTGCCGACGTGCACCAGATTGTCCCCGTAGATGAACAGGGCGCTTGGGTGCTTTCGACAGACGTCGATGTTGTAGAAGGTCGCATAGAGTAGGCGCCCGGGCTTCTGCTTCATCTCAGATGAACTCCACCATCGTGTCTTCGGGGAGCAGCGCGGCCTGGGCCAACGCCTTCGCGAAGAGCTTCTTCGGGGGCGGCACCCAATCGACGTTGCCGTCATAGGTGCCAGTGGCAGGGACAGGCCCGATCTGGGCCAGGAACTCGGCGTAGGTCACGACGATGATGCCGCGCTCTTTCGCCTCGCGGGCCTTCACAGTGTCGGCCCGGCTGGCGACCAGCATCTCGGTCGTCGCCTGCACGGATTTCTGAATGTTCCAGCCCAGCTTGGTTGCCTGCGAGATCAGGTCAGCACGCAGCACGACATCACCATTTGCGGTGACAGCCGGGCCGGTCAGGACAACATTGCTGATACGGGCAAAATGGCGACTTGGGTTCATCCTCAGTGCCCCTCCTTGGGCTCTTCGATGAGTCGATCGTGCTTTGGCCTACCTGCGGTTCAAGGAAAAAGCGTAGGTAGGTTCAGGGTTTTTCGTGCACCTGGGTGCGCGGTTTTTCAGTCGGTGAGCTGCATCGCTGCCTTGAAGTCGGACCACTCGCGCTTCGACAGGCCGCTGTCGGCCTGCGTCACCTTCTCGCCGAGCATCTTGCGATGGACGACCTGCACCATCTGCGCGGAGAGCGTCACGGCGCCGAGGCGATAGTCGAGGAAGGCCCGGTGCGTCATCGGCACCCAGGTCTTCACGAGGTCGAGCAGGACGTCGGCGTAGACCCGGATCTCGTACTGCGCGTGGCTGTCGGCCCGCAGGGAGAGGAAGCCCAGCAGGTTGTGCAGGTCCACCTTCCAATACCATTGGGTGTAGGTGTTCAGCGTCAGGTTCATACGGGCGAGCTCGCGGGCCAGCCCCGGCCGGCTGCGGTCGAGCGGTAGGCCGTGCTCGTCCTCATTCAGCATCCACTCGTAGCTGCGATAATTCTGCTCGGCGTCGCGCAAGAGCAGGTGCTGCACATCCTCGGCCTGCTGCGGGTCGAGCACTTCGCCACGCCCCTGTCGGTTGGCGGTCGACTGGACTGCGAGCTGGGCCGACTCTGGGATGTAGAACTCCTTGTCCATGATCGAGTAGCGCGCCGACGCCTCGTTCACGTTCGCCGTGCGATGCCGAATCCACTGGCGCGCGACGAAGATCGGCATTTTGCAGTGCACCTTGATCTCGCACATCTCGAAGGGCGTGCTGTGGCGGTGGCGCATCAGGTAACGGATCAGGCCCTCGTCCTCGGTGAGCGTCTTCGTGCCACGCCCGTAAGACACCCGAGCAGCCTGCACGATCGCGCTGTCATCGCCCATGTAGTCGACGAGGCGAACGAAGCCGTGATCGAGGACAGGTATCGCCCTATGCATCCACTCCTCGAGGGCGGACACGGTCGGCCGCAGGGTTGGACGGGCCTCCGACCTGGCCAGCACGATCTCGTTCTTCTGTTCGATGGTCAGGCCGCTCATGCCGCGATCTCCACCGCCTTGGCTCGCGACTTGCGGGGCGCCTTGAGGCCGAGCTTGAACGTCTTATTCAGCTTCATGGCGACGTCTCGGGCCGTCGGCTTTCCCTTGAGATGCCCGTACCCACAGTCCTGGAAGTGGGCATTCCACGCGATCGAGTCGATGCCGAAGAACGCGGCGTCGGTGACGCCGGGCGCGAAGCTCGTCTGCCCCTTGATCTTGATGCCGAAGTCGCTTCCGGGGTTTGCCTTCACCACGGCGTTGAAGTGGGCGACGCTCTTGATCAGGATGTCGTCCGGGCCGGTCATACGCAGGCCGCGCTTCATCAGAACGGGGTCGAGCGCTCCGTAGCCGATGGCGCAAACGGTCGTGCCACAGGCATGCGTACCGACGCCTTCACCGGCGGTCGCATATGTGTCGAGGTCGATCTTCCACCCCTGCGGCAGGGCAAAAAGCACCTCCGCGAGTCGGGTCAGGTTCGGGATATTGGGGGTCAACGCTTTGGTCATGGTCATGCTCCTCCTTGAGCGTGGGAAATCAGGCGTTCAGCTTCTCGCAGAGCGCGTCGATGCCGGCGGTGTCGAGCGAGATAACCTCACCACCATCCGTAGCGATGTGGTGGATCTCGTTAGAGCGGTTGTCCGGCTCGCCCATACCCTTCTCCTGGTAGAAGCGAAGGGCCGCGAGAATGGTGGCATGTTCGACCTGATCGGCCGTGAAGGTGATCTTGGCCATCAGGCGGCGACCGAGCGGCGGCCGGCCACGAGCTTCAGGTACGAGGCCCCGTTCTCGATGATGCTGAACACGTGCGTCCGCTCGAGATCGAGGGCGATCCAGTAACTGCACTGGCGTGCATGTTCCTCGTCGCGCGGGAAATCGCGGGGGTCGGTGCCGCGCACCAGATCGGTTGGCTTGCGCGCGAGAAGTGCGGTGCGGATGGCTTCCGGGAGATCGTCGAACTGGACGTCATAGCCGATGGCAACGCCGCCTTGGCGGATGGTTCGCATGAATGCTCCTCCTTGAGCATGTTGAGTTCAGAGCTAGTCCTTGATCTGATCGTAAATCCGGCTGGCCACCTCCTTGCGGAACTTCCAGGGGGCGGCGTCGGACAGCCTAACTGCCCGGATTGCCCAGGCCGTGCAGGCCGCGTCGCTGACGACGTAGAGGTACTGAACGCCCTTTAGTTCGAAGGGCCGGCCAACCAGCTCCATGGCTTGGGGCTGAAGGCGGTACTGCCCGGCAATCTGCTGAACGACCAGCTTTGCGGCGGTGAGCTTCTCTTGCGCGGCCATCTCGGCGGCCATGCTGATAGCGCCCTGAGCGGCCAGGAGCTTCTCCACCAGCGTCTCGACGGTCGCGGAATGCCGCGCCAAGAGGCGGTTCAAGACCAGCTTGGGGTTTAGGGAGAACTCTTCGCCGGCTTCTGCGGCAGCGACTTGAATGCCCGTGCCGGAGAGAATGTACTCGGCGGCGGAGCTCAGCGCGCTATTCAGATCTTGGCTCATTGCGAAGGCCCCTCCTTGGGCCAGTCGTCTTGTACCCAGCTACTGTGCTGGTTGCCGCGCATGTGTCAAAGGGGAATTCTTAGAATTTTCTCCTAAGTGTGAAGAAAGTTCGAATAACTCGCTTCCCAGAGCGAGCAACCTATCTCGGTCCCAAAGGCGATCGACCCACTTCTTTGGTATGCCTCCCAGGCCGTATTTCGCGCCTGCGATCTGGCCGGTAATGGCGCCGACAGAATCCGCGTCATCTCCGAGGTTCACTGCCAACAGAATCGCTTCCTCGAAGGTTTTCGTGCCTTGGACGCACCACAAGGCAGCTTCCAGGGTATCGACGACATAACCACCCGATTTAACTTCATCACGTGCGAGAGGCTCTCTTCGACCCCTGAACATCTCGAGCAATCGGGCATCTCGTACCCAAGGAGGGCAGCGGAACTGTCGTCCCGCGATGGTATCGGACAAGAGCCGGCCTAGCAGCATCGCGCATTGGCCAGCCAACCGGCCGTCGTGGGTGGCGTCGCTCTGCTCGCGAGACACCTTCACTGCCATCTTGGCATCAAGATTCCACACGATCGCTGCGGGGGCCAAACGCATGATGCCGCCATTGCCTTCGCCCTGGCCGGCCTCACCGTGAAGAGCCGCCGAGGTCTTGCCCCGTTCGAAGCGACGCAAGGCGCTTGCCGTGGTGTTGCCAATGTCGAAGCAGTGGCCGGTGCTGCTGTTCATGCCCTTGCGCCACCAGCGAACGAAACGGCGCAGCAGGTCATCCTGGTCGAGGTACGGATCAACCAGCAAACTTTCTGCGAGGCAGATTGCCATGCTGGTGTCGTCGGTCCACTGGCCTGGCTTCAGCTTGAAGGGGCCGCCTCCGACCATGTCGGTCATGGGAGGGAACGAATCACGAGCGAGGAATTCTACGGTGGTGCCGACAGCGTCTCCGACAGCCAGGCCGATGAAGCACCCCAACGCCCCATCCTTGGGCGTGATCATGGGCTAAGCCTTGGGCTTGGTATCGGGTTCGACTTCTTCGTCGAGCAGCTCGACGTCATCGTCGTTCCAGCCGAACCGGTTGGTGGGTTCTTTCGGCTGGAGGCTCTTCGGGAGCCCGGTGTCGATCGGGGGGATCGACTTCTTGGTTAGGGTTTGCATGTGACTAACCTATGCCTCCGACCTGCGGTGTCCAATGAAATCCGCCTTGATGCTGTAGATTTTCCTTCCGAAATCGTCGGTGGTCTCTTCTACGGATTTCAGACGAAAAGCAGCTCCCCGGGGCATGAGGAACTCCCCCTCATACTGGTCATGCATCAGATGACCCTTGGTCCCTTTTGGAAGCTCGAACTGCAGAATGAGCTGATGCTCCTTCTCCTTGGAAAAACTGACGGCGACCTCTTTGTTCCACGTCACGGACGTGTAGCCCTTGTCGCTTAGGATTTTCGATTTTCCGGCCTTCAGATCCTTCAGGTAGCGGTCGGGATTCGTGGTCCCGATCCCTCGGTACATCGTCATACTTGCAGGTAGCTCACCCTCCGCAGCGGCGGCATCCACCTGCTTAATTTTGGCTTTTATCGACTCGCTCACCGCCTTGTCCTTGCGGAAATGGTCGTTCATCGCGTCGTAAGAGGCCCCCTGATAGGCCAGGACAGCAGTCGCCTGTTCCTTCGAGAGCCTGTGCTGCCTAGCGTAATGGGACATCAGCCCGTTGGCGAAGCTGGGGTTGGCCTGGTCTATCTCGATGCGCTCGGGGCGGCCTTTGGCGTCCAGCCCTTTGGCCTTCCACAGCGCTGTCCTGGCCTCCTCATCGGACGGGGCCTCCTTCTGCTCGTTCCACGGTTTGCTCGACTCCCCGTACCGATGGAGCGCATCCAGGGTCACGTCCTGGCTCCCGGTCAGCTCCGTCGGCGTGTGTGCAACATGCTTGGTTGGCGAGGGCTTCGTGAAGGTCACCTTCGCCCCGGATTTATCTTTGGCGAAGGTCGTGGACGCTTCATCAGCCGAACTGAAGCGCCCGAACTCGTCACGGTAAGGGTTGTTCTTGCGGAGCCAGAAATAGTTCACCTAGACGCCCTCACTCGTGGAGCATCCGATATACCGGTCGCCTTGCCTCGTGGTGGGCGGCAAGCTCCCGCCGGGCGGCTTCCAGAACCTCGACCTCTCTTGGGTCGAGGATGCTCTCGTGCCGGCGGGCAATCAGGTAGAGATCGTCGGCTCGCATGTCGGGGCTTCCGAATACGAGAGGGCGTTCCTTGCTCATGGCCGAACTCCGGTAGAGCCCTTATGCTAAGGAAACGGAGCTTGGTGGGGCGGGTGCCTGGCCGGGCGTGGGTGGTAGTGGAGCCGGAAGCGGTATGTCGGACCTAGACGAGATCAAAAACCTGCCGTTTGAAGAGGCCCTGAGCCAGCTCGAGGGCATCGTTAAGTCTCTTGAAGGCGGCAAAAGCACCCTGGCTCAAGCCATCGGCGAATATGAGCGAGGCACCGCACTGCGTCGGCACTGCGAGGCCAAGCTGGCGGAAGCGGAGGCCAAGGTGCAGGCGGTTGTCGAAGGTGCCGGCGGCCTCTCGCTTCGAGACGTCGAATAGGTCAGACGGACGCCGTCGCCAGGACTTCGAATTCCTCGCGGTGCAGGTAGGCGATGCCTGCCTTGAACGTGCAGCGGTAGCCCAGCTTTCCGGCACCGTTGCCAACGACAGCCCGACTGTCGGAAATTGTGCCGGTGTCGTCGCGCATGACGCCGTTCCACAGCGCATTGCCCGTGTACTGGATCTTAGTGCCGATCGGCAGGATGTCGGCCATTAGGAGGTCTCCCCTGCCATCGCGTTGGCCCGGTCGGCAGCCTTCGCAGCTTCCCGAGCCAGGCGTCGGCGCACGCTGCCTGGGACACTCGCGCGGGTGTTGGGATCGGCCGGGCGGGGCAGCAGGGCCGCGCTCTCTTGGGACCGCTGGCGGGGCAGCTCCTCTCCCTGGGTCACGCGAGGCTCGGCCACGCGAACCATGGCAAGGCCTGGCATGGCGAGCACCGCCCCAAGCATGCCCAGACGTCGATTGCTGATCATGAGATAGGCCCTCCTTGGCCTCGGCTTTTGCGTAGCTGGGCCTCCTGCATGAGCAAGAGAAAATTCGTAGTGCACCTGGGTGCACGGCGGATTTACGCGATCGCCTGCGATGTCTCGGGTAGGTTTGGGTCTTGGTAGGGGGGCAGCATCATCAGGTCGAACTCGAAGCCGAGGCAGAAGGCGATCTTCTCGATGACGTCGATGTTGCCCGGGGCGGTGCCGGCCTCGATGCGGCGGATGATAGCGCGGTCGATCGAGGTGATGCTGGCGAGCTGTCGCTGACTGAGCCCGGCATTGACCCGCATCTCGCGCAGGCAGGCCCCCCAATTCGAGCTCTTGGAGCCCGTGAGAGGCCGCAACGGTGGGGCCTTGTATCGGATGATTGTGATCATCCTGGATGGGGGAGGGGGCGGGGCGGTGGCCGCGTCTTTGGTGACGTAAATGACCGGCATCGAACGATCTCCTCTCATCCGAAGTCGAGGAAGATGCCCCTCCTTGGGCAATCGTTCTTCCTCTTCGGCCGGACCCTCCATGGCCCCGTGAAGGAGAGTTTTCGGCTATGGTCAGATTTAGCGCCAGCAGACATTCGCGACACTTGCGACACTTGCGACACTAACGTCAAATGGTTACCAGCATATGATCCAGGACAGCACCAAGGAGGGGGCTTCTGATCATGACCAATACTTCAAATGCTGCGACGTTTGGTAAATCAATTCGGCAGGGAGATGTCCTATCCACTGCTCAGGCGGCGGATGTTATTGGGGTCTCTTCCCGCACGATCCTGCGTTATGTCCGGCAAGGAGTCCTGCCTTCAGAAAAGCGAGGCATCCGGGGTATCCTCGCCATACGGCGGGTCGATGCAGAGGCCCTTCGGGTTCGATTAGCTGGTGGGGGGCCGCTATAACGGTTTCTACCCCACTTCCAAATTCCGGCTATACTGATGGCTATACCTGTCTTCGCGTTCGCCGCTTGTTCCGCCTCTTCTGCCTGATATAATCGACTGAAATCGTTGATTTTGGAAGGGAGGTTAGGGGTCGGAAAACGGCCTGGGCGGTTTGCTAAACCGTTAAAGGGAGATAATCCCTTTCGTGGGTTCGAATCCCATCCCCTCCGCCAGTTTTCTTCTCTGAGAAATCTCACGGCGAATTCGAGTGTTCGCCGATTTGCCCCGACGGGATGAGCCGCGGCAGTGCGGGCTCATCATCACCTGTGCAGGGTCAGGAGAGGCGCGTCATCCGGCAATGTCGCGCCTCTCTTATGGGCGGCCGCCGCAGCTTCATCGATCATGTCCTGCCACATCCAAAGCACGCCGATGGCGCCCACGAGGACCGTGCCGAGATGGGCACTCCTGATCAGGAGGCATGCCAGGGCACCGACCGCCAGGATGGCGGTCCAGGTCATCGGTCTCGCCCTGACCCTTCGGAGGGTGGCGGTGAGGAAGCCCTTCGGGCCGCGCCAGAGATTCCGAATGGGTGCCGTCATCATGCTGAGGCGATCGGGAAAATTCATGCGGCGGCCGGGAGCCGCGCTGTCGATTCCAGTCATGTCATTGATCCCTGTGGCCGGACATCTTGGCGTGTCGGGCCACAGGAAGATGGCATTTTTATTTATATTTACAACGTAATATTTGAATTTCAGGGATTAATTTCGGATTTTGATTTATAGTATATTTTTAAATTATTCAGGTTTATAGTGCAATGTCCTGATATCGTTGAGTTTATATTTATTTCAGGTCTGTATCTTTGAGCGAGGAATACGCCCGCGATCGCTTGGCCGGAGTGACGCTCGCCCTGGGCCGCGCCGACCCGCAGCTCCATCCCTTCATTGTTTGGTGTCGAAACGATCTTCGGCACCCAAGTAACGCCGGCACAACCCTCAAACCTGTTTCTGCGTCACCGTCCTGGAACCAATCGCAGTAAAGGCGATGGCCCTCCACTGACCCCGAGTCACGGAGAGGGCTCGGCACGGGCAGCATCTGACCGAGGATGATTGCCGAACGGAGCGCCCATCGATCAGCTCTTCTCGTTGGCGCTTTTTGCCGCCTGACAGCCCGCGGTCTCCGGCCATACCCATTACTGAACACCATCGGGAGAGGTCGGCGTTGGCCGTCGGTATTTGCTGATCTAGGCTCACTCCAACCCGTCCAAGGAAGACCAAGAATGCTCGCGTCCCAGCGCCACCTCTTCGATATCCCGCGCGATGTCGCCTATCTCAACGCCGCCGCCTGGTCGCCATTGCCGCTCGCGGTGCAGGAGGCGGGGCGGATGGGCGTCGGGCGAAAGACCCACCCTTGGGGCGTCGATCCGGCGCTTCCGGGCCGCGTCATCGAACGTGCCCGCACGGCCGCCGCCGCCCTGATCGGCGCCGAGGCCCAGGATGTCGCCGTGATCCCCTCCGTCTCCTATGGCGTCGCCATCGCCGGGAAGGTCTTCGCGCCACCCGCCGGATCCCGCGTCCTGGTCTTCGAGGACGATCATTCCTCGCCCGTGCTGGAATGGCTGGCCCGCGCGCCAGCCCAGGGCTTCACGGTCGAGACGGTGAAACGCCCCGCCGATGGCGACTGGACCGCCGCCGTAGAGGAAGCGATCGCGAAGCCCGGCGCGCCGCTCTCCATCGCTTCCATCTCCAACCTGCATTGGGCCGACGGCGCCCTGCTGGACATGGACCGCATCGCGGCGGCGCTGAAGGCGAAGGGCGCGGCGCTGCTGATCGACGCGACGCATGGCGCGGGGATGATGGACCTCGACGTGAAGCGCCTCGACCCGGATTTCCTGATCTTCCCGACCTACAAATGGGTGCTCGGCCCCTACGGCCGCGCCTTCATCTACATCGCGAAGCGCCATCAGGACGGCGTGCCGCTGGAGCAGACCGGCTTCGGCCGGAAGGGCGTGCTGAACGACCGCGTGCCGTACCTCTCCGACCTGTCCTACGCGCCGACCGCGCGGCGCTTCGACATGGGCGAGCGCGACCATTTCGTCGGGCTCGAGATGGCGGCGGTGGGCCTTGAGCTGATGGCATCCTGGGGGCACGCCGCGATCGGCGAACGCTGCGGGATGCTGACCGCGCGGCTCGAAAAGGGCCTGGCCGAGGCGGGCGCGATCCTGCCGAAGCGGTCGCTGCGCGCGCCGCATATTCTCAGCGTCTCCTTCCCCAAGGGCATGCCGGACGGCTTCATCGAGGCGATGGCGGCGGAAAAGGCCTTCGCCGCGCCGCGCCTCGGCCGGATGCGCATCAGCCCGCATGTCTACAATGACGAGGAGGATGTGGACCGCTTCGTCGCGGCCTATGCGCGCTGCCTGCGCGGTACCGCCGTCGCGGCCTGAGAGGGTCGGGCGGCACTCGGGCGGGGCGACATGAGCGGCCCCGCCTACTTCCGCGCGAGCAGCACGCCCACGACCAGCGCCGGCAGCCCGCACACGGCGAAGCCGAGCCCGTGGCTGCCCGTGAGGTATAGCAGCGCCGAATAGGCCAGCGGCAGCAGCAAGGCGCCGATCTGGCCGAAGGAGAGCACGCCCCCCGTGGCCATGCCGCGCATCCCCGGGGGCGCCAGGCGGGCCGCCTCCGCCAGCAGGACGCCGTGCCAGGACATGGCCGTGGCGCTCAGGCAGGAGGCCACGAAGCCGACCAGCAGCACGGGCCAGAAGGGGCCGTACAGCCCCGTGAAGAGCGCGCTGGCCGCCATGCCGAAGGCCAGGCCCGCCATGGTCGGCCGCGGCGCCAGGCTGGTGCTGCTGAGCCAACCCCAGAGGATGCGGCAGGGCACGGCCACGAACATCGCAACGGAGAAGACGAGGCCGGCCAGCGCCAGGGAGTGCCCGAGCTCGACCAGGTAGACGATGAAGTAGGAGGTGAAGACCGTCTGCAGCCCGTTGAAGGCAAAGCAGGCCAGCGAGAGGTTGCGCAGCTCGTTCGTGGCCAGCACGGAGGTGAAGGTGGTCCGGAAGTCCGAGAAGTGGAAACGCCGGCTCGGCACGCGGTCCGAATCGAACTCCTTCCGCGTGAACTGAAGCAGGACGGCGAAGACCAGGCAGCCGATGGCACCGGCATTGAGCGCGGCGCTCCAGCCCGCGCTGTGCGTGATCGCCGGGCCCAGGAGGCCGGCCATCAGCAGCCCGGCCGGCACGGCGGTCTGCTTCACCGAGAAGACGAGCGGCGCGTAGCGCGGCGGCGAGTAGCGCCCCAGAAGGTGCGAACTCGCGGGTGTGGAAATGGCGGAGCCGCCGCCGCCAATGATCGCCGACAGCGCCAGCAGCGCGATAGAGCCGGTGGAGGCCGCCGCCAGGCCGCCGGCCAGCAGCAGCAGCGCCACCTGGCTCATCCGAAGCGCGCCGTAGCGGATGATGAAGCTGCCGCAGCCCAGCTGGAACATCAGCGCTGAAAGCCCGATCAGGCTCACATAGACGCCGACCCAGGCGGTATCGAGCTGCAGGTCAGTGATGATGGCGGGGGCGATCACCGTCGGCAGGTTGCGGCCCAGTGACGCGAAAGTCTGCTGAACGAACATGGCGCCCAGGGCCAGCAGCAGCAGCCTGGCCTCGATCCCGATACGCATCACTGCTCGCTTCTCATGGCCCGGGCCACCCTTGCCTCCCTTCGCGCCGAGGACGATCGCGGGCCCTTGGCGGCCCGTTGCCGATCAGTCGACGGTGATGCGGGCCGTGCGCACCACGGCGGTCCATTTCTCGATCTCGGACCGCAGATAGGCGGCAAGCGCATCGGGCGCGGCGACGAAGGGCTCGAGGCCGAGCTCGCCGAAGCGGGCCTGGAGCTGGGGAAGCGCCTCGCGCACCGCCGCGTCCAGGCGCTCGATGATCGCGCGCGGCGTGCCCGCAGGAGCGAAGAGCGCCGTCCAGACGCCCATCTCGAAGCCCGGCACGGTCTCGGCCACCGTCGGCAGCTCCGGCAGGTTCGCGAGGCGGCGCGCCGAGGTGATGCCGAGCGCCGTCAGGCGCCCCTCGCGGACATGGGGCAGAGAGGAGGGCAGGGTGTCGAACATCAGGTCCACCTGCCCCGCCACCAGGGCGGAGGCGGCGGGCGCCGTGCTGCGGAAGGGCACGTGCAGCAGGTCGACCCCGGCGAGCGACTTGAAGAGCTCGCCGGCCAGATGGCTGGAGGTGCCGTTGCCGCCCGAGGCGAAGGTCAGGACGCCCGGCCGGGCCTTGGCGCGGGCGATCAGCGTCGCGACGTCGGTGATGCCGGTGGAGGGATGGGCCACGAGCACGTTGGGGCTGGTCGCGACGCCGGAGACGGGTGCGAAGTCGGCGACCGGATCATAGGGGAGGGTGCGGTAGAGGCCGACATTCATCGCCTGGGTGCTGATGGTCCCCATCAGCACGGTATAGCCGTCGGCCGGGCTGCGGGCCGCGGCTTCCGTGCCGATGATGCCGCCGGCGCCCGCGCGGTTGTCCACGGAGACGGGCTGGCCGAGGCTCGCGGCCAGGCGCTCGGCCACCAGGCGGGCGGCGATGTCGGTGAAGCCGCCCGGCGCGAAGGCGACAACGAGGCGGACGGGGCGGGTGGGCCAGGCCTGCGCCCGCGCGGTGCCGGCGAAAGGGACGGCCAGAGGGACGGCAAGCGGCGCGATCGCCAACGCGGACAGGATATCGCGGCGATTGGTCATGATACTGTTTCCCCCGGACGTGCGGTTCTTGGCGAACCGGGAGGAACACATCATCCGCCCATCGTGGCAAGCCCGGTGGCCGACAATCGGTCAGCGCTGGAGACGTTGTTTCAGACGACCGTGAAGATGCTGACGAGCAGCAGGCCGAGGATGAGCACGAAGAAGCCCCGGACCGCGTTCATCCATCCGTCGATGCCCTCATAGCGGTCTTGTTCGGGCGGCTTGTCCTCGGAGCTTTGGTGGGGAACCTCGTCGCCAGGGGCCATCGCTCGCTCGCGCATCGCGCCGTCCTCCTCTGA
Source organism: Roseococcus pinisoli (assembly GCF_018413645.1). Taxonomy (GTDB): domain Bacteria; phylum Pseudomonadota; class Alphaproteobacteria; order Acetobacterales; family Acetobacteraceae; genus Roseococcus; species Roseococcus pinisoli. The sequence continues at coordinate 158,881 of NZ_JAHCDA010000003.1, forward strand.
CGGTCCCGCGCCATGCGGGGCCAGGGGCTTCAGATAGCCATGCCCGGTCGCACCCCGATCCCGCGAGGAGACGGAATTGTCGCGCCTGTCGCACGCGCGACGAGAGCGATCAGGCCGCGATGGAAATCTTCAATGAAATTGGAATCATTCGGGAAACCTTCTGCCGCCGCATACGTTCGGGCGGGCTGGAGGGACTATGGAACAGACTTTGTGGGAAAGGTCCCGGATCATCGTGTCGATGCTCCGGGCCGAGATCAAACGCCGGGCCCGCCACGCGACCACGGACAGGAAGGAACTGGTCGAGACGGTCCTGAAGGAACGCACGCCGCCCGGATGGCGCTATCAGCTCTATCCGGTGCGGGGCGCAGAGGAGCCGGACTTCCTGCTGATCCCGGCGACTATGGCCTAAGCGCGCAGCACGGGCGGGCGCGCCGACTCGGGCGCCCGCCCGATGACATGAACACCCTGCCGTTTGGCGACGGCAGGGATTACCCCGCGCGGATCAGCCTCACGCGCCGGCCCGCGACGCCGAGGGCGAGCTGCCCCGTCTTCAGGGCCAGCGCATCGGCGCCGAACACCTCCCGCCGCCAGCCGGAGAGCGCGCGGATATCGGGCTCGGTCTCGCTCGCCAGCCGCTCGAGATCCTCGGTATCGGCCAGCAGCTTGGGGGCGACGTTATGCGCCTCGGCGCTCGCCGCCAGCAGCACCTTCAGGAGCGCGACCAGCGCCGGCGAGGCGCCCGCGCCCTTGCGGGCTTCCAGCGGCAGGGGAAGCGCGTCCTCCGGCAGGTTCTTCGCCTCGGCGATCGCCGCCAGCAGCGTGGCGCCGGACTTGCCCTTGGCAAATCCTTCCGAGACGCCGCGCACGCGCGCCAGCTGGTCCACCGTCTCGGGCGCGGAGGCGGCCACCTCGGCCAGGGACTCGTCCTTCACCAGGCGTCCGCGCGGGATGTTGACGCGCTGGGCCTCGGCCTCGCGCCAGGCGGCGGCGGCGCGCAGCACGCCGAGGAAGCGCCGGTTGGCCGATTTGGGCTTCAGCCGTTCCCAGGCCGTCTCCGGCTCGGTGATGTAGGTGGAGGGCTCGAGCAGCGCGTCCATCTCCTGCGCCACCCAGTCGAGCCGGCCTTCCTTCAGCAACCTTTCGCGAAGCTCCAGGTAGACGCGGCGCAGATGCGTCACGTCCCCGGCGGCATAGGCGATCTGCGAGGCCGAGAGCGGGCGCACCGACCAGTCGCTGAAGCGGTGGGCCTTGTCGATGGAGGTGCCGGCCAGGGCGCGGACGAGGCTGTCGTAGCTCGCCTGGTCGCCGAAGCCGGCCACCATGGCGGCCACCTGCGTGTCGAAGAGCGGCTTCGGCACGGCGCCGAAGCGGAGGAGGAAGATTTCCACATCCTGCCGGGCGGCATGGAACACCTTCACGACCGCCGGATCGGCCAGCAGGTCGCCGAGGGGGGCGAGGTCCATGCCCTCGGCCTGGGCGTCCACCACCGCCACGTCCCGCGCGCCGGCGAGCTGGACCACGCAGAGCTCGGGCCAGTAGGTCCGCTCCCGCATGAACTCGGTATCGACGGTGACGAAGGGCTCGGTCCGCAGGCGCTCGCAGAGCTCGGCAAGCTCGGCGGACTGCGTGATCAGGCGGATGGGCGGGTCTTGCATTCGGGCCATGGGCCTGCTTTGCGGCCGGAACGGCCGCTATGCAAGGGTGGGGGCAGGGTCCTGACCCGCAATGGGTTGACAGGCGCGCCCCGGGAAGGCCCTTTCCGCCGTCCATCTTCCCTTTCCGCAGGTCCCCGATGCACGCCTACCGCACCCATACGTGTGGCGCCCTCCGCGCCGAGAATGCAGGGCAGACCGTCCGTCTTTCGGGATGGGTGCACCGCAAGCGCGACCATGGCGGCCTGCTCTTCATCGATCTGCGCGACCATTACGGCCTGACGCAGTGCGTGATCCCCTCGGGCTCCTCCGTCTTCGAGGCGGCCGATGCCGTGCGGGTCGAGAGCGTCATCACCGTCACCGGCGAGATCGTGAATCGCGAGCCGGGCACGGTGAACGACAAGCTCCCCACCGGCGCCATCGAGCTGCGGGTGAAGGAGCTGGTGCTGCAATCCGCCGCCGACGTGCTGCCCTTCCAGGTCGCGCAGGAGCAGGAAGCGCCCGAGGACATGCGCCTGCGCTACCGCTTCCTGGACCTGCGGCGTGAGCGCCTGCAGCGGAACATGATCCTGCGCGCGCAGATCATCGACAGCATTCGCCGCCGCATGATCGCGAGCCAGTTCAACGAGTTCCAGACGCCGATCCTGACGGTGTCGAGCCCCGAGGGCGCGCGCGACTTCCTGGTGCCCGCCCGCCTGCACCCGGGCAAGTTCTACGCGCTGCCGCAGGCCCCGCAGCAGTACAAGCAGCTGACCATGGTGGCGGGCTTCGACCGCTACTTCCAGATCGCGCCCTGCTTCCGCGACGAGGCCGGCCGCGCCGACCGCACGCTGATGTTCTACCAGCTCGACGTGGAGATGAGCTTCGTCACGCAGGAGGACGTCTTCACCACGATGGAGCCCGTCATCCGCGGCGTGTTCGAGGAATTCGCCGCCGGCCGCGCCGTGGATGCCGGCCCCTGGATCCGCATCCCCTATGCCGAGGCGCAGCTGAAGTACGGCTCCGACAAGCCGGACCTGCGCAACCCGCTGGTGATCAGCGACGTCACCGAGCAGTTCAAGGGCTCGGGCTTCGGCCTCTTCGCCAAGATCGCGGCGGGCGGCGGCGTCATCCGCGCCATCCCGGCGCCGGGTGCCGGCGGCAACCCGCGCAGCTTCTTCGACAAGCTGAACGAATGGGCGCGTGAGAACGGCGCCGGTGGCCTCGGCTACATCACCTTCGACGCGGAAGGTCCCAAGGGTCCGATCGCGAAGAACCTGGAGGCTGACCGCGCCGAGCAGATCCGCCAGATCTGCGGCCTGAAGGCCGGCGACGCCGTCTTCTTCGCGGCCGGCAAGGAGGGCGACGCCGCCAAGTTCGCCGGCCAGACGCGCCTGCGCCTGGGCAATGAGCTCGGCATCGTCGAGAAGAACGTGTTCCGCTTCGCCTGGATCACCGACTTCCCCTTCTACGAGCTGAACGAGGAGACCAACCAGGTCGACTTCAGCCACAACCCCTTCTCGATGCCGCAGGGCGAGATGGCGGCGCTGGAAACCCAGAACCCGCTGACCATCGGCGCCTATCAGTACGACATCGTCTGCAACGGCTACGAAATGGCCTCCGGCGCCATCCGCAACCACAAGGCGGAGATCATGGTGAAGGCCTTCGGCATCGCGGGCTATCCGCCCGAGGCCGTGGAGGAGCGCTTCGGCGGCATGCTCAACGCCTTCCGTTATGGCGCCCCGCCGCACGGTGGCATGGCCGCCGGCATCGACCGCATCGTGATGCTGCTGGCCGACGAGCCGAACCTGCGCGAGGTCAACCTCTTCCCGATGAACCAGCAGGGCGAGGAGCTGATGATGGGCTCGCCCTCCGAGGTGGAGCCGATCCGCCTCAAGGAGCTGTCCATCAAGGTGGAGCTGCCGCCGGCCAAGAAGCCGGGCTGAGCCTGAGGCCTGGGATGCGCTCTCCGGCGCGTCCCAGGCTCCCCCGGATCCTGCGCATCGCTGCCAAGCGCCGACCGCGGTCACGCGACGCTTGCCATCCGAACCATTGCGGGCATATACCCGCGATATGACGTCGAGCCCCTGCTACTGCACCGCGCTGAAGGCTGCCTCCCGGCGGCTGGCCGCGCTGTATGACGAGGCGCTGAAGCCCGTCGGCGTCAATATCGCCCAGTTCAGCCTCCTCCGCCGCGTCCGCCGCGCGGAGACCGTGACCCTCACGGAGCTCGGCCGTCTCGCGGAGCTCGACCGCTCCACCATCGGCCGCAATGTCCGCGTCCTCGAGCGCATGGGCCTCGTCGCCCTCAGCCGGGGCGAGGATCAGCGGGAGGCCGTGGTCCGGCTTACACCGGCCGGCCATCAGGCCCTCGTCGACGGCGACCCGCTCTGGGATGGGGTGCAGGACGCGATCGACGCGCGCCTCGGTCCGACCGGCGTGCTGGAGCTGTTCACCACGCTACGAGATTTTTGAATTTTTCAATCGTTTCAGGGTATATACCCGCTTCAGGAGCGACCGGCATGCCACCCAACCCCCAGCGAAGCGGCATCCACTACGGATGGATCGTGGTCGCCGTCACCTTCCTGACCATGCTGGTCACGGCCGCCGCCGTGAGCGCGCCGGGCGTGCTCATCGGCCCGCTGGAGCGCGAATTCGGCTGGACGACCTCCCAGATCTCCACAGCGCTGGCCATTCGCCTCGTGCTCTTCGGCCTGACCGGCCCCTTTGCCGGCGCCTTCATGAACCGGTTCGGCCTGCGCCGGGTCGTCTCCGTCGCCCTGGGGCTGATCGCGACCGGCATCCTCGGCTCGCTCGTCATGACCGAGCTTTGGCAGCTGATCCTCCTCTGGGGCATCGTGGTCGGCTTCGGCACCGGGCTGACGGCGATGGTGCTGGGCGCCACCGTGGCGCAGCGCTGGTTCGTCCAGCGCCGTGGCCTGGCGCTGGGCCTGCTGACCGCCAGCAGCGCGACGGGCCAGCTCCTCTTCCTGCCCCTGATCGCCAGTCTCACGGAGAGCCTGGGCTGGCGCTCGGCGCAGGTGCTGCTCCTCGGCATGCTGCTGCTCGCCGCTGTCGCCGTGCTGTTGCTCATGCGCGACCGCCCTTCGGATCTCGGTATCGCGCCCTATGGCGGGGATGCGGTCGTCGCCCCTCCGCCTCAGCTCGGCTTCGTCGCGATGCTCGCCTCGCCCATCGTGGCGCTGCGCATGGCCTCGCGCTCGTCGACCTTCTGGGTGCTCTTCGGCACCTTCTTCATCTGCGGCGCGAGCACGAACGGCCTGGTGCAGACGCATTTCGTCTCGCTCTGCGGCGATTTCGGCATGCTGCCCGTGGCTGCGGCCGGCGTACTGGCCATGATGGGCATCTTCGACTTCTTCGGGACCATCGGCTCCGGCTGGCTGTCCGACCGCTATGACAGCCGCTGGCTGCTCTTCTGGTATTACGGGCTGCGCGGGCTTTCGCTGCTCTACCTGCCCTTCACGGAGTTCTCGCTCTACGGCCTGTCGCTCTTCGCGATGTTCTACGGGCTCGACTGGATCGCGACCGTGCCGCCCACGGTGAAGCTCGCCGCCGAGCGCTTCGGCGAGAACACCAACCTCGTCTTCGGCTGGATCTTCGCCGGTCATCAGCTGGGCGCGGCCTTCGCGGCCTATGCGGCGGGCTTCACGCGCACGACCTACGAGACCTACCTGCCGGCCTTCTTCGGCGCGGGCGTGCTATGCCTCATCGCGGCGGTGCTGGTCGTCGCCGTGCGGGAGGATCGGGCGCCGGCCCTCAAGGCGCAGACGGCGTAAGCCCCGGCAGCGCGCCACCGGAGCACCCGATCATGCGCGGAAGCATGATCGGGCTCTGACCTAGGCCGGGCGCTTCCAGTCGAAGGGCCGGGGGCGCGGCAGGCGCAGGTTCTCGCGCAGCGTGGTGCCGGCGAATTCCTTGCGGAAGACGCCGCGCCGCTGCAGCTCCGGCACCACGAGCCGCACGAAATCCTCGTAGGCGCCGGGCATATGGGTCGCGGCCAGCACGAAGCCGTCGCAGGCGTCGGTCTCGAACCATTCGGTCATCTCGTCGGCGATCTTCTTCGGCGTGCCGTGGAAGCCCGTGAAGTCGCGGATGGTGCCGCGCCCGCTCACCTCCACGAAATCCGCGACTGTCGGGTTCTTCTTGCCCGAACCCTGCACCACACGATCACGGATGCCCTGCAGGCCTTTGATCCCGGCCAGTTCCTCATCGGTGAAGGGCTCGTCCATGGCCTTGCTCGCGAAGTCGTAGTTCAGTACCTCGGACAGCAAGGCGAGCCCGTCCACCGGCTTCGCCAGCGCCTCGATCTGCGCCTTCTTCTCGGCCGCCTCGTCCTCCGAGGTGCCGATGATGGAGTAGATGGCGGGGCAGACCTTCACCTCGTCCGGGTTGCGGCCCAGGGCGGCGATGCTCTCCTTGAACTCGCGATAGTTCGCGCGCGCGGCCTCGATGTTGCGCTGGGTGATGAAGATCAGCTCGCCCCAATTCGCGGCGAAGGTCTTGCCGCGGCCGCTCTGCCCGGCCTGGAGCAGCACGGGGCGGCCCTGCGGCGTGCGGGGCACGGTGAAGGTGCCCTCCACGTCGTACCAGCGGCCATGATGCTTCAGCCGGCGGACCTTGGTGGGGTCCGCGAAGAGGCCGGTCTCGCGGTCGTTCTTGATCGCGTCGTCGTCCCAGCTGTCCCAGAGCGAGAGGACGATCTCCATGAATTCGTCGGCGCGGTCGTAGCGCAGGTCGTGCTCGGGATGCTCGCTGCGGCCCATGTTGCGGGCCTCGCTGTCGTTGAGCGAGGTCACGACGTTCCAGGCGACCCGGCCGCCCAGCATATGGTCCAGCGTCGCGAAGACGCGGGCGATGTGGAAGGGCTCGTAATAGGTGGTGGAGTAGGTCGCGCCGAGGCCGAGCTTCTCGGTCGCGTAGCCCATCGCGCTGAGGATGGAGACCGGGTCCATCTTCACCACGCGGATGCCGTTGCGCACGGCTTCCGCATGGTCGCGGCCCAGGATATCCGGCATCGCGAGCCGGTCGTCGAAGAAGGCCATGTGGAAGCGGCCGTCCTCGAGGATGCGGGCGATGCGCTGGTAGTATTGCGGCTTGAGGTAGTCCTGCATCGTCTCCGGATGCCGCCAGGAGCCTGCGTAGTTCGAGCAGTTCTGCGCCTGGAGGAAGGCGATCAGGGCCATTTCGCCGCGTCGGGACATTCTCGTTCGTTTCCTCAGCCGTTCAGCGCTTCTGCGAGCGCGACGATATCGGGCGCGGAAACGGGCAGGCTGGCAAGCGGTGCCGGCGTCAGAAGCCTTCGCGCTGAAGCGCGTCCAGCGCCTGGACAAAACCGCGCGTGGAGAAGGGCAGCGCGACCTCGGCATTCAGGGCGTCGCGATACTCCAGCCGCCCCTGGGTTTCGCGGGCGCGCATGCGGGTCAGAATGGCGGCGTTCAGCTCGGCATCGGCCACGCAGCCGCGAGGGCCGCAGGCCTTGAGGGTGACGGCGATCGGCGGCGCGCCATCGGCGAGATTGAGCCGCATCGGCACCGCGATGGTGATGTTCGACGGGATGAGGACGACGAGGCGCGCCGGGTCCTCGCGCTGGATCCGGCCGAGGGCGAATTGCGCCACCGGCTGCCCGCGCTGGTCCTGCAGCGACTGCAGCAGCTCGCAGCCACGGCCCGGCGTGGGCGTCGTGCGGGTCTCGCAGCGCATGACCCAGTCGCCATAGGTGGCGGAGGTGCGCTCGGGCGTGCCGGCATTCGCGGCTGGCGCGGGCGTCGTGGCCGGCCGCGCCGCCGGCGCCGCCGGTCGCTGCTGCGCCCAGGCGGGCGAGGCGAGGGGCAAGGCGAGGCTGGCGAGGAGTACGGCGGCGAAGGGGCGCATCTGAAATCCGGATCCGGTCTGGCCCGCATCATAGCGGCGGATGCCAGGGATGCGGAACGGGCGATCGGCGGGTGCCGCCTACTGAGCCCGAAAGGTTCCCTGGGCCGGCTTGGCGCCGGCCCAGGGCATGGTCGCGATCAGTCGGCGAACTGGCCGGCCGCCTGGATGATCGGGCGCCAGCGGGCGACGTCCGCCTGCCAGAAGGTCCGGTGCGCATCGGGCGTCGCGCGCTCCTGCGCGACGGGCTCGGTGCCGAGGTCCTGGAAGCGCCGCGTCAGGCCGGGGTCGCGGAGCGCGGCCTGCAGCGCGGTCGAGAGGCGCGCCACGATCTCGGGCGAGGTGCCGCGCGGCGCATAGAGGCCGTGCCAGATGCTGATCTCGAAGCCCGGCATGCCGGCCTCGTTGGCGGTCGGCAGGTCGGGCAGGGAGCCGAGGCGGGTCGGCGTCGTCACCGCATAGGCGCGGACGGTGCCGGCGCGGATCTGCTCGGTCGTGTTGGTGGTCTGGTCGCACATCAGGTCGACCGTGCCGCCGACCAGGTCGTTCATCGCCGGGCCCGTGCCGCGATAGGGCACGGTGGTGAGCTGCACGTTCAGCGCCGACTGGAAGAGCAGGCCGCAAAGGTGGCTCGCCGCGCCCACGCCAGCATTGGCGAGGTTGATGCCCTGCCGCTCGCGCCGCACCAGCGTCACCAGCTCCTGGAGGTTGTTGGCCGCCAGGTTCCGCTTGCCGATGATGGTCATCGGCACTTCGGTGATGAGGCCGACCGGCTCGAAACCATTGACCGGATCGTAGGAGAGGCGGCGGTACAGCGTGGGAATGGTGCTCATGCCGATGTGGTGGATGAGCAGCGTGTGGCCGTCCGGCCGGGCGGAGGCGGTACGCTGGGCGCCGAGCGTGCCGCCGGCGCCGCCGACATTCTCGACCACGACGGCCTGGCCCAGGTCACGGCCCATCTGCTCGGCGACGAGACGTGCGACGGTGTCGGTGGGGCCGCCGGCCGCGAAAGGCACGATCACGGTAATGGGGCGGGTGGGGAAAGTCTGTGCGGAGGAATGGTTGGCAACCACGCCCATTGCGAGGGCGGCCAGCGCCGGAAGGATGCGCCGGGAAAGGCGTGACATGTTTTCCTCCATTGGTTGGATAGTTACGGGAAAGTTGTGTCGCCATTCGCGCGGACTTGGCAATGGGTCAATACGGCTGGCGGCGCAGTAATGGATTGTCTATCGCCCCCTTTCGGGCGCGTGACACGGCGAAAGGGCAGCGATGAAGGTCAAAGCGGAGGATTTATTGCATCGCGGTGTCGAGCGGCATCGGGCCGGCCGGATCGAGGAGGCGGAAAGCCTCTATCGGCGCGCCCTGCGGCTGGCGCCCGGGCATCCGGATGCGGAAAATCTTCTCGGCATCTGCGCGCGCCAGCGCGGGGACCTGAAGGCGGCGCTGGCCCATGCCGCCCGCGCCGTCGCCGCCATGCCGGATTCCGCGCTGTTCCAGGCCAATCATGGCGCGACCCTCGCCGAGGCCGGGCGCCTGGGCGAGGCCATCGACGCGCTGGAGCGGGCGCTGTCGCTCAATCCAGCCGATGTCGTGAGCCTGCGGAACCTGGGGCAGGCGATGACGGCGGCCGGCCAGCCTGGCCCGGCCCTGGATCCGCTGCGCGAGGCGGTGCGCCTCGCCCCGCAGGCGCCCGAGGCCTGGCTGGCCCTGGCGCATGCCGCGCGCGAGGCGGGCGCGGCGGAGGAGGCACGGCAGGCTGCCGCCCAGGTGAAGGGACCGCTGGCCGAGCAGGCGGGCTTCCTGCTCGCGGGCCTCGGCGCCGGGCCGGTGCCGGCCCGCGCGCCGGCCGCCTATGTGCGCGAGCTCTTCGACGCCTTCGCGCCCCGTTTCGACGCGGAGCTGGAAGGCGCGCTCGGCTATCGCACGCCGGCGCTGCTGGCCGCGCTGCTGGAGGGCGCTGCCCCGGGGCGCCTGCTGGACCTCGGCTGCGGCACCGGGCTCTCGGGTGTTGCGCTGAAGCCCTTCGCCACGCGGATGGAGGGGCTGGACCTCTCGCCCCGCATGCTGGCCGAGGCGCGCGCGCGCGGCCTCTACGACGCGCTGCACGAGGCGGATCTGCTGGAATTCCTGCCGCGCCGCATCGCGGCCTACGACATCATCGCGGCGGCGGATGTGCTGAACTATCTCGGTGACCTGCGCCCCGCGCTGGAGGCGATGAAGACTGCCCTGCGGCCTGGCGGCACGGCGGTCTTCAGCCTGGAGACCGGCGAGGAGGAGGTCGCGTTGGGCGAGGGCCTGCGATACCGCCACAACCCGGCGCATGCCGCCGGGCTGGCCGAGGCCGCTGGCTTCACGGTCGTCGCCCGGCAGGAGGCGGTGCTGCGCCGAGAGAAGGGATCGGACGTCGCGGGCGTGCTGTTCCGGCTCGCCCGATAGGGCTCAAGCCAACGTCTTCCCGAGGAAGAGGCTGATGGGGGAGGGGCGGTAGGTGCCGAACGGGCCCCGTTCCCCATAGCCGGCGCGCCGATAGAGCGCCTGGCCCTCCGTGTTGCGGATGCCGACCTCCAGGCGGAGGGCGCGGATGCCGGAGGCGCGCGCGGCGGCCTCGGCGCCATGCAGCAGCGCGATGCCCACGCCGCGGCCGCGGAATCCCTCGCCCACGATCATGCGCTTCAGCTCCGCGATCCCCTCTTCGTGATCCAGGAGGAGGCAGCAGCCCGCCGCGGCGCCTTCCAGCCGGGCCATGAGGAGGCGAATGCCCGGCGCGCCGACGGTCTCCGGGTTCAGGGCACGCCGTGGCATATCCGGATAGAGGCGTGCCGCCACCGCATCGGACTGGCGGAGGAGGTCGGCCACCGCCTCCTGGCGCGGGCTTTCCTCCTGGACGGCGATCACGCCCGCCTCAGCCGATCCGCCGCAGCGGGACGCGCCAGGCCAGCACCGTCGCGATGCCCATGATCACGGCGGCGCAGGCGAACATCGCCTTGAAGCCGCCCGCCAGCCCGGCCGCCATGGCGAGCCGGTCCGATTCGGAGAGCAGTGCCAGCGCCTGGCGGCCGCCGCGCATGGTCTCCGCGAAGGAAGCCGCCAGGGGCGGATCGGCCAGAGCGAAGGCGCCGAAGATGACCGCGCTCAGCAACGCCGTGCCCGTTGCGGCGCCGAGGTTGCGGGTGAACTGCACCGAGGCCGTCGCGATGCCCACGCGGCTCACCCCTGCCGCGGCCTGCACGGTGATCTGCACCGCCGGAAAGGAGCAGCCGAAGCCGAAGCTGGCGATCGCCAGGAGCCAGGGCAGCGCGCCCAGCGAGATGTCGTCCAGCGTGAAGGAGAGCAGGCCGAGCGTCAGGCAGCTCAGCCCCAGGCTGATGGAGGGCAGCAGCATGTTGCGCCCCGTCCGCGCCAGGAAGTTCCCCGAGACCAGCGCGCCGAGGCCGCCGCCCAGGCTGTTCGGCAGCAGCATGGCGCCCACCGTCGCGATCGGCACGTCGCGGACCACGGTCAGATAGAGAGGCGCCAGGGAGATGATGGCGACCATCACGCCGGCCACGCAGGCCGAGAGCAGGTTGGTCCGCCAGATGACGGGGTGGGTGAAGAGCCAGAGCGGCAGCAGCGGGTCGGCCGCGCGGCGCTCGGCGCGCAGCAGCAGCAGCAGCGCGCCCACCGCGATCGCGAAGAGGGGGGCGGCCACCAGCAGCGCATCGACGCTCAGCCGCTGCAGCCGGTCCATCGTCAGCAGCAGCGCCAGCACGAAGAGCGTGAAGAGCAGGGTACCCACCGCGTCGAAGCGGAAGGAGCCGCTCTCCGCGCCATGGCGCGGCAGGCGCAGGGCGGCCACGACCCCGACAGCCACGAAGGGCAGCCCGGTCAGGAAGACCCATTGCCAGCCCCAATGCTGGGTCAGCCAGCCGCCGGCGAGCGGCCCTGCCGCGGCCGCGCTCATGAAGCAGGCGACGAGATAGGCCTGGTAGCGTCCCCTCTCGCGGGGCGGCACGCTCTCGCCGATCAGGGCCATGGCGAGGGTCAGCAGCGCCCCGCCGCCGAAGCCGTGCAGGATGCGGGCTGCCAGCAGCGCCTCGAAATTCGGCGCGAAGCCCGCGGACAGCGATCCCAGCGCCTGCAGGCCGAAGGCCACGAAGATCATGCGCCGGCGCCCGAAGGCGTCGCCGAGCTTGCCGAAGACCGGCGCCGAGATGGTGGCGGCGACCAGATAGGCGACGACGACCCAGGAGATGCGCTCCACCACGCCGAAATGCCGGGCCATCGCAGGCAGGGCCGTGGCGGTGATGGTCTGGTCGATCGCCGAGACGAAGATGGCCACGGCGATGCAGGGGAAGGCGCGGAAGAAGGCCGCGCGCGCCGAGAGCGCGTCCGTCATGGCCGGGGGCGCCCGCCGCAGCCGGGGCGGGGAGAATCGGGCATCACCGGCCGTCCCTCAGACCACCGCGTGGCGGCCCATCTCCAGGAACTTCTCGCGGCGGCGTGCCTTGAGCGTCGCGCCGTCCAGCGGCAGCAGGGGTTCCAGCGCGGACCAGACGGCATTGCCCACGGCCTCGAGCGTCGCGCCCTGGTCGCGATGGGCGCCGCCCAGCGGCTCGCCGATCACGGCGTCGATGAGGGCGAGGCGCTTCAGGTCCTCGGCGGTGAGCTTCAGCGCCTCGGCCGCCGTGGGTGCCTGGGCGGCGTCGCGCCAGAGGATGGAGGCGCAGCCCTCGGGCGAGATCACCGAGTAGATCGCGTGCTCCAGCATCAGCACGCGGTCGGCGGCGGCCAGCGCGATGGCACCGCCCGAGCCGCCCTCGCCGATGATGGTGGCCACGAAGGGCACGGGGGCCGAGAGGCCGGCCTCGATCGAGCGGGCGATGGCCTCGGCCTGGCCGCGCGCCTCGGCCTCGATGCCCGGGAAGGCACCGGAGGTGTCGACGAAGGAGAGAATCGGCATGCCGAAGCGGCCGGCCAGCTCCATGATGCGGCGGGCCTTGCGGTAGCCCTCCGGCTTGGCCATGCCGAAATTGTGCTTCACCCGCGTGTCGGTGTCGTGGCCCTTCTCGGTGCCCAGCACGGCCACGGCGCGGCCGCGGAAGCGCCCGAGGCCGCCGATGACCGCCGCGTCGTCGGCGAAGGCGCGGTCGCCGGCCAGCGGCGTCCATTCGGTGATGAGGGCCGAGACGTAGTCCAGGCACTTGGGCCGGTCCGGGTGGCGGGCGACCTGGGCCTTCTGCCAGGGCGTGAGCTTGGCGTAGGTCGCGGCGAGGAGCTTCTCCGCCTTGTCGCGCAGCTTCGCGACCTCGTCGGCCACGTCGATACCGCCCGCATCGGTGGTCCGGCGAAGTTCCTCGACCTTGCCCTCGAGCTCGGCGATCGGTTTCTCGAAATCCAGGAAATGGCGCATGGTCGGCCCGTCTAGCCCAAAGCCGGTTCGGCGGAAACAGGGCGGGCGTATTGGCGGGGCCAGCGGGCGGCCATAGAGTGCCAGCCCTTCGACACCCGTCAGGATTTCACCATGCCCGCGTTTGCCGCCCGCCTCGCCGATGTGAAGGTTTCCGCCTCGGTCGCCATGTCGATCAAGGCCCGCGAGCTGGCCGCGAAGGGCATCAAGGTCATCGGCCTCACCACGGGCGAGCCCGATTTCGACACCCCCGCCCATGCCATCGAGGCCGCGCACCAGGCCGCGCTGAAGGGCGACACGAAATATCCCCCGCAGGGCGGCACGCCGGCGCTGAAGGCCGCCATCCAGCGCAAGTTCAAGCGCGACAACAACCTGGACTACACGGCCGACGAGATCCTCGTCACCAATGGCGGCAAGCAGGCCATCTTCAACGCCTTCATGGCGACGGTGGACCCGGGCGACGAGGTGGTGATCCCCGCACCCTACTGGATCAGCTATGCCGACATGGCGAAGGTGGCCGGCGCCGTCCCCGTGACGGTGAGCTGCCCGCAGAACAACGGCTTCAAGCTGCGCCCCGAGGACCTCGAGGCCGCCATCACCCCCAAGACCAAGTGGGTGATGCTGAACTTCCCCAACAACCCGACCGGCGCGGCCTGCTCGCGGGAGGAGATGAAGGCGCTGGCCGAGGTGCTGCTGAAGCACCCGCATGTCTGGGTCATGACCGACGACATGTACGAGCACCTTGTCTATGACGGCTTCGAGTTCTGCACGATCGCCGAGGTGGAGCCGCGGCTGAAGGACCGCACGCTGACCGTGAACGGCGCCTCTAAGACCTATGCCATGACCGGCTGGCGCATCGGCTTCTGCGGCGGCCCGGCGGGGCTGATCAAGGCCATGTTCAACATGCAGGGTCAGGCGACCTCGGGCGTCTCGACGGTCGGCCAGGCGGCGGCCGCCGCGGCGCTGGACGGCCCGCAGGACCTGGTGGCCGAGCGCGCGGCCCAGTACCGCGCCCGGCGCGACCTGGTGGTCGAGCTGCTCAACCAGGCGCCCGGCGTCGTCTGCCACAAGCCGGAGGGCGCCTTCTACGTCTTCCCGAACGTGGCCGGCTGCCTTGGCAAGACCAGCAAGGGCGGCAAGAAGATCGAGAGCGACACGGACTTCGCCTTCGCCCTCCTCGAGGAGGCGCATGTGGCCGTGGTGCAGGGCGCGGCCTATGGCATGTCGCCCTATGTCCGCATCAGCTACGCGACCGATATGGACAGCCTGCGCGAGGGCTGCACGCGGATTCAGGAGTTCTGCAAAGGGCTCTCCTGATGACGGTCAGCGCCATCACTCTGCGCGCCGGACGTGACGACGACACCGCGGCCTATATCCGGCTGATCGGCGATGCCTGGGGCGAGTTCCCCGGCGTCGTCTTCGACGTGGATGCCGAGCTGCCGGAGCTGCGCTCACTCGCCACCTATTTCTCCGAGAAGGGCGGCGCGCTGTGGCTGGCCGAGGGGCCGGACGGCCCGCTCGGCATGGTCGCGACCCGCCCCCTACGGGAAGACGGCGCCTGGGAGATCGGCCGGATGTACGTGGCCGCCGAGGCGCGGGGCACCGGCCTCGCCCATCGCCTGCTCGACACCGCCGAGGCCCATGCGCGGGCCGCGGGGGCGGAGCGCATGGTCCTCTGGACCGATACGCGCTTCAACGCGGCGCATTCCTTCTACGAGAAGCGCGGCTATGTCCGTCAGGGCGCCATCCGCATCCTGGACGACCTCTCGAAATCGCTGGAGTTCCGCTACGCCAAGCCGGCGCAGGGCCTGGTGGTCGAAGCGCTCGATGCGGCGGCGGCGGCGAGTGCCGAGCGCCGCTTCTCCGAGATCCTGATCGCCTGCGTCGCGGCTGGCGCCTCGGTCACCTATCTGGCGCCGCTCTCGGTGGAGAAGTCGCGCGCGCATTGGAAGCGCATTTCCTCCGAGGTCGCGCAGGGGCATCGCGTCCTGCTCGGCGCCTGGCTCGAGGGCGCGCTGGTCGGCACAGTTCAGCTCGACCTCGCGACGCCGGAGAACCAGCAGCATCGCGCCGAGCTGGTGAAGCTGCTGGTGGATCCCGCCTTCCGGAATCGCGGCGTCGGCGAGGCGCTGCTGCGGCGTGCCGAGCAGACGGCGCTGCGCCTCGGCCGGCGGCTGCTCACCCTGGACACGCGCGCGGATGACGAGGGCGAGCGGCTCTATCGCCGCCTGGGCTGGACCGAGGGCGGCTGCATCCCCGATTTCGCGCAGGACGCCTCGGGCGCGCTGCGCGCCACGCGCTTCTTCTTCAAGCGCCCGGGCTGATCCCCCGCAGGCGCCGGGACCGGGGCGATCGTCCCGGTCCCGTTCGACGGCTTATCGCTTCCCACGATGTTATCGTTGTAGGCTTCCTGCGCCGCGCCACACCAAGCTGGCGAAAGCGAAGGAGATCCATCACATGCGCCTTTTCCGATTTGGCCTGGTCGCAGGGCTTCTGGTCGCCGCCCCGGTCCTTGCGCAGACGCCGTCTGCCGCCGGCGCCGCGCCCCAGGGGGCCTCGATCACCCGCACCATGACCGCGACGGCCACCGTGGAATCGATCGACCGCACGACGCGCCAGATCATCCTGCGCCGCGAGGACGGGAGCCTCGAGACCGTCGTGGCCGGGCCGCAGGTGCGCAACCTCGCCCAGGTCCATGCCGGTGACACCGTGGTGCTGGAATTCGGCGAGGCGCTGATCGCGGCGCTGGCCAATCCGGCCGATGGCGCGGGGCCGGTCGGCGCCGGCGAGGCGGCGGCGCGCACGGCGCCCGGCCAGCGCCCCGGCGTGGCGGCGGCGGAGGGCGTGCGCGCGCGCGTCACCATCAATTCCGTGAACCGCCGCACCGGCGCCGTGACCTTCACGGGCCCCGCGGGCGAGCAGCGCACGGTGCGTCCGCAGAATCCGGACATGGCCGCCTTCGCGCGCTCGCTGCGCGCCGGCCAGGAGGTCGATATCGTCTATGGCCGCAGCGTCGCGCTGCGCGTCGAGCCGATGCGCCGGTGATCCCAACCGGCCGGGGGGGGGGGGGGGGGGCCCCCCCCCATGGCTAGAAGGCCGCCTGAAGGCGCGTCATTCCAGCCCGCGCCTCCTCCGCCATGCGGCGCACCACCTCACCCGCCGGCAGGATGCC
>NZ_JAHCDA010000003.1:174968-667684 GCF_018413645.1 Roseococcus pinisoli
CGGCGCGCGGAGGCCTCGCCCTCCGCGCGCCGGCCGCGCCCGCTTCAGGGCGTCTTCAGCGTGAGCCCGCCGTCGACGACGATCTCGACGCCGGTCACGTACTTGGCCTCGTCCGAGGCGAGGTAGAGCGCCGCATAGGCGACGTCCCAGGCATCGCCCATCCGGCCCATCGGCGGTTGCGCGTTGCGCTTCGCCACGATCGCCGCGATGTCGCCGCCGCTGCGCTGCCCGGCGAGGCGCGCTTCCACCAGCGGCGTGTGCATGAGGCCCGGCACCACCACGTTGCAGCGGATGCCATGCGGGGCGTAGCGCACCGCGATCATCTTGCTGAGCGCCGTGACGCCGGCCTTGGAGGCCGCATAGGCCATCAGGTCGTTGCCGATGTTCCGCATCGCCGCGATGGAGGAGAGGTTCACGATGGCGCCCCCGCCCTGCTTCTTCATCAGCGGCAGGACGGCGCGGGTGCTCAGATGCACATAGTGCAGGTTGTGGTGGAACTGCCGGTGCCAGGCCTCGGGCGTCAGCTCCTCCGGCCCGCCGGGCACGCTGCCGCCGACATTGTTGACCAGGATGTCGATGCCGCCGAAGGCCGAGAGGGTGGCCTCCACGATCCGCGCGATCTCGCTCTCCTGGGTCACGTCGCCGGAAAGGGCGAAGGCCTGGCCGCCCTCCTTCGCGATGAGGGCGGTGGTCTCCTCGGCGGCGGCGAGGTGCAGGTCCACGCAGGCCACCTGCGCGCCCTCCCGCGCGAAGAGCACCGCCATGGCGCGGCCATTGCCGATCCCCTCTCCGACGGAGCCGGCGCCGAGGATGAGGACGCGCTTGCCGGAAAGGCGGCCACCCGACCGATTCTGACCTCCGGGCTGCGTCCCCCGATCGTCGGACGGGGCCATCAGCGCTGCGCCCAGGGCGTGGTGGCCCAGAGCTGCCTGTAGCGCTCCTCGTCCTGCCGCAGGCGCGTGAACCAGGCATCGCCCGCCTCGTATTGCACGAGCAGCGAGCGCGCCTCGATCGCCTTGATGAACTCCGGATCCCGCGCGATGTCCGCCGTCGCCTCGCGGAAGCGCGAGACGATATGGTCGGGCGTGCCGACGGGCATCACGAGGCCGCGCTCGGAGGCCATGTTCACGTTCAGCCCCTTCTCCTGCAGCGTCGGCAGGTCGGGCGCGAAGCGGCTGCGCTGCGGCGCGGCCAGGGCCAGCAGGCGCATGCCCTCGTTATTGGCGAGCACGTAGCCGAGGTTGAGGCCGGTCGCGACGATCTGATTGCCGAGGATGGCGGTGCGGATCGGCGGGTCGCCCTGGAAGGCCACATGGTTGAAGCGCAGCCCCGTCGCGGCCTGGATGAGCACCACGAGCAGGTGATCGTCCGTGCCGATGCCGGGCGAGCCGAAGGTGATGCTTTCGGGCGCACGGCGCGCGGCCTCGAAGAGCTGCTCGATGCTCTGATAGGGCGAGGAGGAGGCGACGGAGATGGCGGAGGGATCGCCGATCAGGTTGCCGATGCCCTGGAAGTCGCCGAGCTTGAACTGCGCCGGGCGCTCGATGGGAATGGTCAGCAGGCCCGGCATGTTGGTGGTGCCGAGGACGGTGCCGTCCGGCCGGCCGCGCGCGATGGCCGCCAGCGCGACCTCGCCGCCCGCGCCGGGCCGGTTGGAGACCACGACCGTGCCCTGGATGCGCGGCTCCAGGAAGCGCGCATAGAGGCGGGCATCGACGTCGGTGGCGCCGCCCGGCGTGAAGCCCACGATGATCTCGATGGGCCGGTCCGGCCGCCAGGACTGGGCGAGGGCAGGGGCGGCGAGCACCGCGGGCGCGGTGCCGAGAAACAGGCGTCTTTTCATTTTTTCTTTCCTCCCGATGCCGTCTTTGCGGCGCCTTTGAGCGATGCCCGATGAGCAGGCCCTAATGCGTGGGCTCGTTGCCCTGGAGCCAGGCGATGAGCCGCCCCAGCCCCTCCCGCATGTCCACCTGCGGCTTCCAGCCGATCGCCTCGTAGGCCTTCTCATGCGCGATGCGGAAGGCGCCGCCCGAGGTGAGGCGCACCTTGCCCGGCGTGTCGCCCACGAAGGTGGGCGCGGGTCCGCCGCCGGCGAGGTCGGTCACCAGGGCGACGAGCTCCTTCGTCGTCACGGGCGTGGGGCCGGAGCAGTTGACCGCGACGTTGCTGGCCGCGCTCTCGAAGGCCATGCGGTTGGCGCGGGCGAGGTCGCCCACATAGACGAAGTGCTTGGTCTCGCTGCCGTCGCCGAAGATCTCGGGCGGCTCGCCCTTCTTCAGCTTCTCCAGCGTCTCGATGATGTAGAGCGCATTGGCGGCGCGATGGTGCTGCCGCTCCCCATAGACGGTGGAATAGCGCAGCACGACGTGCGGCAGGCCCCGCTTCTGCGTGTAGGTGCGGCAGAGCTGCTCGCCGATGATCTTGGTGGCGCCGTAGATGATGGCGGCCGGCGGCGCGCCCTCGGAGAAGAAGGGCGTGGCCTCGACGAGGTCGCCCTTGATGCCGGGGCCGTAGCCGTAGGTAGCGTTGGAGGAGGCGAAGACCACCTTCTTCACGCCGCGCGTGACGGCCGCCTCAAGGGCGTTCTGCACGCCGCGGATATTGACGTCGAGGCCGCCCCAGGGGTCGCGGTCCATGTTCAGCGTCATGTAGGCGGCCAGCAGCAGCGCGCCGTCCATGCCCTCCATGGCCTGCAGCAGGTCGCCCATGCGCATCACGTCGCCGCGGATGATCCTGAGGCGCGGATTGTCCTTCAGATGCGCGACGGCGGATTCGGCGCCCATGGAGAAATTGTCGAAGAGGCGGACTTCCGCCGCGCCGGCGTCGAGCAGCTCGGCCGCCGTGGCGGAGCCCACGAGGCTGCCGCCGCCGATGATGATGAACCTGCCGCCGGCAATGGGCACTGAAGCCATGCGATTTCCCCCGTATAATCTCTTGGGGCGAGCATGGAACGCCTCGCCGGTCAGGGCAATGCGGGGGCCCACTGCACCGCCCAGCTCTGGCGTAGCAGGCAGCGCCGCTGCGCGTCGAAGCGGTAGATCACCAGGCCGTCATAGGCCTCGCGCGTGTCGCTCGCCGTGAGGATGTAATCCGCCTTCCAGCGTACCAGCGCGGCCTCGGGCGTGAAGCCGAGAATCTCCGTCGTGCAGCTCAGCTCCCGCTGGCCGCCGAACTGCGCGGCGACATGGCGCAGGATGGCCTCGGGCCCCTCGAGCGGCGGGGCATGGGGCTTGAGGAAGTAGCGGGCCTCCGGCGCGAAGGCGCCATGGAGCAGGGTGATGTCGTGCCGGGTGATGGCGCCGACGACGCGCTCCAGCCACTCTTCGAACCAGGGCTCCGGCGCGTCGCCGAACAGCATCAGCGCCATTCGATCTCGGGCATCATCACGACCGGCAGGCGGGCGACCGAGAGCCGGCGATGGCGGAGCTCCACCGGCACGTCGACGCGCGGCGCCCCGCCTTCGGGCGGAACGCGTCCGGCCAAGCTGACAACCGTGCGCAGCATGGGCGCCTGCGTGGGGGCGATGAACCCGGCCTGGGTCAGCAGCGTCACCGCCTCCGCCGCGCCGGTGAGCTGGAGCGTGCCGCGCCCTTCGGGCTGCAGCTCCGCGTCCAGCGTCAGCGTCGCGGACATATTGGCCACGACCTCGCCGGTGCGGAACTCGCCGCGCTCCAGGCTGACCGCGCCACCGGCGTCGCGCCAGGCGGCGACCGTCGCCTCGGGCGGGCGCGTCAGCCGGCCCGTGACCTGGACGGTGTCGAAGCCCGGCAGGCCCTGCGTCACGAAGCGGTTGGCCCGGATATTGACCGCCGTGCCGAAGAATTCGGCGGAGACCTCGCCGATGTCGGTGAGGCCGCCGATCCGCAGCTGCTCGCCCTCCAGCGTGCCGCCCCGGCCGTCCAGCCGCACGCGAAGACCGAGCGACCGATACTCGACGGGCGTGATGCCGTTCAGATGGCTCAGCGCCTGGGCGCCGCCGAAGACGACGCGCAGCTGGCGGATGTCCTGCGGGACGAGGGCGAGGGTCAGCCGCTCGGCCTGCCAGCCCAGCCCCATGGGCGACTCGGCGCGCAGCTGGTCGAGCCGGAGGCCGGCGGAGAAGGGGAAGCCCGTGTGGATGGGCGGGGCATGGGTGATACGCCAGCCCTCGGCCGTGCGGGCCCGGGTCCAGCGCGCCAGCTCGACCTCGAGGCGGGCGGTGGCCTCGTGCCAGACGAAATAGGCGCCACCACCCGCGAGGGCGATCAACACCACGAGGACGGCCAACCATTTTTTCGCCATGCGGGAGGGCTTATAGAGGGATGGTCGTTTCGCAAAGGTACTTTCTAGGGTGTCGCCCCTGCCATTGGATGCCGACGGGCATCTCTATGTCTTCGCCTACGGCTCGCTGATCTGGCGGCCGGGCTTTTCCCATCTGGGGCACGAGCCGGCCACGCTGCGCGGCTTCCACCGGCGCTTCTGCCTCTGGTCGCAGCACTATCGCGGCACGCCGGAAGTGCCGGGCCTGGTGCTCGGGCTGGACCGCGGGGGAAGCTGCCGGGGCGTGGCGTTCCGGGTGTCCGAGACGGAGGCGCCGGAGGTGCTCGACTACCTGGAAGCGCGCGAGAACCTCAATGGCGACAAGGTCTATGACCGACGGCTGCTGGCGCTGCGGCTGGCCTCGGGCCGCTCGGTCCAGGGCATCGCCTATGTCGCGGACCGGGCGCACCCGGCCTATTGCCGCCCCTGCGAGCAGAGC
Source organism: Roseococcus pinisoli (assembly GCF_018413645.1). GTDB lineage: Bacteria > Pseudomonadota > Alphaproteobacteria > Acetobacterales > Acetobacteraceae > Roseococcus > Roseococcus pinisoli. Next base: position 179,707 of record NZ_JAHCDA010000003.1, read on the forward strand.
ACCGCCGCCACCATCGCGCGCGGCCGCGGCGAGGCCGGCCTCAACCGGGACTACCTGCTGAACACCGCCAGCCAGCTGGCCTCCCTCGGCCTGCGGGACCGGAAGCTGGAGCGCCTGGTGCGCCTCGTCCTGGCAAGCCCCGCTTAACCTTTCGCCGCGATGATCCATGGCGGAGGAACGACGCCATGGATGAGGATGTGCGGGAGGCCCGGCTCCGCTGCACGCGGCACCTGGCCGAGCTGCATCGGCTGCACCTTGCCCTGCTGGGCGAGGCGCGCGGGCTGAAGCGCTTCACCGCCGAAGGGCGTGCCGCCGTGGAGATCGAGATCGTGGCGGAGCTGATGGAGCAGTACCTCTCCGCCAGTGGCGCCTTCCTGGAGAATATGCGCGGCCGGATGGAGGCGCGGCTCGGCCTGCTGCGACGGGGCGAACCCCTCGCGCATGGCCGGGCGGAGGAGGCGCCCGGCCATGGCGGATTCTGGCTCGGCTTCTCGCGGCTCTGCGCCGTCCTGCGACGGACGGCGCGTTAGCCGCGAGGGGAAGGCTTTCAGCCCTCCTTGAGCTGCGTCCCGAAGGCGGCCGCGTAGCGCGCGGCGAATTTCGGCTTCACCTCGGGATTGACGATGCGCGGCGGCATGCGCCCCGCCGCGATGTCCGAGAAGGCGAGCGCCGCGATCTTCGTGATGTTTGCGCGGCTCTCATTCGTCACGCCGGCGGTGTGCTGGCTGGCGATGACGGCGCGGTGGTGCAGCAGCGGATGGTCGGTCGGCGGGGGCTCCACCTCCCAGACGTCCAGGCCGGCCGTGGCCACCTGGCCGGAATTCAGCGCGTCCAGCAGCGCGGCCTCGTCATGGATGGAGCCGCGGGCGGTGGTGACGAAGATCACGCCCTTCTTCATCTTGGCGAAGGCCGCGGCGCCGATCAGGCCGCGCGTCTGGGGCGTCAGCGGGCAGTGGATGCTGACGACGTCGGCCTCGGCGAAGAGCGTGTCGAGGTCGACCTTCTCCACGCCGCGCGCCTTCAGCGTCGCCGCGTCCACATAGGGGTCGGCGGCGATGACGCGGCAGCCGAAGGCCAGGCGGCAAATCTCGGCGACGCGCGTGCCCACATGGCCGCAGCCGACGAGGCCGACGGTACGGTTCCGGAGCTCCCAGCCCATCATGGTGGCGCGGTTCTGGGCCTTGCCGGCGATCATCGCGGCATGGGACTCGGGCATGCGCTTGAGGCAGGCGAGCATCATGCCCACCGCGTGCTCGGCCACGCCTTCGGCATTGCCGCCGGCCTGGTTGACCAGCGCCACGCCGGCCTCGGTGCAGGCGACCGGATCGAGCGGATCGTAGCCGGCGCCGTAGCTTGCGGCCATCAGCAGGTTGGGAAGCTTGCCCAGCAGCTCGGCATGGACGTGCAGCGGCTTGGGAAGCTCGTCGCGCGCGGCCATGACGTAGTAGCCGTGGCAGGAGGAGAGCGTCTGCACCGCCTCGGCCGTGCTGGCCTCCAGCGGGATGTGGATGACCTCGAGCGCGGGGTCCTTGGCGCAGGTCTCGAGGAACATCTGGTGCGGAACGAAGCCGTAATAGGCGAGGCGGAACTTTGCCATAGTGATGAGAACACTCCCTTGGTCGCGGGGAAATTCGCGCGAAGCGGCGGGCTTGCAAAGGGGGGCGATTGCCCGACCCCGGCCGCGCTTCTAGGTTGCGGCGCGCAAACGGAGGGGGGCTGGCCCTCGCGGCAGGCGGAGGTGGCCTGGTGCGATCAGGCTCCGCAGGGGAGTGGAATTATGCCGAACGTGCTCGTCGTCACCGCGCATCCGGGGGATTTCGTCTGGCGCGCCGGCGGTGCCATCGCCCTGCATGCCAAGGCCGGCCACAAGGTGCACATCGTCTGCCTGGCCTTCGGCGAGCGCGGCGAGAGCCAGGGCGCCTGGGCCAAGCCGGGCGCGACCCTCGAAGGCGTGAAGGCGGGCCGCAAGGCCGAGGCCGAGGCGGCGGCGGCGGCGCTGGGCGCCACCATCGAATTCTACGACGCGGGCGACTATCCGCTCGTGACGACGCCCGCGATGCTTGACCGGCTGGTGGATACCTACCGCGCGCTGCGGCCGGAATTCGTGCTGACCCACGCGGCCAGCGATCCCTACAATATGGACCATCCGACGGCCTGTCAGTTCGCCCAGCATGCGCGCATCGTGGCGCAGGCCGCGGGGCACAAGCCCGGGCCGGACGCCGTCTACCGCGCCCCGCAGGTCTATATGTTCGAGCCGCACCAGACCGAGATGTGCGGCTTCAAGCCTGACGTCATCCTCAATATCGACGCCGTCTGGGAAACCAAGCGCAAGGCCTTCGAATGCCTGCCCGCGCAGACGCATCTCTGGGCCTATTACGAGCGCGTCGCGCTCAACCGGGGCATCCAGGGCGCGCGCAACGCCGGCATCAAGATGACCTATGGCGAGGCGTACCAGCGCGTCTTCCCTGAAGTACTGGAGGTTTTTCGCTGATGGATTTTGCCCTGACCCCTGATCAGGAGGCCGTTCGCGAAGGCGTGGTCGCGCTCTGCTCGGGCTTCGACGACGCCTATTGGCATGGCTGCGACAAGGCGCATGAATTTCCGCACGCCTTCCACAAGGCGATCGCGGAGGCCGGCTACCTCGGCATCTGCATCCCCGAGGAATACGGCGGCTCCGGCCTCGGCATCCACGATGCGGCGATCATGATGGAGGCGATCAGCGGCTCCGGCGCGGGGATGACCGGCGCCTCGGCCATCCACATGAACATCTTCGGCCTCAACCCGGTGGTGGTCTTCGGCACGGAGGAGCAGAAGGCGCGCTTCCTGCCGCCGCTGGTGCGCGGCGAGGAGAAGGCCTGCTTCGGCGTGACCGAGCCGACCACGGGCCTCGACACCACGCGGCTGAAGACGCGCGCGGTGCGCAAGGGCGACAAGTACATCGTCGACGGCCAGAAGGTCTGGATCAGCACGGCACAGGTGGCGGACCGCATCCTGCTGCTGGCGCGCACCACGCCGCTCGACCAGGTGTCGAAGCCGACCGAGGGCCTCTCGCTCTTCTACACCAAGCTGGACCGCGACCGCGCCCGCGTCGTCGAGATCGACAAGATGGGCCGCGCCGGCGTGGACTCGAACGAGATCTTCTTCGAGGGCTACGAGGTGCCGGCCGAAGACCGCATCGGCGAGGAAGGCAAGGGCTTCCGCTACATCCTGCACGGCATGAACCCCGAGCGCGTGCTGATCGGCGCGGAGGCCATCGGCCTCGGCCGTGCGGCGCTGGCGCGCGCGGCGGGCTATGCGAAGGAGCGCGTGGTGTTCGGGCGCCCGATCGGCCAGAACCAGGGCGTGCAGCATCCGCTGGCGGCGGACTGGATGGCGCTGGAGGCGGCCTGGCTCATGGTGCAGAACGCGGCCTGGCGCTACGACCAGGACCTCGACTGCGCGGCACAGGCCAATGCCGGCAAGTACCTCGCGGCCGAGGCGGGGCTGAAGGCCTGCCAGAACGCCATCATGACGCATGGCGGCTTCGGCTATGCCCGCGAGTATCACGTGGAGCGCTACATGCGCGAGGCGATGATCCCCTGGATCGCGCCCGTTAGCCCCAACCTCATCCTCTGCCACATCGCCGAGCGCGTGCTGGGGCTGCCGAAGAGCTACTGACGACCGAGCCAGGCCTCGAGATTCTCCAGGGAGGAGGCGAGGCCGGCCGCATGATCCTCGGGCCGGATGGCGTCGGGGACATTTGTACAGGTGATGGTGACCTGCGTGCCGATCGGGACGGGGGCGAGGGACCAGGTCATGGTCATCGCTCCCGCGAAGGCAGGATCCTCGGATTCGAACCGGATTTCCTGCACGAGGCGCCGGTTCGGCAGGAGCTCGACGAAGCGCCCCTGCACCACATCGGCCATCGCGGAGCTCTTGCCCGGCGCGCCGTCGCCGGGCGCGTCATAGGTCAGGATCATGCGATAGGTGCCGCCGGCTTGCGGCTCGAAATGCTCGAGCCGTGCCGTCATGCCCTTCGGCGGCAGCCAGGCGATCCAGGCCTGCGGATCCACGAAGGCCTGGTAGATGCGGGCGGGCGCGGCGCGGACGAGCCGCGAGGCCTGGTCCTTTCGCGAAGACTGGCCCGTCCGCGGCATCTCAGCCCGCCGGCGGCCGGTGCTGCGCCCAGGGGCGGGCCTGCTCCAGCAGTGCGCCGAGCCGCAGCACATCCGTCTCCGCGCCCCATTTCCCCACGATCTGCACCGCCGTCGGCAGCCCGTCCGTGCCGAAGCCGGAGGGCAGCGAGAGCGCCGGGTGGCCGGTCAGGTTGAAGGGGTACTGGTAGGCCGTCCAACCCTGGCGGGTGATGCCGTACTTCACGCCGTCGACATCCACCTCGTCATTGGCGGCGTCGAACTCGACGGGAAGCGCGGTGCGGGTCGTGGTGGGGGTGATGAGGAAGTCGTAGCGGGCGAACAACGCCTGGATGGCGTGGAACAGCCGCGTGCGCGCGAACTGTGCCTTGCGGAAGTCGTGCAGGCTGAAGCCGTCGCCACGCTCCATGAAGGCCAGCGTGACGGGGTCCATCTGGTTCTGCCAGCGCGGCAGGAACTGCGCGAAGCCGACCGCGAAGCCCGCCTGATACAGGACCCGGCCCTCGTATTCGATCCAGTCGATCTCGTCCTGCACCTCCTCGACCTCGGCGCCCATGGCGGCCCAGGCCTCGAGCGAGGCGGCGGTGTTCGCCGTCACATCGGCCGCGACGCGCGGGTTGTGGCAGCGCGGGATGTAGCCGATGCGGACGGCGGAAAGGTCGCTGCCGACGAGCTGCGGGGAGAGCTGCCGGCGATCCTCGCCCTTCAGCGACCAGACGTCCTTCGAGGCGCCGCCGGTCAGCACCGCATGCATCACGGCCGCGTCGGTGACGGTGCGGGTGAGGGGACCGGCGAAGGTGTTGTTGGCGTAGGTGTCGGTCGCCGTCTCGTAGGGCACGGTGCCGAGCGTCGGCTTGAGGCCGACGACGCCGCAGCAGGCGGCGGGGCCGCGCACCGAGCCCGCGCCGTCCGTGCCGAGGCCGAGCGGGCCGAGCCCGGCCGCCACCGCCGCCGCCGCGCCGCCGCTCGATCCGCCGGAGGTGCGGCTGAGGTTCCAGGGGTTGCGGGTGATGCCGTGCGGCGGGCTGTCGGTGAGGCCCTTATTGCCGAATTCCGGCGTGGTGGACTTGCCGATGATGATGGCGCCGGCCTCGCGCAGGCGCGCCACCAGCACGTCGTCCGCCGGCGCGGGGGGCGCATCCGTGAAGATCGCCGACCCCTTGCGCGTCGGCACGTCGCGGACGTCCAGCAGATCCTTGATGTTGACCGGCACGCCATGCAGCGGCCCAAGTTTGCCGCCGGCGCGCACGGCCTTCTCGGCCGCCTTCGCATCGGCGCGCGCCGCCTCGGCCATGACCTCGACAAAGGCATTCAGGCGCGGCTGCTCACGCGCGATCGCGCCCAGCACGGTCTCCACATAATCCACGGGCGAGAGCTTGCCGCGGCGGATGAGCGAGGCAGCAGTGGTGGCGGGCGTGAACAGCAGGTCGTCATCGGACATGGGAGAACTCCGTCTTGCGGCGTGAAGAGTGCTGGCGCTTCGCGTCGGACACAAGCGATCCCCCCTGTCCATTTTGCCATGAACCGATCAGACTTTGTGCAAGGCGAGGAACAATCGCGCGGCAGGTATAATCTTTTGGAGAGGCTTGGGATGATGTTGAACTTCTTCAGGCGCGGTCTGGCGGCCGCGATGCTGCTCACCGGTGTGGGCGCCGCGGCGCAGGAATTTCCGCAGCCCGGCAGGCCGCTGATGTTCGTCTCGGGCTTTCCCGCCGGCACCGCCATCGACATTTACGGCCGCCTCATCCAGGAGCGCGCGCAGCGCGAGTTCGGCGTGCCCATGGTGATCGACATCCGCGCCGGCGCCTCGGGCAATATCGGCATGGAATACGTCGCGCGCGCGGCGCCGGACGGGCACACCATCATCCTCGCGACCTCGGCGATGATGGCGATCAACCCGGCCGTCTTCCCGCGCATGACCGTCGATCCGCAGACGGATCTGGTGCCCATCCTCGGTGTCTTCGACGCGCCGAACTTCATGACAGTCAGCACTGAGATGCGGCCGCAATTCACCACCTGCCAGTCGGTCATCGACGCGGCCCGGCAGCGGCCGGGGCAGCTGAACTATGCCAGCACGGGCGCCGGCGCCTCGACGCATCTGGCCGGCGCGCAATTCGCCTCCGTCCTGGGGCTGGACCTGGTCCACGTGCCCTATCGCGGCGGCCCCTTCGCGATGACGGCGCTCTACCAGGGCGCGGTGGATGTCTTCTTCTACCAAACCGGCCCGGTGATCGAATTCTACCGCGAGGGGCGGGTGCGCCTGCTGGCCGTCACCTCCGGCGAGCGCGTTGCCGCGGTGCCGGAGGTGCCCACCGTGGCCGAGGCCTGCAACCTCCCGGGCTTCGACAGCACCACCTGGTACGCGCTGATGGCGCCGGCCCGCACGCCCCCCGCGATTCGGAACCGGCTGACGGAGGTCTTCACCCGCATCGCCAACGAGCCCGAGCTGCGCGAGCGCATCACGGCCATGGGCTTCGCCCCGAACGTGCAGACGCCCGAAGCGACCCGCGCGCGGCTGGCGCGGGATGCCGTGACCTGGCGCGGCGTCGTCGAGCGCACCGGCGCGCGCGCGGAGTAGCGTGGACCTCCGCCAGCTCAGGCTCTTCCGGCGGATCGTCGCGGAGGGCAGCTTCTCGCGGGCCGCGGCCGTGCTCGGCATCGCGCAACCCGCGCTGAGCCGTCAGGTGCGGGCGCTGGAGGAGGAGCTCGGCATCCGGCTCCTCCACCGCAACGGCCGCGGCGTGATCCCGACCGAGGATGGCCGCCGCTTCGCCGAGGCGGTGGCGCCCGTGCTCGACGATCTCGCCCGCATCCGCGACGAGGCGATCGCCGCGCAGGGCGTGGCGCGCGGGCGCCTGCGCGTGGCCATGCCGCCCTCGGTCGCGGCGGCGCTGGGCCCGGCGCTGATGCGCCATCTGCGCGCCGAGATGCCGGGCGTCCAGCTGCACCTGCAGGATGCCTTCACCGGCACCATCCTCGAATGGCTGACGCGGGGCGAGGTGGATGTGGCGGTGCTCAACTCCATGCGGCGCAGCGCCGCGGTGAGCACCGAGCCGCTCTACGACGCGCATCTCTTCCTGGTCCATCCGCCCGGCGATCCGCGCGTGCTGCGGCGCCTGACGCCGGAGGGTGAGATCACGCTGGCGGAGGCGGCGTCGCTGCCGCTGCTGCTGCCCGGGCGTCATCATGGCGTGCGCCGGGAGATCGAGGCCGCCCTCTCGGCCGCGGGCCTGCGCGCCGCGCGGATCGAGGACATCGATTCCCTGACGGGCGTGAAGCACATGGTGGCCGAGGGCCTGGGCTACACGCTCTTCGCCTGGGACGCGGTGGCGCTGGAGATCCAGGCGGGCATCCTGGCGGCGACGCGGGTCTGCGCGCCGGTCCTGCTGCACGGCTTCGTGATCGGAACTTCCGCCGATGTCTCGCCGGCGGGGCGCGCGGTGGTGCGCTTCCTCCGCGCGGAGGTCCAGCGCCGGATCGCCGACGGCCGGCTGCGCGCCAGCCCTGGTTGATCCGGCCCCGGCTGATCCGAGAAGGCGGTCAGGCCGCCAGCGCTTCCGCCTGCGCGCTCTGGCGCAGCGTCGGCAGCACGTCGCGGCCCAGGCGCTCGATCGCGGCGAGCACGGCGGGCGTCTGAAGGCCGGAGAAGCCGCAATACATGCTCATATGCGTGGGGCGCAGCACCTTGATGTCGTTGGCCAGGATGCGCGTCACCTTCTCGACGCTGCCGATCGGCGTGTTCTCCAGCAGCCAGTCGATGCTCGGCTCGCCCTCGAAGGGGACGGAATGCATGCGCACGCCGTCGCGCGGCGGCACGGGCACGCGCAGCGAGAGCGTGGTGCGCGCCAGCTTGAGCAGGCCCTCCGCGGCGCGGCGCTGCTCGGCCGGATCGTCGGTGACGAAGATGTAGCGCTGCAGGCCGAGCGGCATGTCGCGGCCGGAGAAGCCGCCGGCACGGTAGCCTTCCTCGGCCTTCTGCTTCAGCGGCAGCGCCATCTCGGCAGTGCGCACGCCCTGGCTGATGAGCAGCGTGGCGCCCACGCGGCCCGCGCGCTCCAGCAGGCTGCCGCTCGCGCCCGCCAGGTAGATCGGCGGCAGGCCGGGGGCCATGCAGATGGGCGCGGCCGGATAGCTGTAGTGCTTGCCCTGATGGTCCACGCGGCCGGTCGTGAGGCCCTGCTCGAGGATGTCCCAGCCCTCGTGCATCATCTCGCTGCGGGCGGCGAGGTCGATGCCGTAGCCGTTGAACTCGTGCGCCTGGTGGCCGGTGGCGAGGCCGAGGTTGAGGCGGCCGTCGCACATGGTCTGCGCGAAACCGATCTCCTGCACCGCCCGCAGCGGATTATGCAGCGGCAGCACGATCACCCCCGTGCCGAGGCGGATGCGCTTCGTCAGCCCGGCGCAATGCGCGACCATCATCAGGGGCGAGGGGCAGATGGAGGCGCTGGTGAAATGGTGCTCGGCGAACCAGGTCGCGTCGAAGCCCGTCTTCTCGGCCAGCTGCACGGCGGCGGCGGTCAGCTCGAAGACCTGCGCGGGCGTCTCCTCGTCGTGATTGAGCGACATCAGGTTGAACAGCGCCATTTCCATCGCGGGCAAGTCTCCAGAGCGTTTTCGCCCCCACGATAGCAGCCGGCGCTGCATCGGCCCCCCTCGCTGAGGGCCTAGCGGTTATGCTTCCCGTAGCAGGTCAGCCATGCCGGCCATGGCGGATTCCAGACGGGTGAGGACCGCGCGCGCCTGTTCCGGCGCCACGGCCTCGAAGCGCAGGACGGTGCCCGGCACCGACTGGCCGAGCCGGTGGAGGTCCGCCGTGATGACGGTGCAGATCTTCGGATAGCCGCCGGTGGTGTGCCGGTCGGGCAGCAGGGCGATGGGCTGGCCGCTGCCCGGAACCTGGAGGCAGCCCGTGGCATTGCCGTCGGAGGTGATCTCCGGCCGGCCGAGATGGGTGAGCTGCGGGCCGGAAAGCCGCAGGCCCATGCGGTCCGCTTCCGGCGTGACGGTGAAGTCGGAAGAGAGCAGCGCGTCGATGGCCGCCTCGGAAAAATGGTCGTCCTGCGGGCCGAGCACGACGCGCAGCGGCCGGTCGCGCTCCGCCGGGACGGGGTGGGGCAGGCGGCGCTCGCGCCGCGAAGCCGCGGCAGGCTGCGCCAGCGGCAGGAGGTCGCCGGCCTGGACCCGGCCGCCATGCAGCCCGCCGAAGCCTGCGCGCGTGTAGGTCGAGAGGCTGCCGAGAACGGGCGCGAGGGCGAAGCCGCCCTCCACGGCCAGGTAGCAGGCGCCGCCCGAGATCCGTCCGATCTTCAGGACTTCGCCCCGGCGGAGCGTGAAGCTCTGCAGCATCGGAGGCGCGACGTCGGCGCCGGCCAGGGCGAAGCGGGCGGATTCCGCCTCCACCTCGATCGTGCAGCCTACGCGACACATCTCCAGCGCGGCGGTTCCGGGCGGATTGCCGACGACGAGATTGGCGCTGCGCAGCGAGATGGGGTCCAGCGCGCCCGAGGGCGGCACGCCCAGCCGCTGATAGCCCGTCCGGCCGAGGTCCTGGACCGTGGTGAAGAGGCCGCCTTCCACGATGCGGAGCACGGCGCTCATGCCCGGCACAGCGCGACGGGGTCGGCGCCTTCCCGGAAGCCGGCCGAGAGGGCCTCGAACTCCGCGGGAGGGACGGGGCGGAAGCTGACCTCGTCGCCCGTCGCGATCAGCGCCGGGCGCGCCAGCCGCGTCGCATCGAAGAGCGGAACGGGCGTCCGGCCGATGAGGCTCCATCCGCCGGGGACGGTCTGCGGATAGATCGCGGTGAACTCGTTCGCCACGCCGAGCGAGCCAGCGGGAACGGCGAGGCGCGGGATGGTGCGCCGGGGCGCCGACAGCCGGGGATCGAGGCCCGCCAGATAGGGGAAGCCCGGGTAACCGCCGACCATGGCCGCGTGATACCGGCCCGCCGAATGGATCTCCACCACCCCCTGCGGCGAGAGGCCGAGGCGGGCCGCCAGCTCCGCGAGGTCGGGCGCGCGCTCGCCCTCGTAGCAGATGGGCAGCACCCAATGCGCGGGCGCCGTCTCGGCCTCGGTGGCGGCGGGCAGGTCGTCCAGCAGCGCCTTCAGGCGGCGCAGGCTCAGCCGGGACGGATCGACATGGATGGTCAGCGAGCGCAGCGTCGCCACGCGCTCGACGATGCCGTCGATCCCCTCGAGCTGCCGGTCCAGCCGGCGCGCCCGCGCCGCCGCCTCGGGCGTGTAGGAGGCCGCGAATTCGACGGTGAGGGCGCCGTCGCCGACGGGCAGGAGACGTGGCTCGGAAGGAATCATCGCGCCAGCTTGCACCGCCCTCATGGACGGGCAAGAGGCCCCGGTCCATCATCGCGCCCATGGTGGCGGTCTCCCTCAACGCCGATCTCGGCGAAAGCTTCGGGCCCTGGAAGATGGGCGACGACGCGGCCTTGCTGCCGCTCATCAACGCGGCGAGCCTCGCTTGCGGCTATCATGCCGGCGATCCGGAGATCATGGCCGAGACGGTGCGGTTGGCGCTCGCCGCCGGCTGCAGCATCGGCGCCCATCCCGGCTTCCCGGACCTGCAGGGCTTCGGCCGGCGGGCCCTGAAGATGTCGGCCCGCGAGGTCGAGGCCATCACGGCCTATCAGGTCGGTGCGCTGGCCGGCACGGCGGCGCTGCATGGCGGCAAGGTCACGCATGTGAAGCCGCACGGCATGCTGAACACCATCGCGAGCGCGGAGGAGGATCTCGCCCGCGCCATCGCCCGCGCTGCCCGGGCGGTGGACCGCGACATGATCCTGGTCGTGCTGCCGGGCACCGAGCTCGAGAAGGCCGGGCGCGCGGAGGGCCTGGCCTGCGCCCTCGAAGGCTATGCCGATCGTCTCTACGAGCCCGACGGCCGGCTCGCCTCCCGCGCCCTGCCGGATGCGGTGCATCATGACATCGCCGTGATCCGCGAGCAGGCGCTGCGCATGGTGCTGGAAGGCGAGGTCATCGCCCGCGGGGGCGTCCGGTTGAAGCTGGCGGTGCAGACACTCTGCCTCCATGGCGACGAGCCGAGCGCGGTGGAGGCCGCGCGGCAGGTCCGCGCCGGGCTGCTCGAAGGCGGGGCGCAGCTCCTGACACTGCCACGGATGATGGCGGCGTAATCGGCGGTCCCCGTGATCGTCGAACGACTTTTCTCTTTTTCTTTCGCCGGGCCGGCCCGTCGCCGCAGTGCAGCGAATCGGGTTAGATCGACCCGGCACGACGACGAAGGGACCAAGGGTTTGTCTGGCTTCCTGCTGCTGATGGCGCAGGCCGTGATCTACTTCGCCGTGATGACCCTGGTGCTGAGGGCCCGTCGCAGTATCGGGATCGGGGTTTTCGTCTGCGCCCTGGGCGTGATGCACTTCCTCGAGACCTACCTGGCCGCCGTCTTCTTCATTGAGCTGCCCTTCGGGCTCATCTCCCCCGGCTCCACGGTCATGTTCAGCGGCAAGCTCGCCATGATCCTGCTCCTCTACATCATCGAGGACAGCGAGACGGTGCGGGAGCCGATCTACGGCCTCCTGATCGGCAATGCGCTGATGATCGCGCTGGTCCTGCTGCTGCGCTTCTACGAGCCGGCGGCGGGCCTCTCCCATCTCGGACCCGATCTCGTCCTCATCGACCATGTCGGCGTGCTGATGATCTGGGGAACGACGCTCCTCTTCCTGGACAGCCTCGCCATCATCCTGGTCTACGAGTTGCTTGCACGGCGCTGGCGCGGGCGGGTCTTCCTTCCCATTCTCGTCAGCCTGACGCTGGTCCTGACCTTGGATCAGCTGGCCTTCTTCTCCGGGCTTCATCTGGTGGCGGGGACGCCCAATTCGGCCCTTTTCGGCGGCTGGATCGCCAAGATGGGGGCGGCGCTGACCTTCGCCCTCATGGCCACCGCCTATCTGCGCTGGGTCGAGCGCATGCCGGCCGGGGGAGAGCCGGGCGGAACCGCGAAGCTCCTGGGCAAGCTCACCTACCGGCACCGTTACGAGGAGTTGCTAAGCGCCAGCGTGACGGACCCGCTGACCGGCGCGCTCAATCGCCGGCAGCTGGACAGCTCCGGCCCTGCCCATATCGCCCAGGCGGCGGCGGAAGGGCGGACACTCGCCCTGGTCCTGGTGGACCTCGACAACTTCAAACAGGTGAATGACGGCTTCGGCCATCAGACCGGCGATGCCGCGCTTCGCGTCACCGTCACCGCGCTGCGTGCCTCCATCCGGCCGAGCGACGAGATCTTCCGCTATGGCGGCGACGAGTTCGTCATCCTGGCCCATGGGCTGATCCCGGAGGATCTGCCGGCCTATGCCGAGCGCCTGCGGGCGGCGGTGGCCCGATCCGGCCAGCAGGACCCGGTGCCGCCCCTCACGGCGTCCATCGGTGCCGCCCTCTATCCGAGGGACGCTTTGCATTTCGAAGGGCTGTTCGCGAAGGCCGATCAGCGTCTCTACGAGGCCAAGGCCCATGGGCGGGACAGGGCGGCGGCGACCGACCTGGACTAAGGAGCGGAGGCGCGCAGCAGCGCCTCGATCGCCGCGGGCTCCGGGCGGCGATGGTAGAAGAGCGTGTGGAAGTCGCCGACGCGCCCTGCCAGCTCGCCCGCCGGTTGGCGGCCGAACAGCACGGGCAGCCAGATCAGGCCGAGCAGCCTGTTCACCGAGGGCGGCGTGTCCAGCCAGCCGAAGGGGCTGGCCGGCACCGTCCTGACGCGGCCTTCCCGGAAGGCGGTCAGCGCGCTCCAGGCCGGGTGGCCCTGCGCGGCGGCGGCGAAGCCCGGATCGGTGGCGAGAATCCAATCGGGGTTCCAGGCCCGGATCTGCTCGGTGCCCGTCGCGCTCCCGGCGATGGCCTCCGCGCCAGCGAGGTCGAGCGTTTCGGACGAAGCGGCGACCGGGGCGTCGAGCGCGACGGCGCCCCGCAGATACAGCACGCGCGGCCGGGTGGCCGAAGCAGGGGGGCGGGCCGCGGCCAGGATGCCCTCGGCTGCCTGCGCCAGCCTGCCGGCGGCGGGGCCACGGCCCAGGAGGGCGCCGAGCTCGCGATAGGTGTCGGGAATGCGGGCCAGGGCGCCGTCCAGCAGCAGCGTGGGCACGCCCGTCCTTTGCTGCACATCCTCGGCCAGGGCGACGTAGGGCGCGGCGACGCTGCCGTAGTCCAGCACGAGGTCGGGGCGGTCGCGCAGCAGGGCGTCGATGCCGGCGGCGCTGTCGCGGCCCGTGAGGCGGGGAAGGCCGGGCAGCCGCAGCACCTCCTCCGGCAGGAAGGCCGCCGCCGAGGCCGGTGGGGGCGCCGAGGGCCAGCCCGTCATCAGCTCGGGCGCGAGGCTATGGAGAAGAATGGCGGCCGGCGGCCCGGCCGGCACGACGCGGCGGAGGCGGTCGCCCAGCGTCACCGTGCGGCCCGTCGCGTCGCGCACCTCGCGCGCCGCCGCCGGCGTGGCCAGCAGCGTGGCGAGGAGCGCGCGGCGGAGCATCACCCCACGCCGATCATCACGTCGGAGGCCTTCACGATCGCAGTGGCCTTCATGCCTTCCTTGAGGCCGAGCTCGTCCACCGCCTCGTTGGTGATGGAGGCGGTGATCGTCTCGCCGCCCGTCAGCTTCAGCTTCACATGCGAGGTAGTCGCGCCCTTGGTGACCGAGAGCACGGTCCCGGCGATCTGGTTGCGGGCGGAAATCTTCATGGCGCGTCCCTTCCTGAGGCAGTCCGCCGAGGATAGCGAACTGCCCCCGGGCACGCCACGCCGATCAACGCAGGCGGGCAAGCACCTGGTCGACGAAGGCGGTGGCGCTGCCGAGGTAGTTCTCCGGGTCGCACATGGCCTCGATCGCCGAGGCTTCCACGCGCGACGAGATCTCGGGCATCCGGCGCAGCGCCTCGGCCAGCGGGATGCCCTGGGCGATGGCCGCGTCGCAGGCATTGTTCACGAGGTGATGCGCCTCGCCGCGGCCGAGGACGGGCGCGAGCTCCATCATCACCTGCTCCGAGGCGATGAGGCCGCCCGTGGCCGCGAGGTTCTTCCGCATCCGGGCCGGGTCCACGACCATGCCTTCCGCCAGGAAGCGCGCCTGCGCCAGCGCGCCATGGGTGAGGTTGAAGGCCTGGCCGATGGCCAGCATCTCGGTCTGCCAGGGGCCAGTGCCGCGTTCCTGGTCCTGCGCCATCGCGGCCAGCACCTGCGGCACCAGCGCGTGCACGCCGCGCGACTGCGCGATGATGTATTCACACGAAATCGGGTTGCGCTTCTGCGGCATGGTGGAGCTGCCGCCCCGGCCGAAGACATGCGGCTCGTTCACCTCCGCGACCTCGGTCTGCATCAGCAGGATCACATCCGTCGCGATCTTGGAGAGCGACCCGCAGACGAGGCCGAGGAAGTTCACCGCCTCGGCGATGCCGTCCCGCGCGACATGCCAGGGGATGTCCGGGCAGGCGAGGTCGAGCTCGCGCGCGAGCTCGCGCTGCACGGCGATGCCCTGCTCGCCCAGCGAGGCCAGCGTGCCGGCCGCGCCGCCCAGTTCCAGCCGCTCCACGCGGGGGCGGAGCTGGTCGAGGCGCTCCACCATGGTCAGCAGCGGCGAGAGCCAGACCGCGACCTTGTAGCCGAAGGTCACCGGCAGCGCGTGCTGGAGATGCGTGCGCCCCGCCATGATGGTCGCGCGGTGCCGCCGCGCCAGCCGGCCCAGCGCGGCGTTCACCGCCAGCAGCTCGCTGCGGATGAGGGCCAGGCCGTCGCGCATCTGGAGGACGACGGCGGTGTCCATCACGTCCTGCGTGGTGGCGCCCCAATGCGTCCAGCGGCCGGCCTCGGGGCCCGAGGCGGCGGTGAGCTGCTTCACCAGCCCGACCACGGGATAGCCCGTGTTGCGCGTGGCTTCGGCGAGCGCCGCGAAGTCCAGCCCGTCGACGGCGGCGGCCGCGGTGATGGCGGCGGCCGCCTCGGCCGGCACGATGCCGAGGCGCGACTGGGCGCGGGCCAGGGCGGCCTCGAAGTCGAGCATGCGCTGGAGGAAGGCGCGCTCGCCCATCGCGGCGCGCATGGGATCGGTACCGTAGAGCGCGCCCAAGACGGGCGAGTCGGCGGGATTCACAGGCATGGGATCAGACTTCCAGGAAGACGGTTTCCGCCCCGCCCTGCAGCCGGATGTCGAGCTGCCAGGTTCCAGGGATGACCGGCGTTGCGATCATGGTGCAGCGCCGTTCGACCGGCACCAGCGCGAGCAGCGGATCGCTCTCGTTCAGGGGATCGTCGGCGAAATAAAGGCGCGTGGTGAGGTGGCGCAGCAGCCCGCGCGCGAAGATCGCGATCTGCACATGCGGCGCCTGAAGCGTGTTGCCGCGGCCGGGCACGGGCCCTGGCTTGAGGGTGGTGAAGCGGAAGCGTCCGCCGGCATCGGTGCCGCAGCGCCCGAAGCCCTGGAAGGCGCCGTCGTAGCGGCCTTCCGGGTCGGCGTGCCAGATCTCGATCATGGCGTCGGTGACGAGGGCGCCGTCGCCGTCCGTCACGGTACCCTGCAGGGTGATGCGTTCGCCCGCGATGCCGGCATTGGGCCCGTCCTCGCGCAGCAGGTCGGACCATTCGGGGAAGTCGATGAGGTGCCAGAAGGGCCCGGCGGTCTGATGGGCGGTGGCGGTGCTCATGCCCGGCCCTCCTCGAAGGGCGTCGCGGCCTCACCACGCAGGGTGATGTCGAAGCGGTAGCCCAGCGCGAATTCCGGCCGGGTGATGTCCAGGTCGAATTTCCCGATCAACCGGTCGCGCGCGGCCTCGTCGGCGGTTGCGAGGAAGATGGGATCGAGCGCCAGCAGCGGATCGCCGGGGAAATACATCTGCGTGACGAGGCGCTGGGCGAAGCCGTGGCCGAAGAGGCTGAAATGGATGTGCGTCGGCCGCCAGGCATTGTGGTGGTTGCGCCAGGGATAGGCGCCGGGGCGGATGGTGGTGAAGCGGTACCAGCCTTCGTCATCGGTGAAGACGCGGCCCTGGCCGGAGAAATGCGGGTCGAGCGGCGCGTCGTGCTGGTCGCGGGCATGGTGGTAGCGGCCGGCCGAATTGGCCTGCCAGATCTCGACCATGGAGCCCCGCAAAGGCGCGCCGCGCTCGTCGAGGACCCGGCCGGCGACGATGATGCGCTCGCCCATCGCCGCATGGCCGTCGACCACCGAGAGATCGGCGTGGGAGGGCAGGGCGAAGCGCGGGGAACTCGCCTCCGTCAGCGTGACGGGCGCGCGGATCGGCTCCTGCTTCGGCGCTCTTCGATGGGTACTGCCGTAATCCGGGCTGTCGAGGGGCGGCTGGCTGCCGGGGACCGCACGGGCATAGGGGGTCGGATCGGTCATGCGGACCATTCTAGGGGTCTAGGGCGAGCGTCATCAAACCGATCGACGAAGGTTGCCAAGGCGGCGTTGCGGGACAATGTTGCACCTGCACCGGGATGTCCCGGGGCAAGCGTTCTCAGGGCGGGGTGGAAATCCCCACCGGCGGTGATGGCGAGCGATCGCCTCAGCCCGCGAGCGCCCGTTCCTCCCTGGAGGGGCGGGGTCAGCAGATCCGGTGCGATCCCGGAGCCGACGGTCATAGTCCGGATGGAAGAGAGCGCGATGCCATGCCGGCCCGATCGCGCTTGCGGCCGGGGCGGCGGGGAATCGTGCGCCCTGATTCAGGTCTCAACCCGAAGAGGGAAGCATGAATCAGACTGACAACACCCGTTTCGCCTTCATCCAATCCGGCTGGCACCGCGACATCGTCGGCCAAGGGCGGGAAGCCTTCCTGGCGGAGATGGCACGCCGCGGCGTGCCGGCCGGCCGCATCGACGTCCATACGGTGCCGGGCGCCTTCGAGATCCCTCTGCACGCCAAGCTCCTGGCGCGTTCCGGCCGCTATGCCGCGATCGTGGCCTGCGGGCTGGTCGTGGATGGCGGGATCTACCGCCACGAATTCGTGGCCGGCGCCGTGATCGACGCGCTGATGCGCGTGCAGCTGGAGACGGAGGTGCCGGTGATCTCGGCGGTGCTGACGCCGCAGCATTTCCACGATCACGAGGAGCATCAGCGCTTCTTCAGCGACCACTTCCTCGTGAAGGGGAAGGAAGCGGCCACCGCCTGCCTCGATACGGTCGCGGCGCTCGCCGCGCTGACGGGCCTGCGGCAGGCCGCCTGAGTCCGAGCCCGGGGGGCGGCTTGCACGAGCTTGCGGCCCCGACGGTTCGGACGGAAGCTTCCCTCATCCCCGTCGATATCGGGGGTGAGGGGAACGTCGGATGACACGCGATGGAAGCCGGGGCAGGCCTCTGATCGAAGGCGGCTCCGCTGGCCGTCGATCGTCGAGGGTGTCGATGCCTTGAGCACCACCGCGCGCCCGGCCTGGCTGACGGCCGCGCCCATCCTCTTCGTCTCGCTCTGGTCGGGCGGCTTCACGGCCATCAAGCTCTGCCTGCCCTATGTCGAGCCGCTGACGCTGCAGGTGCTGCGCTACGCCGTGGTGGTCGCGCTGCTGGGCCCGCTCTGGCTGGTGCTGCGCCCGGTCCGGCCCAGCCGCGCGACGCTGGTGCACCTGGTCCGCATGGGGCTGCTGGTGCAGTTCGCCTATTTCGCCTCGATGAACCTGGCCATGGCCCATGGCATGGGGGCGGGGACGATCGCGCTGCTCATCGGGCTGCAGCCGGTGGTGGTGGCGCTGCTGGCACCGAGCATCGTGGGCGACCCGCCGGTGGGAAGGCGGGGATGGATCGGCCTGCTGCTGGGCATGGCGGGGGCCGGGCTGGTCATCGTCTCGGGCTCCGGCCTCGCGGCAAGCGGCTGGGTGGGGCTGTTCTTCGCGCTGGTGGCGCTGGCCGTGATGACCGGCGGCGCGCTGCTGGAGCGCAAGGGCCGGCCCACGGTCGATCTCGTCACCGCCAACCTCGTGATGTGCGGCGTGGCCCTGATCGCGACGCTGCCTCTGGCGGCCGGGCTGGAGAGCATGCGCGTGGAGCTCGCGCCGCAATTCTTCGTGGGGCTGGCCTACCTCGTCTTCGTGAACTCGCTGATCTCGCTGTCGCTGCTCTTCGCGATGCTGCGGCATGGCGAGGCCGCCCGGGCCTCCTCGGTGTTCTTCCTCGTGCCGCCGCTGGCCGGACTGATCGCCTGGGCGGTGCTGGGGGACGTCATGAGCCCGCTGGCCATCGGCGGCACCGCGGTGGCGGCCCTTGGCGTCGCCTTGGTCGTCTGGAAGCGTTGACCTCGACCGACCGAGCGGTCAGCCTGTTGGCCAAATTCCACCGGAGAACGTTCCCATGGCCCATGCGGGTCTGAAATTCGGCATCTTCCTCGCCCCCTTCCACCGACTGGGCGACAACCCGACGCTGGCGATCCATCGCGACATCGACCTGCTGGTGGCGCTGGACTCGCTGGGCTTCGACGAGGCCTGGATCGGCGAGCACCACTCCGCCGGCTGGGAGACGATCGCGAGCCCCGAGCTCATCATCGCCGCCGCGGCCGAGCGCACCAAGCACATCAAGCTCGGCTCCGGCGTCACCAGCCTGCCTTATCACCACCCGTTCCTCGTGGCGCAGCGCTTCGTGCAGCTCGACCATATGACGCGCGGCCGCGCCATGCTGGGCTGCGGGCCGGGCGCGCTGATCTCCGACGCCTATATGATGGGGCTCGAGGCCAAGAACCAGCGGCCCCGCATGGAGGAGGCCCTCTCGGCCATCATGAAGCTCCTCGCCTGCGAGGAGCCGGTCACGGTGAAGACCGACTGGTTCGAGCTGCGCCAGGCGCGCCTGCACCTGGCGCCCTATTCCCACCCGACCTTCGACATCAAGGTCGCCTCCTCCACCACGCCCTCGGGCGCGCTGGCGGCGGCGAAGCACGGGCTCGGCCTCATCTCGCTCGGCGCCGGTCTTCCGGGCGGCCCGCAGAAGCTCGCCGAGCAGTGGCGCCTGGCGGAGGCCGAGGCGGCGAAGCACGGCAAGACCATGGACCGCGCCAATTGGCGCCTGGTCGTGAACCTGCATTGCGCCGAGGATGACGAGCGCGCCATCCGCGAGGTGCGCCGCGGCGAGCGCATGGAGACCGAGGATTATTTCGGCGAGGTGCTGGGCCGCCCGCCGACGCGTTCCGAGGAGCCGCTGCGCGACGGGCTGAAGGCCGGCACCACGCTGGTCGGTAGCCCGGAGACGGTGGCCAAGGGCATCGAGCGCCTGCTCGCCTTCACCGAGGGCGGCGCCGGCGGCATCCTCTTCCGCGCGCATGAATGGGCCGACCGCGAGCAGACGCTGCGCAGCTTCGAGCTCTTCGCGCGCTGGGTCATGCCGCGCTTCCAGGGCAGCCTGCGCATGCAGACCGAGAGCCGCGAATGGTGCGTGGCCAACCGCGAGGGCATCTTCGCGCCCAACCTCCAGGCCCTGAAGCAGGCCTTCGTGGATGCGGGCCAGGATGTTCCGGAGATGGAGCGCCTGAAGCTGCGCGAGCGGCAGCCGGGCGACTGATCGCCCGTTAGGGCGCGCCGGTCCTGCGATGGCTTCGGCTGTCGCGGATCGGCGCCTCAGACGCCGTCGCTGACCACGACGCGGTCGCGCCCTTCGGCCTTTGCCCGATAGAGCGCGGCATCGGCCGCCGCCGTCAGGCCCTCGCCACGCTCGACATTCAGCGGGAACAGCGCGAGCCCGATGGAGGCGGTGATGCCGTCCAGCACGCCGCCGGGCCAGGGCACGCGCAGCGCGCGGATGGCATCGAGCAGCGTTTCCATGCGCGCGCGGGCGGCGGCCAGCTCGGCGCCCGGCATGAGGATCAGGAACTCCTCGCCGCCGAGCCGCCCGACCACATCGTTCGGCCCCGCCACCTGCCGCAGGATATCGCCCAGACCACGGAGCACGGCGTCGCCGGTCTCGTGGCTGTAGCTGTCATTGATGCTCTTGAAGTGATCGAGGTCGAGGATCGCCAGGGCCAGGGTGCTGCCGTTGCGCGCCACGCGCGCCGTCTCCCGCGCCAGCGCCTCGTGCAGGAAGCGCCGGTTGTGCAGGCCCGTCAGCGGGTCGCGCAGGGCCTGGCCGCGAAGCTGCTCGCGCAGCTCGATATTGGCGATCGACAGCGAGACCTGCTCGGCCAGCATGGTGGCGAGCTGGGTAGAGGCCAGGCGCGCTCCCGCACCTTCCGGACCGGCCACGCCCGGCTCGCGGTAGAGCAGGCCGAGCAGGTTGTTCTGCGCGATGAGCGGCAGGCACACGCTGCCGTCGGGCAGTTCCGCCGAATGCGGGGCGACATGCTCGCAGACCAGCCCACGGCTCGCATCGGAAAGGGGGAAGGGCTGCCCACGGCGCAGCGCCCAGCAGGAATCCGGGGCGAAGCTCGACGCCCCGGCCTTGAGGTCGCCCCAGGAGGTGCCGAGCGTGACGTGATCCCGCGCGGGGGACAGCAGATAGAGCGCGCCGGCCTCGTCAGGCAGAAGGCGCGCGGCATAGCCCCGGACGGCGGCGAAGACCTCCTCCGGCTTGATGCAGGATTGCAGGATGCCGCTGAGCTCGGTGAGGAGGGCGATCTCCTGCGTGCGGGCTTCGGCCGAATGCAGCAGCTCCGTGAGGCGGGCATTGGCGCTTTGGAGCTCGCGGGCATGGTCGCGCCGCTCCTCCTCGACCTTCAGGGCGTCGGTCTTGTCCTGGATGACCCAGAGGATCTGCCCATTGGCATCGCGGCCGCCGGTCAGGCGCTGGCCGAAGGCATCGACGGTGATCGGCTCCTCCTGCGACCCGCGCAGATGGAGCTGTACGGCGTCGGGCAGCCCTTCCCGGATGCGGGCGAGGGCCGCGTCGAAGGCCTCGGAATCCTCGGGGCGGGCGAGAAGCCGCGCGATATCGAGCCCCGGCAATTCTTCGAGCGACAGGCCGCAGAGGGCCGCGAGGCGGTGGTTGCCACGCTCCACCCGGCGCCCCGTCGTGAAGAGGATGCCGGCCAGCGGGTTCTCCACCAGCGCGCGCTGCTCGGCGCCCAGCGCGGTCAGGCTGCCGGACAGCCGGCGGGAGCGCATCAGGATCAGCACGAGGAAGGCCGCCAGCAGGCTGATGGCCGCCCCGCTGGCGAGGACGAGGTTCGGGACGACGCTGTCGCGCTCGTAGATCGAGCCTTCGCGCGCGGCGAATTGCAGCAGCCAGACGCGATCTCCCACCACCAGCGAGCGCTCGGCCGAGATGCCGAGCGGCGAGGAGGCGACGGGCGTGACGAGCCGCAGATTGGGCTCGAGGCTGTCATACATCAGCGAGGCGGCGACCGAGGGGTCTTCCGGCTCGTGGGTCGGCAGCCCTTCGAGAGTGGTGCGGCCATAGCCGCGGTCCAGAATGCGGATATGCGCCTGCTGCGGGATATGCGTGCCCAGCACGCCGCGCATCAGGTCGTTCAGCCGATAGACGGCGGCGACGAAGCCATGCAGCGCGGCGCGGCGCTGCGCGATGGTCTGCACGGGCTCGCTCACGCGATAGATCGGCGCGCGCAGGATGAAGCCGAGCCCGCCGGAATTATCCTGCACCAGGCGGACGGGCGGCGTCGCCACCATCCGGCCGGTCTCGGTGGCGCGGCGAAGGCTGTCGAGCTGAAGGGGGTTGGCGCCGGCGTCGAAGCCCAGGGAGTTCTCGTTGCCGCGCAACGGCTCCACGAATTCGACGACGCTGTAGGAGAGGCGCGGCCCAGGCGGCGTCACGGCGAATTGGGGCAGGCCGCGCGGGTCGACGCTCATATCCGAGCGGACTTCGGCCAGGAAGGCATCGAGGTGGCCGGGTTCCACCCGCCGGAGGGCCTGCAGCGCCTGGAAGCCGGGATGGCGATGCCCCAGCTCGAGCACCTCCACGTAGCGCCGGAACTGCGAGCGGTTCACACGGCCGACCGAGGCAAAGAGCCCCTGCATGCTGACCAGCACCTCGGCATGCGCGCGCAGCCGATCGCCGACCGCCGCCGTCACCTCGCCCATGTCGCTCGCGAATTTCCGCTCGGTCTGGTCGTGGATGAGCTGCACGGCGAGGATACGGGCGCCGGCCGACAGGGC
Organism: Roseococcus pinisoli; assembly: GCF_018413645.1. GTDB lineage: Bacteria > Pseudomonadota > Alphaproteobacteria > Acetobacterales > Acetobacteraceae > Roseococcus > Roseococcus pinisoli. The sequence goes on from NZ_JAHCDA010000003.1 coordinate 201,865, forward strand.
GAGGCCGCCGAGCAGGACCGCGGCTGCGATGGCGAGCATGCGTCGGCTGGGCGGGGCGAGCAGCTCCTTGGGCGTCATCCCGGAGGAGGCCGGAGAAGCAGGGGGCCGGAGCAGGAATGTCGCGCCAAGTCGAACCGCCCTCTGATCCACCCATTGGCAAAGGCTGCCGGTGTCAGCTTACGACGAATCGCACCCGGTACAATGCGACTCATTATATGAAATTGAATGCATGTGGCGGGGAGGCCGCCGGCCCCCCGCCATCGTTGGTCCTTATGACAACTCGACCGTCAGCGACAACAGGCGGAAGGAGTTCGACTTGCCGTGCCCATCGAGGTTGAGGCTGCCGTTCACGCCGCCTTCCAGCACCTCGTCCACCACGAAGTTGAAGGCCTGGAGGTTCGGCAGGTCGTAGCGCGTGCAGCCGGTGGCGCCGCGATGCGTGAAGAGGGCCAGCACGCGGTCGGCCGTGATCTGCTCGGCGATGAGCGCGTAGTGCTCCGGCTTGTAGGGCATCAGCGACATGTTGAGGCGGTTGCCCTTGTCGCCCGCACGGCTGTGGGCGATCTCGTGCAGCAGGACGGTCTTCTTGGCGGTGGCGGTCATCCGGCGATCTCCTTCGCGGTGCGGACGATGACGCGGGTGGGCACCCGCTCGCGCAGGACGAGGTGGCTCCGGGTCAGGATGCGCGGCGTGACGCGCCACCGCGCGCCGCCCGTGCCGGCCGTGCCGCAGCAGAGCATGGCCAGCACCTCGCGCGAGGCCTGGTCCGCATCGTCGCGGGTATGGGCCTCGACGGCGAGGCGGATGCGGATGTCCTCCGGCTCCGGACCCGAATAGGAACGCCAGAGCGCGCCATCGTCGCTGTCATGCACGCTGGCCACGCCGATGAGGTCGGCGCGGGCACGCACGATGTCGAGGCCGCGGACCTTCAGGCGCTCCAGCAGCACATCGGCCGTGGCGCGGGCGCGGGCCAGCGCATTGGGGCCGGCGACCGAGACCTCACCCTCGCCGAGCCAGCTGCCCTCGAAGCTCGCGGTTACCTTCAGCGTGTCGGGCCGTGCCTGGCCGCGAAGGTTGTGCAGCGCCACGCGGTCCTTGCCGACCTGTTCGACGCGGCACTGGCTGATGTCCAGCACCACGTCCGGCGTGATGTAGTGGGACGGGTCGTGCAGCTCGTAGAGCAGCTGCTCCTTGATGGTGCGCAGGTCCACGAGGCCGCCGGTATTGTCCGCCTTGGTGATGACGAGGCCGCCATCGGCGGTCACCTCCGCGATCGGGAAGCCGATATTCGCGGGGTCCGGAATGTCCTTGAAGCCCGGATCCCAGAAGACGCCGCCGGTGACCTGGCTGCCGCATTCCAGCAGGTGGCCGGTCGCGGCGCCGAGGGCCAGCGCGTCCCAGTCGTCGAAGCGCCAGCCGAAGTGATGCGCGAGCGGCGCGATGGCGAGCGCGGGGTCGCTGGTGCGGCCGGCGACGACGACATCCGCGTCCTGCTGCAGCGCCTCGACCAGCGGCTCGGCACCGATATAGGCATTGGCGGCGATGAGCTTCCAGGCGCCCATGTCGAGGCCCGCATCGGCTTCGTGCACGGGCAGCTGGCCGCCGGCCACGAGGCCGGTGACGTCATCGCCCTCGACCAGCGCGATGCGGAGGTCGGGCAGGCCCTTCTCCATCGCGAGCTTGGCGACGGCACGCGCGGCGGCGGGCGGATTGGCCGCGCCCCAGTTGCCGAGCAGCGGGATCCTGTTTTCCTTGGCGGGCGCCAGGATCGGGCCGAGCAGCCGCTCCAGCATCGGCTCGTAGCCGGCATTCGGATCGCGGCGCTTCTCGAGATGGGCGAGGGCGACGGTGCGTTCGCCGAGCGTCTCGAAGAACATCGCCGAGGGAAGGCCGCTGGCGATGAGCGTCTTCAGGACGGGGAGCGGCGCATCCACGCGGTCGCCCGAGAAACCGGCGCCGTTGCCGACGAGAAATTTATTAACTGCCATGAACTCCTCCAGGCTTTCTCTCATGATCCGCGGCAGCGGTGCGGTCAATGCGCGGGGGCATTCCCCGCGCGCGGTTCGTCCTGGAGGAGCAGGTGGGTAGGGCGGGCGCTCAGTTGCGGCTGGGCGCGGGCTCAGGGCCGACGAAGAAGTGAACGCCCGAGGCATTCGCATCCAGGATCTCGAGCGAGCGGCCGCGCAGGGTCAGGGTGCGGCTCTGCGAGAGGTCCAGCGGGAAGGCGACCTCGTCGCCGCGGCTCGCGACGACGGGCCGGGCGGTGCCGGTGGTCGTCGAGCGGCCGGAGAAGAACCCCGTATTGGGCGGCCGCCAGGCATTGGCCGGCATGCCGACGCTGGAACTGGTCTGGCCGCTGAAGGTCGTCGTCGTGCGCGGGGCCATGTGGTGGTAGACGGTCTCGTTGGTCTCGACCTCCACCTCGCGACGGCGGAAGATCGGCCGCCCCTCATCGTCCAGGCCCATGTAGCGCAGCTCGACGAAGCCGCGGTCCCGCGTGCGGCCGAAGATGTCCGCGCCGCCGAATTCGTCGGGCAGGTTGTCGCGCAGGCTGACGCGCAGCATCACTTCCCCGACTCCCGCGCGGGCCTCCCCGGGTGGGCGTGACGAGCTCTCCTGCATGCGGACGGGCGAGCAGGCGGTGAGAAACGCCATCAGGGCGAGAAGAGGGCTGAAGCGATACATCGAGGGGTCTCCAGGGACGGAGCGAATACAACCTCAGGCTGCAAATTCCCTCAATGGGTGCATTTTTGTTTTTAATACAATTTCAGCGCATCCAGGTTCAGCCGCTGCGCACGCGTGCCACCGCCTCCCGCCACTCCGCTTTGCGTCGATCGGCTTCCGGGCGGGCCATGTGCGGTTGGAAGCGCCGCTCGCGCCGCCAATGGGTGGAGGCATCGCCGGGCGGCGGCAGCAACCCGGCTTGCAAGCCCGCGAGATAGGCCGCGCCCAGTGCCGTCGTCTCCGGCACGACGGGCCGGTCCACCGGCGCGCCGAGGATGTCGGCCAGGAACTGCATGGTCCAGTCGCTCGCGACCATGCCGCCATCCACGCGCAGCACGGTATGGCCCATCGCCGGCCAGTCGCGCCGCATGGCGTCCAGCAGGTCCGCGGTCTGGAGGGCGACGCTCTCAAGCGCCGCGCGGCAGATCTCGGCCCGACCCGAGGCGCGGGTGAGGCCGAGGATCGCGCCGCGCGCCTCCGCATCCCACCAGGGCGCGCCCAGGCCCGTGAAGGCCGGGACGAGGTGGACGCGCTGCGCGGGATCGGCGCGGGTGGCGAGCTCGCCGGCCTCGCTGGCCTGGCTGATGATGCCCAGCCCGTCGCGCAGCCACTGCACCGTCGCGCCCGCCATGAAGATCGAGCCCTCCAGCGCATAGGTGCGCCGGCCCTCGAGCTGCCAGGCGATGGTGGTCAGCAGGCGGTTCTGCGAGGCCACGGCTTCCTCGCCCGTCACCAGCAGGGCGAAGCAGCCCGTGCCGTAGGTGGATTTGATCATCCCCGGCTCGAAGCAGGCCTGGCCGAGGGTGGCGGCCTGCTGATCGCCCGCCATGCCGAGGATCGGGATGGAGCCGCCCAGCAGCCGCGTCTCGCCGAAGCGCGAGGCGCAGTCCCGCACTTCCGGCAGGATCGCGCGGGGGATGCGGAAGAGCGCCAGCATCTCCTCGTCCCATTCCCCGCGACGGATGTCGAAGAGCAGGGTGCGGGCCGCATTTGTCGCATCGGTCGCGTGGACGCGCCCCTCCGTCAGGCGGAACAGAAGGAAGCTATCCACCGTGCCGAAGCAGAGCTCGCCCCGTGTTGCGGCCGCCCTTGCGCCGGGCGTGTTGTCCAGCAGCCAGGCGAGCTTGGTCGCGGAGAAGTAGGGGTCCAGCAGCAGGCCGGTGCGCGCGGTCACCAGGGGTTCGTGGCCCGCTTCGCGCAGCGTCTCGCAGAGTGCGGCGGTGCGCCGATCCTGCCAGACCGGAGCGCGGCCAATGGCGCGGCCCGTGGCGCGTTCCCAGAGAATGGTGGTCTCGCGCTGGTTGGTGATTCCGATGCCCGCGACATCGGCCGGCGCGTGGTCGGAACGGTCCATCGCCTCGCGCAGAACGCGCAGGGAGTGGGCGGCGATGTCCTCCGGCTCGTGCTCGACCCAGCCGGGGGCGGGGAAGTACTGCGGCAGCTCGATCTGGGCCATGGCGCGGGGCACGAGGGCGGCGTCGAAGGCGATCGCGCGGGTCGAAGTGGTGCCCTGATCGAGGGCCAGAAGGGCGGTCAAAAAGTATTCTCGGGCATAAAGTTATCCTTCAGCTCCGTTGACGCCCCTTCTGGCCGCCACCTACTATGCGCCTTCTAACGAGCAGAAGACGGAACCCCCCACATGGTCAACAAGATTGCCGCCCTTGCCCTGGCGGGCAGCCTTTTCGCGCTTCCGTCGATGGCCCAGGATTACAATCAGCGTCCGACCTTCGGGACCATGGACCTCACGACGAATTTCCAGCCGGATCCGCGCTCGATCGACGTGACGGCGGGCGGCAACATCAATTCCGAGCGCCTCGGCAATGGCTGCACGGGCTCCATCGCCAATGCGCCGGACGTGCGCCTGAACTACCAGGCCGGCCGCTTCCCGCTCTACATCTCCGTGCAGTCGGATGCGGACACGACGCTCGTCGTGAACCTGCCGGACGGCAGCTGGGTCTGCAACGACGACTTGGTCGACCTGAACCCCGGCGTGGTGCTCGATCGCCCGGTCTCCGGCCAGTACGACATCTGGATCGGCGTGTTCGGCGGCGGCACGGGCGTTCCGGCGCGGCTCTCGATCTCCGAGATCCCGCCCCAGCGGCGCTGAAGCCTTCCCGATTTGACGCGCGTCCGTCGCGGGTCTGAAATCCAGGGGCCTGCGGATCCTTCCGCAGGCCCTTTTTTCTTGTGTCCAGGATTTCCGACCCATGCCCGTGAACAACAGCATCGCCTCCTTCGCCGAAGAGATGACCGAGTGGCGTCGTGACATCCACGCCCATCCCGAGCTGCTCTTCGAGGAGCATCGCACGGCCGAGGTCGTGGCGAAGAAGCTGGAGGAATGGGGCATCGAGGTGCATCGCGGCATCGCCGGGACCGGCGTGGTGGGCGTGCTGCGCAGCGGCAATTCGGGGCGCAGCATCGGCCTGCGCGCGGATATGGACGCACTGCCCATGCCGGAGGAGACCGGCCTTCCCCATGCCTCGACCGTGCCGGGCAAGATGCACGCCTGCGGGCATGACGGGCACACGACCATGCTGCTGGGCGCGGCCAAGTACCTCGCCGAGACGAAGAACTTCGACGGCACGGTCCACTTCCTGTTCCAGCCGGCAGAGGAGGGCGGCGCCGGTGCCAAGGTGATGATCGAGGAAGGCCTCTTCGACCGCTTCCCCTGCGACAGCGTCTATGGCGTCCATAACGACCCCGGCCTGAAGCTCGGCGAGACCTCCGTGGTCGCGGGTCCCATCCTGGCGGCGTCGGACCGGGTGAACATCATCGTGAAGGGACGCGGCGGCCATGCCGCGCGGCCGCACATGTCGCTCGATCCGATCCTGATCGGCGCGCAGATCGTGGTGGCGATCCAGGGTATCGTGGCGCGCCGGGTCGACCCGCTGGATTCGGCGGTGATCAGCCTGTGCCAGTTCCACTCGGGCACCGCCAGCAACGTCATCCCCGACACGGCGACCATCAACGGCACGATCCGCACGCTGCGTCCCGAGACGCGCGACGAGATGGAGCGGCTGATCACGCAGATCGGCCAGAACATCGGCGCCATGCACGACGCCGAGGTCGTGGTCGAGTACAAGCGCGGCTATCCGCCGACCGTCAATCACGAGGCGGAGACGGAGCGCGCGGCGCTGGCGGCGGCGAAGGTGATGGGGGCCGACAAGGTCATCCGCAAGCGCCCGCCGGCGATGGGCGCCGAGGACTTCTCCTACATGCTCATCGAGCGGCCCGGCTGCTTTCTGAAGCTCGGCCAGGCGGGCGCCGACAAGGGCGGCGTGCCGGTTCACAACACCAAGTACGACTTCAACGACGACCTGCTGCCCATCGGCGCGAGCTTCTTCGCGACCCTGGTCGAACAGGAGCTGTCGCGCGGCTGACGGTGCGGGCCTCGATCCGTGAAGGCGGATCGAGGCCAGGCCACCATCGGCATTACGTCACGAGGCCGCGTCCCAGACTGTCCCGCCACGGGACAGGCGGGATGGGTCCTCGGCGATCAGTCTGATCTGTTCGCAGAAGACCTCCTCGGAAAACTCCTCTGCCCGCCGGCTTGCCGCCTCGCCGATGCGGATCCGCTCCTCCTGCCGGTCAGGCTTCAGGAGGCGCAGGCTGGTTTCGACCAGAGAGGCGGCATCCTCGTAGAGGAACCCGTTCTCGCCCTCGGTGATGATCTCAGGAGCGCCGCCTGCCTTCAGCGCGAGGGCGACGCATTGGGCAGACATCGCCTCGACGATGGTGATGCCGAAATGCTCGGCTCGCTCCGGATGGGACTGCAGGTCCACGCCCAGGCCCGTGCCGTGCCAATAGAGGGCGGCATCGCGATAGAGCTCGCGCATCGTCTCCGCCGGGCTGTCCACATGGAATTCGACGGGCAGGCCCGCCGCCTTGGCCTGGAGGAAGGCGAGATACTCCCTGGGCTCAGCTCCGGGCACGAGGGAGCCGGCGAGATGGAGGGAGATCGCCCCGTTATGCCGGCGATGCAGCTCCCGGAAGGCGTCGATGAGCAGGTCGTGACGCTTGGCATGCCCGCTGACAAAGAAGCGCCCGACCGACAGGATCATCGGCCGCTTCCGCGAGGCGCGTCCGGGCATGCGGGGAACCGGCGGCGAGACGATCCGGATGGGTGGCTCGTCCAGCGCCGCGGTTCGCAGGGCCGCCCGCAGATGGTGGCGCGAATAGCCGGAGTTCACCATCACGCCCCCATAGCCCGCATAGGCCGAGGCGACGGGCGTCACCTCGGGCGGCAAGGGGAAGGGGAACTGGCACATGAAGAGATTGCGCCGCGCCCGGGCCGCGATCGGCGGAATCATCTCGTTGCCCATGGCGACCATCAGGTCGAAGGGAGGCAACGCCGCCACCGCCTCGAGGTCGATCGGCACGATGCCGCTCAGATCGAGGCCGAGCCGGGAGCCCATGGTCCGCAACCGCAGCCGGCTATAGGGCGCAAGCCCGGCGAAGGCGACGTCGTGATCGCGGCTCAGCGCCGCGGCGAGGGTCAGGATGTAGCGTTCGCCGCCACCTGGCGTCAGGTCATAGGGAGAGAAGATCAGCGCGCGCCGCCGCGGCGGCGGGGGCTGCGCCGGTCCGCGCAGGGCGTGGGCCCACCGGCGGGCGAATTTCTGATGGCCGATATCGGAGGACGGGAGGCGGTCATCCGCGCTTTCCGTGCGCGAGAGGGCAAGGTCGGGGCAACACCAGATTCCTGCCTCCATGGCGGCAATCCGAAAGGAGAGATCGGCATCCTCGTGGCTGCCCGGCTCGAAGGCGAGATCGAAGCCTCCGGCGTCCAGGAACAGCTGCCGCGGCATGAGCCGGACGGCATCGCAGAGATGGTCCACCCGCGCGGGCTGCGGGGGGACGGACCCGGTCGCTTCTCCCCGCCGGAGAGGGACTAGGTGCCCTTCTGTGTCCAAGGCATGCCCCGCTGCCACGACCAGCTTGTCCTCGGAGACGAGGATTGGGCCGACGATGCCAGCCCCCGGCGTGACGGAAAGGGCAAGGCAGAGTTGGCGCAGCCATCCCGATCGAAGACTGACATTCGGATTGAGCAGACAGAGGAGCGGGCTCCGGGCCCGCTCGGCCAGGATGTTGTTGGCCTCGCCCGATTGGCGTCGCGGCCCCAGCCGGATCACCTCGATGTTAGGGGCCTCTGCCGTGAGAGGTTGCCAGGCGATATCCGCGATCAGGACCTCATGGACGACGTCCCCAGTGCTGGCCGAGATTTCGCGCAGGCAGCGGGCCGTCGCATACGCGTCGACATTCACGATGAGGATCGAAACCTCGAGATTCTCCGTTCGAGGAACCGGAAGCTCGGGCGCGGGGGGACGGGTCGCCGGTGAGGCTTGAAGCGAGGGCTGCCGGGCCCCGTGGCCGAGAGAGCGGCGTAAGGCCTCCATCACCCATCTGGCAGGCGCAGTCATCCGCCAGGATGTCGAGCGGCGAAGCGCCTCCCGCTCCCCGAGTGCCGCGGCCAACTGGCGTTCGACCTCTTGGCGAGCCATGGCTTGTTCCGCAACCTTCACTCGCGCCGATGCGAGTTCCACTTCCCGTCGCCATGAAACCACCGGTGACAGTCCCGAGGCCAATGGGTGCTCCCTAGTCTCGTCCCGCAGAAAATCGTTCATCCCGCGTAGTTCACCTTTTGGTTGGCGACGCGAATCAAGGTTCGCTTCAACAGGGCCATATGATCCGGAGCGGCGCTTCGGCAACCGGCGGCATTAGCTTCTGTGGAGAGGATAGTGCCCGCCGCGCGGGAAGTGCTGTAGCCTACCTTCCCATGGCCTCAGACATCCCGGCTTCCGCCAGACCCGGTCCCGATCACGACGGAGCGATCCGCGGGGCCGGTGCCCCGATACACGGGCGCTTCTTCGGCCGAATCGGCACGCGCGCGGCCCTGATCATGGTCCTGATCCTGGCGGTGCTGGCCTTCCTCACCGTCAACTCGCTCTTCACCCTCTCCCGTCAGGGCGCAATCATCGAGGAGATGGGCGTCCGCGACCGCGCGGCCATCGAGGCGGTGGACGACTTCTCCAACGACGTCGCCGACTTCGCGCAGGGCTTCGCCGCCGTCCTCGCCGGCGTCCTGCCGCCCACCGTCACGGCCGTGCGCATGCAGCGCAACGCCGAGGGCATCATGGAGAGCTTCGACCTCCTGATGTCCATCGTCGGCACGCGGATCGACGCGGTGGCGGCTGCTGGCGCGCGGGACATGCGGGCGCGCCTGCCCGACCTCGGCGAGCGCACGCGCGATGCCTTCGCGCGGCGCCAGCGCGACCTCTACGCGCCGCTGCAGGAGGAATGGCTCGACATGGTCGTGGCCTTCAACCGCCTCTCCAGCGACGCCCGGGCCATCGCCAAGGCCGATGCGGACCTGAACCTGCACCGCGCGCATCAGCTGCAGGAGGAAGGGCGCCTCCTGAACTTCATCGCCGCCGGCGTGGGCGTGCTCAGCCTCGGCCTCATCTGGTTCGTGCTGGTGGTGCTGACCGCCCGGCCGCTCGGGCAACTGGCGGCCTCCATGCAGAAGCTCGCGCGCGGCCACGCCGATGTGGAGATCCCGGGCGCCGACCGTGCCGACCAGGTGGGCGAAATGGCGCGCGCCGTTGAGGTGTTCAAGACGAACCTCGGCAACACGAACCGGCTGATGGACCAGGCGCTCGAAGGCGCCCGCCGCACGGCCGTGGTGACCACGCAGGCGAGCCAGGCGATCGGTCAGGTGAGTGACGGGGCCATGACCCAGCTCGCCGAGCTCCGCCAGGTCTCGGACGCGCTGGGCCACACCACGGAGGCGGTGGCGGATGTCGGCCGCAGCACGCAGCGCGCGCGCGACACGGCGTCCGAGGCGCAGTCCCTGCTGGGCGAGAGCCTGGAGAAGGTGCGGCAGCTCATCGAGACCGTGGACGCGGTGGGCGAGGATACGGAGCGCGTGACGCGCATCGCCGCCACCATTGCCAAGATCGCGACGCAGACGAACATCCTGGCGATCAATGCCGCCATCGAGGCGGCGCGGGCCGGTGAGCACGGGCGCGGCCTCGCCGTCGTCGCCGAGGAGGTGCGGGCGCTGGCCGCCAATACCGAGGCGCTGGCGCAGGAGATCGCCGACGTGGTGCTCGCCGCCGGGCGCCGCACGCGCGAGGGCGCGGGCACCGCCGCCGCCGTGGGCGAGGCGATGGACGATTTCGAGCGGCTGACGGGCGAGAGCGCGCGGCTGGCCGCGGCCATTGCCGTCGCCATGGAGGAGCAGCAGACCACGGTCGCCTCGCTGGACGAGCGCGTGGCCGTGCTGACGCGCATCGGCCAGTCCAACGCGACGGCCGCGGAGGAAATCACGGTGACGATGATCGACCTGTCCCGCCTCGCGAGCGAATCGCGCAGCGCCGTGGAGAGCATGGCGGCGCGCTCGGAATGAGACCTGCAACCAGCAAAGGCTGCCCCAACACGCTGAGGCGCGTGCGGATTCCGGCCGCGACTGCGGCCGGCGCCGCCCAACTGACTTTCCGGCCGGGCGTTCCAATGGTGCGGCGAAGCCAAGGCCGCGAAGGCGGCCGCCCGGCGTCTGAGGGGCGCTCAGCATGACCGCCGAAATACTGGTCGTCGACGACAGCAGCTTCAACCGGCTGCTGCTGAAGCGCCGGCTGGCCGAGCTCGGCTATGGCGAGCCGGCCATGGCGGTGAACGGTGTCGAGGCGCTGGCCGCCATCGCGGGAAAGTCGTTCGACATCGTCCTGCTCGATCTCGAAATGCCTGAGCTCGACGGCATCGGCGTGCTGGAGCGGCTGCACGACATGCCGAACGCGCCGCCGGTCATCGTGATCTCGGCGCAGACGGAGATGTCCGGTGTCATCCGCTGCATTGAGCTGGGCGCGGAGGACTATCTTCCGAAGTCCTTCGACCCGCCGCTGCTCAAGGCACGTCTGCAGGCGGTGCTGGAGAAGAAGCGCCTGCGCGATCTTGCGGCGGAGCGTCTGCAGGCGCTGGAGAGCGAGCTGGAAAGCGCGCGCCTGGCCCAGCTCTCTTTGGTGCCGCGCGACTTCGCCGGCCTCTCCCGCGGGCGCCTGACCGTCGCCGCCCATATGGAGCCCGCCCGCGAGGTGGGCGGCGACCTCTACGACATGCGCTGGATCGGCAAGCGGCACCTCATGTTCGCCGTGGCCGACGTGGCCGGGAAGGGCGCTTCGGCCGGCCTCACCATGGCGCGGACCATGGGGCTGATCCGCGCCGGCGTCCGGCTGGCGGACACGGCCGGGCAAGTGCCGGATCCGGGGCCGCTGATGGCGCTCGCCAATGACGAGCTCGCCCTCGACAATCCGGACATGACCTTCGTGACCGCCGCGCTGGCGATCCTGGATGCGGAGACGGGCGAGGGGCGCATCTGCGTGGCCGGTCACGAGGCGCCGCTGCGGCTTTCGGCCGCCGGGGTCGAGGTGATGGGAGGCTATTCCATTCAGCCTGCGCTCGGCGTGATGGAGGAGTTCCCCTATGCCAGCGCGCCCTTCGTGCTGGCCCCGGGCGAGACCATGTTGCTGCTGACCGACGGCGTGACCGAGGCGCAGGACATCTCGGGCGAGCTCTTCGGCAAGGAGGCGGTGCTGGCCGCGCTCGGTTCGCTCGTGGAGCCTGGCCCGGCGATCGCGGCGCTGCTGGCGGCCGTGGCGGGCTTCGTGAAGGAGGCGCGGCCCGCCGACGACGTGACGGTGCTCGCGGTCCGCTTCCAGGCCTGACGCTAGAGGCTGTCGGGCTCCAGGAGCAGGACCGGATCGCCATTGCCCAGCACGCCGACGCCGCCGACGCCCGGCGTGCCGGCCAGGGCCGGATGCAGTGGCTTGAGCAGCAGGTCGGTCCGGCGGCCGACCCGGCCGACGCCCAGCGCCAGCGCGCCGGCCGGACGGCGGATCATCACGATGGCGCTGCTGCTGGAGGCGGGCAGGCGCAGGACGGATTCCAGCGTCGTGACGGCCTGCCCTGCCGGCAGCTGCTCGGGCCGGATCACCGCTTCCACGCGGCCTGCGGGGAGCGCGTAGGGATGGCCGGCGGCCTCCACCAGCAGCACGGGCTGGATGGCGGCGGTCAGCGGTAGGTCGAGGACGAAGCGCGTGCCCGCGCCGGGCGCGCTTTCCACCCGCACCGAGCCGCCGGCCCGCCGCGCCGCATCCTGCACCACGTCCAGCCCGACGCCGCGGCCCGAGGTCTCGGTCACCGTCTCGCGCGTCGAGAAGCCGGGGAGGAAGAGCAGCGCATGGATCTCCTCCCGGCTCAGCCGCGCCCCCGCCTCGGCGGAAATCAGCGTGCGGGAGACGGCGCGCGACAGCACGGCATTGTCGTCGATGCCGCGCCCGTCATCGGCGATGCTGACCAGCAGGCGGCCGGGCTGGCGATCGGCGACCAGATGCAGCCGGCCCGTGGCGGGCTTGCCGGCGGCCAGGCGCTCCGAGGGCGGCTCGACGCCATGGTCCACCGCATTGCGGACGAGGTGCAGCAGCGGGTCGGCCAGGAGATCGGCGAGGCTGCGGTCGAGCTGCACTTCCTCGCCCTGGATCTCGAGCGCGACCTCGCGGCCCTGGGCCTCCGCCGTGGCGCGGAGCACGCGCGGAAGGCGCATCGCTAGGCTGGCGAAGGGCACCACGCGTAGCTCCAGCACCGCCTCGTCGAGCTGGCGGAGGGCGAGGGAGAGGCGGCCGCTGGCGCGCTCGGCGAGGCCGGCGGTCGCGCGCAGCCGCTCCAGCGCATTGCCGAGTACCTGGGAGCTCCGCGCCGGCAGGCGCGCCTGCAGCGAGGCGAGGTCGTCCAGCGCGGTGCGGGCCTGGGGTGTCGCCAGCGCCTCGCCCAGCGCCAGTGCCGCGGCGCGCAGCTCGGCTTCGAGCGCGATCACCGCATCGATGCTGTCCTGCCGGACGCGCATGGTGGGCGCGGGCGGCGGGGCATCGGCGGCGGCGAGATCGGTCAGCGCGCTGCCTTCCGGATCGGCTTCGGCGCGCAGGGCCGCCAGCTCCTCAGGCGGCAGGTCGCTGGCGACAAAGATGTCGAGCGCTTCGGGTGATCCGGCGCTGCCGAGGACCTCGCCGGCGCGGGCCAGGAAGGGCTCGGCGATGGCCTCGGCCGTGGGAAGGGGGCCGAGCCGCAGGCGCCAGATCCGGCGGCCCGCCTGCAGGGCGGCAGCGGCGCGGGCGTGGGAGGAGGCCGGCAGCACGGCGGCGAGCCCCGGGGTCAGCGGGGGCGGCAGGGGCAGCGCGCGGTCGGCGACGGGGACAAGGGTCGACGCGGTCAGCGCCCGGCGGAAATCGTCCCGCAGCTCGGCCAGCCGTTGCGAGGCGGCCTCGCCGGAGCGGCTGGCGAGGTCCTGGATCTGGCGGCCAAGCGCCTCGGCCGCCTCGTTGCCGAGGGCATCGGCGCTGGCGGCCAGGCTTTCGGCGGCGACAATGAGGTCGGGTCCCGGTTCTTCGAGCGCCGCGGCCAGGGCCTCGGCCGAAGGGCGCAGATCGCCGGCAAGGGCGGGGATACGCTCGCCACCGGTCGCGGCCTGCAGCAGCAGCAACGCGCGGCGCAGCCGACCCAGCGCGGCCAGCCGGTCAGGGGCGGTGGGAATGGCCTCCAGCAGCAGGGCTAGGCGCGGCAGCTTCGCCGCCTGGGCGGCCTGGGCCAGGGCGGTCGCCTTGGCCGGCTGCTGGGCCAGGAAGGGAAGCTCGCTCGCGAACCGCGAGGCCAGGGTCAGCCGAAGCGGGTCTGCGGTGGCGGAAGTGGCCGGCGCATCGGCCTTGGGCTGGGGCGCCGGTGCCGGCCTGCCTTCCGCCAGGGCCACAAGACGGGCCAGGAGTTCCGGCGGCGGCGCGCGGTCCTGCCGCTGGTCGAGCAGGGCGGAGCGCTGGCCGCGCAGCGTGTCCACCGCCTCGAGCAACGCGTCGCGCACCGGCTTGTCGAGGGCGAGGCGCCCGGCGCGGGCCAGGCCCAGCACGTCCTCCGCCTTGTGCGCCAGACCGCCGAGACCCGCCGCGCCGATGGCGGCCGACATGCCCTTGAGGCTGTGCATGGCGCGGAACAGCACGTCGATCGGCGCCTCGCCGGCCAGGCCGTGCTCGAGCGTGTCGAGGTGCTCGGCCGTTTCGGCGGCGAATTCCTGCCAGAGGGGATCATCGGCCTCCATGGCTCAGCCTCCCACGGCCTGGCGGGCGGTGGCCAGGATTTCCGCCCCCGCCCGCTCGGCGAGGTCGGGGGAGAGGGCGCCGGAAGGCTTAGCCACGGCGGCGAAGGCACCGCGGCGCAGGGCCTCCAGCGCCGCCGGGGTGCCGGGATGGGCGGCGGAGGACACGACCACCACCGCGCCATGCCCGGCCAGGGCCCATTCGGCGAGGAAGCCCATGCCGTCCAGCACCGGCATCTCCAGGTCGAGCAAGGTGAGGTCCGGCCGCAGCTCCGCCTGCGCGGCCAGCCCGGCCGCACCATCCGCTGCCTCGCCCACCACGGCGAAGCGCGGATCGGCGGCCAGGATGCCGCGGAGCAGGCGGCGCATCATCGCGCTGTCGTCGACGATGAGCGTGCGGATCGGGCGATCGGCGGCCGCAGTTCCGGGCGCGGGCGCTGGTGGCGTCTCGCCGGAGGCGATGGCGGCGAGGGCCTCGGCCGTGGCCCGCAGAAGATCGAGGTCGGTGACCTCGTCCAGCTCGCGCAGCCTGGCCTGAAGCGGCGCCATCTCCATCCCATCCGCCATGCCGCGCAGCCGCACGACGGCGCGCTGCGCCGCGGGCAGGTCCGCCGCGAGGGCGAGATCCGCGCAGAGGGGCAGGAATTCCTCGCGAAACGCGGCGAGCAGCTCCTCGTCCATCATTCGGCCTTCCAGATGTCGCGCAGCAGCTTGCCGATCGCCTCGGGCGCCAGGGATTCCGCGGCGGGAACGCGGGCGCGCGCAGAGTGCGGCATGCCGCTGACGACGGCGGTCTCCCCGCTCTGCACCAGAATACGGCCGCCGATGCGGGCGAGCTCCGCCGCACCGGCCGCGCCGTCCTCGCCCATGCCGGTCAGCACCACGCCGCAGGCGGGCAGGCCGAGCAGGGCCGCGGAGCGGAAGAGCAGGTCGGCCGAGGGATGCACCGGCGCGCTCGTCGGCGCGAGGCGAAGCGCCAGCGCGGCGCCGACGCGCAGCAGCACCGCATCGGTCGGCAGCAGCGCGGCTTCGCCCGGCAGCAACGGCGCATCGTTCCGCGCGACGCGCACCGGCCAGCCGGCTCGCCGCTGCAGCTGCTCCGCGAGCTCGACCGCGAGGCTCTGCGGCATGTGCTGGGCGACGACCACCGGCACCGGCAGCGGCCCGCAGGCGGCGAGCAGGACGGCGAGCGCATCCGGCCCGCCGGTCGAGGCGGCCATGAGGATCAGCGGCGGTGGCGCATGGTCGGCCGCCCGCGCTGGCGGCGGGACGGCGGGGGCGGGCTGGAGCCGGGCCTGCGCAGCCGCCCAATGCCGCAGTCGATCGCGCAGCGCGCGGTCCAGATGGCCGAGGTCGAGGCCGCCCAGGCCGGTCTCCTTGCTCACATAGTCGGCAGCGCCGGCTTCCAGCGCGGCGAGGGCGGCGGGGCTGTCCTGCTGGGTGTGATGGCTGACCATGATCACGGCCGGCGGATTGGGCAGCGCCATGATCCGGCGCGTCGCCTCGATGCCGCCGAGGACGGGCATTTCCACGTCCATCGCGACGACCTGGGGCTGGTGCTCGCGCACGGCGGCGATCGCAGCCTCGCCATTGGCGGCCTCGGCCACCACGCGCAGATCGCCCTCGGCCTCGATGATCCGCCGGAGGGCGATGCGCATGAACGCGCTGTCGTCGACGACGACGACGGGGATGCGTCCGGTCACAGCGCCCCCATCAGATGCGGCGACATGACGGGCAGGGGCGCGCCGTCGAGCCGGGCGATGGCCTGGACCAGCCCGTTCCGCTGGACGAGGGGGGTGATGTCGGCCGCCGGCACCATGCGCACGCCCGCCACCTGCTCGACGGCGACCATCACTTCCGGCCGCGTCGACAGGCGGATGAGCGGCGCGGGGCCCTGCTCCAGGGTCGAAGGGCCGCCCATGGCCAGGCCGCCATCCACCACCGGCAGCACGGCGCCGCGATGCGCGGCCACCCCGGCGAGGCCGGCGCGTGGCGTGGGCAGCGGGGTGGTGGGCGGCAGGATGGCCACCACGGCCTCCGCCGGCAGGGCCACGTCCATTCCCGCGGCGCGGAAGAGGACGAGGTGACGCTGCGGAACCGGAACGGGCGGGGCGATCTCGACGGTGGGTGGCGCGTGATCCAGGGCCTGGCGTGCCGCCGCCGAGACGAGCCAATCGGCAAACGCAGAATCCGCCTCGGGGCCTGCCTCGATCCGGGTCGCCGGCAGGCCGAAGCGCCGGCCCTCATGGTTCAGCACCAGCAGGAGGATAGGCTCCTCGGCACCATCCTCTTCCGTGCCGGCCGCGAAGCCCGTGGACAGGACGAGCACGGGCGCGCCCCCGGCCTCCGCCAGCCCTGCCACGCCGGTCGATGTCCCCGGCATGGGGCGAAGCGCCGGCATGGGGAGGATGTGCTCCGCCAGCTCGGCGGGGACATCGAGCGCGATCCCGCCGAGCAGGACGCGCAGGACCCCGATGCGCGAGGCGCGGCCGCGGCTCGACGCGAGGGGGAGAGGAGCCGGCGCCGCCTCTTCGGCGACGATGGCCGGCGGCACCTCGCGGGGCGCCGCAACGGCGGGGGCGGCCATGCCCTGCGCGAAGGTGAACCAGCTGCCGCCCGGCAGCGGATGGAGGATCTCGGCGTCAGACATCCGGCATGGACCAGAGCGATTCGCCGCAGGCAATGGCACTGGGCGGCGTGCGGTCCGTCGGGCCGAGGGCGAGGAGGCCGCCCGGCTGCAGCGCCGCGCACAGGGCTTCGGTCACGGCGCGGCGCGCGGGCTCCGTCAGGTAGATCAGGACGTTGCGGCAGAACACCACGTCAAAGCCCGTCTCGGAGAGGCCGAGGAGGTTGCGCCGCTCGAAGCGGAGCACGCGGCGCAGCGAGGGGTGCAGGCGCGTCTGGCCTGCCGCGTCCAGGAACCATCGCCGCAAGTCGGCGGGAACCAGGCCCAGCGGATCGCCGAGCCCCGGCGCGATGATGCCGGCCTCCGCGCTGGCGAGGGCCGGGCGGCAGAGATCCAGGCCCAGCACCTCGATTTCGATACCGGGCGCGCCATGCGTCGCCTCCAGGGCCAGGGCGGCCAGGGTGAAGGCTTCCTCGCCCGTCGCGCAGCCGGCGGAAAGCAGGCGGAAGGGGCGCCCCTCGGCGCGGGCTCTCGCCAGCGCGGCCGGAAGATGGTGCGCGACGGCGGCGCATTGCACCGGATGGCGGAACAGGCGCGTCTCCTGCACCGTCACGGCATCGAGCAGCGCGGCCCAATGCGGGTCCTCGGTATCGGGCGGGACGGCGGCGCAGGCTTCGACCAGGTGGGGAATCCGCCGCAGCCGTGCCTCGAGCACGGGCGAGGCAGCGAAGCCGACCAGGGATTCGAGCGCGGCCACCACCACCGCCTCGCCGGCCGGGGCGGAGGCGGCGAGGGGGGCCGCGGTGCTCAGGCGGCGGCGGCCTCGGCCCGCGTGGCGAAGGCCGGGATGATCTTGTCGAAGCCGCTGATCTCGAAGACCTCGCGCACCGGCGCCTGCAGTCCGACGACGGCGAAGGTCGAGCCGGCGGTCTTGGCCTGCTTGGCGGCCTTCAGCAGCACGCGCAGCCCGGCGGAGGAGACGTAGCGGACATTGGCGAGGTCGGCGATGACACCACCCTTCGCCAGCAGCCCGATCAGCGCCGTCTCGGTCTGCGCTGCCGTCGCCGTGTCGAGCCGGCCGTCCAGCACCGCGACGGTCTTCGTCCCCTCGGTGGTTTCGCTGATTTCCATAAGCTCGCTCTCCGTCGTGGTCGGCCCCGCGGCCGGGGGGCGCTTCGGCAGGCAGCCTATCTTACATCGGCCGCTTCTGTAATCGGTCTGATCGATGGCCCGGATCGGCCGGAGGCTGCGCCTAGCTGCCGAGCGGCAGGGAGCAGCTCAACCGGTTCGTGCCGTCCTGGCGCTCGTAGCGGGCATCGCGCGTCATCTTGCGGACGAGATGGACGCCGAGCCCCCCCACGTCGCGTTCCTCCAGCGCCGTTTCGGTATCCACCTCTTCGCGCGCGAGAGGGTTGTAGGCCGGCCCGTCATCCGTCAGCAGCAGCTCGAGCGCGTCGTCGGAAGGGGTGATGTCGAGGGTGAAGTAGGTGGCGCCGGCAGCATGCATGGCGACGTTGGCGGCGATCTCCTCGACGACCAGGCCCAGCCGTGCGGCGACGGCCATGTCGATCTCCGCTTCCTCGGCATAGGCTTCGAGCGCGACCGCCAGTTCCTCGACGCTCTCGAGGGTCGCGGGCAGCCGGCGATGGAAGGCTGGTCTGGCCAATTGGTCGCGTCCCCTCGAATCAGTCCTAGGCTAGCCGTCTTCACGACACCCTGCATCCAAGGCTTGCGCAAGGGGGAGCACGTCCCGCGGACATGCCGTCCGCCGCGTTCCGTGCTTCCCTGCAAGGGAAGGTCGCGGCCCGGCGGGCCGCGCGGATCATCGGAGTATTGGCAGTGAGCATGGACGGAATCAGGACACGGGTGACGGAGCAGCTGGGCATCCGCTACCCGATCGTGCAGGGCGGCCTCGCGCGCGTCGCGAAGGCGGAGCTTTGCGCGGCGGTGTCGGCGGCGGGCGGGCTGGGGCAGATCGCCACCGCCGGGCTGGACGGCGCCGAGGCGCTGCGGGCGGAGATCCGCAAGGTGAGGGCCGTGACGGACAAGCCCTTCGGCGTGAACTTCCCCCTGGGCCGCATGGACATCACCGCCATGCTGGAGGTGACGCTGGAGGAGAAGGTACCGGTCATCGCCCTGACGGCGGGCAATCCGGCGCCCTGGATCAAGCGGATCGCCGGCGCCGCGAAGATCCTGGTGCTCATCGCCGGGCCGGAACTGGCGAAGAAGGCCGAGGCGGCGGGCGCGGACATGGTCGCGACCGTGGGCTACGAGGGCGGTGGCCATCTGGGCCGTGGCGACGAGACCTCGCTGGTAATGGTGCCGCGCGTGGTGCGGGCCGTCTCCATCCCGGTGCTGGCCTCGGGTGGATTCGCGGATGGGGCGGGGCTGCTGGCGGCGCTGGCGCTGGGCGCCGAGGGCGTCGAGATGGGCACGCGCTTCGTCGCGACCGTGGAGGCGCATGCGCATGCCAACTATAAGGAAGCGCTGGTGGCGGCGCAGCCCGCGGGAACGATGATCATCAAGCGCTCGCTGGGCATGCCGGGCCGGACGCTCGACAGCGCCTATGCGCGGCAGATCGTGGCCCGCGAGGCGGCCGGCGCACCCGCCGAGGAGATCGTGCCGCTGATCGCGGGGACCGTGAACGCCCTCGGCACCGACGAGGGGCGCCTGGAGGAGAGTTTCGTCTGGGCCGGCCAGAGCGTCGGGCTGATCGACGGCATCCTGCCGGCGGGTGAGGTGGTGCGCCGCATGGCGGAGGAGGCGCGGGCTGGAATGACGCGCCTTCAGGCGGCCTTCTAGCCATCGAGGGGCGCCGCCCCTCGAGCTCCCTGGCAGGAAACTCGGTTTCTTGCACCTTCGATAAGGTATTGAATCGATGAGGGTCCGGGGGAGGTGTCCCCGGAGGGAGGAGAGTGAGGGGGCGAAGCCCCCTCGCAGACCCTTGGCGAAACGCCGCCGCCGCCGCACAAGCCCCCCATGAGCCACGACATCTTCGCCCAGCTGCGCGACCGCGCCATCGCTGCCCTACAGGCCATCCTCCCCGAGCTTCCGGCGGACGCCTATGCGCGCGTCACCATGGAGCCCCCGCGCGAGGCCAGCCATGGCGACATGTCCACCAATGCCGCGCTGGTGATCGGCAAGGCGGCGAAGATGGCGCCGCCGAAGCTGGCCGCCCAGCTCGCCGAGGCGCTGGCCGCCCTGCCGGAGGTCGTGGAGGCCGCGCCGGCCGGCCCGGGCTTCGTGAACCTCCGCCTGCGCGAGGATTTCCTCCGCGCGCAGCTGCCCGTTGTCCTGCGGGAGCGCGAGGCCTTCGGCCAGGGCGATGCCAAGCCGGGCCGGGTGAACGTGGAATACGTCTCCGCCAATCCCACGGGCCCCATGCATGTCGGCCATTGCCGCGGCGCGGTGGTGGGTGATGCGCTCGCCGCCCTGCTGGCCAAGGCCGGCCACGACGTCACGCGCGAATACTACATCAACGATGCCGGCGCGCAGGTGCAGGCACTCGGCTGGGCGGCCTATTGGCGCTACCTGGAGGCGCTGCCGGTCGCGGCGCATGGCCTCTGGGCCGAGGGAGCCTCGCCCGAGGAGCGCAAGGCCGCCGTCGAGGCCGCCTATGGCACCACCCTGCAATATGGCGGCGAGTACCTCGTCCCGGTCGGCGTCGAGCTCGCCGCGAAGCACGGCGCGGCCCTCTTCCCGCCCGATGCGGAGAAGCTCGCCCTGGTGCGGGGCGTCACCGTGCGGGAGATGATGGTCGAGATCCGTGAGGACCTGGCCGCGCTCGGCGTGAAGCACGACATCTTCGTCAGCGAGGCCGAGCTCATCGCCGCCGGCAAGCTGGAGGAGGCCGAGACCCTGCTCGACAGCCAGGGCCTGATCTATCGCGGTACGCTGGAGCCCCCCAAGGGCAAGCTGCCGGACGATTGGGAGCCGCGCGAGCAGACGCTCTTCCGCTCCAAGGATTTCGGCGACGACACCGATCGCGCGCTCCGCAAGTCCGATGGCACGGGCACCTACTTCGCCAACGACATCGCCAACCACCTGCACAAGATCGAGCGTGGCTTCGGCGCGCTGGTCCATGTCTGGGGTGCGGACCATGGCGGCTATGTGAAGCGCATGCAGGCGGCAGTGGCGGCCCTGTCGCAGCGCCGCGTCTCGCTGGACGTGGTGCTGGCGCAGATCGTCCATGTGGTGAAGGACGGCCAGCCCGTCCGCATGAGCAAGCGCGCCGGCAGCTACATCACGCTGCGCGACCTCATCGACGAGGTCGGGCGCGACGCCGTGCGCTTCACCATGCTGACCCGCAAATCCGACGCGCAGATGGAGTTCGACCTGGACCTCGTGATCCAGCAGTCGCGCGACAATCCTGTCTTCTACGTGCAGTACGCCCATGCCCGCTGCCGCTCGGTGCTGCGCAGCGCCGGCGATCCTTCGCTGGAGAGCCTGGCGGAAGCGCCCCTGGACGCCCTGACCGACCCGGCCGAACTCGCGCTGATCCGCCGCATGGCGACCTGGCCGCGGGTGGTCGAGGCCGCGGCGGCGGCGCGTGAGCCGCACCGAATCGCGTTTTTTCTGAATGACCTCGCCAGTGATTTTCATCTACTGTGGAACAAGGGCAAGGACGACACCACCTTGCGCTTCATCCAGGCGGACGCGCCCGCTGCAACGCAGGCGCGGCTCGCTTTGGTGGCTGCCACGGCGGCCGTGGTGAGGTCCGGGCTCGGGGTGATGGGGGTCACTCCGGTCGAGGAGATGAGATGAACGATACGATGCTTCCCTCCTGGCGGATCCGTCCGCCGGAGAGGGCGTCGGCGGGATGGGGGATTCCGCCGAAGGTCTGGATGATCGGGGGCGGCCTGGCCGGCTCCGTGGTGCTCGCGAGCGCCATCATCTGGGGAATTTCCATGACGGGGACGCGCGGCGTGCCCCTCATCGAGACGGACGGGCGCCCTTACCGGGTGCGGCCCGACACGCCAGGGGGCGCCGTGGTGCCCAACCAGCAGGAACTGATCTTCGAGCGCGGCGCGGGACGCCATGAGCGCCCGGCCGAGGCACGTCTGGGCCCGGGGCCTGAGGCGCCGCGGCTGGACATGCTGCGCGCCCAGTCGGCGCCGCCGCCCGCCCCGGCCGCCGCGCCTGCTCCCGCCCCGGTGGCGGCAGCGCCGGTCCAGCATGCCCCGGCCGCTGCTCCGGCACCGGTTGCCGCCGTGCCTGCGCCTCGCGTGGCGCCCGCCCCGGCCCAGCCGGCGGCCCGGCCCGCCGCGGCCGCGCCCGCGACCGGGGGGCGCTTCATGGTTCAGCTTTCCGCCGCGGGCAGCGAGCAGGCCGCCCGCACCGAATGGACACGCCTGCAGCGCCGAGCGCCCGACCTGGCCGGGCGCTCGCCCATCGTCACGCGCTTCGAGCGGGACGGGCAGGCGACGCTTTGGCGCCTCAGGACGGGCGGCTTCGCCGACCAGGCCGCCGCGCGGGCCTTCTGCGCGCAGCTCCGGGAAAAGAGCGTCGCCTGCATTCCGGTGGCTGGGTAAGCATGACCGCGGATCGGGCCGACAGCGCCGCGCGCGCCGCCATTATCGGCGTCTCGGGGCTTCGGCTCACCTCCGCGGAGGCGGCGCTGCTGCGCCGCCTGAGGCCGATGGGCGCGATCCTCTTCGCCCGCAACGTGGCCGATCCCGATCAGCTTCGTGCGCTGACCGGTGAATTGCGCGAGGTGCTGGGGGAGGCCGCCCCGATCCTCGTCGACCAGGAAGGCGGGCGCGTCGCCCGCCTCAAACCGCCTCACTGGCCCCTGCATCCGCCGGCCGCGACCTTCGAGAACGGCCCCGCCGAGGCCGCGCGCGCCGGCGCGGCCGCGATCGGCGCAGAATGCATCGCCGTCGGGCTGGACGTGGTCTGCGCCCCGCTGCTCGATCTGCGGCTGCCCGGCATGCACAAGGTGATCGGCGACCGCGCCTTCTCCGCGGACCCGGCCGAGGTCGCCCGGCTGGGCGCGGCCTGGATCGCCGGCCTGCGCGATGCCGGCGCACTGCCGGTCATCAAGCACATCCCTGGCCATGGCCGCGCGACGCTGGACAGCCACGAGGCGCTGCCGGTAGTCGAGGCCTCCCGCGCGGAGCTGGAGCTGGACTTCGCGCCCTTCCGCGACCTGGCCGCCGACGACCTCTGGGCCATGACGGCGCATATCCTCTACCCGGCCCTGGATCCGGCGCGCTGCGCGACCCTTTCCCCGATCGTGATCGACCGTGTGATCCGGGGCGAGATCGGCTTCGGCGGCTTCCTTCTGTCGGACGATCTCGGGATGAAGGCGCTCAAGGGCGACTTCGGGGCGCTGACCCAGGCCGTGATGGCCGCCGGCTGCGACGCTGCGCTGCACTGCTCCGGCATTCTCGAGGAAACGGCCGCCGTCCTGGAGGCCTGCCCCATCCTGACCGAGGCCGCGCTCCGGCGCCTCGACGCCGCCCGCCTCCCGGTCCAGGCCTGACCGCGCCATGATGGACATGCTGCCGGAACTTCTCCCGGCCATTATGGCGACCATCATCGCCATCACCCTGCACGAGGCCGCGCATGGCTATGCGGCCCTCTGGCTCGGCGACCCGACGGCCAAGCTCATGGGCCGGCTGTCGCTCAACCCGATCCGCCACGTGGACCCCGTGGGCACGCTGCTGGTTCCGGGCTTCCTGCTCGTCTCGCAGCTGCTGGCCACCGGCCAGGTGGATGTGATGTTCGGCTGGGCCAAGCCCGTGCCGGTCGATATCCGCAACCTGCGCGACCCGCGCTCGGGCATGATGTGGGTCGCCGCCGCCGGGCCGGCCATGAACTTTGGCCTGGCCTTCATCGCGGCCCTGCTGGTGCATGCGGTGGGGCTGGCGGACAGCTTCCTCTCGGCCGAATCGATGACGCTGGTCTACCGCTTCCTCGGATTGTCCATCCTCGCGAATCTGGTGCTCGGCCTGTTCAATCTCTTTCCGGTGCCGCCCCTCGATGGCGGCCGCATCATGGTGGGGCTGCTCCCCTATCGGGCGGCCATGGCCTATGCGCGGCTGGAGCGATACGGGCTGTTCCTGGTGATCGGCATCCTCTTCCTGCTGCCGATGGCGATCCCGGCCTTCCAGCCCATGGAGGCCTTCATCCGCCATATCGTGCGCCCGGCCTTCGCCTTCGTCCTCCGCGCCGCGGGGCTCGGGACGCTGTGAGCGCCCCGGCCGCGAACCCCGCCGCCGAAAGCCTCGTTCTGGACCTCGAGGGCTTCCAGGGCCCGCTGGACGTGCTGCTGGAGCTCGCGCGGGCGCAGAAGGTCGATATCCGCCAGATCTCCGTCCTCGCCCTGGCCGACCAGTTTCTTGCCATCGTCGAGGGCGCGCGGCGGGTCCGGTTGGAGCTGGCGGCGGAATGGCTGGTCATGGCCGCCTGGCTCGCCTGGCTGAAGTCCCGCCTGCTGCTGCCCGAGGAGGAGCGCGAGCCCGAGGAGGAAGACCCCCTCCTGGCCGCCAACCGCCTCACCGAACGGTTGGCCGAGCTCGACCGCATGCGTGTGGTCGCCGCCTGGCTGGGCGCCCGCGCGCAGCTCGGCCGGGAGACCTTCGCCCGGGGCGCGCCGGAATCCCTGCGGGTGGAGGACCGCTCCGGCCTCGTGGCCGACCTCTCCACCCTGCTGCGCGCCTATGCCACCGCCCGCCGGCGGGGCGCGGCCGACCGGCCCTTCACGCCCAAGCCGCGCAAGCTCTGGTCGGTGGCCGAGGCGCTGGCGCGGCTGCAATCGCTGATCGGCGATGCGCCGGGCTGGAACAAGCTCTCGACCTTCCTGCCGGAGGGGATGCTTTCGCCGCTCGACCAGCGCGCCGCGCTGGCGAGCACCTTGATCGCCGCGCTCGAGGCCGCCCGTGGGGGCAGCGTCGAGCTGCAGCAGGAGGGGATCTTCGCCCCGATCCTGCTGCGGAAAACCGAAGGGGATCTGCGACATGTCGCCTGACCAGAACACGCCGGAGCAGGGCGACTTCGACCGCGCGCTCCGCATCGCCGAGGCCCTGATCTTCGCGACCGACCGGCCGGTGCCGGCCGCCCGCGTGCAGCTGGCGCTGCCCGAGGGGGTGGAGGCCATCACCGTGCTGACGGCGCTGGCCGCGCAATCCGCGGGCCGCGCCGTGGAGCTCGTCGAGGTCGGCGGGGGCTGGGCCTTCCGCACGGCGCTGGACCTGGCCCCGGCCATCACCCGGGTGGTCGAGGTGCCGCGGCGCCTGCCGCGCGCGGCCATGGAGGCACTGTCCATCGTCGCGTACCACCAGCCCGTCACCCGCGCCGAGATCGAGGAGATCCGCGGCGCGGCGCTGGCCCAGACCACGCTGGACCAGCTGCTGGATGCGGGCCTCGTGACCTCGCGCGGCCGCAAGGAGACGCCGGGCCGGCCGACCCTCTGGGGCACCACGCCGAAGTTCCTGGACCAGTTCGGCCTCAAGTCGCTGTCGGAGCTGCCCCGCAAGGAGGAGCTCGTCTCCAGCGACATCACCGCGATCGAGCTTTCGGGCGGTCCCAACGGTGCGCCGCCCCTCATCGAGGATCAGCCGCATGCGGCGCCCGAGGAGATGGACACGCCCCCATCCCGCCCGCAAAAGGCGGCATGAGCCTTCGCCTTACCGATATCCGCCATGCTTTCGGCCCGCGCGAGGTCCTGCGCGGCGTGACGCTGGAGGTCGGGCCGGGGGAGACCATCTGCCTGCTCGGCCCCTCCGGCGATGGCAAGACCACTTTACTCCGCCTCGTGGCGGGGCTGGAGCCGCTGCAGCATGGCCGCATCGAGCTCGCGGGCCGCGTGCTGGCCGAGCCGGGGCGCGAGGCGCCGCCCGAGGCGCGGAAGGTCGGCTTCGTCTTCCAGGACTACGCGCTGTTCCCGCATCTCACCGTGGGCGACAACGTGGCCTTTGGCCTGCGCCATTTTCCGCGCGCGGAACGGGGAAGGCTGGTGGCCGAGGCGCTGGACCGGGTCGGCCTGGCGGGCCGCGTGGAGACCTGGCCGCACCAGCTTTCCGGCGGGCAGCAGCAGCGGGTGGCCCTGGCCCGTGCGCTGGCGCCCAAGCCGCAGGTCCTGCTGCTGGACGAGGCCTTTGCCAGCCTCGACACCCGGCTGCGCGAACAGGTGCGCGACGACACGCTGAAGGTGCTGGAGCAGGCGGGCATTCCCGCCCTCATCGTCACGCATGACGCCGAGGAGGCCATGTTCATGGCCGACCGCATCGCCCTGATCCGGCAGGGGCAGGTGGCGCAGCTCGGCACGCCGGAGGAGCTCTATCTCCATCCCGCCGATCCCTTCGTGGCGGGCTTCCTGGGCGAGGTGAACCGGCTGCCGGCCCATGTCTCGCAGGGCTTCGCGACCGGCGCGCTGGGTGGCATTCCGGCCCCCGGGCTTCCGGACGGCCCGGCCGAGCTTTTCCTGCGGCCCGAGGGCCTGCGCATCCTCCCGCAAGGGGAGGGGACGGCGGCCGAGGTCCTGTCCTGCCGGCTGCTGGGGCCGCAGATGCGGGCGCGGCTGAGGATCGGAGACGGGCAGGAGCTGAATGCCCGCCTGCCGCCCGGCCTCCGCCTGAGCCGCGGAGACCGCGTCGGCCTCGCTTTCGATTCCGAAAGGGCCTTCGCTTTTCGCGCCGGGCAGGGTGCAACCTCGGCGCCGAGCGACTAAGTAGAGGCGGGCCCGCATTGGCGGCGCGCCAGAGCCCTGTTATCCAGGACAAATGACGCCGGTATCCGAATTGGGGATGTAATGCTCGACCTCGCCTGGTCCGAGATCATGTTGGTGGCCGTGGTGGCGCTGGTGGTGATTGGTCCCAAGGACCTGCCCGGCGCCATTCGGGGCGTTGCTGACCTCGTGAAGAAGGGCAAGAAGCAGCTTGCCCAGTTCCAGCAGCAGGCCGACGAGCTCGTGCGCGAGGCCAAGCTGGAGGACGTGCGGAACCAGATCGCCGACGTGAAGGGCGCGCTGAACGAGATCCGTCGCTTCGACCTGAAGGGCCATATCGAGAAGACCGTCGATTCGGACGGCACCCTCTCCAAGACCTTCAACGACAGCCCGGTTTCCTCGACGCCCGCCTGGAAGCCGCCGCCGACCGCCGCCGACACGCCCGACGCCCCGGCGATGATCCCGCCGCAGACCATGGCGCCCTACAAGGCGCCGGAGCCTGAGCCGGCGCCCGATGCGCCCTCCTTCGTGCCGCCCTCCACCCCGGCCCCGCTGAACCTCTCGCCCGCGCCGCTTCCGGCCGCGCCGGCGGCGGAGGCCGTGACGGTCGAGGAACCTGCGGTCGAGAAGCCGGTGGAAGCCGCCGTTTCGGCCGCGCCGTCCGCCGCGCCAGCCCCTGCCGCGTCCCCGGCTTCGGCCGACGCGGCCAAGATCGTCTGAGGCCCGCCGTGTCCACAACCGCCGAAGACGAAGATCCCATCGACGACAAGCCGATGCCGCTGATGGACCACCTGATGGAGCTGCGCCGGCGGCTCCTCTGGTCGGCCATCGCCTTCCTCATCTCCTTTGGCGTCTGCTACTATTTCTCGCAGCAGATCTACGGCTTCCTCGCCCGCCCGCTGGCCACCATCCTGCAGGAGCAGGGCGGCGGCGACCGGCGCATGATCTTCACGGCGCTCTACGAGGCCTTCTTCACCTATCTGAAGGTGGCCTTCTTCGGCGCGGTCTTCTTCTCCTTCCCGATCTGGGCGACGCAGCTATGGCTGTTCATCGCGCCCGGCCTCTACCGGTCCGAGAAGCGGGCGGTGACGCCCTTCCTCGTCGCTTCCCCCATCCTTTTCCTGATGGGCGCGGCGCTGGCCTACTACTTCATCTTCCCGCTCGCCTGGCATTTCTTCATCAGCTTCGAGACGCCGGCAGGCGCGGGCTCCGTGCCGATCCAGCTCGAGGCGAAGGTCAGCGAATATCTCTCGCTGGTCATGCACATGATCCTGGCCTTCGGCATCGCCTTCCAGATGCCGGTCGCGCTGGTGCTGCTGTGCCGCGTCGGCATCCTGAGCGTGGCAGGCCTGCGGAAGGGCCGGCGCTACGCGATCGTGGGCATGTTCGCACTGGCCGCGATCATCACGCCGCCGGACGTCATCAGCCAGGTCGGTTTGGCCATCCCGCTGATCCTGCTCTACGAGATTTCGATCCTCTTCGCCGTCTGGGTGGCGCCCAAGCCGCCGGAGGAAACGAAGTGAGG
The DNA here is from genome assembly GCF_018413645.1 of Roseococcus pinisoli. Lineage (GTDB taxonomy): Bacteria > Pseudomonadota > Alphaproteobacteria > Acetobacterales > Acetobacteraceae > Roseococcus > Roseococcus pinisoli. The sequence continues at coordinate 229,544 of NZ_JAHCDA010000003.1, forward strand.
ACGTGGCGGCAGAACGGCCGATCGTGACCCTGCGCTTCACGATTTGAGCGGCCTTCCCAACCGGGAGGGCCAGGGGCCTACATTACGGGGCCGAATGCGCTGCCGGAGCGGCGCGGCCCCCTGGATCGGTGATCTGACATGCATGATATCCGAGCGGTAAGGACCGACGCGGCCGCCTTCGACGCGGCCATGGCACGGCGAGGCATGGAGCCGCAGTCGGCGGCCATCCTGGCGCTGGACGAGGCGCGGCGCGCGGCCATCGCCCTGACCGAGGGCGTCCAGGCCAAGCGCAACGCGCTGTCCCGCGAGATCGGCGCCGCCATGAAGCGCGGCGACAAGGCGGAGGCCGATCGGCTCAAGGCCGAGGTCGCCGCCACCGTCGCGGAAGCCGAGGGCGCCGAGGTCGACGCCAAGGAAGCGGCCGTGACGGAGGCGCTCTCCGTCCTGCCCAATATCCTCGATCCCGAGGTGCCCGAGGGCCGGGACGAGGCCGACAACGTCGTCATCCACACGCATGGCGAGCCGGCGCGCCCGAATTTCGAGCCGAAGCAGCATTTTGAGCTCGGCGAGGCGCTCGGCCTCATGGACTTCGCCGCGGCCACCAAGCTCGCGGGTTCCCGCTTCACCGTGCTGCGCGGCGCACTCGCCCGGCTGGAGCGCGCGCTCGGCCAGTGGATGCTGACGCTGCACACCGACCAGCACGGCTATACCGAGACGGCGGTGCCCTACCTCGTGAACGCGGCCACCATGCATGGCACGGGGCAGCTGCCGAAGTTCGAGGAAGACCTCTTCAAGACGACGGATGGCCGCTACCTCATCCCGACCGCCGAGGTGCCGCTGACCAACCTCGCGCGCGATGAGATCCAGCCAGAGGCGGCCCTGCCGCTGCGCTTCACCGCCCTCTCGCCCAGCTTCCGCAGCGAGGCCGGCAGCGCCGGGCGCGACACGCGCGGCATGCTGCGACAGCACCAGTTCAGCAAGGTCGAACTCGTTTCCATCACGAGGCCGGAGGAGAGCGACGCCGAGCACGAGCGCATGACGCAATGCGCCGAAGCCGTGCTGACCGCCCTCGGCCTCACCTGGCGCCGCATCTTCCTCTGCGCCGGCGATACCGGCTTCAGCGCGGCCCGGACCTATGATCTCGAAGTCTGGCTGCCGGGCCAGCAGGCCTGGCGCGAGATCTCCTCCTGCTCCAACTGCCGGGACTTCCAGGCGCGCCGCATGAAGGCGCGCTACCGCCGGGGCAAGGACAATGTGCTGGTCCATACCCTGAACGGCTCGGGCGTCGCGGTCGGCCGTGCGCTCATTGCGGTGATGGAGACCCATCAGCAGGAGGATGGGAGCATCCTCATCCCCGAGGTCCTGCGGCCCTGGATGGGTGGGCTGGAGCGCATCTCGGCAGGGTAGGGGCGCATCCCGGCCCTGCGTGGGGCCGGGCTGACTTCCCGGGACGCCCTGCTTAGGATGCTTCGTAAACCATGCGGAACGTCCCCGTGAGCAGCCAACAGACCGCCATGAAAGCAGCCCCAGCGCCCTCGGCCGCGTCCGCGCCCCTGGCCCCGGCCGTCGACAACACCACCTTCGCCGTCATCCTGTCGCTCAGCTTCTGTCACCTGCTGAACGACATGATGCAGTCGCTGGTGCCGGCGCTCTACCCGATCCTGAAGGACGCCTATGGGCTGGACTTCGCGCAGATCGGCCTGATCACGCTGGCCTTCCAGTGCACGGCCTCGCTTCTCCAGCCGCTGGTCGGCATCTACACCGACCGCCGGCCCATGCCCTATTCGCTGCCCATCGGCATGAGCTCGACGCTGGTCGGGCTGCTGCTGATGGCACATGCCCATTCCTATCCGATGATCCTGCTGGCGGCCGCGTTGATCGGCGTCGGCTCCTCGGTCTTCCATCCGGAGGCGTCGCGCGTGGCGCGCTTGGCCTCGGGCGGGCGGTACGGCCTCGCACAGTCCCTGTTCCAGGTCGGCGGCAATACGGGCTCGGCGATCGGGCCGCTGCTCGCGGCCTTCGTGGTGGTGCCGCACGGGCAGCAGAGCCTGGTCTGGTTCTCCGCCGCGGCGCTGCTGGCCATGCTGATCCTGGTCCAGGTGGGCACCTGGTACGCCCGGAACCGCGTCGCGAAGACGGCCGTTCGCAAGGCGGCGGGCACCCCTCACGGGCTCTCCCGGAATCGTGTGGCCTTCGCGATCGTCGTGCTGGTGGCGCTGCTCTTCTCGAAGAACGTCTATACGGCGAGCCTCAGCTCCTACCTGACCTTCTACCTGATCGACCGTTTCGCGGTCTCGGTGCAGGCGGCGCAGGTGATCCTCTTCGTCTTCCTGGGCGCGCTGGCGGCCGGCCTCGTCATCGGCGGCATCGTGGGCGACCGGGTGGGGCGCCTGCCCATCATCTGGTTCTCCATCCTGGGCGCGCTGCCCTTTACCATGGCGCTGCCCTACGCCGATCTGTTCTGGACCGTGGTGCTGGCCGTGCTGATCGGCCTGATCATGTCCTCGGCCTTCCCGGCGATCCTGGTCTATGCGCAGGAGCTGCTGCCGGGGCGCGTCGGCCTCGTGGCTGGCCTGTTCTTCGGCTTCTCGTTCGGGCTGGGCGGCCTCGGCGCCGCGGGGCTCGGCGAGCTGGCGGACCGGACGAGCATCGCCACGGTCTATGCCGTCTGTGCTTATCTGCCGCTGCTCGGCCTGCTGACGGTATTCCTGCCGAAGCTGCCCAGCCGCTGAAGGAGGAAGGGCCCATGACCACCGCCGCTCTCTGGACCGATGCGCAGGTCGAGGCCGATCCTCGGGTGAAGGCCGTCTTCGACGACATCCGCGCCGTGCGGAAGTCGGACTTCGTCAACAACTTCTGGCGCGCGCTGGCCAACCAGCCGGCCGTGCTGGAGCGCACCTGGTCCTCCCTCAAGGACGTCATGATCGCGCCGGGCGCGCTCGATCCGCTTACCCGCGAGCTCATCTACATCGCGGTCTCGACCGCGAATGGCTGCAGCTACTGCATCCATTCCCATACGGCGGCGGCGCGGGCCAAGGGGATGACGGAGGCGCAGCATGGCGATCTCCTCTCGGTCATCGCCATGGCCTCGCAGACCAATGCCCTCGTCACCGCGCTTCAGGTGCCCGTCGACCCGGCCTTCATCGTCGAGTGATCAGCCGGCCAGCGGCTCCAGCCGGAAAGCCCCTCCGTCCCGGATGACGCGGGCATAGCCCGTGAGGTGGCTGCCGCCGACGATCCAGCCTTCCGCGGCGGCGCGGGCGAGGAGGGTCCTCCTGGTCCGGACGGCCGTGGCGGGATCGAGGTCGAAGAAGAGGCCGGCTCCCGGATCGCTGGACTGCAGCTGCGCCAGATGCAGCGCGTCAGCCCAGAGCAGGAGCTTCGTGTCGCCCTGCGACAGCAGGTATCCGCCCTGGCCAGGCGTGTGGCCCGGCAGCGCGATCAGCTCGATCTCCGGCGTGATCGCCCCGAAGGGAACCGGGCGCAGGCGGTCGCCATAGGTCGCAATCAGCCGCGCGGTGATCTCGAAGCCGCTGCGCCGCTTCTCGGGCAGGGCCAGGCGCTCGGCGTCATTGGTGAAGAAGGCGAGCTCGGCGGCCGGCAGCAGGATCTTCGCGCGCGGGAAATACGGCGCGTCGGCCTCGCCGAGCAGGCCCAGGGCATGGTCGCCATGGACATGGGTCAGCAGGATCCGGTCGACATCCCCGGGTTCGACCCCGGCCTCGCTCATCGCCTTCCGGGCATGGCCGAGATGCGGGCCCCAATGCGGCCCCGTGCCGGCGTCGATCAGGCTGATGCCGTCCGGGCCCCGCAGCAGATGGACATTCACGTCGAAGCTGAGCGGCCGATCGCCCCAGGCGTCCATGGCGAGGGCCCTGGCCTCCTCGCCATCCTCATGGATCAGGACCTCGCGGCCGATCTCGAAGATCCCGTCGACCAGGGTGTCGATCCGGATGGCGCCGAGATGAAAGGGATCTGTCGTCATTCTTGCCTGCCTAGACTGGTAGCCGCAGCCGTGCCCGCAGCCCGCCCATCGGGCTCTGCTCCAGCATGATGTCGCCCCCATGCGCGCGCACGATGTCGCGCGCAATGGCGAGGCCGAGGCCGGTTCCGGTGGCGGATCCGCTGCTGAAGGGCCGGAAGGCCTCCGCGCGCTCCGCGGCCGGGATGCCGGGCCCGTCGTCGTCGACCGTGAGTTCCGCCCAGCTGCGCCCGGCCTCCTCCAGCGGCGTCACGCCGATGGCGATCCGGCGGGCATGCCGCCGAGCATTGTCCAGCAGGTTGCCCAGGGCGCGCTTGAGCGCGTCGGGCCGCAGCGGCAGCACCAGCTTGTCGGGCGTCGCGACCTCCACGGCGGCGCCGCTGCGGCGCGCCTTGGCCACGATGTCCTCCACCAGGTCCACGAGGTCGGCGGGCTGGGGCGCCTCGGTGCGCTCGCCGCGGGCGAAGGCGAGGTAGCTCTCCACCATCCGCTCCATCTCATCGAGATCCTGGTTGAGGGCGGCCACGTCCTCGTCGGTCTCGGGGGATCGCGGGAACATCGCGAGGGCGAGCCGCATGCGCGTGAGCGGTGTGCGCAGGTCGTGGCTGATGCCGGCCAGCATCTCGGTCCGCTGGTTCACGAAGCGCAGGATGCGCTCCTGCATGGCGTTGAAGGCCAGCGCTGCCTGCCGCACCTCGCGCGCGCCCTCGGGCTTCATGGGGCCTGCCTCGCGGCCCAGACCGAAGGCCTCCGCGGCCTCGCCCAGGCGGCGGATGGCGCGCACCTGGTTCTTCATGAACAGCACCGCGATACCGGCCAGCAGCAGGGCCGAGCCGACCAGCCAGAACACGAAGACATAGAGCGTGGTGGTGAAGAGCCGCTTGCGTGGTGCTTCGACGCTGAGGATGCCGGTGGCGGTCTGCACCCGGATGACGAGGGATTGCGGGTCGCTCTGCCAGTCGGCATCGAAGGTGAAGTTCATCCGCTCGCGCAGCGCGTTGGTGAGGTCCTGCTCGAGGGGAAGGAGCGGGTTCCAGGCCGGGCGGGAGGGAGGCACGCCCAGCAGCGCGCCCGGCTCGAAGCCCAGGGAAAGGCCGAGGCGCCAATTGGCCTCGCGCAGGATCTCGGGGCGCCGGGCCTCGGGCATCGTGTCCATGAGCGTCGCGACGAAGGCGACGTCGCCGGCGAGGCCTGCGGTGAGTCGGCGGGAGATGACGTCGAGGTGCCCGCCGTAGAAGAGCTGCAGCGCCACGGCCTGCACGACCACGAGCGGCAGCAGCATGATCAGCAGGGTGCGCGCCAGCAATCCGCGCGGCAGCAGGGAGCTGATGCGGCGGAGGAGCGACTTGTCGGGGCGTTTCACGGCCCGGGTCTCAGCACGTAGCCCTTGTGCCGGATGGTGTGCAGGAAGCGCGGCTCGCGCGGGTCGAGCTCGATCTTGCGGCGCAGGCGCGTCACCTGCACGTCCACGCTGCGCTCCCCGGCATCGGGCGTGCCGAGCGCGACCGCGATGTCCTCGCGCGACAGCACTTCGCCCGCGCGCCGGGCGAGGGCGCTGAGCAGCGCGGCCTCGCCGCCGGTCAGGCGCTGGGTGCCGTCGGGGCCGCGCAGCTCGCAGCGCTCGGCGTCGAACCAGCGCTGGCCGAGCTGGATCGGGCCCGAGGGCATGGGCGCGGCGGAGGGCGCGGGTGCGGCGCGCCGCAGGATGGTGCGGATGCGCAGAGCGAGCTCGCGCGGGTCGAAGGGCTTGGCGAGGTAGTCGTCGGCGCCGTGCTCGAAGCCGGCCACTCGGTCGTCCGGGGCGCCGCGGGCGGTCAGCATCAGGATGGGCGTGTCGTGGCCGTCGCGCCGCAGGCCCTCGGCGAGCTCGAGGCCGGTTTCGCCCGGCATCATCACGTCCAGCACCAGCAGGTCGAAGGCCATGGCGCCGATGGCCGCCCGGGCTTCCGCGGCGTCGCCGGCGACGGCCACGCGATGGCCCTGCTCCGCGAGGAAGCGCTGCAGCAGCGCGCGCAGGCGGGCGTCGTCGTCGACGACCAGGATATCCGCGGTCGGTTCGGCCATGGCAGGGTCTCCGTTCAGGCCCGGCCGGCGCCGGCCGGGCGGGGCGCCGGGCCAGGCGCCGAACTGGGCGAGAAGGTGGGCGTGGTCCGGCCGGGGGCGGCCGATTTCTCCAGGGCTTCGAACTGCGCGCGGGCATCGGGGCCCATCAGGCCGCGCATCACCTGGCGGAAGCCTTCCACGGCCTGCGGGCCGGCCTCGCGATAGGCCCGCAGCACCCATTCGCGCTGTGCGGCGAAGAGGCGCTGCTCCAGCGCGCTGCCCTGCTCGGTGAGGGTGAGGAGGCGCTGGCGCTTGTCCTTGAGGCCGGGCGCCTGCTTCACGTAGCCCTGCTCGATGAGGGGCTGCAGCACGCGGCCGAGCGACTGCTTGGTGATGTCCAGGATGGCCAGCAGCTCGCCGACCTTGATGCCCGGCGCGCGGCCGACGAAATGCAGCACGCGGTGATGCGCGCGGCCCATCTCCATGGTGGCGAGGATGCGGTCGGGGCCGGCGGTGAAGTCGCGATAGCCGAAGTAGAGAAGATCCTGGGCGAGGCGAAGCTCCTCCTCGCGGAGGAAGAGAAGATTGCGCGCCGCGCCCATGCCGCGAGGGGCCTCCGGCTTCATCGGTTCCGTCCTTTCGGACATATCTACGCCGCTCCCAGTTTTAGTCAGATTCGTTGACATATTTAGTTCGGTCATTCCTCTGATCCAGGGCCCGGCCGGCGGATTTGGGTGACGGAAAGGGGGAGCGCCGATGCGCTGCGCGGTTCCTGTGCCCGAATCGGCGTCGACGTGCCCTGGTGCCCCGCCATACTATGCCTTGACCCCTTTCGCGCGCGAGGGCGGCGCCATGCCAACCCTCCGCGCGCCTTCCCGGACCTATTGCTGCGGAAGGCCTATTGCTGCGGAAGGATGGTGATCCTGCCGACGGCCTGGCGGGCGAAGAAGGCCGGGCGGTACATGTCCGCCACCTCGGCGCCCGGCAGTTCGAAGCGGCCCGCCGTCACCGCGCGCAGCCGGACCGCCAGGCGGAAGTCCCGGCGCTCTGCGTTGAAGGTGACGGCCGCGGCCACCCGGTCGTCGAGCGCGGGCGTCGCATCGGGCTCCGCCAGCTCGCCGAGGCCCGGAAGGCCGGGCACCGCGCCCGGCCCGAGCCGCGCCTGGATTTCCCAGCCGGCGGGCAGGCCCTGGCTGATCATCGCCAGATGCTCCTGGCCCGATTCCGCCCGCGCCTCGATCACCATCAGGAAGGAGGTGCCGGAGCGCAGCTGGTCCAGGTTCAGCTCCATGCCCTGGAGGTCGAGGAAGCGCCGGCGGATGGTCATGGCGTTCCGCCCCGCAGGCAGCGCTTCCGTCGGGATACCCGTGACGGTCAGCGTGACCGGCAGCGGCGCGTCGCCCAGGTTGCGCAGCACGCCGCCCGCCGTCGCGTTGAAGACCCGTGGCGCCGCATTGCCATCGAAGGCGGCGCGTACCGGCCGCCCGTCGCGGCCCAGCGAGGCCGCGGCGAGCACGGCCCAGGCGGCCTCCTGGGTGGAGGCGGCCGCCGGCGTCAGCTCCGGACCGGGCAGCCGTTCGGTCGCCTGCTGGATCATCGCCGCCGGGGCCTGCGCTTCCTTCAGCAGCACGAGCACCGCCATCGCATCGCGGGCGGCGCTGCCATAGTCGTAGAGCCAGTCGCGCCGGGCCGGCGCCGCCAGCGCGGCGGCGAAGGCGCGTTGAGCCCGATCGTTGTCACCGGCCCGGGCGAAGGCCGCGGCGAGCTGGGCGCGCGCCAGCGGCGTCGGCAGGCGATCGAGGCTCTCCATCAGGCGCCGGGCGGCGCCCAGCCGGTGCCGGCCGGCGAGCGAGAGCGCGTTCAGCCGCGCGGCCTGGGCGGCGAACTCCGTCGGCTCGTTGGCCGTGGTGTCCTCCAGCCGGGTGGCCAGGTCGTCCAGCGCGGCATCGAGCGCGGCCGTCGCCACCGTGGCGCCGGCGGTGCGGGCGCGGATCAGCGCTTCCGCCGCATAGGCCGAGGTCCAGAATTCCGGCTCGCCCTGCGCCGACCAGAGGCCGAAGCTGCCGTCATAGCGCTGGCGGGACAGGATGCCGTCCACCGCGCGCTGCAGCAGCGCGGCCTGCTGGGGCGTGCTGCCCTCGCTGATCGCCGCGCCGATGCCCAGCGCGCGCGAGGAAAGCTGCTCCAGGCAGGTATAAGGATAGATCTCCAGCCCGCGCAGCATGCCCTCGGCATCGAAGCGGACCGGCGTGCCGAGGCGCGCCGTCGCGCGCCAGGCGCCGGGCAGGAAGCGGGTGGCGTTGGGTGCCAGCCGCAGCTCCTGGCCCGGGGCCAGCTCGCTCAGCGTCGTGACCGAGGTGAGAGCGCGCGAGGAGCGCACCTCGATGCGGGACTCACGGGTGGCGGCGAAGCCCCCGGGGCCGCCGACGGCGAGGCGAAGGGTTCCCTCGCCGGCACCGGTCGCGCGCAGGGTCGTGCTGGGCTGGGCGCGGGCGCCCGTGGCCAGGCGCGCGGCAAGGCGGGCCGGGCCGCCGAGGGCGATGGCGCCCTCCGCAGTCAGCGTCGCGCTCACCTCGCCTTGCGGGAGCTCGAGATTGTGCAGGAGGACGGGCAGGGTTGCTTCGTCGCCCGGGGCGAGGAAGCGCGGCAGCAGCGCCTCGGCCAGGACCGGGTCGCGGACTGTCATGGCCCGGCTTGCCGAACCGATGCGCGGCCCCTGCCAGGCCACGGCCATCAGCCGCAGCTCGCCCGCGAAGTCCGGGAGGTCGAGCGGGATGGTGGCGCGGCCATTGGCATCGGTTTCCACCACGCCGCTGAACAGCACGACGTTGCGCTGCGGAATGGGCAGCAGGCCAAGGTCGCCCGTCTCGTCGCCGCCCTGGCGCAGCACGGCCGGGGTGGCATCGTCGGGGCGGATGAGGCGGCCGTAATCGTCGCGGATATCGACGCCGAGGGTGCGGCGGCCGGTGTAATGCGCCAGCGGATCGGGCGAGGCGAAGCGGGTGAGGCGCAGGATGCCCTCATCCACGGCGGCCAGCGTCAGATGGACCGAGGCACTGCCTCCCGTGACGGTGACGGGCACCTCCACGCGAGTGCTGGGCCGCGCCCGCTCGGGCCCGCCGATCGCGACGTCCAGGCGGCGCGCGGCGGGGTCGATCTGCACCCAGGCCAGGCCGAGCGCGCGGCCCGGCGAGGTGGCGGGAGCGCCGGCCCTGAAGACGGTGACGGCGACATAGGCGCCGGGACCCCAGGCCGGGTCGGCGGTCAGCGGAACATCGGTGCCGCCCTCCGGCACGTCGACCTCGCGCACCGTCATCAGCCGGTCGGTCAGGACGGCGAGGCTGGCGCGGCCCGCGAAGGGCGCGGTCACCCGCACCGTCACCGTGTCGCCCGGCGCGTAGCTCTGGCGGTCGGCCGCGACATCCACCTTGTCGGGAACCTCGGCCGACTCGCTCGACACCCAGCCGGAGCGGAAGCGCACCGAGGCGATGGCCAGGCCGTTCGCCTCCCGCGCTTCGAGCCGGTAGCGGCCGAAGGGCAGGCTGCGGGCGAAGCGGGCCGGCGCCTCGGCCGCGGTGCGGACCGTCGCGGTGTCGACCGGCTCGTCGGTCCAGACGGTCTCGTAGCGGGTGGCGCCGCCGCGCAGCACGACGCGCCAGTCCGGCTTCTCGCGGACGAGGCGCAGGCTGAGCTCCGCCGGGAGGGTACGCCCCTCCGGATTGGCGACGATCACCTCGAAGGCGGCCTCGGCATTGGCGTCGACTGCCTGCGGGCCGCGAATGCCCACGAGGCGGGGATTGCCGGCGACAGCCAGGGGAAGGCTCGTCCGCGTGGCGCGGCCGCCCGGCTCCTGCACCGAGATGTCCAGCTCGCCGCGCAGCGGGCGGGTGGTGTCCGGCGCGCCGGCCAGGGTCAGCTCCAGCGTGGCGCGGCCCTGATCGTCGGTTTCCGGGACATCGGCCGTGATGAGGTCGGGCGCGAAGCTCTCGTCCTCCAGGCCGAAGAGGTAGCCTCGCAGCTCGGGGAAGGGGTTGCGCTCGGTGACGAGGCGCAGCTCGGCGCTGCCCTCAAGGCCGGCGCCCGGCGCGCCGTAGAGAAAGCGGGCCGTGACGGGGATCTCCAGCATCCGGCCGGGCACCAGCGGTCCCGGCACGGGCCCGGCCTCGACGGCGAGACGCTCCGGTACGAAGGCCTCCACCCGGAGGCGCGCCTCGCCGACCGGCGGAGCGTTGGGATCGGTCAGCGCCTCGACCTTCCAGACGCCGGCCGGCGCCGCGGCGGGAAGCGCGACGGGCCAGTTGCCGCCGTCGCGCACCACGGTCTCGGCCGCGACCTGCCCGTTCGGGCGGCGCAGACGCAGGCGCAGCGGCACCTCCGAGGGGACGCCGGCGACGTTCCGCAGCAGCGCCATCACCTGGACGGTCTCTCCCGGGCGGTAGATGCCGCGATCGAGCCAGAGGAAGGCATCGAGCGGACCCGGATGCTCGCGCCCCGTCACGCCGCGGTCGGACAGATCGAAGGAAGCGGCCTCGAGGTCGAGCGCCACGAGGTCGTCGCCCAGGCTGGCATGGAGGGAGACCGGCGCCATCGGGCCTTCGCCGCGCAGCAGGGCGGCGGCGAAGCGCGCGATGCCGTCCGTGCCCGTCTCCGTCTCGGCGAGGATCTCGTTGTTGCGGGACATGAGCGCGATGCGGGTGCCGCCGGCGGGGCGGGAATCTCCGAGGCGGCGGGCCTGCACGGCCAGGCCGCCCTCGCCGCGCCAGGCGGTGAGGCCAAGGTCGGTCAGGATGAGCGGCTGCGCGGTCGCCAGGGAGCCGGCGTCGTTGGTGCCGTCATTCGGCCGCGCAATCATCATATAGAGTCCCGGCCCGGCCTCGCGCACGGCCGGCGGCACGGGGACCGTGACGCGCTGGAGTTGGTTCGCCTCCCCGCGCGGCAGGTCGAGCGTTCCTTCCCAGACCACGCGGCCCCAGGTGTCGGGAATGTCGGTGACCGTCCAGGAATTGATCTGGTCGCCAAGCCGGTTGTCTCGCGTGAAGGGCACGAGGTTGCGCTCGGCCAGCCGCACGACGCGCATCTGCACGCCGGAGATGTTCATGAGCGCCAGCGGCACGCGGGCGTCCTGCCCGCGGGCGAGAAGGAAGGCGCGGCTGTCGAAGGCCAGGCGCGGCCGGCGGTTCGGCATGGCGATGTTGACCGGCGTGTCGCGCATCAGCCGGAGCCCGTCCTCGCCGGGCAGGCCCGCGCGCAGCACGACGCGCGTGCTGCGGCCGAAGGGAAGGCCGACGACGCAGAGCTGGTCGCCGTCGCGCTGGAAGGAGAGGCCAGGGACGGGCGGCTCGGCGCGCATCCAGTCCTGCGGCTGCCAGTCCGTGCGGCGCGCCGGCGGCACGGTGAAGGCGAGGCAGGCGCGGGCGGGCTCGGCCTCCGACTCGGTGTTGAGACGCGCGACCAGCAGGCCGGCAGCGCGGCGCGCCTGGGCGAGCGCGTCGGTATAGCGCGCCTCCTCGGGCGCGCGCTGAACCACCTGTTCCAGCGCCGCGATCTGCTGGGCCGGCCGCTCCAGGCGCTGCAGCGCCTCGGCCACCATCAGCAGCGAGGGGATCTCGGGCGGGCCGGCCGGGACCATGAGGAAATTCTGCCAGGCGGCGGAAAGGGCGCGACCGGCCTCGGGAGGGTTGCGGCGAAGCTGGGCGCGGCCGAGGGAAAGCCATTGCGCGGCCGTCATCTCGCCGAGCGCGGCGCGGTCCTCCCAGGCCTGTGCGGCGGCGGGCCAGTTGTTCTGACGCTCGGCCGCGGTGGCGCGGGTTTCGGCCGCCTGCCGCTGCTGGGCGGTGCCGCCGGCGGGGAAGCGCCTTTCAAGTTGTTCACGATATTGGTTCGAATCCCGTGACAGGCCGGGAAGGTCGAAGGCGTGCGCGGCGGGGGCCAGTAATAGTAACGCAATGATCAACCAGCGACGCATCGAAACATTCCTTCCGCGCTCGTCGACCGCCTGCGCGGATTCTGCGCTGCCGGCCGTGGTTATCGTTGCCTTCCCGCCCTTTGGCTTTTACACCCATTGGTGGTGAATGAAGGCCGGTGTGGTCCCTGGGAATGGCTCGCTCCACTAGCCTAGCCGATGCCTGCATGCACGGGAGCCCACGTTTTCATGATTCTTCGCATGACCGTTCTCGCGCTTCTTGCGGCGTTCCCCGCCGCCGCGCAGACGATTGCCGTGACGACCGACCCTGTGGTGGTGGGGCCCGTGCCGATCGAGATCATGGCCAACGGGACGGTGCAGTCGGAAAGCGTCGTCACGATCCGCACGCGGGTCGACGGACAGATCACCCAGGTTCATGTCAGCGAGGGCCAGGCCGTCCGGCGGGGGCAGCCGCTCTTCACCCTGGATTCACGGCTTAACCAGGCCCTGCTCGCGCAGCAGGAAGCGCAGCTGGCGAGCGCCCGCGCCGCGGCGACGCGCACCCAGCTCGACGCCGCCCGCTACCAGAGCCTGCGCGGCGAGAGCTACGCCTCCCAGCAGCGCTTCGAGCAGGCGCAGGCCGATGCCGCCGCGGCGGCCGCCAACGTCCAGGCGACCCAGGCGCTGATCGCGCAGACGCGCCTCAGCCTCGAATTCGCGCAGATCACCGCGGAGGTGGACGGCGTGCTGGGCGTGCTTCCGCTTCGTGTGGGCAATTTCGTCCGGCAGGCCGATAGCAGCCCCGTGGCGCTGGCCACCATCACACAGACCAACCCCATCCTGGTGCAGTTCAACGTGCCGGAACGCTGGCTGCCGCTCATCCGCCGCGCCACCGGAACCGGGCAGCCCATCGCCGTCCAGGCCCAGGCGGATGGGGATACGGAGCAATCCGTGGAAGGCCAGCTCATCTTCGTGGACAGCCAGGTCGACACGACCACCGGCACGATCATGCTCAAGGCGCGCTTCAACAACGATGCGGGCCGGCTCTGGCCGGGGCAGTACGTGCAGGTGAACCTCTCCCCGGCCACCGAGGACAATGCGATCCTGATCGCGGCCGCCGCGGTCCAGACGGGGCAGCAGGGACGCCACGTCTTCGTGCTGGACGGCGGCGTCGTCAGGCGCCGGACGGTCCAGGTCTCACGCATCGTGGGCGACCGGGCGGTCGTCCAGGGCGAGCTCGCCAATGGCGCGCGCGTCATCGTCGAAGGCGCCCAGCGCGTGCGTGACGGCGTTCGCGCCGAGGAGAGGCCCGCCACGGCAGGCAACCCACGGGTCTCGGCCCTGGAAACCGTCCGATGAACATCTCGGAGCTCTGCATCCGCCGGCCGGTCATGACCTGCCTCCTGATGGCGGCCGCCGTGCTCTCGGGAATCGTGGCCTATACGCGGCTGCCCGTGGCCGCGGTGCCGCGGGTCGACTTCCCGGTCATCTCCGTCTTCGCGACCTTCGCCGGCGCCAGCCCCGAGACGATGGCAACCTCCGTGGCGCTGCCGCTGGAGCGCGAGTTCAGCACCATCGCCGGCCTGGAGAGCATGAGCAGCGTCTCCGGCCAGGACACGCTGCAGCTCACGCTGCAGTTCCAGCTGGATCGCAACATCGACAGCGCCGCCCAGGACGTGCAGGCGGCGATGACCCGTGCGCAGCGCCGCCTACCCATCGAGATGACGATTCCGCCGAGCTACCGGAAGGTCAATCCGGCGGATGCGCCGGTGCTGCTCCTGACCCTTTCGGGCGGCGACACCCCGCTCTACCGCCTCAACGACATCGCCAGCACCATCATCGCCCCCGCGCTCAGCCGCGTGCAGGGCGTGGCGCAGGTGCAGACCTATGGCGAGCAGCTCTACTCGGTTCGCGTGCGCCTGGATCCCGACCGGATCGCCGCCATGGGGCTGGCCTTCGACACGGTGAGCCAGTCGATCATCGCCGCCAATTCCAATGCGCCGGTCGGCCTCCTGACCGGCTCGCGGCAGCAGCTGACCCTGCGCGCCAACGACCAGCCGCAGGATGCGGCCGCCTTCGGAGACCTCGTGGTCGCGGGCCGGGCCTCGGCGCCGGTGCGCCTGAGCGAGATCGCCCGCGTGGCGGACGGCGTGCAGAACGAGCGCGTCGCGAGCTGGCGCAATGGCGAGCGCGCGCTGGTCCTCGCCGTCCTGCGCCAGCCGGACGCCAATACAGTCGACGTCGTGGACGGCGTGCGGGCGAGCCTGCCGGCCCTGCGCGCGGCCCTGCCGCCGGGCGCCGAGATCGGCGTGTTCCTGGACCGCTCGATCTCGATCCGCGCCGCGGTGCATGACGTGCAGGAAAGCATGTTCATCGCCATCGGCCTCGTCGTGCTGGTGTGCTTCCTCTTCCTGCGCCGGGTGAGCGCCACGATCATCCCCTCGGTCGCGGTGCCGATCAGCCTCTGCATGACCTTCGGGCTGATGTACCTGCTGGGCTACGGCATCGATAATGTCACGCTGCTCGGCCTCACCATCGCCGTGGGCCTCGTGGTCGACGACGCGATCGTCGTGCTCGAGGTCATCGTCCGGCACATCGAGGAGGGGATGCATCCCTTCGCGGCCGCGATCCGCGGTTCGAAGGAAGTCGGCTTCACCGTTCTCTCCATCACGCTCTCGCTCATCGCCGTCTTCCTTCCCATCCTGCTGATGGGCGGCGTGGTGGGGCGCGTCTTCAACGCCTTCGCCGCCACCGTCTCGCTGGCGGTGATCACCTCCTGCGTGGTGTCGCTCACGCTGACGCCGCTGATGGCCAGCCGGATGCCGGCCCATGGCAAGCCGGGCTGGCTGGACCGCACGCTGGAGAAGGGGTTCGTCTTCGTCGAGGGCATCTATGCGAGGCTCCTCGGCTACGCCCTGCGCGCGCGCTTCGTCGTCTGGATCGTCTTCTTCATGTCGGTCGGCGCGGCCAGCTGGTTCGCCGTGAATATCCCCAAGGGCTTCTTCCCGATCGAGGATACCGGCCTGCTGCTGGTGAACACCGAAGGCCCGCGCGGCACCTCGATCAACGGCATGGGCGAGATGCAGGGCGAGGTCGCGGAGATCTTCGGTCGTTCGCCCCATGTGGACGCCGTCGTGTCCAATCTGGGTGCGGTGGGCGGCTCGGCCTCGATCAACCAGGGCCGGCTCTTCGTCCAGCTGAAGCCCCGCTCCGAGCGGCCCGATATCCAGACGGTGATGCAGGACCTGCGGCGTGCCGCCGGCGGCGTTCCGGGCATGCGCATCTTCGTGCAGCCCATCCAGAACATCAATTTCGGCGCGCGCCAGTCGCGCACGCTCTACCTCTACACGATGCAGGGCCTGAGGCTGGACGAGCTTTATGACTGGGCGCCCCGGCTCGAGGCCGCGCTGTCGCGGGTGCCGCAGCTGCAGGACGTCAACACCGACCTCCAGCTCGACAGCCCGGTGGTGCTCGTGAACGTGGATCGCGATCGCGCCACGGCGCTCGGCGTCTCCATCGACCAGGTTCGCCAGGCGCTCTTCTCGGCCTTCGGGGCGCGGCAGATCTCGACGATCTACGGCCAGGCCAATGCCTATCCGGTGATCGTGGAGGCCTTGCCCGAGGATCAGCGTGACGAAACCGGCCTCACCAAGCTCTATATCCGTTCGAATACCGGCCGGCTCATTCCGCTTTCCGCAGTGGCCAGCATCGAGCGGCGCTCGGGCCCGCTGACCGTCGCACATCAGGGCCAGCTGCCGGCGGTCACCATCGGCTTCAACACGCCGCCCGGCGTGGCGCTCGGCGATGCCGTGAACGCGATCCGCGCCGTCGAGCGGGAGATCGGCCTGCCGCCGACGATCGTGACCGGCTTCACCGGCTCGGCGCAGGTGTTCCAGCAGGCCCTGGCCGGCCAGGGCTTCCTGGTGATCGCTGCGGTGCTGATCATGTATGTGGTGCTGGGCGTGCTCTATGAGTCGCTGATCCACCCGCTGACTATTCTCTCGGGCCTGCCTGCAGCCGCACTCGGCGCCTTCGCGACGCTGTGGCTCTTCGACCTCGACCTATCGGTGATCGCCGTCATCGGCACGCTTCTTCTCATCGGATTGGTGAAGAAGAACGCGATCATGATCGTGGACGTGGCCCTGACCCGACAACGTGGCGGCGAACCGGTGCTCGATGCGGTTCGCGAAGCCTGCGTGCTGCGCTTCCGCCCGATCATGATGACGACCCTTGCAGCGGCGGCCGGCGCGGTGCCGATCGCGGCCGGCTGGGGCGCGGCAGCGGAGCTGCGGCAGCCGCTCGGCCTCGCCGTCGTCGGCGGTCTGGCCGTCTCGCAGATGCTGACGCTGTTCGTGACGCCGGTTCTCTATCTCGGCTTCGACGGGTTGGCGCAGAAGTTCAGCCGGGGGCGCGGCGCCGTCGTCCACGCGCCGGCCGAGTAGCCGGCAGCTTTCACGGCCGTGAAGAACTCACGCCCTCGGCCGCCCGGCCGGGGGCGTTTTCGTTAGGCCACGGATCAGGCGGCGTATCAGGTCTCGGAAGGCTTGGTCGCGACCGGGAGCTTCTTGCCGCTGACCTCGGAGCCGACATCCTTCTGCAGCCCGAAGGCGAAGGGGATGGAGGCCATGACCACCATCGCGGCGATGAGGAAGGCCGCGGTGAAGTCGCTGGGCCGCAGCACGGCGTCGCCCGAGAAGCCGCGCGTCAGCTCCAGCGACGCCGTCGCCAGCACCACGCCGAGGGCGGGCGCGAGCTGCTGGGCCGTCCCGTAGAAGCTCGTGGCGGCACTCAGCTGGCTGCGGGAGGTGTCGGCGAAGGCCAGGGTATTCAGCGCGGTGAATTGCAGGGAGCGGAACAGGCCGCCGAGCGCCAGGACGGCGAACATCCCCGCGATCGGCCAGGCCGAGGTGAAGAGCGCGCCGGAGGCCACGCCGAGCACCGCCAGCAGGCCATTGCCGATGATGACGGTCCGGAAGCCGAAATGGCGCAGGATGGGGCGCGTCAGCGGCTTCATGGCGAAGGCGCCCAGCGCCGTCGCGAAGGCGACGAAGCCGGCCTCCGAGGCGCTCCAGCCGAAGCCGACCTGGAGCAGCATCGGCACCAGGAAGGGAATGCCGCCGGCGCCGATGCGGAACAGGCTGCCCGCCATGGTGGAGTAGCGGAAGCTCGGGATCGACAGCAGGCTCAGGTCGAGCGCCGGCTTGGGCGCGACGCGGCAGTGGCGGATGGCCAGCAGGGCCAGGACGGCGCCCAGCAGCATCAGCCCTTCCGGCCAACCGGGCGGGAAGATGCCGCGGCCGATGGTCTCAAGCCCCGCCATGAGCGTCGCGAGTGCGCCGCCGACCAGCATAAGGCCCTTCACGTCGGGCGGGCCGGGATCGGTGCGGGGAAGCGGCTCGATCTTCCAGGCGACCATGATGAGGCCCAGCACCGCGACCGGGATGTTGATCCAGAAGACGCTGCGCCAGCCGAAGAGGTCGGTCAGCATGCCGCCCAGCGGCGGGCCGCTGATCGGCCCGATCATGGCCGGCATGGTCAGCCAGGTCATGGCGGTCAGCATCTCGTCCTTGCGGATGCCGCTCAACAGCAGAAGCCGGCCCACCGGCACCATCATCGCGCCGGCCATGCCCTGGACCACCCGCGCCACCACCAGCTCGATCAGGCTGTTCGAAAGGCCGCAGGCCATGGAGGCCACGCCAAAGAGAGCGATCGCGATCAGGAAGACACGCTTCGCCCCGAAGCGGTCGGCGATATAGCCGGAAACCGGGATGAAGACCGTCAGCGCGACCAGATAGGAGGTGATGGCGACGCCGAGTCGTGTGGGTTCCTCGCCCAGGTCGCGGGCCATGGAGGGGAGGGCGGTGACGACCGCCGCGCTGTCCAGGTTCTGCATGAACAGCGCGGAGGCGACGATCATCGCGGTGACGCGGGCATCTGCCATTCGGCGAAGCTAGACCAATACGCGGGCGAGTCGAACCGGGGGTTCCCCGGCTTCGCGATTCGCGGCATGTCCTCATATTCGGACAGGATGTTTCGACCCATGCTGATGCTGACGCCCGGCCCCGTTCAAACCCACCCCACGGTGCGCGCCGCCATGGCGGAGGACATCGCCCCCTGGGATGCCGCGTTCCGCCCCTTCTACACCCGGCTGCGGGAGCGCCTTCGCGCGATCGCCGGCGGCGTCGAGGGGGTGCACGTCACCCTGCCGCTGCAGGTGGCCGGGCACATGATCATGGAGGCCGCGATCCGCACCTTCGTGCCGGCTGGCCGCGCCGTGCTGATCCCGGTGAACGGGCAATATGCCGGCCGTGCCGTGAAGCTGGGCCGCCTGGCGGGCTGGCAGGTCGTGGAGCTGCCGGTTCCCGATTCGCGCGGCGTGACGCCGGCCGAGATCGAGGCGGCGCTGGCCGCCCATCCGGAATGCAGCCATGTGGCGATGGTCTATAGCGAGACCGGCAGCGGCATCGTGAACGACCCGGCGGTGATCGGCCCCGTGGTCCGTGCCGCGGGGCGCCGGCTGATCGTGGATGCGGTTTCGGCCTTCGGCGCGCTGCCGATCGACCTGTCGAAGCAGCCCGAGATCGACACGGTCATCTTCACCTCGAACAAGTGCCTCGAGGGGCTTCCCGGCTTCGCCTTCGCCGTGTCGCGGATCGACAGCTGCGAGGCGGCCGTCGGCAATGCCGGCTCCTGGAGCCTCGATCTCGCCGATGTCTGGGCGAATACGAAGGGCAGCGGCATGGGCACGCTGCGCTTCACCGGGCCGGTGCAGGCGCTGCGCGCGCTCGACGTCGCGCTCGACCGCTTCGATGCGGAGGGCGGGCAGGCGCCTCGCCTTGCGCGCTACCGCGCCAATGCCGATGCGCTTTATCGCGGCCTGAAGGGGCTGGGGCTCACGCCCTATGTCTCGGAGGCGGAGCAGGGACCGATCGTGGTCACCTTCCGGCAGCCGCCGGGCCTGGTGCTCGCCGATTTCGTCGAGGGCCTGAAGCGCCACGGCGTGCTGATCAGCAGCTACTACACCAGCAACGAGCCGAGCTTCCGGATCGGCGCCATCGGCGATGTCGGCCTTGCCGAGATGGCGAAGACGGTGGCGGCCGTGCAGGCCGTCCTCGGCGAGCTCGGCCTCCAGCAGGCGGCCTGAGCGCGCCTGGACCATGACCACCGTGACCGTGACCGCCTCGGGCGGGTCACGGTCCGGCGGGTAGGCGCGCCTTACTCGGCGATCTCGACCCAGCGCAGATAGGGGCGGTCGGCCTTCCAGCCCTGCGGGAAGCGCTTCGCGGCGTCCTCGTCGGAGAGCGAGGGCACGATGATCGCGCGGCCGCCCTTCTCCCAGTTCACCGGCGTCGCGACCTTGTGCTTGTCGGTCAGCTGCAGGCTGTCGATGACGCGCAGCACCTCCACGAAGTTGCGCCCCGTGCTGGGCGGATAGGTCAGGGTGAGGCGCACCTTCCGCGACGGGTCGAGCACATAGACCGTCCGCACGGTGATCGAGGGATCGGCCTCCGGGTGGATCATGCCGTAGAGCTGTGACACGTGCCGCGACGGATCGGCGATCATCGGGAAGTTGAGGGCGTAGCCCTGCGTGTCCTTGATGTCCTCGGCCCAGGCGTCATGGCGGTCCACCGGATCCACGCTCAGGCCGATGACCTTCACGCCGCGCTGGTCGAATTCGGGCTTGAGGCGGGCGGCCTCGCCCAGCTCCGTGGTGCAGACCGGGGTGAAGTCCCTCGGATGCGAGAAGATCACCACCCAGGAATCCTTGGCCCAGTCGCTGAAGCGGATGGGGCCGGAGGTCGTCTCGGCCTCGAAGTCGGGCGCGATCTGGCCGAGCGTGAGGGGAATGCCGGTCTGAAGGGTCACGGAGGGTCCTCGTTTCAGTGGAAAATGTACAGGACGGCCAGGAAAGCGAAGGCGGCCAGGGTCATCAGCGAGACGTCGCGGGCCGGGAGCCAGATTTCCTCGGGGAGCTCGGGCGCCTCATTGGCCAGCGGCCATTCCTCGTTCACCCAGGCGACGGGCTCGCGGGCGGTTTCCTCAAGCGCCCGCATGCTGGACCTCCCCGAGGCCCGGGGCCCGGCGTTCGGCCAGCACGCCCACCACATTGCCGATCACGACGAGCGCAGGCGTAGGCAGGGCGGCGCGGCGGGCATCGAGGGTGCAGGTGCCGAGCGTGGTCCGCAGTCCCGTTTCGCCGGGCAGGGTGGCGCAGGCCACGATGGCGACCGGCGTCGTGGGCGGCAGGCCGCCGGCCAGAAGCCGCAGCGCCACCTCGTCGAGCCGCGAGAGCGCCATGAAGGCGGTAATGGTGCCGCCCGTCCGTGCCAGGGCTTCCCAATCCAGCGCCGGCAGGGCGCCTGTCTCGTCATGGGCGGTGACGAAGGTCACGGCCGAGGCCGTGCCGCGATGGGTGAGGGGGATGGCAGCGGCCGCCGGCGCGGCGAGGCCCGCAGAGATCCCGGGGACCACGCGCCAGGGGATGCCGGCGGCCTCGCAGGCCAGCGCTTCCTCGCCGCCGCGGCCGAAGATGAAGGGGTCGCCGCCCTTCAGCCGCACCACGCGCTTGCCGGCCAGGGCCCCCGCCACCAGCCGGGCGTTGATCCTGGCCTGCGGAACCGGGGCCGCGCCCTTCCGCTTGCCGACCGCGACGACCTCCGCGCCGCTGCGGATGTGCTGCAGCACCGCCCGCCCGGGCAGAGCGTCGTGCAGGACGAGATCGGCCTGCTCCAGCGCCCGCACCGCCTTGACGGTCAGCAGTTCCGGATCGCCGGGGCCGGCGCCGATCAGCCAGACCTCGCCAGGCGGAAAATTACGCCCCGCCAGGGTGGAGGTAAATTGAACGTTCATAATCCGGCGATTTCCGAAAATGACACTTGATGAGACGCTATATTCGTGATTTCACGATGTCTAGAGGGATCGTGAGGATTGGCGATGAAGCCCAGCGGCGCCGAGATCATCAAGTCCGAGAGCGCCGGCCTGCGCGGGCCGATCGCCGCGGAAATTTCGTCGGAAGCCGCGCGCGGCGGCCTGTCCGAGGCTGCTTATACGCTGCTGAAATTCCACGGAACCTACGAGCAGTTCGACCGTGATACCGCCACCGAGCGCAAGCAGGCCGGCCAGGACAAGGAATGGTCCTTCATGGTCCGCGTCCGGGCGCCGGGCGGCCGCCTGACGGCGGCCCAATGGGGGGCGTTGGACGCCCTTGCCGACCGGTTTGCCGATGGAACCTTGCGGATCACTTCCCGTCAGGGCGTCCAGTTCCACGGAATTTTACGGGATAATCTCAAGCCCAGCATCGCCGCCGTGGATGCGGCCCTGCTGACGACGCTGGCCGCCTGCGGTGACGTGGTGCGCAACGTGGTCACGACCCCCGCGCCCCGCCGCGACGCGATCCATGCGCGGCTGGAGGCCGAGGCCTTCCGCCTCTCCTCGGCCCTGCTGCCGCGGACCCGTGCGCATCACGAGATCTTCCTGGACGAGGAGCCGGTCGGCCCCGCCGAGGCCGAGCCCCTTTATGGCCCGACCTACCTGCCGCGGAAGTTCAAGATCGGCCTGGCGCACCCCTCCGACAACACGCCGGACGTGCTGGCCAACGACCTCGGCTTCGTCATGCAGACGGATGAGACGGGGGCGATCACGGGCTGGATCGTGACCATCGGCGGCGGCATGGGCATGACCCACAACAAGCCTGCCACCTATCCGCGCATCGCCGATGCCGTCGCGCTCATTGGCCCTGACGAGGTGCTGGAGGTGGCCGAGGCCGTCGTCCGCCTCTCGCGCGACCATGGCGACCGCTCCGACCGCAAGCATGCCCGCCTGAAATACGTCCTGGCCGAACGCGGCGTGGAATGGGCGCGGGAGCGCCTCTCCGCCGATCTCGGCCGGCCGCTCCAACCGGCGCCGCCGCTGCCGCGCTTCGAGATCCCCGACCATCTCGGCTGGCACGAGCAGGGCGACGGCCGCTGGTGGTACGGCCTGCATGTCCCGGCCGGCCGCGTGGCCGATCATGGGGAGATCCGCCTGCGCACGGCGCTGCGCGAAGCGGCCGCGGTGCTGGGCGTGAACCCCATCGCGACCTCCCATCAGGACGTGCTGCTCACCGATATCCGGCCCGAGGATCGCGCAGCGCTGGAGGCGCTGCTGCGCTTCCACAACGTGCCGCTGCCCGAGGCCTTCACCCCCGTCGCCCGCGACATGCTGGCCTGCGTCGCGCTGCCGACCTGCGGCCAGTCGCTGGCCGAGGGCGAGCGTGTGCGCCAGCCGATCCTCGAGCAGGTGGAGACGGAGCTGTCCCGTGTCGGCCTGCTGGGGGAGCGCATCAGCCTCCGCCTCACGGGTTGCCCCAATGGCTGCGCGCGGCCCTACCAGGGGGATATCGGCGTCGTGGGCAAGTCGCCGGGCATGTACGTGGTCTTCGTCGGCGGCGATTTCGCCGGCACGCGGCTCAACTTCCCGATCGCCGACAAGGTGCCGCTGAACCGCGTGGGCGCGACCCTGGCGCCGCTGCTGGACGCCTGGGCCGCCGGGCGCGACCCGACGGAAGGCTTCGGTGATTTCTGCGCGCGGCTCGGTGCCGATGCCTGCCGTGCCGCGCTGGTCCCGGCGATCGCCGCCGAATAGGCCGCCTCAGAAGCGGTACCGCACCGAGGCGCCGACGACGAAGGGATTGATGTCGGCGCGGGCGCGGATGAAGCCGCTGTTCACGCTGACATCGGGCTGCATGAGGATCCACTTGGCGTCGAGATTGACCAGCCAGTTGGGCGTGATCTCGTAGTCCACGCCGATATTGGGCGCGATGCCGGCGGTCGGATCGATGCGCACCCGGTTCACCGGCGGCGTGAGCCGGCCGCCCTCGCCATAGAACCAGGTCACGTTCACGCCGAGGCCGAGATAGGGGCTGAAGCGCGCGCGCGGCAGTGGGTGGTACTGCAGGGTGAGCGTCGGCGGCAGGGCCCAGACGTCGCCGAGCCGGACATTCCCCAGCGCCGAGCCCCGCACGCTCACGTCGTGCTGCGTGCTGGCCGCGATCAGGTTCAGCGAAAGGCTCGGCGTGAAGAAATAGGTTACGTCGAGCTGCGGGCTGGCGCTGTTGCTGGCGGTCGGCGTGCCGCCGATGCGGTTCACATGGCCGCCATTCGTCGGCAGGACGCCGATGGCCCCCAGGCCGACCACGATATCGCCCGCCTGCTTGCCGCGCGGCGCCTCCTGCGCCGAGGCTCCCGCCGCACCGAGCAGCAGCATCGCCGCCGCCGCATATCCCACGATCCGCATGGTCCTGAACCTTCAGATGCCGCAGCACGTCGCTGCGGCATCAGGTCTAGGAACCGGCGGGACATCCCGCCTTGAGGTGGATCAAGCGGTCCGGGGTTTTCAGTCCGCGCGGATGTTGGCGCGGTCCACCACGGTCTTCCAGCGGTCGATCTCGGCTTCCTGAAAGCGGCGGAACTCGGCGGCGGTGCTGGCCACCACGTCGAAGCCCACCTGGTTCAGGCGCTGCACGCTCTCCGGATGGCGCAGGGCCTCGATGCAGCCGGCCTCGAGCTTGGCCATGAT
This sequence comes from Roseococcus pinisoli, assembly GCF_018413645.1. Classification (GTDB taxonomy): domain Bacteria; phylum Pseudomonadota; class Alphaproteobacteria; order Acetobacterales; family Acetobacteraceae; genus Roseococcus; species Roseococcus pinisoli. The sequence continues at coordinate 253,027 of NZ_JAHCDA010000003.1, forward strand.
CGGCGCCGGAATGCCGGTGGGCGCCATGACCGCCTGCCAGGAGGTGACGACGAAATCGTCGAGACCCACCTCGGCCGCCGTCGGCACGTCGGGGATGGTCGGGTTGCGGCGCTCGCTGGTCACCATCACCGGCCGGATCCGCCCGGCCTGGATATGCGCGGCCACGCCGCTCAGGTTCTGGAAGGTGAGCTGCGTGTCGCCGGCGATCAGCGAGGTGGCCGCCGCGGCACCGCCCTGATAGGGCACATGCGTCGCCTCCACGCCCGCGCGCAGCTTGAACAGCTCCATCGTCATATGCTCGGAGGAGCCGACGCCCGAGGAGGCGTAGGAGGCCGTGTTGCCGTTGGCGCGCAGCCAGGCCAGCGCCTCGGCATAGGTCGTCGCCGGCACCTTGGACGGGTTGACGATCAGCACGTTGGGCGTGGTGACGGCGAGGCTCACCGTCGCGAAGTCGCGCAGCGGGTTGTAGGGCAGGCTCGGCCGCAGGGCGGCGTTGATGGCGAACACGCCGATCGAGCCGGTCATCAGCGTGTAGCCATCGGGGGCGGCGCGGGCCAGGACCTGGCCGGCGACGGTGCCGTTGGCGCCCGGGCGGTTCTCGACGACGACGGACTGGCCGAGGATGCCGCCGAGCTTCGCCGCGATGACGCGCGCCGTGATGTCCGAGGGGCCGCCCGCCACGAAGGGAACCAGCATGGTGATCGGGCGCTGCGGCCAGTTCGCCTGCGCATGGGCGGCGAGCGGCAGCAAGGCCGGGGTGGCGAGCAGCGAGCGGCGGTTCAACATGGAGGTTTCCTCTGGGGGATTTGGGCTCACATTGCCCAAAGCCCTGGTCTTGTCCAGGCGGGTCCTAGCGGCTCAAATCCGGCGCGAATCGGGAGAGCCACGCGCCATGTCCATCGACCTCGAGATTGCCCGCGCGGCGACCCTCGCACCCATTGCCCAGATCGCGGAGAAGGCGGGAATTCCCGTCGATGCGCTGGAGCCCTACGGCAAGTACAAGGCCAAGATCGGCCTGGATTTCGTGCAGCAGATCCGTCACGACCGGCCGATCGGCAAGCTGGTGCTGGTCACCGGCATCAACCCGACCCCGGCCGGCGAGGGCAAGACGACCACCACGGTCGGCCTCGGTGATGCGCTGAACCTCATCGGCAAGAAGGCCATGATCTGCCTGCGCGAGCCCTCGCTGGGGCCCTGCTTCGGCGTGAAGGGCGGGGCCGCGGGCGGCGGGCACGCCCAGGTGGTGCCGATGGAGGACATCAACCTCCACTTCACCGGCGATTTCCACGCCATCACGGCCGCGAACAACCTGCTGGCCGCGATGATCGACAACCACATCTACTGGGGCAATTCCCTCGGCATCGATGCGCGGCGCATCACCTGGCGCCGGGCGATCGACATGAACGACCGCGCGCTGCGCGGCATCGTGGGGTCGATGGGCGGCGTTGCGAACGGCTTCCCGCGCGAGGACGGCTTCGACATCGTCGTGGCTTCCGAGGTGATGGCGGCCTTCTGCCTGGCCTATGACCTTGCGGACCTGCAGACGCGGCTGGGCCGCATCATCGTGGCCAGCACGCGCGACGGAAAGCCGGTGACGGCGGCCGATCTCAAGGCCGACGGCGCCATGGCCGTGCTGCTGAAGGACGCGTTGGCGCCGAACCTGGTGCAGACGCTGGCCGGCTCGCCCGCGCTGGTCCATGGCGGGCCCTTCGCCAATATCGCCCATGGCTGCAACAGCGTGATGGCGACGACGCTGGGCCTGCATCTGAGCGACGTGGTCGTGACCGAGGCCGGCTTCGGCGCCGACCTGGGCGCCGAGAAGTTCCTGGACATCAAGTGCCGGCTCGCCGGCCTGGCACCCGACGCCTGCGTGATCGTGGCCACGATCCGCGCGCTGAAGATGCATGGCGGCGTGGCCAAGGCCGATCTGGGCCGCGAGGATGTGGGCGCGGTGCGGCGGGGCATCGCCAATCTCGCGCGGCATGTGGGCAACATCCGCAAGTTCGGCCTGCCGCCCATCGTGGCGCTGAACCGCTTCACCGCGGATACGGAGGCCGAGATCGCCGCCGTCCAGCAGGCGATGGCCGCGCTGGGGACCGAGGCGATCCTCTGCACCCATTGGTCGGACGGTGCGCAGGGCACGGTGGCGCTGGCCCATGCCGTCATGCAGCGCCTCGATGCGGGCGAGGCGAATTTCCAGCCGCTCTACCCCGATGCCATGCCGCTCGCGGATAAGATCCGCGCCATCGCGCAGGGCATCTACCGCGCCGCCGACGTCGCGCTTCCCGACGCCGTCGCCGCCAAGCTGGCGCGCTTCGAGGCGCAGGGCTTCGGCCATGTGCCGGTCTGCATCGCCAAGACGCAGTACAGCTTCAGCGCCGACCCGACCGCGCTGGGTGCGCCGGAGGGGCATGTCCTGCCGATCCGCGACGTACGGCTTTCCGCCGGGGCGGGCTTCGTGGTGGCGATCTGCGGCGACGTGATGACGATGCCCGGCCTGCCGCGCGTGCCGGCCGCCGAGACGATCCGCCTGGATGCGGAAGGGCGGATCGAAGGCCTCTTCTGACGCCTCGCCGGGCCGCGGGACGGCGTTGCGCCGCCCCGCCTTCCGGTCTCAGACGTCCAGGATCTTCTCCACGGCGGCGGCGATGGCCAGAAGGCGCGCATCGCCCATTTCCTCGCCCATCAGCATCAGGCCCGCCGGCGCCTCGCCCGGAAGGTGGCAGGGCAGGCTGATCGCGCAGCGGTCCAGCGCATTCGCGATGGCGGTGTTCCGCAGCAGCAGCAGGTTGATGCGGTTGTACTCGCTCTCCTCCGCCACGGCGGCGATCGGCGGTGGCGCCAGCGGGACGGTCGGGCAGATCACGGCATCGAAGGGCGTCGTGGCCGCGGTCGCGGCGGCAATCACCTCGGCGCGGCCCTTCGCGGCGGCCAGGTAGTCGGCCGCGGTCATGGCGCTGCCGCGCATGATGCGCTTCAGGATGAGCGGGTCGTAGCGGGTGCCGTCGCTTTCGATCAGCTCCTGGTGCCAGGCATAGGCCTCGGAGGCGGTGAGGCCGCCCTTGGCGTTGATCTGCGCGAGCCGTCCGAGCGCAGGGATCTCGAGATCGATCAGCTTGGCGCCGGCCTTCTCCAGCAGCGCGAGCGCGCGGGCATAGGGGCGCGCGACTTCGCCCTCCATCCCCTCTTCCACGACATTGTGCAGCACGCCGAAGCGCAGGCCGGAGAGATCGATCTCGCGCAGGCCGGGCGCCGCTTCCGCGCCCGAGATGAAGGCGTCCAGCACGTGGCAGCAGCCGACCGAGCGCGCCAGCGGCCCCACGGAATCGAGCGAGGGGGAGAGCGGCAGCACGCCCTGGATCGGCACGCGCCGGGCCGTCGGCTTGAAGCCGACGACGCCGTTCAGCGCGGCCGGAATCCGGCAGGAGCCGCCGGTATCGGTGCCGAGGCCGCCGAAGCCCATGCCATCGGCGGCCGCGACGCCCGCGCCGGAGGAGGAGCCGCCGGGCAGGCGGCCTGTCTCGCGGTCCCAGGCGGATTTCGGCGTGCCGTAATGGGGGTTCACGCCCAGGCCGGAGAAGGCGAACTCCGTCATGTTCGTCCGCCCGACGACGACGAAGCCCTGCCGCTCCAGCCGGGCGACGACGGGGGCCGTCGCTGTGGCGGGGGCGGCACCGTCGCGCGCGATGGAGCCCGCGCGGGTGACGTGGCCTGCCTCGTCGAAGAGGTCCTTCACCGTGATGGGAATGCCGGCGAAGCGGCTGGGCGCGCGGCCCACCAGGCGAAGCTGGTCCATGGCCAGCGCCGAGTCGCGGGCCGCCTTGGCGTGGATCTCGGTGAAGACCCTCGGCCCTTCGCCCTCGCTCATCAAAGCGAGTGTATCCTCGACCAGCGCGGCCGCCGTGACGCTCCCGTTCTCCAGGGCGTCGGCGGCTTCGGCAATGGTGGGGAAGGCGTGTCGAGGCATGGGGGGCATCCTGCGCGGGCTGAACCGCGACTATGGAAGGACGGACGCCGCCGTCAAACCCCGTTGATCATCCGCAGGGCGAGGGAATGGGCTGCAGCTCGCCGAGCCGGCCGTCCACGACGAATTCGCCGAAATCCATCTTCAGCTCGTCGGCCACGCCGTTCTCGAAGTAGCGCATGCTGACCTCGTAGTCGGGCGTGCCGGCGCCGTCGTTCTGGCCGGTCCCGCCGCGGCCGAAGAAGGCCACGCGCATGCGCGCGCTGTTGAGCGTCGCCAGCAGGGGGAAGGCCGGGTTGGGCTGCGGCGCGGCCCATCCGCCGGTGATCACCGTCGTCGTGTCCTGCGCGCCGTCGGCGCTGGTGCCGTCGAAGAGCGGGGCGGAGATGAGCCGCTGGCCGGCCCGCGCGGCGGCGAGGGCGCGCAGCGTATGGATCGTCGGCAGGACGGTGCCGGCCGGCAGGTCCTCCTGCGTATTGGCGGGCTCGGAATAGACGGCGCGGCCGCCCTGCGGGGTCAGCGTCGCCTCGCCGGCGACGCGGGAGGTCACCGCGCCCTCCGTCGTCTGGGTCAGCGAGAAGCGGAGCGAGGAGCCGTCCTTCGCCTCGAGCGTGGAATAGTCCGAGCTCGTCTCGATCCGGTTGCCGTCCCGGTCCGAGAGGACGAGGGTGAAGCGCTGGCGGGACGCCCAGGCGTCGCAGGCATCCACTACCTCGAAGAGCATGACCCCCTCGGCCTGCACGACGGAGGCGTTGTCGCGCACGCTGTCCAGGGTCAGCCGATAGGCCGCCCGGTGGGCGAGCAGTCTCTCGGTGCCGGGCTCGCTCCCAGCCAGGGCGGGAGCGAGGAGCGTGGCGGAGAGCAGCGCCGCCAGGGCGGTTCGGATCATCATGGGGCGGAGACTAGACGAGAACCGGGCCGCTGTAATCGTTCTCGTCGTAACCCCATGGCAAGCCAGCGGCCCGTGTCCCGGATGGCGGTCAGCCCGAGAGTTTCATCAGCCCATCCACCGCTACGCAGCCATTCTCGCGGCAGACGAGGGGGTTGATCTCGGCTTCCTCCAGCCGCTCGCCCAGGGCCGCGACGAAGCCCGAGAAGCGCGCGACGGCGGCGGCCACCGCCTCGATATCCACCTTGGCGCTGCCCCGGAAACCATCCAGCAGCGGGAAGGCCTTGAGAGACTTCAGCATCGCCAGCGCCCCTTCCGGCGAGACGGGCGCCACGTCCAGCGTCACGTCCTTCCAGAGTTCTGCCTGCACGCCGCCGAGGCCGACAAGGACCATGGTGCCGAATTGCGGATCGCGCCGCGCGCCAAGGATCAGCTCGACGCCACGGGCCTCCATGCGCTGGACCAGCACGCCGTCGATGCGGGCCTTGGGGGCATGCGTCCGCGCGCCTTCCATGATGCGCGCGAAGGCGGCGGTGACCGCGGCCGCGTCGCCGAGGTTGAGCTGCACGCCGCCGACCTCGGTCTTATGGGCGATGTCGGGGCTGTCCACCTTCAGCACGACGGGGAAGCCGAGCGCCGTCGCGGCGGCCACGGCCTCCTCGGCCGTCGTCGCGCGGCGCTCGTCGACGACGGGGAGGCCCGCCGCGGCGAAAGCGGACTTGGCGGCGGCCTCCATCAGCGTGCTCTCGCCGGCGGGGATGGCCCGGGCGGCGGCTTCCGCGATGGCGTCGATCGCGCCCGGGGCGGGCCGCTCGCCATGGTGGTCGAACCACAGGCGCAGCGTGTTCATCATCCGCCGCGTGCTGCGGAAGAGCGAGAGATGGCTGGAAGCGTCGGCCGCCTCGGGCCCCGCGCCTTCCAGGCTCTCGGGAATCCAGCTGATGCAGATGGGCTTGCCCGAATTGGCCGACATCGGGTTGAGCGTCTTCATGCGCTGCGGCGTCGCGGCCGGGGCCGGGTTGTGATAGACGACGGGGAAGACGATGGCCGCGTATTGCTCGTCGGCGAGCATCGCGTCCATGCACTCCTCGAAGGATTTCGGGTTGGTGGCCACCTGCGCCGTGAGGTCGCAGGGGTTGCGCGGGCTGCCGAAGTCCGGAATGGCGGCGCGCAGCACCTTTTCGGTCGCGGGCGCGGGCTGCGGCAGGTCGAGGCCCGCAAATTCCGCATGGTCGGCGGACATGATGCCGGCGCCGCCCGAAGGCGTGACGATGCCCACGCCGCGCCCCTTGGTCTTCGGCGGGCCGGATTTGGCGAAGAAGCCCGCGGCCTCGAGCATGGCGTCGAAATCCTCGACCTCCAGCATGCCGGCGCGCTTGAAGCCGGCGGTCCAGGCCGCCGTGCTGCCGGCGAGCGAACCGGTATGGGACATGGCGGCCTGGGCGCCGATCTCGCCGCGGCCGAGCTTCAGCACGACGATGGCCTTGCCGAGATCCCGCGCCAGGTCACCGAGGGCGAAGAGGCGGCGCGCATCGCGCAGGCCCTCGACCACGAGGGCCACGCTGCGGCATTCGGGAATGGTGAGCTGGAAGGCCGCGAGGTCGCAGACGTCGAGGTCGGTGGCATTGCCGGCCGTGGCCATGTGGCACATGGCGAAGCCGCGCTCGGCCGCCTGCATGAGCGCATAGCCCAGCGCGCCCGACTGGCTGACGACGCCGACGCCGCCGACGGGCGCGGTCATCTTCACGTAGTCCGGCATGAAGGTGGCGCCGACGCTCTGGCGGTGGTCGACATAGCCGAGGCAATTGGCGCCGAGCAGCGGGAAGCCGAGCGCCCGGGCGCGGTCGCGCAGCACCTGTTCCTCGACCGCGCGCTCGGGCAGGTCGGTCTCGCCGTAGCCGGAGGCGTAGATGGCTGCGCCGCCGCCGCCCTTGCCGGCCAGCGCCTCGACCGCGGCCATGACGCCGGGGCGGGGAAGGGCGATGACGGCGGAATCGGGCACGCCGGGCAGGTCATCGATGGAGGCGTAGCAGGGCCGCCCGTGCAGCTCCTGTCCCGCATACTTGGGATTCACGCACCAGACCGGCCCGTCGAAGTTCTTCATGTTCTGGACGGTGCGGGCCCCGAATCCCGTGGGCTCGGCGGAGACGCCCACCACGGCGAAGCTGCGCGGCGCCAGCAGGCGCTTGAGGCTGTTGGGATCGCGTAGCGGTTCGACGGCGGGCATTTAGTTTCCTCTCCCAGACGGTGATTCCCGCCATTCCGACGCAGGCCGCGCGTTTCGGCAACCCCCCGACCGGCCGGTCGACCGGTCGGAACGGCAGCGTCACATCATGCCGGTGGCGGCCGGGAGCCAGAGCGCGATGCCCGGGAAGACCACGACCAGCGCGAGCGCCACGAACATCGCCAGGATCATCCAGATCACCCAGGGGATGGTGCTCTCCATGGTCACGCCGGCGATGCGGCAGCTCACCATCAGGTTCACCGCCATGGGCGGTGTGAACTGGCCGATCGCGATCTTCATGGTGAGGATGACGCCGAACCAGGTGAGGTCCCAGTGGAAGGCCATGGCGATGGGAATGAGCACCGGCAGCAGGATCAGGAAGGTCGAGACGCCGTCCAGGAACATGCCGATGAAGATCAGCGCGATCATCAGCAGCCCGATGGTGCCGTATTCGCCGAGCCCCAGCCCCACGATCCAGCCCGCGATGGGCTGCACGATGCCGAGCGTGGCGGTCGACCAGGCGAAGACGCTGGCCAGCGCGATGATGATGAGGATGACGGCGGAGATCTCGCCCGCCTCCACCAGCATCTCGTAGAGGTCGCGGAGCGTCATGCTGCGGTAGATGAAGAAGCCGACGAAGAGCCCGTAGAAGACCGCCATCACCGCGGCCTCGGTCGGCGTGAAGGCGCCGATGCGCATGCCGCCGAGGATGACCACCGGCGCCATCAGTCCCCAGATCGCCTCCTTGAAGGCGCGCCAGACCGAGAGTTGGTCGCGGTCGGGGTTCTTGCCGCCGAAATCCTTGATCCAGGAGATGATCACGATGGGGACGATGATGGCGAAGCCCGCCAGGATGCCGGGCATCATCCCCGCCATGAAGATGGCCGGCACCGAGACGCCGGGCACCATCACCGCATAGACGATGAAGGCGATGGAGGGCGGGATCAGAATGTCCGTCGCGGCGGCCGCGGCCACGGTGCCCGCGATGAAGGGCCGCGGATAGCCGTCCTTCACCATGCTGCGCGTCACGACCTGGCCGACGGCCGCCGAGGTCGCGGGGCCGGAGCCCGAGATGCCGCCGATCACCATGGCGACCAGCACGGCCACCGTCGCCAGCGCGCCGCGCCCGGCGCCGACGAGCGTGGTCGCGAAGCGCACGAGCCTGAGCGCCACGCCCGTCCGGTCGAAGACGCAGCCGACCAGCACGAACATGGGGATGGCGATCAGCGGGTACTTCGCGATGCCGGCATAGACGTTGGTCGGCATGGCCATGAGCGTCTGGTCGGCCAGGGTGATGGCCAGCGCGCCGGCGAGACCGAGCGCGACCCCGATCGGCACGCCGCCCACCAGCAGCACCAGGAACATGAGGAAGAGGATGGCGCCGATCACGAATTCTCTCCGCGCCAGAGTCGGATGATGCGGCCCGCCGCGCGGCCGATCACCAGCAGGGCCAGCACCGGCAGCCAGACGCTGTAGAGCCATTGCGGATGGCCGAGCCCGGGCGAGAGCACCTCGAAGTCATACTCGTCCCGCACCATGCGCGCGCCGTACCAGGCGATCAGCACAAAGCAGAGGATGAGCAGCGCAGTGCCGATGATGTCGGCGATCCTTCGGCCGCGCGGCGACAGCTTGTCCACGAAGTAGCCGATGCGGATGTGCCGGCCGGCCGCCGTGGCCAGCGCCGTGCCGATCATCGCCACGGCGACCATGAGCGCGACCGAATATTCCTCCGTGAAGGAGAAGGAGATGTCGGTCAGGTAGCGCGTCACGACGTTGCCTGCCGTGATGAGCGCCATGACCGCCATGGCGGCGGCGAGCAGCACCCGCTCCAGCGTCAGCGGGATGCGGGTGCGAGGATCGGAGGGCGCCGCGGTGGGGTCGAAATCCGCGGCCATCAGGCGGGCTGCGTCACGAGGCGGTCCGGATGGCGGCTTCGGCCTTGGCCACCAGCTCGCGCCCGACGGTGCCGGCCCATTTGTCGTAGACGGGGCGCAGGGCGGTCGCGAAGGCGCGCTTCTCCTCGGGCGTGAGGATGGTCACCTCCACGCCGCGGTTGCGCGCCTCGACCAGCGCGCTGTCATCCGTGCCGGGGATGCCGAGTCCCTGGCGGGCGAGGGCGACGTTCCGCCGCGCCGCCTCGATGCCGCATTCGCGGATCAGCTGCTGGTCGGCGGGCGTGAAGCTCGCCATCAGCTGCTTGTTGAGGCCGAAGATCAGCGCGTCGTTCACGTAGTTCCAGATGGTCATGTGCTTCTGTGAGAGCGTGTCCATCCGGAAGGCGAGGAAGAGGTTGACCGGGTTCTCCTGCCCGTCCACGGCGCCGGTCGAAAGTGCGGGCTGCAGGTCGGCGAAGGACATCTGCAGGGGGTTGGCGCCGAGGCCGTTGAAGATGTCGTTGAAGATGGCGCCGGCGGCGAAGCGGATCTTCAGGCCACGCAGATCGGCGGGCGTGCGGATGGCGCGGCGGGAATTGCTGATCTCGCGGAAGCCGTTCTCGCCGAAGGAGACGGCGGTGACGTCGCGCCGATCCATGATGCCGGTCAGGTCACGGCCGACCTCGCCGTTCAGCAGCGCGTCGAAGGCGCGGTGGTCGGGCATCAGGAAGGGCAGCTGGAAGATGCCTGCCTCGCGCACCTGGGGGGCGATGTTGATGGTGCTGAACACCGCGAAGTCGATGATGCCCTGGCGCATGGCCAGCAACTCGCGCGTCTGGTCGCCGCCCACGAGCTGGCTGCCGGGATAGACCTTCACGTTGATCCGCCCGCCCGAGCGCTCGGTGATGAGCTCGGCCCATTGGAAGGCGCCTTCGGCGAAGGGGATGGGCCGGTTGCCGACGACCGACATCTTGTATTCGGGCCGGTACTGCGTCTGGGCTTTCGCGACGCGCGGCGCGGCGAGAAGGCCGGCACTGCCCGCGAGAAGGGTGCGCCGGCTCGGGCTCAGGATCATGATGTCTTCCTCCCAGGCGGCGTTCTTGGCGGGCCGCTCGTTGCGATGTCACAATGCGACCCGGAGACCCTGGCACGCAAGACGACCGTTGGAGGGAATATGGGGAAGCTTCTGGCCATCACGGGCGGCGCCTCCGGCATTGGACTAGGGATCGCCGAGGCCGCGCGGGCCGAGGGCTGGCGGGTCGCCGCGGCGGACCGTGCGCCGGCCGAGGGCGTCACGACGCTGGACGTGACCGATGCCGGGGCCGTCGCGGAGTGGATCGCGGGCCAGACGGATCTGCGCGGCGTCGTCTGCAGCGCTGGCATCTCCGCCTCCACGCCGATCCTCGACACCGAGCCGGAGGTCTTTCGCCGGATCCTGGACGTGAACGTGACCGGCAGCTTCCTCGTCGCGCAGGCGGCGGCGAAGGCGATGGTGGCGGGCGGGAAGGGCGGCTCGATCGTGCTGGTCGCCTCGGTCTCGGGCCTGCGCGGCATTCAGGACCGCGTGGCCTATGGCGCGTCCAAGGCCGCGGTCGTCAACATGGCGCAGGTGCTGGCGATCGACCTCGCGAAATACGGCATCCGCGCCAATGCCATCTGCCCGGCGCCGATCGAGACGCCGCTGGTGACGAAGCTGCATGATGCCGAGACGCGGGCGCAGTGGCTCTCGCGCATTCCCGCCGCGCGCTACGGCCAGGTGGAGGAGGTCGCGCAGGCGGCGCTCTTCCTGCTGGACGATGCGCGCTCCGGCTATATCACGGGGCATGCGTTGCCGGTGGATGGCGGCTATGCCGGCGCGGGCGTGATGGCGGGAGCAGGGTAGCGCGGACTGGCGTCAGCTCCTCCAGACCCTAGGATGGCGCAAACGTCCAAGAAGGAAGCTGTTCCGATGCCATCCCTGCCGATGGGCCGCCGTACCCTTGCTGCTGCCGCCATGCTGGCCGCGCCCGGCCTAGCTCAGGCGCAGCCCGCCGCCTTTCCGACGAAGCCCATCAGCCTCATCGTGCCCTTTCCGCCGGGCGGCACGACCGACATCTCGATGCGCGCCCTGGCCGAGGCGGCGTCCCGTCACCTGCCGTATCCCATCATGATCGACAACAAGCCGGGCGCGGCGAACACGCTGGGCGCCGCCCAGGTGGCGCGGGCCCGCCCCGACGGCTACCTGCTCACGCAGTTCCCGGCCTCGGCGATCCGCGTACAGATCCTGCAGCGCCTGCCCTACGACACGCTGCGCGACTTCACCCCCATCGCCTGCATCACCGGCTATCCCTTCGTCGTGGCCGCGAAGGCGGGGCGCTTCCCGGGCGGCTGGCGCGGCTTCATCGAGGAGGCGAGGCGCAATCCCGGCAAGCTCACCTATGGCAGCACCGGCGCCAACGGCACGCCGCACGTCACCATGGCGGAGCTCCTGCAGCGCGAGGGCGTGGAGGCGGTCCATCTGCCCTTCCGCGGCGATTCCGACGGCTCGCAGGCGATGCTGGGTGGGCATATCGACCTGATGGCGGCTTCCACCAGCCTGGGCGCACTCGTCGATGGCGGCCAGGCGGAATTCCTGAACGTCTGGACGGCCGAGCGTCTCAGCAAGTGGCCCAATGCCCCCACGCTGAAGGAGCTGGGCTACGACATGGTGGTGACGACGCCCTTCGGTATCATGGCCCCGGCCGGGCTCGATCCCGCCGTCGCCCGCACCCTGCACGGCGCCTTCGCGGCGGCGACGCGGGACCCGCAGTTCCAGGAGCTGCTGCGGCGCTACGACATGATCTCGGAGTACCGCAACAGCGCGGATTACGCCGCCCTGTTGCGGGAAATGGTGCAGCACGAGACGGGGTTGATCCGGCGCCTCGGGCTACGCGCGGGGTGAAGGGCCGCCGCCGGCGGCCCTTCGGGGTTGCCGGCCCTAGCTGTTGGGGCCGCGGCCGATGCTGACGGGCTGCCAGCGCTGCAGCTTGGTGTTCTGCAGCACGGCCGGGTTCACGCAGCTCATGGGCCACTTGCCCGAGAGGATCAGCGCCAGCTCGCTGCCCACGCGGCGCTTGCGCGCCTCGTCGAAGCGCGCGGAGGCCGAGGCCGTGTGCGCGGAGAGGATGACGTTGTCCATGCCGAGCAGCGGGTTGTTGTGCGAGGGCGGCTCGACTTCCAGCACGTCGAGGCCCGCATAGGCGATCCAGCCCTCGGACAGCGCCTTGGTCAGCGCGGCCTCGTCCACCGTCGGGCCACGGCCCGTGTTGATGAAGATCGCGGACTTCTTCATCTTCCGGAAGTGCTCCTCCTTCAGGAGATGCGTGCATTCCGGGCGGGCCGGGGCATGCATCGACACGAAGTCCGACTGGCTCATCACGTCGTTCAGCGAGACGGGGATGACGCCATGCTCGCTGATCTGCGTCTCGTCGAGGAACGGATCATAGGCGATGAGGCGCAGGCCGAAGGGCGCGGCGCGCTTGGCGACGGCGCGGGCCACGCGGCCGAAGCTGACGAAGCCGAGCGTCTGGCCCATGAGCCGCGGGATCTTCAGCAGCGCCGGGCGGCCTTCCTTCCAGCGGTGCTCGCGCACCATCTTGTCCTGCTCGATGACGCGCCGGAAGGTCGAGAGCAGCAGCGTCATCGCATGGTCGGCCACCTCCTCGATGAAGGTGTCGGGCACGTTGGTCACGGGGATGCCGGCGCGCGTTGCGGCCTTCACGTCCACGCTGTCCACGCCGACGGAGCCGAGCGTGATGGACTTGCAGTTCTTCAGGCTCTCGATGATCTCGGCCGTGATGGGGATGCCCTTGGCGTAGATGGCATCCGCATCCTTGGCGGCGGCGATGAAGCCGGCGGTGTCCATCGGCGCCTCGACGATCTCGGCGTCCATGCCCTGGAGCGCTTCCATCTCGAGGTCGTAGCCGCCGCCGGCCACGGTGAAGCTGGCCCCGGCGGGGGTGACAATGCGGTATTTCGCCATAAGCGTTTTCTCCCAGAGGATTCGGGCGGAGCGAAGCATGCTCGTATGCGGCCGACAAGCGGCCCTCTTGCATACGGAAGCAGGCCAACTAGGCTCCGCCGCGAAGAAGCGGAGGGACGAAGTCCAATGGGTAAACTGACAGGTCAGGTCGCGTGGGTGACGGGCGCGGGCAGCGGCATCGGCGAAGCCGCCGCCATCGCGCTGGCGGGCGAGGGCGCGGTCGTCGTCCTCACCGGGCGGACCAAGGAGAAGCTCGACAGGGTTGCGGCCGAGATCAAGGGCGCCGGCGGCACGGTTCACGTGAAGGCCGCCGATCTCACCAAGCCGGCCGCCGTGCAGAAGGTCGCCGACTTCATCCAGACCAAGCTCGGCCGGCTCGACATCCTCGTGAACAACGCGGGCGTGAACATCCAGCAGCGCAACTGGAAGGAACTGAAGCCCGAGGGCGTCCAGGACCTGGTGAACGGCAACCTGTTCTCGGCCTTCTACAGCGCCATGGCCGCGCTGCCGATCATGCGCGCCCAGGGCGGCGGGCTGATGATCCACACGGCCTCCATGGCCGGCCGCTTCGTGAGCCCCCTTTCGGGCGCGGGCTACACGGCCGCCAAGCATGCGGTGGTGGCGATGAGCCACAGCCTCAACATGGAGGAATGCGGCAACGGCATCCGCTCCTGCGCCATGTGCCCGGGCGAGGTGCGCACGCCGATTCTCGACAAGCGGCCGACCAAGCTCAGCGAGAAGGAACTCGCCGAGATGGTGCAGCCCGAGGATTGCGGGGCGCTGGTCCTGTTCCTCGCGACGATGCCGCCGCATGTCTGCATCAACGAGGTGCTGATCACGCCGACGCGCAACCGCACCTACCTGGCGGCCCAGCAGCGCAGGCTCTGATCGCCGGGCTCCAGGCGCCGGGGCCCTCAGGGGCCCTGGCGCAGCCTGACCTCGACGATCCTGTGCGCGGCATCCTTATGGAGGATCACCCGCGCACGGTCGCGCGTTGGCAGGATGTTTCGCGTGAGGTTCGGCAGGTTGATGGATTGCCAGATCTCCGCGGCGACGCGCGCCGCCTCCTTGGGCGACAGATCCTTGTAGTGATGGAAATAGGAAGTCGGCCGCTGGAAGACCGATCGCTGCAGCAGCAGGAAGCGGTCCTTGTACCAGCGCGCGATGTCTGACGGCTCGGCATCGAGATAAACGCTGAAATCGAAGAAGTCCGAGGCCGTCGAGCGCGCGTCCCGCGCCGTCTGCAGCACGTTGAGGCCCTCGAAGATCAGGATGTCCGGCTGGCGGATCTTCTGGAAGCTGCCCGGCACCACGTCATAGGCCTCGTGGGAATAGACCGGGATCTCGAGCTCGCTGGCGCCGGCCTTCATCTCGCTCAGGAAGCGGACCATGCCGCGGAGGTCGTAGCTCTCGGGAAATCCCTTCCGCTTCATCAGCCCGCGGGCTTCCAGCGTAGCGGTCGGGAACAGGAAGCCGTCGGTCGCGACGAGGTCGACGCGCCAGGCATTCGAATGCCGGGCCAGCAGCGCCTGCAGCAGCCGCGCGAAGGTGCTCTTCCCGACGGCGACGCTGCCGGCGATGCCGATGATATAGGGCTTCGGCGCCGCCGCCTTCCGCAGCAGGCTGCCGGCGATGCGGGCGGAAAGCGAATGGGATGCCTCCACATGCAGGCGGATCAGGCGGCAGAGCGGGCCGAAGATCTCCTCGATATCCGTGGGCGAGGCGGGCTCTGCCGTGCTGCGAAGGGCTTCCAGCTCCTCGGGAGACAAGGAAATCCTGTCTTTCCCGAGCTGCGACCACTCCTCCCGGCTGAAGGTCGAATAAAGCCCATCCTGCCCCGCCGGCGCGGAATGCCGGTGCGATCGAGGGGGAGCGGGCTGTGGGCCGAGGGTGAGGTCGTTCATGGCATGGATATCGATCTGGAAGAGGCGTGGCCTAGAAACTCACGCGGCCGGGGCGGGTCGCGCCGTCGATGATGTCGTCCCATGACTTGCCGCGCGCCCGGAGGAAGTCGATCGAAGGGCCGGCGGGATTTCCATAGGTCTCGACGGTGCGTTGGAGGATCCGCGACCGCAAAGGCTCCGCGGTGAGGTCCTTGTACCTGGTGGCGAGGGCGAGGCGGGCGATCGTTTCCCGATCCATCCCGGCCTGGGTCAGCTCGTCGACGAGCCGCCCCAGATCCCTGACCTCCTCCTCGTATCGCCGTCGCAGGTCCAAGCGGAAGCGCCGCTACCGCCCGACGGCGTAGCCCTGCATCCCCCGGGGGTTGGCGCCGGCGAAGATCTGCCCGTCGGCTTCGAGGCGGGCGCCCGTCAGGCGACCCTCGCTCCAGTCGCCGCCCATCTCCGCCTTGTGGCCGCGGGCCTGCAGGGCCGCCAGAACCTCGGGCGCGAAGCGGCCTTCCAGCACCAGCTTCCCGGGCTTGGCGCCGCGCGGCCAGAAGCTGCTGACCCAATGCTCCGAATGGAAGGAGGGCAGATCGATCGCCTCCTGGATGTTGAAGCCGTGCGCCAACATGCGGGAGAGCATGATGGGCTGCCACTGGTCCTGCTGCTCGCCGCCGGGCGTGCCGAAGCTCAGCCAGGGCTTGCCATCGCGCAGCACCATGGAGGGCGAGAGCGTGGTGCGCGGGCGCTTGCCGGGCTGCAGCCCGTTGGGCAGCGTCTCGTCCAGCCAGAACATCTGGCAGCGCGTCCCGAGGCAGAAGCCCAGCTCCGGCACCGCCGGGGAGGATTGCAGCCAGCCCGCGGAAGGCGTCGCGCTGACGAAATTGCCGTGCTTGTCGATGACGTCGATGTGGCAGGTGTCGCCGCCCGAGGCGCCCAGGCGGGAGACGGTCGGCTCGCCCGTGCCGGCGGCCATGGCCATGGCCTCGGCGCGCTCGATGGCGGCGGCATAGTCCACGCCCCGGATGGGCAGGCCGTCCGGATTGCCCGGCCGGAACTCCATCGAGGCCTGCGGGCCGATCAGCTGGCGGCGCTGGTCGGCATAGGCCTTGGAGAGCAGTGTTGCGAGCGGCACGTCCGTGAAGTTCGGGTCGCCGTAGAAGGCCTCGCGATCGGCGAAGGCCAGCTTCATCGCCTCGGCGACGTGGTGGACGAACTCCTCGCCCACCGGGTCCATCGCCGAGAGGTCGAAGCCGGAGAGGAGCGACAGGGTCTGCAGCATGGCCGGGCCCTGGCTCCAGGCGCCGCACTTCAGGACGGTGGTCCCCATGAAGTCGAGGGCGACCGGCGCTTCCACGCCCGCCCGCCAGCCGGCCAGGTCCTGCCCGGTCAGCACCGCGGCGTGGCGCCGGTCGGAGGTGTCCATGGCCGGCGTGCGGCCGAAGCGGTCGATCGCCTCCGCGACGAAGCCCGAATACCAGGCGTTCCGCGCCGCCTCGATCTCGGAATCGCGGTCATGGCCCTTGGCCTCGGCCTCCCGGACCACCCGCTCATAGGTGTCGGCCAGGACAGGGTTGGCGAAGAGCTGGCCCGGCTGCGGCCCGCCGTCGCGGAGCCAGATGGCGGCCGAGCTCTTCCACTCCGTCTCGAAGAGCGGCTTCACCGAGGCCACGGTCTGCGAGATCCGGGACACCATATGGGCGCCGTGCCGGGCATAGCCGATCGCATAGGAAAGGATGTCCCGCAGGCGCCAGGTGCCGTGGTTCAGCAGCATGGAGGCCCAGGCGTCGAAGGCGCCGGGGATCGGCGCCGCGAGAAAGCCCGTCCCGGGCATCATGTCGAGGCCGAGCTGGTTCTTCACCAGGTCGACGGTCAGGCCGGCGGGGGCCGGCCCCTGGCCGCAGATCACCAGCTCCTTCTTGAGGCGGGCGTCGTGCAGGATGATCGGGCAGTCGCCGCCGGGGCCGTTCAGGTGCGGCTCCACGATCTGCAGGGTGAAGCCCGCGGCGGCGGCGGCGTCAAAGGCATTGCCGCCCCGCTCCAGCACGGCCATTCCCACCTGGCTTGCGAGCCAATGCGTGGACGCCACGGCCCCGAAGGTGCCGGCGATCTCGGGGCGGGTGGTGAACATGCTGGGCCCTTTTTGGAATGTGCGGTGATCTGTGCAAAAAGGCGCCACGGGGTCAATCCGGAGGGGCGATGATCTGGGTGGCAATGGCGGGACCTTCGGGGGCCGGGAAGGACAGCCTTCTGGACCGGGTCCGCGCCGATCTGGCGGGCGACGACCGCTTCCATTTCGCGCGACGCACCATCACCCGGCCGGTCGATGCCGGCGGCGAGGCGCATGAGGCCGTGTCCCTCGAGGTTTTCCAGTCGCTGGAGCGGGAAGGGGCCTTCCTCCTGACCTGGCAGGCGCATGGGCTCCATTACGGCATCCGGCGTAGCGAGGCGCCGGCGGACCGGCTCGCCATCATCAGCGTGTCCCGGACCGTGCTGCGCGAGGCGGCCGGGATGCGGCGCCTGCGCGTCGTTGAGGTGACGGCGCCGCGGGAGGTCCTGGCCGAGCGCCTGGCCCGGCGGGGGCGCGAGACGGTGGCCCAGATCGCCGCCCGCCTCGATCGGGAAATGGGCCTCCCCGAGGGGCTCGATGTCGTCACGATCCATAATGATTCCACCCTGGAAGCGGGGGGCGCGCGCCTTCGGCAGGTGCTGGAAGAGGCCGCCTCATCTTGCATGGCGGGGGCTTTTACGTCATAGGCGTGCCCAGCCGGCGGGAGGTCCGCCGGCAATCCACACGCGACGCTCCCTTCCTGATGGCAAGGGTCCGGTCCCGGCTTCTGCCGGGGTTCGCGTCGCGGAGGCTCAACCGGACTGTTTTGGAAGGATTTCGCTCATGGCGATGCCCGACGTTTCCCTGCGTCAGCTCCTCGAGGCTGGCGTTCATTTCGGCCACCACACGCGGCGCTGGAACCCGCGCATGGCGCCGTACATCTTCGGCGTGCGCAACCAGGTCCACATCCTGGACCTGCAGCAGACCGTCCCGATGCTCGAGCGCGCCCTGCGCGCCGTGCGTGACACGGTGGCCGGCGGCGGCCGCGTGCTCTTCGTGGGCACCAAGAAGGCGGCGGCCGAGTACGTGGCGGAAGCCGCGACGCGCTGCGGCCAGTATTATGTGAATCACCGTTGGCTCGGCGGCATGCTGACCAACTGGAAGACCATCACGGGCTCCATCAAGCGCCTCAAGGAAATGGACGCGCGCCTGCAGGGCGACATCCAGGGCCTGACCAAGAAGGAAGTGCTGATGCTGACGCGCGAGCGCGACAAGCTCGACCGCGCGCTCGGTGGTATCCGCGAAATGGGCGGCCTGCCCGACATGATCTTCGTCATCGACGTGGTGAAGGAGAAGCTGGCGATCCAGGAGGCCAACACGCTCGGCATTCCGGTCGTGGCCGTCGTGGACAGCAACTGCGATCCCTCGGGCGTCACCTTCCCGATCCCGGGCAATGACGACGCGATCCGCGCGATCAACCTTTACTGCGACCTCGTCGCCTCCGCCGTCTTCGACGGCATCTCGGCCGAGCTGCAGGCGTCCGGTCGCGACGTCGGCGCCCTTGCCGAGCCGGTGGCCGAAGAGGTTGTCGCCGAAGAAGTTCCGGCCCCGCAGGCCTGAGCTTCAACACACTGGGCGCCATAACGAGGAGCTTGAGCAATGGCTGAAATCACGGCCGCCATGGTGCGGGACCTGCGCGAAGCGACGGGCGCCGGCATGATGGACTGCAAGAAGGCGCTGGTGGAAGCCAGCGGCGACATCGAGGCGGCGATCGACTGGCTGCGGAAGAAGGGCCTTTCGGCCGCCGCCAAGAAGTCCGGTCGCGTGGCTGCCGAGGGTCTGGTGGGCGTTGCCTCCGGCCCCGGCGTCGCGGCGATGGTCGAGGTGAATGCCGAGACCGACTTCGTCGCGCGCAACGAGAACTTCCAGAACTTCGTGGCCGAGGTGGCGGGTCTCGCCCTCTCGGTCGGCGATGACCTGGAGAAGCTCAAGGCCGCCACCTTCCCTGGGACGACGCACAGCACCCAGGAAGAGCTGACCAAGATGATCGCGACGATCGGCGAGAACATGACGATCCGCCGCGCCAAGGTCTTCACGGTCGAGAAGGGCACGGTCGCCACCTACATGCACAATGCGGTCAAGCCGGGTCTCGGCAAGATCGGCGTGCTCGTCGCGCTCGAGGGTGAGGGCGAGGAAGCCGTCGTCACCACGCTCGGCCGGCAGATCGGCATGCATGTGGCCGCGACCCGTCCCGAGGCCCTGGACGTCTCCGCCGTCGACCCCTCCGCTCTCGAGCGGGAGAAGGCGGTGCTGACCGAGCAGGCGCAGGGCTCCGGCAAGCCGCCGGCCGTCATCGAGAAGATGGTCGAAGGCCGCATCCGCAAGTTCTACGAGGAAGTCGTCCTCCTGGAGCAGGTGTGGGTGCATGACGGCGAGAGCCGCGTGAAGGCCGTGGTCGCCAAGGCGGGCCTGGAGGCGAAGGGCTTTGCCCGCTTCCAGCTCGGCGAAGGCATCGAGAAGCAGACCAGCGACTTCGCGGCCGAGGTTGCGGCCGTTTCGGGCGTCGGCTGAATTTACCCGCGCCGGGGCGGTTTGCCGCCCCGGCGCCACATTTGCCTGCCATTACAAACCCATCAGTGGACCGGATCAGCGATGAGCGAAACGCCCAAATATAAGCGTGTGCTGCTGAAGGTCTCCGGCGAGGCCTTGATGGGCAACCGCTCCTACGGGCTGGACGTCGCCACCCTCAAGGCCATCGCACAGGACGTCTCGGGCGTCGTCGATCTGGGCGTCGAAGTCGCCATGGTGATCGGCGGCGGCAACATCTTCCGCGGAATCGCCGGTGCGGCGACCGGTATGGATCGCGCCCAGGCCGACTACATGGGCATGCTGGCCACCGTGATGAACGCATTGGCCATGCAGTCTGCCCTCGAGAAGATGGGCGTTCAGACCCGCGTGCAATCCGCCATCGAGATGAGCGCGATCTGCGAGCCCTATATCCGCCGGCGCGCCATGCGCCACATGGAGAAGGGCCGGGTCGTCATCTTCGGTGCCGGCACCGGCAACCCCTTCTTCACGACCGACACGGCCGCCGCGCTGCGCGCCGCCGAGATGGGCTGCGACGTGCTCCTGAAGGGCACGCAGGTGGATGGCGTCTATGCCGCCGATCCCCGCACGACCCCGGATGCCGAGCGCTATACGACGCTCACCTATCTCGAGATGCTTTCCCGCGACCTCGCGGTGATGGACGCCGCGGCCATCTCGGTTGCGCGCGAGAACCATCTGCCCATTATTGTCTTCAACATTCATGAACCCGGTGCCTTCACGGCGGTGATGAAGGGCGAAGGCCGCTTCACCACCGTGACCGACACCCCCTGATCGCGAAGCATTTCCCATGTCCGCTCCGCCCGACAACAAGACCCTCAAGACCGACCTGGTGCGCCGCATGGACGGCGCGCTGGAGACGCTGAAGAAGGAATTCACCGGCCTGCGCACCGGGCGGGCGAGCCCCTCGCTGCTCGAGCCGATCCGCGTCGAGGCCTATGGCAGCAACCAGCCGCTGAGCCAGGTCGCCAACGTCTCGGTCGGCGGGCCTTCGATGCTTCAGGTCCAGGTCTGGGACCGGTCCGTGGTCAAGGCCGTGGAGATCGCGATCCGCGATTCCGGCCTGGGCCTGAACCCGCAATCCGAAGGTCAGACCATTCGCGTCATGCTGCCGCCGCTGACCGAGCAGCGCCGCAACGAGCTGGCCAAGACGGCGGCGAAGTATGCGGAGGGCGCCAAGGTGGCGATCCGCGGCGTCCGCCGGGACGGCATGGAGCAGATCCAGGGCTGGAAGAAGAAGTCCGAGATCGGCGAGGACGACGCCAAGCGCTGGTCCGACGAAGTCCAGAAGCTGACCGACGAATACGTGAAGAAGATCGACGTGTCCTTTGTTGAGAAGGAAAAGGACATCAAGACCGTCTGATGTCCTCGCACCCTGCCTTGAAGGCGGGGGCGGGCGCGCCGCCGCCCCGCCACGTCGCTGTCATCATGGACGGCAATCGTCGCTGGGCGCAGGCGCGGGGGCTTCCCGTGGCCCTGGGCCATCGGGCGGGGGCGGATGCCGCCCGGCGCACGATCGAGGCCGCGATGAAGGCGGGCGTGTCCTGGCTGACGCTCTTCGCTTTCTCCTCCGAGAATTGGGGGCGGCCGGCGGACGAGGTGCAGGAACTCACCACTCTTCTGCGGCACTACCTTCGGGCCGAGGTCGCCCAGCTGTCGCGCGAGGGCGTGCGGCTCCGCGTCATCGGGGACCGCGCCCGCTTCGGCGAGGATACCCTGAAGGCCATCGATGCGGCCGAGGAGCGCACCGCGGGCGGTGCCCGGCTGAACCTGACCGTCGCGCTTTCCTATGGGGCCCGGGCGGAGATTCTCTCCGCCGCTCGTGCCGCCGCGGTTGCCGCGGCCCGTGGCGAGCTCGATCCGGAGAAGCTGGACGAGGCGGCCTTCGCCTCCCGCCTTTTCACGGCCGGCATGCCCGACCCCGACCTCATCATCAGGACCTCGGGCGAGCAGCGCCTCTCGAATTTCCTGCTGTGGCAGGCGGCCTACGCCGAGCTGGTGTTCCTTCCGGGCCTCTGGCCGGATTTCGGCGCGACCGATTTCCAGGCCGCCCTGACGGATTATGCCGCGCGGGAGCGGCGTTTCGGCGCGCGTATCGGCTGAATGCGGGATTGGGGTGATCTGCCGAAGCGCGCGCTGACCGCAGCCGTGCTGGGGCCCGCAGCACTTCTTTGCGTCTGGTTCGGCGGATATGGCTGGGCGGCCCTGATGGCCCTCTGCATGACCGGCCTCTCCTGGGAATGGGCGAAGCTCTGCGGCGGCTCGACCGTGGCCTCGCCCGGCATTTTCGTGGCTCCCTCGGTCCTGGCGGCGCTGGCACTCGCGCTGCTGGGGCATCCGGCGGCCGGGCTCGGCCTCCTCGGCATCGGCGCGGTCGGGGCCTGGTATGCCGCATCCCGGAGCGTTGGTACGCGCCCGTTCTGGTGGGCTTTCGGTGTCCTTTATCTGGGCATCGCGGGCGTCGCGCTCGTGGTCCTGCGGGGCGACGATCTCGTCGGCCGGGACAATGTCATCTTCCTGCTTCTCGTCGTTTGGGCCTCGGACATCTCCGCCTATATAGCCGGACGGAGTCTGGGCGGCCCGAAGCTCGCGCCGGCCATTTCTCCGAACAAGACGTGGTCGGGCTCGCTCGGCGGTCTGTTCGGCGCTTCCGCCGTGGGCCTGCTGGCCGCTATGGCGCTGGGCGGCGGCGGATCGGCAGGGCGGGTCATCCTCGTCTCCGCATTGCTCGGCATCGCCACGCAGGCGGGTGACTTGCTGGAAAGCTGGATTAAGCGGCGATTCGGCGTAAAGGACTCGTCCGGATTGATCCCGGGCCATGGCGGTCTTCTGGACCGGCTTGACGGTGTTATCGCAGCGGCACCCCTTGCCGCGCTGATCGGCCTGGCCGTCGGGCACGGCGTTCATCTTTGGAGGTAGGCTTGGCCGACTCGTCCCCCCGCAGCGTCACGGTCCTGGGCAGCACCGGCTCGGTCGGGCGCAGCACGCTTTCCCTTATTTCCGCGGCGCGGCCCGGCGAGTTCGCCGTCGAGGCGCTGGTGGCCGGCAAGGACGCGAAGACCCTGGCCGCCCAGGCCAAGGCGCATGGCGCCCGGCTCGCGGTTGTGGCCGATGAGCGCGCCTATGCCGCCCTGAAGGACGAGCTGTCGGGTTCCGGCATCGAGGCGGCGGCGGGCGCGGATGCCGTGGTCGCCGCGGCCGCGCGCCCTGCCGACTGGACCATGGCGGCCATCGTCGGCGCGGCCGGCCTGCGGAGCACCCTGGCGGCCCTCGGCCGCGGCGGCACGCTGGCGCTGGCCAATAAGGAGAGCCTGGTCTGCGCGGGCCCCATCGTCATGGCGGCCGCCCGAAGCAGCGGGGCCACGCTGCTGCCGGCCGATTCCGAGCACAACGCCATTTTCCAGGCGCTGGACGCGCGCGATCCCTCGGTGATCGAGCAGATCATCCTGACCGCCTCCGGCGGCCCCTTCCGCGAATGGACCCAGGCCCAGATGGCCAAGGCGACGCCGGAGCAGGCGGTCCGCCACCCGGTTTGGTCCATGGGCGCCAAGATCAGCGTCGACAGCGCGACCATGTTCAATAAGGGCCTCGAGGTGATCGAGGCTGCGCGGCTCTTCCCCGTCCGGCTCGACCAGCTGTCGGTGCTGATCCACCCCCAGTCGGCCGTGCACGGGCTCGTGCAGTATGCGGACGGCTCCCTCCTGGCGCAGCTGGGCACGCCGGACATGCGCACGCCCATCGCCAGCTGCCTCGCCTGGCCGAACCGTATGTCGGTCGATGTGGCCCGCTTGGATCTCGCGGCGCTGAGCCGCCTCGATTTCGAGGCGCCGGACGAGCAGCGCTTCCCCGCGCTTCGCCTCACCCGCGAGGCGCTGGAGGCCGAGGGCGGCGCGCCCTGCGTGCTCAATGCGGCGAACGAGATCGCCGTCGAGCTGTTCCTGACCCGCCGCCTGGGCTTCCTGGACATTGCCGTGGTGGTCGAGGAGACGCTGGCGATCCTGGGCACGCAGCCGGTCTCCGATCTCGCTTCCGTCCTGGCCCTCGATGAGGCCGCCCGCCGCGAGGCGTCGCGTATCGCCGCCCATCGCGTCGCGGCCTGACGGAGTTCCATCATGCTCGAATTCCTCCCCTCCGCCGTTCGCACCCTGCTGGCCTTCCTGGTCGTGCTGGGCGTCCTCGTCTTCTTCCATGAGCTCGGCCACTACCTCGCGGCGCGTTGGCGCAAGGTCCATGTGGACGCCTTCAGCATCGGCTTCGGCAAGCCGATCGCGACCTGGCACGACCGGCGCGGCACCGAGTGGCGAATCGCCTGGATCCCCCTCGGCGGCTACGTGAAGCTCCACGGCCAGGCGCCCATGGACGAGACGCCCGAGGCCGAGCGCGTCGTGGAACGCCCGGGCATGACCTTCCACAACAAGAGCGTGCTGGACCGCGCGATCGTCGTGGCGGCCGGTCCCATCGCCAACTTCCTCCTGGCGGCGCTTCTCTTCGCGCTGCTCTTCGCGACGAACGGCATCCCGACCGGTCTGACCTCGGTGGCGGCGGTGTCTCCCGGTTCCGCGGCCGAGACCGCGGGCATCTTGCCCGGCGACACGATCATTGCCCTGGACGGCAACCGCGTGACGCGGTTCGATCAGGTCCAGCACCACATCCAGCCCCGGGCGGGCCAGCAGGTCGCCGTCCAGATCACACGCGAAGGGCGTGAGATGACCCTGCAGGTCGTCCCCGCCGTGCGCCCGGGGAGCGAGGCCCAGCCGATCGGTATCCTGGGCATCCAGGGTGGTCAGGCCACCTTCGAGCGCTTGAACCCCGCCTCGGCGCTCTGGGCCGGGACGGTCCAGACGGCCGAGGTCAGTTGGGCGACGCTGGCCGGCATCGGGGAGATGCTGACGGGCTCGCGCAGCGCGCAGGAGCTCGGCGGGCCGATCCGAATCGCCGAAGTCTCCGGCCAGGCCGCCACGCTGGGCATCGTCCCGCTCATCAATCTGATGGCGCTGCTCTCCGTCAGCCTCGCGCTGCTGAACCTCTTCCCGATTCCGCTGCTGGACGGTGGGCACCTGATGTTCTACGCGGCCGAGGCCATCCGGGGGCGGCCGCTGCCGCCCAAGGCTCTGGAATATGGCTTCCGGGCCGGCTTCGCGGTGCTTATCTGTCTGTTTTTGTTTGCGACCTGGAATGATGTGGCCCATGGCGGCATCGGGCGCTGGGTCGCCGGGCTCATCGGATGACGAGGCAGGAAATGGCAGGGTGGCGGCAAGGCGGCGGCGCGGCTATGTTCCGGGCGGCTCCGGCTCGAAGCAAACATATGGGTCCTTCCTTGACGACAACGCTGCGCGCACTTTTGCTCACGACCGCCGGTCTCGTGATGCTGTCGCCTGTCCCGGCCCTCTCGCAGGGCGGGCGGCCGGTTCAGGGCCGCGCGGCCGAGGCCCAGGGCGGTGTGCTCACCGCGGTCGAGATCCGTGGCAACCAGCGGATCGAGACGGACACGGTGCGCAGCTACATGCTGCTCCAGCCCGGCGACACCTACGACACCGATCGCGCCGATCGTTCGATTCGCAGCCTTTTCGCGACCGGATTGTTCCGTGACGTCCGAATCTCGCGCGACGGCTCGCGCCTCGTCGTCGACGTGTCGGAAAATCCGCTGGTCAACCGCGTGGCCTTCGAGGGCAACCGCCGCGTTTCCGATGACGTGCTGCGCAACGAAGTGCAGCTTCGCCAGCGCTCGGTCTACACCTCGCAGCTCGTCCAGGCGGACCGGCAGCGCATCCTGGATCTCTATGCCCGGCGCGGCCGCTTCGCGGCGCGCGTGGAGCCGAAGCTGATCGAGCTCGACCAGAACCGGGTCGACGTCGTCTTCGAGATCCAGGAGGGCGAGGCCGCGCTCGTCGCGCGGATCAATTTCGTCGGCAACCGGGCCTATAGCGACACGCGCCTGCGCGAGGTCGTGTCGACGAAGGAGCAGGCCTTCTACCGCTTCCTGTCCAACTCCGACACTTTCGACCCCGATCGCCTCAACTTCGACCGCGAGTTGCTGCGCCGCTATTATCTCCGCACGGGCTATCCCGATGTGCAGGTCGGCACCGCCACGGCGGAGCTGGCGCCCGATCGCAGCGGCTTCTTCCTGACCTATAATATCGACGAAGGTCAGCGCTACACCTTCGGCACGGTCGAGATCACCTCGGCCTTCCCGAATCTGGACACGTCGCAGCTTCGCCGCTTCCTCGAGATCGCGCCCGGCGAGTGGTACGACGGCGATGCGGTGGAGCGGAGCGCCCAGGCGGTGGCCGATGCGGCCAACCTGCGCGGCTTCCCCTTCGTCGACGTCCAGCCGCGCATCACGCGGGACACCGAGACCCGCAAGATCAACATCACCTTCGCGGTGAACGAGGCGCCCCGCGTCTTCGTCGAGCGCATCGACATCAACGGCAATACGCGCACGCAGGATCGGGTGATCCGCCGCGAGTTCCGTCTCGCGGAAGGCGATGCCTTCAACGCGGCGCAGGTTCGCCGCTCGCGCGAGCGCATCCGCAACCTGGGCTATTTCAGCGACGTCCAGATCACCAATTCGCCGGGCTCCGCACCTGACCGGACAATCCTGAACACGCAGATCTCCGAGCGTGCGACGGGTGAGGTCAGCGTCGGCGGTGGCTACTCGACCGACGCCGGCTTCCTGGCCGATTTCGGCCTTCGCGAGCGCAACCTCTCGGGCACGGGCCTCGATGCGCGCCTGAACACCACGATCGCGCAGCGCCGCAGCCAGGTCGACATCTCGCTGACCGAGCCGGCCTTCCTGGACCGTAACCTCGCGGTTGGTGCCGACCTCTTCTACATTCAGCGCAACCTGCTCACCGTTTCGCAGTACAGCGAGCGCCGGGCCGGCTTCGCGCTTCGCGCCGGCTACGAGTTCAACGAGCGGCTGCGGCAGTCCTGGTCGTACAGCCTCGTCAATCGTGACATCTACGACATCCAGCCCGGGGCCTCGCGCTTCGTTCTGGAGCAGCGCGGCAGCACGGTCCTCAGCCAGATCAGCCAGACGCTCGCCTACGACACCCGCGACAACCTGATCGAGCCGCGGCGCGGCTACCTGCTGCGCCTGGGTACCGACTTCGCGGGTCTGGGCGGCGACGTGGCCTATGTGCGCGCCCGCCTCGACGGCGCGCTGTTCCTGCCCTTCGAGCGCGTCTTCGGAAATCCGGACTACGTGCTGACCTTCTTCGGCAGCGTGGGCATGCTGCACTCCTATGGCGGCAAGCCCGACCGCATCGTCGACCGCTTCTTCCTGGGCGGCGAGAACCTGCGAGGCTTCGCCCTCGCGGGTGCCGGTCCGCGCGACCTTGCGACGCGCGACGCCCTCGGCGGCCGCCTGATGTGGACGCAGACCACCGAGATGCGCTTCCCGCTGCCCGTGCCGTCCGAGATCGGGCTGGTCGGCCGTGCCTTCGTGGACGTTGGCGCGCTGTGGGACACGGTGTCGGGTACCGGCATCGGCGACACCTCCGCGCCGCGCGTCGGCGCGGGCGTCGGTATCTCCTGGCGGAGCCCGTTCGGCCTCATCAACCTCGACGTGGCCCGGGCTGTCGCGAAGCAGCGCTATGACGAGACGCAGGTTTTCCGCTTCGGCTTTGGTACGCGCTTCTGAGCGCTGAGACAGGTAGATGCCAATGACAACGTTCCGACTTTCGATGGCCCTGCTGCTCGGGCTGGCGCCGACTGTGGCTTTCGCCCAGCAGCGCCAGGGGCAGGAGTGGTTCGTGCCTGGCCAGAACCAGGGTGCGGCCGGCCAGCGCCCCGCCCAGGCCCAGCCGCAGCGGCCGGCGGCTCAGCCGCAGCAGCCCGCCGCCCGCCCCGGGCCGACCGCAGCCCGTCCGCCGGCGCTGCCGGCCGGTACGCCGCCGCCCCCGGCCGTGATCGGC
This sequence comes from Roseococcus pinisoli, assembly GCF_018413645.1. Lineage (GTDB taxonomy): Bacteria > Pseudomonadota > Alphaproteobacteria > Acetobacterales > Acetobacteraceae > Roseococcus > Roseococcus pinisoli. Next base: position 280,434 of record NZ_JAHCDA010000003.1, read on the forward strand.
ATCGTGGACATTCCCGAGATTCAGCGCCTGTCGACGGCGTTCAACCAGGTCCGCGAAGAGATCGAGCGGCGCCGGACCCGCCTGAACGACGATCTGCAGCGTGAGCAGAACGGCTGGCGCGATGCGCAGCAGGCCCTCGCCACGCAGCGAGCCCAGATGAATCCGGAGCAGATCCGCGCCCGTGAGCGTGAGCTGCAGGACCGGATCACCGACAGCCAGCGCATCTTCCGCAACCGCAGCCAGGCCATCGAGCAGGCCGCGCAGCAGTCCCTCATGCAGATCGAGGAAGCGCTGGGCGGCGTGGTCCGGCAGGTGGCGAACAGCCGCACGGTCAACATCGTGGTGCCGCGCCCGCTCGTCATCATGAACGAGCCCGCCTTCGACCTGACGGAAGAGGTGGCCCAGCAGTTCAACCGGACGCTCCGGCAGGTGACGATTCCGCCGGAGAGCGATGGCTCGCAGCCGCCGACGCCGCCTGCTGGCGCCCAGGCTCCTGCCGCTGCCCCGGCCGCTCCTGCTCGCCCGGCTCCCGCCGCGCAGCCGCCGGCTCGCCGCTAACCCGGAAATGGGGGGCGTTGCGCATGCCGGCTGACGCCCGCTTTTTCAGGGACGCAGGCCCTCAGACGCTGGCCGCTATTGCTTCAGCGGCCAGCGGCGTCTTCCAGGGAGATCCGGACCGGAGGTTTTCCGCCGTCGCTTCTCTTGAGGCGGCGGATAGGGGCGACGTCAGCTTCTGCGAAAAGCCGCGCTATGTCGCCGCCCTGGCGGCGACGCGCGCGGGTGCCGTCCTGGTGCCGGAGGCCCTGGCGGGCCATGTGCCGGAAGGCTGCGTCGCGATCATCTGCGAGGCGCCGGCCACCGCCTTCGGCAAGGTCGCAGCCCTGTTCCATCCGCGCCCCGGGCCGCAGCCCGGCATCCATCCGACGGCCGTCGTCGCCGACGACGCGGTGATCGGCGCGGGGACCGAGATTGGGCCCATGGCCGTGATCGGTGCGGGCGCCCGCATCGGGGAGGGCTGCCTGATCGGCCCGCTCGTGACGGTCGGCGCCGGCGTGGTGCTCGGGAAGGGCTGCGTGCTGCACAGCCACGCCTCCATCTCCCATGCCATCTGCGCGGACGGGGTCGTCCTGCATCCAGGCGCGAGGGTGGGGCAGGAGGGCTTCGGCTTCACGGTGACCCGGGACGGCCGGTTCGAGACGGCACCCCAGCTCGGCCTGGTCGAGATCGGCCAGGGCGTGGAAATCGGGGCGAATAGCTGCGTGGACCGCGGGGCTCTGGCCAATACCGTCCTGGGCGAGGGTAGCCGGATCGATAATCTGGTCCAGGTCGGGCATAACGTCCGCATGGGTCGGGGTTGCATTCTTGTGGCCCAGGTCGGGGTTTCCGGATCGACCGTGATGGGCGATTACGTCAGCGCGGGCGGCCAGGCGGGATTCGCCGGGCATCTTTCGATTGGCAATCGGGCCCGTATCGGCGCACAGACAGGCGTCATCGCCGATCTGCCGGCCGGCTCCGAGGTGTTCGGAACGCCGGCACAACCCCTTCGCGAGGCCTTTAGGTCCTTGCAAGTTTTGAGACGCCTGACAGCGGAATCGCGGCAAGTGAAGAGACGAGAAGCGGAGTGAAAGCCATGGATCAGGCGGCACCCCCCAATACGACGATCGAGACCTACGGCATCGCCCAGATCATGGCGGCGATTCCGCATCGCTACCCGTTCCTGCTGATCGACCGGGTCGTCGATCTCGTGCTTGGCGAGTCGGCGATCGGCGTGAAGAACGTCACGATCAATGAGTTCTTCTTTCAGGGACATTTCCCGACGGAGCCGGTGATGCCCGGCGTGCTCATCGTCGAGAGCATGGCGCAGACCGCGGCGGTGCTGGTGGTGGCGACGCTCGGCGAGAACGCGCAGGGCAAGCTCGTCTATTTCATGTCGGTCGACAATGCGAAGTTCCGGCGCCCTGTCGTGCCGGGCGACCAGATCCGCGTGCACGTCACGAAGGTGCAGCGGCGCATGAACGTCTGGAAGTTCTCCGCTCAGGCCAAGGTGGATGACGTTGTCGTCGCCGAGGCCACCTATGCGGCCATGATCAGGGACCGGTGAATAACGTGGACAGCATTTCCGGCACGGCCACCATTCACCCATCGGCCGTGATCGAGGCGGGGGCGCAGATCGGCTCCGGCTGCCGCGTCGGGCCCTTCTGCATCGTCGGCCCCGGCGTCGTGCTGGAGGAGGGCGTCGAGCTCGTCTCCCATGTGGTTATCGAGGGGCAGACGCGGATCGGCGCGGAAAGCCGGCTTTCCGCCTATGCCTCCGTGGGTCTGCCGCCGCAGGACCTGAAGTACCACGGCGAGCCGACGGGCGTCGTGATCGGGCCGCGCAGCCATCTGCGCGAGCACGTCACGGTCCATCGCGGCAGCGTCGGCGGTGACGGCATGACCCGCGTGGGCGCCGATTGCCTGCTGATGGCCTGCAGCCATGTGGGCCATGACAGCCGCGTCGGGGATCGCGTGATCCTCGCCAACAACGTGATGCTGGGCGGCCATGTGCAGCTCGGCGAGCAGTGCTTCCTGGGTGGCGGTGCGGCAATCCACCAGATGGTTCGCGTCGGCCGCCATGCCATGGTCGGCGGCCTTGCCGGCGTCACGAACGATGTGCCGCCCTTCGGCAATGTCTTCGGCCTTCCGGCGCGCCTGGTCGGCCTCAACGTGGTCGGGCTGCGGCGGCGCGGCTTCTCCCGCGAGAACCTGCACGCCCTGCGTGCCGCCTTCCGGCTCCTCTTCCGCGAGCCCGGCACCTTCGCCGCCCGGCTGGTCGCCGCCGAGGAGCGTTTCGCCGGTGATGTCCTGGTGGGCGAGGTGCTGGCCTTCCTGCGCTCCGGCGACCGCAAGCGCGAGCTGATCAGGCCCGGCCGCATGGCCGTGGAATTGGGGGTCGAGGAAGAGGACGCGTGAAGCTCGGCCTTCTGGCCGGCGCCGGACCTTTTCCGGTACGCGTTGCCGAGGCCGCCCGTCGCGCCGGCCATGAGATCTTCGTCGTCTGCCTGAGGGGCTTCGGCGAGCCCGCCGATTTCGAGCCGTTTCCCCATGTAGAGGAGCGGCTCGGCGCGGGCGGCTCCATCATCCAGCACATGAAGCGGGAGGGCGTGACCCACGTCGTCCTGGCGGGCCGGGTGAAGCGGCCCTCGATGCTGGCGCTGCTGCCCGACGTCTGGACGGCGAAGGCGATGGCCCGCGTAGGGGTGGCGATCTTCTCTGGCGACGACGCGCTGTTCCGCGCGGTCGCGCAGGTGCTGGGCGAGGAAGGCTTCGAGATCATCTCGCCCCAGTCCCTCATCGAGGACAGCACGGCCGCCGAGGCGGGCCTGCTGGTCGGGAGCGAGCCGGATGCGACGGCGCGGGCCGATATCCTGCGCGGAATCCAGACGCTGCGCTGCCTGGCGCCGCTCGATGTCGGCCAGGCAGTGGTGGTGCAGCAGGGCCTCGTCCTCGGCATCGAGGCCGTGGAGGGGACGGACGCGCTGATCGCCCGCGCCGGCGACCTTCGCCGCGAAGGGCCAGGCGGCGTGCTGGTGAAGCTCGCGAAGACGGATCAGGAGATGCGCATCGACGCGCCGGTCGTAGGCCCCGTCACGGTGGCTGGCGCCAAATCGGCCGGGCTGCGCGGCATTGCCATCGAGGCCGGTCGCACCATACTCGCGGAACGGACGGCCACTCTTCAAGCGGCCGAGGCGGCGGGCATCTTCGTCCTGGCCGTCGATCCCGAACGCTTTACCGCCTGAATGCCACCATCCCTGGAGGAGACCCGATCATGAGCGAAGGCTTCCGCTATCTGCACACCATGCTGCGCGTCGGCGATCTCGACCGCAGCATCGGCTTCTACACCAGCCATCTCGGCATGAAGGAGCTGCGCCGGAACGACGTGCCGGACGGCAAGTACACCCTCGTCTTCCTCGGCTACGGTGACGAGAGCTCCGAGACGGTGCTGGAGCTGACCTACAACTACGGCGTCGACAAGTACGACACGGGCACCGCCTTCGGTCACCTCGCGATCGGCCTGCCCGACCTCTATGCCTCCTGCGAGAAGATGCGCGCCGCCGGCGTGAAGATCACGCGCGAGCCGGGCCCGGTGAAGTTCGGCACCACGCTGATCGCCTTCATCGAGGATCCGGACGGCTACAAGATCGAGCTGATCCAGCGGAAGTAGCAGGGCGCGATTAGCCGTCCAGGCGGACATTGGCCGCCTGGGCGACCTCGCGCCATTTCGCGATCTCGCTCCGCACGAAGGTCGTGAACTGCTCCGGCGTGCCGGGGTCCGCCAGCGCCCCCAGGCCGATGATGCGGGCCTGCATGGCCTGATCGCCGAGGATGGCGCGCACATCCTCGGAAATGCGCCGGACGATCTCCGCCGGCGTTGCCGCGGGCGCGACGAGCCCCGTCCAGCCCGCGGCCTCGTAGCCCGGCGATATCGTCTCCGCGATGGTGGGAAGCTCCGGCAGCTGCGGCACCCGGCGCGGCTGGGCGACGGCCAGTGCCCGGGCGCGGCCACCCTGGATATGCGGCATGGCGCTGGCGACGCTGTCCATCATCACCGGCACGTTGCCCGCGACCAGGTCGGTGATGCCGGGCCCCGACCCCCGGTAATGGACGATGTTGAAGCGCAGCCCGGTCCGCAGCTGCAGCAGCTCGATCGCCAGGTGCTGGCTGGTCGCGGGGCCGGCTGAGGCGACGTTGATCTCGCCCGGACGGGCCCGGGCCATCTCCGCCAGCTCCTGGATGGTCCGGGCCGGGAAGCTCGGATGGGCGATGAGCAGCAGGGGCACCATCGCGATATTGCTGATCGGCGCGAAGTCCCGCTCCGCATCGTAGGGCAGCCGCTGGAGCACGGAGGGATTGACGCCCAGCGTGCCCGAGGTACCGGCCGTCAACGTGTAGCCGTCCGGCGCGGCGCGGGCGCCTGCCTCCAGCGCTGGCGCGCCGGCGCCGCCGCCCCGGTTCTCGACGACGACGCGCTGCGGCCAGCGCGCGGAGAGCTGCTCGGCCACCAGGCGCGTGAAGATGTCGGCCGCCTGGCCGGGCGGGAAGGGCACGATGATGCGGACCGGACGCTCCGGCCAACCGCCCTGCGCCGTCGCGGCGAGGGGCCACAGGCTGGGCGCGGCCAGCAAGGCGCGGCGCATGATCGTCATGGCGTCTCCCGTCCGGCGGCTCTTGCCGCTTCGTCATGGGCGGCTAGCTTCGCGCGATGGGAAGCGGAAGCGCAAGATCATGAATAGCTACGACATCGCGGTGCTGGCCGGGGATGGAATCGGTCCGGAGGTCGTGGAGGCGACGCTGGCCGTCCTGCGGAAGGTCGATGCCCGGCATTCGCTCGGCCTGGGCTTCACGGAGCTCCGCGCCGGGGCCTTCGCCTACCGAGACACCGGCACTGACCTCTCCGACGAAGTGTTCGATCGCGCCCGGAAGGCCGATGCGATCCTGCTGGGCGCCATGGGCTGGCCCGGCATACGCCACGCGGACGGGACGGAGCTCGCACCCCAGATCACGCTGCGCCAGCGCCTGGACCTCTTCGGCGGGGTGCGCCCGATCCGGGCCATTCCGGGCGTGCCCTTGCCGCTGGTGGATCCGCGGGCGGCGAAGATCGATTTCGTGATCCTGCGGGAAAGCACCGAGGGCCTGTTCTTCTCCAAGGACAAGGGCGTGGTCACGAGGGATCAGGCCGAGGAGACGCTGCGGATGACGCGCGGGACCTCCCTGCGGCTGGCCCGCATGGCCTTCGATCTGGCGGGCCAGCGCGCCCGGCGGCTCGGCCGGTCCGGACGGGTGACGCTGGTGGACAAGGCCAATGTCTTCCGGGCCTTCGCCTGGCTGCGGCAGATATTCCAGGAGGTCGCCGTGGACTACCCGGAGGTTCGGCACGATGCCGCCTATGTCGATGCCATGGCGCTCGACCTCATCCGCCGCCCCTGGGATTTCGACCTGCTGCCGACCGAGAACATGTTCGGCGACATCCTGTCCGACCTCGCGGCCGGGCTGATCGGCGGCATGGGTTTCGCGCCTTCGGCCGATCTGGGCGAGGGGCATGCGGTCTTCCAGCCGAGCCACGGAACGGCGCCGGACATCGCCGGGAAGGGCAAGGCGAACCCCACTGCCACGATCCTGTCCGCAGCCATGATGCTGGAATGGCTGGCGATGCGGGACGCGGGCGATGCCATGGCCGAGGCCGCGCAGGAGATCCGCGCGGCGGTGGACGCGGCCTTCAGCGAAGGGCTGCGCACCGCCGATATCGGCGGCACCTCCGGCACGGCCGAGGCGACGCGAGCGGTGCTCAGCGCGCTTCGGTGACGCCCTGGACGATGAGGGAGGCGAGGGCCCGGGCCAGGCAGTCGTTCAGCCGGTCCATGGCGGCCGGGATCTCCCGGCGCGGCGTGCGCTCGATGTCCAGCGCGCCGCTGTCGATCCAGTACTGCATGAGGTCGTAGCGGCGGAGCACGGGCGCGCCGGCCGAGGCGGCGATGAGGCGCAGCTTCTCGCGGTAGGGCTCGATATTAGTATTTGTCCGCAGGAAGCGCGAGAACTGCGGATCGATGATGACCGTATCGGCGCCCCAGAGCCGGATCCGCTCGAGCCCGGCCATCATGGCATCGGTCATCTCGTCGGGGTCCATGCCCCGCACGGCCTCCACGGTGCCGGCTTGCCAGAGGACCAGGGCGGGCGCCGCGCCCGGCGGCTCGCTGCGCAGCAAGGCCAGGTGGTCGTTGACGTTGATGCCGCGCCCGCCGCGCACCGTGACCTCGATGTCGCGCTGCGGATAGCGCGCGGCCAGCAAAAGCTGGAGCCTGATGGGCCACGCCGCCTCCGCCGTGGAGGCGCCGACGCCCGTGACCGAGCCGGAACCCAGGACCAGGATGCGCAGCGCGCCCGATTGCAGGGCGCGGGCGGTGGCGAAGAAGGGACGGGGCACGGACAGGTAGTCCGCCGGGACGTCGCAGTCCGGCGCCGCTCTGGCCGGAAGGGCCAGGAGAAGTGCGGCCAGCAGCCAGGGGATCGCCCGGAAGGACATCTTTCGCAGGTTAACCAAGGGCCGACTTGTCAGGCAAGGCGGTTCGGGGCGCCGGCCCGTCCCCCCTCTGCCATTCGGAAACGAAGCCGACCAGCACCAGCAGCCCCAGGCACAGGAGGTTGGAGGCCAGCTGCATGGCCCAGCCATCATCCGCCTCCAGCATGAGCCGCGACATGAAGGAGAGCAGGATGCCCACGCAGAAGACCGGCAGGCTGTTCCGCCCCATGATCAGCAGGGGGCGGGCCCAGCGGCCCCGAAGTGCCGCGGCGTCACGCGGGACATAGGTGGCGACGAGATAGGCGAGGGCGAGGATCGAGGCGAGGCGCCAGGGGTGCATCGCCGTCTTGTCCACCGTCGCCAGGAAGGCCGGGATGGCTTCCGGCAGGCGTTCGCCGAGGGAGGGAACCCATTCGGTGGCGATCATCGCCAGGAGCCCGGCGCCGAGGACGAGGCCGGCGGCGGCAGTGAGCCAGGGGCTTCGGCGCGGCAGCGGCAGGGAGGGGGCGCCGCGGGCCGCCTGGCCCAGGGCGAAGCCCAGGAAGAAGAGCAACTGCCAGGCAAGCGGGTTGAAGAACCAGCCACCGCCATGCCAGCGCGGAAAATTGAAATCGGCGAGCCGCACGCCCAGCCAGAGCGCTGCGGAGAGGCCGAGCAGCAGGCCGGGCCATTTCCGGAGCGCCAAGCCGGGCACCAGCAGGGCCAGCAGCACGATGTAGAGGGGCAGGATATCGAGGAAGGCCGGCTGGAAGCGGAGCAGCAGCGCCTCCAGCAGCGTTCGGTAGGGCTGCTCGGCGAAGGGGTCCAGGGCCAGCTCGTCCAGATAGGCGCCGCGGTCCAGCGTGGCGGCCGAGTAGCCCACCTGGGCCGTGAACACGACCATCAGGAAGATATGGGCGACGTAGAGCTTGCCGACGCGCTGCGTCAGGCTGGTGGCCGCGTTGATCCAGCCGAGTCGGTCGGCCCGCGCCGCATAGGCGAAGGCCCCGGCATAGCCGGCCAGCAGCACGAAGGCCTCGGTCGCGTCGCTGAGGGCGAAGTTCTTGAGGGTGATGGAACCGAGCCAGTTTCCGGGCGTGTGGTTGACGACGATCATCCACAGCGCGATGCCTCGGCAGATGTCCGCACGCGGGTCGCGAAGGGTGAGTTTGTTGCGCGTGGCGTCCGGTTCCATTCGAGGCTAGATTAGCATGATGCGTGTCGGGCTGGGTCTTGTGATGTTGCTGGCGTCTGCGACGGCCGGCCAGACGATGTCGGGCGGATGCCCCGGCGTGCCTGTCAGCCTGTCTCCGCTGCCCAGCCTGGGCGCCGAGATCGCGGCGCGCGATCCGGTGACCATCGTGGCCTTCGGTTCATCCTCCACGGAAGGTGCCGGGGCTTCCGGGCCGGAAGCGAGTTATCCGGCGCGCCTCGAGGTTTTGCTCCGCGCGGCGCTGCCGGGCCAGCCCATCACGGTCATCAATTCGGGGCGATCGGGCGATACGACCGCGCAGATGCTGTCGCGCCTCGATCGCGACGTGCTCGCCCACCGGCCGGATCTGGTGATCTGGCAGGCCGGCGCGAACGAAGCCCTCCAGGGCGCCGACCCGGAAGCCTTCGCGGTCCGGATGCGCGAGGGGTTGGGCCGTCTCGCCGCGGCGGGCATTCCCGTCGTCCTGATGGACAACCAGCTCTCCCCGCGCATTCAGCAGTCCTCCGGCCATGACCGCTTCCCCGAGGCGTTGCGCGCCCTGGCCGGCGAGCGGCATCTGGCGCTGTTTCCGCGCGGGCGCGTCATGGCGGCGTGGTCCGCGGCCGGTGTTCCCGGCGCGGAGCTGCTGTCCCCGGACGGGCTGCATCACAATGACCGAGGCTATGCCTGCCTCGCGGAAGCCGTCGCCGCCGCCCTGATCGAGGCGAGCGGCGCCAGAACCCTGGTTGCCGGCCGCTGAGCCAGGCGTAATATTCCCTTCGATACCGGAGATTTTTCATGAGCGGCTTGAAGCCCTTGGCCCGCATCCATCGTCCGCCCCGCTCGGCCATGCAGTCGGGCCGCGCGAACACGCATGAATGGGTCCTCGAATACGCCCCGTCCGAAGGGGTGCGCCTGGACCCACTGACCGGCTGGCCGGGCTCGGGCGACACGCGCAATCAGCTGAGCCTGCGCTTCCCCACCCGCGAGGCCGCCGTGGCCTATGCGCAGACGCGCGGTATCTCCTTCGAAGTGGAGACGCCGCCGGCGCCGAAGCCGATCCAGCCCAAGGTCTATGCGGACAACTTCCGCACAAACCGCGGCGAGAACTGGACGCATTGAATCGGGTTCGCGCCCTTAGCTCAGATGGATAGAGCAGGAGCCTTCTAAGCTTCAGGCCGGTGGTTCGAATCCACCAGGGCGCGCCAACTATTTCAATATCTTGTGATGTTCGTGGGCCGAAGCTTTCACACGCCTCGGTGAAGCCTATCCCATGCCGACCTGGCTGCTTCTTCGCGGCGAAGATCGACATGGGGCAGGCAGGATGCGAGGGCGGGTATCGCCAGCAGAAGCACCGCTGGAAAAGCCGCGCCTCGCTTCATGCGCATCTCACCGGAAGGGCATGCCGTAGTGCAGGCCGCCGCGCGAGACGACGTTGTTCTGTCCGCGATGCAGGTTGATCGCCGTGTTCGGCCCGAAATTGCGGTCGTAGAGCTCGCCGTAATTGCCGACCGCGGCGATCACCCGCACAGCCCAGTCGCGCGAGAGGCCCAGCATGCCGCCGAGATTGTCCTCCGTGCCCAGGATGCGCTTCAGCGCCGGGTCGGTCGCCGTCGCGACCATGCCGCGGACATTGGCCTGGGTGAGCCCGCGCTCCTCCGCTTCGACCAGCAGGGCCAGCGTCCAGCGGGCGATGGCGAACCATTCCATGTCGCCGCGCGCGACCGAAGGACCGTAGGGGTCGCGGCTGAGCACCTCCGGCAGGACGAGGTAGTCGCGTGGGTTGGGCACCTGCACGGCCACCGCCGAGGCGAGGTCCGCCGCGCCTGCCGTTACCGCATCGCAGCGCCCGGCGAGGAAGGCCTCCAGCACCGTGGCCAGGCGGTCGAAGGTGATCGGCGTGAAGGGGAGGCTGCGCGCGCGGAGATAGTCCGAGACCTCCGGCAGGTTGGAGCCGCCGCCGCTGGCGCAGATGGTGGCGCCATTGAGCTGGTCCATGCTGGTGACGCCCGAAGCGCGGCGAACCATGACGCCCGTGCCGGTGTAGAAATTCACGCCGACGAAGACGATGCCGAGGCTCACGTCGCGCGAGAAGGTGATCACCGTGTCGCGCGCCAGCACGTCCACCTCGCCCGAGCTCAGCGCGGCGAAGCGCGTGGCGAGGGTGAGCGGCACGAAGGTGACGCGGGCCGGGTCGCCAAGCACGGCGGTGGCCAGCGCGCGGCAATAGTCCACATCGATGCCGTGCCATTCGCCACGGCTGTCGGGCAGCGAAAAGCCGGCGAGCGAGCCGCCCACGCCGCAGCGCACCGTGTTGTTGGCGCGCACGCGGTCCAGCACGGCGCCGGCCTGGGCCTGCGCCGCGGTCATCAGCGCGAGCGCCGCGACCAGGAGGATGCGCTTCATGCCCGCACCTCCGCGGTGACAGCCTGGATCAGCGCGTCGGCGATCTGCGCGACCTGCGCCTCACCCATCGGCGTGGAGAGCGCGCCGGAGCAATTGGGCGTGAGGAGGATGCCGGCCTCGAGGACGGCCGCATGGATGCGTGGCAGGGCCTCGGTCTCGGCCGGCAGCGGCCGGGCGCTGCGGTAGTCCGCGACCTTCCGCGCTCCCAGGTGCAGGCGGAAGAGCGAACCTGCGCCCGCCATGCGGCAGGGCAGGCCGGCGGCCTCCATGCCCTGGTTCACCCGTTGGCGCAGCGCCTCGCCCAACGCGTTGAGGCGCGCGACGGCCGCCTCGTCGTAATGGGTGAGGGAGGCAAGGCCCGCCGCCATGGTCAGGGGATTGGCGCTGAAGGTTCCGCCCAGCGCCACCTTCGGCTTGCCCTGCGCGTGATTGAAGACCGCCATGCGCTCGGCCGGGCCGGAGACGGCGCCCACCGGCAAACCGCCGCCGATGATCTTGCCCAGCGTCACGAAGTCCGGCTCCAGGCCGAAGAGTGGCGAGATGCCGCCGAGGCCGAGCCGGAAGTTCACCACCTCGTCCACGATGAGCAGGATACCGTCGCGGCGGCAGGCCTCCTTGACGGCGGCGATCACCTCGGCGGGCATCGGGACCATCCCCGCCTTGGACGCCTGCGGATCGAGGATGATGGCAGCGAGCGTCGGCCCTTCGCGCTTCAGGATGGCGGCGCAGCGGTCGGCGTCGGCATAGGGCAGCACCACCGTGTCGGCGAGCACGGCAGGCGGCGTGCCCTTCGCATAGGCGATGGAGGCGGGGTTGCCCGCCGCGTCGTCCCATTCCTCCGGCTTGCTCTCGAGGCTCACCTCCGCGTGGTCGTAGGAGCCGTGGTAGCAGCCCTCGAACTTCGCGATGCGATGCCGGCCCGTCGTGCCGCGCGCGCCCTTGATGGCGGCCATCACCGCCTCGGTGCCCGAGTTGCAGAAGCGCGTCTGCGCCAGGCGCGGGTTGCGCGCCGCCAGCGCCTCGGCCAGCGCGATCTCGCCCTCCATGGGCAGGCCGAAGGCGGTGCCGTTGGCGATGGCGTCGGTCAGCGCCGCCACGATGGGGGGAAAGGCATGGCCATGCACGAGCGAGAAGAAGTTGTTGGCGCAGTCCAGGATGCGTCGGTTGTCCAGATCGACGATCCAGCAGCCCTCGCCGCGCGCGGCATAGGGCGGGTGCGGCGGGAACCAGGAGGCGTGCCGCATGGAGCCGCCCGGCACCACGCGCTGCTCGCGTAGGAAGGCGGCGGCGGAGCGCGTCATCGGCGCCTCCATCTCCGTGTTGTTGCGCAGCGTAGAGGAACTCATCGGCCAACCTCTTGGATCGTTTATTGGCACGAATGGAACCATATGATCCATAATCGCCGCAAGAGGATCATTTGGTTCAGATGTGGGGGCCATGCGATGATCTCGGCATGGAATCGGATCAAACCTCTGCGGCCCTCGCTGCCCTCCTGCCCGAGCTCGGCGCGCAGATGGCCGGGGCGGCGCGGCATGTGCTCGCCCATCCGGAGGATGTCGCGGTCTTTTCCATGCGCGAACTTGCCCGCCGTGCCGGGGTGCCTCCGGTGACCATGGTGCGGCTGGCGCAGCGTCTGGGTCTGCCGGGCTATGGCGAGTTGCGCCGCCGCTACATGGATGGCGTGCGCGCCGGCCGGCTCCTCGGGCCGGCGGCCAATCGCAATGCCGACGCGGCCCGCGACATCGCTGCCGCCGCGGCGCGCAACAACGGGGCGTTGGGTTTCGCCGGCGAATTCTTCGCGGCCGAGCAGGAGATCCTGCGCAGCAGCTTCGCTCAACTGGACGAGACCGCTCTGGACGAGGCGGCCGACCTGCTGGCCGGGGCGCGCCGCGTCCACGTGGTCGGGCGGCGTACCACCTTTCCGGCGGCCTTTGCCCTTGCCTATGCGCTGCGCAAGGCTCGACCCGATGTTTCGCTCATCGATGACATGGGGGGCGCGCCGGAGGCCTTCCTGGAGGACGTGACGGCGGGCGACGCGCTCGTCGCGATCACCTTCGCGCCCTACAGCCGGCTGACGCTCAGCCTGGCGAGCGCGGCGGCCAAGGCTGGCGCGCGGATCGCCGGCATCACCGACGCGCCCTCGGCGCCGCTCGGGAAGCTGGCGGGGCGGCTGCTCTTCATCGCACCGACCGTCTCCCGCGCCTTTCCTGAATCGGCGGTGGGCGCGCTGACCATGGCAAACCTGCTGGTGGCCCTCACCGTGGCGAAGCTGGGCGCGCCGGCCCAGCGGCGCATCCGGGCAAACGAGCGCCGGATCGTCGCCGGCGGTGAATATCTGGAGGCCCGGACGGTCCGCTGATCGGCGGCCACGCCGGCGCGTCCCATTGGGAGCATGTTAGTGCTTTTCGAGATCCGGGAGCGTTGCCCGACCACAGATGAAACCCTGAAAGGTGCTCGCAATCCGCACCACGCCGAGAGGTGAGGAAATCGCTCGCCGGGGCTGCGGACAATCCTGCAAGCCCGCGGACACCTCAGGCCAAGCGTCCGCGATTAGGCAGCGGCGATGCCCGGATTTCCTGCGCAGCGGCCGTGAGGCTGTCAACGGGCAGCCGGGTGCCAGAGTAGAGCAAGACCTTGAGCCGTATCAGCGCAGACAGGAAATACACCCATTTTTATGGCCTTCGCACGCCGAATAACCCATCATTCGAATAAACCAAAAGGGATATTCAGCCGTGCCGGATTTGGAGCTGAATGCGTCATACTGGGGAACAGACTATGATTGGGCGGCCGGAGGAGAAGAATGGTCGGCCGTCTGGGGAGGGAGTGAGGCGCAGTGGTTTGGATCTCTCCTTCCCCGAATTCACCGTTTCTTGCCGGCGGGAAGTATATTGGAGATAGCCCAGGGATTCGGGCGATGGGCAAAGTTTCTCCTGCCTACATGCCGAGAATATGTGGGTGTGGAGCTATCGCAGCAGTGTATAGATGCATGCCGAATCACCTTCGAAAAAGCAAATCATGCTCGTTTTGTGAAGACAGATGGAGCTAGTCTTCCTGGTGTTGCATCCGGATCTGTGGACTTCGTATTTAGTTTTGATTCGTTAGTCCATGTCGAAGCAGATGTGATTCGGGGTTATGTCCCGGAGATTCTTCGTGTGCTGGCGCCGGGCGGAGTAGCCTTTATCCATCATAGCAACCTACTGCCATTCCAGGGCTCGATTGGACAGCCACATGCCCGGGGAAGCACCGTTTCCGCCGATTTAGTTGCTGATATCGTGAATCGCGGTGGAGGTCGTGTGCTTCTGCAGGAAGTGATCAATTGGGGTGGTGATCATTTGCACGATTGCTTAACGTTATTTACCCAGGGCTCCCAAATTGGTGCGGCGCCCGTGCTGGTGAATCCGGGTTTTATGGCCGAAGCGTTCAATATCAGAGATTTTCAGGCTCCTTGGGCGGTCGTCGGGAAAGAAATGCGATAGACTGGCTAGAAGGCGCGCAGCTCCTGAGTCTGGCGACCATCCCTTGGTCAGTGTCGGCCTCGAACGAAAAAAGCCTGCGGATTTGTCGAGCTAGGCTCTGATAGATCGGAGCCAGCCGCCGGGCGGTGGATCATCCGAGTGTCAGTTGGCTCGGCGCCACTTTTAAGCTCCCAAGATTAGTATCGCTCTCGTTGCGTACCATCCCGCGTCGAGCCTTGTGCCGCACCGCGAGCCTTGCCCACGAGGCCGAGATGGGTGACGCCGAAGCCGTCGGTGTATTTGAGGCCGTATCCGAGGGTGCGGTCCAAGCCGATATGCGCCACCCAGATCAGACCGACCGCCAGAATCTGCGGGGCCTGTCCGAACACGCCCCAGGCGATGCAGGCCAACGGCAGGCCATACCAGTGGCCAAGATTATAGACCGCAGCTCCCGCTTTGCGTCCGGCGAGATAGCCCAGCATGGAAAGATCGGGTGCGAAGAAAAGGGCGGCGAACATCCACCAGTTGGCATCCAGCCGAGCATAGGCCACCGAGGCCGCAATGAGGACGAACAGGGCTTCGAAGCGCAGGAGCGCCCTCGGCGCTCCCTTAGTGGTTCCGGACATGCTGCGACCTTCTTCGTTGGCGTCAGAAGAATGGACTATCCGTACTCGCTGCCCCGGGGCGTTTCGGCGCCCCGGGGTATCGCTGACAGTGTCAGCCCATGCGCGACCAGAGCTGCTGCGATAGCGTGCCCAGCCGATCCTCGATCGCGACCATCGCATCGACCACCAGGTCCTCGCGCCAGCGGCGGCCCAGGATCTGGACGCCGATCGGCTTCGGGCCTTCCGGGAATTCGGTCAGTCGCGCGGGCACCACGCCGGCCGGCAGGCCGAGGTAGTTGCCGACCGTCGACCAGAAGGCTTGCCCGATGGTCTCGCGAAGTCCTTCCGCGCCTTCGGCATCACGACCCGGCGCATAGAAGGGCTGGGGCAGGAAGGGCGAGAGGAACAGCGGATACTCGTCCATGAGCACCGACCACTGCCGCGCGTAGAAAGTCCGGCGCGCCAGGATCTTCAGGAGTTCGGGCATGTCGACCGAGGGCGTGCGACGGAAATTCTGCTCGAACACGTTCACGATCTGAGGCGAGCCGTACTTCGAGACCTCCTCCCACATCAGGTGGTAGCTCTCCGTCATCAGGCCGGTCCGGCCCTCGAAGGCGATTTCACGCAGCGAGGGCGGCGCCACTTCCTCGACGACATATCCGGCTTCCGTCAGGGCGGCCTTGGTGTCCAGCAGCGCCTTCTCGACTTCCGGGTGCAGCGGCAGGTCGGGCGCCTCGAGGCTGAAGGCGACCTTGATCGGGCCTTCCAGGGCCGGGCCGCGCCAGGGCAGGGGCACGTGGAACGGGTCGTGCGCGTCGGCCGCGATCAGCGAGGGCATCGACAGATGCAGGTCACGCGCCGAACGCACGAGCAGCCCCTGGGCCGACATCTGCTGCGCCAGGATGCCGCGCTCGGCGCTCGCGGAGGGATTGTAGACGGGGACCCGGCCGACGCCCGGCTTCACCGTGACGACGCCATTGCCGGCGGCCGGGAAGCGCAGCGAGCCGCCGATGTCGTTACCATGCGCCAGCGCGCCGATGCCGGCCGCGACGGCCGAGCCCGCGCCGCCCGACGATCCGCCCGCGCTGACATGCTTGCCCCAGGGATTCCAGGTCGGGCCGAACAGCGGATTGTCGCTTTCGCAGCGGCGGGAGAATTCCGGCACGTTGGTGCGGCCGATCACGACGGCGCCGGCGTCGAGCAGGTTCTTCACCAGCGGGGCATCGTCCGGCGCGATGAGATCCTTGAAGGCGACGACGCCGTTCGAGCTGGCTTCGCCTTTCTGGTCGATGTTGATCTTGATGGTGATTGGCAGGCCATGCAGCGGCCCCTTGGGGGCGGTCGAAGCATCGAGCGCCTTCGCGCGCTCCAGCGCCGAGGCGGCAAGGTCGGTCACGACGGCATTGAGGCCCGGATTGACCGCGCGCATCCGATCGACGGAGGACTGAACGGCTTCGACGGCGCTGACCTCACCGGATTGGATCAGGCTGCTGAGTTCGGTGGCGGAAAGCTGCCAGAGCGGGTTGGATGCCATGGAAGAGTGGCCTTTTCTGCAGAGAACGGCGCACCTCCGCTCATCGGCGGAGGTGCTTCATGGGACGTTCGATATCAGGGCAGTTCCTGCGCGGCTTCGCAATTGGCGCGGCGTGAATTTCGCGGTCCATCAACCTGGCTTTTCCGTCGTGTGCCGTTGCGCAGGACCGAGGGCGCTTGTCGCCCTCGCTGACACGAGGCCCTTCGATAAAGTGATGCGAAAGGGCAGCGTGTGGAGCGTGCCGCGCGAAATGAAGGGGCACGCCGCCATGCTCGCTGGGAGCGTTCTACCAGGCTTCCGATAACGAAGGCCTGCCAATGCGGCGGGTCGCTATCCCCGCCGCAACGTTGACCGCCTTCAGACCAGCCGAGCGCCCTTGACCGTGCCCACGCGCGTGAAGTGCGTGCTCTTGGACAGCATCTTGTGAAGATAGGCGGGCTGGTAGCAGGTATCCGTCAGGCTGAAGATCTGCTGTGCGTGCTGGACCGGCAGAATGCCCTGGATCTGATGCTGACCCAGCGACGACTGGTAGCAAAGGACGACATGGCCCGAGCAGAAATAGGCCGCACCATCGGCTTTGAGCAGGCTGTCCAGCGCGATGTTGATCACATCGTCGCCGTCCCAGCCGACGCTCTTCGAGATGGATCGGGCGGCCCCGGCAAGGGTGTACGAAATCTTCATTCCTTGGCCGGATGCCTGAAAGGCCTTGAAGCCCTCGTACATCATCTTGCCGGTTTCCGCGGCGCCTTCCGCAACGGTCGGGTAGTTGCAGCGGAACACTTCGTATTTGTAGCTGGCATTCTCGGTCAGGAGATTGTGTTCGTTGAGTCCGCTTCCGCTCATCTCGATGATTTGCGTGGGCGACGAGGCGATGCCGGCATGAACGTATTCCGAAGAACCACGGCCAAAGAGCTGCCCGAACCTGATGAGTTTGCTGACGGCGCTGCCATCCGAATACTTGATCATGATATCGCCGGCCTTGATCACGCCGACGATGGCGTTGCTCCTTGGTCTGGTCATCGCGAGTGTCCTTGATCTGGGGTGGCGTCGGTTCCTTGCCCTCGAAGGCAAGGAAGGGTTGGAGCCGGAATTGCATTCCAAAAAAGCTATGCACGAAGCGATTGCTTGCGACGGTTGGAATGATGCTGGCGGACAAAAATTGATCAAGGATAAATTTGTCGTGTGAGTGACGAGCGACAAAACCGGTTCCGTCCGGCGGAACCGGTGCGCGCTTCGCTTGCCTACCTCCAGTCATCATACCGACACGCCATCCCTTCCGGAGGCGTATCGGTGATCACGACGTTCAGGCCTTGCCGGCGTAGCTCTTGCCCATGCCGGCGGCCGGATCGGCCTGGGGGCCATAGGGCATGATGGGATAGCGCAGCCCGGCCTTAGACAGGCCCTTCAGCCCCTCCACTGCGCGCACCAGATCGGCCGGTGGAAAGGCCATCAGCATCTCGTCATCCGCGACGCCACCGTAACGGCGTTCCGCGTAGCAGGGCAGCGAAAGGCAGACGGTGCGGTCGCGCAGCGCCCGGCCCCAGCTGTCGGCGCAAGCGCTCTCGCCGGTGATGGAGAAGTCGTAGCGGCGATAGTTCCGCCATTGCAGCCCGTTGATGAACAGGATCATCTGCGCGGGGTTGCCATAGAACAGGCAGACATCCGGCGGATCGAGGCGGGCCGAGCGCAGCGGCGAGACGACGAGGCCATGATATTCGGGCGGCACCCGCGGCATCTGCGCCTGGTGCGCGGCGGAGGCCTCGATGTTCTGGAACCAGACGCCGTCCATCTTGCGGCCGGAGGTATAGAGCTCGGACGGCGCGTTCAGTCCGATGACGCCGCCGCAATTGCTGAATTCCGGCACGTTGTCGTGCGTGATGGCCAGCGTGAAACCCGCCATCCGGGCCTGGGTGACGAGCTGGCAGGTCGAGAAGCGCTTTCCCTCCTGTGGGCGGCGCAGCCCCGGGATGGCCTCCATCTCGGCGCTGTCGCGGAAAAGCTTCATGCCGAAGGGGAGGGAGCGCAGGCGAAGAAGATCGGACAGGGAATTCCCGAGTTCGGCGATGATGGCCGCATTGGGGGCCGGGGCCTCGGCGGAGCCGTCGTGCATGTTGTTTCCTCCTTTATTACGAGGAGGGTTGCACACGGCAGGGGGCGATGAAAGCGGCGCCCGAGTGACAAAGGCGTAGCGTCATGGCCTAATATCGGCACCGTATGGATGATCTGGCCTCTCTGCCCCCGGCTTTCGACCTGCTGCGTCCCGAACGGCAGACGAGCCCGCTTGTCTTCGCCTCCCCGCATTCCGGCCGCGACTACCCGGAGGATTTCCTGGCCTCGACACGCCTGGATGCGGTCGGCATCCGGCGCAGCGAGGATGCCTTCGTCGACGAGCTCTTCGCGGCCGCCCCTGCTTTCGGCGCGCCCCTTCTGACGGCCCGCTTCCCCCGCGCCTGGTGCGACGCGAACCGGGAGCCGTGGGAGCTGGATCCCGGCATGTTCGACACGCCGCTGCCGAGCTGGGTGAACAGCGCCAGCCCGCGGGTCGGTGCGGGGCTGGGCACCATCGCGCGGGTCGTGGCGACGGGCGAGACGATCTACCGCCACCGCCTTTCCTTCTGGGAAGCCGAGCGCCGGGTGCGGACCTGCTGGGAGCCCTATCACGCAGCCCTGGCCAGCCTGATCATGGCGACACGCGAGCAGTTCGGCCTCTGCCTACTGGTCGATTGCCATTCCATGCCCGCCCATCCGGCGCAGGCGCATGACCCCCCGGATTTCGTCCTGGGCGACGTCCATGGGACGGCCTGCGCCCCTAAGGTCACGCGGGTGGTGGAAAGCGGCCTGCAGAACCTCGGCTATCGGGTGCGCCGCAACGACCCCTATGCCGGCGGCTACATCACCCGGCACTATGGGCGCCCGCGGGAGGGCGTCCACGTCATTCAGATGGAGATCGCCCGCCCGCTCTACATGGACGAGCAGCGCATCCAGCGCAGCCCGAACTTCGAGCGGCTCCAGGCCGATCTGTCCCTTCTGATCGAGAACCTCGCGACCCAGGACTGGAAGGCCCTGGTCGCCAGATAGTCCTCAGTAGCTGCGGATCAGACCGACCAGCCGGCCCTGCACCTGCACCCGGTCGGGTCCGAAGATGCGGGTCTCATGATTGCGGTTGGCGGGTTCGAGGGCCACGGAATTGCCGCGCCGGCGCAGGCGCTTCAGGGTGACCTCGTTCTCGTCCACGAGGGCGACCACGATGTCCCCGTTCTCAGCGGAATCGCCGCGCTGGATCACCACCGTGTCGCCGTCGAGGATGCCGGCCTCGATCATCGAATCGCCTGCCACCTCCAGCGCATAATGCTCGCCGCTGCCCAGCATGCCGACCGGCACGTCCACGCCCTGGCCCTGGTCGCGCAGCGCCTCGATCGGGCTGCCCGCCGCGATCCGCCCGAAGAGGGGCAGGGTGATGGCGTTCGGCTTGTCCTGCTTCGCAGGGCGGCCGAAATTCCCCTGCACGACGTTGGGCGAGGCCTCCTCGTTCATCTCGATGCGGGGAGGGGCGGCGCTGCCGGGGCGGCGGACGACCTCGAGCGCCCGGGCGCGATGCGCGCGGCGCCGCAGGAAGCCGCGTTCCTCGAGCGCCGTGATGAGCCGATGGATGCCGGATTTCGACTTGAGGTCGAGCGCGGTCTTCATCTCGTCGAAGGAGGGGGAGAAGCCGGTCTCCTCGAGGTGTCGATCGATGAACATGAGCAACTCATGCTGTTTCCGCGTCAGCATCGGATCTGAACCTCTCCCAAGACGGGAGGTCTGCCCTCCCTCGGGCCGGCGTGAACAAACCGGCAACTAGAAATTCGTTCTAGGAAAGTTCCTTAGAATCGGTCAATGAAAAAATGACGCTGTCACAATGTTTTGTCATGCATGACGGCGGATGTTCCTGGAGAAGACCCCTGAGCGAGCTGAAAGAGAACGACGTGAAGGGCACGCTGCTCGTGGTCGGGTGGGGCTTCAGCGGCAGCGCCATCGCCGCGCGGGCTGCGCGGTCGGGGTTTCGGGTGGTCGCGACGACGCGCTCCCCTCGCAGCGCCTCTGCGCCCAACGGCGTGGAATTGTGCGATTTCGCCGATCCCGCGCCCTATTCCAGGGCGACGCATCTCATCGCCACCGCCCCGCCGGGCCCGGAGGGCGATCCGGTTTGGGCCCTGCATGGCGAGGCGCTGAAGGCCGCGCCGCTGCGGTGGGCCGGTTATCTCTCGACCACGGGCGTCTATGGGGATCGGCAGGGCGCCTGGGTGGATGAACACACCGCACCGGCGCCGGGCCAGTCCCGCAGCCGGAGGCGCCTGTCGGCGGAAGGCCAATGGGCGGCGCTCGAGACCGTCTGCGCCCTCGACCTGTTCCGCACGGCAGGCATCTACGGTCCCGGTCGCAGCGCCTTCGACGATTTGCGGGCAGGGAAGGCGCGGCGGATCGACCGGCCGGGACATGCCTTCGGCCGTATCCATCGCGAGGACATTGCGAGGGCCGTCCTGGCCGCCATGAGCTCCGCGCCCCGAGATGGCTCGCGCATCCTGCACCTGGCCGATGACGAGCCGGCCGAGCCTTCTGCCGTCACGGCCGAGGCCGCCCGGCTGCTCGGCTTGGCGCCACCGCCCCTGACGCCTTTCGAAGAGGCATGGGCGGGAATGAGCGAGATGGGGCGCAGCTTCTGGTCGGAGGACCGGCGCGTCTCGAACGTCGCGACCAAGGCGGCGCTCAGCCTCGACTGGGCCTATCCGACCTATCGGGAGGGGCTAGGCGCCATCCTCGCCGAGGAGCGCGCCCAGGGTCCGGCCCAGGAGTGAGAGATCCTGCGGCCGGGACAGGCGATGGTCGCCGTCCTTGATCAGTGCGATCTCCACGTCCTGCCCGGTGAGGCGTTCCGCGATGCGCAGGCTGTGCTGCCAGGGCACGTCCGGGTCGTCCTGCCCATGCAGCAGCCGGACCGGAACGTCGAGTTCGATCGGCCCGCCGAGGATCAGGTGGTTCCGGCCGTCCTCGATCAGCGCGCGGGTGATGGGATAGGCGTCGCCATAGGCGCTCGGCCGCGTCCAGGACCCTTCGCGCAGGATCTCCTCGCGGACGGCAGGGGGGAACTGCGCCCACATCAGCTCCTCGGTGAAGTCCGGGGCAGGGGCGATGCCGATCACGCCCGCGACGCGCTCCGGATGGCGCAGCGCCAGCAGCAGCGCGATCCATCCCCCCATGGAGGAGCCGATCAGGATCTGCGGGCCGGTCGTCAGGGCCTGGAGGGCGGAGGCGGCATCGGCGGTCCAGGCGCCGATCGTCCCCTCCTCGAATCGGCCGCCCGAGGCGCCGTGACCGCTGTAGTCGAAGCGCAGGAAGGCGCGGCCGCGCGCCGCGCACCACTCGGCGAGATAGGCGGCCTTGCTGCCCGTCATGTCGCTGTGGAAGCCGCCCAGGAAGACCACGCCGGGGCCTTTGCCCTCGATCGCGCGGTAGGCGAGGGGCGTCTCGCCCAGATTTCCGATGCGTTCCTGCATGCGCTTTCGATGGCACGCATGGTTGCCGTCGTCCATGGCCGGGATTAGCAACGCGTCATATGTCCCGCCCCCCCGCCATCCTGCAGGTGCTGCCCGCGCTGGAGTCCGGCGGCGTCGAGCGCGGAACCCTCGAGATCGCCGAAGCCATCCAGGCGGCGGGCTTCCGGGCCATCGTCGCCTCGGCCGGCGGCCGCCTGGTGCCGGAGCTGGAGGCGCTGGGTGCGCGGCACGTCACCCTGCCGCTCGTCACCAAGTCGCCGGCCGGCATCTGGCGCAACGCGGCCCGGCTGACCGAGCTGGCGCGGGAGGAAGGCGTGCGGATCATCCATGCGCGCTCCCGCGCGCCGGCCTGGTCGGCGCTGCTGGCGGCGCGGCGCAGCGGCGCGCATTTCGTCACCACCTATCACGGCACCTATGGCGAGGGCTGGCCGGGCAAGCGGCTCTATAATTCCGTGATGGTCCGCGGGGAGCGGGTGATCGCGATCAGCCACCACATCGCCGATCACATCCGCCGCATCTACGGGCCTCGCGAGGCCATCCGCGTGATCCACCGCGGCGTCGACCTGCGGCGCTTCGACCCGGCCGCCGTGGCGCCGGCGCGCATCGAGGCGCAGCGGCAATCCTGGTCCCTGCCGGCCGGCAGCCAGGTCGCGCTCCTGCCCGCGCGCATGACGCGCTGGAAGGGGCATGAGGTGCTGATCCGCGCGCTTCCCCGTCTTCCGCAGGTGGTGGCGGTCCTGGCGGGCGATACCGCGGGCCGCGAACGCTACGTGGGCGAGCTGCGCGCCCTGGCGGAGGCGGAGGGCGTGGCCGGGCGCCTCCGCTTCGCGGGCCACGTCACGGACATGCCGGCGGCGATGCTCGGGGCCGATCTCGTGATCCATGCCAGCATCGAGCCGGAGGCCTTCGGGCGGACCGTCACCGAAGCCCAGGCCCTCGCACGCCCGGTCATCGCTGCCGATCTCGGCGGGCCGCGTGAGACGGTGGAGGACGGTATCACGGGCTGGCTGACCCCGCCCGGGGATGCGCCCGCGCTGGCCGGCACTATTGCTAAGGTGCTGGAGCTGCCCGCCGCGGACCTCGCGGCCATCGGGGAGGCGGCGCGCCGCGGCGTACCGACGCTGGAGGCCATGCAGCAGGCCACGCTGGCCGTGTATCGGGAATTGCTGTGACCCGGCGCATCCTCGTCATCAAGCTCGCGGCGCTGGGCGACTTCGTGCAGGCCTTCGGGCCCTTCGCCGCGATCCGGCGGCATCACCCCGATGCCGAGATCACGCTGCTGACCACGCGGCCCTTCGCGCCGCTCGCGGCCGATAGCCCCTGGTTCGATCGCGTCTGGTCGGATGGGCGGCCCCCATGGTGGGACCTGGCCGGGGTCCTGCGCCTGGCGCGCCGGCTTCGCGCCGCGCGGTTCGACCGCGTCTATGACCTCCAGACCTCCGGAAGGTCGTCGCGCTACCGCTGCTTCGTCGGTTCCGGCGTCGAGTGGTCCGGCATCGCGCGCGGCGCCTCGCATCCCGACCTGGATCCGCGTCGCAACCAGCTTCACACTGCCGAGCGTCAGCGCGGCCAGCTGATGGCCGCCGGCATCACGGATTTCCCCGAGTCAGATACCGTCTGGCTGGATTCGGACGTGTCCGGGCTCGGGCTGCCGCGCGATTTCACGCTGCTGCTTCCCGGCGCCTCGCCCACCCGGCCGGGCAAGCGCTGGCCGGCAGCGCGGTTCGGCGAGCTGGCGGCGCGCCTCGGCGGCCCCACGGTCGTCTGCGGGATCGCGTCCGAAGGTCCTCTGGCGCAGGAAATCCGCCGTCACGCCCCGGATGCCATCGACCTCACGGGGCGGACGAACCTGCGGCAGCTGGCGGCGGTGGCCCGGCTGGCGCGCCGGGCGGTGGGCAATGACAGCGGCCCCACCCATCTCGCCGCGACGGTCGGCTGCCCGACCGTGGCCCTCTTCGGCGATGAGAGTGATCCCGCCCTCTGCGCGCCGCGCGGAAGGTCCGTGACGATCCTGCGCCGCAAGCCGCTCGCGGAGCTGCCGGTGGACGAGGTGCTTCAGGCCTCGGGTGGCTGAAGGGCCCATTCGGGCCGCAGCACATGGCCGCCGCCCGGCCCATCCTGCCGGATGAAGCCGCCCGCGGCCTTCAGCAGCGCGTCGAGCGTGCCGTGGCCGGCGAAGTCGCTGCCGCGCAGCGTCCAGCCGGTCCTGTCGCGCACCATCTGCCCGAGATGGGGCACATGCACCGGGTCCTGTGCCTCCATCATGATGTCGCGCACGACGCCGAGGAGATCGGTGGCGGTCGTCTCGCCGAAGGCCTCGCCCGGCTCCGGGGAGGCCTGCCAGCCGAGCCAGCCGGCCAGGACGTCGAGGCCGATCACCTCGTCGGCGGCCGAGCGGACGATGCGCCCAACCTCCGGATGCGCCACCAGCCGGGTGCGGCGGTCCGCCGCGCGAAGGCGCAGCAGGAGCGGAACGAAGTCCGAATCGGTCGAAAGCAGCGTGAATTCGTCCAGATGCGTGGGCGAGAGCATCGCCTCCATCGCGTCCAGCGCGATACGGACATCCGCCGCGTTCTTCAGCCGGGTCAGCTTGGGGCAGTCGACCACGTCGAAGCCGCTCGCCATGAAGGCCCAGCGGAAATCCGCATAGCGGAAGCGGGAGCCGTCATGATCCAGCATCCCCGCCGGATTCATGTAGCAGCGGCGGATGAGCGCCCTCCGCGGGCGATCGGCCAGAAGCCGTTCCAGCCAGAGTTCGGGCTGTTGGGCGAAGCGGAGCGCGGCCTCGCTGCCGGCGCCCTCCCGCAGGCCGGAGACGAGATTGTCGAAGTCGAGGAAGATCGCGCTGCGCAATTCGGGCATTGGGGGCATGCATGATTTTGCCGCTCCCGGTGCTTCGACGCAATGAGTCGGGCCTTGACCGGAAAAGGCGCTCTCCCCATGGTCCGCCGTTCGCTTCCAGCCAGTCACAGCAAGAGATATCCTAGATGCCCGCCATCACCCTGCCCGACGGTTCCATCCGCCAGTTCGATGGTGCGGTGACCGGGACGGAGGTGGCTGCGGCCATCGGTCCCGGCCTCGCCAAGGCGGCGCTCGCCATGGCCGTGAACGGCAAGCTCACCGACCTCTCCGAGTCCATCGCCGCCGACGCGTCGCTGCGCTTCATCACCCGCCGCGACGCCGAGGCGCTCGAGCTCATCCGGCACGACACCGCCCATGTGCTGGCCGAAGCCGTGCAGGAGCTGTTCCCCGGCACCCAGGTCACCATCGGGCCGTCGATCGAGAACGGCTTCTATTACGACTTCGCCCGCAACGAGCCCTTCACCCCCGAGGACTTCGCCGCCATCGAGGCGAAGATGCGCGAGATCGTCGGCCGCGGTGCGGCCTTCCGGCGCAGCGTGGTGAGCCGCGAGGAGGCGATCGAGCTCTTCCAGAAGAAGGGTGAGCGCTTCAAGGTCGAACTCATCCAGGACCTACCCGAGAGCGAAACCATCAGCCTCTACAGCCAGGGCGACTGGATCGACCTCTGCCGCGGGCCGCATATGCGCAGCACCGCGGATATCGGCACCGCCTTCAAGCTGACCAAGGTGGCCGGCGCCTATTGGCGCGGCAAGCCGGAGAACCCGGTGCTGTCGCGCATCTACGGCACCGCTTGGCGCGACCAGAAGGAGCTCGACGCCTATCTCCACATGATCGAGGAGGCCGAGAAGCGCGACCATCGCCGCATCGGCAAGGAGATGAACCTCTTCCATCTGCAGGAGGAGGCGACTGGCAGCGTCTTCTGGCACCCGAAGGGCTGGAAGCTCTACCGGACCGTCGAGGACTACATGCGCCGGCAGCTGGACGCGGCCGACTACCAGGAGGTGAAGACCCCCCAGCTCGTCGACCGGCGCCTCTGGGAGGCTTCCGGCCACTGGGAGAAGTTCCGCCACGCTATGTTCCTCGCCAGGGTCGAGGACAAGGACGAGGGCGACCGCACCTATGCGCTGAAGCCGATGAACTGCCCCTGCCACGTGCAGATCTTCAACCAGGGCATCCGCAGCTACCGTGAGCTGCCGCTGCGCATGGCGGAGTTCGGTGCCTGCCACCGCTTCGAGCCCTCGGGCGCGCTGCACGGGATCATGCGGGTGCGGGCCTTCACCCAGGACGACGCCCATATCTTCTGCGAGGAGCACCAGATCGCCGAGGAGACCGTCCGCTTCGTCGAGCTGCTCTCGGGCATCTACCGCGACCTGGGCTTCAGCGAGTTCCGCGTGAAGTTCAGCGACCGCCCCGAGGTGCGCGCCGGCGACGACGCCACCTGGGACCGGGCGGAGGGCGCCCTCAAGGAGGCCTGCAAGATCGCCGGCGTCGATTTCGAGCTGAATCCGGGGGAGGGCGCCTTCTACGGCCCGAAGCTGGAATTCGTGCTGCGCGACGCGATCGGCCGCGACTGGCAGTGCGGCACCCTGCAGGTCGACTTCGTGATGCCGGAGCGCCTGGACGCGACCTATGCGGCCGAGGACGGGACCCGCAAGCGGCCCGTCATGCTGCACCGCGCCATCCTCGGCAGCTTCGAGCGCTTCCTCGGCATGCTCATCGAGCAGTATGCCGGCCGCTTCCCGCTCTGGCTGGCGCCGGTGCAGATCGTCGTGGCGACCATCGTGTCCGACACCGACGACTATGCCCGCCAGGTGAAGGCCGCCTTCGACAAGGCCGGCCTGCGCGTCGAGTTCGATCTGCGGAACGAGAAGATCAACCGCAAGGTGGTCGACCATATCGAGCAGCGGGTGCCGGTGCTGGCGGTCATCGGGCGGCGGGAGGCGGAGCAGGGCCAGGTCGTGCTGCGCCGGCTGCCGGGGCGCGAGCAGCAGGTGTTTTCGCTGGCGGAGGCCGTGGAGCATCTCGTAAAGGAGGCGACTCCTCCCGATATGGCGAAGTCGCTGGCGGATGTGGTTGCGGCCTGACGCGCCGCGACGCATAAGACGATCTGAAATTCCGCCGTAACTGAGACAGGAGACGACGATAGCACGAGGCCCTATGCCCCAGACGCCCCCTTCCCGCGAGGGGCCGCGCGTGAACGAGGAGATCCGTGTTCCGCAGGTGCGCCTCATCGACGAGGCCGGTGAAATGCTGGGCGTGATGAGTATCCGGGACGCGCTGTACAAGGCGTACCAGTCGGGGCTCGACCTGCTCGAGATCAGCCCGAACGCGGTCCCGCCTGTCTGCAAGATCACCGATTACGGCAAGTTCAAGTACGAGCAGCAGAAGAAGGCCAACGAGGCCCGCAAGAAGCAGAAGGTCGTCGAGATCAAGGAAATCAAGGTTCGTCCGAACATTGATGACCATGACTACGACGTGAAGATGAAGCAGGCGCGGAGTTTCATTGGCGAGGGCGACAAGGTGAAGGTCACCCTGCGCTTCCGTGGACGCGAGATGGCGCACCAGGAGCTTGGCGTGAAGCTTCTCGAGCGCATCCGTTCCGAGCTCGTCGAGCTGGTGAAGGTCGAGTCCATGCCTCGCCTCGAGAACCGGCAGATGATCATGGTGCTCGCCCCCAAGTAAGGGCGACGCTGCCGGCCGGCCTCCGGGCTGGCCGGGCCGCATGCGGGTCGGTCCCGGTGTTTCCGGGCTCCCGCCCATCCATCGCTTGACTTTATGAGATTGGGCGCTTAGGCGCTTCCTGTCGGCATCGCCCGACATGAGTCCCGCATCAGGTGGGATTCCCGTCGCTCCGCGAGTTTCGCGCAGCGGCGCGTTTTTGTTTGGAGTGGGTTTCGCGTGTTCGAAGCGCTTGGCAATAGGCTTCAGGGAGTGTTCGACCGGCTGCGCGGCCGTGGCGCGCTGTCCGAGTCTGACGTGTCCGACGCGCTGCGCGAGGTTCGCGTCGCCCTGCTCGAGGCGGATGTCGCCCTGCCGGTCGTGCGGGACATCATCGCGAAGGTCCGTGAACGGGCCGTCGGGCAGGAGGTCATCCGCTCGATCCAGCCGGGCCAGCAGGTCGTCAAGATCGTCCATGACGCGCTGGTCGAGGCGCTGGGTGGTGGCGATGAGGGCGCGCGTGGCCTCGACCTGAACGCGCCTTCGCCGATCCCCATCCTCATGGTCGGCCTGCAGGGCTCCGGTAAGACCACGACCTCCGGCAAGATCGCGCTGCGCCTCAAGGGGCGCGAGCGCAAGAAGGTCCTGCTGGCGAGCCTCGACGTGCATCGCCCCGCTGCGCAGCTGCAGCTCGCCCAGTTGGCCGAGCGCGCGGAGGTGGTGAGCCTGCCCATCGTCGCCGGCCAGTCGCCGCTCCAGATCGCCGAGCGCGCCATGGATCTGGGTCGGCGCGAGCTCTACGACGTCGTCATCCTCGACACCGCCGGCCGCCTCGCCATCGACGATGCGCTGATGGACGAGGTGGCGGCGGTCAAGGCGGCGGTGAAGCCGCACGAGACCCTGCTCGTCGTCGACGCCATGACAGGCCAGGACTCCGTGAACACGGCCCGGGCCTTCAACGAGCGCGTCGGCATCACCGGCATCGTCATGACCCGCGTGGACGGCGATGCCCGTGGCGGCGCCGCCCTCTCGATGCGGGCCGTGACCGGGGCGCCGATCAAGCTGCTCGGCGCGGGCGAGAAGCTCGATGCGCTGGAGGAGTTCCATCCGGACCGCATCGCCAACCGCATCCTCGGCATGGGCGACATCGTCTCCCTCGTGGAGCGGGCGGCCGAGACCATCGACCAGGCCGAGGCCGAGAAGCTCGCGGCGCGCATGCAGAAGGGGCAGTTCAGCCTCGAGGACTATGCGAGCCAGCTGAAGCAGATCGGCAAGATGGGCAGCCTGTCGGGCATCATGGGCATGCTGCCCGGTGCCCAGAAGATCAAGCAGCAGCTGGGCGACGCCAACCTGGATCAGTCGATCCTGAAGCGTCAGGCGGCCATCATCGGCAGCATGACGATCGGCGAGCGCCGCAAGCCCGAGATCATCAAGGCGTCGCGCAAGAAGCGCATCGCCAGCGGCTCCGGTTCCTCCGTGCAGGAGGTGAACAAGCTGCTCAAGCAGTTCGAGGACATGCGCGACATGATGAAGCGCATGAACAAGATGGGTCAGAAGGGGCTGATGCGTGGCGGGCTCGCCGCGCTCCTCCCCCAAGGCCGCCGGCCGTTCTGAGATGAACCGGCCGTACACCCTTTCCAGTTCCAACTAAGGAGAGTCCCCGATGGGCCTTAAGATCCGCCTTGCCCGCGCCGGCGCCAAGAAGCGCCCCTACTACCACATCGTGGTGGCCGACAGCCGCTCGCCGCGCGACGGCCGCTTCATCGAGAAGCTGGGCAGCTACAACCCGATGCTGCCGGCCGAGCACGAGGATCGCATCCGCCTGCAGGACGAGAAGATCAAGGAGTGGCTGGGCAAGGGCGCGCTCGCGACCGACCGCGTGGCCAAGTTCCTCGGTAAGGCCGGCATCATCGAGATGCCCGTTTACCCCGAGCAGCCGAAGCAGTCCGCGCCGAAGAAGAAGGCGCAGGAGCGCGCCGCGGCTGCCGCGCGCTGATCTGAAGGCATTGGGCTGAAGGCAGATGGCGGACACGAAGGTCCTGTTGGGCGAGATCGGGAGGCCGCACGGCGTGCGGGGCCTGGTGCACGTCCGCAGCTTCACCGCCGAGCCGGAGGGCCTGACGGCCTATGGTCCGCTGACGGATGAGAGCGGCACCCGGCGCTTCGCGCTGGAGCTGCTCACCGCCGATCTCGCGCGGATCGAGGGGGTGCAGGACCGGGATGCCGCGGCGCGGCTGACCGGCACCAAGCTCTACGCCCTTCGCGATGCGCTGCCGCCGACGGAGGATCCGGAGGAGTTCTACCTCTCGGATCTCGAGGGTCTTCCCGCCTTCACCGAGGACGGGGCTTCGCTGGGCCGGGTTCGTGCCGTCGAGGATCACGGGGCAGGGGCCTTCCTGGTGCTGGAGGGTCCGCCCGAGCGGCTGGTCCCCTTCACGCGCGCGTCGGTTCCGGTCGTGGACCTGGCGGCTGGGCGCATCGTCGTGGCGCCGCCTGCCGAGGTCGTCGTGGAAGGGGAGGAGGGCGCATGAGCTGGTCCGCCACCCTCCTGACGCTCTTCCCCGAGATGTTCCCGGGTCCGCTCGGCACCTCGCTCGCCGGGCGCGCCCTGCGCGAGGGCATCTGGTCCTGCGAGGCGCGCGACATCCGTGCGCAGGCGCTGGACCGGCACCGCACGGTCGACGACACGCCGTTCGGCGGCGGCGCGGGTATGGTGATGCGGCCGGACGTGGTGGATGCGGCGATCGCCGCGGCCATGCCGGCAGGCGATCCGCGCCCGCTGATCTACCTGACGCCGCGCGGGCGGCTGCTCGACCAGGCGCTGGTCCGTCAGCTGGCGGCCGGGCCGGGCGTGGTGCTGCTCTGCGGCCGCTACGAGGGCGTCGACCAGCGCGTGATCGAGGCCCGCGGGATGATCGAGGTCTCCATCGGGGACTACGTCCTCTCCGGCGGGGAGATCGGGGCGCTGACGCTGCTTGACGCCTGCATCCGGCTTCTGCCCGGCGTCATGGGCGCGGCCGAGAGCGCGGTCGAGGAAAGCCACAGCGCCGGGCTCCTCGAATACCCGCAATACACCCGGCCCGCCGAATGGCAGGGCCGCGCCGTGCCGCAAGTGCTCCTCTCCGGCCACCATGCCGAGGTCGCGCGCTGGCGGCGGCAGGAATCCGAGGCCGCGACGCGCGAGCGCCGGCCGGACCTATGGACCCGAACGCAGGTTGCCGCCGATGGCGCCGCAGCCTAGATGCACATATCGAAAGGACTAATCCCATGAACCTGCTGCAGCAATTCGATGCCGACCAGAAGGCCCGCCTCATCGCCACGCGGCCCGTGCCGGAATTCGCCCCGGGCGACACCGTGCGCGTGATGGTCCGGGTCGTCGAGGGCGAGCGCGTCCGCACCCAGGCCTACGAGGGCGTGGTGATCGCGCGGTCCAACCGCGGCCTGCACAGCAACTTCACGGTCCGCAAGCTCTCCTACGGCGAGGGCGTGGAGCGCGTCTTCCCGGTGCATTCCCCGGCGATCGCCGACATCGTCGTCGTGCGTCGTGGTAAGGTGCGGCGCGCCAAGCTGTACTACCTGCGCGGCCGGACGGGTAAGTCGGCGCGTATCGCCGAGAAGCTGGGGCTGCGACCCACCGCTCAGGCGGCGGCCCCCGCGGCAGCCGGCGAGGCCAGCGAGGCCTGAGGCCTCCACCAACAGGCCGCGCCGCGAGGCGCGGCCTTTTTTGATCCATACCCTGTAGGTATTGGGGGAAATGCTAA
Source organism: Roseococcus pinisoli (assembly GCF_018413645.1). GTDB lineage: Bacteria > Pseudomonadota > Alphaproteobacteria > Acetobacterales > Acetobacteraceae > Roseococcus > Roseococcus pinisoli. Next base: position 311,477 of record NZ_JAHCDA010000003.1, read on the forward strand.
TGAGCGCCGAAAAGCCGCGCACCTTGTTCGATAAGATCTGGGCGCATCACGTCGTGGACACGCTCGCCGACGGGACGGCCCTTCTCTACATCGACCGCCACCTCGTCCACGAGGTCACCAGCCCCCAGGCCTTCGAAGGCCTTCGCGTCGCCGGCCGCCCGGTGCACCGTCCCGACGCGACCATCGCCGTCGTGGACCACAACATCGCGACCGACAGCAGCCGCCGCACCGGGATCCTGGATCCCGAGAGCCGCCTGCAGGTCGAGACGCTGGAGCAGAACGTCGCCGCCTTCGGCGTGCCCTACATCCCGCTGCTCGATGCGCGGCAGGGCATCGTCCATGTGATCGGGCCCGAGCTCGGCCTCTCGCTGCCCGGCATGACGATCGTCTGCGGCGACAGCCACACCTCGACCCATGGCGCCATGGGCGCGCTCGCCTTCGGCATCGGCACGAGCGAGGTGGAGCACGTCCTCGCCACGCAGACGCTGCTGCAGAAGCCGGCGAAGAACATGCGCGTGACGGTGGACGGCCAGCTGCCCATGGGCTGCACCGCCAAGGACATCGTGCTGGCCATCATCGGCAAGATCGGCACGGCCGGCGGCACCGGCCACGTCATCGAATTCGCCGGCGAGGCGATCCGCGCGCTCGACATGGCGGGGCGGATGACGGTCTGCAACATGAGCATCGAGGCCGGTGCCCGCGCCGGCATGGTGGCCCCCGACCAGACGACCTTCGACTACGTGAAGGGGCGCCCGCACGCGCCGCAGGGCGAGGCCTTCGACCGTGCGGTGGCCTGGTGGTCGACCCTGCCGAGCGATCCGGGCGCGCATTTCGACAAGGAAGTCTCCCTCCGCGCCGAGGAGATCGTGCCCATGGTGACCTGGGGCACGAGCCCCGAGGACGTGGCGCCCATCACGGCCCTGGTGCCCGATCCGGACGCGGCGGATGACGAGACGCGCCGCGCCCAGCTCCAGCGCATGGTGGAGTATATGGGCCTGACGCCGGGCCAGAAGCTCACCGACCTCAAGGTGGATGTCGTCTTCATCGGCAGCTGCACCAACAGCCGCATCGAGGACATCCGTGCCGCGGCGGCCATCGCGAAGGGCCGCCATGTCGCCGAGGGCGTCCGGGCGATGGTCGTGCCGGGATCGGGGCTGGTGAAGCAGCAGGCAGAGGCCGAGGGCCTCGACCGCGTCCTCGTCGAGGCCGGCTTCGAGTGGCGCGAGGCCGGTTGCTCGATGTGCCTCGGCATGAACCCGGACAAGCTGACGCCGGGCCAGCGCTCGGCCAGCACCTCCAACCGCAACTTCGAGGGGCGGCAGGGCCCGGGCGGCCGGACGCATCTGCTGTCGCCGGCCATGGCGGCCGCGGCCGCGCTGGCGGGGCATCTGGCCGATGTCCGCGACTGGCAACCCGTTGGGAGCGCCTGATCCATGAAGCCCTTCACGACCCTGACTGGCGTCGCGGCGCCCCTGCCGGCCGCCAATGTCGACACCGACAAGATCATCCCGGCGCGCTTCCTCAAGACCATCGCGCGCACGGGCCTCGGCAAGCATCTCTTCGCCAATATGCGCTTCAACGCGGATGGTTCGGAGAAGCCCGACTTCGTGCTGAACCAGCCAGCCTACCGCAATGCCGAGATCCTCATTGCCTTCGAGAATTTCGGCTGCGGCAGCTCGCGTGAGCACGCGCCCTGGGCGCTGCTGGACTTCGGCATCCGCTGCGTCATCGCGCCGGACTTCGCCGACATCTTCCACAACAACAGCTTCAAGAACGGCATCCTGCCGGTGAAGCTGCCGCGGGAGATCTGCGAGAAGCTCATGGAAGACGCGAAGCTGGGCGGCAATGCCCGCCTGACCGTCGATCTCGAGCGCTCGGTCGTCATCCGGCCGAACGGGGAGGAAATCCCCTTCGCGATCGACGCCTTCCGCCGCCATTGCCTGCTGAACGGCCTCGACGACATCGGTCAGACGCTGCAGCACAAGTCCGCCATCGATGGCTTCGAGGCGCGTCAGCGCGCCGCGCAGCCCTGGCTCTACGGTTGAGAGAATCCTGATGTCTGCGAACAAGAAGCTGCTGGTTCTGCCCGGCGACGGCATTGGCCCCGAGGTGATGGCCGAGGTGCGTCGCGTGATCGATTGGATGGGGCGGAACCGCCGCGCCAGCTTCGAGATCGTCGAGGGCCTCGTGGGCGGCGCCGCCCTTGATGCCGAGGGCACGCCGTGCCCCGACAAGACGGTCGAGGCGGCGCGCGATGCCGATGCCGTGCTCTTCGGCAGCGTCGGCGGCCCGAAGTGGGATTCGCTGCCCTTCGACCAGCGCCCCGAGCTCGGCATCCTGCGCCTGCGCAAGGACCTGGGCCTTTTTGCGAATCTGCGCCCGGCCATCGTGTTCGATCCGCTGGCCGATGCCTCCTCGCTCAAGCAGGACGTCGTGCGCGGCCTCGACGTCATGATCGTGCGTGAGAGCACGGGCGGTATCTACTTCGGCGAGCCGCGCGGTGTTCACACCGATTCGAACGGCAAGCGCGTCGGCATCGACACCGAGGTCTATTCCGAGGACGAGATCGCCCGCGTCGCGCGAGTCGCCTTCGACCTCGCGCGCAAGCGCCGCAACAAGGTGACGAGCACCGAGAAGGCCAATGTGATGCAGAGCGGCCGCCTCTGGCGCGCCGTGGTCAGCGAGGTCCACAAGGCCGAGTTCGCCGATGTCGAACTTGAGCACATGTACGCCGACAACGCGGCCATGCAGCTCTGCTCGCGCCCCAAGCAGTTTGACGTGATCCTGGCATCCAACCTCTTCGGCGACGTGCTGAGCGACCTGGCGGCCGCCCTGACGGGCTCGCTGGGCATGCTGCCCTCGGCGACGCTGGGAGCGGTGGGCTCCAATGGGAAGCGCCATGCGCTGTACGAGCCGATTCACGGCTCCGCGCCGGACATCGCGGGCAAGGGAATCGCCAATCCCTCCGCGCAGATCCTGTCCTTCGCGATGCTGCTGCGCTGGTCCTTCGGCATGGAGGAGGATGCGCGCCTCATCGAGCGTGCCGTGGAGCAGGTTCTCGCGGGCGGTCTGCGCACGGCTGACATCATGCAGACGGGCAAGAACCGCGCCGGTACGGCCGAAATGGGCGCGGCGGTGCTGCGCGAACTCGACCGTCTGAGCGCCTGATCGCATTTCTGTAAAAAACCTTGGGCCCGGGGGGCTTGCGCCCCTCGAGCGGGAGAGGTAATTCCCAGCCCACGGCACGCACCCGTAGCTCAATGGATAGAGCACCAGACTACGAATCTGGGGGTTGGAGGTTCGAGTCCTTCCGGGTGCGCCACTTCTCTTCAGCGCTGCGATGATTGAAGACTGGCAGGTTCCAGTTCGAAGCGCCATGCCTTTGTCGGGCACTCCTGATCTAGCTTCATCATCCAGTCACGGGATCCGCAGATAAGGCGGAGGCCGCGGTGCTTCTCCAAATCGCCTGCCTGGTTTGATCCGAATCTGCCGTGGGCAGCGCGGGTGAACACTCTGGGCATAGGCGCCGCAGCGGCTGTGGCCCGTTTCGAGCGCCCGGAGGCCGACGTAAGAGCCGTGCCTCCTCAATGCGTCCCGGCGGCGCTGTTCAACGACGAGACGGGCAGGTCGATCTCAATGGTCAGGCCCTCCGGCGACGCTGACCGTGTCGCCTTACCCTGAAGCTGCCCTTCGACGATGGCGTCGAACAGTTGGGAGCCAAGCCCGGCGCCCTGGTGGCTCGACGGTTGTGACGCGACAACCTCTAGCCAGCGAATCCGGCAGCGATCATCGACGTGGCTGAGCTCGATTCGAAGCCGGCCTTCGCCATCGCTGAGCGCGCCGTACTTGACGGCATTCGTCGCCAGTTCGTGGAAGATCAGCGCGATCGGGGTGAGGGCCGTTGAATCGACCGGCAGATCGTCGCCGGTGATCGTGATGCGGTCCCCGCCCGTATCGTAGGGAGCGAGAAGACGCCGCAGCAGTTCCGTCGTGGTGGTGGAAGCCCTGTCCTGGTTCCGGCGGATGAGGCGGTGCGCATCGTGGAGCGCCTTCAAACGGCCCTGAAGAGCCTCCGTCACGGCAGCCACGTCCGAGGCTTCGTAGGCGGTGAGGCGGACCAGGGCGTTCACGAGGGCGAAGAGGTTGCCGATCCGATGGTCCAGTTCACGCGCCACGATCTCGCGCTCGGCCTCGAGGTGCTTCGCGTCGTCGATATCCGTGGAGGTGCCGTACCAGCGCGTGATCGCGCCCTCCGGATTTCGCAGCGGCTTGGCGAGCACCTTGAGCCAGCGATAGCTGCCGTCGCGATATCGGAAGCGATAGTCGATCGAGTAGGTCTCTCCCGTTGCGAGGCAGGTTTTCCAGGTTTCATCGACCCTGGGTTTGTCGTCGGGATGAACCAGCTCCTTCCAGGTTTCGGGTAAGATGTCTTCGGTGGCGATGCCGGTGAACTCGGTCCAGCGGCAGTTGAAATAGTCGTGCTGCCCTTGGGCGTCCGTGCTCCAGACAATCTCCGGAATGGACTCGCTCACGATGTTGAAGCGCCTGTTGCTTTGTTCAAGCGCTTCGACAGCTTCGGTTTGCTCGGTGATATCGACGAGGATCCCCGCCAGGCATGACGCCGCGCCATTCTTGTCGCGCATCGGCTTCCCGAAAGCGGCGAACCGTCGGATCTCACCTGCCGGCGTCGTTACCCTGTATTGGCAGCGATAGTCAGAGCCGGTCGCTATCGCGGCGCCGAGGGCGCCGTAGACGCGTTCCCGATCGTCGGGGTGAATGAGCTTGGCGAGTTTGCCATGGAGAAGGCCGCGGCCCTTCCCGACATCAAACAGTTGCGGGAATTTGCCTTCGCCCGTGATGTCGCTGTCCGTCAGGTCCAGCTCCCACGTGGCGACGATCCCGCCTGCATCCAGCGCCAGATCGGCACGCTGCCGGGCAAGCGAGAGCTTACTGGCCAGCTCCTCCCGGCTGCGCATCACGATCGACAGGGTGATCGGTGCCATCGCGATCATGAAGACCGCCAATCTCATGGAGACCATGGCATGGTCGGCATGGGCGCCCGCGACATCCGGAAGGTAGGCGGCGCACATGAAGATCAGCGACCAGCAGTTGAACACGAAGGCGAGAAGGGAGACGACGAAAACGGAATAGGCCAGGCTGCACCAAAGCAGCGCCGGCACTGCGAAGGCGATGGCGCCTGGTCCTCCGACCATCATCGCGAAGGCGCCGGACGCCGCCAGCGCCAGGACCGGAACGGCCTTCCGCGTGCACAGCGCCAAGCTCCATGATCGGAGATCCGGGATCAAACTTTGAGGGAGCGGTGCAGATAGGATCACGGGCAGCAAGGCGATGTAGTTGACGAGTTCCGTGACGAACCAGAACGTCCCTGCATTGACGGCTCCGAGCCTCAGCAGGAAAGGATCCGCGAGAGCGCCCGCGAGCCCCGTCACGGCTGCCGCCACCGCCGAGACAAGGACGAGGTACAGCGCGGAAACCGGCTCGCGCATCCGCAGGGCATTCTCCGGAAGATACTGATAGACGAGATAGGCAGCCCCAATGCCGCAGAGGTTCGCTGCATTGAGCAGAAGGGCTTTTAAGAGATCGGTGCCGGCGATCAGGTCGGCCGCCATATAGGCCGCCGCGGCTGCCAGCCAAACCGATGTGCGGCGTGTATCGGGCAGGCGAACAAGCAAGCCGAGCACGACCGCATTGGCCGGCCATATCATCGCCAGATGCGCGCTCGGCCTCGTCACGATACCGAGCGCGCAGGCTGTGAAGCTGATGACACCGATGATGAGGGCGGGCGAAATCGAAGCCGAGGGCAGGCGCAAGACGTGCTTGGCATTTCTGCCCCATGCAGCGCCTTCTACGGAGTTCATCTAAGTCTCCCCGCATAAAACTGGCGCAAATTAACACATCAGACCCTTGGGGCGATCTTTTTCTATTTATGCGGCAGAGAAATCAAAATTGCGTTTCTGGAAATATTTTTTCTGATTGTTGATTATAAGAGCGGGCGGCATCCTTTTGAATCTTCAGGAGCGACCGTTTATCGGACTGGCCCGGCGGCCGCGGCGATGAAAGATTTTAACACGATTGCAGAGCTGAATGGTTTCCGCGGCGCGAGCCGGGGTGGCCACCCGTCCGACAGTTGTCATCAGCGCCGGGTGCTCCTTCGTCTCCATCGTCGGCGGCCCGCGTGGAGCGGCTCGGCTTACCTCGTGCGGGTCTATGTCGACGACGGTTGCCCAGCATCCTCCCGGGAGCGTTCGCGGCGCAGTTGCTGTTCCCGCAGGAAGATGAAGAGACCCGCGCCGATGATGATGGCGGCTCCCGCCAGGGTCAGCGGCTTGATCAGCTCGTCGAAGAAGACGTAGCCGAAGATCATGCCCCAGAGGATCAGCGTGTACTGATAGGGCACGACCACGGAGGCCGGGGCCATCCTCAACGACTGGTTCACGCAGAGATTGCCGCCCAGCGAGCCGATGCCGAGAAAGGCCATGAGGATCAGGTCCAGCACGCCCGGGGGCGTCCAGCCCTGCACCAGCACCAGGGTGCCACCGAAGGTCAGCGCCGCCACGAGCTGCGCCGTCATCAGGACGGTCCCCGGCGTGCCGGCCAGCTTGCGCGTGGCGATCAGGAAGCAGGCATAGCTGAAGCTGCCGGCCAGGGCGCAGAGCGCGCCGATGGAGAGGGAGTCGGGCGAGGGGTGCAGCGCCAGCACCACGCCGCCGAAGCCCACCGCCACGGCCGTCCAGCGGCGCCAGCCCACGCGCTCCTTCAACAGGAAGGGAGAGAGCGCCGTCACGTAGATGGGGCCGGCCATGTAGTAGGTCATGACCTCCGCCAGGGGCAGCTGCGTGAGGGCCCAGAAGAAGAGGGATGATTCCAGGGTGGAGAAGACCACGCGCAGCAACTGGAGGCCGGGGCGAGGCGCCTTGAGAAAGGCATAGGGCCCCGCCTGGTGGATAGCCGGCGCCATGGCCGCCAAGCCCGCGATGCTGCGCACCAGGAGCAATTGCCCGACCGTGTAGCCGCCCACCAACCATTTCCCGAGCGTGTCGTTGACGGCGAAGAGCAGGACGCCGACGAGCATCATCATGATGCCGCCCATGGGGCCCGTTGGCAGGGCGATCAGACGCAGTAGAGCGGACAAGACGAACAGCACCCTTCGCAGCGCTCTTCGCCCGGAATGGGCAGCGCGGCGCAGGGATATCGACAGGGTATTCCGCTGGAAAGCCCGCGAAGCGGCATGCCAGCAGCCCGAGGAGCTCAGGAGAGAAAGGGCCCCGCTACGGGCGCAGCGGAGCCCCTGTTGCTTAGCGCCTGATCGCTCTGGCGAGACCGATCAGGATGCAGGCGCCGACAAAGCCGGCCACGAGGTAGCCGAGCCAGCCGCCGAACGAAACACCAAGAAAGCCGAAGATGAAACTGGCGACGGCCGCGCCGATGATGCCGAGGAGGATATTGGCGAATATCCCCGTGTCGCTTTTCATGAAGTTGGAGGCGATCCAGCCCGCCAGGCCGCCGATGATGATGGCTGCAATCCAGCCGACGCGTGCGTCTTCCATAGAAAGTCTCCGGTTAGAGAATCCTACAAGGCACAGTGTGGCATTAAGTTTGTCGCATCCGGCATAAAAACTTCGCCTGGCGCGGAGCCCATGGGGATCAGCGGCCTCCAGCCGTGGCGACCAGTGGCTGAGCGGCCTCAGCCGCTCAGCAGAAAGTCACGCAGCTGTGTCACATGCGGGTCCCGGCGAACCTCCGGGTTGACCCGGAGCGTGAAGGCCATGGCGCAGGGCAGGGCCAACGGGGCGAAGAGGCGCACGAGCCGCCCGGCGGCCAGCTCGGCCTCCACCATCGGAGAGCGGCCCAGGGCGATCCCGGCCCCGGCGACGGCGGCGCCGATCACCTGGTTGAAGCTGCTGAAGCGCACGATGCGCGCCCCGGCGGTGGGTTGCCCGAGCAGCGCCAGCCACGTCTTCCAGCCCTTCTCCGGGCTGAGCTTGTGATGCTCTTCCTCGAGCAGGTTCTGCCGCAGCAGCGCGTCCGGATCCCCGGCGAAGCCCAGATGCGGGCTGCAGACCGGAAACACGGTCTCTTCGAAGAGCAGCTGGTCCGGGGGCACGATGGCGTCCGGGCGGGCCCGGAGGATGGCCAGGTGAATGCCATGTTCCGCCATGTCGAGCGCCTCCACTTCCACGGCGCGCATGTGCCAGGAGACCGAGGGATGCAGCGCGGCGAAGGCGGCCAGCCGCGGTGCGAGCCACAGCGAGGCGAAGGAGCCGTTGGCCGAGACGACGAGGCTGGAGCGCCGCTGCGCCGCCCGTTCCCGGATCGAGCCGCAGGCCTCCGCGAGGTGGGCCAGGGTGTCCTCCACCGCGATCAGCAGCTCCTGCCCGGCGGCGGTCGGGACCGTGCGGCTATGGCCGGAGCCGTTGCGGGCGCGGACGAGCAGGGGCGTGCCCAGCTGCTCCTCCAGTTGCCGGATCTGATGGCTGACGGCGCTGGTGGTGACGTTCAGTTGCGCGGCGGCGCGCACGAAGCTGCTTTCGCGAGCCACCATGGCGAAAGCGCGAAGGGCCGGCAGGGAGGGAAGGGCGATCATCGCCGTTCAATATAGCTCAACAGCTGATGAAAATCTTGCGTTTGCCGCGGCCTTCGACCGGGACGATCTTCCGCGGGCCGGAGATACGCCGGCCCCCACCGGAGTCCTGAGATGTATTTTGACCTTCGCCTCTGGCGCCTGACCGAGGGCCTGCGTCTGGGTATGCTCGCCGGGGTTCTGCTGGGCCTGGCGGCGCTGGCGGCGGGCATTGCCCGCTTCGCCTTCCTGGGCATCGCGCTGGCCCGGGTCTTCGAGGGCGAAGGGCTGGCGGGGGCCGCCTGGCCGCTGACCGGGGCGGTCGTCGCCGTGCTGCTGCGGGGCCTTCTCGACCGGGTGCGGCTGGGCATGGCCCACCACACCGCGGCGCAGGTGCAGACCAAGCTGCGCGCGGCGCTGTTCGACCGGATCGCGGCCCTCGGGCCGGCCTGGTTCGCTGGTGAGCGCACCGGTGGCGTCATGCTCTCCATGGTCGATGGCGTCGAGCAGCTGCAGACCTTCTTCGGCCAGTACCTGCCGCAGCTGGCGATCGCGGCGGTGGCTCCGCTGGCGATCTTCCTTTTCATCGGCTGGTGGGATGTGCCGGTGGCGCTGGTGCTGCTCGTCGCCGCGCTGGCGACGCTGGTCCTGCCGGCGCTCGTGCACAGCTGGGACAAGCGGGCGGCCCTGGCCCGGCAGCGCGAGTTCAAGGCCTTCGGCTCCGAATTCCTCGATGCGGTGCAGGGCCTGCCGACCTTGCAGGCCTTTGGCCAGAGCGCCAGCTACGGCGCCCGCCTCGCCGAGAAGGCGCGCGCCCTGTACCGCACCACCTTCAAGGTGCTGGGCCTCTCGGTCCTGACGCGCGGCATCACCGATACGGGCATGGCGCTGGGCGCCGCGATCGCCCTGATCCTGGGCGCCCACCGGGTCAGCACGGGCGAGATGAGCCTGGAGGCGCTGCTGGTGGTGCTGATGGCCGGCACCGAGATCTTCCGGCCGCTGCGTGACCTCCGCTCGGTGCTGCACCAGGGGATGATCGGGCAGTCGGCGGCGTCCGGCGTGCATGCCCTGCTGGACGCGCAGCCGGAGGTGACGCCGGGCGGCGCGGCGCTCGTCCTGAAGGACCATGCACCTTCCATCGAGTTCGACGGCATCCGCTTCGCCTATCCAGGCGGCCGGCAGCCGGCGCATGACGGCCTGGCCTTCAGCATCCAGGGCGGCGAGTGCATCGGCATCGTCGGGCCCAGCGGGGCGGGGAAATCCTCGATCCTGCGGCTGCTGCTGCGGCAGCACGACGCCCAGGGCGGCACGATCCGGATCGCGGGCCAGGACCTGCGTGGCATCGACCCCGCCAGCATCGCGGCCCATGTGGCGATCGTGGCCCAGGATGCGACGCTCTTCCATGGGACGATCGCGGAGAACCTGAGGCTGGGCCGGCCGGCGGCGACGCAGGAGGAGCTCGAGGCCGCCTGCCGCGCTGCCCATGCCCATGATTTCATCCGCGCACTGCCGGGCGGCTACGAGGCGATGATCGGCGAGCGCGGCGCGCGGCTCTCCGGCGGTCAGCGCCAGCGCCTCGCCATCGCCCGGGCCCTGCTGCGCGATGCGCCGATCCTCATCCTCGACGAGGCGCTTTCGGCGGTGGATGCCGAGAACGAGGCCCTCATCCAGCAGGCGCTGGACCGGCTCATGCAGGGCCGCACCACGCTGATCCTGGCCCATCGCCTTTCCAGCGTGATCGGCGCGGACCGCATCCTGGTGCTGGATCGCGGCCGGGTGGCGGAATCCGGCACCCATTCGGAGCTGATGGGCCAGAACGGGATCTATCGCCAGCTGATGGGCGCCCAGGATGCCGAGCGCGGCACCGTCGCGCCGCATCCCGCCGCCCCGGCCGCCGACCGGCTGGAAGCGGCGACGGAGGAGGAGGCCGGCGGGCCCGTGCCCATCGAGCTGGCGGCCGAGGCCGCGGCCATCGGCTGGCGCGAGACCCTCTCCAGCCTGGTCCGCTACATCCTCCCCTGGCGGCGGATGCTGGCGGCGGTGGTGGCCTTCGGCATCGGCCGCGTCATCGCCTTCATCGGCGTCGGCGTGCTCGGCGCGCTGCTGATCGCGGCCCTGCGGGAGGGGCAGCCGACGATGGGCCTCGCCATCGCGCTGCTGATCGCGGCCCCGGTCGCCGGCGGGCTGCACTGGCTGGAATCCTGGCTGGCGCACGACATGGCCTATCGCCTCCTCGCCGAGATGCGCATCGACCTCTTTGCGCGGCTCGACAGGCTGGGGCCGGCCTATCTGATGCGGCGCCGCGCAGGCGACCTCGTCTCGCTGGCCACGACGGATGTGGAGACGGTCGAGTATTTCTACGCCCATACGGTGGCGCCCGCCGTGGTCGCGCTGCTCGTGCCGGCGACGGTGCTGGTGGTGCTGGCGGTCGCCGCCTGGCCGCTCGCCCTCGCGCTGCTGCCCTTCCTGGTCTTTGCCGGTCTGTCGCCCCTGCGTGGACGCGCCCGCATCGACCGGCTGGGCGCCGAGGCGCGGGGTGCGCTGGGCGAGATCGGGGCGCATGTCACCGAGACCATCCAGGGCCTGGGCGACCTGCTGGCCTTCCAGGCGGTGGGGCGTCGGCGCGAGGCCTTCCTCGCCCGGATCGCGGCCTATCAGCAGCGCCGGCTCGCCCTGCAGCACGACCAGAGCCGGGCCACCGCGGCGCTCGACGTCGCGACCGGCCTGGGCGGGCTCGCGGTCGCGGCCGGCGGCGCCGTGCTGGTTGCCCAGGGGAGCCTGGAGGCGGGGCTGCTGCCGGTGCTGATCCTGCTGGCCATCGCGGCCTTCCTGCCCGTCTCGGAAATCGCCCAGGTGGGGCGGCAGCTTGCCGATACGATCGCCTCGACGCGCCGCCTGCGGGTGGTCGAGCGCGAGCAGCCGGCCACCACCGATGGCCATCTGGAACCCCTGGCGCCGGTGGGTGGCTCGACGGTCGGCTTCGAGGGCGTCGACTTCACCTACCCCAACCGCGCCCGCCCGGCGCTGTCGGGACTGGACCTGGCGATCCCCGCCGGGCGCACCGCGGCGTTGGTCGGGCCTTCGGGCGCCGGCAAGTCGACCGTCGCCAGCCTTCTGCTGCGCTTCTGGGACCCGCAGGCCGGTCGCGTGCTGCTGGACGGCGTCGACCTGCGCGACCTGACCCTGGACGGGCTGCGCCGCCACGTCGCTCTGGTCGCGCAGGATACCTATCTGTTCAACGACACGCTGGAGGCGAATATCCGCCTGGCCCGGCCCGAGGCCAGCGCGGCGGAGCTCGCACAGGCCATCGAGCGCACGGCGCTGCGCGACTTCGTGGCCGCCCTGCCGCAGGGCCTGGCGACGCCGGTCGGCGAGCGGGGCGTGCAGCTCTCGGGCGGTCAGCGCCAGCGGATCGCCATCGCCAGGGCCTTCCTCAAGGACGCGCCGGTGCTGATCCTGGACGAGGCGACCTCGCACCTCGACGCCATCAGCGAAGCCCAGGTCCGCAAGGCGCTGGACACGCTGATGCGGGACCGCACGGTGCTGGTCATCGCCCATCGCCTGTCGACCATCCGCAACGCCGACATCATCCTCGTGATGCAGGCGGGGCGTCTGGTGGAGGCGGGGAGCCATGGCGAGCTGCTCTCGCGCCAGGCGGTCTATTTCCGGTTGGTATCGCGGCAGATGGAGGCGACGGAGCAGGCGGCGCAGTAGCGCCGCAGGCCCCGCGCCAACCGGCTATTCAATCGTGCGCGCGAGCTCGCGGTTGAGCCACAGCGCCACCAGCGTGCAGACGGCGCCCGACAGCAGGTAGGCGCCGGCCGAGAGCAGCCCGAAATGGCTGGACAGCAGCAGCGCGGCCAGCGGCGCGAAGCCGGCGCCGAAGAGCCAGGCGAGGTCCGCCGTGAGGGCGGACCCCGTGTAGCGATGGCGCAGCGAGAAGCTCGAGGACAGCGCGCCGGAAGACTGCCCGAAGGACAGGCCGAGCAGCACGAAGCCGAGCATCATGAACACCACCTCGCCGGTCTCGCCCGCATCCAGCAACTGCGGTGCGAAGCCGCTGAAGACGGCGATGGCGGCGGCGGAGAAGCCCAGCAGCGTCCGCCGGCCCACGCGATCGGCGATCAATCCCGAGGCCACGATCGCGGCGGTGCCGAGGGCGGCAGCGATGGTCTCGATGACCAGGAAGCGCGAGGGGCCCTCGGTCGTGAAGAGGAAGACCCAGGAGAGGGGGAAGACCGTGACCATGTGGAACATGGCGAAGCTGGCCAGTGGCGCGAAGGCGCCGGCCGCGATGATGCGCCACTCCGAACGCAGCGTCTCGGAGATCGGGGCGGGCTCCAGCGCGCGGTGCTCGAACAGCCGGGCGTATTCCGGTGTCACGACGATGCGCAACCGCGCGAAGAGCGCCACCACGTTGATGGCGAAGGCCACGAAGAAGGGATAGCGCCAGCCCCAGTCGAGGAAATCCGCCGCCGAGAGGATCGTCGTGAAATAGGCGAAGAGCAGGCTGGCCACGATCAGCCCCATCGGCGCGCCGAGCTGGGGGATCATCGCGTACCAGCCGCGGCGACGCTCCGGCGCGTTCAGCGCCAGCAGCGAGGCGAGCCCGTCCCAGGACCCGCCCAGCGCGACGCCCTGGCCCATGCGGAACAGCGCCAGCAGCAGGGCGGAGGCGTGGCCGATCGTCTCGTAGCCGGGCAGGAAGGCGATGGCGGCGGTCGACCCGCCCAGCAGGAACAGCGCGGCGGTAAGCTTGGGACCGCGGCCATAGGCGCGGTCCACGCCCATGAAGATCAGCGTGCCGACCGGCCGCGCCAGGAAGGCCAGCGCGAAGATCCCGAAGGAGTAGAGCGTGCCGGTCAGCGGATCGACATAGGGGAAGACGACCTTCGGGAAGACCAGGATCGAGGCGATGGCGTAGACGAAGAAGTCGAAGAACTCCGACGTCCGGCCGATCACCACGCCGATCGCGATCTCGCCCGGGGCGATGCGGTGTTCATGCGCGTCGTGCTCCGCCGGCTGGGCGGCTACTGGCTGTATGCTCATCAGGTCGGGCTCTCCGGCGCGCAGCCGTTTCATCGAGGGCAGGGGCGTCCCGCCGCGGATCGGCAACTTGACCGCCAGCGCGGCCGGAGGGGATTGGACAAAATGTCCTATGTCTCGCGCGGCGGCCCAGGATTATGGCGAACCCATGATCCCGCTTCACCGCATGGGCCGGGCCTTGCGCCTGTCCGCCCTCCTGGCCCTGCCGGCGCTGCTCGGCGGCTGCAACCTCGTGGTCCTGTCCCCCTCGGGCGAGGTGGCGCGGCGCCAGAGCGACCTGGTGATGATCTCCACCGCGCTGATGCTGATCATCATCGTGCCGGTGATGGCGCTCACGATCTTCTTCGCCTGGCGGTACCGGGCCGCCAACAAGGAAGCGGCCTACGAGCCGGAATGGTCCCATTCCACCGGGCTTGAGCTGGTGATCTGGGCGGCGCCGCTGATCATCATCATCTGCCTGGGCGCGCTGACCTGGGCCGCCACGCACCTGCTCGATCCCTTCCGCCCGCTGGCGCGCGGGGCGGTGGAGCGGACGGTGGCGGAGGCCGAGCGGCCGCTCGAGGTGAATGTCGTCGCGCTCGATTGGAAGTGGCTGTTCATCCTGCCGGAATACGGGATCGCGACGGTGAACGACCTGGCGGCGCCGGTGGGCCGGGAGATCCGCTTCCGGATCTCCGCCTCCTCGGTGATGAACTCCTTCTACATCCCCGCGCTGGCGGGCCAGATCTACGCCATGCCTGGCATGGAGACGAAGCTGCACGCCGTGATCGATCAGCCGGGCGACTATCGCGGCCTCTCGGCCAACTACAGCGGCGCGGGCTTCTCCGGCATGCGCTTCCGCTTCCGGGGCCTCTCGGCCGAGGACTTCCAGGGCTGGGTGTCCGAGGTCCGCGGCAGCGCCCAGGCGCTGGACCGTCCCGGCTACCTCGCGCTGGAACGGCCGAGCGAGAACGTGCCCGCGCGCCACTTCTCCCGAGTGGATGCGGACCTCTTCGACGCCATCGTGAACATGTGCGTCGAGCCCGGGAAGATGTGCATGCACGACATGATGTCCATCGATGCGCAGGGCGGCCTGGGCGTGGCGGGGATCGGGAACGTCCAGCGCCTCGCCTATGACCGTGGCGCGGGCCGCGGGCGCGCCCTGTTCCCGGAGCGGACCGTCGTGAGCTCCATCTGTACGCTCCCCGGCCCCTCGGCCGAGCGGCCCTGGCGGGAGCCCGTCAATCCCGCGCCGCTGGCCGGGGCCGGGCTGCTGCGGCCGCTCTCCTCCCGCCTTCTGCCGCTGGCGGCGAGCCGCCCGCCGGCAATCCCTGAATCCTGAGCGCCGAGATCGCCATGTCCGCTCCCTCCGCCGTCGTGAGCCCGATCTTCGGGAGGCTCTCGCTCGATGCCCTTCCGCTGCACGAGCCGATCCTCGTCACGACCTTCGCGGCCGTGGCGCTGGGCGGCGTCGCGCTGCTCGCGCTGCTCACCTGGTTCCGCCTCTGGGGCTATCTCTGGAAGGAGTGGTTCACCAGCGTCGACCACAAGAAGATCGGCATCATGTACATGGTGCTCGGCCTGGTGATGCTGCTGCGCGGCTTCGCCGACGCCATCATGATGCGGCTGCAGCAGGCCCTGGCCTTCAACGGGTCCGAGGGTTACCTCAACGCCCATCACTACGACCAGATCTTCACCGCCCATGGCGTGATCATGATCTTCTTCGTGGCGATG
Organism: Roseococcus pinisoli; assembly: GCF_018413645.1. Classification (GTDB taxonomy): domain Bacteria; phylum Pseudomonadota; class Alphaproteobacteria; order Acetobacterales; family Acetobacteraceae; genus Roseococcus; species Roseococcus pinisoli. The sequence continues at coordinate 326,817 of NZ_JAHCDA010000003.1, forward strand.
CCGCTGGTCACCGGGATCATGAACTACGTCGTGCCGCTGCAGATCGGCGCGCGCGACGTGTCCTTCCCCTTCCTGAACAACTTCAGCTTCTGGATGACCACGGCCGGCGCCGTGTTGGTGATGATGTCGCTCTTCGTCGGTGAGTTCGCCCGGACCGGCTGGCTGGCCTATCCGCCGCTCTCGGGCCTCGCCTACAGCCCGGATGTCGGCGTGGACTACTATATCTGGGCGCTGCAGATCGCCGGCGTGGGGACGACGCTATCGGGCATCAACCTCATCGTCACCATCGTGAAGCTGCGGGCGCCGGGCATGACGATGATGCGGATGCCGGTCTTCACCTGGACCTCGCTCTGCACGAACGTCCTGATCGTCGCCTCCTTCCCGGTGCTGACCGCGGTGCTGACGCTGCTCAGCCTGGACCGCTACGTCGGCACGAACTTCTTCACGAACGACTTCGGTGGCAACCCGATGATGTACGTGAACCTCATCTGGATCTGGGGCCACCCGGAAGTCTACATCCTCATCCTGCCGCTCTTCGGCGTCTTCTCGGAAGTCACCTCGACCTTTTCGGGCAAGCGGCTCTTTGGCTACACCTCCATGGTCTACGCCACGGTGGTGATCACCATCCTCTCCTACCTGGTCTGGCTGCATCACTTCTTCACGATGGGATCGGGCGCCAGCGTCAACAGCTTCTTCGGCATCACCACCATGGTGATCTCCATCCCGACGGGCGCGAAGCTCTTCAACTGGCTCTTCACCATGTATCGCGGCCGCATCCGGTTCGAGCTGCCGATGATGTGGACCGTCGCCTTCATGCTCACCTTCGTCGTCGGCGGCATGACCGGCGTGCTGCTCGCCGTGCCGCCGGCGGACTTCGTGTTGCACAACTCGCTCTTCCTGATCGCGCATTTCCACAACGTCATCATCGGCGGCGTGCTCTTCGGCCTCTTCGCGGCGATCAACTACTGGTTCCCCAAGGCCTTCGGCTTCAAGCTGGACGTCTTCTGGGGGAAGGTCTCCTTCTGGTGCTGGGTGGTGGGCTTCTGGATGGCCTTCATGCCGCTCTACATCCTCGGCCTGATGGGCGTGACGCGCCGCATGCGCGTCTTCGACGACCCCTCGCTGCAGATCTGGTTCGTCGTAGCCGGCGTCGGCGCCGTGGTCATCGCCATCGGCATCGCCGCGATGCTGATCCAGTTCGTCGTCAGCTTCATGCGGCGCGAGGCGCTGCGCGACGTGGATGGCGACCCCTGGAACGGGCGGACGCTGGAATGGTCCACCTCCTCGCCGCCGCCGGAGTACAACTTCGCCTTCACCCCGATCATCCATGATCTGGACGCCTGGCATGACATGAAGCGGCGCGGCCATGAGCGGCCCGTCGCCGGCTTCCGGCCGATCCACATGCCGAAGAATACCGGGACGGGCGTGGTGCTGTCGGCGATCAGCCTGGTCTGCGGCTTTGCCCTGGTCTGGCACATCTGGTGGCTCGCGGCGCTGAGCTTCCTGGCCATCCTGGTGACCGCCATCACCCATACCTTCAACTACAATCGTGATTTCCACATCCCGGCTGCAACCGTGGCCGCGACCGAAAGCGAAAGGGCGCCAGCCCTGGTGGCAGCCGAATGATGACCAACGCCATGGCCACGCAGGCCTCCCCCGTGCGGTTCTACGACACGGAGGAGCACGACCATCCGGAAGGCGGCAGCACCATGCTGGGCTTCTGGATCTACCTGATGAGCGACTGCCTCATCTTCGCGATCCTCTTCGCCTGCTTCGCGGTGCTGGGCGGCAACTACGCGGCCGGGCCTTCGCCGGCCGATCTGTTCGAACTGCCGCTGGTCGCGCTCAACACGGCGATGCTGCTCTTCTCCTCCATCACCTACGGCTTCGCCATGCTGTCGATGCAGGCGGGCCGCCCGGGCGCGACGCGGGCCTGGCTCGCGGTCACGGCCGTCTTCGGCCTGGCCTTCCTGAGCATCGAGCTCTACGAATTCGCGCATCTGATCCATATCGGCGCCACGCCGCAGCGCAGCGCCTTCCTCTCGGCGTTCTTCACGCTGGTCGGCACGCATGGGCTGCACGTGACCTTCGGCCTCATCTGGATCGTGACCCTCATCGTGCAGGTGGGGCGGCGCGGCCTGATCCCGGCGAACCAGCGGCGCCTGATGTGCCTCAGCCTCTTCTGGCACTTCCTGGACGTCATCTGGATCGGCGTCTTCACCTTCGTCTACCTGATGGGAGTCCTGCGATGAGCCACGACGCGCATCACGCGGAGGGCACTCCCCACGGCTCGCTGCGGGACTATGTGATCGGCTTCAGCCTTTCCGTGGTGCTGACGGCGATCCCTTTCTGGCTCGTCATGGAGCGCCCGCTGTCGGCGGGCCTTACAGGCGTGCTCATCATGGGCTTCGCGGTGGCGCAGATCCTCGTCCATATGGTGTACTTCCTCCATATGAATGGCCGCTCCGAAGGCGGCTGGACCATGATCGCGCTCGTCTTCACCCTTATCGTCGTCGCGATCACCATGACGGGCTCGCTCTGGGTGATGTACCACCTCAACACGAACATGATGCCGATGCCGCACGCGCTGGGCGGCGTTCCGTGAATCTCCGCCGCGCCCTCGTTCCGGCCCTGGCCGGCGGGGGCGCCTTGGCGATGATGACTTTGCTCATTGGCCTCGGCCTGTGGCAGCTTCATCGCCGCGAGTGGAAGCACGAGCTCATCGCACAGGTCGAGGCCAGGATTCACGCCGCCCCGGTCCCCCCGCCGGGACGGGCGGAGTGGCCCGGCCTCTCCGCGCAGGACGCCTATCGGCGCGTTGTCGTCGAGGGGCGGTTCCTGCCGGACCGCGAGACCTTCGTGCAGGCGACCACGGCGCTGGGAGGCGGCTATTGGGTCATGACTCCTCTTCAGACGGCTGACGGCACGGTCCTGGTCAACCGGGGCTTCGTCCCGCCGGAGCGGCGCGCCCCGGCGACGCGCGGGGAGGGGGGCGACGACGGCCCCGTCCGGGTGGTCGGACTGCTGCGCCTGAGCGAGCCCGGGGGCGGCTTCCTCCGCACCAACGATCCGGCGAATGACCGCTGGTATTCGCGCGACGTGGCGGCCATCGCGAGCCGGCGCGGCCTCGGCGAGACGGCGCCCTTCTTCGTCGACGCGGAAGCCGCGCCGGAGCCGGGACGCTACCCGGTGGGAGGGCTGACGGTCGTGCGCTTCGCCGACAACCACCTGGTCTATGCACTGACCTGGTTCGGCCTGGCGCTTCTCTCCGCCTGGGCGGCCTTCATGGTCCTGTTCCGCGGCCGGGCCGGAGCTCCGGCGGCCCCGGGGGCGGAATGAGCGGCGGGACACGCGGCATCGGTCTGCCGGAGGCGGAAGCCGGCCGGCGGAACATGCGCCTCCTGATCCAGCTGCGCTGGATCGCGGTGGGCGGGCAGCTCGTCACCATCGCCGTCGTTCACTGGCTCATGGGGATCCGGCTGCCGCTCGCCTCGCTCCTGCCGGTGCCGATGCTGCTGGTGGCCATCAACCTGCTCAGCCTGCTGCTGATGCGCCGTCGGACCGGCGTCAGCAATGGCGAGCTGACGGCCGAACTGCTGGTCGATATCGCGGCGCTCGCCTGGCAGCTTCACCAGACGGGCGGCCTCGCCAATCCCTTCACCTCGCTCTTCCTGCTCCAGGTGGTGATCGGCGCCATGCTGCTCCGCCCCGCCTCGAGCTGGGCCCTGGTCGGCGCGGCGGGCGTTGCGCTCGCGCTGCTGACCTTGGATCCCGTGCCGCTCGACCTGCGGGAGCACCATCTGGCCGACCCGCTCGGCCTCTATCTGCAGGGCAGCCTGATCTGCTTCGCGCTGATCGCGGTGCTGCTTGTGCTCTTCGTGACCCGGATCAGCCGCAACCTGCGCGACAGCGACGCGGCCCTGGCGCGCGCGCGGCAGCAGGCCGCCGAGGAGAACCACATCATCCGGATGGGCCTGCTCGCCTCCGGCGCGGCGCATGAGCTGGGCACGCCGCTCTCCTCGCTCTCGGTCATTCTCGGCGACTGGCAGCGCATGCCACGGGTCGGCGAGGATCCGGAGCTCGGGCCGGACATCGCGGACATGCAGGCGGCGGTGGCCCGCTGCAAGACGATCGTCGGCGGCATCCTGATGTCGGCCGGCGAGGCGCGCGGCGAGGCGCCGGTGGTGACGACCATGCGTCGCTTCCTCGACGGTATCGTCGACGATTGGCGGGCGATGCGGCTGCCGCAGACCATCTACTACACGGATCGCTTCGGCGACGACGTGACCATCGTCTCGGACCCCGCGCTCAAGCAGGTGATCGGCAACGTCATCGACAATGCGCTGGAGGTCTCGCCCCACTGGATCGGCATCACCGCGAGCCGGGAACAGGATCTGCTGGTGCTCGAGATTGCCGATCGCGGCCCTGGTTTTTCGCGCCAGATGCTGGATGGCTTCGGGCAGCCCTATAGCTCGAGCAAGGGGCGCTCCGGGGGCGGGCTCGGCCTCTTCCTCCTGGTCAATGTGCTGCGCAAGCTGGGCGGCGGCGCGGAGGCGCGGAACCGGGAGGATGGCGGCGCGGTGGTCCGGCTCATGCTGCCGCTCGACGTGCTCGCCTATGCCGCGGAGCCGGCCCGATGAGCGAAGGAAGGCTCCTGGTCATCGTCGAGGACGACGCCGCCTTTGCCCGGACGCTCCGGCGCTCCTTCGAGCGGCGGGGCTATGCCGTGCTCTCCGCCGCAAGCCATGAGGAGCTGACGGCGCTGCTGCAGGAAGGGCACCGGCCCGGCTATGCGGTGGTGGATCTCAAGCTCGGCGGCACCTCCGGCCTGGCCTGCGTGAAGGCGCTGCGGGCCACCGACGCGGCGATGTCCATCGTCGTGCTGACCGGCTTCGCGAGTATCGGAACGACGGTGGAGGCGATCAAGCTCGGCGCCTCCTACTACCTCGCCAAGCCGTCGAGCACCGACGATATCGAGGCCGCCTTCGAACGGCATGAGGGCGATCCGACCGCGCCGGTGGATGGCCGGCAGTCCTCGATCAAGACGGTGGAGTGGGAGCATATCCACCAGGCGCTGGTGGAGACCGACTTCAACATTTCCGAGGCGGCACGGCGCCTCGGCATGCATCGGCGCACCCTGGCGCGAAAGCTGGAGAAGCGGCGGCTTCGTTAGCTGCTTCGGTGGGTTGATCCCTCAGCGATGGTTTCGCTCGATCCATTCGGCGAAGCGGGCGAGGAATTCGGCGAGGAACTTCCGGGTCTCCTCGTTGGAAATCCTGCCTTCCTCGTCGAGGAGCTTGGCCACGTTGCCGATATAGGCTTCCGGCTGCTGCAGCGTAGGCACGTTCAGGAAGACCAGCGACTGGCGCAGGTGATGGTTCGCCCCGAAGGCGGCCAACGCGCCGGGGGAGACGCTGACGACGGCGCCCGGCTTGCCGTTCCACACGCTCTTGCCATAGGGCCGCGAACCGACATCGAGCGCGTTCTTGAGAACGGCGGGCACCGACCGGTTGTACTCCGGCGTCGCGAAGAGCACCGCATCATAGGAAATCACCTTCTCGCGGAAAGCGGTCCACGCGGCCGGCGGTTTTCCTTCGTCATCCAGGTCCTGGTTGTAGATCGGCAGGTCCCCGATCTCGATGATCTCGAGCTCGAGCTGCTCGGGCGCAAGGTCTTTCAGGACATTGGCGATCTTGCGGGTGAAGGAGGCCTTGCGAAGGCTGCCGACGAAGGTCGCGACTTTATAGGTGGTCATGGCATTCTCCTTGGCGGTGGGGATCGGGTCGGTTCACAATGTCTCGCGGCGGGCATCCGATCCCGCGGGCTTGCTCCCGGTTCCAACGACCGAAGGCGCGGCTCGGCTGCGACCTGGTCGACTTAAAGCTTCCGTGGCGAAGACTATGGCGGTGTTTGTCGTCGCGTCCTGCAAAATTCACAGGCGGCGATCGGCGCGGGCGCCGCCGCTCGTCGCGCCTCTGTTGCCGTGGAGGGGGAGGCTCCTAAGCTCGGCCCATCAAAGCAGGGAGGTAGAAATGAGCGGGGAGCAAATGCCACGCCGGATCTCGCGGGACCTTGAGGGCCGCGTCGCCATTGTCACGGGGGCGGGCTCGCGCGCCGAGGGGATCGGCAATGGCCGGGCCGCGTCGATCCTGCTGGCCGAGGCCGGCGCGCATGTCGTGCTGGTGGACCGGAATCGCGGCTGGGCCGAACGCACGGCCGAGATGATCGCGGCCGAGGGCGGCAGCTCCCTCGTCGTGGAGGCCGACGTCACCTCCGCCTCCGAATGCGCGCGCATCGTGGAGGAAGCCGTGGCGAAGTTCGGGCGCGTCGATGTGCTGGTGAACAACGTCGGCATCGGCGGCGCCAGGGGAACGGCGCTGGAGGTGGATCTGGACGAGTGGAGCCAGGGCCTGCTCGTCAACGTCACCTCGATGATGCTGATGGCGAAATACGCCATCCCCGAGATGATCCGGCAAGGCGGCGGTGCCATTGTCAACATCGCCTCGGTGGCAGGGCTCAAGGGAGGCACGCCCAACCTGCTCTACCCGACCTCGAAGGGCGCGGTGGTCAATATGACGCGGGCCATGGCGGTGCATCATGCGCGGGACGGCATTCGCGTGAACTGCGTCTGCCCCGGCATGCTGCACACGCCGATGGTCTACGCGCAGGGCATGACCGAGGAGATGCGGGTGGCGCGCCGCAACCGCTCCCTCCTGCGGACGGAAGGCAACGGCTGGGACTGCGGCGCGGCGGTCCTCTACCTCGCCTCGGGCCATGCGCGCTGGGTCACGGGCACGATCCTTCCCGTCGATGCCGGCGCGACGGCGACCACCTCGCTCGACCTGCCGGACCGCGCGCCCCGTCCCTGAGGCATCGCCCTACTCGGGCTGGATGCCCGCGGCGCGGATGGCATTGGTCCACTTGATGATCTCGCTGCGGACGAAGGCGGCGGCCTCCTCGGGCGTCGAGGTCATCACCGTCATGCCCAGCGTCTCCTCGAGGCGCTGGCGAAGCTCCGGATTGGCGCCGGCATGGCGGACCGCGGCGTTGAGCCGCGCGATGGCCGGGGCCGGCGTCGCGGCCGGCACCACCATCACGAACCAGGCGAAGAGCTCGTAATCGGGCAGGTTCGCGGCCTCGGCCACCGTCGGCACGTCGGGCAATTGCGGCGAGCGGGTCTTGGTCGTCGCCGCCAGCACGCGCAGCTGTCCGTTCTGCGCCGCGGGCAGGATGACCGCCTGGTCCGCCACGAAGACGTCCACGCGGCCCGAGATGAGGTCCTGGACGGCCAGGGGCGAGGACCGATACGGAACGTCGAGCAGCCGCACGCCGGCCATGGAGGCGAGCATCTCCGTCGCCACGCGCTGCGATGCCGAGGCGGAGGCATAGGAGACTGCCTCCGGGCGGCTGCGCGCGGCGGCGAGCAGGTCGTTCAGGGTCCGGTGGGGGCTGTTCTCGGCCACGGCCACGAGCAACGGCACGGAAGCCAGCAGCGACACCGCGGCGAAGTCGCTTTCCATGTTGAAGGGCACGCGCCGGAAGAGGGCGTTCGCGGCGGCATTGGTCGAGTTCGTGCCGAAGAGAAGGGTCAGGCCGTCCGGCGCCGCCCGCGCCACGGATTCTGCGCCGATGAGGCCCGAGGCGCCCGCGCGGTTCTCGATCACCACCGGCTGGCCGAGCACCTCGCGCATCCGCTCGGCATAGAGGCGGGAGACGATGTCCGTGGCGCTGCCGGCGGCGAAGGGAACGATCCCGCGCACCGGCCCGCCCGGCCAGCCCTGGGCCGAGGCGGGAAGGGCCAGGGGAAGGGCGGCAGCGGTCAGAAGCGCGCGGCGATGCATGGAATGTCCTCCGGATTTGAATCGGCCATAGGGCCAGGCCCCCGCAGGGGCAAGGTCAGTTCAGAGCACGGCGCAGGGCGGCATGGGCAGCCGCGCTGGTCCGGGCGAGCCGGAGCAGTGCCGGCAGCTCCCAGGGCCGTCGCGCCAGCGCCGCCAGGACACGCAGCGGCGCTGGTGACCCGTCGGGCTTCAGGCCCACGCCGGCCGCCTGGGGCAGGGCTTCCCCGGGGCCGTCGGCCACGGCGCGCAGGACCGCGAAGGGAATTCCTCTCGCATGGGCAAAGCGGGCGGCAACGCCACTCTCCATGTCCACGGCGACGGCACGCGTGGCCAGATGCAGGGCACGCTTCGCCTCCACCGAGCCGAGCAGCGTGTCGCTCGCCGCCAGGATCGCCGAGGCCGCCGAGGTCCGCCGGATCAGCGCGGCGCGCCATTCCGCATCGACCGGGAAGCTTTCGGACAGCGAGCGCAGCGCCGTCGCGACGAAGACGTCGCCGGTCGCGACCGAGGGTCCCAGCCCGCCGCCGATCCCAAAGGAGAGCACGGCCGAGACGCCGGGCGGCAGCGCCTCCAGCAACGCCGCCAGCCGGCCCGGATCGCCGCCCGAGACGACCACGGTGGTGCCGGCGGGCAGCAGCGCGGCCTCGCTCCGCAGGCCGACGACGACGACGCCCCGATCGGGGACCAGGGGCTCAGTCATCGAGGGGCGGCGCCTTGTCCTTCCAGGGGGTCGCGCGCTCGTAGCCCTCGGCCGCCCGCAGCAGCAGCGCTTCGGTGCCGGACGGACTCGCGAGCTGGAGGGAGAGCGGCAGGCCGCCGGAGGAAAGCCCCGCCATCACCGTCACCGCCGGATGGCCGGTCAGGTTGAAGGGCGTGCGCGCCTGGCGCGGATAGGTGCGCTCCACCGTTTCCGTGTCGTCGATGCGGCAGGCGGGATCCATGCTGCTCGCCGTGAGCAGCAGGTCCACCTTGGCGAAGGCGGCCTCCACGGCGGCGATGAGCCGGGTGCGATGCCGGGCGGCGTGCATCAGGTCCACGGCGGGAATGAACAGGCCCGGCAGCAGGCGGCGCCGCGTGACGCCGGCATAGAGTTCCGGCCGCGTCCGCAGCCATTCCTCATGCACCGCCGCGGCCTCGGACTGGAGGACGGTGCGGTTCACGGCGGCGAATTCGCTGAGCGGGGGCAGGGTCACGTTGTGGAGGGTGGCGCCCTCGGCCTCCAGAACCTTCGCCGCTGTTTCGAGCGCCGCCGTCATCTCCGGATCGGCCGGCATGTCGGTCTCGTGGAAATGGCGCACGAAGCCGATGCGCAGCCCCTTCACGCCCTTTCCGAGGTCGCGGGCATAATCCTCGCGCCCGCCGGACATGACGTTCAGCATCAGCGCCGCGTCCCGCACCGTGCGGGTCAGCGGGCCGACATGGTCGAGCGAGAAGGCGAGGGGGAAGACGCCCTCGCGCGAGACCAGCCCATAGGTCGGCTTCAGCCCGACGATGCCGCAATGCGAGGCGGGATGCCGGACGCTGCCGCCCGTGTCGGTGCCCAGCGCCGCCGGCATCATGCGCGCCGCGACTGCCGCGCCGGAGCCGGAGGAGGAGCCGCCGGGGTGATGCGCCGGGTTCCACGGGTTGCGGGCGGGCGGGAAGGGCAGGTCGAAGGCCGGGCCGCCGATCGCGAATTCATGGGTCGAGAGCTTGCCGGGGAAGACCGCGCCGGCCGCGCGCAGCAGCGCCACCACCTGGGCGTCGCCCTCGGCCCGGTGGTCCAGCAGCTGCCGGGAATGGCAGGTCGTCGGATGGCCGGCGAGGTCGATGATGTCCTTGATGCCTACGGGGATGCCATGCAGCGGCGAGCGCGGGCCGCTGCGCCGGATCTCGGCCTCCGCGGCGCGGGCGTCCGCGCGGGCCTCGTCCTCCGTGAGGCGGACGAAGGCGTTCAGGCGTGGATCGACGGCCGCGATGCGGGCCAGGCAATCCTCCAGCAGTTCCACCGGGGAAAGGCGGCCATCGGCGATCCGGGCGCCGGCCTCGGCGAGGGTGAGCTGATGCGGCGCGGTCATCGGCGGGGCGCCTGGTAGGCGGGCGTGGGCTCCAGCGTCGGATCGCTGGAGCGCGGCAGGTTGGCGCGCTGCCGGGCGACGGTCGCCAGCGCGTCGCGGACGTCGTCGGGGAACTGGCGCGCGGTCTCTTCCAGGCCGGCGGCGCGGATCAGGGCCGCGAGGGTCGCGTCATCCATCGGAATTCTCTCGTGCTTGTGGGGGCCAGCTTGGCCCAGGCGATCCCGCGCGGGAAGCTGGGCCGGCGGGCCATGAGGTTCCGCCCACGCCCGCTTTTCGCTATCCACACCCTAAATCCGGGGGAAGATGCATGCTGCCGCTGCAGGGTATGAAGATCGTGGAGCTCGGCCATTACATCGCCGCTCCCTTTTGCACGCGGCTGCTGGCCGATCTCGGCGCCGAGGTCATCAAGGTCGAGCCGCTGGGCGGCGACCCCTTCCGCGGCTGGGGCGCGCAGAAGGACGGGCATTCCGTCTGGTTCAGCGTGCATGGCCGCAACAAGCTCTCCGTCACGCTCGACCTGAAGAGCGAGGAGGGCAAGCGCCGCGTGAAGGCCCTTTGCGCCCGCGCCGATGCCATGGTGGAGAATTTCCGCCCGGGCTACCTGGAGCGGATCGGCCTTGGCCCCGACGTGCTGCAGGCGGAGAATCCGGGCCTCGTGATCGCGCGCATCAGCGGCTACGGGCAGGACGGCCCCTATCGCGACAAGCCCGCCTTCGGCGCCATCGGGGAGGCGATGGGCGGTTTGCGCCACCTCACCGCCAATCCCGGCGTCACCGACCATCCGCCGCCGCGCTGCGGCGTCTCGATCAGCGACGACCTGGCCGGCATGTATGCGGCGCTGGCCCTCGTCTCCGCCTGCTGGGGCCGCGATCGCGGGCAGGGCAAGGGCCGTGTCCTCGACCTCGACCTGGTGAGCAGCGTCTTCAGCCTCTCCGAGGGCATGCTGCCGGAGCACGGGCTCTTCGGCTGGGTGCGCCAGCCGGCCGGTGCCGCCATCCCGACCGCCGCGCCGACCAACACCTATCTCTGCGCCGACGGGAAATGGCTCTGCATCGCCGGCAATTCCGACCTGATCTTCCGCCGGCTCATGGAGATGATCGGCCGCCCGGAACTCTCCGCGGATCCGCGCATGGCGACCAATGGCGGCCGCTGCGCCCATGCCGGAGAGCTCGACGCCGCCATCGGCGCCTGGACGAAGACCCTGCCGGCGGTCGAGGCCGAGGCCGCGCTGGAGGCGGCCGAGGTTCCGTGCTCCCGCCTCTACGACATCGCCGATTGCGCGGCCGACCCGCATTTCCGGGCGCGCGACATGGTGATGGAGGTGGAGGACCCTCTGCTCGGCCCCGTCCTGCACCCGGCGCCGCCTTTCCGGCTGGACGGCGTTACGCCGGCGGAGATGGTGCGCTGGACAGGCCGCGCGGCCGGCGCCGACAATGACCACGTTTTCTACGAGCTGCTGGGGGAAACCCGATGAAGGTCACGCTTTCCGAGGTCAGCCCGCGCGACGGGCTGCAGCCGATCAAGGACTTCGTCCCGACCGAGACGAAGATCGCCCTCGTCAGGGCCCTGCATGAGGCAGGCATCACCCGCATGGAGGTCGGCAGCTTCGTCAGCCCCCGGGCGATCCCGCAGATGGCCGATACGGGCGAGGTGCTGAAGGTCGCCAAGCAGCTCGAAGGGCTGGAATGCACCGTGCTGGTGCCCAACCGCCGCGGCTTCGACACGGCGATCGCCGCCGGGGCGGACCGGCTCGGCCTCTTCATGTCGGTGACGGAGGGCCACAACAAGGCGAACCTCAACCGCACGCGGATGGAGAGCTTCACCGATCTCGCCGCCATCGTGCGGGACACGCCCAGGGACGTGAAGCTCCGCTTCAACCTTTCCTGCACCTTCCACTGCCCCTTCGAGGGCGTTGTGCCGGAGGCCGAGGCGCTGGAATGGGTGGAGCGCGTCCAGGCACTGGATCCGGAGATGGAGGTCGCGCTCTGCGACACCACCGGCAATGCGTCGCCCGACCAGGTGGGGCGGCTGATGCGTCATTCCATCGAGCATTGGGGGCCGCGCTTCGCCTTCCACGGCCATGACACCTACGGCATGGGCCTGGCCAATATGGCCACGGCCTGGGGCGCGGGCTGCCGCGTGTTCGACGCGGGATCGGGCGGCATTGGCGGATGCCCCTATGCACCGGGTGCGACGGGCAACACGGCCATGGAGGATGCGGTCTGGATGTTCGGCCGCATGGGGGCCGAGACGGGCATCGACTGGCAGCGGCTGCTCGCCGCGGCGGATATGGCGGCCGCCATTCCGGGGGGCATGCCCGGCGGACGGGTTCGTGGGGTTCCGGGCGCCCGCGCCGCCGCCTGAAGTCGTGGCGTCTGGTGCATGATCCGGCCTGCGGGCCGCGATCGCTCCAGGCGGCCGTTGCCAAGTCGAATTGTTACCTTGGCAGGCCCTGCACGGCGCCTTAGCCTCGCCTGATGCCGCCCGGAGAGGCGGCGATGGAGGCTGCCATGACCTATCTGGATCGCCGCACCCTGCTTGGCACAGCTGCGGGGGTGGCCGCGGGGCCCGCCTTCGCCCAGCCAACCGCCACCCACGACGTGCCTTTCTCCACCGGCACCAATGCCCCTGCGCTGCGCGCCCCGGCGAATTCCTGCGACTGCCATTTCCACATCTATGACAACCGCTTCCCGCCCGCGCCGGGCGGGCTGCCCGCAGCCAATGCTTCCCCGGATGACTACCGGAAGCTGCAGGCGCGCATCGGCACGACCCGGGGCGTGGTGGTGCAGCCCTCGCTCTACGGGGTGAACAACGAGCCGACCTTGGCCGGCATGGCCGCTCTCGGCCCGAATTTCCGCGCGGTCGCGGTGGTCAACACCTCCGTCACCGATGCGGAGCTCCAGCGTCTGCACGGCCTCGGCGTGCGTGGCATCCGCTTCAATCTGGCGCAGGCCGGCACCACCACGCTCGAGATGGTGGAGCCGCTCTCCGCCCGGGTGGATGCGCTGGGTTGGCACTGCCAGGTCAACATGCCCGGCGACAAGATCGTGGAGGCCGGCCCGACCTTCCTGCGGGTTCGCGGCAAAATGGTCTTCGATCACCTGGCGCATGTGCCGCATCCGGCCGGCGTCGATAGTGACACCTACAAGTTCATCCGCCGCCTGCTGGACCAGGGCAATACCTGGGTGAAGCTCTCCGGCGCCTATGCCGATACCAAGACCGGCGCGCCGGCCTATGCGGACGCCTCCCTGGTGGCCCGCGCCTTCGCCGCCGCTGCCCCGGAGCGGGTGGTCTGGGGCAGCGACTGGCCGCACCCGACCGAGCGGGCCGACAACAGGCCGAACGACGCCACCCTCTTCGACCTGTTGAGCGACTGGGTCCCGGATGAGCGCGCCCGGCACAAGGTATTGGTCGACAACCCGGCGTTGCTCTACGACTTCCCCGCGACCTGAGATCTGCTACCCGGGACGGCGAGAGCGGTAGCGCGCCGGTTCCGGCGGGAAGCCCTCTCGTGTGAGGCATGTCCATTTCGGGGCTTGGCGTCCCAGCCCCGATCCCCTAGACACCCCCGCAAGGTGGCACCCCTGGAGGCCGCCCGTTTCCGTTTGTGCGGAAGCAAACACACCCAATAGGAGCGAGTAGCATGGTCCAAACCATCAGGATCGAGGCTGCGGCGCGCGGGCGTGCCGGTAAGGGGGCGGCGCGCGCGACCCGGCGAGAGGGGCTTGTCCCCGGTGTTGTCTATGGGGCGAAGCAGGAGGCCACTCTGGTCGCCTTCGATCCCCGCGACATCATGAAGGAATTGAACAAGGGCGGCTGGCAGTCGCACCTCTATGAGGTGGCGGTCAAGGACGGCCCGACCGAGCGCGCCCTGATGCGCGACGTGCAGTTCGATCCGGTCACGGATCGTCCCCTGCACATCGACTTCCAGCGTCTGGCCCCTGGCGCGCGCATCCGCGTGAAGGTGCCGGTGGCCTTCCTCAACGAGGACACCAGCCCGGGCCTCAAGACCGGTGGCGTGCTGAACGTCGTCCGTCGCGAGATCGAAGTGCTGGCCGACCCCGACGCGGTGCCCGAGAAGTTCGAGATCGACCTGGGCGAAGCCACGATCGGCGACAGCCTGCGCTGGTCTGCGGTCAAGGACACCTCCGGCACGAAGCCCGTCATCGTGGGCCGTGACTTCGTCGTGGCCACGCTGGCCGCGCCGACCGTGGTGGAGGATGCCCCCGCGGCTGCCCCTGCCGCTCCGGAAGCCGCCAAGCAGAAGAACCCGGCCGGTGCCGCCTCGGCTTCGACCAAGGGCCCTGCGAAGAAGAAGTAAGGCCGCATCGTGCTGCTCTGGGTAGGGCTCGGCAATCCCGGGCCGGAATACGCGAAGCAGCGCCACAATATCGGCTTCATGGCGCTCGACGCCATTGCTCGCCGCCACGGGTTTTCCCCGTGGCGGTCCAAGTACAAGGGCGAGGTGGCCGAAGGCAGCCTCGGGACGCAGAAGATCCTGCTCCTCAAGCCCATGACCTACATGAATGCCAGCGGCAATGCCGTGCAGGCGGCCGCCGGCTTCCACAAGATTCCCCCCGCCGATATCTGGGCCTGGCACGACGAGCTCGACCTCGCCCCGGGCAAGGTGCGCATCAAGAAGGGCGGTGGTGCTGCCGGCCATAACGGGCTGCGCGACATGCAGCGCGCCCTCGCCACGCCGGATTATTGGCGCATCCGCCTCGGCATCGGGCATCCCGGCCATAAGGACCGCGTGACCGGCCATGTGCTGGGCAATTTTGCCAAGGTGGAGACCTGGGTGGAGCCGCTGCTCGATGCGTTGGCCGATGCCGCGCCGCTGCTGGCCCAGGGAAAGCCCGAGGATTTCATGACGCGGGTCGCGCTGCTGACCCAGGAGAAGAACTGATGGAACCCTTGGTGGTGGATGAGTTCTTCGGCGGCCCCGGGCCCGAGGACCTACTGAACGCGGCGGCCGCCATCGCCCAGGCGCTTCGCCAGTTCGCCGCGACGGAGGCCCAGGCCGCTGCCGGCCTGCGCGCCTGCCTGCCGGGCGCGACCGACCCTGGCCCGATCAGCGACATCCGCCGCGCGAAGTCTGTGGCCCTCGCCGCCGCCGAGGCCGCCAGCCGGGCGGCCCTGCTGCTGGAGACCGCCGATATCCTGGCCCCCGGCGGCACGGTGCCCGAGCTCGCCGCGGCGCTGGCTGCCGCCACGAAGCGCGCCGGCCTGCCGCCCAAGATCCTGCTGCCGCCGCTGCGCGCGGCCTCCCTCTCCCTGCCGACGGACGACGCCTCCGCGCGCATCGCCGCCGCTATCCGCGTGCAGGAACTGGCTGCCGCGCTCAACGCCTGAACGGATCGGAAAGATGGGTTTCAACTGCGGTATCGTCGGCCTTCCCAATGTCGGCAAGTCCACGCTTTTCAACGCCCTGACCCAGACGGTCGCGGCGCAGGCGGCCAATTATCCCTTCTGCACCATCGAGCCGAATGTCGGCCGGGTCGCGGTGCCGGATCCCCGGCTTCAGCAGCTCGCCACCATCGGCAAGAGCCAGAAGATCGTCCCGACCAGCCTGGAATTCGTCGACATCGCGGGCCTGGTCCGCGGCGCCTCGAAGGGTGAGGGGCTGGGCAACCAGTTCCTCGGCAATATCCGCGAGGTCGATGCCATCGTGCATGTCCTCCGCTGCTTCGAGGATGGCGACGTCACCCATGTGGATGGCGCCGTGGACCCGCTGCGCGACGCCGAGACGGTCGAGACCGAGCTCATGCTCGCCGACCTCGACAGCCTCGAGAAGCGTGTGCCCGCGCTGCAGAAGAAGGCGCGCGGGAACGACAAGGAGGCCGCTGCCCAGCTCGCTCTGATCGAGGCGATCCTGCCGGCGCTGCAGGCGGGCCGCTCCGCCCGGACGGCCGTGCCGAAGGGCGAGGAGGAGGCGGCCCGCCGCCTCGGCCTCATGACCAGCAAGCCCGTGCTCTACGTCTGCAACGTCGACGAGGGCTCGGCCGCCACCGGCAACGAGCACAGCGCGCGGGTGATGGAATTCGCCAAGGCGCATGGCGCGCCCGCCGTCATCGTCAGCGCGGCCATCGAGTCGGAGATCGCTCAGATGGCCGAGGGCGATCGCGGCGAGTTCCTGGACACGCTGGGTCTTCAGGACAGCGGCCTCGATCGCATCATCCGCGCCGGCTACGGGCTGCTCGGCCTCATCACCTACTTCACGGTCGGCCCCAAGGAGACCCGGGCCTGGACCATCCATAAGGGCATGACGGCGCCCCAGGCGGCCGGCGTCATCCATGGCGATTTCGAGCGCGGCTTCATCGCGGCCGAGACCATCGGTTTCGACGACTACATCGCCTTGAACGGCGAGCAGGGCGCCAAGGAAGCCGGCAAGATGCGCGTCGAGGGCAAGACCTACCTCGTGCGCGACGGCGATGTGATGCTCTTCCGCTTCAACGTGTGAACGACGGAGGCGAACGGTGCTCGATTGGCTGTACGGGATGCTGGAGCGCGACCCGACCGCCGTCGTGCTGCCGATCGCCTGCCTCTGCGGCCTGCTGATGGGGACGGAGCGCGAGCTCCGTGGCCATCGGGGTCAGCTCCGCGTCTGCGTGCTGGTCTGCGTCGCGGCGGCAGCCTTCTCCGACCTCGTGGTGACGCGGGCGGAGAGTTCGAACTGGGCCAATGGCTTCGGCTCCATCGCGCAGGGCGTGGGCTTCCTTGGCGCCGGGCTCATCATGAAGGACGGGGCGACCGTCCGCGGCGTCTCGACGGCGGCGACGCTCTGGTGCGTGGCGGCGGCCGGGGCGGCCGCGGGCGCGCGCGAGATCGTCGCGGCGCTCCTCGTCACGCTGATCGTGCTGGGGGCCAATCTGGTGCTTCGGCCCATCAATATCTGGGCCCGCCGGCGCCAGACCGCCGACACGGCCGACGGCGAATAGGCCCTCGCAGGCTTGGTGCGGCGAGAGCCGCCCTCAGAAATCGCTGACCCGTCCCTTGCGTTCCCAGTCATTGTATCTGGTGGGCTCGGGCCCGGCGGGGCCGCCATCCTCGTGCGCGGGCGACGAATAGGGGCGCTTCGGCCGGTCGAACTTGGTCAACGGTGGCGCGGCGCGCGGCGTTGTGGAGGGGGCAGGGGGCTTTTCTTCCTCGGTCATTCTCCCGATGTGGGGCGAAAGGAGAATTTCGGAAAGATGGTCAGGACCTTCATTCTTCTCGCGGGGCTGACGGCGCTCTTCGTCGCCATCGGCTATATGCTGGGCGGCAGCGGTGGGGCCCTGATCGCACTCGTCATCGCGGGGGGTATGAACCTCTTCGCCTGGTGGGGCAGCGACGGCGTCGTGCTGCGCATGCACAATGCCCAGCCGGTGACGCCGGCCGAGGCGCCGCAGCTCTACCGGATGGTGGAGGGCCTGGCGGCCCGCGCCGGACTGCCCATGCCGGCGCTCTACGTGATCCATGAGGATCAGCCGAACGCCTTCGCCACGGGACGGAACCCCCAGCGCGGCGCCGTGGCGGTGAACACCGGCCTTCTCGACCTGATGACCGAGCAGGAGGTGGCGGGCGTCGTCGCCCATGAGCTGGCCCATATCAAGCACCGCGACACGCTGATCATGGCCGTCACCGCGACGCTGGCCGGCGCCATCGGCTTCATGACCCAGTTCGGCGGCATGATGGCCAGGGGCCGGGGCGATCAGCGCGGCAATAATCCTATGGGCATGATCGGCCTTCTGCTGATGATGATCCTGGGCCCGATGGCCGCGGCCCTGGTGCAGATGGCGATCAGCCGCGCCCGCGAATACGAGGCCGACGCCGAGGGGGCGCGTATCTGCGGCGATCCGACCTGGCTCGCCAACGGGCTCGCCAAGCTCGAGCGCGGCAAGGTCGGCCGGGTGAACGAGACCGCGGAAGCCAATCCGGCCAGTGCGCATATGTTTATCATCAATCCGCTCTCCGGCCTGCGGCTGGACAGGCTCTTCTCCACCCACCCGCCGACGGAGGAGCGCATCGCGCGTCTCATGGCCATGACGGGGCCCGGCAGGCCGTCCCCGCAACTGCCTTCCGCGCAGATGCCGTCCACCACCAAGGGCGCTTCGCCATGGCAGGCCCCGGGCACCGGCAAGAGTAATCCCTGGGCATAATGACCTGGGGCTGCCGCCCATCAAGGCAGCAGCCCCATTCTACACTTCCATTACTGCAATCTATGTATGGCGCGCGTTCATCTTCGTGCCATGCTGCCTCGTCCGGATTGGAGGAGGTTCCATGCTTCGCACTGGTCTCGCCGCGCTTCTTGGTCTTGCATCCCTTGCCTTTCCCGCCATGGCGCAGACGGCGATTCCAGCCGGACCAAGGATCGCCATCACGGCGGTGACCCAGCCGCTGCCGACCCAGCCCCAATTCGTCCTCGTCGATCAGCGCCTCCTGCGTGACGGGCTGCGCGAGCGCAGCGGCGGACGCATCCAGGTGACGCTCGCGAGCCATGCGGAGCGCAACCTCGCCGGCAACGAGATCGTCCGCCTCGTCCGCGCCGGGCAGGCGGAGATCGGCGCCGGCACGCTCTCCACCCTGTCCGGCGACGTGCCCATCCTGGATGGCGTGGACCTCTCCGGCCTCGCGCCCGATATCGGCCTCGCGCGCCAGATCGCCGATGCCATGACGCCCGTCGCCAATCGCGACCTTGAGCGCTTCGGCGTCCGCATCATGGCGATGTATCCCTTCCCGGCGCAGGTCCTCTTCTGTCGTCAGCCCTTCGCCCGGCTGTCCGACCTGCGGGGCCGGCGCATCCGCACCTTCGGCAACAGCCTCGTGGATTTCTACACGGCGCTCGGCGCGCAGCCGACCTCCATCGGCTTCCCGGAAGTCTATTCGGCCCTGGAGCGCGGGGTGGTCGATTGCGCCATCACCGGCTCCGGCTCCGGCGTCTCCGCCCGGTGGCCCGAGGTCTCCACCCATATCAGCGACCTGCCGGTGAGCTGGGCCGTGGCGGCCTACATCGTCAACCTGAACTGGTTCAACCGGCTGGAGCCGCCGGTGCGCGCGCTGATCGAGGCGACCTTCCGCGAGATCGGCGACCGTCAATGGGAGCTCGGCGCGGCAGCGACGCGCGACGGCATCGATTGCGCCATTGGCCGCCAGGAAAATTGCCGCATCCACGCCCTGGCCACCCGCCCGATGACCGAGGTGGTCGCGAACGACGCCGACAAGGCCGAGACGCGCCGCATCTTCGAGCAGGTGGTGCTGCCAGGCTTCGTGCGCCGCTGCGGCGCGCGCTGCGGCGAGATTTACAATCAGACCATCGCGCCCATTTCCGGCATCCGGTTCGGCGGCTGAACATGCTGAGCTGGGCCACAAGGCTCCGCCGCGGCGTCGCGGCGGTAGCGACGCTCATGGCGCTCGTCGCCGGCTGGAACTACGTCGCCTGCGCCGTGTTTATCACGGGCGACATCGTGGGCCGCAACGTCTTCGGCGTTTCCTCGGCCGCGACCGTGGAGGTGACGGGCTATATGCTGGCCTGCGGCATCGCCTGGGCGCTGGCGCATACCCTGGCCCGGCGCGCCCATATCCGCGTGGACGTGCTGGTAACGCGCCTGCCGCTGAAATGGCGCGCGCCGCTGCATCTCTTCGCCCTGTCGCTGCTGGCCTGCTTTGCCGCCTTCGCGGCCTGGGCCGGCTGGGAACTCTACCAGGAAAGCGCGCTCTTCGACGCGCATGACAATTCCGCGCTGCGCATCCCCATGGTGATCCCGCAGGGCATCTGGGTGGTCGGCCTCGCCGCCTTCCTCGTCATGACGCTGGTCCTGCTTCTGGAGGGTGCGCTGGCACTGGTGACGGGGCAGGGCGCGCAGCTCGACCGGCTGCTGGGCTCGCGCACGATCGACGACGAGGCGGAGGAAGCGCTGGAGGCGGTGTCCATGGCGCGCAAGGGGGGATCACAGGCTTGATTGCCATTGCCTTTCTGCTGGGGCTGCTCGGCGTCGTCATCGTCGCCGCGGCCTCGGGGGCACAGAGCCTGCCCATCGCCGAGATCCTGATGTTGATAGGCGTCTTCATCCTCTTCTTCGGCTCCGGCGTGTACATCGCGGCCGTCCTCGGCATCCTGGCCTTCCTCACCGGCTTTCTGTTCAGCGACCGGCCCTGGTGGCTCTTCGCGGGCCAGACGCTCTGGGGGCCGTCCTCCAACTTCGTGCTGGTCGCCGTCCCGCTGTTTCTCCTGATGGGCGAGATCCTGCTGCGCGCCGGCCTGTCGGACCGCCTGTATCGCGCGCTGAACATCTGGCTGAACCGCCTGCCGGGCGGGCTGCTGCACACGAACATCGTCAGCTGCGCGGTGTTCAGCGCCATCAGCGGATCGAGCGTCGCGACGGCGGCCACGATGGGTTCCGTGGCGCTGCCTTATTTCCAGGGCACGCCCTACAATCAGCGCTGGGTGCTAGGCTCGCTCGCGGCTGGCGGCGCGCTCGGCAACCTCATCCCACCGGGCATCACCTTCATCATCTACGGGCTGATCACCGAGACCTCGGTGGGCGCGCTCTACATCGCCGCGCTGCTGCCCTCTATCCTGGTCACGGGGCTCTTCCTGGCGCTGATCGCCTGGCACGGCTTCCGCAATCCGATGGACAAACCGCCGCCGCTGCCCTTCGCGATGAAGGTGCGCGCGCTGGCCGATCTCGTGCCGACGCTGCTGCTCATCCTGCTCGTCCTCGGCTCCATCTATGCCGGCTGGGCGACGCCCACGGAGGCGGCGGCGCTGGGCGTCACCGGGGCCATGTTCTTCGCGGCGCTGGAGGGGAAGCTGTCCTTCCGGATGCTGAACGCCTCGGCCGAGGCGACCGCGCGCAACACCGCGCTGCTCGGCCTGATCATCTTCGGCGCCTATCTGCTGAACTACATCCTCACCACCATCAACGTGCCCCAGGCTCTGGCGTCCCTCATCGCCGACCTGCCTTTGCCGCCCTGGGCGATCATGCTCTGCATCATCGGCCTCTACATCGCGCTCGGCACCTTCATGGAAGGCTTCGCGATGATCATCACGACCGTGCCGGTGATTTTCCCGGTCGTGGTGGCGCTCGGCTACGATCCCATCTGGTTCGGCGTCATCGTGACCATGCTGGTCGAGATCGCCCAGATCAGCCCGCCGGACGGGACGGTGATGTACGTGCTGCAGGGCATGCGCCCCAAGGCCGGGCCGATCACCGACGTCTTCGTGGGCGTGATGCCCTTTCTCCTCGCCTATCTCGCCGCGGTGGTCCTGATGCTGATCTTTCCCGAGATCGCGCTCTGGCTGCCCAGCCTCATGTCCTGATCAACTGGAACTGACCCCATGGAACAGCGCCCGGTCCGCATCGCCGTCGACATCGGCGGGACCTTCACCGACCTTCAGATCCTGGACGCCCGGCATGGCCGCGTCGTCGCCTGGAAGACGCCGACCACGCCCGCGGACCCCTCGGAGGGCCTGCTGATCGGCGTGCAGGAGGCGGCGGAGCGCTTCGGCTTCGCCCTCGCCGATGTCGGGTTGATCCTGCACGGCACGACCATCGCGACCAATGCGGTGCTGGAGCGCAAGCTCGCTCGTGGCGTGCTGCTGACCACCGCCGGCTTCGAGGATGTGCTGGAGATCACTCGCCATTTCCGGCGTGACCTCTACGGCCTGGCGCCCGATCCCTTGCCCTGCCTGATTGGGCGCGACCTGCGCTTCGGCGTGCCGGAGCGCATCCGAGCCGATGGCAGCGTGGAGATTCCGTTGGGGGAACTTGCCCCCGTCCTGGAGCGGTTGAAGGCCGCGAAGCCGGAGGCGATCGCGATAGGGCTCCTGCACGCCTATGTGAATCCCGCTCATGAGCTGGCCCTGCGCGACGCGGTGCAGGCGGCGCTGCCTGGCATCCCCGTCAGCATCTCCTCCGAGATCAGTCCGGAGATCCGCGAATACGAACGGCTTTCGACCACCGTGCTAAACGCGGTGCTGATGCCGGTGGTGAAGACCTATCTGGAGAAGCTGGAGGCCCGGCTGGGCGAGGGCGGGTTCTCACCCCGCGTCTTCCTGGTCCAGTCCAATGGCGGCATGTGCAGCCTTGCGCGCGCCGCGGCGCAGCCCGCGCGGTTGCTGCTCTCAGGCCCCTCCGGTGGCGCCCTCGCGGCCGAGCGGCTGTCGCGCCGGTTAAGCCGGCCCAACCTCGTGGCGGTCGATATGGGCGGCACGAGCTTCGACGTGAGCGTCGTGCAGGATCATCGCATCGGCCTCGTCACCCAGGGCGAGGTGGACCGCCTGCCGGTGCGCCTGCCGATGGTGGAGATGCGCACCATCGGTGCGGGCGGCGGCTCCATCGCGGCGGTCGATGCCTCGGGCCGCCTGACCGCCGGGCCGCGCAGCGCCGGCGCCCGGCCCGGCCCGGTCTGCTATGGCCGCGGCGGCACCTTGCCGACGGTGACCGATGCCAATGCCGTGCTGGGCCGCTTCGATCCGGACTTCTTCCTGGGCGGGGCCATGGCGCTCGACGTCGCGGCCGCACGCGATGCCATGGCGCAGCATGTCGGCGCACCGCTGGCGCTGACGGTGGAAGCGGCGGCGGAGGGCGTGCTGCGCGTCACCAACGTTCAGCTGGCCTCCGCGGTGCGCCTCTCGCTCTTCGAGAAGGGCCTGGATCCGCGTGAATTCGCGCTGCTCTCCTTCGGCGGCGCCGGCGGGTTGCACGCGACGGAGGTGGCCGACGAGCTCGGCATCACCGAGGTTATCCTGCCGCGCGAGCCCGGCACGCTTTCAGCCTATGGCATTCTCTTCTCCGAGCTGGCGCAGGACCTCGCGCGCTCGCGGCTGCTCACCGTCGAGCCGGCGTCGCTGCCGGAGATCGAGGCCACCATCGCCGCCCTGCGGGAGGAAGCCACGGCGCGCCTCATCGCCGACGGGGTGCCGGAGGACCAGCGCGCAACGGAGATCGCCGCCGACCTGCGCTACCATGGCCAGGCCTTCGAACTCCTGGTTCCCTGGCCGGAGGCGCCCAATCTCGACGCGCTGCTCCAGCGCTTCCACGCGACCCACAAGGCGCGCTTCTCCTACGCCGCGGAGGACGAGAAGGTGGAGATCGTGACCCTGCGCATGACCGCCATCGGCCGCCTTCCCAAGCCCGCGGAGACCTCCGGCACGGCCGCCGAGAAGCGCGCGGCGCCCGGCACGCGCAAGGTCTCGCAGGGCGGCGTCAGCGCCTCCTGGCCGGTCTGGCGGCGTGAGACGCTGCATGCCGAGGATGTCATCCAGGGACCGGCCATCGTGGAGGAGGCCTTCGCGACGCATGTGATCTCCGCCGGTTGGCAGGCGAAGCTCGACCCCGAAGGGGCACTGATCGCAAGGAGGGTTGCCTGATGCTCGGTCCCATCGAAATCGAAGTCATCCGCAACGCCCTCAACGCGGCGGCAGCGGAAATGGACGTCACCGTCTGGCGCACCAGCCGCAGCACCATCGTGCGCGAGCTGCTGGATTATTCCACCGCCGTCTTCGACGCCGAGGGCTGGAACCTCGCGCAATCCGCGCGCATTCCCGGTCACCTCAATTCCATGAGCCATGCGCTGCGCGAGATCCTCGCGAATTTCGTGCCGGCGAGCGAGTGGAACGAGGGCGACGTCGTCATCACCAACGACCCCTATTGCGGCGGCCAGCATCTGCCGGACATCGTCGCCTATAAGCCGGTCTACCACGAAGGGCGGCGCATCGCCTTTGTCGGCACGCTTTGCCATCACATCGACGTGGGCGGCCTCGCCGCCGGCAGCTATGCCGCCAAGGCCACAGAGATCTTCCAGGAGGGGCTGCGCATCCCGCCGGTGAAGGTCCTCGACAGGGGCGTCCGCAACGACGGCATCTGGGCGATGATCCGCCAGAACATCCGCAAGCCGGACCTGCTGCTGGGCGACCTTTCCTCGCAGCTGGCCAGCCTCGATGTCGGTGCCGCCGCCCTTCTGCGCCTGGCGCGGCGCTTCGGGGCCGAGGCCATGATCGAGGCCGGGAACCGCATCCTCGACATGAGCGAGGCCGGCATGCGCGCCGCCATCGCGGCCATGCCCGACGGCACCTATGAGTTCACCGATTTCCTCGACGACGACGGCATCGACATCGGCAAGCCTATTCGCCTGCATGTCGCCCTCACCATCAAGGGCGACGAGGCCTCGGTGGATCTTTCCGGCTGCAGCCCGCAGGCCGCGGGGCCGACCAATGCGACGCTGGCCAGCACCAACTCCGCCGTGATGTTCGCGCTGATGTGCTGCGCCGACTCCTCCATGCACATCAGCGCGGGCTGCTACCGCCCCATCACGGTCATCGCGCCGGAGGGGCTGGTGGTGAATGCGCGGCACCCCGCGCCCGTCGCGCATCGGGTGGCCGTCACGCACCGGTTGCTCGGCACCATGAATGGCGCGCTGCACCAGGCGGTGCCGAAGCTGATCCCCGCCGCCTATTACGGCAACAGCTACGTCACCACCTTCCAGACCGTCGCCGAGACGCGGGAAGTGCTGGTGGAGATCGAGATCGGCGGCTCCGGCGCGCATCCGAGCAAGGATGGCGTGAACGCCTATGCCAGCGGCATGCACAACAACAGCAATATCCCGATCGAGATGATCGAGGCGCAGCTGCCGCTGACCATCCTGCGCTACGCGCTGCGCGAGGGCAGCGGCGGCGAGGGGCGGTTCCGCGGTGGCCTCGGCCTCCTGCGGGAATGGCGGATCGACAGCCCGCGCTGCTTCTTCACCTCCAATATGGATCGCTTCGACCATCCTCCCTACGGCCTCGCCGGCGGTGGCCCGGCCGCGTTGGGGCAGCTGGTGCTGCGGCGGGACGGGGTGGAGACGCCGATTCCGCCGAAGACCGACAACCTGCCGCTCGGCCGGGGGGATGTGGTTCGGCTGGAGACTTCGGGCGGCGGCGGCTTCGGTCCCGCGGAAGAGCGGCCCGCGGCGGCGCGCGAGCACGATAAGGCGATGGGGTATCTGTGACGCCAGCGGCCGTGACTTACTGTTGACCCTCGACCTTCGGCGCGACACCCTTTCGGGATAAATCCGGGAGGGACGGGAATGGCGAAGCAGTTGCGGGTGGCGGTGCTGGGCGCCGGCACCATGGGCCACGCGCTGGCATTGGTCTTCGCCATGGGCGGCCATCGCGTCCGCCTGACGGATTCTGATTCCGCGACGCTGGATCGGGCCCAGGGCCTGATGGAGAAGGCGCTCGCCACGCTCGAGGAGGTGGGGGAGGCCCCCAAGGGCTGGGGCAGCGCGCAGCTTGCCCAGGCCTGCACGCGGCACGCCAGCCTCGAGGAATGCGTCGATGGCGCGGAGCTGATCGTCGAGGCCATCGTGGAAAATCCCGAGGCGAAGACGGAGCTCTACAAGCGCCTCGACGCCTGCGCGCCCGCCAACGCCATCTGGGCCAGCAATACCAGCTATCTCGACGTCTTCCCGCTGATGCCGCCGGCGCGGCTGAAGCGGGCGCTGATCGCGCATTGGTACACGCCGCCCTACCTCGTCGATCTCGTGGATCTGGTGCCCCATGCCGAGACCGACGAGGCGGTGCTGCAGGAGGTGAAGTCGGTCATCGAGGCGATGGGCAAGGTGCCGATCGTCATGCGGAAGTTCATCTCGGGCTATGTCGCCAACCGCATCCAGGCGGCGGTGCAGGCCGAGGTGCAATTCCTCATCGATAACGGCTACGCCACGGCGCAGGAGATCGACGCCGCCGTCATCCACGGCATCGGGCTGCGCCTGCAGATCATCGGGGTGATGGCCAAGGCGGATTTCACGGGTCTGCGCATGCTGCAGCACGCGGCGCGCAACGGCACCTATGTCCCGCCTGTGCCGGGCACGAGCCCGAGCATGGACGCGCTGGTCGCCAAGGGCGACGCCGGGGTCTTCGACGGCAAGGGCTATTACGACTGGGGCGGCAAGCCGCCCGCCGAGCTCTTCGAGGAGCGTGACCGCCGCCTCATCAAGCTCAAGCAGAGCCTGCGCGGCATCGGCTTCATGGCCGGCTTCGACGTGAAGGCGAACGAGGCATGATCCGCTACGACCTCAAGGGCAAGACGGCGATCGTGACCGGCGGGGCCTCGGGCATCGGCCTCGCGACCGTGCGATTGCTGGCCCGCAACGGCTGCAAGGTGGCGATCAACCACCTGGCCGACGATCCGCGCGGCCTTGACCAGGTGGAAGCGCTGCGGGCGGAGGGGCTCGATGTCCTCTCCGCACCCGGCAATGTCGGCGACGCGGCGGATGGGCCGCGCATGGTCGAGCAGGCGGTGAAGGATCTCGGCCGGCTCGACTATCTGGTGAACAATGCCGGCACGCCGGGGACGCGGACCACCATCGGCCCCCATGAGCTGGACCGGCTCACGGAGGAACTGTGGGAGGCCGTCGTCCAGGTGAATCTGCTCGGCGTCTTCCGCTGCGCGAAGGCCGCGGCGCCGCACCTGAAGAAGAGCGGGGGCGCGTTGGTCTCCGTCGCCTCCATCGCCGGCCTCGATTCGCCGGGTTCTTCGATGGCCTATGGCGCCACCAAGGCCGGCGTCATCTCGCTGACGAAGAACCTGGCGCGCACCCTGGGGCCCGAGGCGCGGGCCAATGCCGTGGCGCCCGGGGCGGTCAATTCGAGCTGGATGATCGAATGGACCAATGAGCAGCGCGCCGGTTCCATCGACCAGGCGCTGCTCAAGCGGCGCTGCGAGCCGGAGGACCTGGCCGAGGTGATGGTCTTCCTGCTGGCCGGCGCGGCGATGGTGACGGGCCAGACCATCGTGGTGGATGGCGGCCTGACCCTCAGCTGAGTCGAGTTATCCGACGGCGACGATCGCCTCGATCTCCAGCAGGAAATCCGGCACGGGCAGCGCGGCGACGACGCTGGTCGTGCGGGCGGGAAGATGGTCGGCCGGGAAGGCGGCCGCATAGAGCTTGTTCATCTCCGCGACATCGGTCGCGCGGGTGAGCAGGACATTGGTCTTGAGGATGCGCGTCATATCGGCGCCGGCCTCCGCCAGCACGACCTTCAGGTTCTCGATGACCTGCGCGAATTGCGCCGCGAAGTCGCCGCGCGCGATCTTGCCTTGCAGATCGACCGGTCCGAGGCCCGAGACGTAGAGCGTCCCGCCATGGCGCACGGCTATGGAGAAGGGGGGAAAGGGCCGTCCGCCGGTCGGCGTCGCAAATCGCGTGATGTCCTGCATACTGCGTCCTCCTTGTCGCGGCGCGATCCTGTCCTATCCTGCGCGCTTCGCGAAGGAGATGGCGGTATGGCCCAGGTCGATACGGACCGATTTCTCAAGGACCTCAACGAGCTTCGTAAGATCGGCGAGTTCAGGACGGGCGTGCATCGTCCCACTTTTTCCCCCGAGGACATGGAGAGCCGCGCCTGGCTGATGGACCGCATGCGGGAATGCGGGCTGGAGCCCACCATCGACGGCATCGGCAATGTCTTCGGCCGGCATCCCGGGCCCGGCCCGCATCTCCTGGTCGGCAGCCATATCGAGAGCCAGAACGAGGCCGGCTGGCTGGATGGCGCGCTGGGCGTGGTGTCGGGCGTGGCCTTGGCCCGCGCGGGCCTGCCCGTGGATGTTGTCGCCTTCGCGGATGAGGAGGGCCACTACGGCAGCTTCATCGGCAGCCGCTCCATGACCGGGCTGCTGGACGAGGCCGAGATCGACACGCTCACCAACCGCTATCACGGCAAGCCGCTGCGGCAGGCGCTGAAGGAGGCCGGGCTTGAAGGTAAGCCGCGCCTTCGGCTCGATCCCGCCCGCTACAAGGGCTTCTTCGAGATGCATATCGAGCAGGGCACGCAGCTCGAATCGCAGAACCTGCGCGCGGGCGTCGTCACCGGCATCGTGGCCATCTGGCAGTACCGGATCCGCATCCAGGGCATGCAGGACCATGCCGGCGGCACCACCATGGCCGAGCGCAAGGATGCGGGCCTCACCGCGGTGCGGATGCTGTCGCGCATCGACCGTGAGTTCCCGATGGTCTGCGGCCCGCGCACGGTCTGGACCTGCGGGCGCATCGCGCTCGATCCCGGCGCGCCCTCCATCATCCCGGGCGAGGCCGAGGTGCTGTTCCAGTTCCGCGACATCGACGTGCCGACGCTGGAGCGGCTGGAAGCGTGCCTGCGCTCCATCGTGCAGGAGATGAACCGGACCGAGCGCACCGTCTCGACCCTCGAGGTGATGAGCCGCAGCAAGCCCTCGCCCTGCGATCCGGCGATGCAGGCCAGCCTGGCCGAGTCGGCGACGAAGCATGCCAATGGCCAGTGGCAGCACATGCCGAGCGGTGCCGGGCACGACGCGCAGTACATGGCGCGCATCATGCCCGCGGCCATGCTCTTCACGCCGTCGATCAACGGCATCAGCCATCATTGGGCCGAGGACACGAAGGAAGAGGATCTGGCGCTGAACATCCGCATCCTGGCCGATGCGGCGGAAGCCTTCCTGCGCGGCGGCTGAGGCCGCGCCGCTCGCACAAAACGGCCCGGCGCCCGTGAGGCGCCGGGCCCGCCTGCTCTAGCTGATGACGCGGATCGGCGTGCCCGCGTTGAAGGCCTCGATCGCTTCCACCGCACCCGCGAAATAGGCGCGGTAATTCTCCTCGGTCGAATAGCCGAGATGCGGCGTCAGGACCGTGTTCCGCGCCGAGAGGATCGGATGATCGCTGGGCAGGGGCTCGATGTCGAAGACGTCAAGGCCGGCGCCGGCGATCCGGCCCTCGTTCAGCGCCGCGATCAGCGCCGGCTGATCCACCAGCGGCCCACGGGAGGTGTTTACCAGGAAGGCCGTCGGCTTCATCGCCGCGAGCTCCGCAGCACCCACGATTCCGCGTGACCGCTCGGACAGCACGACATGCAGGGTCACCACATCGGCCTCGGCGAAGAGCGTCGCCTTGTCGACGCGGGTGGCGCCCTCGGCCGCGGCCTTCTCCTCGGTGAGGTTCTGGCTCCAGGCGATGACCTTCATGCCCAGGGCCTGGCCGACCTTCGCGACCTTGCTGCCGAGCTTGCCGAGGCCGACCACGCCCAGCGTCTTGCCCTCGAGCGTCGAGCCCAGCCCGATCTGCCAGCTGCCGGCGCGCAGCGAGGCGGTCTCGGATGGCAGCTGGCGGGCCAGGGAGAGAATGAGGCCCCAGGTGATTTCCACCGTGGGCGATCCGAAGCTCGAGGTCCCGCAGAAGGTGACGCCGCGCTCGGCGCAGGCGGCGGCGTCGATGCCGCGGTTGCGCTCGCCGGTGGTGAGGAGAAGCTTCAGGTTCGGCAGCCGCTCGAGGAGCGCGCGCGTGAAGGGCGTGCGCTCGCGCATCGCCAGGATGCCGTCGAAGGGCAGGAGGCGCCGCACCAGCGCGTCCTGGTCGGTGATGGTGTCGCGGAAGACGGTCTTTTCCAGCCCAGGCAGCCGGTCCCAGGGGCCGAGCCCGAGGGTGACGTCCTGGTAGTCGTCGAGGATGGCGAGCTTCTTCAATTCGGGCATGTGTCCCTCCCTGGAACGATGCGTCGGGGCGGGAGGGACGGCGAGAATCAACGGGCCGTCAAGCCAGCAGCGCCTCGGCGGCGGACCGGAGCGCGGCGGGGAGGGGCACGGTCCGCGACTGCTCGTCGCGCTTCACATAGACATGGGTGAAGTGGCCTTCCGCGATCGCCTGGTCCTCGTCGTTGCGGAACAGGGCCAGCGCGTAGGTGATGGAGGAGCCGCCGAGGCGCTGTACGCGCAGGCCGCCGGTGATCTCGTCTGGGAAGGCGGCGGGCGCGTGGTAGCGGCAGCCCGTCTCGACCACGAGGCCGACCTCGGTGCTCGTCTTCAGGTCCAGCACGCCATGCGCCAGCAGGAAGCGCGCGACCAGCGTGTCGAACAGGCTGTAGTGCTGGACGTTGTTCATGTGGCCGTAGATGTCGTTGTCCATCCAGCGCAGCGGCATCGCGAGGAACCAGCGATAATCCGCCCTGCGGCCGGGCGGCGTTCTCACGCCAGGGCCTCCTCGACCACCGCCTCGTCCACGCAGAGCTCGAAGGCCGGCACGTGCGGCAGCGCCTTGGCCCGCAGCATGGCCGCGCCCAGCGCCTCGAAGGCGGCGCGCGGGAAGCGCGGCCCGTCGCGCCAGATGCCGATCTCCTGGTAGCGCCCAACGGCCCGGGTCAGGATCTCGGGCGGCACCTCCGGGAAATAGGGCTCCAGCAGGGCGGCGACCTCGGCGGCGCCGGCTTCGGCCAGCCAGCCCAGCGTCTCGGACAGCGCGCGCACCAGGCCGCGCATCGCCTCGCGCCGCTCCGTCAGGGTGTCCTGCCGGGCGTAGAGGGAGGAATAGGCCATCGGCCCTGCCTCGGCCTGGGCGTACCAGACGTGGGCGCCCTTTGCCTCGGCCTCCGCGGCGAAGGGCTCGAAGACCTGGATGGCGTCGAGCGTGCCCTGCATCAGGCGGGCGAGGTTCTGCGTCATGCTCGCGCCCGAGCGGTCCTTGATCTTCTGGCCGCCGGCGCGCGACACCGCCTCGGCGAGGCACCAGACCGGCGTCGGGACCTCCGTCACCAGCCCCAGCCGCATCCCGGGGAGCTCCGCCAGGTGCAGGCCCTCGCGCTCGGACCGGCCCACGATCAGGAAGGGGTCGCGCATGATGACGGCGCAGAAGGCGGTGAGGGGCGTGGTCGGGTCCTCGGCGCGGTGCTGCATGACCCGCATGGGCCCGCTCCAGGCGACGTCCGCCTTGCCGAGGGAAACGGCCTCGGCCGCGAGGGAGGTGCTTCCGGCGGTCTTCATGCGGACCTTCAGCCCCTGGCGGCCATAGGCCCCCCGCGCCTCGGTCAGATAATAGGGGGCGTAGAAAAGCGCCCGGAAAGGTTCGGCGAGGGTCAAGGTTGGCGTCATGCCGGCAGCATAGCGGGCGATTCCGCGTCGATTCCAGCCGGCCGCCTGAAGTTGGGGCTTCGCTGGCGGCGCCGGGCCGGCTATCACAGCTTGTTCATCCTTGTAGCCCGGGAAGCCCCAGGAACCCATGTCAGCCACAGCGAGGCCCGCCTCGCCCCCCGAAGTCTTCCGCCTGCGGGCCAGCAACTACAGCCTGCTGACGCTGCGCCTGCTCTCCGGCGACGTCCAGGCGGTCCTGCCCGCGCTGGGCGACCAGTTCCGCCGCGCGCCCGGTTTCCTGCGTTTCGCCCCCATCGCCATCGGACTCGACGACCTGGGCGGCGAGCAGGTGGACTTTCATGCCCTCATCCACGGGCTGCGCGCGCTGGAGATCCTTCCCATCGGCGTGGTCGGCGGTTCGCAGCCCTTGCGGGCGGCGGCTGCCGGCGCGGGCCTGCCCACGCTCCGCCCGAGCGGCCAGCGCGAGACCGAGGTCGAGGCGCCGTCGCCCGTGGGCGCGCCGCCCGTCAATGTCGCGCCGCCCGTCATGGCCGAGCCGCCGCGCCCCGCGATGCCCCGCACCATGATGGTGACGCAGGCGGTCCGCGCGGGCCAGCGCATCTATGCGCAGGGCAGCGACCTCATCATCATCGGTTCGGTCAATGCCGGCTCCGAGGTGATCGCGGATGGCAATATCCATATCTACGGCGCCCTGCGCGGCCGTGCCGTGGCGGGTGCCTCCGAGGATGGGGAGGCCCGCATCTTCGCGCAGAATTTCGATCCGGAGCTGGTCGCCATCTCCGGCTTCTATGCCGTGCGCGAGGGGCTATCCTCGACGCCGATCGGCCGCGGGGTGCAGGTGCGCCTCGACGGCGAGCAATTGCGGTTCGATCCCCTTGGGTGAGCCGATGACCAACTCCAGAAGGAATCAACCATGGCGCAGGTGATCGTCGTCACGTCGGGCAAGGGAGGAGTGGGCAAGACCACGAGCTCCGCCGCCATCGCCACCGGCCTCGCGCAGCGGGGCAAGAAGACCGTGGTCATCGACTTCGACGTCGGCCTGCGCAACCTCGACCTCATCATGGGCGTCGAGCGGCGGGTGGTCTTCGACATCGTGAACGTCGTCCAGGGCGAGGCGAAGCTGTCGCAGGCCCTCATCAAGGACAAGCGCGTCCCCGGCCTGTCCATCCTTCCGGCGTCGCAGACGCGCGACAAGGATGCGCTGACCAAGGAAGGCGTGCAGGCCATCATCGAAGAGCTGTCGCAGGAGTTCGACTACATCGTCTGCGACAGCCCGGCCGGCATCGAGAAGGGCGCGCTGATGTCGCTCTACTTCGCCGACCAGGCCATCGTGGTGACGAACCCCGAGGTCAGTTCGGTGCGCGACAGCGACCGCATCCTGGGCGTGCTGCAGTCCAAGTCGAAGCGCGCCGAGGAGAAGAAGGAGCCGGTGAAGCAGCACCTCCTGCTCACCCGCTACGATGCGGCGCGCGTCGAGCGCGGCGAGATGCTGAAGCTGGAGGATGTGCTGGAGATCCTGGCCATCCCCCTGCTCGGCGTGATCCCGGAGAGTGAGAGCGTCCTGAAGGCGTCCAACGCCGGCAATCCCGTGATCATGGACACGGAGAGCCAGGCCGGGCAGGCCTATAGCGACGCCGTCTCCCGCTTCCTGGGTGAGGAAAGGCCGCATCGGTTCCTCGATGTGGAAAAGAAGAAGGGCCTGCTCGGCCGGCTCTTCGGTGGGAGGGCCGCATGAGCTGGCTGAACTTCTTCCGTAAGGAACGCGAGACGAACGGCACCGCAGCCACCGCGAAGGACCGGCTGCAGGTCATCATCAGCCACGAGCGGGTGAGCCGGACGAAGGACGACTTCCTGCCCAAGCTCCAGCAGGAGCTGGTGCAGGTGGTCGCGCGCTACGTCTCGATCGATCCCGGGAAGGTGCAGGTCAATCTCGAGCGTGGGGGCGACTTCTCCACGCTGGCGATCGACATCGAACTTCCGGGCCCCGCCGGCAAGGCGGCCTGACCGAGCCGAGGATCGTGCCCGCAAGGGCGATATGGTCCTCGCCTCTTGCCGAGGCGTGCCTGCGCGGGTGAGATGAACCTCCAAGAATGCTTGAAGGTTCTACGCATGACACCCGCATTGAAGGCGGCGATCGACTTCGCCATCGCCAACGAGACTGCCTGGCCGCGTGATATCCTGGCCCATCTGGAAAGTGGCTTCTTCGAGCCTGCCCCCGACAATGAGGTGATTGGCCCGACCGCGCCGCGCGGTGGTCCGAATGGCGTCATCTACTGGCACGGCAAGCGCGTCGCCGAATGGGGCGACCCCACCCGCGCCGACATGACCTTCAGCGTCGCCAAGAGCTACCTGGCTATCCTCGCCGGCCTTGCCTGGCGGGACGGGCTGCTGACTGATCTCGACGCCAAGGTCTCCGACAAGGTGGCGCACGAGGCCTTCACCGGCCCGCGCAACGGCGTGGTGACCTGGCGCCAGCTGCTCACCAACACCTCCGAATGGGAAGGCACGCTCTTCGGCAAGAGCGACCTGATCGATCGCGGCCGCAACCTCGGCGTGGAAGGGCAGGGCAAGAAGCGCAGCACCCGCCCCCTCGCGGAGCCCGGCGCCTATTGGGAATATAACGACGTCCGCGTGAACGCGCTCAGCCTGGCGCTGCTGCACCTCTTCCGCCGCCCGCTGCCCGAGGTCTGGGCCGAGCGCATCATGCAGCCCATCGGCACGAGCGACGGCTGGACCTGGCGCGGCTACCGTACCTCGGGCGTCGACATCGACGGCAAGGTGATCGAGAGCGTGTCGGGCGGCGGCCACTGGGGCGGCGGCCTCATCATCAATGCCGAGGATCAGGCCAAGGTGGGCCTTCTGATCGCCGCGGATGGGCAGTGGAACGGGCGCGAGGTCATCCGCAAGGAATGGCTCGATCTCTGCCGCACGCCCTGCGCGCTGAATCCGCATTACGGCTTCCTCTTCTGGCTGAACACGGGCCGCACCAAGTGGCCGAGCGCGAGCGAGGGCACGGTCTGCTTCCTCGGCGCGGGCGGCGCCACCACCTGGATGGAGCCGGCGGACGGCATCGTCGCCGTGTCGCGCTGGCTCGACAGCACGAAGCTCGACGAGTTCATGCGCCTCGTGCG
This sequence comes from Roseococcus pinisoli, assembly GCF_018413645.1. GTDB lineage: Bacteria > Pseudomonadota > Alphaproteobacteria > Acetobacterales > Acetobacteraceae > Roseococcus > Roseococcus pinisoli. The sequence continues at coordinate 360,701 of NZ_JAHCDA010000003.1, forward strand.
CAGCGCCCTCGCCGACTAGGGCGCCCCTTCGGGATCGTGGCTGCAAGCTGTCGCGATCCCGTCGGTTTTCTGCGGACGCAGCGCAGAATCGAAGGCTAGAGTTCGACCATCGCGCATGCCGTCACCCGGCATGCAGGGGGGGAGAACGAAAAGCCGGATGAGTCTCGCGCGCATCGCGACCTTCGCGTTTGCCGGAATCCAGGCGGTTCCTGTCGAGGTGCAGGTTCAGCTTGCGCCCGGACTTCCCGCCTTCCTCGTGGTCGGGCTGGCCGATAAGGCCGTGGCGGAAAGCCGCGAGCGTGTCCGAGCCGCGCTGATCGGCCTCGGCCTCGCTCTGCCGGCGAGGCGCGTGCTGGTGAATCTGGCGCCGGCCGATCTCGCGAAGGAGGGCAGCCATTACGACCTCCCCATCGCGCTGGCCTTGCTCGCCGCCATGGAGGTCATCCCGCGCGACGAGCTGGCGGGCTTCGCTGCCTTGGGCGAGCTCTCGCTGGATGGTTCCGTTCTTCCGGTCGCCGGTGTTCTGCCCGCGGCCCTCGGCGCTTCGGCTCGCAACCTCGGCCTGATCTGCCCCGAGGCGCAGGGAGGCGAGGCCGCCTGGGCCGGCCGCGGCGAGGTGCTGGCACCGGCCGATCTCCCCATGCTGCTCAACCATTTCCGCGGCGTGCAGGTGATGAGCCCGCCATCGCCCCCACCGCTGCAGCGCGAGGAATGGCGTGGCCCATGCCTGTCCGAGGTAAAGGGGCAGGAGACGGCCAAGCGTGCCCTGGAGATCGCGGCGGCGGGCGGGCACAACCTGTTGCTCATAGGTCCTCCTGGCGCGGGGAAGTCCATGCTCGCCTCGCGCCTGCCGGGCCTGCTGCCCGCGCTGACCCCGCCCGAGGCGCTGGAGCTGTCGATGATCCATTCCGTCGCCGGCCTGCTGCGCGACGGCAGGCTGCTCACCCAGCCGCCCTTCCGCGAGCCGCATCACTCGGCCAGCCAGGCGGCGCTCATCGGCGGCGGCCATCGGGCAAGGCCGGGGGAGATCAGCCTCGCGCATCATGGCGTCCTGTTCCTCGACGAATGGCCGGAATTTCCGCGTCCCGCGCTGGAAGCGCTGCGCCAGCCCATGGAGGCGGGCCGCGTGGTCATCGCGAGGGCCAATGCGCACGTGAACTATCCGGCCCGCTTCCAATGCGTCGCCGCGATGAACCCCTGCCGCTGCGGCTATCTGGGGGAGAGCGCGCGCGAATGCTCGCGGGCGCCGCGCTGCGGCGAGGATTATGCCGACAAGCTCAGCGGCCCGCTGCTCGACCGCATGGACATCACGCTCGAGGTCCAGGCCGTGCCGCCCCGCGAGCTGGCGCGCGCGCCGGCAGGCGAGCCGACTCGCATCGTGGCCGCGCGTGTGCAGGCCGCGCGCGACCGTCAGCGCGCCCGCTATGGAGTGGAGGGGCCACGCCACAATGCGGCGGCCGACGGCGCGCTTCTCGAAGCGACGGCGGGACTCGATGCGGAGGCCCGGGACCTGCTGGAAAAGGCGGCCGAGCGCCTGGGACTGTCGGCGCGCGGCTTTGTGCGCACCATCCGCGTCGCCCGCACCATCGCCGACCTGGAGGGCGCGGCGAAGGTCCGGCGCGCGCATGTGGCCGAGGCCCTCTCCTACCGCGGAAGGCGGGGTCTGCGGCGCGCCGCGTGACGAGCCCGGTTGTTTCGGTCTAAGTCGGCGCCGTGATCCGCGCGCCGCTCCTTGCCCTGCTGCTGCTGCTTCCGATCACCACGCTGGCGCAGCCGGTCGTGGCGGAGCGCCAGATGGTCGTGGCCTCCCATCCCCTTGCGGCCGAGGCCGGCCAGGCCGTGCTTCGCGCGGGAGGGACCGCGGTGGATGCGGCGGTCACCGTGCAGGCCGTCCTCAGCTTGGTCGAGCCGCAGGCATCGGGCATCGGAGGCGGCGCCTTCCTCCTGCACTGGAACCCAGCCGGTCACGAGCTCACCGCCTGGGACGGGCGCGAGACGGCGCCGGCGGCGGCCCGTGGCGACCTGTTCCTGAATGACGGCCGGCCGATGGAGTTCCTCGACGCCATCGTCGGCGGTCGCGCGGTCGGCGTGCCGGGCGTCATGCGCATGCTGGAGGAGGCCCATCGCGCGCATGGCAAGCTGCCCTGGGCCGATCTCTTCGCGCCGGCCATCCGGCTGGCGGAGGAAGGCTTCCCCGTCTCGCCGCGGCTGGCCCAGTCCATCGCCGTCAGCGCCGAGACCCTGCGCAGGGACGCCGCCGCGCGCGCGCTGTTCTTCGATGCCTCGGGCGCGCCCCTTGCCGAAGGGGCGGTGCTGCGAAATCCCGCCTTGGCGGAAACGCTCCGGGCTTTGGCCGAGCAGGGCGCGGATGCCCTGCATCGCGGCCCCATCGCCGCCGATATCGTCAATGCCGTGCGCCGCCACGCCAATCCGGGACTGATGACCGGCGATGATCTGGCGGGCTATGCGCCGCGCCGCAGCACGGCGATCTGCCTGCCTTATCGCCTCTACACCGTTTGCGCGCCGCCGCCGCCTTCGGGCGGCGCGGTGGTGCTTCAGATCCTGGGCCTGCTGGCCCATTTCGGCCCGGATCTGGAGCCGACCGGCGCCGACGCCGCCATGCTGTTGGGCGAGACCGGGCGTCTCGCCTTTGCCGATCGCGGCCGCTACCTCGCGGATCCCGCCTTCTCCCCCGTACCGACGGCCGGCCTGCTGGATCCCGCCTATCTGACCCTGCGGGCGCAGCTGATCTCGCTCGACCGCGCCATCCGCGTCCCGCGCCCGGGCAATCCCCGGCGCGACGGCCCGCCGCTGGCCAGCCAGCCGCCCCAGCCGGAAAGCGGCACCGCGCATCTCGCCATCGTGGACGCCGAGGGGCGCGCCGTCTCCATGACGACGACGGTCGAGAGCATCTTCGGCGCACGCGTCGTGGTGCGCGGCTTCGTGCTCAACAACGAGCTCAGCGACTTCTCCTTCCTGCCCGAGATCGACGGGAGGCCGGTGGCCAATCGCGTCGAGGGCGGGAAGCGCCCGCGTTCCTCCATGTCGCCGCTGATGGCCTTCCGGGGCGCCGAGCTGGAGCTGATCACGGGTTCGGCCGGCGGCGCCCGCATCATCGGCTATGTGGCGCAATCGGTGATGGCCACGCTCGACTGGAACCTCGATCCCCAGGCGGCCGCCGCGCTGCCGCATGCGGGCGCCTATCATGTACTAACCGAGCTGGAGCAGGGCACCGTCGCGGCGAGCCTGCTGAACGCGCTGACGAGCCGGGGCGCGCCCGCGGCCGCGCGGGTCATGAATTCCGGCACCAACATCATTCGCCTGCAGCGCGAGGGCGAGGCCCGGCGTCTCCTTGGCGGCACGGATCCCCGGCGCGAAGGTGCCGCGGTTGGAGACTGACATCACATGAGTCGTCGTCTGGCGCGTTTCCTGACGGGCCTCGTGCTCCGGGCGACCACGCCCATGAAGCCGCGTCGCGCGGCCTCGACCCGCGCCCTGGTGGCCGAGGCGCTGCTGCAGCGCGTGTCCGTCGAGACCCTGGCGGGGCCGGTCCTGGTGGAATGCCCTTCCGCGCGCGCGCTGCACGATCCTCACGGTTTCGGCCAGGACGAGCCGGAGACGGTGGCCTGGATCGCGGGCCTGCCGGCCGGCACGGTGCTCTGGGACATCGGCGCGAATATCGGCCTTTACAGCCTCTTCGCGGCGAAGCGCGGCCTGCGTGTCCTGGCCTTCGAGCCCTCGGCCTCCAGCTTCGCGGCGATGGTCCGCAACATCGAGATCAACGGCTTCGACGACCGCGTCTCGGCCTATTGCCTGGCTTTGGCGCAGAATACCGGCCTGGTCGTGCTGAACATGGCGAACACGGCGGCCGGCCATTCCATGCACAGCATCGAGGCCCGCGAGGGCGGCTTCCGGCAGGCGGTACCGAGCTTCGCGATCGACGATTTCGTCCGGCACATGAATGCGCCCCCGCCCGGGGCCATCAAGCTCGACGTGGACGGCATCGAGCCGGCCATTCTCCTCGGTGCGCATTCCACGCTGCGCGCGCATGTCCGCGAGGTGCTGGTCGAGATCGACGGCGCCAATGCGGCGGCGGGGGGCAACGGGATTCCCGAGATCCTGATCTCCTGCGGCTTCCGCGAGGTGCCACTGGAGGGCGCCACGCGGAATCGCAGGTTCGTGAAGGGCTGACTGCCCGTCGGCCTCAGGGCCGGATGTTCTTGTCCGCCACCAGCCGCGTCCAGGTCGTCAGCTCGCGATCGATCCGCCGGCCCAGCGCGACGCCGTCGCCGCTGAGGGGGGCGGCGCCCTGGGCCGCGAAGCGCTCGCGCACCGCCGGGTCGGCATTCACGCGGGTCACCGCCTCGCGCAGCCGGGTGGCGATGGCCGGATCGAGGCCGCGCGGCGCCAGCAGCCCGTACCAATAGGTCAGGTCGAAGTCGTAGCCTGCCTCGCGCACGGTCTGCACACCCGGGAAGGCCGGGACCGGGCCGCCCGGCGTGCTGACGGCGATGGCGCGCACCTGGCCCGCCTGCATGCCCGACATCATGGTCGCTGGCGCGGCGAGCACGAGCTGGATGCGCCCGGCGATGGTGTCCATGAAGGCGGGTCCGGCGCCGCGATAGGGCACATGCGTCATGCGCATCCCGGCCAGGTCCTGGAACACCTCCATGTAGAGATGCATGGTCGAGCCATTGCCCATGGAGCCGTAGTTCAGCGCGTCCGGCTGCGCGCGGGCCATGGTGACGAGTTCGCGAAGGTTATGTACGGGCAGTGCGGCGGGGACGGTGAAGATGACCGGGTAGTCCACCAGCTCGGCCACGGGCTCCATCGCCCGCCGCATGTCGAAGCCGAGATCCGGCAGCAGAGGCGGCACCGTCACGATGGAATTGTCGGTGATCAGCAGGGTGTAGCCATCCGGCCGCGACTGCACGACCTGGTTCCAGCCGATTGAGCCGCTGCCGCCCGTGCGGTTCTCCACCACTACCGACTGGCCGAGCGCGGCGCCGAGCTGCTGCGCGTAGAGGCGCGCCACGAAATCCGTGGTGCCGCCGGGCGCCCAGGTGATGACGACGCGGATCGCGCGGTCGGGATAGCTCTGGGCGGAGGCAGCCGCGGGAGCGGCCAGCGGCAGCAGCACGGCCAGCCCCGTGAGGAGCCGGCGAAGCGAGGAGATCATCGGAACGTTTCCCGTGGCCGCCAGTGCGGCCTTCTTTGATGGACTTGGCGGGAAAGCTATCCCGCGGCCACGGGGCGGTCCAGGCGCCGGCGCTCAACCCGCGTCGCGCAGCACCCGCCGCCAGACGCGCAGGAAGTTCCCCGACCAGAGCAGCCCGATCTCCCGGGCGCCGTAGCCGCGGCGCTCCAGCTCGGCGGTGATGTTCCGCGTCTCGGCCGCATTCGCCCAGCCGACGACGCTGCCGCCGCCATCGAAATCGGAGGAGATGCCCACATGGTCGAGGCCGATGCGGCGGATCGCATGCTCCACGTGATCCACGAGGTCGGCGACGCTCGCCTGGGTCACGCCATTCGCGCCTGGCGCCTTGAGGAAGGAGGCGACAGCGGTGATCTGCGCCACGCCGCCGCAGGCGCGGATGGCGTCCAGCTGCTCGTCGTCGAGGTTGCGCGGGTGTGGGCAGAGCGCCGCGCAGGCCGTGTGCGTGACGGCGATGGGCGCGCGGGAGAGTTCCGCCGCCTGCATCATCCCGGCCTTGGAGACATGGGAGCAGTCGAGCATCAGCCCCACGCGGTTCATCTCGCGGATGGCCGCGCGGCCCAGGGCGGAGAGGCCGCCATGCTCGGTCTCGCTGTCGCCCAGGTTCTTTCGCGGCCGCGCGCTGTCGGAGAGCGCGTTATGCCCGTCATGCGTCAGGGTGAGGTAGATGGCGCCGAGCCTGCGCCAGAGCGCGATGCGGCCGAGGTCGTGGCCCATCGCATAGCCGTTCTCGACGGCAGAGAGCACGGCCGGGACCCCGTCGGCGAAAGCGGCCTCGACCTCGTCCGGCGTCGTGCAGAAGCGGCTCGCGACGCCATCGGCGCGGGCGCGGATATGGTGCAGCATCGATTCCGCCCGTGCGGCGGCCGCGGCATGGCCGGTATAGTCACGCGCGCCCTGGCCGACATAGGCGATGAAGACGGCGGCGCTCATGCCGCCTGCGAGCATCTTCGGCAGGTCCACGCATTGCTTGGTGTCGGAGAGCCAGTCGGGCGTCTCGGGCCAGCGGATGTCGATATGCGTGTCGATGACGAGGGGGGTGATCTGGTTCACTTCGCTTCTCCGAAGCCCGTGAGAAAGCGCTTCAGGAGCTGTCCCAGGATATCCACGTTGTAGCCGCCTTCCTGGCAGATGGCGGTGGGAAGGCGGAGCCGTCCGATGGCTTCCCCGGCGCGGGCGAAGCCTTCCTCGGTGACCTTCAGCGCGGCCAGCGGCTCGAACTCGCTGGCGTCGAAGCCCAGCGGCACGACCAGCGCGTCGGGGCGGAAATCGCGGATGGCGGCGATGGCGGTGTCGAGGGCGGCGAGCCAGCCTTCGTCGCCGGTGCCGAAGGGTTGGGGCAGGTTGAGATTCGCCGCGCCCTTCTCCTCGGCGAAGCCGACATACCAAGGGTAGTAGCGCGACGGATCGCCGTGCAGGGAGACCGTCAGCACGTCCCCGCGGTCCCAGAAGATGCCCTGGGTGCCGTTGCCGTGATGGCTGTCGATGTCGAGCACGGCGACGCGCGCGGCACCGGCGTCGCGCAGCCGCTGGGCGGCCAGGGCGCTGTTGTTGATGTAGCAATGCCCGCCGGCGCGGCCGGCATAGGCGTGATGGCCGGGCGGGCGGCAGAGCGCATAGGCCGCCCCGCCCTTCGCCGCCACATCCGCCGCGGCCAGCGCGCAGCCCGCCGCGCCGATGGCGGCCTCCCAGGTGCCGGGGCCGATGGGGCAGGCCGTATCGGCCATGTGCCGGCCGGCGCGGGCGATGACATGGGTGGAGGCGCGATCCGACTCGCGCAGCATCTCCGGCGTCGGGTGCATATTGGCCACGACTTCAGCGCCCGCTTCGGGCATCTCCGCCCATTGCGCTGCAGCATGCTCGAGGAAGTCGAGATACTCCGCGTCATGGAGCTTCAGCAGCTCGCTGCGCGTCGCGGGCTTCGTCGTTTCCGGGGCCAGGCCCAGCGCATCCAGCCCCGCCCGTAGCGAGGCCGCGCGTCCGGGAACCTCGAAATTAGATCGCACGGTGCCGCGCGTCAGAAAGAATTTCGGTGCGTGGCGGGCTTCGTCGGGGTGATGGAACGCCTTCATCCGATCAGTGAAGCGCGCCTTGCCGGCCTGGACAACCGCGTCCTGCGCTGGCCATGCTGCCAGGCATGATCCCGCTCGACGCCGGCGCCCGCCGCGCCATTCTCGAAGCCGCCGATTCCCTGCGCGAGGAATCGCTGGATTGGCTGTTCCGCCTCGTCCGCTGCCCTTCGACACTGGGCAACGAAGCTGGGGCGCTGAAGGAGATGGAGCGGCTGTACCGCCATCTCGGCCTCGCGCCGCAGCGCATTCCCACGGTGCCGGAGAAGCTCGAGGGCCATCCCGGCTTCTCGCCGCCGCTCATCGGCTATGAGGGGCGCGACAATGTCGCGGCGCTTCATCGCCCGAAGGTGACGAAGGGACGCAGCCTCGTGCTCCAGGGTCATGTCGACGTCGTGCCCGAGGGTGCGGCCGACATGTGGGAATCGCCACCTTATGAGCCGACGATCCGCGGCGGCCGCGTCTATGGCCGCGGCGCGGGGGACATGAAGGCGGGCGTGGTCAGCTACTGCATGGCCTTCGCCGCCCTGAAGCGGGCGGGGCTGCAGCCCGCGGCCGAGGTTCAGCTCCAGGCCGTCATCGAGGAGGAGTGCACGGGCAACGGCGCGCTGGCCACGATGCTAGCCATGCCCAAGGCCGACGCCGCCATCATCCCCGAGCCCGGCCCGGGCGTCGACGCCTACTACTCCGCCGAGGTCGGCGTGGTCTGGGCCTGGGTGACGGTGAGCGGCCGGCCCGCGCATGTGCGCGACATGCAGTCGGGCATCAACGCGATCGAGGCGGCGAACGTCATCGCCGGCGCCTTCAAGGATTACGAGGCCGAGCGCAACCGCGCCGAGAACATCCACGCGGCCTTCCATGGCGTGAACCATCCGGTGAACGTCAATTTCGGCACGATCCAGGGCGGCGAATGGAACAGCTCGGTCGCGACCCGCTGCCGCATCGGCATGCGCGTCGGCGTCATGCTCGGCTATTCCGCCCGCCAGGTGCGCGAGGATATCGAGCGGCTGGTTGCGAAGGCCGCCACGGACGAGCGGCTGCGCGGCGCGCAGGTGAAGCTGGAATTCAAGGGCTTCATGGCCGAGGCCTGCGAGCTTTCCGTGGAGACCGACATCGGCCGGCTTTCGCGCCGCAGCTATTCGGAGGCGACGGGCACGGAGCTGCGCGGCTTCCCCATCCTCGGACTCACCGATGCGCGGCACTTCGTGCTGCACGGCGATATTCCCTGCATGGTTTTCGGTCCGGATGCGCAGGAGATCCATGGCATCGACGAGAGCGTCGGCATCGAGAGCATGCATGGCATCACGCGCAGCCTCGCGCTGACCATGGCGCAATGGTGTGGAGTGGAAAGCGCATGAGCCGGACGAACCTTCCCCTTTCGGGCGCGCGCCTCTGGGACAGCCTGATGGAGATGGCCAAGGTGGGCGGGACGGAGAAGGGTGGCAGCAATCGCCAGACCCTGACCGACGTGGACGCCGAGGGCCGTGCGCTGCTCCGCCGCTGGGGCGAGGCCGTAGGCCTGACCCTCACCGTCGATCGCCTGGGCAACATGGTCTTCCGGCGCGAGGGTCGGAATCCGTCGCTGCCGCCGGTGGCCATCGGCAGCCACCTCGACACGCAGCCCACGGGCGGGAAGTTCGACGGCGTGCTGGGCGTGCTGGCGGGTCTCGAGATCATGCGGGCCCTGCATGAGGCCGGCGCGGAGACCGAGGCGCCGCTGCTGCTCATCAACTGGACCAATGAGGAAGGCGCGCGCTTTTCGCCGCCCATGATGGGCAGTGGGGGCGCCATGGGCGTCTTCACCGAGGCGGAGATCCTGGCCAAGACCTCCTTCGACGGCGCGGTCTTCGGCGAGGAGCTGAAGCGCATCGGCTGGCAGGGCACGGCCGATCCGACGGAGCTGCAGAAGGTCGGCCACTATCTCGAGCTGCATATCGAGCAGGGCAAGCTGCTCGAGGATGGCGGCGAGGAGGTCGGCATCGTCACCCATGCGCTGGCCCAGAGCTGGTTCGAAGTGGTGGTGGAAGGCGAGGAGGCGCATGGTGGCTCGCCCATGGCCGGCCGTCGCGACGCGTTGATGGCCGCCGCTCCGCTGATCACCGCCGTGGAGGAGATCGCGCGCTCCACCGTCTCGGCGACGGGCGAGCCCGGGCGCGGCACGGTGGGCGTGGTGGATATCTACCCCTCCAGCCGCAACGTCGCGCCGAGCCGTGCCTACTTCACGGTCGACCTGCGCCATGGCGATCCGGATTGCCTCGCGCGCATGGAAAGCGCGCTGAAGGCGCGTGCGGCGGATCTCGCCGCCTCGCGGGGCGTGAAGATCGCCGTCACGGATTTCTGGCACTCGCCGCTCACGCCCTTCGATCCGGCGCTGATCCAGCGCGCGCGGGACGGCGCCACTGCCCGCGGCTTCAAGTGGCGCGACATCCCGACGGGCATCGGGCACGACGCCGTCTACATGGCGCGCAAGGTGCCGACGGTGATGGTCTTCTGCCCCTGCCATGGCGGCCTCAGCCATAACGAGGCGGAGAGCATCACGCCCGAATGGGCCACGGCCGGCATGCAGGTGCTCGCCGACGCCGCCATCGCGACAGCCCGGCTCGTCTCGCCCTAGCTTCCGTTTCATCACCATTGCCGATTTCAAGGACTGACAAGATGCGCATTGCTGTTGGTGGCTTCCTGCACGAGAGCCACTCCTTCGCTCCCGTCGCGACCATGTGGCCCAACTTCCTGCAGCCGGGCGGCCTGCCGCCGCTCCAGCGTCCGGCGGTGATGATCGAAGGCCTGCGCGGCACCTCGGTCTGCGCCGCGGGTGCGATCACCGAGGCGACGGGGAAGGGCGCGACGATCATCCCCCTCGGCTGGACCTTCGCGCAGCCCGCCGGGCCCGTCACGCGCGACGCCTTCGAGCGCATCAGCGCGATGATCGTCCATTCGCTGTCGGAAGCGCTGATGGAAGGCCCGCTCGACGGCATCTTCCTCGACCTCCACGGCGCCATGGTCAGCGAGGATTTTCCCGATGCGGAGGGCGAGGTGCTGCGCCGCGTCCGCGCCGCTGCGGGCCGCGATGTTCCCATCGCCATCACGCTCGACCCGCACGCGAACATGACGCGGCAGATGGCGGAGCTCTCCGACGTCATCGTGCCCTACCGCACCTATCCGCATGTCGACATGCTGGCCGTGGGCCGGCGTTCGATGAGCCTGCTGCTGGCCCGCATCGCCAGCGGCAAGCCCTGGGCGATGGAGTTCCGTGAGCTCGACTTCCTCATCCCCATCACCAGCCAGTGCACCATGGTCGAGCCCATGGCCGGCGTGATGACGAAGCGGGCGGAGCTCGAGCAGGACATCGTCGAGCTCGCCTATTGCTTCGGCTTTCCCTATGCGGATTTCCCCGGCTGCGGCCAGGCCATCGCCGCCTATGCCGAGACGAAGGAAGCCGCCTCCGCGGCGGCCGATGCGCTGGCGAAGCACATCGCGGGGCTGGAGAGCGCCTTCATCGGCGGCGTGCAGGAAGCGCCCGAGGCCGTGGCCGAGGCGATCCGCGTGGCCGCCAATGCCGGCAAGCCGGTGGTGATCTCCGACACGCAGGACAATCCCGGCGGTGGCGGCCATGGCGACACCACGGGCCTGCTCGCCGAACTGATCCGCCAGGACGCGCAGGGCGCGGTCATCGCGCCGATGAACGACGCCGAAGCGGCGGCCGCCTGCCATGCGGCGGGCGAGGGCGCCACGGTGAGCTTCGCGCTCGGCGGCAAGAGCAACGGCGCGCCGCTGCAGGTCACCGGTGTCGTGGAGCGGCTGGCCGACGGCAAGTTCACGCTCTCCGGCCCGATGGGGAAGGGCAATCCGGCCGATCTCGGCCTCTCCGCGCTGCTGCGCATCGGGGGCGTGCGGGTCGTCATCGTCAGCCGGAAGATGCAGGCGCACGACCAGGAGATGTTCCGGCACATCGGCGTCGAGCCCTCCGAGCAGAAGATCGTCGCCGTGAAGTCCAGCGTGCATTTCCGCGCGCATTTCCAGCCGATCGCGGAGACCGTGATCGTGGCGGCCGCGCCCGGCCCGGTGGTGGCCGACCCCGCGACGCTGCCCTTCACCGCCCTGCGCGAGGACATGCGCCTTCGACCTGGCGACAACCGCCGCTTCGGCGCCGGCCGGGCGAAATAGGCGGACCGACCCACCCGAAGCCGCCGGCTTCCGGCGGCTCATCCTGAAGGAGCACGCCATGCCCGTCCTCGACGCTCTCATCGCCCTGAAGCCCGAGATGACGGCCTGGCGCCGCGACTTCCATGCCCATCCGGAGATCGGCTTCGAGGAGGTCCGCACCAGCGGCATCGTCGCCGAGAAGCTGGAGGCCTGGGGCCTGGAGGTACATCGCGGCATCGGGCGGACGGGCGTCGTGGGTGTGCTGCGCGGGCGGCACCCCGGCAATCGCAGCATCGGGCTGCGGGCCGACATGGACGCGCTCCCGATGCCGGAGCTCAACGACTTCGCCCATCGCAGCACCAACCCTGGCAAGATGCATGCCTGCGGGCATGACGGCCACACGGCCATGCTGCTGGGGGCCGCCCGGCATCTCGCCGCCACGCGGGACTTCGCGGGCACCGTCCATTTCATCTTTCAGCCCGCCGAGGAGGGCCTGACCGGCGCGCTGGCCATGGTAGAGGACGGCCTGTTCCACCGCTTTCCCTGCGACGCGGTCTACGGGATCCATAACCTGCCGCAGCTGCCACTCGGCGTGGTGGCGATCCGTCCTGGCACGGTGCTGGCGGCGGTGGACTACTTCGCGATCAAGCTGAGGGGGCGCAGCAGCCACGCCGCCGAACCGCATCGCGGTCTCGATCCGCTGCCGGGTGCGACGCAGCTCTACAGCGCGCTGCAATCCCTCGTCAGCCGCCGGATGAGCCCGCACAGCACGGCCGTGCTGAGCATCGGCCAGTTCCACGCCGGCACCTCGGACATCGTGATCCCCGAGGAGGTGGAGATGCGGGGAACCATCCGGACCCTCACGCCGGAGAACCGGAAGCAGATGGACGAGCTCTTCCACCAGATGGTCGCCGGCACCGCCGCGGCCCATGGGCTGGAGCTGGAGCTCGACTATCGCCGTTCCTACCCGCCCACGATCAACACGCCGGAGCAGTCGGATCTCGCCCGCGACGCGGCGGAGACCGTGGTCGGCGCCGAGGGCATCAAGGACGATTTTCCCTCGCTCACGGCCGGCGAGGACTTCTCCTACATGCTGCAATCCTCGCCGGGCGGCGCCTTCCTCCTGCTCGGGCAGGCGGGGGAGGAGGGCAGCCACGCGATCCCCCTCCATAACGGCCGCTACGACTTCAACGACGAGCTTCTGCCGATCGGCGCGAGCACCTTCGCCGCCATCGTCGGCAAGGAGCTGGCGGCGCGGTAACGAAGTTCCGGTCGTTCGCGATAGCTTTCGATGAAGTCAGAGGCATAGATTGGGCTTTTCGCAGGGCCGGATGTCCCGGCCTGAAGCAGGGCGATCGCATGCATCCTGTCGAGCTTTTTGAACTCGTGATCGCGATGTGCCTCGCGATCATCATTCTCCACTTCGCCGCCCGCCGCCTCTTCCTACCGCCGGCCGTCGCCCTGCTGGCGGGGGGGACTGCCTTGGCCTTCCTGCCCGGCCTGCCGGCGATTTCGCTCAATCCCGAACTGGTGCTGGTGATCTTCCTGCCGCCGCTGCTGATGGACGGCGCCTGGTTCACGGCCCTCGGCCACTTCCGGCGACATCTCGTCGGCATCCTGTCGCTGGCCATCGGCGCTGTGGTCTTCACGACGATCGTTGTCGCCGTCGTCGCGCATCTGCTGCTGCCCTCGCTGCCCTGGGCCGCCTGCGCCGCGCTCGGGGCCATCGTCTCGCCGCCCGACGCCGTTTCGGCCCGGGCGGTGCTGCAGCGCGTGCGCCTGCCGCGGCGGGTGATGACCTTGCTGGAAGGGGAAAGCCTGCTCAACGACGCGACGGGCCTGGTGCTCTTCCGCTTCGCCGTCGCCGCGACGGTGACAGGCGCCTTCAGCGCCAGCGACGCGCTGATGAGCTTCGGGGTGCTGGCGGTCGGCGGCGTGGTCGTCGGCCTCGCGATCGGCGGGCTCTGGGTCCTGCTGGCCCGTCGCCTCGGCGACGATGACCTGGTGATCGCGATCTCCATGCTCGTCTGCTGGAGCGCCTATCTGGCGGGTGAGAAGCTGCATGTCTCCGGCGTCATCGCGACGGTGACGGCAGGGCTGGTGACCGGATGGTACCAGCACGTCGTCCTCTCCGCCCGGACGCGGATGCGGGGGACGTCGTTCTGGTCCGTGATGGTCTTCTTCTTCGAGGCCGCGGTCTTCATCCTGATCGGCTTCTCGCTGCGCGGCGTGCTGGACCGCGTGGGCGGGCTGGAGGTCGTGATCGAGCAGATGGCCTGGCCCGTCACGGTCATCGTGGTGGCGATGACGTTGGCGCGGTTCGCCTGGGTCTTCGCCTCGGATCTCGTCATCGCGGCGGCGCACCGGCTCAGGCTGACCCGCAAGCCGCCCCTCGGCCCCCGGGCCTCGACGGTGATCAGCTGGGCGGGGATGCGGGGCGTGGTGACGCTCGCGGTCGCCCTGACCTTGCCGGAAGCAATGCCGGGGCGCGACTTCATGCTGGTCACGGCCTTCGCCGTCATCCTCGGCACGGTGCTCATCCAGGGCATGACGCTGGGCTTCGTCATCCGCCTGACGGGCGTCGGCCGGGTCCAGGAAGTCGGTCCCAAGCTGACCCTGTCGCAGGCCGAGGCCGCCATCGGCCAGGTCCAGCTCCAGGTCGTCGAGAGGCTGGCCTATGACGAGGAGGGGAAGCTGATCCACCCGCAGCTGCTCAATACCTATCAGCGCCGGGCCGCGATCCGGGCCAATTATCCCGGCCGTGAAGAGGAGCTAGCGCCCAATCTGAAGGCGCATTTCGACGTGGTGCTGGCCGCCATCGCGGCGGGGCGGGCGGAACTCGTCCGCCTGCACCGCGCCTTCGAGATCGACGAGGAGACGCTGCATGACCTGGAGCGCGACCTCGACCTCGAGGAGCTCAGCGCGCTCTCGGCCTCCTCCTAGGGAAGGGCGATCAGTCCGCGGATTCCAGTTCGCGGCCCCGGATGAAGTCGCTCGCCTTCTCCGCGATCATCAGCGTCGTCGCATAGGTATTGGCGCTGGTCATCGAGGGCATGATCGAGGCATCCACCACGCGCAGCCCCTGCAGGCCGCGCACGCGCAGGCGGTCGTCCACCACGGCCATCGGGTCGGTGTCGGGCCCCATCCGGGCGGTGCCGATCAGGTGATAGGTCGTGCTGCCGTTCCTGAAGGCGAAATCGAGCAGCTCGTCCTCGCTTTGAACATCCTTGCCGGGCAGCGTTTCGCTGTCGACGAAGGGCGCCAGCTCCGGCGTGGAGAGCATGCGGCGCAGCAACCGCATGCCGCCGATATGCACGCGGCGGTCCATCTCGTCCGAGAGGTAGTTGGGCTGGATCTCGGGATCGTCGAAGACATCCGCGCTACGCGCCCGCACCCAGCCCTTGCTTTCGGGCCGGTGCTGCCAGGCGCCGGCGGTCATGCCGGGATAGTCGTCCAGCACATAGACCATGCCCTCCTTGTAGGAGCCGGGCGTGAAGACGCATTGCAGGTCCGGCTGGTCGAGCCCCTCGAAGCTCTTCCAGAAGACATGCACATGCGAGGGCGCGGTGGCGAGGATGCTGTCCCGCCCCGTGCCCCAGCGCAGGATCTGGTTGCCCAGCTTCAGGCCGCGCGACAGCTCGTTCAGCGTCTCGACGCCCGGCTTGGCGCGCATGACGAAGCGGCTGGCATAGTGGTCGCGGAAATTCTCGCCCACGCCGGCAAGCTCGTGCTTCACCTCGACGCCGAGCTTCTGCAGCAGCCAGGCCGGGCCGATTCCCGAGACCTGCATCAGCCGCGCCGTATTGGCCGTGCCGCTGGAGAGAATGACCTCGCGCCGCGCCCGCACCTCGGTGGCCGTGCCGCCGCGCTGGCTGATGTAGCGCACGCCGGCCGCGCGCTTGCCGTCGAGGATGATGGCGCTCGCCCGGGCATTGGTACGCAGCGAGAGGTTGGGCCGGTTGAGCGCACCATGCAGGAAGGCGCGGTAGGAGCTGACGCGCTTGCCGTTCTGGATCGCGCGCTGGAAATAGCCGACGCCGGCCTGGTCGCCGCTGTTGTAGTCGGGGTTCCGGGGAATCCCCATGCCCACGCAGCCCGCGATGAAGGCTTCCGACAGGGGGTGGATCCAGTCCATGTCCGTGACAGGGATGCCCTGGGTGCGGCCGCGCTTGGCGTCGTCGCCGAAGCCGATGCGCCGCTCGGTCCGGCGGTAGTAGGGCAGGCTGTCCGCATAGCCCCAGCTGCGATTGCCCAGCTGCGCCCAGTGGTCGAGGTCGCCGGGCTGGCCGCGATTGTAGATCATCCCGTTCACGGAGGAGCTGCCGCCGAGCGTGCGGCCCTGCACCGTGTCGATTCGCCGGCCGCCCGTACGCTCGGTCGGCTCGGTGCTGAACTGCCAGGTGACGCCCGGGTCCTTCAGCGTCTTGATGAAGCCGGCGGGGATATGGATGAAGGGGTTGCGGTCCTTCGGGCCGGCCTCCAGCACGCAGACCGAGACGGCCGGGTCCTCGCTGAGGCGAGCCGCCAGAAGCGAGCCGGCGGCGCCGCAGCCCACGATCACGTAGTCGAACTCGTCCATCGTGCGTCCCCTGTTTTGGAAGCAGGGTAGCGTCGATCAGAAGGGCGACAAGATGTCCAGCAGCTGTTGGCCCAGCCGGGGCTGCTGAATGTCCGACAGCGTCCCCCGGCCGCCATAGGCGATCCGCGCCTCGGCCAGCCGGTCATGCCGCACGGTGTTGTCGCTGCCGATGTCCTGTGTGCGAACGATGCCCTGGACCGAGAGCTCGCGGAGCTCGTTGTTCACCCGCACCTCCTGCCGCCCCGCGACGACCATGTTGCCGTTGGGCAGGGACTGGGTGACCGTCGCGGCCAGGCGCAGCATGATCTGCTCGTTGCGCCGCACCGTCCCGTTGCCGTCGCTGGAGCCGACGCCGCTGGTGTTGATGAGGTTGGCAGGATCTGCCCCGCTGGGGAGCAGCCGGCGCGGCCGGGTCTCCAGCCCGAAGAGGTTGGGAACGCCCATGGATTCGGAGCCGTTGCGGCTGCGCTGCGTGCGGTTCTGGAGCTGGGCGGTGTCCTGGATCTCGACGAGGATGGTGATGAGATCGCCCACCTGGGCCGCCCGCTGGTCCCGCAGGAAGGTGCTGCTGCCGGGGCGCCAGAGGGAATTCGCCATGGGCGGCGCCTCGCGCGGCTGCGGCATGGGCATGGTGACGGGGCGCCAGCGCGGATCCTCCGTCGGATTGGTGACGGGCGACATGTCCGGCGCGCGGCCGATGCGCGACAGGCGCTCGGCCTGGCCGCAGCCTGCCAGGGCCAGGAGGGCGCAAAGAAGGGGAAGCGCCCTCATCGCGCGGCCAGCGGAATGCTGCCCATCGCCACCCTGACGCGCCCCGGCCCCACCGCCACGCCCTCGACGATCCGCCGGCTCGTCAGGTTCATCACGGGCACCGTGCCGCCCCGGGCGGCCGCCTCCAGCGCGCGGCCCTGCGCGGTGAGGGAGATGCCCGGCGCCTCCAGCAGCAGGGTCACCGGCGCGTTCTTCTGCACGATCGAAGGCGGGCCGAGGTCGATGAGCGCATAGGCCTGCTCGACGGCCATGGGGCGGCGGAGCTCCTGGCCGATCACCTGCGCCAGCATCTGGGCCTGGCCGGGCCGGACCCGCTCGCTGCGCATCCGGGCGAGCCGCGCATCGTCGCGCCCCACGACGTCGCCCAGCGCCATCCGCCGCGTCGTCACCACCACCGGCACGGTCGGGACGGCGCGCCCGGCGATGCGCAGGCGCTGAACCCCTGTGCCATCCGCCAGGACAACCAGCGTTGCCTGGAAGCGCAGCTGCGGCTGCTCCACGGTCACGCCCTCCACCGCCAGCTGGAACCAGGAGGCGGCGGGGATCATGGGCGGGACGAGGCCCGGCAGCTCGACCTCCATCTCGGCATCGACGCCGTGTCGGGCAAGCTCCTCGCGCAGGACCGCCTCGATATCCTGCCGCGGGACCTGCCGGCCGGGACGCTCCACGACGATCCGGTCCGCGGCGGTGATCGGGCGCCAGGCGAGGCCATGGCGCCGCGCGATATTCAGCAGGTGCTGCGCCTCCAGCACCATGCGCCGGCCGGGCAGGGGGGCAGCGGCGATGGCCGTCTCCGGCGCGGGATCGAAGAGGTCCGAGAGGCGAAGGACGTCGCTTTCGAGCAACGCGTGCGGGCGAAGCAGCACCGGCTCGGCGGCCCGCACCGTCGCGGGGAGGCAGAGCAGCGCGAGGAAGGACCGGCGGCGCATCAGCGGAGCCTCGTCAGCGTCTCGAGCATCGAATCCGAGGCCGTGATGACGCGGCTGTTCATCTCGTAGGCGCGCTGCGCGGTGATGAGGGAGGTGATCTCCTGCACCGTGTTCACGTTGCTGGTCTCGATGAAGCCCTGCGAAACCGCCCCGTGCCCCGGCTGGCCGGGTGCCGCCTGCTGCGCCTGGCCGGAGCCGGGTGTGGCAAGGAAGAGGTTGTCGCCGATCGCTTCCAGCCCGCCCTCATTGGCGAAGATGGCGGTCTGCAGCTGCCCGACATTCTGCGGCGTGATCTGGCCGTCCAGGCTCGCCAGCACCTCGCCGCTCGCATTGATGGTGACGTCGCGGGCCGCGGCCGGGATGGTGATGCCGGGCTGCACCACATGCCCTTCGGCCGTCACGATCACGCCCTCCGGGCTCAGGGCGAAGGTGCCGTCGCGCGTATAGGCGATGTCACCCGAGGGCATCAGGATCTGGAAATAGCCGTTGCCGCGGATCGCGAGGTCGAAGCGGTTCTCGGTCTGCTGCAGGCTGCCCTGCTCTACGACGCGGTAGATGGCGGCGGCGCGCACGCCGAGGCCGATCTGCGCGCCGGAGGGCAGCACGCTGCCCGTGTCGCTGCTCTGCGAGCCGACGCGGCGCAGGTTCTGGTAGATGAGGTCCTGGAATTCGGCGCGGCGGCGCTTGTAGCCCGTCGTGCTCATATTCGCGAGGTTGTTGGAGATCACCTCCACATTGGTCTGCTGCGCGAGCATTCCCGTGGCGGCGATATGGAGGGATCGCATGGGCGGCTCCTAGTTCCGGCGCCGGAGCAGGCGATCGATGGCGCTCTGCTGGCGGTCGCCTTCACGCTCGAGGAACTGGTTGGCCAGCTGGAACTCGCGCAGCTCGGCCATCATGCGCGTCATCTCCAGCACGGAGCGCACGTTGCTGCCTTCCATCGCGCCCTGCACGATACTGGGGCGCGGCATGTCCTGCGGCGGCTCGCCCGCGGCATCGAAGTTGCGGTCGCCTTCGGCACGGAGCGCCTGCTCATTGCCGAAGCGGACGACGCGTAGACGGCCCAGGATGCCGTTCTCGCTGCGGATCGTGCCGTCGCCCTGGATCTCGACGCGCGTGTCGTTCGGCGCGAGCGCGACGGGCTGCGAGTTCGTGTTCAGCACCGCATGGCCGGCCTGGTCCACGAGCCGGCCGTCCTGCCCCAGCGCAAAGCGCCCGGCGCGGGTGTAGCGCTCGCCGCGCGGCGTATCGATCACGAAGTATCCCTCGCCGGAGAGCGCCAGGTCGAAGGGATTGCCGGTGGTGGTGATCGGCCCGGTGGCGATGTCCCGCCAGCTCGCGCGATCCCAGGCGTAGCCCACCTCGCTGGCGCTGCGCGGCCCCGCCACGCGCCCTTGCCGGGTGACCACCTCGGCGAAAACCGGACGGCTGGCGCGGAAGCCCGGCGTGTCCGCATTTGCGAGATTGTGGGCGGTCAGCTCGCCCGCCCGCATCTGGGCCGTGAGGCGCGAAAGGATGATGTAGCTCGGGCTGTCCATGGTCCGCTCCGTGAGGGGGCTGACGTCACGGAGGCAAAGCCCGTGCCATGGATGGAGGGGTTTTCCGGCATGATTTGCCGGATCCGCCGGGGCAAGGGCTGCCCAGCCTCGGCAATCTTGGGACGGCATTTCGCGCGTAAGGCTTCGTTAATCGTCCGCCGCCAGATTGCCCCTCGGGGCCGTTGAGGCCGGAAGGATGGGGCGGCGTGTCGACGAAGAACCTCGTTGTGGCAGAAGGCGCCTCTTCGCGCACCGCGAAGAAGAAGCTGATTCTGCTGGCGCTGCCTCTGCTCCTGGCCGGCATCGGCGGCGGTCTCTGGTTCGGAGGTTTTCTGCCCGGTGCGACTGGTCGTCAGGAGGCCAAGCAGGCCGGTGGCGGCTCCGCGGACCTCGCAGCCACGTCGCGGCAGCCGGTTTTCGTGCCGATGCCCGACATCACCGCCAACCTCAACGCGCCCGGCCGGCGCGCCTTCATCCGTGTCCGCAGCCAGGTGGAGGTGGCGGGGGCACAGGACGCCGCCACGCTTCGCGCCGCCATGCCCCGCCTCGTCGACCTCTTCACGACCTATCTGCGCGAGATCCGGCCGGAGGAGCTGCGCGGCAGCGCCGGCACGCATAGGCTGCGGGAGGAGCTCATCGCGCGCGCCAATGTCGCTGCCTCGCCAGCGCGTGTCACGGACGTCCTCTTCACGGAGATCCTCGTGCAATGAGCAGCGAGGAGGAGGACGATCTCGCCGCCGCCTGGGGCGCAGCCCTTGAGGACGGGAAGGCGGAGCCGGAGGCGAAGGTGTCGGCCGATGCCGCGCGCGTCCTCAACCAGGCGGAAATCGACAGCCTGCTGGGCTTCGAGGGCGACGGGGAAGGGGGCAACGCCGCCCGGACCGGCATCGAGCGGATGATCCACTCCGGCCTCATCTCCTACGAGCGGCTGCCGATGCTGGAGATCATCTTCGATCGGCTGGTGCGCATCCTCTCCACCTCGCTGCGCAATTTCACCTCCGACAATGTCGAGGTGTCCATCGACAGCATCGCGAGCCAGCGCTTCGGCGACTACCTGAACAGCGTGCCGCTTCCGGCGATGCTGGCGGTCTTCAAGGTCGAGGAATGGGACAATTTCGGCCTGATCGTCGTGGATTCCCCGATGATCTACTCGGTCGTGGACGTGCTGCTCGGCGGCCGCCGCGGAACGGCGGCGATGCGGATCGAGGGAAGGCCCTACACCACCATCGAGCGCACGCTCGTCGAGCGCCTGATCGGCGTCCTGCTGAAGGACCTGGGCGATGCCTTCGCGCCCATCACCGAGGTGGAATTCCTGTTCGAGCGGCTGGAGGTGAACCCGCGCTTCGCGGCGATTTCTCGCCTCTCCAATGCCTGCGTCCTGACTCGGCTGCGTGTCGACATGGAGGATCGGGGCGGGCGGCTGGAGCTCCTGCTGCCCTATGCGACGCTGGAACCGGTGCGCGAGCTGCTGCTGCAGCAGTTCATGGGCGAGAAGTTCGGCCGCGACAGCATCTGGGAAACCCACCTCGCGGAGCAGCTCCGGCATACCGAGGTCTCGCTGGACGTGGTGCTGGACCAGCAGATCATGCCGCTTTCGAGCGTGATCGCGTTGCAGCCCGGCGACCGCATCATGCTCAACACCTCGCCGGGATCGCCGGTGCGGCTGCATTGCGGCCCCGTGCCCATCTTCCAGGGCGAGTTCGGCCGACGGGAGAACCGCCCGGCCGTCCGCATCTCCGAGACGCTGCGCAACATGGCGGATCTGGTGGCATGACCGTCGCCGAATGGGCCGTGCAGGTCGCCGTCATCGCGCTGCTGGGCGCCACGCTGCCCATGGCCTGGCGGCTGGACCGGATGTTGCGCGCTCTGCGCGCCGATCGCGCCGCGCTGGATGCGGGCGCCCGGGAGCTCGCCGAGGCCTCGCGCCTCGCCGAAGCGGCCCTCATCCGGCTGCGCGCCACGGCCGAACTGGCGGGGCGACAGGTGTCGGAATGCGTGGCGGGGGCGGAGGCCGTCCGGGACGATCTCCGCTACCTCGCCGAACGGTCCGAGACCCTGGCCGACCGCCTGGAAGGTGCGGTTCAGGCGGCGCGACCGATGGCGGGTGCCGTCGCGTCGTCTTCCGCAACGGTCCGCAGCGAGGCGGAGCGTGACCTCCTTCGGGCGTTGAAGCTGCCATGATGCCGCAGCCGCGCCTCCTGCCGCTTGCCCTGATGGCGATGCTGGCGCTGATGGCGATCAAGCTCGACGGGATCCGGCGGGATGGAATGCCGTCCGTCGAGCTTCTGAGCTCGGCCCAGGCGAACTCGCCGCCGGCACCTGCCGCTGCGGTTCCGACGGCCTCGCCGGCGCCGGCGCGCCCGGCGGCCGACTCGAGCACGGTGCTGTCACCGGATGTCACGGCGGAGCGCACGCTACTCGAATCACTGCGAGCCCGTCGCGCGGAGATCGAGGCACGGGAAGCGGCGCTCGCCCAACGAGAAATGCTGATCGCGGCCCTCGAGCGCCGGCTGACGGGCCGAATGGAGGAGCTCTCGGCCCTGCAACGGCAGCTCGAGACCGAGGCCCGCGCGCGCGATGAGCGCACCGAGCAGGGCTGGCGCCAGATGGTGCGGCTCTATGAGGGCATGCGGGCGCGCGAGGCCGCGAGCATCTTCGACGAACTCGACATGCCGGTGCTGATCCAGGTGGTCGGGCGCATGCGGGAGGCGAAGGCGGCCCCGGTTCTTGCGGCCATGCGCCCGGAACGCGCGCGCCTCGTCACGACCGAGCTCGCCCGCCATCGCTCACGCCCCAATGACTGAAGCCTCCGGAGAGCCCACCGCGAAAGGGATCGCAATATGCCGATGGACAGGACGATGAATGTTCTCATCGTCGACGACTACAAGACGATGCTGCGCATCATCCGCAATCTTCTGAAGCAGCTCGACTTCAATAATGTCGAGGAAGCGACCGACGGGGCCGAGGCCCTGGCCAAGCTTCGCGCGGGCCATTTCGGACTCGTCATCAGCGATTGGAACATGGAGCCGATGACGGGCCTCGACCTGCTGAAGGAGGTCCGGGCCGATGCGCGATTGAAGCACCTGCCCTTCATCATGATCACCGCGGAGAGCAAGACGGAGAACGTCGTGGCCGCCAAGCAGGCAGGCGTCTCCAACTACATCGTCAAGCCCTTCAACGCGGAGACGCTGCGCGAGAAGATCGAAAAGGTGCTCGTCCATGCCTGACAGCCAGATCGCGCGGGATGGACCGGATGCCATCGAGCTCGCGGTGCGGCAGGTGCTCGAAAGCCTGGCCGGCGCCATGACCACGACCGAAGCGGCGTTGCTCGCCGAACTGGATGCGCTGGGCCGCGAGGTGCAGCGAGCCAAGACGGAGATCGCGGCGCTGCGCGTCGACGACATCAATGCAAGCCACATCCCTAGCGCCACCGACGAGCTGGACGCGGTGGTCGAGCATACGGCGACCGCGACCAACGAGATTCTCGATGTCTGCGAAGGGCTGGAGGCGATGCAGGCGCGCCTGCCGTCAGAGGAGGGGGAGAAGCTGGCGGCGGCCGTCACCCGCATCTACGAGGCCTGCGGTTTCCAGGACATCACCGGTCAGCGCATCAGCAAGGTCGTCAGCGCGCTCAAGGCCATCGAGGCGAGGATCGCGGCGGTGTCCGCGCGCTTCTCTATCGGTACCGAGGCGCCTCCTTTGCCGGATAACGTGTCTCCGATGACGGAGGGGCGGGCCCTGGCCAATGGCCCGCAACTTCCTGCCACGGCCAGCAGCCAGCAGGAGATCGACAAGCTCCTGGCGAGCTTCGACTGATGCGCCGCGTCCTGCTCTGCCTTCTTCTCGGTCTGCTTGCAGGGACGGCGGCGGCGCAAGAGCGCGTCGGCGTCCGGACCGGCGATCATCCGGGCTTCGGACGCATCGTCTTCGACTGGGCAGCGCCGCCCCGTTACCAGGTGCAAGTACAAGACGATCGTGTGCTGTTGCGGTTCCGGACGATCGAGCCTGTCGATCTCTCCGGCGCTCATCGCCTGCCACGCAACCTGCTGGCCGTCAGCCGCGGGGATGGCGTGATCGAGCTCCAGATGGCGCCTGGCGCCCGTCTCCGGCATTTTCGCAACGGTCCAAAGGTGGCCCTCGACTTCCTGGATCCGCCTTATCCACAGAGCGAGCGAAGGGCCGCCGCGCCGGCTCGTGTCGCGCCTCCGGTCATGGCCGGCGTTCCCGCACCTCCCGCCGTGCCTGAGTTGTCGCCACCAGCCCCGGCCGTGGTCGAAGAGCAGGCAATTCCGAATGCGCCGCCCAGTCCGCAACCCGAGCCTGCGGAGGCCATTTCGACGAAGCCGGCCGAGGGGCCATCGCCGCATCAAAGCCCTGTTGAGGAGGCTGCGGTTGCCGCCCCACCGCAGTCCTTTCCGGTACTGCCAGTTCAGGACCACGTTCCGCCCACTTCCACCCGGGTGAGTCTGGCCGATCCGGCGCCCATCAGGGCGCGCCTCCAGCGGGAGGAGGGGCAGCAGCCTATCCTCCGGATCCCGGCTGGCGCCGGTGTGGGAGCGGCAGCGCTGCGCCGGGGGGATCACGCGCTGGTCATCCTCGATGCCGATCGCCCGGTCGATTTGGGGCAGGCCCTCCGGTCTTCGGCTTTTCCCGAGATCAGGATGCAGCGGCTAGCCGGTGGCACGCTGATCACCTGGAAGTTGCCGGCGGATGAACGGCTGCTGCTTCGGAGGGAGGGGCAGGACTGGTCTGTGCAGCAGGTGATGGGGAGTCAGGTCACGACGCCCACTCCGGAAGCTCTGGATCTTACGAGTGAGGGAGAGCGTTTCATCCTGCGGACGGAACAGCCTTCGCGCGTTGTCGCCCTCAGCGATCCGCTGACGGGACTTCCGCTCCTGATCGGCACGGTGATCGAGGCCGCACCCCAGCTGGTTGCGAGCCGGAGCCTGGCGGAGTTCGATCTCGTCGCGACCTTCCTGGGCGCCGCCGTGGTCGCGCGCGCGGATCGGGTTTCCTTGCGCGCGGGGGCCGGTCGCTTCCTGATTTCCGTCGAAGGCGGCGCCGTTGCCGCGGCAGGATCACTCTCGGGGGAGACGGCTTCCCGCCCGGGCATGACCCGCAGCTTCGACCTGCCGTCGCTGCCGGCTTTGGCCCTGCAGGAGCGCCTCCGGGTCGAGCAGGCGAGCATCGGCGAGGCAGCGCCGCTGTTGCGCACCGAACCCCGCCTGGCGGCCGCTCAGACGCTTTTGGCGCTGGGCCTCCCGCAAGAGGCGCAGGCCATGCTGCGGGTGGCAGCGCAGGAAAGCCCGCAGGCGGCGCAGGAGGGCCGGCTGGCCTTCCTGGCGGGGATGGGCGCCCTGATCGGCGGCCGTCCGGGCGAGGCGGGTGGACTTGATGCGGAACTGCCGAGATCGGACGAGGTGCTTCTCTGGCGTGCGCTGCGTGCCGCGCTTCGGGGCGAGCCGGTCGATGCCGCGCCAGGCCTCGCGGCGACGATGCCGCTCCTGCTGTCCTACCCGGAAGGCCTGCGGCGACGAGTCCTGCCGATCGCCGTGGAAGCCCTGGCGGAGGGCGGCCGGCCGGCGGAGGCCCGGCGCCTCCTCGATCAGGCCGGAGAGGATCCTTCGCTGGTGCTCGCCCAGGGCCTGCTCGAGGAAGCGCAGGGGAATGCCCCGGAGGCTCTGGAGGCCTATGACCGCGCAATCGGGGGGCGGGATCGTCTGGCCCGCGCGCGCGCCCTTCGCCGCGCGACCGAGCTCCGCCTGGGAACTGGGCGTCTCGACGCGGCAGCCGCGGCCCAGCAGTTGGAACAGACGCTCTTCGCCTGGCGCGGCGATGCTCAGGAAATCAGCCTTCGGGAGCGTCTGGCGGAGCTGCGGGGGCAGGCGGGCGATCCGCGCGCGGCGCTCGCACTGCTGCGGGAGACCGAAGCGCTCTTCCCGGAGCGTGCCGCAGCTCTGCGTGGCCGCCTCCAGCAGGCCTTCCTGCAGGCCCTCGAGATGGAGCCCCCATTAGGGGCCGTGGGCCTCTATGATGCCTATCCGGACCTTCTTCCCACCGGCGCCGAGGGCGTGGCGGTCCTGGCCCTTCTGTCGGAACGGCTTACCGCGCTGGATCTTCCGAACCGTGCGGCGGAAGTGCTGCGTCGCGCGGTGGAGCGCCTGCCCGCGGGCGAAAGCCGAGCCACGCTCGGTGCGCTGCTCGCCGAGCGCCATCTCGGCGAAGGCGAAGCCGACCGCGCGCTGGAGGCCCTGGCGCTCAGCTCGGCGCCGCGGCTTCCTTCCGCCCTGACGGATCGCCGCACCTTGCTGGCGGCTCAGGCCGAGGCGCGCCGCGGCAACCGTCAGCTCGCCCTGGAAGCGGTAAGGGCGCTCGGCCCGGCCGGCGACGAACAGCTGGCGGAGCTTCTGGCAGAGGGGCGCGATTTTCCCGGTGCCGCCATGGCCCTGTCCCGCCACCTGGCCAATATCGGTGCGAGATCGGAATGGTCTGAGCCCCTGCAATACATCGCCCTTCGCAATGCGGTGTATCTCGCCATGGCGGGAGACGAGGCGGGGCTCGCCGCGCATCGGTCCTTCTGCGCCGGGCGTGTCACGCGGCCCGACCTGTCCGCGGCCTTCGAGGCGCTGACGGTCGATCCAGTTCGGGGCCTGGCCGATCTTCCGCGCCTCAGCCGCGAACTGAATCTCTTCCGGCGATTCCCCCAAAGTCTGGAGCCATTGCGGACCGCGCAACGCACGGCAGGATGAGTCTTGCGTGGGGTGGGGGGGAGGTCCGCGATTTTTTCGGGCTGGTGAGCAGGAATTTCATTTGACCCCCCGACCCCCATGGCCCATATGCGCCGCCGCTGACCTTATCGAACCGACGGCCGACTGTGGCCGCACAGCCGATACACCTGGTCATCTACTGGTGGGAAAGGGAACCCGATATGGACTCTCTCGTCCGACTGGGGATGGACTCGGATATTCTTCCGAGCGACGCCCAGACGACTCATGCTTCGGCTGCCAACGGTCCGGTGGAGCAGAAGGATTATTTCGTGGAGCGCAACGGCGTCCGTTACGCCGGCACGCACCTGATCATCGACCTCTGGGGCGCGACCAACCTCGGCGACCCCGGGCACATCGATGCGGTGCTGCGCGAAGCCGCGATCGAGACCGGTGCGACGATCCTGCACGGGCACTTCCACCACTTCTCGCCCAACGGCGGAGTGTCGGGCGTGCTGGTGCTGGCCGAAAGCCATGTCTCCATCCACACCTGGCCGGAGCGGGACTACGCGGCGCTGGACATCTTCGTCTGCGGCGACTGCGATCCCTACAAGGCCATCCCGGTGCTGAAGCGCGGTTTCCTTCCGGAACGCGTGCAGCTCGCGGAGCACAAGCGCGGCCTCATCGGCTGACATAAATCCGAGGTAGATGTGAACGGGGCCGGGCGGCAACGTCCGGCCCTTTCTTATTGGCGACGAGGTGAGACCATGACCGAGACCTGGGTGAACGAGACCCTCTACCCCGATTGGGCGCAGCGCTTCCGCGTGAAGCAGGAACTCGCCCGCGTGAAGAGCGATTTCCAGGACATCCTGATCTTCGAGAGCTTCTCGCATGGCCGCGTGATGCTGCTCGACGGCGTGGTCCAGATCACGGAGCGCGACGAGTTCGTCTACCAGGAGATGCTGACGCATCAGCCGCTGCTCGCGCATGGCGCGGCCAAGCGCGTGCTGATCATCGGCGCCGGTGACGGCGGCGTGCTTCGCCGCGTGCTCGAGCACCGCAATGTCGAGAAGGCCGTTATGGTCGAGATCGACGGCGAGGTGATCCGTCTCGCGAAGGAGTTCCTGCCCGCCATCTCCGGCGACGCCTGGAACGACCCGCGGGCCGAGGTCATCGTCGGCGACGGCATCGACTATGTCCGCAAGGCCGAGGCCGGCTCCTTCGACGTCGTCATCGTGGACAGCACCGATCCCATCGGCGTGGGCGAGGTGCTCTTCACGGACGAGTTCTACCAGAACGCGGCCCGCCTGCTCTCGGCGAACGGCGTGATCGTGAATCAGTGCGGCGTGCCCTTCATGCAGGCCGACGAGCTGCGCGAGACCTCGGAGCGCCGTGGGAAGTTCTTCCCCGACATCTGGGCCTATGTCGCGGCGGTTCCGACCTATGTCGGCGGCTACATGACGCTTGGCTGGGCGGCGAAGGCCAAGGGCCTGCGCGACGTGCCGGTGGCCGAGATCCGGGCGCGGGCGGAGAAGGCCGGCATCCTGGGCAAGACGCGCTACTGGACGCCGGAGATCCACGTGGGGGCCTTCCAGCTCCCGCCCTATATCTCCGAAAACCTCGAGGGCTGATTTCGCCTTCGGCCTGGTCGGCGGGTTCTTCCGTCGGTCAGGCCCGGTCTTCCGGCTGCCGCCGTGCTTTGCGCGTGTTTGCGGCGAGGTCTCTGTCCGGCGGGCGATATTCTCGCTCTCCGGTCCCGCCACCGGGCGGCGCGGCCTGCGGGCTGCCTCGTTCGGGTGCTCCCCTCGGTGGAGGGGCGTTGCGGAAGGGTCTCGCCTGGGCTTGGGCCCGTTCACGTCAGAGGCGGCGGCGGCCGGTATTCCTGCCAAGGCAGGAACCGGCCGCCTTCGTGGCCTTATTCGTCAGCGTTGAACGGCGGGCCGGCGAGGACGCCGCCGTCGATCACCATGCTCTGGCCCGTCATGAAGCCCGAGGCGGGGCTGGCCAGGAACACCGCGGCGCCGGCGATCTCGTCCGGCTCGCCGATGCGCAGCAGCGGCGTGTCGCGCGTGCGCTTCTTCAGGTTCACCGGATCCTCCCAGAGCGCGCGGGCGAAGTCGGTCTTCACCAGGCCGGGCGCGATGGCGTTCACGCGGACGCCGCTCGGGCCCCATTCCACCGCCAGCGCGCGGGCCAGCTGCATGTCCGCCGCCTTCGAGACACCGTAGATGCCCAGGCGCGGCGAGCCGCGGAAACCGCCGATCGAGCTCACGATGATCACGGAACCGCCGCCGCGCTCGGCCATGGAGGGGATCGTCATCTGGCTGAGCCAGAGGTTCGAGCGCACGTTGGAATTCATGATGCGGTCGTAGGACTCGTCCGGAATGTCCTGCGAGGGGCCGAAATAGGGGTTCACGGCGGCGTTGCAGACCAGGATGTCCACCGGGCCATAGGCGGCGACCGTCTGGTCGACCAGCGCCTGGAGCTCCGGCTTGCGGCCGATGTTGCAGGCGATGGCCATGGCCGTGCCGCCATTGGCCTTGATGCCGTCCACCACTTCCTGGCAGGCGTCGAGCTTGCGCGAGGAGACGACGACCTTGGCGCCGTGCTGGGCCAGCCGCTCGCAGATGGCGCGGCCGATGCCGCGGCTTCCGCCGGTGACGATGGCGACCTTGCCGGTCAGGTCGAACAGATTCTTCATGGATCCCTCCAGAAACGTTGCCGGGAACCTAGCCGCGTTACATCCGGGCCAGAAGGGGGCTCAGGCGGCCGGATGCAGCTCTTCCATCTCGCGGCGCAGCCTCACGGCCTCGGCGGAGCCGTCCAGCGCCACGTCCGATTGGCGCAGCGCGGCACCCTTCGGGACGTCGGCGAGCAGCCGAACGCCATGCGCCAGGCCGATGGGCAGGGCGTTTTCGGCAAGGCTGCGGGCGGCGGGGATGCATTTGCCCCAGACCATGGCGCCGCCCTCGCCATCCAGGATCTCGCCGGCGCGCAGGTCGCGCTTGGCTGTGGCCACGACATCGCCGCGCCAGGTATCGCCGCATCCGGTCGGCTCGCGGCGCAGGGCGGCCGAGGCGACCGAGACGCCCAGCTCCAGCCCGATGAGGTGATAAGGCCGCCAGAGCGCGGCATAGTGGCCGGAGCTGTCGGTATGCACGCCATATTCCGAGAAGCAGCGGCGGATGTAGTCGGTCTCGCCCTCGAAGACCGCATAGACGCCCCAGCGCAGGTCGCCGACCACCTGGCGCGCGTCGCGTTCTACGGAGGAGATCACCTCCACCACGCCCTTCCGCGGCAGGATTCCGCCCTCCGCGCGCGGGCGGAAGAGATGCGGCAGGTCCTGCACGCCGCAGGGCGGGAAGGAGAGGCCGTCCTCCGGCGGCAGCAGGCCGGTGGCATTGGCAATGGCGGCCATCTCGATGCTGCTCTTGGTCCCGTCGAGGAAGGAGTTGAACATCTGCGGGTTCATGCCGCCCGCCTTCGCCTGTTCGGGCGAGAGGCCGTAATGGCCCCAGACCGTCTCGGGCGTGGATTCGTGGAAGACGGGCAGGTACTTCGTGCCCTTGCCGGCGGCCACGACCGGCAGGCCCATGGCGCGGATGGTGTCCACCATTTCGCAGACCAGGGCGGGCTGGTCGCCATAGGCCATGGAATAGACGACGCCGGCCGCCGCCGCGCGGGCGGCCAGGAGCGGGCCGGCCAGCACATCGGCCTCCACGTTCACCATGACGATGTGCTGCCGTGCGGCGATGGCGGCCAGGGCGTGACGGATTCCCGCGGCGGGGTTGCCGGTGCTTTCCACCACCACCTCGATGCGCGGGTCGTTTGCCGCGGCCGCATTCTCGGTGACGAAGGTGGCGCGGGCCGCGAGGGCGGCGTCGAGGGAGCTGGCCGCCGACTGCTCGGTGCTCCAGCCGATGCGGCCGAGATTCTCCCGGGCGCGGGGAGGGGAAAGATCGGCGATGACGGCGACGTGGATGCCGGGCGAACGCGCCGCCATGGCAAGGAACATCGAGCCGAACTTGCCTGCGCCGATGACGCCGACGGTGATCGGCCGGCCTGCCGCAGCGCGTGCCGCGAGGAGGCGGGAGAGGTTCATGGCGACGTTTCCCCGGATGTTTTCCGGATAGAAGCGCCCAAGCGGCCCCGAGACAATCCACAAGGCCCGTGATGCGGGCCGAGGTGAGGCGCTATTGGAGCCAGTCGCGACCTAAAGAGGGGATGTCGGCCGGCCAAGGCCCCCTCGAAATAAAGAAGGCCAGGCACAGGATGCCCGGCCTTCTGATCGAAACGGCTCTTAAACCGGCGGCAGCAGATCGTCGCCGGCCGCCACGAGCATGCGCGCGAGCGCCTCGTCGCGCCCGAGCGCAAAGAGGGTGAGGTCGATCGGCGGGCTCATCGTGCTGCCGGTCAGCGCCACGCGCAGCGGCTGCGCCACGTCCTTCAGCTTGACGCCCTTCACGTCCGCATAATCCCGCAGCCACTGCTCCAGGTCCTGCCGTTCCCAGGGCGCGCCGGACAGGAACTGCGCCAGGTCCTCGAGGCGGCCCTTCGCTTCGGGTGTCAGGATGGCGGCGGACTTCGCGTCCATCTCGGGCGTGCCGTCGGTCACCGCGAAGGCCGCGCTGTCCGCGAGGTCGTTGAGGGTCTTCGCGCGCTCCTGCAGGGCGGGCAGCAGGATCTTGAGCCGCGCGATCTTCTCGGTCCCGAAACCTTCTCCGGCGGCCGTCAGGCGCCGAAGCACCTGCGGCAGCAGCGCCTCGGGGTCAGCGGCACGGAGATAGACGCCGTTCACATGGGCCAGCTTCGTGTAGTCCATGCGCGAGGCCGCACGGCCCACATCGCCGATGTCGAAGATCTCCTCGGCCCGCTCGCGCGAGATGATCTCCTCGTCGCCATGGCCCCAGCCGAGGCGCAGCAGGTAGTTGCACACCGCCTCCGGCAGCAGGCCCTGCTCCCGCAGGTCGAGCACCGAGACGGCGCCGTGCCGCTTGGAAAGCTTGGCGCCGTCGGCGCCGTGGATCAGCGGGATATGCGCGAAGACCGGCCGCGACCAGCCCATCGCGTCATAGACCATGCACTGGCGGAAGGTGTTGGTGAGGTGATCGTCGCCTCGGATGACATGGGTGATCGCCATGTCGTTGTCGTCCACCACCACGGCATGCAGGTAGGTCGGCGTGCCGTCCGAGCGCAGGATGATCATGTCGTCCAGCTCGGTATTGGCGACGCGGACCGTGCCCTGCACCGCATCCTCGATCACCGTCTCGCCGTCGCGCGGGGCGCGCAGGCGGATGGCGAAGGGCTTGCCCTCCTGCTCGGGGCCCGGCTCGCGGTCGCGCCAGATGCCCTCGTAGCGGGGCGGGCGCTTCTCGGCCATCGCGCGCTCGCGCATGGCGACAAGCTCCTCGGGCGTCTCATAGGCACGATAGGCCTTGCCCTTGGCCAGCAGCTCGCGGGCGACCTCGGCATGGCGCGCTTCGCGCGAGGATTGGAAGACCGGCGGTTCGTCCGGGCTCAGGCCCAGCCAGGCCAGGCTTTCCAGGATCTGGTCGACGGCTTCGCGCGTGCTGCGGGCCTTGTCGGTGTCCTCGATGCGCAGCAGGTAGGCGCCGCCGTGCCGGCGCGCGAACAGCTTGTTGAACAGCGCCGTGCGGGCGCCTCCGATATGGAGGAAGCCGGTGGGCGAGGGGGCGAAGCGGGTTCGGACGGTCATGCGGCATTCTTAACACGACGCTTGCCCGCGGTTGAGGGGTTGGGGCACGTCTTGATGACATGCTGCCGGCCGCGCCCTCCTGGAGGTGGTTCCGCGCCCTCGCGCCCCCGCGCGAGGCCGGATCGGTCGTCCCCGGGCGCCTCGCCGCGATCCTGGCTGCCGAGCAGGGGCGGCTGGCCCTCTGGCTGCCGGTCGCGATGGCGGCGGGGATCCTGTTCTATTTCCTGCCCCGTCATGAGCCCTGGGCGGGATGGCGATATGCCGGCCTGGTCTTCTGGCTGGTGGCCCTCTGGCTCCGGGACCGCTTTCCCCTGGCGGCCTGGGCGCTGGCGCTGCTGGGGTCGGCAGGGCTCGGCTTCGCACTGGCCTCCTGGCATGCGGCCCGGGCGCCGCCCCCGCTCGAGCTGCCGCGTGGCGCCACGGGGCTGACCGGCCTGGTGACCGAGACCGATCTCCTGCCGGGCGGGATCCGGATCACCCTGGCCGAGGGGCGATGGGAGGGGCAGGACATGCCGGCCAGACGGGCGATCCGCGTCCGTCTCCGGACCGATGATCCCGCCCGGCCCCTGCCGGGGGACACCGTCGCGCTGCGGACCCTCATCCGGGCCCCCTCGGCTCCCGCCCATCCGGGTGCCTGGGACTTTCAGCGCGCCGCTTATTTCGAGGGGTTGGGCGGCTCCGGCTTCGCGCTCGGTCCGGTCGAGGTTCTGGCCAGCAATGGCGCGGCGCCGCCCCTTTCGGCCATGCGCAGCCGGATCGAGGCGCGGGTGACGGGATTGCTGCCGGGCGGCGTCGGCGCCGTGGCCGCCGCGCTGCTGACCGGCGGGCAGAGCACGATCCCGGCGGCCGACATGCAGGCCATGCGCGATTCGGGCCTCGCGCATCTGCTCTCGGTCTCCGGCCTTCATATCGCGATCGTGATGGGGCTGGCCTTTACCGCCGTGCGTGCCGCTCTCGCCCTCTGGCCCGGCTTCGCCCTGCGCTGGGGGACCCGTCCCTTCGCCGCCCTCGCGGCCCTGGCGATGGGGGGCTTCTACATGGTGCTGACGGGCAGCCAGGTGCCGATGCAGCGGAGCTTTCTCATGGCGGCTCTGGTCACGCTGGCCCTGCTCGCCGGCCGGCGAGCGCTGAATCCGCGGGTCCTGGCCTTCGCGGCGCTGGGCGTGATGGCGCTGCAACCCCAGTCGTTGCTGGGCCCCTCCTTCCAGATGAGCTTCGCCGCCGTCATGGCGCTGATCGCCTCTTATGAGGCGGCGCGACCCTGGCTGTCGCGCACCGGCACGCCGCGCCCCTGGTGGTGGCGGCCGATGCTCGTGGTCCTGGGCGGCATCGCGACCTCGGCCATCGCCGGCGCCGCGACGACGCCCTTCGGCCTGCACCATTTCGGCCGCCTCCAGCTGTATGGCGTCGCCGCCAATGCCGTGGCCGTGCCGCTGACCTCGCTGCTGGTGATGCCGGCGGGGATGGCGGCGATGGTGCTGCTCCCCCTGGGCCTCGAGGCCTGGCCCCTTCGCCTGATGGGCTGGGGCATCGAGGGCATCCTCGCCGTGGCGCGCGGGGTCGCGGCGTGGCCTGGGGCGGCGATGGCGATGCCGCCGCTGCCACCCTTGGGGCTGGCGCTGCTCAGTCTGGGGCTTTGCTGGCTGTGCCTGTGGCGCACGCGATGGCGGCTCCTAGGCCTTGTGGCGATCGGCGCCGGCCTTGCGAGCTGGCACCTCGTCCGCCCACCCGATGCCATGGCCGCAGCCGATGGGCGGCTCTTCGCCCTGCAGACGGAGGGCCATGTCTTCCTCGAGCGGCGACCCGGCGCGTCACGCTTCATCGGCGATTCCTGGCTGCGCGGCCTGGGCGGAGTCGAAGCATCGCCGCTGCCGGCTCATGGCGAGGCGGCGGAAGGGCGCATCCGCTGCCGCCCGGAGGCCTGCACGCTTTTCAGCGCGACCGGAGAGCCGGGCCTCATCCTGCTTCGCCCGCCCGTGCTGCCGCGCGGCCAGCGGGCGGCCTTCGACCCAGGGCCACATCCGGCCTGCGGCCGGGCGCCGGTGATCGTCTCGCCGGAGCCCGTCCGCGGCGCCTGCGATGGCAGCGAGGTGGTGGACCGCTTCTCCGTCTGGCGAGACGGCGCGCATGCCATCTGGCTGGAGGATGGACGGGCGCGCGTGGTGTCGGATCGCGCCTGGCGCGGCGACCGCCCCTGGGTGCCGCCGCCTCCCTTGCCGCGATCCCGGACGAACGAGCCACCAGCCGAGAGCGAGTGACCTCACGGCAAGGCGAAGCCCTGGACGAGGCTCGACGACAACAGCGTCCATCCGTCCACGAGCACGAAGAAGATCAGCTTGAAGGGCAGCGCCACGATGGAGGGCGGCAGCATCATCATGCCCAGCGACATCAGGATGGAGGCCACCACCATGTCGATCACCAGGAAGGGCAGGAAGAGCAGGAAGCCGATCTCGAAGGCGCGCTTCAGCTCGCTGACCAGGAAGGCGGGCATGAGGCCACGGAAAGGCGCCTGCTCCGGCGGGCCGAGGGGCAGGCGCGCGAGCTCCAGGAACAGGTTGAGATCGCTTTCCCGTACATTGGCCGCCATGAACTTGCGGAAGGGCTCGGCAATGGCGGTCAGGCCCTCCAGATCGCCGATCCTGCCCTCGTTCAGCGGCACGATGCCGAGCCGCCAGGCCTCCTCCAGCACTGGCTGCATCACGAAGAGCGAGAGGAAGAGCGCGAGGCCGATCAGCACCGGATTGGGCGGCACGCCCTGCGCGCCGATCGCCGAGCGCAGCAGGGCCAGCACGATCACGATGCGCGTGAAGGCGGTGGTCATGATCAGCAGGGAAGGCGCCAGGGAGAGCAGGCCGATCACCGCCGTCAGCTGCACGAGGCGGGAGGTGACGCCCGCTTGGCCGGCGGCACCCAGATCGATCGACACCGATTGCGCCGAAGCGTCGCTGGCCAGCAGGGCCAGCGCGGCCAGGATCGCGAGGGCCTTCATGCGCTGGGGAGCCAGCCGAGGAACAGGTCGCCGGAAGGGCCGACGAGAAGCAATCCTTCACGCCCGTCGCAGGCGATGAGGACGAGGCGGCGGCGCGCATCCAGGGCGCAGATGGAGCGGACGCCGACCCGGCTTCCGCCGGGCCGGAGCATCGCCTTGGAATGGCCCGCCAGGCGCGAGATGCCCCAGAGCAGCAACAGGACCGCGCCGAGCGCGCCCATCATCTGGGCCAGGGAAGTCGTATCGAGAAAGGACATGGCGCGGCCTCCTGCCGGCGCTGAGGGGGAGGGTCACGGGCGCGGCAGATGCTCCGCGAGGAGATCGGCCTCGCGCATCAGCGCCTCGAGCGAGGGTTTCAAGGGATGCCCGACGCCCGGGGGCAGGCAGGCAATGGCTGCGGCAAGCCGGGCCGCCTCCCTGTCCAGCCCGGCGAGGTCGATGGCGCGTCCGGCCATGACGAGCGCGCGTGCCATGACAAGGATGCCGAGCAGGCTCTCGATCGCGGTCATGATGGCCAGGACATCGAAGCTCCTGGCAGGTAAGGGTGGGTTCGCGACATCGGACATGGGCGGAGGATGCGGGGGCGAGGGTTAAGGAAGCTGCAATCGCCGCGCGTCGCCGTCTTCACAATGCGTTAACCGGATGGCGTGTTTCCTGCGGTCATGGACCTGACCTTCAGTGGCCCCGTCAACCTCGCGGAGAACCGGCTCGCCTGGCTCGATACGCGCCAGCGCATCCTGGCGCGCAACGTCGCCAATGCCGATACACCGGGCTTTCGCCCAAGTGACGCCGTTCCGTTCCGGGATGTGCTGCAGCGCCGCCTTCCGGTGGCCATGGCCGCCACGGACACGCGCCACCTCTCGCCGCGTCAGCACGTCGCCCTGGCCCTGCAGGACCGCAGCGTCGTGGAGAGGAGCCGCAACGGCAATGCCGTCTCGCTCGATGACGAGGCCATCCGTATCGCCGAAACCGATCAGGCGCAGGCGCTCGCGATAGGGCTGCACCGGAAATACCTCGGCCTGTTCCGCACGGCGCTGGGGCGTCCCTGAAAGGAAACGGCGTATGGATCTCGATCGCGCGCTTTCGATTTCCGCGGCAGGCATGGCCGCCCAATCCACGCGCCTGCGCGTGGTGGCCGAGAACATCGCCAATCGTGACAGCACGGGGCAATCGCCCGGGGCCGATCCCTATCGCCGCAAGACCGTGACCTTCGCGAGCCGCCTGGACCGCGAGCTCGGCGCGGAAACGGTGCGCGTGGCGCGCATCGGCCGTGACTCCCGGGACTTCCCGGAGCGCTTCGAGCCGGATCATCCCGCCGCGAACGGCAATGGCTATGTGCGCACGCCCAATGTCGACAGCGTCGTCGAGAACATGGACATGCGCGAGGCCAATCGCTCCTACTCCGCCAATCTGGCGGTGCTGGAAACCACGCGCGGGATGCTGATGCGGGCCATCGAGGCGCTTCGCTGATGGCGCTTCCCATTCTCGGCGCCGCGGGCGCCGCCGCCGCCGCTTACCGTGCCGTCCAGGGCGCGGGCGAAGCGATCTCGCAGGGCGCGGGCTTCGGGGAGACCCTGACGCGGGCCGTGCAGGGGGCCATCGACACGGGCCGCCGCGCCGACGCGGCCTCGACCAGCGCGCTGACGGGCCAGGGCAGCGTGACCGATGTGGTGCTGGCGGTCTCCCGGGCCGAGCTCTCGCTCCAGATGGCCACGGCGGTGCGGGACCGCGTGGTCTCGGCCTACCAGGATGTGATGCGCATGCCGATCTAGCGGCCCTATCGGCTCGGCCGCTTGCCCGCAGGAGGCGGGGTTGAATGGTGGAACAGCCCGTCGTCATGGCGATGCGGGAGGCGCTTTGGGTCTGCCTCCAACTGGCCGCGCCGCCCCTGCTCGTGGTGCTGGCCATCGGCCTCGTCGTCTCGCTGCTGCAGGCCCTGACGCAGATCCAGGAGGCGACGCTCGCCTTCCTGCCGAAATTCGCGGCGATCGGCGGGCTCCTCCTGTTCATGGGGCCCTCGATGGCCGGGCTGCTTCAGGCCTGGGCCCAGCGACTGTTCGATCAGGTCATCGCGATCGGCGGGCTGCCATGAGCGTCTCTGGCGAGGTTGCGCTGCTGGCGGCCTTGCCCGGCCTTGCCTTCCACGCAGCGCTTCTTCTTTGCCGGATGGGTGCTGCGGTCATGCTCCTGCCGGGCGTGGGGGAGGCGGAAATTCCCACGACGGTCCGTCTGGCTCTGGCCCTGGGCCTGGTCTTCGCGCTGCTTCCGCCCCTGTCGCCGGGGCTTCCCGATCTTCCGGCGGAGGTTTCCGGCCTCCTCGTCCTGATCGTGGGCGAGGTCCTCAGCGGCGTCTGGCTGGGCGGGCTGGCGAGGATACTGGTCATGGCCCTCTCCCAGGCAGGGCAGGTCGTCTCGCTGATGATCGGCCTCGCCTCGCCTCTGCAGGGGGATCTCGTCCCGGGCAGCGGCATGACGGCGCTTGCGAGGATGCTTTCGCTCGCGACCGCCGCCCTGATGCTGGCGACGGGGCTTTTCGAGATACCCCTTCGTGCCCTGGCGAACAGCTACGGGGTTCTTCCACCCGGCGGGGTTTGGCCCGGCGGGGCCTCGGCGGAGGAGATGGCACGGACCGTGGGCGACAGCCTGAGCTTGGCGATGCAGCTGGCCGCGCCCTTTCTCGTGGCCGCCATCTTCTTCAACGCCGGCCTCGGGCTGATCTCGCGCATCGCCCCGCATGCGCAGATTTTTGTCCTGGGTTCCCCCGCGCAGATTCTGGGCGGGCTGTTGCTGATGTTCCTCCTGCTGCCCAGCCTGCTGAATGTCTGGGCGCGGGGCCTGAACGAAGGCTTCCTGCGCCTGCCGGGCATCGATTGAACCATGGCCGAAGAGGGCGGGAACGAGCGGGAAGAGGAACGCACGGAGGAACCCTCCCAGAAGCGGCTTCAGAAGGCGTGGCAGGAGGGGCAGGTCGCCCTTTCGCGCGAGGCGGTCGGCTTCTCGGCGCTGGCGGCCTCGGTCCTGGCGGCGGTGCTGGTAATGCCGGGCCAGAAGCATCGGATCGGCGCGGCCATGAGGGCGACGTTTTCTCGGGCCCACGAGATGGAGCCGGGGCGGGCCGCCGCGGATTGGCTGACCCTGTTCCTCGGCGTCGCCTGGCCCATCGCCACGGCGGCCGTGATCGGAGCGGCGGTGGCGACCCTGGCGCAGACGCGCGGCGCGATCTCGGCGAAGTCGATGGCGCCGGATCTGGCGAAGCTGTCGCCGGCGCGGGGGCTGAAGCGCATCCTCGGTCCGGACGGGCTGCTCGAATTCCTGCGGATGCTGCTGAAGCTGACCATCGTCGCCACCGCGCTCGGCTTCGTCGCGATGGACCTGCCGGCCCTCTCGGCCGTGCTGGAGGCGCCGCCGGCGGAAATCTTCGCCGCGGCCGGGCGAGGCATCCTGCGGCTGGTGATGACAACGCTCGCGGCCTTCGCCCTGGTGGCGGGGGTGGATCTGCTGATCGTGCGGCACCGCCACCGCGAGCGCCTGCGCATGTCCCGCCAGGATCTGAAGGAGGAGTCGAAGGAAAGCGAGGGCGATCCGCAGATCAAGGCCCGCATGCGGCATCTTCGGGAGATGATGGGTCGGGGGCGCATGCTGGCTTCCGTGCCTCGCGCGACGGTGGTGATCACCAATCCCTCGCACTACGCGGTTGCGCTGTCCTATGAATCCGGCAAGGCGGCCGCGCCGAAGCTGGTTGCCAAGGGAGCAGACGCCATGGCGGCGCGGATCCGCGAGGCCGCACGGGAGGCCGGCGTGCCGGTGGTCGCCGATCCGCCATTGGCGCGGGCGCTGTTCCGCCTCGATTTGGAGACGGAGATCCCGAACGAGCATTGGGAGGCGGTCGCGAAGATCATCGCCTATGTCATGCGCCTGCGTGGCCGTTCCTGATGCCGGAAGGGGCATTCCTGCGCGGCATGGAGACCGTGGTCTCGGCGCTCCCGCAACCGGTCCTCCTGGTTGGGGAGGACGGGCGGGTCTTGCTTCTGAACCGGGCCTTTCAGAGCCTCGACAAGGGGCCTTCCGTTCGGCCAGGTGACGACGCCAGGCTGGCCTTTCCCGCGGCAGCAGAAGCCATCACCACCGCTTTGCGAGGGGAATTGCCGGGCGTGGTGTTCGTGGAAGGTCAGGGTCCGCTGCGCGCGTTGGCATTGGGCGGATCGGTAACCATGCTTCTCCTGGAGCCATCGGGTGCGGGGCACGGCGAAGCCCTCCGGTGCCTGGCCGGCGGCATCGTTCACGATTTCAACAACCTCGCGGGCGTGATGATCGGTGCTTCCGCGGCCTTGCGGTGCCTGTCGCTCCCGCCGGAGGCGGAAGCGGAACTGAGCGCGATCGAAACGGCGGCACGACAGGGTGGCGCCCTCCTCGAGCAGTTGCGTGTCGTCGACCGCCCGCGGGAGCTCGCACCGGGCGTCGCCGATCTGAATGGGACCCTCCGCCAGTTTGCCCTCGTCCTGCCCCGGCTAATCGGAAAGGGGATCGCCCTCGATCTCGAACTGACAGAGCCGTCTCCGTTCATCCGTGTCGATCGCTCGCAGTGGGATCAGGTCCTGCTCAATCTGGCGGTGAATGCTCGCGAGGCGATGAAGGGACAGGGACGGCTGCGAATGGCGACGGGGCGATGGAAGGCGGGAGCCGGCGAGCCGACCGCCCATGTGGCCGTCGAGATCACGGATAGCGGGACGGGCATCGATCCCGCCCTGCTGCCCCACATCTTCGAACCTTTCTTCACCACCAAGACCGGGCAGGGGGGGAGCGGGTTGGGCCTCGCCATGGTCCGGGAGATCGTCAGCCGTTTCGGGGGAAGGGTGGAGGTGGAAAGCGCGCCCGGCGCCGGAACGACCTTCCGGATCCTCCTTCCCCGACACGAACCAGCCGTGGAATCCGAGGCGCGGCCGGTTCCGGGGACCGCGCCGGCCGGTCCCGTCCTTCTGGTCGATGACGAGCCGATCCTGCTGCGCGCGGCCCGGCTGGGCCTGCAGCAGGCGGGCTTCGACGTGGAGGTCGCGGCGGATACCGAGCAGGCCCTGGCGCGGCTGGGGGCAGGCCCCACGCCCTGCCTGCTCGCGACCGACGTGGCCATGCCAGGCATGGACGGGATGGAGCTGGCCCGGGCCGCACGCGCGCTTCATGCGGATTTGCCGATTCTCCTGCTGTCGGGCTACCCGGCCTGGCTGGGGACGGGCATGCACTTCCTGGCCAAGCCCTACACGACGGAAGCGCTCCTGGCCGCCATTCGCCGCGCCGTGGCAATGGGGTGAAAACAGCCCTTGCTCCGCGAAAAGAAAAAGAACATAAACAGAACGAAGGCGCTGCATCGGTTTCGGCTACCGGATGATCCGGGCCTGGCTTATCAGCGTGTGAAGGGCGGCGTTTCTGCCGCCCGTGTCGTGGCCTGAGAGGGATTTCCAGGATGGAAAAGGGAAAGGCGCTCGACGCCGCGCTGAGCCAGATCGAACGGGCCTTCGGCAAGGGCTCGATCATGCGCATGGGCTCCAAGAGCGCCATGGAGGGGATCGAGGTCATTTCCAGCGGTTCGCTGGGCCTGGATCTGGCGCTTGGCATCGGCGGGCTGCCCAAGGGCCGCATCGTCGAGATCTACGGTCCTGAATCCTCGGGCAAGACGACGCTGGCGCTGCATGCCATCGCCGAGGCGCAGCGCAACGGCGGTACCTGCGCCTTCATCGACGCGGAACATGCGCTCGATCCCGGCTATGCGCGCAAGCTGGGCGTGGACGTCGAGAATCTGCTGATCAGCCAGCCGGACGGCGGTGAGCAGGCGCTGGAGATCGCCGACACGCTGGTTCGTTCCGGCGCGATCGACGTGCTGGTGGTGGACAGTGTCGCCGCGCTGGTGCCCAAGGCCGAGCTCGAGGGCGAGATGGGCGATACCCATGTCGGCCTGCATGCACGTCTGATGTCTCAGGCGCTGCGCAAGCTCACCGGCACGGTCAGCCGTTCCAACTGCCTGCTCATCTTCCTGAACCAGATTCGCCTGAAGATCGGCGTCATGTTCGGCAATCCGGAGACGACGACGGGCGGCAACGCGCTGAAGTTCTATTCCTCCGTCCGCATGGAAATCCGGCGCATCGGCTCGATCAAGGATCGGGACGAGGTCACCGGCAACCAGACCCGCGTGAAGGTCGTGAAGAACAAGATGGCGCCGCCCTTCCGCATGGTGGAGTTCGACATCATGTTCGGCGAGGGCATCAGCAAGGTGGGCGAACTCGTCGATCTGGGCGTGAAGGCCGGGGTCGTCGAGAAGTCGGGCGCCTGGTTCAGCTGCGACGGGCAGCGCATCGGCCAGGGGCGCGAGAACGCGAAGCAATACCTGCGCGACAATCCCGCCTTCGCGGACAGCATCGAGAAGCGTATCCGCGGCCAGGGCGCGGTCGTGGCCAACGGCATGCTGGCGGCCGAAGAAAGCACGGAAGAAGAAGAGGCCTGACTTCCTCGCCGGGCGTCGCAGTCGGATCAGGCCGATGGTCTGGCTGGCTGGGGCGCCCGGCCTTTCGTCATGGCTTTTGCTCCCGGAACTTTTCGAGCCTCGAAGTGCGGAGTCCCGATCCGGGAAGGGGCGCCCCACGCATCTTTCTTGGATGTCGCGCGCCATCCGATTGCCGGCGACCCAAGCCAGGTGTCCCCGATCTGCCCACTGGCATACCGATTGATTGGGCGAGCCTGGTTGGGGCTCAACTCTGTCAGTGTCTTAGGACGCTTCGGGCGAAGACCCGAGGAGCTCTCCCGGAAAGTCTGTAAGGGGCGTCCCCACCCATCTCTCCGTGGCCCGGCCCAGGCCGCCTATTGAGGGGCCTGTCCTGCCAGGGTAATTCCAGCGTTCAAGGTTTTCAGAGCACCCCCCGATGAGCAGCAGCAACGACATCCGCGCCACTTTCCTCGGCTACTTCGCGCGCAACGGGCATCGCATCGTCGAGAGCAGCCCGCTTGTTCCGCGCAACGACCCGACGCTGATGTTCGCCAATTCGGGGATGGTCCAGTTCAAGAACGTCTTCACCGGGGCCGAGCGTCGCGATTACTCGACGGCGACCACCGCGCAGAAATGCGTGCGCGCCGGCGGTAAGCATAACGATCTGGACAATGTCGGCTACACGGCCCGGCATCACACTTTCTTCGAGATGCTCGGCAATTTTTCTTTCGGCGATTACTTCAAGAGCCAGGCCATTCCCTATGCTTGGGAGCTGCTGACCAAGGACTTCGGCCTCCCGAAGGACAAACTTCTTGTCACCGTCTATTCCGAGGACGAAGAGGCCGCGACGATCTGGAAGAAGGTCGCGGGCTTCTCCGACGACAAGATCATCCGCATCTCGACCTCCGATAACTTCTGGCGGATGGGCGACACGGGCCCCTGCGGTCCTTGCTCGGAAATCTTCTACGACCATGGCGACAAGATCCCGGGCGGCCCGCCGGGCAGCCCCGATGAGGACGGCGACCGCT
The DNA here is from genome assembly GCF_018413645.1 of Roseococcus pinisoli. Lineage (GTDB taxonomy): Bacteria > Pseudomonadota > Alphaproteobacteria > Acetobacterales > Acetobacteraceae > Roseococcus > Roseococcus pinisoli. The sequence goes on from NZ_JAHCDA010000003.1 coordinate 402,854, forward strand.
TCATCGAGATCTGGAACCTCGTCTTCATGCAGTTCCTCGAGGAGCCGGCGGGGACCCGCAATCCGCTGCCGCGGCCCTCGATCGACACGGGCATGGGGCTGGAGCGCTTTGCCGCCATCCTCCAGGGCAAGCACAACAACTACGACACCGACACCTTCCGGGCGATCATCCTGGAATCCGCCCATCTGACGGGCCAGGATCCGGACGGCCCCTTCCGCGCCTCCCATCGCGTGGTCGCCGATCACCTGCGCGCCGGCGCCTTCCTGATGGCCGATGGCGTGCTGCCCTCCAACGAGGGCCGCGGCTATGTGCTGCGCCGCATCCTCCGCCGCGCCATGCGCCATGCCCATCTGATGGGCGCGCAGGAGCCGCTGCTCCACCGCCTCTTCCCGGTGCTGGAGCGCCAGATGGCCGCCGCCTATCCGGAACTGTCGCGGGCCGCGAGCCTCATCACGGAGACCTTCAAGCTCGAGGAAAACCGCTTCCGCTCGCTGCTGGACCGCGGCCTCGGCCTCCTCGATGCGGAGAAGGCCAAGCTGGGCGAGGGCCAGCCCCTGCCGGGCGATGTCGCTTTCCGCCTCTACGACACCTACGGCTTCCCGTTGGACCTCACGCAGGATGCGCTGCGCGCCGAGGGCCGTGCGGTGGACGTGGCCGGCTTCGACGTCGCAATGGCCGAGCAGAAGAAGCGCGCCCGTGCTGCCTGGGCCGGCTCGGGCGAGGCCGCCACGGAGACCCTGTGGTTCGACCTCAAGGAGAAGATCGGCGCCACCGACTTCCTGGGCTATTCCACCGAGACGGCCGAGGGCGCCATCACGGCCATCGTGGCCGACGGCGCCTCGGTGAACAGCGTGGCGGCGGGGCGTGACGTCGCCCTCATCCTCAACCAGACGCCCTTCTATGGCGAGAGCGGCGGCCAGCAGGGCGATGCGGGCGTGATCCGCGCCGGCGATGCCGTGATCCGCATCCGCGACACGCAGAAGAAGCTCGGCGACCTCTTCGTCCATCTGGGCAAGGTCGAGAGCGGCGACGTCTCGGTCGGCCAGACGGTGGTGGCCGAGGTCGATCACACTCGCCGCGGCGCGATCCGCGCGCATCACTCGGCGACGCACCTGCTGCACGAGGCGCTGCGGCGCCGGCTGGGCACGCATGTGGCCCAGAAGGGCTCGCTGGTGGCGCCCGATCGCCTGCGCTTCGACGTGAGCCAGCCCACGCCAATCGCCGCCGAGGACCTTGCCTGGGTCGAGGCCGAGGTGAATGCCCGCATCCGCGAGAATGCCGAGGTCACCACGCGGCTCATGACGCCCGATGCCGCCGTGGCCGAAGGCGCCATGGCGCTCTTCGGCGAGAAGTACGGCGAGGAGGTCCGCGTCGTCGCCATGGGCCACGATCCGGCCGCGACCGACCGCAAGGGCAACTACTCCATCGAGCTCTGCGGCGGCACGCATGTGCGGCGCACGGGCGACATTGGCCTCTTCCGCCTGGTGAGCGAAGGCGCGGTCAGCGCCGGCGTCCGCCGCATCGAGGCGGTGACGGGTGAGACCGCCTATGCCGCCATGGAGGCCGAGAGCCGCCTGCTGCGTGAGGCGGCCGCCACCATGAAGGTGAGCCCCACCGACCTGCCGGCCCGCATCGCGATCCTCATGGAGGAGCGCCGCAAGCTGGAGCGCGACCTCTCCGAGACGCGCAAGAAGCTCGCCACCGGCGGCGCCGCTTCCGAGGTCGAGACTGTGGCCGGGCTGCGCCTGGCGCTGCGCGATCTCGGCGACATGCCGGGCAAGGAGCTGAAGGGCATCGCTGAGGCCATCCTGAAGGAAGGCTCGGCCGATGTGGTCGCGCTGGTCTCCTCGTCCGAGGGCAAGGCCAGCATCGTGGTCGGCGTGGGTGAGGTGGCCAAGGGCCGGGCCGATGCCGTGGCCTTGGTGCGCGTCGCGGCCGCCGCGGTCGGCGGCAAGGGCGGCGGCGGACGGCCGGAGATGGCCCAGGCCGGCGGACCGGAAGGCGACAAGGTGGGAGACGCCCTCGCGGCGGTCCGGCAGGCCGTGGCTGCCCAGGGTTGACCGGCAGGGCGCGATGACGGGGAGGGGTCAGGAATGATTCGCCTGGCCCTTCTGTTGACCGGCGCCGCGGCGCTGCGCGAGCGCTGGGGCGTGCTGATGGGCGTGGCCCTCAGCGCCTGCGGGCTGGGCCTGCTCATCCTGCTCGATACGAGCGACGGCGCGACCGTCGTCGCCACCTATGTCTTCGGCTATATCCTGGCCATCAGCGGGGCGCTGGGCCTTCTCGGCATGCTGCGTCCCGAGGCTCGCGCGAACCGCATGGTCCTCGTGCGGGCCATCGGCCTGCTCGTCCTGGGCCTGCTGATCGTCGACTTCCCCTGGAACAACCACATCGCCAATGGCCTGCTCTTCGGCCTGGCCTTCCTCATCGACGCCGTCCTGCGCATCGCGGGCGCGCTGGTGCTGCGCTTCCGGCGCTGGCAGGCCGCGGTGGTCGGGGGGCTGCTCGAGGGCGTGGTGGCGGTGCTGGCGATGAGCAACTGGCCGGTCAGCTACCGCTTCACGGTGCCTTTCGGCATCGCCCTGCTGCTGATCATGAACGGGCTGACGCTGGCGCGCCTGGCGATGGCGCTGCGCCGCCTCCCGCCTGACGGCTCCATGCTCGGCATCCCGGGCTTCGGACCTCCGGGCTGGTACGACCGTCTGGACGAGGTGAGGGCGGTCGAGCTGCCGGAGGAGGCGACCATGACGCCCATGGTCGTCCGCATCTGGACCCCGACGGGCTCCGCCGAGATCGACCGTCGGCGGCCGGTGGTGGATCGCTACATCGCCGCGGTGGACAAGAACGGGAAGATCTCCAGCGGCCACGCGGTGCTGGATTTCGCGCCGTATCTGTATGTCAGCCACTATCCGGCGGAGGAGGTTGAGCGTGAGGCGTCAGGCTTCCTCAGCCAGCTCCGCGCGACGGCGGAGAACGACCTGCCGGGCCGTTTCCTTGAGAGCTATCGCTACGAGGTGGAAACCTGGTTCCCGGCCGACGCCCACATCGCCTTCCATCGCTTCAATCCCGCTCGCCTCCTGGTCCATTGCGCGCATTACCAGGAGGACCGGACCTACAACTTCACCCGCCGGAACTGCTCGGTGGCGGTGGCGGTCGCGCTGGATGCCGCGCTGGAGGGCATGGGCGGGAACGGCCCGTTCTGGCGCCGGCTGCCGGGGCTGCTGCTGAATCCCGACCTCTGGGTGGCCGCCCTGCTGCGCCGCCGGGCTGAGACCCTGACCTGGACGCCCATGCTCGTCTACGACTACGCCCGGGCGCTTCGCCGGGTGGTGGAGCCGAACCAGATGGGCTGGTTCGCGCGGCTGCGCAGCGCCTGGCAGCGCTGGCGCGACAACCGTCAGGTGGAGAAGACCTCATGACCGGCGGCTCCGCGCCTCTTCTGGCCCGGGCGGCGGTCATCGCCGTCGCGGCCATCTTCGGCCTCACCTACAGCCTGACCGCGCCGCTCATCGCGATCGACCTCGCCCAGCGCGGGCTGGGGGAGACGGCGATTGGGCTCAACGCGGCCATGCATGCGGTCGGCGTCCTGCTGACGGCGCCGCTGCTGCCGCATCTCGTGGCCCGGTTCGGCGCGCGGCGCATGGTGGTCGGCGCGCTGCTTCTTTCGGCGGTGGTGGTGTCGCTCTTCCCGGCTATGCCGCTGGTCTGGCTGTGGTTCCCGCTTCGCCTGCTGCTGGGCTGCGCGGCGGAGACGCTCTTCGTCCTGTCGGAAACCTGGATCAACCATCTCTCCACCGACGAGACCCGGGCGCGCGCGATGGCTACCTATACCGCCGCGCTTTCCGCGGGTTTCGCGGTCGGGCCCTTCATCCTCTCGGTGGCGGGAACGGAGGGCGCGCGCTCCTACCTCATCGGCTCGGTTCTGGTGCTGTGCGCGGTGCCGCTGGTGGCGACGAAGCGGGTCGCGGCGCCGCATTTCGGCGAGGCGCCCAAGGCAGGGACGAGCCGCTACCTGCTGCTGGCGCCGGTGGCGATCGCGGCCACGGTCCTGAATGCCGCGATCGAGACCGCCGGCATGTCCTTCCTGGCCCTCTACGCCATGGCGGCGGGCTGGACCGAGGCGGATGCGCCACGCCTCATCACCGCGCTGATGGTGGGCGCGATCCTGCTGCAATTGCCGATCGGCTGGCTGGGCGACCGGATGGATCGACGGCGGCTGGTGACGATGCTCGGCGTGATCTCCGCCGCCGGCGCACTCATCTGGCCCCTGGTGCTGGAGAGCGCGGTCCTGACCTATGCGACGCTTTTCATCTGGGGCGGTGCCTTCGTGGGCATCTACACCATCATGCTGACGGTGGTGGGCAGCCGCTTCAAGGGCACCGATCTCGTGGGGATCTATGCGGTGATGGGGATCGCCTGGGGCGTCGGTGCGCTGCTGGGCCCATCGCTGGCGGGGCTCATGATGGGGTTTTCGGCGCATGGGCTGCCGATCTTCGCGGCCCTGGCCTGCATCGCCTTTTGCGTTTTCCAGGTGACGCGCCAGAGTGATTGAAGGCGTGGGAATGGAGTGGTCGGGCGGCAAGCACGAATGCTGATCCGATCATCGAGACATTTGGCTGAGGGAAGTCGGTGAGCCTGAAGCGTCTCACGGTCCTTGTTCTGGCGCTCGGGTGCCAGACCAGCTGCGCCCCATCCCCACCGGCGGTGGAAGCCGATCGCTGTGTCGTGACGCCTCACAATCTCGTGGAATGCTCGCCGATCGTTGGCGACGGCGCGCCTGACGGTGATGCCGGACGCGAATAGCCACGGCGCAGGATCCAGGACGGCATCAAACTGCATCCAAACGGCGGGAGGGCGGCGCATCCGCCCTCAAGCCACCGATGACAAGCGTGCCTCCGTCAGTCCGTGCTCGCGCCGTGGCCCGCCAGGCACTCGGTCATGAAGGAGCGGCGGGCGGTGCCGGCCAGCTGACGCGAGGTGGCGGTGGTGTTGCAGCTGCGCATGCGCTCCTGCTGCGCGGCCTGGGCGGCGCTGGGCTCATGGCCGGAGGCGGCCGGCGTTCGCCCGGCCAGGCATTCCGACATGAAGGAGCGACGCGCGTCTGCGGTCAGGTGGCGCGAGGTGGCGGTGGCATTGCAGCTGCGCATCCGTTCCTGCTGCGCTGCCTGGGCAGCACTCGGCTGCCGCGCGGCCGGCGAGGCGGGCGCTGCCGCGCCAGCAGGAGCGGTCGTGCTGGGGGGCACGGCCGGGGCTGTGCCCTGAGCCAGGGCTGCGGGCGGCATGGCGAAAGCGGTGACGGTCAGCAGGCCAGCAACAAGAAAGCGGATCATCGCATTGTCCTCCCTGGGTCTTTGATCACAGCCGGTGCGGTGCCCGAGAAGCAAATGACGATCGCGCAACTTGGCCGTCTGGGCTTCGGCTGGCTGATGCCTCGTCCGGTCGCCGGTCCAGAGAGGCCACCTACTCAATCCAACGGCGAAGAAGGCTAGGGCCTACTTCCACAGGTGGGCGAGAATGGGCAGCGGCAGCACCTTCGGTCTTCCGGGGCCTGGGCACGAGGTCGTTGCGGGTCAGGCCCATCTGCACCCTCCGAGCACCATAGGAGATGCAGGCCAGACGCTCCTGCGGTCCACAGGGGCTGGTCCTTCGCTAGGCGCCGCGACGGACCGAAAGGATCGCACCTCGGACGTGCCGGAGAGAATCGGCCGGGGGCTGTGCATGCTCGCCGCATGATGGATCGAGAGTGGACGGCGATAAGGGTGCACGGGGTTTGCGTGACTATTCGCGATCCGTAGCGGACAACCACGAACCGTAGCCGCACCTCATGGAGCGGCGGTTACTCAACAAAATCAATGGAATGAATGGTGGGCGCTACAGGGATTGAACCTGTGACCCCTTCCGTGTCAGGGAAGTGCTCTCCCGCTGAGCTAAGCGCCCGTTCGGGGGGTCATCTAGCGAAGTCGCGCGAAGGCGACAAGCCCCACCCCCTCCATCATTTCATCCTTGTGTCAGACCGGCCCGGCGCATCAGCGTCGTGAGCTTGTCGCGCTCGCGTCGCCAGAGCGCTTCGGCCTCCTCCGGTCCCGCGCTCACCGGGTCGTTTCCGCTCTGCTCGATGCGCTCGCGCAGGCCGGGATCGTTCACCGCCGCCCCGAAAGCCTGGGAAATCCGCCGCCGCAGCGGCATGGGCGTGCCGGGCGGCGAGAAGATCATCATCCAGGTCGAGAGTTCGTAGCCCGGAACGATCTCGCCCATCGCGGGCACGTCGGGCAGGTTCGGCCGGCGCGCGGCGCCCGTCACCGCGATCGCCCGCCCGCGCTCGGTTCGCAGCACGGGAGAGAAACTGCTTTCGCTGATGATGCACGAATCGACGCGGCCGCCGGCCACCTCGCGCGCGGCATCGGCACCGCCCCGGAAGGGGACGTGCTCCAACCGGACATCGGCCAGCGACTGCAGGAGCTCGCCCATCAGGTGGCCGATATGCGCGATGCCCGGCGTGCCGAAGGTGACCTCGCCGGGGCGGCGCCTGGCCTCGGCGAGGAAGGCGCGCAGGTCGTCGCCCGGGAATCCGGCTCTCATCCCCAGGACGTAGGGCGCCGCGGTGATCTGCGCGCAAATGGGCATGGCGGCGTAGTCGAAGGTCATGCCGCGATGGGCGAGGGCGCCGGTGATGGTGGTCGCGCCTTCCAGCATCAGGGTGTGGCCATCCGGCGGCGACTGCGCAACGAAACCTGCGCCGATCGCCCCGGCCGCTCCGGTCCTGTTCTCGACGATCAGCGGTTGGCCGAGGTGCTCCGACACTTTCGGCTGCAGGATCCGCGCGACCGTGTCGGCCACGCCGCCTGCCGAATACGGAATGATCAGCCGGACGGGTCGGTCCTGGAGGGTCTGGGCGGAGACGACGGCTGGCGCCCAAAGGGGTGCGAGCAGCACGGCCCGGCGAAGCATGGCATTCCTCCCTTATTGTTTTTTCCAGCAGACCGCGGCCATGGTCGCTCTGTCCAGCACGCAAGTGCGGCCTATTCCGAAGCCGTTCGGCGATTATCGGTGTAAGATCCGTCGTCGCATGGAGGACAATGCGGGCAGGCTGCTTCGGCCATGCCCCCGGTTTGGGCAGACGGGCCCTGCGATCGCCTGTTGTCCTGCTCCAACCGCTTGACCTATGTGTCCCGGCACCAAGAAACTCCACCACTGGTATGAGGAGCCTACCGATGAAACGCCGTAACCTCCTGGCTGGTGCCGCCTCGGCGGCCCTGGCCGGTCCCGCATTGGCTCAGCCGGCGCGAAATCGCGTGCTCACGATGGTTCCGCAGGCCAATCTCACCAGCCTCGATCCCATCTGGACGACGGCGAACATCACCCGCAACCACGGGCATATGATCTACGACACGCTGTATGGCGTGAATGGCAGCTTCCAGGTGTCGCCGCAGATGGCCGCGGGCCATGTGGTGGAGGATGACGGCAAGACCGTCATCATCACGCTGCGCGACGGCCTGAAGTTCCATGACGGCGAGCGCGTCCGCGCGCAGGACGTGGTGCCCAGCCTCACGCGCTGGATGCGCCGCAACCCGATGGCGCAGAAGCTGGCCACCGTGACCGATGCGGTCGAGGTGGTGGACGACAAGCGAATCCGCTTCCGCCTGAAGAAGCCCTTCCCGCTGCTGTTCCAGGCGCTGGCCCAGGTGTCGAACAGCCCGGCCTTCATCATGCCCGAGCGCGTCGCCCAGACCGACGCCTTCACGCAGGTGCGCGAGACGATCGGCAGCGGCCCCTTCGCCTTCAAGACGGACGAGTTCAATTCCGGCAGCCGCGTCGTCTACACGCGCTTCGCAGATTACGTGCCGCTCTCCAGCGGCACGCCCAGCCTCACGGCGGGTCCGAAGGTCGTGAATTTCGATCGCGTCGAGTGGAACATCATCACCGATGCCGCCACCTCGGCCGCCGCCCTGCAGACCGGTGAGATCGACTGGTACGAGCAGCCGCCGCCGGAGATCCAGCAGCTGCTGCGCCGCAACCGCAACGTGAAGATCGAGGCGATCGACCCGCTGCCGCTCACCGCCGTCCTGCGCTTCAATCACCTCCACGCGCCGTTCAACGACAAGAAGCTGCGCCAGGCGCTGCTGCCCGCCATCTCCCAGGCGGACTTCATGGCGGCGGTCGTGGGCGACGAGCCCCAGAACTACGACGCGCAGTGCGGCATCTTCACCCCGGGCACGCCGCTCGCGAATGATGCCGGCATGTCGGTCCTCAACGGGCCGCGCAGCGTCGACCGTGCGAAGGAGCTCATGCGGGCGGCGGGCTACACCAACCAGCCCATGCGCCTGATCGGCCCGACCGACATCCTGGCGCCTTCGGCCCTGACGCAGGTGGGCGCGGATCTCGTGCGCCGCCTCGGCTTCAACGCCGATATCGTGCTGACGGACTGGGGCACCACCGTGCAGCGCCGCACTTCGCGCGAGCCGGTGGACAAGGGTGGCTGGAGCATGCTGCTCACCTCCTTCTCGTCCTTCGACTTCGTCAATCCGGCGGCGCATTTCCCGCTGCGCGGCAATGGCACCGACGCCTGGTTCGGCTGGCCCAACGTCCCCCGGCTCGAGGAGCTGCGGGACAGCTGGTTCGATGCCCCCAACCTCGCTGCCGAGCAGGCGATCGCCCGCGAGATGCAGACCGTGGCGCTCGACGAACTGCCCTACATCCCCGTGGGCGCCTACAAGTCCATTACGGCGCTGCGGAGCAACCTCGTGGATCGCGTTTCGGGCCTGGCGCTCTTCTGGGGCATCCGGCGCACGTGATCTGACGGAAAAGCGAGGGCGGGGGGCCGTCGCCTCCCGCCCGTCATGCCCCATGGCGATTCGCCATGGGTTCACAAAAAGCGGAGGCGACGATGATCCAGAGGCGTGGCGTATTGGCGGCGACGGCGGTTGGTGTCGCCGCGCCCAGCGTGGTGGGTGCCCAGGGTGGGGCGCAGCGCCTCCTCCGCGTCATTCCGCAGGCGAACCTGACCAGCCTGGATCCGGTCTGGACCACGGCGGTGGTCACCCGCAACAACGCCTTCATGGTCTTCGACCAGATCTGCGCCCAGGATTCCAAGGGCGAGATCAGGCCGCAAATGGCCGAGGGCTGGTCGCTCGCCGATGACCGGCTGAGCCTGACCTTCACGCTGCGCGAAGGCCTCGTCTTCCACGACGGTCAGAAGGTGACCTCGCGGGACGTCGTTGCCTCGATCAAGCGCTGGTCGCGTCGCGATCCCTTCATGCAGGTGCTCCAGCCGAGCGTCGCCGAGGTCGAGGCGATGGACGACCGCCGCTTCCGCTTCCGCCTGCATCGTCCGGTCCCCCTGCTGCTCCAGGCGCTGGGCCAGACGCAGTTTCCCTGCTTCGTCATGCCGGAGCGCATCGCGAGCACGGACGCCTTCACGCAGATCCGCGAGGCCGTGGGCAGCGGTCCCTTCCGCTTCCTGGCGAATGAATGGAATCCCGGCCAGCGGGCCGTCTGGGCGAAGCACGACGGCTATGTGCCGCGGCAGGAGCCCGTCGACGGCTTGGCCGGCGGCCGCACCCCGCGCATCGAGCGCGTCGAGTGGACCATCATCACCGACCCCGCCACCAGCGCCAACGCCATGACGCTCGGCGAGCAGGACTACTGGGAATATCCCCTGCACGACCTGCTGCCCGTGATGCGCCGCTCGCGCGATCTGGTGGTGGAGCAGCGACTGCTGGACGGCACCTACGGCATCGCGCGCTTCAACACGCTGCAGCCTCCCTTCAACAATCCCGCCATCCGGCGCGCCGTGGCGATGGCGGTGAACCAGCGCGACTACATGACCGCCGTCGCGGGCTCCGACCCCCAGGGCTGGGGCGTCTGCGAGGGCGTCTTCACCTGCGGCACGCCGCTGGCCAACGAGGCCGGCAGCGAGATCCTGAAGACCCATAACGTCGAGCGCGCCCGCGCCGCACTTCGCGAGGCCGGCTACAACAACGAAAAGGTCGTGCTGATCGCGCCGAGCGACTATCCGCAGATCAATGCGCTCTCCCTCGTGACCGCCGATCTGCTGCAGCGCATCGGCATGAACCTCGAGCTCGTCTCGGCCGACTGGGGCACGCTGATCCAGCGCCGCGCCAGCAAGGAGCCGGTGGAGCGGGGCGGCTGGAGCATCGTTCACACCACGGCTTCCGGCCAGTCGCTCACCATGCCGGTCTTCCACCTCTTCCTGCGTGCCAACGGGGCGAATGCCTGGTTCGGCTGGCCGGACGACGCCGAGATCGAGCGGCTGCGCACCGCCTGGGTCAACTCGGACAGCCCCGAGGAAGGGCGCACCATCGCCGAGCAGCTCAACCGACGCGCCATGGAGGTCATGGCCTACATCCCCCTCGGCTATTATTGGCAGCCGAGTGCCTGGCGCCGGAACCTCACCGGCGTCTTCCGTACTCCCGCGACCGTTTTCTGGAACATTGGAAAGAGCTAATCGTTATGTTGATTTCCCGCAGGGCCGGCCTTGGTGGTGCGGCGGCCATTCTTGCCGCACCGCGTCTCGGCTCCGCGCAGCTTGCCTCCCGCACGCTTCGCTTCCTTCCGCAAGCCAATCTCGCCAGCCTCGATCCGGTCTGGAGCACGGCGACCATCGTCCGCAACCACGGGCTGATGATCTATGATCTTCTCTACGGTCTGGACTCCAACTACGAGGCGCGCCCGCAGATGGCGGCCGGCCATGAGATCAGCGCCGATGGGCTGACCTGGAACATCCGGCTGCGCGACGGCCTGAAGTTCCATGACGGCGAGCCGGTGCGGGCGCGCGACTGCGTGGCCTCCATCCTGCGCTGGTCGAAGCGGGACGTGCTGGGCAGCCGGCTGGTCGCCCTGGGCGAGGAAGTCTCGGCGCCGGACGACCAGACCATCCGGATCCGGCTGAAGAAGCCCTGGCCCGGCCTCGCCTGGGCGCTCGGCAAGCCCTCTGCCAATATTTGCGCCATCATGCCCGAGCGCGTGGCACAGACCGATCCCTTCACGCAGATCAACGATCCCACCGGCAGCGGTCCGTTCCGCTTCCGGCGCGACCTGTTCCGCCCGGGCGACGTCGCCATCTACGAGCGCTTCGACGGCTACGTGCCACGCTCCGAGCCGACGGATTTCATGACCGGGGCGAAGCAGGTGCATTTCGACCGCGTCGAATGGCGCGTGATGCCCGATCCGGCCACGGCGGGTGCCGCGCTCCAGAACAACGAGGGCGACTGGCTCGAATCGCCGCTGACCGATCTGCTGCCGCTGCTGCGCCGCAACCGCGACATCGAGGTCGGCGTGATCAATCCGGCCGGCAACATGGGCGTGCTGCGCTTCAACTTCCTGCACAAGCCCTTCGACGACCTGGCCGTCCGCCGCTCGATTCTCTCCGCCGTGAACCAGCGCGACTTCATGGATGCGGCGATCGGCACGGACCGTGCGCTCTCCGTCGTGCCCTGCGGCGTCTTCACGCCGGGCACGCCGCTCGCCAACGACGCGGGGCTGGAGGTCCTGTCCGGCCGTCGCGACCTCGACGCCGCGAAGGCCGCGCTGCGCGCCTCCTCCTATGACGGGCGGCGCATCGCCATGATGTCGGCGACCGACATGCCGGTGATCCAGAACCTGTCCGAGGTCGCGGCGGACCTGCTGCGGCGCGTCGGCTTCAACATCGACTTCCCGGCGATGGACTGGGGCACGCAGATCCAGCGGCGTACCAATCGCGGCCCGGTTGAGCAGGGGGGCTGGAGCGTCTTCTGCACGACGTGGGAAGGCCTCGACGTCTCGGTGCCCGGCAGCCATCAGCCGCTGCGCGGCAACGGCGCGCAGGCCTGGTCCGGCTGGCCGACCATGCCGCGGCTGGAGGCCCTTCGCGAGCAATGGTTCGACGCGGCGGATCAGGCTTCGGCCAAGCGCATCGCCGAAGAGATCCAGCGCGTGGCCTGGGAGGAAGTCCCCTTCATTCCGCTCGGCCTTGTGCGGCCGCCGCAGGCCTGGCGCCGCAGCATCACCGGGATCGTGCGTGGCGGTCCGGCCCTGTTCTGGGGTGTGCGCCGCGCCTGATTCGTTTCCTGGCACGATGATTGCTCCACCGTCGGGTGGGGGCATGTTGCGGCGCAGTAGCGCTGGCTTCTTGCCCAACGGTGGTGCAACTTCAGCTCAACACGGCGGCAGGCCGGGGAGCTAACGGGAGACAGATGAATGAAGCGTAGGAGTTTTCTTCAGGCAGGTGCCGCCGGTGTGGCCGGCACCGCGCTTGCCGGTCCCGCCCTCAGTCAGGGCGCGGCCGCGCGCACGCTACGCTTCGTGCCGCAGACCAATCTCGCGAATTTCGACCCCATCTGGGGCACCCAATATGTCGTCCGCAACGCCGGCGCCGCGGTCTGGGACATGCTCTACGGCGTGGACGAGCGGCTGGTGCCGCAGCCGCAGATGGTGGAGGGCCATACCCTTTCGCAGGATGGCCTGACCTGGACCTTCAGGCTCCGGGAGGGCCTGCGCTTCCACGACGGCGAGCCGGTGCTGGCCAAGGATGTCGTCGCCTCCATCGGGCGCTGGATGCCGCGCGACCCGATGGGCCAGATGATCCGTGCCATCCAGCAGGAGCTGGTGGCGGCGGACGACCGGACCTTCCGCTGGGTGCTGCGCCAGCCCTTTCCCAAGCTGCTCTACGCGCTGGGCAAGACCAATGCGCCGAGCTGCTTCATCATGCCCGAGCGCATCGCGCGCACGGATTCCTTCACGCAGATCACGGAATATATCGGCTCCGGCCCCATGCGCTTCGTGCGCGACGAGTGGGTGCCGGGGGCGCGGGCCGTCTTCCAGAAATTCGACCGCTACGTGCCGCGTAACGAGCCGGCGAGCTGGCTGGCGGGCGGCAAGCGCATCCTGGTCGACCGCCTTGAATGGGTGGTGATGCCCGATCCGGCGACGGCCTCTGCCGCGTTGCAGAACGGCGAGGTGGACTGGTGGGAGAACCCCATCACCGACCTCATCCCCGTCCTGCGCCGCAACCGCAACATCGCCGTCGATATCGCCGACCCGCTGGGCAATATCGGCTCCTTCCGGATGAACCACCTCCAGCCGCCCTTCAATTCGCAGAAGGTCCGGCAGGCCGTCCTCGCGGCGATGAGCCAGGAGGACTACATGCGCGCCCTGGTGGGCGACGATTCGAACCTCTGGAAGCCGCTGCCCGGCTACTTCACGCCGGGCTCGCCCGGCTACACCGAGGCCGGCGGCGACATCCTGAAGGGGCCCCGCAACATGGACCTCGCGAAGCGCCTGCTGGAGCAGGGCGGCTATCGCAACGAACCGGTCGTCTGCATCGTCGCGCAGGACCAGCCCATCACCAAGGCGCAGGGCGACGTGACGGCCGATCTGCTGAAGCGGATGGGCATGAACGTCGACTTTGTCGCGACCGACTGGGGAACCACCGGCCAGCGCCGCACCGTGAAGACGCCGCCGAGCCAGGGCGGCTGGAGCATGTTCCATAGCTGGCACGCCGGCGCCGACTGCGTGAACCCCGCCGCCTACAGCGCGATTCGCGCCAATGGCGACGGGGCCTGGTTCGGCTGGCCGAATGTTCCCAGCGTCGAGCAGGGGATCGCCGAATGGTTCCAGGCGCCCGATCCCGCCGCCGAAAGGGCGGCACTGGATAAGGTAAATTCCGAAGCCATTGAGCACGTGGTCTACGCGCCGACCGGCTTCTTCCTTGGGTATCAGGCCTGGCGCCGCAATGTCAGCGGCATCACCAAAGGCCCGCTACCCTTCTTTTGGGGTGTTTCCAAAACGTGAAAGCGCTGGTTTAACGAAGTCATGTGGGCATACATCATCCGACGTATCCTTGCCACGATCCCCGTCATGGCGATCGTGGCACTCTTCGTCTTCTCGCTGCTGTACCTGTCGCCGGGCGATCCGGCGGCGGTCATCGCAGGCGACCAGGCGACTCCTGACGACGTGGAGCGCATCCGTGCGTCCCTCGGTCTGGACCGACCATATCTGGTGCGGTTCGGGGCCTGGACGTGGGACATCCTCCGCGGTGATCTGGGGACCTCGATCTTCACCAACCTGCCGGTCAGCACGATGATCCAGCAGCGGATCGAGCCGACGCTGTCGCTGATGATCGTCACCCTGATCCTCGCCGTCACCATCGCCATTCCCATGGGCGTGGTCGCGGCCTGGAAGCAGGGCACGACGATCGACCGCTGCGTCATGGCCTTCGCGGTGCTCGGCTTCTCGGTGCCGGTCTTCGTGGTGGGCTATGTCCTCGCCTACGTCTTCGCGCTGGAGCTCGATTGGCTGCCGGTGCAGGGCTACACGCCCATCTCGAACGGGTTCTTCCCGTGGATGGAAAACCTGATCCTGCCGGCAGTCGCGCTCGGTGGTGTTTATATTGCCCTGATTGCCCGCATTACCCGGGCCTCCATGCTGGAGGTGCTGAGCCAGGATTACGTCCGCACCGCGCGCGCCAAGGGCGCGGCGCAGCCGTCCATCCTGTTCGTGCATGCGCTGAAGAATGCGGCGGTGCCTATCGTCACGATCATCGGTATCGGCTTCGCCGGGCTGATCGGCGGCGCGGTGGTGACGGAGAGCGTCTTCGCGATCCCCGGCCTCGGCCGGCTCACCGTCGATGCCATCCTCCGTCGCGACTACCCCGTCATCCAGGGCGTGATCCTGCTCTTCAGCTTCGCCTATGTCCTGGTGAACCTGTTGGTCGATCTCAGCTACACCCTCTTTGATCCGAGGATCCGGTATTGAGCGCCTCCAACCTCCCTTCGGGGATCCAAATCCCGCCGGGCCTCGCTGTCGCCACGCCGCAGCCCGACATCCTCTCCAACGTCAAGCCGCGGCGGGGGGTCATCGGCTTCCTGCGCCGCTACCCGACCATTGCGATCGGCGGCACGCTGCTGCTGATCATGCTGATCATTGCGGTCTTCGCGCCACTTTTCTGGACGGTCGACCCGACCGCTCTTGCGCCGGCGCGGCGCACGCGTGAGCCTTCGGCCATGTACTGGTTCGGCACGGACATGCTGGGCCGCGACGTCTACTCGCGTGTTCTCTACGGGGCGCGCGTGTCGCTGCTGGTCGGCTTCTCCGTGGCCTTCTTCTCCTCGATCGTCGGCTTGGCCATCGGCCTTCTCTCGGGTTTCAATCGCCTGGCCGACAGCATCATCATGCGCATCATGGACGGCATGATGAGTATCCCCTCGATCCTGCTGGCCATTGCCCTCATGGCGCTGACCCGCGGCTCGGTGCAGAACGTCATCCTGGCGATCACCATCGCGGAGATCCCGCGCGTTTCGCGCCTCGTGCGCGGCGTGGTGCTGAGCCTGCGTGAGCAGCCCTATGTCGAGGCGGCGGTTGCCTCCGGCACGCCGACCATCTCGATCATCTTCAAGCATATTCTGCCGAATACGCTGGCGCCGATCACCGTGCAGGCCACCTTCATCTGCGCGGCGGCGATGATCACCGAGGCCATCCTGTCCTTCATTGGTGCGGGCACGCCGCCGATCATTCCGTCCTGGGGCAACATCATGGCCGAGGGCCGCGCGCTCTGGCAGGTGAAGCCCTACATCGTGTTCTTCCCGGCGATCTTCCTCTCGATCACGGTGCTCGCGGTCAACCTGCTGGGTGACGGCCTGCGCGACGCCATCGATCCCCGACTGGCGAAGAAGCTATGAGCGTGTCCGATCGTGTAGGGGAGCCGAAGTTGAATCAGCCTCGCGCCGAAGGCGACAATCGCCAGATCCTCCTGGAGGTCGATAACCTCCAGACGCATTTCCGTACGATGGACGGTGTCAACCGCGCGGTGGACGGCGTTTCCTTCCACGTCCGCTCCGGGGAGACGTTGGCCGTCGTGGGCGAAAGCGGCTGCGGCAAGTCCGTCACCGCCATGTCGATCCTGCGGCTCATCCCCGAGCCGCCGGGCAAGATGGCGGGGGCCATCCGCTTCCAGGGCAGGGATCTGCTCAAGCTCTCCGACAAGGAGATGCGGTCGATCCGCGGCAACGAGATCAGCATGATCTTCCAGGAGCCGATGACCTCGTTGAACCCGGTGCTCACCATCGGGCGCCAGATCGGCGAGACGCTGCGGCTGCACCAGGGCATGTCCAAGCAGCAGGCCGAGGACCGCGCGGTGGAGATGCTCCGCCTCGTCGGCATCCCGGAGCCGGGGCGGCGCGTGCGCGAGTACCCGCATCAGCTGTCGGGCGGCATGCGTCAGCGCGTGATGATCGCCATCGCGCTGGCCTGCAACCCGAAGCTGCTCATCGCCGACGAGCCGACCACCGCGCTCGACGTCACCATCCAGGCGCAGATCCTCGACCTGATGCGCGACCTGAAGAACACGGTCGGCGCCGCCATCGTCCTCATCACCCATGACCTGGGTGTCGTGGCCGAGGTCGCCGAGCGGGTGGTCGTCATGTATGCGGGCCGCAAGGTTGAGGAGGCGCCCGTCAACGAGCTCTTCCGCAACCCGAAGCATCCCTATACCCAGGGCCTGCTGGGCTCCGTGCCCAAGCTCGGATCCTCGCTGACCGGCGAGACCACCCGGCTGGTGGAGATCCCCGGCCTGGTGCCGAGCCTCAAGCAGAAGATCCCGGGCTGCGTCTTCGCGACGCGTTGCCCGAGCGTGACCGACCTCTGCCGCGCGGTGGCCCCCGCGCTGCAGGAGAAGGCGCCGAATCACATCGCCGCCTGTCACTACGCGCCCGTCGAAGCCTCGGTGAGCGGCACGGTGGCCGCATGACCTCTTTCGTTGAAGGGATCGTCCGATGAGCGGCGAACGCATCCTCGAGGTCTCCGACCTCAAGAAGCATTTCCCGATCCGCGGCGGCCTGATGGGCGGCACGGTGGGCCATGTCTACGCGGTGGATGGCGTGTCCTTCCACATCGACCGGGGCGAGACGCTCTCCCTGGTCGGCGAGAGCGGCTGCGGCAAGTCTACGGTCGGCAAGTCCGTCCTGCGCCTCTTCCCCCTGACCTCGGGGCAGGTGGCGCTGAACGGGCGCCGCATCGACGACATGTCGCCCGGGACCCTGCGGCCCCTCCGCCGCGAGATCCAGGTGATCTTCCAGGATCCCTTCTCCTCGCTGAACCCGCGCATGCGCGTGCGCGAGATCCTGGCCGAGCCGATCAAGAATTTCGGCCTGGCGAAGGACAGCGCGGATCTGGAGGAGCGGATCGGCCAGCTCATGGACAAGGTCCGGCTGCCGCGCGACGCCGTGAACCGCTGGCCGCATGAGTTCTCGGGCGGCCAGCGCCAGCGCATCTGCATCGCGCGCGCGCTGGCGGCCGAGCCGGACGTGATCGTCTGCGACGAGGCGGTCTCCGCCCTCGACGTCTCGGTGAAGGCGCAGATCGTGAATCTGCTGCAGGACCTGCAGGCGGAGCTTGGCCTCGCGATGCTCTTCATCAGCCACGATCTTGCGATCGTGGAGCACATGACGCATCGCGTGGCGGTCATGTATCTGGGCAAGATTGTCGAGGTCGCGGACCGCAAGCAGCTCTTCGGCGGGCCGCGGCATCCCTATACCGAGGCACTTCTTTCGGCCGTCCCGGTGCCCATGCCGGGGGCGATGCGCGAGCGGATCGTGCTCAAAGGCGACGTGCCGAGCCCGATCAACCCGCCCAAGGGTTGCCGCTTCCACACGCGCTGCCCCTATGCCTTCGATCGTTGCCGCAAGGACGAGCCGATGCTTCGGGACAATGGCGAGGGGCATTTCTCCGCCTGCCATCTGCACGACCTCCCGGCCGAGCAGAATCCCCTGCTGAACAAGGCGGCCCCCACCGCCTTCCGCACGATCGCCGCGTAGGCGATCGATGTCCGGGCAACGCGTTACCTTCGTGGCCCGGGCGCCGCGCAGCGTTTTCGGGCGGATCTGCAAATGGACCTTCGTCGGCTTTAACCTGCTGATGCTGGTCCTTTTGCTGACCAACTGCGCCGTCGTGATCCCTTATCTCGGCTCTGAAGATCCGGATGTCGCGATGGGGGCGGGCCTGTTTGGCGCCATGCTGGCGGCGGGCATCTGGATGGCCTGGCCCGTCGGCGCCGTGGTCCTGGGCGTTCTCACCCTGCTGACGCGCGGGCGACGGCTCACGCTGGAACAGGACGTGCCCCGGTCGTGACACCCTCGGGGGTGATGCCCCGAGGGTGACGCCGGTGTCGTGATGCTTGACGTCGTGCCTTCACGGCGCGACGCTCGCGGCACAGGTTTCAAGCACGGGGAGAGCGCGCGATGCCGCAGGTAACGCTAAGCGTGAACGGGAAATCGCACACCGTAGACATTGAAGGGCGCACGCTGCTCGTGGAGCTGCTGCGCGAGAAGCTCCGCCTCACCGGCACGCATGTCGGCTGCGACACCAGCCAGTGCGGCGCCTGCGTGGTGCATATCGACGGCGAGAGCGTGAAGTCCTGCACGACGCTGGCGGCGATGTGCGAAGGCGCGTCCGTTACCACCATCGAGGGCTTGGCCAAGGCCGACGGCACGCTGCATCCCATGCAGGAGGCCTTCCGCGAGTATCATGCGCTGCAATGCGGCTTCTGTACGCCCGGAATGGTCATGTCGGCCGTCGATCTCGTCCAGAAGCACCCGGAAGGGCTGAGCGAGCTGGAGATCCGCGAGGGGCTCGAGGGCAACCTCTGTCGCTGTACCGGCTACCACAACATCGTGAAGGCCATCGCCGCCGCCGCCGAGGTCATGCACGGCAAGCGCGAGACGATCGCCGCCGCCGCGCAGTAGCGCCCGGGGGCTTGTCCCCCGGCCCCTCAAACTCAGCGGAGATGCGGGAACCTGAGGTTCCCGCCGGGATGTCCGGGGCGAAGCCCCTCGATAACAAGTGGCGAAAAGTCACGGTACAGGGAGAATGGCCATGAACGCAATCCTGCCGTTCGAAGGCATCGGCGCCAGCGTGAAGCGCAAGGAGGATCTGCGCTTCCTCTCCGGCCGCGGGCAATATGTCGACGACATCAACCGGCCGGGCCAGGTCTATGCCTGGATTCTTCGCAGCCAATACGCACATGCGCGGATCGTCTCGATCGACACAACCGCGGCCGCGGCCATGCCGGGCGTCATCGCGGTCTTCACCAGCGCCGACATGGCCGGCATCGGGGGCATCCCCTGCGGCTGGCAGATCCACAACAAGGACGGCACGCCCATGGCGGAGCCGAAGCACCCCGTCCTGGCCGAGGGCAAGCTGCGCCATGTGGGCGATCCCGTCGCCGTCGTGATCGCGGAAACCCGCAGCCAGGCGCGCGATGCGGGCGAGGCCATCGCCCTGGAGGTCGAGGCCCTGCCGGCCGTGACCGGCACCACCGAGGCGCTGGCCGCCGGCGCGCCCCGCGTGCACGACGATATCGCCGGCAACCTCTGCTACGACTGGCACATCGGCGACAAGTCCATGACCGACGCCGCCTTCGCGCGCGCCGAGCACCGCGTCGCCTTCGAGACGACCAACAACCGTCTCATCGCCAATGCCATGGAGCCGCGCAGCGCCGTCGGCGACTACGATACGACCACGGGCGAGCACACGCTCTTCACCACCAGCCAGAATCCCCACGTCATCCGGCTGCTGATGGGCGCCTTCGTGCTCAACATCCCGGAGAGCAAGCTGCGCGTGGTGGCGCCCGATGTCGGAGGCGGCTTCGGCAGCAAGATCTATCATTATGCCGAGGAGGCCATCGTCACCTGGGCCGCGGCGAAGCTCGGCCGCCCGGTGAAATGGACGGCCGACCGTACCGAATCCTTCATGTCCGACGCCCATGGCCGGGACCATGTGACCCGCGCGGAGCTGGCGCTGGACAAGGAGGGCACCTTCCTTGGCCTGCGCGTCCATACCCAGGCGAATATGGGCGCCTATCTCTCGACCTTCGCGCCCTGCGTGCCGACCTATCTCTACGCGACGCTGCTGGCCGGCGTGTATTCGACGCCCGCCATTTATGCCGAGGTGAAGGCCGTCTTCACCCACACCGTGCCGGTCGACGCCTATCGCGGAGCGGGGCGGCCCGAGGCGACCTATCTGCTGGAGCGGCTGGTGGACGTCGCGGCCAAGCAATGCGGCTTCGACCGGATCGAGCTGCGGCGGCGCAACTTCATCGCGACCGATGCCTTCCCGTACCAGACGCCGGTTGCGCTGGAATATGACAGCGGCGACTACTTCTCCACGCTGAACCAGGCCCTGGAGACCTCCGGCTGGGCGGGTTTCGAGGCGCGGCGGGCGGAAGCGGCGAAGCGCGGGAAGCTGCGCGGAATCGGCATCTCGACCTATCTGGAAGCCTGCGGCATCGCGCCCTCGGCCGTCGTCGGCTCGCTCGGCGCGCGGGCCGGGCTTTACGAGGTCGGCACCATTCGCGTGCACCCGACG
Organism: Roseococcus pinisoli; assembly: GCF_018413645.1. Lineage (GTDB taxonomy): Bacteria > Pseudomonadota > Alphaproteobacteria > Acetobacterales > Acetobacteraceae > Roseococcus > Roseococcus pinisoli. Next base: position 423,209 of record NZ_JAHCDA010000003.1, read on the forward strand.
GGCAGCATCACCGTGCTCACCGGTGCGCACAGCCACGGCCAGGGCCACGAGACGACCTTTGCGCAGCTCGTCTGCGACAAGCTCGGCGTGCCCGTCGCCCAGGTGGACATCGTGCATGGCGATACCGGCAAGGTGCCCTTCGGCATGGGCACCTATGGCAGCCGCTCGCTCGCCGTGGGCGGCTCAGCCATGGAGAAGGCGATGGACAAGATCATCGCCAAGGGCAAGCGCATCGCCGCCCATCTGATGGAAGCGGCGGTCGAGGACATCGAGTTCGACCGCGGGACCTTCCGCGTGGCCGGAACGGACAAGACCAAGGTCTTGGCCGAGATCAGCCTCGCCGCCTATGTCCCGCACAACTATCCCATCGACGAGATCGAGCCTGGCCTCGAGGAGACGGCCTTCTACGACCCCAAGAACTTCACCTATCCCGGCGGCTGCCACATCGCCGAGGTGGAGATCGAGAAGGAGACCGGGAAGGTCAGCCTGATCAACTTCACCGCCGTCGACGATGTCGGGCGCGTCATCAACCCGATGATCGTGGAGGGCCAGGTGCAGGGCGGCGTGGCGCAGGGTGTCGGCCAGGCCCTGATGGAGAATTGCGTCTATGACGCCGCCGGCCAGCTCATCAGCGCCTCCATGATGGATTACGCCATGCCCCGCGCCGACGACCTGGCGCCGGTCAGCGTGGCGACCCATGTCACCCTATGCACGCACAACCCCCTGGGCGTGAAGGGCTGCGGCGAGGTGGGGGCGATCGGCTCGCCTCCGGCGGTCATCAACGCGGTGGTGGATGCCCTGCGGGACTACGGCGTGACCCATGTCGAGATGCCGGCGACAGCGCCCAAGATCTGGTCCATCATCCACGGCAGCACGCTTTGAGGAGATCTGAGCATGTATGATTTCACCTACACCAAGCCCTCCTCCATCGCTGATGCCGCCAAGCTCCTGGCGGCCGATCCCGACGCGAAGTTCATCTCCGGTGGCCAGACGCTGCTTCCCGCGCTCAAGCACCGGCTGAACCGGCCGACGACGGTCGTGGACCTCACCGGCATCGCCGAGATGCGCGGCATCCGGCGGGAGGGGAACAGCCTCGTGATCGGCGCGCTGACCAGGCATGCCGAGGTCGCGACCAGCGCCGAGGTGAAGGCCGCGATCCCCGCGCTGGCGGAGATGGCCTCCAATATCGGCGACACGCAGGTCCGCAACCGGGGCACGCTCGGCGGCTCGGTCGCGAATAACGATCCGGCGGCCGATTATCCGGCGGCGGTGCTGGGCCTCGGCGCCACGGTCGTGACCAGCAGCCGCGAGATTCCGGCCGACGAGTTCTTCCTCGGCATGTTCACCACGGCCCTGGAGCCCGACGAGCTGCTGGTGGCGATCCGCTTCCCGATCCCGGAGAAGGCCGGCTACGCCAAGATGCGCAACCCGGCGAGCCGCTACGTCATGGCCGGCGCCTTCGTCTCCAGGGGACCGCAGGGCATCCGCGTCGCCATCAATGGCGCGGGCCCCTGCGTCTTCCGTCAGGCCGATATGGAGGCGGCGCTGGCCGGCGCCTGGTCGGCCGACGCGGTGGCGGGGGTCAAGCAGGACGCCGACGGCCTGAACGGCGACATCCACGGCAGCGCCGAGTACCGCGCCCATCTGGTGACGGTGATGGCCAAGCGCGCGGTGGTCGCGGCGGGCTGACCTGGAGCATCACCCGATCAGATGGCGTCATCTGGTCGGGTAAAGATGCTCGAAAAACAAAAAAGGCAGAGCGTTTTCCGTGAGCCCCTGCGAACGGAAAATGCTCTAGCCGCCCGGTATCGGGCGGAGCAGCGCCTCTGCCCGGTCCCTCAGCGAAGTCCGGAAGTCGCCGGGGCAGGGCAGCTGGTCACGATCGGCGGCACGCTGCGTCGCGCCCAGCCAGTAGCCGTGCCAGACGGCGATGTGCTGCATCTCCGCCTCGCTCCGGTTGAGGTCGCGCTGCTGCGTCATCATGCGGCCGAAATAACCCTCCCAGCGCAGGCGGCAGTGGCGCAGCATGCCATTGGCCTCGGCCATCGCGCGGATGCGCACGGCATCCGTGGCGCCGACCGTCTCGGCCAGCGGCGTCGCGAGGATGCGCTGGGCATCCCCGGAGGCCGGCCCTGTCGCCTGCGCCGGAGGCCGGGCAGCGCAGCTGGCCAGAAGAAGGAAAAAAGGCGCAGCCGCCAGAAGTATCCGCATGGGCGATGCTTGCGCGCGGGGGATTCCGTGGCAAGCATCGAGACCATGGAACTCGACGATCCCGGCGTCATCGCCGAAGCCCGCGCCGTCTTCGACCGTTACGAGGACGCTCTGATGAACAACCGCACGGAGGTGCTCGACGGCATCTTCTGGGGCGATGCGCGGACGGTGCGCTTCGGCATCACGGAAATCCTCTACGGCATCGAGGCGATCCGCGCCTTCCGGGCGAGCGTGAAGGCCTATGCCCAGCGCGTACAGAAGAAGGTGCACATCACCGCCTTCGGGCGCGACTTCGCCTGCACCCATCTGGAATATGAGCGCGTGGGCACCGGCCTCATCGGCCGCGAGACCAAGATCATGGTGCGCCTGCCCGAGATCGGCTGGCGCGTGGTGTCGGCGCATGTCTCGCTGCTGGCCGGCACGGATCCGGGGCGGGCATGAGCGGTTCGATGGAAAAGCTTCGGCTCGCGATCATCGGCGGCGGCATCGTCGGCGCCTGCACGGCGCTGGCGGCCCAGCGCGCCGGCTATGCCGTGACCCTCATCGAGCCGGAGGTCCCGGGCGGCGAGCAGGCGGCAAGCTACGGCAATGGCTGCTGGTTCAGCCCCTCGAGCACCGTTCCGCCGGCCCTGCCGGGCCTGTGGAAGAAGGTGCCGAAGTTCCTGGCCGACCCCCTGGGCCCGCTGGCCATCCGCTGGTCCTACTTCCCGAAGGTCGCGCCCTGGCTGGTCCGCTATCTCCTCGCGGGCTGGACCGAGGCCAAGGTGTTGAAGACGGGACATGCGCTGCGCGCCCTGGTCGCCGGGGCGCCGGCCCTGCATGCCGCGCTGGCGGAGGAGGCGGGCGTCGGTCATCTCGTGGAGCGGCGCGGGCTGCTCTACGTCTTCCCCGACCGCGCGGCCTTCGAGGCCGAGGCCCTGGCCTGGCGCGTCCGGGCGCAGACGGGCGTGACCTGGCTGGAGATCGGCGAGGACGAGCTGCGCCAGCGCGAGCCTGACCTGAACCGGCGGTACAAGTTTGGTATCCTGGTGGAGGAGGGGGGCCATTGCCTCAATCCCGGCGCCTATGTCGCGGCGCTGGTCTCCCTGGCGGAGGCGCAAGGCATGGTGCGCGCCACGGCGCGCGCCACCGGCTTCCGCATCGAGGGCGGGCGCCTGAAGGCGGTGACGACCGACCGCGGAGAGGTTTCGGCCGATCGCGCCATCATCGCCGCTGGCGCCTATTCCAAGACCCTGGCGCGCGAGGCGGGCGACAAACTGCCGCTCGAGACCGAGCGGGGCTACCACGCGGTCATCGCCCATCCCGAAGCGGGGCCGCGCCTGCCCATGATGCCTTCCGACGGGAAGATGAGCATCACGATGACCGAGACGGGCCTGCGCGTCTCGGGTCAGGTGGAGATCGCGGGTCTCGCGGCCGCGCCGAACTGGAAGCGGGCGGAGATCCTCCGGGACCACCTGCTGCGCAGCTTTCCGGGACTGCCGCGGGACATTTCCGCCGAGCGCATCAAGGTCTGGATGGGGCACCGCCCCTCGATGCCCGATGGGCTGCCATGCATCGGGCCGGCCTCGGCCAGCGCGGATATCCTGCATTGCTTCGGGCACGGCCATGTGGGGCTCGTTTCGGCGCCGAGAAGCGCGGAATTGGCCATTGCCCTTCTGGGAGGGTACCCGCCGCCGGTACCGCCTGAGCCCTATTCGCCGCGTCGGTTCTAGTGTGGATTTCGCGTGCATTATTCGGAAAGCAGTGCCATGCTGACGAACTCGCCCAGCATCCCGTTCGGCCGAGAACACTAGCGTGGATTGAAGAGAAACGTGTCTGACGATTATTCGCCTGAGGGCGGTGACACCGGTCTGATCGAGGCCAAGGTCAAGTGGTACAACGGCCGAAAGGGTTTCGGCTTCGTGCTCGGCCCCGACGGGCAGGACGTGTTCTTCCACGCTTCCGCTCTGACCGACGCCGGTATCGATCAGCCTGACACCGACGATATTCTCGTGTGCGAGATCGGCTCCGACCGTCAGGGTCGTCGCCTCGTGACGCGCATCACCGAGCTCAAGCGCGGCCCTGGTGGCGGCGGTGGCGCGCGTGGTGGCTTCGGCGACCGTCCCCCCCGGCGCGACTTCGGCGGCCCCGGTGGCGGCTTCGGCGATCGTCCGCCGCGCCGCGACTTCGGCGCTCCCGGTGGCTTCGGCGACCGTCCGCCGCGCCGCGACTTCGGCGCCCCGGGTGGCTTCGGCGATCGTCCGCCGCGCCGCGACTTCGGTGGTCCCCCGGGTGGCGGCTTCGGCGCCCCGCGTGGCCCCGGTGGCTTCGGTGGTGGTGGCGACCGCGGTCCCCGCCGCAACTTCGACGAGGGGACGGGCCCCGTCTATCCGCTGAACGGCACCGTGAAGTGGTTCGACCAGGTGCGTGGCTTCGGCTTCGTCACCCCCGAGGATGGCGGCCAGGACGTGTTCCTGCACTCCTCCGTTCTCACCCGCGCGGGCCGTACGGACCTGCAGCAGGGCGAGAAGGTCTCGCTCGATGTGCGTGACGGCCAGCGCGGCCGTCAGGCTGTCGGCATGAAGTAAAGCCGGACTCCACGTCGGCTTTCGGGGCCTCGGACCATACGGTCCGGGGCCTTTTTCTTTTGTTAAGCCTCGGGCGCGCAGTCTTCGGGCATGCACCCTCTGTTGCTCCTGCTGATGCTCGCCGGTCCGGCCATGGCGCAGGTTCCCATCTGCAACGCGCTCCGCGAGGGGATGACGGCCTGCTTCGATGGCCGCCTCTGCCGTTGCCGCTTCGAGGAGCCGGGGCTCCTCACCGGCGGGCGGCAGGGCCATCGCTGGGATTGCGGCGTGCTGCGGCCGGATTGCCGCCCTTCGGAGCCCGGCACGCCCTGGCCCGACATCGTGCCGCATGTCCTGCTGGACGGAACTCGGCCGGAGCGGATGCGCCCCGGCCCGGATCGCTGAAAGGCCTACCAGCGGCGCGGGCGCAGGCCCGCCTGGAACCAGGAGATCATCGAATAGATGTCGTAGACCGGCAGGCCGGTCGCCGCCGCCAGATCCGCCGCATAGGGCGGCATGTTGGTGCATTCCAGCACGATGGCGCCGATCTCCGGGTGGCGCTTCACCAGCCGCTGGCCGGCCTCCAGGATGTCCTGCCGGGCCAGCTCCACATCCAGGTCCTCCTTCTCCGCGCGGATCAGCACGCGGAAGAACTCCCGACCGCTCTCCGTCCCTTCGACGGGCGTGTCCACCGGGGCGCCGGCCGCCTCGAGGTGCTGCCGCGTGAGGCTGGCGCCGTTCACCGTGACGATGCCGACGCGCCGGCCCGGCGGCAGCGTCGCCTGCACCCAGGGCACCTGCATCATGGAGGAGGTCGCCACCGGCACCTTCACCGCCGCCGCCAGCTCCTCCTGGAAGAGCGAGAGGAAGCCGCAATTGGTGGTGATGGCCTCGGCGCCGAGGTCCACGAGGTCGCGCGCCGCCTCGACGAAGGCATCGAGCAGGCCCGCCGCGCCCTGCTCCACGACCCGACTCGGCGAGGCGCCCCGAACCACCCGGAAGAGCACGGGGAAGGGCCAGGTCTCCCCATTGCCCATGTCGCCGAGAATGCGTGGAAATCGGGCTTCCAGCATCAGAATGCCGAGAGGCGCGCCATAAATCGACTTTCCGCCGCGCGCGATCGTGTTCACCATTATTTCCCTCGCTCAAGTCCAAACCTAAGGTTGCGATATAGATGACCCCTGGAGAACCCAAGATGCTTCGACGCGCCCTGCTGGCGTTGCCGTTGGCTGCCCCTGCCATTGCGATGGCGCAGGAGGCGCCGTTCCCGAACCGCCCGATCACCATCTACAGCGGCTTTCCGAACGGCTCCGGGATCGACATCTACATCCGCCGCATGGCCGAGCCCCTGGGCCGGGCCCTGGGCGGCGTGACCATCCTGGCCGACAACCGGACGGGCGCGGGCGGCAATATCGGCTCCGAGCTCGTCGCGAAGTCCCGGCCGGATGGCTACACGCTGTACTTCGGCACCGCCGGCACGCATGCGATCAATGCCACGCTGTACCGGACGCTTCCCTTCGACGTGATCCGGGACTTCACCCCGATCTCCCATCTGGGCGACGTGCCGAACATCCTGACCGTCGCGCCCGACAAGCGGCCGGCCTTCTCGAATTGCGCGGCGCTGCTCAGCGCGGCGCGGGCCAATCCCGGGCGGCTCAACTATGCCTCCACCGGCAACGGCGCTTCGACGCATCTCTCGGCCGCGCAATTCGTCCTGGCGGCGCAGGTGGACGTGGTCCACGTCCCCTATCGCGGGCAGCCGGGCGCGCAGACGGCGCTGCTGGGCGGCGACGTCGACTTCTTCATGAACCAGTCCGGGCCGGCCATCGGCGCCATACGCCAGGGGCAGGTGAAGGGCCTCGGCGTCACCACGGCGCAGCGCCTGCCGAGCCTGCCGGACCTGCCGACGGTGGCGGAGGCCTGCAACCTCCCGGGCTTCGTCAGCACGACCTGGTACGGGCTCTTCGGCCCCGCGCACCTGCCCGCACCGATCCTGGAGCGGCTCTCCTCCGCCGTGACCAGCGTGCTGCGCGAGCGCGAGTTCAGCACCTGGCTGACCGACAACCAGGGCATCTCCCTCCCGCCGGTCTATACGCCGGCCGAGTTCGCCGAGATCCAGCGCCGCGACGTGGCGGCCTGGGGCGACATCGTCCGCCGCTCCGGCGCCTCGGTGGATTGAGATGCGACGCCGCGCGATCCTGGCCGGGCTGATGACGCCGGGCCTGGCGCGCGCGGCGCTGCCCGCCGGCCGCTCCCGCATCACCTTCGAGGAGCCGAGCGGCGTGGCGCCCGGCATGATGGCGGCCTTCCTGTATCGCCCCGCCGCCTGGCAGGCCGGCGGGAAGGTCGTCGTAGTCCTGCATGGGCTGCGGCGCGATGCCGGGAACTACCGGGACGCGTGGATCCCGCTGGCCGAGGCGCGCGGCTTCCTCGTCGTCTGCCCCGAGTTCTCGGCCGCGCAGTTTCCGGGCGACCGCTACTACAATTTCGGCAATGCCCGCGCGCCGGAGGCCGCCTGGACCTTCTTCGCGCTTGATCGCGCGGTGGCGGCGGCGTTCCGTGCGCTGGATGCGCCGCCCACGCCCTTCGCGCTCTACGGCCATTCCGCCGGCGCGCAATTCGTCCATCGCTACCTGCTGCTGACCGGCGCGCCGCGGGCCTCGCGCCTCGTGAGCGCCAATGCCGGTTGGTACACTTGGCCCGATTTCGGCATCGCCTTTCCCTTTGGTCTCGGCGATTGCGCGGCGACCGAGGCGGGGCTGAGGGCGGCGCTGACACGCCCGGTCACGATCCTGTTGGGGGAGGAGGATACCAACCCCCACCATCCCGCCTTGCGCCGCGATCCCCAGGCCGACCGGCAGGGGGTGACGCGGTTCGCGCGCGGACAGGCCTTCTTCGCGGCTGCGCGCGAGGTGGCGGCGCGCGACGGCCTGCCCTTCGGCTGGACCCTGCGGACCGTGCCCGGCGTGGGCCATTCCAATAGCGGCATGGCGCCGTCTGCGGCGGAAATCCTGGCTTCCGGCTGAAAAATTGCTTGCGATACCACGTCATATGATTGTAGAACTACCGTGACATGTTACGGATACGATCAGGCGAATGTCGCTACTGATGACCTTGGAGCCGCCTCCCTCTCTGACCGACCGCGCCGTGGCCCAGCTGCGCCGGGACATCCTGGCCGCCCGCCTGGCACCGGGTGAGACGGTCTCCGAGGGGGCCATCGCCGCGCATCTGGAGCTCGGCAAGGCGCCGGTGCGCGCCGCGCTGGCGCGGCTGGCGGAGGAGGGGTTGGTCACCGCCGTTCCGCGCCGGGGCTGGATGGTCAGCCTCGTCACCATCCGCGACATCCACGAGGTCTTCGACCTCCGCCTGATGCTGGAGCCGGAGGCTGCGCGCCGGGCGGCCGGCCGGGTCGATGCCCAGATGCTGGCGCGCCTCGATGCCGTCTGCGCCGAGGGCTACGACTGTTCGGACGAGGAGAGCGCCATGTGCTTCCTCGCCGCCAACAAGGCCTTCCACGTCGCGATTGCCGACCTTGCCGGCAACGGCCGCCTTGCCCGCCAGCTCGACCGCCTGCTGGACGAGAGCACGCGCATGCTCGTCCTCGGCCTCCGCCCGCGCGACCGCACGGGCGAGATGGCGCATGAGCACCATGCCCTGGTGGAGGCGCTGGCCCTGGGCCGCGCCGAGGACGCCGGGCGGATCATGCATGAACAGGTTTCCGCCAGCCGCCAGATGGTGCTGGCGGCACTGACCGCCCCGGATGCGAGGACCGTGCTGTGAACATGATGCCCGCGCTCAGCGCTCTCGACACCATGCTGGCCGATATCCGCGTCGCGGCCCGAACGCCGCTGGACGACCGTCCGGCCGCCGTCGCCGAGGCGATCCGGCCCTATCTGGACGACCCCCGCCTGCTGGCGGAGAAGGACTGTCCCTGTTGCCCGGACCGCTACATCCGGCATTTGCTGGGCGAGGGCGACGGTTACGCCGTGGTCGCCCTGGTCTGGCGCCCCGGCCAGATGTCGCCGGTGCATGCCCATCGCACTTGGTGCGCCCTCGGCGTGCATCGCGGCGTGCTGAGCGAGCATTTCTTCCAGGCCGGCGAGACGCCGTGCCCGACCGCCGTCCATCTGCGCGGGCGCGGCGCGACCAGCCATGGCCCGGCCTCGCCGGAGCTCATCCACCGGATCGCCAATTGCTCGGCTGAGGTGGCGGTCTCCATCCACGTCTATGGCGTGCCCTTCGCCGATTTCGCCGAGGGCGTGAACGAAGTGCTGGCGTAACGAGGCTTTAATGGCTCGACGCGCAGGGATCGACTTGCCACCCTGAGCCCACGATGCCCGCACCGTGTTGAACCTCAATCCCCGGATATTGTTGGGCCTTGCCCTCGGCGCCATGGCCTCGGTCATCTGGGGAGGGCATGCGGTGGTGGCTCGGTTGGCCCTGGTCGGCCAGGGTATCCATGTGCTGGACATCCTGTTCTGCCGCTATGTGCCGGCCTCGCTGCTGCTGTTCCCGCTCATCTGGCGGCATCGCGAGCAGATCCGGCGGCTGGGATGGCGGCGCATCTTCGTGCTCTTCCTCTTCGCGGGCGCGGGGAACCTGGTGCTCTTCGCCTCCGCCCTGAAATTCGCACCGGCGACGCATGGCTCGACCATCGCGCCCATGGTCTCGCCCCTCTTCGGCGCGCTGCTCGCCTGGTGGCTGCTGGCCGAGCGGCCGACGCAGGGCCGCGTCGCGGCGCTGGGGGCGATGCTGGCGGGGGTGCTGATCATCGCCTGGGACGGGCTCGGCCAGCATCCCGGCGCCTGGCGCGGCGACCTGCTGTTGATGGGCGCGGGCGCCACCTGGTCCGTCTTCACGGTGCTGCTGCGGCGCTGGCAGGTCTCGGCCGTGCCGGCGGCGGCGGCCGTCACGTTGGTCTCCGTGCCGCTGGTGCTGCCGCCCTTCCTGATGTTTCGCGCCGACGCCTTCTTCGCTCTGCCGACGGGGCTCGTCGTCTGGATGATCGTGGCGCAGGGCGTCCTGCTGGGCAGCCTCTCCATGCTGCTCTTTGGCCGCAGCGTCGAGATGCTGGGTGCCACCCGCGCGGCGACGCTCTCGGTCCTGGTGCCGGTGACGGGGCTGATCCTCTCGGCCGCCGTGCTGGGCGAGGAGATCGGGCCCGTGAAGGCCGCCGGCGCCGCGGTCTGCACGCTGGCGATGCTGGCGGCGGTGCTCTTCACCGGCCGCCGGGTGGGGTGATCAGGGCTTCGGCTTCGTCCGGACCCAGTTGGTGGTGATATGGACGGCGACCTCGTCGCTGTCCGCCCGCGTGATCAGCACCTCGCCGAAGATGGTCCGCCCGCCGCCCTTGATGACGCGCGCGGTGGCGATGATCGGCCCCGGCCCGCAGGCGCGGAGGAAGTTCACGTTCATGGTGGTGGTGAGGCTCTCGTCGCGCCCCTCGGTCCCGGCGAGGAGCGCGGCCCACATCGCGATATCGGCGAGGCCCATGATGGCTGGGCCCGAGACCGTGTTGCCCGGGCGCAGCACCCGTGGGCTGGAGGGGAGCTCGAGCCGGGCATAGCCGGGCGAGGCCTCCAGCAGCCGCACGCCCCATTCGGCGCCGAGCGGCACGCCGGTGTGCAGAATGGCCTCGATCTCCGCCAGCTTCATGGGGGCTCCCTTCATGACGACAGCCGGAAAGCTGAGGCCGCCACGGCCGGGATGGCAAGCTGGCCGGCAGGCGTTGCGCGCGGCCTGGGATGGCCGAATACTTCCCGGCAGGCGGATATGAAGGAGCACCCGATGTCATTCTACCGCGGCATGACCTGCGAGAACGTCACCCTCAAGGGCGACGGCGGCACCCCCATCACGGCCTATGTGGCGAAGCCCGAAGGGAAGGGGCCCTTCCCGGGCGTGGTGCTGATCCACCACCTGCCGGGCTGGAGCGAGCTCTATATCGAGACGACGCGGCGCTTCGCGCATCACGGCTACATCGCCATCTGCGCCAACCTCTACGAGCGCGCGGGCGAGGGCAATCCGGACGACGTCGCCGCCAAGGTGCGCGCCGAGGGCGGCATCCCCGATGCCCAGATGGTCGGCGACACCGCCGCCGCCGTGGCCTGGATGCGCGCGCAGCCCGCGAACAACGGCAAGGTCGGCCTCTACGGCTCCTGCTCCGGCGGCCGGCACGCCTTCATCTACGCCTGCCAGCGCAAGGACGTGGACGCCGCCGTGGAGCTCTGGGGCGGCCGCGTGGTGATGGGCAAGGACGAGCTGAACGCCAAGACGCCCGTCGCGCCGATCGACCTGACGAAGGACCTCTCCTGTCCGCTGCTCGGCCTCTTCGGCAATGACGACCGCGCGCCGAGCCCTGAGCAGGTGGACCAGCACGAGGCCGAGCTGAAGAAGCACGGCAAGACCTACGAGTTCCACCGCTACGACGGCGCGGGCCACGGCTTCAACTACTGGCACCGGCCGCTCTACCGGCCCGAGCAGGCCATGGACGGCTGGGCCAAGACCTTCGCCTTCCTCGGCAAGCACCTGGCGAAGTAGGGAGGGCGCGGCCGATGTGCACCTCCATCGTCGAGATCGTGGCCGCGGAAGGTATGGCCAAGCGCGGGGAGGAGTGGTTCCCGCTGACGCAGGCGGTGGTCGCCTATGACCATGCGCGCCATGCCCCTCTGGGTGACGTCATCACGCTCGATTTCCTCAATGCCGGGCTGGAGCCGGGCGCACGGGCCGCGGTGGAGCTGACACTGGAGAGCGCGAAGGAGCTCCGCGCCGCGCTGGAACGGGCGATCGTGGCCGCGGAGTTCGAGGAGGCGGAGGTGCGCGGCAAGGGCGCGCCGCCCCGGTTCGAGCGCGCGGCCTGAGGCGGGCCGCTTGACCCGTCCTGGGGCGGTTTCTAGCGTCCCGCCCTGAATGGTGGGCGCGGCGCCGCGCCCAGGAGAACCGATGGCCACGCACCGTTTCCGCCCCACGCGCTACCACAACGTGATCGGCACCGCCGAACCCGTCCTCCGCGTCGCCGATGGCGACACGGTGGTGGCCGATACGATCGACGCCTCGGGCCTGGATGCCCGCGAGATCGCCGTCGCCAGCCGGCCGAACCCCATGACCGGGCCCTTCTTCATCGAGGGTGCCGAGCCCGGCGACACGCTGGCCGTCCGCATCGACCGGCTGACGCCGAGCCGCGCCACCGGCTGGACCTATTCCCCGCTCGCGCTGACCGTGCTGGACCCGGCTGCCATCGTGGACCGGCCGCCCTCGCAGCGCTCCGTCTGGACCATCGACAACAATGCCGGGACCGTCCGGCTGCAGGAGCCGGCCCCGGGCCTGGAAAACTTCGCGCCCGAGATCCAGCCGATGATCGGCTGCTTCGGCGTCGCGCCGGCGGGCGGGCAGGCGCTCTCCACCGCGACGTCAGCGCAGAACGGCGGCAACATGGATTATCGCCTCTTCGCGCCGGGGACGACGGCCTGGTTCCCGGTCGCGGTGCCGGGCGCGCTCTTCTATCTGGGCGACGGCCATGCCTGCCAGGGCGACGGCGAGATCGTCGGCACGGGCATCGAGACCTCCTTCGAGATGGAGGTCACCTTCCAGGTCCTGAAGCGCAGCATCACCTGGCCGCGCGGCGAGACGGCGGAGGATATCTTCACCGTCGGCAATGCCCGCCCGCTGGACCAGGCGCTGCAGCATGCCACGACCGAGATGTCGAAATGGCTGGGCGAGGATTACGGGCTGGATGCGCGCGCGGCGAGCCACCTGATGGGCCAGGTGGTCCGCTACGACGTCGGCAATGTCTTCAACCCCGCCTACACGGTCGCCTGCCGCATCGCCAAGCGCTGGCTGACGAAGCGGTAGCCACCCCGGGCCGGGCTGGCGCCTTTAACCGGGCGCCAGCCGGATCCGCTTCTCCAGCGCACCCTCCACCGCCTTGCGGCTGTAGAGCATCGGCACGTAGCCGTCCTTCGCCCAGATCGGGAACAGGTCCCGGTAGTGCGGGCTGGCCGGGTCGCCGGACTGTCCCGGCGCGTTGATGGTCCAGCTCGCGTCCCAGTTGCCCACGTCCAGCACCATCCGCCAGGACACGCCCGACATCACGCGGAAGTCGGCGCCGCGATAGCCGTTGTTGTTGATGGTGAGGTTGGAGCCGCCCTTGGGCGCCGGCCCCACATCCAGCTTCGCGGCCAGCTCCGGCGGCGCGAGGCGCGAGAGCGGGTGGCTGAAATAGCCCTGGTGGATGTTCCCCCAGGCCCAGCCCGACACTTCCGCGCCCATGCGCTTCTTCGCCTCGGCCCAGGCAGCTTCCAACGTGCTGAGCAGCAGCGCGTCGCGCGCGGCCACGGGATCGGTGCCGAAGCCGGGGTCGTTCGCCGCTTCCAGCACCTCCAGATAGAGCTGCGTGTCCACCACGCCGACCATCTTCGCCAGCCCCTCGGGTCCCAGCGCCAGCGGGATGGCGGGCATCAGGTGGTTGGTGAACCAGATCTCGAAGAGCGCGGCTGGGCCGCTTTCCACCGTCAACCGATGGTCCCAGCCCGCCAGGCAGGAGCGCGCCTCGGCCGCACCGTCGGCCTTCGTCGCCGCCAGCAGCGCGCAGAGCCGCCGGGCGGGCACGCTCAGCACGTCCGTCTGGAGCCCGAGCGTCTCCTCGACCGACCAGCGCTTGGCGCCCTCCAGCGATTCCGACAGCCGCATGTACCGGGCGACGTCGGTCCATTCGAAGCCGGTCTTGTGGTGGCGGTAGTCGTAATCCGCCGGCAGGTTCATCTGGTTGGCCGAGCCGAGCCAGCCGCCGGCCGGATCCTTCGCCCGTGGCATGGAGGAGGCCTGGATCGTGCCCGCCCATTCGTGGCTGCCGTCGCCCGGGACCGGCATCAGCCCGTCCCAGTTCGGACGCACCGGGATCTTCGCCGCCGCCTGCCAGCCGATATGCCCCTCGACATCGGCCACGACATGGTTGGTCGAGGGCGCGCCCCAGCCTTCCAGCGCCGTCTTGTATTCCTCGAAATTCGCGGCGGTGAGGTAGCCGAGGCTTGCCATATAGGCCGCCGTCCCGGGCTCCCACCACACGCTGCGCAGCGCATAGGCGCGGCGGTTCGCGGTATCGACGTGCAGTACCGGGCCATGGCGCGTGAAACGCATCTCGATGGGCGCGGGCTCGCCGCCGCGCACGGGGACGGTTTCCGCCACCACGCGCATCCGCTGCCAGCCCTCGCCGTAGCGATAGAGGTCGGGATCGGCCTCGTTCAGCTCGTAGACGTAGAGGTCCTCCTGGTCGGAAGGGTGGATGGTGAGCGAGAAGGCCAGCTTGTCGTTATGGCCGAGGCTGACGCCGGGGATGGCGGGCTCGCCCGCGCCGATCACGTCGAGGCCCGGCGCCACCAGATGCGCGATGTAGCGCAGCGAAGGCTGGTCGTGCACGCGATGCGGGTCGCTGGCCAGGATGGCGCGGCCGGTGGTGGTGCGCGAGGGTGCCAGGGCCCAGTTGTTGCTGCCCCATTCGCCGGTATCGGCCAGCGGCTCGGCCGGCGTCGCGCTGTCGATCGGATGCGGCTCGCAGCCCAGAAGATAGATCCGCAGCACCTCGGGCGGGATGGTGTGCGGTTCGAGGCCCTCCGGCACCTGCAGCTTCCATTCGGGCTGCAGGCCCTTGTGCAGCCGGTCCGCCTCCTCGCCGAATTCGGCGACGATGTTCGACCGCGCGACCTCGGAATCCAGGTTGCGCACGCGGGCATGGGCGCGGCAGCGCACCACATCCTCCGGCGCCCATTTCTCCGGCCTCGTGCCGAGGGCGCGGAACTCCATCGGCAGGCGATCCGGCTCGCGCGCGACGAGGTCGATATAGGCGTTGATGCCGGCCACGAAGGCGGTGGTGCGGGCTTCCGCCTCGGCGCCGTAGCTGGCCCACTCGGCCGCCATGTCGCCCCGGTAGAGCAGCAGCCGCGCGGCGCGGTCGCGCTCGACATAGCCGGCGCCCAGGTCGCCCGCGAGCAGGCCGAGGCCGCGCTTGCGCCAGAGGTCGATCTGCCAGAGCCGGTCGCGCGCCGCGTTGAAGCCCTGGAGGAAGAAGGCGTCCCGCTGGCTGGCCGCGTAGATGTGCGGGATGCCCCAACGGTCGATCAGGATCTCGGCCTCGGCCTCGAGGCCCGGGAGGGCGAGGTTTTCCTGGGCGGCACTCATGCCCCCATCCCCCCGCGCCGATCTGCCACCGTCGAGAGGGTCTGGTCCATCATGCCGCCGAATCCTTGTACCTTGTCCCCGCAAGTCGAGCCGAGCGGGGAGGGGTCGTCAACGCGCCGCCTCAGCTGACGGCGCGGAGCGGATTAGCCGCGACAGGTCGAAGCCCTGTGCCCGCGCGATGCCCAGCGCCTGCTCCATCTGCGGGGCGGGAAGGCTCGGCGTGCGGGAGAGGATCCAGAGGTACTGCCGGTTGGGCGTGCCGACCACGGCCCATTGGTAGTCCGGATCCAGCCCCAGCACCCAGTAGTCGCCGAAGAAGGGCCAGAAGAAGCTGACCCGCAGCCGCGTATTGTTGCTGCCCTCGACCGGGTAGGCGGTGCCGCGCGCTGATTGCAGCCGCCGCACGGGATCGAGCGCGTTGGCGCATTCGTTCAATACCGAGATGCCGCCCGCCGCGGCCGGGAAGTAGGTGGCCGTCACCTCCTCGCAGCGCAGGCTCGAATTGTCCTGGAAGCGCTGCGGCAGGCGCGCGACCTCGTGCCAGCGGCCGGAGTACCGTGTCAGGTCCACCGAGGCGACGGTCTGGGGCGTCTGCGGGCCGGGCGCCGTGGCGCAACCGGCCAGCAGCAGCAGGGCGAGGAGGGAGCGTTTCATGGGTGGCTTCCTTCGGACCAATGGAGGCGGTCGCCCCGGGGCGCACCGCCTGAAATATTTCTCGGCATGGGAGGCTTCCGGAACGGGACGATGAGACGCGCCGGACGCCTCCGGAGCAAGTGGCGCCGCGCCACGGTCTGGCCTAAACACGGCCCGTTATGGAATCGCCACCGAATGGCCGCTGGGGCCCGATCGCCCGGCACCCGGCCGTCGCAGACGCGCCGCGTGCTGCCGACGACATCACCCGCGCCTGAGAAGTGAACGCATGCGATCTCAACGGGCGCTAGGTTCAGCCTGGCTCATGCGGCAGGCGCGCGGTCAGGCATGGCGCCTGGCGCTGCCGATCGGCCTCGGCCTCATGGTCACCGCCTGCCAGGTGACCATCGCCTTCCTTTTCGCCCGCATCATCGTGACCCTGCTGGGCTTCGCCTCGGGCGGCGGCTGGAACGACCTTGCGGTCGCCGGCGGCCTGATGCTGCTCAGCGCGGGGCTGAGCGTCGGGCAGGAGCTGGCGCAGCAATCCGCCGGCGAGCATGCCCGCGCCCGCATCCGCGCGGCGCTCTTCGACCGTCTCCTGGAGCTTGGTCCCGCCGATCGGCGCGGGGTGGGCGAGAAGGCCAGCCTGCTGGTGGACCGGGTCGAGGCGCTGGACGGCTTCTTTGCCCGCTGGCTGCCGGCCATGACGCTGGCCCTCCTCTCGCCGGCCGCCATCGCCATCATCGTCTGGCGCGCCGACTGGGTGAGCGCGCTGGTCCTGATCGCGATGGGCCTGCTGGTCCCCATCGCCATGGCGGTGACCGGCATCGGCGCTGCGCGCGAGAGCCGGCGGCAATTGGACGTGCTGGGCCGGCTGGCGGGGCGCTTCGTCGACCGCCTGCGTGGCCTCGCGACCCTGGTGCAGTTCAACCGCGCCGAGGACGAGGCGCGCGCGCTGGGCGAGGCGGCGGAGGAATTCCGCTGGCGCACGATGCGCGTGCTGCGCGTGGCCTTCCTGTCCAGCGCGATGCTCGAGCTGCTCTCCGCCTTCACGCTAGGCTACCTTGCCTGGCGGCATGGGGCGCTGCTCACGGGGCGCGGCCCCACCGACCCCACGCTGTCGCTCTTCTGCATCCTGATGGTGCCGGCCTTCTTCGCGCCGCTGCGGGCTTTCTCGGCCGCCTATCACGAGGCGATGTCCGCCCGTGGCGCAGCCGCCGAGCTGGCGCCGCTGCTCGAGGCCCCGCCCGAGGCCGGGCTTCTGCTGGAGGAAGTGCCCCGCCGCGTGGCGGTGGTCTTCAACGGGGTGGAGCTCCTCCATGCCGGCGCCGCCGCGCCCGCGCTCTCGCGCCTGACCTTCGCGTTGGCGCCCGGCGAGGTGCTGATGCTCGTGGGGCCGTCCGGCGCCGGGAAGTCCTCCGTCCTGCGGCTGCTGATGGGCTTCGTACGGCCGACCGCGGGCCGCATCGCGATCAACGGCCAGGACGTGACGCGGCTGCGCCCCGCGGAGCTGCGCCGCCTGTCCTCCTATGTCGGCCAGCGGGCGCATATCTTCGGCGGCACGCTGCGCGAGAACATCGCCCTCGCCCGTCCCGAGGCGACCGAGGCGGAGGTCCTGCGCGCCGCCGAGGCCGCCCGCGTGATGTCCTTCGCCGCCGACCTGCCACAGGGCCTCGATACGCGGGTGGGCGAGGGCGGCCACGGCATCTCGGGCGGGCAGGCGCAGCGCGTGGCGCTGGCGCGGGCCTTCCTGCGGGACGCGCCGCTGGTCCTGCTGGACGAGCCCACGGCCTCGCTCGATCCGGGCACCGAGGCCGAGGTGATAGAGGCTATCGGGCGGCTCTGCACCGGCCGCACCGCCATCATCGCCACCCATTCCGCCGCCCTGCTCGGCCTGTCCGGGCGCGTGCTCGAGCTGGGCGACAGGAGGCTCGCGGATGTGGGCTGATCTCGCGCGCGTCCTGCGCCTCTGGGCGCCCCGACGTGCCTCGCTCGTCGGTGCCCTGCTGGTTTCGATGGGCTCCGCGCTCTCGGGCGTGGCCCTGCTGGCGCTGGCCGGGCAGGGTGTCGCGGCTGGCCTCGCGGCGGGGGGCATCTTCGGGCTGGCGGCGCTGGTCTGGGTCCGGCCGTTAGTGCTCCTGCGGCCGATGCTGCGCTGGGGCGAGCGCATGGCGAGCCATGCCGCGGCCTTCCGCGCCTTGGCCGACACCCGCGTCTGGTTCTTCCGCCGCCTTGCCGAGCGGATGCCCGGCGGCATCGGCCTGCGCGGCTCGGGCGACCTGCTGAGCCGCGTGATCGGCGATGTGGATGCGCTGGATCGCCTCTATCTCGGCGGCATCCTGCCGGCCGGCGCGGGCCTCGCCGTGCTGGTGGCCGTGCTCGCGCTGCTGATGGGTGAGCCCTGGCTGATGCTGCTGGTGGGCCTGCCCCTGGCGCTTGCGCTCGTCCTCCCTCTCGTCCTGGCGCCGGCTGCGACCCGGGCGGCCCAGCGCGCCGCCGACCATCGGGGCGGCCTGCGCGCCGCCGTTGCCGATCCCCTGGCCGGCCTCGAGGACACGCTTGCCGCCAATGCCGAGCCGCGCGCGATGGAGCGCCTGCGCACGGCCGATCGCGAGCTGATGCACAGCCAGCGCTCGCTGGTCCGGCGCTCGGCCTGGGCGGGCGCGGCCGGCGGCTTCCTGGCGCAGCTCGCCGTGCTGGCGGCGCTGGCCTGGGGCCTCGCGGGCGGCACCGCGACGGCCGGCATGGTGGTGCTGGCCCTTTTCCTCTCGGTCGCGGCGGCCGAGGCGCTCGGCCTCATGCCGCGTGCTGGCGCTGCCCTGGCTTCCGCCGCTGCTGGCGCGCGGCGCCTCTTCGAGGCGGCGGATACCGCCCCGCCGGTGGAGGAGCCCGCGGCGCCCGCACCGCTGCCGGCCTCCAACGAGCTGGTCCTGCAGGGCGTCCGCTTCGGCTGGCGCCAGGACGCGCCGGTGCTCGACGGGCTGAACCTCACCTTGCGCGAGGGCGAGCGCGTGGCGATCCTCGGCCCCTCCGGCGCGGGGAAATCCACCCTGGCCGCGCTGCTGACCCGGCTCGCGGCGCCGGAGGCGGGCACGATCCGCCTGGGCGGTACCGATATCTCCCAGCTTCCGGCGGCCGAGCTCCGCACCCGGATCGTCGTCCTCTCCCAGCAGGCACGGCTCTTCGACGACACCATCGCCGCCAACCTGCGGCTGGCCGCGCCGGGCGCGCCGGACGCGGCGCTCTGGCGCGCCCTGGTCAAGGCCGGGATCGCCGATCTGGTGCGCAGCCTGCCCGAAGGGCTCGAGACCCGCTGCGGCGAGGGCGGCGCGCGCTTCAGCGGCGGCGAGGCGCGGCGCTTCGCGCTCGCCCGTGCGCTCCTGCCGCCGGCGGGCATCCTGATCCTGGACGAGCCCACCACCGGGCTCGACGCCGCGGCCGAGCGCGCCTTCCTGGCGACGCTGGCCACGGCCTGCGAGGGGCGCAGCCTGCTGCTGATCACCCATCGCCTGACGGGCGACGAGCCGCTGGACCGCGTCTGGCGGCTGGCCGGAGGACGCCTGCTGCCGGCCACCGCCTAAGGCCGGGGCATCACGAAACTGCCCCTTCCGGAGCGGTTGACGTGGCGGTTAGCTTGCCTGACTGACATCTCACCGGATTCTGGAGAATCGTCCTCATGCACCGCCGCCTGCTGCTGTCCGCCGCCATGCTGCCGCTCCTCGCGGCCTGCGCGGAACTGGACCCCATCCTGGTCCGCAACCCGGCGAACCTTCCGCATCCGGTGGTCTTCTTCAACGAGGACAGTCAGGTGCTCGACGACGCGGCCAAGGGCACCGTCCGCGAGGCGGCCGATACCGCCCGCCGCTTTCCCGACGCGCGCGTGAACGTCTTCGGCTATGCCGGCCCGGCCGGCGGCGCCGCCTTCAACCGCCAGCTCTCCGACGCCCGTGCGCAGCATGTCGCCTCGCTGCTCCGCCAGTACGGCGTCGCCTCCGAGCGCATCTTCGTGGTGCCGCGCGGGCCCGTGGCCTTCGACATGGCCCCGATCGAGAGCCGCCGGGTCGAGATCCGCTTCGCCGAAACGCCGCCGCGCCCGCCGCAATAAGGCAGGCATGACATGGCCGGCGCGGTGCCGGCCATGCTAGGGGCTTTCGCGGTGGCCGGGCCGGGTGTCCGGCCGACTCGACTTCCCTGCTAGACCTGCCTGGAGCCCGTCGCGCCCCCCGGCGCCGGGCGGGTGAGAGGCATCGAGTGACGCAGGATCCTGCGAAGGTACTTCACGACGTCTTCGGCCATGCGGGTTTCCGCGGCCGGCAGGCTGAGGTCGTCGATCATGTGATGCGGGGCGGTTCGGGCCTCGTCCTCATGCCGACGGGCGGCGGAAAGTCGCTCTGTTTCCAGGTCCCCGCGCTTTGCCGCGAGGGCCTGGCCATCGTCGTCTCGCCCCTGATCGCGCTGATGGAGGACCAGGTCGCAGCCCTGCGCCAGCAGGGCGTGGCCGCGGCCGCGCTCCACTCCGAGCTGGAGGAGCCCGAGCGCCGCGAGGTGTGGCGCAGCCTCAATGAGGGGCGGCTCAAGCTGCTCTATATCAGCCCCGAGCGCCTGGGCATGGACGGCATGCTGGAGCGGCTGTCGCAGCGCGACATCGCGCTCTTCGCCGTCGACGAGGCGCATTGCATCAGCCAGTGGGGCCATCACTTCCGGCCCGAATACCGCGCGCTCAGCTTCCTCCGGAGCGGTTTCCCGGAGGTGCCGCGCCTCGCCCTGACGGCGACGGCGGATGAGCGCACGGTCGACGACATCCGAGCCCAGCTGGGGCTCGAGGACGCGCCCGTCTTCCGCTCCTCCTTCGACCGGCGGAACATCCACCTGGCCGCCGCGCCGCGCGAGCAGGAGCGCAGCCAGATCCGCGCCTTCCTGCGCGAGGCCTCGGACGGGCGGGGCGCCGGCATCGTCTATTGCGGCACGCGCGCCCGGGCCGAGCAGACCGCCGACTGGCTGCGCGCCGACGGCTACGACGCCATGCCCTTCCATGCCGGCATGCCCTCCGAGGACAAGCGCGACGCGCATCGGCGCTTCGCCCGCGGCGATGCGGTGGTGATGTGCGCGACCATCGCCTTCGGCATGGGCATCGACCGGCCGGATGTGCGCTTCGTGGCCCATCTCTCGCTGCCGCAGGGGCCGGAGGGCTGGTACCAGGAGATCGGCCGCGCGGGGCGCGACGGGCTGCCGGCCCGCGCCCTGCTGCTCTATGGCGCCGGCGATATCGCCCTGGCCCGCCACCGCATCCAGCAGAGCCCGGCCTCGGACGAGCAGAAGCGCATCGAGCGAGCGCGGCTCGACGCCATGGTGGGCATCGCCGAGGCGGGGACCTGCCGCCGCCGCGTGCTGCTGCGCTGCTTCGGCGAGGATCTGGCGGAGGATTGCGGCCATTGCGACGTCTGCGCCGCGCCGCCGCGCCTCTATGACGGCACGGTGGCCGCGCAGAAGCTGCTATCGGCCGCGCTGCGGACGGGCAACCGCTTCGGCCTGGGCCATCTGGTGGACGTGCTGCGCGGGCGGCTGACGGACAAGGTCGCGCAGTTCGGGCATGACCAGCTGCCGACCTTCGGCGTCGGCAAGGACGTGGCGGAAGGCGCCTGGCGGGGCGTCATGCGCCAGCTCGTCTCCCAAGGCGCGCTGGACATCGCCGTGGAGAACCATGGCGAGCTGGTGGTGACCGAGGCCGCGCGGCCGGTCCTGCGCGGCGAACATCGGGTGATGCTGCGCGAGGAGCTGATCCGCCCGCGCTCCGCGCGTTCCAGCCGCGAGACGCCGCAGACGTCTTCCGACGATCCGCTCTTCGCCGCCTTGCGCGAATGGCGGAAGACCGAGGCGCGGACCCAGCAGGTGCCAGCCTATGTGATCTTCCACGACGCGACCTTGGCCGAGATCGCGGCGCGGCGGCCGGGAAGCCTGCGCGAACTGCGCGACGTTCCCGGCGTGGGCGAGAGCAAGCTGCAGCGCTACGGGGAGGCCGTGCTGGCCGCCCTGGCGGAAGCCGCCTGACGGGACCGATGCGTCGAGGACACACTGTCTCTCATTTGTCTCGCTAGCCGCACGATATTATTGCGAACAATTCGCATTCTCTTTAACGAAGGGACATCCAAACAGGAGCCCTTCCCGACATGCGAGCCGCCGCCCTCAACGCGAGACGCCTGCTTCTTGCCACCACCGCGCTCTGCGCGGGCCTGGCCGCGCTTCCCGCAGCGGCGCAGGAAACTCCTGCGGCGGCCCCGGCTGAGGCGCTGGAGCTCCCGGAGATGGACGTCCGCGCCACGGCCTGGCGCTCCTGGCAGCCCATCCGCGGCTATGTCGCCCCCGTCACGACCACGGGCTCCAAGACCGACACGCCGCTGATCGAGGCGCCGCAGTCCCTCGGCATCGTCACGCGCCAGCAGATGGACGACCAGGGCGCGCAGAGCGTCTCCCAGGCCCTTCGCTACACGGCCGGCGTGCTGCCCGAGGTGCGGCCCAGCGCGCGCTATGACAGCGTCTTCGTCCGCGGCTTCGGCGGGCAGGGGACGGGTGCCGCCTTCGTGAACATGCAGGACGGGCTCCGCCAGGGGCGCGGCGCGCAGTTCGGCGTGCCCAATACCGACCCTTGGCTGCTGGAGCGCATCGAGGTGCTGCGCGGCCCGGCCTCGGTCCTCTACGGCCAGACCGGCGCGGGCGGCCTCGTGAACCTCGTCAGCCGCCGGCCGACCGACCAGCGCATCAACGAGGTGCGCCTCGAGGCCGGCAGCAACCAGCTGATGCAGGCGGCCTTCGACTTCGGTGGGCGCGCGACCGAGGACGGCCGCTGGACCTATCGTCTGACCGGCATCGCGCGGAACGCCAATACCCAGGTCGACCACGTGCATGAGCAGCGCATCGCCATCGCGCCCGCTTTGACCTGGCGCCCGACCGACAACACGACGATCACCTTCCTCGCCAGCTACCAGAACGATCCCTATGGCGGCTTCTACAACTTCGTGCCGGCGACCGGCACGGTGCTGTCGAACCCCAATGGCCGCATCCGTTCCAACTTCTTCGGCGGCGACCCGAACTACGATCGCTTCCGCCGCGAGCAGGCCTCGATCGGCTATCAGCTCGAGCATCGCATCGACCCTGTTTGGACCGTGCGCCAGAACTTCCGCTACTCGCATATCGATGCGGAGGTGAACGTCCTCTCCATCCAGTCGATCAACAACAACCGCACCGGCGTACGCTCCGCGAGCTACGTCTCGGATCACAGCAACTCCTTCTCGCTGGACAACCAGGCGCAGGCTCAGTTCACCACCGGCGCGGTGCGCCACACGGTGCTGATGGGCGTGGACTGGTTCCGGAATTCGGCGCGGGTGCGCGCCGCGACGATCACGGCCAATGTCCCGACGATCGACCTCTTCCGCCCGGTCTACTTCCAGAACGTCCCCGTGATCTTCGCCGGCAATACCGGCCTGACGAACCAGGAATCGGACCAGGTCGGCCTCTATGCGCAGGACCAGATCGCCTATGGCCGTTGGCGCTTCAACATCGGCCTGCGCTACGACATGGCGCAGACCGGCACCACGCGGCACAACGCCGCGGGTGGGCCGCTGCCTCAGACCTCGCAATATGACGACCGCCTGACCTGGCGTGCCGGCGCGCTCTACCTCTTCGACAACGGCTTCGCGCCCTATGTCAGCTACTCGACCTCCTTCCTGGCCAATTCCGGGACGCAGGCGCCGCAGCGTGGCGCGGGCACCTTCGCGCCGACGACGGGCGAGCAGATCGAGGTGGGCATCAAGTACCAGCCGCCGGGCATGAACAGCTTCATCCAGCTGGCCGGCTACCAGATCACCCAGCAGAACGTGCTGACGCGCGACCCGCTCTACACGACCTATTCGGTCGCGACCGGCGAGATCCGCTCGCGCGGCATCGAGCTCGAGGGGCGGGCGAGCCTGACCAACAACCTCGACCTGATCGGCACCTATTCGTACATCGACGCCGAGGTCACGCAGTCCAACACGCCGGGCGTGCGCGGCAACCGCGTGCCGCAGGTGCCCAACCACATCGCGAGCGGCTGGGCCAATTACCGCTTCACCGAGGGCCCGCTGCGCGGCCTGCAGCTGGGCGGCGGTCTCCGCTACATCGGCGAGACCTTCGGCAACGACACGAACACCTTCAAGGTGCCCGCCGTCACGCTGGTGGACGCCGCGATCCGCTACGATTTCGGCGCGCGCTTCGAGCGTCTGACGGGGCTGGAGGCGACGATCAACGCCTCCAACCTGGGCGACAAGGAGTATATCTCGAGCTGCTCCTCGATCACCGCCTGCTACTTCGGCAACCGCCGCACCATCCTCGCCGGCCTCCGGGCGAGGTGGTGAGCACCTCTTCGGCCCTGGGCCGGCGCGGCGCGCTGGCCCTGCTGGGCGGGGCGGCCGCGCTGCCTGCCGTCGGCGCGGAAGATCCTCCGGTGACCCTGCTGCGCACGCGGCAATGGGACCTGGCCGGGCCGGGCGGCCCCCGGCGCATCTTCGCCTACCGGCCGGAGGGCGAGCCGCCGGCGGGCGGCTTTCCGGTCCTCTACCTCCTGGACGGCAACGCGGTCTTCCTCACCGCCGTCGAGGCGCTGCTCGTGCAGCAGCGCCGCGCGCAGGCGACCGGCGTGCATCCGATGGCGATCGTCGCCGTGGGCTACCCGACCGCCCAGCCCTTCGACACGGCGCGACGCGCCCGCGACTACACGCCGGCCTTCCCCGGCGCGCCCGAGGGTTCAGGCGGCGCGGATGCCTTCCTTGATCAGCTGTTGGGGGGCATCGCTGCCTCGGTTGCCGAGCGGATGCCGGTGAACCCGGCGCGCGCCGCGCTGTTCGGGCATTCCTATGGCGGGCTCTTCGCCCTGCATGCCTTCCTGACGCGGCCGGGCGCCTTCCGCCGGACCATCGCCGCCAGCCCGTCGCTGTGGTTCGCGGGTGGCGCGATGATGGAGGCGGTGCGCCGCTTCGTCGCCAGCCCGCCGCCGAACCTGCCCGAGCTCGGCCTGCTGCTGACCGTGGGCGGCCTCGAGGAGGAGGATCCGGCCATGCCGCCGGCCCGCCAGGCCACCCTGCGCGAGCGCGCGATGGTCAGCCGCGCGCGGGAGGTGGCCGGTCTCCTCTCCGGCCTCGGCCCGCGCGGGCCCGAAGTGGGCTTCCAGCTCTTCGACGGCGAGAACCACGGCTCGGTCCTGCCGGGCGCCGTCAACCGGGCCCTGCGCTTCGTGGGCTGAGTCTGGAGACGCGCCTCAGCGCGCCTCCGCGAGTTCCCCGCCGGCGATGAGCAGGTGCCGCTCGTGATGCGCCGCGACGGCCGGGCGGTGGGCGATGGAGAGGATGGCGGTTCCCGGCAGCCTCTCCTTCAGCAGCTCGTACAGCCGCTGTTCGGCCGCCGGGTCCAGGCTGGCCGTCGCCTCGTCGAGGAAAAGCCATTTCGGCTTGTGCAGAAGCGCCCGGGCCAGGGCCACCCGCTGCTGCTCGCCGCCCGAAAGCTGCTGGGCCCAGTTCTCCTCGCTGTCGAGCCGCGGGGCGAGATGCCCGAGGGCCGTCTCCTCCAGCACCGAGGCGATCTCGGCCTCGGTGAAATGATCGGCGGCGGCCGGATAGGCCAGGGCGCGCCGCAGGGTGCCGAGCGGCAGGTAGGGCCGCTGGGGCAGGAAGAAGGGCGTCTCGCCCGCCGGGAAGCTCACCTGGCCCGAGCCGAAGGGCCAGATGCCGGCGATGGCGCGGAAGACGGTGGACTTGCCGCTGCCCGAGGCGCCGGTCAGCACCGCGCGCTCGCCGGGCTGGAGCTCCAGCGCGCCGTTCTCCAGCAGCACGCGGCCGTCGGGCAGGGTCAGGTGCAGGCCTTCCACGCGCACGGCGTCCGAAGCCTCGGCCGTCGCCCGCACGCCCTCGCCATGGTCCACCGCCGCATGCGCGGCCTCGATCGCGTCGCGGAAGCCGGTGAGGCGCGCCACGGTGGCGCGCCATTGCGTGAGGTCGGCGTAGTTGTCCACGAACCAGGACAGCGCGCCCTGCACCTCGCCGAAGGCCTGCGCCGTCTGCGTCAGCCCGCCGAGGGGAATGGCGCCCGAGAAAAAGCGTGGCGCGGCGACGACGAAGGGAAACACCGTTGCCAGCTGGGCATAGCCCGCGGTGAAGAAGGTCAGCCGCTTGGTGGCCACCATCAGCGACCACCAGTTGCCGACCACGCCCCGGAAGCGGTTCCCGAGGGTGGCTTCCTCCTCCGCCTCGCCGCGATGCAGGGCGACGCCCTCGGCGTTCTCGCGGAAGCGGACCAGGGCGTAGCGGAAATCCGCCTCGACCTTCTGCTGCTGCACGCTCAGCCGGATCAGCGGGCGGCCCACCAGATGGGCGAGCCAGGTGCCGAGGACCGAGTAGATCAGCGCGACCCAGACCATGTAGCCCGGGATCTCGATGCCCAGGATCGTGGCCGGCCCCGACAGCGTCCAGAGGACGAAGAGGAACGAGAAGAGCGTCACCACCGTGCGCATCAGGCCAAGGCCCAGCACCAGCGAGGAATCCACGAAGAGCTTGGCGTCCTCGGCCAGGCGCTGGTCGGGGTTGTCGGTGCCGCGATCGGTGAGGGCGATGCGGTAATAGGCCCGCTTCTCCAGCCAGGAGGCGAGCATCGTCTCCGTGATCCAGCGCCGCCAGCGGATCTGCAGGGCCTGGCGCAGGTAGAGCGCATAGACGGCGACGAGGATGTAGGCGACCGCGATCCACATGAAGCCGGGCATCAGCCCGCTATCGGTGTTCTGCCAGGTGAAGAGCAGGTGGAAGAAGGCGCCCGCGTCCCGCGCCTCCAAGACGTTGAAGAATTCCCGGTTCCAGTAGGAGAGCAGCACCGTCATCGCGACCAGCGAGAGGTTCAGCACGACGACCGCCGCCAGCAGCCCGCGGGCCTTCCAGCGTTCCTCGCTGCGCCAGTAAGGCAGCGCGAGGGAAAGACCCTCGCTCAACGGGCGGAGGATCTTCTTCATGCGTCGCGTTTCCTGGGATGGAGCGAAGGACGAGGTTTCGAAAGGTCGATCCGGGTGGCTACCACCAGGCGGCCGGCGCGCTTGCTCATCGGGCGCCGTGGCGGTGAGCCGGCCGGGTCATTCCGTGGCGGAAGCCCAGCGCAGGCGGATCACGCCGCGCATTTCCTCGGGCGGGACCGGCTTGCCCTTGCGGAGGATCTCGATCCGGCCGGTCGCCGCCAGACGCGCCGCGGCCTTGCGGACCGGGCCGAGCAGGGGGCGCCAGTTCTCGGCATCGAGGCCGGCCGCGACCTCGGAGGGCGAGATCGAGGCCCGGGGGCCGGCGGCCTCCGTGCGGGCGAGGATCTCGGCCTCGATCGCTTCGGGGGACGCGCTCATGCCGGATCTCCCGGGATGACGGGCTGAAGCGGGGCGGTCAGGGGTGATGAGGCATGCATCGCCTCATCAATGGCACCTCGCGGCGCCGGCGCAAGGGGCTCATCCGCCCCAGGCCGGAAAGGGATCGGGCAGGCGGGCCTGGCCCCGGGCGCCGGCCGACCATTCCGCCTCCGTCAGCAGGGTGGCGTCGAGCTGCGCGCGCAGGGCTGCCTCGTCCATGCCGATGCCGATGAAGACGATCTCCTGCCGCCGGTCGCCCGCGGGTTCCTGCCAGAGGCGGCGGATCATCTCCTGCCATCCGGGCTCCTCGGGCCAGCGCTCGGGCGGGACGGCCGCCCACCAGTGGCCCGCGCCCTGGTGCCGGCCGATGCGGCCCGCGAGCTGCCATTCGCCCACCCAGTCCGGCCGCGTGGCGAGCCAGAAGAAGCCCTTGGCGCGGACGACGCCGGGCAGGTCGCCCTCGATCAGCGCCTTGAACCGCGCCGGATGCAGCGGGCGTCGCGCCCGCCAGACGAAGCTGGCGACGCCGTATTCCTCGCTCTCCGGCAGGTGGCCGCCGGCCAGGGCCTGCTGCCAGCCGGCGGCGTCCTGCGCGCGCTCCATGTCGAAGCGGCCGGTATCGAGCAGATGGCCGAGCGGCACGCGGCCATGCTCGGCGACGAGGATCGCGGCGCCCGGATTGAAGGTGGCGAGCAGGGCCTTCAGCCGGCCGAGCTCCGCTGGCGAGACGAGGTCCGCCTTGTTCACCACGAGGGTGTCGGCGAATTCCACCTGGTCGATCAGCAGGTCCACGAGCTGGCGGTCGTCGCCTTCGCCCGCGGCTTCGCCGCGCTGGCGCAGCGTGTCGGCGCTGGAGAAGTCGTCGAGGAAGGCCCGCGCATCCACGACGGTCACCATGCTGTCCAGCTGCGCCACGTCGGCGAGCCGGAAGCCGTCCTCGGCGGCGAAATCGAAGGTGGCGGCAACGGGCATGGGCTCGCTGATGCCCGTGCTCTCGATGATGAGCGCGTCGAAGCGCCCCTCGGCCGCGAGCTGCGCGACCTCGCGCATCAGGTCCTCGCGCAGGGTGCAGCAGATGCAGCCATTGGACATCTCGACCAGCCGCTCCTCGGTGCGCGAGAGCGCCCCGGTGTTGCCGACCAGCGAGGCGTCGATGTTCACCTCGCTCATGTCGTTGACGATGACGGCGACGCGACGGCCCTCGCGATTGGCCAGCACGTGGTTCAGCAGCGTCGTCTTCCCGGCGCCGAGAAAGCCGGAGAGGACGGTGACGGCCAAGGGGCGGGGGGCTGGCTTCATGGGGTGGGCTCCGGTTCGTCGATGCAGAGGAGGAGGCGCCAGCGCTGCGCCTCCGGCAGGTCGGAAAGCGGCGGCGAGCGGTGCAGCGCATGCCCGCCGGGACGGCGTCGGCCGCGGAAGAGCGCCACGGCGCAGCGGGGGATCTGCTCGGGGCTCGCGGCTATCTCGGGATCGTCGCCCATGACCCATTGGGTGCCCGGCCCGGCATAGGTGACCAGCATCCGGTAGCCGACCGCATCGACATGGAATTTCCGGCAGGCATCGCCGGTGATGCCCTCCAGCCGCAGCCGAACCGTCTCTGAACGGGTGAGGGCGCCGAACAGGGTGGCGAGGCGGAAGATGTCGGTCAGGAACTCCGCGGGCGCGCCGTCCGGCAGCTGGGTGCAGAGCCCGTCCAGCGCGGCCTCGGGCGGTCCTTCGCCGGTGGCGCGGAAGGCGCCGCCCTCGCGCATCGGGCGCAGCGACCGGGCGAAATGCCGGGGCTCCTCACGCAGCCAGACGGCCAGGGCCACCTGCGGATGAAGGGCGGCCAGCAGCGTGTTCTCGGCGGCGCCGACGACGGCGCGGGCCGCGGCATCCATGGATCTGGCCTCGGGGGCGAAGGCCTCGCAGAAGAGGGGCATGAAAGTAATAGTATAACATAACTTATCGAAATCAAGCGGCTCTCCGGCCGCCTTGCCCTTTCGGCTTCACCGCCGTATCCGCGGGGCAACCTCTCGGAAGGATCAGTCATGCCCGCCATTGCCGACATCATCGCCCGCGAAGTGCTCGACAGCCGGGGCAACCCGACTGTGGAAGCCGAGGTCATCCTGGATGACGGCTCGCGGGGCCGCGCCATCGTTCCCTCGGGCGCCTCGACGGGCGTGCACGAGGCGGTCGAGCTGCGGGACGGCGACAAGTCGCGCTACGGCGGCAAGGGCGTCACCAAGGCGGTCGCCAATGTCGAAGGCGAGATCTTCGACGCGATCGGCGGCATGGAGGCGACCGACCAGGTCCGCATCGACAGCCTGATGATCGAGCTGGACGGCACGCCCAACAAGGCGCGCCTCGGCGCCAACGCCATCCTCGCCGTCAGCCTGGCGGTGGCCAAGGCGGCCGCCCAGGCCCATGGCCAGCCGCTCTACCGCTACGTCGGCGGCACCTCGGCGCGCACCCTGCCGGTGCCGATGATGAACATCATCAACGGCGGCGCGCATGCCGATAATCCCATCGACATCCAGGAGTTCATGATCATGCCGGTGGCCGCCGGCTCGATCGCCGAGGCCGTGCGAGTGGGCTCCGAGTGCTTCCACGCGCTGCGCAAGGCGCTGCATGATGCCGGCCACAACACCAATGTCGGCGACGAGGGTGGCTTCGCGCCGAACATCGGCAGCGCGGAAGAGGCGCTGGCCTTTATCGCCAAGGCCTGCGAGGCCGCCGGCCATCGCCCCGGCGAGGATGTGGAGTTCGCCCTGGACTGCGCCGCGAGCGAGTTCTTCAAGGGCGGCAAGTACGTCATGGCGGGCGAGGGCAAGACGCTGGATGCCGGCGGCATGGTCGACTACCTGGCCGGCCTCTGCGCCAAGTTCCCCATCGTCTCGATCGAGGACGGCTGCGCCGAGGACGACTGGGAAGGCTGGAAGCTGCTGACCGACAAGCTCGGCGGCAAGGTCCAGCTGGTGGGCGACGATCTGTTCTGCACCAACCCCGAGCTGCTGACGCGCGGCATCGAGGCGGGCGTGGCCAATTCCATCCTCGTGAAGGTGAACCAGATCGGCTCGCTGACCGAGGCGCTGGAGGCGGTCGAGATCGCGCATCGCGCCGGCTACACGGCCGTGATGAGCCACCGCTCGGGCGAGACCGAGGACAACACCATCGCCGACCTCGCGGTGGCCACCAATTGCGGGCAGATCAAGACCGGCTCGCTGAGCCGTTCGGACCGGCTGGCCAAGTACAACCAGCTGATCCGGATCGAGCAGGATCTGGGCCCGGCCGGGCGCTACGCAGGCCGGACCATCCTGAAGCGCTGAGGCGCTTCCTTCCGAATTTCGGAAACTCTCGGAATCTAAACGAAAATTCTGGCGCTGGCAGGAGCTTTACCCTTGCCAGCGCCGAGTCTTTGGTGATTCCCTGGCGGCGGCGCCGGGGGGCGCTTCGGGGGATCAATGGGTTTCGGACGCGCCATCATCCGCGGCATCAAGTTCTTGGCCGCACCGGTCATCCTGGCGAGCGTTGCGGCTTTCTTCATCTGGCATGCTTCGCATGGGGATCGCGGCCTGATCGCCCGCGAGCAGCGCCTGACCGAGATCGCGGCCGCGCGGCTGGAGCTCCACCGCGCCACCGACGAGCGCGAGGCGGCGGAGCGCCGAGTCAACGCCATGCGCGGCGACCAGCTGGACCGCGATCAGCTCGAGGAGCGCGCGCGGGCCATGCTCAATCTGACGACCAGGGATGAGATCGTGATCCCCTATCCCCAGAACCGTCGCCTCTACTGAACCCAGGCATATCAGCGGCCTAGCAACATTGTTGCGTCGCAGCATGCAAGCATGCTGTGAACCACTATCCGGTTAAAGTGAATATTGCGTTGCAATAATTGGGTTTTTCCGGAAAAGCTCAGCCTTGCGAAGGTTGCGGCGCCGGCTTAACTGTGGGGCATCTCCAGGGAGACGCCTATGCCCGATGCCGCACCGTCCAAGCGCCGCGCCAAAGGCGCTGCAAAGGAAAAGGAAATGCAGATGGGGCATAATGCCCTGCTGCGAGCCTATCGGGACATGCTCCTGATCCGACGCTTCGAGGAAAAGGCGGGCCAGCTTTACGGCATGGGCCTCATCGGCGGCTTCTGCCACCTCTACATCGGCCAGGAGGCCGTGGTGGTGGGCATGCAGGCCTCGCTCAAGCCCGGTGACCAGGTGATCACCTCCTACCGTGACCACGGCCACATGCTCGCGACGGGCATGGAGGCGCGCGGCGTCATGGCGGAGCTGACCGGGCGCATCGGCGGCTACTCCAAGGGCAAGGGCGGCTCGATGCACATGTTCAGCCGGGAGAAGGGATTCTTCGGCGGCCATGGCATCGTCGGCGCGCAGGTGAGCCTGGGCAACGGCCTGGCCTTCGCCAACATGTACCGTGACAACGGTCAGGTGGCGCTCGCCTATTTCGGCGAGGGCGCGTCCAACCAGGGCCAGGTCTTCGAGAGCCTGAACCTCGCGGCGCTGTTCAAGCTGCCCTGCATCTTCATCATCGAGAACAACAAGTACGGCATGGGCACGAGCGTCGAGCGCGCTTCCGCCAGCCGTGACCTGTCCAAGAACGGCGCGCCCTGGGGCATTCCGGGCGAGCAGGTCGACGGCATGGACGTGCAGTCCGTCTTCGAGGCGGCGCAGCGCGCGGTCGCGCATTGCCGCGCCGGCAACGGCCCGTATCTGCTGGAGATGAAGACCTACCGCTACCGCGGCCATTCCATGTCCGACCCCGCGAAGTACCGCACGCGCGAGGAAGTGCAGAAGATGCGCGAGCAGCACGACTGCATCGAGACGGCGCGCAGCCAGCTCATGGGCCAGGGCGTGACCGAGGCCGACCTCAAGGTCATCGACGACGAGGTGAAGGCCATCGTGACCGACGCTGCCGAATTCGCGCAGACCTCGCCCGAGCCGGACGAAAGCGAACTCTGGACCGACATCCTGGTGGAGGCGAAGTAAGATGGGTGTCGAGATCCTGATGCCGGCGCTGTCCCCCACCATGACGGAGGGCAAGCTGGCCAAGTGGCTGAAGAAAGAGGGCGACGCGGTGAAGTCCGGCGATGTGATCGCCGAGATCGAGACCGATAAGGCGACCATGGAGGTCGAGGCCGTCGACGAGGGCACCATCACGAAGATCGTCGTGCCCGAGGGCACGGAGAATGTGGCCGTGAACTCCCCGATCGCCGAGCTCGACGGCGGTGCCGGCGGCGGCAAGGCCGCGCCCGCCCCCGAGGCCAAGGCCGAGGCTCCCGCCGCGCCGAAGGGCGAGGACCACGCCGTGGTCGCCGCCAAGCCGCACCCGACCATCGCGGCGACGCCGGTTTCCGTCGCGCCCGAGAAGGATTGGGGCCCGACCAAGTCGATCACCGTCCGCGAGGCGCTGCGCGATGCCATGGCCGCCGAGATGCGCGCGGACAAGGACGTCTTCCTCATGGGTGAGGAGGTCGCGCAGTACCAGGGCGCCTACAAGATCAGCCAGGGCCTGCTGGACGAGTTCGGCCCGAAGCGCGTTCTCGACATGCCGATCACCGAGCACGGCTTCACCGGCATGGCCGTGGGCGCGGCCTTCACCGGCCTGAAGCCCATCGTCGAGTTCATGACGTTCAACTTCTCGATGCAGGCCATCGACCAGATCATCAACTCGGCTGCCAAGACGCTCTACATGTCCGGCGGCCAGCTGGGCTGCCCGATCACCTTCCGCGGTCCCAACGGCGCGGCCTCGCGCGTCGCGGCCCAGCACAGCCAGTGCTATGCCAGCTGGTACGCGCATTGCCCGGGCCTGAAGGTCGTCGCCCCCTGGTCTGCGGCCGATGCCAAGGGCCTGCTGCGCGCCGCCATCCGCGACCCGAACCCGGTCATCTTCCTCGAGAACGAGATCCTCTACGGCCACAGCTTCGAATGCCCGACGGATGAGGACTTCGTCCTGGAGATCGGCAAGGCGAAGGTGGAGCGCGAGGGCACGGACGTCACCATCATCGCCTTCTCGATCATGGTGGGCCTGGCGATGCAGGCGGCGGACAAGCTGGCCGAGCAGGGCATCAGCGCCGAGGTGATCAACCTCCGCACGATCCGCCCGCTCGACATCGAGACCATCGTGCGCAGCGTGAAGAAGACCAATCGCGTGGTGACGCTGGAGGAGGGCTGGCCCTTCGCCGGCATCGGCTCCGAGCTCGCGATGCAGGTCGTCGAGAACTGCTTCGACGATCTCGACGCGCCGCCGGTGCGCGTGCATGGGCTCGACATCCCGATGCCCTATGCGGCCAATCTCGAAAAGCTGGCCCTGCCGCGGCTGGAACAGGTGGTCGAAGCCGTCCACTCTGTGACCTACCGCTAAGGGGAGCGAGACCTATGGCCACCGACATCCTGATGCCTGCCCTGTCGCCCACCATGACGGAAGGCACGCTCGCCCGCTGGCTCAAGGCGGAGGGCGACAAGGTGAAGTCCGGCGACGTGATCGCCGAGATCGAGACCGACAAGGCGACCATGGAAGTGGAAGCCGTGGACGAGGGCATCCTCGGCAAGATCGTCGTCGCCGCCGGCACCGAGGGCGTGAAGGTCAACGCCGTCATCGCCGTGCTGGTCGAGCCGGGCGAGAAGGCGCCGAGCGGCGAGGCCAAGGCGGCACCCGCCCCGAAGCCCGCTGCCGAGGCGCCGAAGGCCGAAGCCCCCAAGGCGCCGCAGGAGGCCCCGAAGCCGGCCGCCCCGGCGCCCGCCCCCGCGGCGCAGGCGGCCTCGGGCGACCGCGTCGTCGCCTCGCCGCTGGCCAAGCGCATGGCGCAGCAAGCCGGGCTGGACCTGTCGAAGGTGACGGGCTCGGGCCCGCAGGGCCGCGTCGTGAAGGCGGATGTCGAGGCCGCGGTGAAGGGCGGCGCTTCGGCGCCCGCCGCCGCAGCAGCAGCTCCTGCAGCCGCCGCGCCGCGTCCGGCCGCGGCGCCGCCGCAGGTCCTGGGCGCGACCACGGCGCATCCGAACAGCTCGATGCGCAAGGTGATCGCGCGCCGTCTGTCGGAGAGCAAGCAGAACGTCCCGCACTTCTACGTGGCGATGGACATCCAGATCGACGCGCTGCTGGAGCTGCGCGCCAAGCTGAATGCCCGCAGCCCGAAGGAAGGCCCGGGCGCGTTCAAGCTTTCGGTGAACGACCTCATCATCAAGGCCGCCGCCGTCACGCTGAAGCGCATCCCGGCCGTGAACGCGGCCTGGACCGACGAGGCGATCCTGCGCTTCAACGACGTGGACATCAGCGTCGCCGTCTCGATCCCCGACGGGCTCATCACGCCGATCGTGCGCAATGCCGACGTGAAGGGCCTGTCGGCGATCAGCAACGAGATGAAGGACCTGGGCGCCCGCGCCAAGTCCGGCAAGCTGAAGCCCGAGGAGTTCCAGGGCGGCGGCTTCAGCATCTCCAACATGGGGATGTATGGCGTCACGCATTTCGCGGCCATCATCAACCCGCCGCAGGCCGGCATCCTCGCCGTCGGCGCGGGCCAGCAGCGGGCGGTCGTGAAGGATGGCCAGCTTGCGGTCGCGACGGTCATGACCTGCCAGCTCAGCGTCGACCACCGCGTGATCGACGGCGCGCTGGCGGCGGAATGGCTGCAGGAGTTCAAGGCCATCGTGGAAGAGCCGCTGAGCCTGATGCTCTGACGATGGCGCCCGATCGTCCGAGCGGAGCAAGGACGTGAATCGGTCGCCCGGCATGGCGCCCGATCGTCTGCGCGGAGCGAGGTCGTGACGGCATCCCGCGGCGAATATGCGTGGCGGGAGACTTCGCCGGAGGATGTCGCGGACATCCACCGGCTGCTGCATGCGCTGGCGGTCTACGAGAAGATCGAGCACGAATTCGTGTCGACGCGGGAACAGCTCCATCAGGCGCTGTTCGGTGCCCCGCCGCTGGCGCAGGCCATGCTGGCGGAGGTCGGCGGCAGGCCCGTCGCGGTCTGTCTCTGGTACCGCACTTTCTCCAGCTTCGCGGGGAAGGCCGAGCTCTGGATCGAGGATGTCTTCGTGGAGCCGGAGCATCGCAACAAGGGGATCGCCCGGGCGGCGTTCCGCCTCGTCGCGCAGCGGGCGCTGGACGAGGGCTGCGCCGGCATCGGCTGGAACGTGCTCGACTGGAATGCGCCCGCCATCGCGGCCTATCGCGCGATGGGCGCCGTCGGGCGTGAGGAATGGACGGATCAGCGCGTCTCGGGGCAGGCCCTGGTCGCGCTAGCAGGAAGGGGCTGAGGCATGGCCGACAATTACGATCTGGTGGTGGTGGGCTCCGGCCCGGGCGGCTATGTCGCGGCCATCCGCGCCGCGCAGCTCAAGATGAAGGTCGCGATCGTGGAGCGCGAGCACCTGGGCGGCATCTGCCTCAACTGGGGCTGCATCCCGGCCAAGGCGCTGCTGCGCTCCTCCGAGATCTTCCACATCCTCCAGACGCTCGACCATTACGGCCTGAGCGCGGAGAACGTGAAGTTTGACATCGCCAAGATCGTGAAGCGCAGCCGGGGCGTGGCCTCGCAGCTGTCCGGCGGCGTGAAGTTCCTGATGAAGAAGAACGGCATCACCGTCATCGACGGCAGCGGCAAGCTGGCCGGCGGCGGCGGGAAGATCGCCGTCGAGAAGGACGGCAAGAAGGTCGCTGACCTGGTCGCTAAGAACATCATCCTGGCCACCGGCGCGCGCGCCCGCGTCCTGCCGGGCATGGAGCCGGACGGCAAGCTGGTCTGGACCTACAAGGAGGCGCTGGTCCCCGACAGCGTGCCCAAGCGGCTGATCGTCATCGGCTCGGGCGCCATCGGCGCGGAATTCGCGAGCTTCTACCGTGACCTCGGCAGCGAGGTGACGCTGATCGAGGCGCTGGACCGCGTGCTGCCGGTCGAGGATGCCGAGGTCTCGGCCTTCGTGAAGAAGGCCTTCGAGAAGCAGGGCATGAAGGTCCTCGTCGGCGCGCAGGTGAAGGGCGTGAAGAAGGGCGCCTCCACCGTGACGGCCACCGTGGAGATCGGCGGCAAGACGCAGGAGATCGAGGCCGACCGGCTGATCTCCGCCGTCGGCATCGTCGGCAATGTCGAGGGCCTCGGCCTCGAAGGCACCAAGGTGCAGGTCGAGCGGACGCATATCGTCGTGGATGGCTATGGCCGCACCGGCGAGCCCAATGTCTTCGCCATCGGCGATGTCGCCGGCCCGCCCTGGCTTGCGCACAAGGCGAGCCACGAGGCCATCACCTGCGTGGAGTTCATCGCCGGGCTGGAGCCGCATGAGTTCGACGGCAGCAACATCCCCGGCTGCACCTATTGCCGCCCGCAGGTGGCCTCGGTCGGCCTGACGGAGGCCAAGGCCAAGGAGCTTGGCCATGAGGTGAAGGTCGGCCGCTTCCCCTTCATCGGCAACGGCAAGGCCATCGCGCTCGGCGACACCGAGGGCTTCACCAAGACCGTCTTCGACGCCAAGACCGGCGAGCTGCTCGGCGCACATATGGTCGGCCCCGAGGTGACGGAGATGATCCAGGGCTACACCATCGCGCGCAGCCTGGAGACGACGGAAATCGACCTCATGCATACCGTCTTCCCGCACCCGACGGTGTCGGAAACCATGCACGAATCCGTCCTCGACGCCTTCGGCCGGGTCATTCACATCTGAGGTCTGGGCCGCCCCGCCGTCATGGGCGGGGCGGATTTTCCGGGGATGTGAAACCGCCCACCCGCGCTATATGAGGGGGATCATGGCCCGCATCGAGATCGACCATCGTCCCCAGGGGGGGAGTGTCAGGACGGCCGCCGAGCGGCATCCCGAGAAGGCGCACCGCCCCGACAACGCCATCCAGCGGAAGCCCGACTGGATCCGCGTGAAGGCGCCGACGCACCCGATCTACCACGAGACGCGCAACCTCATGCGCGAGAACAAGCTCGTGACCGTCTGCGAGGAGGCGGCCTGCCCGAATATCGGCGAGTGCTGGAGCCAGCGCCACGCCACCATGATGATCATGGGCGATACCTGCACGCGCGCCTGCTCCTTCTGCAACGTCGCCACCGGCCTGCCCAATCCGCTGGACCATGACGAGCCGCGCCGGGTGGGCGATGCGGTTGCCGCACTTGGCCTGCGCCATGTCGTCATCACCAGCGTGGATCGCGACGACCTGAAGGACGGCGGGGCGAAGCACTTCGCCGAGACGATCGCCGCCATCCGCCGGGCTGCGCCGGACACCACCATCGAAATCCTGACGCCCGATTTCCTCCGCAAGGAAGGCGCGCTGGAGGTCGTGGTCGCGGCCAAGCCGGACGTGTTCAACCACAACCTGGAAACCGTGCCGCGGCTCTATCCGGGCATCCGGCCCGGGGCGCGCTATTACCACTCGCTCCGGCTGCTGGACCGCGTGAAGCAGCTCGATCCCTCCATCTTCACCAAGTCCGGCGTCATGGTCGGCCTGGGCGAGGAGCGCATCGAGGTGCAGCAGGTGATGGAGGACATGCGCAGCGCCGACATCGACTTCCTCACCATCGGCCAGTACCTCCAGCCGAGCGTGAAGCACGCGGCCGTCGCCCGCTTCGTCGATCCGGCCGAATTCGCGGACTATGCCAGCCTGGCGCGCGCCAAGGGCTTCCTGCTGGTCTCCGCGACGCCGCTGACGCGCAGCTCCTACCACGCCGACCGCGACTTCGCCGCGCTGCGGGCGGCGCGGGAAAAGAGCCTGGCGGCCTGATGCCGACGCATGCCGAGAAGAAGATCCTTCGGTACACGCCGGAGCAGATTTTCCAGATGGTGGCGGACGTCCATCGCTATCCCGAATTCCTGCCCTGGTGCGTGGGCGCCCGCGTTCTCAGCCGCGACGAGACGAAGCTGGTCGCGGATCTCACCATCGGCTTCAAGATGTTCCGCGAGACCTTCCGCAGTGAGGTGACGCTGGATCGGCCGCATCTGGTCGAGGTGAAGTATCTCGACGGGCCCTTCCGCTACCTCAACAACACCTGGCGCCTGACGCCCGTGCCCGGCGGCACCGAGGTCAATTTCTTCGTCGATTTCGAGTTCCGCTCGAAGCTGCTCCAGGCCGTGATCGGCACCGTGTTCAACGAGGCGGTGCGGATGATGGTGCGTGCCTTCGAACGCCGCGCGATGGCCCTCTACGGCCGGCATTCCGCCCCTCCGGTCGCGACGCCCACGCCGGTGCCACAGCGGTGACCTACATTCTCTACGGCGATACCGGCTCAGGCTCGGGTCCCGTGGAGATGGCGCTCGCAGAGATCGGCGCGGCGGTGGAGCTCCGGCCGGTGCCGCTGGCCAGCGACGCACAGCTCGAGGCCGAGTATCGCCAGCTCAATCCGATGGGCCGCATCCCGACGCTGATCCTCCCGGACGGGACGGTGGTGACGGAATCCCTGGCGATCCTACTCACCCTTGTCGACCGTCATCCGGAGGCGGGCTTGCTGCCCCCATCCGGCGACCCCGCGCGTTCAGTGGCGCTGCGCTGGATGGCGCTGGTGGCCGGGGAATTCTACCCGCATGTCACGCGCTTCGATTACCCGGAGCGCTTCAGCGCCGACCCGGCCCATGCCGGCGCAATCCGCGCGCGGGCGATGGAGATGGGCCGCGACATCTGGCGCCTGATCGAACGCGAATGCGCGCCGGATCCCTTCGTCCTCGGCGCCCGCTTCAGCGTCGCGGATATCTACCTGGCGGCGCTCTCGCGCTGGATGAAGGGCGCGGAATGGATCCCCGCCGAATGCCCGCGGGTGGAGGCCATGGCGCGGGCGGTGGCTTCCCGCCCGCGCATCGCGCCGGTCTGGTCCCGGCACGTGCCGGGCTGAGCCGCCCTCCGGGGAGGGCGGCCCTGGGCCTCAGTTCGTCGCGGCGGGATCCGTCGCGCCGAAGGAGCGGTTCCAGACCGGGCTGAGCACAATCTCGTTGGTGCAGACATGCGCCGGCATCTCGCAGACGAAGCGGATGGTGCGGCCCAGGTCATCCGCCTGCAGCATCCGCGCCCGCATCGCCTGCGAGGGCGGGGCGGGGCGCGTGTCCAGGATCGGCGTGTTCACCTCGGCGGGGCAGATCACGGTGGCGCGGATGCCGTTGGACCATTCCTCCATGTTGAGCGAATGCGTCATCGCCACCACGGCGTGCTTGGCCGAGGTATAGGCGGGGCCCGTCATCTTGCCGAAGTGCTTGCCGGCCCAGGAGGCGACGTTCACCACCAGCCCGTCCTTCTGGCGCCGCATCGCCGGCAGCGCGGCCGCGATGCAGTAGAAGGTCCCGTCCGTATTGACGGAGCGGACGGTGTCCCAGCCGTCGGTGCTCACCTCGGCCCAGGTGCGGCGGGGGACGTTGAGGCCCGCCGAATTGATCAGGATATCGATGCGGCCATGGGCGGCGAGGATGCGCTCCGCCACGTCGCGCGCGCCGGCCGCGTCGCTCACATCCAGCGGCATGGCCGTGGCGCCGGGAAGGCCGGCGATGGCCTCCTCCAGCACTTCCGGCCGGCGTCCCGACAGGATGACCTTCGCGCCGGCCTCGGCCAGGGCCTTGGCGCCCGCGAGGCCGATCCCGGTGCCGCCACCGGTGATCCAGACGATCTTTCCTTCCAGCGTTCCCATGGCTCAGACGGCCTTGTCGAAAGCGGGCGTGTTGCGGGCGGTGATCATGGTCCGGACTCCTCGGTGATTGGTGGACTGGCGGATAGTCAGTCGGCGCCGATGCTGGCGCGCCGGGGCGCTCCGCGCCAGCCGGTC
Organism: Roseococcus pinisoli; assembly: GCF_018413645.1. Classification (GTDB taxonomy): domain Bacteria; phylum Pseudomonadota; class Alphaproteobacteria; order Acetobacterales; family Acetobacteraceae; genus Roseococcus; species Roseococcus pinisoli. The sequence continues at coordinate 462,894 of NZ_JAHCDA010000003.1, forward strand.
TCCTCCAGATTCCTGCCTGAAGATCGGCTTGATTTCCCGGCATGGATGACGCCGGTCGCCGCTCGAATTTGGCGGCCCGCATTTGTCCGGACGGGGCTGACGGCCCTGGGAAATCCTGTCAGGATTTCCTCATGGTCCAAGCTCCCTCCCACAGCATGTCCTCCAACTCCTGGGCACCTGCCCGGCCGCCCAAGGGCGCGCCGCCGGTGCGCATCAACCTCTACTCCGACACGCAGACGCGCCCGACGCCTGCGATGAAGGAGGCGATGATGCGCGCCGAGATGGGCGACGAGCAGCATGGCGACGACCCGACCGTCTGGGAGCTGTGCGACCGCATGGCCGCGCTCACCGGCAAGGAAGCCGCTATGTTCCTGCCCAGCGGGACCATGTGCAACGTCATCGCCATCCTCACGCATTGCCAGAAGGGCGACGAGGTCGTGGCGCATGAGACCAGCCACATCCTGCACAGCGAGGGCGGCACGCATGCCGCGCTGACCGGCGTGCAGATCATGGGCCTCAAGGGCGCGCGCGGCATGTTCTCGCCGGACGACCTGCGCGCCGCCATCCGCCCCAAGACCCGCTACACGCCGCCGCAGCGCCTGCTCGAGATCGAGCAGACGGCGAATATCGGCGGCGGTGCCATCTGGTCGCTGCAGACGCTGAACGAGCTCACCGACATCGCGCATGAGCAGGGCTGGGCCACCCATATGGATGGCGCGCGGCTGATGAACGCCTGCGTGAGCGCCGGCATTCCGGCCTCCGACATGGTGGCCGGCTTCGACAGCGTGTGGCTCGACTTCACGAAGGGCCTCGGCGCGCCGCTGGGTGCCGTGCTCTGCGGGTCCAATGAGTTCATTGGGCAGGCCTGGCGCTGGAAGCAGCGCCTGGGCGGCTCCATGCGCCAGGGCGGCGTCTGCGCGGCGGCCTGCATCTACGCGCTGGAACACAACATCGACCGGCTGGCGGACGATCACGCCAATGCCAAGGCGCTCGCGCGCGGCCTCGCGCAGATCGAGGGCGTGGTGGTCGAGGATCCCGACACCAACCTCGTCTTCTTCGACATCAAGGCGACGGGCAAGAGCGTGCCGCAGCTGCAGGAGACGCTGCTGAAGCAGGGCATCATGGTCAGCGGGCTCGGCGGCCGCGTGCGCGCTTGCCTGCACCTGGACGTGACGGCCGCGATGATCCCCGAGACGGTCTCGGCCATTCGCGACGCGCTTGCCGCCTGATCCCAGGCGCCAGCGCCGGGGCCTCGTCGCCGACCGCAGAGGTCGCGACGCCGAGGCCCTGGCGCGCGACGCCCTGGTCCGCGACGGCTGGACGGTGCTGGCGGAACGCCACCGCACCCCGGCCGGCGAACTGGACCTGGTGGCGGAAAAGGAAGGGCTGCTCGCCTTCGTCGAGGTGAAGGCGCGGCCCAGCCTGGAGGAGGCCGCCTTCGCCCTCACCGGGCGCCAGCAGCGCCGCCTGATGGAAGCCGCCGAGATCTGGCTGGTCGGTCATCCCGGCCATGGCCAGGCCGGGATGCGGTTCGACGTGCTTCTCGTCGCGGCCGACGGCTCGGTGAAGCGCGTCGTGGACGCGCTCCGCCAGGGTTGAGCCGGGATTAGCGGATGGGTGGGACGTACATCAGCCCGCCGCGGTTCCACAGGTTGTTCACCCCGCGCGGCAGGCCGATCGAGGTGTTCGGGCCCAGATGGCGGTCGTAGATCTCGCCGTAATTCCCCAGCGCCTTGATGATGTTGTAGGCCCAGCGCCGGTCCAGCCCCATCATCGGACCATGATCGCCGGACTGGCCCAGCAGGCGGCGGATGGCCGGGATCTGGCTGTTCAGCATCTCGTCGACATTGGCCTGGGTGATGCCCAGCTCCTCCGCCTCGACCAGCGCGTAGAAGGACCAGCGGACGATATCCATCCACTGGTCGTCGCCGTGGCGGACGGCCATGGCGAGGGGCTCCTTGCTGATGCGGTCGTCGAGGACGATGTGCTCGGCCGGATTGGTCATGGCCGAGCGGACGGCGGCAAGCTGGCTCGCATCGGTCGAATAGGCGTCGCAGCGGCCGGAGATATAGGCGGCCCGGGCCTCGTCGGCGCGCTCGAAGACGACGGGCCGGTAGCGGATGTTGTTGGCGCGCGCCCAGTCGGCGACGTTGAGCTCGCTGGTCGAGCCGGCAGTGGCGCAGATCGCCGCGCCATCGAGGTCGCGCGGGGTGCGGATATTGGCGGAAGCCCGCACCAGGAAGGACTGGCCGTCGTAGAAGTTGATGGCGGCGAAGTTCAGGGCGTTGGCGGTGTCGCGCGAATGGGACCAGGTGAAGGTGCTGGTCACGATATCGACGGCGCCGGTCTGCACGGAGGTGGGGCGCTGCCCGCTGGCCACCGGCACGAAGCGTGCGCGGCTCACATCGCCGAAGACGGCGGCGGCGACGGCGCGGCAGCTGTCGGGATCAAGGCCGCGGTAGATGCCCTGGCTGTCCGGGGCGCCGAAGCCTGGTGTGCCCGGGCTGACCGCGCAGTCCACGAAGCCCTTGGCACGCACGGCGGAGAGGGTGGGGCCGGCCGCCACCTGGGCCGAGGCGATGCCCGGCAGCAGCAGGACGGCCGCCAGGGTCAGAAAACGTCGCATCCTTGGAAGTCCCCGTTCTTGTTATGCGAACAGGGTGCGGAATTCCGGCTGCGGCGGCCAGTCCCTTGTCGGGCCTATTCGGCGGCGGCGGCCAGGGCCGCGGGCGGTTCGTAGGCACGCACCGGCGGCAGGTTGCCCTCGAAGCGTTCAACCTGGACGGAGGTGAGCTGGCCCGTGCAGCCCTGCGCCAGGCGCGAGGTACCGAAGTCGCGCGTCAGCACGTTCGGATTGCCGTGGACGCAGAGCGGCGCCTCGGCCGCGGCGTCGTCCGGGTCGTACCAGGCGCCGGTGGGCAGGTTGACGATGCCCGGCGCCACCGCCTCGGTCAGCTGCGCCGCCGCGAGGCAGGCGCCGCGATTGTTGAAGAGGCGCACGATGTCGCCATCGGCGATCCCGCGTGCCTCGGCATCGGCCGGGTTCATGCGGACGACCTCGCGGCCGCGGCGCTTGGCCTCCTGGCTGGTGGCGCCGAAATCGAGCTGGCTGTGCAGCTTGGTGGCGGGCTGGTTGGCGACGAGGCGCAGCGGCGCCTCGGCGGTCGGCACGTCCACCGGCTCGAGCCAGGTCGGGTGGCCCGGGCAGTCCGGATAGTTGAAGCCGGCGATGGTGGGCGAGAAGATCTGCAGGCGCCCGGATTCCGTGTGCAGGGCATTGGCTTCCGGATCCTCGCGGAAGGCGCGCAGCACCCCGCCGTCATCCTCCGCGAAGGGAATCTCCAGCGGGCCTTCGCGCCAGAGGGTCTCGAAATCGGGCGCCGGCAGGCCGCGCGCCTCCAGCGCCGTGCGCGCTGATTCGTAGAGGAAGGCCAGCCATTCGCGGACGCTGCGGCCCTCCGTGAAGGCCTCCGAGCAGCCCAGCCGTTCGGCGAGGCCGGCGAAGATGGCGAAATCATCGCGCGCCTCACCATAGGGCTCGGCGATGCGGTGCATGGGGATGATGAGAGGGTCGGTCGGCGCGGCGCCGATATCCTCCCGCTCCATGGTGACGGTGGCCGGCAGGACGATATCGGCGTGGCGCGCAGTGGCGGTCCAGGCGCTGTCGTGGACGATCAGCGTGTCCACCCGCGCGAAGCCGCGGCGCAGGCGGTTGATGTCCTGGTGGTGGTGGAAGGGGTTTCCGCCCGCCCAATAGACCAGCTTGATGTCGGCATAGGCGTATTCCTTGCCGTCGTAGTCGTAGCGGCCGCCCGGGTTGAGCAGCATGTCGGTGATGCGCGCCACGGGGATGAACTCGCGCACCGAGTTCTTGCCCTGGTTCAGCGCGGCGACCGGCGTCGCGACCATCCGCCGCCCGGTATGGCCGAGCGCGCCCAGAGAATAATGATAACCGCCGCCCGGCAGGCCGATCTGCCCCAGCGCCGCGGCCAGGACCATGCCCATCCACACCGGCTGCTCGCCGAATTCGGCGCGCTGCAGGGAATGCGAGACGGTGATCAGGCTGCGGCGGCCGGGCAGGCGATGCGCGAGCGCCGTGATCGCCTCGGCCGTCAGCCCGGTGATGGGCGCGGCCCAGGCGGCGTCCTTGGGCTGGCCGTCCGTGCGGCCCATCAGATAATCCTCGAAGACGTCCCAGCCCGCCGTATAGCGGTCGAGGAAGGCGCGATCGTGCAGGCCGGCGGCCACGAGCGTGTGGGTCAGGGCCAGCATCAGCGCCGTGTCGGTGTTCGGGCGCACCGGCAGCCATTCGGCGCCGGCCTCCACGGGCAGGTCGTCGCGGAGCGGGCTGATCAGGACGAATTCGGCCCCGCGCTCGCAGGCCGCCTGCATGGAGCCGCGCTCGACATGCTGGCTGATGCCGCCGCTGGCCACCATGCTGTTCTTGAGGGCCATGCCGCCGAAGGAGAGGATGATGTCGGTGTGCCGGGCGATCGCGTCCCAGGTCACGTTGCGGCGGGAGATCTGCTCCATGGGGGCCGCGATGCGCGGCAGGATCACTGCCGAGGCGCCGGCGCTGTAGGAGTTCACCGAGCGGACGTAGCCACCCAGCGCGATGTTGAGGAACCGGTGAACCTGGCTCTGCGCATGGTGGAAGCGCCCGGCGCTCGACCAGCCGTAGGAGCCGCCGAAGACCGACTGCGGCCCATGAGCCTCCTTCACGCGGCGCAGCTCGCCCGCCAGCAGGTCGAGCACCTGGTCCCATTCCATGGGCACGAATTCTTCGCTGCCGCGCCGGGCGTCGGGGCCGGGCCCGCGCTCCAGCCAGCCGCGACGCACCATGGGCCGCGCGATGCGTGCCGGATGCCGGAGCGCGGCCGCCATGTTGCCGAGGATGGGGCTGGGATCGGGATCGCCCGGGTGCGGCCGCAGCTCGAGCCGCCCCTCATGCCAGCGCGCGGTGAAATTGCCCCAGTGGGAGCTGTGCGGCAGGAAGGGAGCGGCGTCGGCCATGGGGTTACTCCGGAAGGAAGTCGGGCACGGAGAAGTAGCGCTCGCCCGTGTCGTAGTTGAAGCCCAGCACCCGCGAGCCGGCCGGCAGCTCGGGCAGCTTCTGGGCGATGGCGGCGAGCGTGGCGCCGGAGGAGATGCCGACCAGCAGCGCCTCCTTGGTCGCCGAGCGGCGCGCGAAATCCTTGGCCGCATCGGCCGTGACCTGGATCACTCCGTCCAGCAGGCTCATGTCCAGGATGCCGGGCACGAAGCCGGCGCCGATGCCCTGGATCGGGTGGGGCGAGGGCGCGCCGCCGGAGAGCACGGGGGAGGTGGTGGGCTCCACGGCGAAGACCTTCAGCTTCGGCCATGCCTTCTTCAGCACCTTGGCGCAGCCGGTGATGTGGCCGCCCGTGCCGACACCGGTGATGATCGCGTCCAGCCCCTCGGGGAAGTCGGCCAGGATCTCCTGCGCCGTCGTCTTCACGTGGATGTCCACGTTGGCGGGATTCTCGAACTGCTGCGGCATCCAGGCGCCGGGGGTGGCGGCCACGAGCTCCTCGGCGCGGGCGATGGCGCCCTTCATGCCCTTCTCGCGCGGCGTCAGGTCGAAGGTCGCGCCATAGGCCTGCATGAGGCGGCGCCGCTCGATCGACATGCTCTCGGGCATGACGAGGATGAGCTTGTAGCCCTTCACGGCCGCCGCCATGGCCAGGCCGATGCCCGTATTGCCGGAGGTCGGCTCGATGATCGTGCCGCCCGGCTTGAGCGAGCCGTCCGCCTCGGCGGCGGCGATCATGGCGATGCCGATACGGTCCTTGATGGAGCCGCCCGGGTTGGAGCGCTCGGACTTCACCCAGACCTCGGCGTCGGGAAAGAGCCGTCCGAGGCGGATATGGGGCGTGTTGCCGATGGTGGCGAGGACGTCCGTGGCCTTCATGGCGGGCTCCTTGGAGAGTTGGGGCCAGGGAGCATGCTCCCTGGCGAGGGGAGGGGGCAGGGCCCCCTCGCTGCTAGTTGAGAACCCGCAGGCCCTGTGCAAGGTCGGCGATCAGGTCCTTCGTGTCCTCCAGGCCGATGTGCAGGCGCAGCATCGTGCCCCCGAATTCGCCCGAGCCCGCGGTGCGGGTGACGAAGCCGGTCGTGGGCAGGGCCAGGCTCTCGAAGCCGCCCCAGCTCGCGCCGATGCCGTAGAGCTGCAGCGCGTTCACGAAGCGGAACATGTCGCTCTGGTCGTAGCGCGGGTCGAGCACGACGCCGAAGAGGCTGCAGCCCCCGGTGAAGTCGCGCTTGAACAAAGCGTGCTGCGGGTGCGAGGGCAGGGCGGGGTGCAGCACCTGCTTGATCTGCGGCTGCGCCTCCAGCCACTTCGCGACCTCGAGGCTCGCGGCCTCCTGCTGCTTCAGGCGCATCGGCATGGTGCGCACGCCGCGCAGCGCCAGCCAGCAATCATCCGGCGAGGCATAGTGGCCCATGGTGTAGGTCGCCGAGCGGATGATGTGGTGATCCTCATCCGAGTTCACGGTGATGCTGCCGAGCAGGATGTCCGAATGGCCGCCGACATACTTGGTCAGCGCCTGGATCGAGACGTCCACGCCATGCTCGAAGGGCTGGAAGGTGTGGATGCCCCAGGTGTTGTCCATCAGCACCTTGCAGCCGCGGGCATGCGCCGCCCGCGCGATCGCCGGCACGTCCTGCACCTCGAAGGTGTGGGAGCCCGGGCTCTCGGTGTAGACGACCTTGGTATTGGGGCGGATGAGCGCGGCCATGCCGGCCTCGTCCACGCAGGGATCGTAGAAGGTGGTCTCGATCCCCCAATCCTTCATCAGCGAGGTCGCGAAGTTGCGCGCGGGCCCATAGACGCTGTCGGGGATCAGGCAATGGTCGCCGTTCTTGAGATAGGCGGTCAGCGGCACGGTGACGGCCGCGAGGCCGGTGCCGACGATGGTGGCATGCGTGCCGCCCTCGATCTCGGCGATCACGTCCTCCAGCGCGTAATGCGTGGGGCCGCCGGCCGTGCCGTAGGTCATGTAGCGCTCGAAGCGCTTCGCCCCGCCGTCGCGGCGCGCCTCGGCATCGGGATAGAGCACGGTGGAGCCGCGATAGACCGGCGGGTTCACGAAGCCGTGGCTCTTCACGCCGGCGCGGCCGGCATGACCGATGCGGGTGGCGAAGCCGAGCTGCTTGCGGTCGGCGGGGTTGTGATCGTCGGGCATTACGCGGTGGCCTTTGCGGTCTCGGGGCGGCTCGCCCACTCGGTCCAGGAGCCGTCATAGACGGCGGGCTCAGGCAGGCCGGCGCGCACGGCGCCCAGCGTGAGGATGCAGGCGGTGACGCCCGTGCCGCAACTCGTCACGAGGGGGCGCGAGCCGTCGGCGCCGGCAGCGGCGAAGCGCGCGGCGAGGGCTGCCTTCGGCAGCATGGTGCCATCGGCCGCGAAGAGCTCGTTGAAGGGGATATTGGCCGCGCCCGGCATGTGGCCGGAGGGCAGGCCCGGCCGGGGCTCGGGCGCCGTGCCCTTGAAGCGGCCGGCGGCGCGGGCGTCGAGTACCAGGCGGTCGCCCTTCTCCAGGGTCCGCTTGACGTCGCCGATGCCGAGCACGCGGCCCGCGATGAAGTCGGCCACGTAGCTGCCAGGCTTGGCGGCCTTGGCCTCGCCCGTCTCGACGGGGCGTCCCTCCTTCACCCATTTCGGCAGGCCGCCGTCGAGCACTGCGGCGTTCCAGTGGCCGAAGAGCCGCATGAGCCACCAGCCGCGCGCCGAGGATTGCAGGCCCTTCTGGTCGTAGAAGACGATGCGGCTGTCATTCGAGACGCCGAGCTTGGCCATCAGCTTCTCGAAGCGCGCGGCGCTCGGGATCATGTGGGGCAGGGTGGCGTCCGGATCGGCCACCTCGTCGATGTCGTAGAAGCCGGCGCCGGGGATATGCGCCTCGGCGAACTTCGTCTTACCGTCGAAGGGCTCGTTGGGCAGGTACTTGGTGGTGTCGAAGACGAGCAGGTCGGGCTTGCCGAGCTCCCCCGCCAGCCATTCCGTCGAAACGAGATCTTCCATGAACTAGCCCTCCACGAGCGCGATGCTGATGCGGCGATTCTGCCGCCCTTTGTTTTCCATCTTCGTCACCTCCACACGGCCGATCTCCCGCGTGGTCTTCACATGCGTCCCGCCGCAGGGCTGCAGGTCCACGGGCGCTTCCTCAGGGCCGATGCGCACGAGGCGGATCTGCCCCGAGCCGCGGGGCGGCTGCACGGAGAGCGTTCGCACCAGCCCCGGATTGGCGTCGAGCTCCGCCTCGCTGATCCAGGTGTCGGAGATGGGGTGGTCCGCCGCGACCAGCGCGTTCAGCGCCTCGGTCAGGGATTCCTTGGTCGGCGGCTCGGCAAGGTCGAAATCGAGGCGCGACTTGTCCGCGCCCACCTGGCCGCCGGTCACGCCGGCGCCGGGGATGAGGCTGCAGAGCAGGTGCATGGCGCTGTGCATGCGCATGTGGCGGTGGCGCCGCTCCCACTCCAGGACCAACGTGGCCTCGGTGCCGGGCGGCGGCAGGGCCGCGCCCTCGGGCGTGCGGTGCAGAATCGCTTCGCCCTCGCCCTTCACGGCTTCGAGGATCGGAACCTCGCCGCCCGCCCAGCGCAGGGTGCCCGTATCGCCCGGCTGGCCGCCGGCGCGGGCGTAGAAATTGGTGCGGTCGAGCACGATGCCCGCCGCCTCGGCGGAGACGATGCGGGCCGTGGTCTCGCGCAGATAGGAATCGGCTCGGTAGAGGACTTCGGTCATTCACGGGTCCATTCGTCGCGCAGGCGCGCGTGATGCTGGCGCAGCCAGAAGAGGGAAAGGGCGCAGGTGGCGTTGCGGATCTCGTTGGTGTCCAGCAGCGCGAAGGCGCGGGCGGTGGGCATGATCAGCAGCCGGATGTCCTCGCCCTCCTGCACGAGGCCGTGGGTGACGGCGGCCTCGGGCTCCGGCAAGCGCGTGCGGCCGCAATGCAGGAACATCAGCTCGTCGCAGCCGCCCTGCATCAGCATGAACTGGCCGATGGTCTCGACGCGGTCGGGCACGAGGCCGGCTTCTTCCTGCGTCTCGCGCCGGGCCGCCGCCTCCGGATCCTCGCCCGCCTCCAGCAGGCCGGCCACGCATTCGGTATGGATCGCGGGCAGGCCGGCCGCATGCACCGGCAGGCGGAACTGCTCGATGAGCGCCACACGGTCGGTCCAGGGGTCGAAGGGCAGCATCGCGACGCCGCGGCCGCGGCGCCAGAGCTCCCAGGTCAGCTCGGGGGAGCGGGCGCCGTCGAACCTCTCATAGGTGAAGCGCACCCGCTGCAACGGGAAGCGTCCGCTCCAGACCAGCTCGTCTTCGCGGACCTCGAGCCCCGGAAAGGGGGGAATGGCGGGTGCCTTGGGTGGTCTGGCGCTCATGCGGCCGAAACCGTAACCTCGTCCCCCACGCCAGTCCATGAGCCGAGCCTTGCAAAGTCTTTCTCCTGCCAGGCCGGTTGCGGCAGGCGCCGCGCGCCGTCGGGCCATCCTCGCGATCCTCGGCGCGGCGATCCTTTTCGCCGCCGCCGCCGCCTGCGTGAAGGCGCTGGACGGGGCTGTGCCGCTGGTTCAGCTCGTGCTGTTCCGCAGCCTCTTCGCCCTGCCTGTGCTGCTGCCGCTGCTGCACCGGGCCGGCGGCTGGCCGGCGCTGCGCACCAGCAACCCGACCGGCCATATCTGGCGCATGATCTTCGGGCTGATCGGCATGGCCACCGCCTTCTACGGCTATGCCACCATGCCGCTGGCCGCCGTCACCGCGCTCGGCTTCACCATGCCGCTCTTCCTGACGCTGCTCGCCGTGCCGCTGCTGGGCGAGCATGTGGGCTGGCGGCGCGGCCTTGCCGTGCTGGTGGGCTTCGGCGGGGTGCTGCTGATGGTGCGCCCCTGGGCGGAGGGCGACATCCCCCTCGGACCCAGCCTGGCCGTGCTCGCTGGCGCGCTCTGCTGGGCACTCGCCATGATCACCATCCGCCGCATGGGCGAGGCGGGCGAGTCCGGCGTCTCCATCGTGCTGTGGTTCGCCATCGGCTCCTCCCTCGTCGCGGCACTGGCGAGCATCCCCGTCTGGATCTGGCCCACGCCGCTGCAATGGGGGCTGCTGCTGGGCATCGGCATGATCTCGGCGCTGGCGCAGCTGCTGATGACCGAGGCCTATCGCGCCGGCGAACCGACGCTGGTCGCGCCCTTCGAGTATTCGGGCATCGTCTGGACGACCCTGCTGGGCGCGCTCATCTGGTCCGAGGCGCCTGATCGGTGGGACGGCGTGGGCGCCCTTATCCTCGTCGCCTCGGGCCTCTACATCTGGTACCGGGAGACGCAGCTGGGCCTCAAGCGCTGAGGTTTCGCCCCGCGATCCCTGCCGATCGGGCATGTTGCCCGGCGGCCCGACACAGGCCAACTTCCGTCCATGTCCAACGAGACCGTCGTTCCTGAGCGCCCGCGGCTTCGCTGGGTGCTGGCGCTGCTCCTGCTGCCCCTGCTGGTGGCGGGGATGCGCTGGGCCTCCTTCCTGCCCTCGGTGATCGACTGGGACGAAAGTCTCTACATCCTGCAGGCGCGAGAATGGCTGCGCGGGAACTGGCCGCTCTCGGGCGTGTGGGACATGCATCCCGTGGGCGCGCCGGCTGCCATCGCGGGCGCCTTCCTGCTGGGCGGCGAGAGCCTGCAGACGGTGCGCTTCCTCGGCACCTTCTGCGTCACGGCGACCGGCTACGGGCTGATCCTGGTGACGCGGCGGCTGGGCGCGCCACGCAGCCTGGGCTATGCGGCGGCGCTGCTCTACGCGGCGCATAGCCTGGTGCTGGGCGGCCTCGCCTCCAACACCGAGATCATCTTCGCGCCCCTCGTCGTCTTTGCGCTGGCCATCGCCCTGTCGGAGGGACGGCCCTGGCCGCGGCTCATCGGCATGGGCGTCCTCATCGGCCTCGCCCTCCTGATCAAGCCGGTCGTGACGCCGGAGGGCTGCCTGATCTTCGCGCTCTTCGCCTGGCCCACCCTGCGGGCGCGGCAATGGCTGCCGCTGCTGCGCTATGCCGCCGCCTATGCCGCGCTCTGCCTTGGGCCGACGCTGATCGTCGCCGTCATCTATGCGCTGCGCGGCGAATTCGGCACCTGGTGGGGGAGCACGATCCTGGCGCCGCTCCATTATGCCGCGGGCCGGATTCCGACGGAGCAGATGCTCTGGCGCATCACCCTGGCCGCGCTCGCCCTGCGCTGGCTGCTGGCGCTGGCCGTGGCCTCGCTGCTCTTTTCCTGGCGCGATCCGGTGCTGCGGCGGCTCTCGCTGCTCGGCTCGGCCTGGCTGGCGGCGGCCGCGCTGGCGGTGGCGGGGCCGGGCTTCTTCTTCCCGCACTACTTCCTGATCTCGATCCCGCCGTTGGCGCTCCTGGCGGCGACCGGCGCCTATGCCTTCACGCGTTTTGCCGCAGGCCATCGCGGCCGCCTGCTGCTGGGCGTCGCGGTCATCGCCATCTGCGCGGACCTGGTGGCGACCGATCTTTCGCCGCGCCTCAGCCGTGGTTTCGCCATGGGCAGCCCCGATACGCCCCGCCGCATGGCCGCGATGATGAATGACGAGCTCCAGCCCGGCGACACGATCTTCGTGCCGAACTACCAGCCGGTGGTCTATTTCCTGACGCATGCGCGGCTGCCGACGCGCTTTCCCTTCCCCGTGCACCTGACGGGCAGCTTCTCCAACCTCGCGGGCGTCGACACCGATGCCGAGGTGGCGCGGATCCTGGCCTCGCGCCCGCGCTTCATCGTGCTCGACCGCGGCGAATGGTTCGCGATGCGACCCTCGGCGATGTCCATGCTGACCGAGGCGCTGCAGGAAGGCTACGAGCTCGCCGCCAGCTTCGTGGAGGAGCGCGGGACCGTGGAACTCTGGCGCCGCGTGGAGGCGGAGTGATGGAAGACGCGCTTTTCTTCGTCTCGAAGATCTTCTGGCTCTTCGCCCGCCCCAACACCTTCGCGCTGCTGCTGTCGGTGGTGGGCGCTGCGGTACTGATCGCCGGCCGGCGCTGGGGCAGGGTGCCCCTCGTCTTTGGCCTGGGCTGGTTCGTGGCCGTGCTGCTCACGCCGCTGCCCGCCTGGATCACCCTACCGCTCGAGGACCGCTTTCCCCGCCCCGCCGAGGCCGGGCAGGTGGATGGCGTGATCATCCTGGGCGGCGCGGTGGAGCAGCTTCTGACCGAACGGCGAGGCATTCCCGCCCTCAACGGCGCGGCCGAGCGCATGACCGAGGCCGTGGCCCTGGCGCGGCGCTATCCGCAAGCGCGTATCCTCTTCACCGGTGGCCAGGGCACGGTGGTTACGGGGCAGGAGACCGAGGCCGACGTCGCGCGCAACCTCTGGGCCTCGATGGGCCTGGAGGGCCCGCGTGTGGGCTTCGAGGACCAGTCCCGCAACACCTGGGAAAATGCCGTCTTCTCGCACCGGGTGGCGGAGCCCAAGCCCGGCGAGCGCTGGCTGCTGGTGACCTCGGCGAGCCATATGCCGCGTTCGGTCGGCTGCTTCCGCCGCGCGGGCTGGGAAGTGACGCCCTGGCCGGTGAACTATTCCACCGCGCCGGGCGGGAGAGGCTGGTTCGACCCGCCCTTCTCCTTCCGGCTGGGGCAGGCCGAATGGGCCGTGCGCGAATATGTCGGGCTCGCCGCCTATTGGCTCCTGGGGCGGACCAGCGCGCTCTTCCCCGCGCCCTGATCCGGCGCCTTGAGCTCGCGCCGCATGACGGTGACGGTGCGGCCGTGGTCGACGGTGTCCTGGATCGAGGTCCAGCCGAGCTTCTCGTAGAGCGGCTGCGCGTCGTCCGTGTAGAGGAAGAGCTCCTTCTCCCCCACCGCCCGTGCCGCTTCCTCGATCGCCTCGACGAGGCGGCGCGCGCAGCCCTGGCCGCGCGCCTCAGGCACCACGTAGAGGCCGGCGAGCCAGGGGCCGATGTCGTTGCGGATCTCGAGGTCGGCCGCCATCAGGCTGGCGGTGCCGCAGGGCACCTCGCCCGCGAGCAGCACCAGGCATTGCGGCGTGCCGACCTCGGCATTGGCCTCGGCGACGATCTCGCGCACCTCTTCCAGGCGGTGGCCGTTGGGCTGCCAGAAGGCATCCCACAACCAGTTCGCGACCAGCGGTACCAGGTCGGGGCGGTGGGCGATCGGCACGATCTTCCAGGCGACCGGGATCACAGCGCCAGAATCCGCTCCGGATCGGCCCGGCCGGTGAGGAGGTCGACGAGACCCAGCATATTGCCGCGGAAGCGGCCCCAGCGGTCGACCTCCGGCTCCGGCATCGGGGAGCGCGCGAGGTTCATCGCGCAATGCCGCGCGACGGAGCGCAGCGCGTGGCTCCAGGGATAGCTGCCCTTCCGGGCGAGGTAGATGGGGTTCACGACCTGCGAATAGCCGAGCTTGATGCCCGGCACACGACCCGACTTGGTGCCGAGATGCACGCCGCGCGCGCCGTGCAGGCGATAGATCTTCCCATAGGGCAGGAGGCGACGCGTGAGATCCAGATCCTCGTACCAGCCATAGAGCGGCAGCTTCTCGTCGAAGCGCAGCCCATGCTGGCGGACGGGCGCGAGCCGCAGCGCCATGTTGCAGCCATAGCCGTTGAAGTGCTCGTGGAAGCCGAGCAGACCGGCCGGCGGCGTATCGGCGGCCAGCGTCTCGCGCGCGGCCTCCGGCGTGATGCCGGGGCCCTTGGCGCCGTCGGCGATGACGGTGCCGGTCGCGACCACGCATTCGGGATGCGTGGCGAGCATGCCTTCGAGTGCCTCCAGCCAGCGTGGGGCGGCGATGAAATCGTCGTCGAGGAAGAGCACGGCGTCGCAATCGCCGATCTCGTCCAGGATGCGGTTACGCTGGCGCGGCAGGCCCGCCGGGGCGGTGAGGAAATCCACGCCCGGAAAGCGTTCCGCGAGGCCGGTCACGTCCTCGGGCGTCACGTGGCACACGACGATGCGGTCGGGCGCGCGGGTCTGGAGGTCGAGCTCGCGCAGCACCTCGCCGAGGATGACGGGCCGCCCGCGCGTGGCGATTCCGATGGCGATCCTCATGCGACGCTCGTCAGCGGGGCAGGGTGGGGAAGATCGCGCGCCTCGGCGGCGAGGAAGCCGGCGAGGCGCCCGCGGAAGGTCGCGAGGTAGTAGCGCGCGTTCAGCAGCCGGCCGCGCAGCAGCGAGACGCCGGCGCCGCCCACTGGCCGGTAGAGCAGCGGCGCCCAGACGCCCGCCGGCACGCGGTGGCGGCGCAGTGCGAAGCCGAGGCCGAGGCCATAGCGATCCGCCCGCGCGACCGCTTCCGGGGTCAGGCGCTTGTCGGGATGCACGACGCGCAGGTCGGGCGCGTAGCGCGCGGAGAGGCCCTTCGCCATGGCGCGGCAGACGAGGTCGTTGCCCTCCGCCGAGCCGAAGCGCGCGCCGGGGCCCATCGCCTCGTCGAAGCCGCCGAGGCCGAGGGCCACGTCGCGCCGGAGCCAGAGATTGAACTCGATCACGCTGGTCCAGACATTGGCGAGGGTGATCGGCCCCGCCGTCTCGTTCCAGCGGCCGGAGCCGAGCCCGCCCTGCGGCGCGGCCGCGGGGCCGGTGAGGATGGCGAGCGAGGGATCGGCGTCGAAGGCCGCGCGCACCCGCCCGAGCACGCCCGGCGGGAAGAGGCAGTCATCGTCGGGAAAGCCGACCAGGTCGCCGCAGGCATGCTGGAGGCCCATGTTGCGCCCCGCATTGGCATGGGCGCGCGGGCTGCGCAGATGGCGCAGCTTCAGGCGGGGCGCATAGGCTTCCACCAGCGCGTCGAGCCGCCCGTCCTCGTTCTGGTCCACGAGCAGGACCTCGAAGGGGGCGCTGGCATCGGCCAGCAGGCTGTCGAAGAGCTCGCCGATCTCGGCGACGCGGCCCTTCGTGGAGACGACGAGCGAGATCATGTCGCCTCCGCCGTCATGAAGGCCGGAAGCGGCGGCGCCTGATCGCGCGAGACGACCTCCAGCAGCTTGCGGCGGAACTCGGGGATGCTGAACTGCTGGGCTTGGGCGTGGCAGGCCTCCGGCGTGAAGGCGGCCTCGCGCGCCACGAAGTCGCGCACGGCGGCGACGATGGCGTCCGCGCTCTGCTCCTCGAAGAAAAGGCCGGTCGTGCCCTCGGCCACGATGTCCCGCGCGCCGCCACGGCCATAGACGATGAGCGGCGTGCCGCAGGCCTGGGCCTCGACCATGGCGATGCCGAAATCCTCCTCGGCAGCGAAGACGAAGGCGCGCGCGCCCTGCACCAGCGAGACGAGCTCTGCCTGCGGCACGCGGCCCCGGATCTCGATATTCGGCGCGCCCTTCGCGGCCGCGGCCACGAGGGGGGCGGAGGGTCCGTCGCCTGCGATGACCAGCTTCAGCTCCGGCATGCGGGCGAAGGCCTCGGCCACCAGCTCCACGCGCTTGTAGGGCACCTGGCGCCCGGCCACGACGAAATGCGTGCGTGGCGCGGTGCTGAGCGGGAAGCCCTGCAGGTTCACGGGCGGATGCAGCACCTCGGCCTCGCGCCGCCAGACCTTGCGGATGCGCTCCGCGATGTAGCGGGAATTGCCGAGGATGACGTCGGGCCGCGCGGCGCTCAGCTGATCCCAGCCGCGCAGCTTGTGCAGCAGCCAGCGCGTGTAGAGGCCCTTGAGCCCACGGGTCAGCCCGGCCTGGCGCAGATACTGGTGCTGCAGGTCCCAGGCGTAGCGCATCGGGCTATGGACATAGGAGACGTGCTTCGTGCCGGGCCCGGTGATCACGCCCTTCGCCACGGCGTGCGAGGAGGAGATCACGAGGTCGTAGCCCTGCAGGTCGAACTGCTCGATCGCGAGCGGCATGAACTGGAGGTAGTTGCGGAACATCTTCTGCGCGAAGGGTAGGCGCTGGATGAAGCTCGTGGTCGGGACCTTGCCGCCCAGGAAGCCGCGCTGGCTGTCGGGCAGGAAATCGCAGAGCGCGTAGAGATCCGCCTCCGGAAAGCAGGCGAGCATCTGCTCCACCACGCGTTCGGAACCGGCGTAGCTGTCCAGCCATTCATGGATGATGGCGATCTTCATCGCGGCAGAAATCCCAAGAGTCGTCGGGCAGCGGCTTCCCACGAAAAACTGGCGGTTCGATGGCGGCCCGCCTCGGCGAGCGAGGAGCGGAAGCCGGCATCGTCGGCGATCTGGCCGATGGCCTCGCCCAGGCTTTCCGGACGGGCGGCGTCGAACCAGAGCGCAGCCTCGCCGCAGACCTCGGCCACGGCGCCGATCCGGCTCGCGACCACGGGGCAGCCGCACCACATGGCCTCGACCGGCGGCAGGCCGAAGCCCTCGTAGCGCGAGGGAAAGACGAGGCAGAGCGCCGATTCGTAGAGCGCGCGGAGCTCGGCATCCGAGACGCGGCCGAGGGGGCGGATATGCTGGTCGAGCTCCGCGCCGCCCTCTTGCCGGAAGACGCCTGCATCCTTGGCGCCGGCCACGGCGAGCACCAGCCCGCGCTCCCCGAGCGCGCCGATCGCATGCCGCAGCGCGGCGAGGTTCTTGTGCGCCGCACCCGTGCCGACCACCAGGGCGTAGCCGTGCCGCGCCAAGCCGTTGTGGTCCAGGATGTCGGAATCGGCGGGCTCGCGCAGGATGTGCTCGCCACCCTCCAGCGTGACGCCGAGTTTTTTGGGTTGGACCGACAGGTTTTCCGCGATCCGCCTCGCGGAGAATTCGGAGACCGTCAGGATGCGCGCGCCACGCAGCGCCAGTATCCGCTGCAGCGTCCGGTACCAGCCGCGGAACTTCCAGGAATAGCTTTCGGGCGTGTCGAAGACGCCGGCGTCGTGGATCACCACGGCCTGGTTGCTGCCGGCGAGAATCGGCGCGGTATTGCCCAGATTCAGCAGGAAGTCGCCCTGCAGGGCACGCGGCAGGTCAAGCTGTTCCCAGAGCTGGCCGGAGCGGCTGCCGATGATCCGCGGGGCCAGGAAGGGATAGGCCTCCAGCCCCTCGGCGCCCGGCGGCGCCAGCAGCCGGATGGGAGGGGCCTCGCCGGCGGCGACAAGCCCATCCAGGGCGCGCGTGATCTCGCGCGCATAGCGCTGCACGCCCGTGAGGCCCTGCGTGAGGAAACGCCCGTTCAGTACGATCATGCCAGGCCCGATTGCAGAAGCCGCCGCGCCTGCCAGGGGCGCCGCAGCAGGGGACGCAGCGTCGTGCGTTCCTCCGGCGTCAGCGCGCGCAGGGTCGCCAGCGCGGTGAGGAGGAAGCCCGGCACGGCGACGAGCACGGCCCAGCGCCAGTCGGGCATCAGGACGGTCGCGATCAGCGCGACCAGGGAAACCGCCAGCGCCCAGCCCAGGCGCTGTGCCGCCTGCCGCGCGGGCGGGTAGAGCCAGCCCGCGAGCCAGAACTTGCCCAGGCAGTCCGTCAGCGCGCGCAGCCCCCAGGCAACGGCCGCACCCTCGATGCCGAAGCGCCAGAGCATCAGGGCGGAGACCGGCAGGAAGACCACGACCTCGGCCAGGATCAGCTTGGCCGTCGCGTCCGGGCGGCCCATCGCGTCGAGCAGGGCGTTGGCGGAGAAGGACAGGCAGGAGAAGAAGATGCCGGCGGCCAGGATGCGCAGCACCATCCCGCCCTGGGCGGCGAAGTCGGCGCCGAGCCAGAGGGCGAGCACCCAATCGCCGATCCCGGCCAGGACGAGGCAGGGCGGCAGGGTCAGCAGGATCATCAGCATGGCGCCGCGCCGCAGCAGGCCGGCGGTCACCTCGGGCAGCGTGCGGAAGGCCGATGCCATGGCGGGCAGCATCGCCTGCGCGATGGCGACGGGCAGGATCCACATGCGCAGCACGAGATCGAGCGGCGTCGCGTAATGGGCCACGGCGGCCAGGGTCAGCATGGCGCCGATCAGGAAGCGGTCGGCGTAGAGAAGGGCCTGGTTAAGCAGCGAGGCGAAGGTCATCCAGCCGCCGATGCGCAGCAGCGGCAGCACCATCTTCGGATGGCCGACCGACAGGCGCGGCAGCAGCGGTCGCGCCAGCCAGAGATAGGAGAGCGTGTTCGCGAGCCGGCAGGCGACCAGCGCCAGCATCACCGCCACCAGGCTCGGCCAGACCATGAGGAGGAGCAGCGGGCCGACGTAATACATGGCCGCCACGGGGATGGTGACGAGATTGGCCGCCGCAAAGCGCTGATGCGCCGCCAGTACGCCCCAGAGGGCGGCGTTGATGACGATGAGCGGCGCCGAGCAGGCCAGCACGCGGAAGGCGATGAGCGCCTCGTCCTGCAGCGCCGGGGGGACATTCAGGGCACTGGTCATGAGCCAGGGCAGGATCAGCCAGAAGACCAGGGCGCCGAAGCTGGCGAAGCCGCCGAGCGCGACCATGGCGGTGCCGACCAGCCGGCCGGCCTCGGCATCCTCGCCGTCGCCCATGCGCTCCGAGAGGCCGCGGGTGAGAGCGGGGCCGATTCCCAGATCGAAGATGCCGAAGACGCCGACCAGAGCCAGGGCCAGGGTGAAGAGGCCCCAGCGGTCGAGGCCCATCTCGCGGATCAGCAGCGGGGTGAGAACCAGAGCGAGGAGGAGAGGAAGGCCCCGCCCCATCGCGTTCCAGAACATGCCGGAGATCAGACGGCGCACGCCGGCCCGCGCCTCGATGGACTGGTTCATTGTGGCTGCGCCTGGCTAGTAGGAGGCGCCGAACCTAGCTCAGCAGGCGCCGCGGCGCGACAGCACCGCCATCGGGGTGCGCAGGAGGATGACGACGTCCTGCCAGAGCGAGGGGCGGGACACGTAGGCGACGTCGAGGGCCACGCGCTGGGCGTAGCTGGTGTCCGAGCGGCCGGAGACCTGCCACAGACCCGTGAGGCCGGGGCGAACGCTCATGTAATGGGCGGCGGCCGCGCCGTAGAAGCGGTCGAGCTCCGACTGGAGGACGGGGCGGGGGCCGACCAGGCTCATCTGGCCGATCAGCACGTTGATGAGCTGCGGCAGCTCGTCGAGCGAGGTGGCGCGCAGGAAGCGGCCGATCCGCGTGACGCGGGGATCGTTCTTCAGCTTGTGGGTGGCTTCCCACTCCGCCCGGGCTTCGGGATCGCGCGCTAGCAGCGCCTCGAGCCGGGCCTGGCTGTCGATCACCATCGAGCGGAACTTGAGGCACGGGAAATCGCGGCCGTTGCGGCCGATGCGGCGGTGGCCGTACAGGGCCGGCCCGCCATCGGCGCGGATCAGCAGCGCGATGGTCAGCATGATCGGGGCCAGCATCGCGAGCAGGGCGCCAGCGCCCAGCGCGTCCATGGTCCGCTTGAGCGCAGGCCGCAGCCCCTCACGCCATTGGGCATGCGGAGGCGCCAGCATCACACTGGCGGCGCGGAACTCGCCGCCCACGCGCGTCTCGCGGAGGGTGACTTCACGCTGCAGGGACGTAAAAGCGTCCAACCCAGGCATCCTTGCCTCATTCACGGTGACGCGGCCGAAGCAGGCCTTCACCGATGCCGTTGCAGCGCGGGAGAGGGTCATCCGCTCCCTGGCCACGATGCGGTTTTACCCGTCGATCGCTGGCGGTAATCGGGCCCGGGTGGGGCAGGATTATGGCACGGAGGCTGCCTTACTCTTGCCGCCAAGACTCTGAAATGCCACGAGGAATGCAACCGCGCCCGGAGGCCGTCTTGTCCCGTCTCGCCTATCCCGCCTCATGCCTGCTGGGAGCTTTGTTGGCGATCCATTTGTTCGGGTTGGATTTCGTCTGGCCGCGATCGGGGCTCGATTGGCGTCCGGTCGGGGACGCGGCCCAGCATGTGATCGCCCAGCGCCACTTTCTGGCGGGTGGCTGGAGCTGGCCGCCCCTCGACGTGGCGACGCTCGGAAATGTGAATCTTGCGTTTCTCGATGGAATTCCCGCCCTGGCCCTGCCGCTGAAGGCGCTGCACCCGCTGCTGCCGGAGGGATTCCATGGAATCGGGCAGTTCTACGTGCTCGCCTGGGTCCTGCAGCCGGTGGCGGCCGTCTGGGCGCTGCGAGGTGCGGGCATCCGCGGCTTCTGGCCGGGAATCGCGGTGGCGCTGATGGCGAGCGCCATGCCCGCCTTCATCATGCGCTATGGCCACGCCGCGCTCTGCGGGCATTTCGTGATCCTGGTGTCGCTCGGCCTCTATTTCAGGTTGCTGGAATCGCCTCGCTGGTGGGCGATCGCGGTGCCCTGGCAAGCGGTGGCGCTGCTCATCCATCCCTATCTGGCGCTCATGTCGCTGGCGCTTCTCGCGGTCGTGCCGCTGACGCTGCTGCTGCGGGGGGATCGCTTCCTGCGTGCGGGAATCGGCGCGGCGCTGGCCCTGGCGGCGATGATCGGCGTGATGGCGGGCTTCGGCTATTTCGGCGCCTCGGGAGATGGCGGCTACGGGCAATACGCGCTGAACCTGCTCTCCCCCGTTTGGCCCTTTCGCTCTCTTCTCCTGGGCGGCTGGGTCTCGGCGGAGGTGGATGCGACGGGCCATGGCGGGTGGGAGGGCTACAACTGGCTGGGGCTCGGCCTCTGGGCCGCGCTGATCGCGGGCGTGTTCGTGGCTCGGCAGCGGATCGCGCCGGCGCTGCGTGACCATCTCGGCCTCGTGCTCGCACTGCTGGGGCTGACCGCGCTGGCGCTCTCGTTCCGGATCGGCCTCGGCGACCGCATCCTCCTGGATCTCGGCCCGGCGCCGGGCGTGCTGGAGCAGTTCCGCGCCTCCGGCCGCTTCTTCTGGCCCGTCGGCTACGCCTTGATGATCGGGGCGGCCGTGCTGCTCGCGGGCCGGGGGGCGCGCGGCGTCGCCATCCTGCTGGCCTGCGCGCTGCTGCAATTCGTGGATGCCGCGCCGATGCGGGAGGGGCTGCGTCTCTGGGCCGCGCAGCGCGCGCCGTGGACCGTCCCGGCCGACGAGTTGCGTCCCCTGTTCCGCGAGGCGCGGAGCATCACCTTGCTGCCCTCCTGGGCCTGCATCCCGCCGAGCGACGACGCGGCGCGGATCCGCACGCTGGAGCTGCTGCTCCTCGCCAGCGAGACGCCGCGGCCCATGAACACCATGTATGCCGCGCGTTGGCGCACGCCCCCGCGTTGCAACGATGCGGCGGTGATGGCCTCGCCACTGGCGCCGGGCGAGTTGCGGGTGGGGCTGGCCGCTCGGGAAGGCTTCGCCGGCCTTTCGGGCTCAGGCTGCCGGGCGGCGGGAGACCTCACGGTCTGCCGTTGAGGGGAGGTGCCGCTCCACCAGGTAGAGCGGCCTTCCCTTGGTCTCGTTGAAGATGCGCCCGAGATACTCGCCGATGATGCCGAGGGTCATGAGCTGCACGCCGCCCAGGAACAGCACCACCGCCATGAGGCTCGGATAGCCCGCTGTCGGGTTGCCGAAGAAGAGTGTCCGCACCACCAGCTGCAGAAGATAGAGGCCGGCGAAGAAGGCGGTGGCGAGGCCCAGATAGGTCGCGATCTTGAGGGGCGCCACGGTGAAGCTGGTGATGCCCTCGAGCGAGAGGTTCCACAGCTTCCAGTAGTTCCACTTGGTCTCGCCCGCGGCGCGGGGCGCGCGCTCATAGGGCACGGCGACCGAGGGGAAGCCCACCCAGGCGAAGAGCCCCTTCATGAAGCGGTGCTGCTCGCGCATGGTCAGCAGCGCGTCCAGCGAGCGGCGGGACATGTAGCGGAAATCGCCCGTGTCGCGCGGCAGCTGCACCTTGCCGCCGAGGCGCTGCATCACCCGGTAGAACATCGAGGCCGTGGTGCGCTTCAGCCAGTTCTCACCATGGCGGATGCTGCGCTGGGCATAGGCGATGTCGAATCCTTCCTGCGCGGCGGCGACGAGGGCGGGGATGACCTCGGGCGGGTCCTGCAGGTCGGCGTCGATGACCACGACGCCATGGGTAGCGCGGGCATGGTCGAGGCCGGCGGTCAGCGCGATCTCCTTGCCGAAGTTGCGCGACAGGTTGACCAGGGCCACCCGGGCGTCCCGGGCGGCGAGATCGCTCATGACCGCGAAGGTCGTGTCGCGCGAGCCGTCATTGACGTAGACGACCTCCCAGGGCCAGCCCAGCGCGTCCATCACCGGCACCAGGCGGGCATGGAATTCGGGCAGCACCTCCTGCTCGTTATAGCAGGGCACGACGACGGAAAGGGTGGGGGCGAGCGACATGCTGCCCGTATTGCCGACTGATCAAGACTTTTCGTGGGCGAATTTTACGCAGGGCGCCGAATAGCCCCGAGGAAGGCTTGTCGCCCGTTCTTCGCAGCGGCCCGCATCGGGTCTAGCTTTCCACGTTACGGAGGAGAAGTTCCATGCTCACAGCCGAAGCATCCGGCGTCTGCGTCATCTGCCCCACGCCCTTCACGCCGGACGGCGCGCTGGACGAGCGCAGCGCCGCGGCGATGACGGAGGCCTATGTGGCCACCGGGGCCACGGGCCTCACCATCCTCGGCATCATGGGCGAGGCGCCCAAGCTGGACGCCGAGGAGGCCATGCGCCTGGTCCGCATCGTGCTGAAGCATGCGGGCGGGCTGCCGGTGATCGTGGGCGTCTCCGCCGCCGGTTATGCGCCGATGCGCGCGCTGGCGCAGCGCTCCATGGAGGCGGGGGCCGCCGGCGTGATGATCGCGCCGCCCACCGGCCTTCGGGGCGACGACGCGGCGCTCTCCTGGATGCAGGGCGCGGCCGAAGCCGTGGCCCCCGCGCCCTGGGTCATCCAGGACTATCCGCAGGCGACGGGCATCAACCTGCCGGTCCGCGCCATCGCGGCCCTGGCGGCCGATCCGCGCTGCATGATGCTGAAGGCCGAGGACTGGCCCGGCCTCGACAAGATCTCCGCCCTTGTCGGGCTGATGAAGTCGGGCGAGATGCGCCGCATCGCCATCTATGGCGGCAATGGCGGGCTCTTCCTGCCCGAGGAGACGCTGCGCGGCGCCGACGGCATGATGACCGGCTACGCTTTCCCCGAGATGCTGGTGCGCGTCCGGGCGCTGCTGGCGGCCGGCGAGCGGGACGCGGCCATGGACCTCTTCGAGGCGCATCTGCCGTTGATCCGCACCGAGCACCAGCCGGGCCTGGGGCTCGCGGTGCGCAAATACGTGCTGATGCGCCGCGGCATCCTCGCCCATGCGACGGTCCGGAACCCCGGGCCGAAGCTCAGCGACGCCACCCGGGCCGAGGTGGACGCGCTGCTCGCCCGCCTGGCGCGCCGCGACCCCGTGGCCCTCAAGCTGGCGGCGGAATGAGGCGCGGGCACCTCCGGCCATGAGCGGTGATGACGACGATGATGATGAGGGCCCGCCCGGCGTTCCGCCGGGCACGCCCTTCTACATGACGCCGGATGGCCATGCGGCCCTCCAGGCCGAATTGCATCAGCTCTGGCATGGCGAACGCCCCAAGGTGACGGAGATCGTCTCCTGGGCCGCGGCCCTGGGCGATCGCAGCGAGAATGCGGACTACCAATACGGCAAGCGCCGCCTGCGCCAGATCGACAGCCGCGTGCGTTTCCTCCGGCGGCGGTTGGACCGTGCCGAGGTTGTGGATGCGCGGGACCAGAAGCGACGCGACCAGGTCTTCTTCGGCGCAACCGTGACCTATGCGCGCGAGGACGATTCCGAGGTCACGGTGACCATCGTCGGCATGGAGGAGGCGGATGCGACGCTGAGCCGCATCTCCTGGGTCTCGCCGGTGGCGCGCGCGCTGCTGGGCAAGCGCCAGGGGGACTTGGTGAAGCTGCGCACGCCGGCCGGCGTCGAGGAGATCGAAGTGGTGAAGATTTTCTACCCGGAGCGTGAAGCATGAGCGAGACAGCCGCCGTCATCGGCATGGGCCTGATGGGCTGCGATATTTCCGCGATCTTCCTGGCCGGGGGATGGCGCGTCGCGGCGCAGGAGCCGATGACCGATTCCTGGCCGGCGAAGCGCGAGCGCGTGCGGCTTTCGTTGAGCCAGCTGGGCGCCGATCCGGCCCTCGAGGCGGGCCTCACGCTTGTCGCGACCCTGGAGGAGCTTCCCTTCGCCGAATGCGGCTGCGTGATTGAGGCGGCGCCGGAGCGGATGGACCTGAAGCGCCAGGTCTTCGGCGTGCTGGACCGGCTGGTGCCGGCGGGCATTCCCATCGGCTCCAACGCCTCGGGCTACCGCATCACCGAGATCGCGCGGGACTGCGCGACGAAATCCCGCATGTGCAACCTGCACTTCTTCCTGCCGGCGCATCTGGTCCCCGGCGTCGAGGTGGTGAAGGGCGAGGCGACGGAGGATTGGGTCATCGATCGCTTCTTCGCCATCATGGAGAAGCTCGGCCGCATGCCGATCCGCGTCTCGCGCGACGAGCCGGGCTTCCTCGCCAACCGTATCCAGCACGCGCTGATGCGCGAGGCCTTCTCCTGCATCGATTCCGGCCTCGCCACGGCCGAGGATGTGGACCGGGCGGTGCGCTACTGCTTCGGTTTCCGCTACCTCGCGGCCGGGCCGATCCTGCAGAAGGAGCTGGCGGGGTTGGAGACGCAGCTCGCGGCCGGCGCCACCATCTATCCGAGCCTGAACACGAGCCCCGAGCCCTCGCCGGGCTTGGCCAAGCTCGTCGCCGAGAACCGGCTCGGCCCGAAGACCGGGCGGGGCTATCGCGAATGGCCGCCTGAGAAGGCCGCCGCCGAGCGCGCCCGCTACGAGCGCGTCCTGGCCGCCGCCCAACCGCTGCTGCGCGACGAAGTATGAAGAAGTCCTGGGTCGTCCTGCTGCTGGGGGCGGCCCAGACCCTGGCCTGGGGCGGCAGCTACTACCTGCCCGCCATCCTGGCCCCCGCGATGGCACGGGATACCGGCCTCGCCACCTCGACGGTCTTCGTCGCTTTCTCCTGCGCCATGTTGATCGCCGCCGTCCTGGGCCCGCGGGTGGGGGCGGCGATCGACCGCCACGGCGGCAGGGGGGTGCTGGCCCTCTCCAACCTCGTCTTCGCGCTGGGGCTGGCGCTGCTGGCCACGGCCCATGGACCGGTGCTGGTCTTCGCGGGATGGCTGGCGATGGGCGTGGCCATGGGCATGGGCCTCTACGATGCAGCCTTCGCGGCCCTTGCCCGGCTCTACGGCAAGGAGGCGCGTGGCGCGATCACCGGCATCACGCTCATCGCGGGCTTCGCCAGCACCCTGGGCTGGCCGCTGACCTCGGCGATGCAGGCCGCCTGGGACTGGCGCGGCGCCTGCCTCGGCTGGATCGCCATCCACCTTCTGCTTGCCCTGCCGCTCAACCTGCTGCTGCCGCGGGCAGGCGCGCGCGAGGTCGTGGCGCCGAAGCCCATGCCCTCCGCCGCCGTGCGGCAGACGCGCCGCTCGGCGATCCTGATGGCGGCGATCTTCTCGGTAAGCTCCTTCACCGCGGCGGCGCTCGGCGCCCATCTTCCCGCGCTGCTGCTGGCCGTCGGCGCCACGCCGGCCGCCGCGGTCCTGGCGGGCGCGCTGCTTGGCCCGGCGCAGGTGGGGGCGCGGGTGCTGGAATTCACGCTGCTGCGCAAGGCGCATCCGCTGCTCTCGGCCAAGCTGGCGCAGGTCAGCCACCCGGTGGCCGCCGTGCTGCTGCTGGTCTTCGGCGCGCCGGCGGCCATGGTCTTCGCCGTGATCCACGGCGCGGGGAATGGCATCCTCACCATCGTGCGCGGCACGCTGCCGCTCGCGGTCTTCGGCGCGGCCGGCTATGGCGCGCGGCAGGGGATGATCGTGGCGCCGGGCCGTTTCCTCGCGGCCCTGGCGCCGGCCGTCTTCGGCTTTTTCGTGGAGGGCTACGGCGCTTCGGCGCTCTGGCTGACCATCGGCCTGTCGATGGCGGCCTTCATCGGCCTGTACTGGCTTCGCGTTCAGCCAGAATCCGAAGAAGCGCCGCGTTGAACTCTTCCGCCGCCTCGTAGGAAACCCAATGCCCGGCGCCCTGCACGACGTACGAGAGCAGCGTCGGGTCGATGGCGCGCAGCACGTCGAGCCGCGACTGCACGTCCGGCCAGGCCACCGTGTCCATCTCGCCCCAGATGCCGTTAATGGGGGCGGTCGCCTTCTCCAGCGCTTCCTTCAGGCTGGCGCCGGAGGCGAAGCCCCGGCTGCGGAAGCGGGCGTGCTGGGTGTTGAACTCCTGGATGTCGAGCGCCGTGTCGTCGATCTTCGAGCGGTCGCGGATCATCAGCCGGGCCAGGTTCTCGGCATTGGCGGCGCGGCGCTCGGCGCCCTGCTTGTCGCGGACCTTGAGGAGCTCCAGCGGCGGGCGCGGCAGGCCGAGCGAGGCCGCGCCGACGACGGTGACGGTGCGGACATGGTCGCCCTCCAGCGCCGCCAGGTGGCCGCCGACATTGGCGCCGAAGGAGAAGCCGGTGAGGTGGTAGCGCCGGTCCGGGCCGAGCAGGGAGGCCAGGCCCGCGGCCAGCGGCCGGGCCACGTCATAGATGTCCTTCGCATCCGGCGGCATGGCGCTTTCGCCCAGGCCCGGGATATCGGCGGCGAGGACGCGGTACTGCGCCGAGAGCGCGTCGATGTTGCGCAGCCAGTGCCGCCAGCTGCCCGAACCGCCATGCATCAGCACCAGCGTGCCGGGCGCGGAGCCCCAGCTGCGCCAGACGATGTCGCCATCGCCGCAGGGGGTGCGGGAGAGCTGGGCGCGGGCTTCGATGTCGTCGATCTCGGCGGTCATGCTGGCCTACTCCTTCCGCGCCGCGCTTCGACGCGCGCTATCCAGGTGGTTGAGATGAAGATGACGGCGGCGCCGACCAAGGTCGAAGAGGTCGGGATCTCCGACAGGACGAGGTAGCCGAGGGTCGCGGCCCAGATCATGTCGAGGAACTTCACCGGCTGGGCGGTCGAGATATCGGCGACGCGATAGGCATTGGTCAGCAGCCAGTGGCCGAAGCTGCCGAGCGCGCCGCAGAGCAGCAGGACCGCCCATTGCGAGGCGCTGGGCCACTGCCAGACGTAGAGGGCGGCCGGCAGGGTGAAGAGCGTCACCGTCAGGGACTGCCAGGCCACGATGACCGTCGGCGAGTCCCGCTTGGCCAGCGCCTTGGTGATGAGGAAGGAGGCCGCGAAGAGCGGCGAGGAGGCCAGCATCAGCAGCGAGCCCCAGTTGCCGCCGCCGGTCAGGCCCGGCCAGACCACCACGAGCACGCCCACGAAGCCGATGAGCCCCGCGACCCAGCGTTGCCAGAACATGACCTCCTTCAGCCAGATCACTGCGCCGATCATGATGAAGATCGGCCCCGTGAAGCTGATGGCCACCAGCTCGGAGAAAGGGATGATCGGCAGCGCCGCGAACCAGAGGTAGAGGCCCGACGCATGCACGGCCCCGCGCCAGAGCTGGCCGCTGATGCTGCGCGTCCGATAGGCCGCCAGCCCCTCATGCAGAATCCACGGCGTCATGACGACCAGCCCCATGAAGTAGCGCAGGAACTGCACCTCGAAGGGCGGAAGCTGCTCGGACAGCATGCGCAGCATGATGTTGAGCAGGGAGAAGGTGAAGCCGGCGCCCACGGCGTAGAGCATGCCGAGGATGGCCGGGTTCACGCGGGCGCCTGTTTTCGGAGAGGGCGGCGGTTCTGCTGGTTCATGGGCTTTCCTGGATGCCGCGCAGCGTGGCGCGCCAGGCATCTTTGCGGAAGCCCCTCCGGCGCCTACCATCCATGCAAAGCCCGAAGCATGAACGTCCTGCAAGATCCCGCCTCATGCCCCGGGCCAGGTTGTGCCGCGCCTCCCGCCCGGCGGAAGCTGCTCAAGGACTGAAGCGATGCCCGACTCCAGCCTCCCCTTCGACCCCACGCGCATGAAGTTCGGCATCGGCCAGCCCGTGCCCCGGCAGGAAGATCCGAAGCTGCTCAAGGGCCAGGGTCGTTATACGGACGACCTGTCGCTGCCGGACCAGCTCTATGCCTATGTGCTGCGCAGCCCCTATGCGCATGCGGTCTTGAACTCGATGGACATCGGCGAGGCGCAGTCCGCCCCGGGGGTGCATGCCGTCATCACCGCGGCCGACCTCGGCGACTATGGCGAGATGATCTGCCCCATGCCGCTGAAGAGCATTGACGGCACGCCGCTCCGCACCACGCGCCGCGCGGCGCTCGCCAAGGACCGGCTGCGCTTCGTGGGCGATCCGATCGCGGTGGTCGTGGCGGAGACCAAGGCCCAGGCCAAGGACGCGGCCGAGCTCATCTTCCTTGACGTCGAGACCCTGCCGGCCGCCACGGAGGCCTCGGCCGCTGCCGCGCCGGATGCGCCGCTTCTCTATGACGACATCCCGGGCAACCAGGTGCTCGACTTCCGCTTCGGCGATGCGGGGAAGGTGGCCGAGGCCTTTGCCGCCGCGGCGCATGTGCAGAAGCTTTCCATCCGCAACAACCGTATCGTGGTGGCGGCGATGGAGCCGCGCAGCGCCATTGGCGAATACGAGGCCGAGACCGGGCGCTTCGTGCTGCGCGTCGGCTGCCAGGGCGTCTTCGGCCTGCGCAACCAGATGGCGGAAGTGCTGAAGGTGGCGCGGAGCCAGCTGCGCATCCTGACCGGCAATGTCGGCGGCAGCTTCGGCATGAAGTCCGCCGCCTATCCCGAGTACCTGCCGCTGCTGCACGCCGCCAAGGTGCTGGGCCGACCCGTGAAGTGGACGGATGAGCGCAGCGGCTCCTTCCAGTCCGACGCGCATGGCCGCGACCATGAGGTGGAGGCGGAGCTCGCGCTCGACGCGGAGGGCAAGTTCCTCGCCGTGCGGCTCACCAGCTTCGCCAATATGGGCGCCTACCTGACCAATGTTGGGCCGAACATGGCGACGGGCAACTACTCGAAGAACATCCAGTCGAACTACGCGACGCCGCTGCTGGAGGTGCACACGCGCTGCATCCTCACCAACTCGGTTCCCGTCACCGCCTATCGCGGCGCCGGCCGGCCCGAGGCCAATTACTACATGGAGCGGCTGATCGAGGAGGCCGCGCGGGCGATGGGGAAATCGCCCATCGAGCTGCGCAAGATCAACCACATCAAGAACGCGCAGATGCCCTATTCCGCCGCGAGCGGCAGCATCTACGACGGCGGCGACTTCTCGGCGATCCTGGACAAGGCGCTGGAGGCCGCGGACTTCTCGGGCTTCGAGGCGCGCCGGGCGGAGGCGAAGCAGCGCGGCAAGCTGCGCGGGATCGGCATCGGCAACTTCCTCGAATGCACGGCGCCGCCGATGAAGGAGCAGGGCGGCATCCGCTTCGGCGAGGACGGGACCGTCACCATCATCACCGGCACGCTCGACTACGGGCAGGGGCATTGGAGCCCCTTCGCGCAGGTGCTGCACCAGCATCTGGGCGTGCCCTTCGAGGCCGTCCGGCTGCTGCAGGGGGACAGCGACGAGCTGATCGCCGGCGGCGGCACAGGCGGCTCCAAGTCGCTGATGGCCTCGGGCGGGGCCATCGTCGAGGCCTCGGAACTCGTCATCGAGAAGGGGAGGAAGGCCGCCGCCCATGTGATGGAGACGGCCGTCGCCGATATCGAGTTCGACAGCGGCGCCTTCACCGTTGCGGGCACGGACCGCAGCATCGGCATCATGGAGCTGGCGGCGAAGCTCAAGGAGATGCCGCAGGCGGAGAGGGAGGCGGGCGAGCTGCCGGACAGCCTCGACGTCACGCATGTCTTCGACCAGGCGCCGATGGCCTTCCCGAACGGCTGCCATGTGGCCGAGGTCGAGATCGACCCGGAGACGGGCCATACGCGCTTCGTGAACTACGTGACCGTCAACGATTTCGGCGTGATCGTGAATCCGCTGCTGGTGCAGGGCCAGGCGCATGGCGGCATCGTGCAGGGCATCGGTCAGGCCATGCACGAATACGTCGCCTATTCGGAGGACGGCCAGCTGCTCTCCGGCAGCTTCATGGATTACGGCCTGCCGCGCGCCGACGACGTGCCGAGCTTCGGTTTCGAGAGCCATCCCGTGCCCTGCAAGACCAACCCGCTCGGCGCCAAGGGCTGCGGCGAGGCGGGTTGCGCGGGCTCCCTGCCGGCGGTGATGAACGCGATCGTCGAGGCGCTGCGGCCGATGGGCGTCGCGCATATGGACATGCCCGCGACGCCGGAGAAGATCTGGCGCGCCATCCACGCCGCCGCCTGACCAGCCGGGCGCTGACCCTCAGCGGGTCAGCAACACCCGCAGCACGATCGCGGAGACGCCGAGGATGCCCAGGCTCATCGCCATGGGCAGCGCGGTACCGTTGTGCAGGGTCGAGACGAGGGTTCCGGCGATGGCGCCCATGCCGAACTGCACGGTCCCCAGCAGCGCCGAGGCCGTGCCCGCGATATGCGGGAAGGGCGTGATCGCCAGCACGCTGCCCACCGGCGCCACAATGCCGAGGGTGGCTATGTAGAAGATGATCGACGCATAGACCGCGAAGAAGGGCGCGCCGAGCAGGACGCAGAGCGTCAGCAGCGAGCCGGCCAAGGCGATCATGGCGACAGAGACGGTATAGACGCGCTCGCGGCCGAAGCGCGTGGCCAGCCGCCCGCCGAGCTGGGACACCAGGATGAAGCCCACGGCGCCGGCGCCGAAATAGAGGCCGTACTGCGCCGGCGGGATGCCGTAGATCGAGATGAAGACGAAGGGCGAGCCTGAGATATAGGCGAACATCCCGCCCATCGCGAGGCCGGAGACCAGCGCCGTGGAGAGGAAGCGGCGGTCCGTGATCAAGGCGCCGTAGCTCCGCATCACGGCGGTGATGGAGGAGCGCTGGCGCTTTGCGGGCGGATGGGTCTCCGGAAGGAAGAGCAGGCACAGGCCGAGCGCCAGCGCCCCGATCAGCGCCAGGCACCAGAAGATGGCGCGCCAGCCGAGCGCCGCGGCGAGGTAGCCGCCCAGGACCGGCGCCAGGATCGGCGCGACGCCCATCACCAGCATCAGCCGGCCCATCAGCTTCACCGGATCGATCTCATGCGCCACGTCGCGCACCACGGCACGCGCGATGACCATGCCCGCGCAACCCGCCAGCGCCTGGATCAGGCGGAGCAGGATCAGCGCCTCCATGCTCGTGGCCAGGGCGCAGAGGGCCGAGGCCACGATATAGATGGCGAGTCCGATGAAAAGCGGCCGCCGCCGGCCCAGCCGGTCCGCGAGCGGGCCATGGACGAGCTGCCCGGCGCCGAGGCCGATGAAATAGGCCACCAGCGTCAGCTGCGCCCTTTCAATTCCCCCTCCCAGCTCGTGTCCGATCTCCGGCAGCGACGACAGGTACATGTCGATCGACAGCGGCGCGAAGGCCGAGAGCAGGCCCAGGAGAAAGGCGAGGCGGTTCTGGCGGCTCATGCAGGCATCCGCGCCGCGGATCGGGTGATGTCGGCAGTCTCGGTCATCGATGCCTCTTCTCGTTCCGCAGCGGCAATATAATGCTGCTATGCAGCATAGCTGGGCGACCTGACCAAGGCCGCAAGGCGCGACCCCGCGCTGACGGGCCCGCATGGGTATCGAGCGGATTGGCGAAGGGCGAAAGCCCAAAGAGCGCTTTCCGCGCTCCCGATCTAGATATGCAGGTACTGCTCGCGCAGTTCCGGCGCGGCTGCCAGGGCCGCGCTATCGCCGGTCCAGACGGTGCGGCCGCGCTCGATGATCACGTGCCGGTTCGCCAGCTGCATCACGGCCGAGAGGTTCTTGTCGATGAGCAGGATCGCCTGCCCCTCGGCCTTCAGCCGGCCGAGCACGCTCCAGATCTCCGCGCGGACGAGCGGCGCCAGGCCCTCGGTGGCTTCGTCCAGGATGAGCAGCCGGGGATTGGTCATCAGGGCGCGGCCGATGGCCAGCATCTGCTGCTCGCCGCCCGAGAGGTTGCGGCCGGCATTGCCGCTCCGCTCCCGCAGGCGGGGGAAGAGCGCATAGACCGCCTCCAGATTCCACCGGCCGGGGCGTGCGGTGGCGACCAGGTTCTCCTCCACGCTCAGCGTCGGGAAGATCTGCCGTCCTTCCGGGACCAGCCCGATGCCCTGCCGCGCGATGACATGCGGTGCGAGGCCGATGAGCGCCGTCTCCCCGAAGCGAAGGCTGCCCGCGGTGACGCGGCCGCCGACGCTGCCCAGCAGCCCCATGATGGCGCGGATGGTGGTCGTCTTGCCCATGCCGTTGCGGCCGAGCAGCGTCACGACCTCGCCGGCCTCCAGGCCGAAGGTGACGTCCGTCAGCGCCTGGCTCTGGCCATAGGCGGCGGCGAGGCCTTCGATATGCAGCATCAGGCCGCCTCCTCGTCGCCGAGATAGGCGTCGCGGACGACGGGGTCGGCGCGGATCTCGTCCTTCGTGCCGGAGGCGATGACCTTGCCCTGCGCCAGCACCGAGATCCGGTCCGCCAGGGCGAAGACGGCCGGCATGTCGTGCTCGATGAGGAGGATGCCGTAGCGGCCGCGCAGCTCGCCGAGGATGCGCATGAGCCGTTCGGCCTCCTCGGCGCCGGTGCCGGCCAGCGGTTCGTCCAGCAGCAACAGGCGCGGCTGCATGGCCAGCGCGACGGCGAGCTCCAGCTGCCGCTTCTCGCCATGCGAAAGCGCGGCGGCCGGCAGGGCGGCGCGGCGCTCCAGCCCGACCTCGGTCAGCGCAGCCATGGCCTGGTCGTTCAGCGCCGCCTCGTGCAGCGCGGGGCGGAAGAAGCGGAAGGAGGAGCCGCTGCGCGCCTGCACGGCCAGGGCCACGTTCTCGAGCGCCGAGAAGCCGGGCAGGAGGCTGGTGATCTGGAAGCTCCGCGCCAGCCCCCGCCGCGCCCGCTGCGCGAGGGAGAGGCGGGTCACATCCTCGCCGGCGAAGACGATCTGCCCGGCATCGGGCGCCAGCGTGCCGCTGATCTGGTGGATCAGCGTCGTCTTGCCGGCGCCGTTGGGGCCGATCAGGGCGTGGATCTCGCCCTGGCGCAGTTCCAGCGAGACGTCGTCGGTGACCGTGAGGCCGCCGAAGCTCTTGTGCAGGCCCCGCAGCTCGAGCAGCGGCTCAGTCACGGCGCAGCACCCCGGCCATGCCGTCGCGCATGAAATAGACGCAGAGGATGAGCAGCGGGCCGAAGATCAGCCGCCAATGCTCGGTGAGATGGGCGAGCCATTCCTCGATGAGGATGAAGGCCAGGGCTCCCATCAGCGCCCCGTGCGGCCCGGCCACACCGCCAAGGATCACCATGAAAAGCAGGTCACCGCTGCGCTGCCAGCTCAGATAGGCGGGGGCGACGAACTCCGCGCCATTGGCGAGCAGAACGCCCGCGAGCCCGCCGAGGGCGCCCGCGAGGGCATAGGCGACGAGGCGGTAGCGATAGGGCTCGAAGCCCACGGCCCGCGCCCGGGTCTCGTTCTGATGGGCCGCGCGCAGCACCCGCCCGAAGCGGCTCGCCAGCAGGGTCTCGACCAGCGCCCAGGACAGGATGAGCAGTCCGAGGCAGGCGAAGTGGAAGAAGAGCCGCCCTTCCAGCGCGCGCGTCCCGAAGAGCTCGGTGCGGTTGTAGAGGGTGTAGCCGTCGTCGCCGCCATAGACCGAGAGGGAGGAGGTGGCGAAGAAGGCCATCTGGCCGAAGGCCAGGGTGATCATGATGAAATGCACGCCCGAGGTGCGGATCGCGACCGCGCCCGTCACCGCCGCGAAGGCGCCCGCCGCGGCCATGGCGGCCGGGATCACGATCCAGGCCTCGGTGATGCGGGCATGGTCCAGCACCACGACGCCATAGGCGCCGATGCCCAGCATGGCGGCATGGCCCAGGCTGACCAGGCCGGCGCCGCCGACGATCAGCGAGAGCGAGATGGCGGCGATGCCGAAGATCATCGCCCGCGCGAGCAGCGTCAGCGAATAGCCCTGACCGAAGCCGATGAAGGGGGCGATGGCCAGCAGCGCGAAGATCGCGAGCGGCACCGCGGCGTCGCGCCACCTCATCGGCGGGCCGGGAAGAGGCCGGCGGGCCGGAAGGCCAGGATGGCCGCCATGACGATGTAGACCAGCATGGAGGCCAGGGCCGCACCCGTCTGCCGTGCGGCGGAGGGGTCGAGGAAGAGCCGCATCAGATCCGGCATCATCCCGCGCCCCAGCGTTTCGACGAGACCCACCAGCAGGGCCGCCACGAAGGCGCCGCGGATGCTGCCGATGCCGCCGATCACGATCACCACGAAGGCGAGGATCAGCGGCGCATCGCCCATGCCCGGCTCGACGGAGAGGATGGGGGCCGCCAGCACCCCGGCGAAGCCCGCCAGCATGGCGCCGAAGCCGAAGACCAGCATGAAGAGCCGGCGGATATCGATGCCGAGCGCGCTCACCATCGGCGCGTTGCTGGCCCCCGCGCGGACCAGCATGCCGGCGCGCGTCCGCTCGACCAGGAACCAGAGCAGGCCGGCGACGGCGAGGCCGGCCCCGAGGATCGCGAGGCGATAGGTGGGGTAGAGCAGCCCGTCCATCACCGGGATGCCGCCATTCAGGGCCTCCGGCAGCGGCATCTGCAGGGGCGCCGTGCCGAAGAGCGCCTTCATGGCCTGGTTGAGGAAGACGATCACGCCGAAGGTCGCGAGCACCTGCGAGAGATGATCGCGGTCGTAGAAGTGCCGGAAGACCAGGAATTCCAGCAGCAGCCCGAAGAGGAGGGTGGCGGGCAGGGCCAGCAGGAGCCCGAGCCAGAAGCTGCCCGTCCAGGCCGCGAGCGTCGCGCCCAGATAGGCCCCCACCATGTACTGCACGCCATGGGCGAGGTTGATGAAGTCCATGACGCCGAAGACCAGCGTGAGGCCGGCGGCGATGAGAAAGAGCAGGATGCCGAACTGAAGACCGTTCAGCACCTGGATCAGGAGGAGCGTCGTGTTCACCCGGGGAGGATTAGCCGGGCCGGCTCAGATGCGCACGGGCATCCGGCATTCGCGCGCCCAGGGATCGATATCGGCGGTAAGGACCTTGCGCACCGTCTCCGTCTGGAAGCGGCCGTCCGGCCGGCGCGCGACCTGGAGCTGCCAGAGGTCCTGCACGGGGTACTGGTTGATGCCGAAGCGGAAGGCGCCGCGCACGCTCTGAAAGTCTGCGGCCGCGATGGCGGCGCGCAGGGCGTTCTTGTCGGAGAGGTTGCCGCCGACCTTCCGCACGGCGGAATCGAGTAGCCGCGCGGCGTCGTAGCTATGCGCGGCATAGCTGGCCGGGACGTAGTTGAAGACGCCCTCGAAGTCGCGGACGAAGGCCTGGTTCGCGGGGTTGTCCATGTTCGGCGCCCAGGTGGCGGCCGAATAGAAGCCGAGCGCCGCCTCGCCCTGGGCGGGCAGCGTCGATTCATCGACGGTGAAGGTCGAGAGGAAGGGGATGTTGGCGAGGCCGGCCTGCCGGTACTGCTTCACGAGGTTCACGCCGAGCCCGCCCGGCATGAAGGTGAAGACGGCGTCCGGCCGGAGGGAGGCGATGCGCGCCAGCTCGGCCGAGAAGTCCAGCTGCGTCAGCGGCACGTAGACCTCGTCCACGATCGTTCCCTGGAACTTGGACTTGAAGCCCGCCACCGCGTCGCGGCCTGCCTGGTAGTTCGGCGTCAGCACGAAGACGCGGCGGTAGTTCGAATCCTGCGCCACCTTGCCCATCACCGAATGGACCTGGTCGTTATTGTAGCTGGTGGTGAAGAAGTAGGGGCTGCAGCCGCGGCCGGCGAGCGTCGAGGGGCCGGCATTGGTCGAGATGAGGAAGGTGCCGGAATCCGTCACCGGCCGGATGATCGCGCCCAGGATGTTCGAGAAGACGACGCCGACGACGAAGTCCACCTTGTCGCGCTCGATCGCGGCGCGGACCTTGGTGACGGCGACGTCCGGCCGCAGCTCGTCGTCGATGACGATCGTCTCTACCCGGCGGCCGCCGATCTTCGTGTCGAGGTGCCGCATGCCGAGCATCCAGCCGTCGCGCAGATGCGTGCCGAGGGAGGCGCCGGCGCCCGTCAGCACCGCGACGAGGCCGATCTTGATGGGGGCCGTCTGGGCATGGACGGCCGGGGCGGCGAGGGCCGCGGCGCCGGTTCCGGCGAGGAATGTTCGGCGGGCGAGGTCCGGATTGTCCTGAATCGCCATGGGATGCCCTCCGAGCATTGATTTCATTCTCAAATATTCGATACCGTGCCGCCGCCCCGGCATGCAAGCCTCGCCTCCTCCATTCCGCGACGATGTCAGAATGGAATTATAGGCGGCCGAGCCACGGCGCCGGTCCTTCACGGACCTTCCCATGAAAATTCTCCTCGCCCTCGGAATGATGGCCTGCCGGCGGCCGGGCCGCGCCTTCACCCCTTCGGCGAGGATGGGAAACCACTCCTTTCCCCTATCGACGCGGCCGGGGGCTTGTTAGGATGCGGAAAGGCTGCGGCGACCGTCGGCCCCATTTGCCCGGCTCTTCACTAGGGCGGGGATCCAGGAGGACCGAAGGCCATTCCGCGACAGGCATGAAGAGCGACCAACAAGTTTTCGCGCCACGCGCGAAGCGTCTGCGGATATTTTCGGCCATCGCCCGGATTTCCGATCCGGCCGAGCTTGCGGAGATGGCCGCCACCGCCGCCGCCGAATGGACGGGCGCCAGCTTTGGCCTCTGCTTCCTGCGCGAGCCAGGCATCACCGGCCTCTCGAAAGCCCTGCTGCAGGCCGTCGAGGGCTGCGGCGCGAAGGTCACCTTGCGGCCGACCCTCCAGGAAGCCGATACCTTCCTCAGCGACGACATCCGCATCGATCCCCGTTTCTGCGGCATGCCGTTGCTGCTCGGCCTGCCGGACGGATTGCCGGCCCCCGCGAGCTTCCTCTGCGTCCCAATCGCTTCGCCCGATGGCGATGTCCATGGTTGCATTGCCGTCCTGCATGAACGGCCGGCGGCCTTCGCTGGGGAGGAGGACGAGATTGCGGCCGCCGTGGCCGGCCAGGTCGCCATCGCCATCGACCACGCCCGATTGATGGAGGTCGCGCGGCGCGGGGCCGAGGCGCGCGGGAGGGTGGAGCAGGACAATGCCTGGTTCGCCTCCATCGTCGAGAATTCGGACGACGCCATCCTCAGCAAGTCCCTCACCGGCGATATCTCCAGCTGGAACGCCGGCGCCACGCGCCTCTTCGGCTATACCGAGCAGGAGGCCGTGGGTCGGCACGTCACCATCCTGATCCCCGAGGACCGCCTGCATGAGGAAGCGGATATTCTGGGCCGCATCCGCCGCGGCGAGCGCGTCCAGCACTACGAGACGGTGCGCCGCCGAAAGGATGGCTCCTTCCTCGACATCTCGCTGACGGTGTCGCCCGTGCGCGATGCGCAGGGCATCATCATCGGCGCCTCCAAGATCGCGCGCGACATCTCGGAACGGAAGCGCGCGCAGGAGCGCCAGAGCTTGCTGCTGCGCGAGATGAACCACCGGGTGAAGAACCTTTTTTCCGTTACGACCGGGCTCATCTCGGTCAGCGCGCTCACCGCGCAGGACACGGACGAGCTCGCCACCTCGCTGCGGGAGCGGGTGCTGGCGCTTTCCCGCGCCCATGACCTGACGCTGCCGGATCTGGGCCGCGAGATCACGGGGCAGGGGGGCACGACCCTCTTCGCCCTTCTCGCCGCGATCGTCGCGCCGCATGACTTCGCGGCGGCGTCGCGGCTGGAGCTCACGGGCGTGGATGTGCCGCTCAGCGGCTCGACGCTGACCTCGCTGGCGCTGCTGCTGCATGAGTTCACGACCAATGCCGCCAAGTACGGAGCGCTCTCGACCGGAAGGGGGCGGGTCGCGGTGCGGACCGCCATTGAGGGCGAGACTCTGTTGCTGAACTGGGCGGAGCAGGGCGGGCCGGCGGTCGACCCGGGCGGTAGCGGGGAGGGCTTCGGCAGCCTGCTGGAGCGCCTCACGGTGCAGGGGCTGGGCGGCGAGATCGCGCGGGATTGGGCACCGGAGGGTGTCGTCATCCGGCTCGAGATGCCGTTGGCGCAGCTCAGCGGCTAGGACTTCCGCGGCCCGGCGAGCATGGTTCGAAGCCGGCATTCCTGCCAAAAGAATGCATGCGAATCTATCTGGCTGGCCCCGAGGTCTTCCTGCCCGATGCAGCCGCGCTGGGCGCTGCCAAGAAGGCCATCTGCGCGCGGCACGGGCTGGAGGGCGTCTTTCCGCTCGACACCCAGGAACTGCCGGCCGCGGACCTTCCCGACTGGGCGCGCATCCATGCCGCCTGCGAGGCGCATATGCGGAGCTGCGACGCGCTCCTGGCCAATCTGACGCCCTTCCGCAGCGGCGGGGCCGATCCCGGCACGACCCTCGAGCTTGGCTACATGCGCGCCCTCGGCCGGCCGCTCTTCGGCTACACCCATGCGACGGGCGACTATCGGACGCGCATCACTTCCCGGCGGGACGGCGCGGCCTGGCGCGATGAGGCGGGCATGGAGGTCGAGGACTTCGGCCTCTCCGACAACCTCATGATCGAGGGCTCGATCGCGGCCTCCGGCGGCTTGTTCTTCCGCCCGGCGGCGCCGCTGGGGTGGAACGATACTTCCCTCTTCGAGGCCTGCGTCGTGGCGGCCGCCCGGCGGCTCCTGGGCTGACGGAAAGGGGACGGCGCCGTCGCGGCGCCGCCCTGTCGGGCTCAGGGGGCCCAGCGCGGCTTGCGCTTCTCCTTGAAGGCCGCGAGGCCTTCCTTGCCTTCGCTGCCGGCGCGCACCATCCAGCTTTCGTTCGCCAACTGCGCCATCTCATGCGCGGTCAGCGTCAGGCCGTTGGATTCCAGCAGGCTCGTCTTCGTCACGGCGATGGCGGCGGGCGAGGAGAGCAGCATGGCGGAGATGATCTCCTCCAACCGCGCTTCGAGGGCATCCGGCTCGTGCACCTCATGCACCAGGCCGATGCGCATGGCCTCCTCCGGGCCGAAGCGCTCGCCCGTGATGGCGTAGCGGCGGGCGTGGCGAAGCCCCATGGCATGGACCATGTGCGTGGAGATCGGCGTGGGGGACACGCCCACCCGCACCTCCGAAATGCCGAAGGTCGCTTTGGTCGAGGCCAGGGCTACATCGACGCAGCAGGCGATGCCGGTGCCGCCGCCGAAGCAGGCGCCGTGGATGACGGCGAAGGTCGGCTTGGCGAATTCGTTCAGCACCTGCATCGCGCGCGTCGTCTGCAGCGAGGCGGCGAAGGCCTCGGCCGGCGGGGCCGCCGCGGCGGCGCCGAGCCAGCCGATATCGGCCCCGGCCTGGAAGTTCTTGCCCGCGCCGCGGATCACGAGGCCGCGGATGGCCGGGTCGGCGGCGAGCTTCGGAATGCCCTCGATCAGCGCGTCGAGCATCTCGCCATTATAGGCATTGCCGAGGGCAGGGCGGTTCAGGGTGGCAGTCGCGATGCCGCGGCTATCCACGGACATCAGGACGACGGGTGATTCGTTCATGGTTATCTCCTCGCGGGCAGGGTCGTGCGGTGGGAGCGCGCTGGCAAGCCGGGGCCCGCCGCGCTTCCTCCCTCAGCCCGCCCGTTCCAGGGCGCGGGCAAAGCTGTCCGCCCGCGCGAGGTCCCAGTTCTCCCGATAGAAGTCGCTCTCCGCGCGGTTCTCGATGAGGTCGCGGGGCTGCGCGAAGTAGTGCGTCCGGTCGAATTGCCGCAGCTGCGCCGCGCCGGTCCGGCGCACCAGGTGGTGGGGGCGCAGGTCATCGGGATGGCGAAGGCCCGCCGCGCCGAGCATGTCGGCCAGGGCCTCGACCGTGCGGTCATGGAAGCGGGCGACGCGCTCGGCCTTGTCGGGAACCACCAGGGCGCGGCTGCGCTTCGGGTCCTGGGTGGCGATGCCCACGGGGCAGAGGTTGGTGTGGCAGCTCATCGACTGGATGCAGCCCAGCGCGAACATGAAGCCCCGGGCCGAGTTCACCCAATCCGCGCCGATGGCGAGCACGGCCGCCACATCGAAGGCGCTCACCAGTTTGCCGGCGACGCCGATCCGGATTCGCTCCCGCAGGCCGGCGCCGACCAGCGTGTTGTGGACGAAGAGCAGCCCCTCGCGCATCGGCAGGCCGATATGATCGCTGAACTCGACGGGC
Organism: Roseococcus pinisoli; assembly: GCF_018413645.1. GTDB lineage: Bacteria > Pseudomonadota > Alphaproteobacteria > Acetobacterales > Acetobacteraceae > Roseococcus > Roseococcus pinisoli. The sequence continues at coordinate 502,863 of NZ_JAHCDA010000003.1, forward strand.
GCGGCGCCGGTGCCGCCCTCGCCGCCATCGATGACGATGAAGTCCGGGACGATGCCGGAGGCGAGCATGGCCTTGACGATGGCCATGAACTCCCAGGGCAGGCCGATGCAGAGCTTGAAGCCGACGGGCTTGCCGCCGGAGAGCTCCCGCAGCTGCTGCAGGAAGGCCATCATCTCCAGCGGCGTGGAGAAGGCCGAATGGCGCGCGGGCGAGATGCAGTCCACACCCACCGGCACGCCGCGCGTCGCGGCGATCTCGGGCGTCACCTTGCGGCCGGGGAGCACGCCGCCATGGCCGGGCTTGGCGCCCTGGCTGAGCTTGAGCTCGATCATCTTGATCTGTGGCGCCGTGGCCTGCGCGGCGAAACGCTCCGGGTCGAACCGGCCCTGCTCGTCGCGGCAGCCGAAATAGCCGCTGGCGACCTGCCAGACGATGTCGCCCCCATTCTCGCGATGGTAGGGACTGATGCTGCCCTCGCCGGTGTCGTGATAGAAGCCGCCGCGCGCCGCGCCCTTGTTCAGCGCCCGGATGGCATTGGCGGAGAGCGCGCCGAAGCTCATGGCCGAGATGTTGAAGATGCTGGCGGAATAGGGCTGCCGGCACTGGTCATTGCCGATGGTGACGCGGAACCCCTTGGGGTCCGGCGTGTCGATCGGCGCCAGCGACTGCTGAATGAACTCATAGCCGTCGGCATAGACATCCATGAGGGTGCCGAAGGGATGCTCGGACGGGGCTTCCTTCGCCCGGCGATAGACCAGCGAGCGTTGCGCGCGGGAGAAGGGCGTCGCCTCCGTGTCGTTCTCCAGCAGGTATTGCCGGATCTCGGGGCGGATCATCTCCACCAGCCAGCGCGCATGGCCGATGATCGGATAGTTCCGCAACACCGAATGCTGGGTCTGGAAAAGGTCCCAGAGGCCGAGCAGGGTCAGCGCGCCCAGGATGAGGGGCAGAACCACGCTCCATCCTCCGGCGGGCCTCAGCCACAGCGTCAGCAGGAAGCCCGCCGTCACGAGGGTGAAGACGGTGTATCGGCCCAGGTGGATCTTCTTCAACGTTCAGACCTTTGACCGCCGCTCCGGCGCAGGGAGACGACTTCCGCTTTCCTGGGGAAGTCCGTCCGGCGCGCTGCTCAGGGAGACGGCATGGGGGAGGAGATCAGCGTGCTCGCTCGCTCACTCACGGGGAGGCCTAGCCTCGGCCACTTCCGGGCCGGGCGCAATGCGGTCAGGCCGCGAGTTCCACACGGTTCCGGCCCAGGGACTTCGCCGTGTACATGGCCTGGTCGGCGCGGCGCAGCAGGCTCGCGAAATCCGCGTCGTCCGCCTGCGACACGGCGATGCCGACCGAGACGGTGATCGAGATCCGCTGCCCGCGCAGGATGAAGGGATGGCGCTGGACGGCCGATCGCAGGCGTTCCGCCGCCAGCTGTGCGCTCGGGAGGTCGCCACGGCCCAGTAGGGCCACGAATTCCTCGCCCCCCGTCCGCGCCAGCAGCTGGTCGGCGGTGATCTCGGCCTCCAGGGTCGCGGCGATGTGCTTCAGCGCGAGATCCCCGGCGTCGTGCCCGAAACCGTCATTGATCGCCTTGAAGTCGTCGACGTCGATCAGGGCCAGCGCGATCTGCCTTTCCGGGCTCCGCGCCCGGAAGTAGCTGCCGCCCACCTCGGTCAGCGTGCGGCGGTTCGCGAGGCCGGTCAGATAGTCGGTGGAGGCGGCGTTCTCCCATTGGCGACGGATATGTTCCGAGCACATGAGCAGGAAGGCCGTCGTCCCGATGACGGGCAGGACGGCGGAGACCATGGGGGACACCAGGTTCATCCAGTTCCGGCCATCCGCGACGCTGAAATCCGGCGGGATCGCGATGGCAACGAAATAGGCCGCCCGCACCCCCGTGAAGGCGGCGACCAGCAGGAAGAGAGTCTTCAGCATCTGCCGGCTGCGCGAGGCTTCGGCGCGCTTGCCGCTGCGGAGAACATGCACGCAGCGGCCCATCAGGACGGCCCAGGCCAGGGAGACCACGATGATGCGGATCGTCGTGTCCGGATGGATCGCCGAGAACCACAGGACGGAGAGCGTTCCGATAATCCCCGGCAGAAGGTCCACGTGGCGCGGGGGGTGTCTGAAGAAGCGCTGCAAGGCGCGCAGATACAGGGTGAGGCCCGACAGGAAGAGGGCATTGGCCAGTGTGACCAGCGGCACCACGGGAAGGAGCTGCGGGAAGGCGTAGAGCGCGCAGCCGATGGCGATGACGAGCGTCCCGGCCTGCCAGCGCAGGGCGGCAGGCCGGAGCGCCGGCGGCAGGTCACGAATCATGAGGCCCAGCACGCCGCCATTGGCGAACATCATCAGCGAAGTCGCTACGAATGCCGTGCTGGAATCCATAATCCTATTACGTGCGATGCTCCATACGCTGCAATATCAGAGAATAGTTTGCATCTGGCGCAATTTATCCATTCCTGACGTGGTTTTAGGCTTTGGCCTCCTCGTCCATCCGCCGCGCCAGCCATTCGCCGATCATCACGCATGTAAAATGCGTATTGGCCCGGCAGTCGAAGGGCATGATGGCCGCATCGGCGACGCGCAGCCCGTCCACGCCCTTCACCCGCAGGTCGGGGTCGACCACGCCGCGGGGGTCCTCATAGGCCGTCATTTTGCAGGTGCCGGCGGCATGCTGCATGTCGTTCACCTGCTCCAGCATGACCCGGTCGAGCTCCGGCAGGGGCAGGGCCGCGACCTCGGCGATGTCCAGCCCGGTTTCGCCGAAGGTGATGCGGGTGGAGATGTCGGCCAGGGCCGGCTGCCGGGCGAGCTCGGCCAGGCGCCGCACGGCGTCGCGCATGCGCACCACGTCCCGATCATCGGCCAGCATGTTCTCCTCCACCACCGGGTCGATGCTCGGATCGGCCGAGGCGAGCGTCAGCTCGCCGCGCGAGAAGACGTCGTAGATGCCGGCCGCGACGCTGCCGATGGGGCCCGGCAGGTCACCCTGGCCGAAATACCGGTGGTTGAAGCCGATGAAGATCATGTCCCGGAAGCCGCCGCCGCCGAGGCCCGAGCTGTAGGTGACGCAGGAATTGGTATGGCGCTGCTTCGGGTCCTTGGAGACGTATTCCGGCTTCAGCTCCAGGTTGATCCGGCAGATCGCGTGGTCGTGGAAATGCTTGCCGACATGCGGCATGTCCTTCACGACCTCGATCCCGAGCTTCGAGAGCTCCGCCGCCGGGCCGAGGCCGGAGCGCAGCAGGATGGCCGGCGAGTGGATGGCGCCGGAGGACAGCACGATCTCGCGCCCCCGGATCTCCTGCCATTCGCCATCGAGCTGCACGCGCACCGCGACCGCCCGCCCATTCTCGATCACCACGCGATCGACCAGCGCGCCGCCGCGGATGGTCAGGTTCGGGCGGTTCCGCGCCGGCTCCAGGTAGCCGTCATTGGTGGTGACACGCTCGAAGTTGCGGCTGTTGATCGGGTAGCAGGAGACGCCCTCCTTGTCCGGGTCGTTCAGGTCCGGATTCCAGGGGTAGCCGCAGGCCAGCGCCGCCTCGCGCAGGCCCTTGTCCACGGGGCCCCAGGTCTCGAGCGGGGCACGATAGACGGGAATGGGGCCGCCCTGACCGTGATGAGGGACGCCGGCCATGTCCGGGTCGTCCTCCAGCTTCGTGAACAGGGGGATGACGTCCTTGGCCGACCATCCCTCGCAGCCCGCCTCGGCCCAGGCGTCGAAGGCGTCACCCACGCCCCAGATGGCGATCTGGGCGTTCACGGTGGAGGAGCCGCCCAGCGCCTTGCCGCGCCAGTAATATTTCTCCGCTTGCGCGCGGGAACGGCGCGTCACCAGCTCTGGCCACTGCCAGGCCAGCTGGTGCTGCCGGTCGTGCATGAAGGGGATGATGTTGCTGGAGCGCAGCGCCGGCGGCGCTTCGGCGGCCCGCCAGTCGCGGCCGGCCTCCAGCACGAGGACACTGCGCTTCGGGTCTTCCGAAAGGCGCCCGGCCAGGGCGGCACCGGCAGAGCCGGCGCCAACCACGATCACGTCATATTCGGTCATCAGGGCTTCTCGACGTTCCAGAAGAGCGGGATGGCGGAGGGGATCAGGTTGCGCAGCGTGGCGCGGTAGGCGGCGGGCTGGGCGAACTGGCCCCAGGGCACCGCCATGCCCTGCCCGTAGACGATGCCCTGGATCTGACCCGCGATGACGCGGCGCGCCTCCGCGGAGGGCGCGCGGGCGAAGGCGTCGAAAAGCTCGTTCATGGGCCGCGAGCACATGAAGCCCACCGTGCCGGTGTCCTGGCAATTGAAGTTGATCACCGAGTTGGTCAGCGGCGAGCCGAGGTCCACATTCAGCGCGTGCACGCCATAGGCATGCCAGCCGTCGCGCCGCGTGCGGCGGGCGAGCAGCGTGGCCCAGTCGGTCACCTGCGCATCCACGTTGAAGCCGGCGCGGCGCATACGGTCGGCCAGGATCTCGGTCGAGACGCGCGCGGCCTCGAGGTCAGAGGCGACCATCAGAACGATGGGCTCGTTGTTGTAGCGCGTGGCACGCAGCGCGGTCCGCGCCGCCTCGATGGAGGGATTGGCCAGCGCCGAGACGCCGACATCGGATTCGTTCGGCCCGCCGCAGGTGAAGAAGGCGGGGCAGGAGCGGGAGTAGCGCTGATCGAGGCCGAAGCCTTGCATCACCTCGTTCTGGTCGACGAGGCGCAGCAGCACGGCGCGGATGGCGGGGTCATCGAAGGGCGCAGCCGCGTGGTTCAGGCGGAAGTGGCCGGTGAACATCTGCGGCCCGGTGAAGTTCTGCACGGTGATGCGCCGATTGCGCTCGAACTGCGGCAGCAGGTCGAAGGGCGCGTACTGCATGTAGTCGATCTCGCCGGACTGCAGCGCCGCGGCGGCGGTGCCGGCATCGGGGACCACGCGGATGTCGAGGGCGTCGATCGTCACGCGCTTGCCGCCGGCGAGGAAGTCGGCGGGCTCGCTGCGCGGGACGTAGCGCGCATTGCGCCGGAGCAGCATCCGGTCGCCGGGGCGGTGGTCGGCGCGGGAATAGACGAAGGGGCCGGAGCCGACGATCTCGGTGATGCGCTCGGTGCCGGGCGTGCGCGCGAGACGCTCGGGCATGATGAAGGGCGTGGGCGAGGCCATGGTGCCCAGCGTCTCGATGACGAGGCCGTAGGGCTCCTTCAGCACCAGCCGGAAGGTCTTCGCGTCGACCGCCTCCAGGCTGGCCGTCGCGGCCATCAGCCGTCCGCCCAGGGCCGCACGGCTGGCCCAGCGCTGCAGGGATGCGACCACGTCGGCCGAGGTGACGGGGCTGCCGTCGTGGAACAGCAGGCCATCGCGCAGCGTGAAGGTCCAGGTCAGCCCATCGGGCGAGACCGTGTGGCTCTCCACCATCTGCGGCCGGTAGTTGAAGTTGCTATCCGGCGCGAAGAGCGTGTCGAAGACGGCATAGCCGAAGGTGCGCGTGATGTAGGCGCCGATGAAATGCGGATCGAGCGTGACGATCTCGGCTTCCAGCACCACCGTGAGGTTGGCGGCGGGGGCGGGTTTTGGCGCTCCCGAAAGGCTGGCCATGGCCAGCACGAGAAATCCCAACCGCTTCATCGCAACATTCCCCTCTAAGAGAGGGAATGCTGCGATGCGATATATCCGGCGTCAATGGGCGACCGGACTATCCGGCGGTCATTCGCCGGACTTCAGGCCGCGCTCGACGATGCGGGCATAGAGGGCCGAACCAAAGGGGATCGCCTCGTCGTTGAACATGTAGCGCGGGTTGTGCGGCATGGCGCCGTCGCCGTTGCCGACCAGGATATAGGCGCCCGGCACCTGCTCCATCATGAAGGAGAAATCCTCCGAGCCCATGGAGGGCGGCTTGCCGCGCGTCACCTTACCGGCGCCGACCAGCTCGGTCGCCGCCGCGACATAGGCGTCGGTCTGCTCGGGCGCGTTGACGGTCGGCGCGAAGATGAGGCGCCAGTCCACCTCGGCCGTGCAGCCCAGGCCCGCGGCCACGCCCGCGACCACGCGCTTCATGCCTTCCTCGACCTGCGTGCCCACCTTGCGGCTGAAGAAGCGCGCGGTGCCGGACATCGTCGCGGTCTCGGGGATGACGTTGTAGGCGTCGCCGCCGCCGATCTTGGTGATGCTGATCACCGCCGCGTCGGCCGGGTTCAGGTTGCGCGAGATGATGGTCTGCGTCGCCGTGGCGATGTGGCAGGCGGCGATGACCGGATCCATGCCCGCATACGGATGCGCGCCATGCGCGCCCTTGCCGGTGACCGTGATGTCGAAGAAGGCGCCGCCGGCCATGGCCGGGCCGTCGCAGATCGCATACTCGCCCACCGGCATGCCGGGGCGGTTGTGCATGCCGAAGACGGCATCGCAGGGGAAGCGGCTGAACAGCCCATCCTCCAGCATGGCGAGCGCGCCGCCGCAGCCTTCCTCGCCGGGCTGGAAGATGAAGTGGACGGTGCCGTCGAAGTTCCGCGTCTCGGCCAGGTACTTCGCCGCGCCGAGCAGCATGGTGGTGTGGCCGTCATGCCCGCAGGCATGCATCACGCCGCTGGTCTGGCTGCGATAGGGGACGTCGTTCGCCTCTTCGATCGGCAGCGCGTCCATGTCGGCGCGCAGGCCGATCGCCCGGTTGCCGGGGCGCCCGCGCAGCACGCCGACCACGCCGGTCTTGCCGACGCCACGATGGACCTCGATGCCGAAGGACTCCAGCTGCTTCGCCACGATCTCGGCGGTGCGATGCTCGCCCATGCCCAGTTCGGGATGGGCGTGCAGGTCGCGCCGGAGCTCCGTCAGCTCGGGATGGTATTCGCTGATCTTGCTGAGCGGGGACATGTGGCGGCAGCTCCTGAATGTTCGGGGAGCATGCTAGGTTCCGCGCCCGCGGCGGACAACCGGCCGCGCCGCCTCAGGCGGAGACGCGGGCCGTGTCGAGGAAATTCTTCAGCAGCGCGTGGCCGTGCTCGGAGGCGATGCTCTCCGGATGGAACTGCACGCCCTCGATCGGCAGGCTGCGGTGGCGCAGCCCCATGACCAGCCCGTCCGCCGTCTCGGCCGTGACCTCGAGCTCGTCGGGCAGGCTCGACCGCTCGACGACGAGCGAGTGGTAGCGCGTGGCGCTGAAGGGGGAGGGAAGGCCGACGAAGACGCCCTTGCCCTCATGCGTCACCTCCCAGACCTTGCCGTGCACCGGCGTGGGCGCGCGGATCACGCGGGCGCCGAATTGCTGGCCGATGGCCTGATGCCCGAGGCAGACGCCGAAGAGCGGCAGCCTGGCCTCGGCCGCCGCGGCGATGAGCGGGAGGCAGATGCCGGCCTCGTTCGGCGTGCAGGGGCCGGGGGAAAGCACCACCGCGTCCGGCCGCATGGCGAAGACGTCCTGCACGGAGAGCGCATCGTTGCGCTTCACCACCGCCTCTACGCCCAGGTCGCCCAGGAAGTGGTACAGGTTGAAGGTGAAGCTGTCGTAATTGTCGATGAGCAGAAGCATGCGACAGGATGTCGCGGGACGGCGCCCGGGGTCAAGCCGAGCGCCGTCGCCGGTAGCTCAGCGGTTGCCGGCGGCGAAGCGCACTGCCTCGTCGGCCGCCCGGAAGAGCGCCTTGGCCTTCTGGATGCATTCCTCGTGCTCGGCGCGCGCATCGCTGTCCGCCACCACGCCGGCGCCGGCCTGCACGTGCAGCATCCCTTCCTTCACCAGCGCCGTCCGCAGCGCGATGCAGACGTCCATGTTGCCGTCGACGCCGAAATAACCGACGCCGCCGGCATAGAGGCCGCGCCGCGAGGGCTCCAGCTCCTCGATGATCTCCATCGCCCGCACCTTTGGCGCGCCCGAGAGCGTGCCGGCCGGGAAGCCCGCCTGCAGCGCGTCCAGCGCCGTCAGCCCGGGACGCAGCTTGCCCCGGACCTCGGAGGCGATGTGCATCACCTGGCTGTAGCGCTCGATGCGGAACTGCGCCGTCACCTTCACGGTGCCGATGGCGGCCACGCGGCCGACATCGTTGCGGCCGAGGTCGAGCAGCATGAGATGCTCGGCGCGCTCCTTGGGATCGGCGAGCAGCTCGACCTCCAGGGCCGCGTCCTCCTCGGGCGTCGCGCCGCGGCGGCGCGTGCCGGCGAGGGGGCGGATGGTCACCTCGCCGTCCTTCGCGCTCACCAGGATCTCGGGCGAGGCGCCGACGGTCGCGAAGGTGCCGAAGTCGAAGAAGAACAGGTAGGGCGCCGGGTTGATCCGCCGCAGCGCCCGGTAGAGGGCGAAGGGCGCCAGGGCGAAGGGAGTCGAGAATCGCTGGCTCGGCACGATCTGGAAGGCGTCGCCGGCGCGGATGTATTCGCGTGCCCGCTCCACCGCCGCCATGTAGCCTTCCGGCGTGAAGTTCGAGGTCGGCGCCTGGGTGGGCGGCAGGCGCGTGGGCGGCGCCGGGCGGGGCAGGGGGCGCGCCAGGGCGGCCTCCGCCTCGTCGAGTCGCGACTGGGCCAGTGCCCAGGCGGTCTCGGCATCCTGCGCCTTGTCGGCCCAGACAGGGGTGATCAGCGTCAGCGCGTCGCGCACGTGGTCGAAGACGGCGACGATCGTGGGGCGGATCATCACGCCCTCAGGGATGCCCAGCACGTCCGGATTATCGGCCGGCAGGCGCTCCATCTGGCGCACCATGTCGTAGCCGAGATAGCCGAAGAGTCCGGCCGCGATGGGCGGCAGCCCCGCCGGCAGCGGCATGCGGATGGCCTCGATGCGCTTGGCCAGGGCCTGCAGCGGCGGCAGTTCCTCCGGCTCGAAGGCATGCGGCGCCGAGAGGGCGTGCGGGTTGCATTCCGCCACGCCGTCGCGGCAGCGCCAGATCATGTCGGGCGCCAGGCCGATCGCGGAATGGCGGCCGCGCGCGGCCCCGCCCTCGACGCTCTCCAGCAGGAAAGCATATGGCTTGCCGTCCGCCAGCTTGAGGAAGGTGCCGACCGGGGTTTCCAGGTCGGCCACGCGCTCGCGCCAGACGAGCTGCGGCTGCCCGGCCTCGAGGGCGGCGCGGAAACTCGCAAAATCTGGTGAGCTCATGTCATTCCCCGCCCGCGATCTGGTCGACCAGACGCGGGTTGATCCGAACATTGGCGCGCGCGCGGAGCGCGGCGATGTACTGCGCCTCGAGGTCCTCGGCCATCGCCTGGGTGGTCTCGGTGCGCAGCGTGGCCAGGGCCTCGGTCGAGCCGGAGAGATCCGGCTCGGTGATGCCCAGGAGCTGCACGACGGCGAAGGACTGCGGACGCTCGATCATCGTCGCGTCGCGGCCGCGCAGCTCGAAGACCGGGGCCAGCAGGTCGCGCGGCATCGGGTTGGCGCCGCTCGCCTCGCGGCTGAAGGGACCCAGCTCCTCGGCGGTGAGGCCGGCTTCCGTCGCGGCCTCGGCCAGGGTCTTGCCGGCGCGGGTGGCGGCCAGCAGGGCGGCGGCGCGCTCCTCCTGCGAGCGGCGGCGCGCATCGGCCACCCAGGCCGTCTCCACCTGCTCGCGCACCGTGTCGAGCGGGCGCAGGGCGGGGGCCTGGATGTCGCGCACCTCGACGGCCATGAAGCCCCAGTCGCCTTCCTGCATGCGGGGCGCGGCACCGCGCTCGGTGCCGAAGATCGTCCGCAGCACCTCGGTGCGGACGGGCGCGGCGACCGGGATCGCGGCCTCGGTGCCTTCCGGCGTGCGGCCGGCGGCGTCGATCTTCCCCTCGAAGAAGCCGAGCGAGAAGCGTCGCGCGGCCTCGGCCAGGGTGGAACCGCCGGCCAGCGCGTCCTCGACCTGGCTGACGCGCTCGAAGGCCATGTCCGCCGCGCGCTCGGCGGCGATTTCCTGGCGCAGCTCGTCACGCACCTCGTCCAGCGTCCGGATATGGCCGGCTTCCACCTGGCCGAGCTTCATGACGTGCCAGCCGAAGGCGGTGTGGACCGGGGCGGAGATGGCGCCCGGCTCAAGCGCGAAGGCGGCCTCGGCCAGCTCGGGCAGGGGCAGCTCGGTGCGCGAGCTGAGCGGCAGGGTGGAGGCCAGCCCGCCCGCTTCCTGCGCCGCCGTCTCGATGGCGGCGAAGTCGCTCTCGGTCCGCCAGCGCTCGGCGATGGCGCGGGCCGCCGCCTCGTCCTGCATCACGACCTGGAAGATCTCGCGCTTCTCGGGCGTCTCGAAGCGGCCGCGATTGGCGGCATAGGCCTCCTCGATGTCGTGGTCGCTGACTTCCACCTCGGTCATGATCCGCGCGGCGTTCAGCGTCGCGACGGCCACGTCCCGGTATTCGGGGGTCGAGAAGCGGGCGGCGTTGTTCTCATGGAAGCGCTCGAGCTGCGCCTGGGTCGGCGTGCCGGGATCCGGCGCGGCCGAGAAGGGCAGCTCGACCAGGGAGGCGGTCCGCTGCTGCTGCGCCCAGGAAAGGAGGCGGTTGGTCAGCGCCTCGGGCCCGGCGGCGCCGGCGCGCACGGCGCCGGTCAGCTGCTGGCGCGCGACGTCGGCGCGCAGCAGGCCAAGGAAGCGGGCCTCGGTCAGCTCGTTGTTGCGGAGGAAGGCGTCGAAGACGACGCGGGAGAAGCGGCCGTCGCCGCCGTGGAAGGCGGGGATCTGGAAGATGTAGTCGCGCACGGCCTCGTCCGGCACGGCGAGGCGCAGGCGCTCCACCTCCTGGCGGATCGCGCGGTCGAGCACGAGGGTCTCGATGGCCTGGCTGGCGATGGCACGGCGGATGGCGGCATTGATCTCGATGCGGCCCTGCAGCTGGCGCTGGACGCGCTGGAGCTCGCGCCGGGCGGCGTCCTGCGCCTCCTCGACCTCGATCTTGTCGCTGCCCACGCGCGCGACGGCGGTGTCGCGACCGAGGTTGCGAAGCGTGTCCTCGATCCCCCAGGCCGCGAAGGAGAGGATGAGGAGGACGAAAAGGGCCCTCGCGAACCACGTGCCGGCGAGGCGGCGCATCCAGGTGATCATGGCTTCGCGCATAGCGGTTTGCCGGGCGGTTGCCAAACGGGCCGACGGAAGGCTTGATCGGCGGGGACAAGTTAAGGTCGAATTGATGACGCCTGGAATTCGTCCGCTGATCGCGGGCAACTGGAAGATGCATGGCACCCTGCGCGAGGCCGCGCGCCTCGCCGAAGGTGTGCGAGAGGGCGTGAAGGGCGCGGATCTGCTCGTCTGCCCGCCCGCCGTCCACCTTCATCCGGTGGCCGTGGTGCTGCTCGGCAGCCCCGTCGCGGTGGGCGCGCAGGATTGCCACGCGGCGGCCAAGGGCGCCCATACCGGCGATCTGAGCGCCGAGATGGTGCGGGACGTGGGGGCGACGCATGTCATCCTCGGCCATTCCGAGCGCCGGGCGAATCACGGCGAGACCGATGCCGACGTGCGGGCCAAGGCCGAGGCCGCTCTGGCCGCGGGGCTCATCCCCATCGTCTGCGTGGGCGAAACGGAGGCCGAGCGCCTGGCTGGCGAGGCCGAGGCGGTCGTGACGAAGCAACTCGCCGGCTCGCTGCCGGACGGCTTCGCCGCGGCGGGCGGAATCGTGGCCTATGAGCCCGTCTGGGCCATCGGCACCGGCCGCACGCCGACCGAGGCGGAGGTCGCGGCGATCCACGGGACCATGCGGCAGTCGCTGGTCGGCCGCTTCGGCGAGAAGGCTCAGGGGACGCGCCTGCTCTATGGCGGGTCCGTGAAGCCGGGGAATGCGGCGGGGATCTTCGCCCTGGCGAATGTGGATGGCGCCCTGGTGGGGGGCGCGAGCCTGGTCGCGGCCGACTTCCTGGCGATCGCGCAGGCCTTCCCGGTCTGAGGCCTTAAGAGCCGCGGGCCGCATCTGCGGCCCGCGGGACCGGTCAGGGCCGGAGCCCGGCGTAGACCGCGGTCTCGAACTCCTCGAACATCTTCAGCACGGCCTCATCCGCGAAGGGCAGCAGCTGCGTGAAGACGGCGCCCGTGACGCCCGATCGCGGATCGATCCAGTAATAGGTGTTGAACAGCCCGGCCCAGGCCAGGCTGTTCGCCGCGCGCCGCCCCGGCACGGCCTCGGTGTTCAGCAGGAAGCCCAGGCCCCATTTCTTCCGCATGCCGGGGAAGAAATCGGCGAGATTGGCCCGGCCGGGCGTCGAGCTCGCCGGCAAGGGCGGCACCTCGACCGCGCCGATCTGGTTGCGCCCCATCTCCGCCACCGTCTCCGGCGCCAGGATGCGCGCGCCGTCCAGCGTGCCGCCGTTCAGCAGCATGCGCAGGAAGCGCAGGTAGTCCGGCCCCGTCCCGAAGAGCCCGCCGCCGCCGCCCTCGACCTCCACCTGCTCGGGCGGCGAGAAGTCGCGGTCGGGGGAGAGGGTGCCGTCCGGACCGCGCTGGTGCCGGCCGGCCATCCGCCCCTGAAGGGCGGCGGGGACGGTGAAGCCCGTCTCCTCCATGCCGAGCGGGCCCAGGATCCGCTCGCGGAAATAGGCGCCGAGGCCCTGGCCGGAGAGCGCTTCGACGACCTGGCCGACGAGATCGGTGTTGATGCCGTATTGCCAGCGGGTGCCGGGGTCGAAGACCAGCGGCAGGCCCTTGGCGGTGCGCGGGCCGCCGGAAAGCCCTGCCAGCCGCATGTAGCGGTCCAGCAGCGGGTCCCAATGGTCGTAGCCGTAGCTGGCCGTGTGCGTCAGCAGGTGCCGCAGGGTGACGATGCCCCGCGCCGGGCGGAGGATCGGCTGGCCGGTGGCGTCGAAGCCCTCCAGCACCTGCGGGGCGCGCATCTCGGGCAGGACGTCGCCCATGGCGTCGTCGAGGCCGACCCGGCCCTCCTCCACCAGCTGCATCGCGGCGACGGAGGTGACGGCCTTGGTCATGGAGGCCAGGGCGAAGACCGTATCCTCGGTCATGGGGGACGGCTCGCCCAGGGACCGCAGGCCGAAGGCGCCCTGGAAGACCGGCCCGTCCCGCGTCGCGGCGAGGGCGACCACCCCCGGAACCCGCCCCGATTCGACCATGACGCGCGGCGGGGCGGCGATGTCGGTCATTCCTGGTCTTCTCCCTTGTCAACATGCACTCTGGTCTTGGACCGGCGCGCGCGGTAGATGGACGGCAACATGAGCACCATCCTCCTCGTCATCTTCCTGATCGTCACCCTGGCGCTCATCGGGGTCATCCTCGTGCAGCGCAGCGAGGGCGGCGGCCTCGGTATCGGCTCCTCGCAGGGCATGGGCAACTTCATGGGGGGGCGGGGAACCGCGAACCTCCTGACGCGCACCACCGCCATCCTGGGCACCATCTTCTTCGTGATGGCCCTGGCGCTGGCGCTGCTGCACCGCGGTACCTCCCAGCAGAGCCGCTCGATCCTCGATGCGGCGCCGCCGCCGCCCGTCACCGCGCCGGCCGTGCCCGCGCTGCCGGCCGTGCCGACGAACTGAGCCCCGGCCGGGAGGGCGCGCCGCGCCCTCCGCCGACGCGCGAATCCTGCCCGGCGTGAAACGCCTTGGCAGGGTTGCGTCGAAGGGGGGTTGTTTCGCCACGGGCGAGGTCGCTATGACGAACTCCCATGGCGCGGTTCGTATTCATCACCGGCGGCGTGGTCTCCTCGCTTGGCAAGGGCATCGCAGCGGCTTCCCTCGGGGCCCTTTTGCAGGCGCGCGGCTATCGCGTTCGCCTCCGCAAACTGGACCCTTATCTCAACGTCGATCCCGGGACGATGTCCCCGTATCAGCATGGCGAAGTCTTCGTCACCGATGACGGTGCCGAGGCTGACCTCGACCTCGGGCATTACGAGCGCTTCACCGGCGTTCATGCCAACAAGGCCGACAACTGGACGACGGGTCGCCTCTATTCCGAGGTGATCGCGAAGGAGCGCCGGGGCGACTACCTGGGCGCCACCGTCCAGGTCATTCCCCACATCACCGACGCCATCAAGGACGCGGTGGTGGCGGACACCGAGGATTACGACTTCGTGCTCGTCGAGATCGGCGGCACGGTCGGCGACATCGAGTCGCTCCCCTTCCTGGAGGCCGTCCGCCAGCTCGCCAACGAGCTCGGCCAGACGAACAGCCTCTTCATCCACCTCACGCTGGTCCCCTACATCCCTTCGGCTGGCGAGCTGAAGACCAAGCCGACGCAGCACTCCGTGAAGGAGCTGCTGGGCATGGGCATTCAGCCGCAGATCCTGCTCTGCCGCTGCGACCGGGTGATCCCCGAGAACGAGCGCCGCAAGATCGCGCTCTTCTGCAACGTGCGGCCCGAGAGCGTCATCCCGGCCTATGATGCCAAGAGCATCTATGCCGTGCCGGCCAGCTACCATCGCGAGGGGCTGGACCGCGAGGTGCTGCGGCACTTCAACCTCAGCGTCTACGGCGACCCGGACATGACCGGCTGGGACCGCGTCGTGGAGCGCATCACCGCACCCGAGGGCGAGGTCACCATCGCCGTCGTGGGCAAGTACACGGGCCTGCTGGACGCCTATAAGTCGCTGAACGAGGCGCTGGCCCATGGCGGCATCGCGCATAACATGCGCGTGAAGCTGGACTGGGTGGACAGCGAGCTCTTCGAGAAGGAGGAGGGCGAGGTCGTCCGCCGGCTCGACGGCGTGCACGGCATCCTCGTTCCCGGTGGTTTCGGCGAGCGTGGCACGGCCGGCAAGATCGAGGCCGTGAAGTTTGCGCGCGAGCGGAAGATTCCCTTCCTCGGGATCTGCTTCGGCATGCAGATGGCCGTCATCGAGGCGGCGCGGAACCTGCTGGACATCCAGAACGCCTCGAGCACCGAATTCGGTCCCTGCGACGAGCCGGTGGTCGGCCTGCTCACCGAATGGGTCCGCGGCAACGAGCGCGAGACCCGCAGCGAGGGCGGCGACCTGGGCGGCACCATGCGGCTCGGCGCTTATCCGGCGCTGCTGGCCGAGGATTCGCTGGTCCGGAAGGTCTACGGCAAGTCCCGCATCGAGGAGCGGCATCGCCATCGCTACGAGGTGAATGTCGGCTACCGCGACCGGCTGGAGAAGTCGGGCCTCCGATTCTCCGGCATGTCGCCGGACGGCATCCTGCCCGAGATCATCGAGTATCCGGACCATCCCTGGTTCGTGGGCGTGCAGTTCCACCCGGAGCTGAAGTCCAAGCCCTTCGCGCCGCACCCGCTCTTCGAGGGCTTCGTGGGCGCGGCTGTGCGGCAGGCGCGGCTGGTCTGAAACCCGTTGCGGCGGCGTCCTGCTTTCCAGCAGGATGACCGCGCCGCGGCGGGGACCAGCCGATGAAACGGAGACACCTTCTGTCAGCTCTCCCGGCGTCCTTCGCGGCCGCCGGCACCGCCCGCGCCCAGCAGCACTGGCTGGTGGGCGACTGGGTGGGGGACCTCCTGGGCTCCCGCGACGCCGATCCCCGCCGCCGGCTGACCGTGACGTCGGTCGACGTGGCGGGGGGAACGGCGAGGGGAAGCTGGGGCCGCAACGAGACGCCTATCCAGATCAGCGGCGATACGGTCCGGCTCACCACCGGCGGGAACAGTCCCGTCGTGCTGCGCTACACCGCGCCCGACCGGCTGGAGGGCACGGTCTCCCAGAGCAATTCGGGCTCGCGCCCGCCCTTCACGATCGTGATGCGGCGCCGTTGATCCGCGTGGCGGCGATCGTCGCGAGCAGGAGGGCCGCCACCCACCAGTACTGCCAGGCGCCATAGCTCAGCATGGCGATGACCAGGCCCGCGGCATAGGCGCCGCAGGCTGCCCCACCCCGCGAGGCGAGGGCGAGCATCGCCAGCAGTCCGGCCATCAGCAGAGCACCGATGGCGCCGAGCTCCAGCCAGACCTGCAGCGCCAGGTTATGCGGGTGGAGCGGCAGGAGCTGGGCGCCGGCGAACCACTCGCGCTTGGCGGTGAGCCCGAAGGCGGCCAGCGTGGCGGCGTCCGGATGGCCGGTCCCGCCGGGAATGGCGCGGCTGGCGTCCATGCCCCAGCCCAGGAATGGTGCTTCCTGGATGCGCTGCGCGACGAAATCCCAGATCAGCAGGCGGTGCGCGGCCGATTCGGGCAGGCGCCCTGCATCCAGCGGCAGCAGGGCCTGCAGGACCCAGGGCAGGCCGAGGACCAGCACCGCCGTGCCCAGGGCCAGGGCCCCGCGCGTCAGCCGCGGCCGCCAGCTGCCCGCCAGCCCGAAGGCCAGGCCGGCCAGCACGGCGATCTTCGCGCTGTCACCGGGCAGGGCGAGCACCACGGCGCCCCCCACCACGCCCAGCGCGACGCGCGGCCAGAGCGGCAGGGCATTCGCGAAGACGCCGAGGGGCAGCAGCAGCGCGAGCACCGCCGCGGCATTCTTCAGGCCGAAGGAAAGGGTGACGTCCCAGGCCGGCAGGCCGCGCACGCTGCCGCGCAGCGCATTGCCGCTGAGATGGTCGAAGCCCGCCGCCGCGATCCCGATCGCGACGCCGATCGCCGCCGCCCGGGCGATTCGCGGGGAAGGGGCCTCGGCGCTCAGCGCATCGGCAGCCAGGACGGCGAGAAGGAGGGAGACGGCCAGCCGCGCGGCGCCGTCGAGCGCACGTCCCGCCTCCGGCGCCCAGAGCGCGGAGACGATCATCCAGGCGAGAAGGGAGATCGCGGCCCAGGCCAGGGCCGGCGGGGCGGAAGGGCGCCAGCCCCGGAGCCAGCCCAACACCGCGCAGCCGGCCATGCCGGCCAGCGCGATGGGGGCCATCACCCGGTTCTGGAGCACCACGGCGAAGGGCGCGACGGCGAGAGCCGCCGTCAGCGCCCAGCTAGGCGATATCACCGGCGGTGGATCAGACCGCGGCGATGCTTTCGCGGCGCAGCTGCACCGCGAGCTCGTCGAGCGACTTGCTGAACCGATCCAGCATGTCGACGATCTCCTCCGCCGTGATGATCAGCGGCGGCGAGAAGGCGATGCCGTCGCCCGGCAGCGCGCGCATGATCAGCCCATTGGCCTCGGCGATCTTCGTGAGGCGGGGACCGATCTTCTGGGCCGGGTCGAAGGCCTTCTTGGTGGCCTTGTCCGCCACCAGCTCGACGGCGCCGATGAGGCCGATGCCGCGGACTTCGCCCACCAGCGGGTGGTTGGCGAAGCGGCTGCGCAGCCCGTCCTGCAGGACCGGCGCCACCTTCTTCACATGCGCGACGATTTCCATCTCGTCGTAGATCTTCAGCGTCTCGACCGCGACGGCGGCCGGAACCGGATGGCCCGAATAGGTGAAGCCATGGCCGAAGGAGCCGATGGACGCCGAGCCGTCGGCCAGGCCCTGGAAGATCCGGTCGTTGATCAGCACGGCCGAGATTGGCAGGAAGGAGGCGCTGAGCGCCTTGGCGCAGGTCAGGATGTCCGGCTGGATGCCCATGGACTGGCAGCCCCAGTACTCGCCGGTCCGGCCGAAGCCGCAGATGACCTCGTCGGCCACGAAGAGCACGTCGTGCTTCTTCAGCACGGCCTGGATCTTCTCGTAGTAGGTGGCGGGCGGCACCAGCACGCCGCCGGCACCCATCACGGGCTCGGCGAAGAAGGCGGCGACCGTCTCGGGGCCTTCGGCGATGATCAGCTCGTCGAGCTCGGTGGCGCAGCGCGTCGCGAACTGCTCCTCGGTCTCGCCCGGCCGGCCCTCACGATAGTAATGCGGGGTCGTCGTGTGCAGCACGCCCGCGATCGGCAGGTCGAACAGCTTGTGGTTGACGGGCAGGCCGGTCACCGAGCCAGCGGCGATGGTGATGCCGTGGTAGCCCTTCAGGCGACCGATGATCTTCTTCTTCTCCGGACGCCCGATGGCGTTGTTGAAGTACCAGATCATCTTGACCGCGGTGTCGTTCGCCTCGGAGCCCGAGTTGCAGAAGAACACCTTGCTCATCGGCACCGGCGCGCGCTCGATCAGCATCTCGGCGAGGTCGATCGCCGGTTCGTGGCTGCGGCCCGTGAAGGCATGGTAGAAGGGCAGCTGCTTCATCTGCTTCGTGGCGGCCTCGACCAGGCGCGCATTGTCGAAGCCGAGCGAGGCGCACCAGAGGCCGGCCACCGTCTCGATGTAGGAATTGCCCTGGTCATCGAAGACCCGCACACCTTCGCCGCGGGTGATCACCAGCGGGCCGTTTTGCGCATGGGCGCGAGCATCGGTGTAGGGATGCAGCAGGTTCGCGATGTCGCGGGCGGCGTTTGAATTGCGCGGCGGGGTCATTGGGCCATCCTTGCAGGGGTCCGCGCACCCTACGCCTCCGCGCGGCGTCTTGGAACCCAAAGCTGAGCACGGACGCTTCGCGCCCGAGGGTTTCGGGGGCATTCTCCAAAGATGACCGAGATCAGGCCGCACGCCTCGCATTGGGGCTTATTCGACGCGATCACCGAGAACGGCCGCCTCGTCGGCGTCCGGCCCTTCGCGCAGGACCCCGTTCCGGCCGCCCTCATCGAATCCGTGCCGGCGACCGTGAACAGCGCGGCGCGCATCGACCGGCCCTATATCCGCAAGGGCTGGCTGGAGGGGAAGCGGCGCGGCCACTTGCGCGGCGGCGATCCCTTCGTGCCGGTGAGCTGGGACCGCGCCATCCGCCTGCTCGCCGAGGAGACCGCGCGGACCCGCGCCGAGCATGGCGACGCCGCGATCTATGGCGGCTCCTACGGCTGGTCGAGCGCGGGGCGCTTCCATCACGCCAAGAGCCAGCTGCAGCGCTACCTGAGCCTGGGCGGCGGCTACACCTTCTCGGTCAACGCCTATTCCTATGCGACCGCGCAGGCGCTGATGCCCCACCTGCTCGGCACCAACGAGGTCTTCCTCGGCCGCATGACCGACTGGGCCGCCATCGCCGAGAACGCGAAGCTGATGCTCTGCTTCGGCGGGCTCGCGGCCAAGAACGGCTACGTCACCTCCGGCGGCGCGGCCAATACCTATGGGCCGAACATGCGCGCGGCCGTCGCGGCGGGCGTGAAGATGGTGAACATTTCGCCCTATCGCGCCGACACCGAGGACGCACTGGCCGCCGAGTTCGTCCCCATCCGCCCGAGCACCGACACGGCGCTGATCCTGGCGATGATCCATCACATCGTCAGCCTCGGCCGCGAGGACCGCGCCTTCCTCACCACCCATTGCGTGGGCTGGGACCGTCTGGCGCCGACGCTGACGGACAAGACGCCCGAATGGGCGGAAGGCATCACCGGCGTCCCGGCCGTGACCATTCGCGGGCTGGCGGAGCGCTGCCTCGCCCAGCCGACCATGCTCACCGCCGCCTGGTCGTTGCAGCGCGCGGATTACGGCGAGCAGCCCTATTGGGCGCTGATCGCGCTCGCCGGCGTGCTCGGCAGCATCGGCAAGCCGGGACAGGGCGTGGCCTTTGGCTACGGTTCCTCGGGCGGCATCGGCAATCCGCGCCGCGAGATGCCGAGCCTCTCGCTCTCCGCCGCGCGCAACCCGGTCAGCAGCTTCATCCCGGTCGGCCGTATCACGGAGCTGCTGGAGCGGCCGGGCGGCACGCTCGACTATAACGGCCGCGTCCTGAACCTGCCGGACATCCGCATGGTCTGGTGGGCGGGCGGCAATCCCTTCCACCACCACCAGGACCTCAACCGCCTGCTGCGCGCCTGGGCGCATCCCGAGACCATCGTGGTGCACGAGCCCTGGTGGACCGCGGTGGCGCGCCACGCCGACATCGTGCTGCCCGCGACGACCACGCTCGAGCGCAACGACATCGGCCATTCCTCGCGCGATCGCTTCATCCGCGCCATGCATCAGGCGATCCGCCCCCTGGGCCAGGCGCGCAACGACCACGACATCCTGGCCGATCTCGCCGATGCCGCGGGCTTCCGGGACCGCTTTACCGAGCAGCGCGACGAAGGTGCCTGGCTGCGCCACATCTACGGCCGCTGGCATCAGGCCTGCGCGCGCATGGGCTTCGACGCGCCGGATTTCGACACCTTCTGGGAAGAGGGCCATGTGGAGCTGCCGCCCGTCGAGCGCGGGCAGAGCTTCACGCAATTCGCCGATTTCTGGCGCGATCCGGAGGAGAACCCGCTCGATACGCCCTCCGGCAAGGTGGAGCTTTTTTCCGAGACCATCGCGGGCTTCGGCCATGCCGATTGCCCCGGCATGCCGACCTGGATGGAGCCGCGCGAATGGCTCGGCAATGCGGCGGCGGACGAGCTGCACCTGCTGAGCTACCAGCCGCCGACGCGCCTGCACTCGCAGCTCGACCCCGGGCCCATCGCGGCCCGCGACAAGATCCAGGGCCGCGAGCCCCTGGTGATCCATCCGGAGGACGCCGCCGCGCGCGGGTTCGAGGCCGGGCAGGTCGTCCGCGTGTTCAATACCCGCGGCGCCTGCCTCGCCGGCATCCGGCTCGACGACCGGCTGGCGCGCGGCGTGGTCCTGCTCGCGACCGGCGCCTGGTACGACCCGCTGGAGCCTGGCGTTCCCGGTAGCCTCTGCGTCCATGGCAACCCGAACGTGCTGACGCCCGATATCGCGACCTCCACGCTGACGCAGGGCATGTCGGCGCAGTCCTGCCTCGTCCGCATCGAGGCCTGGGAAGGGCCCTTGCCGCCCATTCGCGCTCATGTTCCGCCCACCATCGAGGAGATGCCGGCATGATTTCCCGTCGCGCCCTCCTGGCCGCGCCCGCGCTCCTGCCGGCCATCGCCGCCGCCCAATCGGCCTTTCCGGTGCTGCAAGACGACACCGTCGCCCCTGGCTTCCGCCGCGGCGTGCTGATGCGCTGGGGTGATCGCGTAACCTTCGACGCCCCGCCCTGGGACCCGCGCACGACCAATGCCGAGGCCGCTTCCGCCCAGTTCGGCTGGGATGCGCGGCTCGTGGACCTCGTGATCCCGCCGCTGGCGGCCGATCGCGTGCCGCGCGGCGTGCTCGCCATCGCGCATCCGACCGTCTCCGCCGCCATGGCCTTCCCCGGCGGTGTCGACCGGCCGGAGGTGGCGGGCGCGATGCAGGGCGCCTCGCTGGTCAATGTCGAGCGCCAGGGCGGGCGCTGGATCGTGAGCGACGGCGGCTTCCAGTCGCGACGGCTGACCGCGGCCAACCTCTGCCGGGCCGCGGGCCCCCTCGCCACGGATACGGGCGGTGCCCTGCGGGGAGTCATCGCGATCACCGGCGGGTGCGCGACGCCCTGGGGCTCGCTGCTGCTGACTGAGGGCGACCCGGCGCCCTGGGTCCAGCGCCTCGGCCTCCACAGCGCCGAGGCCTATGGCTGGCTCGTGGAGCTCGATCCGCTCGATCCGCAATCCATTCCGGCGAAGCAGACGGCCATCGGCCGCTTCCCGAAGTCGGATGCAGCGGCGGCGGTTTCGCGCGCCGGGCAGGCGGTGGTCTTCGTCGCCGAGCGTGGTGCGGGCGGCTACCTCTTCCGCTTCCTTTCCTCCGGCCCCGCGGCGGGCGAGGCCCCGCTCGAAGCAGGGTCGCTCGCGGTCGCGCGGATGCAGGCCGGCCGCCTCGACTGGGTGCCGCTCGCCGATGCGACCAATCCAACGGAGGCAGCCCGCCAGGCCGGCGGCACGGCCCTGGATGCGCCGTCCGGCCTCGCCTGGGACACGGCCGGCAACCGGCTGATCCTCTGCGGCAAGTTCGGCGTCCTCTCCCTGCTGCCCGAGGGCGGCGATGCGGGGGCGGCGGCCATGTCGGTCCAGCGGCACGACACGGGCGGCCTGGCCGTGCGCACCATCGCGGCGGACCGGAATGGCGGCGTGATGCTGGGTACGGACACGGACGGCGTGATCGGGCCCGCGGCGCAGAGCCTGTGGGTCATGGAGGCATCGGGCCTGCGACCGATCTACGGCGCCCCGCGTGCCGCGGGCATCGGTGGCGCGGCAGCCTCCCCGGACGGGCGCGTCATCTTCACCGTGGCCCGCCGGCCGGGCGCGGAGCCAGGCGCGAGCTTCGAGCGGCCTTCGACCCGCTGGCCGGAATTCCAGCCGGGCGTGCCGCCGCGATCGGCGCTGCTCTCGCTCGCGCGGGGGTGAAGGACGCCGCCGGACGGCCTGTTTCCTGACCTTGCCTCGACGTCACTGGCGGGGGGTCGCCCTGGTCACGCGGCCCGTCTAGCTTGCGCGCCCAGGAGGAAACTGGATGCGATTTGACCTGCCGGACACCCCGCCGGATTCCGAGGCCCTGCGCGCGGAATTGCGCGCCTTCCTGAGCGAGGCGGGCCGGAACTGGTCGCCCGGAACACGCGCGCGCTCCTGGATGGGATTCAACCGCGGCTTCTCGCGCCAGGTGGGCGAGCGCGGCTGGATCGGCATGACCTGGCCGAAGAAGTACGGCGGCCATGAGCGCAGCAGCCTCGAGCGGATCGTCGTGCTGGAGGAGATGCTGGCGGTGGGCGCCCCGGTCGGCGCGCATTGGATCGGCGACCGGCAGTCCGGCCCCCTTATCCTGCGCCTCGGCACCGAGGAGCAGCGGCTGCGCATCCTGCCGGGTATCGCGCGCGGCGAACTGGCCTTCTGCATCGGCCTCTCCGAACCCGATGCGGGCAGCGACCTGGCCGCGCTGCGCACCAAGGCCGAGCGCGACTCCAACGGCTGGGTGCTGAACGGCCGCAAGATCTGGACGACCTTCGCCCATAAGAGCGACTACATGATTGCGCTGGTGCGGACCTCGCCCGCGCCCGAGGGCGGCTCCCGCCATGCCGGGCTTTCGCAGTTCCTCGTGGACCTCACGCTGCCGGGCATCACCATCCGCCCCATCCGCGACCTCGCGGGCGAGGACAGCTTCAACGAGGTCACCTTCGACGACGTGAAGCTGCGCCCCGACGACCTGCTGGGCCAGGAGGGCGCCGGCTGGGCCCAGGCCACTTCCGAGCTCGGCTTTGAGCGCAGTGGCCCCGACCGCTACCTCTCCTCCTTCCCCGCGCTCTCGACCGGCATCGACGCCTTGAACGCCGCGCCGCAGCCGGGCGCCGAGGTCACGATCGGCCGCATGGTCGCGCGCCTGGCCACGCTGCGCGGCATGTCGCTCTCGGTGGGCGGCATGCTGGAACGCGGCGAATCGCCGCAGGTCGAGGCCGCGCTGGTGAAGGATGCCGGCAACCTCTTCGAACAGGCGCTGCCGGAGCATCTGCGCAACCTGCTCGACCCCGGCGATGCCTCGCCGGAGCTGCGCGAGATGCTGGGCGTCCTGGCGCAACTGGCGCCCACCTTCAGCCTGCGCGGCGGCACGCGGGAGATCCTGCGCGGCATCATCGCGCGCGACCTGGGGCTTCGCTGATGAACGACCTGCGTTCGATCCTCACCGAACAGGTGGATCGCCTCATCGGCGATGCCGGCGGCATCGCGCTGCTGCGCCAGATCGAGGCCGGCGAATGGCCGGCGGAGCTCTGGGCCGGGCTGGAGGCGCAGGGCCTGGCCCTGGCCCTGGTGCCCGAGGCGGCCGGCGGCGTCGGCCTCTCCTGGGGCGATGCGGCGGCGATCTGGCAGGTGCTCGGCCGCCATGGCGCGCCGGCGCCCATCGCCGAGACCATGCTGGCCGGCGCGCTGCTGGCCAGCGCCGGCATCGAGGTGC
Organism: Roseococcus pinisoli; assembly: GCF_018413645.1. Classification (GTDB taxonomy): domain Bacteria; phylum Pseudomonadota; class Alphaproteobacteria; order Acetobacterales; family Acetobacteraceae; genus Roseococcus; species Roseococcus pinisoli. The sequence goes on from NZ_JAHCDA010000003.1 coordinate 526,312, forward strand.
CGGAAGGCCCGCTCGGCCTCGCCTGCGGCAGCGCCGCGGTTCCCTATGGCCGGCATGTCGCGCGGATCGTGCTGCTGGAAGGCAACACGGTCGCGCTGCATGAGCCGGGCGAGATCCGCCCCGCCGGCAATGTCGGCCGCGAGCCGCGCGACGCCGTGATGCCCGGCCCGCGCATCGCCCGCGCCCTGCTGCCCAACGAGTTCGGCCCGCGCGCCGGGCTGCTGGGTCGCGCGCTGATCCGTTCCGCCGTGATCGCGGGCGCGCTGGAGCGCGTGCTGGCGCTGACGGTGGACTGGGCGAATACCCGCAAGCAGTTCGGCCGCCCGATCGGCAAGTTCCAGGCGGTGCAGCAGCAGCTCGCCGCCATGGCGGGCGAGGTCGCGGCCGTGAGCGTCGCCGTCGGCCAGGCCGCCCGCGCCGCGGATGCGCATGGCCTGTCGGGCGCCGCCTTCGAGATCGGCTGCGCGAAGGTCGTGGCCGGGGAGGCTGCGACGCTGGGCGCGGCCACGGCGCACCAGGTCTTCGCCGCCATCGGCATCACCGAGGAGCATGAGCTCCACCACTTCACCCGCCGCCTCTGGTCCTGGCGGGAGGAGGGCGGCACCGAGCGCTTCTGGGCCGCCGAGATCGGCCGCGCGGCGTTGTCGCGCGGCGGCGCGAATCTCTGGCCCGACCTTACCGCCCGCGATCCACAGGGAAGCAACTGATGAGCGATTTTCTTCTGATCGAGCAGCACGGCCCGGTCGTCACCATCACCCTCAACGCGCCCGAGCGCCGCAACGCGATCTCGAGCTTCTCGGATTGCGACGAGGTGGAGGATGCCTGCCGCCGCATCACGCGGGACGAGAGCGTGCGCTGCGTCATCGTGACCGGCGCCGACCCTGCCTTCTGCGCGGGCGGCGACCTCAAGGGCATGCGCGATCGCACCGGCATCATGGCGGCGACGAGCGCGGCCGAGATGCGCGAGAATTATCGCCGCGGCATCCAGCGCATCCCGCTGGCGCTGTGGGAGCTCGACGTGCCGACCATCGCCGCCATCAATGGCCCGGCGATCGGCGCAGGCCTCGACCTCGCCTGCATGTGCGACATGCGCATCGCCAGCGAGAAGGCGATCTTCGCGGAGAGCTTCGTGCGCGTCGGCATCGTGCCCGGCGACGGCGGCGCCTGGCTGCTGCCGCGCGCGGTCGGCCTCGCCATGGCGGCCGAGATGTCCTTCACCGGTGATCCGCTGAACGCCGAGCAGGGGCTGGCCGCGCGCCTCGTCTCGCGCGTCGTGCCGCATGCGGAGCTGCTGCCGGCGGCGAAGGAGCTGGCCGCGCGCGTGGCGAAGAACCCGCCGCAGGTGCTGCGCATGACCAAGCGGCTGCTGCGCGAGGGGCAGCATATGTCGCTGCCCTCGCTGCTCGAGCTGTCGGCCGCCTATCAGGCGATCGCGCAGGAGACCGAGGATCACAAGGAGGCGGTGAACGCCATGCTGGGCAAGCGCGCCCCGGTCTTCACCGGGCGCTGAGCCAAAGTCCGGCGCGGGGAAGGATCCCCGCGCCGCTCTGGCCGAGGTTCAGCCGCGGCCTTCCCACGGCATCAGGTTGGCCTTCACCGTCAGGAAGGGCACGTTCGCCTCGGGCGTCACGCTGTCCATGAAGACGATGGCATTGGCCACGTTCTGCACGTCCATCGTCGCCTCGACCAGCAGCTCGCCATTGGGCTGCTTCACGCCCTTGGTCATGCGCTGCGTCATGTTGGTCGCGGCATTGCCGATGTCGATCTGCCCGGCGGCGATGTTGTACTTCCGCCCGTCCAGGATCAGCTGCTTCGTGAGGCCCGTGATCGCGTGCTTCGTCGAGGTGTAGGCCACGCTGTCCGGCCGCGGCGTATGCGCGCTGATCGAGCCGTTGTTGATGATGCGCCCGCCCTGCGGCGACTGCTCCTTCATCATGCGGAAGGCCTGCTGCGCGCAGAGGAAGGAGCCGGTGAGGTTCACCGCCACCACCTGCAGCCACTTCTCGACCGGAAGGTCCTCGAAGAGATAGCCCTGCACGCCCATGCCGGCGTTGTTGAACAGCAGGTCGCAGCGGCCCCACTTCGACTTCACGGCCGCGAACAGCTTCTCCACGCCCTCGGGCGAGGAAACGTCGGTCGCTACCGGCAGAGCATTGCCGGAATTCGCGCCGGCCATCTGCGCCGTCTCTTCCAGCGCATCCTGGCGGCGCGCCGCCAGCGCCACCCGATAGCCGGCCTTCAGCAGGCCCAGCGCCGCGGCGCGCCCGATGCCCGTGCTCGCCCCCGTCACCACCGCGACTTTACCCGTCATGACCATCTCTCTCCCAGAAGGGTTGAATTGCGGCCCGAGATTGCGTCGGCGCCGCCGTCGCCGCAATCTAACGTCATGGAAAAGAACCTCCAATTCGACTGTGTCCCCGCCAATGCGCGGACGAATGCGCCGCGCGAGAAGGCGCCCCCCGGCAGCTGCGACAGCCATTTCCATATCTTCGGCCCCTATGACCGCTTCCCGATGAGCCCGACGCGGCCCTACACGCCGCCGGCCGCGCTGATCGACCATTACCTCGACATGGCGGGCACTATTGGCCTCGACCGCCGGGTGGTGGTGCAGGCCAGCGTCTACGGCACCGACAATCGCGTCACGATGGATGCCGTCGCCCGCTTCGGGCGGGACACGGCCCGCGCCGTGGTGGTGGTGGATGACAGCGCCATGCCGCAGGAGCTTCAGCGCCTGGCGGATGAGGGCGCCGTCGGCGTGCGCTTCAACGCCGTCAGCGGCAATGGCACGCCCGTCGAGCAGCTCGAGAGCCTGGCCCGGCGCGTGGCGCCCCTCGGCTGGCACATCCAGCTCTACATGAAGGGCGCGCAGGTGAAGGAGCTCGAGCCCGTGCTCGCGAAGCTGCCCGTGCCGATCGTGCTGGACCACATGGCCGGCGTGAATGCCGCCGACGGGCCGGATGGCGAGGAGCTCGCGGCCGCGCTGCGCCTGCTGGAGGGCGGCCACGCCTGGGTGAAGCTCTGCGGCTATCGCGCCAGCCGCCCGCCCTACGACAACCTGGCGCCGATCGCCCGGCGCTTCGCCGCGGCGGCGCCGGAGCGCTGCGTCTGGGGGACCGACTGGCCCCATACCCAGTTCGAGACCGCCGCGGAGATGACCGACGACGGCATGCTGCTCGACTGGCTCTTCGACTGGGTGCCCGATGCGGAGCTGCGCGAGAAGATCCTGGTGACCACCCCGGCCGAGCTCTACCGCTTCTGACGAGGCCAAGCGGCCCGGCCTGTTGCCGGGCCGTGACGGATTGCCCGATGGCGGGGCGCGACATGGACGCGCGGGGCCGGCCCGGCTAGGCACGGCGCCGGAGGCGCGTCGCCCGCGCCGGATCAATCCCGCATCGGAACACGACCATGACCAGCGACAAGCCGCTTCCCGTACTCGCGACCCATAGCGGCAAGTTCCACTGCGACGAGGTCTTCGCCTACGCCGTGCTGCGCCTGGCGCTCGGCCTGCGGGAACCGGGGCGCGACCACGTTCTGCTCCGCACCCGCAAGCCGGAGGCCATCGCCTCGGCCGATATCGTCTGGGATGTGGGCTTCGTTTTCGACGAGGCCACGAGCCGCTTCGACCATCACCAGCGCGGCGCCCCGCTGCGTGCCGACGGCACGCCCTATTCCTCCGCCGGCCTGATCTGGCGGGTCTATGGCGAGCGTGCCGTGGCGGCGCTGCTGAAGGAAGGCGGCGCGGAGGGCTTCGCGCCCGCCATCGCCGCCGAGATCGACGAGACGGTCGTGCGGCGGATCGACGAGAACGACAACGGCGTGGCAGCCGACGGCCCCGTCCGTTCCGATACGCTCGGGCTCGCCTCGCTGGTCGGGGACTTCAATCCGAGCTGGGATGAAGCCACGGCGAACGGCGCCACCGCCGGCGATGCGGCCTTCCTGGAGGCGGCGGCGCTGGTTTCCGGCATCCTGGGCCGGCGCGTCGATGGGCTGCGGGCCCGCCTGGCGGCCGAGGCCCTGGTGCTCGCCGCCCATGCGGCGGCGGAGGATCCGCGCATCCTGGTGCTCGAGCGTGGGATGCCCTGGAAGAACGTGGTCTTCTCGCACGACCTTCCCGTGCTCTTCACCGTCTCCCCCGCCTCCAACGGCAACTGGATGCTGGACACGGTGCCGCCGGAGCCGGGCTCCTTCGCCCAGCGCCTGCCGCTGCCCGAGGCCTGGGCCGGCCTGGATGCCGAGGCGCTGGCCGCCGAGACGGGCGTCGGCGATGCCGTCTTCGTGCATCTGCGGCGCTTCGTGGGCGCCGCCAAGTCGCGCGACGGGGCGGTGGAGCTGGCGCGCAAGGCCATGGCGGCCTGAGGGGAAGGGCCCGCCGCGATCCGGCGGGCCGCCGTCTTCTAGAGCTTCTTGCGGTACCAGATGCGCGAATGGCCCGGCGGCATTCCATCCAGCCGCCCGGCCTCGATCCAGCCGTTCCGCTGCCAGAACTTGGGAGCGTGGAAGCTGAAGGTGTCGGTATAGGCGTCCGTGCAGCCGCGCTCCCGGGCGATCGCCTCGGCACGGGTCAGGAGCTCGGTGCCCAGGCCCTGGCCACGCACGCCCGATGACAGCCAGAGCCAGTCGATGAAGAGCCAGTTCCAGTAGGTCAGGCCCAGCAGGCCGCCCTTCACCACCTCGTTCTCGTCGCGGGCCAGGACGGTGACGGGCTCGCGGTCATAGGGGCCGCCGCGCTCCTGATTGTAGGAATGCAGGCCGCGCTGGATGGCGGCAACGGCTTCCAGCTCCGGATAATCGTCGTCGCTGATGGTGAGCTTCGGGGCGTCCATTACGCGAAGCGCCTTCGGATGGGGTTAGTCATGGGGTGAGTTATTGGGCCGTCAGCTTCCGGAGGGAAGAGGCGAGGGTCCTCATCTCGTCGGCGGCGGCGCTGCGCGGGTTGCTTTCCGTGACGCCGAGGCCGAGCGCGAAGGCCGTCGCGAAGGCGGAACGGTTGCCCAGCGTCTCCTTCATCACGGGCGCCTTCCGGCGGGCCAGCTCCGCCGTCACCACATCCCGCAGACGGCCGGTGGGCGGCATCCGGTTCAGCACGATCCGGTAAGGCTTCTTCTCATCCTCGGCGAGCTTGATGGTGGCCTCGGCGGCCCAGAGGTCGGGCAGGGAGGGCTGCAGCGGGATCAGCACGATATCGGCCGCGCGGACGGCGATGCGGGCATCGGTATCGGCATGGGGCGGCGTGTCGAGCACCACGAAGTCGGCCGAGCGCCGGTGCCGGTCGATCGCGCTGCTGAGCCGCCAGCCGGAGGAGGCCTCGAATTCCAGCGGCGCGGTGCCCTCCGCGCGTAGCCCATACCAGCGGACGAGGCTCTGCTGGGGGTCGCTGTCGAGCAGGACGACCTTCTTTCCGGGAAATCCCAGGGCAACAGCCAGGTTGGCAGCCAGGGTGGACTTGCCCGCTCCTCCCTTCTGCTGCGCGACGGCGATGATGACAGCCAAGGCAGGAGCTCCTGCGATTCGGGAGAGGGCAGTCTACCCGGTTTTGCGCGCCTGTACGGCCGCGCGTGCAGCCGCCATCACGCCGATGCCGGGGACCGTCAGCGGCGGATGGTCGGCCATCAGGGCGGCGGCGGGCGCCATCGAGGACTGGGCCAGCACCACCCGCCCTTCCAGCCCTGCCGCAGCATCGGCGATGCGGCCGAGATAGGCGCGCGTCTCTCCCGCCTGGAAAAGGCCCCAGGCGCCATGGACCATGTGCATGACGACGCTGGCGCCCCGGCTCTTCGCCGCCGCCTCGAAGAGGTGCCGGGTCGTCTCGCGCGTGGTCGGCGCGGTGTAGAGGACGTGGACGGTGCCGCCGGCGCGCGTCGCGGCCTCGGCCAGCGCGCCGTCTGCCCGCAGGACGGGCTTGGGCGCATCCCGCACCTGTCCGGCCGCGGCGCCGATGGTGGAGCAGGTGAGCAGCACGACATCCGCATGCCAGGCGAGGTCGCGCAGCAGGCTGGCGGCCTCGGCCAGGACTTCGGGCGTCGGCTCGCGCAGCAGGTCCGCGCGGATCTTGTGCGTCAGGCGCAGCGCGCCGCCGGGCAGGGCGGCAGCGGCCGTGTCGAAGAGCGAGGCGTTGCTCTCGGCGGTGTGCAGGCAGGCGATGGTGAGCGCCACGGGCGGATCAGTTCAGAAAGGGGTTGCGGCCGCGCGGCGAGGCGCGCGGGCCGAAATGCTGGGCCAGGTAGTCCACGATCTGCCGGCGATCGGCCGCTTCCAGCGGATTCATGCCCTGCTTCTCCACCATCCAGTCCATCAGCCCGTCCCATTGTTCGCGCGTGAAGGCGCTGCGCCGGATGATCGCCGTGCTGTGGCAGGCCGAGCAGGCATAGAAGGTTTCCTCCTGCCCGTCGCCGGCCGGCAGGATCGAGGGATCCTCCGGCTCGGCCTCGGGCGCCGTCTGGGCGAAGGTCAGGTTGCCCACCGGCGGCAGGGCCAGGGGAAGCGCCAGGGCGAGGACCGCCAGCAAGGCCCGCATCAGCCGACCAGGATCGCGGCGCGGTTGATCGCGTTCGCCGAATAGCCCTGGGGGTTCCAGTTGGCGGCCGCGTGCGGCTGCATGCGGCCCTCGCTGTCGGTGGCGCGGTACCAGACCTCGAAGTAACCGTCCGAGGGGAGGGCGATGCGGCCCTGCCAGCGCTGCCAGGCGTGGCGGTTGGCCGGCGCCGCCACCTGCATCTCAGTCCAGGTGGCGCCGAAATCCACGCTGGCATGGACGGCGCGGGCCGTGAGGTCGCCGGCCCAGGCCGCGCCCCGCAGATCGAGGCTCCGCGTGCCCGCCGGCAGCCGCGAGCCATGCGCGTGGGAGGAGAGGATGGCCCGCACCGGCATGCTCTCGAGCTCGGCGAAGTCGGCGCCGTTGTTGTTGCTGCCCGGCACGATGGGCTTCACCGGCACGCGGTAGCTGGTGCCGCCCATGCCCGCGCCATCATGCACCTGGTTGCGGATCCAGATGCGGGTGAGCCATTTCTGGCTGAAGCTGCCGGGCCAACCCGGCGTGATCAGCCGCAGCGGCGCGCCGTGGATATGCGGGATCGCCTCGCCGTTCATGCGGAAGGCCAGGATCGTGTCCTCGTCCATGGCTTTGGCGATGCGCATGCCGCGGTTGATCGCCTGGCGGTCCGTGGCGCCCGAGAGATGCGGGTCCGCGCCGAAATGCCCGGTATAGATGGCGCTGGGCTTGAGGCCGGCGGCGTTCAGCACGTCGCGCAGGCGCACGCCGGTCCATTCGGCGTTGGAGATCGCGCCGTTGCCCCATTGGTTGCCGCGCGTCTGCGGCGCATAGGCGCCACGGCCATTGCCGCCGCATTCCATCTGCAGCTGCAGGGTGACGTTGGGGAATCGGCTGCGCAGCTCGCCGACCTTCAGGCTCAGCGGGGTATTCACCTCGCCGTCGATGGTCAGGGTCCAGGAATCCGGATCGGTGACCGGCTCCGGCATCTGGCCGTTGTTGCGGATGAAGAAATTCTTGGCCGAGGTGACCGGCTCGTCGAGCTGATGCTCCGGCGTCTCCGCGACCAGCGGGCGGTCGCCGAGCAGGATGAGGTCGTTCTTGCCCGGCATGCGGAAGACCTGCGGTCCTGGCGCCGCGGCGCCCTGGGAGGTACCTCCGGGCGCAGCCGTACCTTGCGCCGCGGCGGGCCGCGCCAGCAGCTCGGGCAGGGTGCCGGCCGGCATGCGGGCCGCGAAGGGGATGGAGGCGCCGAGCGCGGCACCCATCGTCGCCAGGGCCGAGCCCTTCAGGGCGCCGCGGCGGCCCCAGGCCAACGCATCGGCACGTTCGGGGTCGTCACGGTACAGCTCCTGCAACGAGCGGTCCGGTGGGTTGGCTCTCTTGTTGGATGCCATGTCTTCCTCCCTAACATCCGCACTATGGCCCAGACGCACCCCCTTTCCGCAATCTCTTCCGAACTGCTGACGCCGGCGGAGATGACGGAGGCGGACCGGCTGGCCGGAAACGGCCCCGCGCTGATGGCCGCGGCGGGCCAGGCCGTGGCCTCGGCGATCCGGCAGCGCTTCCGGCCTTGCCGCACGCTGGTGCTGGCCGGCCCCGGCAATAATGGCGGCGACGGCTATGTCGTGGCGCGGCTGCTGGAGCAGGCCGGATGGGACGTCGCCGTGGTACCGCTGGCCGCGCCGCGTGCCGGCAGCGACGCGGCGGAGGCCGCCGCCCGCTGGCACGGGCCGAGGCGAGGGCTGGAGGAGATCGGGCGGGCGGGCCTCGTGGTCGATGCCGTGTTCGGTGCAGGCCTCGCGCGGGATTTCGATGGCCCGGCCGCCGAGGCGCTCCGTGCCGTGCGGGCGCCGGTGGTGGCGGTGGACGTACCCTCGGGCCTGGACGGCGCGACCGGCGCCGTGCGCGGCTTCGCCGCCCAGGCCGCGCTGACCGTCACCTTCTTCCGGGCCAAGCCGGGACATTTCCTGCTGCCGGGGCGGGACCGCTGCGGCGAGCTGGTCGTCGCCGATATCGGCCTGCCGGCCACTGTGCTGGAGACGATCCAATCCAGGACCTTCGCCAACGGCCCGGCGCTCTGGACCCTGCCGCAGCCTGGAGCAGGGAGCCACAAGCACAGCCGCGGCCACGTCACGATCATTTCCGGACGGGAGATGACGGGGGCGGCGCTGCTGGCCGCGCGCGCGGCCCGGCGGGCCGGTGCGGGCCTGGTGACCCTGGCCTGCGCCGACGCCGCGAGCGCCACGCTGCATCGCCTCGCGGAGCCCGGGGCGCTGGTCGTGGAGGCGGAAGGTTCCTCGGCGCTGGTCGATGCGATCCTCGCCGATGCCCGCCGCGAGACGATCCTCGTGGGGCCGGGCCTGCCGCCCGACGCCGGGACGCGGGAGGCGGTCACGCGCTTCCTGGCCGCGGGCCGGAAGCTGCTGGCCGATGCCGGCGCGCTCACCGCCTTCGCTGGCGATCCGGACGGGCTGAGGGGCGCGGCGATCCTCACCCCCCATGCCGCGGAATTCGGGCGGCTCTTCGGCCGCGTGGGGGATGACCGGCTCTCGGCCACGCGCGCGGCGGCGGCGCGGATCGGCGGGGTGGTGCTGCTGAAGGGGTCGGACACGGTGATCGCGGCGCCGGACGGGCGGGCGGTCATCAACCACAATGCCCCACCCAGCCTCGCCACCGGCGGCACCGGGGACGTGCTGGCGGGGCTCGCGGGTTCGCTGCTCGCCCAGGGGATGCCGGCCTTCGAGGCGGCTTGCGCGGCCGCCTGGATTCAGGGGGAGGCCGCGCAGAAGATCGGCCCCGGGCTGCTCGCCGAGGACCTTGCGGGGGAATTCCGCAACCTCATGTAGGGATCGCGCTTTGTTTCTGAATATTTCCCGCCTATCGTGACCTCGTTCTGGAGACCCCTTCATGGCTGATACCCTCGTCGAAGCGCCTGAAACCCTGGTGGACCGCGCGCTGCGGCGCGTGACCGGGCTGTGGAGGGACATGGCCGAGCGGGTGGTCAGCCGGGGCGAGGCCGAGGATGTCGGCGCCCAGATGCAGGCCTGCCTGACCGGCCGCGGCGGCGAGGTCTCGGCCCGGGCCCGCGCAGCCAAGCTCGCTGCCGCCTATCGCGGCTTCAGCGAGGAGGAGCGCGTCCATTTCCTGCGCACCCTGGCCGCCTTCGACGCCAATCCGAAGATCGTCGAGGCTGCGATCAAGGCCTGGAATGAATCCACCGAGGGCGCCGGCAAGGCCGCCGCCAAGGTGAAGCTCCGCCGCGCGCTGGAAAGCCCGCGGATTCGCCTGCTCACCCAGTTCACTGCCATTCCGGACGGCATGAAGCTCCTCGTGGACCTGCGCGAGGACCTGCTGCGCGTCGTCGGCACCGATCCGCTGCTGGAGGCGCTGGAGGCGGATCTCAAGACGCTGCTCACCTCCTGGTTCGACGTGGGCTTCCTCGAGCTGCGCCGCATCGACTGGAACAGCCCCGCCGCCCTGCTGGAGAAGCTGATCCGCTACGAGGCGGTGCACCGCATCGAATCCTGGGACGACCTGAAGAACCGCCTGGATTCGGACCGCCGCTGCTACGCCTTCTTCCACCCGCGCATGCCGGCCGAGCCGTTGATCTTCGTGGAGATCGCGCTGGTGAAGGGCCTGGCCGATTCCGTGCAGGCGCTGCTCGACCCGCGGGCCGAGGCGATGGACCCCGCCGGCGCCGACACCGCCATCTTCTATTCGATCAACAACTGCCAGCGCGGCCTGGACGGCATCGGCTTCGGCAACTTCCTCATCAAGCGCGTGGTGGAGGTGCTGGGCCTGGAGTTCCGCGGCCTCAAGAAATTCGCGACGCTCTCGCCGATCCCGGGCTTTTGCCGCTGGCTGAAGGCGCGGGGCGAGGCCGGCGACGCGACCCTGCTCACCAACGACGAAGCGACGGCCCTGCGCAATGCCGCCGGCGCGCCGCCCGAGGCCTCGCCGGCCGAGCTGCTGCAGCTCGTCGTCGCGCGGAAGGACTGGACGCCCGAGCTCCGCAAGGTGGCCGAGCCGCTGTTCCTCCGCCTTTGCGCGCGTTTCCTGGCGGTCGAGGCAGGCAAGAACAAGAACCGCGCGGCGGATCCGGTGGCGCATTTCCACCTGTCGAACGGCGCGCGCATCGAGCGCATCAACTGGCGCGCCGACACCTCGCCCAAGGGCATGCGCGAGAGCGGCGGCATGATGGTGAACTACCTCTACGACCTCGAATTCATCGAGGATAACCACGAGGCCTATGCCGGCGAGGGCAAGCGCTCCATGGCCGCGACGGTGCGCAAGAGCCTCAAGGCCTGACACGGCCCCCGCGCGTGGCGGAGCAGGCAGCGCTTCGGGACGAAGCCGAAGCGCTGCTCCTCGTGGATGTCCAGCGCGCCTTCATGTCCGGCGTGCAGGCGGTGCCCGATCACCTGCGGCTCCGGTGCGCCCTCGACCTTCTGTTGGAGAAGGCGCGCCAGTACGGCGTGCCGGTCTTCTTCCTGCAGAATGACGGGCCTGAGGGCGCTTCCGACGCGCCCGGGACCGAGGCCTGGGAGCTCTTCTTTCCCCCACAGCCGGGCGAGGCGGTGCTCCGCAAGCGCCAGGACGACGGTTTCGATGGCACCGATCTCGAGGCAAGGCTTCGGACGCTCGGCATCCGCGTCATCGCCTTCGGTGGCGTGCTATCCGAGATGTGCCTGGCGGCCACCGCGCGGGGCGCACTGGCGCGGGGCTTCACCGTGATCCTCGCCCATGACGTGCATGCGACCTACGACGTGCCGGCCGGCCCGGGCGGATCGCCCTTCGTGCCCGCACACCTGGCGGCGCGGGCGGCGGAATGGTCGCTGGGCGACGAAGCCGTTCTGCTCGCGAGCGCCACGGACGTCGAATTCGTGGCGCTGCCGGCCGAGGGCGGCGGTCAGGCCTAGGCCGCGGCGTGGCGGGCGTGCTGCCAGACCTCGGGGTTCACGACGTTCACGGGCCGCTCGCCCCGCATCACGCGCAGCACTTCCTCGGCCGCGGCGACATTGGTCCGCTCGACCGAGGCCGGGGTCATGCCGGCCCAATGCGGCGTCAGCAGCAGGTTCGGCGCCTCGAAGAGCGGGTTGTCGCGGGCCGGCGGCTCCTCGTTCATCACGTCGAGCGCGGCGCCGCCGATGCGCCCCTCATGCAGCAGGCGCAGCAGCGCGGGCTCGTCCACCACGCCGCCCCGGGCCACGTTGATCAGCCAGGCGTTGGGCTTCATCCGCGCCATCCGCTCGGCCGAGGCCAGCCCGCGCGTCTCCTCCGTCAGCGGGCAGGAGAGCAGAAGGAAGTCGGATTCGGCGAAGAGGCGATCGAAATCGGCTGGCTCCACATGATCGGGCAGCGCGCCCGATCCGCGGCGCATCCCCAGCACCCGCATCCCGAAGCCCAGGCCCGCGATCTGCGCGACATGCTTCCCGATGGCGCCGAGACCGACGATGCCGATCGTCCGGCCAGAGAGCTCGACCGCCTGGTCCCAGGCCTCGATGGCCGCCTTCCAGCCCTTGGTCCGGAAGGTCCGGTCGGCTGATTCGAGCCGGCGGCTGACGACCATCATCTGGGCGATGACATGCTCGGCCACCGAGACGGCGTTGCCGCCCGGCACGTTGGTGACGGGCAGGCCGATTGCCGTGGCGCGGTCCACCGGGATGAAGTCGTAGCCGACGCCGGCCCGGGCCACGAGGCGCAGCTTCGGGCTGCGGTCCAGCAGGTCGCGGGGCAGGGGGAGGCGGACGATGAGGGCGTCGGCCTCGGCGCAGATGGCATAGAGGCCCTCGGGGCCCCGGCCGGGCGGCAGCTCCACCCGCATTCCGGCGTCTTCGAGGAGGGCGACGGCTGCCGGCGCGATGGGGCTGGTCAGGGCAATGAGCGGCAAGACGCGTTCCTTGGGCCAAATGCGTATAGGGACCGGCCTAGCCCCGGCGGAGGGGCCATGCAATCCGATCTCTCGCCAAGCGCCTTCCTCGGGTTAGAGTACCCCCACTTCTGAGGAACGAGCCAATATGAACCAGCAGGCCTCCCCCATCCGTGCGCCCGACGAGGCCCGACGGCTCACCTTGCTCAATGCGGTCGAGCGAAAGCTGCTCTGGCTCTCCGCCTGGATGATCCACAACGCCAACCACATCCGCCCGAACCGGGACGGGCTGAAGGTGGGCGGGCACCAGGCCTCCTGCGCCTCGGTCATCTCGATCCTCACGGCGCTCTATTTCGACATCCTGAAGCCGGCGGACCGGGTGGCCGTGAAGCCGCATGCGGGCCCGGTTTTCCACTCCATGAACCTGCTCTTCGGCCGTCAGTCGGCGGAGCGGATGGACACGCTGCGCCAGTTCGGCGGCGTCCAGCCCTACCCCTCGCGGATCAAGGACGGGCCGGAGGTGGACTTCTCCACCGGTTCCGTGGGCCTGGGCGTCGCGCTGGCCAGCTTCGGCAGCCTCGTGCAGGACTATGTGCGGCTGAAGAAGCTGAACCCGGAGGCGATCCCGGCCGGCCGCCACGTCGCCATCGTGGGCGATGCGGAGCTCGATGAGGGCAATATCTACGAGGCCCTGCTCGAGGGCTGGAAGCACGACATCCGCAACGTCTGGTGGGTGGTCGACTACAACCGCCAGAGCCTCGACAGCGTGGTGCAGGACCGCCTTTTCGGCCGCATCGAGGGCCTGTTCCGCGACATGGGCTGGAACGTGGTCACCATCAAATACGGCCGGAAGCTGCAGGCGGCCTTCGCGCGGCCGGGCGGTGAGGCGCTGCGCCGCTTCATCGATGATTGCCCCAACAGCCTCTACTCGGCACTCACCTTCCAGGGCGGCGCCGCCTGGCGCTCGGCTCTGCTGGCGGAGCTGGGGCGCGAGGAGGGCGTGCGCGCTATCATCGACCCGCTCTCGGATGACGAGCTGGCGGCGCTGATGAACAACCTCGGCGGCCATGACGTCGAGACGCTGATGGAGGCCTTCCGCGCCCAGGATGCGGCCGGCGACCAGCCGACCTGCTTCATCGCCTATACCATCAAGGGCATGGGCCTGCCCTTCGCCGGGCACAAGGACAACCATGCCGGGCTCATGACCAAGGAGCAGATGGAAGGCTTCCGGCGGGACATGGGTATCCGCCCCGGCCATGAATGGGACGTCTTCGAGGGGCTCGACCTGCCCGAGGCCGAGCTGCGCGCCTTCATCGATGCGGTGCCCTTCGCCCAGAAGCTGACGCCCGAGGGGCGCAGCCTCGTCTCGCCCAAGATCCCCATCCCGGCCGTCTTCCCGGTGCCGACGGTGCCGGCCGGCCGCAAGCTCGCGACGCAGATGGCCTTCGGCGAGATCCTCTCCGGCATTGGCCGGGGCGAGGGCGAGTACGGGCCCATGGCGGGCCGCATCGTCACCACCAGCCCGGACGTGACGGTCAGCACCAATCTCGGCCCCTGGGTGAACCGGCGCGGCATCTTCGACCGGCACCTCAAGAATGACGTCTTCCGCGACGCCAAGCTGGCCTCGGCCCAGCGCTGGGGCATGTCGCCGCAGGGCCAGCATGTGGAGCTCGGCATCGCCGAGCAGAACCTGTTCCTGATGCTGGCCGGGCTCGGCCTGGCGGACAAGCTGTACGGCGCGCGGCTGCTGCCCATCGGCACGGTCTACGACCCTTTCGTGAACCGCGGCCTCGATGCGCTGATCTACGGTTGCTACATGGATGCCCGCTTCCTGCTGGTCTCCACGCCCTCCGGCCTGACCCTGGCGCCGGAGGGCGGGCAGCACCAGTCGGTGAACACGCCGCTGATCGGCATGGCGCAGGACCGGCTGGCCGCCTTCGAGCCGGCCTTCGCGGACGAGCTCGCCATCCTGATGCGGCATGCCTTTGCCCATATGCAGGAGCCCGACGGCTCCAGCGTCTGGCTCCGCCTCTCGACCCGCGCGCTGGAGCAGCCGCAACGGACCCTCGATCCGGCGCAGGTCATCGCGGGCGGCTACTGGGTGGTGCCGCCGGCCGAGGGCGGGCGGATCGCCATCGCCTATCAGGGCCCGGTGGCGCCCGAGGCCATGTCGGCCTTCGAAGCGCTGCGGGCGGAGGAGCCGGGGGCGGGCCTGCTGGCCGTCACCTCGCCGGACCGCCTGCACCAGGGCTGGCTGGACAGCCGCAAGCGCGCGCGCTCCGGCCCGGGGGCCGCGCCCTCGCATATCGAGACGCTGCTGGCGCCGCTGGCCCCGGGTGCGGGCATCGTGACCCTGCTGGACGGCCATCCCGCCGCGCTGGACTGGATGGGCGGCGTGCGCGGCCACCGGATCTCCGCGCTGGGCGTGGACCGATTCGGACAGGGCGGGGACATCCCCGCGCTTTATGCCGAATACGGGCTGGACGAGGCCGCGATCCTGGACGCCTGCGCCCAGCTGCTGATCGGCTGAGACGAGGCGGGGCGGGGAGGGCGGCGGGCCCTCTCCGCGGCGCTCAGGCGATCTTGATCGCGCCCTTCACGGTGCCGATCTTCGTGAAGTGGTGGCTCTCCTCCAGCGTCTTCCAGAGGAAGGCCGGCTGGTAGCAGGTGCTGTCCAGCGAGAAGAGCTGCTGGGAGTGCTGAACCGGGAAGAGGGTCTGGGCCATCTGCGCCTGGCCCATGGCCGACTGATAGCAGAGCACCACATGGCCGGAGCAGAAGAAGGCGTCGCCGCCCGCGCTCAGCAGGTTGTCGAGCGTCGCGTTGATCACGTCCCCGCCCGGGAAGCGCGTACGTTTGGAGATGGAGCGCGCGGCCCCGCCCATCGAATAGCTGATCTTTGAGCCGCCCTGCGGGGCCTGCGGGGCGCCGAAGCCGTCCAGCATCATACGCGCCGTTTCCGCCGCGCCGGCCTGGATGTCCGAATAGTTGCAGCGGAAGACGTCGTATTTGTAATCGCGGTTCTTGATCAGGAGGTTGTTCTCCTGCAGCCCTTCCCCGTCCATCTCGATGATGGTGGTGCCGGAGGAGGCGATGCCGGCGTGGACGAATTTCGAGCTGCCGCGCCCGAAGAGCTGTCCGAAGCGGATAACCTTGCTGATGATCCCGCCATCGGAATGCTTGATCATGATGTCGCCCGCCTGCAGGCATCCCACGATGGCGTTGGAGCGCGGTCTCGTCATTTCCTGTCCTCTGGAAGCTGTTCGCGTCGTTGCTGCCGCGGCCTAGGCCTGCGCCCGACGGTAAGGCCAATCAGGGAAGGGCGCCGCCTTGCGGGTGGCGGCGTAGCGGATGCTGCGACAGTCCCGGTGGCCGAACCGTCCGGGCGGGAGTGATGCAGCATCACTATCGTTTAGGTTGAGCGATCAAACCTTTCAATACACGGAAAGGTTGTGAAATCACCCCGTCGTCGGAAGGGGATAGGGCATCAGGACGGCATCCCGCCGCTGGTAGAGCGGGTGCTTGGGGCTGCCATCCCCGTTCACGCCGAAGCACATCGCCTGCACGCCGGCCTCGGCCAGCATCCGGGCGATGGCCGTGCCCCGCCCGGCGAGAGGCTTCGGCGGCTGGCCCCAGGCCACCACCACCAGCGCCGCCGAGCGCGCATAATGCAGCAGGGTGGCGTCGTTCTCCTCGCCGACCGGGTCCTCCACCTCGAGTAGTCGCTTCTTGTCGGTCGCGCGGTAGCCGAAGGCGTTGAGCATCACGAGGCCGGGCAGTCTCCAGCGGTGCCGGGCGCGCCAGACGCAGCCGGCAACGGTCGGGTCGTCGACGTCGATATCGGCGGTGGAGGGGTTCATGCCGATGACGACGCCGAATCCGGGCGTGCCCAGCGGCCGGCCGTCCCAACGGCGCTCCAGCCACCAGCGCCAGCGGCGGTCCGGGGAGAAGGCGGCGGCAGAGACGACGTCGGAGTCGAGCTTCAGGCGGACCTTTCCGCCGGGGTCGTGGGAATCGGGCATGGGGGCAGTATTGGCGCCGCCGTTGCTTTCGGCTACACGCCCCGCTTCCTACCCGGCAGCAAGCACGCGGGCGTGGTGGAATTGGCAGACACGCTGGATTTAGGTTCCAGTGGCGCAAGCCGTGGGGGTTCAAGTCCCTCCGTCCGCACCACTCGGCAGATTCGGCGAAACGGGATTGGAATCAAGGGCAATGCAGGTCACTGAAGTCGCGAATGAGGGTCTGAAGCGGGCCTACACCGTCGTGGTCCCTGCTTCGAGCATCGCGCTCCAGAAGGACAAGCGCCTGGCGGAGATCGCCAAGGACATCAAGCTGCCCGGCTTCCGCCCCGGCAAGGTGCCGCAGAAGGTTGTCCAGGCGCGCTATGGCCAGTCGGTCATGGGTGAGGTCCTCGAGGCGTCGGTCCAGGAGGCTTCCAGCAAGGTCGTCTCCGACAACAACCTGCGCCCGGCGCTGCAGCCGAAGATCGAGCTGGTCAGCTTTGCCGAGGGCGCCGACCTCGAGTTCCGCATGGACCTCGAGATCCTGCCCGAGATTCCGATGCCCGATTTCGCCGGCATCAGCCTGAAGCGCCTGAAGGCGGCCCCCGGTGAGGAGGACGTGACCAAGGCGCTCGAAAACATCTCTCGCCGCCAGTCCTCCCTCGAGGAGACCGAGGCGCGCGCCGCGGCCAAGGGCGAGGTCCTGATCTGCGACTTCGTGGGCCGCATCGACGGCACCGAGTTCCAGGGCGGCACGGCGAGCGACATGCCGATCGAGGTCGCCGGCCCGGGCTTCATCCCCGGCTTCACCGAGCAGCTCGAGGGCATGGCGCCCGGCGAGGAGCGGATCGTGAAGGTGGCCTTCCCGGCCGATTACGGTTCGGCCGAGCTGGCCGGCAAGGACGCCGAGTTCACGGTGACCGCCAAGGCCCTGAAGATCTATGCGAAGCCGGCGCTGGACGACGAGTTCGCGAAGAAGCTCGGCCTCGAGAGCATCGACAAGCTGCGTGAGGCGATCACCGATTCGCTGCAGCGCGAGTACGACAGCCTTGGCCGCATGGCGATCAAGCGGAAGCTGCTGGACGCCCTGGCGGAGCGCGCCTCCTTCACGGTGCCGGAAGGCATGGTTGAGAACGAGTTCGGCCAGATCTGGCAGCGCGTCGAGGCCGACCTGAAGGCCGGCAAGCTGGACGGCGAGGATGCCGGCAAGGATGAGGCGACGCTGAAGGCCGACTACCGCGCCATCGCCGAGCGTCGCATCCGCCTGGGCCTGCTGCTCTCCGAGATCGGCCGGACGAACAACATCCAGGTCTCCCGCGAGGAGCTGGGCCAGGCCATGCGGGCCGAGGTGCAGCGCTACCCGGGCCAGGAGAAGCAGGTCTACGACTTCTTCCAGAAGAACCCGCAGGCGATCGAGAACCTGCGCAGCCCGATCTTCGAGGAGAAGGTCGTGGACTTCATGCTGGAGCTGGCCAAGGTCGAGGACGAGACGGTCACCGCCGAGGCGCTGGCCGAGGCTGCCCAGCAGGGCTGATGGGCGATCCTCCGCCTTTGGCGGAGGACCCCTTTCCCTGGGCGCGTCTCTGCCCACATGCTGCAGGCTGACAAGGGGCCAGGGCGGATTCGCCGGGCCTTAACCAGGCCGTGCCCATCCTGGGGCGGACCTCAGATGATGGGATACCAAAGACGTGCGGGACCGCGATCCAGTCGAAATCTACAATAATTCCCTCGTGCCCATGGTTGTCGAGCAGTCCAGCCGGGGCGAGCGCGCCTATGATATCTATTCGCGCCTGCTCAAGGAGCGGATCATCTTCCTGACCGGGCAGGTCTACGATCAGGTTTCTTCGCTGATCTGCGCCCAGCTCCTGTTCCTGGAGAGCGAGAACCCGAACAAGGACATCTCGTTCTACATCAACAGCCCCGGCGGCGTCGTGAGCGCGGGCCTCGCGATCTACGACACGATGCAGTACATCCGCAGCCCCGTCAGCACGGTGTGCGTTGGTATGGCGGCCTCGATGGGCTCGCTGCTGCTGACCGCCGGCGCCAAGGGCAAGCGCTTCGCGCTGCCGAATGCGCGCGTGATGGTCCACCAGCCCTCCGGCGGCGCCCAGGGCCAGGCGACCGACATCGAGATTCAGGCGCGCGAGATCCTGGAACTCCGCAAGCGGCTGAACCAGATCTATGTGACCCACACCGGCCAGAGCGTGGCCGCGATCGAGGCGAAGCTCGAGCGCGACAGCTACATGTCGGCGGAGGAGGCCCGCGACTGGGGGCTCATCGACCAGGTGGTCGACAAGCGCCCGGCCGCGCCCGAAGCCGCGCCGAAGATCTGATCCGGTATTGGTCTAAAGTTTTCCGAGGCATGGCCTAGCTGCAAGGAGGCCATGCTTCCCCCAAGGGCCCCTCGGGGTCTAAGGTTTTGCAACGCACCTGTAGGAATGGGCGACCAGCTCCACCTTTCAGGGCGCGAGGAGTTGGCATGAGCAAGTCTGGCGACAGCAAGAACACCCTTTACTGCTCCTTCTGTGGGAAGTCGCAGCACGAGGTGCGCAAGCTCATCGCGGGTCCGACGGTGTTCATCTGCGACGAGTGCGTCGAGCTTTGCATGGACATCATTCGCGAGGAGCACAAGACGCACCTCGTGAAGACCCGCGACGGCGTGCCGACGCCCAAGGAGATCTGCAAGGTCCTCGATGACTACGTCATCGGGCAGGACCATGCGAAGAAGGTTCTCTCGGTCGCGGTGCACAACCACTACAAGCGGTTGGCCGCGGGCGCGAAGAACAACGACATCGAGATCGCGAAGAGCAACATCATGCTCATCGGGCCCACGGGCTCGGGCAAGACGCTGCTCGCGCAGACGCTGGCGCGCATCCTCGACGTGCCCTTCACCATGGCCGACGCGACCACGCTCACCGAGGCCGGCTATGTCGGCGAGGATGTCGAGAACATCATCCTCAAGCTGCTGCAGGCCGCGGACTACAACGTGGAGCGCGCGCAGCGCGGCATCGTCTACATCGACGAGGTCGACAAGATCAGCCGCAAGTCGGACAACCCCTCCATCACGCGCGACGTGTCGGGCGAGGGCGTCCAGCAGGCGCTGCTGAAGATCATGGAGGGCACCGTGGCCTCCGTGCCGCCGCAGGGCGGGCGCAAGCATCCGCAGCAAGAGTTCCTGCAGGTCGACACGACGAACATCCTCTTCATCTGCGGCGGCGCCTTCGCCGGGCTGGAGCGGATCATCGGCGCGCGCGGCAAGGGCTCGGGCATCGGCTTCGGCGCCGAGGTCCGCGATCCGGACGAGCGGCGCACCGGCCAGATCCTGCGCGAGGTGGAGCCCGAGGATCTGCTGAAGTTCGGGCTCATCCCCGAATTCATCGGCCGCCTCCCCGTGGTCGCGACGCTTGAGGACCTCGACGAGAAGACGCTCATCGAGATCCTGACGCGGCCCAAGAACGCGCTGCTGAAGCAGTATCAGCGCCTTTTCGAGATGGAGGGCGCCAAGCTCACCTTCACGGAAGATGCGCTGAAGTCAGTCGCGACGCGCGCCATCCAGCGCAAGACGGGCGCCCGCGGTCTCCGTTCCATCATGGAACAGATTCTGCTGGGCACCATGTTCGAGCTCCCCGGCCTCACGGATGTCGAGGAAGTGGTGGTGAATCGCGAAGTGGCAGAAATCCGCGCCCAGCCGCTGTTCATCTATGGCGAGAAGCCGGCTGAACAGAGCTCGGCATGACATTGGCGCAGGCGACCGGGTTGTGCCCGGTCGCCCCTGTTCCCAGATAACTGGCATAACCCGTGGCCTCGGGTGGATGTGCCGATTGCGGGCATTCATCTGGCCGACTGTCCCAGTGAGGTCCCTATGACGGAAGTGATTCGCGGCGACTTGTTACCTGTATTGCCGCTACGGGATATTGTGGTCTTCCCGCACCTGATCGTGCCGCTCTTCGTCGGCCGTGAGAAATCGGTGCGCGCCCTCGAGGCGGTGATGCGCGACGACAAGCAGATTCTGCTGGTCGCGCAGAAGAATGCCGAGCAGAACGATCCCACCGCCGAAGACCTGTACGAGACCGGCACCGTCTCCACGGTGCTCCAGCTGCTGAAGCTGCCGGACGGCACCGTCAAGGTGCTGGTCGAGGGCGGCCGCCGCGCGAAGATCGTGCAGTTCAAGGAGACGGATAACTACTTCGAGGCCTATGCCGAGGTCGTCGAGGAAGCCGTGTCGGACAAGCGCGAGGTCGATGCGCTGATGCGCAGCGTCGTCTCGCAGTTCGAGGGCTACATCAAGCTCAACAAGAAGATTTCGCCCGAGGTGCTCGTCTCGATCAACCAGATCGACGACCCGAGCAAGCTGGCCGACACCATCGCCAGCCACCTCTCCATCAAGATCCCCGAGAAGCAGGAACTGCTGGAGATCGCCTCCGTCGGCGGCCGGCTCGAGCGCATCTTCGCCCATATGGAAGGCGAGATGAGCGTGCTCCAGGTGGAGAAGCGCATCCGCAGCCGCGTGAAGCGGCAGATGGAGAAGACCCAGCGCGAGTACTACCTCAACGAGCAGATGAAGGCGATCCAGAAGGAGCTGGGCGAGGGCGAGGACGGCAAGGACGAGGCCGCCGAGCTCGAGCAGCGGATCAAGACGACCAAGCTCTCGAAGGAAGCGCGCGAAAAGGCACTGGGCGAGCTGAAGAAGCTCCGCACCATGTCGCCCATGTCCGCCGAGGCGACGGTCGTGCGCAACTACCTCGACTGGATCCTGTCGATCCCCTGGAAGAAGCGCAGCAAGGTCCGCAACGACATCAATGCCGCCCAGGAGGTCCTCGACGCCGATCACTACGGGCTCGAGAAGGTCAAGGAGCGGATCATCGAGTACCTGGCGGTGCAGTCGCGCAGCCAGAAGATCCGCGGACCGATCCTGTGCCTCGTCGGCCCGCCGGGCGTCGGCAAGACCTCGCTCGGCAAGTCGATCGCGAAGGCGACGGGCCGCAACTTCGTGCGCATGTCGCTCGGCGGCGTGCGGGACGAGGCCGAGGTGCGTGGCCACCGGCGGACCTATATCGGCTCCATGCCGGGCAAGGTCGTGCAGGGCATGAAGAAGGCGAAGACCTCGAACCCGCTCTTCCTGCTGGACGAGATCGACAAGCTCGGCGCCGATTGGCGCGGCGACCCGTCGAGCGCGCTGCTGGAGGTGCTGGACCCCGAGCAGAACTCGACCTTCGCCGACCACTACCTGGAGGTGGATTACGATCTCTCGGACGTGATGTTCGTCACGACCGCGAACTCGCTGCGCATGCCCCAGCCCCTGCTGGACCGCATGGAGATCATCCGCATCCCCGGTTACACCGAGGACGAGAAGGTGCAGATCGCCAAGCGCCATCTGTTCGCCAAGGTCGCCGAGGCCAATGGGCTCAAGGCGGGCGAGTGGTCGCTGGCCGATGACGCGCTGCTCGACCTCGTGCGCTACTACACGCGTGAGGCCGGCGTTCGTAACCTCGAGCGCGAGCTCGGCGGAATCGCGCGCAAGGCGGTGAAGGAGATCGTCTCCAAGAAGGCGAAGAAAGTCGCCGTCACGGTCAAGAACCTCGAGAAGTATGCGGGCATCAAGAAGTTCCGCTACGGCGAGGCCGAGACCGAGGACATGGTCGGCGTCGTGACCGGCCTGGCCTGGACGGAGGTGGGCGGCGAGATCCTGACCATCGAGAGCGTGATCGTGCCCGGCAAGGGCAACATCAAGCCGACCGGCCAGCTGGGCGACGTGATGAAGGAAAGCGTGAGTGCTGCGCTGTCCTACGTCCGGTCGCGCTCGATCACCTTCGGCGTGAAGCCGACGCTGTTCGAGAAGCGCGACATCCACGTGCACGTGCCGGAAGGTGCTACTCCGAAGGACGGGCCCTCGGCCGGCGTCGCGATGGCGACCTCGATCGTCAGCGTGCTCACCGGCATTCCGGTGCGGCGCGACGTGGCGATGACCGGTGAAATCACGCTGCGCGGCCGCGTGCTGCCGATCGGTGGGTTGAAGGAGAAGCTGCTCGCGGCCCTCCGGGCGGGGATCAAGACGGTCTTCATCCCGAAGGACAACGAGAAGGACCTGGCCGACATCCCGGACAGCGTGAAGAAGGCGCTGAAGATCGTGGCGGTCAGTCATGTGGATCAGGTGATCAGCGAGGCGCTGGTGCGCCCGCCGGAGCCGATCACCTGGGTCGAGCCGGAAGAGGCGCCGATTCCGCCGCCGGGTTCGGAGACGGCCGTTCGCCCGCACTGAGGGCGAGAAATATCGAGCCCGATCCTGGCGAATCCGGGGATAGGGCATCGAATCGGGAAGGGGGCGTGGCGGTTGCGGCGCCCCTTTGCATATCAAGGGTTTGCGCAGGTCATCCCCAGAAAACCCAGAGTTTCCGCCACGAATCGGGCGATGGCGTGATTGACGCCCCGGAAAACCGGCCCTTAGTGTCCGCCATCGATCACGGCAGTGGAATCGGTCCGCTCGCCATTGGGTCAGTTCGGAAAGGGGCCATCCCATGAACAAGCAGGATCTCGTTGCCGTCGTCGCGGAGGCTGGTGAGCTGTCGAAGGCGAAGGCCGGCGACATTCTCGATTCCGTGTTCGAGGCGATCACCAAGGCCCTGAAGAAGAAGCAGGAGGTTCGCCTCGTGGGCTTCGGCACGTTCAGCACGAGCCGCCGCAAGGCCGGCAAGGGCCGCAATCCGCGCACCGGCGAGGAGATCAAGATCCCCGCGTCGACGACCGTGCGTTTCAAGGCCGGCAAGGGCCTCAAGGACGCCGTGAACTAAGCGCCTAACTTCGCGCATCGTTCTGCAGCAGCCACTCTCCGGCGTCCTGAGCCCCCACATGGCGGCTCAGGACCTTCGGAAGGGTGGCTGCTGATCCAGCCGCCTAGGCCGCCGCGTTCCATGTAGGCTGCGCGTTGCTGGATGCAGCTATGTCGAGACGGGGTGGTCGCGCCGATTGCTGGCGACGGCAGCCATCTTTCGATAGATATCTCGCGGCCTTCGGGCGGTGGGAAAGGCTTTTCCGCCGGTGGCGGGAAGGGCGCTTAGCTCAGAGGTAGAGCGCCTGCTTTACACGCAGGATGTCGGCGGTTCGACCCCGTCAGCGCCCACCACGCATTTTCTTCTCGGACCCTCGTTGACAGGTTCGGGAGGGGGCCTTAAACGCCCTTTCAACATCTTAGCGGGTGTAGCTCAGTTGGTTAGAGCGCCGGCCTGTCACGCCGGAGGTCGCGGGTTCGAGCCCCGTCACTCGCGCCAGATGCCTTCCATTACATTGCTGGTACTTGAAGCCCTGCCGGGCGGGGTTCTGCCTCGCTGAGCGGGGTTTTCGCTTGGGTTCGCGCGCCCCTTCGAGCGCCTCTCGCGTATTGCGAACGATTCTCAAAAACCCCAGGAAATCCCTGGGCCTCACGGCGGTTTAAGATGGCCCCCCTATGGCGGGCGGGCGTGCCCTTGCTGTATGGTGCGCCGCGTCAGATGGGTGCCGGCGGCATCCGTCTGGCAGGCGCTCGTTCCGGGCGCGAGATTTGTTAACGCAAGGCCCGACGATGACGCAGCCCCTGCTCGCCGAGTATTTTCCGATCCTCGTCTTCCTGGGTATCGCCGGTGGCATCGCGATCGCCATGGTGGGCGGAAGCATGCTGCTCGCGCGGCAGAAGCCGAATGCGGAGAAGCTTTCGGCCTATGAGTGCGGCTTCGCCCCCTTCGACGACACGCGCCGCCGCTTCGACGTCCGCTTCTACCTTGTCGCCATCCTGTTCATCATCTTCGACCTTGAGGTCGCCTTCCTGTTCCCCTGGGCTGTCACGCTCGGCGAGATCGGTTGGCTGGGCTTCGGTTCGATGATGGGCTTCCTCGGCGTGCTGACGGTCGGCTTCATCTACGAGTGGCGCAAAGGCGCCCTGGACTGGGAGTAAGCCCATGAGCGATCTGGCCTGGAACCGCGAGGCGGCTCCCCCGGGAGCCCAGCAGGACGCGGTGTTGCGTGCCGTCACTGGCGAGATAGAGGAAAAGGGCTTCGTCGTCGCCAACCTCGACAAGGTGGTGAACTGGGCGCGGACCGGCAGCCTCTGGCCGATGACCTTCGGTCTCGCCTGCTGCGCCGTGCCGATGATCCACGCCTATATGGCGCGCTACGATCTCGACCGCTTTGGCATCATCCCGCGCGGCTCGCCGCGTCAGTCGGATGTGATGATCGTGGCCGGTACGCTGACCAACAAGATGGCCCCCGCGCTGCGCAAGGTCTACGACCAGATGTCGGAGCCGCGCTGGGTCATCTCCATGGGCAGCTGCGCCAATGGCGGCGGCTACTACCACTACAGCTACAGCGTGGTGCGCGGTTGCGATCGAATCGTACCTGTCGACATCTACGTGCCCGGATGCCCGCCGACGGCCGAGGCGCTCGTCTATGGCATCCTCCAGCTGCAACGGAAGATTCGCCGGACGGGGACCATCCTCCGTGGTTGATGTCCTCGAGAGCGAAATCCGCGCGGTCCTCGCTGATCGCCTTCCGGTGGAGTTCGGCCGCGCCCGCTATGGCGCCGAGCTCGTGCTCCATACGACTCGTGATTCGCTGCTGCCGCTCATGCTGGCGCTGCGCGACTCGCCCGCTCTCGACTTCGCGCAGCTCATGGATGTCTGCGGCGTCGACTGGCCCGAGCGTCCGGAACGATTCGATGTCGTCTACAATCTGCTCTCGCTGACGCGGAACGAGCGGGTCACCGTCATCGTGCCGACGGACGAGGCGCAGCCGGTGCCGAGCGTGGCGCCGATCTGGCCGACGGCCACCTGGTTCGAGCGCGAGACCTGGGACATGTACGGCGTCGTCTTCGCCGGCCTCGCCGACCTGCGCCGCCTGCTGACGGATTACGGTTTCGAAGGCCATCCGCTGCGCAAGGACTTCCCGCTCACCGGCTATGTCGAGGTTCGCTACGACGAAGAGGCCGGCCGCGTGGTGCAGGAGCCCGTGAAGCTGACACAGGATTTCCGCTCCTTCGATTTCATGAGCCCGTGGGAGGCCATGACCTCGCTGCCGGGTGACGAGAAGGTGCATCTCAACCGGCTCCCGCCGCCGGAGCCCGCCCAGACGGAAGGGGACAAGCCGTGAGCGCCCTCAGCCCGACCGAAGACCTGACGCCTGATCTCAGCCCGACCGGCCCTGACGAGGCCGATCCGCCGCGCCGCATCGTCGAGGTGGACAGCCACACCATCAACTTCGGCCCGCAGCACCCTGCGGCGCACGGCGTGCTGCGCCTCATCCTGGAGATGAAGGGCGAGGTGGTGGAGCGCGCCGATCCGCATATCGGCCTGCTGCATCGCGGCACCGAGAAGCTGATCGAGTACAAGACCTATCTGCAGGCGCTACCGTATTTCGATCGGCTCGACTACGTGTCGCCCATGTGCATGGAGCATTCCTTCGCGCTCGGCACGGAGCGGCTGCTCGGCATCACGCAGGACATCCCGGAGCGCGCGCAGTACATCCGCGTGCTGTTCGCCGAGATCACGCGCATCGCGAATCACCTGCTGAACATCACGACCTACGCGCTGGATTGCGGCGCCATCACGCCGTCCCTCTGGGGCTTCGAGCAGCGCGAGCATATCCTCGAGATGTACGAGATGACCTCGGGCAGCCACTACCACGCCAATTACTTCCGGCCCGGTGGCGTCGCGAAGGATATCCCGGCGGCGCTGCCGGCGAAGATCGAAGCCTGGATGGCGCAGTTCCCGAAGTTCCTCGAGGAACTCGAGACGCTGCTCACCGAGAACCGCATCTTCAAGCAGCGCACTGTCGATATCGGCGTGATGTCCGCCGAGCAGGCGATGGCCTGGGGCTTCTCGGGTCCGTGCCTGCGTGCCTCTGGCGTCGCCTGGGACCTGCGCAAGTCGCAGCCCTACGACGTCTATGAGCGGATGGAGTTCGACGTTCCCGTCGGCCGCAACGGCGACTGCTACGACCGCTACCTGGTCCGCATGCAGGAGATGCGCCAGTCGATGCGCATCATCCGCCAGTGCCTGGACCAGATGAAGCCGGGGCCGATCAAGATCCTGGACAACAAGATCGTGCCGCCGAAGCGCGGGACGATGAAGCGCTCGATGGAAGCGCTGATCCATCACTTCAAGCTTTACACCGAGGGCTATCACGTGCCGGCGGGCAGCACCTACACCGTGACCGAGGCCCCGAAGGGCGAGTTCGGCGTCTATCTCGTCGCCGACGGGACCAACAAGCCGTATCGCTGCAAGATCCGCGCCCCGGGCTACGCGCATCTCCAGGCCGCCGAGGCCCTCAGCAAGGGCCACATGCTGGCCGACGCGGTGGCCATCATCGGCAGCCTCGACATCGTCTTCGGGGAGATCGACCGGTGAGCGCGCCCCACGATCATCACGAGCACGTCGAACCCGCCTCCTTCGCCTTCGATGCGGATAGCGAGGCGCAGATCGCCAAGATCGTCGCGCGCTATCCCGAAGGCCGGCAGGCCAGCGCGGTGATCCCCGCGCTCTACATCGCGCAGAAGCAGATGGGCCGCCTGACGGGCAGCGCCTGGGTGCCGCGCATCGCGATGGATGCGGTGGCCGCGCGCCTCGGCATGGCGCCGATCCGCGTCTACGAGGTCGCGACCTTCTATTTCATGTTCAACACCAAGCCGATCGGCAAGTTCCACCTGCAGGTCTGCGGCACGACACCGTGCTGGCTGCGTGGATCGGACGACGTGCTGCGTGCCTGCAAGGATGCGGGCCATCTCAAGGGCTATGGCGATACGAGTCCGGACGGGCTTTTCACCATGACCGAGGTGGAGTGCCTGGGCGGCTGCGTGAACGCGCCGATCCTGCAGGTCGACGACGATTATTATGAGGACATGGACTACGAGAGCACGGTGAAGCTCCTCGAAGCGCTCAAGCGCGGCGAGCGGCCGAAGCCTGGCTCCGTGATCGGCCGGCAGACCAGCGCGCCCGAGGGCGGGCCGATGGTGCTGACCGGGTCGGAGGAATAGTCATGGCGCTTTCCGACAAGGACCGCATCTTCACCAACCTCTATGGCACGCAGCCGTGGAACCTGGCGGCCGCGCGCATGCGTGGCGACTGGGACGGCACGGCGGCCATCATGGCCAAGGGCCGAGACTGGGTGGTCGAGGAAATGAAGCAGTCCGGCCTGCGCGGCCGCGGCGGCGCGGGTTTCCCCACGGGCCTCAAGTGGTCCTTCATGCCGAAGGAGCGTCCGGCGGATGGCCGCCCGGTCTATCTCGTCGTGAACAGTGACGAATCCGAGCCGGGCACCTGCAAGGATCGCGACATCCTGCGGCACGATCCGCACAAGCTGATCGAGGGCTGCCTGATCGCCGGCATGGCGATGGGCGCGACCGCCGGCTACATCTATTACCGCGGCGAGTACTTCAACGAAGGCAACATCCTTCAGGCCGCGATCGACGAGGCCTATGACGCCGGCCTGCTCGGCAAGAACGCGGCGGGCAGCGGCTACGACTTCGACCTCTACTCGCACCGCGGCGCCGGCGCCTATATCTGCGGCGAGGAGACGGCGCTCATCGAGAGCCTCGAGGGCAAGAAGGGCATGCCGCGGCTGAAGCCGCCATTCCCGGCCGCCGTCGGCCTCTATGGCTGCCCGACCACCGTGAACAACGTCGAGACGATCGCGGTGGTGCCGACCATCCTGCGGCGCGGCGCGGGCTGGTTTGCGGGCATCGGCCGGCCGAAGAACTCGGGCACGAAGATCTTCTGCCTGCAGGGTCACGTGAATAAGCCGTGCAACGTCGAGGCCGAGATGAGCATCCCGCTGCGGGAGCTCATCGACCGCTATGCCGGCGGCGTGCGCGGCGGCTGGGACAATCTGCTCGCGGTCATCCCGGGCGGCTCCTCCACGCCGATGATCCCGAAGAGCGTTTGCGATGACGTGCTCATGGATTTCGACGCGCTGCGTGAGCACAAGACGGGCCTCGGCACCGCCGGTGTGATCGTGATGGACAAGTCCACCGACCTCATCAAGGCGATCCAGCGACTGTCGGCCTTCTACAAGCATGAGAGCTGCGGTCAGTGCACGCCCTGCCGCGAAGGCATGGGCTGGGTGAACCGCGTCATGATGCGCATGGTCGAAGGCCGCGCCGAGATCGACGAGATCGACGTGCTGGAGCAGGTGACGCGCCAGATCGAGGGCCACACGATCTGCGCGCTCGCCGATGGCGGCGTCTGGCCGGTGCAGGGTCTCATCCGGCACTTCCGGCCGATGATGGAAGAGCGCATCGCGGCCTATAAGGCGGCGCATTTCCCGATGGCGGCGGAGTAAGGGCATGGCCAAGGTCACCATCGACGGCATCGAGGTCGAGGTTCCGAACGGCGCCTCCGTGCTCCAGGCCTGCGAGGCCGCGGGCAAGGAAATCCCGCGGTTCTGCTACCACGAGCGCCTGTCCGTCGCCGGCAATTGCCGCATGTGCCTAGTCGAGGTCGAGAAGGCGCCGAAGCCGATCGCCTCCTGCGCCTATCCGGTCGCCGACGGCATGAAGGTCTTCACGGACACGCCGGTGGTGCGCAATGCGCGCCGCGGCGTGATGGAATTCCTGCTGATCAACCACCCGCTGGATTGCCCGATCTGCGACCAGGGCGGCGAGTGCGACCTGCAGGACCAAGCCGTTTCCTACGGCAAGGACGGCAGCCGCTACCGCGAAGAGAAGCGGTCGGTGAAGGACAAGTATGTCGGTCCGCTGATCAAGACGATCATGAACCGCTGCATCCACTGCACGCGCTGCATCCGCTTCTCGGCGGAAGTGGCGGGCACGCCGGAGATGGGCGCGACCAACCGCGGCGAGAGCATGGAGGTCGGCACCTATATCGAGAAGGCGCTGACCAGTGAGCTGTCCGGCAACCTGATCGACCTCTGCCCCGTGGGCGCGCTGACCTCGCGGCCCTACGCCTTCGTCTCGCGCCCCTGGGAGCTGCGGAAGACGGACAGCGTGGACGTGCTGGACGCCACCGGTGCCGCGATCCGCGTCGACGTGCGCGGCGGCGAGGTGCTGCGCATCCTCCCGCGCAACAATGACGACGTGAATGAGGAATGGCTGGGCGATCGTTCCCGCTTCGCCTTCGACGGCCTGAAGCGCAAGCGCCTCGACCGTCCCTGGGTTCGGCGCGACGGTAAGCTCGCGCCCGCGAGCTGGGCCGAGGCCTTCGGCGCCATCGTGCAGGGCGTTCGCGGCAAGACCATCGGCGCCATCGCCGGCGACACGGTCGAGGTGGAAAGCCTCTTCGCGCTGAAGGCGATGCTGGCGGCCATGGGCAGCACGAACCTCGACTGCCGCCAGGACGGCGCGAAGATCGATACCTCGCGCCCCGACTACTACCTGTTCAACAGCGGCATCGCGGGCATCGACAAGGCCGATGCGATCGTCGTCATCGGCAGCAATCCGCGCGTCGAAGCGCCGGTGATCAATGCGCGCATCCGCAAGCGTTGGGCGCTGGGCGGCCTGCGCGTCGGCATGATCGGGCCTGAGGTCGACCTCACCTATCCGACCACGCGGCTCGGCGCCGGGCCGGGCGAGATTGCCCGGGCGGCGGAGTTCCTCTCGGGCGCCAAGAACCCGATGATCCTCCTCGGCCGTGGGGCGCTCGCGCGCGTCGACGGCGCGGCGGTGCTCGCGGCAGCCTGGGATCTGGCCAAGGCCAGCGGGGCGCTGCGTGAGGATTGGCACGGCTTCAACGTGCTGCATCAGTTCGGCGGCCAGGTCGGCGCGCTGGATCTCGGCTTCGTGCCGGGGCAGGGCGGGCTCGACATGGCGGCGATGCTGGCGGGCGGCGTCGAGGCGCTGTGGCTGCTCGGCGCCGACGGCTTCGACGCGGCGCGCATCCCGGCCGATACCTTCGTGGTCTACCAGGGGCATCACGGCGAGGCCGCCGCGGCGCGGGCCGACGTGATCCTCCCCGGTGCGGCCTATACCGAGAAGGACGGGACCTGGGTCAACACCGAGGGGCGCGTGCAGCGCGGCCGCATGGCCGTCACCCCGCCGGGCGAGGCCCGTGAGGATTGGCGCGTGATCCGCGCCGCCTCGCAGTTCCTCGGCGTCACGCTTCCCTTCGACACGCTGGACGCGCTGCGCGCCGAGATGACGGCGGCCCATCCGGTCTTCGGCCGGATCGACCAGGGACCGCTGCCCGGCTGCACCGATGATGCGAGCCCGGCGGGCGGCGTGCTCGGCGGTGCGTCGTTCGAACTTCCGATCCAGAACTACTGGCAGGTCGACCCGATCACGCGCGCCAGCGCGACGATGGCGGAATGCGCTTCGGTCTATCTGAACCCGCAACCCCTGCTGGCCGCGGAGTAAGCGCATGGCCGAATTCCTCGCCTCGCCGCTTGGCATCCTGGCGCTCACCGTCGCGAAGACGCTGGCACTGCTCGTGCCGGTGCTGATCTTCGTCGCCTACCTCACCTGGGCGGAGCGCAAGGTCCTGGCTGCGATGCAGCTGCGCCGCGGCCCCAACGTCGTCGGCCCGATGGGCCTGCTGCAGCCCTTCGCCGACGCGCTGAAGATGCTGATGAAGGAGACGATCATCCCCTCGGGATCGTCGCGGCTCCTCTTCCTCGGCGCGCCGATGCTGACCTTCACCCTGGCCATGCTGGGCTGGGCGGTCATCCCGGTGAATGACGGCTGGGCGATCGCCGACATCAATGTCGGCATCCTCTATCTCTTCGCGATCAGCTCGCTCGGCGTCTATGGCGTCATCATTGCCGGCTGGGCGTCGAATTCGAAGTACGCCTTCCTCGGCGCGCTGCGCTCGGCGGCGCAGATGGTCAGCTACGAAGTCTCGATGGGCTTCGTCATCGTGACGGTGCTGATGTGCGTCGGATCGCTGAACCTGACGGAGATCGTGCGGGCGCAGGAGAACCTCTGGTTCATCATCCCGCTCTTCCCGATGTTCATCATCTTCTTCATCAGCATCCTGGCCGAGACGAACCGCGCGCCTTTCGATCTTCCCGAAGGTGAGTCGGAGCTGGTGGCCGGCTTCTTCGTCGAATACAGCTCGATGAGCTTCGCGCTGTTCTTCCTCGGCGAATACGCGAACATGATCCTGATGTCGTCGCTGACGACGATCCTGTTCCTGGGCGGCTGGTACGCGCCCTTCGCCTTCGAGCCCTTCACCTGGATCCCCGGTCCGGTGTGGTTCATTTTGAAGGTCTGCTTCTGCCTGTTCACCTTCATCTGGGTGCGCGCGACCTTCCCGCGCTACCGCTACGACCAGCTGATGCGGCTGGGCTGGAAAGTGTTCCTGCCCTTCAGCCTCCTCTGGCTCGTGATGACCGCCGCCTTCCTCAAGCTCACCGGGATGCTTCCGGCATGACCACCCTCGATCGCTTCGCGCGCTCCTTCCTGCTGGCCGAGCTGGCCGGCGGCATGTGGCTGACGTTGAAGTACTTCTTCCGCCGCAAGGTGACGCTGAACTACCCCTACGAGAAGACGCCGCTCTCGCCGCGCTTCAAGGGGGAGCACGCGCTGCGCCGCTATCCCAACGGGGAAGAGCGCTGCATCGCCTGCAAGCTCTGCGAGGCCGTCTGCCCCGCGCTCGCCATCACGATCGAGGCCGAGCCGCGCGAGGACGGGTCCCGCCGGACCACGCGCTACGACATCGACATGACCAAGTGCATCTATTGCGGGATGTGCGAGGAGGCCTGCCCGGTCGACGCCATCGTCGAGGGGCCGAACGCCGAATTCGCGACCGAGACCCGTGAGGAACTGATGTACGACAAGGATCGCCTGCTCGCGAATGGCGATCGCTGGGAGAGCGAGCTGGCCAAGCGGCTTGAGCTCGACGCGCCTTATCGCTGAACGGATGCCGGACATGACCTTCTTCCAGGAAAGGCAGACGCCGTGATCGCAGCGCTCGCCTTCTATCTCTTCGCCTCCATCCTGATTGCGTCCGCGGTGATGGTCGTCACCTCGCGCAATCCTGTGCACTCGGTGCTGTACCTCATCCTGGCCTTCTTCAACGCGGCGGCGCTGTTCCTGATCGCAGGGGCGGAGTTCCTCGCGATGATATTGGTCATCGTCTATGTCGGTGCCGTCGCGGTCCTCTTCCTCTTCGTCGTGATGATGCTCGACGTGGACTTCGTGCAGCTGCGCGAGGGCTTCCAGCGCTACGCCCCGATCGGCGCCATCATCGGCGGCATCCTCTTCCTGGAGCTGCTCTTCGTGCTCGGCACCTGGCAGTTCGCCGCGGATGCCGCGGAGCTGCGCCTCTCGCCGACGCCGGCCGGCGTGTCCAACACGAAGGCGCTCGGGCGCATCATCTATACGGACTACATTTTCCTGTTCCAGGCGGCGGGGCTGATCCTGCTGGTTGCCATGATCGGCGCCATCGTGCTGACGCTGCGCGACAAGCACCACAGCAAGCGCCAGAACATCGCCGTCCAGGTCGCGCGCACCTCGGAGCTCACGATGGCGCAGCCGGCGCTCGGCGAGGGCATCCGCCGCGAGGATATCCTGCGGCCCCTGCCGCCGCCGTCCAAGGCGCCGAAGCCGGTCGCGCATCACGGCCACGGGCATGACGATGACCACGGGCATGGGGGAGGGCACCACTGATGCTGACCATCGGCCTTGCGCACTACCTGACGGTGGGCGCCATCCTCTTCGTTCTCGGCGTCTTCGGTATCTTCATGAACCGCAAGAACGTCATCGTCATCCTGATGTCGATCGAGCTGATCCTGCTCAGCGTGAACCTGAACCTGGTCGCCTTCTCGTCGAAGCTCGACGATCTGACGGGCCAGGTCTTCGCGATGTTCATCCTGACCGTGGCGGCGGCCGAGGCCGCCATCGGCCTGGCCATCGTCGTCATCTACTTCCGGAACCACGGCAGCATCGAGGTCGAGGATATCTCGGCTCTGAAGGGTTAAACCGATGTTCGTCGGCGCAGTATTCTTCCCGCTGCTGGGCGCCTGCATCAGCGGCTTCCTGAACCGCTGGATCGGCGTGAAGGCCGCGATGTGGTCGACCGTGATCTGCATGGTGCTGGCGGCCATCTGCGGCTCGCTCAGCTTCTGGCAGGTCGCGATGGGTGGCCAGCCGGCCACCGTCACGCTCTTCACCTGGATGGATGTGGGCGAGCTCGAATTCGCCTGGTCGCTCCGCTACGACACGCTGAGCGCGATCATGGTGGGGATGGTGACCTTCATCTCCACGCTGATCCATCTCTATTCGATCGGCTACATGTCGCATGACGCGACGCCGCCGCGCTTTTTTGCCTACCTGTCGCTCTTCACCTTCATGATGCTGATGCTGGTGACGGCGGACAACCTCGTGCAGCTGTTCTTCGGCTGGGAGGGCGTGGGCCTCGCGAGCTACCTGCTCATCGGCTACTGGTATGACCGCGAGAGCGCGAATGCCGCGGCGATGAAGGCCTTCATCGTGAACCGCGTGGGCGACGTCTTCTTCATGCTGGGCATGGCGCTGACCTTCCTCACCTTCGGCTCGCTCGACTTCGACACGATCTTCGCCGCCGCCTCCTCGAAGGTGGACGTGACCTTCATGGGCATCCCCTCGCTGGAGCTCATCGGCCTGCTGTTCTTCGGCGGCGCCTGCGGCAAGTCGGCCCAGCTCGGCCTGCACACCTGGCTGCCGGACGCCATGGAGGGCCCCACGCCGGTCTCCGCGCTGATCCACGCGGCGACGATGGTGACGGCCGGCGTCTTCCTGATGTGCCGCATGTCGCCGATTATGGAATACGCGCCCTTCGCGCTTTCGGTCGTGACCGTCGTGGGCGCGTCCACCGCGCTCTTCGCCGCGACGATCGGCTGCGTGCAGAACGACATTAAGCGCGTCATCGCCTACTCGACCTGCTCGCAGCTCGGCTACATGTTCTTCGCCGCCGGCGTGGGCCTTTACCAGGCGGCGATGTTCCACCTCTTCACGCACGCCTTCTTCAAGGCGCTGCTGTTCCTGGGCGCGGGCTCGGTCATCCATGCGATGTCCGACGAGCAGGACATCCGGAAGATGGGCGGCATCTGGAAGAAGATCCCCGTCACCTACGTGGTGATGTGGATCGGCTCCCTGGCGCTGGCCGGCATTCCGATCTTCGCCGGCTTCTACTCGAAGGACGCGATCCTCGAGGGCGCCTTCGGTGCGCATAGCGCAGTCGGCATGTATGCCTTCATCTGCGGCATCCTCGCCGCCTTCCTGACGGCGTTCTACTCCTGGCGCCTCCTGATCCTGACCTTCCATGGCGCGCCGCGCGCCGACAAGCACACCATGGACCATGTCCATGAGAGCCCGGCGGTGATGCTCATCCCGCTGATCCTGCTCGCCTGCGGCGCGGTGCTGACCGGCATGATCTTCGCGCCCTACTTCATCGGCGACGAATATGTGCGGTTCTGGAACGGCGCGATCTTC
The DNA here is from genome assembly GCF_018413645.1 of Roseococcus pinisoli. GTDB lineage: Bacteria > Pseudomonadota > Alphaproteobacteria > Acetobacterales > Acetobacteraceae > Roseococcus > Roseococcus pinisoli. The sequence goes on from NZ_JAHCDA010000003.1 coordinate 561,057, forward strand.
AACCTGCCGTCCAAGCACATGATGGAAGCCATGCACCACGTGCCCGAATGGGTGCCGACGCTGGTGCTGACGGTGGCGGTGAGCGGCATCGTGCTCGCCATCATCCTCTACGGCTTCTTCCCGAAGGTGCCGGGCAGGATCGCGGCGGCCGTGCCGGGCCTGTACCGCTTCCTGCTGAACAAGTGGTACTTCGACGAGCTGTACAACGCGATCTTCGTGCAGCCCGCCAAGCGCCTCGCGCGCCAGCTCTGGCAGGTGGGCGATACCCGCATCATCGACGGCATGCCCAACGGTGCGGCGAGCCTCGCCGCCGGAACGGCGCGCGGCGTGGTCCGGCTGCAGACGGGCAGGGTGGCAAACTACGCCTTCGCCATGATCATTGGCCTCGTGGTCTTCGTGACCCTCTTTCTGATGGGGCGCTGACCCATGAACGCCGCGGGTTTCCCGATCCTCTCGCTGGTCACCTTCCTGCCGCTCGTCGGCGTGCTCATCATCATGATGGTGCGCGGCGACGAGGCGGTGGTCGCCAGCAACGCGCGCTGGACCGCGCTCTGGACCAGCCTCGTCACCTTCCTGCTGTCGCTCATCCTCTGGGCGCAGTTCGACAAGACCACGGCCGACTACCAGTTCGTCGAGCAGGTCAGCTGGCTGCCGGATTTCGGCATCGGCTACATCATGGGCGTGGACGGCATCTCCGTCCTCTTCGTCCTGCTCTCGACGCTGCTGACGCCGCTCTGCATCCTGGCCTCCTGGACTTCGGTGCAGAACCGGGTCCGCGAGTACATGATCGCCTTCCTCATCCTCGAGACGATGATGGTCGGCATGTTCTGCGCGCTCGACTTCATGCTCTTCTACATCTTCTTCGAAGCCGTGCTGATCCCGATGTTCCTGATCATCGGCATCTGGGGCGGCCCCCGGCGCGTCTACGCCTCCTATAAGTTCTTCCTCTACACGCTGCTCGGCTCGGTGCTGATGCTGCTCGCGATCATCGCGCTGTGGTTCCAGGCCGGCACGACCAGCATCCCCGAGCTCTCCGAGTTCGACATCCCCTTCAACATGCAGGTGTGGATGTTCCTCGCCTTCTTCGCGAGCTTCGCGGTGAAGGTGCCGATGTGGCCGGTGCACACCTGGCTGCCCGACGCGCACGTCGAGGCGCCGACCGCGGGCTCGGTGATCCTGGCGGGCGTGCTGCTGAAGATGGGCGCCTACGGCTTCCTGCGCTTCTCGATCCCGCTGCTGCCGGAGGCGAGCGCCTATTTCGCGCCCTTCATCTACGTGCTCAGCATCGTGGCTGTGGTCTACACCAGCCTCGTGGCGCTGGCGCAGCAGGACATGAAGAAGCTGATCGCCTATTCGTCGGTCGCCCATATGGGCATCGTCACGCTCGGCATCTTCACCTTCAACCAGCAGGGCATCGAGGGTGCGCTCTTCACCATGCTCTCGCACGGCGTGGTCTCCGGCGCGCTCTTTCTCTGCGTCGGCGTGGTCTATGACCGCCTGCACACGCGTGAGATCGCGCGCTACGGCGGCGTCGCCAAGGTCATGCCGGGCTACGCCATGGTCTTCATGCTCTTCACCATGGCGAGCATCGCGTTGCCGGGCACGGCAGGCTTCCCGGGCGAGTTCCTGGTGATCCTGGGCGCCTGGGCGGTGAACCCCTGGATCGCCCTCGGCGCCGCGACGGGCATGGTGCTGGGCGCTTGCTACATGCTGACGCTCTATCGCGGTGTCGCCTTCGGCAAGATCACGAAGGACGACGTCCGTGCGCTTCTCGACATGGAGGCGCGGGAATACGCGATCTTCGCGCCGCTGATCGTCCTGGCCCTGTGGATGGGCATCTATCCGCAGTCCTTCCTCTCCTTCTTCTCGGTGACGGTCGCGCAGATGGTGCAGCAGCACCAGGCGGCGATCGGTGCCGCGTCTCGACTGGCAGGCCTCTGATGAACTGGACCCTCGCCCTTCCGGAACTGGTGCTGTCCGTCTGCGGGCTCGCCATCCTCGTCTTCGGGGTGATCCCGAAGAAGGACACCTCGCTCGCCTGCACCATGGCCGTCATCGCGGCCTTCGTGGGCACGGGGGTGCTGATCCTTTCCCAGCAGAAGGGGACGGCCTTCGGCGGCCAGTACGTCGCTGATGACTTCTCGGCCTTCATGAAGCTGCTGGCGCTCGCCGCCGCGGCCTTCAGCCTGCTGCTGGCGCTGGACTGGAACGAGAAGGAGAAGCTGAACCGCTTCGAATTCCCGATCCTGGTCCTGTTCTCCACCGTCGGCATGATGGTGATGATCTCGGCCAACGACCTCATGAGCCTCTATCTCGGGCTCGAGCTGCTCTCGCTGCCGCTCTACGTTCTGGCCGCCTTCGACCGCGACAATCCCCGCTCGGCCGAGGCGGGCCTGAAGTACTTCATCCTGGGCTCGCTCGCCTCGGGCATGATGCTCTACGGCTCGTCGCTGGTGTATGGCTTCGCGGGCACGACGAACTTCGACCGTCTGGCCGATGCGCTGTCGGCCGAGGCCGGCGTGACCGCCGGCGTCATCGTCGGCATCGTCTTCGTGATCGCGGCCCTGGCCTTCAAGCTGGCGGCGGTTCCGTTCCACATGTGGACGCCCGATGTCTATGAGGGTGCGCCGACGACGGTGACGGCCTTCTTCGCCTCGGCCCCCAAGGTCGCGACGGTGGCGCTGCTGGTCCGCGTGCTCACGGATCCCTTCGGCGAGGTCGTCAGCCAGTGGCAGCAGATCGTGGTGCTGACCGCGATCCTCTCCATGCTGCTCGGCGCCTTCGCGGCGATTGGCCAGAAGAACGTGAAGCGGCTGATGGCCTATTCCTCCATCGGCCATGTCGGCTTCATCCTGATGGGCCTGGCCGTGGGCGGCGAGGCCGGCCTGCGCGGCGTCGTCGTCTATCTGGCGATCTACATCGCGATGAACATCGGCGCCTTCGCGGTGCTCGTCGCCATGCGCCGCAACGGCCGTGCGGTGGAGGCGGTGGACGATCTGGCCGGCCTCGGCCGGACGGATCCCGCGATGGCCCTGGCGATGGCGATCTTCATGTTCTCGATGGCGGGCATCCCGCCGCTCGCGGGCTTCTTCGCCAAGATCTACGTGCTGCTGCCGGCGATCGAGCAGGGCTTCTGGACGATGGCCGTGATCGGCGTGCTCTCGTCGGTGGTCTCGGCCTACTACTACCTGCGCATCGTGAAGGTGATGTACTTCGACGCGCCGGTGGCCGGCTTCGACGTCCGCCCGGCTGGCGTCTCGGTGGTGCTGGCGGGGACGGGGCTCTTCACCCTGTTCTTCTTCCTCTTCCCGGCGATGCTGCTCGACGCGGCACGGCACGCGGTCGCGGCGATCATCGGGTGAGCCTGCCCGCCGGCTGGCGGCTCCGCATTCACGACAGCCTTCCCAGCACCCAGACCCTGGCTGTCGAGCTGGCGGAGCAGGGGGAGGCGTCAGGCCTCGCCGTGCTCGCCCGCCAGCAGACGCAGGGGCGGGGCAGGGCAGGGCGGGTGTGGCAGTCGACACCCGGCAATCTTCATCTCTCCGTCCTGCTGCGCCCGCCCGGGCCAGCGCGCGAGATCGGCGGACATGCGCTGCTGGCGGCCGTCGCGCTGCATGACGCCGCCCGCCATCATGCGCCCGGTCGCTCCTTCCGTCTCAAATGGCCGAACGACCTTCTTGAAGGGGAGGCGAAGCTGGCCGGGATTCTCGCCGAGGCGGCGTTGGATTCGGCGGGAGGCATCGCGCATCTCGTCCTGGGCATCGGCGTGAACCTCTCCCACGCTCCCCCGGTCGAAGGGCGGGCGGTGACCTGGCTGGGACCCATCCCGCCCGAGGACTTCGCGGCGACCCTGCTCGGCCGGCTGGCCCATTGGGAGGCGCTCCGGGACGCGCAGGGCTTCGCGCCGGTCTTCGCCGCCTGGGAGGAGCGTGGCCCCCCGCGCGGGACAGTCCTGACCGTCCGGCAGGGCGACAATCCGTTGACAGGAAGCTACGAAGGCCTCGCCGAGGATGGTGGGCTGCGTCTCGCCACGGCCAAGGGCCCGCGGATCATCCACACGGGCGAGGTAATCGGGGACGGGCATGCTTCTCGCCATTGATGCCGGCAACACCAACGTCGTCTTCGCCGTTCATGACGGCACGGAGTGGCGTGGGCGCTGGCGCATCGCGACGCGTGCCGACCGGACCAGCGACGAATATGCCGTGTGGCTGCTTACCCTCATGCAGCATTCCGGCCTCAAGCCGTCCGACGTCACGCGCTGCGTGATCGGCACGGTGGTGCCGGCCGCGCTCTACAACCTCCGCCGGCTGTGCCGTGACTGGTTCGGCACGGAGCCGCTCGTGGCGCGCTCCATCCTGGACTGGGGCTTCGAGATCAAGGTCGACCAGCCGCAGGAGGTGGGCGCCGATCGCCTGCTGAACGCCCTGGCAGCGCATCACCACTACCGGGGGCCGCTGGTCGTCATCGACTTCGGCACCGCCACGACCTTCGACGTCGTGGATGAAGAGGGCTCCTACCTTGGCGGCGTCATCGCCCCCGGGATCAATCTCTCGATCGAGGCACTTCACCGCGCGGCCGCGCGCCTGCCGCGCATCGGCATCGGCCGGCCGCAATCGGCCATCGGCCGGAATACCGTTTCGGCCATGCAGTCGGGCATCTTCTGGGGCTATGTAGGGATGGTCGAGGGCATCGTCGCCCGCATCCGCGAGGAAGCCGAAACCCCGAAAATCAAAGTGATCGCGACCGGCGGTCTCGCCCCCCTCCTCGCCGAGGGGACGACACAGATCGAACGGATCGACCTGGACATCACGCTCGAGGGGCTGCGCCTGTTGGCATCGCGCAACCCCGCCCCCATCTCAGCAAAAGACCTTTTGTGACCCTCAGAGAAACCCCCAAAGAAAATATGGACGATTTGGCCTTCATCCCGCTCGGTGGCACGGGCGAGATCGGCATGAACCTCAATGTCTATCGTTGTGACGGCAAGCTGCTGGCCATCGACTGCGGCATCGGCTTCGGAGGCCCGGAGAATCCGGCCGTCGAGGTCATGGTGCCCGATCCGGCGTGGCTGGCGGAGCGGAGCGGCGATCTGCTCGCGCTCGTCATCACCCATGCGCATGAGGACCACATCGGCGCCGTCGCCCATCTCTGGCCGCAGCTCCGCTGCCCGGTGATCGGCGGGGCCTTCGTGACCTCGGTGCTCCGGCGGAAGCTGGGGGAGGCCGGCCTCGGCCATGATGTCGAGATCGACACCGTGCCGCTGCCGGGCCGCCGCAAGGTCGGGCCCTTCGACCTCGAATTCCTCCGCGTCACCCATTCGGTGCCCGAGGCCAGCGCCGTGGTGCTGCGCACCCGGCACGGCACGGTGCTGCACACGGGCGACTGGAAGCTCGACCCGCACCCGCTGATCGGCCCGCCGACCGACGAGGCCGCCTTTGCCCGCCTGGGCGAGGAGGGCGTGCTGGCCATGGTCTGCGACAGCACCAATGCGATGGTCGAGGGGCATTCCGGCTCCGAGGCGGAGGTGCGACGCAACCTGAATGCCCTGATCAAGGGCATGAAGGGCCGCGTGGCGGTGACCTGCTTCTCCACCAACCTCGCTCGCGTCGAATCCATCGCGCTGGCGGGTCAGGCGGCGGGCCGCCGGGTGGCGTTGTTCGGACGTTCGCTGCGCAATGCCGTCGCCTCGGCGCGGGAGTGCGGCTACCTCGACGCCGTCGATGACTTCGTTACCGAGGAGGAGGCCGGCCGCTACCCGGATGACGAGATCCTCGTCATCTGCACCGGCAGCCAGGGCGAGGAACGTTCGGCGCTGGCCAAGATTGCGGCCGATACCCATCCGAACATCTCCTTCGGCGAGGGCGACACGGTCATCTTCTCGAGCCGGATGATCCCGGGCAACGAGCGCGGCATCCTGCTTGTGCAGGATGAACTGACCCGCGCCGGCTGCCGTGTCATGACGGCGGACGACCATGCGGTCCATGTGTCCGGACACCCGGCCCGCGACGAGCTGAAGCGCCTCTACGCCCTGGTGAAGCCGAAATTCTCGGTGCCGGTGCATGGCGAGTGGCGGCACCTGTCGCAGCATGCCGACCTCGCGCAGGAATGCGGGGCCGAGCCGTTCCTGGTGGAGGATGGCGACATCCTTCGCCTCTCCGGCAGCAAGCCCAAGATCGTCGACAGCGTGCCCGTTGGACGGCTTGCGGTCGACGGAAACCGGCTGCTGCCCGTGGATGGCGGCGTCCTCGGCGCGCGCAAGCGCATGCTGTTCAACGGCGTCGTCGTGGCGAGCCTCGCGGTCGATGAGGCCGGGCGGCTCGTGGGTCGCCCCAGGGTCTCGGCGCCGGGCCTGTTCGAAGCAGATGGGCCCGAGCCGATCCAGCTCGCGGATGAGCTGGCGCGCGGCGTCGGCGAATTGCCAAAGGGCCTCCGCAAGGAGGACGACGCCCTGACCGAAGCGGCGCGGGCCGTTCTCCGTAAGGCGGTGGGGCGGCGGCTGAAGAAGCGCCCCAATGTCGAGGTGCATCTCCTCCGGGTCTGACCCGGCGGGATTTCGGAAAGCGACCGCCGGCGGGCTGACCCGCCGGCCGGGTCGATTCCAGGGCAAGGTGGGAACCGGATTTCCTGCCGGGAGTTGGAGGGGCAGCCTCCAGGAGTACGAGCATGGGTTGGTTTCTGGGCCTGGTCGTCTACGCCCTTATCTGGTGGACAACGCTTTTCGCCGTCCTGCCTCTGGGGGTTCGTCCGGACGCAAAGGGCGATCCCGCGGTGGGGGGCTGGCGCGGTACGCCGGCGCAGCCGCGGATCCTGCAGAAGGCGATCATCACCACGCTCGTCTCGGCGGTCATCTGGCTGGGCGTCTATCTGCTCATTGAGAGCAACTGGATCAGCTTCCGCGATCCCTGGCTGTCCATTCCGGACTGACGATCTGCACAAAGAAAAGGCGACAACCTGAGTTTCCTCGGGGTGTCGCCTGCATTTTGGGCATCCATTGACTGAACGCCCTTTTTTTCGCCGTCTGTAGCTTCCTTTGGCATTGAGCCTTGAAGGGGCTTTGCGGCAATCTTTGTTTTAGAAAGAGGATGTTCCTCTTTCTGCCGTGTGACTGGCGTTTCCTCCCTAAACTTGGGCCGCTCCCTACCGGGGGTGGCCCTTCTTTTTTTCTAGGGTATTCGCCCGGACAACTCAAGACATATTTGTAGGTCTCGTTATTGTGCGGCGCAGCATTATTGCGTCTCGCCGCCGCCGGTATCGGCGGGTCAGTTTCTCCGCTAGGGTCCGCGCCCGATTGAATCGACGAGGATCATCGTGCGTCTGACCCGTGCCTTCCTGCCCACCCTGAAGGAAACGCCCGCTGAGGCGCAGATCGTTTCCCATCGGCTGATGCTCCGGGCCGGGCTGATCCGCCAGACTTCGGCCGGCATCTATGCCTGGCTGCCGGCAGGCCTCCGCGTCCTGCGCAAGGTCGAGCAGATCATCCGCGAGGAGCAGAATCGTGCCGGCGCGCAGGAGATCCTGATGCCGACGATCCAGCCCGCGGATCTGTGGCAGCGGTCCGGTCGTTATGATGACTACGGCAAGGAAATGCTGCGCATCAAGGACCGGCACGACCGCGAGATGCTGTTCGGCCCGACCAATGAGGAGATGATCACTGACATCTTCCGGGGCTACGCGACGAGCTATCGCGACCTGCCGCGCAACATCTACCACATCCAGTGGAAGTTCCGGGACGAGGTGCGCCCGCGCTTCGGCGTGATGCGCGGGCGCGAGTTCCTGATGAAGGACGCCTACTCCTTCGACCTGACGAAGGAGAGCTCGGAGCACGCCTATCGCCAGATGTTCCTGGCCTATCTCCGCACCTTCCAGCGGATGGGGCTGAAGGCCGTGCCGATGCGCGCCGACACCGGCCCCATCGGCGGCAAGCTCAGCCACGAATTCATCATCCTGGCCGAGACGGGCGAGAGCGCCGTCTTCTACGACGCGAAGTTCGACGGGCAGGACTGGGCCGGCAGCGACCTCGGCTATGACGACGTCCCCGCCCTCGAGGGTTTCTTCGAGCAGGTGACCTCGATGTACGCCGCCACCGAGGAGATGCACGACGAGGTCGCCTGGGCCGCCGTCGATCCCGCGAGCCGCCGCGAGGGCAAGGGCATCGAGGTGGGGCACATCTTCCACTTCGGCACGAAGTATTCCGAGCCGATGGGCCTTTCCGTCGCCGGGCCGGACGGCCAGCCGGTGGTGCCGCAGATGGGCAGCTACGGCATCGGCGTCTCGCGCCTCGTGGCCGCGCTGATCGAGGCTAATCACGACGAGAACGGCATCAAGTGGCCCGACGCCGTCGCGCCCTGGAAGGTCTCGATCCTGAACCTCAAGACCGGCGATGCCGCCTGCGACGCGATCTGCGAGAAGCTGCACGCCGCGCTGCCGGACGACGCGATCTACGACGACCGTTCCGAGCGGGCGGGCGTGAAGTTCGCCGATGCCGACCTCATGGGCTTCCCCTGGCAGGTCATTGTCGGCCCGCGCGGCGCGGCGGCCGGCAAGGTGGAGCTCAAGCGGCGCATGACCGGCGAGCGCGAGGAGCTTCCGATCGAGGAAGCGCTGGCGAAGCTGCTTCGCCCCGGCGCCGAAGCGTGAAGCAGACGGGCCGGATCGCCTGATGTTCGGAACGTTCGAGCGCACCGTCGCGATGCGCTACCTCATGTCGCGCAAGAGCGACCGCTTCACCTCCATCATCGGAACTTTCTCGCTGGTGGGCATCATGCTGGGCGTGGCCACGCTCATCATTGTGCTGTCGGTGATGGGCGGGTTCCGGCAGGAGCTGCTCGGACGCATCCTCGGCCTCAACGGCCATATGGGCATCTACGCGGCCGACCGCGGCAATCTGCGTGACTTCGACGCGATCACGAACACCATTCGCGGCGTGCCCGGCGTGGTCGCGGCCACGCCGATCGTGGAGGGGCAGGTGCTGCTCTCTGGCGAGGGCAATTCGGCGACGGGCGGCCTCGCCCGCGGCATCCGGCCCGAGGACCTGCGGGCCAAGGCGATCATCGCGAACAACATCCGCGCTGGCTCGCTGGACCAGTTCCAGGGGGAGGACGCCGTCGCCATCGGCACGCGGCTGGCCTACCGGCTCGGCCTGAACGTCGGCGACAAGATCACGCTCATCAGCCCCCAGGGCCGCGCGACGGTGATCGGCACCATCCCGCGGCTGCGCGCCTATACGGTGGTGGCGCTCTTCGAAGTGGGCATGAACGAATACGACAGCACCTACGTCTTCATGCCGCTGCCCGCCGCGCAGATCTATTTCCAGACGGGCAATGCCGCGACGCAGGTCGAGGTCTTCGTGCAGGATCCGACGCGGGTGCGCGCGGTGAACCGCGAGATCCGCGCGGCGCTGACGCAGCCGGTCCGCATCATCGACTGGCAGGATTCCAACAGCAGCTTCTTTGCCGCGGTGCAGGTGGAGCGGAACGTGATGTTCCTGATCCTGACGCTGATCATCATCGTGGCCGCCTTCAACATCATCTCCACGCTGATCATGCTGGTGAAGGACAAGGGCAAGGACATCGCGGTGCTGCGCACGATGGGCGCGACCAGCGGCTCCATCATGCGCATCTTCCTGATGTGCGGCGCCTGGATCGGCGTGCTGGGGACCTTCGCCGGCTTCGTGCTGGGCGTGCTGTTCTGCGAGAACATTGAGAGCATCCGCCAGTTCGTCCAATGGATCATCGGGCAGGAACTGTTCAGCGCCGAGATCTACTTCCTCACCCAGCTGCCGGCCGTGCTGAACTGGAACGAGGTGGGCCAGGTCGTGGGGCTGGCGCTCTCGCTGGCGCTGCTCGCGACGATCTATCCCAGCTGGCGCGCGGCCAAGACCGACCCCGTGGAGATGCTGCGCAATGAGTAGCGTGCCTTTGGAGCTTCGGGCCGTCGAGCGGCGCTACAAGACCGAGGCGGGGACGCTGGCCGTGCTGAAGGGCGCCGAGCTGGCCCTGCAGGCCGGCGAGATCGTCGCGCTGGTCGCGCCCTCGGGCACGGGCAAGTCGACGCTGCTGCATCTGGCGGGCCTTCTGGAGCGGCCGGATGGCGGCGAGGTCTTCGTCGAGGGCAAGGCCGCCGGCACGCTGTCGGACGACGCGCGGACGGCCATCCGCCGGAACACGATCGGCTTCGTGTACCAGTTCCATCACCTGCTGCCCGAATTCTCCGCGCTGGAGAATGTGGTTCTGCCGCAACTGGCGGCCGGGGTGGGCCGGCCGGAAGCCAAGGCGCGCGGCGAGGAGCTGTTGAAGCAGTTCGGGCTCGGCGAGCGGCTGGATCACCGGCCGGGCAAGCTCTCCGGCGGCGAGCAGCAGCGGGTGGCGATCGCGCGCGCTCTGGCCAATGCGCCGAAGGTGCTGCTGGCCGACGAGCCGACGGGCAACCTCGACGTCGCGACGGCGGAGCTGGTGTTTTCCGAATTGCTGCGCGAGGCGCGGGACCGTGGGTTGGCGGCGCTGATCGCGACGCATAACCCGGCGCTGGCGGCGCGGATGGACCGGGTGGTCACGCTGAAGGATGGGAAGATCGCCGCCGGCTGAGGCCGGCGTCACGCCTTCCGCAACGCCAGCGTCACCCCGCCCAGGACCAGCACCATCGCCACTCCCTCCCGCCACCCCAGCGGTTCTCCCAGCACCAGACTGGCGGAGATCACCCCGATCAGCGGCACCAGCAGCGTCCCCATCGACGCCACCGCCGGCGGCAGGCGCCTGAGCGTCTCGAACCACGTGACGTAGCAGAGCCCCATCGGCACCAGCGTCATATAGGCCAGTACCGCCCATCCGTTCGCGGACAGCGCCCCCCATCGCGGCGCCTCGAACAGAAACCCCAAGACCAGCATCGGCAGGCACCCCAGCCCGACCTGCCACGCCGCCGAGGCCAGCGGCGAGATCGGCAGCGGCTTGCGGTTCAGCACCGTCCCCAGCGCGAAGAGCACCGCCGCCGCCAGCGCGAAGGCCACGCCCGGCAGCCGCTCCGGCCCCAGTGCGAAACCCTGACCGCCCAGCAGCACCGCGATCCCGGAGAAGCCCAGCACCAGCGCCCAGATCTGTCGCGCCGCCGGGCGTATGCCCAGGATCGGCCAGGCGAGGAGCGTCGCCCAGAGCGTCATACTGTAGATGAGCAGCGCGCCCTCGGAGACGCGCAGCCACACCATGCAGAGCGTGCCGAATCCCATCCAGGCCACGACATTGGTGAAGCTCGCGAAGAGCAGCCGCGGCCAGGCCTCGCGCGGCACCAGCAGCGTCTCGCCGGCGCGCCAGGCCAGCGCGGCCAGGATCAGCGCGGCCGCCACCCCCGCCACGCCGCGCGAGGCCAGCGGCGGCCATTCCCGCAGCAGGATCTTCATGCCGGGCCAGTTCAGCGCCCAGCCCGTCGTGGTCACGACGAGGAGAAGGAGGCCGAGCCTTCGGGCCTGGGGCGAGGGATCGGGCATGCCGGTTAGAAGGACAGGCCGGCCCTACTGAAAGACGATCCTGGCTTCGCGCACGATCCCCTTCACCACCTCGCGCTCGGTGACGAGCCGCGCGGCGAAGGCCTCGGGCTGCGCCTCCGTCGCCTCGCTGCCGATGGCGATAAGGCGCTCGCGTACCGTGGCGTCGGCGGTGGCGTGGTTACAGGCCGCAGCCAGCTTGTGCAGGATCGCCGGCGGCGTGCCGGCGCGGGCGAAGACGCCGGTCCAGCTCGTGACCTCGAAGCCCGGAAAGCCGTTCTCCGCGATGGTGGGGATACGGCGGTCGCCACGCCGGATGCCGCTGGTCACGCCCAGCGCCCGCGCACGGCCGTCCTGCACCAGGGGCCCGATCGAGTTGTAGCTGAGAATACCCATGCGCAGCGTGCCCGCCGCCATGTCACGCGAGACGTCTGCGCCGCCGCGATAGGCCACATGCTCGAGCTGGATTCCCGCCCGCGTCGCGAGCAGCGCGCCGGCGAGATGACCAATGCTGCCGATGCCCGGCGTGCCATAGGCGATGGGCTCGCTGCCCGCCCGTGCCGCGGCGAGAAAACCCGCCAGGTCCGACACGCCCATCGAGGGCGACACCGCCAGCACATAGGGCTGCTCGGCGACAAGGCCGACCGGCGCGAAGGCCGTCTCGTAGTCGAAGGGCAGGCCGCGCACGGCCAGCGGCACGATGAGGAAGGAGGCAGCGTCGAAGAGCAGCGTGTAGCCATCCGGCGGCGAGGCGGCGACGATCCCGCCGCCGATCGAACCGCCCGCGCCGGTCCGGTTTTCGATCACCACCGGCTGGCCGAGCGCCTCGCTCATCCGCGGCTGCATGACGCGGGCGATCGTGTCCGCCTGACCGCCGGCGGCATAGGGCAGGATCACCCGGACGGGGCGGCTCGGGAAATCTCCCGCATCGCCGGGTGCGGCGGCGGCACGATGCAGCGCCGGCATCGCGAAGGGGACGGACAGCGCCGATCGCCGTGTAAGCACCGTATTCTCCCGGACGTTTCGTTTTCGGAAAACTAAGCTCTCCCGCGGCGGCAGGCCAGGGGATCCGGAAAGCCATGCGCTTTGTGCCAAAGTCGTGCCGAGGCTTGATGGGGGCGCATTGCAACTCATCTCAGGCTGAGCCACCCTCCCGCGAGAATAGGAGAATCCCCCACATGGCCGAATACCCCAACGTTCAGCTGCATATCGCCGGCGAATGGCGCGATGCCGATGGCGGCCGGCGCATCGACGTCCTGAACCCCGCCAACGAGGAAGTGGTCGGCACCGTCGCCCATGCCTCGATCAAGGATCTCGACGCGGCGCTGGACGCGGCGGAGCGCGGCTTCGCCAAGTGGCGCAAGGTTGCGCCCTATGACCGTTCGAAGGTCATGCGCAAGGCCGGCGACCTGCTGCGCAGCCGCGCCGACGCCATCGCCCGCCTGATGACGCTGGAGCAGGGCAAGCCGCTCGACCAGGCCAAGATGGAAGTGCTCGCGGGCGCCGACATCATCGACTGGTTCGCCGAGGAAGCCCGCCGCACCTACGGCCAGGTGATCCCGGCCCGCGGCGAGGGCATCTACCAGCTCGCCATCAAGGAGCCGATCGGCCCCGTGGCGGCGTTCACGCCCTGGAACTTCCCGATCAACCAGGTGGTGCGCAAGCTTTCCGCCGCGCTGGCGGCGGGCTGCTCCATCATCGTGAAGGCGCCGGAAGAGACGCCGGCCTCCCCGGCCGAGCTCATCAAGTGCTTCCTCGACGCCGGGATTCCCGGCGACGTGATCGGCCTCGTCTACGGCGTGCCGAGCGAGATCAGCTCCTACCTCATCGCCCATCCGACCATCCGCAAGGTGACCTTCACGGGCTCCACGCCGATCGGGAAGATGCTGGCGGGGATGGCGGGCCAGCACATGAAGCGCGTCACCATGGAGCTCGGCGGCCATGCGCCGGCGATGATCTTCGACGACGCCGACGTGGAGCTCGCGGCCAAGACGCTTGCCATGGCGAAGTTCCGCAACGCCGGCCAGGTCTGCGTGAGCCCCACGCGCTTCCTGGTGCAGGAGAAGGTGTACGACCAGTTCGTCACCAGCTTCACCGCGCATGCCAAGACGATCAAGGTCGGTGACGGCCTGGCCGAGGGCACGACCATGGGCCCGATGGCCAATGAGCGCCGCGTGCCGGTCATGGAGACGCTGATCGCCGACGCCCGCAGCAAGGGCGCCGAGATCACGACGGGTGGCAACCGCATCGGCAACAAGGGCTACTTCTTCGAGCCGACGGTCATCACGGGCGCCACCACCGACATGCGCGCGATGAACGAGGAGCCCTTCGGCCCCGTGGCGCTGATGCGCTCGTTCAAGACGCTGGACGAGGTGGTGACCGAGGCGAACCGGCTGCCCTTCGGCCTGGCCAGCTACGCCTTCACGACCAGCGGCAAGACGGCGCAGCAGCTCGCGGCGGGCGTGGAGGTCGGCATGATGACGATCAACCACCTCGGTCTGGCGCTGCCCGAGGTTCCCTTCGGCGGCGTGCGCGACAGCGGCTACGGCACCGAGGGTGGCTCGGAGGCCATCGACGCCTACCTGAACGTGAAGTTCGTGAGCCAGTTCGGGCTCTGAGCGTGACTTGAGAGGGGCTCAGCCCCTCTCAAACTCTCCCGGCCAGGGCTTTTGGCCCTGGCCCCCCTCAATAGAGGATGCGGGTGCGGAAGCCGACGACGAGGGCATTGCGCCCGCCCGGCGTCTCGCTCGGGTTCCAGATATGGGTGACGACCGGCTGCAGGTCGAAGCCGGGGTGGATCTCCGCCAGATAGGTCAGTTCCAGATTCGCCTCGAAATTGCGACGCGGCGACGGGCCGTCCGACAGCCGTGCGACGTCGCGGTCGAAGTCGCGCGCGGCCTGCGCGTATTGGGCGAAGACGAAGCCCACCCCGAAGCGGTCGTGGGGCCTCCCCGGCACGAGATTGGCGAAGACGATGCCGCCATCGGCGTAGAAGCCGATGGTGCTCCGGTCCTGCGGCGCGATCGTGACGCGGCCGAAGACCGAGATGCCCGACAGCGCATCGCCGCCCTCGGGCCTCCACAGCTGCTGGTCGAGAATGCCGTAGAGCCCCCAGGTGCCGCGCCGGCGCAGCGGCACGCCGCTGCTCGCGGGGTTGGCGAGCAGCGAGCCGTCCACAGAGAAGCGCAGATCCTCGAACCGCCCGAGATGACCCCAGCCGCCGAGCTTCAGTGTGCGGGCGAGGCCGGGCGCGTTCGGCTCCTGGTTCCGGCGCCATCGCGCTTCGGCGAAAAGGAGAGCGGGGTCGAGCACACGGAAGTTGGTGTTGTACCGGCTTCGCACCTGGTCATCGACGCCGCGTTGCGGCGGGCCCGTATTGCCGTCGAAGATCGCGGCGCTCAGGTCGAAGCCGGCGCTCGGCCGGACCGCCACCATCGCGCCGGGCGTTGCGAGCGGGAAGGCCGGCCCGCCGCCCGGCAGGTTGAGGGCCGATATCGTCGGGAAGTCGCTCTGGAGGAACATCGTCGACAGGTCGGAGAAGAGGAACTCCACATCGGCCGCGAGCTGGCCCGCGCGCAGTCGAATCGCACCATCGAGAAGGCTCTGCTCCAGCCACACCTCCGAGAGGCGGATGCGCGGCATCGCCTCGATGGCGCCGATGGTGTTCACGCCGCCCACGTAGTCGCGCCGGATGCGGCCGGTATTGTGGATGAAGAAGCCGTTCAGGTAGCCCTTCAGCCCGGTGATGCCCGCCAGTCGCTCGAAATCCACCTGGAGGGAGGGCTCGAGAAGGCCCTGGTTCACCCAGCCGCGCCGCTGTCCGCCCTGCACGTTGCCGAGCACATCGGTCATGTAGGAGAGGCGGAGCTCGATGCCCCGGTTGGAAAGGCTCTGGACGATGCCGAAGGGGTCGCCACCGCCTGGCAGGGTGTAGCGCAGGTTGGAGGTGGTGGGACCGTCCGAGCGTGGGCCACGCTCTTCGATCTGCCCCTGCGCGCCTTCCCCGAGGGGCAGGAGGAGCGGTAGCAGCACGCACAGAAGGGCACGAAGCAAGGCGGGCATGGCGCCGCGAGGGGAAATTTTGTCGACGGCCACGGCGCGCTTACCCAAGAGCATTCCCCACCTGATGCGCCGTGCCCTTTAGTATCTGGAAATGACAGTTTCGCTCAAAAATTGCGGCCGTCCCGTGAGCATGGGTTAGACACCCGCACAGCAGGCATTCCGTGGGAGAATGCCTGCCGGCCGCGTCGGGCGGCAGCCCGCACCCATGCTACAATCGCTCATGGCCGAGTCCTTCATCCACCTCCACACCCATTCGAGCTACTCACTCTCGGAAGGCGCCATCAAGGCCGACAAGCTCCCGGCCCTGGCCCTCGAAGCCGGCATGCCCGCCGTCGCCCTCACCGACACCGCGAACCTCTTCGGCGCCCTCGAATTCGCGCAATACTGCTCGGGCAAGGGCATCCAGCCGATCATGGGCTGCCAGCTCTGGCTTTCCCGCGCCGCGACCGGCGAGGAGCGCCCCGAGGCCCTGCGCAACGGCGCCGATGCCGTGACGGCCCTGGCCATGGACGCCGAGGGCTGGATCAACCTCCAGCGCCTCTCCTCGCTCGGCTGGCTGAACGACGACGTCTCCGGCAAGCCCGCGCTGACCCTGCGGCAGCTCCTGGACAACGCCCCCGGCATCTTCCTCATGACGGGCGGCGACCAGGGCCCGCTCTCCCGCCTCATCGTCGAAGGCCGGCGCGACGCCGGCAAGGCCTTCCTCCACACCCTGCGCGAGGCCTTCCCCGACCGCCTCGCCGTCGAGCTCATGCGCCACCTGACCGAGCGTCAGCAGGCCATCGAGCCCGGCCTGCTGCGCCTGGCCGACGAGGCCGCGCTGCCGATCGTCGCCACCAACGACGTCTATTTCGCCAAGTCCTCCATGCACCTCGCGCACGACGCGCTGCTCTGCATCGCCGAGGGCCGCATGGTCGCCGAGGCCGATCGCCGCCGCGTGACCGAGCATCACTGGTTCAAGCCGGCGGCCGAGATGCGCGCCCTCTTCGCCGACCTGCCGGAGGCCTGCGACAACACGCTGGCCATCGCGCGCATGTGCGCCGTCATGGCGGAGAGCAAGAAGCCCGAGCTGCCCATCTGCCCCAAGGTCCATCCGGGCAGCACCGAGACCGAGACCGTCGCCGCCATGGCGCGGGAAGGCCTGGCCAAGCGCTTCCCGGATGGCGTGCCCCCCGTGCATGCCGAGCGCCTGGAATACGAGCTCGGCGTCATCGATAAGATGGGCTTCTCGGGCTACTTCCTGATCGTTGCCGACTTCATCCAATGGGCGAAGGAGCAGGGCATCCCCGTGGGGCCGGGCCGTGGCTCGGGCGCGGGTTCCGTGGCCGCCTGGGCGCTGGCCATCACCGACCTCGACCCGCTGCGCTTCGGCCTGCTCTTCGAGCGCTTCCTGAACCCCGAGCGCGTCTCGATGCCGGACTTCGACATCGATTTCTGCCAGGAGCGCCGCGACGAGGTGATCGACTACGTGCGCCGCGAATACGGCGCCGAGCGGGTCGCGCAGATCATCACCTTCGGCAAGCTGCAGGCCAAGGCGGCCGTGCGCGACGTGGGCCGCGTGCTGGGCATGCCCTATGGCCAGGTCGACAAGATCGCGAGCCTGATCCCGAACAACCCCGCCAACCCCGTCTCGCTGGGCGACGCCATCAAGGGCGAGCCGCGCCTGCAGGAGATGCAGGAGACCGACGAGAACATCGCCAAGCTGCTGGAGACGGCGCTGCAGGTGGAGGGGCTCTACCGCAATGCCTCGACCCACGCGGCCGGCGTGGTGATCGGGCGGCGGCCGCTGATCGACATCACCTCCATCTACCGCGACCCGCGCTCGCCCTCGCTCATCACCCAGTACTCGATGAAGTACGTCGAGCAGGCGAGCCTCGTGAAGTTCGACTTCCTCGGCCTCAAGACGCTGACGGTGCTGCAGCGCGCGGTGGAGCTGCTGAAGGCCCAGGGCATCGAGGTCGACCTCGCGGCCGTGCCGCTCGACGACACGCGAACCTACGAGATGCTGGCGCGCGGCGATGCGGCGGGCGTGTTCCAGTTCGAAGGCCAGGGCATGCGGGACTGCCTGCGCTCTATGCGCCCCGACCGCTTCGAGGATCTGATCGCCGCCGTCTCGCTCTACCGTCCGGGCCCGATGGAGAACATCCCGGCCTATTGCGCGCGCAAGCACGGCGAGAAGTGGAACTCCCCGCATCCCTGCATCCACGAGATCCTGGCCGAGACCTACGGCATCATGGTCTACCAGGAGCAGGTGATGCAGATCTCGCAGGTCATGGCGGGATATTCGCTCGGCGGCGCCGACCTCCTGCGCCGCGCCATGGGCAAGAAGAACATGGCCGAGATGGCGCAGCAGCGCGCCATCTTCGCGGAAGGCGCCGCGAAGAACGGCGTGCCGGAGGACAAGGCCGGCGAGGTCTTCGACCTCATGGAGAAGTTCGCGAATTACGGCTTCAACAAGTCGCACGCGGCCGCCTATGCGCTCGTCGCCTATCACACGGCCTGGCTGAAGGCGAACCATCCGGTGGCCTTCCTCGCGGCCTCCATGACGCTCGACCTCGACAAGACCGACAAGCTCGCCTCGCACATGCAGGAGGCGGGCCGGCTGAAGATCAAGGTGCTGCCGCCCGACATCAATCGCAGCGACGCCGAGTTCAGCATCGAGCAGTGGTCGCCCCCGCCGAAGCCCCCTTTACCTTCGGGCGAACCCGCCCCGGCCGAGACCGGGTGGAACAGCCAGGCCATCCGCTTCGCGCTCGCGGCCGTGAAGCGCGTGGGCATGCAGGCCATGCGCGAACTCGTCGCCGCGCGGCGTGAGACCGGCGTTTTCACGAGCCTGGCCGATTTCGCCGCCCGCGTGGATCCGCGCCTGCTCAACAAGATGCAGCTGGAGAACCTCGCCAAGGCGGGGGCCTTTGACGGGCTGGAGAGCAACCGCGCCCGGCTCGTCGCCGGGGCCGAGACCGTGCTGCGCCGCGCCCAGGCCAGTGCCGAGGATCGCAACAGCAATCAGATCGGCCTCTTCGGCGAGGTGGAGCAGGGGCCGCCCATGCTGCGCCTGCCCGAGGCGCTGGACTGGCCGCAGCTGGACAAGCTGGCCTTCGAGGCGGAGGCGGTGGGCTTCCACCTCTCCGCCCATCCGCTCGACGAGTACAAGGGCGCGCTGCGGCGGCTGGGCGCGACGCCCTCGGCCCTTATCGCCGATCGGGCCCGCGACGGCGCCACGCGCCTCAAGCTCGCGGGCACGGTGACGTCGCGCAAGGAGCGCAATACCCGCACCGGCAGCCGCATGGCCTGGCTCAGCCTCTCCGACCAGACCGGCAGCTTCGAGGTGACCTTCTTCAGCGAGGTGCTGAACCGCTCCCGCGAGCTGATGGAGGAGGGCACCGCCGTGCTCGTCACCGCCGATGCGCGTCTGGACGGCGAGGCCCTCCGGCTCACGGCGCAGGACATCGAGAGCCTGGAGAAGGCGGCGGCCGGCGTGGGGCAGGGGATGCGCATCTTCCTCGACGCCGCGACCGCGGCCCCCGACATCCGCAAGCTCCTCGAGCGGGACGGGCCAGGGAAGGGGCGTGTCAGCCTCGTGCCGCGCCTCGGCGCCGGGCAGGAGGTGGAGATCACGCTGAAGGAACGCTGGAACGTCTCGCCGCGCGTCATGCAGGCGATGAAGCTGCTCCCGGGCGTGGCGAGCGTCGAGGAAGTGTGAGAAGGGGCGGGCTGGTCAAGCCCCGGATTTCTGGATCCGGAAACAGTAGCGCGCCGGAACCCAGCTCCTTCCGCTGATATCCTCGGGCCTCCGCCCCGCCAGCACGTATTTGATGTCCTGGATCGCCTCGGCACCCTTGCGGTAATACTGGTGGTTGAGATCCGAGACGGGCGAGGTCGCCGAGATATCGGTGCAATCGACCAGCGTGACCTTCTGCGGCAGGTTGGTCAGCGTCCGTGGGCCGGTCGCCCCCAGGCGGTCGGGATTGGCCTTGGTAAGGTCGCTGATGACGAGGGCCCGGTCATTGCGGGCGAAATAGACCTGGATGGCCTCTGCGAGCTCGGACAGGCGGGCCAGCTTCTCCGTGTCCTCGAAGCAGTCGCTGTCCTCGTCGGCCGCCATCAGGAAGATGTTGTTGAAGATGCGCGGCAGCGTGCGGCCACCGAGATCCGAGAGCAGAGCCTGCAGAGCGTTCCGCAGCACGTAATTGCCCATGGAGTGGGCGACCAGATGGACACCGGCGTCGCAGCGCTGGTCGGGCGCCACCTCCCGCATATAGTCGATGAACCGCCGTAGCGAGCGCGAGACGGCCTTGGCCGAGAGGCGGCCATCGTCGCGATCGGAGACATAGTCCAGCAACGGCTTTAGCGTGCCATTCGCCGGCCAGCAGAAAACCGCCACTTCGAGGGGTTTCTCCTTCGTCGACCATTTGGTTTTCAACTCTGCTGCATTGGAGAGGGCTTCCTCGAAGGTGCAGGCGAAGCCGTGGAGGAGGAGCAGCAGGTCGGCCTTGTTGGCGATCAGCCTTTCACGCAGGCCGTCGAAAACGGAGGTGCTTCCCAGGACCCGGTCCGCGCTCTCCGGCGCGGTGACGCCGGGCAGGCTTTCGGCCGCGATGCGAAGTTCCCCGACGCGATAGGCTACTCCCTTGCCCGGTTCCGGCACCATTTCCGCGGCGCCATAGCGAAGCAGGATCGGCGAGAGACGATTGAGGCCGGGCCCGAAGCCCGTGACCTCGTTCTTCGTGCCCTTTTCCTCGCGATTGGTGGCGAAATGAACGGTAACGGACTTTGCCATCTTCCGGTCTCCAGCACCTTGGGGGGATGATTTGGGGTGTGCCGGTCCGAGGCAAGATATTTCGGAATCTCGTATCGGGACGGCGCAGGCGGGGTGCTTCTCATCCATCCCCCCGGTTTGACCGGCTGACCTCGGCCTCGGCCTCGGCTAGGGTCCGCGCCTGGAAGCTGCGGCGCGGCTTCGGCATGGATAAGGCAACAGGCGATGATCTTGAGACTGGCGGAAGAGGAGCGGCTCTCCGGGGCCGTGGTGCATGGCAATCTCGTCTACCTAGCCGGGCAGGTGGCGGATGATGCGACCCTGGATACCGAGGGCCAGACGGCGGATGTGCTAGCGCAGATCGACGCCCTCCTGGCCGTGGCGGGCACCAGCAAGGAGAATCTGCTGAGCGTCCAGATCATCCTGGCCGATATCCGCGACGCGCCGGCGATGAACCGCGCCTGGGACAAGTGGCTGGACCCGGCCAGCAAGCCCGCGCGCATGACCATCCAGGCGCCGCTGGTGAACCCGGCCTGGCGGGTCGAGATCACGGGCATCGCCGCGCTCTCCTGAGGGCAGGATCGCCTGGAATCACGCCATGGCCTTGGCGTGATTCCGCCGTATTGGTGAGTGAGACAAGATCAGGTCGAAAAGGCGGGATGTCCGGTGACGGCGATGTTGGGTGACCCTGGATACTGGCGGCGCAGACGGGTGCTGGTGACGGGGGGCGCGGGCTTCCTCGGCAGCAACCTGTGCCATGCATTGGCCGGCCTCGGCGCGCGGGTCACCGCGCTCGACGCCATGCTGCCCGATGGCGGCGCCAACCCCGCCAACCTCGAGGGCGCGGGCGTGATGCTTGTGCGCGGGGACCTGCGCGACACCGAGCTACACAGCCTCTGCGACCGGGTGGACGTGGTGTTCAACATGGCGGCGCAGACCAGCCATATGGGCGGCCAGAAGGACCCGGTGGCCGATATCGCCATCAATGCCGTGGCCCAGGTCCGCCTGGTCCAGGTGATGCGCCAGGCCGCGCCCCAGGCCACCGTCGTCCATGCCTCGACGCGCCAGTTCTACGGCCGCCCCATCAGCCTGCCGGTGAACGAATTGCACCCTGTGAACCCGCCCGACGCCAACGGCGTCTCCAAATGGGCGGGCGAGCAGTATTGGATGCTGGAGAACCGGGTGCTGCACCGCCCCGTCGTCTCGCTGCGCCTCACCAACTGCTACGGGCCGCGCCTGCGCATCGCCGATGCGCGGCAGACTTTCCTCGGCATCTGGATCCGGCGCCTGATCGAGAACGAGCCCTTCGAGGTCTGGGGCGGCGACCAGCTGCGCGACCTCGCCTACGTGGACGACGTGACGCGCGCCTTCCTCATGGCCGCCGAGCAGGCCGGTCGGCCAGAGGTGGCGGGCCAGGTCTTCAATCTCGGCGGCTCGCCGCCCATTTCGCTTCGCGACCTGGCCGCGGCCGTGATCGCGGCCAATGGCGGGCAGGGGAGCTTCGCCACCCGCGAATTCCCGGCCGACCGCGCGCCGATCGATATCGGCAGCTACCACGCCGATGACGGCGCCTTCCGCGCCGCGACCGGCTGGGCGCCGCGAACGTCGCTCGACGAGGGCCTGAAGGCGAGCCTCGACTGGTATCGCGAACGCATGAGCGACTACGTTGACCTCGATCGGGCCGCGCAGGCCTGACGCAGGGAAGGATCCCGAGATGAACGCACCCCTCCCTCTGCTGCCCTTCGCCGACCCCGGCGCGGGGTACCGCGCGCTGCAGCCGGAGATCGACGCCGCCGTCGCCCGTGCGCTGGCCTCGGGCTGGTACATCCTGGGCCGCGAGGGCGAGGCCTTCGAGGCCGAGTTCGCCGCCTGGCTGGGCAACAAGCCGGACGCCCCGCAGATGCACGCCGTCGGCTGCGCCAATGGCACGGACGCCATCATGCTCATCCTGCGCGGCATGGGCATCGGCGAAGGCAGCACGGTGGTGACGGTCAGCCACACCGCCGTCGCGACCGTGGCCGCCATCGAGATGGTGGGCGCGACGCCGCTGCTGCTCGACATCGACCCCGACACCTACACCATGGACGCGGACGAGCTCGCCTCGGTGCTGGCCGACCCGCCGCCGGGCCTGCCGCCGATCCGCGCCGTGATCCCGGTGCATATCTACGGCCAGCCGGTCGACCTCGGCCCCATCAAGGAAGCCTGCGACGCGGCGGGCGTGCTGCTGATCGAGGATTGCGCCCAGTGCCATGGCGCGGAGCTGCATGGCTGGAAGCTCGGCACCATCGGCCATGCGGCGGCCTTCAGCCTCTACCCGACCAAGAACCTCGGCGCGCTGGGCGACGGCGGCATCCTGGCCACGCCGGATGCCGAGCTCGCGGCCCGCATCGCCGCCATCCGCCAGTACGGCTGGAAGCGGCGCTATATCAGCGACCTGCAGGGCGTGAACTCGCGCCTGGACGAGGTGCAGGCCGCCATCCTGCGCGTGAAGCTCCAGCACCTCGACCGGCAGAATGCCCGCCGGCGCGAGATCGCCGACGCCTATGACGCCGCCCTGTCCGGCACCTCGCTGACGCCGCCCACGCGGCGCGCCGAGGGCTACCACGTCTTCCATCTCTACGTGCTGCGCCATGCGGGACGCGACGCCTACATGTCCAAGCTGAAGTCGCTGGGGATCGGCACGGGCATCCACTACCCGATGCCGGTGCACACCCAGCCGGCCTATGAGGGGCGCGTGCCGCTGGGCCCGGCCAATTGCGCCGAGACGGCCCGGGCAGCGCAGGAAGTCTTCTCCCTGCCCATGTTCCCGGAGATGACGGACGAGCAGGTCGCTCGGGTGTGCCTGGCCCTTCGCCAGCTTTGACGCCGGTACTGGTCTTCCCGCTGGCGGCGGTCGCCGAGATCGCCGGCTGCTTCGCGTTCTGGGCGGTGTTGCGGCAGGGGGCGTCCCTTGCGTGGCTGGCGCCAGGCGTCGTCTGCCTAGTGCTCTTCGCCTGGCTGCTCACCCTGGCGCCCGGCGATGCGGCGGGGCGGGCCTTCGCGGCCTATGGCGGCGTCTATGTGGCCGCCTCGCTGGTCTGGCTCATGGCGGTGGAGGGCTTCCGGCCCAGTGCCTGGGACCTCGGCGGGGCCGCGCTCTGCCTGCTGGGCGCCGGCGTGATCGTGATGGGGGCGATGCGCGCCTGAGGGCGCTGCCGCCTCAGTCCTCGCCTTCCAGCCGGTCGATATCCGCGTCGGACAGGCCGAAATGATGCCCGATCTCGTGGATCACCACGTTGCGGATCAGGCGGAACAGGTCCTCGCCCGTCTCGATCCATTCCAGGAGGATGGGCTCCCGGAAGAGCAGGATGGTGTCGGGCGCGCCGGGGGCGTCCAGCACCGACTTCTGCGTCAGGGGCGTGCCGCGGTAGAGGCCGGTGAGCTCCCAGGCGCTGTCCAGGCCCATCTCGGCCGCCAGCTCGTCATCGGCGACCTCCTCGACCAGGATGGCGGCGCCGCGCACCATCTCCCGCATCTCGGCGGGGATTGCGGCGAGCGCATCCTCCGCCATTTCCAGGATGTCCTCGAGGCTCGGGGGCGTGGTGGGGCGCATGCGCCTCCATGGCATGGGAGGACGATATGGTCGAGAAGCTCGATGCGGCGGGGCGGGCAAAGCTGGCGGAGCTTTCGGGCTGGCGGCTGGTGGAAGGACGGGACGCGATCCGCCGGGACTTCCGCTTCGCCAGCTTCTCCGAGGCCTGGGGCTTCATGACCCGCGTCGCCCTGCTGGCCGAGGCGCAGGACCATCACCCGGAATGGTCCAATGTCTATAACCGGGTGGAGATCGTCCTTTCCACCCACGACGCGGGCGGGCTCTCGGCGCGGGATCTGCGGCTGGCCGCCGATATCGACCGGCTCGTCTGACGCCCCCGGCATCGCGAAGTTCCCCTCTTGTTCTTGGTGGGCTCCTGCGCGAAAACCATGCCATGGACGCCGCCGCCCGCACGATCGCCACCACCCGCGCCGCCATGCGCTACTGCCTGGCGCGCGCCTGGTCGCCGCTTTGCGAGGTGCCGCTGCCTGATGGCCGCCGCGCCGATATCCTGGCCCTCCGGCCCGACGGCGGCTTCGTCATCATCGAGGTGAAGTCCTGCGCGCGGGACTATCTCTGCGACGCCAAGTGGCAGGACTATCGCGGCTTCTCCGACGAGCTGCATTTCGCCGTCGACATCGACTTCCCCCAGGCGCTGCTGCCCGAGGATGTCGGCCTGCTGGTCAGCGATGGCTGGGAGGCCGCTTCGGTCCGGGAGGCACCGGCGCATCCCATGGCCCCCGCGCGGCGCAAGGCGCTGATCCACCGCTTCGCGACCCTCGCCGCCACCCGCCTCGCGGGGCTGACGGACCCCGCTGGCCTCGCTGAGCGCCGGGCGGCGCTGCGGCTGGACTGAGCCGCCGGGCCGCCGCAGCATCGCGGCCGGAGGAAGCATGATTCTGTACATCTCGGCGGGCAGCCCCTTCGCCCGCATCATCCGCGTCCTGGCGCGCGACCGCGGCCTGGCCCTCGATGAGATCGAGGTCCCGCTGCGCGATCCGGCCTCTCCCCTGCTCGAATTCAGCCCTCCCGGCCGCGTGCCCACCCTGCGCGACGGCGACCACGCATTGGTCGAGGTGCCGCTCATCCTGGCCCATCTCGGCTGGCTGCCGGCCGATGCTCCGGCGCGGGCCCGACTTGGCCAGGCGCTCTCGCTGATCGAGGGCATCGCCGTCTGGAATCGGGACCTGCGCCGGCCGCCGGAGGAGCGCTCGGAGAAGATGCAGGCACTGGAACGGGCGCGGACCTGCCGCACGCTCGACGCCATGAATCCCGCCGATTAAGACGCCTTCAGCCCCGAGGGCGTCGCCCTGGCCTGTGCCCTCGGCTACTGCGAACGGCGGCACACGGTCTTCCTTTGGCGCGAAGGCAGGGGCAAACTGGCCGCCTGGTACGACGCCGCCACGGCCAGGCCGGCTTTCACGGCGACCTTTCCGCCCCTTTCAGGAATCTGATCATGCAGAACAGCGAACCCGTCTGGCGCCACGTCGATGCCAAGCAGGACGCGGCCATCGAGCTCTCGGACCGCGTCTGGGGCATGCCCGAGCTGGCCTATACCGAGACCCGCTCCGCCGCCGAGCACACCGCCTACCTGAATGCCGAGGGCTTCCGGGTCACCGAGAACCTTGCCGGCATTCCCACCGCCATGATGGGCGAGGCGGGCGAGGAAGGCCCGGTCATTGCCATCCTCGGCGAGTTCGACGCGCTCCCCGGCCTTTCCAACGAGTCCGGCATCGCCGAGCACAAGCCCGTCCCGGGCGATGGCCACGGCCATGCCTGCGGCCACAACCTGCTGGGCGCGGCCTCGCTGCTCGCCGCCACCGCCGTGAAGGACTATCTGGCGGCCAACGGCCTCAAGGGCCGCGTGCGCTACTACGGCTGCCCGGCCGAGGAAGGCGGCGCCGCCAAGGGCTTCATGGCCCGCGCCGGCCTCTTCGACGACGTGGACATCGCCATCTCCTGGCACCCGGCCAGCTTCGCCGGCGTGAACGAGCCCGTCAGCCTCGCCAACACCCGCATCGACTTCACCTTCCACGGCCGCGCGAGCCATGCAGCGGCCTCGCCGCATCTGGGCCGCAGCGCGCTGGACGCGGTGGAGCTCATGTCCGTCGGCGTGAACTACCTGCGCGAGCACATCCCTTCCGAGAGCCGCATCCACTACGCCTATCTCGATGCCGGCGGCGTGGCGCCGAACGTGGTGCAGGCCAAGGCGAAGGTCCGCTACCTGATCCGCGCCTCGGACGTGGCGGCGCTGCGCCTGCTCGTCGAGCGCGTGCGCAAGATCGCCGACGGCGCCGCGCTGATGACCGAGACGCGCGTGGAGACGCAGGTGGTCTCTGCCGTCTCCAACCTGCTGGGCAACGACCCGCTCGAGAAGCTGATGCAGGACAATCTCGACCGCCTCGGCCCGCCGCCCTTCGACGCGGAGGACCTCGCGACGGCGAAGAAGTTCCAGGACACGCTCTCGAAGGAGGACATCGCCTCGGCCTTCCGCAAGATGGGCATGCCGCATATCGACGCCGCGCTGACCGACGCGATCGTGCCGCTCGATTCCAGGCGCGCGCCGATGGTGGGCAGCACCGATGTGGGCGACGTCTCCTGGGTGGTGCCGACCGTGCAGGCGCGCGGCGCCACGCATGCCATCGGCACGCCGCTGCATTCCTGGCAGGCAACCGCGCAGGGCAAGCTGCCCCACGCCCATAAGGGCCTGGTCCATGTGGCCAAGGTGATGGCCGGCACGGCCGTGGATGCGCTGCGGAACCCCGCGATCATCGAGGCCGCCAAGGCGGATCACGCAGCCAAGGCCGGCGGGCCCTATGTCAGCCCGCTGCCGGCCGACGCCACGCCGCCCATCGGCATGTCGCTCACCGTCTGAGCGGCTGGATCGATGCAGGTTGTCCGTGACGCGGCCGCGCTGGCGGCCGCCGTTTCCTCTTGGCGCGCCACGGGCGAGCGCGTCGCCGTCGTGCCGACCATGGGCTACCTGCACGAGGGGCATCTGGCCCTCGTCGCGCGGGCGCGCGAGCTCGCGCCGCGGGTGATCGCGACGATCTTCGTCAACCCGACGCAGTTCGCGCCGCATGAGGATCTCGGCCGTTACCCGCGCGACGAGGCAGGCGACATAGCGAAGCTGGAGGCGGCAGGGTGCGACCTGCTCTTCGCGCCGTCGGTCGAGGTGATGTACCCGCCCGGCTTCGCGACGCGCATCGCCATGGGCGGGCCGGCCGAAGGGCTGGAAGGAACGCACCGGCCGCAGATGTTTTCCGGAGTTGCGCTGGTCTGCTCGCGCCTCTTCGGGCTGACGCGCGCCGACGTCGCCGTCTTCGGCGAGAAGGACTGGCAGCAGGTGATGGTGGTCCGCCGCGCGGTGGAGGACCTGGCGCTGCCGATCGCGATCGAGACGGTGCCGACGGTCCGCGCGGCGGACGGCCTCGCGCTTTCCTCGCGCAACGCCTACCTCGATCCGGAGGCGCGCGCGAAGGCGGTCGCGATGCATGCGGCGCTGCTGCATGCGGCGGAACGGCTGAAGGCCGGCGCGACGGCGGCGGAAGCCTGCGGCGAGGCCGAGGCGCAGCTGCGTGCCGCCGGCTTCCGGCAGGTGGACTACGTGGCGCTGCGGCGCGCGGCGGATTTCGCGGAGACGGAACGGCTGGACGGGCCCGGGCGGCTGCTCGGCGCCGCCTGGCTCGGACAGGTCCGGCTGATCGATAACCTCCCCGTCGGGTAACTGACTGCCCGAGGTGACGCGGGAGGCGGCATCCTCGCCGCCTCCCTTTTGGCGTCGGTCCTAATCCAGCGTCGCGCCGGAGATCTGCACGAGGCGCTGCCAGACCGGCGTGTCGCGGTCGATCAGCGCCGCCATGTCGGCTGGCGTGGCGCTGACCACCGCCGTGTAGCCCAGCGGCCGCAGCTTCTCGGCATAGTCCGGCATGGCCGCGATCCGGCGCAGCGCGGCGTTGATCCGGTTCAGGTGCTCGACCGGCGTGCCGCCCGGGGCCATCAGCGAATTCCAGGTCGCGACGTTATGGTCCGCGAGCCCGAGATCGGCGAAGTCGCCCATGGCCGGCACGTCGGGAAGGATGGGCAACCGTTCCTTGGAGCTCACGGCGAAGGCGAGGGTCGCGCCGCTCTGCACATGGGGCATCAGCGCGGGCATGACGTCGAACATCATGTCGATGGTGCCGCCCACCAGATCGGTGATGGCAGGCCCGCCGCCGCGATAGGGCACGTGCAGGATGCGCGCGCGCGTGATGGCGTTGATGGCTTCGATGTTGATGTGGCTCGCGGTGCCGGCGCCGCTGCTGCCCATCTTCACCTGGTCGGGGTGGGCGCGGCTCCAGGCGATCAGCGAGCGGAAATCGGTCCAGCCGTTCCGCCGCGCGGCCCCGGCATTGACCACGCACATCAGCGCGCCGTCGGTCACCTGCGAGATGGGGGCGAGGTCGGTGCGCGGATTGAACGGCATCCGGCTCATGAGGAAGGGGAAGGCGCAGAGGATGGTCGCGCTGCTCAGCCCCACCAGCGTGCCGTCGCGGTCGCCCTTGGCGAGGTAGTCGGAGCCGATCAGCCCACCGGCGCCGCCCCGGTTCTCGACGATGATGGGGGCGCCGAGCTCAGGTCCGAGCTTCTCGGCCATGACCCGGCCCAGCAGGTCGACGGCGCCACCGGGCGGGAAGTTGACGACCAGGCGGATGGGTCGCGTCTGCGCCCGGACCGCCGGCGCGGCGAGGGGCAGGGCGGCGGAGCCGAGGAGCAGACGTCGTCGAAGCAGCATGGCCGTAATCCTTAGAGGAGGTACGGACAACATGTTGGGCCTCAGCGAAGGGTCTCGGCAAGCTTGGCGCGCGAGAGTTCGATGATGTCCAACGCGGCTTTGGTCAGCTTGTAGGCAGGCAGCTGCTGCGGCGCCGCCCAGGCGACGGCCGCGACGTCGTCGCCGGCGGTCGCCTCGCCCCCGTGCCAGTGCCCGCAATAGTCGATGATCGTGTAGTGGTAGTGCGGCTGGCCGCGGGCATCGAGGGAGATGGCGTCGACGACGTCGGCCAGGAGCAGGGGGCCGGCTTCCAGCCCCGTCTCCTCCAGCAGCTCGCGGCGGGCCGCGGTCTGGGTGGTCTCGCCCAGGTGCTGCGCCCCGCCGGGCAGCGACCAGGAGCCCACGCGCGGCGGCTTGCCGCGCTGGACCAGCAGCACCTCCTCGCCGCGGAAGAGCACCACCCCGATGCCGACCCAGGGGCGCTCGGGGTATTCGCGATCGTCGGCCGTCACGGGCTGGGGGCGGGCGCGGCGGCGGGGGCTTCGTTCGCCGGGGCTTCGGCGGCGGGCGGCGCCGCGCTCGGATCGACGTCGGGATCGGAATTGGCGGGCGCCTGCGGCAGCAGATCCTCGAGCCGCGGGATCAGCGCCTTCTCCTTCCAGATGCCCAGCTGATAGGCCCAGCCGTCCCATCGGGCCTGGAATTCCTTCGCCTCGTCGCTGTCGCCCTCGGCGCGTAGCTTCACCCAGAGCACCTGCTCCTCGCGCTGCGGCGAGGCGATGATGGTGAGGCCGTCGGTATAGGCGAACCTCGTCTCGCCCAGCGCCTCGCCCGGCGCCTCGGCCGCCCGGCGGACCTCGACGAGGGTCAGCAGGTCGAAGGCACGGCCGACCTCATCCAGCGAGGTGCGGTCGGCGACGGGGTGATCCTCGGGCGTCACGATCTCCAGCGGCGCGTCCACCTCGCCGGCGCGGGCCAGGACCAGCGGGCTTTCGCCCCGGCGCGCGATCTCGACCCGGCGCAGGCGGTCGGGCGCGAGGGAGGCGATGTCGCGGTTGATCCAGAGCTGCGGGTCGGCATCGGCGACCATCCGGCCTTCCGCCAGCCAGGACTTCTGCTCCGACGGGCGGCGGACATAGATGGCTTCCGGGACGTTGCCCTGGGTGCGGACGCGGCGGCGGCCGAGCACGAGCTCGGCGATCGCGGTGCCCTGGCCATCGAGCACGCGCAGCAGGGTGGCGGTGCTGCCCTCGTTGCGCGGGTCGTCCACGCCGATCGCGGCCTGGCGGCCGGCATCCGAGGTGCGTTCCTCGACCAGGCGCAGCTCGGTCAGGCCGGCCAGCAGCTCATGCACGCGCTCGCCACGGGCGGCGTAGCCGCTGGCCTGCTCGATGCGCCAGGTGTCGCCGTCGCGGAGAAGGGTCGTGGCCTGGCCGTGGCGGACCAGCTCGATCCGGCGGGCCTCGGACAGGCGCGCGGCGAGGCCGGGGAAGGCGAGGGTGCCGGGGACGAAGACGCCCTCGGCCTCGTTCTGCGGCTTGAGCAGATAGGCGCCGCCCAGGGTGGCGACCGCCGCGCCGCCCAGCAGCAGCAATCCACGGCGCCCGATCATGCGCGGGCCGCCGCGCGACGGCGGCTCCTCATCACGGCGAGGCCGACCGCGAAGACCGTCAGCAGGACGGGCACGAAGGCGATGTTGAAGACGCGGAGCCAGAATTCCAGCGTCTCGATATCGCGCCGCAGCTCCAGCTGCACGCCGCGCAGCTGGCGGCGCGTGGCCGCGATCTCCTCGCGGGCACGGTCGATCTCGGCGCGCTGCTCGGGAGTGATCACGGTCTGGTTGGTGTTGCGGGCACCGGCCTCGCCGCCGGGGGGCGTTCCCTGCCGCAGCTCGCGCAGGCGGCGCTCGGTGGCGGTCAGGCGCTCGGTCAGCTGCTGCTCGGATTGGCGGAACTGCGCATCGGCCTGGCGGCGGATATTGTCCACCACCTCGAAGGGCCGCTGGCCCTCGCCGCGCGAGCGCAGGCTGATCATGGCGTCGGAGCCCGCCAGCGTGTCGGCCACGTTTACCACGAAGCTCCCATTGCCGGAGAAGGGCGAGGCCACCTGCTGCCCGAAGAAGTCCTGCACGCGGACCCAGAAGCGGTCCTCCAGGATGTCGGCGTCGTTGGCGACGACGATATTCGCCGCACCCTCCGTCGCCGCGCGATGGGCGGGGAAGTCGGCCGGGCGCTCCTGGCCCTCGGGCGGCGGGGGCGGTCCGTCGGGGAAGGCACTTTGGAGGTTGCCGCGGATGCGGGCGGCGATGACGCGCCGCTGTCCGTCCGCGCGGAAATCGGCGAGGAGGCGGGTGGGCGAGGGATCGGTGCGGACCTTGGCGGCATCGACCACCATGGACTGCGCCGAGCTCGTCAGCAGCGGAATGAACTCGATGCCCGCGCCCTCGCGCGGGGCCAGGAAGCCGGCCGAGCCCACCGTGACCTGCTCGACCAGGGCGGTCGCCACTTCGCTGCGGTTCACGCTGTCGCCCTGCAGGTTGAACCAGGCGATGTAGTCCACCGCCTGGACGCGGTCCTGCGGCCCGGCGCGCACGCGCCAGGCGCCGCGCAGGTCGAGCACGACCTGATCCGGCGGCGCGTCGATGCCCCAGGCATTGAGCAGGCGCAGCAGCGAGGAGCCGGTCTCGGTCGGCGGCCGGCCGGAGGGGCCGGGGCGCGTCGCCTGCATCTCGCTATGCGGGTCGGTCATCAGGAAGAGCTTGCCGCCGCGCATCACGAACTGGTCGACGGCATATTGCGCCGCGTCGGAGAGGCCCTGCGGATGGGCCAGCAGCAGGATCTGCACGTCGGCCGGGATCACCTGCGTGTCCATCGGCACGTCGCGGACGGTGAAGGTCTCCCGCAGCTGGCGGATCACGACCTGGGGCTGCGCGAGCTGCGGCTGGCGCATCATCATGGCGCGCGGGTCGCCGTTCAGCGGCAGCGGCGACATGACGCCGAGCACCGGGCGCGTCGGGTTGGAGAGCTCGAAGATCAGGCGGGTGAGGTCGGCCTCCAGGAAGCGCTCGCGATCCGTCTGGAAGAAGGGGATGTTGCGCTCCTCATCCGTCAGGTTGGAGGCGGAGAGGCCGAAATAGACCTGCTCGCCGCCCTGATCGACGGGCACGCCCTGCAGCCCGAGGGCGACCGCGCGGTCCTCCACGTCGGAGAAGGGCTCGGGGTCGAAGAACTCCAGCCGGATCTTGCCGCCGGAGGCCGCGACGTATTCGCGCAGCATCTCGCGCACGCGCTCGGCATAGGTGCCGTATTGCGGGACCTCGGAGCCGAGCTTGCGCGAATAGAAGAGGCGCAGGGTGATGGGGTCCTGCAGGCCCGACAGCACCTGCCGGGTTCCGGGCGAGAGCGTGTAGAGGCGGTTCTCGGTCAGGTCGACGCGGGCGCCGACGAGCGCGCGATCAGCCAGCAGGTTCACGCCGACGGCGAGCGCGAGAGCGAGCAGGACGCCGAGGGTGGAGTAGGCGAGACGACGGTTCCTCATGGATCAATCCGCCTTCTTGTGCTCGAGGATCACGGCATTGAGGAACAGCCAGAACCCGATGAAGCTGGCAAAGTAGAGGAAGTCCCGCGCCGAGATGACGCCGCGGGTGAAGCCGGCGAAGCGCTCGTTGATGGAGACGCCCCGCGCCACATCCGCCAGGATCGGCAGGTTGGCCGAGAGGAACTCGGTCACGACGGGCGAGCCCGCGGCGGCGAAGAGGAAGCAGCCGGCCACGGCCAGCACGAAGGCGATCACCTGGTTGCGCGTCAGCGCCGAGATGGCCGCGCCGATCGCGAGATAGGCGCCGGCCACCAGCAGGCAGCCTAGATAGCCGCTCAGGATCACGCCGTTATCCGGCTGGCCGAGGAAATTGACCGTGAGCCAGAGCGGAAAGGTCAGCGCCAGGGCCACGGCGCAGAAGGCCCAGGCCGCCAGAAACTTGCCGACGACCGCCTGGCCGGAGGTGATGGGCAGCGTCAGCAGCAGCTCGATGGTGCCGAGGCGCCGCTCCTCGGCCCAGAGGCGCATGGTCAGCGCCGGGACCAGGAAGAGGAAGAGCCAGGGGACGAAGCTGAAGAAGGGGATCAGGTCCGCCTGTCCTCGGGTGAAGAAGCCGCCGAGGGTGAAGGTCAGCGACCCCGCCAGGACCAGGAAGATCACGATGAAGACGGTGGCGACGGGCGTCGCGAAATAGGCGGCGAATTCGCGCCGGGCGACGGTAAGGGCCGGCATCATGCCGCTTCTCCGAGGGTGAGGGCGCGGAAGACGTCGTCCATGGAGCGGCCGTCGCGCACCAGCTCGGCAGGCGTGGCATCGGCCAGGACGCGGCCGCGGGCGATGATGATGGCCCGCGTGCAGACGGCGGCCACCTCCTCGAGGATATGGGTCGAGATGATGATGGCCTTCTCCGGCGCCATCTCGCGGATCAGCTCGCGCACCTCGTGCTTCTGGTTGGGGTCCAGGCCGTCGGTCGGCTCGTCGAGCACCAGGACGGGCGGCGAGTGCAGCAGCGCCTGGGCCAGGCCGACGCGGCGCTTGAAGCCCTTGGACAGCGTCTCGATCGGCTGCAGGCGGACCCCGTCCAGCTGGGTGCGCGACATGGCGATGGCCACCCGGTCGTCCATCTCGGAGCCACGGAAGCCGCGGATCCGGGCGCAGAAGGACAGGAAGTCGATCACCGACATCTCGGGATAGGTCGGCGCGCCCTCGGGCAGGAAGCCCAGTTCGCGTTTGGCGGCGATCGGTTTCTCGACGATGTCCTGGCCGCAGATGCGCGCGGTGCCCGCGCTGGGCAGCATGAAGCCCGCCAGCATGCGCATGGTCGTGGACTTGCCGGCGCCGTTCGGCCCCAGGAAGCCGACCACCTCGCCCCTGGCGACGGAGAAAGTCACGTCGTCCACGGCGGTGAAGCTGCCGAATTTCCTGGTCAGCCCCTCGATCTCGATGAGTGCGGTCAATCCAGATCTCCCAATCGGGTCATCGGTTTACCCCGGGGGGCGGGGTTTTCAAGTCGCGGCCCGTTCATCCGGCCGCCAGGATCGCCACGGCGTCGAGCTTGTCGAAGAGGCGCAGCAGCACGCGTGCGGCCATGCCCCTTGGTGTCGTGAGGTCCGGGTCGCGCTGGAGAAGCAGCTCCGCATCCTTCGCGCCCATCTCGATGAGCTCCCGCTGGCGGCGCTCGGCGGCCGAGTCCTCCTCGCCGCGCAGGCCGAGCTTGAAGAGGGCCTGACCCGCCTGGCGGGTGCCCAGCGCCTCGCCGCCGCCGCGGAGGCGGAGGTCCTCCTCGGCGATGACGAAGCCGTCCTCGGTGTCGCGCAGGATCAGGAGGCGCTCCTTCTCCCGCTCGGACAGATGCTCGGAATGGACCAGCAGGCAGGAGGAGGGCTTTTCCCCGCGCCCGACGCGGCCGCGCAGCTGGTGCAGGGCGGAAAGCCCGAAGCGCTCGGCCTGCTCGATCAGGATGATGGTGGCCTCGGGCACGTCCACGCCCACCTCGATGACGGTGGTCGCGACCAGGATCTGCGTCCGGCCGGTGGCGAAGTCGGAGAGCGCGGCCTCGCGCACTTCCACCTCCAGCTCCCCATGGGCGAGGCCGACCTTGCCGGGGAAGCGCTCGGAGAGTTCGGCGAAGCGGGTCTCGGCGGCGATGCTGTCGTCGTGGTCGCCGCCGGTGATGGCGCGGACGACCCAATAGGCGCGCTCGCCGCGCTCCAGCGCCGCGGCCATGCGGGCTGTGATCTCCTCCAGCCTTGCGCCGCTGGCGAGGCGGGTGGCGATGGGCTGCCGTCCCGCCGGCTTCTGCGAGATGCGGCTGACCTGCATCTCGCCCCATTGGGTCAGCTGGAGCGTGCGGGGGATGGGCGTCGCGGTCATGACCAGCATGTCCACGTCGGCGCCCTTGCGCGCGAGCTCCAGCCGCTGGGCCACGCCGAAGCGATGCTGCTCGTCCACCACCGCGAGGCCGAGGTCCTCGAAATCCACCGCCTCCTGGAACAGGGCATGGGTGCCGACCACGATGGGCAGCGAGCCGTCCGCCAGGGCCGCCAGCACGCGCCGCCGCTCGGCGCCCTTTACGCTGCCGGCCAGCAGCGCCACCGGCACCGGGCAGAGCTTCTGCAGCGTCCGCGCATGCTGGCGGGCGAGGATTTCGGTCGGCGCCATCAGCGCGGCCTGGGCGCCGGCCTCGACGGCCTGGAGCATGGCCAGCACCGCCACCAGCGTCTTGCCCGAGCCCACATCACCCTGGAGCAGCCGCAGCATGCGGTGGGGCGCGGAAAGGTCGGCCTCGATCTCGGCGACGGCGCGGGCCTGGTCGGTGGTGGGGGGAAAGCCGAAGGCGGCAAGGGCCTGGTGCCGCAGGCTGCCGTCGCCGCTCAGTGCGCGGCCGGGCGCATCCCGTCGGCGTCGGCGCAGCAGGCCGAGCGCGATCTGCCCGGCCAGGATCTCGTCATAGGCCAGCCTTTCCCACGGCTTTGCCGTCGTCCGGGTGACGGGGGCGTGCAGCGCGCGCAGGGCTTCGGCGAAGGGGGGCCATTGCTCCCGCCGCATCAGCGGCGCGTCGTGCCATTCCGGAAGGTCGGGAAGTCGCTCCAGGGCAGCCTTCATGGCCGGTGCCATATGGCCGCGATGAAGGCCCTCGGTCAGCGTCCAGACGGCCTCCAGCAAGGGCAGGGCCTCTTCGGTCGCCGCCACGTCGGGGCTGATGCAGGACCAGGCCTCGCCCTCGGGCCGGATGCGGCCGGAGATGAAGCGGCTTTCGCCCCGGGGCAGCAGCCGCTCGATCCAGCCGAGGTTGGACTGCATGAAGCGCAGCGTGACCTCTTCCCCCGTCCGCACCTCGATGTAGCGGCGGGAGGCGCGGCTCATGGCCGAGCGGAAGGAAAGGGGCGTCACCTGCAGAACCGAATCGACATCCGCCGCCGCCTCGGAGGGGTGGGCGATGCGCCGGCGCTCGGCCACGCGGTCGGGCAGGTGGAAAAGAAGGTCGAGCACGCGCGGGCCGCCGCAGGCCTTTTCCAGCAGCAGCGCCCGCTTGGGGCCGACGCCGGGAAGGGAATGCAGGGGTTCGAAGAGCCCTCCGAGGAGGCCCGAGAGGCTGACAGTCTGGCTCACGCGGGCCTATATGCCACTCGTGACGAGTCCTGACGAAACCCCCCTTGAGTCCCCTGGGCTTCCGCCCCGCCAGCGCCGGATGCTGTTCCGGGCCCTGCATCGCGGCACCAAGGAGTGCGATCTGATGCTGGGCGGCTTCGTAAGCCAGCACATTGCCGGAATGTCCGAGTCGGAACTGGCAGAGCTGGAGCTGATCCTGGAGATGCCCGACGTGGACCTCACGGACTGGCTCTCGGGCCGCCAGCCGTTGCCGCAGGAGGCGAGGGGGCCGCTGATGGATCGCCTCATGGCCGCGGTGGCCCGCCCCGGATCGGGCCTGCCGGACCATCTGCGATGAGTGGGGGAGGGGCTCCCGCCGGCCTCGACGTCTATGGCGCCCCCGAGGGCTACGACGCGCTCCTCCTGCGCCAGCGCCGGGTCGAGAGCCAGGAGCCGGTTATCCATGTCTGCCGGGACGATGCGCGCATGGCCCGGCTCGCCGACGCGCTCGGCTTCTTCATGCCCGAGGCCGAGATCCTGCGCCTGCCGGCCTGGGACTGCCTGCCCTATGACCGCGTTTCCCCCAATCCCGAGCTGGTGGCCGAGCGTGTCGCGACCCTCGCCGAGCTGACCACCAAAGCCACCAAGCCGCGCATCGTGCTGACCACGGTGAACGCGCTGGTCCAGAAGGTGCCGCCGCGCGAGGCCTTCCAGGGATCGGCGCTGCTGCTGCGCAAGGGCGGGCGGGCCGAGATCGAGGAGGTTACGCGCTTCCTGGATTCCAACGGCTACAACCGCACCGGCACCGTGATGGAGCCCGGCGAATACGCCGTGCGCGGCGGCATCCTGGACCTCTTTCCCTCCGGCGAGAGCGAACCGGTGCGCCTGGACCTCTTCGGTGACGAGATCGAGAGCATCCGCCGGCTCGACACGGGAACCCAGCGCAGCGGCGCCGCGCTCGACCGGCTGACCCTGCGCCCGGTGGGGGAGGTTTTTCTCGATCCGCCCTCCATCGAGCGCTTCCGGGCGCAGTACCGCGAGCTCTTCGGCAATGCCGCCGCCGAGGACCCGCTCTACGTCTCCATCAGCGCGGGGCGGCGGCATCCGGGCATGGAGCACTGGGCCGGTCTCTTCCATGATCACATGGAGACGCTGCTCGACTACCTGCCCGGCGCCTCGGTCAGCCTCGACGCCCAGGCGCAGGACGCGCTTTCCGCCCGCCTCGAGATGATCGAGGACCATTACGAGGCCAGGCGCATCCCCGCGCGGATCAGCGAGGGCGAGGTGCCCTACCGGCCGGCGCCGCCGAAGGTGCTCTACCTGGATCAGGCCGGCTGGGACCGCATGCTCGCCGGCGGCAAGCGGCTCAATTTCTCGCCCTTCCACAAGCCCGACGGCGCGCCCGGCTATGATGCCGGCGGCCGCGCCGGCCGGCTCTTCACCGAGATCCGACAGGCGGGCGAAAACCTCTTCTCCGCCTATGGTGCCCATGCCGAGACCGAGCGCGGCCGTGGCCGGCAGCCCATGCTGGCCGCCTGGACGCGCGGCTCGCGCGAGCGGCTGGTGACGCTGCTGCGGGAGAACCGCGTCGCGGCCGAGCCCGTCGAGGATTTCTACGCCTTCCAGAAGCTGAAGCCCGGCACGGTCGGCGTCGGCATCCTGGGGCTGGAGCGCGGCTTCTCCGCCGAGCACCTCTCCATCACCGCCGAACAGGACCTGCTGGGCGAGCGCATCGCCCGGCCGCCCCGCCGCAAGAAGCGCGCGGACCAGTTCATTGCCGACGCCACCCAGATCGAGGTGGGCGACCTGCTGGTCCATCAGGACCACGGCATCGGGCGCTATGACGGCCTCGCCACCATCGAGGTCAGCGGCGCGCCGCATGACTGCCTGCGGATGATCTATGACGGCGGCGACAAGCTCTTCGTCCCCGTCGAGAATATCGAGATACTTTCCCGGTTTGGCAGCGAGACGGCGGGGGTCGCGCTCGACAAGCTGGGCGGCGCCTCCTGGCAGGCGCGCAAGTCCAAGGCCAAGCAACGCATCGCCGACATGGCGGCGGCGCTGATCCGCATCGCGGCCGAGCGGCACACCCGCGAGGCGCCCATCATGGCGCCGCAGGAAGGCACCTGGGACGAGTTCTGCGCCCGCTTCCCCTATGCCGAGACCGAGGACCAGGCGCGCGCCATCGCCGACGTGCTGGAGGACCTTGCGGCCGGCAAGCCGATGGACCGCCTCATCTGCGGCGATGTGGGCTTCGGCAAGACGGAGGTGGCGCTCCGCGCCGCCTTCACCGTGGCCATGGCCGGGGTCCAGGTGGCCGTGGTGGTTCCCACGACGTTGCTTGCCCGCCAGCACCACCGCACCTTCACCGCGCGCTTCGCCGGCATGCCGGTGCGCGTCGCGCAGCTCAGCCGCATGGTGACGGGCAAGGAGGCGGCCGCCGTGAAGGCGGGCATCGCCGACGGGTCCATCGACATCGTGGTCGGCACCCATGCGCTGTTGGGCAAGACGATCCAGTTCGCCGATCTCGGCCTCGTCATCGTCGACGAGGAGCAGCACTTCGGCGTGAAGCACAAGGAGCGCCTGAAGGAGCTCCAGGCCGGCGTCCATGTGCTGACGCTGACCGCAACCCCCATTCCGCGCACCCTGCAGCTGGCGCTCTCCGGCGTGCGGGAGATGAGCGTGATCGCGACCCCGCCGGTGGACCGCCTGGCCGTGCGCACCTTCATCATGCCCTGGGACAGCCTCGTCCTGCGCGAGGCCGTGCAGCGCGAGCGCTTCCGCGGCGGCCAGATCTTCTGCGTCGTGCCCCGCATCGAGGACATGCAGCGCATGTCCGAGCGCCTCGCGGAG
Organism: Roseococcus pinisoli; assembly: GCF_018413645.1. Taxonomy (GTDB): domain Bacteria; phylum Pseudomonadota; class Alphaproteobacteria; order Acetobacterales; family Acetobacteraceae; genus Roseococcus; species Roseococcus pinisoli. The sequence goes on from NZ_JAHCDA010000003.1 coordinate 599,653, forward strand.
ATCGCGCCCGAGGCCCGTGTCGTCCAGGCCCATGGCCGCCTGGCGCCGACCGAGCTCGAGCAGGTCATGACCGAATTCGGCGACGGCAAGTACGACATCCTGCTGGCGACCAACATCGTCGAGAGCGGGCTGGACATGCCGGCGGTGAACACGCTGTTCATCCACCGCGCCGACATGTTCGGCCTCGGCCAGCTCTACCAGCTGCGCGGCCGCGTGGGCCGCGGCAAGCAGCGCGGCTATGCCTATCTGACCTGGCCGCCGCACCATCGCCTCTCGCCCACGGCGCAGAAGCGGCTGGAGGTGATGCAGACGCTGGACAATCTCGGCGCCGGCTTCACGCTGGCGAGCCACGACCTCGACATCCGCGGCGCGGGCAACCTGCTGGGCGAGGAGCAGTCGGGCCAGATCCGCGAAGTCGGCATCGAGCTCTACCAGGAGATGCTGGAGGAGGCCGTCGCCGACCTGCGCGCCGGCTCCCGCAAGCATCGCGAGAGCGAGGGCAACTTCACCCCGCAGATCAACCTCGGCCTGCCGGTGCTGATCCCCGAGGCCTATGTGCAGGAGCTACCCGTGCGGCTCGGCCTGTACCGGCGCATCGGCGCGCTGGTGACCGATGCCGAGGTCGAGGCGATCGCCGCCGAACTGGCGGACCGCTTCGGCCCCATCCCGGTGGAGGTCGAGAATCTGCTCCAGGTCGTGGCGCTGAAGCTGCAATGCCGCGCGGCGGGGGTCGAGAAGGTGGATGCGGGGCCGAAGGGCGTGGTGGTGGCCTTCCACAAGAACCGCTTCGCCAATCCGGCCGGTCTGGTGGCCTGGGTGTCGAGCCAGAAGGGCCTCGTCAGCCTGCGCCCCGACCACAAGCTGGCCCTGCTGCGGGAACTGCCCTTCGAGGCGCGCGTGAAGGCGGCGCGAGGGCTCGTGGCGAAGCTGCTGGAAGTGGCGCTGCAGGCGCAGGCGGCCTGAAGGGGAAACCTGAGGGGGGAGGGCGGCCAGCCCTCCCGATCGATCAGAACCCGACGCCGAAGCGCAGGCCGAGGGTATTCAGCCCCTGGTTCTCGCGGGCCAGGCCGGCATTCGACATGTGGTCGAGGAACAGCGACACCGAGTAGCGCGGCGTGAACTGGTAGCCGATCTCCCCGCCCACGCGGAACAGCAGGCTGCTGCCGAGGGATTTCCGGTCGGCCACATGGCTGTAGCGCAGCCCGTCATGCACCGCGCCGCCGCCGAAGAAGTCGAAGCGGATGGCGTCGCCGCGACGGAAGACGTCGCGGGCGATGGGCACGCTCCAGGTCAGGCCGAAATAGCCGGAGCTGGTATTGCCCGAGGTATTGGCCGTGAAGCCCAGATGCGGGCGCGGCGTGGCCAGCCAGCGCCAGCCGGGCGAGAGGCCCTCGCCCCAGCTGCGCGGCACGGGGGTCACGAAAAGCAGCTCGCCGTTGATGTCGAGCCCGGATTCACGGCCGTTGAGGAAGGACGGATCATGCCAGGTCAGCCCTCCGCGCAGCTCGCTGAGCCAGGTCTCCACTGTCAGGCCCGCATGCATTCGCGGCAGGACCTCCTGCGACCGGGCCATCGCCGGACTCAGGGCCAGGAAGGTGACGAGGGAAAGACGGGAGGCCCAGCGCCAGGCGGCGGGAGGGAAGGCAGGAAGGGGAAAACCCACGCTGAACTCCCGGACAAATCGAGGCATTGAGGAGGTTGATAGGCATGCATTTGATGCCAGGGACTTATCCTGCAATGTTTCGCGTCCGCGCCGCCGTAACTATTTGTGAGGCGGGCCTTTCAGAAGGCGAGGGCGACCTCGATGAGCCGCTCCAGCACCTCGGGCTCCTGCGCCCCGGCGATGGCATGCTCGCCATTGACCAGGAAGCACGGCACCCCGTTGATCCCGAGCCGATGGGCGCGGAGGTTCTCCAGGTGCACCCACTCCATCTCGCCCGGCCCGGCCAGGAAGCGCAGCGCGGCATCGGCGTCGAAGCCCTGCTCGCCGGCCAGCATGGCGAGGGTGGGGTGGTGGCCGATATCCAGCCCGTCGCAGAAATAGGCGGAGAAGATCCGCTCCACGAGCAGGTCGACATTGTCCTGGCGGGAAGCCCAGCGCAGCAGCCGGTGGCCGTCGAGGCTCGCCGGGATGCGGCGGACCAGGTCGAAGCGGAAGTTGATCCCCTCTGCCCGGCCGAGATCGGTGATGGTGCCGTGCAGGCGGCGCGCCCGATCCTCGCCGCCGAACTTCCGGGTCAGCCAGTCCTGCCGGGGAATCCCGCCGGGGGCGATCTCCGGGTTCAGCAGGAAGGGGCGCCACTGCAGTTCGGGCTGGATGTCGTGCCGCCCCGCCAGGACGCGCATCAGCCGCCGGATGCCGAGGTAGCACCAGGGGCAGACGAGGTCGAAGACGACCTCGATGGGCAGTCGCGGCCGGGGTGGGGCGAGGACGTTCACATGCGCATTGTAGCGCAAGCTCGTTCCGGGCAAAGAGTCTGTGATGGAATCCAAAGAACAGCTGGCGCGGCTGGTCGCCCTCGTTGCTGCGGCGGCCCTCGCGGCCGGCTGCTTCTTCGTGCTGAAGCCTTTCCTGTCGTCCCTCCTCTGGGCGATCATCCTGGTCTTCTGCACCTGGCCGGCCTACCGCCTGCTGACCGACCGCCTGAAGCTCGGCCCCAACACGGCCGCCGTGGTCATGGTGGTCGCCGAATTCCTTGTGATCGGCCTGCCCCTCGTCTTCGCGACGCCGACGAGCCGCGAGGATATCGACGGTATCCGCAACTGGATCGAGCGCCTCTTCACCGACGGGCTGCCGGACCTGTCGGGCGTCTTCCACGCCATCCCCTTCGTGGGCGAGTACCTGAACAACTGGTGGACCGCCCTGGCCGGCGATACTTCCAGGTTCGTCGGGCTCTTCCGGCCCTATGCGGGGACGATCGCGCAGGCGGCGCTGGGCGTGCTTCTCACCGTGCTCTCGGGCATCGCGGAGATGCTGATCGCCATCCTGCTCGCCTTCTTCTTCTATCGGGACGGCGCGGCCATCGCGAAACACGCCTATGCCCTGCTGGAGCGGGTGGCGGGCGAACGGGCCCGGCCGCTCTGGGACCTCACGGGCAATGTGACGCGGGGCGTGGTCTACGGGCTGCTGGGTACCGCGGTTGTGCAGGGCTTCATGACCTTCATCGGCCTCTGGATCTCCGGCGTGCCGCAGCCGGTGCTGCTGGGCGTGATCGCCGGCGTCATCTCGATCCTGCCGGTGGGCGCGCCGCTGGTCTGGCTGCCGGCCGCCATCTGGCTGATGGCCTCGGGCAGCATCGGCTGGGGCATCTTCATGCTGGTCTACGGCGCGGCCGGCATCTCGTCCGTCGATAACTTCATCCGCCCCTGGCTGATCGCCCGCGGCGCCGATCTTCCACTGCTGCTGACCATCCTGGGCGCGCTGGGCGGCGTCTTCGCCTTCGGTTTCCTGGGACTGTTCCTGGGGCCCGTCCTGCTCGCGCTCGGCTACACGCTCATCAAGGATTGGGCGATCGGCCATCGCGAGAATCCTTCCACGGAGCCTCCACAGCCCGTATAGCGGAAGAAGCCGGGCAACGATCCCGGGCAGGGGGACGAAAAGGAATGAGACTGTTGCGGATGGCGGCCCTGGCCGCCGCGCTGACTGGTATTCTTGCCTCGGCCGGCATGGCGCGCACGGTGCGCTGGGCTGCCAGCGGCGATCCGAACACCATGGATCCCCACAGTCAGAACGTGGGCACCGTCACCATGGTGTTGCAGCAGATCTACGACAGCATGATCCAGCGCAACCGGCAGCTCGGCCTCGAGCCGGGGTTGGCCGCGGCCTGGCGGCAGGAGGAACCGAACCGCTGGCGCTTCACGCTGCGGGAGGGCGTGCGCTTCCATGAGGGCGAGACCTTCACCAGCGACGACGTCGTCTTCAGCATCACCCGTGCCCTGGCCCCCACGAGCAACTTCGGCATCTTCGTCGACACCATCGATCGCGCCGTGGCGGTCGATGCGCTGACCGTCGACATCATCACCAAGGCGCCGGACCCCATCCTGCCCAACAAGCTGGCCAGCGTGATGATGATGTCGCGCAGCTGGAGCGAGCGGAACAACGCCGCGCGCCCGCAGAACACGCGCCAGCGGGAGGAGATGTTCACCACCCGCAACACCAACGGCACGGGTGCCTATCGCCTCCAGTCGCGCGAGCCCGATGTGCGGACGGTGCTGGCGCGCAACACGGGCTGGTGGGGCTGGCAGGTGCCTACCAATAACGGGAACATCGACGAGATCGTCTTCCGGCCCATCGCCTCGGATGCCACGCGGATCGCGGCGCTGCTGTCGAACGAGATCGATTTCGTGCTGGACCCGCCGCTCCAGGACCTGCAGCGACTGCGCAGCCAGAACGCCCTGCGCGTGCTCGAAGGCCCGGAGGTGCGGACCGTCTTCCTCGCCATGGACACGGCGCGCGACGAGCTCCTTTATTCCAATGTCCAGGGCCGCAACCCCTTCCGGGACCTGCGCGTGCGGCAGGCGCTCTATCACGCGATCGACATCGCCGCGATCCATCGGACGACCATGCGCGGGCAGAGCGTGCCCACCGGGACCCTCTTCCCTGAGCAGGTGAATGGCTGGGCGCGCGAGGAGGATGTGCGCCTGCCCTTCGACGCGGCGCGGGCGCGGGCCCTGCTTACCGAGGCCGGCTATCCGAACGGCTTCGAGGTCACGCTCGACTGCCCGAACAATCGCTACATCAACGACGAGCAGATCTGCCAGGCGGTCGCGGCCATGTGGGCGCGGGTCGGCGTGCGGACGCGGGTGAACTCGCTGCCGCTCGGGCCCTTCTTCGCTAAGATCCAGCGCGACGACACCAGCCTCTATTTGCTGGGCTGGGGCGTGCCGACGCTGGACGCCCTCTATTCCTTCCAGTCGCTCATCGCCACGCGGAACGGGGCGCAGGGCGACGGCATCTGGAATTATGGCCGCTACTCCAATCCGCGCATGGACGAGCTGATCCAGCGCATGAAGGTGGAGACCGGCGACACCCGGATGGCCACCATCCGCGAGGCACTGCACCTGTATCGCGAGGACGTGCCGAGCATCCCGCTGCACCATCAGATGATCCCCTGGGCGCTGCGGTCGAACCTGCAGATCCCGCACATGGCCAACAACCAGCCCTATTTCCGATGGGCGGTGATGAACTGATGCTCCGTCACCGCGAGGCCGCCGCCTGATGTTCTCCTTCATCGTCTCGCGTATCCTCCAGGCCTTGCCGGTGATGTTCGTGGTCTCCCTGATCTCCTTCGCCATGTTCGCCTATGTGGGCGACCCGGTGGCGATCATGCTGGGGCAGGACTTCACGGAGGCGCAGCGGGTCGCGCTGGTGCGTGACCTCGGGTTGGACGAGCCCTTCTTCGTGCAGTTCGCGAAATTCGTCGGCAATGCGATGCAGGGCGAGTTCGGGCTTTCCTATCGGCTCTCGCGGCCGGTCGCCGAGCTGATCGCCGAGCGCGCGCCCGCCACGCTGGAACTGGCCTTCAGCGCCGCCCTCATCTCGCTGGCCGTGGGCGTGCCGATGGGCATCTACACCGGCCTCTTCCGCCATTCCTGGCTCAGCCGCTTCCTGCTGACCTTCAGCCTGGTCGGCGTCTCCCTGCCGACCTTCCTCATCGGCATCCTGCTCATCCTGGTCTTCAGTGTCTGGCTGGGCTGGCTGCCCAGCTTCGGCCGTGGTGACGTGGTGCGGATCGGCTGGTGGAGCTCAGGCTTCTTCACTGTTTCGGGCCTCAAGGCGATGATCCTGCCGGCCATCACGCTCGGTCTGCTGCAGTTGACCCTGATCATGCGCCTGGTGCGCAGCGAGATGATGGAAGTGCTGCGGACGGACTACATCAAATTCGCCCGCGCCCGCGGCCTGCCCAATCGGGCGATCTATTTCGGCCATGCGCTGAAGAACACGCTGGTGCCGGTGATCACCATCGCGGGCCTGCAGCTCGGCTCCATCATCGCCTTCGCCATCGTCACCGAGACGGTGTTCCAGTGGCCGGGCATGGGGCTGCTCTTCATCCAGAGCGTGGGCGCGGCCGATATTCCCGTCATGGCGGCCTATCTCATGCTGATCGCGGTCGTCTTCGTGACCATCAACCTGATCGTGGACCTGCTTTACTACGCGGTGGACCCGCGGCTGCGCACGGGCCGGGGGGCCGGGCACTGATGGCATCCCAGGACATGGCGGTGCGCTTCCGCAGGGGAGGCGCCCGGTGAAGGCCTTCTTCGATTCCGACATCTGGTGGAGCTTCACCCGATCGCCCGTCGTGGTGCTCTCGGCGATCGTCGCGCTCGTCTGCATCATCGGCGCTGTCTTCTCGCCGCTGATCGCGCCGCATAATCCCTTCGATCTCGCCTCCCTCCAGCTGATGGACGCCTTCAAGCCGCCCTCCTGGGAGGCCGAGGGCGATCCCCTCTACCTGCTCGGCACCGACGACCAGGGGCGGGACATGCTCTCCGCCATCATGTTCGGCGCGCGCGTCTCGCTGATGGTGGGCTTCTGCGCGGTGATCTTCTCGACCGTGGTCGGCGTCACGGTGGGGCTGGTCGCGGGCTATATGGGAGGCAAGGTGGACGCGCTGCTGATGCGCATCGCCGATATCCAGCTGACCTTTCCCTCGATCCTCGTGGCGCTGCTGGTGGACGGCGTGGTCCGCGCCGCCGTGCCGCGCGAGGTGCACGACCAGATCGCGCTCTTCGTCGTGATCTTCGCGATCGGCATCTCCAACTGGCCGCAATTCGCCCGGACGGTGCGCGGCTCCACGCTGGTGGAACGCAACAAGGAATATGTGCAGGCGGCCCGGGTGATCGGGCTTTCGCCGCTGCGGATCATGCGCAGCCACGTGCTGCCCAACGTCATGTCGCCGGTGCTGGTGATCGCGACGCTGAACCTGAGCTTCGCGATCCTGGCCGAGGCCACGCTCTCCTTCCTCGGCGTCGGCGTGCCGCCGACGCAGCCCTCACTCGGCACGCTTATCCGCATCGGCAACGACTTCCTGTTCAGCGGCGAGTGGTGGATCGCGATCTTCCCGGGCATCGCGCTGATCGTGATGGTGCTCTCCGTCAACCTGCTGGGCGATTGGCTGCGCGACGCCCTCAACCCGAAGCTCCGCTGACATGTCGCTGCTGCAAGTGAAGAATCTGCGCGTCGAATTCCCCACGCGGCGCGGGACATTGGTGGCGCTGGACGACGTCTCCTTCGAGATCGCGCCGGGCGAGGTGCTGGGCGTTGTCGGCGAGAGCGGTGCCGGGAAGTCGATGACGGGCGCGGCCATCATCGGGCTGCTGGAGCCGCCGGGCCGCATCGCCTCAGGCGAAATTCTTCTCGAGGGGCGCCGCATCGACAACCTGCCCTACGAGAAGATGCGCCGCATCCGCGGGCGCGAGATCGGCACCATCTTCCAGGACCCGTTGACCACGCTGAACCCGCTCTACACCATCGGCAGGCAGCTGGTGGAGACCATCACCACGCACCTGCCGGTGGGCCCGGGCGAGGCGCGGGAAAAAGCGATCGGCTGGCTGGAGCTGGTCGGCATCCCCGCCGCGCGCGAGCGCATCGACAGCTATCCCCACGAATTCTCGGGCGGCATGCGCCAGCGCGTCGTCATCGCGTTGGCCCTTTGCGCCGAGCCCAAGCTCATCGTGGCCGACGAGCCCACCACGGCGCTGGACGTCTCCATCCAGGCGCAGGTCATCGCCATGCTGAAGACCCTCGCGCGGGAGAAGGGGACGGCCATGATGCTGGTGACGCACGACATGGGCGTCATCGCCGAGACGGCCGACCGCGTGGCCGTGATGTATGCCGGCCGCATCAGCGAGATCGGGCCCGTGCGCCAGCTGGTGCGCCATGCGCGGCATCCCTATTCGCAGGGGTTGATGGGCTCCATCCCGCCACTCGACCGGCGCGTGGAGAGGCTCCAGCAGATCGACGGCGCCATGCCGCGGCTTTCCGCCATCCCAAGGGGCTGCGCCTTCAACCCGCGCTGCCCCCGAGTCTTCGACCGCTGCCTCGTCGAGCGGCCGGAGCTCATGGATGCCGGAACCACCCGCGCCTCCTGCTGGCTCTACGCCGAGGGCGCGCCGGCATGAGCGCCGGACCGATGCTCGAGGTGCAGAACGTCGCGCGGCATTTCGATGTCTCGAAGCCGGTGCTCCAGCGGCTGATCGCCCGGGAGGGCCGCCGCACCCTGCGCGCGGTGGACGGCATTTCCTTCGATATCCCGACCGGCACGACGCTGAGCCTTGTGGGAGAATCCGGCTGCGGAAAATCCACCGTCGCCCGCCTCGTCGTCGGCCTCTACGGCCCAAGCTTCGGCAAGGTGCTCTTCGACGGGCAGGACCTCGCAAAGGCGCGGGCGGATTCCGCGCAGCGCAGCCGCATGCAGATGATCTTCCAGGATCCCTATGCCTCGCTGAACCCGCGCTGGCGGGTGGTCGACATCGTGGCCGAGCCGATCCGCGCCTTCCGGCTGCTGAAGGGCAAGAAGGCCATTCTCGCCCGCGTCGGCGAATTGCTCACCCAGGTGGGCCTCTCGCCGCTGGACGGTCAGAAATATCCGCACGAATTCTCGGGCGGCCAGCGCCAGCGCATCTCCATCGCCCGCGCGCTGAGCTCCAACCCGGAATTCCTGGTCTGCGACGAGCCAACCTCCGCGCTCGATGTCTCGGTGCAGGCGCAGATCCTGAACCTGATGAAAGAGCTGCAGCAGCGGCTGGGCCTCACCTACCTCTTCATCAGCCATAACCTCGCCGTTGTGCGGCAGGTCAGCGACCGCATCGGGGTCATGTACCTGGGCAAGCTGGTGGAGCTCGCGCCGGCGGAATCGCTCTTCGAACGGCCGCGCCATCCGTATACGCGGGCCCTGATGGAGGCGATTCCCGATCTGGAGATGACGGGCCGTCAGCGCATCCCCGTGGGCGGCGAGGTTCCGAGCCCGATCTCGCCCCCGCCCGGATGCACCTTCCATCCGCGCTGCCCGCTCGCCAACGACCGCTGCCGCGTGGAGGTGCCCGTGATGAAAGCGGCCCTGGACGGGATGGTGGCATGCCATGCCGTCGAGGAAGAGCGGGACTGACAGCCCATCGGAAAGTGGCAGCGTCCCGCCTAAAAGCCCGCGGCGGGTCGACATAACATTATACGGCGGTTTATCCCTCGCCGCTCAAGGGAGCCGTTGCTCCCCATGAAGGGAAGAACTTGATGAAACGCCGCGATCTGGCGCGTGGCCTCGTTGCCGCGCCCCTCCTGTCCACCATGGCGACCGCCCAGACCACCTGGAACCCAGACCGCCCCGTCCGCTTTGTCGTCGGCTTCGCCGCCGGCGGCAGCACCGACACCTCGGGCCGCGTGGTCGCGGAAGCGATCTCCGGCGCGCTGGGTCAGCCCGTCGTGGTGGAGAACCGGGTCGGCGCCTCGGGTAACATCGGCTCTGAATTCGTCGCCCGCAGCGCGCCGGACGGCCAGACCTTCATCGTGGCCTCGGTCGGCACGCATGCGACGAACCAGTTCCTGTTCCGCAACATGGGCTTCCATGTCATCCGGGACTTCACGCCGGTCTCGCTCGTGGTGATCAGCGGCGCGCTGATGGCGATCCACCCCTCGGTGCCCGCGCAGAACCTCGCGGAGTTCATCGCCTACGCGAAGGCCAATCCGGGCAAGCTGAACATGGGCACCAGCGGCCCGGGCAGCACGCAGCACTTCGCCGGCGCGCTCTTCGAGCAGAAGGCGGGCGTCCAGTTCACGCATGTCCCCTATCGCGGCGGCGCCCCGGCGATGTCCGACCTCATCGCGGGCCGGCTCGACGTGATCTTCGCGCCGCTGCCGGAGGTGCTGCCCTTCGTGCAGTCCGGCCAGGTGCGTCCGCTGGGCGTCACGCGGCCCGAGCGCATGCCGGCGGTGCCGAACCTACCCGCGATCGCGGAGACCGTTCCCGGCTACGACTTCAGCGGCTGGATCGGCATCTTCGGCCCGGCTGGCCTGCCGCAGCCGATCGTGCAGCGCGTTTCCGCGGCGATCGCCGAGGCGGTGCGCAAGCCCCAGACCCAGGCGCGGCTGGAGCAGCTGGGCTACATCCCCGTCGGCGGCACGGCGGAGGCCCTCGCTGAGCGTCAGCGGGTCGACTACGCGCTGATGGAAGAGCTCGTCCGCGTCACGGGCGCCACCGCGGAGTAAAGAGGTTTGGGGCTTCGCTTTCCGGCGAGGCCCGATGCCAGAGACGAAAACGGGGCCGTGGCGATGGGTTCGCCACGGCCCCGTTGCTTTTGCGGCGTCAGCTTACCGCCGGTTGATGCAGGCGCCCGCGTCCTGCGCGGCCATCCCGGTCTTGAAGGCCTGCACGCGCTGGGCGCTGCTGCCATGGGTGAAGCTCTCGGGCACCACCTGGCCGCGACCGCCGCGGGATTGGAGCCGGTCGTCGCCCACCGCCGCCGCCGCGGCCATTCCCTCTTCGATGTCGCCGTCTTCCAGGATATTGCGCATCTCGTTCGCGCGCCGGGCCCAGAAGCCCGCCAGGCAATCGGCCATCAGCTCCGTCCGGACCGAGATGACATTGGCGTCCCGCTGGCTCGACTGCCGCTGCGCCTGCTGGTTCCGCGACAGGATGCCGAGCTGGTTCTGCACGTGGTGCCCGATCTCATGGGCCACGACATAGGCCTGCGCGAAGTCGCCCGGCGCGCCCAGCCGCTGCGACATTTCCCGGAAGAAGCTGAGATCGAGGTAAACGCGCTGGTCGTTCGGGCAGTAGAAGGGCCCCATCGCCGATTGCGCCACGCCGCAGCCCGACTGCACACCGCCCGAGAAGAGGACGAGCCGGGGGGCGACATATTGCCGCCCGGCGCGCCGGAATTCGGCGGTCCAGACGTCCTCGGTGCTGGCGAGCACGCGGCTGACGAAGCGGACCGAGGGATCGGTGGCCGGGTCGCCCGGCGCGCGCGCCTGCTGCTGCGGTTCTTCCTGGTAGCTGGAGCCCGGCATGCCGCCGCCTTCCAGCTGGCCCAGGATCACGCCGGGATCGACGCCCATGAGCAGGGAGATGACGATGACGGCCACCAGGCCGAGGCCGCCGATCCCGCCGGCCCCGCCGATGGAGATGCCGCCGCCCCGGCCGCCACCAAGGCCGCCGCCTCCGCGACGATCCTCGACGTTCGCGCTTTCGCGCTCATTGTCCATCCGCACGGTGCAGGTCCTCCGCGCGTTACGCGCGTTCGAGAATGCTCACATAATTGGCGACGGCCGCTCCCCCCATGTTGAACACGCCGGCCCGGTCGGCCTTGGGAAGCTGCATGTCGCCCGCCTCGCCGGTGAGCTGCATGGCGGCGAGAGCGTGCATGGAAACGCCGGTTGCCCCGATTGGATGCCCCTTGGACTTCAAACCGCCGGAACGGTTGACCGGCAGGCGTCCGTCGCGGGTCGTCCATCCCTCGAGCACGGCGCGGCTGCCCTGGCCCTCGGGGGTGAGGCCCATCGCCTCGTATTCGATGAGCTCGGCGATGGTGAAGCAGTCATGCACCTCGGCGAAGGAGAGGTCAGAGAGGCTGAGCCCCGCCGTGTCCAGCGCCCGCGCCCAGGCCTCCCGCGCGCCCTCGAAGCGGACGATGTCGCGCCCGGCGATGGGGAGGAAGTCGTTCACCTGGGCGGTCGCGCGGAAGCGCACGGCGCGGCGGGCATTCGCGGCCACGTCGCCCTCGGCGATGACCAGCGCGGCCGCGCCGTCCGAGACCAGGCTGCAATCGGTGCGCTTCAGGGGGCGGGCCACATAGGGGTTCTTCTCGCTCTCCTGGCGGCAGAACTCGTAGCCCAGGTCCTTGCGCATCTGGGCGTAAGGATTGTCGACGCCGTTGCGGTGGTTCTTGGCCGCGATGGCGGCCAGCGCGTCGGAGGCATCGCCATGGCGCTGGAAATAGGCCTCGGCGATGCGGCCGAAGACGCCGGCGAAGCCCGCCTCGATCCCGGCCTCGGTCTTGAGGTGGGAGGCGGAGAGCAGGATCTCGCCCACGCGCGGCCCCGGTGTGGAGGTCATCTTCTCCACGCCCACCACCAGCGTGACCTTGCCGCGCTTCGCGCCGAGGAAATCGAGGGCGCCGTGGATGGCGGCGCTGCCGGTAGCGCAGGCATTCTCGAAGCGGGTGGCCGGCTTGAAGCGCAGCTCCGGCACGGCCTGGAAGACGAGGGAGGAGGGGAAGTCCTGCCGCTGGAAGCCGGCATTGAAGGTGCCGAGGAAGACGGCGTCCACCTCATGCGGCTCCAGCCCGGCATCGACGATGGCTTGGCGCGCGACGAGGCCGATCAGCGCCTCGGCGTCGGGAACGTCGTCCAGCTTGCCGAAGCGGCTATGGGCCCAGCCGATGATGGCGGCGTCATGCTGTGCGGACATTTGCCTCGCGCTCCCTCTGCTGGGGGCGGAGGTTACGCGAGAACCGGGGTCGTAACCATCGTGCTGATGGGGCGGGTCAGCCCCGCCGGGCGCCCATGCCGTCGTCGGGCTCTGCGGCCACGACATAGTCGAAGCCATGCGGGAGGGCCCCCAGGCTGGCGATCAGGGCGGCGGCGCTCTTCCGCAGGCGTCCCGCCTGCGCAGCGAGCTCGCGCGTGAGGCGCCGGTCGGGGATCCGCTCGAGGAGGGCCTGGCCGGTCGCCAGCTGCATCTCCACCCAGGCCATGGGATAGCGGTTGGGGAAGCGCTGCGCGAAGAGGACCCGGAAGCCGGCCTGTTCCAGCCGCGCCAGGACCCATTCGGCCGGGAATTCCCGGTAGGGCGTCTCGCCCGCGAGCAGGGTGCAGGCATCCCGGAAGCGCCCGATCGCCTGGACCAGCCGGCCGGCCTCGCCTTCCACCCCGCCGACGACATAGGGATCGAGGCCGACGACGTAGAGCCGGCGCCCGACCAGCGCCCGCAGCCGCCGGAAGAGGCTTTCCTGGAAATAGGGCGAGAAGCCCTCCACGGCGCCGACCAGGTATTCGGCCAGCACCACGTCATGGACCTCGCCGGCGAGCAGCGCCGGGTCGGTCCAGTTTCCCGCGACCAGCCGGTCCTGCGGGCGCAGGGCGCCGCAGAGGCTGGCGCGGGTCTCGGCGAGATGGCTCGGGTCGGCGCTGACGCCGGTCCATCGCGCCGTGGCGAGGTCGCTGGCCCAGAGGGCCGATTTCACCCCGGTTCCCGCGTCGAGGAACGAACCCCAGGGCATGTCGCCCTGGAGCCGCTCGATCACCCCGAAGAGCGGGGCATGGGGTGGTTGGCGCACCTCGGTTCTTCCGCTCAGAAGGTGAGCGTCGCGCCGCCGATGACCGTGGCGCCACGGCCACCGCCGATCGTCTCCGCCGCCGGCACGGTATAGACCGTGTTGCCGATGTTGGTGGCGTTGACGAAGAGCGTGAGCCGGTCGATCGGCCGGTAGGAGGCGTAGAGGTCCACGGTCGTGTAGCTCGGGATGGCCGAGGTGACGCCCGTCGAGGTCAGGCTCTGGGTATTGCCGATGGCCCGGACCCGGCCACCCAGCGTCAGACGGCGGTCGAGCAGTCGGACGCCGGCATCCACCATCAGATTGTTGCGCGGCAGGAAGCTGTGATCGGCCCCGTCGGCGTAGCGGATGCTGGTGTTGGTGTAGGTCAGGTTGATGTAGGCGACGCCCATGTCGTAGCCGCCCTCAAGCTCCACGCCGCGCAGCCGGCTCTTGCCGGGCACGTTGTTGTAGAACGAGTAGGAATAGGCGCGATTGTTCGCCGTGCCGCGGATCGACACCATGTTGATGAGGTCGTTCACGTCGTTGTCGAAGTAGGCGAGCTTGAGGCGGACCCGGTCGCCTTCCTGGATGACGTTGCGGCGCAGCACGTTCGCGCCGATTTCCCAGCCCTGCGACGTTTCGGGGCGCAGATAGGGGTTCGGGTAGAAGGTGGAGGCACCGCCGGCCGAGTGCGGGCCGGAATACATCGTTTCCGCGATGGTGGGCGGGCGGAAGGCCCAGCCGTAGCTGACATAGGGCTGCAGCCAGTCGAGCGCCTGCACGGCCAGGGTGAAGCGCGGGCTCACGCGGCCCTGGCTGTTATTGGCGTTGTAGGCGCCCGTGACGGGAACGGGGCCCAGCGCCGGGTTGGCGAAGCCCTGGCCATCGAGCGAGTAGTGGTCGTAGCGCAGGCCCTGGGTGAAGCTGAGGATGCCGCGCGTGAAGGTCGCTCGCGAATAGGCGCCGAACAGGTTCAGCGTGCCATCGCCGTTCACGCCGCCCCGACGGGTCTTCGTGTCGTCCGTGGCGTATTGGAGGCCATATTCCCAGTTCACGTTCACGCTGCCACCCAGCGCGAAGCGCGAGGTGTTGGAGATGTGGCCCTGGATGGCGTTGTTGACGATGCGCCGCCCGGTGGCGGTGGCCGAGAACTTGCCCGCCTCCGTCAGGTAGTTGTTCATCCGGATCTGGTTCCAGGACACCGCGGTGTCGAGGTCCACCAGCGGATTGGCGACCGGCCGGTAGCGGTAGCTCAGCTGCACCAGGTTTGACTGGATGTTCTGGTCGTAGAAGTTCGAGGTGAAGCGGTTCTCGTAGACATTGCCGGTCAGCGAGATGCGATGCTCCTCGTTCGGCTGCCAGTTCATGCGGAACAGGCCGGAGCGCTGCGACTGCTCGGTGTTCGGGACGATCTGGCCGTCGCCGTTCTTGAACTGGGAGTTCTCGCGGCCGCTGAAGCCGCCCAGCACGCTGATGCCGTTGCCCAGGCGCGCGGCGGTGACGACGCTGGTGTTCCACTGATAGCCGTTGGAGCCGGTCATGCCCTGCAGGCGGCCGCCGATGTTCTGGCCGGGGCGCAGGATGTCCTCGACGTCGAGGAGGCGGAAGTTCACGGCGCCGACGAGCGCACCCATGCCGCCGCGGCCTGTGACCGCTCCGCGCTCGACATCGATGCCGGAGATGAAGTTGGGATCGACATAGGCGAAGGAGCCGCCTTCATGGCCCGCGGGGCGGAAGTTCTGACGGACACCCTCGACCATCATGTTGACGCGGCCGAAGCCCTCCATGCCGCGCATGTTCACCGCGACGCCGGGCTGGGAGGCATAGCCGCCCAGGGCCACGCCGGGGACGGTGTCGAGGAGGCGATTCGTGTCGCCGCCCATGCGGAGGGAATCGGGAGTGACGGTGCTGACGCCCGCCGGGGTCTCGAAGGCCGCGTCATCCGGGGTCGTCTGAACATGGACGGTCGGCAACTGTAGGTTGCTGGGATCGACGGCCGGCGCGGGTTGCGCCATGGCGGCGAGGCTTCCGATGGAATAGAGCGCCGTCGTCGCAAAAATGTACCTCAGGGCTCTGATATGGCTTCGCCGCACGGCCGATAATCCTTTGCTTTCCTGCGACGAGGCCATCCGACGGCCTGACCGCGGGACGGTCTTTAATAAGAATGATTCTTAATTGCAATGCGACTGAGTCGCAATTGCACCTCCGGCATGCACGGGCTATGGTCCGCGAACTTTCTCGGAGAGGTAATTTTGATGACAAAACGACTCATGCTGGCCGCGGCGATCGCTGTCTCCGGCGCCATGGGCCTCGGTTTCCCCGGCGCCGCCGACGCTCAGGCGCCCGCAGCCACGCCCGCGCCTGCCGCCCGCCCGGCCGATGCCGAGCGTCCGCAGCTGACGCCCGAGCAGCAGGCTGCCGCCCGCCAGCGCTTCCGCGAGACCTTCCTCGCGCAGTACGACACCAACCGCGACGGGACGGTGACGCGCGCCGAATACGACGCCGTGCGTGACGCCGTGTTCCGCCGGACCGACACGAATGGCGACGGCAGCCTCTCGGAAGCCGAGTATGTGGGCGAGTACGAGGGCCGGCTGCGAGCCGAGTACGGCACGCGCGAGATCGACGAGACCTTCCGCCGCCAGATCACGCAGGCGAGCCGGCGCTTCGAATCGATCGACCGCGACCGCGATCTCTCCATCAGCCGCGCCGAGTACGACGCCGTCGCCAGCCGCACCTTCAACCGGGCGGACGCCAATCGCGACGGCGTGGTCACCGAGGCCGACTGGGCGATCCAGCCGCCCAACACGCACCCCTGACCAGACAGGCTGCCGGCCGAGGCCGGCAGCCCCAGGGTCCGTGATCCGGAAGGGCCACGGACCCGCCATCGCGGGGAGGGGCCATCAGGCCCGGGCCGTCCGGCCCCCGCGATCGCGCCCCCCTTTCCTGACGAGGATCACCCCATGCGTTCTCTTCTCACCGCGGTGGCGGCCGTCGGGCTGGCCGCCGCGCCGGCCCATGGCGCGGAGCTCCGCGTCAGCATCGAGCTCCCGCAGCTGAACGTCGCGGAGTACCACCGGCCCTATCTGGCGGCCTGGATCGAGAATGACCGGCAGGAGGCCGTCGCCAACCTCGCCGTCTGGTACGACACCAAGCTGCGCAACGAGCATGGCCAGCGCTGGCTGAGGGATCTGCGGCAGTGGTGGCGGCGCGGCGGTCGCGACCTGGCCCTGCCGGCCGATGGCGTCAGCGGCGCGACCCGCGCGCCGGGGCATCACCAGCTGCTCGTCGATCCTGCAAATCCAAGCCTGGCGGGCCTGCAGCCGGGTACCTACAGCGTCGTGGTCGAGGTCACGCGCGAGGCCGGCGGCCGCGAGCTCGTCCGGGTGCCGATGCAATGGCCGCCCGCGGCGCAGTCGGCCAGCGTCTCCGGTTCCACGGAGCTCGGGACCGTGGCGCTCAACGCCCGGCCCTGAGCCCATCGGGTCCCGGGCGGAGAGATCAGTCCGGGACCAGCAGGCTGACCGCGACCTGGGCCGCGATGCCCTCGCCGCGGCCGGTAAAGCCCAGGCGCTCGGAGGTGGTGGCCTTCACGCCGACGCGCTTCTCCTCGACGCCCATGAGCTGGGCGAGGCGCGTGATCATCGCCGGCGCATGGGGTCCGATCTTGGGCTGCTCGCAGATGAGCGTGACGTCGGCATTGACCAGCATGCCCCCTCGCGCGGCGATCCGGCCGGCGGCATGGACGAGGAACTGGGCGCTGTCGGCGTCCTTCCACTTCATCTGGGAGGGCGGGAAGTGCCGGCCGATATCGCCCTCCGCCAGCGCGCCATAGATGGCGTCGCACAGCGCATGGATGCCGACATCGGCGTCCGAATGCCCGTCGAGGCCTAACTCGTGCGGAACCGTGATGCCGCAGAGGATCAGCGGGCGGCCCGGCACCAGGCGATGGACGTCGTAGCCGGTGCCGACGCGCGGCAGCAGTCGGGGGAGGAGGGTGGCTTCCACGCGGGCGAGATCCTCTGGGAAGGTGATTTTCACGTTGCTCTCATGGCCCGGGACCAGCGCCACGGCCGCTCCCTGCCATTCGAGGAGCTGGGCGTCGTCGGTCGCCTCGGCGGTCGCGGCCTCATGGGCGGCGCGCAGCGGGGCGAAGCGGAAGGCCTGGGGCGTCTGGGCCCGGTAGAGGCCGGCGCGGGCGACGGTCTCGCCGATCCGGGCCGCGTCGCCACGCTTCAGCGTGTCCGAGACCGGCTGGGCCGGAATGGCGCCGGGGCTGGTCTCCAGCGCGGCCAGCAGCGCCTCGATGGTGCCGGCGGGGACGATGGGGCGGGCGGCGTCATGGACCAGGACCACCTCCGGCGCGTGCGCGGCCAGGGCCGCGAGGCCGGCCTTCACGCTTTCCTGGCGGGTGGCCCCGCCGGTCACGGGCGGCAGGTGGGGCAGGCCCTCCAGCATGCCGGCGACGCGCGCCTCCTCGCCGGCGGCGCAGACGGGCTGGAGCAGGCGGACCTGGCCCCCCGCGAGCAGCGCTTCGGCGGCCACGCGCAGCACCGGGCGGCCGAGGAGGGAGGCATATTGCTTGGGTTCGGGCGCACCGAAGCGCTCGCCGCGCCCGGCCGCCATGAGGAGAGCGGCGATCATGTCAGGCCCCGCATAGGCCAGATCGCCCCGGTTGCGGAAGCCAGGCGGTGAAATACACGCCATACGCATGCCCAGCGTGGACGCAGGACGACATTTTGCGTATGGCTGCACAAATGATGAGCACCCGTCTTCGTCCGATCGAACTGTCGCGCGACGTGACGATCGAAACGCCGGTGATCCTCGCCCCCATGTCCGGCGTCACCGACCTTCCTTTCCGGCGGCTCGCCCGCGCGGAGGGCACCGGCCTCGTGGTCAGCGAGATGATCGCCTCGGCCGCCATGATCCGCGAGAACTGGCAGAGCCTGAAGATGGCGGAGACGGACGGCTTCGGTGCGCCCTCCTCGGTGCAGCTGGCCGGCTGCGAGCCCTCGGTCATGGCTGAGGCCGCCAAGCTGGTGGTGGATCGCGGCGCCGCCATCGTGGACATCAACTTCGGCTGCCCGGTGAAGAAGGTGGCCCTCGGCCAGAGCGCGGGCTCCGCCCTGATGCGCGACGAGGTCCGGGCGGCCGCGATCCTCGAGGCCACGGTGAAGGCCGTGAACGTGCCGGTCACGCTCAAGATGCGCATGGGCTGGGACCATAACAGCCTGAACGCGCCGAAGCTGGCCCGCATCGCGCAGGAATGCGGGATCAGGCTGGTCACCATCCACGGGCGTACGCGCCAGCAGCTCTACACGGGCGTGGCCGATTGGGACTTCATCGCCTCGGTGAAGGCGGCGGTGGACCTCCCCGTCATCGCCAATGGCGACATCCTGACCGTGGACGACGCGGCCGCCGCCCTCACGCGCTCGGGCGCCGACGGGGTGATGATCGGCCGCGGCTGCTACGGCCGCCCCTGGTTTCCGCGCCAGGTCGCGGCCTTCCTGAACGAGGGCGTCCGCCTGCCGGACCCGACGCTGGAGGAGCAGCTCGCTATCCTCCTGCGCCACTACCATATGATGCTGAGCCATCACGGGACGAAGAACGCCGTGCGCATGGCCCGCAAGCACATCGCCTGGTACTCGCGCGGCCTGCCCGGCAGCGCCGAGTTCCGCTCGCAGGTCAATCGCGTGGAGACGCCCGAGGAGGCGGAGGCGCTGATGCGCGGCTTCTACGAGCCGCTGATCGAGCGCGGCGTGGAGGCCACGCAGGACGCCTTCCGGGAAGCCGCATGAAGCTCCGGCGTCTCCACTCTGCGGACGCGGCGCGTCCCGTTGATACCGGGGACGAAGGGATGACCAGGGACGTGACAACCAAGGCGGCGCCTGCGCCGCGGCCGGGTGGTGCGGCGCTGCCGGAGGCGGCGGCCATCCTCTCGGCCCTGCCCATGCCGGCCGTCGTGCTCGACGCCGAGGAGCGCTTCCGCTTTGCCAATCCGGCCGCGGAGCTCTTCTTCCAGCATTCCACCCAGACGCTGCTCGACATGCCGCTGGGCGAGCTGCTGCCGCCCGACAACCGGCTCTTCGGGCTGCTGCACCAGGTGCGCATGCAGGACAGCCCGGTGGCCGATCACGATCTCACGCTGGAAAGCCCGCGCCTGCACCGCCATGGGGTCTCGGTCTATGGCGCGCCCATGCCCGACCTGCCGGGCCATGTCGTCCTGACGCTGCAGGATGGCTCGACCGCCGCCATGCTCGACCGCCAGCTGCACTTCCTGGGCGCGGCGCGGGGCGCGACCGCCATGGCCGCGATGCTGGCGCATGAGGTGAAGAACCCGCTCTCCGGCATCCGGGGCGCGGCGCAGCTGCTGGAGCAGGGCGCTTCCGAGGGCGACCGCGAGCTCTGCACGCTGATCCAGGAGGAGAGCGACCGGATCCGCAAGCTGGTGGACCGGATGGAGATGTTCTCCGACCGGCCGATCGAGCCGCGGGCGGTCAATATCCATTCCGTCCTCGACCATGTCCGCCGGGTGGCGCAGAGCGGCTTCGCCTCCCACCTGCGGATCGTCCAGGAATACGACCCCTCGCTCCCCGCTGTCTGGGGCGAGCGCGACCAGCTCGTGCAGATCCTGCTGAACCTCGTGAAGAACGCGGCCGAGGCCCTGGCCCAGGGCGCGACCAATGGCAGCCCGGGAGAGATCCAGCTCGTCACGGCCTATCACCACGGCGTGCGCATCGCGGTACCCGGCAGCAACGAGCGCGTCCATCTGCCGCTGCAGGTGATGGTGCGCGACAACGGCCCCGGCATTCCCGAGCCGTTGCGCAGCACCCTCTTCGAGCCCTTCGTGACCACCAAGCGGGGCGGCCAGGGGCTGGGCCTTGCGCTGGTCGCCAAGCTCGTCGCCAACCATGGCGGGCTGATCGAATGCGACAGCCGCCCGGGCCGCACCACCTTCCGCCTGTCCCTGCCGGCCCCGCCTCCTGGCGAGCCGGGCCTAGAGAGCGATGAATGACAGAAGCCCGCACCATCCTGATCGCCGATGACGACCGGGCGATCCGCACGGTCCTTTCCCAGGCGCTGAGCCGCGCGGGCTACCATGTGCGCGCCACCTCCTCGGCCTCCACGCTTTGGCGCTGGGTCGAGGACGGGGAGGGCGATCTGGTGGTGACGGACGTCGTCATGCCCGACGAGAACGGGCTGGACCTGCTGCCGCGCATGCGGCGGGTGCGGCCGGACCTCCAGGTCGTGGTGATGAGCGCGCAGTCCACCTTCACCACGGCGGTGAAGGCCGCTCAGCGGGGCGCCTTCGAGTATCTGCCCAAGCCCTTCGACCTCAAGGAACTGCTGAGCGTCGTGGAGCGCGCCCTCGCGCAGCCGGCCAACGGGCTGGTGGCCGAGGAGGAGAGCGAGGGAGAGCGCCTGCCGCTGATCGGCCGCAGTGCCGCCATGCAGGAGATCTACCGCACTGTCGCGCGCCTCACGACGGCCGACCTCACCGTCATGGTCACGGGCGAGAGCGGCACGGGCAAGGAGCTGATCGCCCGCGCGCTGCACGACTACGGCAAGCGCCGCACTGGCCCCTTCGTCGCCATCAACATGGCGGCCATCCCGCGCGAGCTGATCGAGAGCGAGCTCTTCGGCCATGAGCGCGGCGCCTTCACCGGCGCGCTGACCCGCGGCGTCGGCCGCTTCGAGCAGGCGGCCGGCGGCACGCTCTTCCTCGACGAGATCGGCGACATGCCGGCCGAGGCGCAGACCCGCCTGCTGCGCGTGCTTCAGGAGGGCGAGTTCACCACCGTCGGCGGGCGGGCGCCCGTGAAGGCCAATGTCCGCATCGTGGCCGCGACCCATCGCGACCTCCGCGCCTCCATCCGCGCCGGGCTCTTCCGTGAGGACCTCTTCTACAGGCTCAATGTGGTGCCCATCCGCCTGCCGCCGCTGCGCGAGCGGACGGAGGACATCCCCCTCCTGGCCCGGCACTTCCTGGACCGCGCCCGCGCAGCCGGCCTGCCGCACAAGTCGCTGAGCCCGGAGGCGCTGTCGCGGCTCAAGCTCCATGCCTGGCCCGGAAACGCGCGCGAGCTCGAGAACCTGATGCGTCGCCTCGCGGCGCTCTATCCGCAGGAGATCATCGGAGAGGAGGCCGTCGCCGCCGAGCTGGCCGAGGCGGAAGTCCCGGGCGAGGGCGCGCCGCGCAGCAGCGAGACGCTGGAGCAGGCGGTCGAGCGCCACCTGAAGCTGTTCATGGCCGCCCATCAGGACGGCATGCCCATCCGCGACCTGCACGACCGTGTGATCTCCGAGGTCGAGCGGCCGCTGCTGCGACTGGCCCTCAGCGCCACGCGGGGTAACCAGATCAAGGCGGCGGCGCTGCTGGGCCTCAACCGCAACACGCTCCGCAAGAAGTTGCGCGACCTGGAGCTCCCGGTCGTGCGCGGGCTTTCATGACGTGATGAGCGAGCGCACGGCCGCACCGCGCGTCCGGGTGCCCCTGCTGCGGCGGATGGCCGACATGCTGCTGGGCCGGGGTGTGACCCTGGGCCTTGGCATCGGCGCGCTGCTGATGGGCATCGCCACCTTCGTCCTGCTGTCTGACGGCAGCCCCTTCGGGCCGACGCGCCCGGGGCAGGTCGTCGTCATCTTCCTCGTGAACACGGCGATCATCCTGCTGCTGATCGCCTCGCTGCTCGGGCAGCTGGTGCGTGTCTGGGCGGAGCGCCGGCGCGGCTCCGCGGGCTCGCGGCTGCACACGCGGCTGGTGCTGCTTTTCTCCGTCGTGGCGATGGTGCCCGCGATCACGGTCGCCAGCTTTTCGGTCGGCTTCTTCAACCTCGGCATCCAGGCCTGGTTCAGCGACCGGGTGCGGACCGCGCTGGAGGCCTCCCTGGCTGCGAGCCGTGCCTATTTCGAGGAGCACCAGAACAATATCCGCGCCGATGCGCTGGCCATGGCCAACGACCTCAACCGCGCCGTCGTCCTGCTGCCTGAGCAGAGCTTGGCCTTCGCCCGCGTGCTCGCGAGCCAGGCCAGCTCGCGCGGCCTGACCGAGGCCGTGGTCTTCGAGCCGCTGCTGGGCCGGATCGTGGCGCATGCCGGCGTCAGCTCGGCCTTCCAGCTCTCGCCGCCGCCCGACTGGGCCATGGAGCAGGCGACGAATGGCGAGGTGGCGGTCATCGCCGTGGAGGAGGAGAATCGCGTCCGCGCGGTGATCGCGCTGACCCCGACCTCGGGCCTGCAGCTGATGATCGGTCGGCCCGTCGATTCCTCCGTGCTCGAGCACATGCAGCGCACCGAGGCGGCGGTGACCGCCTATCAGGCGATCGATCGAAATCGCGAGGGGCTGCAGATCACCTTCGTGATGATCTTCGCCATCGGCTCGCTGCTGGTGCTGCTGGCGGCGGTCCTCATCGGTCTCGTGCTCGCGAACCAGCTGGCCGGCCCCATCTCGCGCCTGATCACGGCGGCCGAGCGGGTGCGCGGCGGCGACCTCTCCGTCCGGGTAGAGGAGGGCGACGCGGATGACGAGGTCGGCAGCCTCAGCCGCGCCTTCAACCGCATGACCAACCAGCTTGCCGCGCAGCGCAGCGAGCTGATGGAGGCCTATCGCCAGATCGCCGAACGCCAGGGCTTCACCGAGGCCGTGCTGGGCGGCGTCTCGGCCGGCATCGTGGGCCTGGATGCCGAGCTGCGGGTGAACCTGCCGAATCGCAGCGCCAGCCAGCTGCTCGGAATCGACCTGGAGCGCGAGATCGGGCGCCCCATGGCCGAGATCGCGCCCGAATTCGCGACGCTGCTCGCCAATCCCGGCAGCACGCGCACGGCCGAGATCCGCATCGGGCCCCATAATGCCCGCCGCACCCTCCTGGCGCGCCTTTCGCCGGAGATGGAGCAGCAGGGCCATGTGCTGACCTTCGACGACATCTCGGCGCTGCTGACCGCGCAGCGGCAGGCGGCCTGGGCCGATGTCGCGCGGCGAATCGCCCATGAGATCAAGAATCCGCTGACGCCGATCCAGCTCAGCGCCGAGCGCCTCAAGCGCCGCTACCTGAAGCAGATCCACGACGACCCCGAGACCTTCACCGCCTGCACCGACACCATCGTGCGGCAGGTGGGCGATATCGGCCGGATGGTGGACGAGTTCAGCGCCTTCGCCCGCATGCCCCAGCCGGTGATCCGCACGGAGGAGATCGCCAAGATCGTGCGCGACGCCCTGATCCTCCAGCAGAACTCCCGCCCGGAGATCGCCTGGATCACGGATCTGCCCGATCGCCCTGTCTTCGGCGCCTGCGATCGGCGCCTGATCAACCAGGCGCTCATCAACTTGCTGAACAACGCGGCGGACGCCATTGCCATGCGCGTCCAGCGGGATGAGGATGAGGGGCGGGAGAAGCCGAGCCCCCTCGGCCATATTCGCGTGAGCCTGCATCCGGATGGCGACATGCTTGTTATCGCCGTGGAGGATGATGGAATTGGCCTGCCTGACGGAGTCGAGGTCGATCGCCTGACGGAGCCCTATGTGACCCACAAGGCGAAGGGAACCGGCCTTGGTCTTGCCATCGTTAAGAAGATCATGGAGGACCACCGGGGGCGGATCGTGCTGGGCGACGCCTCGGGAGGACAGGGGGTTCGCGCCGAGTTGTTCCTGCCTGCGAGGGATGCTGAAATTCTGGAAGGTGAAGTGATGGAGCGCGGAAATGGCGCATGACATCCTGATCGTCGACGACGAACCGGATATCCGTTCGCTCATTGACGGCATCCTTTCCGACGAGGGCTACGAGACCCGCCAGGCACATAACTCGGACACCGCGCTCGCCCATTTCCGCGGGCGGCGACCCTCGCTGGTGATCCTCGATATCTGGCTGGCCAATTCGCGCCTCGATGGCCTCGGCATCCTCGATGCGATGCATCGCGAGGAGCCGCATATCCCCTGCGTCATGATCTCCGGCCACGGAACAATCGAGACGGCGGTGCAGGCGATCCAGCAGGGCGCCTACGATTTCATCGAGAAGCCGTTCAAGAGCGACCGCCTGCTCCTGATCGTCTCCCGCGCGCTGGAAGCGGCGAAGCTGCGCCGCGAGGTAAGCGACCTCAGGCTGCGCGCCGGTTCCGAGACGGAGCTGGTGGGCGTCTCCCAGGCCATGGCCCAGATGCGGGCCGCCATCGACCGCGTGGCGCCCACCAATTCGCGCGTCCTCATCAGCGGGCCGGCCGGCACCGGCAAGGAGGTCGCGGCACGGATGCTGCACGCGCGCTCCCGCCGGGCGGACGGCCCCTTCATCGCGCTGAACTGCGCGACGCTGAATCCCGCCCGAATCGAGGAGGAGCTCTTCGGCGTCGAGCCGCAGGGCGACCAGCCCCGGCGCGCCGGCACGCTGGAGCGGGCGCATGGCGGCACGCTGCTGCTGGACGAGGTGGCGGACATGCCCCTCGAGACCCAGGGCAAGATCGTGCGCGCGCTGCAGGAGCAGGGCTTCGAGCGCGTCGGTGGCGCCACGCGCGTGAAGGTGGATGTGCGGGTCATCGCCACTACCAACCGCGATCTCCAGGCCGAGATCACCGCGGGCCGCTTCCGCGAGGATCTTTTCTACCGCCTGTCGGTCGTGCCGCTGCGCATGCCCGCGCTGCGCGAGCGGCGGGAGGATGTGCCGGCCCTGTCCCGCCACTTCCTCTCGCGTTCGGTCGAGACGTCCGGGCTTCCGCAGCGCAGCCTCGCGGAGGACACGATCGCCGCGCTGCAGACCTACGAATGGCCGGGCAATGTCCGCCAGCTGCGTAACCTGATCGACTGGCTGCTGATCATGGCGCCGGGCGAGCAGGGGCAGCCCATCCGCGCCGAGGCCCTGCCGCCCGAGATCGTCTCCGCCGCGCCGTCCATGCTGCGGCTCGATCGCTCGAGCGAGATCATGACCCTGCCGCTGCGCGAGGCGCGCGAGATGTTCGAGCGCCAGTATCTGGAGGCGCAGCTTCTGCGCTTCGGCGGCAATATCAGCCGCACCGCGAATTTCGTGGGCATGGAGCGCAGCGCGCTGCACCGGAAGCTCAAATTCCTGGGTGTGCAGGCGGAAGACAGGGCTGCGGGGACGGCGTAATCTTCGGCCCGTCTCCTACGGAAGAGCCGGCATGTCGAAGATCGCCTACGTCAACGGGGCCTATCTGCCTCAGCGCTACGCCAGCGTGAACATCGAGGATCGGGGCTACCAGCTCGGCGACGGCATCTACGAGGTGGTCCACGTCCATCGCGGCCGCTTCGTCGACGAGGAGCGCCATCTCGGCCGGCTGGAGCGTTCGCTGGCCGAAATCCGGCTGCCCATGCCGATGCCCCGTGCCTCCCTGCGCCTCGTGCTGCTGGAGGTCCTGCGGCGGAACCGGATCACGGCGGACGGGCTGGTCTACATGCAGGTCACGCGCGGCGTCGCGCCTCGTGACCACGCCTTCCCGAAGAAGCCGGTCCCGGTCGCCATGGTGGTGACCGCAAAGCGCATCGCTCCCTATCCCAAGGATATCGACGCGACGGCGATTTCCGCGGTCACCTATCCCGACCTTCGCTGGGCGCGCTGTGACATCAAGACCGTCAACCTGCTGCCAAATGTCCTGGCGCGGCAGGCTGCCCGCGACGCCGGCGCGGCGGAGGCGATCCTCTACAACGAGGCGACCGGCATGGTCACCGAATGCGCCGCCACCTCCTTCTGGATCGTGGATGCGGAGGGCGTGCTGCGCACCCGCCATCTCGACCATTCCATCCTGCCCGGCTGCACCCGCGGCGCGCTGATGGCGGAGCTGGAGGCGGCGGGGATCGACTACACCCTCGGCGAGTTCAGCCTCGAGACGATGCGGAATGCGCGCGAGACCTTCCTCACCTCCGCGACGAGTTTCGTGAAGCCGATCGTGCGCATCGACGGCCGCGACGTTGCCGACGGGAAGGTCGGTCCTGTCACGCGCCGGCTCTTCGAGATCTTCACGCGCCATGTGAACGCCAGCGCGGGCAACGCGCCGTGACGGCGGATACCGCCCCCGCGGCGATCCTCTTCGACTGGGACAACACGCTTATCGACGGCTGGGCGGCGATCCAGGCCGGCCTCAACGCCGCCTTCGCCGCCTTCGGCAAGCCCGCCTGGTCGCGCGAGGAGGTGCTGGCGAACGTCCGCAAGTCGCTCCGCGACAGCTTCCCCGAGCATTTCGGCGACGAGTGGGAGCGCGCGCGGGACATCTTCTATGAAGGCGTCCGGGCCACGCATCTCGAGGTCATCACGCCGCTGGCCGGCACGCTCGCGATGCTCGATGCCGCGTCGCACCTGCCGCTCGGTGTCGTCTCCAACAAGCAGGGACCGCTGCTGCGGCTCGAGGCCGAGCATCTCGGCTGGACGCCCCGCTTCGGCGCGCTCGTCGGTGCCGGCGACGCCAGGGAGGACAAGCCCTCCGGCCTGCCGCTGGAGCTTTGCCTCTCACGCATGGGCCTGCGCGCGGGACACCACATCTGGTACGTGGGCGACACCGGGATCGATCTGCAGGCCGCGCGCGCGGCGGGCTGCAGGGCCGTTTTACTAGGGGATGCGGCGCATGACGGGGGTGTCCAGGCCCTTGGTCCGGACATTCATTTTGCCGACGGCGAGGCCCTCGCGCGCTGGCTCGGGGCCCTGGACAAGGGGGGCTAGAGGCACGACATTCCGGCGCTTCATGTGCGGCCCTTCGGGTGCCGTTCAAAAACAAGAAGGAGGCCGTTATGGCCGAGAAATCCCAGAACGTGCAGGACGTGTTCCTGAACCACGTTCGGAAAAGCAAAACTCCGGTGACGGTGTTCCTGGTGAACGGCGTCAAGCTCCAGGGGATTATTACCTGGTTCGACAACTTCTCGGTGCTGCTCCGCCGGGACGGGCATACGCAGCTTGTCTACAAGCACGCGATCAGCACCGTCATGCCGGGTGCGCCGATCATGCTGTTCGATCCGCAGGCTGCGGGCGCGGCTGCGGCTCAGGGAACGGCCGCTGGCGCGGTGCAGGGGACGACGACGCAGGGCGCGACGACCGCCTCCACCCCGCTGCGCGAGACGACGCTGACCATTGGATCACGGGAGCCCGCCGCTGCGCGCGACGAGTGAGGACGTGACGCCGGCCCCGACGCGGGCCGCCGTCATCCTGCCCTATGAACGCGCCCAGCGTTCCAACGTGCTCGAATTCGCCCCCGCGGGGGCGATGCCGCGCGCGGCGGAGGCGCGCCTTGCCGAGGCGGTGGGCCTGGCCGCCTCCATCGGCGTGACCATCGTCCATTCGGGCATCCACCCGCTGCGGCAACGCCGTCCCTCGACCCTGCTGGGCGAGGGCCAGGTGGCCATGGTGCGGCAGGCGCTGGAGGAGCAGGAGGCGAAGCTCGTCGTGGTCGACGCGGCGCTCACCCCCGTGCAGCAGCGCAACCTGGAGCGCGAATGGGGCGCCAAGGTCATCGACCGCACGGGCCTCATCCTCGAGATCTTTGGCGAGCGCGCGCGCACGCGCGAAGGCTCGCTGCAGGTCGAGCTCGCGCATCTCGAATACCAGCGCACGCGCCTCGTGCGGTCCTGGACGCACCTTGAGCGCCAGCGCGGCGGCTTCGGCTTCCTCGGCGGCCCCGGTGAGTCGCAGATCGAGATCGACCGGCGGTTGATCGGCGAGCGGATCGTGAAGCTCAAGAAGGAGCTGGAGCAGGTGCGCCGCACGCGCGGCCTGCACCGCAAGGCGCGCGAGCGCGTGCCTTTCCCGGTGATCGCGCTGGTCGGCTACACGAATGCCGGCAAGTCCACGCTGTTCAACGCGCTCACGGGCGCGGCCGTCTATGCGCAGGACCAGCTCTTCGCCACGCTGGACCCGACCATGCGGCAGATCACGCTGCCTTCCGGCCGGCATGCCATCCTCTCCGACACCGTCGGCTTCATCAGCGAACTGCCGACCCAGCTCATCGAGGCCTTCCGGGCCACCCTGGAGGAGGTCGCGGCCGCCGACATCATCCTGCATGTGCGCGATGTCTCGCATCCCGACAGTGTGGCGCAGCGCAACGACGTCGTTGCGGTGCTGGACGAGATGGCCGATGGGCCGGACGCGCCGCTCGACGAAGGCTGGCGCGCCCGCAGCATCGAGGTGCTTAACAAGGCCGACCTGCTCGGCGGCACCGAGGCGATCGCGGGCCGTGCGCCCGACGGCCTGGCGGTCTCCGCGCTGACCGGCGAAGGGCTCGATGCGCTGCGCGAGGTGCTGGACGAACGGCTCTCGGCCAGCATGGTGACCGAGCACTTCGAGCTGCCGCCCGAGGACGGTGCCCGGCTCGCCTGGCTCTACCGCCACGGCGAGGTGGTCGAGCGCGTGGAGGAGGAGGGGCTGATCCGCCTCACCGTGCGCCTGTCGCCGATGGACCGGGCCCGCTTCGCCCAATTGGCATGAGGGTCTCGGCCGGTCAGGCGGAAGACGTCGCCTCCGTGCTGCGCGATGCCGCGCAGGCGGAGATCCTGCCGCGCTTCCGCCGGCTCTCGGCCGGCGATATCCGGACCAAGGCCGGGCCGCTCGACCTCGTGACCGAGGCCGATGAGGCGGCGGAGCGGCGTATCGCCGCGGCCCTCGCTGCCCGCTTCCCGCAGGCGATGATCCTCGGCGAGGAGGCGGCCGCGGCCGATCCCACCCTGCTCGACAGGATGGCGGAAGCAGAGCTCTGCTTCATCATCGACCCCGTGGACGGCACGGCGAATTTCGCGGCCGGCGTGCCGCTCTTCGGCGTGATGGTGGCCGCCGTGCGCAATGGCG
Organism: Roseococcus pinisoli; assembly: GCF_018413645.1. Classification (GTDB taxonomy): domain Bacteria; phylum Pseudomonadota; class Alphaproteobacteria; order Acetobacterales; family Acetobacteraceae; genus Roseococcus; species Roseococcus pinisoli. The sequence continues at coordinate 628,665 of NZ_JAHCDA010000003.1, forward strand.
AGACCATCGCCGGCTGGATCCACGACCCGATGGGCGACGACACGGTCATCGGGTTGCGCGGCGAGGGTGCCTGGGTCCAGGCCTCGGATGGCGCGCGGCACGACTGCCGCGTGGCACCGCCCAAGCCGCCTTCCGAAATGGTCGGCGCGATTTCCTGGGGCTACATGCCGCCGGAGCGCAAGGCGCGCGTGCTGCCGCGCCTCGCGCGGTTGGCGGGCACGTTGAATTTCCGCTGCGCCGCGCATGAATATCGGCTCGTCGCGACGGGCGGCGCGCATCTGCTGGTCTATAACCGCCTGATGCCCTGGGACCACGCGGCCGGCGTGCTGATCCATGCCGAGGCCGGCGGTTATTCGGCCCAGTTCGACGGCGCCGCCTATTCGCCGCGCCGGCATAGCGGGGGCCTCGTCTGCGCCCCCGATGCTAACAGCCATGCCGAGGCGATGGCGACGCTTTTCGGCGACGACTGAGGCCCGGGCCGCGATCACCCGATCGCGGCCCGGCTTCCGTTCAGCTGCAGCCCAGCTTGGCGGCCAGGTCCACGAAATCCGTGCCCACCCAGTCCCAGGGATCCTCGGCGCTGAGGTCGATCGCCTGGCCCTCGCCATGCTCGGTCTTGCGCGCGACGAAGGCGGTGCTGAGACCCGCCTTGGCCGCCGCGCGAAGGTCGCCGTTATGCGCGGCCACGAGGCAGACCTCCTCAGGCTTCAGGGCGAGCAGCTCGGCGGTGCGCAGATAGGCCTCGGGCTGCGGCTTGTAGGCCTGGACCGGCTCGGCGCCGAGGATCGCGTCCCAGGGGATCATCGCCCGCTTCGCCATATTGGCGAGCAGCGCGATATTGCCGTTGGAGAGCGGCGCCAGGAAGTACTTCCGCTTCATCCGCGACAGCCCCAGCAGCACGTCCGGCCAGGGATCGAGCCGGTGCCAGGCGCGGTTCAGGTGATCCAGGTCCCCCTCGCTGGCGCCCGTGATGTTGTTGGCGGCGAGCACCTTCTCCAGGCTCTCGCGGTGCAGGACGTCCAGGCGCGTGAAGGGGCGGCGGCCGGAGCGGCATTCCTCCATGCCCGGCTGGTAGAGCTTCCGCCAGGAATCCGCGAGCGCGAAGGGATCGAGGTCCGGGCGGCCATGCGCGGGGAGGAAGCTCGCGAATTCGCGAGCGACGCCGCTGCGCCAGTCCACCACCGTCCCGAAGACGTCGAAAACGAGAGCCTTGACCTGTTTCATTCCACTCATTCCTTTGCCGCCGGCTGCGCCCAGCGTCGTTCGAAATCCCAGACCTCGGGGAAACCCATGAGCTCGCAGATGCGGCCGAAGCCGTAGCTCTCCGAAGCGGGCAGCCCGTTGCTGTCGCCCGCCGTCTTGAGGTGGGAATAGGCGCGCTCCAGCGCGGCCGCGGCGGCGAGGAAGCCGACGGCCGGATAGATGGCGATGCCGTAGCCGATTTCCTCCAGCCGCGCCTTGGAGAGGATTGGCGTGCGGCCGCCCTCGACGTTGTTGGCCAGCAGCGGCTTGTCGGTGATGGCCTTGCCGATCGCGACCATCTCCGCCTCGCTCTCAGGGCTCTCGATGAAGACGATGTCGGCGCCGGCTTCGCCATACATGCGGCCGCGGCGGATCGCTTCCTCGAGGCCGAGCCCGGTGCGGGCATCGGTGCGCGCGACGATGAGGAAATTCGGGTCGCGCCGCGCCTCGGCCGCCACCTTGATCTTCAGCACCATCTCCTCGGCGGGGATGACGCGGCGGCCCGGCGTGTGGCCGCACTTCTTCGGGACCTCCTGGTCCTCGAGCTGGATGCCCGAGACGCCCGCGGCCTCGTAGCCCATCACCGTATGGCGGACGTTGAGCAGGCCGCCATAGCCGGTATCGGCATCGGCGATGACCGGCGTCCTCGACATCTGCGCGAAGCGGCCGATGCGGGAGATCATGTCGGTATAGGTCGCGATGCCGGCATCGGGCAGGCCGAGGCCGGAGGCGACGGTGCCGAAGCCCGTGACGTAGAGGCAGTCGAAGCCCATGCCGTCCGCCACCTTGGCGCTGATCATGTCGAAGATGCCGGGCGCCACGACGAATTTCTTCCGGTCGAAGCAGGCTTTCAGGGAGGGGTTCGCCACGATGCGTTTCCTATTGTTTGGGAAGTGTGCCAGCCGCCGAGGCCGCGGCCCAGAGGCGGTCCTCACGCTGCATGGCCTCGAGGCAGGCGGCGGGGGGACGCAGATCCGGCTCGATGCCGAGTGCCGTCAGCCGCGCCTGGAAGGCCTGGTCGGCGAAGGCGCGCTCCACATGGCCATGGATGACGCCCGCGAGGGTCCCCGGCAGGCGCGCGGGGCCAAGGAGCGCGACCCAGCCCGCGAGGTCGAAGTCGGGAATTCCCTGCTCCTGGGCCGTCTTCACCTCGGGGAAGAAGGGCGTGCGCGTCGCGGTGCTCACGGCCAGGATGCGGACGCGCCCGCTGCTCATATGCGGCGTGGCGCTGGCGGTGCTCGTCCAGCCCATGGGCAGGTTACCGGCCACGATGTCGGTCATCAGCTGACTGCCCGCGCGGTACTGCACATCCGGGATCTCGGCACCGAGGCGCCGCGCCAGCTCCTGGCCGATGAAGCTCGACAGCGCCTCGGTGCTGCCGGTGGAAAGGCGCGTCGGCTGGGCGCGGGCGAAGGCGGCGAGGCTGGGCAGATCGGTGAAGGGCAGGGCGTTGGAGGCGGCCAGCACCATGGTGTTGCGCGTCAGCATGGCGATGGGCGCGAAGTCGCGGATCGGGTCGTAGGGCAGCGAGGACAGGACGTGCCGGTTCATGACATGTGTCGAGACCACGGCCATCAGCGTATGGCCGTCGGGCTCCGAGCGCGCCACGACCTCCGAGCCGATGACGCCGGCCGCGCCGGCCCGGTTCTCGACGACGATGGGGAAGGGCAGGTGCGGCCGCAGCGCCTCGCCGAGGGCGCGGGCCAGGATGTCGGTGCCGCCGCCGGCGGCATAGGGAACGATGAGCCGCACGGGGCGCTGCGGCCAGGCCACTTGGGCGGCGGCGAGGCCTGGAAGCAGCGCCGGCAGCGCGAGGGCGGTCCTCCGTCCGATCATCCTGGTGTTCCCCTTGGTGTTTTGCGGCAGTCTCGCGCGTGGGGGGCTGTTGCGGAAGCCCTGCCATCGTGGGGGATGGAGCATGGCACGAAGCGTCACGGTCATCGGCCTCGGCCATGTCGGCCTGCCGACGGCGGTCCTGCTGGCCGGCCGCGGGATCTGCGTCCAGGGCGTGGATGTCGATGCCCGGCTCCGCGAAGGCCTCGCCGCCGGGCGATGCCATCTGGCGGAGCCGGGGGTCGAGACGCTGCTGCGGCAGGGGCTGCGCGAGGGGCTTCTCACGCTGCATGCCGAGCCGCCGCCGGCCGATGTCTTCGTCATCGCGGTGCCCACGCCGCTGGGCCCCGACCGCAGGGCCGTCCTCGATCACGTGCTGGAGGCTGCACATGCGCTGGCTCCCGCCCTGAAGCTCGGAGACCTCGTGCTGCTGGAGAGCACGAGCCCGATCGGGACGACGGCGCGGATCGGCGCGCTTCTCGGCGAGCTGCGGCCGGAGCTGGACGAAATCGCCGTCGCCTATGGGCCGGAGCGCGTGCTGCCCGGCCGTATCCTCGCCGAGCTCGAGCAGAACGAGCGCGTGGCCGGCGGCCTCACGCCCGAGGCCACGCGGAAGGCGATCGCCTTTTATCGCCTCTTCGTGCGCGGCGCGGTGCACGGCACGGATGCCGCGACGGCCGAGATGGTGAAACTGTCGGAACGCGAGGGGCGCCCCCTCGAAACCCAGGTATAAGGCCGTCTTGCCTCAGAAAACTGCTCCATCGCATCATCGACGGATGGACAAAAAAGACGTGGCCAAGCTGCCCTACTTACGCCAAGGCACAGATAGAAACTGGACCATTCGGCGGGTCGTTCCGCCGGAGCTTCGGCCCGTCATCAAGAAGGGCGAGCTATGGGCAAGTCTCCGCACCCCAGACAGGAAGATCGCGGCGAAGCGATACCACCCGGCCATGATGGAATTGGAGGCTGAGCTGGACCGCGCGCGTCGTACGCTCGACGCCGTTGCACCGCTGTCCGAGCCCACAGAGGCCACGATCCGCGAAGCCATCCGCCGCCGCTTCCACATGGCGGAGCGCGAAGCTGAAGCCGCCGATGCACATGCCTTGGCGACCGGCACGGCCAACGCGCTCATTGACCTTCGCCGAGAGGACGCCACGCACCTCACCGACTTAGCCGCCGCCGTGGAAGAAGCATCCGCGAGCGTCACCGCCGAAACTCTGCAACCGGTTGCATCGGCTGATCCTGCCGCCAAGAAGCCGATTGTCTCCACCATCGCAAATGGCAACACGAAGCGCATTGATGCCGTCATGCATGCCCATGGCTTCGGCAACGTACCCGACGCGCTGCGCCTGTATGCTGCCCGGCTGCTACTGGCTGCCGAGGCCGAGAATGCACACCGCTCCCTTCATCGTCTTGGCGATCACGGCACACCGCCACCGCATCCGGCATTCCATGACCTTCACAGCCTCATGGAAGCGCCGCCTGCACCCGCACCGGCCGTAAAGCCGTTGCCGGCCGCCGAGCTTTTGAAGGCATGGGCCGCTGAACGTCAGCCTGCCCCTCGCACATTGAAAGCCGCCACGCGTCGCTTCGCCCAGCTCGCCAAATTCCTGGGTTATGACGACATCCGAAGAGTCACGAAGCAGGACGCCGGCAACTGGACCGCCGATCTGCTGGAGAAGGGCCTAGGGGTTAAGACAGTGCGCGACTGCTTGCTCTCCTTGAGCAGCGTCGCTGGCCTTGCGGTGGACAGAGGTAAGTTGGAGGCCAACCCTTTCTCAAAGGTCGCCCCGAAAGAGCCCCGTCGAAGGCTGGATGGGCGCCGTGGGTATACGGATCAGGAGGCCGTGACGCTGCTGACTTCTGCCCGTGCGGAACAGGGCTTCCTCCGCTTTGCGGCACCCATCCTCTGCTTCACCGGGATGCGCATATCCGAGCTTGTCGGGCTCCGGCGGCGGGACATATGCGAGGTGGATGGCGTGCTGATCTTCGACATCGTGCCCACCCCCGAACGCCCGTTGAAATCGGCCGCCGCGCTTCGCATGGTGCCCGTGCATCCCGCGCTCTTGTCGGACCTCACGGCCCACCTCGTCACGCTGCCCGACGATCCGGACGCCCCGCTCTTCCCCGACGTAAAGAGCAAGCGCGGTGACCGCGTAGGATTGGCGACCAAGCGAATGTCGGTATGGGTGCGCAGCGCCGGGGTCACAGATGCGCGGACAGCTCCTGCGCACTCTTTCCGCCATCGGATGAAAAATTCGCTGATAGACCTCGGTGTCCAGCTACACGTGCAAGATGCCCTGCTAGGCCACGAAGCGAATCACGGTTCAGGTGACTCCTACGTGGACCCTCGTTCCAGGAAGCCGGCCAAGACACTGGAAGACCTCCGCCGGGTGCCAGACCCGCTCAATCCGGGGTGAAGGAGGGCGGGGCTTCGCCGTCCGCCTCGGCCAATACGTCGCCACCGAGGTCTGTGAGAACAGGAATGCCGTCACGTTCAGTGACCAGCTCATGCCGGAGCAGCGCCGCCAAGCTGGTCATCCCGAAGGGCTGGGCAGGCGGGCCGTCAGAGGCCGCGATGATGCGGAGGAGGCGCCATTGCGGCTCGGTGAGCTTCGAGGCGATCCCTACCCGCGCTGGCTGGAACCACCCCGGGCCAAGGTAGTTCTCCCCGGCCACGTCACGATGCCAGCGGTTGCCAGCCGGGCAGCAGCGCAGGGTCCTGACCTGGGACCAGAAGCACTCCGCGCTCGGTGACGTAGCTGCCGTCCGGCCGGAAGATGTTCACCTCTCCGATCCCGTAGCGCTCCATGATGATGGAGTTTGCTCCGAAGAGCGGCACGTCATGTGCTAGTTCGCCATCGTCCGCCACATCGCAGCGGCCGATGAGCAGCGTTTCGCCAGTGTCCCACGAGAAAACCTTCATGACGGCAATGTGCCGTGCTGGGCGGAATGCAAAAAGGCCCTTGAAGCTCGGCTGGTCGCTCGGCCCCTCGCTCAACCCCGGGCGAGGGCACGGAGGCCCGGCAGCGCATCCCATATGGCTTTCTCAGCCGCTTCATAAGCCATCGGCCGTGGCAAGGCGGAGTATGCCCAGGAGGTCTCCCAGGCCTCCCTAGCCTCGTCCGGGCCCGCTGCCGGGCGATAAGAACGGCCCGTCGCACTCGTTGTATGTGCTTTCGTTGAAGCAAGAGGAATGGGTGGCTGCACTGGTTAAATCTGCACCGGGTGCAGGACGGGGCAGGTGGCAGCTCTCGCTTGCGTCACGACAGGTCACTTCCATGTTGGAGGTCGGAGCGGACCTGGGCTTCCGCATCGAGGTAGGCGTAGCTCAGGAACAGCGACCAGATGACTTCCGCGACGGACTCCATCTCGTCCTCCCGCATTGCCTCCAGAGTCGCAGCAAGGGCGCCGCGCGCTGGGTCCTGTACGCTCGTGAGACGGTGGACGATGTGCTGAAATTTGGCACGGTCGTCCGCACTCGCCCATGAAGTCTCGCCGAGATCGAGCGTGTACATGGCGAGGTAAGAGGCATGAAGGCGCTCCCGCAGCGTGCCATGGGACACGGCAAGCGATCGAACCGCCATCATGAGCTTCTCGTAGATGTAGCTGTACTTTGCCCAATGGGTTTGCATCGCTTTTCCCTTGACCTCGAATTCGTATCCGCTACCCACTCGTTCAGCTCGTCGCCTACGACCGTTGCGGGTCTATGACCCTGGTGAGTTCCTTGCGTCGTACTTTCGAGGGGCGCGACCACATGACACATGTTCGGTATGAGTTGCTGGTACGCACGACAGCAGGAATGATGTTCGACACGGGTTGGCCGCGCGTGGAGTTCAGTCCCGGCTGGGCCCACTTTTCCAAGCTTCGATGAGGCGCGCGAGCTTGGCCTGAAGGCGCTCCAGAGCCTCGGTGACCCGCTCCTGCGGCCGTCGCGCTTCGGGAAGGATCTCCGCATGCTTGCTGGATAGTTCAGCCAGGGCCTCGTCACGCGCGGCCGTCATTTCCTCGGCAGCGTCCTCTTGAGCCGGATCGGCGTCACTCGATTCCACGGGTGCCTCCTGCGCGACCTCTTGGACCGGCGCTCCGGCAGCGGCCCGGGTCAGGATGCGTAAAAGCGGGGGCAGGCTGTGGTCGATGTCCGGCGTTACAGCTTCCTCCCACCAAGCGAGTTGCTCGCGCAGCGCCACCTCCTCAGGCGACAGGGCGGCCTCCTCGGCGGGTGACATCTCGCGTAGCTCTCGGGCGCGCGTCAGGAGGATGCCGCCGACAACAACCTTGGCCATGTTATCGAAGAGGTCGGCGAGCAATCCTTCCGAACCGCCACGTCCTCGATGGGCAAGCCAGGGATTGCGCTCCGCCCGCATGCGCGAGAGCACCTCGACCGCGTCGCGGCAAGGACCGAGCGGGTCGGCTGCCTCGTGCAGGTCACGGCGCTTTTCCCATAAGCGCAGAATCAGGTCGGCCGCGCGACTCTCGGCCGCCGCCTTGGCATCACCGCTCGCGGCCTCCGCCTCGGAGATGAGCGCAGCAAGATGGTGAGCCATCCACCGCTCCAGTGTTGCGCCCCGGTCATCGAGGTTAAGGTTTCGGACAAGCTCACGACCAAGACCCAAGACGTCCTTCGGCGATGTCGAGGTCGCCCTCGGGATTGAGGCGGTAGACCCTGTCGAACCGAGCCTCCGGTGGATCGGCACCTTCCTCGCCAGTGTATCGTCGGGTTCCGTTGCCACGTCGCCTTACCTCCAACTCGATCACCAGACCCAGTCCCTGGCCCTGCAAGAATTCCCGTAGCTGCTGCTGGTGCGCTAGGAGCCGCCAACCGGTCGAACGGACAGTCTGCTCTCGGTTCTCGTCACGCTCCTGCTCGCCCCACACCTCGAATACGAACATCGGCTCGTCGGAGCCTGGGCGTGCCCACCGCGGGGCCCCGGAGGCATCCCGTGTGAGGCCACATGCCTGCCGGACGCGAACGCCGGGCGATGAAGTAACGCAACGTGCCTGGCCATGGAATGGATCATGCTCTTCGATGCTGTCGCCCCGCTCGGGTCTGACGAGCCAGCCCAGGAGTTGGTAGGGAGGCGTGTCAATCTCAAAGCTCTCCTCCCCCTCTTCCGGCAGTTTGTAGTCCCAGGAATCGTCCATAGTCTGTAGAGCGTTCAACAGCGCGGGCGCCGTCGAAGGCTCTACAAGCGCGCTGGAGATAACGATTTCCTGGGAGCGGTCGGAGCTGATCGTATTCTCGTCGCCGGCGACCGTGACGTAAATCTCGCGCTCGGGAGGGAACATTCCAACCCGGTGGTCCGGTTCACGGATCGCTGCAACCCAATCCGCTAACGGTCCGTCTCCGAGCGTCCAGTGCCGCGGATGAAGCGGCGTCGGTACGAGCAGGTCTGCCGCCCACAGCGGAGGCTCGTATAGCTGCTCCCGCCGCACCCTATGGTCGAGATTATCCCAGTCTTGCGGCTCGGTTGCTGCGAGCGGCACACATTTCAGCAGCTCGCCCGCGGCGCACCACATCGCGTGCCACTCGAGGTGCGTGTCCAGGACCTCGATCACCGGCCGGGAGCCATGGCCGTGCCGCCGCAGCGCGTATTCCCGGTCGTGACGTAGTCTCCAGTGCAGCTTTGGTGCAGATCGTACCCGTTCCTCGGGCCAGCCCCACACGTCCACAATCCACCGTTCGGCTGCGTCCAGGAAACGCGCGCCCACGGGCTCTGCGAAGGCGGACCATATCGGTGCGTACCAGTACGGTACGGTGTCCATGATATCGAATCTGAACCGGCGGTTCTCGCGAGAAAGCATATGGCGCCCGTCCTCCCGCAAATGGCGGTGGTCCGCCTTGACAGTGGGCAGCGTCGATCGGTTCACCGCCGCGAGCCGGGCAGCTTCCTGGGGCGAAAGGGTCATCACGCCCGCGTCCACCAGCTTAAGGCAGGCGTCGCGCGCGAAAGCACGGAGCAGGAGGTGGGGGAAATCTTCGTCGAGCGCCGTGCGTAGGAGGGCCGAGGCTGCTGCAATCAAGGCGTCAGGCCGCTCGGCCGCTACGCGGTCGAGGGTGATGGCGGTCCACAGCCTAGCAGCGAGCGGGTAGTAGGCAGGCGTGGGGCCGGAGAACACGGGTTCTTCGGAACGACCGAACTCTCTCGCGAAGCCTTCGACAGCGCGGATGTCGCCGGTTCGGGCAAGGCGACGCACTGCGTGCCCGGCCCGCCAGCGGGCGCGGCTGTCTGGAGATCCCATCTGTGCCATCAAGAAGCGACCGATTGCACCCGCTGGGTCCTCCGGGATTGCTTTCGTGCCGACACGCTCCAGGTCCGTTTCGCGGATGCGCGATGCGAGGCGCTGAACGTACCACTCCAGTAGATCGGCCACGGATTCCGGCGGGAGAAGGGCAGCAATTATCCCAACGTGCCCGAGCAAAGCCTCGGGACCGAGCCCGTCCACATGCGCTTGAACGGCCTCGAGCAACAGATCGCGCCGTTTGTCGCGATCCATTCCCGCCCTGTCAAGCAACGGGGTGATCTCGTCCCGGCCGTAAGGCAGCCCGGTGGAGATGGCCGGGAGCCAGTCCTTAACAAGGCCCGGCAATACCATCCTACACCAGGTGGTGACCGCCGGGCTGTCCCAGGCGCCGAGTGCCTCAGTGAGCGCACGGACAACCTCTCTGCGACCGTGTTCTTCCGATAGAGCGACGATCGCGTCCAGGTGTCCCGTCCGTGCGCGGGCCGGGACCACTCTCCGAGCTGCGGAGAGTATCGATCCCAGAGAGAGGTATGTTCGGCCGATCCGCGCGGACTCTTGGAGCGTGTGGATGGACGCGGCGAGGGCCGCGCCGTCTGTAACGACCTCGGCTGTCCAGGTATGCGCAACGGCAAGCGCGTCGCCGCTACTAGGATTTGGCGCTTCGCGTTCGGTTCGCGGCGGTGGCAACGCTTTCTTGAACCGCTCCCGATCGGCGAGGGCTCGGGACAGGGGCCCGAGTTCTGCTTCGGGGGCCGCGCAGATGTCCTCCGATGCATCAGCCCGGCCGGTGCGCAGGAGCATGTCTCTCGCGGCCTCCTCTCGAAGCACCCGCCGCGTGGCAGCTGGGAGCCCTTGTGATGTTCGAAGGCTCTCTTCGAGCAACTCGTGGTCGGTCTCCAAGCATAGAGACAGCGCCCCGGCTTCCCCGGGCGTCAACGAGCCCTCCGCCAAGCCCGTTCGAAGCACAGAAGGGAGTGTTTCCCATAGCTGGACGACGCTCCGAGCTTCCCACCGCGAGGCTGCGGCGAGCGCGATCGGCTGATTCAGCCCGGCCAGGGCCGCCATGGCCTCCGCCCAAGGGAAGTGGCGCATGCCGTCGAGGCGCACAGCCGCGTCGGCCACCACCTCACCCAGGTACAGGGCCGTCGCGCGCCGATCGGCTACTGCCACACTAGCTTGCCGGACAAGCTTCTCGACAAGTATGAGCTGTCCCCAAATCTCGGTGTCCAGTTCTCCCGCGGCCTCGACCGCCATTCGGAACACGCCTCCGGCATCATCCCGGCTTAGAGGCAACAGGAGACGAGCATGGGCTACGAGGCTCTCCGACTTCGACCGCGCCCCGAGCCGCATGCTGTGCGTTTCCGTCGCCGAAGCAGTAAGCGAGGCAATGACGGCGTCGTGAATCTCCAGCCGCAGTGAAAGCCGGGACACTAGAAGTGCGTCCGGGGCGCCTTCGCCGCCTGTCCAGCCACCGGCTATCGCCATTGCCAGCTCATGAAGCGTCTCAGGACCGTAACCGGCCGTCAGGAGCGTCAGCAGGTTCCGGGCCACAAGTGACCGAATGGCCTGGAAGCTAGGCTCTCGCTCCAGTCGCCACTTTTCCCGGTCCAGGGAACCTGCAGCTGACCGGAGCGCAGCAACGGCTTGGTCGCTGACGTCCATGCCAGTGAGAGCGCAGGATACGGCGGCGTAGGAGGGGAACACCGCCCCCGCAATTTCATGTATCTCGCGGTCATGCCGTTTTGCATCCTCGTCGCGAACGGTCCGGCCCTGTGCGTCCTTCGGCGCTTCAGGCCGAGGCTCGAAGACACCCAAAGCTGTGGGGCGCTTACCGGATCTCGCCTCGAGCAGGGCATAGGCCCGGAAAACCACGTCAAGCCTTACTGGGTTGGACGCGTTATTGCGGTCAATGCGCCGCCGACCGCCCTCCAGCAGGCGGACGAGTATTGTGTCGACACCCCTCAACGCCGGGGCGCGCGCTGTCAGGATCTCGCAGCCCGTCAGCAGCAGGTCGATAAGGCGCGCTGGCTGGTCGGTCCGCTGCAGGTAACCATCTATGCCCTTGCCGCTCCGCAGGAGCCGAGAGAGGTGCAGCAGCCCGGCCTCGAGGGTGGCGTCGTCCACGTCTTGACCCGCCAGGGCCAGTGGAACCCGGAGGAAGACGCCAGCCAGCGAGCTCAAGTCGCCCGTCGCGAGGAGTGCTTCGAGGTCAGCCGCCCGTCCCTCTGCGATGAGGCGCGGAGGCAGGTCCAGCGCGACGTCTACGCGCGCACTAAGGGGAGACCAACGATCGAGTTGCTTCAAGCCGGCAGCGGGACCGAATAGCTTCAGAGCGGCTTCGGTGTCTGCCGCTACGGCAATGGAGTCGAGTGGCCACGGGTCGGTCCGACCCCTCTGGTCCTTACGGAGCATCCGCATCCTTGCCTGGTTCCAAGCAGCGATGGCGCGGCTGTCCTCCCGGTACGATATGCTATCCTCTCGCTCCGCGTGTACGACGAGGCGATTGTATAAGATCCGGCCGTGGCCCGACCGGTAGTCGGGGTCGGAGAGTAGGAGCCGTCCCACGGTGTCGGCGGCAAACCGGGCGGCAAGGTCAGGATTGTCGGCGAGGAGGGTCTGGAGCGCCTTGTCCTTTCCGTGCCCCTCGGCCCCGATCAGAACGTAGCGTAGCCCCCTAGACGGGTCCCCGGCGGCGCGCGAAGCGGCAACAGCCAAGGTCAGACGCTGCAACTCGGCCTCTCGCTGCTGAATCGGGTCGCTCACCGCGCGCGGCACCGGTTCCCGTTCGACAAGGTCCAGCAGCTCCGGAAAGCGCCCAGCTGCCGCCAGAGCAGGGCCGACATGGAGGGCTGCGTACGCCTCCGTCCCCGCCCGAGATAGGAGCCAGCTGGCGGTCCGATCGCGCACCTCGGCTAGCTCGCGCTCGGCTCGCGCGCGGACGAAGGCCTCGAAGTCCTCGTCAGCGAGAGCCACGGCGTCTCCCTCGACCCGCACGCCGGGTGCCAGGTCTCGGCAGACGTCCCTGACGTGGTGCTCGTTCGTTCGGAGCACGGCGGCTAGTGCGGGAAGGGGAACCGGCCGAGCGAGCGCGATCAATCCGGCGCAGACAGCACTTACTCCACCGGAGCTGCCGTTCTTCGCCAGCGCCTCTCCGAACCGCTCCTCAAAGACCGCGTCAAGAGACTTGCCTGGGCGAAGGCGGGCAAGCGGGGCGTCTTCGTCCTGCCCACCACCCTCAAATGCGTAGGCCTGTACCCTGGGAATGCCGCCGGAAAGCGCATGGAACTCGGTTATCCACGCCTGGCCGGGGATCGTCGCCCTTTGCTGGCGCACGAACTCCTCCGTCTCTCCCAGCGCGAAAGCGGGAATAGGCAAACGCCGATAGCCGTCAGGTAGCCCCAGGGTGTCCAGGCGCCCCGTCCTGGCAGTAACGACGAACCGAACGTTCCCGGGGAGCGACCCCAGTCGAACGAAGTCATGGACAAAGGAAGGTTCCGGGGCGGGTCTCTCACGGGCGGCGGTGATGGAGTTGTCCGCCGCGTCGATTGCTACGATCAGCAGGGCGCCAGGATTACGGGCGGCGAGCGCCACCGCCGCCCGGCGAAGCCGCTCCATGAACATGCGCGGGAAGTCTGTGTTTCCATGGCGCCGCAGTAGCAGCGGCAGGCGGAGGCGCGTGGCTACTTCGTTCGCTAGCTGGGTGAACGCGTCCGCCGGATGGTGGCGTAGCTCGGCCGGGTCGAGATAACGGCCGCCACCGTAACAGTCGAAAGTCACCATGACCGACCCCTCCGGCAGGCCACCCTCGATCTGACGGAGCGCTGTGGTCTTCCCCACGCCGCCCTCGCCGTGAAGGCAGAGAAGTGGCTCCGTGACGAGGAGGCGGCCCGCCTCCTCGACTGAAGCACGCCGTACGAGCTTGTCTGTAGGCTTAAAGTCAGCTCGGCAGGGGAACAGCGCGTTTCGGTCGGATGCTCCCAGCGCTTGGAGCATGACTCCTTCCCGCGTAATCGGTGACCGGTCGTGCTCCGGCAGCATTCGCTCGCGGACAAACTGCCGCAGGACGAGGGTATCGGCCCGAGCGTCGTCGTCGGACCACTCTGCCATCGCGCGCAGCACCCGATCCTCCAGAGCGAACCGGGAACCCGTGCCGGAGACAAGGTCCATACATGCTGCAAATTCGCGAAAGTCCTCAGGTGTCAAACCCGACGCGCGCAGGAGCTTCCCCTCATCGGACTCGTCGGGTTGTGGAGCGGTCGTCGCGTTTGTTGCCGAGTTTGCGGCGGCCCGGTCGAAAGCGGCCTTTAGCTCGGGCGCGATGGGCTGATTGGTAACAAGCGCCACCTCTGGGGATGGCTTGCTAGGCCTGAGCGCGCGCATTTCCGCCCACGCTTTCGCCATCCGGGAGAGAACAGAACCATCTCCGACTTCGCGCCGCGGTATTCTACCCTGCTTGTTCCCCCTGGGCGCGCGAGGCTTGCTGGCGGATCCTGTCGCAACCTCGGGGGCCTTCGCTGGCGGACGCACGTAGGTCAACCTTGCTACCGTCCAAGGCGTATCCGGGGACGATCCGGAGTACTTCAGCTGCTCGAGCCGCACACGCTCGGCTGAAGCAGCGTCTTCCCCGCCAAAGTAAAGGGTGCAGTCCACTCCATCCCAGGTGTCGGGGGCGCCCGGCTCTAGGGTGCCTTCGAGTGCGAGGGCCTCCAGGCCACTCGCGGCGTCGAGCAGGCCGATAGCCTGCCTGGTGGCCCACAGTTCGTGGAAGTCGTCGCCAGTGTTCGACCCCCGTGCGCCTCTATAGTCGACCAATCCGCCCCCCCCCCGTGTTTACGCCGACGATGCGCCACCCGATCAAGCCCCGCAATTGGCCCGGTCCAACGGACCACTGTCTCGTCTGGTCTGCTTTGGGATAATCCTCAGCCGAACCTCGCCGCAGCAACACGGCGCCTAATTGCAGCGATAACTGCCCTGTCCCAATGGATCATGCCCATGGGGGACTTTCCCGGACCCCCTAAAAATATCCCACATGAATTGCATTGACGTTTTGGGATATCATGTCCCACAATGTGTGTGCCAAAAATAAGGGCTGGGCACATGATCGTCGGGTATGCGCGGACTTCAACAGCGGAGCAGGAAGCCGGGCTGGCGGGCCAGGAGCGCGAGTTGGCTGCTGCCGGCTGCACCAAGCTCTTCGCGGAGCGGGTCTCCTCCGTCGCCCGCCGGCCGCAGCTTGAAGCCGCTCTGGATTTCGTGCGGGAGGGGGATGTCCTCGTGGTTGCCAAGCCTGACCGCCTTGCCCGTTCCGTCGCCGACCTGCTCACCATCATCGACCGCCTGGAGGCCAAGGGCGTGGCGCTCCGCGTCCTGTCCATGGGCGGGCAGACGGTGGACACGGGCACGCCGACCGGCAAGCTCATGCTGACCATGCTCGGCGCCGTGGCCGAGTTTGAACGGGGCCTCATGCTGGAACGGCAGCGGGAGGGCATCGCTAAGGCGAAGGCCGAAGGGCTCTATAAGGGCCGCGCCCCGACCGCCAGGCGGAAGACCGATGAGGTGCTGAAGCTTAAGGCCGAGGGCCTGGGCGCCGACGCCATCGCGGAGCAGCTCGGCCTCGGTCGGTCCAGCGTCTATCGCATCATCGGTCCTAGGGGCTGACAGAGCGCCGCCGGCCCGCCTATTCGATTGCCGGTAGCCCCGCAGCGGCGCGTTCGGCATCAATGGTCTGGAAGATCGGCGACACCGAGCGCATCCGCCTCGGCACTTGATCGCAGGGGACGAAGGGCTGGGGTCGCCCCTCGGTGTTGCGGTTGTCCAGGCCATTCCAGTGGACACAATTGCGCGAGGCGGGCCGTCAGTCCGCGCAGCGCCCGGCGAAGTCGCGCCCCTAGCAGACGTAGAAACCGCCGCTGGGGAGCGGAGACCCCGGCGAGGTCTCTTGGGGGACGGGCACCGCGCACGCCGCGAGCATCAAGAGCAGAACTCCGGGGACAACTTTCAATACCCGCACGCCGGCCTCCGAATTCTTCGGTGCAGGTTAGCGGCAGATTCCGTTTCCGATCAGCCCTCTATCTCATCAATTGACCGGGCATGAACCTCGAAGCTGCGGCACCTGCGGGCAGCGCCGAGCCACCGACAAGGAGCCCCGTCCGTCGTCCCCCAGCACCGCCGCATCAGCCTCCATGCAACCGGTTGCAGGGATCGGAACCGGATTTGTGGGTGGCGGAGATGCTGTCTATATATCGTTTAAATTCAATATGTTGATGGCATTTCTCGGGTTGCGCACCTGTCGGCTAGCCGTATGCTCTACGTCTCGGCGCCGCGATGATCGTCGTTCGTTTTGAGCTACGGCTACGGCGCCCAAAAGGGACCAGGGATGACCACGACCACCGCCGCCCTCGCCATCATCGGCATCGCCCTCCACCTGTTCGCGGGGTGGCAGACCTTCCGCCTCATGGTGGTGACCGACGACACCGAATTTACCGAACACATGATCGCGTGCCGCGAGCACGCCCCCGCCGCCTACTGGGCGACCCTCTGGTGCTTCCTGGTGTTCTGGCCGGTGATCTTCCTGCTGGCGAAGCTCCGGCTGCTCCCTGGGTGAGCTTGGTCGGCCATTGTACTGATGGCCCTTCCTGCTGCGTAGAGTGCAATTCCTCCGGCAACAGGGGGCTAATGGCGCAAGGATTCTTTGTCAGGCGCTTTCTCGTGAGAATTTTGGCTTAATGTATTGCGGTTGACGGAAAACCGTTATACATCGTGCCAGCGCATCACCGCAAAGGGATGCCCACGAAGGCGAAGCCACCGGCCGGAGTTCATCCGGCGCCTAACCGGTGGCACTTGCGCACCAGCTCCGAGGCCATGCGCACGGAAAGAAGTCCTCGGACCCCCAGACTACCCGGTATGCGCGGTCGCTTTCTCGGCGGCGCGCATCCAACCAACTTGCGTGCGCCACGCTGCCGAGGCGCTTGTGATCGGTGGCGCGGCATGAGGAGTCCGGCGGCATGCCCGACCCATCCAACACGCCCGGCTCGCCGGCTGCCGAACACCTCCAGCCCACGGCGTGGAGCCGCCGCATCACGCCCGTCGGCGCGCCCGTCACTGCGCAAGACAGGGCGACGCGCATCTTCGCGTCGGGCGCCGATGAAGATGTCGCGTCGCCCGCACAGATGGCGGATTCCTATGGGTTTCCGGGTGACGCGGAGGCGCCGATGAAGGTGTCCCTAACACCGGTTTTCACAAATGAAGATGTCGCGTCGCCCTCTCCGCATGATCCGGCCTTTATGGCGAGGGTCTGCACCATGCGGACGACCGAGCTGGAGCGCGAGTTCCCCGAGGAGCACAAGCGCCACGAGGCCCTGAAGGCGAAGGCGCGGCGGGACAGGAGCATCGTCATCCATCCCGACCTCCGCACCCTCAAAGGCTACCTCCTGGTCATGGGGGAGATGCCCGGCCCCGGCTACTCCACCGATTGCATCGACCGGAGCGGCCGATACGCCCCCGGCAACGTCCGCTGGGCGACCAATGCGGAGCAAACCCGCAACCGGGGCTGCACAGTCACGGTCACGGCCTTCGGCCGGGAGCCGCGCCCGCTCGCAGCGTGGTGCGACGACATGGGCCAGCCATACCCCCTGGTTTACCAGCGTATCCATCGGGGCAAATGGACGGTCGAGGAAGCCCTTCTAGGCAAGCGGCTCCCGGCCGCCGCTCCTGCCAGCACGGTGACAACGCTGGACCCCAGTTATGTCGCGAACGACTGGATCAAGAGCATCCCCGCACCCGTCCTGGCCGCCTGGAAAGAGCGCTATCCCGCGTTCCTCGCCAGCGTGAAGAAGTGGACGGACGGGGAGGGGGCGGCGCTTTCGGCAACTCGGCGGGAGAAGCTGGCGCGCATCTATCTGACAAAGGCCGTCTTCACCGTCTGCCAGCTGGACCAGGACATCCGAGTGCAGACCTCGCGCCTGCATCAAGCTGGCATCGACTTGCACGACCCCGACCTTGCCGATGAGCTGTTGAACCACCCGGGCGTCCGGAGGTTCAACATGATGCACGACCTCCGGCGCCGGGCCTCGGCACTGCTGACGCGGGAGCAGCGCGACTTCACCCGGGGCGCCCTGTTCACCTCCCCGGGCATGGCCGAATTCGTTCGGAAGATGGGATGGCAGGCGCCGCCCGCCGAGCCAGACCAACGCTGCCCCATGTGGATGCGGCCCCTGAGCTGGGCGCGCACCGACGCCGAGCGCGAGGAGTGGGCCGCCGACCGTGCGGCTTGGATCGCCGGCCGACCTGCCCGCGAGGCCGCCCGCGCCGCCCGCGAAGTCAGGGCCAGGTCTGCCGAGGCCGAGGCCGAGGCCGAGGCCCGAAGGGAATACGAAGCTCGCAGGGAAGCCGAATATGCCAGGGCGAGGGCTGCCGCCGCCGAACATGCCCAGTCCAGGGCTGCCGATGTCGGCCCCGACCGTAGAGGCTTGCCACCGAGCCGGCCCGCCAGCGCGGATGTGATTGACCTTACCGCCGTTCGGGCCGCCCGCGCTGCCTGAAAAGTAAAGGAAGAAGTCTGTATCTGTATAACATAGTAAAGGCCTGATGACGTGGTGGGCCATACATGCGTAAATGCTCACGAATCTTGGTCATTTCCAGATTGAACCCGGTTGCAGAATTTCATTTATTTCATATTGTGCTTCACATTTAGACGTTAGGAGGTTGGATATGGTCGATAGCGTAAAAAATCGTTTGATCGTTGCTCGACTCACGTTGGCAGAGCATGCGGCGGTGCTTTCTTTTTCGGATGAGCGCGGCCTGTCGCTTTCGCGGCTGGTGCGCGAGGGGCTTGCTTCGGTCGGGGCGCCCGTGGCGCGGAGCCCACGTCGCTCCGGCCGCCCCCGCGCGCTACCCGCCGAACTGCCCGCCGAGTTGCTGGCCAAGGTTCCGGTAACCCCGGAGGACATCCGGAGGCTGGCTGCCGCGCTGCCGCCGCCGACCCCATCCTCCCCGCCGTCCTTCACCGTGCCTACCGAACCTTCGCGGCCCGCCCGCATGCGGACCCGCACCACCGTTCCCGCTGCCCACTGACCCGGCGATGCTCCCATGGCCGAGAGATTCCACAGCGTCAGCACTGGCCTCCGCCCCGAGGTGTTTGATGCCGTCATGGATGCCGCCCGCGCGCGCAATCTGACGGTCTCCGAGTTGATGCGGGAAGCCCTGAGGGCGCTGAACATCCCCATTCCGAAGACGGCCCGGGAGCAGAGCCGGCCGGCCACGAAGCCCACCCGGCCCACGGTGCCCACACCGCCGTCCCGTAGGGCGGCCTTCACCGGCCTCACGCCCCACGCCCGGCTGACCCGGCGCAGCCCTAGGAGGACCTGACATGACCCCAACCCAGCAAAAGCCTCTCCGCGTCCTGTCCGCCGCCCAGCCGGACGCCGAAGGCGAGCAGCGCTACGCAAGCCTCCCGGCGATTGTGCTCCCCCACGATGTGGTCGTGGCTATCCGTCGCTTCGCTTCCGAGAGGTCCATGACTTCCGGCCAGCTCCTCCGCGAGGGCCTGCGCCGCGTAGGAGCCCTCCGGCTCTCTGAGGTGGACCTGGGCTTCGCCGAGCCCCGGCCCCGCCGCGCCGCCGCATGATCCATCCCGTCCCCGCCACACACAGGAGGCTCCCATGCCCACCATTCACACAATCACCGCCTCCGGTAGCTTCATGCCCACACTGGAGGCGCAGACCGACCGCCAAAAGGCCGAAGCCCAGAAGGCCGATCAGCAGCGCCGGATGGACCGGCTGCCCAGCGCCGCGAAGGGCTGGGCCGACCGGCACACGCTCCCCGAGATGGAACTGCTCGGCTTGATCGTTACCGCTTACAAGGCTTCCGGCCTCGCCCCGGTCATGATGGACGGCAGCTTCGCCCAGCGCCTCCAGGCGGCTCCCGATGACATTCGGCGCCGTCTCGCCGAGCTGATCGCGTCCGACGCTGTGACCAAGACCGAACGCATCCAGGCACCGGCCGTGTTCCATCCGAATCTGAAGGTCACCGTGGCCACCAAGGACGAAGCGCCCTTCTCGTGGCTCAGCGGCGCTGCCATGGGCGTCCGCTACCGCGCCTGACAAGATCGGGCCGGCCGGGTCTCTGCCCTCCCTGGCCGGTCCGTAGGGGGTGCCGAGTAGCGGCGGCATCCCCTTCCACTTCCCGCTTCTCGGCCGGTCGGTGTGCGATCAATCCGCCGAGGCCCGCGTCCCCGCACGGGACAGAAAATCCGCCGTTCCATTCGCGTCGAGCCGGCCTGGAAAGGACCTTTCCGGCCGGTTGCGATGAGCGATTCCGACCAGTTTGAAGTCCGCCGAACAACCCATAGAGGTAACACCATGCCCCGCCATACCGACGAGCTGATCGGCAAGGCCACCGCCCTGCTTACGTGTCCGGGCGGCCGGAAGCGCCTGACGATCATGGCGTGCAAGGGGAACTTCCATGTGTGGAGTTCTGCCCTCGTGCCCAGCGACACCAAGTCGGACAAGCTCCCGGACCCGCTCCAGCTCTACGAGGGCTCCACGATCACCTTGCCGGCCGCTCCCGCCTATGTCGTGCAGGGCGGTAAGGAATCGAATCACCTTCGCTACCGCTGGGGCTGAGGGGCTGAGGGGAGGGGCGCATGTCCGAGACGATCTACGCCGATCCCATGATGCAGATGCGGAAGGTGGTCCTACACGGTCGCATCAAGCGCATCGTGAAGCAGGAGGAATTCAACCTCATGGCGGCCTCTCCGCGCGAGGCGCTGATGGCGCTCTGCACTCAGGTGCCGGGCTTCCAGAAGACGCTGGGCGAGGGGTGGTATCGCTGCATCCTCGCGAGCCCGAAGCGGCAGGTGGCCATCGCCGAGGGCGACGACACGCGCAAGCCCTGGCAGGCCATCGGCAACGATGCCGTCTTCCACATCATCCCCGTGGTCAAGGGGGCCGGTGGCGGACGCGGTGGTGCGGTGAAGATCGTCCTGGGCGTGGTCCTGGTGGCGGCCACCATCGCGACGGCAGGTGCGGGGGGGGCTTTCTCGGCGGGCGCTGGCGGCCTCAGCAGCACCGTTCCTGGCCTTGCCGGGACCGCCCTCGGCGTCACCTACGGCCAGATCGTCGGCCTGGGCGCCATGATGGCCCTGGGCGGCGTGTCACAGCTCCTCTCGCCCCAGGCCAAGGCCCCGGCCGCCAGCGACCGCGAGGCGCCCGACCAGCGGGCGTCCTTCATGTTCCAGAACCCCGTGAACGTGGTGGATCAGGGCGGCGCCATCCCCATCCCCTACGGCGACTGTCTGGTCGGCTCCTCGGTGATCGCCGCCGGCATGAACCCCTACGACTTCGGCACCGGCAGCAACACGCCCGACCCCGTGGATGAATGGTTAGCGGCCTTCCCCGGTTGGACCCGAGTGGCCTGAAGGTGATCGACATGACCAACGAAAATCTGAAACCGGTTGCAACGGCCCGCCGCCATCGCCGCACCACCTTCGTTCAGGTGCGAAAGACCGATCACCTACGCGGCATCGTCTACGGGCAGGTGTATTCGCCGCTGCGCCTGGACAGCCATGGCGAGTTCATGTTCGCCGAGGATATCGAGGAGATAGCGCACAAGGCCATGCGTCTGGACCTGTCCAAGCTGATCGACACCAACCACGACAACGTGCCGAACGGGGCCTACCCCGTGGAGAGCTTCATCGCACGAGCCGGCGACCCGGACTACGACGAAGGCGCCTGGGTCCTGGGCGTGCAGCTCACTCCCGAGCTGCTGGAAAAGGTGGACCGAGGCGAGCTGAACGGCTTCTCGTTCCAGGCCATCGTCACGCCCATGCAGATGGACGTGGAGGTGAACATCCTTCGCGACCACGTGGGCACGACCGAGGCCACCCAGAGCCACCGCCATGCCTTTCTGGTGCTGTTCGATGAAGAGGGGAAGATCGTGAAGGGGTGGACCAACGAGATGAACGGTCACCGGCATGTCATTCTGCGTGGCAGCGTGACCCAGCCCGAGGCAGGACACGCCAACCGCTATTTCGTGTGACCCCGGGCAGGGAAGCGCAATATCCGCTGGACAAACTGCTCCATTTGCCGGCTCCGTAGTGATGGAGCGGGTCCGTTGAAAGGCACGGTTTTCCTGGGTTTCGTGGGATTGTCCGAGAGGGTGAAACTGTCCGAGAACGCCTTCCGGGACGTGAACATCGCCCTGGCCAACGAACTCTCGATGATCGCGGCGCGGCACGGCATCGATGTCTGGCGCATGATCGAGCTCGCCAACCGGCACCCGCGCGTCGAGATCCTCAGGCCCGGCCCCGGCGTGGGCGGGCACTGCATCGCGGTCGATCCCTGGTTCCTTGCGCAGGGCGCGCCGGAGGTGGCGCGGCTGATCCCCGCGGCGCGCGCGGTGGATGCGACCAAGCGGGCCGCCGTGCTGGAGCAGGCCTCGGCGCTCTGCGCGACCGGCGAGCGCGTCATCTGCCTGGGCCTCGCCTTCAAGGGCGACGTGGGGGACCTGCGCGAGAGCCCGGCGCTGGAAATCGCCAGCGAGCTGGCGCGGCGCCATCCCGGCCGGGTCGTGGCGGTCGAGCCTTATCTGGACGCGCCGCCGGAGGGGCTGGACGCGCCGCTTCTGACGCTGGACGCTGCGCTGGAAACCGAAGGGGTGCTTCTGGTACTGACGGACCACAGCGCCTTCGCGCGGCTTTCCACGGCCGCCCTCGCCGGGCGCCGCATCATCGACACCCGCGGCCTCCTGCGCCGCCAAGAGGAAATGTTCCCATGCCCGACGGTCACATGAGCCTTCCCGCCCTCGCCGCCATCGAGGCGGTGGTGCGCACCTATCTCGACGGCCTCTACGAGGGCGACGGCGCCAAGATCGCGCAGGCCTTCCATCCCGTCTCGCACCTCTACAGCGTGACGGACGGCGTGGTGGCCGATCTGCCGCGCGAGGAATGGCTGTCGCGCATCGCCTCGCGCCCGAAGCCGAGCGCGCAGGGCTTCACCCGCGAGGACCGCATCCTGGCCATCGACATGGCGGGCGAGGATGCCGCCTGCGTGAAGCTGAACTGCTGCATCCCGCCGCGCTACTTCACCGACTACCTGCTGCTGCTGAAGACCTCCGAAGGCTGGAAGATCGTCAGCAAGAGCTTTCACGTCGACATGAAGTAACCCGGCTTGGAGGGGCTCTCTTCCGGCGATAGCCTCGCCGGGAAAGGGAGAACCTCCATGTCCAACCGCACGCGCCTCCTTCTCTGGACCGATACGCCCGCCGCCTATGTCGAGGCGATCGAGGCCGCCGGCCTTGCGCCGCGCGTCCTGGTCGAGACGCTGCCACGCCAGCAGATGCCGAGCGAGGAGCAACTGGCCGGGACGGAGGCGATGCTCGGCTGGGTGGCGCCGGAAGGCGTGCTGCCCCGGATGCCGAAGCTGCGCTGGGCCCAGGCGCTGATGGCGGGCGTGGAGGGCTGGCTGGCGCTGCCGGACTTGCCGCCGGGCCTCCTCCTCACCAGCGCCCGCGGCACGCATGGCGATTCCATGCCGGAGAACATCCTCGGCGCCCTGTTCCACCTGACCAAGCCCTATGCCGAGGCCGCCGAGGCGCAGAAGGAGAGCCGCTGGGCCCGCCGCGTGCCCGTCTCGCTGAACGGCAAGACGCTGGGCATCCTCGGCCTCGGCGCCATCGGGCAGGAGCTCGCGAAGCTCGCCTCGGCGCTGCGGATGGAGGTGCTGGGCACCCGCCGGAACCCGGTGCCAGTCGAGGGCGTCGCGGAGGTGCTGCCGCCCGAGCGGACGGACGAGGTGCTGGCGCGGTCGGACTTCGTGGTCCTGCTGCTGCCCGCCACGGCGGAGACGGAGAATTTCATCAATGCCGAGCGTCTGGCGAAGATGAAGCCCACCGCCTGGCTGCTGAACTTCGGGCGCGGCCAGGCCATCGTCGATGCCGATCTGATCGCCGCCGTCCAGCAGGGGAAGATCGCCGGCGCGCTGTTGGACGTCTTCCGGCAGGAGCCGCTGCCGGTGAGCGATCCCTTCTGGACCACCAAGGGCATCAAGGTGATCCCGCATGTCGGCGGCATGCATGCGGAGCGCGACAAGGCGGTCGCGAAGCTCTTCGTCGAGAATCTCGGCCGCTTCCTGGACGGGCGACCGATGCTCGCGGTGGTGGATCGCGCCGCGGGCTATTAGCCCGGGCGCTTCCGCTCAACCTTCGGCGTCCTTGAGCACGTAGGGAACACCGGCGCGTTCCGCGATGGCACGGATCAGCTTCTGCAGGCTCTCGGGGACGGGAATGCCCTCGGCCATCCGCTTCGCGCGGGAAAATTCCTCGGGCTCGCCCGGCAGCAGGACGGGTTTGGCGGGATCGGTCGGCGCGGTGCCGTGCAGCACGTCGATCACCGCGTCGAGGTCGGTCGTGTACTCCTCCATGTCGCGATAGGCGCGCGGATCCACCGCCAGCATGAAGTGGCCGATGTTGTTCGGGTCGTCCGGCCTCTGCGACTTGTTGCGCAGCGGCGAGAAGCTGGCGCCGACCAGCGTGCCGCCGAGGATATGCGCCATCAGCGCGAGGCCGTAGCCCTTGTGTCCGCCCAGCGATTCCGGCCCGCCGACGGGGGTGATGCCGCCTTCCTTGCGCTTGAAGACATAGTCGTTGGCGACGTGTGAATCGGTGACCGGTCGGCCTGCCTCGTCCTGCACCCAGCCCTCGGGCAGTGGCTTGTCGTTGAGGTGGTAGACCTTGACCTTGTTGCCCGCGACCGTGGTGGTCGCCATGTCCAGCACCACCGGCTTGTGCCCGGGGCCGGCGGGGGCGGCGAAGGCGATGGGGTTGGTGCCCAGCACCGGCTCCGAGGCGCGGGTCGGCACCATCAGGATGCCGCGCGTCGACGAGGTGACCATGCCGATCACCCCCGCATCGGAGGCGATGCGCGCGTAATAGCCGGCCGCGCCGAAATGATGGCTGTTCACCACGCCGACGGCGCCGACGCCGAAGGTCTTCGCCTTCTCGACAGCGAGCTTCATGGCCATCACGGCCGCGGGGTGGCCGAGGCCGTCCGCACCGTCCACCAGCGCCGTCGCCGCGAAATCGCGCACCACGCGCGGCTGGCCGGCGATGCGGAGCTGGCCGAGCTTCAGCATCTCCTCATAGGCCATGAGCATGGAGATGCCGTGGCTGTCGACGCCCATCAGGTCGGTCTCGACCATGACCTCGGCGGTCGTCTCGGCATTCTGCGGCGGGCTGCCCCACGCCGTCAGGATGGACAGGATCTGGGCCCTGACGGAGTCGTGCGTGGCGTTCATCTCTTCCCTCGGCCGAATTCGTTCGTCGTTTCGAAGAGAATCAAGACATGGCCGGGCGCGCGCGTCATCCCCTCGGGAGCGCGCTATGCGATCCCGTGCCGCAGCGTGCCGATGCGCTCCACCGTCAGCTCCAGCTGGTCGCCGCTGCGCAGGTAGCGCGGCGGGTCGCGGAAATGACCGGAACCGGACGGCGTGCCGGTCGCGATCACGTCGCCCGTGTCCAGCCGCATGAAGCGGGAGACATAGGCGATCAGCGCGGGGACGGAGAAGAGGAGCTCGCGCGTATTGCCGTGCTGCACCTCCTCGCCGTTGAGGGTGCAGGCGATGTCCAGCGCCCAGGGCTCGCCCAGCGCATCGGCGGTCACGATCCAGGGGCCGATCGGGCAGAAATCCTGCAGGCCCTTGGCGAAGCTGGTCATGGCCAGCGGCACGTCGAACTGGAATTCACGCGCCGAGATGTCGTTGAGGATGGTGTAGCCGGCGACGTGCTCCAGCGCCCGTCGCTCCTCCACCTCGAAGGCCGGCGCGCCGATGACGACGGCGAGCTCCACCTCCCAGTCCGGCTTGGTGACGGCGCGGGGGATGGCGACGTTCGTGCCGGGGCCGCAGACGGTGGAGGTTGGCTTCAGGAAGAGCTTGGGCGCCTCCAGCTTCGGCCCGCCGACCTCGCTGGCATGCGCGCCGTAGTTGCGGCCGACGCCGATGATCTTGCCCGGACGCAGCGGTGCGTCGAGCAGCGCCTCGTCCAGCGGCAGGCGCAGCTTCGCCTGCTCTGGCCGGGCGGCGAAGGCCAGGGCACGCGCGGCCTCCGTCATCGCGGCTTCGTCCGCCAGCAGCGCGATCATGTCGCGGGGCAGGGCGGTGCCGTTCCCGCCCGCCGCATCCAGCGCCGCCGCCAGAGGCACGAGCGCCTCATCTAGCACGCCGGCGAGGCGGCCGTCCTTCAGCGTCGCGAGCCTCATGCCGCGAGCGCCGCGTAGTCCAGGCTCGCCATTACCTGCACGCGCAGGATGAAGCGGGGCTCGTCCGGCCCGTAATCGGCCATGGCGTTGTGGGTGGTGCCGATATTGTCCCACATCAGCACGTCGCCCGGGGTCCAGGCATGGCTGTGCAGGTATTTTGCTTGTGTCTGGTGGCGGAAGAGATAGTCGAGCATGGCG
This sequence comes from Roseococcus pinisoli, assembly GCF_018413645.1. Classification (GTDB taxonomy): domain Bacteria; phylum Pseudomonadota; class Alphaproteobacteria; order Acetobacterales; family Acetobacteraceae; genus Roseococcus; species Roseococcus pinisoli. Next base: position 654,436 of record NZ_JAHCDA010000003.1, read on the forward strand.
TCGCTCTCGTCCTTCTCCATCCCCTCGATGTGCATGGCGTAGCCGGGATTGCAGTAGAGGACGCGCTTGCCGGTGATCGGATGGTCCCGGAAGATCGGCTGGCGGACCGGCGGCTTCTTCGCGCGCTGCGCGTCGGTGAGGGGCGGGCGGATCGAGCCGGGGCGGATGCGCATCATGTCCCAGAATTTCTGGAAGTCGTGGATGGCAACCTTGCCCTCCAGGCGTTCCTTCACCTCGGCCGGAAGGTCGTCATAGGCGGCGTGCTGGTTGCGGAACTGCGTGTCGCCGAGCGGCCGGCCATCGCGCAGCGGCACTTCCTTCGCGTGCAGGACATTGGCGAGCGCGATGTCGTGCGAATAGCTCATGTCGGTGTGCCAGCCCTGGCCGGCATCGTTGAGGCCGATCGGCTTTCCCTCGGCGTCGCGCTTGTTGGACAGGATCATGACTTCGGGAAAGCCGGGCGCGAAGAACATGTTCGCGACGTTCACCTCGAGCGAACCGAAGCGCTTCCCATAATCGGCAAGCTGCGCGGCATCGAGATCCTGCTGCGGAAAGCAGAGCACGCCGTATTGGCCGAGCGCGCGCAGGACATCGCGGAAATCCGCCGGTGACAGCGGCTTCAACAGGTCGAGATCGAGGATGCGGGCGCCCAGCCCGCTGTTGTTCGGCGCGATCCGCATCGTTCATTTCCCCTGGTTGACGAGATCATCCGAGCACTGTGTTGTATAGTCAACTTGCTGGAACGTTCACGAATGCATCCTAGACCAAGAGTGTTGGTCGTCGGCGCCGGAATCGTCGGCCTCTGCACCGCCTGGTATCTCGCGCGGGCGGGAGCCGAGGTGACGGTCGTGGACCGTGCCGGGCCGGGCGAGGGCACCTCCTCCGGCAATGCGGGCGCGATCTCCGCGGGCTCTGTCGCGCCGCTGGCGATGCCGGGCGTGCTGCGCGACGTGCCGAAGATGCTGTTCGATCCCAAGGGTGCGCTGCATATCCCCGCGCGCTACTGGCCGACCGCCTTTCCATGGCTCTGGCGTTTCGTGCTCGCGGCCCGGCCGGAGCGCGTGCAGGAAATCGCGCAGGCGCTCGCCGTGCTGCTGCATGGCGCGGAAGACCGGCATCTCGAGATCCTGGAGACTGAGGGCGCGGCCGACCTCATCTCGCACCAGGGCCAGCTCTATCTCTATCGGGACCGCGCCCATGCCGCGAAGGACGACGCGGCATGGGCGCTGCGCCGCGCGCATGGGCTCGAGATGCGGGTGCTCGACCGTGGCGAGGTGCTGGAGCTCGAGCCTGAGGTCTCCGAGGCCTATGGCACCGGTATCTTCCTGCCGGGGCAGGGGCATTCGGTGAACCCGCTGCGTCAGGCGCAGGTGGTCGCGCGCGGTGTCGAAAGGCTGGGCGGGACGATCCGGCGCGGCACCGTCACGGCGCTGAGGACGGAGAACCACCGCGTCACCGGCGCGATGATCGACGGCGCGCCCTTCGAGGCGGATCACACCGTGCTTGCGGCCGGAGCCTGGTCGGCAGCGCTGCTGGCGCCGCTCGGCATCAAGGTGCCGCTGGAGAGCCAGCGCGGCTATCACGTCATGCTGCCCAACCCCGGCGTGATGCCGCGCCGGCCCATCATCCCCGCGGACCGGAAGGTCTTCATCACGCCGATGGAGGAGGGGCTGCGCGTGGCGGGCTCCGTCGAGTTCGGCGGCACCGAGATGCCGCCCACGCCGGAGCGCTCGGCGCTGCTGCTGGAGGATCTCGCGAAGGTCTATCCGCAGGCCGATACGCGCGAGCAGCGCCCGCACTGGATGGGCCATCGCCCCTGCCTGCCGGACAGCCTGCCGGTGCTCGGGCCGGTGAAGGCCTGGCCCGGCCTCTGTTGTGCCTTCGGGCATGGCCATCTCGGCCTCACCGGCTCGGCGCCGACCGGCGCACTGCTGGCCGCGGCCCTGCTGGGGCCGGCCTCCAATACTGACCTGACACCCTTTGGCGTGGAGCGTTTCGCATGAGCGCCGTGATCGGAACACTTCGTCCCACCCCTGGCGAGCTCGGCAGGCGCATCCTGGCCCTGGCCGCGCCGACGACGCTGCTCTCAGCGCTGCAGGTGGCGGCGCTGCTCATCGAGACGGTGATCGCCGCCCGCCTCGGCCGCACGGCCCTGGCGGGCTGGGCGATCGTGCTGCCCTTCTCGCTGCTGCTCGGCCAGATGTCGGCGGGAGCCATGGGCGGCGGCGTGGTCTCGGCGATCGCGCGGGCTCTGGGCGCGAAGAGGGAGGACGAGGCCTCGGCGCTGGCGGTCCATGCGCTGCTCATCGCGCTGGGCTTCTCGGCCATGTTTGTGGTCGTGCTGGCGATCCTGCCGGGCGTGGTGCTGCCGCTGATCGGCGGGCCGGAGGCGGCGGCCGCCGCGATCCCCTATTCCATAGCCTTGTTCGGCCTGGGCGCCGTCCCGGCCTGGGTGGCCAATACGCTGGCCTCCATCCTGCGAGGGGCGGGCAAGCACGCCCTGGCGGCGCGGGTGCTGAACTTCGCCTGGATCTTCTATCCCATCCTCGCCTTCATTTTCGCCGAGCCGCTGGGCATGGGCCTCATGGGCATCGGGCTCGGCTTCGCGATCTGCTACTGGGTCGCGGCGGTGGTCATGGCCAAGGTGGTCTTCTCCGGCGCGGCGGGCTTCAAGCTGGACCTCCGCGTGACGCTGCGCTGGGCGCTGTTCCGGCGCATCCTCGCGGTCGGCGCCGTCGCCTGCTGCCTCGCCTTCGTCGCGAACATGGCGACCATCCTGGTGACGGCGCGGCTGGCGAGCTACGGGCCGGTAGCTGTGGCGGCCTATGGCGTCTCGGCGCGGCTGGAATTCATGATGATCCCGCTGGCCTTCGGCGTGGGCTCGGCGCTGACGGCGCTGGTCGGCCGCTCCGTGGGGCAGGGCGACTGGGAGACGGCGCGGCGCACGGCCTGGGTGGGCGGCTTCATGGCGCTTGGCATCTGTTCCTCGATCGGCCTGAGCGTGGCGCTCTTCCCCCTGACCTTCGCGAACCTCTTTGCATCGGACGTCGAGGTAGCGCTGATCGCAGCGCGCGCGCTGATCTTCATCGGCCCGGCCTTCGGCGGCTTCGGCCTCGGCATGGCGATGTATTTCGCGGCGATGGGCGCCGGGCGGATGGGCTATCCGGTGGCGGCCGGCCTCTCGCGCCTCGGCATCGCGGTGGGCGGCGGCTGGCTGCTGGGCGATGTGCTGGGCCTGGGCATGGACGGGCAGTTCCTGGCCGTCGCGCTGGGCGTCACCTCCTACGGCCTGCTGACGGCGATCGCGGTCCGGCCCGGCGTCTGGGGACCGAAGGCCTGAAGGGCCGGGGGCGTCACATTCCCCGAGGCAGGCGGGAGGGCTCGAGGGCGGTGGCGAGGACCTGGCCGCTGCGCTTGAGCGCGCAGGCGAGGCCGACGAGCAGTGGCAGCGCCCGATAGGCGGTGAGCGGCGGGGCCAGCCGGTGCAGCAGGCCGAGGGCCAGGCTGCGCGAGCCCTGCTGCGCGGCGCCGACCGCCAGAAGCAGGGCGGACTCGCTCTCGGTGACATGGGGCCAGAGCGGCCCGGCGAGATGCAGCGTCGGCAGGCAGCGGAGCAGCGGATCGAGCATCAGCGCCGCACCCTCCGTTCCGGCCGAGGCCAGGATGAGGGCCGCTTCCGCCATGGGGCCGGCGGGCCCCTCGGCTGCCCAGGCGCGCGCTGCGTCCAGCAGCAGGCGTTCGGCCTCCGGCAAAGCGTCTGAATCGTGCCCGAGATGGGGCCAGGCGGGCAGGCCGCGAGTCGCCATGGAAGTACCTCCGGTGTCCGGAGCTTTTAGTGCAATTGCGAATGAGTCGCAAATTTATATTGAGCCGCTGATCATTTACTTCTCCTGCGGGCCAATGAGGCCTCAGTGGAAATCCCGGCTCCGCTGGCGCAGGGCCGGCTGACCGCGCGGCGGGGAGGCGGCCGGCGGAACCTCGGCCGAGGGCATGACGACCCGGTTCTGGGGATCGAGGTCGAGCAGATGCAGCCCATCCAGCAGGCCTGAATGATCCTCGAGCTTGCGCACCACGAGATGCAGGATGGGCACATGCCCCGGCCCGCGCTCCATCCGGCCCTCGGCGATGACGAGGCGCGCGCCCACCACCTCGGACCGGTAGCGCTGCGAGACCTGGCGGAAGAGCACGAGGTTGGCCACGCCGTGCTCGTCCTCGATGGTGAAGAAGATCACGCCCTTGGCGCTGCCCGGATGCTGCCGCACCAGCACCAGGCCCGCCACGCGCAGCCAGGCGCCCGCCCGTGCCGCCGCGAATTCCGCGGTGCTGACGGCGAGCAGCCGGGCGAGCACCGGGCGCAGCAGGGTCAGCGGATGCGGCCGCAGGCTGAGGCCGGTGCCGACATAATCCAGCACCACCTGCTCGCCGGCCGTGGCGCGGGGCAGCGCGGCCTGGGGCTCGGCGATGGGCGCCTCCAGCGGCACCTCGCGCTCGACGGCGGCGGCCTCCCACATGGCCGCGCGCCGGTCGAGGCCGAGGCCGCGCAGCGCATTCGCCTCGGCGAGGCGCTCCACGCTGCGTCGGTCGAGCCGCGCGCGGAGAACCATGTCGCGCAGGCTAACGAAGGGGCGGGCGGCGATGAGGCGATCGGCGGTGTCCTCGGACAGGCCGCTGACGAGGCGCAGGCCGAGGCGGAGGGCGTGGCGTCGCCTGTGGCCGGGCGGCTGGTCCGATCCGGGGATCTCTTCCTGCGTGGAATCCCAGGCGCTGATCGTGACGTCGATCGGGCGCACCTGCACGCCGTTATCGCGCGCCTCGCGGACGATCTGGGCCGGGGCGTAGAAACCCATGGGCTGGCTGTTCAGCAGCGCGCAGGTGAAGGCCGTCAGGCGATGGCATTTCAGCCAGGCGGAGAGATAGACCAGCAGCGCGAAGCTGGCCGCGTGGCTTTCCGGGAAGCCGTAGGAGCTGAAGCCCTCGAGTTGCTTGAAGCAGCGCTCGGCGAATTCCTGGCTGTGTCCATTGGCGAGCATGCCTGCGATGAAGTCGGGCTTGAACTTCGGCACGTCGCCCGTGTGCTTGAAGGTGGCCATGGCCCGGCGCAGCTCGTCGGCGCGCGAGGCGGAAAAACCGGCTCCCTCCATGGCGATGCGCATCGCCTGCTCCTGGAAGAGCGGCACCCCCTTGGTCTTGCCGAGCACATCCTCCAGCCCTTTCGGGATATCGACCGGCTCCTCGCCATTCCGGCGGCGCAGATAGGGATGCACCATGTCGCCCTGGATGGGGCCGGGCCGCACGATCGCGACCTCCACCACCAGGTCGTAGAACTCGCGCGGCTTGAGGCGCGGCAGCATGTTCATCTGCGCGCGGCTCTCCACCTGGAAGACGCCGAGGCTCTCGCCGCGGCACAGCATCTCGTAGGTCGCCTCGTCCTTCTGCGGGATCTCCGTCATCGCCTTCATGCCGACGAGATCCAGCGCGCGGCGGATGCAGCTCAGCATGCCGAGGCCGAGCACATCGACCTTCAGCATCTTCATCGCGTCGATGTCGTCCTTGTCCCATTCGATGGTGTGACGGTTCTCCATCGCCGCGCGGGTGACGACGCAGAACTCGGTCAGCGGCCCGCGCGTGAGGACGAAGCCGCCCACATGCGTCGCGAGGTGGCGGGGGAAATTCCTGATCTCGTCCGTCAGCTCGCAGGCCAGCTTCACGCGCGGATTCGAGAGGTCGAGCCCGCGGGCCTCGGCGATCTCCTCCCAGCTCGATTCATTGCCCGGCGAACCGGCGGCCTTGGCCATGAAGGCCGTCGCCTCCTCCTCGAGGCCGAGGGCCTTGCCCACCTCGCGAATGGCGCTGCGGCTGCGATAGCGGATCACCGTGGCGGCGATGGCGGCGCGATGGCGGCCATAATGCTCGTAGATGTGCTGGATGACCTCCTCGCGCCGCTCATGCTCGAAATCGACGTCGATATCGGGCGGCTCGCCGCGCTCCTCGCTGATGAAGCGCTCGAAGAGCAGCTGGTAGGTGCCGGGATTGAGCGAGGTGACGCCAAGCGCGTAGCAGACCGCGGAATTGGCTGCCGAGCCGCGCCCCTGACAGAGGATGCCATTGGCGCGCGCGTAGCGGACGATCTCGCTGACCGTCAGGAAATAGGAGGCGTAGCCGAGCTTGCCGATGATCCCGAGCTCCTTGTCGAGCTGTGCCTGCACCGCCGGCGGCACGCCCTCGGGCCACATCTGCGGCGCCGCCTCACGGACGCGCGCCTCCAGCGTCTCTTGCGGGGTGCGGCCGGGATCGAGGATCTCCTCCGGGTATTCGTAGTGCAGCTGCCGCAGGTCGAAGCGGCAGGCGGCCTCCACCTCGGCCACGCGGTCGATGGCGTCCTCGTGCCCCTTGAAGAGGCGGCGCATCTCCGCCTCGGGCTTGAGGCAGGCCTCGCCATTGGGCTCGGCGGCGAAGCCGAGTTCGTCCACGGGGCGGCCGAGGCGGATGGCGCTCAGCACGTCGGCGAGCCGCCGGCGCTCCGGCACGTGGTAGCGCACGCCGCCCGCCGCGATCAGCCGCGCCTCCGGCAGCTGGGCCAGCAGGTCCAGCCGGCGCCGGTCGGCGCCGCGCGCGCGCGTCTGCGCAGCGAGCAGCAGCGGCAAGGCCAGGTGCTGGCGCAGCATCCGCGCTTCGCGCGCGTGGCGCGTGGCGAATTCCTGGTCGGGCACCTCCGGCGCCATCCGCGCCAGTACAGTTCCCCCTCCCGGTCCTTCCATCGCCGCATGCATCTGCTCGGGTGTGAGGGGGCATTCGCCCTTGGGTGCCTCCATGCGCGCGGTCGAGAGCAGGAGGCAGAGGCGGCCCCAGGCGGCACGGTCGGTCGGCCAGGCGAGATATTCGCTGCCGTCGGTCAGGCAGAGCCGCACGCCTGCGAGGAAGCGCAGCTCCGTCTCCACTCCCTGTGTCTTCAACTCCTCGACGGCCCGCTGGCAGTCCACCCAGCCACGCACGAGGCCGGCCATGGAGTTGCGGTCGGCGATGCCCAGCACGCGATGCCCATGCAGCGCCGCGGTCATGGCGAGCTCATGCGGGTGCGAGGCGCCTTCGAGGAAGGTGAAGTTGGACAGCGCGCCGAGCTCGCCGAAGACCGAGCCGCGGGTGGATGCCACCGCCCTGGAGCGTCGCCGGGCAGGAAGAGCCAGGATCGTCACGGGAGGAAGCCGTGGACGAACCATTGCGCCTCGACCTCTCCAACCACGCCGCGCCGGCAGACCCACCAGCGCGCACCGGAGGCGAGCTGCACCCGGTAGTAGTCGCGCGGCGGGCGTTCCTCCGGCGGGCGCCACCATTCGGGCTCGATGCGCTCCGGCCCCTCGGCCGAGACCACGCGCTCCACCCGCTTGCCGATCACGATCTGGAAGGGCGGATCATCCGGCAGGAGGGCACTCGCCGTGATCGGGATGGGCCGACGCAGCAGCCGCAGCGGCCGGCGGGCGGCCGGGGCCTCGGCGATCGGCCCGAAGGCATCGGCGCGCCGCACCGCACGCTCCGGCCAATGCGATTCCCGCGGCGCCAGCCGCCAGATGCGGAGGCGCTGGGCCAGGCGGTCGAGCAATTCGGAGAGGGCCTCCTTCGGCGTTTCCTCGCCGGGCAGGCCGGCCTGGCGGGCGTGCAGCGCCTCCGTCACCTCGGCGCCGAGGATCAGTTTCTCGAAGCCCAGCTCCGGCCGCAGCTCCTCGACGCGGCGGTCCAGCAGGCGGCGCAGATGCGCGGGGTCGCGGCTCGCCTGGCCCAGGCCCTGACGGAGCTCCTGCCAGGAGCCGTCGCCGCGGAAGGCCGTCAACCGCAGCGCCCGGACGCCCTCGCCGGATTCCAGCAGGCCGGCGCAAAGCCGGTCGGCGAGCATGCCGATCGCCCGCTCGAGCGCCGGCCCGGTGCAGAGCGGCGAGAGGTATTCGCGGGCCTGGACATGGCGGGGCGGCGGGCGGACGGGGGTGAAGGGCGCGATCCACCCGCGCAGAGCGGCCAGTTCCTCGGCGATGGCCGAGCCGAAGCGCCGGGCAAGGGGGCCGCGCGGCTGTGCCTCCAGCGCGGCGACGTCCCGCAGGCCGAGGCGATGCAGGGCCGGGATCATGGCGGCCGGCAAGGCCAGGGCGGTGACGGGCAGGCGGGGCCGGGCAGCCTCTTCCTGCGCCGGGGTCAGGACCTGCGAGGCCGTGCCGGCGCGGAGCAGGGCGGCCAGGGCGGCCGGCGCGCCGCCCAGCAGCCCACGCGCCGCCGCGCCGGCCTTATCGAAGGCGTGCAGGATCCGGCGCAGCAGCTCGGGCTCGCGGTCCGGCAGGCCGGTGGTCTCGAGGAGCAGCCCTTCTTCGCGCCAGATGCCCACGAGCGGCGAGAAGCGGAGCGCCCAGACAGCCGGTCGCTCGGTGGCCAGGCCTTCGCCATGCAGCATGAGGAAGCGGCGTCCGCTGGCGGCCAGGGCTTCCTTCGGCGCGGGCAGGGACGGGGCCGCACAAGGCAATCCGCCCTCGAAAAGCGGCAGGGAGGGCGTGCGGGCGAAGCGCCGGCTGCCCATCAGGCCCGCCGTTTCTTCCCGGGGGCGGAGGCCTGGACGGGGGCCAGGGTCCGCAACTCGCCGCGGGCGGCATCCCATTCGCCGATCCAGTTGCCCGGCCTCCCGCCGCGGGCCCGCAGCAGCGCGATTTCCCAGCCGGGCTCCCCGAGATGATGCGGGCCGGCCTCGGGCGAGGGGCGGGCGGAGAGCCGCCAGCGGGTGAGGGCGGCCGTCGGGCCGGGATTCTCGTCATCCGCGCGCAGCAGCAGGCCGATTCCGCCGCCCGTCTCGGCGGCGAGCTGGAGGCGCCGGGCCGCGGTCAGATCCGGCGCGGCGCCGAAGAGCAGGGCCGCGCCGATGGCCGGGCAGCGCAGCCCTTCCTCGGCCGCCCAGAGCGCATCGGCCGGACGCGGCGCGCGGACAAGGATGAGGCTCGCCGCCGAGAGGCCGAGGCGGGCGAGGCCGGGCGGATAGGCATCGGGCTCGGGCGCGATCCAGAGAACGGAGCGGCCGGGCAGGGCGGCCTGGGCGCGGGCCAGCAGCAGGGCGGAGAAGCCGATCGCGGCCCCCGGCTCGGCTGAGAGCACCTCATGCAATCCGGCGAGCGGGAGGCCGTTCCACGGCAGGTGCCCGTCCAGTTCCGGCGAGAGCGGCAGGGTGGCACGGCCCGCCATGCCCGCGAGTCCCGGATCGAGCCGCGCGATCCGCGCCCGCAATCCGGCGAGGAGGGCTGCGCGGTCGGTCGGATCGGGGAGGGGGGCTTCGGCGGACATGGGGGGATACGGCAAATGTTCTCTATATGTTCTATTTCCAGGGGCGCATGAGGTCAAGCTGAAATGGAGGGTGCGGAAGCCTGGGGATGCGGCCGAGACGGGGAAGAGGACTTCGCCCGTCTCGGCAAGGTCCGCCGGGGCGGAACGTCAAACAGTGAATGAGGCAGGGACCTCACCTCGGGAAAGGCCGGGCCCCTGCCTTGCCGTCTATCGGCGCGGAGAGATCAACAGCCCGTGATGTCCCACGGCCTGCGCATGGTTTCGTAGCGGGCCTGCGTCGCGGTGACGCCGATGTCGCGCAGCATATGTTCGTCCAGCGCCGCGAGATGTTGGCGCGTCTCATAGGCGCGCCAGAATCGCGAGAGCTGCTCCAGCCACAGAATGCCAACCTTCCGGCCCTCGGATCCGGCGCTCAGCCTGGATGCGGTGGGGGAGAGGAACTGGGCGGCGGACATGATGCATTTCCTTTGATGATGACGCGCCGGATTTGGCGCGCATCAGCAGGGTTGCAGCGCACAATGAATAACTCAAACGACTATTATTGACTTTCCCCATCAGTTTTTGTGATGTTGCCGGTCCCATGCTCCCCGCAGGCCTCGACCCTGAACTTCTCCGAAGCTTCGTGCTCGTTGCGGAGGGGCGCAGCGTCACCCGTGCGGCCGAGCGGGTCGGCCGCACCCAATCCGCCGTTTCCATGCAGATGCGACGCCTCGAGGAGGTGCTGGGCGAGGAGCTGCTGCGCCGCGGCCCGCGCGGGCTCGAAACCACCTCCAAGGGAGCCTGGCTGCTGGAGCGCGCGCGAACCCTGCTCGCGCTCAACGAGGAGATCATCACCACCTTCCGCGCCCCGGCCATCACCGGCCAGGTGCGCCTGGGCAGCCCCGACGACTACGCGCTGCAATGGCTGCCCGGCATCCTGGCCCGCTTTGGCGAGGCCTATCCCGGGATCGAGGTCGATGTGCTGTGCATGAGCTCCGAGGAGCTCGCCCAGCGCCTTGCCCATGGTCATCTCGACATGGCGCTGCTCACGGAGGGGCAGAATTATCCGGGGCAGGAGGAGGTGTGGCGCGGCCCGCTGCGCTGGGTCGGCCCGCAGGGCGGGACGCTGCACCGGCGCGATCCGCTGCCCCTGGCGGCCGCCCATCCCGGCTGCACCTGGCGCCGCGCGGCGCTGGAGGCCCTGGGCCGCGAGGGCCGGCGCGTGCGCGTCACCTACAACAGCACGACCCAGTCCGGCTGCTTCGCGGTGGCCCTGGCGGGGCTGGCGGTCACCATCTCGACGCCGACGCGCCTGCCGCCGGGCCTCAGCTGGCTCGGCGAGGCCGATGGACTGCCGGAGCTGCCCGAGATGGGCATCATGCTCGCGGTCGGGGAGCTCGCGACCTCGGCGGGCGCGGAGGCGCTTTCTGAGGCGATCCGGCAAGGTTTCGCACAGACTTCCTGAGAAGTACCCTTGAGTGGATGCCCCAACGATGTTTTGGTGGGCAATAACGAGGGAGAAGATCCGATGTATCGCCGCGCCGCTCTGGGCTCAATTCTGGCTGTCCCGACGCTGGCGGCGCCGGTCTATGCCCAATCCTGGCCCGATCGGCCGGTTCGGATCATCGTGCCCTATCCGCCGGGCGGCTCGAACGACACCGTCGCGCGCATCGTGCAGCCCCGCCTGCAGGAGATCCTGGGCAAGCCGGTCATCATCGACAACCGCGCCGGTGCCTCGGGCTCCGTGGGGTCGAGCGAGACGGCGCGCTCGGCGCCCGACGGCCATACCTGGCTGCTGGCGAATGACACCCTGGCCAGCAACGACACGCTGATGAACCTGCCCTACCGCGTGATGGAGGCCTTCACCTTCTGCTCGCTGCTGGGCACCTGCCCCTATGCGATGACCGCCCATCCCGGGACGCCCTTCCGCTCACTCGCCCAGATGATCGAGGCCGCGAAGGCCGCCCCCGATACGCTGAGCTACGCCACCACCGGCGTGGGTTCGCTGGCGCATATCGCGACGGTGCTGCTGCAACAGCGCGGCGACTTCAAGATCAGCCACGTGCCCTATCGTGGCGGCGGGCCTGCCCTCCAGGACGCGCTGGCGGGCCACGTGCCGCTGTTCATGTCGAACATCGTCATCATCCTGCAGCACATCCGCGAGGGGCGGCTGATGCCCCTTGGCGTCTCGAGCGCGCAGCCGAGCAGCTTCCTGCCGAACGTGCCGACCTTCGCCTCGCAGGGCTTCCCGGGCTTCGAGGCGCTCACCTACTGGGTGATGGTGGGCCCGGCGGGCATCCCCGAGGCGATCACGAACCGCTTCCAGGCGGCGTTGAAGCAGGTGCTGTCGGAGGCCCAGGTCCAGACCCGAATGGCGGAGCAGGGGGCGGATATCGTCGCGAGCTCGCCGGCCGAGACGACGGCCTTCATTCGCAACGAGATCACCAAGTGGGGCGATGTCATCCGCGCCAACAATATCCGGGCCGAGAGCTGAAACGCCTTGCCCGTGCCGCTTCAGCGCGGCAACTGACTTACTGAGCGTCCAAAAATAAAGTGGTTAAAAATAAAGACAGGGAGGTCTGACAGATGGACCGTCGCGTATTCCTGGGCTTCGCGGGCGGCATGCTCGCGGCGCCGAGCTATCTCCGTGGCCAGAGCCTCGGGGCGGGTTTCCCGGATCGCCCGATCCGCCTGATCGTGCCCTGGGCTCCCGGCGGGTCGGTCGACACCATCGCGCGCATCTATCAGCCACGCCTGGCCGAGGTGTTGGGACGGCCGGTCATCATCGACAACCGGGGAGGGGCCTCGGGGGCGACGGGCGCGATCGAGGCCTCGCGTGCGCCGGATGACGGCAGCACCTGGGTCTTCGTCTACGACACCCAGGCCACCAACGAGACGGTGATGCGGCTGCCCTTCCGCACAATGGAGGCCTTCGTACCGGTCTGCCACGTGGCGTCCGGTCCGCTGGCGATGGTCGCGCACCAGTCCACGCCCTATCGCGACTTCCAGGAGGTCGTGGCGGCCGCCAAGGCAGCGCCGGAGACCCTGAACTACGCCACCTCGGGCGTCGGGGGGCTCGCGCATGTTGCCACCACCCTGCTTCAGCAGGAGGGCGGGTTCCGCATGGTCCATGTGCCGTATCGCGGCGGCGGCCCTGCCGTGCAGGACGTCGTGGCCGGCCATGTGAAGCTGTTCATGACCAATGTCGTGATCGTGAGCCAGCATTTCCGCTCGGGCGTGTTGCGGCCGCTCGGTGTGTCGACGCGCACCGAGAGCCGGCACGTCCCCAATACGCGGAGCTTCGCCCAGCAGGGCTTCGGCAGCTTCGAGGCGCCGACCTGGTGGGCACTGCTGGGCCGCGCGGGGACGCCGGACACGCTGGTGCGTCAGATGAACGAGGCGATGGTGAAGGTCCTCAACGAGCCCGCGGTGAAGTCCCGGATCGAGGAGCAGGGCTGCGACGTGGTGGGCAGCACGCCCGAGGAGTGCCGCCGCTTCATGGAGGCGGAGATCACCAAATGGGGCCGCGTGATCACGGACAACAACATCCGCGTCGACAGCTGAGGCGCCTCCCTGTCTCCGTGATTCGCGCAAGTGTTGAGTGATGCATGGAGGGTATGCGGTGAAAATGGGAAAAGGGTGTTTACAGTTTGGTGATGGGGCCATAAAAGCCGCTTCACCGCAGGGCGATGCTCCTGCGGCGGGGTTTCTTCCCTGAGGGCCTTGACTGCCTTGGCTGGTTTAGCTAGGGTGTCCGTCCTTCAGCGGTGGAAGCCGCTCTCACTCGAAAGAGAGGGGGTACCTGATCCGACCGGTCTCCGGTCGGGCGAGGGTTGTTGTTTCACAGTTAAATCTGTTGATGCAGAGAAATGTGCGCGTTTGGTTATACCATGTGAGTGGTGACTGACGGATATCTTTCTGGATTGGGATGCGTGGTTGGCGCTGCTGGGTTTAGGCCTGG
>NZ_JAHCDA010000004.1 GCF_018413645.1 Roseococcus pinisoli
CAGATCAGACGGATAGCGCTTTGTCTTGCGGGCAATCTCGGCCATCCGGCGGCGCGTCTCTCGGGTCCACATCCCGAGCTTGAATCACCCCATCCACGACACGCCAACCCATTCTCAAACAGTCACTTAGAGCATCGGAGCGGCGGCCGGTCTGCCAGCCTGATCGCGAGGGGTCCCCCCCGGTCTGGGCCCTTCCTACGTAACAATGTTTCACGGGGGTTTCGCGAGCGCGGGCCATCACCCGCCAAAAATTATTCTGAGGGGCGCATAATAATTGTCCAGCCAATCTGACGTCGCCCGGCATCTGCTTCTGGACCAGAGCAGCGTGTCGAAACTGATCGCGAGCGGGATCTTGCCGCGTGCTGCTCGCGGCGCGCTGGACCTCGATGCGTGTCGCGATGCCTACATCCGCCACTTGCGCGACGCTGCGGCGGGCCGCGGGACAGCTTCTGAGGAGGACAGCGGACAGCTCACCACCGAGCGCATCCGCTACGCCAGAGCGCAGGCAGATGCGCTGCAGCTGAAGAACGACCTCGCCATGCGGCGGGTCGCGCCGGTCGACGTCATGGTCGACATGGTGACCCTGACCTTCCGATCGGTCCGCAACAAGTTCCTGGCGATCCCCTCAACTGACTCGCCCGCGATCTTCCAGTGCAAGACCGTCGGGCAGGTGTTCGCCCTGCTGACCCAGCACATTCACGAAGCAATGGAGGGGATATCCCGTGGAGGAACCGATGACGCTTTTGGAGATCCGAGCAGCAGCAAAGAAGGCGGAGGAGTGAGTCCTGATGATGCTGGTGCACCTGCAGCTCCGGGCCGACGCGGCCGACGCAACAGATGAGAATCGGGTGCACCTTGCTGACGCTGAGGGGGTAGTAGCGCGTGCGCGGTTTGCTGCCGGCCATATGCCCAAGGCGGATCGGGATGCCTGGATGGAGGCGCGCCGGCGCATGACCGAGCAGCTCGTTGCTGAAACCGCGGCGGCGGTGGCACGAGACGGTGAAGCGGGTCGCCAGCACGGCCTCGCGCGCCTCGAGCTCATGCAGGACGAGGACGACCGCTGGGTCCAGGGCTACGTGCTGGCAGCGCGGCAGACCGCCACGCGCGAGATCTCGGCCATAGTGACGGACCAGTCGATCGCCGCCTGAATGTCCGCAGTCCGCATGGATGTCCGCACCCGAAATAGAGACTCCGCGCGGCTTTCCGAGGTGCGGACAGTGCGGACAACTTTTGAGCCCCTTAGCTGGGATTAAGGCGCGGTCCCGAAACACCCGTACTTCAGCGGCCGCCAGGAAGGACCCGATGGGGGCCCGGGGGCCTAGTCACCTTCATCTCAGGCAATGATAGATTGTTTTCCAACCAAAATGGAGGAAAACGAGATGAAGACGACCCGCCGGCAAATCCTGCCACTGGTTGCAGCGACCACTTGCCTCGGCACACCCGCTATCGGCTACGCCCAGACGTATCCCGCGCGACCCGTCCGCATCATCGCGCCCTTCTCGCCTGGCGGCGCGGTGGATGCGGTGGCCCGCAAGGTCGCACAGAAGCTTACCGAGCAGATCGGCCAGCAATTCTTCGTGGAGAATAAGACCGGCGCCACCGGCACGATCGGCATGGCCGAGGTCGCGCGCGCGGCACCGGACGGGCTGACGTTGCTGGCCATCGACACGACTTATTCGATGGTCCCCCACGTCTTCCACCGCCTGCCGTGGGACCACGCGAACGGCTTCGCGCCGATCACCGACAGCGCGCGCGGCCGCACGGTGCTCGTGGTGCGCGACGGCCTGCCGATCCGCACCTTCTCCGAATTCGTGGATTATGCGCGCCGCAACCCGGAGAAGCTCACCTTCGGCAGCGCCGGTGTGGGCAGTGTGCTGCACTTCTATGCCGAGGGCCTGATGATGGAGGCCGGCATCCGCTGCTTCCACGTGCCCTATCGCGGCGCGGGCGATGCGATGATCGCCATGCTGGCCGGCCAGATCGACTTCGCTGTCGCGCCCACGGCCGCGACCATCGAGCATGTGCGCGGGGGCAAGATGCGCGCGCTGGCGGTGACGGGCGATTCGCGCTCTCCCTTTGTGCCCGAGGTGCCGACCTTCGCCGAGGTGGGGCAGCCGCAATTCTCGCCCATGTACTGGACCGGCCTCGCCGCGCCCGCCGGCACGCCCGCGGCTGTCACCACCCGCCTGCGCCAGGAGGTGCTGCGCTCCTTCGAGGCGGAGGACATGAAGGACTTCCTCGCAGCCCAGGTGGCGGAGAAGGGCGGCCTCACGCCCGAGGATCTCACTCGCCTCATCCGCACCGAGACCGACCATTGGGGCCATGTCGCGGCCCAGGCGCGCATCGAGCGCCAGTAGCGACCCGGCGGGCCCGCCTGGGCCCGCTATTCCCCTGGATTGGAGAAGGCCATGTACCACCAGACGCCGCGCGTGATCCCGACGCAGGCCCTCGACGCGATGCCCGCCACGTTGCGGCGAAACATCGTCACCGACTGGGCGCGGGGCAATAAATTCGGCCAGCCGACCGACTGCTTCCTGGAAGGCCCCTGTTTCGACGCCCAAGGCCGCCTGCATGTGACCGACATCCCGCATGGCCGGATCTTCCGCCTCGACGGGCCCGGTGAATGGGCGCTCGTAACCGAATATGACGGGGAGCCAAACGGCCTCGCGCTGCACCCCGACGGCAAGCGGATGTTCATCGCCGACTACAAGCAGGGCATCCTGGCGCTCGACCTCGCGACCGGCGCCGTCACGCCGGCTCTCGCGCGCCGTAACAGCGAACGTTTCAAGGGGCCGAACGACCTCGTTTTTGCCCGCAACGGCGACCTCTATTTCACCGACCAGGGCCAGACCGGCCTGCACGACCCGACCGGCCGCGTCTATCGCCTGCGCCCCGATGGCGGGCTCGACTGCCTGCTCGCCAATGGCCCCAGCCCGAATGGCCTCGCCCTTTCACCGGATGAGAAGGTGCTGTTCGTCGCTATGACGCGCGACAACGCCGTTTGGCGGCTGCCACTGATGCCGGACGGCACCACGACGAAGGTGGGTCGTTTTGCTTCCTTCTACGGTGTCGCGGGGCCGGACGGGATGGCGGTGGATGGCCTTGGGAACCTGCTCGTCGCCCATGCCTCGCTCGGCTGTATCTTTGTGGTCTCGCCACGTGGCGAGCAGATCGCGTGCATAGAATCCTGCCGCGGTGCAGTCACGACCAACCTTGCCTTCGGTGGACCAGAGGGAAAAACAGTCTTCGTGACCGAGTCTGAAACGGGCGCGATCCTCACAGCTGAGTGGGAAGCAGCGGGCGCGAGCATCCTCTGACCCGACGCCCGCGAAGACGTCTCGTCATAGAGGGCCAGTACTCCACTCGATGAGCGCTTCCGCGAATGACGATGCGATCGAGGCGGGCGCGCCGCCTAGGCCGCAGCCAGGTGCTGGAAGTCGAGGTCGACAGCTGGCGGGACAGCGCGGGGAAGCTCTGGGAGCCGAATTTTAAGGCGCCGCAGGACCTGCCTGCGCTCAAGCTGACCAACAAGGAATGGCTCATCGCGGAGGTGCCATATCTCCGCGGCAAGAACGGCACTCGGGCGCATCTGACGCTCATGCCGGAAGAGGCTTTTCAGCCGGAGCCGGTTATCCTAGCGCCGTTCGATTGGCAGGTGCAGGAGGCGCTGGAGAGATCCCGCCCCAGTCCTCGATATGGGCATGGCGACGGCGAAGGTCCTGGCAGGTGAAAAGGGCCGATCACAGTGGTCGTCCACCCGGACTATTGCCGGCGGAGAATCCAATGCGCCGGGTGACCTCGACCGTCACCGCGCCAGGGCCGCAGCCGACTACGGTTCTGGGGACTACACGAAAGGAAAGATCAGCCGACACGGCCGTTACCCCGGTGTTACCCGAGAGCTTGGCGGACCCGAATGGATTCGAACCATCGACCTCTGCCTTCGGAGGGCAGCGCTCTATCCAGCTGAGCTACGGGTCCAGAGGGCTTCTCACTAGCGCATGCTCAGGCGTCGGGAAAGGGCCTCCTCGCCTCCTAATTTCTCGAAGAGCGCCAACTAGGCCCAAACGTCCCTCTGCAGAGGCACCCGGCACCCTTGCCCCGTCGCAGCCGCCCGTCCAGGCTCCTCAAAACCATCAGGGAGCCAGCATGACGAACGACGCGCCACGGCCCGTGGACGGGCTGGTCACCCCGCGCTTTGCCGCGCCGGCCAGCTTCATGCGCCTTCCCATCCGCGAATCGGCGGAGGGGATCGACATCGCCATTCTCGGCATTCCTTTCGACGGGGCGGTGACGAACCGGCCTGGCACGCGCCACGGCCCCCGCGCCTTGCGTGACGCCTCGACGCTCATGCGGCGCGTACACCCCGTCACGATGGTCGAGCCCTTCAAGCTCTGCCGGGTGGCCGATCTCGGCGATGCCGAGACCAATCCGGTGGACGTCATGCAGACGCTGGCCTGGGTGGAGGACCGCGTCGCCGCCATCCGTGCCTCGGGCGCCTGGGTATTGGGGGCGGGCGGCGACCACCTCATGTCCCTCCCCCTCCTGCGCGGGCTGAAGCGCGCGGCGCCCGAGATGCCGCCGCTGGGCCTCGTGCATTTCGACGCGCATTCCGACACCGCCGACACCTATTTCGGCGGCAGCCGCTACACTCATGGCACGCCCTTCCGCCGCGCTATCGAGGAAGGCCTGCTCGATCCGAAGCGCATCGTGCAGATCGGCATCCGGGGCACGCTCTACGAAACCGACGATATGGCCTGGGCCGAGGGCGTCGGCATCCGCATCCTCCGCATCGAGGAATGCGAGGAGCTGGGGCCCTCCGGCGTGATCGCCGAGGCGCGCCGGGTGATCGGCGATGAGCCTGCCTATCTGACCTTCGACATCGACAGCCTCGACCCCGCCTTCGCCCCCGGTACCGGCACGCCCGAGGTCGGCGGCTTCACGCCCCGGGAGGCGATGCGGATCCTGCGAGGCCTTCGGGGCCTGAACCTGGTGGGCGGCGACCTGGTGGAGGTCTCCCCACCCTTCGATCCCGGGGGCAACACGGCCATGGTCGGCGCCACGATGATGTTCGAGATTCTCTGCCTGCTGGCTGAAGCCCGCGCGGCATTTTCCGCGACCTGAAGCCAACAGAATAAACCCCATAAATTCGAGGCTTCACCACGAATAATGAGGTCACCAGAGTGCAGAATTCGGGAGCCGCGGAAAAAATTCTTGATTTCGGCGGCAGCTTCCTCTATCTAGCGCTCATCAAACTTTTGGCATGGGCCAGGGTTATACGACGCAATGACAGCGTCCCCGGCCGGCCCTTTTCATGAAAAGATTGATTCCGCCGGCCTATTCCGGTCCGCGGACCGAACACACCCATCAGGGATATTGGCGGTACGCGCCCCGCGCGACTGCCGGAAATTTGGAATGAATCACACGCATACCCATTCGAGCACCTTCACTGCCAAGGCGCCCCAGCCCAAGCCCGAGACGATGCAGCCGATTGGCCTGACGCAGTCCGAGCTTCGGGACATCGTCGTCGCCATCCTCGGCTGAAGCCTCGCCTCCACTCGCCTTCCACCACCACCCACGGAATCAGGAAACCAACCCATATCCATGCAGAGCACCCAGCGCGACCGCCATCAGGATCGTGCCAAGGCGTCGGAAGCGGCGCGCAAATCCGCCCAGGCGCGATTCGCCGAATTGATGGCCCGGAAAGACGATCCGGTCGTTCAGGAACGCATGCAGGAGCGCATCGCCGTGGCGGAAGCCCGGCGGGAGCGCATCGCCAAGCGTGAGGCCGAGATGCGCGCCCTGGCGGAGGCCCAGGCCGCCGAAGCGGCGCGCATCGCCGCAGCCCAGGCCGCCGAGGCCGAGGCTGCCCGCGAGGCGGCGGAGGCCGCCGAGCGCGAGCGGATCGCCACCGCCATGGCCGGCAAGGCCAGCGCCATCGCGCTCATGAAGGACCAGAAGGCGGCTCGCGACGCGCGCTACGCCGCGCGTCAGGCCCGCCAGCGCAAGCGCTGAGTTCATGGGCGCCCGGCGGGGGCGCCCAAACGTGACGAGGTTCCCGGCTGGGCCAGGGCGGTAAACGCCCTGCCGCGCCGGGATCTCGTGGCGATCCTATTGAAATCCCGCGCGTGACCCGCGAGATTGGCGCCTTGCAAAGCCGTACCCGACGCCCCCAGTATTTCTACACGACCACGCCACTCCCCTGCCCCTATCTGGCCGGCAGGACGGAGCGGAAGATCGTGACCGAGCTCACGGGCGCGGATTCCGAGGCGCTGCACGACAAGCTTTCGCGCGCCGGCTTCCGCCGCAGCCACAACATCGCCTATTCGCCGGTCTGCCCCGGCTGCCGCGCCTGCATCCCCATCCGCGTCCGCACCGCCGACTTCGTGCCCAACCGCACGCAGCGAAAGGTGCTCGCGCGCAACGCGGATCTCGAGATCCGTCCCACCGCCGCCCGCGCGACGGCGGAGCAGTTCGCGCTCTTCCAGCACTACCAGCAGAGCCGCCATTCCGGCGGCGACATGGCCGCGATGGGCTTCTACGACTATCGCGCCATGGTCGAGGACACGCCCATCACCACCGGCATCGTGGAATTCCGCGAGCCCGGCGGGAAGCTGGTGGGCGGCTGCCTCACGGACTGGCTCTCGGACGGGCTTTCCGCCGTCTACAGCTTCTTCTCGCCCGAGGAAGATCGCCGCAGCCTGGGCGCCTTCGCGGTGATGTGGCTGATCGCCGAGGCCCGGCGCAGCGGCCTGCCCTATGTCTATCTGGGCTATTGGGTCCCGGAGAGCCGGAAGATGTCCTACAAGGCCGCCTACCGGCCGGCCGAGGTGCTGGTCCGCGGCAGTTGGCGCCCGCTCGGCGAGGAAATCCCCGCGACCGGCGAGGCCGTCCTCGCCGGCTGACGGCCGAACGGGGCCTGGGCCTAGCGGCGCCCTGCGGGCCGGCGGATCAGATCGTAGGTCAGCTGGCAGTCGTTCCGGCCGGGATGCGAGCCCGTGAAGCGCCGGGCGTTGTTCGGCCCCTCGTAGATCTGCCCCGTCCCCGCGCCGAAGAGGCCCAGCCGCGGCAGGCGCACCCCGCCGGTGCCGTCGATGGTCGCCTCAATCGGCGCGTCGCCCACAAAGCCGGGGATCGTCATGGTCGATCCATGGACCTCGGCGGTCAGCAGCTGCGAGCCTGAGCGGCCGCTGCGCCGGCACTCCTGCACGCGATGGCCGGAATAAAAGCCGTCATGGGGGCCGCTCCGCTGCGCCTCAGCAGGCAGGGCGGCGAGAAGAAGCAGAGAGGAAGCCAAAAGCAGGCGCATCGATCAGTTTCCAAACCGGTTGCTGCGAGGGAAACCATTGGGCGGCAGCTTCCCCGCGCCGGCGCGGTTGCCGCGCCAGGTCGTCAGGTCCAGCTCGGTGCGGGTCCGCTCTCCAAGTGCCCAGCTCAGCCCGTCGGCGGCGGCGAAGACCTTCGCATCCGCCAGGCCGCCATCCTTGTAGGATTGCAGCTGCACGCCGCGGCCGCGCGTCATGATCGGCAGCTGCTCCAGCGGGAAGACCAGCAGCTTGCGGTTCTCGCCGAGCACGGCGACGGAATCGCCCTCCCCCGGAACGCAGAGCGTGGCGCGGCCCAGGCCTTCCAGCGTCATGATCTGCTTGCCGGTGCGCTTCTCCGCCAGCAGCTCCTCGCCCTCGACCAGGAAGCCCTTGCCGTCGGTCGCCGCCACCAGGAATTTCTGGCCCGCCACGGGCAGGAACATCGCCAGCACGCTGTCCTCGTTCGGCAAATCCACGATCAGGCGCAGCGGCTGCCCATCGCCGCGGCCGCGCGGCAGGGTGTCGCAGCGCAGCGTATAGGCCTTGCCGTTGCTGGCAAAGATCACGAGCCGGTCCGTGCTCTGCGCGTGCAGGCGAAAGGCGAGCTCGTCGCCCTCCTTGAAGCGCAGCTCCGTCTCCTCGGCGAGATGCCCCTTCATCGCGCGGATCCAGCCCTTCTCCGACAGGATCACGGTCAGCGGCTCGCGCTCGATGAAGGCACTCTCATCCACGACCACGGCGGGCGCGCCGGAGCCGATGGCCGTGCGGCGATCGCCCAGGGGCCCCGAGCCGAACTTCTTCCGGGCCTCCTCGACCTCCTTGCCGATGGCGGCCCACTGCTTCGTCTTGCTGCCGAGCAGCGCCTGGAGCTGCTTCTGCTCCTTGCTGAGCTTGTCGTGCTCCTTGCGGATTTCCATTTCCTCGAGCTTGCGCAGGGCGCGCAGGCGCATGTTGAGGATGGCCTCCGCCTGCACCTCGCTCAGCTCGAAGCGCGCCATCAGCTTGGGCTTCGGCTCATCCTCGGTGCGGATGATGCGGATCACCTCGTCGAGGTTGAGATAGGCGATGAGGTAGCCGCCCAGGATCTCCAGCCGCCGCGCGATGGCCGCGAGGCGATGGTTGGTGCGGCGGATCAGCACGACGTGGCGATGATCGAGCCAGGCCCTCAGCGCCTCGCGCAGGCCCATGACGCGGGGCGTGCGGCTCGCATCCAGCACGTTCATGTTGAGGCTGAAGCGGCTCTCGAGCTGCGTCGCGCGGAACAGCGTCTCCATCAGCACCGCGGGCTCGACCGTGCGGTTGCGCGGCTCCAGCACGAGGCGGACCACGTCCGTGCTCTCGTCGCGCACATCGGCCAGCAGAGGGAGCTTCTTCTCCTCCAGCAGCAGGGCGACCTGCTCGATCAGCCGCGACTTCTGGACCTGGTAGGGGATCTCCGTGACCACGATGGTCCAGGCGCCGGCCTTGCCCTTCTCCACTTCCCACTTCGCGCGATGGCGGAAGCCGCCGCGGCCGGTCTCATAGGCCTCGGCGATGGCGGCCGCGCTCTCGACCAGCACGCCGCCTGTCGGGAAGTCAGGGCCGGGGACGTGCTTCAGCAGGTCCGCCGTCGTGGCCTCGGGATTGGCGATGAGCTCCAGCGCGGCGGCACAGAGCTCGCCGGCATTGTGCGGCGGGATGCTCGTCGCCATGCCCACGGCGATGCCGGTCGCGCCATTGGCCAGCAGGTTCGGGAAGGCCGCCGGCAGGACCACCGGCTCCTTGTCCTCGCCGTCATAGGTGGCGCGAAAGTCGACCGAATCCTCGTCGATGCCGGTCAGCAGCGCCTGGGCGACCTCGGTCAGCCGCGCCTCGGTGTAGCGCATGGCCGCGGCGTTATCGCCGTCGATATTGCCGAAGTTCCCCTGCCCTTCGACCAGCGTGTAGCGCGCGGCGAATTCCTGCGCCTGACGGACCAGCGCCTCGTAGATCGAGCTGTCGCCATGCGGGTGGTACTTGCCCATCACGTCGCCGACGATGCGGGCGCATTTCTTGAAGCCGGAAGCCGGGTCGAGCTTCAGCTGGTGCATCGCCCAGAGGAGGCGGCGATGCACGGGCTTCAGCCCGTCCCGCACATCGGGCAGCGAGCGCGCCATGATGGTGGACATGGCATAGGCGAGGTAGCGCTCGCTCAGCGCCTCGCCGAGGTGGGTCTCACGGATCTGGCCCGGATCTTTCAGCACGAGGTCGTCAGGCATTCTCACTCGATCCAGTCAAATTGGTCACACGGTCCTGCAACATCACCCGCGCCTGGGGCAAGGGGCGGTGCTGCAGACCGAAGGCATCCCGGGCAAGGAAAAAGCCCGTAAGGCGAAGTCCTGCAAGCCATTCCTGAAGATCTGACGGCTTTGTATCGTCGCGGAGAAAAGCCGGCAGGCGCAGCAGGCGGTCCGCATAGGGCGCGCCGGCCGCCGCGCTGACCGCGCGGCCGGATCGGGGGGAGACCCAGACGAGGTCTTCCGTGCTCCCGGTGGCGGCGCAGCTGGCCAGGTCGAGGCCGTAGCCCAGCTCCGCCAGCAACGCGGCCTCCCATTGGACCAGCAGCGGCAGGGCATCCTCCGGGCCGCGGGCCAGGGCGGAGATGACGCGCACCAGGCCATGGAAACAGGCCGGATGCGCCTCGCGCTCCGGCAGCGCGCCCTCGGCCACGGCACAGGCGGCGGTGAGGAGGGCGAGCGCCAGCGGGTCGTCCATCGCGCGGGCGGCCGCGGCATGCACCATCTCGCCGGAGACGGCGCCGAGCTGGTCCGCCAGCCGGCCGACCCAGCGCGCCTCGATCAGGTTCCCGGGCTGCCAGAGCGCGGCCTGGCCGCGGGAGGCACCGCCCTTGGCGAGGCCAGCATGCCGGCCATGGGCCTCGGTCAGCAGGGTGACCACGGCGCCGCCCTCGCCATAGGGCCGTGCGGCCAGGACGATGGCGGGCGCCGCCCATTCCACGCTCATCGCCGGCGCCGCCAGGCCATGAGGCTCATTCCCAGCGCGACGATCGCGGCGAGCGCGATCACCGGCGCGCTCAGCAAGGCGATGCCGAAGCCGCTGGTCCAGGGGCAGCGCCCCAGCAGGTTGCAGCTCTCCGGCGTCAGCGCCATGGCAAGGCCTGCCACGGCGCAAAGGCCCGCCGTTACGGCCCAGGCGATCAACCAGCCTGGGCGTCGGCTCACCCCTCGTCCTCGAGGCCGAGCGCCCGGATGCGCCCACGTTCCTCGTCCCAGCCCGGCCGTTCCTTCACGTTCAGGAACAGGTGGATGGGCCGTTCCAGCAGCGCCGTCAGCTCCATCCGCGCCCTGCGGCCGATCTCCTTGATGCGCGTGCCGCCCTCGCCGATCAGGATGGCCTTCTGCGTCGCGCGGGCGATGTAGATGGTGCAATCCACCCGGGCGCTGCCGTCGGGCCGCTCCGCCCAGCTCTCGGTCTCGACGGAGGCGTAGTGCGGCACCTCCTCATGGGTCTGGCGCAGGATCTGCTCGCGCACCACCTCGGCCGCCAGCATGCGGTTGGGCAGGTCGGACAGCTCGTCCTCGGGGAACATCCAGGGGCCGGGCTGCATGGCCTCGGCCAGCTTCTCGCGCAGGCGGTCGAGGCCCTTGTTCTTCTCGGCCGAGATCATGAAGGTCTCGGCGAAGGGCAGCATCTCGTGCAGCGTCGCTGCGAGCGGCAGCAGGATCTCGCGCGGGATGAGGTCGACCTTGTTCAGCGCCAGCCAGACGGTGCGCTTCTGCTCCGCCAGCCGCTCGATGATGGCGCGCACGGCCTCGGTGAGGCCCGTCTTCGCGTCGATCACCAGCAGCGCGAAGTCGGCGTCCTTGGCCCCGCCCCAGGCGGCCGAAACCATGGCGCGGTCCAGCCGGCGGCGCGGCGCGAAGATGCCCGGCGTGTCCACCAGGATGATCTGCGCCTCTTTCTCGATCAGCACCGCGCGCACGCGGAAGCGCGTGGTCTGCGGCTTGGGCGAGACGATGGTCACCTTGGTCCCCGCCATGGCGTTGACCAGCGTGGATTTCCCGGCATTGGGCGCGCCCAGGATGGCGACGAAGCCGCAGCGCTGCTTCTCGGGAGGGGTGGTGGCGGTCGGGCTGGCGTCGCTCATGCCGGCAGCCCCCCGAGCCAGGCTTCCGCCGCGGCCTGCTCCGCCGCCCGCTTGCTTTCGCCCATGCCTTCGGCCGAGCGCCCGGCCGCATGGACCGTCACGACGAAGACGGGCGCGTGCGAAGGCCCCGTCACGGAGACGTGCTGATAATCGGGCAATCCGAGGCCACGCCCCAAGGTCCACTCCTGCAATCTGTTCTTGGCACTGACGGGCGGCTTGGCGTCGACCTCGATCGCCGCCGCCCATTCGCGTCGTACCACATTCCGGGCCGCATCGAGCCCGCCATCCAGGTAGAGCGCGCCGAGGATCGCCTCGAGCGCGTCGGCCAGCACCGTCGCCCGGGCGCGCAGGCCGGTGCGCCCCTCGGAAGGCGGCACGCGCAGCGCCTCGGCGAGCCCCATCTTCTCGGCGATGGGCGCGATCACCTCCTGCGAGCAGAGCGTCGCCAGGCGCTTGCCCAGGTCGCCCTCGCGCTCCTGCGGGAAGCGCTCGGCCAGCCATTCGGCCATGCAGAGGCCGAGCACGCGGTCGCCCAGGAATTCGAGCCGCTCGTTGGAATCCAGCATGCCCCGGCGCGGATCGGCGGCGGAGCGGTGGGTCAGCGCCTGCTCCAGCAGCGACGCCTTGCCGAAGCGGTGGCCGAGGCGCTCCTCGAGAGCGCCCTTCATGCGGCCACCATCATCGGACGGCGCTGAACAGGCGCGAGTAGCGGATGGCGAAGGGCCAGGCCCAGACCTCCCACCAGCGCGCGCTGCCGTCGACGGAGAAGAAGATGAACTCGGCGCGGCCGACCAGGTTCTCGATCGGCACGTAGCCGACGGCGCTGGGGACGCGGCTGTCCAGGCTGTTGTCGCGGTTGTCGCCCATGGCGAAGAAATGGCCGTCCGGCACGCGGAACTCCGGCGTATTGTCGAGCGGCCCGTCGTTGGACTGCTCGATGATCAGGTGCGAGCGCCCGCCCGGCAGGAATTCGCGCAGCAGCTGCACCGTCATGCGCGGCCCGTCGCCCTCGGCCACGAAGGGACCGAGATTCTCCAGGCGGACCGGCTGGCCGTTGACGTGCAGGATGCCGCGGCGGACCTGGATGATGTCGCCCGGCAGGCCGATGATGCGCTTGATGTAGTCCTGGCTGGTGTCGCGCGGCAGCTTGAATACCGCCACGTCCCCGCGCTGCGGCATGGCGCCGAAGATGCGCCCCTGGAACAGGTTCGGGCTGAAGGGCATCGAGTGCCGCGAATAGCCGTAGGAGTATTTGGAGACGAAGAGATAGTCGCCGACCAGCAGCGTCGGGATCATGGAGCCGGACGGGATGTTGAACGGCTCGAAGGCCACGGTGCGGATGCCGATGGCGATCAGCGCGGCATAGACGACCGTCTTGACGCTTTCGAGCCAGCCGCCGGTCTTCTTCTTGGCCGTCAAGGTGGTGGATTTCGCCATGGGGAGGAGCACCGCGCGTTTGAGGCCCGGGATTGAGCCCAGGGCCTGTCAGGTGTCAAGGAACGGCAACGGGGGGCACGAGCGCCACCGCCGAAATGATCACGATGGCGCTGGCATAGGGATACTCGTCCGTCATGGTCAGCGAGATCTCGGCCCGGTGCCCCGGTGGCGTCATGGCGGCGAGGCGGGCGGCAGCCCCCCCGGTGAGCCGCAGCGTGGGCTGGCCGGAGGGCAGGTTCACCACGCCCAGATCCTGCATGAAGACCCCGGCCCGGAAACCGGTGCCCAGCGCCTTGCTCGCCGCCTCCTTGGCGGCGAAGCGCTTGGCGTAGGTCCCGGCGCGGATCTTCTCCGTCCGGCGCTCCGCCTTGGCGCGCTCGATGGGCGTGAAGACGCGCTGGAGGAAGCGGTCCCCATGGCGGGCCATCACCGATTCGATGCGACGGATGTCGCAGACGTCATTGCCGATGCCGAGAATCATGACTGCTTTATCATCCGGCCTTCAGCTCCTGGAGCGATCGACGCGGATGACGCCCTCGCACGCGCGGAGCGTGCCCATGAGCTCGGCGAGATGCCGCGTGTCGCGGACCTCGACGTCGATGTTGAGGTCGCATTCGTCGTCCTCGCGCCGGCCGAGGCGGAGGTTCGTCAGCACGGCCTTCTGCTTGCTGATGGCGTTCGCGACGCTGGAGAGGAGCCCCTGGCTGTTCATGGCCGTGACCGAGAGGCGCACCACATGCGTGGCCGGGCCCAGGGCACCCTCCTCCCAGTCCACGTCCAGGAACCGCTCGGGCGTGGCCGCGAAGTTCTCCAGCATGTGGCAGTCCTGGGTATGGATGGTGACACCCTTGCCGGTGGTGACGATGCCCACGATGCGATCGCCCGGAATGGGGTGGCAGCACTGCGCGAAGTGAAGCTGCATGCCAGCCACGACGCCGGTGATGGGCACCGCCGGCACCGTGGTCTGCTTCTGCGAGCCGGCGCGGCCGAGCCGCCCCCGGCCGGCCACCAGCGCCATGGGCTCCACCGCCCGCTGCGGCGCGCGCAGCTCGGGGAAGGCCGCATGCACCACGTCGCGCGCGGAGAGGCTGCCGGTGGCGACGGCGTGGTACATCTCCTCGACGCCGGACTGGCGCAGCGCCTTCACGGCGGGCTCCAGCAGCTTCTCGGTGAATTCCAGGCCGTTCTGCCGGAACATCTTCACGATGAGGGTGCGGCCCTCGTCGCGCTGCTTCTCCTTTTCCTCGGCCTGGGCGAAGCGCCGGATGCGCGCCTGCGCCTTGCCGGACTTCACGAACTTCATCCAGGCCGGGTTGGGCTTGCCGCCCTTGGCCGTGATGATCTCGACCTGGTCGCCGTTGGAGAGCTTGTCGTGCAGCCGCACGATGCGGCCGTTCACCTTCGCGCCGACGCAGGTATCACCCACCTGGCTGTGGACGTGATAGGCGAAGTCCACCGGCGTCGCGTCGCGCGGCAGCTCGATCAGGTCGCCCTTGGGGCTGAAGCAGAAGACCAGTTCGCGATGGAGCTCGAGCTTTGTGCTCTCCATCGCCTGGTTGGCCTCGGGCTCGTTCTCCAGGATATCGATGAGGGCGCGGACCCAGGGGAAGCTGCGCGCGGGCGCGGCCTCGCCGCCCTGCTTGTAGATCCAGTGCGCGGCCAGGCCGTATTCGGCGATCTGGTGCATCTCCCGCGTGCGGATCTGCACCTCGATCTTCGCCTCCTCGCGGCGGCCCGGCAGCAGGACGCCCGTGTGCAGCGACTGGTAGCCGTTGGTCTTGGGCGTCGAGATATAGTCCTTGAAGCGGCCGGCGATCACCTTGAAGGCATCGTGGATGGCGCCCAGCGCGAGGTAGCACTGCGACCGCTCGGGCACGATGATGCGGAAGGCCATCACGTCCGAGAGGCCCTCGAAGGCGACGTTCTTCGCCTGCATCTTGCGCCAGATCGAATAGGGCGACTTCTCGCGGCCCAGCACTTCCTCGACCGGGACGCCGTGCATCTCCAGCGTCTCGCGCAGCTCCAGCTCGATCTCGGGGATGATGTCGGCGGAGCGGCCGCGCAGATAGGTCAGGCGCTGCGCGATCGTGGCCCAGGCCTCGGGGTGGAGCTCCCGGAAGGCGAGCGCCTCCAGCTCGGTCTTCAGCCCCTCCATGCCGATGCGCTCGGCCAGCGGCGCGTAGATCTCCAGCGTCTCGCGCGCCGTGCGCAGCCGGCTGGCCGGCTTCGACACGAAGGCGATGGTGCGCATGTTGTGCAGCCGGTCCGCCAGCTTCACCAGCAGGACGCGCAGGTCCTCGCTGAGGGCCAGCAGCAGCTTGCGGAGGTTCTCGGCCTGCTTGGTGCGCTCGCTCTGCACCTCGATGCGGGAGAGCTTGGTGACGCCGTCGACCAGGCGCGCGATCTCGGCGCCGAAACGCTGCTCGATCTCGGGCAGCTTGTACTCGGTGTCCTCCACCACGTCGTGGAGGAGCGCGGTGGCGATGGTGGCGGTGTCGAGCCGGTAGCTCGCCAGGATCTCGGCGACGGCGACCGGATGGATGATGTAGGGCTCGCCGTTCTGCCGCTTCTGGCTCGCATGCGCCTCGGCGGCGAAGCGACCGGCGCGCAGGATCAGGTCGGCGTTGAGCCGCGGATCCGCGCTGGTGACGCGATGGCAGAATTCGAGAACGACATCGAGCCCTGGGGGCGGGGCGGCGCTCGTGCTCAGACCCTCAGGCGCGCGCGCGACCGCCGGTTCGTCCGGTTCGGTGCGCGGTATCAATCGGCGGCCCTCAGTCGGACTGGCCGCCCAGCTCCGCGGCCAGCTGGGCCTCGAGGTCGTCGGGCGAGAATTCCTCGGCGCCCATTTCGGCCGGGAGTTCCTCGTTGACGTCCATGACGCCGAAGATGTTCTCGTTGGTGTCGATGAGGTCCAGGACCTCGTCCTCGACGGGCTCCGGCTCCGGCGCGCGGCTCAGGGACTTGATGAGGTCCTGCTCCAGAGCCGGCAGCTCGACGGTCTGGTCCGCGATCTCGCGCAGCGCCACGACGGGATTCTTGTCGTTGTCGCGGTCCAGCGTCAGCGTCTCACCCCGGCTGATGTTGCGCGCGCGCTGGGCGGCCAGCAGGACGAGCTCGAACCGGTTGGGAACCTGGAGGATGCAGTCTTCGACGGTGACGCGCGCCATAGGGTTACCTCGGGCAATGGGGGGCGGGCGCAGACGTGCTGCGCCGCGGCGAACCGTTCAGATAAGCGTTGCGGCACGACTCCGCAAGCCGCTCATGGGTCCAGCGGGCGGAGATCCTGCGGCGGGAGGGCCTCGATCAGCGCCTGGATCCCCTCCCCCGTGACCGGATGATGCCATCCGGGCGCGACCTCGGCCAGGGGGAGCAGGACGAAGGCCCGCGCCGTCATGCGCGGATGGGGCAGGATGGGCGAAGGCCCTTCCCGGACCAGCCCCTCGCAATCCAGCAGGTCGAGGTCCAGCGTCCGCGGCGCATTGGGATAGGGACGCGCGCGGTGATGCGCGGCCTCGATGGCGTGCAGCGCGGCCAGGAGTTCGGCCGGGTCGGCCTCGCCGGCGAGGCGCGCCACGCCGTTCACGAACCAGGGCGCGCCGGGCACGGGCGGGATGGGCGCGCTTTCCCACCAGCGGGACAGCGCCTCGAGCTGCAGGCCGGGCAGCGCGCCGAGCGCGGCGGCGGCAGCGCGGCAGGTCTCGCGGGGAGCCGAGCCGTCAGGCCCGGGCAGGTTCGCGCCGATCCCGACCAGGATCATGGCTGCCGTCCCGCGGCGGCATGGCGGGTCGCGGCGCAAGGTTCCTGGCGACGGGACAAGGCGGCGGGTTCGGTCATGCCACCGGGATAGGGCAGAACGAGCCGGCCGGGAACGGACCCGCGCCCTTCCTCAGGCGGCGGGCGCGGCCAGGGCGGCCTCCACGGCGCGGAGCACCTCGGGCGCCTCGGGGTCCGTGCGGGTCGAGAAGCCCTGGATATGCCGGCCGTCCCGGCTGACCAGGTACTTGTGGAAATTCCAGCTGACCGGCCCGGCCTCGCGCGCGGCCCAGGCGAAGAAGGGATGCGCCTCCGCCCCTCGGACGTGGTTCAGCCCCGTCATCGGGAAAGCGATGCCGAACATCCCGTCGCAGAATTCGCGGATCCGTGCAGCGTCCGTGCTCTCCTGGTTGAAGTCGTTGGAGGGCACGCCGATGACCGTCAGGCCGCGCGCCTGGAAGCGGTCGTGCAGGCGCTGGAGCGCCGCGTATTGCGGCGTGAAGCCGCAGAAGCTCGCGGTATTCGCCACCAGCAGCACCCGGCCGCGATATTGCGCGAGGGGGAGAGGTCCGCCCTCCAGTGCCTCAAAGCCGAAGCCGAAGGCGTCGGGCTGCTGCGCCAGGGCCGGCCCGCTCACGGCGAGGCCCGCCAGCAATGTGCGTCGGTCAAGCATAGCGCTCCTCCAGCCAGGGGTCGGCATTGTTGTGATAGCCGCGGACTTCCCAGAAGCCTGGCTGGTCCTCGGCGCGAAGCTCGATCCGGGTGACCCATTTCGCGCTCTTCCAGAAATAGTAGCGCGGAATGACGATGCGAGCGGGGCCGCCATGCACCCGTTCCAGCGGCACGTTGTTCCAGGAATGCGCGACGAGCACCTCCTCGGCCGCGAAGACCTCCAGCGGCACGTTGGTCGTGTAGCCGTCATAGGAGTGGAAGACGACGAAGCGCGCCTCGGGCTTCGGGCGAGCCAGCATCAGCAGGTCGCGCGCCGAGACGCCGTGCCAGATATTGTCGTAGCGCGACCAGGCGGTGACGCAGTGGATGTCGTTCTTCCACTCGTGCTGCGGCAGGGCGTTGAAGGCCTCCCAGTCGAGGGCCTGACGCTCCTCCACCAAGCCTTCGATGCGCAGGCGCCACCGGTCAAGCTTCACCTCGGGCTGGACGCCGAGGTCGAGCACCGGGAAATCCGTCACCAGGCGCTGGCCGGGCGGCAGGCGATCGGCCTGGGGGGTGCTGGTCTCGCCGGTGAGGAGCCGGCCCTCGCGGGCCCATTTCTCCTTGCTGGCGATGAGCTTCTCCCGGACCGAGCCGGAAAGGGTCACGCCGTCGGTGGGTTCTTTCATGTTCCGCACGTCCTTGGCCTGACGGGATAGGTGCCCTTTCGGGCCGCGGATGCAAGGGCATCACGCCAGACGGCGCACTCGGTCCCTGGCAATTCCTTATATGCTTATCCCACGGCGATTGCCGAACCGGCTTCTTCTGGGGGTAAATCCCCGCAACGAATCACCTTGTGGTGACGACGGAGGAAACGATGCGCCTTTTCATGGCCGGGCTTGCGACCGAGACCAACACCTTCTCGCCTCTCCCCACCGGCCGGGCGGCCTTCTTCGGGAACCGCTTCTACCGCCAGGATGCGAGCCGCCAACCGGCCGGCTGGGGCAACCTCGCCATGCGCGAATGGCGTTCCATGGCCGAGGCCGAGGGGATCGAGGTCACCGAAAGCCTGAGCGCCACCGCCCAGCCCGCCGGGCTGACGGTCCGCGCCGTCTATGAGGAGCTGCGCGGCCTCATCCTCGAGGATCTGCGTGCCGCGCCAAGGCCGGACATCGTGCTGCTCAGCCTGCACGGCGCCATGGTCGCCGACGGCTATGAGGATTGCGAGGGCGACCTCGCCACGCATATCCGCGCCATCGTCGGCCCCGAGGCGGTCATCGGCATCGAGCTCGACCTGCATTGCCACCTGACGGAGGGGCTGCATGAGGCGACCGACCTCATCGTGCTCTACAAGGAATACCCGCATACCGACATCGCCGACCGCGCGCGCGATCTCTTCGCCCTGGCGCTGCGCGCCGCGCGCCGCGAGATCCGGCCGGTGATGGTCTTCCGCGACCTGCGCATGAGCTCCTCCTGGCGGACGCCGGTGGAGCCGGTCCGGAGCCTGGTGGACGAGATGACCGCGGCCGAGGGGCGCGACGGCCTTCTTTCCGTCTCCTTCGGCCATGGCTTCGCCTGGGCGGATATCGCCGATGTGGGCGCGAAGATGATCGCCATCGCGGATGGCGATGCGGCGGTCGCCGAAGCGGCGGCGGAGCGCTTCGCCCGGCGCATCTGGGACCTGCGGCATGAGACCTCGCCCAGAAGGCTGACGGTGGACGAGGCGCTGGACGCCATCCTGGCCGCGCCGGCGGGCAAGCCGGTCATCGTCGCGGATTCCACCGACAATGCAGGCGGCGGCGCGCCCTCGGACGCGACGCATTTCCTGCGCCGCTGCGTGGACCGCAACCTGCGCGACATCGCGCTTGGCGCCTTCTGGGACCCCGTCGCCGTCTCGATCTGCCAGGAGGCCGGGGTCGGCGCCAAGCTGCCGCTGCGGGTCGGCGGGAAGGTCAGCCGCAATGGCGGCCTGCCGGTGGACCTCGATGTCACCATCCGGGCCCTCGCCCCGAACCACGAGCAAACCGGCCTTTCGGGGGCGCGCGGCGCGATGGGCGCCTCCGCCTGGGTCGAAGCAGGGGGGCTGCATCTGCTGCTCAACAGCAATCGCCAGCAGATCTTCCACCCCGACGCCTTCGAGGGGATCGGCTGCCGGCTGGGCGAAATGCGCGGCGTGGTGGTCAAGTCCTCGCAGCATTTCTACGCGGGCTTCGCGCCCATCGCCGGCGAGGTGCTCTACGCTTCGACGTCGGGCACGATGTCCGCTGACCTCGCCGCCCTGCCCTATACCCGGCGGCGCCACCCCTATTGGCCGCGCGTCGAGGATCCCTTCGCCAGCTGAGGCGAGCCCCGGCCGCGCCACACGCCGATATAATTCAATAAGGAAACGTCATGTCCCTTCATCGTCGAAGCCTCCTGCACGCCTCGGGGGCGGCGCTGGCCGCCGCCCTGCCCGCCTCGCCTTCCCTGGCCCAGGGCGGCAGCGTCCTGCGCTTCGTCCCGCACGCCAATCTCACCGTGCTCGATCCCGTCTGGACCACGGCCTACATCACCCGAAACCACGGCTACATGGTCTTCGACACGCTGTATTCACTCGGCCAGGACCTCACCCCCAAGCCGCAGATGGCGGCCGGGCATGTCATCTCCGACGACCAGCGCCTCTGGACCATCAGCCTGCGCGACGGCCTGCGCTTCCATGACGGTGAGAAGGTCCTGGCGCGCGACTGCGTGGCCTCGATCCGCCGCTGGGCCTCGCGTGACACCTTCGGCCAGAGCCTCGCGGCCGTCATCGACGAGATGACGGCGCTGGACGACACGCGCATCGCCATCCGACTGAAGCGGCCCTTCCCGCTGCTGACGGACGCCCTGGCGCGGGTCAACGGCGCCTTCATCATGCCCGAGCGCCTGGCCCAGGTGGACGCCTTCACCCAGCTGCGCGAGGTCGTCGGCTCCGGCCCCTACCGCTTCCTGCCGGAGGCCTGGAATCCAGGGGCCGGCACCGCCTATGCCCGCTTCGAGGGCTATGTCCCGCGCGACGAGGCGCCGGACATGCTGGCGGGCGGCAAGCGCGCCCATTTCGACCGGGTCGAATGGCGCGTCATGCCTGATCCGGCGACCTCGGCGGCGGCGCTGCAATCGGGCGAGGTCGATTGGGTGGAGGCTCCCTCGGCCGATCTGCTGCCGCTGCTGCGGCGCCAGCGTCAGGTCGTGGTCGAGCAGATCGAGCTCTTCGGCGTGATCACGCTGATGCGCCCCAACCATCTTCAGGCGCCGTTCAACAACCCGGCCTTCCGCCGCGCCCTCTGGCCCGCGATCGATCAGTCCGACGCCATGCAGGTGGTCGCCGGCAATGACCGTGACCGCTGGCGCGACGGCGTGGGCTTCTTCACGCCCGACACTTCCATGGCTTCCTCGGCCGGCATGGAGGCCCTCACCTCCCCGCGCAGCCTCGACGCGGCCAAGCGGGCCATCGAGGCGAGCGGCTATAAGGGGGAGCGCCTCGTCTTCCTCGCGCCGACCGACAATGTGGCGCTGGATGCCGTCAGCCATGTGGTGGGCGACGTGCTGCGCCGGCTCGGCCTCAACACCGACTATGCCGCGACCGATTGGGGCACCGTCGTCCAGCGCCGCGCCAATCGCGGCCCCGTCGAGCAGGGCGGCTGGAGCGCGCTCTGCACCAATATCGCCGCCGTCGACTGCGCGACGCCAACGACCCACGGCTATCTTCGCGGGCTCGGCGCCAATGGCGCCTTCGGCTGGCCGGAACTGCCCCAGATGGAGGCGGCACGCAGTTCCTGGCTGGACGCGTCGGACATGGCCACACGCCGCACCATCGCTGAGGACATGCAGCGCCAGGCCTTCCGCGACGTGCCCTTCTACCCGCTGGGCCAGTACTGGCAGCCGGCGGCCTACCGGCGCGGCCTCAGCGGCTTCGTCCGCGGCCCCCTGCCGGTCTTCTGGAATCTGAAGAAGGCCTGAGCCTGAGTCTGAGCCGGCGGGAGGCCCATCCGGGCTTTCCGCCGATGCAACCCCCGGCCGGGCACAAGGTTACCCTTTCGTCATCCAACAGAGAGGGGATCTCGCATGGCCATTCGCTCCCGCCCGCCCAAGGACATCCTGACCGGCGCCGAGCTCGATGCCGTCCAGCAGAGCCAGCACCCCGGCCTGAAGACGCTCGGCCATGCCGACCTCGTCTCGCTGGCGCGGCGCCTGCGCGACCATCGCACTAAGGCGCGCGACATCGCGCGGTCGCGGCGGCGCGTCCAGCGGGGCAAGGCGGAGCCGCGCGGCGCGGGCGCCACGCCGGATGAAAGCGGCGTGCTGGTTAAGAAGCAGATCTTCGCCGCCGCGCTGCGGCGTGTGAACGCCCGCCTCGAACACCTCACCTCCGAGACGAAGTCGGAAGCGAGGCGCGAGCGGACGACGGAGCTGCTGCGCAGCGCCCTGGCCGCCAAGGAAGCGAGCGAGCCGCATCATCCCGGCCCGGGAAGGACCGCGCGCAAGGGCATGCGCTCCGTGGAGAACGAGGTGCCGGACCTCCCGCTCGATCCGCGCCAGATCGGCAGCGTCTCCCAGCAGGTCAAGAACGCGCAGGCGAAGCGGGACTCATGACCCCGCCTTAGCCTCGATCCGCGGCCATGGGCCTATCGCCCAGGGCCGCGGCCTGGCGGATCACTCCCCGCCCTTGTTCCGCATCACGCGCGCCTTGTCGCGCTGCCAGTCGCGCTTGGCGACGTCGGCGCGCTTGTCGTGCATCTTCTTGCCCACCGCCATGCCGATCACGACCTTGGCCCGCCCCTTCTCGTTGAAGAGGATCTCCATCGGCACGAGGGTGACGCCCTCGCGCGTCACCGCGCCCGTGAGGCTGCGGATCTCCTTCTTGTGGAGCAACAGCTTCTTCGGCCGCACCGGGTCGAACTTCGCCATGAAGCTGCCGGCCTGGTACTCGGGGATGTGGCAGCCGAAGAGCCACATCTCGCCGTCGCGCTCGCCCGCCCAGGCCTCGGCGATGGAGGCACGGCCCAGGCGCAGGCTCTTCACCTCCGGCCCATGCAGCACCAGCCCGGCCTCGAAGGTCTGGCCGATCTTGTAGTCGTAGCGCGCGCGGCGGTTCTGGGCCGCTGTGCCTATGCTGATGATCGATTTCTTGCGGGGCGCTACGGCCATGGGATTTTCTCTCTCGTCGCCCGGACCGGCCTTGGCCGGGGGCCGGTCCTGGGGCGCCGTCTCAGTTCAGAAGGCCGGCACCGCGCATCGCCGCCTGGACCCGCTGGCGGGTGCTCTCGGCGATGGGCGCCATCGGCAGGCGGCAGAAATCCGTGCCGTGGCCGAGCAGGCTGGCCGCGAATTTCACGGGGCCGGGCGAGGTCTCGCAGAACAGCGCGTCATGCACGGGCACGAGGCGATCCTGGATCGCCATCGCGTCCTGGACGCGGCCCTCGCGCCAGGCCTTGTGCATGTCGGCGCAGAGGCGCGGGGCGATGTTGCTGGTCACCGAGATGCAGCCATGGCCGCCGGAGGCCATCAGCGCCAGCGCCGTATGATCCTCGCCCGAGAGCTGGATGAAGTCAGCGCCGCAGGTCATGCGCTGGTGCAGCGGGCGCGCCAGGTTCGCCGTCGCATCCTTCACGCCGATGATGTTCTTGTGCTTGGCCAGACGCCCCATGGTCTCGGGCGTCATGTCCACCACGCTGCGGGGCGGGATGTTGTAGATGATCAGCGGCAGGTCCACCTCGTCGGCGATCGCCTTGAAGTGGAGGTACATCCCCTCCTGCGTGGGCTTGTTGTAGTAGGGCGTGACGACCAGCGTCGCATCCGCGCCGGCCTTCTTGGCATGGCGCGCGAGGTCGATCGCCTCGGAGGTGCTGTTGCTGCCGGCGCCGGCCACGACGGGCACGCGCCCGCGCGCCGTCTCGACGCAGATCTCCACCACGCGCTTGTGCTCGTCATGGCTGAGCGTAGGGGATTCGCCGGTCGTGCCGACGGGCACGAGGCCCTCGGTGCCCTCGGCGATCTGCCATTCCACGAAATCGGCGAAGGCCTTCTCGTCCAGTTTGCCGTCGGCGTGCATGGGCGTGATAAGGGCGGTCAGCGATCCCTGCAGGCGAAGGGTGGACATGGCGACTTCCTCGTTTGCTTTGCGCATTGAGCACGGAAGCGGCCACAAATAGGCCCGTGCGGCCATCGCAACAAGCGCACCAACTGGATTACAGCCTTGCACCGAGAGGCTAGGATGCGCGGATGCGACGTATCCTCACCCTCTTCGCCCTGCTCGCCCTCACCGCCCCCGCTTTCGCCCAGACCGGGTCCGTCCCTGGTCGCGAAGCCGGACGGCAGGCCCTGGCCGCGGCCCAGGGGCAGAGATGGAACGAAGCCTCCTCCGCCGCCGTCGCGGCCGATCCGCTCATCGCCAAGATGGTCACCTGGATGCGGCTGAGCCAGCGCGGCGGCGCGGCCAGCGCGGCCGAGATCGTGGGCTTCATCGAGACCGCCGCCGACTGGCCCGGCCAGGAAGCCCTGGCCCAGCGCGCCGAGGAACTCCTCTCCGCCGATCCCGACGATGCGCTGGCGCTGCGCTTCTTCCTGGGCCGGGCGCCGCGCACGCTGGATGGTGCCACGCGCTACCTCACCGCCCTTCTCAATGCCGGCCGCCAGGCCGAGGCGCGGACCGCCGCCGCACGCGCCTGGGGCGACGACACGCCCTCCGACGCCTTCGGCGAGACCACCTTCCTCGAGCGCGCCGGCTCCCTCCTGACGCCCGACGACCATTGGCGCCGCTTCAACCGCCTCGGCTTCGGCGGCGACTACGCGGCCAGCCAGCGCCTGCTGCCGATGCTCGACGCGGCCCGGCGCCCGCTGGCCGAGCTGCGCCTGGCCTATGCCACGGGCGGCGGCGCCGATCCCGACCCGACGGCCGCGGCGCGCGACGCCGGCGCCACGCTGGAGCGCGCCCGCATGCTGCGCCGCGCGGAGCGCGACAGCGACGCCGCCGCCGCCTGGGCCGCCGGTGCTTCCTCCCAGGCCGGCCTGCCGGCCGCCGCGCAGCGCGCCATCTGGACCGAGCGCCAGATCCTGGCGCGCAAGCTGGTCCGGCTCGGCGATGCGCGGACCGCCTATACGGTGGCCGCGCAGCACGGGCAGACCCTGGCCGGCGAGCCGCGGCAGGATGCGGAGTTCCTGGCGGGCTTCATCGCGCTGCGCCTGCTCAACGACCCCGGCCGCGCCCTGCCGCATTTCCAGCGTCTCGCCGAGGGCAGCCGCAGCGCCATCACGCAGGGCCGGGCCGCCTATTGGCAGGGCCTTGCCGAGCGCGACCGCACCCGCGCGACCGCCCATTTCCAGCGCGCGGCCGGCTTCCCGGTGACCTTCTATGGCCAGATGGCCGCCCTCGCCTTGGGCGAGAACGGCGCGCAGATCTCCGCCCGCATCAACAACCTCGCCGTGCCGCGCCCGACCGAGGCCGAGGCGCGCGCCTTCCTCGACCGCGAGTTGCCGCGCCTCGTCCTGGCGCTGGGCGACCTCGGCGAGGCCCGCCGCGCCCGCCCCTTCCTTCTGCGCCTGGAGGCGGTGGCGCCCAACAATGCCGAACGGCTGCTCATCGCCCGGCTCGGCACCGTCATCGGCCGGCCGGACTTCGCCGTCTGGGTCTCGCGTCGCGGCGGCGCGAACGGCGCCATGATGGTGGAGGACGGCTGGCCCGCGCCCTATCCGGCGCCGGAAGGCCAGGCCGAACCCGCCCTCGTCTTCGCCATCACGCGCCAGGAGAGCAACTTCCAGATCGACGCCGTCTCGTCCTCCAGCGCGCGCGGGCTCATGCAGCTCCTGCCCACGACGGCGCAGTACGTGGCCCGGCGCATGGGCATCCCGCACCAGACCAGCTGGCTGACGACCGACCCGACGCACAACATCCGCCTCGGCTCCTACTACATCAATGACCGGATGGAGACCTTCAGCGGCGTAATGGCCTTCGCCGCGGCCGCCTATAATGCGGGCGGCGGGCGCGTGAACGAGTGGATGACCAGCATCGGCGATCCGCGCACCGGCAATATCCGCCTGCTGGACTGGATGGAGCTGATCCCCTTCGCCGAGACGCGCAACTACGTCCAGCGCGTGATCGAGAATGTCGCGGTCTATCGGGCGCAGAGCCCCGCCAGCGCGGCGCTCGACCACCCGATGGCCGCGTGGCTGCGGTGATCGCGGCGGCCCCGCGCGCCATCGCCTCCCTGGGCGGCATCGGCTTCCTCCGCCCCGCGCCCGGCACCTGGGGCTCAGCCGTCGTCCTGCCGCTCGCGCTGCTGCCCGGATGGGTCGCGCTGCTCGCGGCGCTGATCTTCGCCGTCGCCGGCTATTGGGCCGTGGCGCGCCTGCCCGAGGCCGGGCAGGACCCAGGCTGGATCGTGGTGGACGAGGCGGCCGGGCAGTCCCTTGCCCTCGCGGCGGCGGGCGGATGGCTGGGCGTGCTGCTCGCCTTCGCGCTGTTCCGCGCCTTCGACATCCTGAAGCCCGGCCCGGTCGGCTGGGCGGACCGCCAGCACGGCCCCTTCGGCGTCATGGCCGACGACCTCGTGGCCGGCGCGCTGGCCGCGGCCGTGCTGCTTCTCCTTGCCTGGGTGGGAATCGCCTGATGCTCGACGAAGAAACCCTCGCGGAAGCCGCCGCCCTGCTGGAGGCGCTGAAGGCGCGCGGCCTCACCCTCGCCACCGCCGAAAGCTGCACGGGCGGGCTGATCGCGGCGGCGCTGACTTCGGTCGCCGGTTCCTCGGCCGTCGTGCTGGCGGGCTTCGTCACCTATTCCAACGAGGCCAAGACGGCGATGGTGGACGTGCCGGCCGCGCTCATCGGCCGCGTCGGCGCCGTGTCGGAGGAGGTGGCCCGCGCCATGGCGGAAGGCGCGCTGGCTCGCTCCGGCGCCTCGATCGCGCTGTCCTGCACCGGCGTCGCCGGACCCGGCGGCGGCAGCGCGGAAAAGCCCGTGGGCCTCGTGCATCTGGCTGCCGCGCGCCTTGGCCATCCGACCCTCCATTCTCGGAAGGTTTTCCCCGGCGACCGCACCGCCATCCGTGCCGCCACGGTTCGTGAGGCCTTCGCTCTGGCCCGCTCCCTGATGGGCGCTATATGAGCTTCATCAGGAGGGCCGAATCCCATGGATGATGACGACGACGACGAATGGGAAGTGCCCGAAGCCTTCCAGCCCGTCCCCGCGGAATTCGGCTTCGACCTCGAGGAGCGGCTGGCCAGCGTCGTCGCCATCAAGTCCCGCGTCCCGGCCGATGCCACCTCCGCCGCCGCGCTGGGCGTGGAGCGCGAGGGCTCGGGCGTGTGGATCGACGAGGGCGGGCTGGTCCTGACCATCGGCTACATCATCACCGAGGCCGAGCAGGTCTGGATCACCACCAATGACGGCCGCGTGGTCGAAGCCACGCCGCTCGCCATGGATTTCGAGACCGGCTTCGGCCTGGTGCAGACCCTCGGGCGGCTGCCCGGCCAGAAGGTCGCGCCGCTCGGCGATTCCGAGACGATGCGCCACGGCACCGCCGGCGTGCTCGCCGCCGCGGGCGGGCGCAGCCATGCGCTGGCCTGCACGGTCGCGGCGCGCCAGCCCTTCGCGGGCTATTGGGAATACCTGCTTGAGGACGCGATCTTCACCACGCCTGCCCATCCCCATTGGGGCGGCGCCGGCCTCTTCGGAAGCGACGGCAGGCTGGTGGGCATCGGCTCGCTGATCCTCCAGCAGGGCCGCGAGGGCGGCAAGCGGCTGGACCTGAACATGGTCGTGCCCATCAACGAGCTGCTGCCGGTGCTGGAGACCTTGCGCAGCACGGGCGTTTCCGGCCGGCCGGCACGCCCCTGGCTCGGCCTCTACGCCACCGAGGATGACGAGGCGGTGGGCGTGGGCTCCCTGGCCAAGGGCGGCCCCGCCGAGCGCGCCGGGGTCAGGGCGCGCGACCGCATCCTCGCGGTCGACGGCCAGGCGGTGAACGACCTCGCCTCGCTCTGGACCGCCGTGCGTGCGGCCGGGCCGGCGGGGGCCGAGGTGCGACTCACGCTCTCGCGCGGCAGCCGCCAGCTCGACCTCGCGATCGTCAGCAGCGACCGCGCGCGGCACCTGAAGGCGCCCCGCCTGCACTGAGGGCGGCGGCGGCGCTGCAACCGCGCCCGCTTTCGATGGTTGAGCCCCCGCATTTGGGGGGTCGGGTGGATGCTCGCGCGGGGCTATGCCTTCGTTCTGAACGTGGTCGAGGGGTTCCTGGCGGATGAGGCGCTGACGCGCGCGGCCGCCATCGCCTATTTCGCGCTGTTTTCCCTCGGCCCCCTGCTCTTCCTCATCAGCGGCCTCGCCGGCCTCGTCTTCGGCGAGGACCAGGTGCGCCAGGCCCTGGCCGACCAGATGCGCGGCCTCATCGGGCAGGACGCCGCCGGGGCCGTGCAGCGCATGTCGGACGACGCGCTGGGCGAGACGCGGGGCGGCTTCGCCCTGGCGCTCGGCATCGTCACGCTGATGCTCACCGCCTCCGGCGCCTTCGGCGCCCTGCAGAGCGCGCTCAACGCCATCTGGAAGACGGAGGTTCCCCCCGCCGCGGATGAAGGCCCCGCCGCCGCCATCACCGCCTTCATGCGGGCCAAGGCGCTGAGCATCGGCCTCGTCGGCACGACGGGCTTCCTGCTCCTTGTCTCTTTGGTGATCAGCGCCGGGCTCAACGCCTTCGGGCATTGGCTGGACGCGCGGATGCCGGGCCTCGGCGTGGTGCTGAGCCTGCTCAGCTTCGCGGTCTCGCTGATCCTCATCACGCTGCTCTTCGCGGCGGTGTACAAGATCCTGCCCGACCGCCGCCTCCAGTGGCGCGACGTGCTGGTGGGCGCCTTCGCGACGGCGCTGCTCTTCAGCTTCGGCAAGATGGCGATCAGCTTCTACATCGGCACCTCGGGCGCGGCGCGCGGCTTCGGCGCCGCGGGCGCGCTCGCGGTGGTGCTGCTCTGGCTCTATTATTCGGCGGTGATCTTCCTGCTCGGAGCGGAGTTCACCCGCGCCTGGTCGGGCAAGGCCCCGGCTTCGGCGCCGAAGGCGCCCCCCGTCGCCGTCGAGACTCTTCCGCCCGAGCTCCTTCCCCCTGCTACGCTGCCCGATGCCGCAGTCTCCGGCCGGCAGGACAGGGTCCAGGCGGCCTGGATCGTGGCGACCATCGCCCTGCTTACCGCGCTCGGCCGACGGGGCCGGCGGGAACGGACCACCATGGAGGCTGGACGGACATGAACGGCGTAGGATTCTTCGGCGCGATCGTCATCGGCCTGCTGGCCGGATGGATCGCGGAACGGCTGATGGCACGCAGCCATGGCCTTATCACGAACCTGATCGTCGGCCTGGTGGGCGCGCTGCTCGGCGGATGGATCGCGGGCCTTCTGGGCATCGCCTATCGGGGCTGGCTGCCAAGCCTGCTCGTCTCGACGCTCGGTGCCGTGCTGCTGCTCTGGCTATTGAGCGCGATGCGCCGACGCGCCTGAATGCAGGGGCGAGGGACAGTACCCTCGCCCCCTCGCCTTCAGTTCAGCGGGACTTCCATCCGGCTCAGCACGGGCCGCCAGGCGGCCAGCTGTGCCTGCAGGAATTCCGCGAATTCGGCCGGGCTGCTGCCCACCACGTTCTGCACGTCGCCGATGACGCTCTCACGGATACGCGGATCGGTCAGCGACTGCACTGCCGCGGCATTGATGGCCTGGATGGCCGCCTGCGGCGTACGGGCGGGGGCCAGGAGGCCGAACCAGCTCAATGCATCCACGCCCGGCGCGAATTCCGAGAAGGCGGGGATGTCGGGCGTCTGCGGCATGCGGCGCAGGCTCGTCCAGCCCAGGATCCGCCCCTGGCCGTTGCGCATCACCGGCATCGCCGTGCTCCCGGCCACGACCAGCAGGTCGAGATTGCCCGCGATGAAGTCGTTCATCGCCGCCGCGTCGCCGCGATAGGTCACGTCCTGCATGGTGATGCCGAGGCCCTGCAGCACCATCAGCATGGCGACGTTGGTCAACGTCGTCGGGCCATTGGTGCCGTAGGTGATCTGGCCGGGGCGCGCCTTCGCGGCCGCGATCAGGGCCGGGATGTCCTGCGGCCCATCCGGCCGCGCGATCACGGCGAAGGGATAGGTCGTGCAGAGCGAGATCGGCGCGAAGTCCTCGAGCTTGTAGGGCAGGTTCGGCTGGACGATCGGATTGATCGTCAGCGTCGTGCCCGAGGACATCAGCAGCGTGTAGCCGTCGGGCTGCGCGCGCGCGACGGCCTCGCCGCCGATGATGGTATTGGCGCCGGGGCGGTTCTCCAC
Organism: Roseococcus pinisoli; assembly: GCF_018413645.1. GTDB lineage: Bacteria > Pseudomonadota > Alphaproteobacteria > Acetobacterales > Acetobacteraceae > Roseococcus > Roseococcus pinisoli. The sequence continues at coordinate 29,586 of NZ_JAHCDA010000004.1, forward strand.
CTGCACCGTGCGGCCCAGCGTCTGCGTCATCTTCTCCGCCATGCGGCGGGTGAGCACATCCGTGCTGCCGCCGGGGGCGAAGGGCACGACGATGGTGACGTTGCGCGCGGGCCAGGCGGGCTGGGCGATCGCGGGGGCGGCCAGCAGGGAGAGCGACGCACCAAGGGTACGCCGGGTGAGTTTGGACATTCATTTCCTCCTATTCCGGGAAGTATGACACCCGCTTAAGCCGGAGGCGAGCTTGGAGGCATCCGAAGGGGGTTTCACGGCGTTCCGCTGACGTTAGGCTTGGACCTCCCCGGCCAAAGTGGCCGGCAGCAGAAACCAGGAAGCGTCATGGCGAAGATCTGTCTCGTGGTTGAATTTCACCTGAAGGAAGGCGCCCACGCGGCGTTCGAGGCGGTCATCCGGGAGCATGCCGCGGGCACGCTTCAGGACGAGCCGGGCTGCGAGCGCTTTGACGTCCTGCAACCGAAAGGCAAGGATGGCCCGGATCTCAGCCGAGTCATGCTGGTGGAGGTCTATGCCGATGACGCAGCGCTGGCCGCGCACACGGCGAATCCCCGCCTGGCGCGCACCCGTGCGGCCTATGCCGATCTGGTCACGGATCGGAAGATCACCGTCTGCAACTTCTGAAGGATAACAAGATGCTGGCAACCAAGCTTCGCCTCGCCGTCGTCGTCGCGGGTCTCGGCCTCGCCGTCACCGCGTGCAACAACCCCTATAGCCCTGGCCAGCGGGCCGCGGGCGGCGCGCTGCTCGGCGCGGGCGGCGGCGCCGCCGTGGGCGCCCTCGCGGGCGGTGGCCAGGGCGCCCTGATCGGCGCCGGCGTGGGCGCGCTGGGTGGTGCGGCCATCGGCGCAGCGACGACCCCGGAGCGGCCCCGCCGCGGCGGCTACTATCGCGGCTACTAAGCCTTAGGACCGAAAGGTCCGGACTTTCATGACCTCTCAGGGCGTGGCACAGTCGCGCCCTGAGAGGAAATGAACATGGAACTGCCGAAGGGCACCATCGACGTCGATCTGCACCCCATGGTGCCGGATCTTTCCGCCCTTGCCCCGTATCTCGAACCCGTCTGGCGCGACCAGATTCGCATGCGCGGCATGGAGGGCTTCGACTCTCAATCCTACCCGCCCCGCTCGCCCAAGACCGTCCGGGCCGACTGGCGCCCCGCGACCGGCGCGCCCGCCGCGACGGTGGGCCAGCTGCGCGAGCAGGTGCTCGATCCCTGGGGCATCGCGCATGGCATCGTGACGCCGCTTTACGGCGTGCAGCTCGTCTTCAACGAGGATCTGGCAAACGGCTTCACCCGGGCGCTGAACGACTGGACGCGCCAGGAATGGCTCGATGCCGATGCGCGGCTCGCGGCCTCCATCGTGCTGCCCATGTTCAACCCCGAGCACGCGGTGGCCGAGATCGAGCGCTGCGCGCCGGACCCGCGCTTCGTCCAGGCCATGGTGCTGGTGATGGGCGAGACCCCGCTCGGCCGCCGGCACAACTGGCCGATCTTCGAAGCGCTGGTGAAGCATGACCTGCCGCTCGCCATCCACGCCGGCAGCACCTACCGCAACCCGGTGACCTCCGTCGGCTGGCCCTCCTGGTACGCCGAGGACTACGTGGCGAACCAGCAGGGCTTCCAGAGCACCCTGGCCTCGCTGATCACCGAGGGCGTCTTCGTGAAGTTCCCGACGCTGAAGGTCGTGCTGCTGGAAAGCGGCGTGAGCTGGCTGCCGGCCTTCCTGTGGCGCCTCACCAAGGGCTGGAAAGGCGTCCGCTTCGAGGTGCCCTGGCTCGACCGCTCGCCGATCGAGGTGGTGCGGGAGAATGTGCGCCTCTCCGTCCAGCCCTTCGACGCGCCCGACGACGCCGAGACGGTGCAGCGGCTGATGGATCACCTCGGCAGCGACGAGATGCTGCTCTGGTCCAGCGACTGGCCGCACTGGCAGTTCGACGGCGCGCCGAAGCTTCCCCCGGGCCTGAGCCCGGAGCTCGTCCGCAAGATCTGCGTCGACAACGCGGTGTCGACCTACAAGCGTCTCGCCGTCCCCGGCCGCGCGGAAGCGCGCGAGCCGGCGGTGCAGCCATGAAGGAGACAGTGGCATGAACGTCATCCGTCCGCAGGCTTCTCCGGGCCGGCCCCTCGCGGCCACGCAGGGGCTTATCGACGTGGATATCCATCCGCGCGCCAGATCGCCCCACGACTTCGACCCCTGGCTCTCCGCCGCGATGCGCGACCGCCTGGCCACCTACGGCATGCGGGCGCGCCACGGCTTCGTGAAGGGGCCGCCCTACTTCAAGTCGCAGCCGCTGGCCTCGCGCATCGACGCCTGGACGCCCGAGGGAGGCACGCCGGCCAGCGACCCGGCCTTCGTCTCCACGCAGCACCTGGACTTCCATGGCGTGGACATCGGCATCCTCAATCCGCTGCAGCCTTCCGGCCAGGGCGACCAGAACAATCCCTTCTCGGTCGCGATGGCGCATGCGGTGAACGAGTGGCAGCTCGCGACCTGGGTGGCGAATGACGACCGGCTGCGCGCCTCCGTCGTCGTGCCCTACGAGGATCCCGAGGCCAGCGCGAAGGAGATCCGCCTGCGCGGCGGCGACAAGCGCTTCTGCCAGGTGCTGCTGATGAGCCGCACCTCGCACCCGCTCGGCAATCCGAAGTACTGGCCGATCTACGAGGCGGCGCAGGAGGTGGGCCTGCCCATCGGCATCCACGCCTTCGGCTATTCCGGCTGGGCCATGACCAATGGCGGCTGGCCAAGCTTCTACATCGAGGAGGTCAGCGAGCACGCGACCTCCTGCCAGTCGCTGCTTGTCTCCATGGTGCTGGAGGGCCTGTTCGAACGCTTCCCGAAGCTGCGCATCGTGCTCATCGAATGCGGCTTCGGCTGGCTGCCCAGCGTCGCCTGGCGCCTGGACAAGCAGTTCCCCTCCCTGCGGCACGAGCTGCCGCACCTGAAGCGCCTGCCCTCCGAGCAGATCCGCGAGCACGTCTGGGTCAGCACCCAGCCCGTCGAGGAGCCGCCGCGGCCGGAGCAGCTGCTGGACTGCATGGGCTGGATCGGCTGGGACCGCATCCTCTACGCCAGCGACTATCCGCACTGGGATTTCGACGACCCGCGCTTCGCGATCCCGAGCTTCATCCCCGAGGCGAAACGCGCCGCCATCTACGGCGGCAACGCGAAGAAGGTGTACGACTTCTGATGGCACGCCACGTCGTAGGACCCGCCACCGAGATCGGCCCCGGCGAGCGCCGGATGGTCGAGCTCGACGGCAAGAAGATCGTGCTGTTCAACCTGGGCGGCGAGTTCTTCGCGCTGGCCGACCGCTGCCCGCACCAGGGGGCCTCGCTGTCGCAGGGCACGTCGATGGCGGTGATCGACAGCAACTGCCCCGGCGAATACGGCTATGCCCGCGCGGGCGAGATCGTGCGCTGCCCCTGGCATGCCTGGGAGTTCGATATCCGCACCGGGAAATCCCGCTTCGACCCGCGGCGGATGAAGGTGCGCGCCTTCCCCGCCTGCGTCGAGAAGGGCGAGGCGCTGCAGCTCCAGGCGGAGACCTTCCCGGTCAGCATCGAGGAAGACTACGTCGTGGTGGAGATCTGACGGGCTTCTCTTTGCGTCGGCTCCGAAACCTTCCTTCGCCTTCGCGGTTACGCGATGAGCAGAAGGAAGCTCCTCATGAACAACATCATTTATATCGTTGGTCTCGTGGTCGTCGTCGTGGCCGTGCTCAGCTTCTTCGGCCTGCGCTGACGGGATAGACGCCCGGGCGCCGCGTCCCCGTAAATCGGGACGCGGATCGCCGCGGGGGTATCCTCAGCCCGCGAATTCCTGCGCGACCCGCGCGAAGGCCACGTCGAGCCAGGGCAGCAGCGCCTCGACGTCGGAGGTCTCCACCGTCGCGCCGCACCAGATCCGCAGGCCCGGCGGCGCGTCGCGATAGCTGCCCACGTCCAGCGCCACGCCCTCTTCCTCCAGGATCGCGGCCAGCCGCTTGGCCGCCTCGGCCTGCTTTGCGGAATCCAGCGCGGTGAACCAGTCGGCGACGATCGTCAGGCATACCGAGGTCGAGGAGCGGGTGGCCGGGTCCATCGCCAGGAAGCTGGCCCAGTCGCTCCCCTCCACCCAGGCCGCGACCGCGGCGAGATTGGCTTCCGAGCGCGCGATCAACCCCGGCAGGCCGCCGACCGACTCCGCCCAGCGAAGCCCGTCCAGCGCATCCTCGACGCAGAGCATGGAGGGGGTGTTGATGGTGTCGCCCTTGAAGATGCCCTCGTTGAGCTTGCCGTCCTTGGTGAGGCGGAAGATCTTCGGCAGCGGCCAGGTCGGCTTGTGCTCCTCGAGGCGCTTCACCGCGCGCGGCGAGAGGGCGAGCATCCCATGCGCCGCCTCGCCGCCCAGCACCTTCTGCCAGGACCAGGTGACCACATCGAGCTTGTCCCAGGGCAGGTCCATGGCGAAGGCCGCCGAAGTCGCGTCGCAGATGGTCAGGCCCTCGCGGCCATCGGCGATCCAGTCGGCCGCGACGAGGCGCACGCCGCTGGTCGTGCCGTTCCAGACGAAGACGCAGTCATGCTTCGGGTCCACCTTCCAGACGTCCGGCAGGCCGCCATAGGGCGCGCGGATCATCCGGAACTCGGACAGGTTCAGCTCGAAGGCGATGTCCTGCGCCCATTCGGTGGAGAAGCTTTCCCAGGTCAGCACGTCGACGGGGCGCGGGCCCAGCAGGCTCCACAGCGCCATCTCGACGGCCCCGGTATCGGAGGCGGGCACGATGCCCAGGCGATAGTCCTCCGGCATGCCGAGGATGGCCTTGGAGCGCGTGATGACCTCGGCCAGCCGGGCCTTGGGCGCCGGGGCGCGGTGGCTGCGGCCCAGCAGCGCGCCTTCCAGCGCGGCCAGCGAGAAGCCCGGGCGCTTGGCGCAGGGGCCGGAGGAGAAGCAAGGATTTTGCGGCTTCAGCATGGCCGCTTTCCTGGCATGGCCCAGCCGCGCTGTCATCAGCGCTCCGGCCTTCCCTTCCGGCGGGCCGCGAGGCAGTGTCCGCCGCATGTCCGACGCGCTCGAAACCTTCTGCCACGCCATGCCCAAGGTCGACCTGCACGTGCACCTGCTGGGCGCCGTGCGGCAGGCGACTTTCGCCGAAATGGCCGCGCGCTGCGGCATGACCGCGGCCGAGACCGAGGCGCTCTACGCCCGGGACGCCAAGCCCAAGGGCGTGCTGCACGTGCTCCGCACCCTGGAGCAGCGCGTGCTGCGCCAGTCGGGCGACCTGCATCGCATCGCCTATGAGCACCTGCAGGACGCGGCCGCCCATGGCGTGCGCCATTCGGAGATCTTCTGGAACCCGACCGGCACGGAGCACATCTTTCCCTATGCCAAGGGCGCCGACGCCATCCTGGCCGGCTTCGCCGATGCCGCGACGGATTTCGGCGTCTCGGCCCTGCTGATCCCCTCCATCGACCGCGAGGCCACCCCGGAGGACGCGACCCAGCTCGCCGAATGGATGCTCGCCCATCGCCGCGACCCCATCATCGGCATGGGCATCGACTATCGCGAGACGGACCGCCCGCCGGAGCTGTTCTGGAAGGCCTGGCGCCTCGCCAAGCAGGGCGGCTTCCGCCTCACCGCCCATGCCGGCGAGTTCGGCTGCCACCCGCGCAACGTCGAGACCGCGCTGGACCTGCTGGAGGTCGACCGGATCGATCACGGCTACACCGTGCTGGAGGACCCGGCGCTCGCCGCCCGCTGCGCCGAGCGCGGCGTGCTCTTCACCGTGGTGCCGACCAATTCCTACTACCTGCGCACCCTGCCGCCCGAGCGCTGGGCGGAGGACCACCCGATCCGCCGCATGCCCGCCGCCGGCCTGCTGATCCATCCCAACACGGACGACCCGCCGCTGCACCAGGTCACGCCCACGCGCTGCTGGCGGATGATGGTGGAGGATTTCGGCTTCGGCCTGGCGGATCTGCGCGGCTTCATGCTCAACGGCGTCCGCGGTTCCTTCCTGCCGGAACCCGCGCGCCGCCACATCGAGGCCGCCTTCGCCGAGGAGTTCGACGCGCTGGCGGCCGAATGCTTCCCCCAGGGAGTGCTCTCATGAATCGCCGCCACCTCCTCGTCCTCGGCGCCGCCTCGCCCGGCCTGCCGGCCCTGCCGGCCCTCGCGCAGTCGCGGACCATCACGCTGATCGTGCCCTTCGCGGCCGGCGGCAACGTGGACACAGTGGCGCGCCTCGCCGCCAGCGAGCTGACGCGGCGGCTGGGCCAGAACGTCGTCGTGGAGAACGCGCCCGGCGCCGGCGGCACGATCGGCACCGAGCGCGCCGCCCGCGCCGCGCCGGACGGCCATACGCTGCTGCTGGGCGTGGAAAGCCCCTTCACCATCTCCCCCTTCGTGACGCCGAGTGCCGTGCGCTACCAGCCGCTCCGGGACTTCGCGCCGATCGGCATGATCGCCTCGCTGCCGCTGACGCTGGTGGGCCGGCCGGACCTGCCCGCGACCGACATGGCCGGCGTCATCGCCCTGTCCAAGTCGAAGCCCGAAGGGCTGACCTTCGCCAGCTCCGGCACCGGCACCTCCCTGCATCTCTGGGGCGAGATCATCGCCCGGCGCTCGGGCGCGCGGCTGGAGCACGTGCCCTATCGCGTCGCGGCGCAGATCCCGACGGATCTGATGGCCGGGCGGCTGGACCTCGCCGTGCTCAGCGTCACCAGCACGGCCTCGCTGGTCCGTGAGGGCCGGATCAAGGCCTTCGCCGTCTCCTCGCTGGAGCCCAGCCCGCAGCTGCCGGATGTGCCTCCCCTGGCGCGCCTGCCGGAATTCGCGGGGCTGGAGATGCTGGCCTGGCAGGCGCTCTTCGCGCCCGCGCGGACGGACCCGGCGATCCTGCGGCGGATCGCCGGTGAGCTCGACGCCATGCTGGCCGATGAGAGCTTCCGCCAGCGGCTCGCCGCCGTCGGCATGACGCCCTGGCAGCGGACGCCCGACGAGCTCACCGCCCTCGTCCGGAGCGAGCTCGCCCGGTACGAGGAAGTGGTGCGGCAAGGAAACATCCGCGCCGAGTGAGGCTGCCGGCCCGCCGCGGTCAGCGCCGCATGTCGTCGTGGCTGAGCGTCATGTTCTGCCAGCCGAAGCCCTCGGTATAGACTTTCGGTACGTCGTCCACGTAGCGGACGAAGCGGTAGCCCTCGTCGCCCGCGTCGCTGCCATGTGCGCGGTAGATGCCGTAGGTCGTGCCGAGATTGCCCCATTTCTGCACCAGCTTGTCGCGGAACTGGCGGGCCAGCGCGCGCTTGCCGTAGTCGCAGCAGAGGTTGATGAAGGCCTGGCCGCTGAGCTCCATCATCACGAAGACGCGCCGCGTTCCCCAGCTCTTGATCTCGATCTGGTTCGCCATGATCGCATTCGCGTCCAGCCGCGTGGTGACGGAGGCGCTCGCCGATTTCTTCTTGGTCTCGCCGCCCAGCACCGTGAGGAACCAGTTGAGCTGGACGCCCTCCGTAGGGACGCGGAAGACCTTGTCCACCTGGTTGTTCAGCAGGTCGGGCACCCGCGACGCATGGTCCAGATACAGGTCGTAGAAGGCGGTCCGATGCCCGAAATGCTTGGCGACGGCGTAGACGGCCTGCGACACGGCGCGCCGCTTCGTGAACTTGCGGAAAGTTCCGCCCTCGAAGACCGCATGCATGTGGCGGAAGACGTCGGCCATGACGAGCCGCTCGGTGAGATTGGGGACGCTGTAGGAATCGACGTTGTACTTGTCCGGCATGGCGCTGTTCCGTGGAGGAGGAAGGTGCGGCGCGGACCATGCCAGCCGCCCCAGACTGCGCCGGAGTGGAATTTCCGGAAAATCCCGGAATGCCGATGGAAATGGCGCCGGGCCGAAACGCGGCACCGCGCGGCCCGCGGTTTTCTTCGCCGGGCGTCTCGAATTCCCGACCTTGCCGGCGTAGGAATCTCCCCGGAAATTCCCGGGGCGCCGAGGAGGGTGCCGCAGCGATGGCCACGCCGACCGAGATCGCCGAGAAGCTGCGGCTGACGATGCGGGCGCTCGGCTGCAGCAGCCTGAAAGACCTATGCGGGCGGTTCCGCGCGGTGAATGCCTCGACCTATTTCGACCTCCAGCGCTCGCAGAAATGGCTGCAGGGCAAGGCCGAGCCGCGCTTCGCCGAGGTCTATCAGGACTGGGCGAAGGTACTGGCCCTGCCGCAGGACGGGGCCTGGATCGCCACCTGCAGCCTGGAGGAGTTCCAGGCCGAGTTGGTGGCGCGCTTCGGCCCGCGGACGGCGCCCACGCGTACGCCGGCGCGCGCCTCTGCCACGCTGGGGGTGGAGATCGCGGGGCGCTACGCCGCCTATTCCCTCGCCTGGTCGCCGCATTTCGCCGGCCGGGTGCTGCGTGCCTCGCTGCAGCTCAACCTGGCGCGGGCCGGCACGATCGGCGCCGAGTATCGGGAGGATCTGCCGATCGGCGCGGCCTTCTTCCAGGGCACGGCGGCCATCGCTGGCCGCACCCTGCACCTGCCGCTGCACGACGTCGCGACCGGGCTGCCGCTCTTCATGAGCTTCGCGCTGCCAGGGCCGCCGGCGGCCGTGCTCTGCGGCGTGCAATGCGGCGCAGCCCTGCTGTCGCACAGCGCGGAGCCGATGGCCGGCCGTATCCTGTTGGTGCGGCTGCGCGGCGCGCCTGAGCTGCGGGCCTCTAACCGCTACCTGGCGCCCGGCGAGTCCGTGGCGGCCGACCTCGCCGCGCTCGGCGTGGTGCTGCCGCCCGGTGGGGAGGTGCTGCTGCAGGCGGCCCTCGGCGGGCTCGACCGGGTAACGACCGCCGAGCAGACCCGGCTCTCGGAGATGTTCGATCCGGCCTTCCTGGCCGGTTGAAGGCCGCCGTCAGTCGAAGCGGCCGGCCTCCACGGTGACCCCGTGGTCGAGCGGGCCGTGCCCGCCGCCATAGCCCGGCGCAGCCAGGATCGCGGCCCGCACATAGCGCCGCGCCCGCGCCACGGCAGGCTCCAGCGCCAGGCCCTGGGCCAGGCCCGTCGCGATGGCCGAGGCCAGCGTGCAGCCAGTGCCATGGGTATGCGGCGTGTCGATGCGGCGATCCTCAAAGCGGACCACGCCCTCGGCCGTGACCAGCAGGTCGACGAGAACCTCGCCCTCCATATGGCCGCCCTTCAGCAGCACCGCCGGGACGCCATGCGCCAGGATGGCGCGCGCCGCCGCGAGCATCGAGGCCTCGCCGTCGATCGGCATGTCGGCCAGCACCTCGGCCTCGGGAATGTTCGGCGTGGCCAGGGCCGCCAGGGGCAGCAGCCGGCGCTTGAGCGTCTGCACCGCATCCGGCGCCAGCAGGTGATGGCCGCCCTTGGCCACCATCACCGGATCGGCGACCAGCGGAATGCCCCGGGCACGCGCGGTGAGCTCGTCACAGACCGCCTCGATGGTCGGCACGTCGTGAAGCATGCCGGTCTTGATGGCGTCAGCGCCCAGATCGTCCATGACGGAGGCGATCTGCTGGCGGATGAAGGCGGGCTCCACGCCCAGCACTCCCTGCACGCCCAGCGTGTTCTGGGAGGTGAGCGCGGTGATCGCCGTCATGGCGAAGCCGCCCAGCGCCGTGACGCTCTTGATATCGGCCTGGATCCCGGCGCCGCCGCCCGAATCCGAGCCGGCGCAGATGAGGACGCGCCCCTTCATGTCATTTCTTCCTGGTCAGTTCCCGCCGGCGCTCTCGCGGCGCCCGGCAAGCGGGAGAGTCACGTGGTCACCTTGGAGCGGATGGTCCCGCACAGGCTGTCGAGCACCCGGTTCAGGCGCGCCTCTTCCTCGGCCTCCACCATCACGCGGATCACCGGCTCGGTGCCGCTGGCGCGGATGAGCACGCGGCCGGTATCGCCGAGCGCCGCCTGCTGTTCCGCGATCACGCCCTGCACGCCCGCATCCTTCAGCGGCGAGGCGCCGGTGAACCGGATGTTCACGAGCTTCTGCGGCAGCGTCTCGAACTGGCGGCACACCTGGCTGGCGGGCCGCTTCTCCTCGACCAGCACGGCCAGGACCTGCAGCGCCGCCACCAGCCCGTCGCCGGTGGTGCCGAAGTCGCTGAGGATGACGTGGCCCGACTGCTCGCCGCCGAGGTTGCAGCCGGTTTCGCGCATGCGCTCGCTGACGTAGCGGTCGCCGACCGAGGTGCGGTGCAGGGCAAGCCCCTTGCCCTTCAGGAAGCGCTCCAGCCCCATGTTGCTCATAACAGTCGCGACCAGGGCATCGCCCTTGAGGCGGCCCTGCCGCGCCCAGGAGGCAGCGATGAGCGCCAGGATCTGGTCGCCGTCGATCACCTGGCCCAGCTCGTCCACCAGCACGACGCGATCGGCGTCGCCGTCCAGCGCGATGCCGAGATCGGCCCGGCGCTCGCGCACCAGCGCGGCGAGCGGGCCGGGCGAGGTAGAGCCGGCATTGCGGTTGATGTTGAAGCCGTCGGGCGCCACGGCCACGCTCACCACCTCGGCGCCAAGCTCCCAAAGGACAGTCGGCGCCACCTTGTAGGCCGCGCCATGCGCGCAATCGACGACGATGCGCAGGCCCTCCAGCGTGAGGCCGCGGGGGAAGCTCGCCTTCGCGGCCTCGATGTAGCGGCCCGGCGCATCCTCGAGCCGCGAGGCGCGGCCGAGACGCTCGGGCGTCACCAGCGCGGCCGTGAGGTCGCCGTCCATCAGCGCCTCGATGGCGCATTCCTGCTCGTCGGAGAGCTTCAGCCCGTCGGGGCCGAAGAGCTTGATGCCGTTATCCTCATGCGGGTTGTGCGAGGCGCTGATCATCACGCCGAGATCCGCGCGCAGTGAGCGCGTCAGGAGCGCGATTGCCGGCGTCGGCAGCGGGCCGACCAGCACGACGTCGATACCGGCGGAAACGAAGCCCGCGGTCAGCGCCGGCTCCAGCATGTAGCCCGAGAGCCGCGTGTCCTTGCCGATGACGACGCGGTGGCGATGCGTGCCCCGGTTGAAGAACCGGCCGGCCGCCTGGCCGAGGCGCAGCGCGGTGCCCGCATCCATCGGCGCGCGATTGGCCGTGCCGCGGATGCCGTCGGTGCCGAAGAGCTTGCGCTTCGGGGCGCCGGGATGGGTCTTGAGGGTCATGGGCTTCGTCATGGGTTGGGCAGCCTCCCGGCTGCTACAGCCTCTCGGCCAAGGGGACAATCATAGGACGCGACGCGCAGGCGGACTATCCATACCCCCGGCAAGGCCAGAATGAGGCGAAGCCGGAAGGATGACAGTCCAGGCACGCACCGTCTCGATGATGGATTGCAGGAGCGCGACACCGAACAAGTTCAGCATGACGACATACTGGAAAAGGCAACGCGCCTTTTCCACGATTATTGCCGCACACCAAAGTAAAACAATTTTCCCGCAGATTGATCCGCTCGACCACCATGCCCCACGGTGGACAATCGCCGCGTCGGCGAGCAGCCTGCTTGCATCATGACGACCGCTCGCGAACGCACCGACGCCTTCTGCACTCGCTTCGGATTGCGCGTGCCCATCCTGCAAGCGCCGATGGCAGGCGCCTCGCCACCCGAGCTCGGAATCGCGGTGGCCCGGGCGGGCGGCATGGCGGGCTTCGGCGCGCTACTGTCGACGCCGGACGAGATCGTCGGCTGGGCGCGGAAGTTCCGGGCCGAAAGCAACGGCGCCTTCCAGATCAACCTCTGGGCCCCCGATCCCGCTCCCGCGCGCGACGCCGCGCAGGAGGATGCCGTGCGCGCCGCGCTGGCGACGCTCGGCCCCGAGCCCCCGCCGCCGGGCGAGGGTCCCTTCCTGCAGGACTTCGCCGCGCAGACCGCGGCCACGCTCGCGGCCGGGCCGGCCGTGGTCTCCACCATCATGGGCGTAGGCTGGAGCCCCGACGTCGTGGCCGAGCTCAAGGCCCGCGGCATCCTTTGGATCTGCAACGCGACCACCCTGGCCGAGGCGCGCGAGGCGGAAGCGGCCGGCGCGGACGCCATCATCGCCCAGGGTGCCGAGGCCGGCGGCCATCGCGGCGCCTTCGACGCGGCGCGGGCGGAACACCAGCTCATCGGCCTCTTCGCGCTCGTCCCCCGCCTGGCCGATGCGCTGAGCGTGCCGGTGATCGCCTCCGGCGGGATCATGGACGGCCGCGGCGTCGCGGCCGCGCTGACGCTGGGGGCCAGCGCCGTTCAGCTCGGCACCGCCTTCCTGCGCTGTCCGGAAGCGGGGATCGCCCCGGCCTGGTCGGAGGCGCTGACGCAGGCCGGCCCGGAGGACACGGTGCTGACGCGCGGCTTCAGCGGCCGGCTCGCGCGCGGCATCGCCAACGAGGCGACCGCCCTCTTCGACAAGGTGCCCCCGGCGCCCTACCCCATCCAGCGCATCCTGACCGGCCCGATGCGGGCCGAGGCGGGCAAGGCGGGCGATGCGGGCCGGATGCAGCTCTGGGCCGGACAGGGTGCGGCGATGGCACGCGCGGAACCGGCGGGCGAGGTCGTTCGCCGGATCTGGGCCGAGGCCGAATCCCTGCTGCCGGGCTAGCAGCCCGCGGCACCTCAGTCGCCGGGCGGAAGGCGCCAACCCGTGGCCCGGGCCCAGAGATTGGCGCTGGCCATCAGGATGTCGAAGACCGGATCCTTGATGTCGTAATAGGCGTCCTCGTCCTTCGGAAAGCGGTCGGCCAGGCGGCGCTTGATGAGCGCATAGGCCTCGGCCGCTTCCGGCTGGGCCCGGAGATAGTCGCGACAGAGCAGGGCATAGCGCTGGTTGAAGCGGCCCTGCTCGCGGACATGCAGGTTGGCTGCCCGAGGCCCACCCCGGAAGAAGCGCTTGGCCAGTTCCCCGGACGGCAAGGGCGCGCCCGGCGGCGCATGATCCGACAGTCCCGGCCGCTCGACGAAGCCGATCCCTGCCAGCGCGGCGCCATCTACCTCGTCCAGCGAACCGACTGTCATCTGGAGGTCGATCACGTCCTTCGCCGCCAGCTGCGGCACGGAGGTGGAGCCAATGTGATGCAGCTGCGCGCCGGGGGGCGTAACCGCACGAAGGCGCTCGGCCAACGCACGGTACTCGTCCGGCCAGTCCGGCCGATACTCGACGATCCTGATCACGAGAAAACAATCCTTCGCCGCTTCGGTGATTCCACCGCTTCGCATCGCACACTAGTCTCCGGCCGGCCACGCAGGGGAGCGGCACGGTTCATGGAGCGATTCTTCAGGCTCAGCGAGAACGGCACGACGATGCGCCGCGAGATGGCGGCGGGGGCCACCACCTTCCTGACCATGGCCTATGTGCTGGTCGTGAACCCGCAGATCATGGCCGCCGCCGGCATCGACCCGGGCGCGGCCTTCGTGGCCACCTGCCTCGCCGCCGCGATCGGCTCCGCCCTCATGGGCATGCTGGCCAATTTCCCGATCGCGCTCGCGCCCGGCATGGGGCTCAACGCCTACTTCGCCTTCGTCGTGGTCGGCACGCTGGGCATTCCCTGGCAGGCGGCGCTGGGCGCCGTCTTCATTTCAGGGCTGCTCTTCTTCGCGGTGAGCGTGCTGCGGATCCGCGAATGGCTGATCGGCGGCATCCCGCTCTCGATGAAGCTCGGCATCGCCGCCGGCATCGGGCTGTTCCTCGGCCTCATCGGCATGAAGAATCTCGGCCTGGTCGTCGCCCATCCCGCGACGCTGGTGAGCATGGGCGACCTCGCCTCCACGCCGGTCGCGCTGGGCTGCGCCGGCTTCGTGCTGATGGCGGCGCTTTCGGCCCGGGGCGTCCCGGGCGCGGTCATCATCGGCATCCTCGCCACCGCCGCGGCGGGCATTCCCTTCGGCCTGACCACGATCCAGGGCGTCTTCGACCTGCCGCCCTCGCTGGCGCCGACCTTCCTGCAGCTCGACATCGCGGGCGCGCTCTCGCTCGGCATCCTTGGCGTCGTCTTCACCTTCTTCCTGGTCGACCTGCTGGACAATACCGGCACGCTGATCGGCACCACCCAACGCGCCGGGCTCATGCGCCCGGACGGCAGCGTGCCCCGGCTCGGCCGCGCGCTGATGGCGGATTCCGGGGGCGCCATGATGGGCGCCGTGCTCGGCACCTCCACCACCGTCAGCTACATCGAGAGCGCGGCCGGCATCCAGCAGGGCGGCCGCACCGGACTGACGGCGGTGACGGTCGCGGCCCTCTTCCTGATCGCGCTTTTCGTCGCGCCGCTCGCGGCCTCGGTGCCGGCCTTCGCGACCGCGCCGGCGCTGATCTTCGTCGCCTGCCTCATGGCGCAGGCCCTCAAGGGTTTGAACTGGCAGGATGAAACCGAATACCTGCCGGCGGTGTTAACCATGCTTGCCATGCCCTTCACCTTCTCCATCGCAACCGGGATCGGTCTCGGTTTCCTCGCCTATGCGGGCATCAAGACGCTGGCCGGCCGCGCCCGGGAGGTGCATGGCGCCGTCTGGCTGCTGGCCGGCCTCTGCGCCATCAAGTTCGCTGTGATCTGATGCGTCGCCCCGCCGCCTTCGCGCCGCTGCGCCACCCAGCCTTCCGGCTGCTCTGGCTCGCCAACCTCGCCTCCAATACCGGGCTCTTCATCCAGAACACGGCGGCCGGCTGGCTAATGACCAGCCTGGACCCCGCGCCCATCATGGTGAGCTTCGTGCAGGCCTCCTCGATGCTGCCGGTCTTCCTGCTGGCACTGCCGGCCGGCGCCCTGGCCGACATCATGGACCGCCGGCTCTTCCTCATCGCGGCACAGGTCTGGATGGTCCTGATGGCAGGCCTCCTGTGCCTGCTGACCTGGAGCGGCGGGCTAGGGCCCTGGGGGCTCATCGCCTTCACCTTCGCGCTCGGCGCCGGCCTCGCCATGACCTTCCCCGCCTGGGCCGCCACCACGCCGGAGCTGGTCCCGCGCGAGGATCTGGTGGGCGCGATCGCGCTCAACGGCATCGGCTTCAACCTGACCCGCGCGGTGGGCCCTGCGATCGGCGGCCTCGTCATCGCCTGGTTCAGCGTCGAGGCCGCCTTCGCGCTCAATGCCCTGTGCATCCTGACGCTGGTGGTCTCCCTGCTGCTCTGGAAGCGCGAGAAGGTGACCTCGCGCATGCCGCGCGAGCAGTTCCTCTCCGCCATTCGCGCGGGCTCGCGCTTCGTGGCGGCAACGCCTGCCATGCACGCCGCGATCATCCGCGCGGTGACCTTCTTCCTCTTCGGCTCCGCCGTCTGGGGCCTGCTGCCGCTGCTGGTGAAGCAGACGCTGCAGCTCGGCCCGCAGGCCTTCGGCCTGCTGCTCGGCTGCATGGGCGCGGGCGCGGTCGGCGCGGGCTTCCTGCTGCCGGCGGTGCGCGGGCGGCTCGACCGCTCGGGCCTGGTCTTCTGGTCCTCGCTGCTGAGCGCCCTGTCGCTGCTGATCCTGGCGACGCTCCACCACTGGGCCTTTGCCGCGCTGGGCATGCTGCTCTACGGCGTGTCCTGGATCTCCGCCGCCTCGACGCTGCAGGCCTCGGCGCAGCTGGCGGCGCCGGCCTGGGTCCGCGCGCGGGCGATGGGCGTCTACCAGATGTGCTTCTTCGGCGCGATGGCGGCGGGCGCGGCCTTCGCGGGCTGGATCGCCGGCCGCATCGGCGTCGAGTTCACCATGATCCTCTTCGCGGCCGGCGCTGCGGGCGGGGCCATCGCCGTGCGGGGCTGGCGGCTCGAAGGCGTGGTCGCGACGCCGCCGGCCACCGTGCAGCTCGCCCGCCCCGAGCCCGCCGCGGCCGAGCTGCGCGCCATGCTGCATGAGGGCGACCGGCAGGTGATGGAGGCCGTCCGCTACCGCGTCTCGCCGGCCGACCGGCCGCGCTTCCTGGCGGCGATGGCGGAATGCCGGCGCGTCCGCCTGCGCGGCGGCGCCGCCTCCTGGCGGCTCTACGAGGACGTCGCGCATCCCGAGCGATGGGTCGAGCTCTGGTCGATCGAGAGCTGGGCCGAGCATCTGCGCGAGGCCGCGCGGCTGACCGAGGAGGACCGGGCCATCCTGGCCAGGGCGGCAGGCTTCCACAACGTCGAGGGCGGCCCGGAAGCCGCGCGCTACGTGAATGTCAGGGTCTAGGCACCGCCGCGTGACGCCGCCCGGGCACCTTCCCATAATGGCCATGACCAAGGAGTCAGGAAGTCATGGCCAAGCTTGCGAAGACCCGTAACTCTCTGGGCGAGAACACGCGCATCGCCAGCGTCGCGCTGCTCAACGCCGCCCTCGTCGACCTCATGGACCTCACCAATTCGGTTCGCATGGCGCATTGGAACGTGAAGGGCCCGCATTTCGCGGCGCTGCACGCCCAGTTCGAGACCTTCTACGACCAGCTCGGCGTCGCGGTGGACGACACGGCCGAGCGCGTCGTCCAGCTCGGCGGCACGCCGACGGGCACGACACAGCAGATCGGGGCGGCCACGCGCCTCGCGCCCTACCCCGCCGATCTCAAGGACGGCCTGGCCCATGTGGCCGCGCTGGCGGAGCGCTACGGCGCCCTCGCCAACACGACCCGCGAGGCGATCGACGCCGCCGCCGAGGCCGGCGACGCCGACACGGCCGATCTCTTCACCGGCACCTCGCGCCT
Source organism: Roseococcus pinisoli (assembly GCF_018413645.1). Classification (GTDB taxonomy): domain Bacteria; phylum Pseudomonadota; class Alphaproteobacteria; order Acetobacterales; family Acetobacteraceae; genus Roseococcus; species Roseococcus pinisoli. The sequence continues at coordinate 46,179 of NZ_JAHCDA010000004.1, forward strand.
GCTCGACAAGGCGCTGTGGATGCTGGAGGCGCATCTCGGCTGACGATAGGCGTCGCCTATCGGATCCATCGCCACGAATATGTTGCCGCTCCCCCGGTTTGGCTCCACGAAATGAGCCACACCGCGGGGATGCCCCTCCAATGGCGACGATCGAAACATATCTGGACATCGCCCAGGCCTGCTACGCGCGGGCCGGCTCGGCGGTGGATGCGCCCGCCGACTGGACCGTCCAGAAATGGGAATGGGCCACCTGGTACGGCAATGGCTACCAGGGCGGCGTCTTCGAATCCGCTTCCGAGATCATCGTCGGCTTCTCGGGCACCAAGGGCGGCCTGACCACCGCGCCCATCTCCCAGAATTCCGGCAATGTGCGGATCGGCCTGAACGTGATCCCCAACATGTCCGGCAGCGCCTTTGCGATGGTGAAATGGGCGCAGGCCAATGCCTTCGGGCGCTCCATCAGCATCGTCGGCCATTCGCTGGGCGGCGGGTTGGCGCAGGTGGTGGGCAACTGGTCAGGCCTGCCCTTCATCTCCTTCAACGGGCCGGGCATGGCCTCGCACCTGAAGATGTCCGCCTTCAACCTCTTCAAGCCGCAGCAGATGGTCCGTTCCGCGCTGGCGAAGAACACCTCGGACACCGTCGGCATCTGCTTCACGGTGAAGGGTGATTTCGTCGGCGAGTTCGGCGCGCATGTGGGCCACGAGATCGTCGTGCCCAAGCGGAGCCCGGACGACTCGCACAGCCTCGATGCGATCCTGGCCGGCTTCACCCTCGCCAAGGCGCGGGCCTCGACGCCTCGGACCCTGCTGTCGATCTGGCCGGCGCTGGCCGGGGGCCGCGCCCGGCGCTGAGTGGAGTATCCCCTTGGTAAGGGAGAGGCCCGGGGATCGACGGCGCTGAGGTTGCGAAGGCCCCCGCGCCTCGGGTAAGGTCCGGCCCGGGGACAGCGAACACATCATGAACGACCTTTTCGGGGGGCGCGGCGGCAAGGCTGGCGCGGCCACCAGCTACAACGCCGCCGACATCGAGGTCCTGGAAGGGCTCGAGCCCGTGCGCCGTCGCCCCGGCATGTATATCGGCGGCACGGACGAGAACGCGCTCCACCACCTGGCCGCCGAGATCCTGGACAATGCCATGGACGAGGCGGTGGCCGGCCATGCCGACCGCATCGACGTGGTGCTGGAGGCGGGGAACTGGTTCTCCGTGCGCGACAACGGCCGCGGCGTGCCGGTCGATCCGCATCCCAAATTCCCCAAGCTCTCGGCCCTCGAGGTCATCCTCACCACGCTGCATTCGGGCGGAAAATTCTCCGGCAAGGCCTATGACACCTCGGGCGGCCTGCATGGCGTGGGCAGCAGCGTGGTGAACGCGCTCTCCGAGGAGCTGGAGGTCGAGGTCGCGCGCGGCGGCGAGCTCTTCCGCCAGACCTATGCGCGCGGCAAGCCTACCTCGAAGCTCAAGCGCAGCGGCGAGGTGCGCAACCGCCGCGGCACGCTGATCCGCTTCAAGCCCGACCCCGAGATCTTCGGCAGCCTGCAGTTCCGCGCCGAGCGGCTGTTCAAGCTCTGCCGCTCCAAGGCCTATCTGTATCGCGGCGTCGAGATCCGCTGGCGCTGCGACGCCTCCCTCGTGAACGGCGACACGCCGACCGAGGCGGTGCTGCACTTCCCCGGCGGCCTGTCGGACTTCCTGGCCTCGGCCGTCGAGGGCCGTTCGGCCGTGGTGCAGGCGCCCTTCGCGGGCACCGCCGAGTTCCCGAATTCCGCCGGCCGCTGCGAATGGGCCATCACCTGGCTCGACCAGGGCGACGGCTTCCTCTCCACCTACGCCAACACCATCCCCACGCCGCAGGGCGGCACGCATGAGGCCGGGCTGCGCGGCGCGCTGCTCAAGGGGTTGCGCGCCTATGGCGAGATGAAGAAGGAGAAGCGCGCCGCCAATATCACCGCCGAAGACATGCTCGGCGGCATGGCGGGGATGCTCAGCGTCTTCATCCGCGACCCGCATTTCCAGGGCCAGACGAAGGACAAGCTCACCAACGCCGACGCCCAGCGCCTGACCGAAGGCGCGCTGCGCGATCCCTTCGACCATTGGCTCGCCGGCGATCCGCAGAACGCCGACAACCTGCTCGCCTTCGCGATCGAGCGCTCGGAGGAGCGGCTGCGCCGCCGCGCCGAGAAGGACACGCCCCGCAAGTCGGCCACGCGCAAGCTCCGCCTGCCGGGCAAGCTCACCGACTGCTCCAGCGAGAGCAGCGTGAACACCGAGATCTTCCTGGTCGAGGGCGACAGTGCCGGCGGCTCGGCCAAGCAGGCGCGCGACCGCGAGACCCAGGCGGTGCTGCCGCTGCGCGGCAAGATCCTGAACGTGGCCAGCGCCTCGGCCGAGAAGCTGCGCGGCAACCAGGAGCTCAAGGACCTCATCGAGGCGCTGGGCTGCGGCGTGGGCGACCGGTTCGACATCGCGAGGCTGCGCTACGGCCGCGTCGTCATCATGACGGACGCCGACGTCGACGGCGCGCATATCGCCGCCCTGCTCATGACCTTCTTCTACAAGGAGCTGCCGGAGCTGGTGCGGCAGGGGAAGGTCTACCTGGCCCAGCCGCCGCTCTTCCGCCTGCAGGCCGGCGACAAGAGCGTCTATGCGATGGATGACGCCGACCGCGAGCGGCAGCTCAAGCGCCACTTCAAGGCGAACCAGAAGGTCGAGGTCAGCCGCTTCAAGGGCCTGGGCGAGATGCCGGCCGCGGTGCTGAAGGAGACCACCATGGCGCCCGCCAAGCGCGTGCTGCTGAAGGTGGTGCTGCCGCCGGAGGAGCGCGCGAAGACGGCGGAACTCATGGAGGCGCTGATGGGCCGCAAGCCGGAGCTGCGCTTCAAGTTCATCCAGGACAATGCCGCGACGCTGGATGCCGAGGCCGTGGATGCGTGATCCTGTTCCTCAGGCGCCGGGCGCGGCCTCTGGCCGCCTGAGACGGTAGGTCGGTCCGCCCACGCCGGCCGCCGTGCGGCCGGTCCTCAGTGCACGTGACAGGCTGGCCGGTCAGCCCTTGCCGTTCAGCAGCCCCTGGATCGCGCCCTTGATCGCCTCGGGCTTGGTCGTCGAGCCGTAGCGGCGGACCACCTTTCCCTGACCGTCGACCAGGAACTTCGTGAAGTTCCACTTGATCGACGAGGTGCCGAAGAAGCCCTTCGCCTGGCTCCTCAGCCATTGATACAGGGGATGCGCGCCCGGCCCGTTGACCTCGACCTTCGCGAACATCGGAAAGCCGACGCCGTAGGTGAGCCGGCAGAACTCGCCGATCTCCGCCTCGCTGCCGGGCTCCTGCGCGCCGAACTGGTTGCAGGGGAAGCCCAGCACCGCGAAGCCCCGGCTGGAGAATTCCTGATGGAGCTTCTCCAGTCCCTCATATTGCGGGGTGAAGCCGCATTTGCTGGCCGTGTTGACGATCAGCAGGACCTGGCCGCGATACTCGGCGAGCGGGACGTCCCGGCCGGCGAGGTCGCGCGCGGCGAAGTCGTAGGCCGTCGTCACCTCAGATCGGCTTGTGCGCGCGGTCGATCAGCCGCGAGAAGAAGCCAGGCTTCTTGGCGGGGGCCTCGGGCGCCACGACCTTGGTCGCCGCCGCGGCCTCCTCCCGGGCGCGCTTCTCCTTGTCGCGCATCCAGGCCTCCAGACTCATGCCGGCCTTGGCCGCGCGCTTCGCTTCGTAGCTGCGCTGGCCTTCCGTGAGCTTCTTCGCGTCCATCACTCAACTCCGGGGAATCTCGATTCCGCTCCTTGTGCCCATCGCCGGGGCTTGCGGCAAGCGGGGCGCAGCGCTTAACGCAGGCGTCATGGACGCACGCGTCAAAGCCCATATCTGGGTCTCCATGGCCATTCGCATGTCGGACATGGCCGGCCGCCCCGCCGCCGTGCTGCGGAAGGGCGATCCCGATTCCGGCGGCCTGCTCTGCGTGCTCGAGGGGCGCGAGGGCCAGGTCGTCCTTTCCCAGGCGCGCGACGCGGAAGGCCGCGCGGCCTGGGTCCGCGGCACCGGGCCCGCGCCCGTCGACCGCGAGACGGTCGATGCCTATGTCGAGCGCCAGGTGAAACGCGACCCGGACCTCTGGGTCCTGGAATTCGAGGCGCCGGACTACCTGCCGCCCTTCGAGGCGCGGATCATCTAAGGGGCAAAGCCCTGACCTCAGGCCGCTTCGCGCGCCGCGTAGCCCTGCGGGTTGGCCAGATGCCAGTTCCAGGCCGTGCGCACGATATCCTCGAGCGCGGCGTGCTTCGGCGTCCAGCCGGTCTCGGCCCGCAGCCGCGCCGAGGAGGCCACCAGCGACGGCGGGTCACCCGCGCGGCGCGGACCATTCTCGTGCGGGACCTTGCGGCCGGAGACGCGCTCCACCGCCGTCATCACCTCGCGCACCGAATGGCCAGCACCGTTGCCGATATTGTAGCGCACCGAGCCCTGCTCGAGCCGCGGCAGGACCGCGATATGCGCGGCAGCCAGATCCGCCACATGCACATAGTCGCGGATCGCGGTGCCGTCGGGCGTGTCGTAATCGGTGCCGAAGACATGCAGCGGCGGCAGGTGGCCGAGCGTCGCCAGGATCGCACGGGGGATGAGGTGGGTCTCCGGCGTGTGATCCTCGCCGGCGCGGCCGAGCGGATCGGCGCCCGCCGCGTTGAAGTAGCGCAGCGCCGCCGAATGCAGGCCATGCGCGCTCTCCGCCCAGGCCAGCGCCTGCTCGATCATCAGCTTGGAGAGGCCGTAGGGATTGACCGGGGTGGTCGGAGCCTCCTCCGGGATGGGCGTGGATTTGGGGACGCCGAAGACGGCGGCCGTGGAGGAGAAGACGAAGCGCAGGCAGCCCGACTGCGCCGCGGCCTCGGCCAGGTTCAGGCTGTTGGACAGGTTCTCCCGGCAGTAGCGCAGCGGCTGCTGCATGCTCTCGCCGACCAGCGAGAGCGCGGCGAGGTGGAAGACGGCGTCGAACTTCCAGGCCGCGAAGACCTCGTCCAGGCGCTTCCGTTCGGCGAGGTTGGCATGGATGAAGGTGGCCCCGGCCGGCACAGCCTCGCGATGACCGGTGGAGAGGTCATCCACCACGACCACCTCATGGCCCGCATCGAGCAGGGCCAGGACCACATGGCTGCCAACATAGCCGGCACCGCCGGAAACCAGATAACGCGACATGATTCACCCGTCCTTCTGGGTCGGATCAATGGCCGGTGATTATGGCACGAATTCGCTAGCGGCTTGGCATCTGCGCCGCAAAGAGAACGGCCAGCCGGTCGCCCAGGCCCCGGCGCACCTCCCTGCCCCGCGCGAGGCGGCGCAGGTCCCGCCGCGCCAGTGTCAACGGCAGGGCGGCGGCGACGGCGGAACGCGGCAGCCCGCGCAGGCTCGGCGCCGGCGGCGCGGCGGCCGCGAGCTGCCGGATCACGGGCGCCGCGGCCTCGGGCGCGGCGACCACCTCCTCGGGTGCGATGAGCTCGGCCGGCAGCAGGCAGCGGCCCTGCCCGGCCAGGACAGGCACCGCCCGCAGCAGCCCCGCCAGCCCATAGAGCGCGCCCCCCTGCTGCAAGGCCGGCAGCAGGGCCGGCGGCGCGCCCAGCAGGCGGCCGGCGACCACGGCGAAGCCGCCCGCCGTGCCCCGCAGATAGGCATGGAGCGCGGCCGTGGTGGGGATGCCCTCCTCGTCCATCTCCGCCTCGCGCGCCTCGGCCATGGCGATCAGCCCCTCGGCGTCCAGCGTGCCGTCGCGGATGGCGGCGTGCAGCGGGGCGGCGACCTCGTGCTGGCGGGCCGGGCGGCCGGCCACCGCCTCCTCCACGGCCTCGCGCCACCAGGTGAGGCGGATCAGCGCGATCATGGGGTTATGTGCGGCCTCGCGGGCGCGGGCGATCTCGTGGTTGAAGGCGATCAGGGTGAAGAGCGCCTCCCGCTTCTCGGCCGGCGCGAAAAGCGCGCAGAAGAAGCGGTCCGGGTCGTGACGGCGCGCGATCGCGCCGCAGGGGGAGAGTTCAGGCACGCGAAAGCGCATGGCCTCAACCGTGTCACGGTGCAAGCGGTTGACGGACGGAGATACCCTGCTTAGCTGCGGAACCAGGTTCCTCCAGGAGAAACGCCATGGCCTTCAGCCTTCCCCCCCTCCCCTACGCCACCGCCGCCCTTGCCGCCCAGGGCATGTGCCAGGAGACGCTGGAGCTGCATCACGGCAAGCACCACAACGCCTATGTCACGGCCCTGAACGGCCTGATCGAGAGCAAGGGCCTCGCCGGCAAGTCGCTGGAGACCATCGTGGCCGAGGCCGGCAAGGCCGGCGCCGACGGCCTGCCCGTCCTCAACCAGGCCGGCCAGCACTACAACCACGTGCTGTTCTGGCAGGTGATGAGCCCCGCGGGCGGCGGCGACAAGCTGCCGGCGAAGCTCGCCGCCAAGATCGACAGCGACCTGGGTGGCCTCGCCGCCTTCAAGGAAGCCTTCAAGCAGGCGGGCGTGACGCAGTTCGGCTCGGGCTGGGCGTGGCTGATCATCGGCAATGACGGCAAGCTGAAGGTCACGAAGACCCCGAACGGCGCGAACCCGATCTCGACCGGCGAGGGCAAGCCGATCCTCGGCGCCGACGTGTGGGAGCACGCCTACTACCTCGACTTCCGCAACGTCCGTCCGAACTACCTCGACAACTTCCTCAACAAGCTCGTCGACTGGAGCGTGGTCGAGAGCCTGCTGGACAAGGGCGGCCTCGAGAGCGGCCAGACCGCCTAAGGCCTTCGGCCTCAGGCTTCGTCTTTCCCCTCAGACGCCGGGCGGCCGCCTCCGCGCGCCGCACCGGCGGCCCGCAGAAGCGGGCTCGGCATCGACGGAAGCCGATGCCGTCAGGTTCAGAGCGATGAAGGGGCGCCCGGGAGACCGGGCGCCCCTTTTCTTTGTCAGGTGAGCGCGGCGGCCGGAACGACGATCGCAAAGCGGTCGGCGAGCTCGGCCAGCGCGTGGCGGTGGATCTCGGCGCCGCTGATGGCCCCACCGCCCACCGGATCGGGCAGCGCGCGGGTGGCGCAGGCATCGGCGGCGATGGTGACGCGGAAGCCCAGGTCCAGCGCCGCGCGGGCCGTGGAGCTGACGCACATATGCGTCTGGAAGCCCACGATCACGAGCTCCTTCCGGCCGGCCAGCCTCTCCGCGAGGTCCGTCTGCGCGAAGGCATTGGGCAGCGGCTTCTCGACCACCGCCTCGCCCTCCTTCGGCGCGGCGGCCGGCAGAATGGCGCCGCCGGCCGCATCGCGGTCGAAGACCCCGCCCGGCCGCCCCTTATGCGCGACATGGATGACCAGCGCGCCCGCGGCCCGGGCGCGGCCCAGCAGGCCGGCCAGGACGTCCAGCGCCGGGTCGATGCCCTCCAGGGGCAGCTTGCCGTCGCGATACTCGCCCTGGGCGTCGATCACGACGAGGGCGGCCTCGGCGAGGCGCGGCGGCACGAGGCTGGCGCCGGCAAGTTGCAGCAAGGTCTTGGGTTCGGTCATTGGGTCTGGCTCCCTGGGGAAGCGGCCAGACTGGCACTCCGGATCAGGCCTGTCCCCTGCGCAGGACGCCGCGCACGTCATGCGGCCGGAGCATGCTCAGCCAGCGAGGTCCAGCACGGCGCGCGCGAAGGCCTCAGGCGCCTCCTGCGGCGGGTTATGGCCCACGCGGGGGAGGATGCGGCGCTCGAAGGGCCCGGTGAACCGGGAAGAAGCCTTGGACGGCGGCGGGTTCACCCCGTCCGAGGCGCCGTGGAGGTCGATGCTGGGCACCGTGATCGGCGGCAGCTGCGCCAGCGCCGCCTCGATCGCGTCATGGGCCGGATCCCCGGCCACGAGCCCGAAGCGGTGGCGGTAGGAGTGGATGACGACAGGAACGTAGTCGTCATTGTTCCAGTGGAAGGCGCTCGCCGCGAAATCCGCCGACACGAAGTGCCAGTCGGGCGACCATTGCTGCCAGAGCAGCCGCCCGAGCTCACGGCGGTTCTCGGCGAGGCCACGCGCGCCGCGCTCGCCATGGAAATAATACTGGTACCAGTGCCGCATCTCGCGCTCGGGCGCGGCGGGCTCGGCGCTGCGGGCAATGTCCTGGATGTTGTAGCCGGTGCAGCTGACCAGGCCCGCGCAGCGCTCCGGATGCAGCGCCGCCACGACACAGGCCGCGCGGCCGCCCCAGTCATAGCCGGCGAGGACGGCGGAAGGGATCGCCAGCGCGTCCATCAGCGCGAGGAGGTCGGCGCCGAGAGCACCCTGGGCGCCGGAGCGCATCACGCCGGGCCTCAGCTGCGTCCGGCCATAGCCGCGCAGATGCGGGACGAGGACGCGATGGCCGGCCTCGGCCAGGAGGGGCGCCACGGCATCGTAGCTGCGTGCCGAATAGGGAAAGCCATGGAGGAGAAGGACGGGCGGCGCCTCGGCCGGCCCGTGCTCCTCGACGGCGATGACGGCCTGCGGGGTTTCGACGAACCGCAGGACCATCGCCTCAGCCCTTGGCGTCGTTGGCCGCCTGCGGGCGGATCACGCTGCTGATCGTGCCCCGGACGATGCTGACGCGCACGTTCGGGGCGATCTCGACCTCGACCTCGTCCGTGTTGTCACGGACCTGCTTGATCTCGCCGACGATACCGCCGGAGGTGATCACGCGGTCGCCGCGCTTCAGGCTGGTCAGCATGGAGCGGTGCTCCTTCATCTTCTTCTGCTGGGGGCGGATCAGCAGGAAGTAGAAGACGACAAAGATCAGAAGCAGCGGCAGAAGCTGCATGACCATGGCGCTCGCACCGGCGGCGTCCTGGGCGTAGGCGGGGGAGATCAGCATCGTTCCTCGCGTATGATTAGGCTGCGGCCAGATGAACCGCGCCGCCCCCCACGTCAACCATTGATGGCTTCGTCTCCCTTGCGTAACGCCCGATCCGGCGCTTCAAAGCCATGCATGGAAACGGAACTCCTCGCTCGCATCGCCGCCGCCCTGGAGCGCATCGCTCCGCCGCCGGCCCCTCCGCCCTCGCTGGAAGGCGCCGACGCCTTCGTCTGGAAGCCCGAGGGGAACCGGTTGATCCCCGTCCCCCATGTCAGCCGGGTCGAGATCGGGCTGCTCCAGGGCGTGGAGCGCCAGAAGGGCATCATCCTCGAGAACACGCTCCGCTTCGCCCGCGGCTTCCCGGCCAATAACGCCATGCTCTGGGGCTCGCGCGGCATGGGCAAGTCCTCGCTCGTGAAGGCCGCGCATGCCGAGGCCAATGCGCAGATCCCCAACAGCCTGGCGCTGATCGAGATCCACCGCGAGGATATCCGCACCCTGCCCGACCTGCTGACGCATCTGCGCGCCCAGCCGCGCCGCGCCCTGGTCTTCTGCGACGATCTGTCCTTCGAGAAGGAGGATGCGGACTACAAGGCGCTGAAGTCGGTGCTGGATGGCGGCATCGAGGGCCGGCCGGCCAACGTGCTCTTCTACGCCACCTCGAACCGCCGCCACCTCATGCCGCGGGACATGATCGAGAACGAGCGCAGCACGGCCATCAACCCCTCCGAGGCGGTGGAGGAGAAGGTCTCCCTGAGCGACCGCTTCGGCCTCTGGGTGGGTTTCCACAACTGTGACCAGGACACCTTCTTCGCGATGATCGACGGCTATGCCGGCGCCATGTCGCTGCCCATCTCCACCGAGGACCTGCACCGGGCGGCGGTGGAGTGGAGCGTCACGCGCGGCGGCCGCTCGGGCCGCGTCGCCTGGCAGTTCATCCAGGAGATGGCGGGCCAGCTCGAAGTGAAGGTCTGAGGCCGCCGCCGCGGCCGTCGGGACAGGAGGAGTACCCATGAAGTACATCGAATCCCTCGACGAGCTGCACGGCCATTACGGCGTGCCCGGCCCCGCCTCCACCGAGAAGGAGGCGGACTGGTTCACGCCGGAATACCGCCGGATCATCGAGGCGGCGCCCTTCCTGGCGCTCGCCACCGGCGGGCCCGAGGGGCTGGACTGCTCGCCCCGCGGGGACCTGCCCGGCCAGCTCGTGCGCGTGCTGGACGACCGGACGCTGGCCCTGCCCGACCGGCGCGGCAACGACCGGATCGACAGCCTGCGCAACATCGTCCGCGACCCGCGCGTGGCGCTGATGTTCCTGATCCCCGGCAGCGGCAATGCGCTGCGCGTGAACGGCACGGCGCGCCTCACGGCCGATGCGGCGCTCTGCGACAGCTTCCGGATGCAAGGAAAGTCGCCCCGCACCATCGCCATCATCCGGGCCGAGACCATCTACTTCCAATGCGCCCGAGCCGTGATCCGAGCCCAACTCTGGGAACCCCATGCGAAGCCCGACCTGCCGACGCCCGGCCAGATCCTGGCGGCGATGACCAAGGGGGCCGTGGGCGGCCCGACATACGACCAGGAATGGCCGGAGCGCGCCGCGAAGACGATGTGGTGAGGCTGGCCCCCGCGGTCCGCGACGCGCAGGGGCGTTTCCGCAATCCCGATGGCGGCGTGGCCGGACAGTCGCTGCGCAACGTCTTCCGCATGATGCGCGAGCGCGGCGGGACGCCCTGGCCCATGAGCCTCGTCGATCCGCCCTGCCCGCCGCCGCCGGCCAGCGTCGCGGCCGGGCATGCCGCCTTCACCTTCATCGGCCATTCGACCTTCCTGATCCGCCTGGACGACGGCACGACGATCCTGACCGACCCCATTTTCAGCGAGCGCTGCAGCCCGCTGCGCTGGGCCGGCCCCAAGCGGGCGCGCCCGCCGGCGATCGCGCTGGAGGATCTGCCCCGGATCGACGTGGTGCTGGTCAGCCACGGCCATTACGACCACCTGGACCTTCCAAGCCTGCGGGCGCTGCACGCGCGCTGGCGGCCACGGGTGGTCACCGGGCTCGGCCATGCGGCGTTGATGGCGCGGCACGGCATTCCGGACGCCGTGGAGCTCGACTGGGGCGGCCAGGCCGAACTGCCGGGCGGCCATCGCGTGACCTACCTGCCCATGCGGCATTTCTCCGCGCGCTGGATCCATGACCGCTCGAAGGCGCTCTGGGGCGGCTTCGCGGTCGAGCCCGCTTCGGGCGGACGCCTCGCCTTCCTGGGCGACACGGCGGCGGGTGGGCATCTCGACGTGATCGGCCGCGCCATGGGCGGCTTCGGCGCGGCGCTGATCCCCATCGGCGCCTATGAGCCCTTCTGGTTCATGCAGGCCGTGCACATGACGCCGGAGCAGGCGCTGGAGGCACAGCTCCAGCTCCGCGCGAAGACCGCGGTGGCCATGCATTTCGGCACCTTCAAGCTGACGCAGGAGGCGATCGACGAGCCGGGACGGCGGCTGATGGCCGCCCGCAACGGCCAGGATTTCCGCCTGCCCGACTTCGGCGGGAGCATCACGCTCCCGCTCTGATCTCCGCAACTGGCGGAGATCAGAGGCCTTCGCCGGCCATCGCGGAGGGGCCGCATTCCGGGCTTTGGCCTTCCCCGTGCTATCGTCGCCTATGGAGACAAAATCCCCGATCCCCCTTGCGGTCCTCGTCGGCATCCAGACGCCGGAGATGGACGACGTCACGCACGAAGCCAGCCTCGAGGAGCTGGGGCGCCTGGTGAAAACCCTGGGCTACACGGTTGTCGGGACGGTCTCGCAGAAGCGCGAGGGCACCGGCGCGGCGTCGCTGCTGGGCAGCGGCAAGCTGGCCGAGCTGGCGGCGCTGACCGGCGGCAGCGGCGTCGTCGGCTCGATGGCGCCGCAATCGAAGTCGAAGGCCCGGCAGCGTTTCGAAGGCGCCGACGAGAGCGACGACACGGCCGAGCCCGAAGCGGAGGCCGGCCGCAAGCCCGAATTCGTCATCGTCGACCACGAGCTCTCGCCCAGCCAGATCCGTAATCTCGAACGCGCGACCGGCGCTCAGGTGCTGGATCGGACGGGCGTCATCGTCGAGATTTTCCATCGCCACGCCAATACCCGCGAGGCGAAGCTGCAGGTGGAGATGGCGCGCCTGAAATACGTGGCGCCCCGCCTGCGGGAATCCTCCTCGGGCGGCGGGCGCCAGCAGGGCCCGGGCGCCGGCGAGACCACCCTCGACCTCGATCGTCGCAAGGTCCGCGACCGGATCTCCGAGCTCAGGACCCAGCTGGAGGCGGTCCAGCGCGACAGCGACCAGCGCCGGTCCGCCCGCCGCGACCAGCTGCGGGTGGCCCTGGTCGGCTACACCAACGCCGGCAAATCCTCCCTGATGCGGGCCCTGACGGGCAGCCAGGTCCTGGTCGAGGACAAGCTCTTCGCGACCCTCGACACCACGGTGCGCATCCTGCAGCCGGAGACCCGGCCGCGCGTGCTCATCTCCGACACGGTCGGCTTCATCAAGCAGTTGCCGCACGATCTCGTGGCCTCGTTCCGCTCCACCCTGGCGGAAGCTCTGGAAGCGTCCCTGCTGCTCTTCGTGGTCGACGCTTCCGATCCGACCTATGAGGCGCAGTTGGAAGTCAGCCGGAGCGCGCTGCGGGAGATCGGGGCGGATGCCGTGCCCTCCCGCCTGGTGCTGAATAAGCTGGACCGGCTGGATGCCGAGAGGCGCGCAGCCCTGATCGAGAAGCATCCGGACGCGATCCTCCTCTCCGCCCATGCGCCTGGGGATGTGAGCGCCCTGCGGGAGACCGTCATCGCCTTCTTCGAGGCCGCGATGGTGGAGGACATGCTGGTGCTGCCCTATGCGAAGCAGGGGCTGATCGGCGAGGTCTACGAAAGCGCGCGCGTGCTGGCCGAGGATTACGACGAGAACGGCCGCGTGTTGAAGGTGCGCGGCCTGCCGGGCGCGATCACGCGGCTCCAGCGGAAACTTGCCGCGGATTGAGGTGTCCCCCAGGCGGAGATGGCCTGCCCGCTGGCAGCTGGTTGCCTCCCTGCCCTATGCCGCCGCAAGGAGCCGCGCCGCATTCCGCTATAAGGATGGGCGTTCCACCCCATATCCTGTCCATGGGGAGCCAGGGAGCGAATGATGACGCCGGAACGGGTCAAGCTGACGGGGGCAAAGGAAACCCTCCTCGTTACCCTCGCCGCTAAGGCGGGCGAGAGCCTTCTGCCCGACAGCCTGCTGCACGACCATTTCGCGGCCGAGGCCGTGGCGCGGATCGACTATGACTTCGCGAGGCTGGGCGTCGATCGGGACCTGATGGTCGGCCTCGCGCTCCGTTCCTATCTGCTCGACGTCTGGACGCGGGATTTCCTTGCCCGTCATCCAAGGGCGGTGGTCCTGCATCTCGGCTGCGGGCTGGACAGCCGGGTGTTCCGGATCGACCCCGGCCCCGATGTCCTCTGGTTCGATGCGGATTTCCCCGAGGTCGTGGCGCTGCGCCGCCGCCTCTACCCGAAGCGCGAGGGCGTTACGCTGATCGGCACCTCGGTGACCGAGCCCGACTGGATCGCCCAGCTGCCGACGGACCGGCCCCGGCTGATCCTGGCCGAAGGCTTGCTGCCCTATATCGCCGCGGAGGAGGTCCCTCCCCTGCTCGACCGGCTGACGGCCGGCGGGCCGGGCGGCGAGCTGGCCTTCGACGCCTATAGCCGCCTCGGGCTCTGGATGATCCGCAACAACGGCGCCATCCGCCGGACGGGCGCGGAGCTGCGCTGGTTCCTGGAGGACCCGACCGAGCTCGAGCGCCAGGTCCCTCGCCTGCGCCTGCTGCAGGAGCTGCTGCCCAATGACCCCGAGGGCTGCAGCGCCGAGCAGCTCGCGCGCCTGTCGCCGGTGGCGCGCTGGGCGGCGCTGGCCTGCCGGATCGTGCCGGCCTTCGGCAAGGTCGGCCGGCTGCTGCGCTACGCCTTCTGAGGGCGGGCGAGGACGCGAAATCCCGGCCGAACCCGGTTGCATCCGGGGCCGGCCCGTGGGTTCATGACGGAAGATCATGGGCCGACGCCGTCCGTCCGCCCCCCGGGAGGAGAGAAGCCCCATGGACACCGTCACCCAGCTGCCCGCCGACCTGCTGGAAGCCCAGCGGCGGCAGGCCCGCATCGACATGGCCGCCGCGCATCGCCTGGCCGTGCTGCACGACTTCCACGAGGCGATCGACAACCACTTCACCCTCATGGTGCCGGGCCGGCCGAAGCACTACTACCTCAACCAGTACGGCCTCTACTGGTCCGAGGTGACGGCCAGCAACCTCATCGAGATCGACTACGACGGCAAGGTGACGGCGGGCGAAGGCCCGGCGGACCGCAGCGCCATCTGCATCCACACGCCCATCCACGAGATGGCCGGCGTCGAATGCGTCCTGCACACGCACATGCCCTACGTGACCGCCATCTCGCAGCTCGAGGACATGACCATCGAGATGACGGGCCAGAGCGCGCTGCAGTTCAACAACCGCATCGCCTACGACTACGACTACAACGGCTTCGCCCATGATCACGACGAGGGCGAGCGCATGGCCCGGCTCATGGACGGCAAGCCCATCCTGATGCTGGCCAATCACGGCGTGGTCGTCACCGGCAAGACGGTCGCCCAGGCCTATCACCGCCTCTACTACCTCGAGCGCGCCTGCCGCACGCAGCTCTTCAGCATGTGGACCGGCCATCGCCGCCGCTTCGTGACCGAGGAGGTGCTGGAGAAGATGCGCGCCCAGGCCGCCTGGAAGGACCCGACCATGGCGATGACGGGCCCCGAATACCATTTCGCCGCCCTGAAGCGCCTCCTCGACCGGACGCAGCCGGATTACGCGGAGTAAGGGGCACGGCCGGCCGGGCGGGCCCCGCCCTTCCGGCCCGCCGGCTTCGCCGGTAGTCAGGCGGGCTCCACCGCGGGGATATCGAGCGTGACGACGACCCATCCTGACCAGCGCGCGGCGCCGTCTGCCCCATGACGGGCCCCGACGACCGCGAGGGCCGGCTGGCCGCCGCGCTCAGGGCCAACCTCCGCCGCCGCAAGGCCCAGGCCCGGGGGCGGGAGGCGGTGCGTGCCGAGGACGCAAATCAGCCTCCCGGCCCGGCCGATGGACGCAGCGCCCCGGAAGAGGTTAGACCGGCCCTCCGCGAGGACCTCGCGCGCCGGAAGGACCCCTGATGCCGATCATGCCCGACCACTGGATCCGCCGCATGGCGACGGAGCACGGCATGATTTCGCCCTTCGTCGAGGCTCAGAAGCGCGAGGGGGTGATCTCCTACGGCCTCTCCTCCTACGGCTACGACGCGCGCTCGGCCGACGAGTTCAAGGTCTTCACCAACGTGGACAACGCGGTGGTGGACCCCAAGGCCTTCTCGGATACGGGCTTCGTCACCCGCAAGGGGCCGGTCTGCATCATCCCGCCCAATTCCTTCATCCTGACCCACACGATCGAGGTCTTCCGGATCCCGCGCGACGTGCTGGTGATCTGCCTGGGCAAGTCCACCTATGCCCGCTGCGGACTGATCGTGAACGTCACGCCGCTGGAGCCCGAATGGGAGGGCCAGGTGACGATCGAGATCAGCAACACGACGCCCCTGCCCGCCAAGGTCTACGCCAACGAGGGCATCTGCCAGTTCCTCTTCCTCAAGGGCGAAAGCGCGCCCGAGGTGAGCTATGCGGACCGGGCGGGCAAGTACATGGGCCAGCGGGGCGTCGCCCTGCCGAAGCTATAGGAATAGCCGATGGACCGTATCCGCATCCGGGGCGGGGTGCCGCTGAACGGCACCGTCCCCATCTCCGGCGCCAAGAACGCCGCCCTGCCCCTGATGGCCGCGGCCCTGCTCTCCGACGGGCCGCTGGTGCTGACCAATGCGCCCGACCTCGCCGATATCGAGACCATGCGCGCGCTGCTCACCCAGCACGGCCTCACGGTCGTCCATGACAAGGTGGCCCGGACCCTCACCCTGAGCGGCGCGGCCACCAGCCTCGAGGCGCCCTACGACATCGTGCGCAAGATGCGCGCCTCGGTGCTGGTGCTGGGCCCGCTGCTGGCCCGCTACGGCCAGGCCCGGGTCTCCCTGCCCGGCGGCTGCGCCATCGGCACCCGCCCGGTGGACCTGCACCTCAAGGGCCTGGAGCAGCTCGGCGCCGAGGTCGAGATCACCGCCGGCTACATCGAGGCCCGCGCGCCCCAGGGCAAGCTGCGCGGCGCCCGCATCATCTTCCCGCAGGTGAGCGTCGGCGCGACCGAGAACCTGCTGATGGCCGCCTGCCTCGCCGAAGGCGAGACCGAGCTGGTCAATGCCGCGCAGGAGCCCGAGATCAGCGACCTCGCCATGTGCCTCATGCGCATGGGCGCGCGGATCGAGGGCATCGGCACCGGCACGCTGCGGATCGAGGGCGGCGCCACCCTGCGCGCGGCGACGCACCCCATCGTGCCCGACCGCATCGAGGCCGGCACCTATGCCTGCGCGGCCGCCATCACCGGCGGTTCGCTGCACCTCGAGGGGGCGCGGCTTGAGCATCTGGGCGCCGTCGCCCGCGTGATGCGCGACAGCGGCGTGGACGTGGCCGAGACCAATACCGGCCTCACCGTCAGCCGGCTCAACGGGCTGCGCGGCGCCGACGTGATGACCGAGCCCTTCCCCGGCTTCGCGACCGACATGCAGGCCCAGTTCATGGCGCTGATGACCGTCGCGGAAGGGGCCTCGATGATCACCGAGACGATCTTCGAGAACCGCTTCATGCACGTGCCCGAGCTCATGCGCATGGGTGCCCGCATCAACTTCCACGGCACCAGCGCCATCGTGCGCGGCGTGCCGAAGCTTTCAGGTGCGCCCGTCATGGCGACGGACCTGCGCGCCTCGGTGAGCCTCATCCTCGCGGGCCTTGCCGCCGAGGGCGAGACGATCGTCAACCGTGTCTACCACCTCGACCGCGGCTACGAGCATGTCGAGCAGAAGCTCGCGGCGGTGGGAGCGCAGATCGAAAGGCTGGCCAACTGATGGACCTGCCCCTGCCATTAAGTGAGGCCGACGCGGCCACCAGCCTCGTCATGGCGCTGCCCAAGGGCCGCATCCTCTCCGAGCTGAAGCCTGTGCTGGCTCGCGTCGGCATCGTCCCCGCCGCGGATTTCGAGGATGAGGACAGCCGCCGCCTGCGCTTCGAGACGAACCACGCCGGGCTCGACGTCGTGCGCGTGCGGCCCTTCGACGTCGCGACCTTCGTCGCCCATGGCGCCGCGCATATCGGCGTCTGCGGCGCCGACGTGCTGATGGAATACGAGACCGACCAGATCTACGCGCCGCTCGACCTCGGCATCGGCCGCTGCCGCATCTCGGTCGCGGAGCAGGTGGCGACGGCGGGGCAGGACGATGCCTCGCGCTGGTCGCGCATTGCGGTGGCCACGAAGTATCCCAACATCGCCCGCCGCCACTTCTCCGCGCGCGGCATCCAGGCGGAGGTCGTGCACCTCAACGGCGCCATGGAGCTGGCCCCCTCGCTGGGCATCTCGCGCGTCATCGTGGACCTGGTGCAGACGGGCTCCACGCTGAAGGCCAATGGCCTCGTGGAGACGGAGGTGATCGCGGGCGTCACCTCGCGCCTCATCGTGAACCGCACGGCGCTGAAGACGCGGCCCGAGGAGATCGCGGGCTGGATCGCGCGCTTCCGCGCCGCCCTCGCCGCGGCCTGAGCATGGAAATCCTCTCCACGGCCCAGGCCGATTTCGAGCCGCGCTTCCAGGCGCTGCTGGACGATGCGCGCGAGACGACCGCGCGCGTGGACGGCGCCGTCTCGGCCATCATCGGCGAGGTCCGCGCCGAGGGCGACGCCGCGCTGCTGCGCCTGACCTCCCGCTTCGACGGCTGGGCGCCGGAGGGCGTCGCGGCACTCCGCGTCACGCCCCAGCAGATCGACGCCGCCGTCGCCTCCATCGAGCCTGGGCTGATGCAGGCGCTCGACACCGCCGCCACGCGCATCGAGGCCTTTCATCGCGCGCAGCTGCCTGCCGACATCGACCTTCCCGGCACGGACGGCGTGGCGCTCGGCATGCGCTGGAACGCGCTCGACGCCGTCGGCCTCTACGTGCCCGGCGGCAAGGCCGCCTACCCCTCCTCGGTGCTGATGAACGCGCTGCCGGCCCGCGTCGCGGGCGTGGAGCGCGTGGCCATGGTCGTCCCCACGCCCGGCGGGGCGCTGAACCCGCTGGTGCTCGCCGCGGCCAAGCGCGCGGGCGTGGCGGAGATCTGGCGCGTCGGCGGCGCACAGGCCGTGGCCGCGCTGGCCTGGGGGACGGAGAGCATCGCCCCGGTCGACCGCATCGTCGGCCCCGGCAATGCCTATGTGGCCGAGGCCAAGCGCCAGGTCTTCGGCCGCGTCGGCATCGACAGCATCGCCGGCCCTTCCGAGGTGCTGGTGCTGGCGGATGCGCGGAACGACCCCGCCCATGTGGCCATGGACCTGCTGGCCCAGGCCGAGCATGACGAGGCGGCGCAATCCATCCTCATCACCGACGACGCCGCCTTCGCGGAGGCGGTGATCCGTGAGGTCGAGAAGGCGCTCACCACCCTGCCCCGCCGCGCCATCGCCGGCGAGAGCTGGGCACGGCATGGCGCGGTGATCCTGGTGCGCGACTGGGACGAGGCCTGCGCCCTGGCCAACCGCCTGGCGCCCGAGCATCTGCAGATCATGCTGGACGACCCGCGGGCGGTCTTCGGCAAGATCCGGCACGCGGGCGCGGCCTTCCTCGGCCGACACACGCCCGAAGCGATCGGCGACTACGTGGCCGGGCCGAACCACGTGCTGCCCACCGGGCGCAGCAGCCGCTTCTCCTCGGGCCTGTCGGTCTTCGACTTCCTCAAGCGCACGACCTGGGTGCAGGCCGAGCCGCATGGGCTGCGCGCGATCGGGCCGGCCGCGGTGCTGCTGGCCGAGGCCGAGGGGCTGGGCGCGCATGGCGCCAGCGTCCAGATCCGCCTGGACGAGATGCAGCTCCGCCGCTGAGGGGCTCTACAGCAGCGGGCTGACCACCGCGACCGTGTTGTTCCAGAGCCGGCGCCAGGCCGGCCAGGCCGCGACCTCCTCGCGCGTCACCTCGCGGCTCGCGGCGATATAGGCCTCCTGCCGTGCACGCACCGCCGCCGTGGTCGCCGGGTCCTGCAGCAGGATGTTGTTCTCGTAGTTCAGGTCGAAGCTGCGCCGGTCCATGTTGGCCGAGCCGATGAGCGTCACCTCGCCGTCCAGGGTCAGCGTCTTGGCGTGCAGCAGGCCGAGCGGATATTCCAGCAGCCGCACGCCCGCCGCCAGCAGGTCGGCGTAATAGCTGCGGCTCGCCGCCGCGACCGCCCAGTTGTCGTTGCGCGCGGGCACCACCAGCGTGGTCGCGACGCCCCGGTGGCCGGCCGCGCAGAGCGCCGCCTGCAGCGGCCCGTTCGGCACGTAATAGGGCGTCGTCACCACCAGCTCCCGCCGGGCCGCGTAGATCAGCGTCTGGAAGATCTCGGGCATGGCGGAGTTGCGCTCGGTCGGGCCGCTGGCGATCACCTGCGCGGCGAAGCCCTCGCCCGAGCCTTCGCAGGCATCGCGCAGCAGGGCGCTGATGTCGTCCCCGCCCCAGCTCATCCAGTCGCTGGCGAAGAGGTGCTGGTTCTGCAGCGCGATCGGCCCCTCCAGGCGCATCATCGTGTCGACCCAGGGCGCGAAGCGCGGCTTCACGCGGAACTCCGGATCGGCGCAGTTCTGGCTGCCGCACCAGGTGATGCGGTTGTCGATGACGACGATCTTGCGGTGGTCCCGCAGGTCGATGCGGCCCTGCAGCGGACGCAACAGCGGGAAGCCCACGCGCAGCGCGCGGGCGAGGCGGACGCCGTCCCCCTCCATGGCCGCCCAGTGCGGGCTGCGCACCAGCGCGCGCGAGCCGATATCGTCCACCATCGCCCGGCAGGCCACGCCGCGACGGGCCGCGCGCCGCAGCGCCTCCACGACGCGCAGGCCGTTCCCGTCATCCAGCCAGATGTAGAAGAGGACGTGGACGTGGTCCGTCGCGGCGTCGATGTCGGCGACCAGCCCCACGATGGCGGCATTGGAATCCTCGGCCAGCCGCGCCGTGTTGCCGCCGACCGGGGGATAGCCGCTGATCGACCGGCCCGCGTGGAAAAGCTGCTCGTAGCGCGGGGGAACATCGGGCGCGGGATCGGAGACCGGCGGCGGCAGGGCTTCCAGCGCGAGCCGGACGCGGGCGGCGCGCCGGCGGCCGATGCTGGTCTCGCCCATCAGGAGATATCCGATCACCCCCACGACCGGCACGGCCAGCACCACGGCGACCCAGGAGATGCGCGAAGCGGGGTCCCGATGCGGCCGGAGCAGCACCCGGATGATGGTGGCGATCTGGGTGGCGATGACGGAAAGGGCGAGAAGCATTCCCTCAATCGTGGCCCGAAATGACCGCGCGGGCGAATTCAATTGCCGTTCCGCTGCGCTCAGGTCCACGATTTCCGCCGCGAATCGAGGAGATGGCCTTCTCGCGGCGCGTGAAACGGTGGCATTCCCGGGGCGTTAGCGACCCTGGAGCCGGGGAGTGAACGGCGCCATCCCAACCAACCGGAGCGACTCGATGCCCAGCAAGACGCCTGAGAAGAAGCCGACCGCGAAGTCGGCGGCCGCGGCAACCTCCACCAAAGCGGACGATAAGAAGGCCGCGCCGAGCAAGCCCAACGCCCTGCAGCAGCCGCTCACGCCTTCGGCCGAACTCGGCGCCGTCGTCGGAACGGCGAAGATCGCCCGCGGCGAAGTGGTCAGCAAGATGTGGGAGTACATCAAGGCCCACAACCTGCAGAACCCTGAGAACAAGCGGGAAATCCTGGCCGACGACAAGCTCAAGAAGGTCTTCGGCAAGGACAAGGTCACCATGTTCGAGATGAACAAGTACCTCTCCGCCCATCTGAAGTAGTCGAATGCCCCCGGCCGCGCGGCCGGGGGCAATCTGGCCCTGCGGCGCCTATCGGCGGGCGCAGCGCTCGACGATGGTGCCGCCCGCGGGCTCGGTCAGCACGGTGCGGGCATTGGCCAGCGGGAATTCCTGCCGCCAGTTGAGTTCCGGAATCTCGGCGACGAAGCTACGGGCGTTGCTCGCCGAAATGGCCTGAGCGGCCTGGATCACGCTCGCATCCCGGTTCGCCACGCCGTTCAGCAGCGGCATGGAGAGGCTCTGCCCGTCGACCACGAGCTGCAGGGTCTTGGGCCCGTCCAGCGAGCGGCCATGGGCTTCGACGGAGATCGACGCTCCCTGCTGGAACTCGGCATTCGAGCAGTTGAACGCGACATAGGACTGGTCGGGCGAGCGGATCATCGCTTGCAGCACGCCCTGGCCGTAGCCGGTGGCCCACTGATAGGACAGAGGCTGTTGCTGCTGCGCCAGCGCGCCGCCGGAAATGGCGCAGAGCGCGCCCAGTGCCAAAAGTGCCTTGCGGGCCATGGTTTTATCCCTTCGTTCGGATTCTGCTTCGTGACATTGAATGCAGAAGCCACCCGAAGGGTTGCCCGCCGCCCGACGGAGGGACCGCGCCCGGTACTTCCCCTGACGCGGCCCGACCGTGGTCGCGGCCGTCAGCTGCTCTGCGCCGCCGCCCGGAACTTGGCGGGCAGGAAGGGCACCGAGCGCAGCCGCACGCCGGTCGCGTCGAAGACCGCGTTCGACACCGCCGAAGGCACGATCGCGGCCGAGGGCTCGCCCGCGCCCCAAGGCACCTCAGCGGGGCGGTCGATGAGCTCGATCTCGATCCGGGGCACCTCCGGGAAGGCGATGACGCGATAGCTGCCCCAGTCAAGGCTGGTCACCGCGCCACGGTCGAAGGTGATTTCCTCGAACAGGGTGCGGCTGAGCGTGTGGATGATATTGCCCTCCACCTGCGACCGCACGCCGTCGGGATTGATGATCTGGCCGCAGTCATGCGCGCAGAAGAAGCGCGTGACGCGAATCTCCCCGCTGTTGCGGTTGACCGACACCTCAGCGACCCCGGCCACATAGGTGCGGACGAGCTCGTATTTGCAGTAGGTCACGCCCCGGCCGGTCACCCATTCGCCGGAGATGTCGCGCTGCGGGCTCGGGCGCTTCTGCCAGTTGGCCAGGCGCGCCACGCGCTCCAGCACCTCCCGCCCGCGCGCCTCGTCCGGTGGAAGCAGCCGCAACCGGTAGTCGATGGGGTCCACCTTCGCCTCGGCGGCGCATTCGTCGAGGAAGGCCTCGTTCGCGAAGGTGTTCTGCATGCGCCCGGGCGTGCGGATCCAGCTCGGCCGAAACGGCGTGGTCTCGAGCCGCCGGCAGGTCGTCTTCACCGCCGGCAGCGCATAGGGCAGCGCGAGGTTGTGGACGATGTTGCCCGGACTCAGCAGCGATTCCCGCGGTGCCCCGGCCAGCTCGGCTGCCGTGAGATCGACATTGCCGCCGGCGCCCTTCGGGATGAAGGCCTCGCTTTCCCAGCCGAGGATGCTTCCCGAGGCATCCAGCCCCGCGCGGAGATCCACCAGATGCGGCGGGCCCTTGGGGTCCCAGCCATGCTCGTCGGCCCGCATCCATTGCACGCGGACCGGCCGGCCCACGGCCTTGGCCAGCATCGCCGCATCGGCCGCCGCATCCTCGTGGCCGTTGCGCCCGTAGCAGCCGGCGCCCTCGACATAGATGCAGCGCACCGCCTCCGCCGGAATGGCGAGCATCAGGGCGAGCTGCTTGCGGAGATTGTGCGTCGCCTGGCTGGCCGACCATGTCGTCAGCCGGCCATCCTTGAACTCGGCCACCGCGCAGGAGGGGCCCATGGAGCCATGGGTGTGGATGGCGAAGTCGTAGGTCGCGGAAAGCCGCTTCGGCGCGCCGGCCAGACCCGCCGCCGCATCGCCGCGCTCCTGCGTCACCTGCGTCTGCGCGACCGGGGTGGCGCGGACATGCTCCCAGATCTTCGCCTGGTCCGGCAGGGCCTCCCAGGCGGACCAGCGCACCTTCAGCTCTCGCGCGGCCCGGACGGCCGACCATTCGTCCTCGGCGACCACACCGACGAAGGCGCCCTGGTGCACGACCCGCACGATGCCCGGGATATGGGCGATGCTGGCCTCGTCCACCGCCTCGGCCGTGGCGCCCATCTGCGGCGGCCGGATGGGGCGGCCATGCAGCATGCCCTCCCGCCGGACGTCATGCACATAGACCGGCCGGCCGAAGACCTTGTCCGGGATGTCCACGCGTGGCACGGCCTGGCCGACGACCCGCCTGGCCCCCGGCGCCTTGATGGGCGCGGCGGTGTCCACCTTCATCTCGAGCCCGCCGGCACGGACGAGCTCCCCGTAGGAGACGCGGCCGGAGGGGCCGATGACCACGCCTTCCTCCACCCGCAGGGCCGCGACGGGCGCGCCGAGCCGCCCGGCCGCCCGCGTCAGCAGCTCGCGCCGGGCCGTGGCCGAGGCGGCACGCAGCGCCACGCCGGCCACCTGGATGGAGAGCGAACCATAGGTCGGCCCCTGATCCGGCGTCAGCGCCGTATCGCCCTCGACGACGCCGACGCGCGCCAGCGGTACATCCAGCTCCTCGGCAGCGATCTGCATGAAGCCCGTGCGGATGCCGGTGCCGAGATCGACCTTGCCGACGAAGACCGTGACCTTGCCCTCCGGATCGATGGCCAGGAACGAGGCGACCTCGTCCGCCGCCACCGGCTTTTCCGTCCAGGCCGAGGCCGGGCGAGGCAGGCCCGCCGCGAAGCCGACGATCAGGGCCCCGCCGGCATTGAGCCAGGAGCGGCGGTCCATGTGGATGGCGTTCATCTGCCCGCCCCCCTCAGCCCTGCGCCGCGGCGCGCATCACGGCGGCCACGACGCGCGGATGGGTGCCGCATCGACAGATGTTGTTGGCCAGTTCCTCGCGCACCTGGTCCTCGGTGGGCCGCGGCGTGCGGACCAGCAGCGCCGCCGACTGCATGATCATGCCGTTGGCGCAGTAGCCGCACTGCACCGCCTGCTCGGCGATGAAGGCCTGCTGCAGCCGGTGCGGGCTCGCCGGCGTGCCCAGCCCCTCGAGCGTCACGATGGCCCTTCCCTCGACGGCGGAGACCGGGGTGACGCAGCTGCGCGCGGCCTCGCCGTCCAGATGCACCGTGCAGGCGCCGCATTGGCCGAGGCCGCAGCCGAAATGCGGCCCGCTCAGCCCCAGCTGGTTGCGCAGCGCGTAGAGCAGCGGCATGTCGGGGTCGTCGAAGGTGACGGTGGTGGCGCGACCATTGACGGTCATGGCCAGTGTCTGGCTCATCGTTTTCCTCCTGGCGCCGTTGGTTCGGCAGCGCGGTGAAGGCGATATTCAGCGCCGCACCGCCTGCCGAAGCAACAGAAACGCGCCTCAAACTTGACCTTATGGGGTGGAGAGCGCATTTCACGCCTGCCCGTGCCGGGGCCTGCCCGCGGCGCGATCCCGCGCGCCCGCGCAGTCTGCACCCTCGCAAGGATAAGAATGTCGAAAGAGGATATGATCGAGTTCAGCGGCCAGGTCGTTGAACTTCTGCCCAACGCCATGTTCCGCGTGAAGCTCGACAACGAGCACATGGTTCTGGCCCACACCTCGGGGAAGATGCGCAAGAACCGCATCCGCGTCCTCGCGGGCGACCGCGTGAACGTCGAGATGACGCCTTACGACCTGACCAAGGGTCGCATCACGTTCCGCTTCAAGTAAACGGGCCGCCTCAGGTGACCGCGAGCGGGGAACGCCCGCCCCTGGTCCTGGCCTCGGCGAGCCCGCGCCGGGTCGAACTTCTCGCCCGCATCGGCGTGACGCCCGATCGGGTGGCCCCCACCGACATCGACGAAACGCCCCGCCGCGACGAACTGCCCCGCCAGCTGGCCGCGCGCCTTGCCGCGTCCAAGGCCGAGGCCGCCGCGCAGGCGGACGGGCTGGTGCTCGCCGCCGACACCGTGGTGGGCGTGGGCCGTCGCATCCTCGGCAAGCCGGCGGACGAGGCCGAGGCCGCGCGCTTCCTCAACCTCCTCTCGGGACGGCGGCACCAGGTGCATACCGGCGTGGTGCTGCGGCGCCCCGACGGGCGCCTCGGCAAGCGGCTGGTGACCACCGTGCTGGCTTTCCAACGGCTGACCGACCAGCAGATCGCGGCCTATGTCGCGGGCGGCGAATGGCGCGGCAAGGCGGGCGGCTATGCCCTGCAAGGATCGGCCGAGATGTTCGTGCGCTTTCTTTCCGGCAGTCATTCCAACGTGGTGGGCCTTCCCCTCTTCGAGACGGCGCAGCTCCTCCGGGGCTGCGGCTGGCTGCGGCCGTGACCGGACATGATTGAGATCCGACTGGCCCGCTCGCCCGGAGAGCGGCGGGTGGCATTGCTCCGCGACGGCGAGCTGGAGGGCTATCGGCTCGAGCGGCCCTACCGGCCCGACGGCGTCGGCGACATCCTCCGCGGACGGATCGCCGCCGCCATGCCCGCGCTCGCCGGGGCCTTCGTGGCCCTGCCCGACGGCGAGACGGGCTTCCTCCCCGAGGGCGACGTCGAGGGGCGCCGGCTGCCGCCCGAGGGCACCTACCTCACCCTGCGGGTCACACGCGCCGCCCAGGGCGGCAAGGGCAAGCGCCTGACGGCGCGCATCCCCCAGACGCCCGGCGAGGGCGTGCTCGAGCGCGGACCGGATGCCGCGCTGCGCTGGGCCCTGGCGCATCCCCAGGCCATCGTCCTCGCCGACGACGCGGCCGAGGTCGCGCGCCTGCGCCGCGCCCTGGCCGGCTCCTCCCGCATCCGCCAGGCCGCCGCCTTCGACGAGGCGCTGGAGGACGAGACCGCCCGCCTGCACGACGCGTCCTGGTCGTTGCCGGGCGGTGGGTGCCTGATCTTCTCCCCCCTTCCCGCCCTGACCGCCGTCGACGTCGATTCGGGCGGCGCCGACCTGCGCGAGACGAATCGGATCGCCATCGCGGAATTCGCCCGGCAGCTCCGGCTGCGGGACCTGGCGGGGCCGATCCTGCTCGACCTCGCCGGGCTTTCGGTGAAGCAGCGCACGGCCCTGGAGCCGGAGCTGCGCGCCGCGCTGGCCCATGACGGGCCAACGCAGCTGCTGGGAATCGGCCCGCTCGGGCTTTTCGAGCTCCGGCGGGCGCGCATCCATCCGCCCCTGCACGAGGTGCTGGCCGATCGCTCGCTGACGGCGGGCCTCGCTCTGCTGCGCCGGGCGGCCCGGGAATCGGCCGTGGCGCCGTCGCGCCGCCTCGCGCTGCATGCGCCCGCCGCGGTGATCGCCGCGCTCGAATCGATGCCGGAGGCGCTGGCGGAATTCGCGGAAGGCGCGGGCCGCCCGATCGAGCTGCGCGTCGCCGGCCAGGAGGACGTCACCGATGCGTGAGGCCCGCTGCCCGATCTGCCGCAAGCCGGCGGCCAAGCGCGAGGCCGGCCAGAAGTCGGCCTTTCCCTTCTGCTCGGAGCGGTGCCGGCAGGTGGATCTGGGCCGCTGGCTGACCGAGAGCTACGCCGTTCCGGCCGTCGATCCGGAAGATCAGCAAGAAGAGCCCTAGGGGTGGCTGGACACCCCTTCGCCACTCCGTTATCACCCGCCCACCCAACGGCGCCCAGGTAGCTCAGTTGGTAGAGCATGCGACTGAAAATCGCAGTGTCGGCGGTTCGATTCCGTCCCTGGGCACCATTCCTCAAATTTCATTGACTGATCAGCCGTCGCGCTCGTTGCGCCGCGCACAACGTCGTTGCGGATGCTGATCCGGACGTCCGAAGAAATCCGGCACCTTCTCCCCTCGTCGTACTAGGCTGGCGGTCGGCCCCGGCCCTCCCGCAACCTCTGCGGCCTTGCGCCGTTGGCCCGAGGCAAATGGAGAATGCCATGTCCGACCGTTTCCTCGACGACCGCCGCACCGGCCTGGAAGAGGCTTTCTTCGCCCGGCAGAACGAAGAGCTCCGCCGCCGCCTCGTGGAGGCCGGCGCGAAGAACGACCGCCGCCATGACCTCGCCGAGGCCTCCCATATCCAGGACACCGCGCTTCTGGACCGGCTGCTGGAGCTCGGCCTCGGCGCCGAGACCCTGTCCGCGCTTACCCTCGTGCCGCTGGTCCTGGTCGCCTGGGCCGACGGCGACCTCTCCGACCTCGATCGCAAGGCGGTGATGGATGCCGCGGCGCTCGAGGGCATCCATCACCGCAGCCCCGGATACGCGCTTCTCCAGGGCTGGCTGCGCACCAGGCCCGGCCCTAACCTCACGGCGGCGTGGAAGGACTATGTAAGCGCCCTGGCCAAGCCGCTCGACCTCAGCGCGCGGCGCGAGCTCGAGCACCACGTCATGGACCAGGCCCGCAAGGTCGCCGACGCGTCGGGCGGCCTCCTCGGCCTCACCTCCCGGATCTCCGCCGCCCAGTTCGCCCTGATCTCGGAGCTCAGCACCGCCTTCCACCCCTAGCGCCGGGAGGCGGCGATGCGGGCGGCGCGATTGCGGCACGGGGCCATGCCGGAAAATATGCCGGCATGATCCGACCGACCCGACGCGCCCTTCTCGCCACGCCGCTCGCTGCCCCGGCCCTGGCGCAATCCGGCTTTCCGAACCGACCGATCCGCTTGATCATCCCCTGGCTGCCCGGCGGCGTCGCGGATCACCTGCGCCTGCTGGCCGATCTGGCGGGCCAGAACCTCGGCCAGACGGTCGTCCCCGAGAACCGGCCGGGTGTCAGCGGCACGCTCGGCCCGGCCCTGATCGCCCAGGAGCCGCGCGGCGACGGGCATCTGATCGGGCAGATCCCCATCACCGCCTTCCGCATCCCCGCGATGCTGCGCCGCCCGCCCTTCGATCCGATGGCGGACTTCACCTGGGTCATCCATCTCTCCGGCTATTGCTTCGGCGTGGTG
The DNA here is from genome assembly GCF_018413645.1 of Roseococcus pinisoli. Classification (GTDB taxonomy): domain Bacteria; phylum Pseudomonadota; class Alphaproteobacteria; order Acetobacterales; family Acetobacteraceae; genus Roseococcus; species Roseococcus pinisoli. Next base: position 73,903 of record NZ_JAHCDA010000004.1, read on the forward strand.
GTGCGCCAGGACAGCCCCTTCACGACCTGGGAGGAGCTGCTGGCCCATGCCAAGGCCAATCCGGGCCGCATCAGCTACGCCTCGCCCGGCTCGGGATCGAGCGCGCATATCGCCATGGAGCGCATCGCCGAGGAGAACGGCGCCCCCTTCCTGCACGTGCCCTATCGCGGCGGCTCGGACACGGCGCAGGCGCTGCTCAGCGGCGCGGTGGACTGCACCGCCGACAGCACGAGCTGGGTGCCCCTGGTGCGGGACGGCACCTTCCGCCTGCTCGTCACCTGGGGGGCGGGGCGCGCGCGGTCCTTCCCCGAGGTGCCGACGCTGCGCGAGACCGGCATCGACCTCGTCTCCGACAGCCCCTTCGGCCTGGCGGCGCCGAAGAACACCGATCCGGGCGTGGTCCGCGCCCTGCACGACGCGCTCCGTCCCGCGCTCTTCGACCCGCGGCACGTCGAGATGCTCGACCGTTTCGACATGCCGATGCGCTACATGGGGCCGGAGGAATACACCGCCTTCGCGCGGCGCCTGAACGAGGAGGAAGGTGCAGCCGTGCGCCGGCTGGGCCTGCGGATGGACTGAGCAGCGGCGCCTCAGGCGTCGATCGAGATGCGTTCGGCCAGGAAGTCCAGAAAGGCGCGGACCCGCGCGGGCAGCGGCCCGCCCTGCCCCAGATAGACCGCGTGGATATCCTCGCGGTCGCCGGGATTGAGCTCCTCCAGCACCGGCACCAGCCGCCCGGCCGCGATGTCCTCCACGAGATGGAACCGGCCGAGCCGGGCGAGGCCGACCCCGCCGATCGCCAGTTCCCGCGCCACCTCACCGTCGCTGGCGCGCGCGACCGTCCGCGGGGAGGCCATCACCGTTCCCTCGCCGTCGCGGAACGGCCAGCCGCTTCGCATCCGGCGGAAGGTCCAGCCGATGCCCCTGTGCCGCGCCAGCTCCGCCAGGCTTCCGGGCGTCCCATGGCGCGCAAGATAGGCGGGGGAGGCCACGACCACGACGCGGCTCGTGCCAAGCTTGCGGGCCATCAGGCCGGAATCGCGCAGGGGCCCCACGCGGATGGCGATGTCCGCGCGCTCATGCATCAGGTCGATCACCGGATCCGACAGCATGAGGTCGAGCGTCATCTCCGGGTAGAGCGCCAGGAATTCCGGGACGAGCGGCAGCAGGTAGCGCCGCCCGACGACGACATTGCTGTTCACCCGCAGATGCCCGCGCGGCGCGGCGCCGGCGGCGGCCTCGCGCTCCGCCTCGTCGAGCTCGGCCAGGATGCGCAGGGCGCGGTCGTAGAAGGCCTGGCCCTCGGGGGTGAGCTGGAGCTGCCGGGTGGAACGGTTGAGCAGCCGCGCGGAAAGCCGGGCCTCCAGCCGCGAGACCAGCTTGCTGACGCCGGAGGGCGTCAGGCGGAATTCGTGGGCGGCGGCGGTGAAGCCTCCGAGCTCCACCACACGGGCGAAGACCTCCATCTCCGCGGCGCGGTTGGTGTCGAGGCGCGGCATGATGAATTCATCTCACATATTATTGTAATTCACGAAGACTAATTCGGCCTGCTGCGGCGCACCATCCTGGATGGCAAATCTTCCTCTGGAGCCCCGGGCCATGCCCATCGCCGTCCTTGCCCTCACCGCCGGTGCCTTCGGCATCGGCACCACCGAATTCATCATCATGGGCCTGCTGGTCCAGGTTGCCGAAGAGATGCACGTCGCGATCTCCACGGCCGGCCTGCTCATCTCGGGCTACGCGCTCGGCGTCTTCATCGGCGCGCCCGTGCTGACGCTCGCCACGCGCCGCATGCCGCGGAAGTTCGTGCTGCTGGCGCTGATGGGCATCTTCACCCTCGGCAATATCGCCTGCGCCATGGCGCCCGACTACGCGACACTGATGGCGGCGCGCGTGCTGACCTCGCTGGCGCATGGCACCTTCTTCGGCGTCGGCTCCGTGGTGGCCACGAGCCTCGTCCCCGAGGACCGGCGCGCCTCGGCCATCGCGACCATGTTCGCGGGCCTGACGGTGGCGACCCTGCTCGGCGTGCCCTTCGGCGCCTGGCTGGGGCTGGCCTATGGCTGGCGCGCGACCTTCTGGGCCGTGGCCCTGATCGGCGTCGCGGCGATGGCGATCCTCGCGGTCTTCGTGCCGGCCCATGTCGGCCGCGACGAGGCGGCGACGCCGATCGGCCAGGAGCTGCGGGCCATCGCGCAGCCGCAGGTCCTGCTGGGCTTCGCCATGACGGTGCTGGGCTTCGCCGGCGTCTTCACGGTCTTCACCTATATCCAGCCGATCCTGACGCGCGTCACCGGCTTCTCCGACGCGGCCGTCTCGCCGATCCTGCTGGTCTTCGGGGCGGGCCTGGCCGTGGGCAATATCTGGGGCGGCCGACTGGCCGACCGGGGGCTGGCGCGGGCCCTGCTGGGCACGCTGGCCGGGCTCGCCCTCGTGCTGCTGCTGCTGACGCCGGCGCTGTGGTCGCCCGTCGCCGTGGTGGTCATGCTGGGCGCACTGGGCATCGCGGCCTTCGCGACGGTCGCGCCGCTGCAGCTCCGCGTGCTGGAAAAGGCCGGTCCGGCCGGGCGCAACCTGGCCTCCAGCCTCAACATCGCCGCCTTCAACCTGGGCAATGCCCTGGGCGCCTGGGCGGGCGGCGTGACGATCGACCACGGGCCCGGCCTTGAGGCCCTGCCCATCGTCGCCGCCGCGCTGACCGTCGCGGGGCTGGCGGTCGCGCTGATCAGCCTGCGGATGGACCGCGTGGGTTCGACCGCGGCGCTGCGCCCCGCGGCCTAGAGCATCACCCGATCAGGTGGAATCATCTGGCCGGGCAAAGATGCTCGAAAAAACAAAATGCTCTAGCCATCGGGTCGGGCGGAAACGCCCGACCTCTGGGAAAATGCCGTTACGAACTGGCCGAGAGCTTCATGAGCACGAGGCCGCTCACGACCAGCAGGGCGGCGGCGATCCTCATCGGGTTGATCGCCTCCCCCAGCAAGGTCACGCCGACCAGGAAGGCGCCCACGGCGCCGATCCCGGTCCAGATCATATAGGCGGTGCCCAGCGGCAGGACGCGCATCGAGAGCGCGAGCAGGCCGAAGCTGCCCACCATGGAGACCAGCATGACGACGGTCGGCACGAGGCGCGTGAAGCCGTGCGACTGCTTCATCGCGAAGGCCCAGACGATTTCGAGAATGCCGGCGACGAGAAGATAGATCCAGGCCATGAATCGGCCCTCCTTCAAAGGGCCGGGTCGTCCCGGACAGCAGCTCCGATAGGGGAGGTCGTCCTCGCCTCCTTCATATAGGGGACCGCCGAGCCCCGGTCCAGGACGGAATGCCCCCTCGCCCGCCGCGCCCGGCATCGACAAAGCCCCGATCCTGGCCAATGGTCGCCGGCCCGCAGGGTCACCACCCCGGCCCGCAGGAAGGATCAGCCTCGCCGCCACGGGCGGCCCCAGGCCTTTTTCGGACAGGCACGCATGACGACCACGATCTATGGCATCAAGAACTGCGACACGATGAAGAAGGCCCGCACCTGGCTCGACACCCAGGGCGTGGCCTACGCCTTTCACGACTACAAGGCCTCGGGCATCGAGGCGACGACCCTCAGGGGCTGGGCCGGCCAGGTGGGGTGGGAGAAGCTGCTCAACCGCGCCGGCACCACCTTCCGCAAGCTCCCGGAGGCGGATCGCGAGGGGCTCGACGAGGAGAAGGCCATCGCCCTGATGGTCTCGCAGCCCTCCATGATCAAGCGGCCCGTCCTGGCCCATGGGTCGAAGCTGCTGGTTGGTTTCTCCGCGGACACATATTCCAAGGAATTCGCCTGAACGACCGTCGCCAGGCAGGCGAAAGCTTGCATGGGCGGGGTCGAAGCGCGACACAGGGGCGGGCGCAGGATGGACGCGCCCCTTCGTCATGACGACCAGCAGTGAAAGTCAGGTTCGACCATGACGGCACCCGACGACGATTCACCCCCGATCGAGAAGCTGCTCGACACGCCCGAGCTGGCGGCCGCGCTGGAAAGCGACCGGTTCAAGCAGTTCCTCGACCACGTACCCTTCGCGATCGCGGTGGCCGAGCTGAACCCGCAGGAGCGGATCACCTACGCCAATCCCGAGTTCCGCCGCCTCGTCGGCACGGATGAGACCGCGATCGTCGGGCGCCCCTGGAACCTCGTCGCCGCGGTCGCGGCCGCCGCGGATGGGGACCGGAAGCTGATCGAGGCGCTGGACGTCGCCGCCGCCACTTCGGGCCAGGAGGATTACGTCGGCGTCTTCGAGATCGATCATCTCGACACGCCGCTGACGGTCGATGTCTGGCTCAACCTGATCGAGGACGAGCAGGGCCAACCGGTCTTCCGCCTCCTCGCCCTCGCGCAGAGCCGCCAGCGCGATGCGGCGGAGCTCGCCGCCTATGAAAGTCGGGTGAAGGAGAAGGACGCCCTGCTGCGCGAATTGCAGCATCGCGTGAAGAACAACCTCCAGATGATCACCGCGCTGATCCGCCTGGAGGCGCGCAACATGCCGGACGACGCCTCGGGCGAGGCCTTCGAACGGCTGGCCGGGCGCATCGAATCCCTGGCGCTGCTCTACCGCTCCCTCGCCGACCAGGAGGAGAACGGCACCGTCGATCTCGGCATCTACCTCAGCCAGATCGCCGCCGCCGTGATGCGGGCCCATGCGGTGGAGGGCCTTCGCCTCGACCTCAAGGTCGATGCCTGGCCGGTCTCGGTGAATGTCGCGATGCCGGCCGGCCTCGTGGTGAACGAGCTGCTGACCAATACGCTGAAACACGCCTTCACGGGACGCGAGGGCGGGACGCTGACCCTGCACAGCCTCGTCGACGACGAAGGCTGCCGCGTGGTCATCGCCGATGACGGCGTCGGCCTGCCGGAAGGCGTCGAATGGCCCGATCCCGGCGGCCTGACGGCGATGATCGTGCAGTCGCTCAAGCAGAACGCCGGCGCGAGCATCGACGTCGTGTCGACGCCCGGCCAGGGCATGCGCGTCACCATCAGGTTCGACCGGGCCGACGCCATCTAGGCGCCGGCCGGCACCTCAGGCCCGGATCCAGGTCTCCGAAAAGGCCAGCATCGCCGTCGAGATGCGCTGCCCCGCGATATCGCGCGGGACGGGCGCTCCCGGCCTGGCCTTGCCGTTCACCGTGACGCTCGCCTTGTCGCAACCGACGAAGAGCGTCGGCATGTGGTGCTTGCCCGTGGCCGAACCGCCCGGCGCCAGCGCGAAGCAGAAGGGCTTGCCGAGGCCCGACCAGTCCAGCTTCACCGTCAGATCGCCGGCGCGCACCGTCTCGCCATAGCGGCCGATGGCATCGCCATCGGCCTCGACGTGATCGAGCTTGCGGAAGTTGATCGACTGAAGCCCCGCGAGCCCGCGCCAGGCGCCGAAATGCGAGACGTATTCGGCGATCAGCCATCGCGCCAGCGGCTCGTTATCCGTCAGGCAGACATTGCCCGGCGAGGCTTCCTGCGGCGATTGCAGCAGCACCAGCGCATGCCCGCGCCCATGCGGCGAAAGCACCACCCGGAAGAAGGAGGCCAGCGTGGTGAAGGGCCCGTTCGGGTCCTCCTTCAGCGAGATGCCGGGGTTCTCGCCGGACCATTCGACGGTGCCGGGGAAGATCGTCGTTTCGGACATGAGGCCGCTCCCTTTGTGTTCTTGCCGCCATTGGGACCGCGGGGGCGGCCCGCGTCAACGGAGCTCAGCCGGGCGCGATCCCCAGGCGCGAGAGCCGGTGCGCGGCGGCCGCATTCACCGCGCCTTCCGGCAGCCGCCCGTCCGCCAGCGCCGCGATCTGGCGCACGGTGTCCATCGCCTGGTGATAGGCGGCCTCGGGCGTCACGCCGCCGATATGCGGCGTGGCCACCACATCCGGCCGGCGCGCCAGCCGCGGGCTCGGCATCTGGTCCGGCGCGCGGCCCACATCCATGGCGGCCCCGCCGAGCTGGCCGGAATCCAGGGCCGCCTCCAGCGCCGCCTCGTCCACCAGTTCGCCGCGCGAGAGGTTGATGAAGAAGGCGCCGCGCTTCATCCGCGCGAAGGCGGAGGCGTCCATCAGATTCGCCGTCTCGGGGCTGGAGATGGCGAGGCAGACGAGGAAGTCAGCCCGCGCCTGCACCTCCTCGAGGCTGGTCTCCGGTCGCACATGGGGGTCGTGCACCAGCACCTTCATGCCCAGCGCCCGCGCGATCTCGTCGAGCCGCCGCGCGATGCGCCCATAGCCGATGATGCCCAGCGTGGAGGCCGAGAGCTGAACGTTGCGGCCCGGCGTCGGCGCTTCCCCGCGCCGGTACTGCTGGCCCAGGCGCGAGATGCCGCGGGCGAGGTCCACGATCATGCCGATGCCGAGCTCGGCGACGGAATCCACGAAGCCCGGCGTCGCCCGTGTCACCAGAATGCCGTGCGAGGAGGCGGCCGGGACGTCGATGGTGCTGATATCCACGGCGCAGCGCAGGAAGGCCACGAGGTCGGGCGTCGCCGCGAAGGTCGCCTCGGTGCCGGGCGATCCGCGGAAGGCGATGATGGCCTGGCAGCCCTTGGCCGCATCCGCCAGCTCGGCGTCCCGCAGGTCGCGGCCGGTCGGGTTGCGGACGACGTCCGCGTGCCGCTGCAATTCCGCCAGCGCCTGGTCCCCGAAATAGCCGGCAAAGGTGTCGGTGCCGTGACTCAGGAAGACCTTCAGTCGATTGCCGCTCATGATTTCCTCCCCCGGAGGCGCGAGGATGCGGCCAAGGCAGGGCTCCGTCCACCTTCCCCGGCTTGCCGGATCATGCCGAGGCGCCAAGATGGTCCCCGCAAATGGGAGCGGATTTCATGCGGTTCACGATCATGGCGGCGGCTCTCCTCGCCTTCGCCCCCTGGCAGGCAAAGGCACAGGACGTCGCGGCGGGGCAGCGCGTGTTCAACCAGTGCCGGGCCTGCCACACGATCAATGCGGGCGGCCGCAACGGCGTGGGGCCGAACCTGCACGGCGTGTGGGACCGTGCGGCGGGCGCGGTCGAGGGCTTCCGCTACTCGGCGCCGATGCGCGAGCGGGCGGCGGCTGGCCTCGTCTGGAACGAGGAGAACCTGCTCGCCTACATCACCGACCCCAAGGCGGTCGTGCCGCGCGGGTCGATGTCCTATGTCGGGCTGCGCAACGAGCAGCAGCGGAACGACCTGATGGCCTATCTGCGGGAAGCCAGCACCGCCGCCAACTAGGCGAGGCTCGTCACCGCGCGCCGGACCGGCGCGCGGTAGCCGGGCATCAATGCGAGCCGGCGAAGGCCAGCATCATGGCATAGACCTCGCGCGTCACGGCCGACAGCGTGCGGCCGAGTTCCTCGAGGTCGGCCACCTGGTCCACGCGGGGGCCCACCGCCTCCTGCTCTTCCGGCGTCAGGATCAGGGGGATGATGCCGGTGGCGCGCGCCAGGCCGATCATCAGCGAATCATGGGGCTCGGGGATGTCGTCCTCCAGCAGCACCTTCCGCAGCCGGGCGCGGACCTCCATCACATCGGCCTCGCCCTCAGCGGCCTTGGGATAGCGCCGATCGGGGATGACCCAGAGGAAACGGCCCTCCTCCTTCTTCAGCACGCCCTTCGCCACCAGCCGGTCCAGGATCATGTGGCGGAAATGGTCGCCCTGCCGGCCGAGCTCCACGATCCAATGCCGGCTGTCGCGCAAGCCGAGGCTGGTCGCGATCTGGGCCAGCGCCTCGTCCAGCACCGGGTCGCCGGAGGGCTTGTGGCTGGTGACCATCAGCCGTTCGGGATCGGTGTCGATGCGGTTGTCGAGCGAGAGCTGCATGAGGATGGCGCTGCCCAGCGCATAGTCGCCTGCCGGCGCCGGCCGGCCCACGGGGCGCCCCGTCTTGTCGTCGAGGAGGAGGAGCATGATCTCCTCCGGCATCGTGAGCTTCATGGCAGGTCCTCTTGGGCGATGCCGCCGCCGGACGGGCGGGCGCTGATCCCGGCGCGATGTTGTTCGCGGCCGCGGCGCCTGTCCAGCGCCGGGCACGCCCCGCGGACACCCCCTTACCGGCGGCGGGTCGCGCCGCCGGCCCGAGGTTGCGTGCCTACTCCGCGATCGCCGCCGACCAGGGCGACATCACGTCCGAGACGCCGACCCGCATGCCGCCGCGCTGCAGGATGAGGTTCGGGCAGGCGAAGTTGCCGGGGGCCACGGTGTGCTCCACCACCTCGAGCTCCGCATCCGCGGCCAGCGCGGCGAGCATCGCCTCGCCCAGGCGCTGATCGGCCATGACGCCGTCCGGCCCGGAGACGTCGAGGCGCGGGTGATGCGCCGCAGCCTCCGGCTCCATCGCGAAATCGGCGACGTAGGTGAGGTGCTGGAAGACCGAGGCCATGATCTTGCGGCCGCCCGAGGCGCCCATCGCGATCTCCGGATTGCCTTTCGCATCGAGCGCGATCACCGGGCACATGTTGCACAGCGGCCGCTTGCCCGGCGCGATGGCGTTCGGGCTGCCGGGCTGCGGGTCGAACCACATCACGCCGTTGTTCATCAGCACGCCCGTGCCGGGCAGCACCATGCGGCTGCCCATGGAGGAGAGCAGCGTGGTGGTCATCGCGATCATCATGCCGTCCTTGTCGGCGACGGTCAGATGCGTGGTGCAGCTGTCGGCGCCGACGGGCTCGGCCTCGGTGGGCGTCCCCTCGCCCAGGCCGGCCAGACGCTCGGCATAGGCGGCGCGAAGCGAGCGCGCGAGATAGGCGTACCAAGCGGCATCCGGCACGGCGCCGTAGGGCGCCTTCTCCATCATCGCCAGCAGGCGCTTGAGCGTCGGCGCGGCGGTGAGGCCGTTGGCCAGCATCAGCTTGCGGCCGCGGAAGGTGACCTCCATCGCCGGCAGCACGCGCGCCTCGCAGGCGGCGAGGTCCTCGGCGGTGACGAAGCCGCCCATCGCCTTCATGTCGGCCGCGATCGAGGCCGCGACGTCGCCCCGGTAGAAATCGTCCAGGCCCGCCGTCTGCAGCCGCTCCAGCGTGTCGGCCAGCCTGCCCTGCGGGAAGTAGCCCGAGGCGCCCTGGTAGGGCGGGACGGGCGGCAGGCCGTTGGGCAGATAGATCCGCGCGCTCTCGTCATAGAGCCGCAGCACCGACGCGCTGTTGGCGATCTTCAGCGTCGTGAACCAGTCCTGCGCGAGGCCGCGCTTGGCCAGCGCCACCGCCGGGGCCAGCACGTCCTTGATGGGCATGCGGCCGTAGCGCTTGTGGATCTCGGCATAGCCCGCGACGGCCGAAGGGATCAGCGCCGATTTGGGGCCGTGGATATTCGCGTCGCCCACCACCTCGGGCCAGGCGAAGAGGTCGTTCTTCATCCGCCCGGTCAGCGGATAGGCGGAGGCATCGAGGCTGCGCGGGGCCACGGGGCCGAAGTCGAAGGTCTCGGCCGCGCCGCCGGGCTTCATCACCTGCGTGAAGCCGATGCCGCCGATGCCGGAGTTCCAGGGCTCGGTCGTGGCCAGCGCGAAGGCCGCCGCGACCGCCGCATCGGCGGCCGTGCCGCCGGCGCGCAGGATGGCGACGCCCGCCTCGGCCGCGTCACGCGACTGGCTGGCGACCATGCCTCGCTCGCCGCGGCCGGCGGGCTTGCGGACGTTCCAGTGCTGCGTGGTGTGCGGAGGGTGACCCATCATGCGCTTCCTTCGTTTCGCTAAGACAAATCTGCGCCTTAACCGAGGGATAGGGCAAGCGGGCGGCCCCTTTCCCCCCGACGCTTTGCCGGTTAAGGCTCGTTCAGAAGACGTCCTGAGGAGCACTCCCGATGAGCCTGAATGTCGCCGCACCGCTGAAGAGCTTCATCGAGACCGAGGCACTTCCTGGAACGGGCCTGGACGCCGCCGCCTTCTGGGCCGGCCTCGAGGCGATCCTGCGCGACCTCGCGCCCCGCAATGCCGCCCTGCTCGCGAAGCGCGACGATCTGCAGGCCAAGATCGACGCCTGGCACCGCGCCAACCCGGCCAAGCCGATCGACGTGCCCGCCTACGAGGCCTTCCTGCGCGAGATCGGCTACCTGCTGCCCGAGCCCGCCGATTTCGCCGTGACGACCGCGAACACGGACCCCGAGATGGGCGGCGTCGCCGGCCCGCAGCTGGTCGTGCCGGTCAACAATGCGCGCTACGCGATCAACGCGGCCAATGCGCGCTGGGGCAGCCTCTACGACGCGCTCTATGGCACGGATGCCATCCCCGAGGCCGACGGCGCCGAGCGTGGCGCCGGCTACAACCCGACGCGCGGCGGCAAGGTCATCGCCTTCGCGCGCAAGGTGCTGGACCAGGCCGTGCCGCTGATGGGCGCGGGCCATGCGGAAGCGCTGAAGTATGCGGTCAAGGACGGCGCGCTGGATGTCGTGCTGCAGGGCGGCGGCTCCGTGCCGCTGAAGAACCCGGCGCAGCTGGTCGGCTTCGTGGGCGAGCCCGGCTCGCCCTCCGCCCTGCTGTTCCGCCACAACGGCCTGCACCTGGAGCTGCGCATCGACCGCGCCAGTGAGATCGGCAAGACCGATGCCGCCGGCGTCGCGGACGTCGTGATGGAAGCGGCGCTCACCACCATCCAGGATTGCGAGGACAGCGTCGCGGCCGTCGATGCCGCGGACAAGGTCGAGGTCTATCGCAACTGGCTCGGCCTCATGAAGGGCGACCTCAACGCCGACCTCGAGAAGGGCGGCCGCACCATCACCCGCCGCCTCAGCGAGGACCGCAGCTACACGACGCCCGCGGGCGGCACGCTGACGCTTCCCGGCCGCTCGGTGATGCTGGTGCGCAACGTCGGCCACCACATGATGACCGACGCCGCGACGCTGGACGGCGCCGAGGTCCCGGAGACCATCCTGGACGCCGCGATTACCAGCCTGATCGCGATGCACGACATCAACGGCAAGCGCCTGAACAGCCGCGCCGGCAGCGTCTACATCGTGAAGCCCAAGATGCACGGGCCGGAGGAAGTGGCCTGGGCCGTGGAGCTCTTCGGCCGCGTCGAGAAGCTGCTCGGCCTGCCGCATGCCACGCTCAAGATGGGCATCATGGACGAGGAGCGGCGCACCACCGTTAACCTCAAGGCCTGCATCAAGGAGGCGTCCGAGCGCGTCGCCTTCATCAATACGGGCTTCCTGGACCGCACCGGCGACGAGATCCACACCTCGATGGAAGCCGGCGCCATGATCCGCAAGAACGACATGCGGGGCACGGCCTGGATCAAGGCCTATGAGGACTGGAACGTCGATATCGGCCTGATCTGCGGCCTGCGCGGCAAGGCGCAGATCGGCAAGGGCATGTGGGCCATGCCCGACGCCATGGCCGCGATGCTCGAGCAGAAGGTCGGCCATCCGAAGGCGGGCGCGAACACCGCCTGGGTCCCCTCGCCCACAGCCGCCACGCTGCATGCGCTGCACTACCATCAGGTGGACGTGGCCGCACGCCAGGCGGAGATCGCCGCCGGCGGGCGCCGCGCGCAGCTGACCGACCTGCTGACGGTGCCGGTGGCAACGCAGACCAACTGGCCCGCGCAGGACCTGCAGGCCGAGCTCGACAACAACGCCCAGGGCATCCTCGGCTACGTGGTCCGCTGGGTGGACCAGGGCGTCGGCTGCTCCAAGGTGCCGGACATCAACAATGTCGGCCTCATGGAGGACCGCGCGACGCTGCGCATCTCCGCGCAGCACATCGCCAACTGGCTGCGCCACGGCATCGTGACGCAGGACCAGGTGCTGGAGACGCTGCGCCGCATGGCCGCGGTCGTGGACCGGCAGAACAAGGACGACGAGGCCTATACGCCGATGGCGCCCGATTTCGGCGGCGTCGCCTTCCGGGCGGCGGCGGCACTGGTGCTGGAAGGCGCCGCGCAGCCCAACGGCTACACGGAGTTCCTGCTCACCAAGTACCGCCGCGCAGCCAAGGAAGGCTGAATGGAGCGCGCCGGGCTCAGGCCCGGCGCACGTTCCAGAACAGCGGGAAGCCCTTCAGCACCCCCTCGAGGTTCGAGCGGTAGGCCGTCGGCTGGTAGAAGACGCCGAGCGGCAGGTAGGGCACCTCCTGGAAGGCGAGCGCCTGCATCTCGCGGCAGGCCGCCTGCTGGGCCGCGAGGTCCGGCGCCTGGAACCAGCGATCCCGCAGCGCCTCCAGCCCCGGGCTCGTCGGCCAGCCGAAGGTCGTCGCCCGGCCGATGCCGCGCAGATAGGCCTGGGAGGCCGGGTTCACGCAGCTCACGCCCAGCGTGTAGTTCGCCCAGATGTGCCAGCCGCCCTGGTCGGCCGGCTGCTGCGAGGCGACGCGCTGCAGCACCGTGCCCCAGTCCAGCGCCTGGTAGTCGAGGTTGAGGCCGATCCGACGGAACATGTCGCCCGCCACCTCGCTCATCGCATTCAGCGCGGCGAAATCCGTGGGCACGGGGAAGACGATGCGCTCGCCGCGATAGCCGGCCTCCTGCAGCGCGCGCTTCACCGCATCGAAGTCGCGGGGCCCACGCAGGGCCTCGAGCCCCGCATCATTCGCCATGGGCGAGCCGGGAGCGAAAAAGCCCACATCCTCCCGCCAGCGGCTGCGGTCCTCGCCCGCGACGGCGATCATGTAGTCCGCCTGCCTGATGGCGCCGAGCATCGCGCGCCGGATCGCCGGATTGTCGAAGGGCGGCAGCAGGTGGTTGAAGCGCAGCATCGGCAGGAAGCCCAGCGTGTCGAGCACCTCCACCTTCAGGTCGCGCCGCCGCTGCAGCAGCGGCAGGAAGTCGGAGAGGGGCTGATCCCACCAGTCGATCTCACCGCGCTGTAAGGCCGCCGCGGCGGTGGCGGCGTCCGGCATGGTGAGCCACTCCACCCGGTCGAAATGAACGTGCTTCGGCCCGGAGAGGTAGTTCGGCGTCCCGCTTTCGCGCGGGACATAGCCGTCGAATTTCGCATAGACGGCGCGGGAGCCGGCGATGCGCTCATTGGCGACGAAGCGATACGGCCCGCTGCCCACCATCTCCGTGACCTGGCGCAGCCCGTCCTGGGCCGCCAGCCGCTCCGGCATGATGACGCACACATTCGTGCCGGGCTTGCCGAGGACGTCGGGCAACAGCGGAAAGGGATGCTTCAGGCGGAAGCGGATCTCGCGGTCGTCGGGCGCCGAGAGCTCGTCCACCGCGGCCATCATGGTCGCCGCATAGGCGTCGCGCGAGGCCCAGCGGCGGATCGAGGCGACGCAGTCGCGCGCGCGCACCGGCTCGCCGTCATGGAAGCGCAGGTTGGGGCGCAGCCGCATCTTCCAGAGCAGCCCGTCATTCTCGACGACATGGCCCTCCACCATCTGCGGATGCGGACGCAGGTCCATGTCCACGCCGTAGAGCGTGTCGAAGACCAGCAGGCCGTGGTTGCGCGTGACGAGGCCGGTGGTCTGCACGGGATCGAGCAGCGCGAGATCGGCCTGGGGCACGAATTTCAGCACGCGCTGGTTCTGGGCGGCGACGAGCGCCGGCTGTGCGACGGCCCCCGCGCCCGCCGCCCCTAGAAGTTGTCGGCGCCCGATCATGCCGCCACCTCGCGCGCCCGTTGCGCGGCCGGCGGGCGCTTGTTGGCCCAGGGCCGCGCCGCCTCGAAGGCCGCGGAGGCCTGCAGCACGCCGAGGTCGTCGAAGCGGCGTCCCACGATCTGCAGCCCGACCGGCAGCCCCTTCTCGGTGAAGCCGCAGGGCACGCTGGCCGCCGGATTGCCGGAGAAGTTGAAGGGGTAGGAGAACTCCGCCCACATCAGCCAGTCCCAGGGATGCTGCGGCCAGTCCTCGGGCTGGAGGAGATGCGCCGGGAAAGCCGCCGTGCTGACGGCAGGCGTCAGCAGGAAGTCCCAGTCCTGGAAGGAACGGTGGATCGCCTCGACGTAGTCGAGCTTGGCGGCGCGCATGACGTGGTACTGCTCGGCCGTGAAGCTGCGCCCCGCCTCCATCATCGCGACGAGCGCGGGCTCCATCTGGTCCCGCCACTTGTCGAGGTAGAGGTTGGCGCGCGCGAGGTAGCCGGCCGGCCAGAAGAAGCGCGCGAGATCCACGCCCTTCGGTCCCCATTCGGGCCGCACGAGTTCGACGGTGGCGCCCATCTCCTCGAAGGCCGTCACCGCCTTGGCCACCAGGGCCGCGACATCGGCATCGACGCGGGCATGACCGAAGTCCGGGCTATAGGCGATGCGCTTGCCGCGCAGGTCGGCCTTCAGCAGGTTGGGATAATCGGCCGGCGGCGTCTCGCAGGAGGTGTGGTCCCAGGGGTGCGGGCCGGCCATGGCCTTCAGCATCATGGCGCCATCCGCGACGGTGCGGGTCAGCGGGCCCATATGGGTCGCGTAGTCATTGTTCGGCACCGGCCAGTAGGGAATGCGGCCATAGGTCGGCTTCAGGCCGAAGACGCCGCAGAAATGCGCGGGCATGCGGACGGAGCCGCCGCCATCCGAGCCCAGATGCAGCGGCCCGTAGCCGGCCGCCGCCCCCACCGCCGCGCCCGCCGAGGAGGCGCCGGCATTGTAGCCGTGCTTCCAGGGATTGTGGGTGATGCCGTGGAGCGTGCCCTGGCTGACGCCCTTCCAGCCGAACTCCGGCACCGTCGTCTTGCCGAGCATGACCGTGCCGGCCTCGTGCAGGCGGGCGATGCAGGGCGCGTCCTCCTCCGGCACGTCGTCCTTCGTCGCGAAGGAGCCCATGCTGGTCACGAGGCCCTTGGTGGGGTGCATGTCCTTGATGGTGACCGGTACGCCCTCGAGCGGGCGCGGCGACCCGCCGGGCGCATAGGCCGCCTCGGCCGCGCGCGCCTGGGCCAGCGCGATCTCCGGCGTCAGCATCGTGATGGCATTGAGCTTCGGATCAATCGTCTCGATCCGGTCCAGCAGGACCTTCGTCACCTCGACCGGCGAGAGCCGGCGCGCGGCATAGGCCCGCTGCAATTCCACGGCCGTCATAAAGCCGATGTCTTCACTTCCCATTTCGGACGCCTTCCTTCGAAGTTGGCTGCCAATTCCTGCCCTCGGGTCCGTGATTGCGGCGGGCGGCCGGGGGTGCCAGCCTGCGCCAAACCTCGTTGGACCTCGTTGCTTGAATAGCAAGACGCCGCGTTCCGTATGTCAATCGCCAAATGCGCCGAGCCCGATCCGGGCCGGCCGGCCGCGCAACCCCGCGATCGACGTCGCGATCCAGGAGGCGGCGAAGAGCCTGCTGGCGGAAGTCGGCTGCGGCGCCTTCACCATGGAGGGCGTGGCCGCACGGGCGGGCATCGGCAAGCAGACGCTCTACCGCCGCTGGCCCTCGCGCGGGGACCTGCTGATCGACCTCTTCTACCTGGACGAGCTGCAGGAGCCGGAGATCGCGCCCGACCTGCCGGCAGCCGAGGCGCTGGGCGCCTATCTCGATGCCAGCTTGCAGCGGCTCTACCGCCCCTGGAACCGCAACCTGCTGCGCAGCCTGGCCGTGACCGCCCAGGACGACCCCCTGCTGCGCGAGGTCATGCTGGCGCGCATCACCTGGCCGCGGGTGGAGATGGGGCGCGCCATCCTGCGCCGCCTGAAGGCCGCCGGGCAGGTCCGCGCCGACCTGGATGTCGAGATGGCGGTGGACATGGCGAACGGGGCCATCTGGTTCCACCTCCTCTTCATGCCCGATCCGATCGACGCCGCCCTGCGGGACCGCATCCTGCGGGAGCTGCTGGCGCTCGCGGCGGTGCCTTCGTTGCCTGGATGACCCGGCCCCCGCGGTGGTGCAGACTGGCCGCGGAGGAACCAACATGAAGCGTCGCTCAGCCCTCGCGCTGCTCGCCACCCCTGCGCTTGCCGCCCCTGCGCTCGCTCAGGCCCAGGCGGCCTGGCCGCAGCGGCCCATCCGCATCATGGTCCCCTTCCCGCCCGGCGGCTCGAACGACGTCATCGCGCGGCCGCTCGCCGAGCGGATGCAGCAGCGGCTCGGCCAGCCCGTGGTGATCGAGAACCGCCCGGGCGCGGGCGGCTCCATCGGCGCCGGGCAGGTCGCGCAATCGGCGCCGGACGGCCATACGCTGATGATCAGCAGCAGCAGCTTCGCCGCCTCGGCCGCCATTCAGCAGACGTCCTACGACGCCATCCGCAGCTTCGACACGGTCTCGCTGCTCGCCCGCGCGCCGTTCCTGGTGCTGACCAACCCGAACTTCCCGCCGCGCGACATCAACGAGCTCATCGCCTATTGCCGGGCCCGGCCGGGCGAGATCGACTTCGCCAGCTCCGGCCCCGGGGGCATCAACCACTTCGTGACGGAGCTCTTCGCGCTGCGGGCCGGGCTGCAGCTCAACCACGTGCCCTATCGCGGCATGCCGCCGGCGGTGACGGACCTCATCGCCGGCCACATCCCGCTGCTGATCACGACCATGGCCAGCGCCTCGGCCGCCATCCGCGAGAACCGCGCCCGGCTGCTCGCCTATTGCGCGCCCGGCGCGCCGGCCGGCAGCCCGCCCGCGCCGACCGTGAAGGAAGCGACGGGCATCGACTACGAGGCCTCCATCTGGTGGGGCCTGCTCGCCCCGCGCGGGATTCCGGCCGAGCCCCTGCGCGTCCTGAACGCCGCCGTCGCGGCCAGCCTCGCGGAGCCGGAGGTCGCGCGCATCTACGAGGCCGAGGGCGCCACGACCGACCCCTCGACCCCCCAGCACTATGCCGAGGTGCTGCGGCGGGACATCGCCGCCTTCCGGGAGGTCGCGCAGGCCGCCAATATCCGGCTGGACTAGCGCTCTTTGTCCTCCGGGGCGCCCCCCGACTTATTCCATGGACGAAGCAACCGCGGGGCCCGGGCCGTCATTGAAGCGCGCATGTCTCGCACGCTCCTCTCCGCGCTGATCCTCCTCGGCACGCTGCTGCTGCTCTTCATCCTCACGCCCGGGGTCCTGCTGGTCCTTTTCGCCGGGGTGCTGCTGGCCGTGGCCATCCGGGCCGTCGCCGTCCCCCTCGCCGCGCGGCTCGGCCTCGGCGAGGGCTGGGGCGTGATGATCGTCTCCCTGCTGGCCGTCCTGATGGCGGGCTTCGCCTTCTGGTTCGCCTCCGACGCCATCTCCTCCCAGGCGGAGAGCTTCCGGCAGCAGCTGCCCGAGCTGGTGCAGCGCGTGCAGGAGCGGTTGTCGCAATACAGCTGGGGCCGATGGGTGATCGAACAGATCGATCCCCGCCGCCTCGTGCCCTCGGGCCAGACCGCCAGCACGGCCGCCACCTACGCCTTCTCGGGCCTCGGCGGCCTGCTCGGCGGGCTGGGCGACGTGGTGCTGATCCTGCTGCTCGGCCTCTACCTGGCGAGCGATCCTGCCCCCTACCGCAAGGCGGCGCTGGCGCTCGTCGCCCCCCCGGGGCGGCCGCGGCTGCTGGCCGTGATGGACCAGGGCGGCCAGGCGCTGCGCGGTTGGCTGCTGGGCCAGCTCTTCTCCATGGTCGTCACGGGCACCTTCATCGGCCTCGGCCTCTGGGCGCTCGGCGTCCAGATGGCAGGGCTCCTGGCGCTGATCGCGGCCGTGTTCGGCTTCATCCCCTATATCGGGCCGCTGATCTCGGTGGTGCCCTCGCTGCTGGTCGCGCTGGGGCAGGACCCTTCCCTGGTGCCCTGGGTGATCGGCCTCTTCGTCGTGTCGCTGACCGTGGAGGGCAATATCCTCACGCCCATGGTGCAGCGGCAAACGGCCCATCTGCCACCGGCCTATCTGCTCGGCGCCCAGGCGCTGATGGGCTCGGGCTTCGGCCTGATCGGTGTGATCCTGGCCGCGCCGCTGGCAGCGCTGACCATGGCGGCGGTTAAGGTCGGCTATGTGGAAGGCTGGGTCGAGGCCGAAGGCCCCTTGCGGGCGCCCGAAGGCAGCCCGGCGGCAAAGGCCGCCACCGCGCCCGAAGGCCGCGGCTGACGCGCGAGGCGCGCCGGAAAGCCAGCGCCGCGCCCCGGGGGGCGCGGCGCCTTTCGCCGATCAGGCGGTCTCGTAGCCGATGACGGCCTTGATCTCCGTGAAGTCGTCGAGCGCCCACTTGCCGTATTCGCGGCCGTTGCCCGACTGCTTGTAGCCGCCGAAGGGCGCGGCCGTGTCGCCGACCGGGTAGTTCATGAAGACGTTGCCCGCGCGCATCTGCGAGGAGACCTCACGCGCCTTCTTCACGTCGCTCGCCTGCACATAGGCCGCGAGGCCGTAGATGGTGTCGTTGGCCATCTCGATGACCTCGGACTCGTCCTTGTAGGGCAGGATCGAGAGCACCGGGCCGAAGATTTCCTCGCGCGCAATGGTCATGTCGTTGCGCACGCCGGCGAAGATCGTGGGCCGCACGAAGTAGCCGCGGTTGAGGTTCTCCGGACGGCCGGGGCCGCCCGTCACCAGCTCCGCGCCCTCGTCGATGCCGGCCTGGATCAGGCGCTGGATCTTCTCGAACTGCACCTCGCTCACGACCGGACCGAGGTTGGTCTTCGGATCGGCCACGTCGCCCACGACCAGCTTCTCCGCCGCCGCCTTGGCGATGGCCTTGGCTTCCTCGTGACGCGCGGCGGGGACGAACATGCGGGTCGGCGCGTTGCAGGACTGGCCGCTGTTGCCCATCATGCCGACGACGCCCTTCGTGACCGCCGTCTGGAGGTCGACATCCGGCAGCAGGATATTGGCCGACTTGCCGCCGAGCTCCTGCGACACGCGCTTCACCGTCGTGGCCGCCGCCTGGGCGACGAGGATGCCCGCGCGGGTCGAGCCCGTGAAGGACATCATGTCGATGTCGGGATGCGAGGACATGGCGGCGCCGACCACGTGGCCCTCGCCCTGCACCATGTTGTAGACGCCCTTCGGCACGCCGGCGGCATGCATCACCTCGGACCAGATGATGGCGTTGAGCGGCGCGACCTCGGAGGGCTTGAGCACCATGGTGCAGCCCGCGGCGATGCCCGGCGCGACCTTGCAGACGATCTGGTTGATCGGCCAGTTCCAGGGCGTGATGAGCCCGACAACGCCGATCGGCTCGCGCGCGATGAGCGTCGTGCCCTCGAGCTTCTCGAACTCGTATTCCTCGAGCACCTGGATCATGCGCTTGAGGTGGCCCGTGCCGGTGGCGGCCTGGCGCTCCAGCGCGAACTTCACCGGTGCGCCCATCTCCTGCGAGAGGGCGTCGGCGATGTCCGACTTGCGCTTCTCGTATTCGGAGAGGATGGCCTTCAGCAGGTCCAGGCGCTGCTCGCGGCTGGTGCGCGAGAAGGAGGGGAAGGCGGCCTTGGCCGCGGCCACGGCACGGTCCACGTCGGCCGCGCCGCCGACGGCGATCTGAGTGAAGACTTCCTCGGTGGACGGATTGACCACGTCGAGCAGCTTGGGCTCCAAGGGCTCGACCCAGGCGCCGTTCACATAATGCTGGCGTTCGTGTTGCATGTGGAATTCCTCCGCGGATGGACCGGTGGCCCGGCTCGTTATCTTCCATTGTATATAGCGTGACGACAAGCCGAGGGGCACCCCCGGGACGTGACGCCGGCCCGCCTTCGGCGCATCCTTCCCCCATGCACGACCTGACCACCAAGACCGATCCTGCGCTCATGTCCGCGGAGGAGCTGCTAGCGCTCTTCGCCCGCCGCGCGCTTTCCCCCGTCGAAGCGCTGAAAGCGGTCTCCGAGCGCATCGCGCGCTACAATCCCTGGGTGAACGCCTTCGCGGCGCTCAATCCCCGCGCCCTGCAGCAGGCCGGCGAGAGCGAGGCGCGCTGGATGGCCGGCCGGCCCATGGGCCAGCTCGACGGCGTGCCCGCCACGGTGAAGGACCTGCTGAACCTCGCGGGGTTCCCCACCCGGCGCGGCAGCCGCACGACCGACGCCACGCCCGCCACGGAGGACGCCCCCTCCGTCCTCGGCCTCAAGCAGGCGGGCGCCGTGATCGTGGGCAAGACGACGACGACGGAATTCGGCTGGAAATCGCCCGGCGACTGCCCGCTGCACGGCATCACCCGCAATCCCTGGAACCGCGAGCGCACGCCCGGCGGCTCCTCCAGCGGCGCGGGCGCAGCCGGCGCGGCCTGCTTCAGCCCGCTGCATATCGGCACCGATGCCGGCGGCTCGATCCGCATCCCCGCCGCCTTCTGCGGCCTGGTCGGCCTGAAGCCGAGCTTCGGGCGCGTCCCGCAATGGCCGCTCGGCGCCTTCGCCCATGTCGCCGTCGCCGGCCCCATGGCGCGCTCGGTCCGCGACGCGGCACTGATGTTCAACGCCCTCGCCCGGCACGACCTGCGCGATCCCTTCTGCCTGCCGGACGACAAGCGCGAATGGCGCGACGGCATCGAGGACGGCGTGAAGGGCATGCGCGTGGGGCTGGTGCGCCGGCTCGGCTTCGATGCCCCGCTGGATGCCGACGGGGAGACCGCCCTGATCGAGGCGGCCCGGGCGCTGGAGGAGGCTGGCGCCATCGTCGAGGAGGCCGATCCGGGCCTGCCGGACACGCGCGCCATCTTCGGCCGCGTCTGGGGCGTGGCCCTGGCCCGGCTGGTCGCGACCGTGCCGGCGGAGCGGCGCGCTTTGCTCGACGCCGGGATCACCGACGTCGCCGAGGCGGAGTCGGCCATGAGCGCGGTGGATTTCCTGGGCGCCGAGGCCCTGCGCTTGGAGGCGGCCCATGCCATGGCACGCTTCCACCAGCGCTACGACGTGATGCTTACCCCCTGCACGCCGACCGCCGCCTTCGCCGCGGACCAGCCGACGCTGCACCCCCAGATGGCCCTCTGGCGCGACTGGGCGCCCTGGACCTTCGCCCATAACCTGACCCGCCAGCCCGCGATCTCGGTGCCGGTCGGCCTCGATTCGGAGGGGATGCCCCGCGCCGTCCAGATCGCCGCGGCGCTCTATCGAGACGACCTCTGCCTCCGCGTGGCGCGGACTCTTGAAATCGCAAGGCAGATCCCCACCGCCCCGGCCTTGTAACGTAAACGTAAAGCTGCTTACTCCGCCCCCAGGACTTGGGCGGAATTGCAGCATGCGGCTGGTCACATTCACCCGCGCCGGACAGGTGCGGCAGGAAGTGGGTGCGCTCGACGCGGAGGGAGCTGTGCTCGACCTCTGCGCGGTCGAGCCCCTGCTCCGCGGACAGACCATGATCGACGTCGCGGCCGGCGAGCCCGCCCTCCTCGACAAGCTGCGCCAGGCGGCGGCCAAGGCCCCCGTCGTGGTCGATGCCAAGCTCTGCGCGCCCATCCCCCGCACGCCGAAGAACATCTTCTGCGTGGGCAAGAACTACCATGAGCACGCCAAGGAATTCGCGGGCTCCGGCTTCGACGGCGGCGCCAAGGACGTGGTGCCGCCCTTCCCCGTCGTCTTCAGCAAGCCGCACACGGCCATCATCGCCGATGGCGAGCCCATCCTGGGCCATCTCGATCCGACCGGCGGCCTCGACTACGAGGGCGAGCTCGGCGTGGTCATCGGCAAGGGCGGCCGCGGCATCTCCAAGGCCGACGCCCTTTCTCACGTCTTCGGCTACACCATCGTCAACGACGTCACGGCGCGCCACCTGCAGAAGCGCCACAGCCAGTGGATCCTGGGCAAGGGGCTCGACAGCTTCTGCCCGATGGGCCCGGCCCTCCTCACCGCGGACGAAGTGCCCGACCCGACCCAGCTCACCCTCACCACCTGGGTGAACGGCGAGCGTCGGCAGCACGCCCCCGTCTCGGACCTCATCTTCGATATTCCGACGCTGATCGAAGCCATCAGCGCCGCCATCACGCTGGAGCCGGGCGACCTCATCGCCACCGGCACCCCGGCCGGGGTGGGCATCGGCTTCAATCCACCCGTCTTCCTGAAGACGGGCGATGTCGTGCGGATCGAGGTGCCGGGTATCGGCACCCTGGAGAATCGAGTGGCCTGAGGGCCGGATTGCAGCCCCCGCTGCAGGAGATGACGAATGCGTGGCTTTAATCCCCTTCCGGCGGCCCGCCGCCGCTGCGTGACCGCCGGCCCGGCGAAACGGACCGAGCGCCTGCCGGACGCGGCTTCCTTCTACGAGCCCCCCCGCTCGCTGGAGGAGCCCGAGGGCCGTAACGCCGAGGACCGGCTGTCCTGGCACAGCCAGACCGTGACCTGGATCGGCCCGAAGGAATGAGGGCGGCGTCGCTATCGCGGCGCCTCCTCCTGGCGGCGCCCCTCGCCGCCCCTTCCCTGGCCCATGGCCAGGACTTTCCCAGCCGGGCCGTGACCGTCATCGTCGGCTTCCCGCCCGGCGGCCAGGCCGATCTCGCGGCACGCCCCGTGGCCGCCGCGCTGGAGCGGATCTTCCGCCAGCCGGTCGTGGTCCAGAACCGTGCCGGCGGCGCGGGCGCCATCGGTTCGGGCTTCGTCGCCCGCGCGCCCGCGGACGGGCATACCCTGCTCATGGCCCTCTCCTCCCTCGCCGTGATCCCCGAGGCGGAGAAGCTCTTCGGGCGCCCGCCTCCCTATACGGTCGACCAATTCACGCCCGTCGCGCTGGTGAATGCCGACCCGACCATGCTCGCCGTGCCGGCCGAGGCGCCCTGGCGCTCCATCGACGACTTCGTGCGCGACGCGAAGGCCCGCCCCGGCGACATCCCCTATGGCTCCTCGGGCGCCTATGGCACGCTGCATGCGGCGATGGAGATGTTCGCCACCGCCGCCGGCATCCGCCTGCTGCACGTGCCCTTCCAGGGCGCGGGCCCGGCGATCACCGCGCTGCTCTCCGGCAATATCCAGGCCCTGGCGACGGCACCCGGCACCCTGACCCAGCACACGCAGTCGGGGCGTCTGCGCGTGCTCGGCTGCTGGGGGCGTGAGCGCGCGCCGGCCTTCCCCGAGGTCCCGACCTTCATGGAAGCGGGCTTCCCGGAGGTGGAGTTCTACATCTGGGCCGGCCTCTTCGCCCCCGCGGCGACGCCGGCGCCGGTCCTGTCCCGCCTTCGCGAGGCGATGCGCGGCGCCATGCAGGACGCCGATCTGCGCCGCGCCTTCGAAGCCGCCGGCTCGCCCCCGCGCTACCTGGACGCCCCGGATTTCGCCCGCTTCTTCGCGGAGGACAGCGCGCGCCTGGTCGCCGCCGTGCAGCGCATCGGCCGCGTGGAGTAGGCCGATCGCCACCGCGCCAGGGCGCGCGTTTCACCCGATGTTAACCGGCTTCCCCGACCCTACCTCCGCCTCCGGATTTTCCGGACGCGAAGGAAAGCCGCACGCATGTTCGACGCCATCCGATCCCGGCTGCACTCCCGGGCGCAGGCCCGGCTGGATGCCGTCCATGCCTCCTATGCCGTGATCGAATTCGCGCCCGACGGGACCATCCTCCGTGCCAATCCGCATTTCCTGGCCGCGACCGGCTACAGCGCCGAGGACCTGCGCGGGCAGAAGCACGCCCTCTTCGTCGACCGGCGCATGGCCGAGAGCGAGGATTACCGCCGCTTCTGGGAGACGCTGCGCAGCGGCCGCCACCTGACCGACGAATTCCGCCGCCTGCGCAAGGACGGGCGGCCCATCTGGATCCAGGCCTCCTACTGCCCCGTCCTCGATCGGCGTGGCCGGGTGGCGAGCGTGATCAAGTTCGCCACGGACATCACCGACCGCCGCCTGCGCGCGGCGGACCATGCCGGGCAGGTCGCGGCCATCGGGAAGTCCCAGGCGGTCATCGAATTCGACGTCGACGGCACCATCCTCGGCGCCAACGCCAATTTCCTGAACGCGCTGGGCTATACGCTCGAGGAGGTGCGCGGCCGTCATCACCGGCTCTTCGTCGATCCCGCCGAGGTGGCCCGGCCGGACTATGCTGCCTTCTGGGCCGCGCTCGGCCGGGGCGACTATCAGGCGGGCGAATATCGCCGCCTGGGCAAGGGCGGGCGGGAGGTCTTCATCCAGGCCTCCTACAATCCCATCCTCGGCCCCGACGGCGCGACGTGGAAGGTCGTGAAATACGCCACCGACGTGACAGCCCAGGTCCGCGAGCGGCAGCGCCGCGCGGAGGTGGGACGCGACGTCGATGCCCGGCTGGGCGAGGTCGCGGGCGCCGTCTCCTCGACCAATGAGCGGGCCAGCGGCGCCGTCGAGGCCTCGCGCGAGACCTCCATGAGCGTCCAGGCCGTGGCGGCGGGCGCGGAGGAGCTCGCGGCCTCGGTCGGCGAGATCGGCCGGCGCCTGCTCGACGCCTCGCGCTCCACCTCTTCCGCCACCGACCAGGCCGAACGCGCGACGCGGATCGTGGGCGAGCTGGTGGCCGCCGCGCAGCGGATCAGCCAGGCGATCGGCCTCATCAACGACATCGCGGGGCAGACCAACCTCCTCGCGCTCAACGCCACGATCGAGGCCGCCCGCGCGGGGGAGGCCGGCAAGGGCTTCGCCGTGGTGGCGAGCGAGGTGAAGGAGCTCGCGAGCCAGACCGCCCGCGCCACGGAGGAGATCTCGGGCCAGGTCGGGCAGGTGCAGGGCGCGGTGGAAGGCGCGGTGCGCGCCATCGATTCCATCGCCAAGGCCATCGCCGATATCGACGGCATCACCACGAGCATCGCCGCCGCCGTGGAGCAGCAGGCGACAGTGACGCGCGAGATGTCCTCCCGCATGCAATCCGCGGCCTCGGGCGTGGAGAGCGCCAATCGCACGCTGGAGGAGATCGCGCAGGCGGCGACGGGCGCCGCGGCGCTCACGCGGCAGGTCGCCGAGAAGTCGAGAACGCTCGCCGCCTGAGGTTGCGCCGCGGGACGGGCCATGCTCGCCTGCGGCCGAACGACGGCAGGAGTAGCCCAGATGAATACCGAGACCACCGAAGGCAAGATCCTTGCCTGGCTCGCCACGCAGCAGCAGGCGATGATCGACACGCTGGAAGCCATGGTGAACACCGATGGCGGCAGCTACGACAAGGCGGGCGTGGACGCGACCGGCAAGATCGTGAAGGATTTCTGCGAGGCCCAGGGCATCACGGTCGAGACCGTGCGCGGCGAGAAGTATGGCGACTGTCTGCGCGCCGTCCTGCCGCATGAGGGCACGGGCGCGGTGCGCACGCGCGGCAACCAGGCCGCCAACATCGTGCTAATGGGCCATCGCGACACCGTCTTCCCCAAGGGCGAGCCCACGCGCCGGCCCTTCACCATCAAGGATGGCCGCGCCTATGGCCCCGGCGTCGCCGACATGAAGGCGGGGCTGGTGATGAACATGTATGTCCTCGCCGCCTTCAAGAAGTTCGGCGGCGCGCCGGGCCCGATGGTCGGCCTCTTCACGGGCGACGAGGAGATCGGCTCCCCCGAGGGCCGCGCGGTGATCGAGGAGGAGGCCCGCGGCGCCCGCGTCGTCTTCAATTCGGAGCCGGGTCGCCCGACGGGCAATGTGGTCACGGGCCGCAAGGGCGGCGTCTTCAGCATCTTCGAGATCGAGGGCAAGGCCGCCCATTCCGGCGGCAACTTCGAGGCCGGCATCTCGGCCATCGGGGAACTGGCGAACAAGATCGTCGCGATCCATGCGCTGACCGACCTCAAGCGCGGCATCACGCTCAATGTCGGCCTTGTCTCGGGCGGGCAGAGCGTGAACACGGTGGCACCCTCGGCCACTGGCCAGATCGACCTGCGCTACGTGAACCCGGCCGACCGCGACGAGATCATGGGCAAGATCCACGAGATCATCGCCAAGAGCTACGTGCCCGGCACCAAGGCCAAGCTCACCATCAAGGGCGAGTTCCTGCCCCTCACCCAGGACGAGGCGGCCGCCCGCCTCTTCAGCATGTACCAGGGCGCGGCGAAGGATGCCGGGCTGGACGTGAAGCCGGAATTCTCGGGCGGCTGCGCGGATAGCGGCTTCACGGCAGCCCAGGGCGCGCCGACCATCTGCTCGGTCGGTCCGGTCGGCGGCCTCGCCCACAGCCCGGAAGAGTATCTGGAGGTCGCGAGCTTCGTGCCCCGTGCGCAGGCGATGGCGAGTGCCATCCTGCGGCTCGAGAGCGCCAGCCTCTGATTTTCGGCCGGCGCGGGGGCAAATCCCCGCGCCGCCTGCCCGCGCCCATGAATTCGCATTGAGCTTAACAGAAGAATTTGCAGCACTCGCAACCTCCAGTTGCGGGCCGTCGTCATCATCGATAGACGTGATTTACGATGCGACAAGAACGGCCGCAGGTCTCATTTCTTCCGGAGATCGCCGTGTCCGGCGGGCCGCTTCGCGTGCCTGCGAAGCGTGGCGCGTCGCCTCCTGGCAAATTCGGCTCCGCCCTCGCCGTCCTGCTGTTCCTGGCCTTCGGCCTCGCCGGCCCCCTTGCGATCGGCATGATGCCGCGGGACGGGCAGACGCAATTCGCCGTCATCGCGGCGCCCTGGCGGGGGCTGGAGGAGACGGCGGCGCTGGTCGCCGCAGCGGATGGCCGCATCGTCGATGCCGGCGGCCTGCCGAATGTCATTTTTGCTCAATCCGATAGCCCGGCCTTCGTCGCCGCGGCCTATCGCGCCGGTGCCTGGCTCGTGCTCGATCCGGTGCTGCTGCGCGGTTGCCTTCAAGCCCTTGGGAGGGCCTCGTCATGACCGAAATTGAGATGCTGCGGAACCGCTTCGGTCGCGCAATGGTCTGGATCCTCTGGCTCCACGTCCCGATGATCGCGCTGGCCGCCTACCTCCTCGGCCATGCGCCGGCCCCAGCCGCGGCCTTCTCGGCCGTGCTGGTCGGCGCCTATCACCTCTGCTGGCGCCTCTGGGGCGCGGCGCCCGTCACGCGCTACATCTCCGCCATCGCCATCATGGGACAGCCGGCGCTGATGCTCTACCTGCTCGCGGGCCACCCGTGGCAGATGGACGTACATATGTACTTCTTCGCGGCGCTCGCCCTGCTGATCGGCTGGAGCGACTGGCGCACCATCATCGTCGGCGCCGTGACCATCGCGCTGCATCACCTCATCCTGAACTTCGCGCTGCCGCTGGCCGTCTTCGCCAACGGGTCCGACCTGCCCCGCGTCTACCTCCATGCCGCGATCGTGCTCTTCCAGAGCGCGGTGCTCGTGACGCTGAGCAGCACGCTGGTGCGGACCTTCGACCGCATCGCCGCCATGGGGACGGAGGTGCTGATCCAGACGCAGGAGGCCCAGGCAGCGAACAACGCGAAGACGCTGTTCCTGGCCAATATGAGCCATGAGATCCGCACGCCGATGAACGCGATCCAGGGCTTCAGCCACCTGGCGCTGCGGACGGAGACCGACCCCCGGCAGCGCGACTACCTGCTCAAGATCAAGACGGCGAGCGGCGCGCTTCTCGGCCTCATCAACGATATCCTGGACTTCTCGAAGATCGAGGCCGGCAAGCTGCATCTGGAGCGCTCGCCCTTCGATATTCGCGCGGCCCTGGACAGCGTCGTGGCCATCGCCGAGCTGCGGGCGCGGGAGAAGGGCATCGGCCTGCGCGTCGACATCGACCCGGCCGTGCCGAAGGTGCTGATCGGGGATTCCCTGCGCCTCAACCAGGTCATCCTCAACCTCGTCTCCAATGCCATCAAGTTCACCGAGCGCGGCTCGGTCACCGTCTCGATCCACTCCGCCTCGGATGTGAGGGACGATATTGCGCTCGAGATCGCCATCCGCGACACGGGCATCGGCATGACGCCGGAGCAGCAGGCGCGCCTCTTCGCCTCCTTCAGCCAGGCCGATAGCTCCACCACGCGCCGCTTCGGCGGGACCGGCCTCGGCCTTGCCATCAGCAAGCAGCTGGTCGAGCTCATGGGCGCCAATATCCTGGTTGAAAGCGCGCCCGGCGAGGGCAGCTGCTTCCGCTTCACCATCCGGCTCGGCGTCGCCGACGCCGCCACCACGGCCAACCGCCCGACGATCGAGGCACTGGGGGCCCTGCGGGTCATGGTGGTCGACGACAACCCCGCGGCGCGCATGACCCTCGAGGACATGTTCGCGGAGTGGTCGATCAACGTGGAGCTCTTCGCCTCCGCCGCGGAGGCCCTGGCCGAACTGGACGAGTCGGCGCGGCGTGGCACGCCCTTCGACCTCGTTCTCATGGACTGGAAGATGCCGGGCATGGACGGCATGGAAGCCGCCCGGCGGATCCAGACTTCCGATATCTCCGCGGCCAAGCTCCCCGTGGTGGTCATGGTCAGCGCCTATGGCCGCGAGGAGATGATGGCCAAGGCCGAAGTGAACGGCATCTCCGCCGTTCTGGTGAAGCCCGTGGACCCCGGGCTGCTGCTGGAGACGCTGACGAACCTCTTCACCGCCGCCTCCGCCCCGCCCCCTGCCCCCGTGGCCACGCCCCAGGCGCAGGACGCGCTCCCGCAGGTGGCGCCGCAGTTCCGGGGCGCCCGCGTCCTTCTCGTGGAGGACAACGAGATCAACCGGGAGCTGGCGACGGAGCTGCTGATGGATGCCGGCCTCGTCGTCGACACGGCGGAGAACGGCCGGATCGCCTGCGACAAGGTCTTCGCCGACCCGACGGGCTTCGCCGTGGTGCTGATGGACATCCAGATGCCCGAGATGGACGGGCTCGAGGCCACGATCCGGATCCGTGAGCAGCTTTCGCCGGTCGATCTGCCGATCCTCGCCATGACCGCGCATGCCTATGAGCAGGAGAAGCAGCGCTGCCTCGAGATCGGCATGAACGACCATATCGCCAAGCCGGTCGATCCGGCCGTGCTGGTCGCGACGCTCGATCGCTGGCTCGGCGCGGCCCGCCCGCCGGCCCGTCCCGCCGCCCCGCCGGCGCCTGCCCTCGGCCCCGACGACCTGCCGCCCTCCCTGCCGCCCTATGATCTCGCGGCCGCGCTGATCCGCGTGAACGGGAAGCGGAAGCTGCTGCGCAAGCTCATCGTGGATTTCGGCACCAGCTTCGGCAGCACAGGCGAGACCCTGCGCCAGCAGATCGCCGAAGGACGCATCGACGAAGCCGCCCGCACCGCCCATGCCCTCAAGGGAACGGCCGCGACGCTCGAGGCGCGTGGCGTGGCCGAGGCGGCCATGCAGCTGGAGGACGCGCTCACCGGCCGCAAGCCCGGCGATACCGCGCAGCTGGTGAACCGTCTCGAGGCAGAGCTCCGCCCGGCCATCGCGGCGGCCCGGTCGCTCGGGCCCGCGGCTCAGAAGGAATTGGCGGCGCAGCCGCGCTGACGCCTTGGCGGCCCGGCCGCCCTTTCAATAACGCGATTTGGGCCGCCCGCACGGCCGGGCGGCCGCTCCAGGCTTTGAACAGTCCGGAAAGCCCCTTCATTTCAAGGCGTGAAGCCCCCCTCCTCGACCCACCGCTGCATCTGCGCGGTGGACGTCCGCGCCGTCAGCCCGCAGGATGAGATTCTCCGGACAAGATGCCCGGGGCGGATCGTGCTGATATTGTAGAATGACGGCGACACCCTTGCCGCTTTTGCTTTGCCAGCCGGCCATGGACCTGGGCACGATACATGGTCGGGGATGGCGACGCGGGGAATGGGGGAAAATCCTTGACTGTCCATGGACTTCAATCGCGGAGCCCCCCGGGGCCGCCCTCGTCCGATCGGGACGGGCTGGCGACTGGGATAGTCCGCCCATGGCCATGACGCACAGGAAGGTGCATTGGCAATGCACGGCGGTGATACCGTCGGTTACTCAACCTCGGCCAGCGCCAGCATGTCTCTGATCCTGATCCTCGACGACCGCGGCACCAATCGTAAGATCCTGGCCCAGCTCGCCGTGTCGGTGGAGCCGTCGGCGGAGGTCGTCACCTTCGGCAATCCCCTCATCGCCCTCGCCTGGATGGACGAGCACCGGCCCGACCTCGTCATCAGCGACTATCGCATGCCGCATCTGGACGGCGCCGAGGTGGCCGGCCGCATCCGTTCCAAGACCACGGGCGCCGACGTCCCGATCATCGTCGTCACGGCCTATAACGACCCCGTCTTCCGCCTGCGCGCGCTGGAAGCCGGTGCCACGGATTTCCTCATCTCGCCGGTCGACCATGCCGAGTTCCGCACGCGCGTGCGCAACCTCCTCGCGCTGCGCCAGCACCAGATCCACGCCCGCCAGCGGGCACAGGACCTGGCGCGCGACCTGGAAGCCTCGGAGCGCTCGCTCCACGCCATCGTCCGCGAGAGCCGTGAATCCCTGGCCCAGCTGATCGACACCGTGCCGGCCATGATCAGCGCGACCGATTCCGCCGGGAAGCTGATTTTCGTGAACGCCCGCCAGGCAACGATCGCGGGCTCGACCCCGGCCGCGCTCGTCGGCCAGGAAGCCCAGTGCATCCTGGGCGAGGGCCGCCTGGAAAAGGCGCTCGCGGCCGATGCGGAGGTCTTCACCTCCGGCCTCCCCATGGCCGGCTTCGAGGAAGAATTTTCCGACGGGCACGGTGGCTCGCGCACGCTCTTCACGACCAAGGCGCCGCTGCGCGACGGCGA
The DNA here is from genome assembly GCF_018413645.1 of Roseococcus pinisoli. Taxonomy (GTDB): domain Bacteria; phylum Pseudomonadota; class Alphaproteobacteria; order Acetobacterales; family Acetobacteraceae; genus Roseococcus; species Roseococcus pinisoli. The sequence goes on from NZ_JAHCDA010000004.1 coordinate 104,179, forward strand.
GGGCCGGGTGATCGCGGTCGTCACCACCTCGATCGACATCACCGACCGCAAGCGCGCCGAGGAGCAGCTGCTCTATCTCGCGCGGCACGATGCGCTCACCGGCCTGCCCAATCGCTCGATGCTCAGCGAAAGGCTGCGCGACCGCTGCGTCCATGGCCGCCACGGCCGGGTGGGCGCCCCCTTCGCGCTGCACTTCCTGGACCTCGATCGCTTTAAGGCGGTGAACGACGCCCTCGGCCACGCGGCGGGCGACCGGATGCTGCGCGAGGTCGCGGCGCGGATCACCGAGGCCCTCGGCGAGGACGACATCGTGGCCCGGCTCGGCGGCGACGAATTCGCCATCCTGCAGGCCGGCGCCAGCTCAGCCCAGGAGGCCGCGCAATTCGCGCTGCGCATCCGCGACGTGCTGGAGCGCCCCTTCACCCTGCTCGGCCGCAGCGTCCAGATCTCGGCCAGCACCGGCATCACCCTCCATCCGGAGGACGCGACCTCCGCCGAGGAGCTCCTCCGGCTTTCCGACCTCGCCATGTACCGGGCGAAGTCCGAGGGCGGAAACGGCTACAGCTTCTTCGACCCGGCGATGGACCGTGCGGCGCGCGAGGCCATGCAGCTGGAGGCCGACCTGCGCAGCGCGTTGGTCCGGGGCGAGTTCGAGCTGATGTGGCAGCCCCAGGTCTGCCTCGCCACCAACCGCATCGTGGGTGCCGAGGGGCTGCTGCGCTGGCACCATCCCGAGCGCGGCCTGCTCGCGCCTGGCGCCTTCCTGGGCGCTGCCGAGGAAACCGGCCTCATCACCCCCATCACCGCCTGGGTCCTCCGCGCGGCGGCGCGCCAGGGCGCGGCCTGGGCACGGCTGAAGGGCGGCGGCATCCGGGTCTCGGCCAATATCTCGCCCTCGCTCTTTCGGCAGGCCGACGTCCGCGGCCTCGTCGCCGCGGCCATCGACGAGGCGGGGCTGTCGCCCGAGATCTTCGACATCGAGCTCACCGAGCGCGTGCCGATGGACGATCTGGAAAAGGTCGCGGCCACCCTGCGCGAGCTGCGCGAACTCGGTGTCTGTCTCTCGATCGACGATTTCGGGGTCGGCTATTCCTCCCTCGTCTATGTGAAGAGCTTCCCCGTCCAGCGCCTGAAGATCGATCGCTCCTTCGTTTCGCAACTGCCGGAGAACCATATCGACGCCGCCATCGTCGCCGGCGTCGTCTCCCTCGGCCACAATCTCGGCATGCGCGTCGTGGCGGAGGGCGTGGAGACGCAGGAGCAGCTGGACACCGTGCGCGCGCTCGGCTGCGACGAGATCCAGGGCTATTTCGTGAGCTATCCCGTCACCGCCTCTGCCCTGGAGCAGCGGCTGATCGAGGCCGACGCGCCGGTCCACGGCGCGTGACAGGCTGGCCGATGACGCCGGCATCACCCTCGCGACGACCACCGGAAGGCGCCCAGGGCGGCCGGCCATGAGCACGCCGTCCTCGCCCACGCCGCGCGCCCGCCTGTTCAGCTTCCGCACGCTGCGGGGGCGGCCGGACACCGAGCACGAGATGAGCTTCAACCGGCTCGCCTTCGCGCTCATCATCACCGTCTTCCTGCTGCTGGAGAACGCCCCCCGCCACACGCTGGAGGTCGTGGGCGCCTATTGGCTCCTCGGCCTCGCCATCTTCGCCCACATCCTGATCTTCCCGGCGGTCAACAACCCACGGCGCGTCTTCACCATGTTCGTGGACGTGGCGCTCCTCTCCTACGAGCTCCATGTCGGCGGCGAGAAGACCTCGGTCATGGCCTCGCTGTACCTCTGGGTGATCATCGGCAACGGCTTCCGCTTCGGCGTCACCTGGCTGCGCATCTCCCAGGCGATGAGCCTGGTGGGCTTCACCTGCGTCTTCCTCTTCACGCCCTTCTGGCGCGACCAGGTGCATCTCTCGGCCGGCTTCATCCTGGGCATCATCGCGATCCCGACCTATTCGGCCACGCTGATCCACAAGCTCTCGGCAGCCAAGGCGCAGGCCGAGGCGGCCAACCAGGCGAAGAGCATGTTCCTGGCCAGCGTGAGCCACGAGCTGCGAACCCCGCTGAACGCCATCATCGGCATGGGCGGGCTGCTGCAGATCTCGGAGCTGAACGCCGAGCAGCGCGAGATGGCCAGTACGGTCACCGACGCCGGCAGCAACCTGCTGCGCCTCATCGAAAGCATCCTCGACTTCTCCCGCATCGAAGCGGGGCAGATGCTGATCAAGCCTGCGCCCTTCGATCTGCCGGTCCTGCTGGACGAGGTCCGCCGGATGCTGGCCGCCACCGCGCGCGAGAAGGGCCTGCGCTATTCCTTTCACCTGACGCCCCGGACCCCCCGGCATCTGGTGGGCGACGTCTCCCTGACGCGGGAGGTTTTACTGAACCTGGTCGGCAACGCGCTGAAGTTCACCTCCAAGGGCGGCGTGGTGGTGGCCGTCGACGCGGAGGCCTCGAATACCGGGACCCGGCTGCGCTTCGAGGTGACGGATACCGGCATCGGCATCGCGCCCGAGGCCCAGACGCGCATCTTCGAAGCCTTCTCCCAGGCCGATGCCACCATCATCAACCGCTTCGGCGGTACCGGCCTGGGCCTGGCGATCAGCCGCCGGACGGCCCAGCTGCTGGGCGGCGAGATCGGCGTCGACAGCATGGAGGGGGTGGGCAGCACCTTCTGGTGCACGCTGCCCATGGAGGTGCAGACCGGGGCCGAAGAGGCCGCGCCGGGCGAGGCCGTCCTTCTCGCCCCCGGCACCTTGGAGCAGGCCGAGGCCTGGCGCGCGGCCGGGCTGCAGCTGCGGCCCGCGACTACGCTGGCCGAAGCCGTGGCGGCGCTTGAGGTGCTTCCGGCGGCCGTGCCGCGGATCCTGGTCGTGGATTCGGAGGCGCTGGCCATGCCACCCACCTCCCTGGCCCAGACGCTGGAGGCGCTGGATCCGAATGGCGCCTGGCGGACGATCCTGCTGGCGCCCGAGGGAACGGAAGGTCTTCCGGCGGTGCCGCTGCGCCGCGCCTTCCTCTCCGTATTGCCCCCTGCCCCGGCGGCCGCTCAGCTGGCGGCGGCACTGCGCTTGGCCGGCAGCGCGACACGAAGCCAAGAGGAAATGCTGCCGCAGCGGCTGCCGCGCCGCCGCCTCAACGTCCTGGTCGCGGACGACAACCGGGTGAACCTGCGCGTGGTCTCGCGCATCCTCGAGACGGTCGGCCACGAGCCCACCCTCGTCTCGGATGGCGAGGAGGCGCTGGATATCCTGGAGGAGCGGGAATTCGATTTGGTCCTGATGGACCTGAACATGCCCGGCATCGGCGGGATCGAGGCCGCGAAGCTCTATGCGATGCAGTCGCTCGGGCGCCGCACCATCCCCTGGCTCGCCGTCACGGCGGATGCGACGGATGAGGCGAGGCAGCGCTGCGAGGAGGCGGGCTTCGCGGCCTGCCTCGTGAAGCCGCTCACGCCGGCGGCGCTCCTGGCCGCCATCGACGAGCTCGACCTGCCGGACGAGCCGCAGCAGGAAAGGCCGAAGGAAATCGCGGCCATCGCGAGCCATCCGCGCTTCCGGCCGACAGGTCCCGTGCTGGTCGACCAGCGCGCGCTGGACGATCTGGAGCTGCTCGGCGGCCCCGAATTCGCGCGCGAGGTGGTGACCGAGTTCCTGGAAGACGCCGAGATCACCCTAGGCGAGCTGGCCCGGGCCGTGAGTGCCGGCGATTCCAGCACTTTCCGGGCGAAGGCCCATGCGCTGCACAGCGCGGCCGCCAATGTCGGCGCCCGCGCCCTTTGCGAGCTCTGCCAGCTCTGCCGGAACGTCGGGCCCGACGTCCTGAAGGAGCAGGGCCGCTCGATCGTCGACCGCCTCGCCACCGAGGTGGAGCGCGCCCGCCCGCTGCTGCTGCGGGAAGGCACGGGTAGCGGGATGGGCCAGCGGCGCAACTGACCTCCCCGCTCCCGCCGGTCTCCGCTAACGCAGCGGCGCCGCGTGAACGGGACCTCCGGCCGACGGGCCTGCTCGGGCCCCGTCGGCTGCCCTGCTCCGGGCTTTCCGCGTCTCGCCAAGGCGTCACTCCGCCGCCATGGCCACCGGCATCCGCACGCCGACTTCCGCCGTCAGGCGCTTCTCCTGAGCCTGGGTGAGGCGCAGCATCTTGCGGATATCCATGTCGGAAACGCCCAGCGCCGTCTCGGCCCAGATGTCCACGACGTCCTTGAGCTCGGGCAGCGTCACCGGGTTCACGCGGCGGCGGACGCGCAGCAGCGCCTGCTGGGCATTGTGCTTGCGGGTGCCGTTGGCGATGTAGTCGCGGACGGCCGCCTCGCCCTCGCCCGGCTCGGCCAGGACGTTCACGATGCCCATCGCGTGCAGTTCCTCAGCCGAATAGAGGCGGCCGGACATGATCATCTTCTCCGCCTCGAACTGGCCGATCCGGCGCGAAAGGAAGCTGTAGGCGCCCATGCCGGGGAAGAGGTTGAAGAGGATCTCCGGCAGGCCGAACTTCGCCTGGCGCTCGGCCACAATGACGTCGAAGGCCAGGGCGCATTCGAAGCCGCCGCCGAGCGCGTCGCCCTGGACGAGGGCGATGGTGATCACCGGGGCCTGGAACGCTTCCGCATTGCCGTGGATGGCCTCGACGCAGAGGTGGCCGTAGCGGCGCAGCGCGGTCAGGTCGCGGTTGCGGATCTTCTCCGCGAAGAGGGCGAGGTCGCCGCCGAGGTTGAAGATGCCCGGCAGCCGGCTGCCCATGACGTAGTAGCGCAGCGCCGTGCCGAATTCCGACCGCCGCTCGGCCGAAAGGGCATCACGGAGCAGGGCCTGCTGGGCCAGGATGTCCTGCAGCAGCTCCAGCGTGAAGCTCGGCTTCGGGCCGGGGCGCATATAGGCCCAGAAGCTCGCCGTATCGGCCTCGAGACGGGTCTCGAGCGCGTTGAAGCGGGCGGCCGCCAGAAGCGCGGAAGGATCGCCGAAGGAACGCGGGGCGGTCTGGGTTTCCGGCTGGGAGAGGAAGGTCATTTTGGAGCTCCATTTTGGGGGTGATCGGCAGTTGTGGCGGGTCCGAAGGCCGGCTGGCCGACGGACCATTTTAACCACGAACGCATCGCGCTTGAGTTGTAAACCGTGGCGACGACTCGCATCCGACGCGAGGAAGCCGATGGTTGAACGACGCGCGATGACTGACCGTTTTCAAGTCACCTGCAAAATAAGAAGCCCATGCCTCTGGCAATCTTCAGAAGATCGAACAGCTTTCCGACATCATTTCGATATCATAACGTCATATCTACATGGCTCCTGCTGCACGGATGGCGGGCATTCCCTAGCCCAAGGGCAGGGCGGCCATGTGAGACGGGCATGGTGCGCCGCACACGAAAAAGGCGGCGCCGGTTTCCCGACGCCGCCTTTCGCCTTCCGTAGCCGCTGTCCCGGCGCTCAGCCGACCGAGAGCCGGCGCTCGACGATCTGCTGCTTCATGCTCTTCTGAAGCTTCTCGAAGGCGCGCACCTCGATCTGGCGCACGCGCTCGCGGCTGATGTTGTACTGCTGGCTGAGCTCCTCGAGCGTGGTGGGCTCGTCCTTCAGGCGCCGCTCGATCAGAATGTGGCGCTCGCGCTCGTTCAGGGTGCGCAGCGCGCCGTTCAGCATGTCCTTGCGGTTGGACATGTCCTGCCGCTCGGCGAGCTCCTCCTCCTGGCTCTCGGTCTCGTCCACCAGCCAGTCCTGCCACTCGCCCTCGCTATCGGCGCGGACGGGGGCATTCAGGCTGTTGTCCGGCGAGGCGAGGCGGCGGTTCATGCTCACCACGTCCTGCTCCGGCACCGCGAGGGTCTTCGCGATCTTGGCCACGACCTCCGGCTGGAGGTCGCCTTCCTCGAGCGCCCCGATCTGGCCCTTGAGGCGGCGCAGATTGAAGAACAGCTTCTTCTGCGCGGCCGTGGTGCCCATCTTCACGAGCGACCAGCTGTGCAGGATGTATTCTTGAATCGCGGCGCGAATCCACCACATGGCATAGGTAGCAAGACGGAAGCCGCGATCCGGATCGAAGCGCTTCACCGCCTGCATCATACCGACGTTGCCCTCGCTGATGAGCTCGCCGACCGGCAGGCCGTAGCCCCGGTAGCCCATGGCGATCTTGGCCACGAGACGCAGATGCGAGGTGACGAGCTTATGGGCCGCGCCCTCGTCGCCGACATCGCGCCAGCGCTTGGCCAGGTTCAGCTCCTCCTCGGGGGCAAGCATGGGGAACTTGCGGATGTCCTGCAGGTAGCGGGACAGGTTGCCTTCGGGGGCCATGGGGATGCTGAGGGATGCCATAGAAAGCCTTCCATCTGCGTCGCGCCCCACCCCGTGACGGCGGCGGGTGCGCGGACTTGGAGCGATAACGTCCCCGGGGCCCTCCCGGCTGCATCCGCCCCGGTCACGGAGAGGGCGGTGGCAGCAGCCTGGATCTTCAGCGGCACCCCAGGGGTCTTACCAATGTCGTAGCCTTAGCCGGATCTCGCGTCTTTGTCCAGATAAACCGACCATTCTAGTACGGATAGGAAATCACTGGCCTTTGATGAGATCCGCGGCGTTCGACGTGGGGTTCCCGCCAAGCTGGGCGAGCAGGTCCTGCATGTCCTTCGGCGGATCCGAGCGAAAGGTTAGCGCCGCCCCCGTGACGGGATGGCGGAAGGCGAGCGACGTCGCGTGCAGGGCCTGCCGCGGGAAGGCGAGCAGGCTTTCGCGCAGCTCCTCGGGCAGCGCCTTACTCGCGGCGGGGGTGCGACGCAGATAGACCGGGTCCCCCACCAGCGGATGGCCGCGATGCGCCAGGTGCACGCGAATCTGGTGCGTCCGGCCGGTCATGAGCTTGCAGCGCAGCAGGGCGGTCGCGCCGAACCACGTCGTCTCGGTGGAATAGCGGGTAATGGCGTGCTTTCCCGAGGTGGCGCCGGCGGCCCCTCCCCGCGACCGCGGCTCCACCACGGCCATGCGCTTGCGGTCCGTGGCATGGCGGCCGATCGCGGCCTCGATCTCGTCCTTGGCCGGATTCGGCACGCCCCAGACCAGCGCGAGGTATTCGCGGTCGAGGTCGCGGGCGGCGAAGGCCTCGGAGAGAGCCTGGTGGGCCGGCTGCGTCTTGGCCACGACCATGATGCCGGAGGTGTCCTTGTCGAGCCGATGGACGATGCCCGGCCGCTTCTCCCCGCCGATTCCCTCCAGCTCCTCGCCCGCATGGGCCAGGAGCGCGTTCACCAGGGTGCCGTCGGCATTGCCCGGCGCCGGATGGACGACGAGCCCCGCCGGCTTGTCGAGCACGATCAGGTCCCGGTCCTCGTAGAGGATGTCGAGATCCATCGCCTGGGCTTCCGGTTTGGCGGGCACGGGCGATGGCGGCGAGATCGCGTAGAGCGCGCCGGCGCGCACGCCATGGGACGGTTCGGTCACCACCACGCCGTCGCGGGAGGCATGCCCCTGCTCGATCAATGCCTTGACGCGGGAGCGCGAGAGGCCGCCTATCCGCTCCGCAAGGAAACGGTCCAGGCGCATGCCCTGGTCGGATTCGAGCGCGGCGATCTCATGGGTCTTGGACAAATGCGGGCACTCAAATTCCTGGTTGTGACAATGGGGGTGCTGATCGTGGCCGGCACCGTGGCCCTCGTCGTGCTGCTCGTCCAGCGCGCCGGGCGCGGGGGTGGATCGTCCCTGCCACCGATGAGCCTCGAACTGCCGGCCGGTAGCCGGATCGTCGGAATCGCCGGGGCCGAGGGGCGCTTCGCCGTACTGGTGCAGCGGCCGGACGGCGACCGGATCGTGTTCCTCGACGCGCGCACCGGACGGCCCGTGGGTGAGGTCATTCCTGGCGCCGGAGTACCTGTGCGCTGACCCGGGCGCTGAAAATGCACAAACTTTGCCGCCCCCCGCTTGATCCCGGAAAGAAGCCCGACTAGAAGCTCGACACCGGCCACGTCCCTTTCGTCTAGAGGCCTAGGACACCGCCCTCTCACGGCGGCAACAGGGGTTCGAATCCCCTAAGGGACGCCAGCCGCCATCCTCCGGATCGGCGAGTTCTGGCCAACCACTCATCAGAAAAGTATCCTGCCCTCCCTACCGGTACGCCCCCTCGCGCGAATCCGTCGCGAGACCTTGCCTGACGCCCTGCCTCCCGCCACCTGAAGCGCAAGCTCGGGATTGTCGGGCGTCATCGATTCCTTCGGCTAGCATGAACAAAGCGTTAGCTTTAAGACGTCGCAACCCATCATTCGGACCCACTTGCTCCGGAGGCTCCCATGGCCCTTGCCGATCTGTTCCCCGCTTCCAGCGGGGTCCTGACTCTCTCGCCCTCCAATAAGAAGGAGCTGTTCGAGATGCTCGCGGCCGAGGTGGCCGCGCGGATCGATCAACCGCAGGAGCGAATCCTCGACGCCATCCTGGCGCGCGAGAAGCTCGGCCCCACCGCCCTGGGCCGCGGCGTGTCGCTGCCCCATGCGCGGGTGGACTGGCTCGACAATCCGGTCGCCATCCTGGCCCGCCTGACCCGCGGCATCGACATGGAGGCCCGCGACGGCGAGCCGGTCGATCTCGTCTTCCTGGTCCTTTGGCCGGAAGCCGCGTCGGAGGGTTTCCTCCCGGCCCTGTCCGGCATCTGCCGGGTCCTGCGCGACAACCAGCTTCCGCGGCAGCTTCGCCAGGCCCAGTCCGCCGACGAGGCCCTCGAGACCCTTCGGGCCGCCGAACGCGCCCAGGACTGACCGCCACGAGGTCCGCCACCTTCCGGCACCGCCTTGCGAGCGGCGCCGAAATCCAGAACTGACGGAGAGCCCGCCGCCCGATGCCCGATACTTTCTACCTCATCGCAGCGGTCCTACTCCCTTTTCTAGGCGCCATGGTGGCGATGATGCTGCCGCAAAGCGCCCGGCTCGAGGCCTGGCTGGCGGGGGCCGTCGCGCTGCTGACGCTGGTGATGGTGGTCCTCGGCTACTCCTCCATGGCGGCCGGCAGGATGCCGCGCGTCGAGATCCCCTGGGTGCCGGAGCTCGGCCTGTCCTTCGTGCTGCGGATGGACGGCTTCGCCGCCGCCTTCGCCATGATGGTCTCGGGCATCGGCTTCCTCATCGTCCTCTACGCGCGCTACTACATGTCGCCGGACGACCCGATCCCGCGTTTCTTCGCCTTCCTCCTCGCTTTCATGGGCTCGATGCTGGGGATGGTGCTCTCGGGCAACCTCATCCAGCTCGTCTTCTTCTGGGAGCTGACGAGCCTCTTCTCCTTCCTGCTGATCGGCTACTGGCAGAACGTCGCCGCCGCGCGCGACGGCGCGCGCATGGCCCTGACCGTGACGGCGGGCGGCGGCCTCGCCCTTTTCGCGGGCATGCTGGTGCTGGGGCACATCGTTGGCAGCTATGACCTCGACGTCGTCCTGGCCTCCGGCGACCTGATCCGGAACCATCCGCTCTATCACGTCGCGCTGGTCCTGATCCTGCTCGGCGCCCTGACCAAGAGCGCGCAGTTCCCCTTCCACTTCTGGCTGCCGCACGCCATGGCGGCGCCGACCCCGGTCTCGGCCTACCTCCACTCCGCGACGCTGGTGAAGGCCGGCATCTTCCTGATGGCGCGGCTCTGGCCCGTCCTGGCGGGGACGGATGCCTGGTTCTGGATCCTCTGCCCGATCGGGCTGATCACGCTGCTGCTGGGGGCCTATGTCGCCATCTTCCAGCACGACATGAAGTCGCTGCTGGCCTATTCGACGATCAGCCATCTCGGCCTGATCACGCTGCTGCTCAGCCTCAACAGCGACCTCGCGATGGTCGCCGCCGTCTTCCACACGATGAACCACGCCACCTTCAAGGCGTCGCTGTTCATGGCGGCCGGCATCATCGACCACGAGACGGGCACACGAGATATCCGGCGACTCTCCGGGCTGAACGAGACCATGCCCTTCACGGCGCGGCTCGCCCTGGTGGCCGCGGCCGCGATGGCCGGCGTCCCGCTGCTGAACGGCTTCATCTCCAAGGAGATGTTCTTCACCGAGGCGCTGACCGCCTCGACGATGCCGACCTTCATGCACGGCATCCTTCCCATCGCCGCGACCATCGCGAGCATCTTTGCCGTCACCTATTCGCTGCGCTTCATCCACGGCGCCTTCTTCGGCCCCGCCACCGACGACCTGCCCAAGCGCCCGCACGAGCCGCCGCAGTTCATGCGCGTGCCGGTCGAGGTGCTGGTCTTCACCTGCATGGTCGTCGGCATCCTTCCGGCGGCGACCATCGGCCCGCTGCTCGATGTCGCGGTCCGCTCGATCCTCGGCGACGCCACGCCCGAATACAGCCTCGCGGTCTGGCACGGCTTCAACCTGCCGCTCGTGATGAGCCTCCTGGCGCTGGCGGGCGGTGCGCTGATGTACCGGCTGCTCTACCGCCACCTGAACGCCGGCATCGACGGCACGCCCCTGCTGTCCGGCCTCGACGGGCGCCGCGCCTTCGACCAAGTGATGGTGTTCCTGTCCTGGCGCTTCGCCCGCACGGTCGAGCGGCTGATGGGCACGGACCGCCTGCAGATGCAGCTGCGCCTTGTGGTCTGCATCGCCTTCCTGGCAGCCACGCTGACGCTGCTGCCGCACGGGCTGCGCGCCGGCGACCTGCGCCTGACCCCGGTCGACCCCGTGGTGGCGATCCTCTGGGCCATTGGCGGCGCCTGCGCGATCGGCGCGGCCTACCAGGCCAAGTACCATCGCCTCGCGGCCGTCGTCCTGCTCGGCGGCACCGGGCTTATCACCTGCCTGACCTTCGTCTGGTTCTCCGCGCCCGACCTCGCGCTCACCCAGCTGCTCGTGGAGGTCGTGACGGCGGTGCTGCTGCTGCTGGGTCTGCGGTGGCTGCCCCGGCGCTTCGAATCCGCCGGCTCGGGCGACCTGCTGGCACGCTTCCGGCGCCTGCGCGATCTCGTCATCGCCGTGGCCGCCGGCGGGGGCCTGGCCGCGATCTCCTACGCGATGATGACCCGCGCCTCGCCCGAGGGGATCTCGCGGCAGTTCCTGGCGCGCGCCTACGCCGAGGGCGGCGGCACCAACGTGGTGAACGTCATCCTCGTGGACTTCCGCGGCTTCGACACGATGGGCGAGATCACCGTCCTCGGCATCGTGGCGCTGACGGTCTTCGCCCTCCTCCGGCGCTTCCGCCCGGCCCCCGAGAGCGTCGGCGTGCCGGACCAGCAGCAGGGCGATGCCCGCGACTGGCTGCTGGTGCCGGCCGTGACCATGCGCATGCTCTTCCCGATCATCTTCGCGGTCGCGGTCTATCTGCTGCTGCGCGGGCATGACCTGCCGGGCGGCGGCTTCGCGGCGGGGCTGATGCTCTCCATCGGCATCCTGCTCCAGTACATGGCGGGCGGGGCGCGCTGGGTGGAGGACCACCTGCGCGTGCTGCCGCTGCGCTGGATGTCGGTCGGCCTGCTGCTGGCCGTCGGCACCGGCACGGCCGCGACCTTCTTCGGCAAGCCCTTCCTCACCTCCTACTTCGCCTATGCGAATCTGGGGCCGCTCGGGAAGCTGCCGCTGGCCAGCGCGGTCATCTTCGACCTCGGCGTCTTCGCCCTCGTCTTCGGGGCGACGGTGCTGATCCTCATCGCGCTCGCGCACCAGTCGGTGCGCAGCCAGCGCGCCGCCCCGCCCCCGCCCCCCGAAGCCCCGGCCCGCGTGGGAGAGGACTGATGGAACTCGCACTTGCCCTCGCCATTGGCATCCTCGGCGGCTCCGGCGTCTGGCTGCTCATGCGGCCGCGCACCTTCCAGCTCATCATCGGCCTGTCGCTGCTGTCCTATTCGGTGAACCTCTTCATCTTCAGCATGGGCCGCTTCCCGATCGGATCGCCGCCCATCCTCGAGCCGGGCGGCGCCGGTGACCCGGCGAACTATGCCGACCCCCTGCCCCAGTCGCTGGTGCTGACGGCCATCGTGATCGGCTTCGCCACCACGGCGCTGTTCCTCGTCGTGATGATGGCCGCCCGGGGCCTGACGGGCGGCGACCATGTGGATGGGAGGCCGCCGCGATGACCGGCTGGCTCGAACACCTCATGATCGTCCCGGTCGCGCTGCCGCTGATCGTGGGCGCGATCATGGTGGCGCTGGACGAACAGCGGTACCGGCTCAAGGCCGCGATGGGGATCCTCTCGATCCTCGTGATGCTCGGCACCTCCATCACCCTCGCCGTGCAGGCGCATGCCGGCGGCGCCGTCTCCCTCGGCGTCTATCCGCTGGGGAACTGGCCCACGGCCTTCGGCATCGTCCTGATGCTCGACCGGCTCTCGGCGCTGCTGCTGATCCTCTCCTCGGTGCTGGGCCTCGCCGCCCTGCTCTATGCGCTGCCGCGCTGGCAGCGGATGGGCGCGCATTTCCACGCCCTGCTCCAGTTCCAGCTCATGGGGCTGAACGGCGCCTTCCTCACCGGCGACCTGTTCAACCTCTTCGTCTTCTTCGAGGTCCTGCTCGCCGCCTCCTACGGCATGGCGCTGCACGGCTCGGGCGTCGCACGCGTGAAGGCGGGGCTGCACTACATCTCGGTCAACCTGGCCGCCTCGCTGCTCTTCCTGATCGGCGTGAGCATGATCTACGGCGTCGCGGGCACGCTCAACATGGCGGACCTCGCCGCGCGCATCCCCAACATGCCGGCCGAGAACCGCCCGCTGCTGGAGGCGGGGGCCGCGATCCTCGGCATCGCTTTTCTCGCCAAGGCGGCGATGTGGCCGCTGGGCTTCTGGCTGACGCCCACCTATGCGGCCGCGAGCCCGCCCTCGGCCGCGATCTTCTCGATGATGAGCAAGGTCGGCGTCTATGCGGTCATGCGGCTCGTGCTGCTGCTCTTCGGGGCGGAATCCGGCGCCTCGGCCGGCTTCGGCGGCACCTGGCTCATGGTCGGCGGCATCGCGACCATCCTCTTCGGCGCGGTCACCGTCCTCGCCACGCAGGACCTGCCGCGCCTTGCCGGCGCCAGCGTCTTCATCTCCTCGGGCACGCTGCTGGCCGCGGTCGGGGCCGGGCAGGTTTCGGTGACCGGCGGCGCGCTCTTCTATCTGACGAGCTCCGCCCTCGCGATCGGGGCCTTCTTCCTGCTGATCGAGCTCATCGAGCGCGGCCGCGAGGTCGGCGCCGACGTGCTGGCCGTGACGCTGGAGGCCTTCGGCGACGGCGACGAGGAGGAAGAGGAGGATGAGGAAATCGGCGCCCCCATCCCCGCCACCATGGCGGTGCTGGGCGCCTGCTTCCTCTGCTGCGCCATCCTGTTGGCCGGCCTGCCCCCCCTCTCGGGCTTCATCGCGAAATTCGCGATGCTGAGCGGGATCCTGAACCCCCATGGGCTCGGCGAGGGCCCCGCGCTGGTCGCGCCCAGCGGCTGGGGGCTGCTGATCGCCCTGATCCTGTCGGGCTTCGCGACGATCGTCGCCATGGCCCGTGCCGGCATCCGCAACCTCTGGGCCATCGCCGACCGGACCGTGCCGCGCGTGGGCGCGGTGGAGATCGCGCCGGTGCTGATGCTGCTTTTCATCTGCATCGGCATGACGGTCGCGGCGGGGCCGACCATGCGCTACATGCAGGCCGCCGCCGTTTCCCTGCACACGCCGCAGGAATATGTGCGGCAGGTCATGGAGGACGGCCCATGAGGTGGCTCCTGCCCCACCCGCTGGTCTCCCTCGGCCTCCTCGTGCTGTGGCTGCTGCTGAACCGCACCTACGCGCCGGGCCCCGCTTTGGTCGGCATCATCGTCGCGCTGATGGGCGGATGGGCGCTGGCGCTTCTCGACCCGGGACGCCCCCGGCTGCGGCGCCTGGACGTCGTCCTGAAGCTGACGCTGCATGTGCTGCTGGACATCGCCAAGTCCAACCTCGCCGTCGCGCGCAACATCCTCGAGCGGAAGTCCGATCGCCGCGCCGGCTTCCTCCGCATCCAGCTCGAGCTGCGCGAGCCGCAGGCCCTCGCGGTCCTGGCCTGCATCGTCACCGCGACGCCCGGCTCCGCCTGGGTGGAGTTCGACCCCGAGGACGGCCAGCTCCTCCTCCATGTCCTCGACGTCGGCGAGGAGGCGGATTGGGTGCGCCTCATCAAGGAACGCTACGAACAGCCGCTGATGGAGATCTTCGCATGACCGTGACCCTGCTGAGCTGGTCGCTGCTGCTCGCGCAGCTGATGATCGGCACCGCGATGCTCTTCGCGACCTGGCGCGTGCTCTGGGGCCCCCGGGCGCAGGACCGGGTCCTCGGCCTCGACACGCTCTATGTGAACGCCATGCTGCTGCTCGTCACCTTCGGCATCCGCGCCGGGACGGACGTCTATTTCGAGGCGGCGCTGGTGATCGCGCTGCTCGGCTTTGTCAGCTCCGTGGCGCTGGCCAAGTTCCTCATGCGCGGCGAGGTGATCGAATGATCGAGATGACGGCCGAGCTCCCCTGGATCGCGGCGGTGCCGGTGGCGCTGCTGCTGCTGATCGGGGCCGGGCTCACCCTGGTGGGCTCCTTCGGGCTGCTTCGCCTGCGCAGCTTCTACGAGCGGGTTCATGCCCCCACGCTCGGCACTTCCTACGGCATGGGCTGCACGCTGCTGGCGTCGATGATCTTCTTCTCGGTCCTGCAGGGGCGGTTCGTCATCCACGAGATCGTAATCGGCTTCCTCATCCTGGTGACGACGCCGGTGACGCTGATGCTCCTGGCGCGCGCCTCGCTGCACCGCGACCGGCTGGAGAAGAACGAGCAGGTTCCGCCGCCGCGGTAAGGCCGCCCGATCCCCGATGGATCAGCGCGGTAACTCCGCCGGAAGGAACCGCGACACCGCCGCCACCAGATCGGTCCCCGAGAAGGGCTTCGGCACGATGGCGACATGCTCGAAGTCGCGCGGCAGGTGCTCCCGCCCATAGCCGCTCACGAAGACGAAGGGCACGCCGCGCGCCGTCAGGGCGGAGGCCACCTCCTCCACCGGCAGGCCGCGCAGGTTGCCGTCGAGCAGCGCCCCGTCGAGAGACAGGTTCTCGATCGTCTTCAGCGCCTGCTCGATGGTTCCGGCCGTGCCGGCGATGACCGCCCCGGCCTGCTCCAGCACCGCGGCCATCTGCATCGAGATGATGGGCTCGTCCTCGATCAGGAGCAGCCGCATTCCCCCGAGATTCTCCTCGGACGGGTCGCTCCTGCGCGGCGGCCTCGCCGCCTCCCCGCGCGCCGCGGCGGGCGCGCCCGCCTCCAGGCTCCAGCCCTCGACCTGGAGGGGAACCGCGATCTCCCAATCCATGCCGTCCGGCCCGTAATGCGCCCGTGCGGACCCGCCCTCGGTGCCCACGCTCTGCTCGATGAGCTTCGTGCCGAAGCCCGTCCGGCTGGGCGGCGCGACGGGGCCCGTGCCCCATTCCTTCCAGCGGAAATGCAGCACGTCCTCCAGGACGCTCCATTCCATCGTCAGCCGGCCCATGGGCTTGGAGAGGGCGCCGTGCTTGTTCGCGTTGGTCGTCAGCTCATGCAGGATGAGCGCCATGTGAAGCGCGATCTGCGGCGCGAGCTGGAGGTCCCGGCCCGAGACCGTCAGCCGATCGGCATCGATGGTGCCCAGCCGGAGCTGGCCTTCGATCAGCTCCTTCAGCATCGCGCCCCGCCAGGTGGAATCGCTCAGCAGCGAATGTGCGCGCGCCAGCGCCTGGATGCGGCCCGAGAAGTCGGTGACGAAATCGGCCGGGTCGGCGGCGCGGTGAAGGCCCTGGGCCGCGATCGCCTGGACCGTGCCGAGCATGTTCTTCACCCGGTGGTTGAGCTCGCCGATCAGCAGCCGCTGGGTCCGCTCCGCCCGCCGGCGCTCCGTGATGTCGAGGATCTGCGCGGAGATGGAGACGAGCGCCCCGTCGGGCACGCGCAGCGCCGAGCAGTACCACTCGCAATCCACGCCCATACCGTCCTTGCGCCGCAGCGGGATCTCCCCGACGGCGCGGGGTGCCTCCCCGGCCTGCAGCTCCGCCTCCAGCGCCTTGAGCGCGGGCATGTCCTCCGGCTGGAGCCAGCCGAGCTCCCGCACGCTGCGGCCCATGGCCTCGCTCCGCGACCAGCCGAAGATGCGCGCCGCGCCGAGCGACCAATCGGTGATGCGGAAGGCGGCATCGAACTCCACCAGCGCCAGCGGCGAGTTGTCGGCATGGGCGCGGAACTGCGTCAGCGCCTCCTCCAGCTTCACCGCGCCGAAGCGGATGTCGTCGCGCTGCCGTGCCAGCTCCTGCCGCTGCCGCGCGAGGTCGAAGAAGACCCCGGCCTTGCTCGTGAGCATGTGCGTGTCGATGGGCTTGAAGAGGAAGTCCACCGCGCCGGTCTCGTAGCCGCGGAAATGCCGCCGCTCATCGGTCGCGACGGCGGTCAGGAAGATGATCGGCACGCGCCGCGTGCGGCCCGTGCCGCGCATCAGCTCCGCGAGCTCGAAGCCGTCCATCCCCTCCATCTGCACGTCGAGCAGCGCCAGCGCGAAGTCGTGCCGCAGCAGCAGCTCCAGCGCCTCGGGCCCCGACTTCGCCCGGAACAGCTGCAGGCCGTCGCGGCGCAGCAGCGCCTCGAGCGCGAAGAGGTTCTCCTCCAGGTCGTCCACCAGGAGGAACTTCACGTCATCAGGCGGCATCGGACCCTCCCCAGACCGCCGGAAGCGTGTCGCTGCGTCGCCAGATCCGCTGCTCGGAGGCGAAGTCCGAGAAGGAATCCGAATGGCTCGAGAAGCGCAGCGTCTCCTGCGCGCCCAGACCGAGGAAGCCGCCATGCACCAGGGAGTTGGCGAAGAGGCCGATGGAACGGTCCTGCAGCTCGCGGTCGAAGTAGATCATCACGTTGCGGCAGGAGATGAGGTGCATCTCGGCGAAGACCGCGTCCGAGACCAGGCTGTGCTCCGAGAAGACCGTGCGCGCCCGCAGCGTCCGGTCGAAGACCGCGGCCCCATAGCCCGCGGAGTAATACTCTGACAGGGATTGCAGGCCGCCGGATTTCCGGTGGTTCTCGGTGAAGAGGGCGATGCGGTCGAGATCGTAGATGCCCGCCTCTGCCTTGCGCAGGGCGGCGGGGTTGATGTCGGTGGCGTAGAAGATGGTCCGCGCGTCGAGCCCTTCCTCCCGGAAGAGGATCGCCAGCGAATAGAGCTCCTCGCCATTCGCGCAGCCGGGCACCCAAACCTTCAGCGAAGGATAGGTCCGCAGATGCGGGATCACCTTCTCGCGCAGCTGCCGGAAGTAGTCCGGGTCCCGGAACATCTCGCTGACCTGGATGGTCATGAGACCGATCAGCTCGGGCAGGATGGCCGGCTCATGCAGCAGGCGGCTCTGCAGCATCGAGAGGTTGGCGCAGCCCAAGCGCTGCCGCGCCTCCTCCAGCCGCCGGGCGACGGAGCTGCGGGAATAGCCGCGGAAATCATAGTGGTAGCGCTGATGGAGCGCCTCCAGCAGCAGGCTGACCTCGATCTCCTCGGTGGCCTGCGGAGCCGTCCAGACCCTCATCGCGGCATCCAGACCCGCACCAGCGAGAGCAGCTTGTCCACGTCCAGCGGCTTGGCCAGGTAGTCGTTGGCGCCGGCGGCCAGGCACTGCGCCTGATCCTCCGGTCGGGCCTTGGCCGTGAGGGTGATGATCGGCAGGTTGCGCCACTCCGCGCGCTTGCGGATCTCGCGCGTCGCGGTCAGCCCGTCCATCTCGGGCATCATCACGTCCATCAGCACGATGTCGATCGGCTCGGCATCGCCGCGCGCGCTGCGGTCCAGCGCCGCCAGCGCCTCGATGCCGTTGCGAGCGATGGTCACCGTCGCGCCATGCGGCTCGAAGATGCTGGTCAGGGCGAAGACGTTCCGCACGTCGTCCTCGACCACGAGGATGTTGCGCCCCTCGATGGCGGCGTCGCGGTTCATGGAGCGCGCGAGCATGCGCTGCTGCTTGTCCGGCAGGTCGGAGACGACCTGGTGCAGGAAGAGCGTCGCCTCGTCCAGCAGCCGCTCGGGCGACTTCGCGCCCTTGATGATGATGGAGCTGGAATACCGCCGCAGCCGCAGCTCCTCCGCGGCAGTGAGGTCGCGGCCCGTATAGACGATGACCGGCGGGAACGGCGTGTCCTCGTCGCCGCGCAGCTGCTCCAGCACCTCGAAGCCCGAGGCGTCGGGCAGGCTGAGATCCAGCACCATGCAGTCGAAGGTCTGCTGGCGCAGTTCCTCCAGCGCGCCGGCCGCCGTGCGGACGCCGATCGCCTTCACATCGTCCGAGGCGAGGAGCGACTTCAGGCTCTCCAGCTGGTTGACGTTATCCTCGACGATCAGGATCCGGCGCACGCGCTCGGCGAAGCGCTTGTCCATCCGCTCCAGCGCCTGGATCAGCTGCTCGCGCTTCACCGGCTTGAGCATGTAGCCGACGGCGCCGAGGGACATGGCCGTCTGCGTGTAGTCGCTGACCGAGACCACATGGACCGGGATGTGGCGCGTGCGGATATCGCGCTTCACGCGGTCCAGCACCGAAAGGCCGGTGTGATCCGGCAGGCCCATATCCAGGATGATGGCCTGCGGCAGGAATTCCTTCGCCGCCTCCACGCCCTCATCCGCGGTGGAGGCCGCGATGCACTGGAAGCCCAGCTCATGCGCCAGGTCGTAGAGGATGCGCGCGAAGGCCGGATCGTCCTCGACGACGAGGATCACGCGTCGGTCGGCCTCGAGCACGCTGCGGTCGTCCTCGATGAAGCTGGTCCGGCGCGGCGGCGCCTCCAGCACCGGTACCTCGACCTTGCGCATCACCGGGCGCGGGTTGTCGATCATCATGGGCGCCGGCCGCAGCCCGCCCGCATCGGTGGCCTGCACGAGGGCCGGGTCGTAGATCTCGGGCAGCGAGAGGGTGAAGGCGCTGCCCTGGCCGGGCACGCTCTCCACCTCAATGTGACCGCCGAGCAGGCGCGCCAGCTCGCGCGAGATGGAAAGGCCGAGGCCGGTGCCGCCGAACTTGCGGTTGATGGTGCCGTCGGCCTGCCGGAAGGCCTCGAAGATCGTCTGCTGCTGGTCCGCCGCAATGCCGATGCCGGTGTCGCGCACCGTGAAGGCGAGCTGGCCGCCCGGCCGGCGGGAGACGCTCAGCCGCACCGTGCCGCGATCGGTGAACTTCACCGCGTTGGAGAGGAAGTTGCGGAGGATCTGCTCCAGCCGCTGCAGGTCGGTCTCCATCTCGGTCGGCGCATCGGCCGCGATCTCGGCCCGCAGCTCGACGCCCTTTTCGGCCGCCATGGCGCGGAAGGTCGCCGCCAGCTTCTCCACCAGCGGCGCCACGCGGCCGCGGGTGGTGAGGAGCTCCAACTTGCCCGCCTCGATCTTCGAGATGTCGAGGATGTCGTTGATCAGCAGCAGCAGGTCGTTGCCCGAGGATTCGATGGTCCGGGCGAAGGTCACCTGCTCGGTCTGCAGGTTGCCGGCGCGATTCTCCGCCAGCAGCCGGGCCAGGATGAGCAGCGAGTTCAGCGGCGTGCGCAGTTCGTGCGACATATTGGCCACGAATTCGGACTTGTAGCGGCTGGCCTGCTCCAGGTCCCGCGCCTGGGCGCGGAGCGCCGTCTGGGCCTGGCTGAGGTCGTCGCGCTGGACCTCGAGCATGCGCGTCTGGGTCTCGAGCTGGGCATTGGTCTGCTCGAGCTCGCGCTGCTGGGTCTCCAGCTCGACCTGCGAGGCCTTGAGCGAGCGGCTCTGCTCCTCCAGCTCCTCGTTGGAGGCGCGCAGCTCCTCGCTCTGCACTTGCAGCTCGTCGGACTGGCGGCGTGTTTCCTCCAGCAGTTTCCGAAGCTCGCCGCGATAGTTCGCCGACCGCACCGCGATGGCGATTGACGTCGAGGTTTGCTCCAGAAGAGCGATCACGCTGTCGTCAACCGGACGGAGAAGTCCCAGCTCGATCACCGCGTTCACAGATCCATCGACGCTGACAGGCAAAATGACGAGATGTTTCGGCTTGTCTTGCCCCAAGGCAGAGCCGAACGAGAGATATCCTTCCGGGATGTCGCTCAGCACTTTGGGGCGATTTTCCACGGCAGCCTGGCCTAACAAACCTTCCCGAAGTGCAAAACGCGCCGGGACCGAGGTGTCCTGCGGCACGCCGTAAGTCGAGGCGCGTCTATAGCCATCCTGGTCGCCAACGAAGACCGCACCGGCAACCGCGCTCACGTAGCCCGTCAGGAAGTCCAGGATGTTATTGCCGAGCTGCTCGATATGCTGGTCGCCCAGCATGGCCGACGACAGGCCGGCGTGTCCCCCCTGGAGCCATTCCTCGCGCCGGCGGGCCAAGGTGGCCCGCCGAATCAAAAGGCTTACCGTCCCCGTCAGAAGGATACCCAGAAGGCCGGATAGAAGGCCTGTCGCCAGGGCGGTATTCTGGGCGCTGTTCATCTCCTGGAGCCGGAGTGACCGCTGCAACGCTTCTTCAGCGGACATTGCCATGATCTGGGCGCGGATCGCGTCCATTTCGGCCTTACCCCGGTCCGTCATGACCGCCGCCAGCGCGGCCTCAAGCGTCCGTGTCCGGCGAAGATCGATTGTCTCCACAAGTTCGGCGAGTTTGGCGTCAACATGCTGTCGAAGCGCATTGACCCTGACTTGCTGCGCTGGGCTGTCCCGCGTCAACCGGGCGGCAGTATCGAGCTTTGATGAGATCGAACCGACGGCGGCATTGTAAGGCTGAAGATACGCCTCGTCATTCGTCAGAAGAAATCCACGCTGGCCCGTTTCGGCGTCCTGCACGGTCGACAGCAAATCATCGAGCACGACAATGACGTCATGAGACTGAACGATCCTCTGATTGCCCTCCCGCAAAGCCTGCAGGTTGAAATAAGCGACCGTGCCGCTGATCAGGAAGAAGACGACCGAGCCTGCGAGAGCAAAGGCGACGATGGGATCCAGTCCCAGGGTTCGCCGGAAGGTATCGGGGGTTCGGATTTGTCGGCTCATATCAAATCCATCATCGATGGTTTCGGGCTGGCGGGAAGGCACGTCCCATTGACGGTCCGGCTCGACAGAGGCGGCGTCCATCAGATTCCACTTTTATCGCTGTCAGGCGATCGCTACGAGAAGGGTACAGAGGCAGCGGCCAACAGCGATAAAAATTCCCGCGCCGGCAAAGTTGGCCACCCCGCGCGTTTCCTGGCTATTCGACACTTGTTCTAAAAGCATCCCAAAATGGGAAAGTAATGGCGGATCAAAGCATAAGGCGCAGCTAACAGCTCGGGGCAGCCGGCACAATTCGCTCGGCGATTCGGGATGGCAAAGTCGCCAGATAACCATTCCAAGATGGAGAACCTGCCATGGACGTCCCGATGATCCGCCTCACCGAGCTCGCCCATGGCGGCGGCTGCGGCTGCAAGCTCGCCCCCTCCGTACTCCAGAGCCTGCTGGCAGACCAGCCGATGGCCGGCCCCTTCGCCCAGTTGCTTGTGGGCTCCGAGACCGCCGACGACGCTGCGGTCTGGAAGGTGGATGACAACCTCGCCGTCATGGCGACGACCGACTTCTTCATGCCCATGGTCGACGATCCGGAGGATTTCGGCCGCATCGCCGCCACCAATGCGATCTCCGACATCTATGCCATGGGCGGCAAGCCGATCATGGCCCTGGCCATCCTCGGCATGCCCATCGGCAAGCTCGACCCCTCCGTGGTCCGGCGCATCCTGGCCGGCGGCGCGTCGATCTGCGCCGAGGCCGGCATCCCCGTGGCCGGCGGGCATTCCATCGACTGTCCCGAACCCGTCTATGGCCTGGCCGTGATCGGCCTCGGCCGGCCGGACCGCGTGCTGCGCAATACCGGTGCCCGGGCCGGGGACGCGCTGATCCTGACCAAGGGGATCGGCGTCGGCATCTATTCGGCCGCCATCAAGAAGGGCCAGCTGCCCGAGGGCGCCTATGCCGAGATGATCGCCACCACGACCCTGCTGAACCGCGCGGGCGCGGAGCTCTCCGCCGACCCCGCGGTGCATGGCGTGACCGACGTCACGGGCTTCGGCATCCTCGGCCATGGGCTGGAGATGGCGCGCGGCTCGGGCCTGACCCTGCGCCTGCGGCAAGACGCGGTGCCCTTCCTGAAGCACGCGGAGGCGCTCGCGCAGCAGGGCTTCATCACCGGTGCCTCGCATCGCAACTGGGACAGCTATGGCCCCAGCATCGAGCTGCCCGCGGGATGCCCCGACTGGCAGCGCCTCCTGCTCGCCGATCCGCAGACCTCCGGCGGCCTGCTCATCGCCTGCGCGCCCGAGGCGGCGGAGGGAATGGTCGCGCGCCTCCAGGCCGGCGGCTACCCGCTGGCCCGGCGGATCGGCCGTGCCGAGGCAGGGCCGGCGCGCGTCGTGGTGGAGTGAGGCAACCGCGGGGCGCGGCGGCGCATTCTCCCTGACAGCCGAGGAGAACCTCCGATGCGCTTCATCCTTCCTATGACCGTCGCGCTGGCCTTCGCCGGGCCAGCCTTCGCCCAGGCGCCGCCAACGCCAGCGGTACCGTCCGGCCAGAGCACGGTCCAGGGCTGCAACCCGGCCGGCCGGGCCGAAGCCGCGACGCCGCCCGCCCGCGGCAGCGGGGACGGCACCGCCCCCGGCAATGCGGGGTCGACCGGTTGGACGGGCGGTACCGGCGGCTCGCATATCGGCACCAATACCCAGGGTGCGACGCGGGATTCGCCGACCTGGCAGGCGCCGACCGCCCGAGGTCTCGATCCCCTCGCCGCCCCGGCCCGACCGGAGCCCGCCTGCTGAGGCAGGGGCGCCGGCCCCTCGGTTCCAGTCAGGCGGGCGGTGACCGCCCGCCCCCAGCATCACCAGTTGAAGCGCACGGCCACCACGCCCTGCGTCGTCGAACGGCGCTCCCGCCCGTCCACGGACCAGCGGTGATCGATATGACCATAGAGGCTGGCCGTTTGCGTGATCCGGGCCGTGACGCCGACGCCGAGCTCGACCGAGGTATTGCCGAACCGGTTCTCGACCGCGGGTGACGCACCGAAGCTCGCGCGATCGGTGCCACCGAAGCCGTGCCAGAGATTGGCCTTGGCATAGGGCTGCCAGAGCGTGTTCGCATCGCGCGCGGTGTATTGCAGGCGCCCGCCGATCCGGCCGGTGACAGCGTCGTCCTCGTTCCAGCCGATCGTCGAATAGGCGTCCCGGCTGCGATTGACCGAGACCGACTGATAAATGATCTGCGCCTGCGGCTCGAGCTGCCAGCGCTGGCTGAGGCGGAAGGGATAGCCGCCCTCCAGCGAGGCGGCGAAGCCAGAGCCGCTGGTGCTCATCCGTGCCTCGTAGAGCGACGTGGCCTTCGCATCGAACCAGTTCCCCTGGACCACCGCGTCCAGGTACCAGCCCGACGGTCCAAAATGGGTCCAGTAGGCGCCCACCGCCGGCCCGTTCAGCGTCAGGCGGCCAAGCCGAAGGTTCTGCTGGCCGAGCGCGAAGCCGCTGACATTGGAGGAGCGGTAGTCCGTATAGGCGACATAGAGGCCGACATGATCGCGATGGCCGTTGTCATGCTGGCTCCGATAGGCGTCGAAGCCCGCCTGTATCCCGACGAGGTTGGCATCGTTCACCCGGCTGTCGACCGTACCCGACCAGCGGCTGCTGCCGCGCTCGCCGATCAGGCGCATCCAGGTGCCGTTCGCGTAGCGGCGGGATTCTGGATTCTGCACGATGTTCATCTCCTCCCCGACCCGCTCATGCAGAGTGCCGAGGGTGGCGAGGCCCATGTGGCGCGCCATGGCCGGAATGGGCGCGTAGAGACCGACCTCGGGGCGGTAGAGCGGAATGACCGGGGGGGATGGGGGGGCAGGGTCGGTTGGCCCGATCGGCGGGGACGGCGGCCCCTGGACCAGGTTGGAGCGCAGGAACCAATCCTCCGCGCCGCTGCTTCCACCGCGGAACAGCCGGTATTCATAGGCGCCCGCCGTCACGCGACCAGCCAGGTTGAAGGCCCCCGGCTGCGTGGTCGCGCCATTCGTCGCCTGAACCAGACGGATGCCGTCAGCCAGCGTCAGCGCGCCGCCGCCGCCCGCATTCGTGACGGAAAGGGTCGTCGTGCCCGTCGCCGTGCCGCCCTTCACCACCAGGAGGTTGGTCGGCGAATTGTCGCTGCCGAGGACCGTGTTGAAGGCCATGCGCCCGCCCTGCCCGACATAGCTGCCGGTCGTCAGGCTCGAGAAGCCGCTGGCGAGGGGCGCGAACTGGATCAGGCCCGCATTGGTGACCGTGCCGGTCGCGTCGGAGGAGCCGGTGACGGTCCAGGCGCTGGCGCCATCCACACGAACATCGCCGGCATGCGTGGCCTGGCCGGTCCAGGCGCTGCCGAGCAGGTTGATATGGGCGGTATTGCCGGGAGCCGCGACGAGGTCGCCCGTCCAGTTGGTGGCATTGAAGGTCGCGTTCACGACGTTGTTCGCGCCGGTCACCGAAAAGATGCCGGCCACCCCGCCCAGGTTCGTCAGGTTGAGGGTCAGGTTGCTGGGCGCGGCGCCGCTGGTCACCGTGGCCAGGGCCAGGCGCCCGCCGACGAGGCCCGAGGAGATGGCGATGGGGCCGTTCAGCGAAATGTTCCCCGTCCCACCTTCGGCGAGAACGACCGGGCCCTGGCTCGAAGCCAGCGTCCCGCCGGTGACCGTCAGCAGGTTCGGCGCGGCCGAGGTGCCCCCCGCGATGTGAACGGCGGCCGCCCCGTTGCCCGACACCTGCGTCGCCACGTTCGACGCGGTCAGCGAGGCCCCATCCTGGGCGCTGAGGCCATGCGCAGAAGCGCCGGAGGTGGTCACGCTGCCGCTGTTCAAAACGACCGCGGACGCCGAGGCCACCGCGCCCAGCGCATTGGCACCCGAGGTGAGGATGGTCGTCCCCGTCGCCGCGAGATTGCCGCCAGCCTCGGCACGCACTCCCGTCGCGCCGATGCCGGAGGTGGTCACACTGCCGTTGTTCAGCGCGACCGTCGCCGCCGAGGCCACCGCGCCCAGCGCGTTATCCCCCAAGGTGCGGATGCTCGTCCCCGTCGCTGTGAGGTCGCCACTGCCCTCGGCGAGCACGCCCGTTGCCCCCGTCCCGGAGGTGGTCACGCTGCCATTGCTCAGCGCGACCGCCGCTCCCGAGGCCACCGCGCCCAGCCCATTGGCGCCCGAGGTGAGGATGGTCGTCCCCGTCGCCGTGAGATTGCCGCCACCCTCGGCACGCACGCCCGTGGCGCCGATGCCTGAGGTGGTCACGCTGCCATTGCTCAGAGCGACTGTGGCCGCCGACGCCACCGCGCCGAAGGCCGCGTCACCGGAGGTTCGAATGGTCGTCCCTGTCGCTGTGAGGTTACCGCTGCTCTCGGCGCGCACGCCCGTGGCGCCAAGACCGGAGGTGGTCACGCTACCACTGTTCAGAACGACCGCGGCCGCCGAGGCCACCGCGCCCAGCGCATTGGCGCCCGAAGTGACGATGGTCGTCCCCGCCGCTGTGAGATTGCCGCCGGTCTCAGCATGCACACCCGTGGCACCGAGGCCGGAGGTGGTCACGCTGCCGTTGTTCAGCGCGACCGTGGCCGCCGAGGCCACCGCGCCCAGCGCGTTATCCCCCGAGGTACGGATGTTCATTCCCGTCGCCGTGAGGTTGCCGCCACCCTCGGCACGTGCACCCGTGGCTCCCAGACCGGAGGTGGTCACGCTGCCGTTGTTCAGCGCGACCGTTGCCGCCGAGGCCACCGCGCCCAGCGCGTTGTCGCCCGAGGTAAGGATGGTCGTCCCCGTCGCCGTGAGATTGCCGCCACCCTCGGCGCGAACGCCCGTGGCGCCCAGGCCGGATGTGGTCACGCTGCCGCTGTTCAGGACGATCGTGGCCGCCGAGGCCACCGCGCCCAGGGCGTTATCGCCCGAGGTAAGGATGGTCGTCCCCGTCGCCGTGAGGAGGCCGCCATTCTCGGCGCGCGCGCCCTGGGCGCCGGCGCCGTAAGTCCTGATCGCACCGTTGGTGAGGTCGATCGACGCGCCGGCGCCGATGGCATAGGCGCCGTGCGCCCCCGCCCCCATGGTCGTGATCGGCACGTCCCGGGCGATGATGATACCTTCGTTTGTGGCCCGGAGACCGCGGGAAGCGACGCCCAAGGTAAGGACAGAACCACCGGCGACGGTCACGCGGGTTCCCGCCTGGCTGGCGAAAATGCCGTCCGATCCAGCGCCCCGCGTCTCGATCACGACGTTCGAGACCTCGATCTGCGAGGCGGTCCAGCCAGCAACGCCGTTGCCCACATCGCCTTCCGTCAGGAGAGAGCTGTCGGAAATGCTGATGATACCCGGACCTCCGGCGCTGACGACGGCGTCGCTCACCTCGCCCGTCATGTGGATCCGCATATTGGACGCCACGATCTTGCTACCCTCATTGGCATAGAGCCCCCCGATTTCAGGGGCGGGGGAGTTGATCTCGCTGTTGGTGATCTCGATCCGGGAGCCAGTCCCCACGGCAAGAACGGTATGCGACATGCCGTCCACGCCGGAGGAGCTGAGCGTGAGCCCGTCACCAATGATCAGCCCCCCGCTCGACGCCAGAAGGGCTCCACCGATATTGCCGGCAGAAGCGACGGTCGCGTCGGTGATGGTGACGCGCGATCCGGCGCCGTCGGACACCACCCCGCTCGATTCTCCCGCCTGCGCATCGATCATCAGCCCGCGTGCCACGATCTGGCCGCCCGCCTCGGCACGGAGGCCATCAGCCCCTTGCGTCGTCACCGAGCCACCCGTCAGGTCGATGGTGCCCGGGCCGGCGGCGACAGCCCCTACCGCGTTCACGTTGCCGGTGGTGCTGATCGTGACGCCGATGCCCGTATAATCGCCGCCCGTCACACGGATGGCCGCGTCACTGGTGTTCTGGCGCGTCACGCCATTGTCCGTGCAGGAGCCGGAAGACATGTCGATAGCAGCCGGCGCGGCAGGGGAGCATTGCCCGTAGGCTATTTCCGGCAGAATCAATGCCGTACTCAATAAGAGCGCCCCTCGAAGCCATTTTATTCCAGAGGCGCCGGAATCATGATCGATCCGCTCGACATCTGGATGACGGGTCGCAAGGGCAGCGGGCACGAGATCAAAGGAAATTCGGGACACGCTTTTCTCCCACAATATTCGCCGTTCCGGTCATATTCTGGTACATTCAAGTATATAATTTTCTTTAAAAGCAAATATTCCGGTAGTCGAATTTTGTGGAGAATGAAGATCTGAATTTCCGACAAAGGCACACCCCTGCCGTACGGAAGCGACGCCGGCCAGCCATTCTCGACAGGAAATGCGGGGCATGTCCGCTCAGCCGCGGCCTCAGGAGAGCTTCGTTTCTTCCAGAAGGAGGCGCAGGCCCTTCGAATTGAAGAACTCGCCGTCACGGATCAGCCTGCGATCCTCATGCAGCTTCCGCGTAAGGGCACCGAGGCGGGACCGCGCCTCGGAATCGGGCACCAGCCCCTCGCGCCCCGCCCGCCAGAAGACCACGCCCGACCAGCTCACCCCCGCCCCGGCGAAGAGCCGCGCCATCTCCGGCCAGCGCGTCTCGTCGCCCATCACATGCAGCCAGGCTCCGCGCAGCGGCGTCACGCTCGTCTCGCCGATCTCGACCAGCACGAAGAGCACGGTGAAATCCCCGGCCTCGCGATGGGTCGCGGTCAGCCATTCGTCGAAATCGGTGTCGATGTCGGGCCTCATGGGCGGGAGGTTGGCGGAAGAGAATGGGAGTCGAACCCACCCGGGACAGTCTCGCTGCCCCACCCGGATTTGAAGTCCGGACGCCCCACCGGGGACGACTCTCCTCCGAACAGGTCGACGCGGTGCGGATTGATCCGCCGCAGGTCGCCGCGACGCAAGGTTACGCCGTGGCGGTCGAGGAAATCCAGGATCTGGATCGCGACCTTGCGGCCGTTGTCCATGCGGTCGCGGAAGAGCGCCGCGGTGAACTCGCCGCCCTCACTGGTTGCGGCGATGTCGATCGCGAACCCCACCATCTCGGCTGTGGTGGCGCGCAGAAAGAAATGGTCCTGCGCGATCTGGTCCAGCCGGCCGAGCCGCGCGCAGGCCTTCAGCAGGCGGCGGATCTCGGCCTCCGCCACGTCGAGCGTGCCCGCGAGGTCGCGCACGCGCGGCGGGCGGAACCGAGCCTCGCCGCCGAGCAGCGGCTCGATGCGGGCGTAGAGCGCCTCGTCGGCCGGATCGAGGCGGACCTCGTGGCCAGGCAGGCGCAGGAAGGCGCCCTCCAGCACGATCTCGCCGGCACGGGCCAGGCGCTCCAGCGCCGCCCGGAAGGCCGGGGCCGGAAGGCGCGGCTGGACCAGCATGCGCAGCCGCTCGCGGCCGAGGCCCTGCTGGTCCGCATTCTCCTCGTGATAGCGCGCGAGCCCGGCGAGCAGGTTTTCGCGGAAGGCCGCCCAGCCTTCCTCGGAGAGCGTGAGGCGCGCCCCCTCCGCCTCGATGATCACGGCGCCCGAGGCCAGCGCCTCGGCCTCCGCAGGACCGAGCGCATGGTCGCGCGCGAAGGCGTTCAGCTCCACCTGATGCGGCGGGATGGCGAGGAGGCGCGCGAAGGCGCGGGCCGGCTCACGCTCCTGCAGGGCGTCCAACTGAGCGAGGCGCTCCGGCGTGCGCCGCTTTCTCGCGGGCGGCCTGAGATCCAGAAAGCGCCCGCCGCCGATGGTCCGCTGCGCCGAGACGTCGCGCAGGATGAAGCGGTCGCCCGCCGCCGCGGCGATGGGCCGGTCGAGCACCAGCTGCAACAGTCCGCGCCCTCCGGGCGCGACCGCCTCGCCCAGCGGCACGAGGCGCACGCCCACCTCCGCGCTGGCATGATGAAGCCGCGCGGGGAACCAGGCGCCGAGAGGCTTCGGCTCGCTCGCGAGGACGCGACAGGCGGCGTCGATCCGGTCGGTCGGCGCGTGCAGGGCGGGCGCGAGCACCATGTCGCCCCGCGCCACCGCCTCCTTCGAGATGTCGCGGCCGGCGATGTTCAGTGCGCAGCGCTGGCCGGAAAAGCCCCGCTCCGCCGGGCGGTTCTGCGCATGGAGGGAGCGCACCCGCGCCGCGATGCCGGAGGGGCTCACCACCACCTGGTCGCCCACCGCGACCGAGCCGGACAGCACCGTGCCGGTGACGACGGTGCCGGCGCCGGCCAGGGTGAAGCAGCGATCGACGGCCAGGCGGAAGGCGCCCTGCCCGCTGGGCTCGGCCGTCGCCGCCTCGGCATAGGCCAGCGCCGCCTTCAGCGCCTCCATCCCCTGCCCCGTCTGCGCGGAGACGGGTAGGACCGGCGCCTGCGCCAGCGCGGTATCGGCCAGCAGCTCGTGCAGCTCGGCCGTGACCTCGGCGATGCGCTCGACATCGGCGAGGTCCGCCTTGCTCAGCGCCACCATCCCCCGGCCGACGCCGAGCAGGTCCAGGATGGCGAGATGCTCGCGCGTCTGGGGCATCACGCCGTCATCGGCAGCGACGACCAGCAGCGCGAAGTCGATGCCGCTGGCGCCGGCCAGCATGGTGTGCACGAAGCGCTCATGCCCCGGCACGTCGACGAAGCCGATCACCCGCTCGCCATTGCCCTGCGGCATATAGGCGAAGCCGAGATCGACGGTGATGCCGCGCGCCTTCTCCTCCTTGAGGCGGTCGGTATCGACGCCGGTCAGCGCCTTCACCAGCGAGGTCTTGCCGTGGTCGATATGCCCCGCGGTGCCGACGATCATCGCAGCGGCATCCCGGCGCGGCGCTCGGCTTCCTCGAGGCCGGCATCGTCCAGCGCGGCGCGCGCGGCCCCCAGGAAGGGGCGCGCCAGCCGGCTGCCGC
The DNA here is from genome assembly GCF_018413645.1 of Roseococcus pinisoli. Taxonomy (GTDB): domain Bacteria; phylum Pseudomonadota; class Alphaproteobacteria; order Acetobacterales; family Acetobacteraceae; genus Roseococcus; species Roseococcus pinisoli. Next base: position 133,944 of record NZ_JAHCDA010000004.1, read on the forward strand.
CCGACTGCGCGCGCAGGAGCCAGGCCAGCGCCTCGACGGCATCGGGCTCGACACCCGTTCCCATGTGCAGCGCGGCGCCCAGCATGGCCTGGCCGTCGGCATCGCCCAGCTCGGCGCCCCGGCGCCACCAGGCGGCGGCCTTGGTGGGGTCACGCTCCACGCCCATCGCGTGGTGATAGAGCATGCCCAGCCGCGTCATCGAGGAGGCGATGCCGGCCTCGGCGGCGAGCAGCGCCCAGCGCCGCGCCTCCTCCGGATCGGCGGGCATGACCTCGCCCTCCAGCAGCATCCAGCTGAACATGTCCTGGGCCAGCGCATCGCCCTGTTCAGCCGCGGCGCGGTAGAGCTTTTCCGCCCGCGCGGGATCGGGCTCCACCCCCTCGCCGCCACGCAGGTAGAGGGTGGCGAGGTTGCGCTGGCCCGGCGCGTAGCCGGCCTCGGCCGAGAGGGTGAGCCATTTCAGCGCCAGGAGCGCATCCACCGGCACGCCCAGCCCCTCCACGAAGCAGCCGCCGATATTGGATTGCGCGCGGGCGTTTCCCGCCCGGGCCAGCGGCTCCCACAGCGCCAGGGCCGTGGCGTAGTCCCCTGCGCGGAAGGCGGCCATGGCCTCCTCCATGGGATCTGCGGTGGGCGCACGGCGAAGCCGGTCAAGCCAGGCCACGAAGCGTCTCCAGGAAACCCGCCTCGTCCGTGAGGCAACGCAGGTCCAGCACCAGCGCGCCGTCCTGCATCCGGCCGATCACCGGCCGCTCCAGGCGGCGCAGCGCGGCGGCCAGCCCTTCCAGCTCCCGGCCGCGAAGCGCGATGAGGCGCAGGCCATGGCTCGGCAGCGTGTCGAGCGGCAGGGCGCCGGAGCCGATCTGGCTACGGCAGGCGCAGGTCTCGACCGCGAAGCCGGCGGGCAGCAGCGCGGCCACCGCCGGCGCCAGCCGCTGCGCCTGCGCGCCGATCCCGGCCGCGTCGCGCGCCAGGAAATGCAGGGTGGGCAGCCGCTCCGCCAGCCGGTCGGGATCGCGATAGAGCTTCAGCGTCGCCTCCAGCGCGGCGAGGCGCAGCTTGTCGACGCGGAGCGCGCGCTTCATCGGATTGCGGTTGATCGCCTCGATCAGGTCGCGCCGGCCGACGATGAAGCCCGCCTGCGGCCCGCCCAGCAGCTTGTCGCCCGAGAAGGTGACGATGTCCGCGCCCTCGGCGATCGCCTCGCGCACCGTCGGCTCCTTCGCGAGGCCCCAGCGCGAGAGGTCGACGAGCGTGCCGGAGCCGAGGTCGTTCAGCAGCGGTACCCCGGCCTCATGCGCGATGGCGGCCAGCGCCGCGCCGTCCACCTCGGCCGTGAAGCCCTCGATCCGGTAGTTCGAGGTATGGACCTTGAGCACGAGGCCCGTCTCCGGCCCCAGCGCGCCGCGATAATCCTTGGGGTGGGTGCGGTTGGTGGTGCCCACCTCCACAAGCTTCACGCCGGCGCGCGCCATGATGTCCGGCATGCGGAAGGCGCCGCCGATCTCGATCAGCTCGCCGCGGGAGACGATGGCCTCCCGCCCCGCGCCCAGGGAGTTGAGCGCGATGAGCACGGCCGCGGCGTTGTTGTTCACCAGCGTCGCGTCCTCGGCGCCGGTCAGCTCGCGCAGGAGCTCGCGCAGGTGATCGTCGCGCTCGCCGCGCCTTCCGGTGTCGAGCTCGAATTCCAGGGCCACGGCCTCGCGCATCGCCGCCGTCACGGCCTCGATGGCGGCCTCCGCCAGCACCGCGCGGCCGAGATTGGTGTGCAGCACCGTGCCGGTGAGGTTGAAGAGCGGCCGCAGCCGGGGGCGATAGCGCTCCGCGAGGCGATGCCCCACCGCCTCGGCCACCGCCTCGGCGTTGGGGAGCGGCGCCGAGGCGCCGGCACGCAGCTCGGCCAGCGTCGCGCGGATCGCGGCGGTGGCCTCCGCCCGGCCATGCCGCTCGATGGCCGGCCCGCACAGGCCCAGCACCCGGTCGACCGAGGGCAGGCCGCGAAGGTCGGGCTTGTCGGCCATGGTCAGTAGCCGATCAGGAAGGGGCTGAAGCCGGCGCGGCGGTAGTCGGTCTCCCGCATCAGCAGGTCGAGGCCCAGGCTGGCGACGTCATCCGCCACGCATTCCAGGGAGGGGTTGCGGTTCTGGTAGAGGATCTTCACCCAGCTGCGGCAGGCATCGCAGGTCTCGGCCTTGATGGAGGCGTCCTCCTCCCCCTCGGCCGATTTGTAGCCGATGCCCTTGGTCGAGCCGCAGGCCAGGCACTTGATGCGGACCTCGTTCCAATGCGTGCCGCAGAAGGCGCAGCCGACATAGCGCACATTCTCCGTGCCCAGCCGCCCCGAGACGATGGAGGCCACCGGCGGCCCGCCGCAGACGGGGCAGAGCCCGGTCTCGACGGGCACCAGCAGCGCCGGATCCAGCGAGGAGGCCAGGCGTGCGGCATGAACCTGCATCGCGGCCGAGAGGAAGAGGTGCGGCGACAGCGCCTCGAAGGGAATGGAGTCAGCAAGCACATTGCCGATCACCTCGTCGAGGATCTCGGCGGGTGCGCGGCGCAGCGCCTCCAGCCCCTCCGCGGCCTGCGCCGGCATGTCGAGCGTCGGGGCCTCATCGAGGAAGCGGGCGATGACCTCCCGCAGCTCCGCCGATTTCTCCAGCAGCTTGCGGTCGAGCGGCGGCATCTTTCCGGCCCGCGCGCGCTCCACCTGCTCGGGCGGGATCGGCGTGGCGGGCGGCAGGGCGGCGGCCAGCCGGGACTGCAGTGCCGACAGCGCCGAAAGGAATCGCAGATAGGGCGCGAGCTGGCTGCTTTCCGCCAGCTCCGCGAAGCGCTCGGCACGGCCGGAGAACAGGCCCGCCGGCTCGGGCAGGACGGCGAAGGGGGGCCTGACGATGCGCCCGATCATGGAGGGATCGGGCTGTAATCCTGAGAAACCGGACATGGAACCTCATGGGCCGAACCGGCCACCACGTGACAGCGAGCTACTTGGCCGGGTCGATCCTACGCCGTCCGACCAGCTGGCGCAGCCATTTCCGGTGGTGCCGCCAGGCCCATCCGCCCGTCACCGTGCCGCGCGTCATCGCGCTGAGCGTCCCTCGCGTCCAGAAGGCCGCATAGACGTGCAGGATGAAGATGCAGATGATCAGCACGGCCGCGATGGAGTGGACGAGCACCGCGACGCGGCGGACATCGATGGGCGTGGCCTCGCCGAAATACTGGTCCCAGATCAGGATGCCGCTGGCGATCAGCACCAGGATCAGCCCCGTCATTCCCCAGAAGATGAACTTCTGACCGGCATTGTACTTGCCGAGCTCGGGCAGCCTTTCCTCATGGCCGGCGACGACGTCGCCGATGCGCTTCACCCAGACGACGTCGGTGCGCTCGGGCAGGTTCGCGCGCCAGAGCTGGAAGAAGAAGATGAAGAAGCTGACGAAGAGCACCACCCCGATCCAGGGATGCAGCAGCCGCGTGTTCTGACCGCCGCCGAACAGCCCCGTCAGGAAGAACAGCGCCGGGGTGAAGAGCGCGAGGCCCGACAGCGCGAGCAGGATGAGGCTCGTCGCCGTGATCCAGTGGTTGAGCCGCTGCAGCGGCCCGTAGCGGTTCACGGTGACGGGAGGACCGGAATGGACGGCATCGCTGGGCTGGGCGCTGCCGTCGGGAATCGTGTTCTGGCTCATCCGGTTCTGGTTCATCCGGGCCGCTCCTCGGAATCGGGGGGCGGGACAGGCCGACCCTCGACCAGCTTCTCCGCATTCTCCTCATCCTCGCGGGAGACGCGGTTGGCGCGGCCGAAGATGCCGTGCATCAGGCTGCCGACCGCCGCGAAGCCCATGACGGCCAGGCCGACATACTTCGTCATGCCCTTCCAGGTCTCGACCAGCGGCGAGATGCGCGGGTTCTCCGGCAGGCCGGAATAGATGCCTGGCTGGTCGGCATGGTGCAGCACGTACATCACGTGCGTGCCACCCACGCCCGGCGGGTCATAGAGGCCGGCATTGGCGAAGCCGCGCGACTTGAGGTCGGTGATGCGCTCCTGCGCGTGGCGCGTCATGTCCTCCTTGGTGCCGAAGACGATGGCCTGGGTCGGGCAGGCCTTGGCGCAGGCCGGCCCCTGCCCGACGGCCACGCGGTCCGAGCAGAGGGTACACTTGTAGGCGCGGTGATCGGCCCGCGAGATGCGCGGGATGTTGAAGGGACAGCCCTTCACGCAGTAGCCGCAGCCGATGCAGTTGTCGTGGATGAAGTCCACGATGCCGTTGGTGTATTGAACGATGGCACCGGGCGCCGGGCAGGCCTTGAGGCAGCCCGGATCGGCGCAGTGCATGCAGCCGTCCTTGCGGATGAGCCATTCGAGATTGTTCGTCTCGGGGTTCACCCATTCCGAGAACCGCATGAGGGTGAACATGTCCTCGGTGAGGTCATGCGGGTTCTCGTAGACGCCCGTGTTCACGCCGATCGCCGGGTTGGTGTCGTTCCATTCGACGCAGGCCGACTGGCACGCCTTGCAGCCGATGCACTTCGAGACGTCGATCAGCTTCGCCACGGCCGTGAGCTGGCGCTGGGGCGCCGGCAGGCTCGAGGTCGCGGAACGGCGCAGCAGGTCCTGCGGCCCGAAATTCGCGGCCAGCGCCCGGACCGGCGGATTGCTCACCGCCGTCCGTGGCTGTTCGGCCATGGTCCCACTCATGACACGACTCCCGGCGGCGTTGTGGGTTCGATGTTGACGAGGAACGCCTTGAAGCCTGGCGTCTCGATATTCGCGTCACCCACGAAGGGCGACAGCGTATTGGCGTTGAAGCCCTTCCGCGCGGCGCCGGTGAAGCCCCAGTGGATCGGGATGCCGACCACATGGACCACGCGCCCGCCGTCGCAATGCAGCGGCTGGATGCGCCGCGTCACCACGGCCTTCGCCTTCACCGAGCCGCGCTTGGACCAGACGCGCACCCAGCCGCCCCCGGTGATGCCCCGCATGGCCGCGAGCTCATGCGAGATCTCGACGAAGAACTCCGGCTGCAGGGCCGCATTCACCCTGTTGTGCTTGGTCCAGTAGTGGAAGTGCTCCGTGAGGCGGTAGCTCGTCGCCGCGAAGGGGAATTCCTCCGAATTGCCGAAGCGCGCCACGTCGCTCTCGAAGATGCGCGCCACCGGGTTGCCGCGCATCCTGGGGTTCAGGACGTTCGGCACCGGGCTCTCGAAGGGCTCCATATGCGCGGGGAAAGGCCCGTCCCGCATCATGCCGCGCGTGAAGAGGCGCGAGCTGCCCTCCTGGTTCATGATGAAGGGCATGACCTGGTCGGGTCGCGCCGTCGGTGCGATGTCCGGCACGTCGTAGCCGGTCCATTGGGTCCCGTTCCACTCGAGCAGCTTGCGGGACGGATCCCAGGGCTTGCCCTGCAGGTCGGCCGAGGCGCGGTTGTAGAGCGTGCGCCGGTTGAGCGGCCAGGCGAAGGTCCAGTTGGGATAGACGCCCACCCCGTCCGGATCCTCGGTTCCGCGGCGTGCCATGTTGTTGCCCGCCTCGTTGAAGCAGCCGGAATAGATCCAGCAGCCGGACATGGTGGAGCCGTCGTCCCGCAGCTGGGAGAAGTTCACCACCTGCTTGCCGGCCTGGACCAGCACCTTCGACGGATCGGCCGGATCGGTGAGGTCGACGAGCGCGCGCCCGTTGATCTCCTTCGCCAGCTCCTCCGGCGTCGGCTGGTTGGGATCCTCGTATTGCCAGGAGAGGTTGAAGATCGGATCCGGGAAGGCGCCGCCCTCCTTGCGGTAGAGCTCCCTCATCCGCAGGAAGATCTGCGACATGATCCAGACGTCGTTGCGGGCCTCGCCGGGCGGCGTCGCCGCCGGCCAGAACCACTGCAGCCAGCGGCCGGAATTGGTCAGCGAGCCCTCATCCTCGGCGAAGCAGCTGGTGGGCAGCTGGATCACCTCGGTGCGAATGCTCGCCGGGTTCACGTCGTTGTACTCGCCGTGATTCTCCCAGAAGCGCGACGTCTCCGTCTCCAGCGGGTCCATGGTGACGAGGAATTTGAGCTTCGACAGCGCCGAGGTGGACTTGCCGCGATCCGGGAAAGCCATCAGCGGGTTGAAGCCCTGGCAGATATAGCCGTTCACCCGCCCCTGGTTCATCAGCTCGAACATCCGCAGGATGTCGTAGGACGGTACGTCGAGCTTCGAGAGGTAGTCGTAGCACCAGTCGTTCTCGGCCGTGGCGGCTTCGCCCCACATGGCCTTCTGGAAGCTCACCATGAACTTCGGATAGTTCTGCCAGTAGCTGGTCTGGCCCGGCCGCAGCGGCTTGAACTGCCGCGACTTCATGTAGGTCGCGTAGTCGGTCTCCGCCTCGGTCGGCATGTTCAGGTAGCCGGTGAGCAGGTGCGACATCAGGCCCATATCGGTCAGGCCCTGGATGTTCGAATGGCCGCGCAGCGCGTTCATGCCGCCGCCGCGCACGCCGATATTGCCCAGGATGAGCTGGAGCATCGCCATGGCGCGGATGTTCTGCGAGCCGTGCGAATGCTGCGTCCAGCCGAGCGCGTACATCGACGTCATGGTCTTCGTCGGCGTCGAGCATTCGGAGATCATCTGCGCGACGTGCAGGAACTTGTCCTGCGGCGTGCCGCAGATGCGCTGCACCATCTCGGGCGTGAAGACCGAGACGTGCTGCTTCAGCAGGTTCCAGACGCAGCGCGGGTGCTGCAGCGTCTCGTCCACGCGGGCGAAGCCGTCCTCGCCCATCTCGTAGTCCCAGCTCGTCCGGTCGTAGTCGCGCTTCTCCTCGTCATAGCCGGAGAAAAGGCCGTCGCTGTAGGAGAAGCCTTCCTTCACGATGAAGGAGGCGTTGGTGAAGGCCTTGGTGTACTCCCACTGCACGCGGTCGTTCTGGATGCAGTAGTTGATCACCCCCAGCAGGAAGGCGATGTCCGAGCCCTGGCGGATCGGCGCGTAGTAGTCCGCGACCGAGGCCGTGCGCGTGAAGCGCGGGTCCACGACGATCAGCTTCGCGCCGCGGTGGGCCTTCGCCTCCGTGACCCATTTGAAGCCGCAGGGATGCGCTTCCGCCGCATTGCCGCCCATGACGACAACGAGATCGGTGTTGCGAATGTCGGTCCAGGAGTTGGTCATCGCTCCACGGCCAAATGTCGGGCCCAAACTGGACACCGTGGGGCCGTGTCAGACGCGCGCCTGGTTATCGAATCCTACAATGCCGAGCGTCTTGGCGACCTTGAAGGTCGTCCAGGCCGTCTCGTTGGTGGTGGCCGAGGCCGCGAGCATGCCGGTGGTCGTCCAGCGGTTCACGGTGACGCCGGCCTGGTTGCGGGCGATGAAGTTCGCGTCGCGATCGTCCTTCATCAGGCGCGCGATCCGATCCAGCGCCTGGTCCCAGCTGATCCGCTCGAAGCGGTCCGAGCCGGGGCGGCGGAGCATCGGATAGCGGAGGCGCGTTTCCGACTTCACGAAGTCCTTCAGCGCCGCGCCCTTGGGGCAGAGCGTGCCGAGGTTCGTGGGGTGGTCCGCATCGCCTTCGACGTGCAGGAGCTCGGCATGCTCCCCCTTCCGGACGTCGCCGCGCGAATACAGGATCACGCCGCAGGCGACCGAGCAGTAGGTGCAGGTGTTTCGCGTCTCGGTGGTGTTCACCAACTTGAAGGGCCGGACATGGGCGGCGACCGCGGCCTCCGCCTCCCCGAAGCCCATCGCCGTCACCGAGGTGGCCGCGACACCCGCACCCGCCACCTTCAAGAGGCTGCGGCGCGAGAGTTCGACGTTCATTCTGACCCTCCCATCCAAGGAGTTAGGCCACGAGCAGACTGCGCGGCGCCGATCCAAGTCAAGGAGAAACACCCCATCGACCGGCACGTTGCCCGCGGCAGAAAATCACGAATCCGGAACGTTCCGGTGATGCGTCGCAATAGGGAATCATCCCACCCGCTGCAACGCAGCTCCATGCCGTCGCAGCCATTCCGTCGCGGCATGGCGATGCGACGTCAGCGTTTCGACCAGCGCCCAGAAGCGGTCAGAATGATTCATCTCGCGCAGATGCGCGACCTCATGCGCCACCACGTAGTCGAGCACCCATTCCGGCGCGAGGACGAGCCGCCAGGAGAAAGCCAGCGTGCGGTCGGGCGCGCAGCTGCCCCAGCGGGTGCGGGTGTCCTTGAGGCGGATGGCGCGCGGCGCGACGCCCAGGGCCTCGGCATGCGGCCGGGCGGCGATGCCGATCCGCCGCAGCGCCTCGGCGCGCAGGAAGTCCTTCACGCGCCGGGCGACGAAGGCCTGGTCGCCCGTCACCACCAGCGCCCCATCCTCCAGGAAGGCCGCGCCGCGCCGCGAGGGGTCGTGCCGGATCACGTGATCAGTGCCCCCGATGGGCACAACCGCGCCCGGCTCGAAAGGCCGCTCCGGTGCCAGGGAGCCAAGCCGTTGCATGATCCAGCCCGCATGCTCCGACAGCAGCTCAAGCCCATGCCGGCGGGCCGCGCGCTGGGGAAGCGTGATCACCACGGCGCCCTCCACGGGATCGATGCGCAGCGAGACCCGCCGGGCCCGGGTCGAGCGCCGCCACACCACCGGGCAGGGCTCGGGTGGCAGAAGAGGATCGCGCCTGAGCTCGATCGTCTCGGATTCGGGAAGCGGCATGCCGCAGAATGTCGGGAGCTGCGGCCCGGGTTCAACGGTTGACAGGCACGGGCGCCCCCCACCCACTGCAAAGGATGAGCGCCGCACGGATCCTGCCGAGTCTCCTCATCCTCGGCAGCATCTGGGGACTCAGCCCAGCCATCGCGAAGAAGGCCCTCGCGGCGGGCATGCCTGGCCTCGGCTTCGGCTTCTGGGCGGCCCTGGGATCGGCCCTGCTGCTGGCCACGGTCTGCCTGATCCGCCGCATCCCCATCCGGCTGGACCGCGCGCATCTGCGCTACTATGCGGGCGCCGGCCTTATGGGCTTCGCCCTCGCCAACCTCATCGCCTATACGGCACTGCCGCATATCCCGGCCGGCTTCTTCGCGCTGCTCATGCCGCTGGTGCCCATGCTGACCGTCACCGGCGCCTCGCTGCTGGGGCAGGAGCGGCTGAACCTCCGCAGCGTCGGCGGCACGGTGCTCGGCTTCGCGGGCGTGGCGCTGGCCATGGCGCCCGGCGCCGCCCTGCCCGATCCGTCGCTCATCGGCTGGGCGCTCTTCGCCGCCCTCTGCCCGGTCTGCTACGCCACCTCCAACCTGATCGGCGTGCAATGGGCGCCGCGCGGGACGCAGCCGCTGGGCGCCGCCGCGGGCGCGCTCTTCGCCGCCTCCCTCTTCCTCGGGGTGATGAGCCTCGCCTCCGGCCAGTTCCATGTGCCCGGGGAGGTTCCGCTCCGGACCGAGGCCCTTCTCCCGCTGCAGATGATGCTGACCGGGATGGCCTATCTTCTCTACTTCCGGCTGCTGGTGACCGCCGGCAGCGTGACCACGAGCCAGTCGGGCTACATCGTCACCATCATGGGCGTCGTCTGGGGCGTGGTTCTCTTCGAGGAGCGGATGGGCATCCTCACCCTCCCCGCCGCGGCGCTGGTCTTCTCCGGGCTCTGGCTGGTGACCAACCGCCGCTGATCGCGGTCATTCCCATCGGTGATTGGCTTCGGCCGGCGGCGCGGTGGCATGGTCCGGCCATGGACACGAACACCACCCCCTACACAGCCCCGACCGAGACGCGCATCGGCCACGTCCACCTCAAGGTGGCCGACATCCCCCGCGCCCTGGCCTTCTGGCACGGCGTACTGGGGCTGGAGGTGATGATCCAGGGGCCGAGCGTCGCCTTCCTCTCGGCGGGCGGCTACCACCACCACATCGCGCTCAACACCTGGGAAAGCCTGGGCGGCTCGCCGCCGCCGGCCGGCCATACGGGTCTGTACCATGTGGCGATCCTCTACCCGGACCGGGCGTCGCTGGCCGGTGTACTGCAGCGCGTCCTCGCAGCCGGCATCCAGCTGGAGGGCGCTTCGGACCATGGCGTGAGCGAGGCGCTCTACCTCCGCGACCCGGACGGCAACGGCGTCGAGCTCTACCGCGACCGCCCGCGCGAGGAATGGCCGAAGGACGATCAGGGCCGCATGACCATGTACACGCGGCGGCTGGACGTAAGCGCGCTGCTGGCCGAGGCCTGAGCTACTCGCGCGGCAGCCGGGGCAGGATGGCGCGGACGGCCGCGCGATCCTCGGCCCAGAAGCGCGCGAACTCGGCCGGGCCCATCAGCGCCTCGCCCTCGCCCATGCGCTGCATCGCCGCCTGCACGACGGGGCCGGCGACGGCCTCCCGCAGCAGGCGCTCGGTCGCCTGGACGGTTTCGGCCGAGGCGCCCGCCGGCAGGAAGATCCCCCGCCAGCCCAGGAAGACGAGCTCCGTCCCCGTCTCGCGGAAGGTCGGCGTCTCGGGCAGCGAGGGGTGCCGTGCCTCGGTGGTGATGGCGATGGGGCGGAAGATCGCCCCGCTGCCCTGGCTCAGAACCTGGGCCGGCGGCACGGGGATCAAGTCCACCTGCCCGGCCAGCACGGCGGCGGTCGCGGGGCCGGTGCCCTGGAAGGGCACGTGCAGCAGCTCGATGCCCGCGCTCGCGGCGAAGCGCTCGGCCACGACATGCGCGAAGCTCAGCGGGCCCGGCGTCGCATAGGTCAGGCGGCCCGGCGCCTCGCGCGCCGCGGCGATGACCTGCGGCAACGTGCGCAGCGGGCCGTCGGGGCGCGTCGCGAGCACGAAGGGCGAGGTCGCGATCCGCATCACCGGCACGAAGTCCTCGGCCTTGTAGGTCGTACGGCCGGCCTCGAGCAGGATGGACATGGGCGAGCCATCGGCCTGCAGCAGCGTCGTCCCGTCCGGCGCGGCGCGCGCCACGGCGAGGGAGCCCACGGCGCCCGAGGCCCCGGCCCGGTTCTCGACGATCGCCGCCCGGCCCATGGCCGTCATCTGCTCGGCGATGGCACGGGCAAGCAGGTCGGCGCTGCCGCCCGGCGGATAGGGAATGACGAGCCGGAGGGCGCGGGACTGTGCCCGCGCGGAAGAAGCCAGTGCCGGCGCAGCCAGCACCGGCAGGGCCCACAGGGCCCTGCGTGACAGCGACATTCCGGCTTCCTCCGCCAGCTTCGCGGGCGGTCAGCCCGCGAAGGGGTCCCGCAGCGCGATGGTGTCGTCGCGGTCGGGCGAGGTGCTCAGCATCATCACCGGCGCCTCGACCAGCTCCTCGATGCGGCGGACGTACTTCACGGCCTGGGCCGGCAGCTCGGCATAGCTGCGGGCGCCGCGGGTCGAATCCGACCAGCCTTCCATCACCTCGAAGATCGGCTCGGCCTTGGCCTGCGCCTTCATCGCGGCCGGCAGGTGCTTCAGCACCTTGCCGTCCACGCGATAGCCCACGCAGATCTTCAGCTCATCGAGGCCATCCAGCACGTCGAGCTTAGTGAGCACCAGGCCGTTCACGCCGCCGATCTTCACCGCCTGGCGCACCATCGCCGCGTCGAACCAGCCGCAGCGGCGCGGACGGCCCGTGACCGTGCCGAACTCATGGCCGCGCTCGCCGAGCCGCTTGCCCGTCTCGTCGAAGAGCTCGCTCGGGAAGGGGCCCGAGCCCACGCGCGTCGCATAGGCCTTGGCGATGCCGAGCACGAGGCCGATGGCGTCCGGCCCGATGCCCGCGCCCGCCGCCGCATTGCCGGCGACGGTGTTGCTGCTGGTCACATAGGGATAGGTGCCGTGGTCGACATCAAGCATGACCGCCTGCGCGCCCTCGAAGAGCACGCGCTTGCCCTCCTTCCGGGCCTCGTCCAGCCGCTCCCAGACGGGCTCGGCGAAGGGCAGCAGCTTGGGCGCCAGGGCCAGCAGCCCGTCCAGCAGCGCCTGCTTCTCGAATTCCGGCGAGCCGAGGCCGCGCAGCAGCGAGTTGTGGTGCAGCAGCAGCTCGTCGAGCTTGGCCGAGAGCGTCTCCGGCTCCGCCAGGTCGCAGAGGCGGATGGCGCGGCGGCCCACCTTGTCCTCATAGGCCGGGCCGATGCCGCGGCCGGTGGTGCCGATCTTGTCCTCGCCGCGCGCGGCCTCGCGCGCGCGGTCCAGCGCCGGGTGCAGCGGCAAGATCAGCGGCACGTTGTCGGCGATGCGCAGATTGTGCGGCCCGACATCGAGCCCCTGGCCGCGCACCTTCTCGATCTCGCCGAGCAGGGCGTCGGGATCCAGCACCACGCCATTGCCGATGATGCCGAGCTTCCCGCGCACCACGCCCGAAGGAAGCAGGCTCAGCTTGTAGGTCGTATCGCCGACCACCAGCGTATGGCCGGCGTTATGCCCGCCCTGGAAACGCACGACGATGTCGGCCCGGCTCGCAAGCCAGTCCACCACCTTGCCCTTGCCCTCGTCGCCCCACTGGGCGCCGATCACGGCGACATTGGCCATCAGCCGGTACCTTTCTGAATCGGGACGGCGCGATGGCCATCCCATAGATATGTGCAGCGCAGGGCGCTGGCCTGATCGGCGGCCGAAAGGGCGGCCACCGTCGCGAAGCCCTCGTCGCGCAACGCCGCGCCAGCGGCGGCGGTGGTGCCGAGGGGCAGGAAGCAGCGCGGGCGGGACGGCGCGGGAGGCGCCGCCCGAAGCACGGCGTCCGGGTAGAGGGTCATGCCCGTGGCCGGCTCGTCGTTGACCGACAGGTAGCGGCCCCCGCGCGCGAGCTCGCCCGTGCGGCCCGGACCGAAGATCGTGAAGGCCACGCCCACATGATACTGGAAGCCGCGGAACTCCACCGGATCCAGCGTGACGCGCAGGTCCGGCGCGCGGGCGGCGATGGCACCGATCACGCTGGCGGCGTTCTCGGCGATGGCGCGCGCGGCCTCGGGCAGGTCGGCGGCGCGCAGCACCTCGATCGCCTGGGCCGCCGGCCCGGCGGCGGCCAGCAGGCGGGGCAGCAGCGCCGCGATCGGCCCCGCGCCTTCCGCCAGTGCCGTCACCGCGGCCGCATCCTTGCGGTCCAGCGCGTGGATCAGGCGATCGGTCAGCGCGGCGCCGATTCCGGCGGCGGCCAGCAGGGCATGGGCCATGCGCGGCAGGGTCACGTCCAGCGTGATGCCGGTGACGCCGACCCGCGCCAGCGCCTCGGCCGCGACCAGCGCGACCTCGGCATCGGCCTCGGGCGCGGCGCCGCCGATCAGCTCGATCCCGGCCTGGGGAAGCTGGCGGGCGGGCGCCAGCTCGGACCCACGGACCCGCAGCACCTGGCCGGAGTAGCAGAGCCTGAGCGGACGTGCCTGGAGGCCGAGGCGCGTCGCGGCGATGCGGGCCACCTGCGGCGTCGTGTCGGCGCGCAGGCCCATCATCCGCTGGCTGACCGGGTCCATGAGGCGGAAAGTCTGCTCCGAGACCGCGGCGCCGGACCCGGCGAGCAGCCCCTCCTCGAATTCCAGGAGAGGGGGCTTCACCCGCTCGTAGCCGTAGCGGCAGAAGCCCTCCATCAGCGCTTCGACGAGCGCAGCCTCCTGCTCCGCCTCAGGCGGCAGCAGATCCATGAGCCCAGCCGGTAGAAGGCCGGGCGGCGAAAGCGGGTTGGCGGCGTCATTCATCCCGTACGGGTGTGTGGCAGCGAGAAGGCTGACGGGCAAGATGCGGTATGCCAGAATAACGTCATGAAGCGCCGCGCCCTCCTTGCCCTCTCCCTCCCTGCGGCCCTTCTGGGCGCCGGCTGCGCGGAGGATCCCTCGCAGAGCTACCTCTGGGGCGTCGGCGATCCGATACGGGGAACGGCGCTGAACGCGACCCGCATGCTGGGCGACACCTCGCGCTGGGACGGCGATCCTGCGGGGGCAGCCATCGCCGCCGCGCAACTCGAATTCCTGGCCCGCAGCTTCCGCGAGGACCCGATCTGGTCCGTCCGGGCCAGCACGGCCACGGTGCAGGAGCTCCAGCAGGCCGTGCTGCAGATGCGCGAGGCGCTGGGAATCAGCCCGACGGCCCCCAATGCCGTCATCGAGCAGCTGCTGCGCCAGGCCGGGGAAGCGCTGCGGGCGGGCAGCCAGGCCCGCGCCCTGGCCGCGCTTTCGGGACCCAACTTCATCGTCCCGCCGCAGGAAGTGCTGCGGCGGCTGGGCAGCCTGCCGCGGCTCAACCGTGTCTCCGCCGCCGCCGGCATGGCCGGGAACGACGCCTTCCGCCGTCCCCGCTGAGGCCGGGCTTCAGCCGAAGGGGTCGGGCGTGCCTTCGGGCAGCGGCACGCGGGCCACGTTCAGGGTAAGGCCCACGGCGACGTAATAGCCGCAGATGCCCAGCAGCTCGGCCACGCCCTTCTCGCCGAATCGCGCCTTCGCCGCCTCGAAGGCCGCGTCGCTCACATCCTTGTCGCGATGGAGCTCGCTGCAGAAGCGATAGACGGTGGCCTCGTCCTCGGCCATTCCCTCAGGCGGGCGGCCGAGGCGCACGGCCTCGGCGATCGCGGGCTTCAGCCCGCCCGCGAGCGCCAGCGGCAGATGCGCGAACCATTCGTACCGCGCCTCATAGGCCTTGGCCGTGATGATGATCGCGAGCTCGGAGAGGCGAGCGGGGAAGCTGCTGTCCCAGCGCATGAAGCGGCCGACATTCTGCAACCGCTCGGCCATGTCGGGGCTGTGCAGCCAGGCCGGGAAAGGCCCGCGCACGCCCGAGCGCGCCCCGGAGGCGATGCTTTCCGCGACCTCGCGCTGGCGCGGGTCCATGGTCTCGGGGGTGAGCGTAGTGAAGCGGGTCATGGACGTTTCCTGCGGCTTGTTGCGGCGACGATCCGCCCTTCGGTGCTCCCACCTCGGACGACCGTCGCCGGATTGCCGCGAGGATGCCGCGCGGCCGCGGAATCGCCAATGGCGCTAGGCGGCGACGCCCACGCGCCGGTAGTCGCGCGCAAAGTAGAGCAGCGCCGCGTCCACGCCCTCGCCCAGCCGGATGGCCTCGATCTCGGCGAAGACGACGAGGTGCGTGCCCTTCTCCACCATGTCGGTGATGCGGCCGTCGAAGGCGACCATCGCGCCCTCGAGCGCCGGTGCCCCGGTGGCCAGCGTGCTCCAGCCGCCGCTGCCGAAGCGGGCCTCGCCTTCCACGCCCGTGAAGCCCGCGAAGATGCCCGAAAGCTCCTGCTGCTCGGCCGAGAGCGTGTTCACGCAGAGCACGCCGTTCCGCCGGAAGACCTCGGCCGAGGAGACGCCCTTGTTCATGCAGACCAGCAGGGTCGGCGGGCTGTCGGTCACGCTACACATCGCGCTGGCCGTGAAGCCGGCCCGCCCGGCAGGGCCGTCGGTCGTGATGATGTTCACCGCGGCGCACAGCCTCGCCATGGCATCCCGGAATTCCTTACGCTCGACGGGCATTACCGATCCTCACTGCATCTGCTCAATCTGATCCACGACACCATGGCCGAAAATCGCGCCTGTGTATCCTCACCGCCGCCCGCAGGCCGCGGCCCTTCTTCGGATCGGGATGTGGTGGTTCCACAGGGCGGATGCAGCGAGCATGGTGCGTCGGCGCATCCTCCGTTAGATGGCTTTCATCGGCAACAATGCCAAGGGAGTTCAAGATCATGGCCCAGATTCAGATCCCCGCCGCCGACGGCTCCGGCAGCTTCGACTGCCTCGTCGTCGAGCCGAAGGCCCCGCAGGACGGCGCGGCGCCGGCCGCGCGCGGCGTGGTCGTGCTCCTGCAGGAGATCTTCGGCGTGAACAGCGCCATGCACGCCCTGTCCGAATGGGTGGCCGATATGGGCTTCATCGCCCTCACGCCCGACCTCTTCTGGCGGCAGCAGCGCAACGTGGTGCTGGAGCCCGACCAGGGCCAGGACCAGTGGGAGCAGGCCTTCAAGTTCATGAACGGCATGGACCAGGAGAAGGCCGTGGCCGACATCGCCGCCACCATCGCCCATGGCCGCGCGATCGCCGGCGCGAACGGCAAAGTGGGCACCATGGGCTTCTGCCTGGGCGGCCGCCTCGCCTTCAAGGCCGCGACCGGCACCGATGCGGACTGCAACGTCAGCTACTACGGCGTGGGCCTCGACGGGCTGGTGGCGGAGAAGCCGGCCTTCCGCGGCCCGCTGCTCATGCACATCGCCGAGAAGGACAAGTTCGTCCCCGCCGAGGCGCAGGCCAAGATCCTCGAAGGCGTGAAGGCCAATCCCAAGGTCAGAGCGCATGTCTATCCCGGCGTCGACCACGCCTTCGCGCGCATGGGCGGCCATTCCTGGGACGGCCGCGCGGCGACCATCGCCAATGGCCGCACGGCGGAATTCCTCGTGAAATACGTCGGCTAAGGTCACACTTCGTCGCAGCGGGCGGCGCGGCGTCATGGCATGATCGCGCCATGACGCCGCTCGCCGCCCATGCCGCGATCCGCTTCGGCCTCGGCAACCGGCCGGAGGCGCAGCTTCCGGCCGATCCGCGGGCCTGGCTCACCGGGCAGATCAGCCCCCTGCCCGAGGCGCCCGGCCCCAGCCTCGCCGAGGCCTTCGCCGCCCAGCGGCAACGCCAGCGCGACCCGACGAGCCAGGCCGTCAGCGACCTGTTCCGCACGGAAGCCCTCGCCTGGTCCACGCGGATGATCACGACCACGGCCCCCTTCGCCGAGCGCTGGGCGAATTTCTGGACCAACCACCTCACCACCAGCCGCCGCGCCGGCCAGGCCACCGTCATGCTGGGCCACTACCAGCGGCTGGCGATCCGCGCCCATGCCTTCGGCCGGTTCGAGGACATGCTCCTCGCCGCCTATCGGCACCCGGCCATGCTCTTCTACCTGGACCAGTCCGGCTCCATCGGCCCCTCCAGCCCCGCGGGGCAGCGCGCCCGCCGCGGCCTCAACGAGAACCTCGCCCGGGAGTGCATGGAGCTGCACACCGTGACGCCCGCCGCCGGCTACAGCCAGGAGGATGTGACGACCCTGGCGCGTCTCCTGACCGGCTGGTCCGTCGGCCGGGGCGCGCCGGCCAACGAGCCGGAAGGCTTCCTCTTCCGGGCCCGCGCCCATGAGCCGGGCGACAAGATCCTGCTGGGCCGCACCTTCCCCGAGGGCGAGGAGGGGGGCGCCGAGGCGCTGCGCTTCCTGGCCGGCCATCCCGCCACGCATCATGCGCTGGCGCTGAAGCTCGCCCGGCATTTCGTGGCCGATGCACCGCCGGCGCCGGCGGTCGCGCGCATCGAGGCCGCGCTGCGCGACAGCGGGGGAGACCTCGCCGCCGCCGCTCGGGCGGTGGTCGCCGCGCCGGAGGCCCGTGCGCCGCTGCGCAAGCTCCGCAGCGGGCAGGACTATGCCATCGCGGTGCTGCGCGCGCTCGGCCTCGGCGATGAGGGCGCGCCCATGCTCCTCGGCACCCTGGCCCGGCTGAACCAGCCGCTCTGGACCGCGCCCGCGCCGATCGGCTGGTCCGACGAGGCGAGCGAATGGGCCGCGCCCGAGCAGCTCATGCGCCGCCTGGACTGGGCAAGCGAGATCGCGGGCCGCACGGCCGCCGCCGGCGTGATCGAGCCCGAGCCGCTGGGCGAGGTCCTGCTCGGCCCCCTCGCCCGTGCCGAGACCATGGCCGCCGCCCGCCGCGCCGGATCGGTGCGGGAGGGCCTGCTGCTGCTGCTGGCTTCCCCGGAGGCGCAACGCCGATGAGCCCCAACCTGCGACGACGCAGCTTCCTCCTCGGCCTCGGCGGCGCGCTGGCGCTGGGTGGCAGCCGGATGGCCCTCGCCGCCGGCCCGCCGGGCGAGAAGCGCCTCGTGGTCGTGCTGCTGCGCGGCGCCATGGACGGGCTTTCGGCCGTGCCGGCCTATGGCGATCCCGCTTTCGCTGCGCTTCGCGGCCCCCTGGCCCTGCCGGAGCCCGGCCAGGAGGGCGGCGTGCTCGACCTCGGCGGGCGCTTCGGGATGCATCCTTCGCTGGCCAGGCTGCACGCCCTCTATGCCGCCAACCAGGCGCTGGTGCTGCACGCCATCGCCGGCCCCTGGCGCAGCCGCAGCCATTTCGAGGCGCAGGACCTGCTGGAAAGCGGCGCCACGCAACGCCTGCCCGATGGCTGGCTCAACCGCGCGCTCAGCGCGATGCCGCCCGAGCCGCCGGGTGCCGCGCGACGCGGCCTCGCGGCCGGGCTCGACGTGCCGCTGCTGCTGCGCGGCCCGGTGCGGGTCGGCAGCTTCGCGGCGCGGGCGCGCAACCGGCCCGACACCGAGACGCTGGCGCTGCTCGCGCGCTGGCACGCGGCCGACCCGCAGCTCGGCCCCGCCTTCGCGGAGGGGCTGCGGGCCCGCGGCTTCTCGGCCGAGGCGCTGGCCGGGCAGGCGCCGCCGCCGCGCGGCGTCAACGGCTTCCTCGTGCTGGCGGAATCCGTGGGGCGCCTGCTCGCCGATCCGCGCGGGCCGCGCGTGGCGGCCATGGAGCTCGACGGCTGGGACACCCATGCGGCGCAGGCCCAGCGCCTGGGCAATACGCTGCGCGTGCTGGACGAAGGGCTGGACGCGCTGCGCGCCGGCCTCGGCCCCGCCTGGTCGCAGACGGCGGTGCTGGTGATGACCGAGTTCGGCCGCACCGCGCGCATCAACGGCACGCAGGGCACCGATCACGGCACCGCGGGCGCCGCCTTCGTGCTGGGCGGCGCGGTGCGCGGCGGCCGCGTGCTGACGGACTGGCCCGGCCTCGGCCCCGGCCGGCTCTTCGAGAACCGGGATCTGGCGGCGACGATGGATCTGCGCCGCGTCGCCAAAGGCCTTCTGGCGGATCACCTCGGGCTGGGGGCTGGCGCTCTCGCCCGCGCCTTCCCCGAGAGCGGCGACGCGCCGCCACTCCCGGACCTCGTCGACCGGTCGGCCTGACGCGGCGCGACCGACGCGACAAAGCGTCTGCATTTCTGCGCATACTTTCCGGCGGCGGCCGTGCCATGTTTTTCCGCCATGACGCTGCTCGCCGCCCATGCCGCGGTCCGCTTCGGTCTCGGCGCGCGCCCCGACATGCCGGCGCCCGCCGATCCCGCAGCCTGGCTCACCGCCCAGATCGCCACCCTGCCGGAGCTGCCGGGGCCGGGGCTCGGCGAGATCCAGGCCGCGCTCCGCGCCCAGCGGCGCGACATCCGGCACCCCGGCGTGGGCGACATCCTGCGTACCGAATCCACGGCCTGGGCGACGCGCATGATCACCGCGCGCCGGCCCTTCGCCGAGCGCTGGGCGAATTTCTGGACCAACCACCTGACCGTGAGCCGCCGTGCCTTCCAGACCGCGGCCTGGCTCGGCCACTATCAGCGCACCGCCATCCGCCCCCATGCCTTCGGCCGCTTCGAGGAGCTGCTCCTCGCCGCCTACCGGCATCCGGCGATGCTGAGCTACCTCGACCAGACCAATTCCACCGGCCCCCGCAGCGTCATGGGCCGGCGCGGCCGCGGGCTGAACGAGAACCTCGCACGCGAATGCCTGGAGCTGCACACCGTCACGCCGGCCGGGCGCTACGCCCAGCGGGACGTGACCGCCCTCGCCCGCCTGCTCACGGGCTGGTCCGCCGGCCGGGGCGAGCAGTTCCGCGAGGAGGACGGCTTTCTCTTCCGTGCGGAGGCGCATGAGCCCGGGCCGAAGCAGCTCCTGGGCCGCGACTTCCCCGAGGGCGAGGAGGGCGGCGCCGAGGCGCTGCGCTTCCTCGCGAACCATCCGGCCACCTATCGCGCGCTGGCGGCCAAGCTGGCGCGGCACTTCGTGGCCGACGCCCCGCCGCGCGCTTCCGTGACCTGGATCGAGGACGCACTGCGCAACAGCCGGGGCGACCTCTCCGTCGTCGCGCGCGCTCTCCTCGCCGAGCCGGAGGCGCAGCGGCCGCTGCGCAAGGTCCGCAGCGCGCAGGACTTCGCCATCGCGGTGCTGCGGGCCCTGGGCTTCGGCGCCGAAGCCGCGCCGGTGCTCCTGGCCACGCTCACGCGGCTGAATCAGTCCCTCTGGAACGCGCCCGCACCCGATGGCTGGTCCGACGAGGCGGCCGAATGGGCGGCGCCGGAACAGCTCATGCGCCGGCTCGACTGGGCGGACGAGCTGGCGGGCCGCACGACGGCGGGCGGCGGGGCCGATCCCGGCGCCTTGGCCGATACCTTCCTCGGTGCCCTCGCGCGCGGCGATACCCTGGCCGTGATGCAGCGCGCCGGCTCGGCGCGGGACGCAATCGTGGTGCTGCTCGCCAGCCCGGAGGCGCAACGCCGATGAACACGCCCCGCCGTTCCCTCCTGCTCGGCCTCGGCGGCGCGATGGTGGCGGGCCGCTCGCGCCTGGCCCTCGCCCAGGGCCCGGCGGGCGACCGGCGCCTCGTCGTGGTGCTGCTGCGCGGCGCGCTCGACGGGCTGGCGGCCGTCGCGCCCTATGGCGATGCGGATTTTGCCGCCCTGCGTGGGCGCCATGCCCCGCCCGAACCCGGGCAGGAAGGCGGCACGCTCGACCTCGGCGGCTTCTTCGGCCTGCATCCCGCTTTGCCGAAGCTGCATGCGCTGTACCGCGCCGACCAGGCGATGGTGCTGCACGCCATCGCGGGTCCCTGGCGCAGCCGGAGCCATTTCGAGGCGCAGGACTTCCTGGAATGCGGCGCGACGCAGCGTCTCTCGGATGGCTGGCTGAACCGCGCCCTGGCGACCTTGCCGCCCGAGCCGCCCGGCGCCGCGCGGCGCGGCCTGGCCCTGGGCATCGACGTTCCGCTGCTGCTGCGGGGGCCGGCGCGCGTGGGCAGCTTCGCCTCGCGCAACCGCACGCGGCTGAACACGCCGCTTCTCGCCGCCCTCGCCCGGCTGCACCGCACCGACCCGCAGCTCGGCCCCGCCTTCGCCGAGGGGCTGCGCGCGCGCGGATTTTCCGCGGCCGTGCTCGCGGGCCAGGAGCCGCCACCGCCGGGCACCGGTAGCTTCGCCTCCCTGGCAGGATCGGCGGGGCGGCTTCTGGCCGATCCGCGCGGGCCGCGCGTCGCCGCGCTCGAGCTCGGCGGCTGGGACACGCACGCGACTCAGGCCCCCCGGCTGATCGGCGAGCTCCGCGCGCTGGACGAAGGACTCGACGCGCTGCGCCTCGGCCTCGGCGAGGCCTGGTCGCAGACGGCGGTGCTGGTGATGACCGAGTTCGGCCGCACCGCGCGCATCAACGGCACGCAGGGCACGGACCACGGCACGGCGGGCGTCGCCTTCCTGCTGGGCGGCGCGGTGCGCGGCGGCCGGGTGCTGGCCGACTGGCCGGGCGTCGCGCCCGGGCGGCTCTTCGAGAACCGGGACCTGGCGCCCACGCTGGACCTGCGGCGTGTGGTGAAGGGGCTGCTCGCCGAGCATCTCGGCCTGAACGCGGCGGCGCTGCTGCGCGCCTTCCCCAATAGCCGCGACGCCGATCCGCTGCCGGGCCTGCTCACCGAGCCGGCCTGACCTCCGCATAGGTCGTGTAGCCATGCGGCGTGACCAGCAGCGCCACATGGCAGGGCGCGGCGGCGCCGAGGCCGAAGCCCAGGGTCACGCGATCGAGGAATGGGGGTTCCGGCAGGTCGAAGCCCTCCGCCCGGAAGTAATCCGCCACCCGGAAGACGAGCTCGTAGCGGCCGGGGCGGAAGTCGGTCTCCGGCAGCAGGCCGGCCGGCGCATGGCCGTCGGACCGGGTGATTCCCTCCGCGAGAAGGACGCGCCCCTCCTCCCCCTCCTGCCGGAACAGGCGAAAGCCCATCCCGGCGGCCGGGCGGCCCTGGGCCATGTCCAGAACATGCGTGGAAAGCCGGTCCATCCTCGTCCCCGTCAAGGAAATGCAAGGCTGACGCGCGCTCGCCCTCGCTGGCAAGGCTATAGGAGTTGTTCTAATTCCCGCGCAGGAGGCCCGCATGCCCGATCCCGTTGCCCCGAACCTCGTCGCTGCCGTCAGCGAGGCGCGCCAATGGCAGCGCCTGATGGAGATGGGCGCGATCGGGGGCTTCTCCGACGCCGACGGCAATGAGGGCGTGAACCGCGCCTGCCTCACCGACCTCGACCGCCAGGCGCGACGCCTGCTGATCTCCTGGGCCGAGGCGATCGGCCTCACGGCCAGCACCGACATCCTCGGCAACCTCTTCCTGCGGCACGAGGGCACGGATCCGACGCTCCCGCCCGTCGTCACCGGCAGCCACATGGACAGCCAGCCGCAGGGCGGGCGCTTCGACGGCATCTGGGGCGTGATCGCCGCCTTCGAGGCGGTGCAGGCGCTGCGCGAGGCGGGCATCGCCACGCGCCGGCCCGTCGAGGTCGTGGCCTGGACCAACGAGGAGGGCGGCCGCTACGCACCGGGCTGCATGGGCAGCATGGCCTATGCCGGCTACGCCCCGCCGACCACCTGGGACGCCGTGACCGACAAGGACGGCATCCGCTTCGGCGACGCGCTGGCCGAGCACCTGGCGCTGGAAGCCGACATCGCGCGCCGCCCGCTCGGCACCGTCGAGGGCACGGCGCCCTTCGCCTATGTCGAGGCGCATATCGAGCAGGGCCCGCGCCTCGAGGCCGAGGGTTTCGACATCGGCGTCGTCACCGGCATCCAGGGCAGCCGCTGGTTCCTGGTCGAGATCAACGGCAAGTCCGACCATGCGGGCACCACGCCGCTCGGCCTCCGGCGCGACGCGGTGCAGGACATGCTGCGGGCGATCACCGCGCTGAACGCCCTGATGCACGACCCTTCCGACGTGCTGCGCTTCACCGTGGCCCATATCGAGGTCGAGCCGAACACGTCCAACAGCGTTGCCGCCGTCGCGCGCTTCACCATCGACTTCCGCCACCCGGACAATGCCGTGCTCCAGGCGCGCGGCAATGCCATCGAGGGCGTGATCCAGGCGGCGCTGAAGACCTGCACGGCCAAGGTGACCGAGCGCTTCCACGCCATCCCCACCGACTTCGCGCCGCTGGTGCCCGATGCGGTGGAGGGCGCCGCGCGCGCCCAGGGCCTGCGCGCCCTGCGGCTTCCCTCCGGCGCCTTCCACGACGCCCAGTTCATCCACCCGCTATGTCCGACCGGCATGATCTTCGTGCCGTGCCGCGCCGGTGTCTCGCACCATCCCGCCGAATATGCGGAGCCCGGGGCCCTCGCGGCCGGGGCAAGGGTGCTGGCGCAGGTGCTGGCCGATCTGGCGAACCGATAGGCAGGATCATGACCGACCAGTTCTCCCTCCCCAAGGACCGCATCCGCACGCTGCTGCTGGAGGGGATTTCCAGCACCGCCGTCGAGCTGCTGGGCCAGGACGGCTACAACAACATCGAGCGCGAGAAGAAGGCGCTCGAGGGCGCGGCGCTGAACGAGGCGATGCGCGGCATCCACATGCTGGGCATCCGCAGCCGCACCAACGTGACCGAGGAGGTGCTGAGCCACGCCGACCGGCTCATCGCCATCGGCTGCTTCTGCATCGGCACCAACCAGGTCGATCTCGACGCCGCCCGGCACCGCGGCATCCCGGTCTTCAACGCGCCCTTCAGCAACACGCGCTCCGTCGCCGAGCTCACGCTCGGCGAGATCGTCATGCTGCTGCGCGGCATCTTCCCGAAGTCCACCGCCGCCCATGCCGGGCAGTGGGACAAGTCGGCCGACGGCTTCCGCGAGGTGCGCGGCCGCACCCTGGGCATCGTCGGCTACGGCAATATCGGCAGCCAGCTCTCCGTGCTCGCCGAGGCCTTCGGCATGCGGGTGATCTACTTCGACACGGCGACCAAGCTGCCCCACGGCAATGCCAGCCGCTGCGGCTCGCTGGACGAGCTGCTGCACTGGTCGGACGTGGTGACCGTGCACCTGCCCGAGACGCCGGCGACCATGAACCTCATGGGCGCCGAGCAGATCGCCAAGATGAAGCCGGGCAGCTTCCTCATCAACAATGCCCGCGGGACCATCGTGGACGTGCCCGCGCTGGCCGCGGCCCTGCGCGCCGGTCACCTGGCGGGCGCGGCGCTGGACGTCTTCCCCGAGGAGCCCAAGCGCAACGGCGACCCCTTCATCTCCCCGCTGCAGGGCATCGACAACGTGATCCTGACGCCGCACATCGGCGGCAGCACCGAGGAGGCGCAGTCGCGCATCGGCGAGGAGGTCGCGCGCAAGCTCGTCGACTATTCCGACACCGGCAGCACCGAGGGCGCGGTGAACTTCCCGCAGGTCGCGCTCCCGGCGCGCCCGACGGGCACGCGCTTCATGCACGTGCACCGCAACGCGCCCGGCGTTCTCGGCAATGTGAACCAGGTCTTCGCCAAGCGCGGCGTCAACATCGCCGGCCAGTACCTGCAGACCGACGGCGAGATCGGCTACGTCGTGGTCGATGCCGGCGCGACGCGGGAGAGCGAGGCGATCCTCGCGGAGCTGCGGGCCCTGCCCCACACCATCCGGGCGCGGCTGCTCTACGAGCGGGACTGAGCGGCGCCGGTCCGGCGCGGGATCAGCGACGGAGGCGCCGGCGCCTCCGGAAGCGCCACCAGTCCTGCGCCGGCCCCAGCAGCAGCAGGGGCGAGGCCGCCAGCGTCAGCAGCGCGAAGACGGCCGACGCCTCCCGCGCACCGGAGGCGAAGGCCGCCACCGTCACGCCGGCAAGGCCGCCCACCACCAGCAAAGCCAGGGCGAAAAGTCCCAGAATCAACCGATGCCGCCCGGACAGCCATTCGGGCGGGGGCGGAAGCGTTTCTCGAGCCTCGCCGTCGCGCCCGACGTCGTAGGTCCTGCTGGGGTCTAGGCCGAAGGGCCTGTCGGAATCGGGCGGCACGGGGGCAGCTTCGTTTCACGGCCGAAGCGCTCGACCGCGAGGTTTCGCGAGGCGCCGGCCGGCGGTGATTCCGCGCGGCGGCGTCGGCCGGATCCTAGAGCATTTTCAAAGGGGGCGGAATCGCCCACGAAAGCCCGCTTAGCGTCGCACCACGACGAAAAGCGGCCCGGGCTCGATCCCCATGCGGCGCAGGCGCCGGCGGCGCCACCACATCGAGACGCTGGCCACCAGCGCCGCGCCGATCACCACCGGCAGCAGCAGGCCGATGAAGAAGATCGCCAGGGCCACCAGCAGCAGGCCGCCCGCGACGAGGGCGATGAGAAGCGCAATCCGGCTCGTCCCCGCCAGCACGGCGTTGAGGCCGCTGGGGCGCGGCGGATCGCGGAACTCGCCCTCTGGCGTCATGTCCAGGACCGGGGGGCGATGCATAGGGTCGCTCATGCTGGCGATGTTGCCCTTCCTGGCCGGCGCTTCAACCCCCGTTTGCCGATGTTCCGCCCGCGTCCTAAATCCGGAAGGTCATTGGAGGGAACATCATGCCGCTTCTCGGCTGCATCGCAGACGACTTCACCGGGGCCACCGACCTCGCCAGCACCCTCGTCCGGCAGGGGATGAGCGCCGTCCAGGTCATCGGCGTGCCGGAGGGACCGCTGCCGGAGGCGGATGCCGTCATTATAGCGCTGAAGTCGCGCACCATTCCGGTGGCCGAGGCCGTCGCGCAGTCGCTGGCCGCCTGCGAGGCGCTGCTGGCGGCCGGCGCGAAGCAGTTCCTCTTCAAGTACTGCTCCACCTTCGACAGCACGGATGAGGGCAATATCGGCCCCGTGGCGGAGGCGCTGCTGAAGCGGCTCGACGGCGGCTTCGCCATCGCCTGCCCTGCCTTCCCGACCAACGGCCGCACCATCTACCAGGGCCACCTCTTCGTCGGCGGCGCGCTGCTGAACGAGAGCGGGATGGAGAACCATCCGCTGACGCCCATGCGCGACGCCAACCTGGTGCGCGTCCTCGGCCGGCAGACGGAGGGCAGCGTGGGCCTGCTGCCCTTCGGCGTGGTGGAACGGGGCACGGGCGCGATCCGTGCCGAGGTGACCAGGCTGCGCGAGGGCGGGCGCCGCTTCGCGATCGCCGACGCCATCACCGACGCGCATCTCATGGCGCTCGGCGAGGCCTGCGCGAACCATGCGCTGATCACCGGCGGCTCGGGCATCGCCATGGGCCTGCCGGAGAATTTCCGCCGTTCCGGCCTGCTGCCGGCGCGCGGCGATGCGGGCGCGCTTCCCGAGGTGGGTGGTCTCGCCGCCGTCATCGCCGGCTCCTGCTCGCGCGCGACGCTCGGACAGATCGGCGTGGCGCGCGATCATGTGCCGACGCTGGAGCTCGACGCGCTGGCGACGCCGGACGCCGCCGCCCTCGCCCGCCAGGCGAAGGAATGGATGGCGGACAAGCTCTCGGCCGACCGCCCCGTCGTGATCGCCGCTTCCGCGCCGCCCGATCGCGTGGAGGCGCTGCAGAAGAAGCTGGGCCGCGACGCGGCGGGCGCCCTGGTGGAGGAAGCCATGGCGGAGATCGCCGACGCGCTGGTCGCCGCCGGCGTGCGGCGCCTCGTCGTCGCGGGCGGCGAGACCTCGGGCTCGGTGGTGCAGCGCCTCGGCGTGCGCAGCCTGCGCATCGGGGCCGAGATCGATCCAGGCGTGCCCTGGACGCATGCGACGCCGGACAGCGCGCCGGAGGGCATGCTGCTGGCGCTCAAGAGCGGCAATTTCGGCGCGCGCGACTTCTTCCTGAAGGCCTTCCAGTGACGGAAGAGGCGCAGCGCCGGCTGCTCGTCGAGCTCGGCGCCTCGCTCTTCCAGCGCGGCTACAGCGTCGGCAGCGCGGGCAATATCAGCATCCGGCTGGAGGACGGCTATCTGATGACGCCGACCAACTCCTCACTCGGGCGGCTGGAGGCGGCGCGCATCAGCAAGCTCGACCGCGACTGGAACCACGTGGACGGCGACAAGCCGACCAAGGAGGTCTTCCTCCACCGCGCCTTCCTCGATGCGCGGCCGGAGGCGGGTGCCGTCGTGCACCTGCACAGCACCTACGCCACCGCCATCTCCTGCTTCGAGGAGGCGGTGATCCCGCCGCTCACGCCCTATTTCGTGATGCGCGTCGGCCGCACGCTGCCGCTCATTCCCTACTACCGGCCGGGCAATCCGGAGATGGAGCCCGCTGTGCATGCGGCGGCGAAGGGCGCGAAGGCGGTGCTGCTGGCCAATCACGGCCCGGTGATATGCGGCGCCACGCTCATCGATGCCGTGAACGCGGCCGAGGAGCTGGAGGAAGCGGCCAAGCTCGCGCTGCTGCTGCGCGGGATGTCGCCGCGGCTGCTGACGCCGCCCCAGGTGGACGACCTGCTCACCACCTTCGGCTAACCGCATAAAAAAGGCGCCGCCCCGCGAGGGGCGACGCCGGTATCGCACAAGCCGAGTGCGTGATCAGTCCGCCTGGGTCTCCGACGCCTCAGGCACCGACGTCACGACCGGGGCGACGGCCGCAGCCTGCGCCAGCTCGGCCTTCTTCGCGGCGCGCGTGACGGCAGCCTTGCGGGCGGCTTCGGCGCGCTTCGGATCCTTCGCCTTCACTGCCTTCTCAGCCTTGACCGCCTTCGCGGGCTTGGCCGCCTTCACGGGCTTGGCCGCCTTGGCAGCGGGCTTCTTCGCAGCGACGGCCTTCTTCGGAGCAGCAGCCTTCTTCGCGGGAGCGGCCTTCTTCGGAGCAGCCTTCTTTGCGGCGACGGCCTTCTTCGGAGCGGCCTTCTTCGCGGCAACGGCCTTCTTCGGAGCAGCCTTCTTCGCGGCGACGGCCTTCTTCGGAGCGGCCTTCTTCGCGGCGACAGCCTTCTTCGGAGCAGCCTTCTTCGCGGCGACGGCCTTCTTCGGAGCAGCCTTCTTCGCGGCAACAGCCTTCTTCGGAGCGGCAGCCTTGCGGGCCGGAGCCGCCTTCTTCACCGCTGCGGCCTTGCGGGCCGGAGCAGCCTTCTTCGCCGTGGCGGCCTTGCGCGCCGGGGCGGCCTTCTTCGCAGGCGCAGCCTTCTTGGCGGCGGCGGCCTTCTTAGGCGCAGCCTTCTTCGCGGGAACAGCCTTCTTCGCGGCGGGCTTCTTCGCCGCGGCGACACGACCACGCGCGGTCGCGGGCTTCTTCGCGGTGCGGCGCGCGCCGGCGGCCACAGCCATGGCTTGAGCGCGCGGCTTGGCGTCAGTGGTGTCGATGGTATCGGTCATTCTTGTTCTCCTATGCGCCGTGGCGCTCCAGACCTGGATGATGGCTCGCCGCGGCGCCTTGCCGCGGCGGAATGCAGAGACAATTCACTCGGCAGGCGACGTGCCCCGCGGGAGAAGGATCGGCGCGCCATCTGCGCTTCCACCGGCATCAGGCGACGGCCCATGCCTCTCTTCCGCAGCGGCCGGAAAGTGAACCTCCTGACAACGGAACTGCGCAGACCCGATCCTGGATCATCCTTACCTGCTCGACGCGCGCCCTGCCCCACGATCCGATCCTGATGATCGCCATTCTCGCGGTGCTCGCGCCGGCGCTCTCATGCAAGCGAATCGCTCGTCAATGCGTGCGTTTGCAACGCTATCGGAATGCGCGAGTTGCGTGTCAAACACATTCTGCGTTTGCGCTTGGTTTTTCGCGCACGACGCCGCAGCGATGCAGCACGCGATCCCACGAAAAAGGCCGCCCGATTGCTCGGGCGGCCTTCGTCTTTCCGCGTCGGAAGCACGTTCGTCGACTTCCCGCAGACCGCGCGAAAGCGGCCGGCGGCAAGGGTTTCCTAGCGCGCGCTCATCGGCGGCACCGGCCGCTGCTCGAGACCGGTGTAGACCGACAGCGGGCGGATGAGCCGGTTGTCCGCCAGCTGCTCGAACACATGCGCCGACCAGCCGGTGATGCGGCTGCACACGAAGATCGGCGTGAAGAGCGGGATGTCGAAGCCCATCAGGTAGTAGGCAGGGCCCGCCGGGAAATCGAGGTTCGGGTGGATGCGCTTCTCGTCGAGCATCACCTTCGCGAGCACGGCGGAGGTGTTCATCCACCGCTTGTCGCCCACGACCTCCGCCATGATCTCGGCGTATTTCTTCATCGTCGGCACGCGGCTGTCGCCCGACTTGTAGACGCGGTGGCCGAAGCCCATCACCAGCGCCTTGTGGTCGAAGCGGCTGCGCAGCCAGGCCTCCGCCTCCTCCGGCGAGGGGATCTCCTTCAGCATGTGCATCACCGCCTCGTTGGCGCCGCCATGCAGCGGGCCCTTCAGCGCCGCGATGCCGGCCGTGATCGCGCCATGGATGTCCGCCATGGTCGAGCTGACGGTGCGGGCAGTGAAGGTCGAGGCGTTGAAGGTGTGCTCGGCGTAGAGGATCATCGAGACGTCGAAGGCCCGGACGACCTCCTTCGCCGGCACCTTGTCGAAGACGACCTTGAAGAAGTTCTCGCAGTAGGAGAGCGACGGATCGGGCGCCACCGGCTCGAGACCCTTGGAGAGGCGGAAGGCTGCGGCGACGGCCTGCGGGGCCTTGGCGAAGATGCGCATGGCCTTGCGGCGCTGCGCGGCATCGCTGATGTCGGCCCATTCCGGGTCCTCCATCCCCATGAAGCTCACCGCGGTGCGGATCGCGTCCATCGGATGGGCGGTCTTCGGGAATTCGCGGATGACCTTCAGCAGCGCCGGGCTCAGCGCACGGTTGGCCTTCTCCTCGTCCTGGAAGGCCTTGAGCTGGGCGGCATTCGGCAGCTCGCCGTTCCAGAGCAGGTAGGCCACCTCGTCGAAGCTCGCCTGCTCGCAGAGGTCCTGCACGGCATAGCCGCGATAGGTGAGGCTGTTGGTCTCCGGCATCACCTTGGAGATGCTGGACTCGTCGGCATAGACGCCGACGAGGCCCTTGCGGATTTCGGGGGCGGTTTCGCTCATCGACTGCTTCCTCTCGTCCTGTTTGTTCGTGGATCCGGGCTCGGATGGCCGCGCCCGGATCGTCCGGCTCAGAAGATGCCGGGCTTGCTTTCGAGGAGCGTGCCCTTCGGCAGCGCAACATTGAGCGCGCCGAGCTCGCCCGCCTTCAGGCTCGTCAGGTTCTCGGCCGCGTCAATGAAGCGGTTCGCCTCGCGGGCGGTGATGATCCCGTCCGTCAGGGTGCGGAACTTGTTGATGTAGTCGGCCCGCACGAAGGGGCTCGCGCCGCGCGGATGGGCATTGGCGACGCCGAGCTCGTCCACCAGCTTCGTGCCGTCCTTGAACAGGATCTCGACGCGGCCGCCGAAGGCCAGCGTCTCGGGATCGCGCGAGTGGTAGCGCTCCGTCCACTCCGGCGCCTCGGTCGTCTCGATCTTGTGCCAGAGGCGGACCGTGTCGGCGCGGCCGGCGCGCTTGGGCGCGTAGCTATCGACATGGTGCCAGCGGCCGTCCTGCAGGGCGACGGCGAAGATGTACATGATCGAGTGGTCGAGGGTCTCGCGGCTCGCCTTCGGGTCCATCTTCTGCGGGTCGGCCGCGCCGGTGCCGATCACGTAGTGCGTGTGATGGCTGGTGTGGATGATGATCTTCTCGATCGCGTCGAAGTCCTTGATCTGCTCGCGCATGCGGAAGGCGAGGTCGATCAGGGCCTGGCTCTGGTACTCGGCCGAGTGCTCCTTGGTGTAGCTGTCCAGGATGGCGCGCTTCGGCTCGCCGGCGCCGGGCAGCGGCACCTCGTAGTAGGTCGGGTCGTAGACCGTCTTGCGGCCCTTGCTGTCGGCCTGCGTGCGGCCGGAGAGCACCCAGGCGATCACGCTGTCCTCACCCTCGTAGATCGGGCTCGGCGCGCCCTCGCCGCGCATGCAGCGGTCCACCGCCTCGATGGCGAGCTTGCCGGCATGGGCGGGCGCATAGGCCTTCCAGGAGCTGATCTCGCCCTTGCGCGACTGGCGGAAGGTGATGGAGGTGTGCAGCGCCTGCTGGATGGCCTGGAAGACGACCTCCTGCTTCAGGCCCAGCAGCGTGCCGATGCCGGCCGCCTGGGCCGGGCAGAGATGCGCGATATGGTCCACGCGGTGCTCGTGCAGGCAGATGGCGCGCACCAGGTCGATATGGATCTCGTAGCCGGTCGCGAGGCCGCGCAGCAGGTCACGGCCCGAGCGCTCCATGGTCTGCGCCACCGCCAGGATCGGCGGGATGTTGTCGCCGGGGTGCGAGTAGTCGGCGGCGAGGAAGGTGTCGTGCATGTCGAGCTCGCGCACCGCGGTGCCGTTCGCCCAGGCGGCCCATTCCGGGCTCACCGTCGTGCCGGCGGGCATGCCGAAGACGGTCGCGCCGCCCTTCTTCGCATGGCCGAGCGCCATGCCGCGCGCCGAGACGACCGGGCGGCGGTTGATCGCCGCGATGGCGACCGAGGCGTTGTCGATGATCCGGTTGATGATCATCTCCGACACGTCCTTCTGGACGGCGGTCTTGTCGGTCGCGACGCCCGCGATCTTCCAGGCGAGCTGGTCCTCGCGCTTCAGCAGCGCCTTGGAGGGGTGAACTTTGACGGCGTGCTTCTGCATTCGCGCTTTCCTCATTTCCTCATGCCGGCTTGGCGGCCCATCCGCGCGCGCCTAGCCTGATTCCTAAGCCTTGACGGGGCGCCATCCTAGGCGCCCCGCGATGCAGCGCAACATGGGTGAAGGATTTCCGAGGATGGCATTCGATCTGGTGGTACGGGGCGATCTGGTGCTGGCGGACCGTGTTCTGGAAAGCGGCTGGATCGGCGTCTCGGACGGCGTCATCTCCGCGATCGGCCAGGGCGCGCCTCCGGCCGCAACCGAGGTGGCGGACCACCGCGGCAAGCTGATCTTCCCGGGTCTGGTCGACGGCCATATGCACACGAGCAGCGCACTGGGCTGGCCCGGCATCGAGGGCGCCTCCAGGACGGCGGCGGCCGGCGGCGTCACCACCTGCGTGGACATGCCCTACGACATTCCCCGGCCGGTGACCGACACCCGGATCCTCGCCGAGAAGATCGCGGTGGTGAACGCCTCCAGCCATGTGGACATGGCGCTCTACGGCACCATCCGGAAGGATGGCGGCGTGGAGGAGATCGCGGGCCTCGTGGCGGCCGGCGTCTGCTCCTTCAAGCTCTCCACCTACGAATACGACGCGGTGCGCTTCCCGCGCATCGACCACACGACCATGGAGGCCGCCTTCCGCGAGATCGCGAAGACCGGGCTGATGGTCGGCATCCACAACGAGGACCAGGAGATCGTGGAGGGCGCGATCGCCGCCGCCCGGGCAACCGGCCGGACCGATCCCATCATGCATGCCCGCACCCGCCCGCCGCTCTGCGAGACCATGGCGGACCTCGCCATCTTCGAGATGGCGCTGGAGACCGGCGCGCATGTCCACATCGCGCACTCGTCCCTGGCGCGCGGCTTCGACCTGGCGGAGATGTTCCGCAAGCAGGGTGCCAAGACCTCCGGCGAGGCCTGCATCCAATACCTCTGCATGACGGAGGACGACCTCGTCCGGCTCCAGGGGTTCGGCAAGTGCAACCCTCCCTTCCGCACGGCCGACGAGGTGGAGCGGATGTGGCAGAGCGTGGCGGAGGGCAAGGTCGCCTATGTCTCGACCGACCACGCGCCCTGGCCCCGCCCGAAGAAGGAATACAACGGCGACATCTTCGCCTGCGGCGCCGGCCTCACCGGGCTGCAGAGCTTCGCGCCCCTGATGCTGACCCTGCTGGAGCAGCGCGGCCTGCCCGTGACGCTGCTGGCCTCGCTCTGCGCCGAGCGCCCGGCGAAGTTCCACGGCCTCTTCCCCAAGAAGGGCGCGATCCGTCCCGGCTGCGATGCCGACCTGCTGGTGATGGAGCGCGGCGAGTTCCGCTTCGACGCCGACCAGATCCAGGACCGGGAGGAGAATCGCTGGTCGCCCTATGACGGCATGGCGATGAAGGGCCGCGTGGCCGCGACCTATCTGCGCGGCGGCTGCATCTGGAACGGCAAGGAAGTCTTGGCCAAGCCGGGCGCCGGCCGCTTCGTGCCGCGGCAGCACAAGGAAACCTTCCTGGGCTGAGGCGCCATCGCGAAAAGGGGTGGCGGGGCGGCCTTGTCACGCCGCCCCCCTCGGGGCAGCCTCCCTCCATGCCTCGTCTTCTCACGCTTGCCGGTGCGCAGACCGGTCCCATCCAGCGCGCCGACACCCGCGCGCATACGCTGGACCGCCTCATCGCCCTGCTGGAGCAGGCGGCGAGAGCCGGCGCGCAGCTCGTGGTCTTCCCCGAGCTGCCGCTCACCACCTTCTTCCCGCGCTGGTTCATCGAGAACACGCAGGAGCTCGACACCTATTTCGAGCGGGAAATGCCCAACGCGAACTGCCAGAAGCTCTTCGACCGCGCGCGGGAGCTGAAGGTCGGCTTCTACCTCGGCTATGCCGAGCTGACGCCCGAGGGCCAGCGCTTCAACACCGCCATCACCGTGGGGCCGGACGGCCAGATCCTCGGCAAGTACCGCAAGATCCACCTGCCCGGCTCGGTGGAGCCCCGCGCCGGCTCCCGCTTCCAGCAGCTCGAGAAGCGCTATTTCGAATATGGCGACCTGGGCTTCCCCGCCTTCCGGGGCGCCCCCGAATGGAACCGCCCGGTGATGGGCATGCTCATCTGCAACGACCGGCGCTGGCCCGAGGGCTGGCGCGTCTATGGCCTTCAGGGCGTCGAGCTGATGGTCATGGGCTACAACTCCGCCGCCTACGACCCCAATGGCGGCGAGAGCGAGAGCGCGGAGCTGCGCACCTACCACTCCACCATGGCCGCCCAGTCCAATGCCTACATGAACGCCACCTGGGCGGTCAGCGTGGCCAAGGCGGGCGACGAGGACGGCTCCGGCCTGATTGGCGGCTCCTGCATCGTCAGCCCCAACGGGCTGGTCGTCGCCCAGGCGAAGACCCTGGCCGACGAGGTGATCGTCGCGGAGATCGACCTCGACGACTGCCTCCAGGGGAAGGAGAAGATGTTCAACTTCGCCCAGCACCGCCGCCCGCAATGGTACGGGCGCATCGTCGACCAGGTCGGCGCCGAGGCGCCGGAGTAGGAGCCGCTCCCTCCCTACGCCTTCCGGATGTTGTGGAAGAGCGGGAAGCCGTTGAGCATTCCCGTGATCGAGCGGCGGAAGGCGAAGGGCTGCATCCAGGCGCCGGTCGGGATGTAGGGCACGTCCTGCCAGGCCTGCTGCTGGAGGTCGTGGCAGATGCGCTGCTGCTCGGCGGGCGTGCCTGCATCCATGAACTCGTCGCGCAGCGCCTCGATCCGGGGTGAGTCCGGCCATCCGAAGGGGCCGTTGCGGCCGAGCCCGCGGACGTAGGATTGCGTCGCGGGCGAGAGCGCGATGACGCCGGGAATATAGTTGCACCAGACGCTCCAGCCGCCGCGGTCCAGCCCTTCCTTGTTCGCGAGCCGCGGCAGCACGGTCCCCCAGTCCAGCGCCTGGTAGTCCAGGTTGATGCCCACCTTGCGGAACATGTCGGCGGCGAGCTGGCTCATGGCATTGAGCGAAGGCAGGTCGGTCGGCACCAGGAAGACCACGCGCTC
Organism: Roseococcus pinisoli; assembly: GCF_018413645.1. Taxonomy (GTDB): domain Bacteria; phylum Pseudomonadota; class Alphaproteobacteria; order Acetobacterales; family Acetobacteraceae; genus Roseococcus; species Roseococcus pinisoli. Next base: position 168,216 of record NZ_JAHCDA010000004.1, read on the forward strand.
GCCCCGATAGCCGGCGGCCTCCAGGTCCCGCTTCACCTTGTCGAAGCTGCGCGGGCCGGTCATCGCCTCGATCCCGGCCTCGTTCGCCATCGGGCTGCCCGGCAGGAAGAAGCCGCAGCGGTCGTTCCAGAGGGAGCGCTCCTCCCCCATCACCGCCTGCATGTATTCGGTCTGGTTGACGCCGGCGAGGAAGGCCCGGCGGATCGCCGGATTGTCGAAGGGCGGCACGAGGTGGTTGAAGCGGATCATCCCCATCAGCCCGCCGCGCTCCTTGGCTTCCACCAGGATGTCGCGGTGCCGGCGCAGCAGCGGCAGCAGGTCCGGCTGGGGCTGCTCCCACCAGTCCACCTCACCCGATTGCAGCGCGGCCGCCGATGTCGCCGCGTCCGGGATGGTCACCCATTCGACGCGGTCCACATGCACCACCTTCGGCCCGGCCGCGAAGCTGGGCGTGCCGGAGGAACGCGGCACATAGCCGTCGAACTTCTCGTAGACGTTGCGCGATCCCGCCACGCGCTCGCCGGCCAGGTAGCGGAAGGGGCCGCTGCCGACCATCTCGGTGACCTGCACATTGGGCGGCGTCGAGGCCAGGCGTTCCGGCAGGACCGGACAGAAGGAGGAGGGCTTGGCCAGCGCCGACGGCAGCAGCGGAAAGGGCTTCTTCAGGCGGAACTGGATCACCCGGTCCGAGACGGCGCTGAGCTCGTCCGTCGCCGCGCGCAGGTTCTGCCCGAAGGCGTCGACCCTCGTCCAGCGATCGACACTCGCTACCGCATCACGCGCGAGCACCGGCGTGCCGTCATGGAACTTCATCCCCTCGCGGAGCGTGAGCCGCCAGGTGCGGCCGTCATTCTCGACGACATGGCCCTCGACCATCTGGGGCTGCGGCATGAAGGAATCGTCGAGGCCGTAGAGCTGGTCGTAGACCAGGAAGCCGTGATTTCGCGTGACCAGCCCGCTGGTGAAGACCGGGTCCAGCAGCGCGAGATCGGCCTGGGGGACGAAGCGCACCACGCTGCGCCGCTGCGCGGCGGCCGGTGCCGACAAGGTGGCCGCACCGGCGGCGGAGGCGAGGAAGTCACGACGCTTCATGGCACGCTCTCTCCGATCGGGATGGGAAGGCTATTGCACGAGGGGCGGCCTCTTCTGGGCCCAGGGCCGGGCCTGCTCGAAGGCGGCGCTGGCCTGCAGCACGCCCAGATCGTCGAAACGCCGGCCGACGATCTGCAGGCCGACGGGCAGGCCGGCCGGCGTGAAGCCGCAGGGGATGCTCGCCGCGGGGCTGCCGGACCAGTTGAAGGGGTAGGAGAACTCGGCCCACATCAGCCAGTCCCACTCGTGCTGCGGCCAGTGCTCCGGCTGCAGCCGGTCCGCCGGGAAGGCGGCGACGCTCACAGCCGGCGAGAGCAGGAAGTCGTAGCCCTCCATGAACTCATGGATCTTCTGGATGTAGTCGAAGCGCCGGAGCCGCATCTGCATGAACTGCGATGCCGTGAAGCCCGAGGCGTATTTGATCATCGCCACGAAGCCCGGATCCATCCGGCTCTCGAATTCCGGCAGGGCGTCGATCCGCCCGCTGAAGGTCGCGGGCCAGAAGAAGCGCGCGAGCTCGGGCCCGAGGGGGCCCCAGTCGGGCGTCACCTCCTCGACATGGGCGCCCATCGCCTCGAAGGCCGTGACGGCCTTGGCCACCACCTCCGCCACTTCGGGATCGACGCGCGCATGGCCGAAATCGGGGCTGTAGGCGATGCGCCGCCCCTTCATGTCCGCGGCCTTGAGCTGGCCCGCATAGTCCTGCGGCGGCGCCTCGAGCGAGGTGTAGTCCCACACATGCGGCCCGGCCATCGCCTGGGTCATCAGCGCGGCATCCTCCACGCTGCGGGTCAGCGGGCCGATATGGGTGGCGAGGTCGTTGTTCGACATCGGCCAGTTCGGCACCCGCCCATGCGTCGGCTTGAGCCCGTAGACGCCCGAGAAATGGGCGGGCATGCGGATGGAGCCCGCGCCGTCGCCGCCCTGGTGCAGCGGCCCGTAGCCGCTGGCCGCCGCCACCCCTGCGCCGGAGGAGGAGGCGCCGGCATTCAGCCCCTTGCCCCAGGGGTTGTGCGTGATGCCGGAGATCATCGCCTGGCTCACGCCCTTCCAGCCCCATTCGCCGGCCGAGGTCGTCTTGCCCGTCATCATCCCGCCGGCGTCGGCGAGGCGGCTGACGCAGGGCGCGTCCACATCCGGGATGGTGCCCTGCAGGACGGCGGTCGAGAAATCGGTCTGCACGCCCTTGGTGTGCTGCAGGTCCTTGATGGTGAAGGGGATGCCTTCGAGCAGCCGCGCTTCCTCGCCCTTGAGGAAGACCGCCTCGGAGCGCTTCGCGGCTGCCAGGGCATGCTCGGGCGTGGTGCGCATCATGGCGTTCACCCGCGGCTCGATCCGCTCCATGCGGTCCAGCACGGCCTTCGCGACCTCGACCGGCGAAAGCTCGCGCTTGCGGTAGAGCGCGCCGAGCTCCCTCACCCCCAGATAGCCGATCTCGTCGTTATCCATTCGCCTCAGCCTCCGATCGCACAGCCGGTACAGCCCGCATCGAGGAGGCGAACCTCTGGCGTTTCCCAGGGCCCTTTCCGGGCCTCTCCGTCATTCACTGGCCCGGGCCGCATGGCGCGCCCCGGGCGGTCGGGTCAGTCCCGTGCCGGCCCGAACTCCGCATCCCGGTGCACCCAGGCGCTGATCACGAGTCCGAAGCCGATCATGGTGGTGAGCATGGCCGAGCCGCCATGCGAGATCAACGGCAGCGGCACGCCGCCCACGGGAATGCTCCCCGTCACCATCGCCACGTTCACGAAGATATAGAGGAAGTAGTTCGTGCCGAGCCCGATCGCGAGCAGACGCCCGAACTGGTGCTTGCAGCGCAACGCCACCAGGAAGCAGAAGGCCACCACGAGCATCAGCAGCGTCAGCGTCCCCATCGCGCCCACCAAGCCGAACTCCTCGGCGATCATGGTGAAGATGAAGTCGGTCTGCTTCTCGGGCAGGAAGTTCAGGTGGCCCTGCGTTCCCTGGAGGAAGCCCTTGCCCCAGAACCCGCCCGAGCCCAACGCGATCTTGGACTGGATGATGTTGTAGCCGGCGCCCAGCGGGTCGGATTCCGGATCCAGGAAGGTCGTGATGCGGGCGCGCTGATAGTCGCGCAGATTCTCGTAGACGATGGGCACCGCGGCCACGGCGCCGCCGATGACGATCGCAAACTTCCACCAGCGCACGCCCGCGGCCCAGAACATCACCCCGCCCAGCACGGCGGTGATGAGCGAGGTGCCGAGGTTGGGCTGCTTGAAGATGAGCCCCACGGGCACGAGGATCAGGATCGCCGGCACCACCAGGAAGAAGGGATTGCCCACGCGCTCCCAGCTCGCGCGATGGAACCAGGCCGCCAGCGTCAGCGCCAGGATGATCTTCATCAGCTCCGAAGGCTGGAGCTGCAGGGGCCCGAGGTCGATCCAGCGCTGCGCGCCCTTCCCCACCTCGCCATGCAGCGCGACCATGACGAGCAGGCCGACGCCCACCACATAGGCGACGGGCGCGGCGCGCGCGATCAGCCGGATGTCGATGAAGCCGATGCACAGCATCATCACCAGGCAGAAGCCGAAGCGCAGCGCGTGCTTGGTGGCGTAGAGGTCCGGATTGCCGCTGCCGGCCGAATAGAGGGCGACATAGCCCACCGCCGCGACGGCGCAGAGCAGCAGCACGAAGATCCAGGGGATCTGCCAGAGCTTCTGCAGGATCCCCGACCCGCGGTCGCGGGTGAGCAGGCGCTTCTCGAAGACGGTCGAGCCGGACATTTTACTTGGCCCTCAGACGCCGGGCGTCGGCTCCGCCGGCTTGGCTTCGCCGCAAGACGGATGCGCCGATGGGATAGGCCGTGGGGCGGCGCCGGCCGCCTTGCGGCCGGAGGCCGGCGGTTCGCTCAGCAGCTTGGAGGCATGTCGTCACCGGCCGCTGCGCTCGGCATCGGCGACGCGCGCGCCCGGCTGCGGCACCGCGCGGAAGCGGTTGAAGGTCTCGACGATGGCATCGCGCGCCAGCGGCGCCGCGGCGGCGGAGCCCGAGGTGCCGTGCTCGACCACCACGCTCACCGCATAGAGCGGGTTGTCGTGCGGCGCGTAGCCCACGAAGAGCGCATGCGGCCGGTATTCGCGCGGCAGGCTCTCCACGCGGAAGCCGCGCTCCCGCTGTTCGCGGGAGACGCGACGCACCTGCGTCGTGCCGGTCTTTCCCGCCATCTGCCCGTAGCCGCTGGGCAGGCGCCCGATGCTGGCCGTGCCGCCCGCCTCGTTGACGACCGCCCACATGGCATCGCGCATCAGCCGCAGATCGCGCTCGGCGATGCCCATGCTGGGCCAGTCCTCGGGCCGCCCGCCCCGCGCCGGCCGGCCGCCGATGCTGCGGGTGAGATGCGGCTGCACGGCCCGGCCGGTCGCGAGACGCGCGGTCATGGTGGCGAGGCTGAGGGGCGTGAGCTGATAGAAGCCCTGGCCGATGCCATGCACCACCGTATCGCCCAGCGCCCAGCCGCGCCCCTGCGCCTCACGCCATTCGCGCGTGGGCACCAGGCCGCGCCGAGCCCCCGGCAGCTCGATGTCGAGGTCGACGCCGAGGCCGAAGCGCCGGGACATGGCGGCGATCCGGTTGATGCCGAGCCGCCGGGCCATCTCGTAGAAATAGACGTCGCAGCTCAGCTTGAGGGCGGTGCGCTGGTCGAGCGCGCCATGGCCGCCGCGGTTCCAGCAGTGGAAGCGGCTTTCGCCCAGGTCGAAATGCCCGGGGCAGCTCACCCGCTCATAGGGCGTGGTGACGCGCGCTTCGAGCGCCGCCAGCGCCACCACCATCTTGAAGGTGGAGCCCGGCGCGTAGAGCCCGTTGGTCGCCTTGTTGATGAGCGGCGTGGCGCGGTTGTTGGTCAGCTGCCGCCATTGCGCGTTGGAGACGCCGGAGTTGAAGACGTTCGGGTCGAAGCTCGGCTGGCTCGCCATGGCCAGCACCTCGCCATTGCGTGCGTTCATCACGACGACCGAGGTTCCCTCCTCGATCCGTCCGCGAATGGCCTTCTGCAGCTCCGTATCGACGCTGATCTCGATGTCCTGGCCCGGCTGACCCTCGCGCCGGTCGAGCTCGCGGATGACCCGGCCGACGGCATTCACTTCGAGCTGTACGGAGCCCGCGCGGCCGCGCATCGCCAGATCGTGGAAGCGCTCGATGCCCGACCGGCCGACCCGGATGCCGGGCAGTTGCAGCAGCGGGTCGCCGTCCATGTCGCGCTCGGCGGGCGGCGCCACATAGCCCACGATATGGGCGAGGTGCTCCGCCTCCGGATAGATGCGCGTGGTGCCGACGTCGATCAGGATGCCCGGCAGGTCCGGCGCGTTCACCTCGATCCGCGCCATGTCCTCCCAGGTCAGGAACTCGCGCACGATGACGGGGACGAAGCGGCGGCGGCGGCGCATCTCGCGCTCCACCCGCGCCCGCTCGTGCTCGCCGAGGGGGACGATGCGGCTGAAGGTCTCCAGCGTGGCGCCGACGTCGGAGGTCTGCTCGGCGACCAGCAGGGCCCGCCAGTTCAGGCGGTTGCCGGCCACCACCTGGCCATTGCGATCCAGCACACGGCCGCGCGGCGGCGACAGCAGGCGCGCGGAAAGCCGGTTCTCCTCGGCCAGGGTCGCATAGCGCTCCCCCTGCTCGACCTGGAGCGTGTGCAGCCGGTAGCCGAGGAAGCCGAAGAGCCCGAGCTGCCCGCCCGCCAGCAGCAGGGCGCGCCGCGTGAAGACGGAGCGGCGCTGCTCCTCCTCCCGCTTCACGCCGCGCATGGTGAAATTGGCGATGCCGCCCTTCTCGCGGCGCAGGCGCAGCAGGCGTGGCAGCTTCATAGCGCGAGCTCCGCGCGGTGCATGGCGGTGTGAAGGCGCGTCAGCGCCCAGGCCAGGACCGGATAGAGGCCGACGGAGATGCCGACCTGCGCGAGCGCCGGCATGGTGGGCGGAATGTGCCAGCCGAGCACCGCCTCCAGCCCCCAGCCCAGCGCGGCCGCGCCGGCGGCGAAGGCGCAGTAGATCAGCCAGGCCGACAGGAAGGATTGGCGCACCAGCACGTCCCGCCAGCGCAGCGCCACGCCATGCACCACCAGCAGCGTCAGGATGCCGGCCCCGAGCGGCGAGAAGGACAGGAGGTCCTGCAGAAGGCCGAGGAGGAACACCACGGGCGCGGGCATGGCAGCCGGCCGGAAGATCGTCCAGAAGAAAATGCCCGGCAGCGCCAGCGCCGCGATGAGCCCGGGCACGTCCACGGGAACGGCCGCGAAGATGATCAGGAAGGCCGTGAAGACGGCCGGGAACCCTGCCCTCGCGCCGGCATCGAGCCGGCGCAGCAGACCCATGGGCGGCTCCTGCCGGCCCTTCGCTTGCATGAGGTCAGCGCCTGCCGGAAGGCCGCGGCTCGGGCCGCGCCACCGCCTCGGGCGGCAGGATGCCGGAGAGGCCGAAGTCGAAGAGGCGCAGCACGTCCAGGCGATCGAGCTGGGCGAAGAGCTCGACCTCGGCCGCGCCGCTCTCGCTCCAGCGCACCACGCCGACCGGCAGGCCCGCGGGGAAGGCCCCAGCCTGGGCGCTGGTCACCACGCGGTCGCCCTCGCGCGGGGTCACGCCTTCGGGCCAATGCTGCAGGCGCGGCCGGGCAGTGTTGCTGCCGACCATGATGGCCCGCGCCCGGCTGCCCTCGAGCGTCACGGGGATGCGGCTGTTGATGTCGGTCGCGAGCAGGACGCGGGCGGAGCGGCTGCCCACCTCGGTCACGCGGCCGGCGAAGCCGCGCTCGTCCAGCGCGATCTGGCCCTTGCGGATGCTGTGCTGCGGCCCGGCGGCCAGGAGCACGGCGCGCGCATAGGTGCCGCCGGCATCGGCGACGACGCGGGCGGTGCGGTACTGCGGCGCAGGCTCGGGCACCCAGGTGAGCTGGCGGCGCAGCAGCGCGTTCTCGGCCTCGAGCGCGAGCGCCGTCGCCTGCCAGCGCCGGAGACGCTCATTCTCCTCGACCAGGCGCGCATTCTCGGTCCGCATGGTCCAGAGCGTCCCGATCTCGGTGACGGTGTCGCGCACGGCCGAGACCGGCTGGCGCACCGCGCCCCAGATCGGCGAGAGGGCATCGGCGATGGCCATGCGGCTGCGCTCGATCAGCAAGGCATCCGCCTTGCCGAGCAGCATGGCACCGAAGGCCGCCGCGATCAGCACCGGCAAGGAAAGCCGGGTGAGGGCCTGGCGCAGGGGGATACTGAGACGGATCATCAGGTCTCCGCCAAATCTCTTAAGCGTTCGGGAGCCGATTCACGTCGCCGGCGCGGCTGCCTGCGACCATCGGCCCCCGGGAAATCAATTCGCTATCAATACATCAAAATCAATACATCGAGGTCAGCACCTGGCGAAGGCGCTTGATTTCCTCCAGCGCCCGACCGGTGCCGAGGGCCACGCAGTTCAGCGGCTCCTCCGCCACGACAACGGGCAGCCCAGTCGCATCGCGTAGCACTTCGTCCAGACGATAGAGCAGCGCCCCGCCGCCCGTCAGCACAATTCCCTTGTCGACGATATCGGCCGCGAGCTCGGGGGGCGTGTTCTCCAGCGCCACCTTCACCGCGTCCACGATCTGCGTCACCGGCTCGAGGAGCGACATGGCGATCTCGCGCTGGCTGACGACCACCTCGCGGGGGACGCCGTTCATCAGGTCGCGTCCCTTCACCTCCATCAGCGGCCCGTCCTCGGTCTCGAAGGGGGCCGCGGCAGCGCCGATGCCCATCTTGATCCGCTCGGCCGAGCTCTCGCCGATCAGCAGGTTATGGGTGCGGCGGATGTAGCTGATGACCGCCTCGTCCATCTTGTCGCCGCCGACGCGCACGCTGCGCGCATAGACGATGCCGCCCAGCGAGATGACCGCGACCTCGGTCGTGCCGCCGCCGATATCCACGACCATGGAGCCGGAGGGCTCGGTCACCGGCAGGCCGGCGCCGATCGCCGCCGCCATCGGCTCCTCGATCAGCAGGACCTTGCGGGCGCCCGCGCTCTCGGCGCTCTCCTGGATCGCGCGGCGCTCGACGGCCGTGGAGCCGGAGGGCACGCAGACGATGATCATCGGCGAGGTGAAGCTGCGGCGGTTATGCACCTTGCGGATGAAATGCTTGATCATCTCCTCCGCCACCTCGAAATCGGCGATCACGCCGTCGCGCAGCGGGCGGATGGCGGCGATGTTGCCCGGCGTACGGCCGAGCATGTGCTTGGCCTCCTCGCCGACGGCGAGGACCTGCTTACGACCGCGATTGTCGGAGATGGCCACGACGGAAGGCTCGTTCAGCACAATGCCCCGGCCCTTCACGTAAACCAGCGTGTTGGCGGTGCCGAGGTCAATGGCCATGTCGGCGGAGAGGAAGCCGAACAGGCGTGAGAACATGCGGAAGGCCTTCCAGGGCAGGGTCGGAGGGAGGTTGGCGTAGCCTCAGATGCCAGCCGGGGCAAGCGGTTCTCCGCGTGCTCCGGGCTTGGCAGACGGCTGAAAAACGCACTGGCTAAGCGGGCCGGGGATCGCGCGCCTTCGTCCGAAGACCGTCCGCGGCCGGCATTCCCTGCGTCTTATCAGCCGGTTGCCGGCGCCCCGCGAGGGGCGGCCGGCATGTCCCAGGGAATGGCCCCCGGGGCCAGGACTTATTCTGCCGGGGCGACGGCCGGCGGCTCCGTCCGCTCGCGCTTCACGAGCAGCTTGTTCAGCGCATGCACATAGGCGCGGGCCGAGGCGACGATGGTGTCGGTATCCGACCCCTGCCCGTCCACGAGCTTGCCGTCTTCCTCGATGCGAACGGTCACGCGCGCCTGGGCGTCGGTGCCGCCGGTCACGCTCTGCACGGCGTAAAGCTTCAGGTTCCCGCCATGCGGGACGGCCTGGCGGAGGGCGTTGAAGGTCGCGTCCACGGCGCCGTCGCCGCCCGACATGCCCTCGACCTGCTCGCCATCGACCTCCAGCACCACGGTCGCCATCGGGCGCGTGCCCATGCCGGTCGCCACCGTCATGCCGGTGAGCTTGATGCGCTCGTGAGCCCGGCCCACCTCGTCGTCGACCAGGGCGGCGATGTCCTCGTCGTAGACAACCTTCTTGCGGTCGGCGAGGTCCTTGAAGCGCTTGAAGGCGTCGTTCAGCTGGTTGTCGCCCACCTCGTAGCCCAGCGTCTTCAACCGGTCACGGAAGGCGGCGCGGCCCGAATGCTTGCCCAGGATGATGGAGTTGGTGGTCCAGCCCACGCTCTCCGGCGTCATGATCTCGTAGGTGCTCGCATCCTTCAGGACGCCGTCCTGGTGGATGCCGCTCTCATGCGCGAAGGCGTTGCGGCCGACGATGGCCTTGTTCGGCTGCACGTCGAAGCCCGTGATCGTGGCCAGCAGCTTCGAGGTGCGCAGGATGCGCTTGTTGTCGATGCAGGTGCGGAGCTTCAGCGCGTCCTGTCGGGTGCGCAGCGCCATCGCCACTTCCTCGAGCGCCGCATTGCCCGCGCGCTCGCCGATGCCGTTGATGGTGCACTCGATCTGCCGCGCGCCGGCCTGGATCGCAGCCAGGGTATTCGCCACCGCCAGGCCCAGGTCGTTATGGTTATGGGCCGAGAAGATCGCCTTGTCGGCGTCCGGCACCTTGTTCATCAGCGTCGAGAAGATCAGGCCCATATCGGCCGGCAGCGAATAGCCGACGGTGTCGGGGATATTGATCGTGGTGGCGCCGGCCTTGATGGCCGTCTCGACGCAGCGGCACAGGAAGTCGAGGTCGGAGCGCGAGCCGTCCTCGGCCGACCACTCGACGTCGGCCGCGTGGTTGCGGGCCAGGGAGACGCTGTCGGTGATGCGCTGCAGGACCTCCTCGCGCGTCATGCGCAGCTTCACGCGCATGTGCAGGTCGGAGGTCGCGAGCACGATGTGGATGCGCGGCCGCGCGGCGGGCTTGGTGGCCTCGGCGGAGGAAAGGATGTCGGCCGCATTGGCGCGGCTCAGGCTGGCGATGACCGGCCCGTCCTTGGAGAAGCGCTTGGCGATGGACTCCACGCTCGCGAAGTCGCCGGGGCTCGCGATCGCGAAGCCGGCCTCCAGCACGTCGGCGCCCAGCTCGTGCAGGGCCTCGGCCATGCGCAGCTTCTCGTCGAGGTTCATGGAGAAGCCCGGCGACTGCTCGCCGTCACGCAGCGTCGTGTCGAAAATGATGATGCGGCCGCTGTCCAGCTTGCCGAAGGAAGGATGGTCGATGCTCATCGCGCGTTCTCGCAAATTCGAGGTTTCCCGTTAAATCCCCGTAAGGGGTCCCCTGAGCGTCGCGGGCCGCTATCGGCCGGGCGTCACACCCAGGGGCAGGAAAGTCGAAGCGGAAGGAGGGCAAGCGAAAGCGCCCGGGGCCGAAGCCCGGCAGACATCGCAGCAGTCGCGGTCCGCATCGCCATGGAGCCATGCTTAGCCGCCGAATTCGTCCGGATCAAGAGCGATAGGGAGATGGACGCGCCGCAAGCTTCCCGGCCAAGCTCCCCCAAAATCGGGAGGAAACCCATGCGTCGCCTGTTGCTCGCGCTTTGCGCGCTGCTGCCTTGCCTGCCCGCGGCCGCCCAGGACTGGCAGCCCGACCGCCCCGTCCGCATCATCCTGCCCTTCCCGCCCGGCGGCGCGACGGACCTCATCGCCCGCGTCCTGGCCGAGCGCGCGAGCCGCGACCTGCCGCATCGCTGGGTGGTGGAGAACCGCTCGGGCGCCAACGGCAATATCGGCATGGCAGCCGCCGCGCAGGCCGCGCCGGACGGCTACACGCTGGGCGCCTGCACCATCGGCAACTGCGCCATCAACGCCGCGATCTACGCGCGCATGCCCTTCGACATCGAGCGCGACCTGGTGCCGGTCTTCTGGAGCGGCAGCGTGATGAACGCCATGGTCGTGCGCCCGTCCCATCCGGCCCGCAGCTTCCAGGACTTCGTGGCCTGGGCGAAGCAGGCGGGCAATCAGGTGAGCTACTCCTCCTCGGGCTTCGGCAGCTCCAACCACCTGCTGCCCGAATTCCTGAACGGGCGCCTCGGCCTGCACATGGTCCACGTGCCCTTCCGCGGCGGCGCGCCCGGCATGCAGGCGGTGATCGCCGGCGACACGCAGATGATGTTCGAGAACACGCCGACACTGATCGGCGCCATCCGGGGCGGGCAGCTCCGCGCGCTCGCGGTCAGCGGCTCCACGCGCGATCCCGCCTTGCCCGACGTGCCGACGCTGGAGGAATCCGGCGTGCCCAATGCCGTCATCGAGCCCTGGTTCGGCTACATGGCGCCGCGCGGCACCCCGGCGAACGTGGTCGCGCGGCTCAACGCGCTCCTCAACATGGCACTGGCGGACGAGACGGTGCAGGCCCGCCTGCGCGACCTCGGCACGCGGCCCGAAGGCGGCCCGCCGGAGCGCTTCGTCGCGCATGTCCGCAGCGAGATCGCGCGCTGGCGCGAGGTGGTGGAGGTCAACCGCATCGAGCGCATCAACGAGTAGGCGCGGTTACTCGGGGCAGGCGCGCCGCCGGGCGCCCTCCCCGTCTTCCTCGATGCAGCGGTGCCGGCGATAGACGCGCCCGTCATACCGCCAGGTGGTGACGAGCCGCGCTTCGCCCTCGCCGCGCGCGCGGATGGTGACCTCTCGCGCCTGGGTCCGGATGGGTGGTTCCAACCGCAGGCTCTCCCCGACATCCTCCAGGACCAGGCGGTAGCCGCGACCCTCGCGCGCCGCGATGGTGAAGCCGCAATTCGCCGGGCCGCACTCGCCCCGGATGATCCAGGCACCGAGGCCGGGTGCCAGGCTGACGAGCTCCGGCGCGTCCGGGACGCGGGCGGGCGCCTCCTCCCAGGGCAGGCTCGGTCCCGGCACCTGCGCTAGGGCCGCCAGGCGGCGATGGCGCCAGAAGGCCAGCCGCTCCGGCATCAGCCGCGGGCTCGCGGCGCCGCGCCCGGCGAGCTCCTCGGCGATGTCGGCACGGTCGAGGCCGATGGCGACGGCGATGGGCGCATCCCCGGCGACGGGCGCGTCGGGCGGGGCCATTTCCAGAATCGCGGCCAGCATGTCGCGGTCGCCTTCGCGGGCCGCTTCTAGCCCGCCGAGGCAGCCCATGAAGCGGGCCAGCATGTCGCCCGCCGCCTCGCGGTCAGCGACGGCAACGACGGTCCGCGCGAGCTGCGGCTCGGCCGTACAGGCCAGGGCGCCGAGGAAGCTGGAGAGATCGGCGGGGCGGAGGCCGGCCTCGAGCATCGAGGTCACGACCGGGAGCTCGTGCCGCGCGACCAGCTGCGGCCAGAGGCGCTGGCTCGGCTCCTCCGCCATCACGGCGGCGAAGGCATTGGCCGGGCAGCGGCGCAGGAGGGTTTCGGTCGTGCCGCGCAGCAGCTCCGCCTGTCCGGGCGCCTCGGCCTCGTCGGGAAGGGCCAGCCAGCCGCGGATCGCCGGGCCGGGCAGCGCCGCGCAAAGCGCCGGCTCCTGCGCCGCCTCGAGCAACGCACCCCACCGGCCGCGCAGCGACTCGGCGCGCGGCGCCCGCTCCACGAGGACTTCCTCGCCGAGCTGCGCCAGCACGGGCCGGCGCCGCCTTTCACCATCCTGCGGATCGAGGGCGGGAGCGCCGAGATCGAGCGCCGCCAGCCGTCCAAAGGCGCCCTCTCCTTCCTCGCCGGGCGGCACGAGGCGGAGCAGCGCCGCGAGCGCGTCGGGGTAGGGCCGAAGCCCGGCCGCCAGCATCGCTTCGACCAGCGTGGGCGGCGGCCGCCGCGCCGGGTGCGTGAGCATGGTGAAGGGCAGCGAGCAGGCCGGCGATGCCGCCTGTTCCGTGGGAATCATCGGCAGCACTGCGGCGGCCGCCGCGAAATTCGCGCCCTCGCGGCCGAAGATGAGCTGGCCCAGCAGGGTGCAGCGGCGCTCGGGCACGGTGAGGCTCGCGACGCGGAGGAACAGCGCCTCCTCCCCGGCAATCGAGGCCAGGCGCGACACCAGCGATCCGCCCGAGCCGCCCACCGCGCCCGCGATCGGCATCTCGGGACCGAAACCCGCATGATGGGCCGCCTCGGCGAAAGCCAGGACCGTGCCGCGCGTGGCCTCGTCGGGCGTAGCGGCCAGCGCCTCCGTCAGCGCGAAGGCGGCCGGATGGGAGGCGGGGCGGTCGGGACGCGCACCCGCGGCCAGCGCAGCCGCGGCGCCCCAGGGATCGCGCGCGGCGATCGCGGCCAGCAACGCGGCTTCCGGATCCTCCTGGGCGGGCGCCGGAAGTGCCGTCAGCAGCGTCAAAAGAAAGAACATCAATCGGGCGATCATCAAAATCCTCCGCGCCGCATCTTTCTGCCACGAACCGCCGTGACACAAACCCTGCCAAGCGCCACAACGGCGACCACGGCCCAATCCAAGGAGAGTCGCACGTGACCGCCCCCCTCACCCGCTTCGCGCTGATCGCGCCCCTGCTCGCGATGGCCGCCTGCGCCCAGATTCCGGCCGCCGAGCCGGTCACGGCCGCCCCCACGCCGCCGCCGGCCGCCGCCGCCGTCCCCCCGGCCGAGCCCGCCGCGACGCGCAGCGTCGAGGGCATGCGCGCCCTGCCGATCTTCTTCGAGCCCTGGTCCGCCTCGCTGGGCGAAGCCGCCGAGACCGCGCTGCGCGAGGCGTCGGATCTCGCCCGTGCGCATCCTGAGGTCCGCATCCTGGTGGTGGGCTACGCCGACCCTCGCGGTTCGCGCGAGGCCAATGTGATCCTGTCGCGCCTGCGCGCCCGCGTGGTCAGCGACTTCCTGGTCGAGAACGGCGTCGCGCAGAACCGCCTCCGCATCCAGTACACCGGGCCGGTCGCCGGCATGGAGGGCATCCAGAGCCGCCGCGTCGAGGTTCGCGTGGACCGCGGCCAGCAGCAGCCGCGGCAGCGGACGCGCCCCGCGGCCCGCTGAACCACGCTTTCGAGGCCTTGAGACTCGTCGTGATCCGTCCTGCGGATCGCGACGATATCCTCCTCCCCTCGCGGTAACCTTGTGCCACTTCGGGTGTTGGGGCTTTGCTAACCCACCCGAAGGAAACCTCCATGGTTCTCAAGCCCTTCCTTGGCGCTCTCGCTGCGATTGCGCTTCTCAGCGCTTGTTCGAGCCCGCCGCCGCCGCGTCCCGTGGCCCAGGCCCCCGCGGTTCCCGTCACCCCGCCGCCTGCCGCGCCCACGGGCGATGGCCGCGTCGCCGCCATCCGCTTCGATGCCAATTCCAACGTCCTGACGCCGATGGCGCGCGCCGAGCTCGGCCCCGTCCTCGACCGGCTGATGGCCAACCCCAACACCCCCGTCCGCATCACCAGCTATTCCACGCGCGAGGCCATGCCGCTGTCGCGGGAGCGCACGCAGGCCATCCGCGCCGCCCTCACCGATCGCGGCGTCAGCAGCAGCCGCATCCGCGTGCTGAACGCGCGCCCCATGGCGAATTCGGATCCGGATGTGGTGCAGGTCGAAGTGCGCGGCCCGGCCTCGCGGGCGCAGACCCCGCGCGCCTGATCGCGCCCCAGACGCCCACAGCGAAGGCCGCCGGAGCTCCCCTCCGGCGGTCTTTGTCGTTTCAGGCTTTCCGCAGCCTGCCATGAGTGAGCGACTGGACGAAGCCGAGCTTCGCCACGACCGCGGGCGAGAGCACGAAAGGGTAGAGGTCGGGGACGCCCATGCTGCGGTTGAGGCTGTTCACCGCAACCGTCAGCGGCACCCAGGCCTCCATCACCGCGGCGATGTCCGTGCTGCGATAGGGATCGAAATCCACCTCGGTCGAAAGGTCGCCACTGCGGTCCACGCGCGGCGAGACCTCGAGGCCGAGGGCACGCGCCATCTCCAGCGTGTCGACGATGTGCAGGTAGTGGGCCCAGGTCTCGGCGAAGTCCTCCCAGGGGTGGGCGGTCGCGTAGGTGCTGACGAAATGTTCCTGCCAATCGGCCGGCGGCCCCTGCTCGTAGTGCCGCTGCAGGGCCTGGCCGTAATCCTCGCGATCGTCACCGAAGACCGCGCGGCAGGCCTCCAGCTGCCCGCCATCGCGGACCAGCCGGTCCCAGAAATAATGGCCGGATTCGTGCCGGAAATGGCCGAGCAAGGTGCGGTACGGCTCGCCCAGCGCGCTGCGCCGCGCGGTCCGCTCGGCATCGTCCGCCTCCACCAGCGCGAGGGTGATGAGGCCGTTGTCGTGGCCGGTCATCACCTTCTGGATGTCCTGCGGCTGGTCGGCCAGGAAGTCGAAGGCCAAACCGCTTTCCGGATCGTCCTCCCGGTTCGCCAAGGGCAGGCCGAGACGCAGGAAGCTGTAGACCGCCCGGCGCTTCGCGACCTCGATCTCCCGCCAGCGCTGCCGGTTCAGCGGATCCGAAAGGTCGGGGATGGTGCGGTTGTGCCGGCAGGCGAGGCAGAAGCGCTCGGCGGATTCAACTAGCACCAGCCAGTTGCAGGCCTCCTCGGCGGCATTGTCGCAGAAGCGGAAGCTGCGGTCCGTCGCTGCCTTGGCGACGTAGTCGCCCGCCTCGGGGGCCGGCTCCAGCGCGGAGAGGATATTGACCTCGGGCAGGTAGCCCAGGGGCGCGCCGCATTTGACGCAGGAGGTGTTCTCGAAATGCAGCACCTGGCTGCAGTTCTGGCATCGGAAGAGACGCATGTCGCGATCCTTGCCCCGCGGGAGGTGGGCGGGGTCCGGCGACACAATGCGGTATCCGCCGCGGGAGTTTCACCCCCCGCGACGGAATCCGGCAGACCTTAGTTCTTGGCCTTGTCGACCAGGGCGCCCTTGGTGATCCAGGGCATCATGGCGCGAAGCTTGGCGCCCACTTCCTCGATCGGGTGCTCGGCCAGGCGGCGGCGGGTGGCCTTGAAGGACGCCTGGTTCACCTTGTTCTCGAGCATCCAGTCGCGGGCGAACTTGCCCGACTGAATGTCGTCGAGGACGCGCTTCATCTCGGCCTTGGTCTCCGAGGTCACGATGCGCGGGCCGGTCACGTACTCGCCGTACTCGGCGGTGTTCGAGATCGAGTAGTTCATGTTGGCGATGCCGCCCTCATAGATGAGGTCGACGATCAGCTTCACTTCGTGCAGGCACTCGAAATAGGCCATCTCGGGGGCGTAGCCCGCCTCGACCAGCGTCTCGAAGCCCGCCTTGATCAGCTCGACCAGGCCGCCGCAAAGCACGGCCTGCTCGCCGAACAGGTCGGTCTCGCACTCTTCCTTGAAGGTCGTCTCGATGACGCCCGAGCGGCCGCCGCCGATGGCCGAGGCGTAGGAGAGCGCGATCTCGAGCGCATTGCCCGAGGGGTTCTGGTGCACGGCCACGAGGCAGGGCACGCCGCCGCCCTTCTGGTACTCGCCGCGAACCGTGTGGCCGGGGCCCTTCGGCGCGATCATGAACACGTCGATGTCCGAGCGCGGGTCGAGCAGGTTGAAGTGGACGTTCAGGCCGTGCGCGAAGGCGATCGCGGCACCCGGCTTCATGTTGGCGTCCAGCGACTCGCGGTACAGGTCGCCCTGGCCCTCGTCCGGCGTCAGGACCATGACGAGGTCGGCCCACTTGGCCGCGTCGGCAGGCGACATGACCTTGAAGCCAGCCGCCTCGGCCTTCTTCGCGGAGCCGCCCGGACGCAGGCCGATGACGACATCCTTCACGCCGCTGTCGCGCATGTTCATGGCATGGGCATGGCCCTGCGACCCGAAGCCGATCACGGCGACCTTCTTCGCCTTGATCAGGTTCACATCGGCATCACGATCGTAATAGACGCGCATCTCTCTGGCGCTCCTCTTTGGCTATGAAGCTAGGGTTACGTGGATTCGGTCGGGCAGCCTAGGCGGCGATGTGAGAAGTGCCGCGCGCGATGGCGACGGCGCCCGTCCGGCTGATCTCGGCGAGGCCCAGCGGACGCATGAGCGTGCAGAAGGCATCGATCTTCTCGCCCGCGCCGGTCATCTCGAAGACGAAGCTCTCCGTCGTCGCGTCGACCACCCGCGCGCGGAAGGCATCGGCCAGGCGCAGCGCCTCGACGCGATGGTCGCCCTTGCCGATCACCTTGATCAGCGCGAGCTCGCGGACGAGGTGCGGCCCTTCCTGCGACAGGTCGGACACCCGGTGCACGGGCACCAGGCGGTCGAGCTGCGCCTTGATCTGCTCGATCACCATGTCCGTGCCGGTGGTGACGACGGTGATGCGCGACAGGCGCTTCTCCTCGTCCACCGCCGCGACGGTCAGGCTTTCGATGTTGTAGCCGCGGCCCGAGAAGAGCCCCACCACGCGGGCCAGGATGCCGGCCTCGTTCTCCACCAGCACGGCGATGGTCGCCGTGCGCGTCATGTTGTCCGACATCGGCTTATACCAGGACCTTACCTTCGTCGGTGACGGATCGGGCGTTCTGCTCCTGATCCGGCCCCATGATCATTTCGTTGTGAGCGGCGCCCGAGGGGATCATCGGGAAGCAGTTCTCGTCCTTGGCGACGCAGATATCGGCGATCACCGGGCCGGGATGGGCCAGCATCTCCTTGATCACGTCGTCGAGCTGGTCGGCGCTCGTCGCGCGGAGGCCCTTGGCGTGGAAGGCATCGGCGAGCTTCACGAAATCGGGCAGCGCCTCGGAATAGCTCTCGGAGTAGCGGCTGCCGTGCAGCAGCTCCTGCCACTGGCGCACCATCCCCATGTACTCGTTGTTGAGGATGAAGACCTTCACCGGCAGGCGGTACTGCGCGAGCGTGCCCATCTCCTGGATGTTCATCAGGATGGAGGCCTCGCCGGCGATGTCGATGCACAGCGCGTCCGGATGGGCAATCTGCACGCCCATCGCCGCCGGCAGGCCGTAGCCCATGGTGCCCAGGCCGCCCGAGGTCATCCAGCGGTTCGGCTTCTCGAAGCCGAAATACTGCGCGGCCCACATCTGGTGCTGGCCCACCTCGGTGGAGATGAAGGTGTCGCGCCCGGTCTCGCGCGTCAGCTCGTACAAGCGCCGCACCGCGTGCTGCGGCTTGATGATGGAGCCTTCCTGGACGTAGGCGAGGCACTTCTTCTCACGCCACTCGTCGATCAGCTTCCACCAGGCCAGCTGCTCCGTCTTGGCGACGGGCGTCGGGTCCTGCTTCCAGCACTCGATCAGCGCAGCGAGCACCTGGCGCGCATCACCGATGATGGGCACCTGCACCTCGACGTTCTTGTTGATCGAGGAGGGGTCGATGTCGGCGTGGATCTTCTTCGAGTTCGGGCTGAAGGCGTCGAGCCGGCCCGTGATGCGGTCGTCGAAGCGCGCGCCGACGTTCAGCATCACGTCGCAACCATGCATTGCGAGGTTCGCCTCGTAGGTCCCGTGCATGCCCAGCATGCCCAGGAACTGCGGGTCGCTCGCCGGGAAGGCGCCGAGGCCCATCAGCGTGTTGGTGCAGGGCATGCCCGTGAGGTGCACGAACTCCGCCAGCAGGCGCGAGGCCTCGGGGCCGGCATTGATCACGCCACCGCCGGTGTAGATCACCGGCCGCTCGCTGCGCTTCAGCAGGCGCACGGCCTCCTGGATGCGCGCGGGGTCGGGCGCCGTCACGGGGCGGTAGCTGCGGTGCTCGGTGGTCGGCGCCGCCACATAGGGCGCCGGCTTGATCAGGATGTCCTTCGGCAGGTCGATCACGACCGGCCCGGGGCGGCCGCTGCGCGCCACGTAGAAGGCCTCGTGCACCGTCTTCGCGAGGTCGTCGCTGCGCTTCACCAGGTAGTTGTGCTTGGTGGCGGGGCGCGTGATGCCGGTGGTGTCGGCTTCCTGGAAGGCATCGTTGCCAATGAGGTGCGTGGGCACCTGGCCGGTCAGGCAGACAACGGGAATGCTGTCCATCAGCGCGTCCACGAGGCCGGTCACGGCATTGGTGGCGCCGGGGCCCGAGGTCACGAGCACCACGCCGACCTTGCCGGTCGAACGGGCATAGCCCTCGGCGGCATGCACCGCCGCCTGCTCGTGACGCACGAGGATGTGGCGGATGGCATTCTGCTGAAAGAGCGCGTCGTAGATCGGAAGGACGGCGCCTCCGGGATAGCCGAAGATGACCTCGACGCCCTGGTCCTTCAGCGCGCGGAGGACGACTTCAGCGCCCGGGCGCTGGTCCGTCGTTGCGGTGGAGGACGTGATGGCGGCGGACATGGCGGTACGGTCTTTCCGGTTGATGACGCTGGAGGCTTACGAGCCATGTTGCGGCGCGTCAACCGCTTCGTGAAGAAACGCGAAGAGCTCAGGGTTATTTCTTTCCGAAAATTGCTCAAGTCCCGCAATCCGCGCATCTATCCTATGCGCGCTCCGCGGTTCGACCAGGGCCTGGTGGCGGAACCAGGTGGCCTGCCGCTTGGTGTAAGCCGCTGTATTCGCGATCGCGCGGCGGCTGGCCTCGGCTTCCGGGATCTCTCCCCGGAGCATCGCGGCGAGCTCCGGGACCCCGTGCGCGCGCATGGCAGGCAGCGCGGGATCGAGACCCTGGCGCAACAGCTCGGCGACCTCCTCCACCGCGCCGCCCGTCATCATGGCGGCCCAGCGCTCCTCGATCGCGCGGCGCAGCGCCTCGCGCGGCGGGTCGATCAGGATCGCGCGGAAGCGATAGGGCGCGGGCGGCAGGGCGGGCGCCTCGCGCTGCCAGGAGACGAGGCTGCGGCCCGTGCTGCGCCAGACCTCGTAGGCCCGTGCGATGCGCTGGCTGTCGGAGGGGCGGAGCCCCGCATCCTCCGCGTGCAGCCGCGCATGCAGGCCGGCGGGGCCCAGCTCCGCGAGAAGCGAGCGCGCCTCGGCGCGCGCCTCCTCGGCGACCTCGGGTAGCGCCGAGAGGCCCTGCGTCAGCGCGCGCAGATACATCCCGGTGCCACCGCAGAGGATCGGCAGGGGCGACCGCGCCATCTCCGCCAGGGCGGCCTCGCGCCACCAGGCGACATGGCCCGGCTGCGCCGCCGGCAGCACGCCGTAGAGCGCATGCGGGGCGCGGGCCTCGTCTTCCGGCGTCGGCCGCGCGGTGATCACACGCAACTCGCGGTAGCACTGCATCGCATCGGCATTGATGACGGTGCCGCCGAAGCGCTCCGCGATCGCCAGTGCCAGCGCGGATTTCCCCGAGGTCGTCGGCCCTGCGACGATGAGCGCGGTCGGCAGGGCTGCCGGCTCCGCCGATCCGGCGCGAACGGGTTGTGTCATGCCGCGCGCCCCGGCATGGTCCGGCCGCCATGCCGCATGTCCTGACCCTCATCGCCGCGCCCGGTGCGCTCACGCCCGCGCAGCTTCTCGCCGCCAAGTCCGCCCTCGTCGCGCTCGGCGCCGATTGCGACGCGGCCGACTGGCTCGCCGAGAAGGAGGCGGTGGACCTGCCCTTCGGCGCCCTCGCGCCCGAGCAGGCCATCGCCGCCGCGAGAGGCGCCCTCGGCGACGCGCCCATCGACCTGATCGCCCAGCCTGCAGAAGGGCGGCGCAAGAAGCTGCTGCTCGCGGACATGGACAGCACCATCGTCACCAGCGAGACGCTGGACGAGATCGCCGCCTTCGCCGGCCTCAAGGAGAAGATCGCGGAGATCACCGCGCGCTCCATGAACGGCGAGCTCGACTTCCGTCAGGCGCTGACCGAGCGGGTGGGCATGCTGAAGGGCCTGGACGCCTCGGCGCTGGACGAGACCTGGAAGACCACCGAGCTGACGCCCGGCGCCACGACGCTGATCGCCACCATGCGGGCGAACGGCGCCCATACTGCCCTCGTCTCGGGGGGCTTCACCTTCTTCACCGGCAAGGTGGCGGAACGCTGCGGCTTTCATGAGCACCACGCCAATACGCTCCTCATCGCGGACGGCAAGCTGCTCGGCACCGTGGGCGAACCCATCCTGGACCGCGATGCCAAGCTCGCCACGCTCAAGCGCCTGGCCGCCGATCTCGGACTGAGCCTTGCCGAAACCGCCGCGGTCGGCGACGGCGCCAACGACCTGGCGATGATCCAGGCAGCCAGCCTCGGCGTGGCCTATCACGCGAAGCCGGTCGTGGCCGCTGCCGCGCGCCACCGCATCCTGCACACGGATCTGCGGGCGCTGCTTTACGCCCAGGGCTATCGCGCGGCGGATTTCGTCGGGAACTGACACGTAGTTTAATTGTCCGAGAGTCGGAATTTCTTACACCACCGCAGAAGCGCTGACCGAACTGCTCATATCGCTCTGATTTTACTTATTCATTTTTCTGGCACGTACATTGCTGGGCAAAAACTGACGTCGCCTCGATGTCAGAACGCCCGACAATGGACGCATATATGGCCTCGCTTCGCTTCTACGCCCTGGGCGGTTGCCTGCTTCTCTGCCTCGCCACGACGGCGGCCATGGCCCCCTTCCCTTACCGGCCGGCCGCAGCCTCAAACCCCGATACACCGGCCACCTGCCTCGATGACTGCCTCGCCCGGGAAGCCGCCGCCCCCGTGATTGCCGCGGCGGAGCGGAACGGCACCATTGGTCCCGCGCTTGCCCTTCTCCCGGCCGCCGGGAGTGCCGTTCAGACCGCCGCCCGGACCACTGGCGCTTCGGCTTCGGCCGAGGGCTCCAGCGCCACCGTCGCCAGCTCCGGCCCCGCCGCCCGCGCGCCAAACGCGCCCTCGCCGCAGCTGATGGGCTATCCCGCGGAAACGGTGGCAGGAATGTTCAACCCCACGGCCCTCGCCAGCGGAGCGCCGGGCTACGCCTCCCGCTCCGCTCCTGCGAAGCCGGCGGGTAACGCCCCCTCCTCGTCCCGCCCGGCCGCGTCGGGCAATGGTCCGGGAACGGCGGCTCTCGATGGCGCGCCCTCTTCCTTCACCCCCGCCCCGGCCGGCGATCCCACCGTCGTCCTGGCTCCCGATCCGGGTTCGCGGGGGCCGGCCGTCACGCCGGTGCCCGAGCCCGCCAGCCTGGCGCTGCTGGGCATCGGCCTGCTCGGTCTGGCGGCGACCCGCCGTCGGGCCTGAGTTTCCGGGGGCGGGCCAAGGCGCTCGCCCCTGCCCCCTCCCGGGCGCTATCCCAGAATCGAGCCGCAGAGCTCGAGCAAAAGAACTGGAGCGTCCCCGATGTCCGTTTCCCGCCGCAGCCTCGGGCTGCTTGGCGCCTCCGCCCTTGCCGCCCCGCCGGCCTGGGCACAGCAGGGCTTTCCCAACCGCCCCGTCCGCCTGATCGTCCCCTATCCCGCCGGGGGTGCGACGGATGTGATCGCGCGCCTCATCGCGGAGAGGCTCGCAGCGCGGTGGGCCCAGCCCGTCGTCGTCGAGAACCGGGCCGGCGCCGGCGCCACCGTGGGCGCGGCCTATGTCGCGCAGCAGCCGGCCGATGGCTACACGCTCTTCGAGACCACCTCCGCCCATACGATCAGCGCCAGCCTGTATCGAAGCCTGCCCTACGACCCCATCCGCGACTTCACCGCGATCACGCTGACGGCGACCGTGCCCCTGGTGATGGTCGTGACCAAGTCGATCCCGGCGAACACGCCCGCGGAATTCGTCGAATGGGCGAGGTCGCAGCAGCGCGGCGTGACCGCCGCCTCAACAGGCAACGGCACGGCGCAGCACCTCACAGCCGAGCTCTTCAAGGGCCGCACCGGCATCGCGGCCGAGCACGTGCCCTATCGCGGCGATGCGCCGATGATCACCGATCTGCTGAGCGGCACGGTGCAGTTCGCCTTCGCCACGCTCTCGGCCGTGCTGCCGCATATCCGCGACGGCGGGCTGAAGGCCCTGGCGCTCGCGCATCCACGCCGGATGGAGGCGCTGCCCGACACGCCCACCTTCGCCGAAGCGGGCTTTCCGGATTTCGAGGCCGCGACCTGGTTCGGCACCTTCGCGCCGGCCGGCCTGCCGGAGGAGATCCGCGAAGGCATCGCCAGGGAAATCTCCGCCATCGTCGCCGACCCGGCCATGACGCGCCGGCTCGTGGAGATGGGGGCGGAGGTCAACAATGACGGCCCGCGCGCATTCGACGCCTTCATCGGGCGCGAGACGGCCCGCTGGGCCGAGGCCGTCCGCCTCTCGGGCGCCAGAATCAACTGAATAAAAAAGGCCGCGGGGAGCTTCCCCGCGGCCTTGGTTTACTTCCGGCGCCCTGCCTCAGCGGCGGGGCGGCGCGATGCGCAGCGGCACGAAGCGCTGGCCCTGCTGGCTCTCGATCAGGAAGAGCGCGGTGGCCCGTCCCTGGCGACGCAGGCGCTCGATGCGCTCCTGCACCTCCTGCGGGGTGTTCACGCGCTCCTGCTGGACTTCCAGGATGATGTCGCCGGGGCGAAGCTCGCGCTCGGCGCCCGGGGAGTTCGGCGCCACCTCGGTCACGACCACGCCACGCTGCTCGGGGCGCAGGCTGAAGCGCTCGCGCAGCTCGGCGCTGACGCCGGCGACCTTCAGGCCCAGGCCCGAAAGCTCCAGCGGCTGCTCGCCGCGCTGCTCCTGCGGGGAACCGGCCGGCGTCGCCTCGTTCGGCAGCTCGCCGAGCGTGACGGTGACGGTGACCTCGGACCCGTCACGCCAGACCACCACGGGCACCTGCGTGCCCACCGCGGTCTCGGCCACGATGCGCGGCAGGGTGCGCATCTCGCGGACTTCCTGGTTGTTGAAGCGCAGCACCACGTCGCCGTTGCGGATGCCCGCCGCGGCGGCAGGCGCCCCTTCCTGCGCGCGGGCGACCAGCGCGCCGCGGGCGCCGCCACGCAGGCCGAGGGATTCGGCGATCTCGTCCGTGACCTGCTGGATGTTCACGCCGAGCCAGCCGCGGCGGACGCGGCCGCCATCGGCCAGCTGCCGGGCCACGCCCCGCGCCAGGTTGGACGGGATGGAGAAGCCGATGCCGATCGAGCCGCCGGTCGGCGAGTAGATGGCCGTGTTGATGCCGATGATCTCGCCCCGCATGTTGAACAGCGGGCCGCCGGAATTGCCGCGGTTGATGGCGGCGTCGGTCTGGATGAAGTCGTCGAAGGGACCCTGGCGGATGTCGCGGCCGCGGGCCGAGACGATACCCGCCGTGACCGTGCCGCCGAGACCGAAGGGGTTGCCGATCGCCAGCACCCAGTCGCCCACCAGGGCGGTGTCGGAGTCACCCCAGGACAGCGCGGGAAGCGGCGAGCTGTGCTGCACGCGGAGCACGGCGATGTCAGTGCGCGGATCGGTGCCGATCAGCGTCGCGCGCAGGGAGGTGTTGTCCTGCAGGATGACGTTGATCTCGTCCGCGCCGTCGATCACGTGGTTGTTGGTGATCACGATGCCCGAGGCGTCGACGATGAAGCCCGAGCCCAGCGACTGGGCGCGGCGCGGGCCCTGCGGCTGGCGCGGGCCTTCGCCCTGCTGGCCGGGCGCGCCCGGCAGCGGCGGCGCGCCGGGCGGGCGGTTGCGGTTGAAGAAGTCGCGGAAGAACTCCTCGAAGGGCGAGCCGGGCGGGGCCTGAGGGGCCTCGGGCGCATCCGGCCGGCCGGGACGCGGGCCGGCGCCGGAACCCTGCGAGGTCGAGATGTTCACCACGGCGGGCAGCAGGCGACGGACCAGCGGCGCGAAGCTCTCGGGCGCGCCGGGCAGCGGCACGGGCAGCGGCGAGGCATGGTTGGCGGCCGGGACATTCGCGGCCGGCGCAGCTGCAGCAGGCGGCGTGGAGGCAGGGGGAGTGGTAGCGGGCGGCGTGGCAGGAGCGGGCGGGGTCGCCGGAGGGGCGGCGGCGGGCGGCGCGGTAGGGGCAGCTTGTTGCGCGAGGGCCGGCAGCGAAAAAGCGAGAAGCAAGGCGGTTGCGGCAAGGCGCATAGGTTCACCCCGGAAGAGATGGGACGGGCGGCGAGACGCCGCCCGTCGTGGAATCAGGTGGAGGCTAGGACCGGCGCGTCAAGCGCGCCAGCCTTATCCCCTGCCGTCAGTTGGCAGGCGCCGGAGCAGGAACGGCTGCCGGTGCCGGAGGTTGCGCGGCGGGAGCCGCAGGCGCCGGCGTGGGCGCGGCCTGGATGGCGGCCGCCGGATTGGGCGCCGCCGTCCGTGCCGGCATGTCCCTGAAGTAGCGGAAGAAGTCGCTCTCCGGGGTCAGCACCATGCGGGATTCGCCGGTCGAGAAGACCTCGCGATAGGCCTGCATCGTCCGCCAGAACTGGAAGAACTCCGGATCCCGCTGGAAGGCCTCGGCGAAGACGCGGATGGCCTCCTGCTCGCCGGTGCCTCGCAGAATGGCGGCGTTCGCCTCGGCCTCGGCCAGCAGGACTGTCCGGTCACGCTCGGCCTGGGCGCGGATGCGGGCCGCCACTTCGAAGCCTTCGGCGCGCGCCTCGCGAGCGATACGCTCACGCTCCGACTGCATCCGGCTCAGAATGGCCTGGGTGTTCTCCTCCGGCAGGTCCGCGCGGCGGATGCGCACGTCGACGATCTCGATGCCGAAGCGCTGCCCCTCCTCGTTCACCTGGTTGCGGATCTCACCCATGATGCGGCCGCGCTCGGCGCTGAGCACGGCGATCAGCGTCTCGCTCGCCAGCACGCGGCGCAGCGACGAGGTCACGATCGAGTTCAGCCGGCCGCGGATGCCCGCCTCTGCCGCGCCCACCGTCTGGAAGAAGAGCAGCGGGTTGGTGATCACGTAGCGCGTGAAGCTGTCGACGATGAGGCGGCGCTGGTCGCCCAGAATCACCTCCTCGCCGGCCGTGCTGAAGTCGAGCAGGCGGCGATCGAAGCCGATGATGCTCTGGATGATCGGCACCTTCACGTGCAGGCCCGGCTTGTCGATGACGCGGATCGGCTGGCCGAACTGCGTGATCAGCACCTGCTGGGTCTGATGAACGGTGAAGAAGCTGGAGGCGGCGAGGAACAGCAGCGCGACGATGACCGCCCCGAAAATGGTCAGGCGGTTCATCGCTGCGGCCCTCCGCGCTGAGGCATCACGGGCACGGCAGCCGCCCCCGGACGCGCGACGCCCGGCGGGAACTGCGCGGCGCCACCCGGCGTAGCGCCCTGCGCGGCGCCCTGGCCGCTGCCCTGGGCCGGACGCTGAGCCGCGTCACCCAGCGGCAGGAAGGGCACGATGCCCTGCAGCCGGTCGTCGATCAGCGTCATGCCGTTGCGCTTCAGGATCTCTTCCATGGTCTCCAGGTAGATACGGCGCACGGTGATGTCCTGCGCCTGGGAATAGGCGGAAAGCACGGCCGTGAAGCGACCGGCCTCACCGCGCGAGCGGGCGATCTGGGCGTCGCGGAAGCCCTGGGCCTCCTGGACCATCCGCTCCGCCTCACCGCGGGCGCGGGGGATGATGTCGTTGCGGAAGCTCTCCGCCTCGTTGCGGGTGCGCTCGCGGTCGGCATTGGCGCGCTGCACGTCGCGGAAGGATTCCACGACCGCCGCGGGCGGATCCGACTTCTGCATCTGCACCTGCGTGATCTCCACGCCGGCCCGGTACTGATCCATGATGCCCTGCAGCCCGCGGCGCACATCCTGCTCGATCTGCGCGCGCGCCTCGGTGAGGGCGGGCTGGATCGGCGTGCGGCCGATGACCTCGCGCATCACCGATTCGGCGGCCGACTTCACCGTGTCCTCGGGATTGCGGGTGTTGAAGAGGAAGTCGCTCGCGTCGCGGATGCGCCAGAAGATGGCGAAGTCGACGTCGATGATGTTCTCATCGCCCGTCAGCATGAGCGATTCGGGCAGCACGTCGCGACTCGCGACCACGCGGCCACCGGGCGCGGCATCGGCGGCGCCGCGGAAGCCGATATCGACGCGGTTGATGCGCGTGACGCGCGGCGTGGTCACGCTCTCGACCGGCCAGGGAATGCGGTAGTTCAGGCCCGGCGGGGCAGTGCGCTGGAAGGCGCCGAACCGCATGACGACGCCGAGCTCGTCGGGCTCCACGCGATAGAAGCCGGAAGCGCCCCAGATGCCGGCCAGGAGGACGGCGGCCAGCGCCAGCCCCTTCCCGCCGCCACCGCCGCGCGGCAGGAACCGCCGCACGGCCGCCTGGGCATTGCGAATCATCTCCTCGACATCCGGACCCTGGCCCGGACCCCGATTATTCCCGCCGGGAGGACCCGAGGGAGGGCCGCCCCAGGGGCCACCCCCACCGGGGGGACGCGGATTGCCCCAAGGGCTGTTTCCGCCGTTGTTCCACGACATGTGTACCAAACTCTCCCTGCTGACCGGGCCAAGTCACCCGTCTCTAGATGAACTTCCGTCAACATATGGTGTCGCGCGCCTCCAGACGAGGGGTGCGCGGCGGCCTCGACAGATGCATATGTCTGTCCCCCCCGGTCAAGGAAAGGTGAAACCATGTCTGAGAAGCTCGCGGAGGCCGTGCGCGCCGCCCTGTCGCGCGTGACGGATCCCGCCACGGGCGTGGACGTGGTGGCCGCCGGCATGGTGGGCGCGATCTCCGCCCGGGACGGGATGGTGCAGTTCGGCCTGGGGGTGCCCCGGGAACGTGCGCGCGCCATGGAGCCGGTGCGCGCGGCCTGCGAGAAGGCGGCCGCGGCCGTCCCCGGGGTCATCTCGGCGACGGTCGTTCTGACGGCCCATCGCGAGGTGGCGGCAGAGCAGGGCCCCGCCCGGTCCACCCGACCACCACCCGGCCAGGGCCAGCAGGCGATGATGCCCGAGGTGCGGCGCATCGTCGCGGTCGCTTCCGGCAAGGGGGGCGTCGGCAAATCCACCACCGCGGTGAACCTGGCGGTGGCGCTGGCGCAGCAGGGGCTGAAGGTCGGCCTGCTGGATGCCGATATCTACGGCCCCTCCCTCCCCCAGATGCTGGGGGCGCACGAGAAACCGCTCACGACCGGCCAGCGCGTCATCCCCATCGAGAAATGGGGGCTGAAGGCCATGTCCATCGGATTCCTGGTGGATCCCGAGACGGCGATGATCTGGCGCGGCCCCATGGTGATGGGCGCCCTCGAGCAAATGATGGGCCAGGTCGAGTGGGGCGCGCTCGACATCATGGTGATCGACATGCCGCCGGGCACGGGCGACGCGCAGCTCACCATCTCGCAGCGGGTGGCGCTGGCGGGCGCGGTGATCGTCTCCACGCCGCAGGACGTGGCGCTGATCGACGCGCGGCGCGGCGTGAAGATGTTCGAGAAGGTGAACGTGCCCGTGCTCGGCCTCATCGAGAACATGTCCTATTTCTGCTGCCCCGAATGCGGCCATCGCAGCGAGATCTTCGGGCATGGCGGCGCCAGGGCCGAGGCAGAACGGATGGGCACGGAGTTCCTCGGCGAGCTGCCGCTGAAGCTCGCCATCCGCGAGATGGCCGATGCGGGCACGCCGGTGGTCACCGCGGCGCCCGACAGCCACGAGGCTGAAGCCTATCGACGCATCGCCGCCCGCATCTGGGAGAAGGTGGAGGCCCCTGCCAAGGCGGGGCCCCGGATCGTGATGGAATGATCGCGCGGCTGAGAAAGATCTGCCTGGCACTGCCCGAGGCGGAGGAACGCGTCACCTGGGAGCGGCCGACCTTCCGCGTCCGGGACAAGATCTTCTGCATGGGCTTTCCCGACGCCCCGGCCTGCTGGTTCAAGGCGCCACAGGGCAGCCAGGAACTGTTGATCGAGGCCGACGGCGCCCGCTTCTTCCGCCCGCCCTATCTCGGTCACAAGGGCTGGGTCGGGATGAAGCTCGACGGCCGGCCCGACTGGCAGGAGGTCGAGGCCTTCATCCGCCGCAGCTATTCGCTGATCGCGCCGAAGGTGCTGGCGCGGCAGATCGTGACCGACTGATCAGCTCCCGAGCAGGGCGTCGATCGCCGCGGCCTGCGGCATGGCCGGCGCCGCGCCCGGCTTGGTGCAGGCCAGCGCGCCGGCGGCATTGGCGCGGCGCATGGCGGCCTCCAGCGGCAGGCCCTGATCCAGCGCCGCGGCCAGCACGCCGCACCAGGCATCGCCCGCGCCCACCGTATCCACCACCTCCACCCGATGCGCCGGCAGGTGCAGCAGCCCCTCGCCGGTCACGGCGGTCACGCCACGCTCGCCCTCGGTCACCGCGACGCCGATGCCGAGCGCCGCGTGCAGGCTTCGCGCATCACCCACCTGACCCAGCTGGGCGCCGAGCCAGGCGGCCTCGCTCTCGTTCAGGATGAGCAGGTCCAGCGCCCGCAGCGCCTCCGGGGCCATGGCCGCGGCCGGAGCCAGGTTCAGCAGCAGACGCGCGCCCACCGCCCGGCCGCGCGCAAGCAGCGTCGCATTCTCGGCCGGCGGCACCTCCATCTGCAGCAGCAGCGTCGCGCCGGGCGGGATGGCCTCGACCTGTGCAGCGCTGGCCCGCTTGTTCGCGCCGATGGAGACCGCGATCTGGTTGTGGCCCGCGGCGTCCACGCAGACGCAGGCGAGGCCGGTCGGCTCCTCCACCTCGCGCAGGCCCGTGACGTCCACGCCCGCGCTGCGGGCCGTCTCGCGCAGCAGGGCGCCGTTCGCATCGGCGCCGACGCAGCCGAAGAAGCGGACCGTGCCGCCGTCGCGCGCGGCGGCGATGGCCTGGTTGAGGCCCTTTCCGCCCGGCAGCGCCGCGCCCGCCTCACCCAGCACGGTCTCGCCGGGACGGGGCAGATGCGGCATCCGGAAGACGAAATCCGCGATGGCGGAACCGAAGACGAGGAGCGTCACGGAACGAGCAGCCCCTGACCAATCGCACGCTCATAGAGAGCCTCGATCATCGGCGCGAAGGGCGCGCCCAGGTCGATCGCCGGCTGCATCCGGACGAGGCTGCGCGTCTTGGTGAGCCCGATGCGCTTCCAGGCGGGCGCGCCGCATTCGACCTGTTGCAGGAAGCCCTGCAGGCGGTCGCAACCCATGGCGAAGCGCGCCTCGGGCGTCTCCTGCGCCTCGAATTCCTCCCAGCTGTCGCGCAGGCGCCGGCCGACCTCGGCGGGCAGCAGGCCGAAGAGGCGCTCCGCCGCGGCGCGCTCGCGCTCGAGCTGGGTGAGCAGGCCGGCATCGTCGAAGGCGAAGGTGTCGCCGGCCTCGATCTCCACCACGTCGTGGATGGCGATCATGGACAGCACATGGCCGAGGTCCGGGCGGGGCGAGACCTCCTCCGCCAGGGTCACCGCCATCAGCGCGACATGCCAGGCGTGCTCGGCCGAATTCTCGCGCCGGTCACCGGTATGGGCCGCGCGCAGCGTGTGCTTCAGCCGATCGGCGAGGGCGAGGAAACCGAGGAAGGCCTCGCGGCGGTCAGGCGCCACGGCCGAGCGTTTCCATCAGCTCGCGCCATTCGCGCTTGGAAAGGCCGCTCGTCTCCTGCGTCACGTCCTCGCCGCCCAGCATGCGCTTCACGATGGAGAGCATCTGCGCCGAGAGCGTCGCCGCGCCCATGCGGTAGTCCGAGAAGGCTTCGAAGCAATGCGGCACCCAGGCCGCGACGGACTTCATCATCGCCTCGGCATAGACGCGGATCTCGTACTGCGCGTGGCTGTCGGCCCGCAGGCTGAGGAAGCCCAGCAGGTTGTGCAGATCGGTCTTCCAGTACCACTGGGTGTAGGTGTTGAGGGTGAGGTTCATCCGCGCGAGCTCGCGGGCGAGGCCCTGGCGGCCACGGTCGAGCGCCTGACCTTCCTCATCCTCGTTCAGCATCCAGGCGTAGTGGTCGTAGTTGCGGGTCGCGTCCTCGCGCAGCATGTCGAGGACCAGGGCGGCGTCCTCGCCCTCCAGTACGTCGCCGCGGCCCTGGCGGTTCACCGAGGATTGCGCGGCCAGCTGCTCGGGCTCGGGAATGTAGAACTCGCGGTCCATGACGGAGTAGCGCGCCGAATACTCGTTCACATTGGCCGTGCGGTGGCGGATCCACTGCCGCGCCACGAAGATGGGCAGCTTCACGTGGTACTTGATCTCGCACATCTCGAAGGGCGTGCTGTGCCGGTGCCGCATCAGGTAGCGGATGAGGCCGCGATCCTCGCTGACGGCCTTGGTGCCGCGCCCGTAGGAGACGCGCGCCGCCTGCACCACCGCGCCGTCGTCGCCCATATAGTCCACGACGCGCACGAAGCCGTGGTCCAGCACCGGGATGGCCTGGAAGAGCATCGCCTCCAGCGCCGGCACGGTGGCCCGGCGGGTCTCGGCCCGGTTGTTCTGGGCCTCGGCGATTTCGCTCTGCTGCGCGTCTGTGAGGGCCACGGCCTGTCCTTCTCGATCACCTCGCCCGCTCCGCCGGTGGGGGGCGGGGTGCAAGGGCATCAGGCTGGGGCCTGATACCCGCACGGCCCTCCCCCCGTAAACCCGCACGCCGTTCAGGTTGCAATTGATCGCGCTGCCCTCTCGCAACGCGCATCGAGGCTCGCTATATGAGCCCTGCCGCTTGCGGCTATGGCGATAAACGTTGCGTGGAATAATCGTTACGGACCCGGGGGCAGTGCCCGGCGTCTCCACCACCTTTCCGGCTCCTTGTCAGGGGCTTGGTCGCGGGGACGAAACAGGCTCGACGTGCGTGGTAAAGACGTAGCTTTTGCCCGGCATTGTACCGCCGTTATCGGGCTAAATCACAAGTGCCAATGACAATGTCCGCGAGGACATGGCGCTCGCTGCCTAGGAATAGGTAAGCGCGGTTCGGGGGGCGCCGGGCAACAGAAGCCCCCCACTTTTGCGGAGCAAAAGTGGTTTTTTGTCCTGCCCTCAGGGGGCGGGCGCGCGCTCCGCGCGCTTGCCTTCGCGCCCTGCGGCGCGCCGGCCGCATGTGCGGCCGGATTCTCCGTCGAGGCACTCCTTTCCGTTAAGTCTGGCTACTCCGCTGCCTTCGCGTAGGGGCCGAGCTGCGCGAGCGCGCTGTCGCGCACGTTCAGCCACCAGCCATGCTGCTTCGGCCAATGATCCGCATGCCCGTTCTCGCCGGTCAGCGCCTGGCGCGCATGCAGCGGCCAGTTCGGATTCTCCAGCGCCTCCCGGCCGATCGCCACGAGGTCCGCCCGGCCCTGCGCCACGACCGCCTCGGCCTGGTGCGGATCCACGATCAGCCCCACCGCCATGGTCGCGATGCCCGCCTCCCGCCGGATGCGCTCGGCGAAAGGTACCTGAAAGCCGTAGTCCCGCCGCGGCCCGCGCGCGCCCGTCGCCGACCCCGCGATCCCGCCCGAGGAGCAGTCCACCACGTCGATGCCCGCGGCCTTCAGCGCGGCGGCATAGGCGAGGCTCTCTTCCTCCGATCGCCCGCCCTCGGCACCGTCCACGACGGAGAGCCGCAGGAAGACCGGCTTATGCGCCGGGAAGGCCTCGCGCACCGCGCGCGCCACCTCCAGCGGGAAGCGCATGCGCCCCTCGGCATCGCCGCCATAGGTGTCGTTGCGATGGTTGGAGAGCGGCGAGAGGAACTGGTGCAGCAGGTAGCCATGCGCATTATGGACCTCGACGATGTCGAAGCCCGCGGCATCCGCCCGCCGCGCCGCCGCGGCGAAGGCCTCGCGGATCCGGGCCAGACCGGCCTCGTCCAGCGCCGTCGGGATCAGGCTGCCCTCGCCCAGCGGCGCGGCGCTGGGGGCCACGATGTCCCAGGGCTTGTCGCCCCGTGCGATATCTGCGGGCGTCAACGCGCCATTGCCGTACCAGGGCCGCTGCATCGCGGCCTTCCGCCCGGCATGGCCGAGCTGGATGGCCGGCACCGAGCCCTGGCTGCGGATGAAATCGGCGATTGGGGCCAGCTTGGCCGCATGCGCGTCCGACCAGATGCCGACATCGCCATGGGTGATCCGCCCTTCCGGCGTCACGGCGCTGGCCTCGACCATGACCGAGCCCGCGCCGCCCACGGCGAAGCGCCCGTACTGCACCATGTGCCAGGCCCCGGCGAAGCCGTCCTCGGCGGAATACTGGCACATCGGCGAGATGACGATGCGGTTGGGCAGGGTGACGCCGCGAAGGGCGAGGGGCTCGAAGAGCTTGGGCATCGGGGTTTGGCGCTCCTGGTTTGCGCGGAGCCTAGAGCGCGAGGCGGCCCACGGAAAAGTACCCGGCCTTTGACACCCGCTCGCGCCTTCCTTCCCTCCTCGCACGTCCCGCCATATGGTGCGCCGGCAGGAAAGCATGTTGATGAACGATACCCCTCCCCAGAGCCTCCTCCCCTATGAAGCCTGGGCGGCGCGCGCGCTGCGCGCCGTCGCCCTGGACGCCCTCGAGCACGCGGCCCGCGAGGGCCTGCCGGGCGAGCACCATTTCTACATCTCCTTCCGGACCGACCACCCGGGCACGTCGGTCCCCGGACATCTCAAGGCGCGCTATCCGCACGAGATGACCATCGTGCTCCAGCACCGCTTCTGGGACCTCGAGGTCGACCGCGTGGCCCAGCGCTTCTCCGTCGGGCTCTCCTTCTCGGGCGTGGCCTCCATCCTGTCCGTGCCCTTCGCGGCGCTGACGGCCTTCCAGGATCCCCATGCGCAGTTCGGCCTTCGCTTCGAGCCGGAGGTCGATACCTTCGCCGAGGAGGAGCCCGCCCCCGTGCAGGAAATCGAGGCCGAGCCCGTCGCCGAGACGGTGCCCAGCCAGCCGCAGGTGGTGAGCCTCGACGCCTTCCGCCGCAAGCGGGACTGACGCCGTTTTCGTTTCGGCTCCCCTTCAAGTCCGGTGCGCTAGCCTTTGATTTTGAGAAATTTTCCCCGTCAAGCGGTGCCGCCTGACGGGGAAATGTTCTAGAGCGCGACCGGCTCCCGGCGCCCGCGCCGATGCCATTAAAATCTTCCGACGACAGGACGCGCGGCCGCCCATGGCCGGCGCGTCCGAAGCCTGTCCCGGCCGCTCTTCCGCCGGGGAATTCCCAAGGAGCAATTCATGTTCAAACGCCGCGCTCTGCTGGCCGTCCCCGCGCTTGCCCCTCTGGCCGCGCCCGCCCTCGCCCAGGCCGAATGGCCGAACAAGCCCGTCCGCGTCCTCATCGGCTTCGCGGCGGGCGGCATTATGGACGGGCTGACGCGCCTGGCCTGCGACCAGCTGTCGCGGCGGCTCGGCCAGGCCTTCGTGGTCGAAGCACGCAGCGGCGCCGGGGGCAGCATCGGGGCGGAGGCGCTCGCCCGCTCGGCGGCGGATGGCTACACGATCAGCACCGTCGCCATGAACACGGCCATCATCAACAAGATGGTCATGCCGAGCGTACCTTTCGACGTCTGGAAGGATTTCTCCTTCATCACCTCGATGTGGGACCTGCCCAACGCCCTCGTGGTGCCGGCCCAACATGTGCCCGCGCGCAATGCAGCCGATTTCGTCACCTGGGCCCGCGCGCGCCCCAACGGTATCGCCTTCGGCTCGCCGGGCATCGGCACCACCGTGCATCTGATGGGGACTTATTTCTGCAACCAGACGGGGATCGACGGCCAGCACGTGCCCTTCCGCGGCGGCGCCCCGCTCGTCACCGCCATGCTGACCAATGACGTCCAGATGGCGCTCGACAATCTCGGCACCTATACGGGAATGATCGAGCAGGGCAGCATCCGCCCCCTCGCCATCGCCATGGCCGAGCGCTGGCCGACCCTGCCCGACGTGCCCACCATGGCCGAGGCCGGCTTCCCGAACTTCGACCGCAGCCCCTGGCACTTCTGGGCCGGCCCCGCGGGCATGCCAGCCGAGATCGTGGACCGGATCTCGCGCGAGGTGCGGGACATCTTCCAGGACCCGGCGCTGCAGCAGCGGGCCATCCAGATCGGCGCGCGGCTACGCAGCTCGACGCCGGCCGAGCTCGAGGCTCGACTGCGCAGCGAGGAGCCGATCTGGCAGGAGATGGTGCGCATCTCCGGCGCGAGCGCCGGTTGAGGCCACGCCCTTCCTCCGCGCGCCCACCGCGCGCGGAGGATTCTCGATGCCTTTCCCACCGGGCGTTCGCGCCGGGCTGACGCCGCTTTCGGCCTGCGCTATGGCTTGGGGCGAAGACCTGTGGATGGTTCCGATGCCCCTCGACGCCCCCCCCCGCCCCGCGGGCTACTCTTTCAGCACCATGTTCCCGCTCGGCGCGGACAAGACCCCCTTCCGGAAGCTCCCCATCGAGGGCGTGACCACGGTCGAGGTCGACGGCAAGCGCGTGCTGCGCGTCCCGGCCAAGGCCCTTGAGGAGCTGGCCTTCACCGCCTGCCACGAGGTGTCGCACCTGCTGCGGCCGGCGCATCTCCAGCAGCTCGCGAAGATCCTCGATGATCCCGAGGCCAGCGCGAATGACCGCTTCGTGGCGCTCGACCTGCTGAAGAACGCGAATATCGCCGCCGGCGGCGCCCTGCCCATGTGCCAGGACACCGGCACGGCCATCGTCTTCGGCAAGAAGGGCCAGCGCGTCTGGGTCGAGGGCGACGAGGAGGAGGCGCTGAGCTACGGCGTCGCCCGCACCTATACCGAGACGAACCTACGCTACAGCCAGATGGCGCCGCTCTCGATGTACGAGGAGGTGAACACCGGCAACAACCTGCCCGTGGACTTCACCATCCTGGCCAATCCCGGCGACTACAAGGCCGACGAGCTGCACCTGATGTTCGTGCTGAAGGGCGGCGGCTCGGCCAACAAGACCTTCCTCTACCAGCAGACGCGCGCGGTGCTGAACAAGGCCAAGCTGCTGGCCTTCATCGAGGAGAAGGTGAAGACGCTGGGCACCTCCGCCTGCCCGCCCTACCACCTCGCGGTCGTGATCGGCGGCACCAGCGCCGAGACGACGCTGAAGGCCGTGAAGCTCGCCTCCACCAAGTACCTGGACGAGCTGCCGACCACGGGCACCAAGGCCGGCCATGCCATCCGCGACCCCGAGCTCGAGCAGGAAGTGCTTCAGCTCACGCAGCAGCTGGGCGTGGGCGCGCAGTTCGGCGGCAAGTACTTCTGCCATGACGTGCGCGTCGTCCGCCTGCCCCGCCACGGCGCCTCGCTGCCCATCGGCATCGGCGTCTCCTGCTCGGCCGACCGGCAGATCAAGGCGAAGATCACCGCCGAGGGCGTCTTCCTCGAGGAGCTGGAGCACGACCCGGCGCACTACCTGCCCGAGCACACCGAGGACATCCTCGGCGGCGAGGTCGTGAAGATCGATCTCAACCAGCCCATGGACGCCATCCGCGCCGAGCTCTCCCGGCATCCGGTGAAGACGCGCGTCTCGCTCAACGGCACGATCGTCGTCGCGCGCGACATCGCGCATGCCAAGCTGCAGGAGCGGCTGGACGCGGGCCAGGGCCTGCCCGAATACCTCAAGAACCACCCGGTCTATTACGCGGGCCCGGCCAAGACGCCGGCCGGCATGGCGACCGGCAGCTTCGGCCCCACCACGGCCGGCCGTATGGACAGCTATGTGGAGAGCTTCCAGCGCGCGGGCGGCTCGCTGGTGATGCTGGCCAAGGGCAACCGCAGCAAGGCCGTGCTGAACGCCTGCAAGTCCTATGGCGGCTTCTACCTCGGCTCCGTCGGCGGGCCAGCGGCGCGGCTGGCGCAGGACTGCATCAAGAAGGTCGAGGTGCTGGAATATCCGGAGCTCGGCATGGAGGCGGTCTGGCGCATCGAGGTCGAGGATTTCCCGGCCTTCATCGTCATGGACGACAAGGGCAACGATTTCTACGAGGGCCTGGAGTAACGATTGCAGCACCCTTGCTGCATCGCAACAAATCTCTTGACGACCTGCCGGCTGGCGGCTACCCGGCCGCCACCGGCACTCCGGTCGTAAGCGTCTCACGTCAGGCAACGCATCCCCCACGGCCCCTCGGCCGCGATCCGGATGCCCTCGACGGGACGACGATGCGACGACGGGCCCCAGATGCGAGGCCTTTCCATGCCAGCCCTTCCCAGGATTCCTTCCCGCTACGCCGGGATCGTGCTGCCCTTCCTGCTGTCGCTCTTCATGACCTGCATCATCTCGGGCGTCTCGACCGTGCTGGCGCTCGGCGTCTCCCGCGAGATCATCTTTGCCTGGCCGGTGGCCTGGGCGTCGTCCTGGGTCATCGGCTTCCCGACCCTGCTCGTCGTCCTACCCTTCGTCCGGCGCCTTACCGCCGCCCTCGTAACCCCTCCAGGAGCATGACCCGATGACCCGACGCCTCATCTCCTCCGGCTCCCGCTTCGAGGAGGAGATCGGCTATTCGCGCGCCGTGGTGGACGGGGACGACATCTTCGTCTCCGGCACCACCGGCTACGACTACGCCACCATGACCATCGTCGACGACGTGGTCGGCCAGTGCGAGCAGACCTTCCGCAACATCGCCGCCGCGCTGGCGGAGGCGGGAGCGACGCTGGACGACGTGGTGCAGGTGCTTTTCATCGTGCCCCGGCGCGAGGACTGGCAGCCCTGCTGGCCGGTCGTGAAAAAGTATTTCGGCGTGGCGAGGCCCGCCTCGACGCTGATTCATGCCAATCTGCAGACCGATGCGATGCGCATCGAGATTCAGGTCACCGCGCGGCTCCGCCGCCAGGGAGAGCATTAGCCCATGCGCTTCGCCGTCGATCGCCTCGACCACCTTGTGATGACCGTGAAGGACGTGGAGATCAGCGCCGCCTGGTATCAGCGCGTGCTGGGCATGGAGCGCGCGGATTTCGGCCCCAACAGCCGCACCTCCGTGCGGTTCGGCGGCCAGAAGATCAACCTGCGCCCCGTGGAGGCGACGCAGGCCGACTGGTTTACCGGCCCCTCCGGCGCGCCGGGCGGCCAGGACCTCTGCTTCATCGTGACGACCAATGCCGCCCAGGTCATCGACCACCTGCACAGCTGCGGCGTGACGATCGAGGTGGGGCCCGTCTCCAAGGAGGGGGCGCTGGGCGCCATCACCTCCGTCTATTGCCGCGACCCGGACGGCAATCTGATCGAGATCGCCAGCTACGGCGACTGACCGGCGCGCCTCACGCCACCAGCGGGCCGCCGCATTTCTCCGGCCGGTACTTCCGCTCGGTCGAGGCCGGGAAGGCCTGCAGCTTCGCCGCCGGCCGGATCGGCCGGCGCACCAGCTCGCCACTGCAATTGGGGCAGACGCCGCCCGGCAGCTTCGTTGCGACGCAATCGGTGCACCAGGTGCATTCGAAGGAGCAGATCAGGGCATCCCGGCTCTCTGCCGGCAGATCACGGCCGCAGCATTCGCAGTTCGGGCGCAGACTCAGCATCACATTTCCTCACGACATCGATTTGCGCCAAGTCTATGCGCGGATGCCGAGGAAATAACAGGTTTCTTGCCCTGAAATCGGCCTAGGCGCCCTCCCCGTCCTGGACTTCCCGCCCCGCGTCACGATCTCTTTCCGGGGAAGCCAGCCGGCAGCATCGCGTGACCCTTCGCTTCGGTCGCTGTACCGCTGCTTCCTCCCGCGTCGCAAAGGAGCCGGCATGACCACCCGTACCGAAACCGACAGCCTCGGCACCATCGAGATTCCGGAAGATCGCCTTTGGGGGCCCCAGACCGAGCGGGCCCGACGCCTCTTTGCCATCGGGAGCGAGCGCTTCCCGCCCCTCTTCATCAAGGCGGTGGGCCTGCAGAAATGGGCGGCCGCGGAGGCCAATGCCCATCTGGGCGAGCTGCCGCAGCACATCGCCGACCCCATCCGCCAGGCCGCCAACGAAATCATCGCCGGCCAGCGCGACGAGGAGTTCCCGCTGCCGATCTGGCAGACCGGCTCCGGCACGCAGACCAACATGAATGCCAACGAGGTCATCTCGAACCGCGCCAACCAGATCCTGGGCCATCCCCTGGGCGCACGGCAGCCGGTGCATCCGAACGACCACGTGAATCGCGGCCAGTCCTCCAACGACAGCTTCCCCACGATGATGCACCTGGCCGCCGCCCAGGCGGTGGAGGAGCGGCTGAAGCCCGCCTTGGCAACCCTGGCGGAGAGCCTGGGCGCCCGGGCCACGGAATGGTCCGAGGTCGTGAAGATCGGCCGCACCCATCTGATGGATGCGGTGCCGGTCACGCTCGGCGGCGAATTCGCCACCTATGCGCGGCAGGTGCTGCTCGGCATCGCGCGGCTCGATGCGACCATGCCCCGGCTGCTCCAGCTGCCCCAGGGCGGCACGGCGGCCGGCACGGGGCTCAACCGTCATCCCGACTTCGACCGCGTCTTCTGCGAGGTGGTCGCGACGCGCAGCAGCATCGCCTTCACGCCCAACCCGGACAAGTCGGAAGGCATGGCGGCGCATGACGCGCTGCTGGAGCTGCATGGCGCGATGAACACCATCGCCGCATCGCTCATGAAGATCGCCAACGACATCCGCCTCCTGGGCAGCGGTCCGCGCGCCGGCATCTCGGAGCTGCTGGTGCCCGAGGACGGCCTGTCGAGCAGCATTATGCCGGGCAAGACCAACCCGACGCAGTGCGAGGCGCTGACCATGGTCTGCGCGCAGGTGATGGGGAACCAGACGATCGTCACCATCGGCGCGAGCCAGGGGCACCTGGAGCTCAACGTCTACAAACCCGTCATCATCAACGCCGTCCTGCAATCGGCGACGCTGCTGGCCGACGCGGCCGTGAGCTTCGCCCACAACATGGTCGACAAGCTGGAGATGAACGCCGCGCGGATCGCGGACAACCTCGCGAAGTCGCTGATGCTGGCGACGGCGCTGAACCCGCATATCGGTTACGACCGGGCGGTGGCGATCGCCAAGCTCGCGCTGCACGAGGACCTGACGCTGCGCCAGGCGGCGCTGCGCCTCGGCTCCGTCAGCGCGGAGGATTTCGATGCCTGGGTAAAGCCGGAAGCCATGCTGAAGCCGGGCACCGGCCTGCCGGGAAGCTGATGCGGCACCTCGCCAAACGCAGCGTGCGCCTCGCCGGTCACGCCACATCGATCGCGCTGGAACCGGAGTTCTGGGCGGCGCTGGAAGCCGCGGCCGCACGGCGGGGGCTCACCCTCGCCGCGCTCATCGCCCAGCAGGATGCGGAGCGGACCGGCGCCCATGAGCCCCTGGCCAGCCGCCTGCGCGTCTTCGCCCTGCGGGAGGCCTTCGGAGAGGCCTGACCGCCGGGCAAAGCGCCTTACTGCGCAGGTTCTTCCGGAGTCGGCGCCGGACGACGAAGCTGCGGCATCGGCAGCGTCTCCGCCTCGCCAGCCAGCTCGGCCTCGAGGGAGGCATGGCCGTTGGGGTCCGTCCCCTCGCCCTGATCCTGGCTGCCGCCCTGATCCTGGCCCGGCCCGCCGTCCTGGGCATAGCCTTCGCCCTGCTCGCGGTAGCGGCGGTCCTGCTGGGGCTGGGCCTGCTGCTGGGCCGCGTTCATGGCCCCCAGGATGCGGAAGTAATGCTCGGCATGCTGGAAGTAGCCCTCGGCCGCCACGCGGTCGCCACCGCCGGTCGCGTCACGACCGAGCTGCAGGTACTTCTCGAACAGCTGCTGGGCCGTGCCGCGGAGCCGGACGTCGGGGCCACTCGAATCGAAAACGTGATTGCGGTTAAGGGGCTGGTTGCCATTCCCACCGCCGCCGCCGCCGGAGTGCCGGTACTGTCCGCCGCCACCACCGCCGCCGCCGCCGCCATGGCGATGGCCACGGCGCATGCGCTTCATGTTCATTCGTTGCTGTGCTTCGCTGTCTGGATGCCGCGCAGGTCTCGTCTCCGCGCGAGCTGTCGGTTGTTTGGCGCCACCGCCCTTCGGCGTGGCGCCCGTCTGCCGGCCTGAGGCCCTGCTGACCGTGCGACACTAGACGGGATCGTTCGGTCCGCCAACCGGTTTCTGCGCCTGGGACAATAACATCGCCCGGGCGATCCCGCCGAGGTCGTCCCTGGCCCCCAGGACATGGAGACCCGCCGCCTCTGCCAGCTTCGCCACGTCCGGCCCCTGCCCCTGGCCAAGCTCCAGGACGGCGATGCCCCCTGGTGCCAGCAGGCGGGGAAGCTGGGCCACGATCTCCCGATAGGCGTCGAGCCCGTCCGCGCCGCCGTCCAGGGCCGAGGCAGGCTCGTGGCGCGAGACCTCGGGCATGAGGCCGTCGATCACGGCGCTCTCGATATAGGGCGGGTTGGAGAGGACGACGTCGAAGGTGCCGGACATCGCCTCCGCCCAGCGGCCGACGGCGAAGGACGCACGGCCCTTCAGCCCGTTGCGGGCGGCATTGCGCGCGGCGAGCGCGGCGGCCTCGGGCACTAGGTCCACGCCCAACCCCCACGCGTCGGGAAATTCCGCCAACGCCGCCAGCAGCAGGCAGCCCGTGCCCGTGCCGAGGTCGAGAATCCGGCGCGGGGAGAGGCCCCTCTCGACCAGCGCTTCGATGAGCGTCTCGGAATCGGCTCGGGGGATGAGGGTCTGCGGGCCCACTTCCAGCTCCAGGGTCCAGAAGCCCGCATGGCCGAGGAGGCGCGCCATCGGCTCGCGCGCGACGCGCCGGGCCAGCAGGCCGTGGAAGCGTTCCGCCGCCTCGGTAGGCACGTCCGCGCGCGGATCGCGCAGCAGGGTCTCGATGGTCGCGTCCAGGGCGCCGGCGAGCAGGAGCCGGGCCTCCCGCCGCGACTCCGCGATCCCGGCCTCGCGCAGGTCCCGGCCGCCCTGGCAGAGCAGGGCGCCGACGGTGGTCACCCTTCCTCCGCCAG
Source organism: Roseococcus pinisoli (assembly GCF_018413645.1). Lineage (GTDB taxonomy): Bacteria > Pseudomonadota > Alphaproteobacteria > Acetobacterales > Acetobacteraceae > Roseococcus > Roseococcus pinisoli. The sequence goes on from NZ_JAHCDA010000004.1 coordinate 209,658, forward strand.
CCGGCGCGCCTCGTCCTCGCTCACCAGGGCGTCGAAGATGTCGTCCATCTCGCCCATCATGACGCGGTCGATCTTGTGCAGCGTCAGGCCGATGCGATGGTCCGTCACGCGGCCCTGGGGGAAGTTGTAGGTGCGGATGCGCTCGCTGCGGTCGCCGGAGCCGACCTGGCCCTTGCGGTCGGCCGCGCGGGCGGAATCGAGCGCCGAGCGCTGCGCGTCGTAGATCTTGGCGCGCAGCATCTTCATGGCCTTGGCCTTGTTCTTGTGCTGGCTCTTCTCTTCCTGCATCGCCACCACCGTCCCGGTCGGGATGTGGGTGATGCGCACCGCGCTGTCCGTCTTGTTCACGTGCTGCCCGCCGGCGCCCTGCGCGCGGTAGGTGTCGATGCGGAGGTCCTTGTCCTCGATCTTGAGGTCCACCTCCTCGGCCTCGGCCAGCACGGCGACCGTCACGGTCGAGGTGTGGATGCGCCCCTGCGTCTCGGTGGCCGGCACGCGCTGCACGCGATGGACACCGCTCTCGAACTTGAAGCGGGCGAAGACGTCCTTGCCCTCGATCTCGGCCGAGGCGCCCTTGATGCCGCCCAGCTCGTTCTCGTCATATTCAAGGACAGTGAAGCGCCAGCCGCGGGATTCCGCGTATTTCTGGTAGGCGGCGAAGAGCTCGCCGGCGAAGAGCCCGGCCTCGTCGCCGCCCGCCGCGGGGCGGATCTCCAGGATGGCGTTGCGCGCATCGGCCGCGTCGCGCGGCAGCAGCATGAGGCGGATCTCCCGCTCCATGCGCGGCAGCTTGTGCTTGGCCTCGTGCAGCTCCGCCTCGGCCAGCTCGCGCAGCTCGGGGTCGGCCAGCAGCGCCTCGGCCTCGGCCTGCGCCGTCTCCAGCGCCCGGTATTCCGAGACCTTCTCGACCAGCGGCTCCAGCGTCGAGAGCTCCTTGGAGAGCGTCCCCACCAGGGCGCCGTCGGCCGTCTCGAGCTGCGCGCGCAGCTCGGCCGCGCGGATCATCACCCGGTCGAGGGAAGCGGGCAGGCTCATCCGCGCAGGCGCTCCACGAGCGCGTCCACGGGGACCTCCTCCTGCGTGCCGGCATCGAGGTCGCGCAGCTGCACCACGCCCCGCGCGGCCTCGGCCTCGCCGACGATCAGCGCGGCGCGGGCGTTCTGCTTGTTCGCGCGCTCCATGCGGCGCTTGAGGTTGCCGCGATAGCCCATCTCGGCCGCGATGCCGCCGGCCCGCAGCGACTGGAGCACGGCCATGGCCACGCCCTCCTCCGCCTCGGAGACGGGAATCACGTTCACCAGGCGCGGCGCGGGCGGCGTCAGGTCGCCGGCCTCGAGCAGCATGGCCAGGCGCTCCACGCCCGCGGCCCAGCCGACGGAGGGGGTCGGCGGGCCGCCCATCTCCTCGACCAGCCCGTCATAGCGGCCGCCGCCCATCACGGTGCCCTGAGCGCCGAGACGGTCGGTCACGAACTCGAAGGCCGTGTGGCTGTAGTAGTCGAGGCCGCGGACGATGCGCGGATTCTCGCGGAAGGGCACGCCGAAGGCGTCGAGGTGCCGGCGCAGCACGTCCCAATGGGCGCGGGCCGTCGGCGTCAGATAGGCGGCGATGGTCGGCGCATCGGCGACCAGCCGGCGGTCGCCCTCGTCCTTGCTGTCGATGATGCGCAGCGGGTTCTTCTCGAGCCGGCGCTGGCTGTCCTCGCTGAGCGAATCGCGATGGGCGGAGAAATGCAGGACGAGCGCGGCGCGATAGGCATCGCGGCTCTCGGTGTCGCCCAGCGTGTTCACCTCCAGGACCGAGCCCTCGGCGATGCCTAGCTCGCGCTGGATGTGGTAGCCGCAGGCGATCACCTCGGCATCGGCCAGCGGCTCGGCCACGCCCAGGATCTCGGCGCCGATCTGGTGGAACTGGCGGTAGCGCCCGGCCTGCGGCCGCTCGTAGCGGAACATGGGGCCCGCATAGAAGACCTTGCGCGGCAGGGACTGGGTCAGCCCGTTGGAGACGAGCGCGCGGCAGACGCCGGCGGTGTTCTCGGGGCGGAGGGTGACGCTGTCGCCGCCGCGGTCCTCGAAGACGTACATCTCCTTGCTGACCACGTCGGAGGTCTCGCCCAGCCCGCGGGCGAAGACGCGCGTGTCCTCGAAGATGGGGGTCGCCCATTCCTCGAAGCCGTAGAGCGCCGAGATGCGCCGCGCCGTCTTGATGACGCGATGATGCCGGCGGAACTCATCGCCGATGAGATCGCGCGTGCCGCGCGGAGGCTGGAGTTTCTGGCTGGACATGACGTGCGGGGGTAGCGCTGGCGAGAGCGCGGGGCAAGGGGAGAGGGAGGATGCGCGGCGTGTCTCGGGCCGCCCCCGTCACAATCTTCTACCTTCTGCCGCCGGCGGGACGTTACCGTGCCTTCCCGTGCAGGACCGCACAGGAGGACGTCGCCATGCCCCCATCCGCCGGTACCATCCTTCGGCTCTGGTTCGAGGAGGTCTGGAACAGGAAGGACGTTTCCCTGATCGAGACCTATTTCGCCCCCGATGGCGTCACCTATGCCCTGGACCTGTCGGGGGCCGACGCGCGTGGGCCAGCAGCCTTCCAGGCCTTCTTCGAGGAATTCCTGGCGAGCTTCCCCGACATCCATTTCACCGTTCACGACGTGGTGGAGGACGGGGACCGCGCCGCCGGGCGCTGGTCCGCCCGCCTGACCCATAGCGGCGACGGCTTCGGCTTCACCGCCAGCGGCGAAACCGTCACGGTCACCGGCATGTCCATGGTCCGCGTCGAGAACGGGATGATGGTCGAAAGCTGGAACGAATGGGACCGCCTGCGGCTCGCCACCGCCTGCCGCATGACGGCACCGGCCTGACGGCCGGGCCGCCGGCCCCTACTCGGCCGCGAGGGTGGCCCGCTTCTGCGCTTCCTCGGCCGCCTTCTGCGCATCCGCCTCGGCCTGGAGCACCGCCGCGCGCGCCTCCACCAGACCCACGAGATGGTTCACCATGGCGTCGGTATCGGTCTGGTGGTCCTGCTTGCCGGCCGAATAGACCATGTGCCGGCCCGCGCCGCCGCCGGTGAGGCCGATATCGGTCATCAGCGCCTCGCCCGGCCCGTTCACCACGCAGCCGATGATGGAGAGGCTGATGGGCTGCACGACATGGGCCAGCCGCTCCTCCAGCTTCTCCACCGTGCGGATCACGTCGAAGCCCTGCCGCGCGCAGGAGGGGCAGGAGATGATCTTCACGCCGCGATGGCGCAGGTGCAGCGACTTCAGAATGTCCCAGCCGACGGAGACCTCCTCCGCGGGCTCGGCCGAGAGGGAGACACGCATCGTATCGCCGATGCCGGCCCAGAGCAGCGAGCCCAGCCCGATCGACGACTTCACCGTGCCCGTGCGCTTGCCGCCGGCCTCGGTGATGCCGATGTGCAGCGGGTGATCGCAGGCATCGGCAAGCTGCTGATAGGCCGCGACCGCCAGGAAGACGTCCGACGCCTTCACGCTGATCTTGAACTCGTTGAAATCATTCTGGAGCAGATGGTCGGCATGCCACAGCGCGCTCTCGACCAGCGCGTCGGGGTTGGGCTCGCCGTACTTTTCCAGCAGGTGCTTCTCGAGCGAGCCGGCATTCACGCCGATGCGGATCGAGCAGCCATAGTCCTTGGCCGCCTTCACGACCTCCTTCACGCGCTCCGCCGAGCCGATATTGCCTGGGTTGATGCGCAGGCAGGCGGCACCGGCCTTCGCGGCCTCGATGGCGCGGCGGTAGTGGAAGTGGATGTCCGCGACGATGGGGACGTTCACCTCACGGACGATCTCGGCCAGCGCCGTGGTGCTGTCCTCGTCGGGGCAGCTCACGCGGACGATGTCGACGCCGGCGATCTCGGCAAGGCGGATCTGCGCGATCGTGGCCTCGGCATCCGAGGTCAGCGTGTTCGTCATGGTCTGGACGGAAATCGGCGCGTCGCCGCCCACGAGCACCTTGCCCACCCGGATCTGCCGAGACTTGCGGCGTTCGATGTGCTGGTAAGGCCGGTAGCTCATGCGGTCCTCGGTATATCCCGTTTCACCCGCAATATAGGCCGCCCGCCGCGGAAGCCAAAGGGCGGCGGGAGCCGGCCGCTATTGCGCGGGGCGCGGGGCCCCGGTGTTGGTACGCGCCGGCGGCGGGGCTGCCGGGGCGGCGGCAGGCGGCGTGGCCGGACGCAGATAGGCCAGCGTGAGCGGCACCTCGCGGCGGACGCCGCGGAGTTCCGCGAAGACCGGCGACGGCGTGCCCTCGACCGTGACCTCCATGGCCCGGGCGTTGCCGGTGGAGAGCACGAGGCCTTCCCGATTGGGAACCTCGAAGGTCTCGCCCGCGCGCATGACCCTGGCGAAGAGCTGCTGGTTGTTCCGCGAATCCCGCACCTGCGCCCAGACATCCGTCTTGGCGGTGATCGTGATGCGCGACTGGTCGGGGCTCGGCGCAGCCGGTGCCGCGGGCGTCGCGGCCGGCGGCGGAACCTGGACGGGAACGGGCGTCGGCACCGGCAGGGGCGGCATGGCCGGCGTCGCCGTGGGGGCCGAGGAAGCTTCGGTCGAGGCAGGGCCCGGGGCGGCGGGGGGCCTCAGCGCGGCCTCGCCGCTGCGGGCGGCGGTCTCGAGGCGGGCGGGCACGGACGGAACGGCGTCCACCGAGCGGTTGCCGGCGCCGGTCCAGTTGTACCAGGCCACATAGGCGCCGATGGCGACGATCGCGCCGACCAGCACCACCACGCCGGCGGGGAAGCCGCGCTCGGGCACCGGCTCGGGGAAGACGAGGTCGGCGCTGCGGCCGCCCACGCCGGAGACGGCGTCGCGCAGGCGGCGCACCATGTCGTCCGGGTCGAGGCCGAGGAAGCCGGAATAATTGCGCACGAAGCCGACGACATAGGCAGCCGAGGGAAGGTCCCTCACCCGGCCTTCCTCGAGCGCGACCAGATAGACCCGGCGGATGCGCAGCTGGGCCGCCACGTCTTCGATCGCGAGGCCGAGGGCGAGGCGCGCATCGCGCAGCTCCTCGCCGAGCCGCGCGGCGTCCACGGCCGGGGCCTCCTGGGAACGGAAGCGTTTCATGTCGTCGAACACGCGCCCATGGTTAGACTGTCCCGATGGACGGCAAAAGACCCGAAAGGGCTTCCGTCCGAATCTTCATGCAGGGTTGCGGGCCGCCCAGGCTGCCGCCGCCTGGGTCACCAGCTCGGCCACGATCTCGGCCGCGGGCTGCTCCCGCGTGACCATGCCGACGCTCTGCCCGGCCATGAGGGAGCCGTTCTCGACATCGCCGTCGATGACCGCGCGGCGGAGCGCCCCGGCCCAGAAATGCTCGATGTCGAGCTGCGCCTCGTCCTTCGCCAGCTCCCCGCTCTGGAAGCGCTTCAGCACGGCGGCCTGGTGCTCCATGAAGCGCTTGGTGCCCTGGTTCTGGAGAGCGCGCACGGGGATAACGGGGAAGCGCTCATCGATCTGCACGGTGGGCAGCGCGTCGCGCGCGGCCCCGCGGATGAAGGCCTTCTTGAAGTTGGGATGGGCGATGCACTCGGTCGCGCAGACGAAGCGCGTGCCGATCTGCGCGCCGGCCGCCCCCATCTCCAGGTAGGAGAGGATGGCCTCCCCTCGCCCGATGCCGCCGGCCACGAAGACCGGCACATCGGTGATATGCGGCAGGATCTCCTGCGCCAGCACGTTGAGGCTGACGGGGCCGATATGGCCGCCGGCCTCGCTGCCCTCGATGACGAGGGCATCGGCGCCCGAGCGGATGAGCTTCTTCGCCAGCGCCAGGGCCGGCGCGAAGCAGACGATCCGCGCGCCGCCGTCCTTGGCGCGCTTGATCACCGTGCCGGGCGGGATGCCGCCGGCAAAGACGATGTGGCTGACGCCATGGGCCAGGCAGGTGTCCACCAGCTGCTCAAGCCGGGGGTGCATGGTGATCAGGTTCACGCCGAAGGGCTTCTGGGTCAGCGCCTTGGTCGCGGCGATCTCCTGGTCCAGCCGGTCCGGCTCCATGGCACCGCAGGCGATGACGCCGAAGATGCCGGCATTGGACAGCGCCGCCACCAGATGGCGGTCGCTGATCCAGGACATGGCGCCGCCCAGCAGCGCGTAACGCGTGCCGAAAAAGGCCGCGCCCCGTTCCATCAGCCGATCGATCTCCGCGAAGGCGGCTTCCGGCACCACAGGCGCGACCTGGTCCATCAGGCCGCGTCCAGCCCGTAGGCGGTGTGCAGGGCGCGCACGGCCAGCTCGGTGTAGTCGGCCGCGACCAGCACGCTCACCTTGATCTCGCTGGTCGAGATCACCTGGATGTTGATGCCCTTGTCGGACAGCGCCTTGAACATGGTCGAGGCGACGCCCGCATGGGTGCGCATGCCGACGCCGACGACGCTGATCTTCGTGACGTCCGGATCGGCGATGAGCTCGCCGTAGTTGAGCTCCTCCTTCGCCTTCTCCAGGATGTCGCGCGCCCGCGGCAGGTCCGTGCGGCCGACCGTGAAGGTCATGTCGGTGTTGCCGTCCTCGCCGATGTTCTGGACGATCATGTCCACGTTCACATTGGCATCCGACAGCGGCCCGAAGATCCGGGCGGCCACGCCCGGCCGGTCCGGCACGCGGCGCAGGGTCACCTTCGCCTCGTCGCGCGAATAGGCGATGCCGGAAACGATCGGCTTCTCCATGATCTCTTCCTCATCAACGACCAGGGAGCCTGGCTTGTCTTCGAAACTGGAAAGTACCTGCACGCGAACCTTCGCCTTCATGGCGAGCTCGACGGAGCGGGTCTGAAGCACCTTGGCGCCCACCGAGGCGAGCTCCAGCATCTCCTCATAGGAGATCTTGTCGAGCTTGCGCGCCTTGGGGACGATCCGCGGATCGGTCGTGTAGATGCCGTCCACGTCGGTATAGATGTCGCAGCGGTCGGCGTTCAACGCCGCAGCGAGGGCAACGGCCGAAAGGTCCGAGCCGCCGCGGCCGAGGGTCGTCACGCGGTTGCGGCTGGGCTCCAGGCCCTGGAAGCCGGCGACCACGGGAACCTGGCCCTGCTCCATGCGCTTGATGAGCTCGTCGCCGACGATGCGGTCCACGCGCGCCTTGCCATGGGCATTGTCAGTCAGGATCGGCACCTGCCAGCCCTGCCAGGAGCGGGCCTCGACTCCGATCGCCTGCAGCGCGATGGCGAGCAGGCCGATCGTGACCTGCTCGCCAGTGGCGACGACCACGTCGTACTCGCGCGCATCATGCATGGGCGAGAGGTCCTGGCACCATTTGACCAGCTGGTTCGTCGTGCCCGACATGGCGGAGACGACGACGGCGACCTGATGGCCGGCCTCGACCTCGCGTTTGACGCGGGCCGCGACATTGCGGATCCGGTCCAGATCGGCGACGGAAGTGCCGCCGAACTTCATGACGATACGGGACATCGTGCTTCCTGGCCCTCAGACCCAGGATGGGTCCAGGCCTTGCGGTGGGAGTGGGGGCGGGTCAGATACCGGGCATGACGCAGATGGGCAACATCCAGGGCTCCGCCGACGCGGCGGAAGTCGCCAAATTCGACGCCCTGGCCGGCGATTGGTGGAATCCGCGAGGGCCCATGGCCCCGCTGCACGCCATGAATCCGGTGCGGATGGGATGGGTCGCGGCGCAGCTGGGCCCGCTGGAGGGCCTCCGAATCCTCGATGTGGGCTGCGGCGCGGGCCTCGCCTCCGAATGGCTGGCCCGGCGCGGCGCCGTCGTCACCGGGCTGGATGCCGCCGGCGTGGCGCTGGAGGCCGCGCGGGCCCATGCCGCGGAGGCCGGCGTCACGGTCGATTACCGCGCGGGAACGCCCGAGGGGCTGGAGGAAGGCGGCTACGACACCGTGATCTCCCTGGAGGTGATCGAGCATGTCCCGGTGGCGGAGCGGGCGGCCTTCTGCGCCTCCCTGGCCCGGCTGACCCGGCCCGGCGGCACGGTGGTGCTCTCGACCCTCAACCGGACCCGTCGGTCCTGGCTCTTCGCCATCCTCGGCGCCGAGCACGTGCTGCGCTGGCTTCCGGTCGGCACCCATGACTGGAAACTGTTCCTCCACCCGTCGGAGCTCGGCGCGTTGCTGCGCGGCGCGGGGCTGGCCGTGACCGACACGGCCGGCATGGTCCCCGGCGCCCTCGGCGGCTTTCACCTCTCCCGCGACATGGCGGTGAACTACCTGATGGCCGCGCGGAAGCCCGCCCAGGCCTGACGCGCGCTCACGCCGCCGGGCGGCAGGCGGCGCCGGCCAGCAAGGCCCAGGCGACCTCCAGGGCGGGATCGGCCGGCGATTCTGCCTGCGTCGAGAAGCGCAGCAGGAGATGCCCCGTTCCGCAGGGGAGCCAGGCCGCCAGATCGAATTCATCGCCGCCCGAGCCGCCTTCCTCCCGATCGAGGCGATAGCGCACCATTCGCTCGCCCAGGCTCCGCCGGGCCGGAAAGGCGCCAGCCGGCTCGGCGTTCGCACCGTAGGTCAGGCTGAGCGATTCCACGGTCCGCCTCGCGGGTCCTTCACGCCGGAACAGCAGGCCCTGCGGCGTCGGCACGCCCAACCAGCCTTGCGGCACCAGGGCCGTCAGGAGCTGATCGCCCACCCGGAGCTCGACCGAGGGGCGGGCGCTGGCGGGTGACCCCGCGGCGTCGGAGACGGCGGCCACGGGAAAGGAAGGAGGCAGGACGAAGCTCGAAGGCATGGTCAGAAGCTCCTGCTGGAACGGATGTCGCGATAAGCCTCGAAGACGAACTCGCCCCAGCCGACGGAGAGCTTATCGTCCCAGGCGCGGGAGGTGTATTCGGAGCCGAGGGCCTTGATGTTGTCCGATGGCCAGGTCGCGGAATCGCCGCCGAAGGCCCCGAAGTTGATGCGCGGAAAGGCCGAGACCGTCTGCGGCAGGACGGCGGCGGTCTTGCCCACCGCCTGGTCGGCGACAAGCCGGATGTACTTCGCCACGCCGAAGATATTGTACTCTTCCGAGGTCAGCAGATCGGCGACCTGGGTGCGCTGCTGGCTTTGCCGGAAGGGATTGTCGATCAGCCGCGAGAAGAGGTCCTCGCGGATGGCCGTCGTCGTCACGATCTGGCCCAGCCCGATGGAAGTCGCCCGATTCACCAGCATGCTCTGCGACGCGGCGTAATCGACGGCATCCTCGTTCTGCGACTGGTCGCGCTGCTCCGCCAGGATGAAGGCGGCGAGCATGGCGGGCTCCAGCCTGTATTGCCGGGCCGCGAGCGTGATCACCTGCGCACGTGACGGCAGCCCGCTGCGATAGGAGGCCGCGATGATGGACACGATCGGCCGCCCCATCAGCAGCTCGGCCTGCTCGCGCCGCTGCGTGATCGTCAGCGTCGCGAGATAGGCGAAGAGGTCGCCGGGAATGGGGTTCGAGTACTGGGCCAGGATCTCCTGGTTATGCCGAACCATCTGAGCTTGATCCCATAACGGCACGGAGAGCGCTGGGCCCGCGATGCCGGTGGCGCCGGCGCCACCGAAGGGCTTGGTCTTGGCGTCGGGCCCCTTCGGGATCAGCGCGGCATAGGGCACGGGGTTGAAGTTGGCCTTGGTGAAGCCCGCGCCCATCCGGCGGTAGTTGGTGTGCAAGTCGGCGCTGAGGCGAAAGTACCAGAGGTTGCCCGCCAGGTTGCCGATTTTCTCCACGATCGGGCGCGTCGAGCCATCGACGCCCGAGCCGAGCACCATGGCGAGGGTCCGACCCCGGTCACCGCCGGTGACCATCCCGCACATCCGTTCCAGCATCCCGGCGGCCTGCAGGTCGCGGATGGTGGCGGGCATATTGGGATCGACGCGAAGGGCGCCGATGACGCTGGTCTGCTCGTCGATGCTGACGACCCAGTCCTTCCAACTGAAGGAAATCAGGCGAATGATCGTGTCACTGGTGGTCGTCATTGCGCTCCTCGGCACAGCCTCGGCGCGAGTTAAGCAATTACATTTCATGGAATCTAGTTCATAGGAATGCAATATCGTGACGACCCTCGGAACGGGCCGCGCGCTTCTTTGGCGCGCCCCTGACGCAAATCTTCCCCTACGAGAACTGGCGCTGAGCGGCCCCTCCCCCGTGTCGACGCACGGCAATCGGCCGCACTCCCATTCCCTGGAATTCAATTCGTCGCCGAGACGGCGGTTATGCCCGATCTGCGCCTCAGAGTTCGGACAGGCGCACTGGCCGTCCGGCGCGATCCCTGCTGATCTGTCAACGTGAAGCGTCGGGGCTCCTCGGGCCGCCACGTCGATGAAGGATTCCTGCCATGCCCTTCCCCCTGCCCGACGCCCGCCTCCTCGCGATGCTCCACGAGGACATTCCCTATGGCGACGCGACCACCCGCGGCCTCAGCATCGGGGAGATGCCCGGCCGCGCCACCTTCGCGACCCGCTCGACCATGGTGGCCTGCTGCGTCGAGGAGGCGGAGCGGATCATGCTGCTGGCCGGGTGCCGGTCGGTGCAGCGGTTCCATTCCTCCGGCGCTCAGATCGAGGCCGGTTCGGACCTTCTCCTCGCCGAAGGTTCCGCGGCCGCGCTGCATCGGGGCGCCAAGGTCGCGCAGACGCTGATGGAGGTCGCCTCGGGCGTCGCCACGCGGGCGCGCCGGATCCTGCTGGCGGCGCGCGAAGGCCGGCCCCATGCGGCCGTCGCCTGCACGCGCAAGCACCTGCCCGGCACCAAGGACGTCATGCTCAAGGCCATCATGGCCGGCGGCTGCGCACCGCACCGCCTGGGGCTTTCGGACAGCGTCGTTGTCTTTCCCCAGCACCGCGCCTTCCTCGGCCGCAAGCCGCCCTATCTCTGGGTCGCAGACCTCCGCGCCAGCCAGCCGGAGCGCAAGATCACCGTCGAGGCCGAGAGCGTCGACGAGGTGACCTGGTTCGCCTCCGCCGGCGTGGATTGCGTGCAGGTGGACAAGCTCTCGCCCGAGCAGATCGCCGAGGCGGTCCGCGCCATGGCCGGCATGTCGAAGCGCCCGATGATCGCGGCGACGGGCGGCGTGAACGAGACCAACGCCCGGGCCTATGCCGAGGCTGGGGCGGATCTTCTGGTGACCTCAGCGCCCTATTCGGCGCCGCCGGCCGATATCTCGGTCCGGATGACCAGCGCCTGAAAGGGCCGGCTGGCTTCGGCTCATGCCGCAGCCAGCAGCTTCTCGATCTCCTGGCGCAGCTGCTCCGGCCGATAGGGCTTGATCAGGCGCGGCAGCTCGCTGTCGCCGCCGTCGGGCAGCTGGGAATAGCCGCTCGCGATCAGGACGGGCAGGCCGGGCCGCAGGGCGCGGGCGGCCTTCACCAGCTCGCCGCCCGTCATCCGGGGCATGCTGTAATCGGTGATGAGCAGGTCCACCGGCGTGTCGCTGGCCAGCACCTTCAGCGCCTGGCTGCCCGAGCCCACCTCGATGACCCGGTAGCCGAGGTCGGTGATCATCTCCCCCGCGATCATGGCGATGAGCACCTCGTCCTCGACGAAGAGGATGGTGCGCGGCCCGGAATCGGCCGCCGTCGTCTCCTGAGGGATGGGAACGGCGGCGGGCATCGGGTCTCGTGGGCTCCTGGGGCAGGGCGGAAGCGGCGGAGGCCAGGGTATGACGTCCCCCGATGCGGCTTTCAAGCCGCACCGGCCGCCCCGCCGAGGAAGGCCCCGGCGCTCCGGTAGAGGACATAGGCGGCCACGACGAAGATCACGCCCGCGAAGATACGGGTGAGCGCGTTCTTTCCCGCCGAGAGCCGGTTCGCCAGCCTCATTCCCAGCAGGCCGCCGATCACGCCGCCCGCGATGAACTGGAAGGCCACGGCCCAGTCGACCAGGCCGGAGGCCGCGTAGTTCAGGGCGGTGGCAAGCCCGAAGCTGCCGACGGCGAGCAGCGAGGAACCGATGGCCGAGATCATCGGCATCCCGGTCGCGAGGACCAGCCCCGGCACGATCAGAAAGCCGCCGCCGATGCCGAAGAAGCCTGAGGCCATGCCCGTCCCGAGGGCCACCGCCGCCGTGATCAGCCCGGTGCGCAGGTTCATCGGCCGCTCGACGGCTGCGAATTTGGGCTTCGGCCGTAGCATCACGACGCCGACGAGGATCATCACCAAGCCGAAGAGGAAGAGCAGCCGTTCCCCGTCCACGAGCTTGCCCAGGGTCGAGCCGGCCAGCGCGCCCAGCGTTCCCACGCCGGCGAAGATGAAGGCGCAGCGCCAGCGCACATTGCCGCTGCGCGCATGGCCCAGGAAATTGGCGAAGGCGTTCATCGAGACCGCCAGCGCGCCCGTGCCGATCGCGACATGCGGCTGCGGGACGCCGATGACATAGAGCAGCAGGGGCGTGGCGAGGATCGATCCGCCCCCGCCGATCAGGCCGAGCGAAAAGCCGACCAGCCCGCCCGACAGGAGCGCCGAGATCATGCGGGCTTCCCCGGCATGGCGAAAGGAATGTCCCGGCCGACGAGCATCCTCGCGCGCCCATCCGGCCCGCGGCGGCGCTGTTCCTCCTGGCCGGCAATGCGGGCACAATTCCGCGGGCGCGTATCGGCCGGCGCGGCGATGACGCCTCGGCGTGAGGGAACGGCCAATGCGCGGTCTCCTTTCCGGGCCGGGGCCGAAGGGCACCCGATCGGTCGGCGATCCACGCCCGCCACCTTAAGGCCAGCTTAAGGCCGGCGTTCCACCACCGCCGAAGAACCGAAGGATGGCGAGAGCGACATGAAGGTGCTGGTGGTCGAGGACGACGCGATCCTGCTGAACGGCCTGCAGGTCGGTCTCGGCCTGGCGGGCTTCGCGGTCGATGCCGTGGCGAGCCGCGCCGAGGCCTCCGCCGCCCTGCTCGCCTCGGCCTTCGACGCCGTGGTGCTGGACCTGATGTTGCCGGATGGCTCCGGCCTCGACCTGCTGGCCGAGTTGCGCGCCCGGCGGAGCCCGGTCCCCGTGCTGCTCCTGACCGCACGGGACAGCGTGGCCGATCGCATCGCGGGGCTGGATGCGGGCGCAGACGACTATCTCGGCAAGCCCTTCGACCTGGACGAGGTCGCGGCGCGGCTGCGGGCGCTGACCCGCCGCGCCGCCGGCCATGCGGGCGCGACCCTCTGCTGGCGCGACATCGTCCTGGATCCCGCCAGCATGGCGGTGACCCAGGGCGGCCGCCCCGCGCGCCTGTCGCGCCGCGAATTCTCGATCCTGCACGCGCTGATCGAGCGGCCGGGCCAGATCCTCTCAAAGTCGCAGCTCGAGGAGCGGCTCTACGGCTGGCAGGAGGATGTCGAGAGCAACACGATCGAGGTGCATGTCCACCACCTGCGCGGCAAGCTCGGCGCCGGTGTCATCGAGACGGTGCGGGGCGTGGGCTACCGCCTGCCGGAGGACGGCGCATGAGGTCGATCCGCGCGCGCCTTTTCCTGATCCTGATGGCCATCACCGGCATAGTCTGGCTGTCGGCGATCGGCTGGATCTATCTGAGCACGCGGGCCGAGGTCGAGCGCGCGTTGGATGCGCGGCTGACCGAGGCGGCGCGCATGGTGAACTCGCTGATCGCCAGCCAGGAGATCGACCCCGGCAGGACCGTGGCGATCCCCTCCGGCTCGCCTCCCCTCCACACGCCCTACGACCGGCAGCTCTCCTGCCAGATCTGGGCCCTGGATGGACGGCTGGTCGGCCGGTCCGAGGGGGCGCCCGGACAGCCCCTGACCGCGAGCCGGGCGGGCTTCTCCGAGACCGTGATCGAGGGCGAGACCTGGCGGGTCTATGCGGTGGAGAATGCGGCGCTGGGGATGCGCGTCCTCGTCGGCGACAACCTGCGGGTCCGCGACCGGCTGGTGGCCGACGTGATCCGCGGTCTGGCCCTTCCCGCCCTGCTCATCCTGCCCGCCCTTGCCGGGCTGATCTGGCTCAGCCTCCGCCAGGGACTGGCGCCGCTGAGCGCCATGGCGCGTGCCCTGGAGACACGGCCGGCCTCCGACCTCAGCCCGCTGCCGGAAGGCCGGGGGCCGTCGGAGATCAGGCCGATGGTCCGCTCCCTGAACGGGCTATTCGCCCGGGTGAATGCCGCGCGCGAGCGCGAGCGCGACTTCACGGCCTTCGCGGCGCATGAGCTCCGCACCCCCATCGCGGGCCTGAAGACGCAGGCCCAGGTGGCGCTGAGGCACACCGACGACGCCATCCGCGACAATGCCCTGCGCCAGATGGTCGTGGGGGTGGACCGGACGGCGCGGCTGGTACGGCAGCTCACCGATCTCACCAGCGCCGAAAGCGGCGAGCCCGCCCCCGATGAGCGAGAGGTCGATCTCGGCCGGCTCCTGCGTACCCTCGCCGAGGATATCCGGCAGCATCACCCCAGGGCGGCCGGCATCGACATCGGCAACGCGCTGGACGGCGCGGCGCTTCCCGTCAGCTCTTCGCTCTTCGCGCTCGCGGCACGGAACCTGCTGGAGAATGCGGTGCTGCATTCGCCGCCGGAACGGCCGGTCCAGTGCCGGCTCCGGCGGGAGCGGGACGCCATCGCCGTCGTGATCGAGGATGCGGGCCCGGGCATTCCCGAGAGCGAGCTGCCGAAGGTGCGCGACCGCTTCTTCCGCGGCAGCAACCGGACGACGGTCGGCAGCGGGCTGGGCTTGGCCATCGCGGATTTCGCCCTACGGCGGATGGAGGGCGAGCTGCGCCTGGCCAACCGCGCGGAAGGCGGGCTGCGGGCCGAGATGCGGTTTCCCTCCCCTTCGGCCTCCTGAGCGGCGAAGGATTCATCTCCTTCGGCGATCGGTTCGATCCGATTCATCCGTTGGACCGCGGCGGCCGATCGCCCGATCTATGACGCGACCAAGGAGCCACCCGTCATGGACCGCAGGACCCTGCTTCTCGCCGCCGGCATCATCGCCTCGGCCCAGGCCGCCTCCGCCGCCGAGCCGCTGAATGTCTACGGCCCCGGCGGGCCGCTGCCCGCGATGCGCGAGGCCGCGGCGGCCTTCGGGCGCGCCGAGGGGCTCGAGGTCCGCGTCACCGCCGGCCCCACCCCGGCCTGGATCGAGCGCGCCCGCGCCGATGCCGACCTCGTCTTCAGCGGATCCGAAGTGATGATGTCGGATTTCATCGCGGCCCTGCCCGAGATCGATCCGGCCAGCGTGGTGCCGCTCTACCTTCGCCCCTCGGCCATCCTCGTCCGCCCGGGCAATCCCGGCCGCATCGGCGGCGTCGCGGATCTGCTGCGGCCGGGGCATCGCATCCTGGTGGTGAACGGCGCCGGCCAGCAGGGCCTCTGGGAGGATGTGGCCGGCCGGCTGGGCGATATCGCCAGCGTCCGGGCCTTCCGCGCCAATATCGCGGTCTTCGCCCGCAACAGCGCCGAGGCACGCGACGCCTGGGTGCGGGATCCGAGCCTGGATGCCTGGCTGATCTGGAACATCTGGCAGGTCTCGAACCCCAGCCTGGCCGAGACCGTGCCGATCGAGCCCGAATACCGAATCCACCGCGACACCGGCATCGCCCTCACCCGCCGCGGCGCGGCACGGCCCGAGGCCAAGCGCTTCGCCGAGTTCCTCGCCGGGCCTGAGGGCGCGCGCATCTTCGCCCGCTGGGGCTGGATGACCGGCCCGTCACCCTAGGCCCCGACCTCCTTCCCCTCACCGCGAATACCCAGGCCGGCACCGCGCCGGCCCCGCAGACGCTCGTCCTCCGGACGGCCGAGGCCCTTGCCATGACCCATTCCCTTCCCCGTCTCACACGCCTCCTGCCAGGGCTGCTGCTGTGCCTGGCCGTTACCGCCGCCGCCATGGGCCTCGAGCACCTGGAGGCCGCGCTCTTCGGGCGCGCCTGGCTGGAGGCGCTGGTGCTGGCCATCCTGCTGGGCACCGCCGTCCGCACCGCCTGGACGCCCGGGGAGACGTGGCGCCCGGGCATCGCCTTCGGCGCGAAGTTCCTGCTGGAGGTCGCGGTGGTGCTGCTCGGCGCCTCCATCAGCGTGGCGGCGATGCTCGCCGTCGGGCCCGCGCTGCTGCTGGGCATCATGCTGCTGGTCGCCGTCGCGGTGAGCGGCGGCTACGCGCTTTGCCGCCTGCTGGGGCTGACGCCGCGTGCGGCGCTGCTGGTCTCCTGCGGTAATGCCATCTGCGGCAACTCCGCCATCGCCGCCGTCGCCCCGGTGATCGGCGCCGAGGGCGAGGAGGTCGCCTCGTCCATCGCCTTCACCGCGGTGCTGGGCGTGCTCGTGGTGCTCGCCCTGCCGCTGCTGGCGCCGCTGCTCGGCCTCTCCGCCCTGCAATTCGGCGCGCTGGCGGGCATGACGGTCTATGCCGTGCCGCAAGTCCTCGCCGCCACGGCCCCGGCCGGCGCCCTCGCGGTCCAGATCGGGACGGTGGTAAAGCTGGTCCGCGTGCTGATGCTGGGCCCGGTGGTGCTGGCGCTCTCGCTGCTGGCGCCGCGCCTCGGTGGTCACGCCGGGGGCGCCTCTTCTCAGGCGGCACCGAAGCGGCCGCCGCTGCATCGCCTCGTCCCCTGGTTCATCCTGGGCTTCCTCGCGCTGATGGCAGCGCGGTCGCTCGGCCTGCTGCCGCCGGCGATGCTGGAGCCGACACGCTCGGTCGCAACGGCGCTGACCGTCGTCTCCATGGCCGCGCTCGGCCTCGGCGTGGACATCCGCTCGGTGGCGCGGGCGGGCGGGCGCGTGACGCTGGCGGTCAGCCTCTCGCTGCTGGGCCTGGCCGCCTTCGGCCTCGCGCTGATCCTGGTGCTCGGGATCGCCTGAGCCTTAAAGCCCCGGCGGCCCGTCGATCAGCGCCAGCAGCGCCGCCGCCACGGGGCTGGGCACGCGATCGCGGTGATGCAGCACCTGGAAGGCCCGCTCCGGCAGCGGGAGCTTCACAAGATGAAGCAATCCGGCCTCCAGGCTCGGCGCCGCGACCGAGGCGGAGATCACCGTCGCGCCCAGCCCGGCCTCGACGGCGGCCCGCACCGCCTCGTTCGACGGCAGCTCCAGCACCTTGCGCAGATCACCGGGGCGGAGACCCTCCGCCAGGAGCACGGCCTCGAAGACTGATCGCGTTCCCGAGCCGGTCTCGCGCAGCACCCATTCGCCTTGGAGTGCGGCCTCGCGCAGGGTCGGCGCCTCGCCGCGGGCCCAGGGGTGGTCGGGCGCCACGACCAGCACGAGCTGATCCTTGGCCACCATGGCGCTGGCCAGGCGCTCATCCTCCACCGCGCCCTCGACGAAGCCGAGCTCCGCCAGCCCGTCATGCACCGCGGCCGCGACCTGGGCGGTATTGCCGATGGTCAGACGGATCTCGATGCCGGGACAGGCGCGCCGGAACGCCACGAGATGGCGCGGCAGCCAATAGCTCGCGATGGTCTGGCTGGCCTGCACCGCCAGCACGCCGCGCCGCCCGCCTGCCAGCTCCGTCAGAGCGAGGTCCGCTGCCGCGGCGCGCAGCAGCACGGCGCGTGCTTCCACGAGAAAATTCCGCCCCGCCTCGGTCAGCTCGATGCGGCGGCCGACACGGTTGAACAGATGGACGCCATAGGCGCCCTCCAGCGCGGCGATCGCGCTGCTCACCGCCGACTGCGCGAGATGCAGGGCTTCGGCCGCGCGCGTGACATGCTCGCGCTCGGCGACCTCCACGAAGACGCGGAGCTGTTCCAGGGTCATCTTCATCGTCATCGCGCGGCGGCGCTTCCCCGAACGTGCCCGCACGGGTCGCGCCGGCATCGGCCCACAGGATAGGCGGAAATCGCCACAGCGCGATCCGCGACGCGCGGCTGCGCTTATTGGCGGATAATTCCAATCATCGCGGATCGCCCGGCGACCTTTGGCATCATCTGCCCCGCCTCCCGCGCGACACTCCGGCCGATCGAACAGGAAGCGTCCCATGGACCCAAACCGCCCCGCCGGCTTTGCTACCCGCGCCATCCATCTCGGCTACGACCCGCAGGATCATGAGGGGGCGCTGACGCCCCCGCTGCACCTGACCTCCACCTTCGCCTTCGAGACGGCCGAGGCCGGCGCCGCCATCTTCGCGGGCGAGCGCCCCGGCCACTTCTATTCGCGCATCTCCAACCCGACGCTCGACCTACTGGAGCGCCGCTGCGCCGATCTGGAAGGTGCCGAGGCCGGCCTTGCTCTGGCTTCCGGCATGGGCGCCATCAGCTCGGTGCTCTGGACCTTCCTCGCCCCGGGCGACGAGATCGTCACGGACAAGACGCTCTATGGCTGCACCTTCGCCTTCATGCGCCACGGGCTGGCGAAGTTCGGCATCACCATCACCCATGCGGACATGACCGATGCGGCCGCGGTCGCGCAGGCGATGTCGGACAAGACCCGCATCGTCTATTTCGAGACGCCGGCCAATCCGAACATGCGGCTGGTGGACATCGCCGCCATCAGCGCCATCGCGCGGCAGCGGGGCGTGAAGGTCGTGGTGGACAACACCTATGCGACGCCTGTCCTGACCCGACCGATCGAGCTCGGCGCCGATATCGTCGTGCATTCGGCGACGAAGTACATGGGCGGCCATGGCGACCTGATCGGCGGCATCGCGGTCGGCCGCGCGGAGGACATGACGCAGGTCCGCCTCTTCGGCATGAAGGACATGACCGGCGCGGTCATGGCGCCCTTCAACGCCATGCTGGTGCTGCGCGGGCTCAAGACGCTGAAGCTCCGCATGGAGCGGCACTGCGCCAGCGCGATGGAGGTCGCGCACATGCTAGAGGCGCATCCCGCCGTGTCGCGGGTCCATTACCCGGGCCTGGAAAGCTTCCCGCAGCACGCGCTGGCGGCCCGGCAGATGCCGGGTTTCGGCGGCATGATCGCCTTCGAGCTGGAGGGCGGCCTGGCCGCCGGCGCGGCGATGATGAACCGCCTCCGGCTCATCCGCCGCGCGGTCTCCCTCGGCGATACCGAGAGCCTGATCCAGCACCCCGCCTCCATGACGCATTCGACCTACACGCCCGAGGAGCGCGCGGCGCATCACATCGCCGAAGGCCTGATCCGCCTCTCGGTCGGGCTCGAGGAGGTCGAGGATATCCTCGCCGACCTGGAGCAGGCGCTTCCCTCGCGGCTTTCCGCCGCCGCCTGATGGAAGGGGCTTCCGCGGATCGCCAGTCGGGCGATCCGCGGCGCCCTCACCCGCGTCGCAGCTTCGGGAAGACCGGCGACCGCTTGACGACGCCGTAGGCGAAGCTCGTGTCGATCGAGGCGATGCCCGGGATGGGATGCAGGCGCGAGCGCACGAACTGCTCGTAGTCCTGCAGGCTCTCCACCAGGACGCGCAGCAGGTAGTCGTCGCTGCCGGTCATCACATAGCAGTCGAGGATGGAATCGACCCGCTGGATGGCGGCCTCGAAGGCGGCGACGGCGTCGCTGCTGTGCTTCTGCAGCCGGACGCGCACGAAGGCCGTCACCGGGAGGCCATAGGCGCCCTCATCGATGATGGCGGTGTAGCCGCGGATGACATTGGCCTCTTCCAGCATCCGCAGGCGGCGCAGGCAGGGCGAGGGCGAAAGGTTGATCCGCTCGGCGAGGTCCTGATTGGTCAGCCGGCCATCGGCCTGCAGGGCCGCGATCAGCTGGCGGTCCTTCTCATCCATCCTGTGCGCCTTCCTGCGGGAAGCGCCAGCATGCCATCCCGCACGGCCTGTTCACAACGCGCCCCCTGCTACGGCACGATCGTCCGCACGAGGCTGGCGTCGAGCTCCTCGTACTTGTGGTAGCCGATGGTCTCGTAGAGCTCCGCGCGGGTCTGCATCCGGTCGACGGCGTTCTGCGCGCCGCCATCCTTGGCGATCTGCGTGTAGAGCTGCTCCCAGGCCTTGGCCGCCACGCGCAGGTGCGAAACCGGCCAAATCACCATGGAATAGCCCAGCGCCTGGAACTCCTCCGCCGTCAGGAAGGGCGTGCGGCCGAATTCCGTCATGTTCGCCAGCAGCTTCACGCCCGGCATGCGCGCGGCGAACTCCTTGAACATCTCGGGCGTCGTCAGCGCCTCGGGGAAGATCGCATCCGCTCCGGCCTCGAGGTAGCGCTTCGCGCGCGCCACGGCGCCGTCCATCCCCTCGCTGGCCGCCGCATCGGTGCGGGCGATGATGTAGAGGTGCCGGCGCGCCCGATGGGCGGCGGCGACCTTGGCGCACATCTCATCGGCCGAGGCGAGCTTCTTGTCGTTCAGGTGGCCGCACTTCTTGGGCAGCAGCTGGTCCTCGAGATGAACGGCGCCCGCGCCCGCATCCTCGAAGGAGCGGACCATGTGCATGACGTTCAGCGCCTCGCCGTAGCCCGTGTCGCCGTCCACCAGCAGCGACAGGCCGGTGGCGCGCGCCACCTGGCGGATGAAGAAGCAGACGTCCTCGATGGTGATCATGCCGAGGTCGGGCAGGCCCATCGTGGCCGACATGGCGGCGCCCGAGAGGTACAGCGCCTCGAAGCCCTGCTTCTTGGCCAGCAGCCCGGCAAGGCCGAGATGGGCACCCGGCATGCCCAGGATCTCGGGCCGGTCCAGCAGCGCGCGGAAGCGCTCGCCGGCGGGAGCGCTGGGGAGGTCGACACCGATCACGTAAGGCATCAGGCACTCTCCCCCTCGCGCTGCGTCAGCGCCACGAAGGGCCGCGGCTCCGGCCCCACATAGTTCGCGGTCGGGCGGATGATCTTGCCGTCCTGGCGCTGCTCGATGACATGCGCGCTCCATCCCGCCACGCGCGCGATGACGAAGATCGGCGTGAACATCGCCGTCGGGATGCCCATCATGTGGTAGGCGACGGCGCTGAACCAATCGAGGTTGGCGAACATCGACTTGGCGTCGGCCATCACCTCCTCGATGCGCTCGGCGATGCCGAACATCTTCATCGAGCCCGCTTCCCCGGACAGGTGGCGCGCGACCTCCCGGATCACCTCGTTGCGCGGATCGGCGATGGTATAGACCGGATGGCCGAAGCCGATCACGACCTCCTTCGCCGCGACGCGCCGGCGGATGTCCGCCTCCGCCTCGTCGGGCGTCGCGTAGCGCTTCTGCACTTCGAAGGCGACCTCGTTGGCCCCGCCATGCTTGGGCCCACGCAGCGCGCCTATGCCGCCGGCGATGGCCGAATGCATGTCCGACCCCGTGCCGGCGATGACGCGGCAGGTGAAGGTCGAGGCATTGAACTCGTGCTCCGCGTAGAGGATCAGCGAGGTGTGCATGGCGCGCACCCAGCTCTCGGCCGGTGCCGTGCCGTGCAGCAGGCGCAGGAAATGCCCGCCGACGGTCTCGTCGTCCGTCTCCACCGCGATCCGGCGGCCGTTCTGGCTGAAGTGGTGCCAGTAGAGCAGCATCGAGCCCAGCGAGGCGATCAGCCGGTCCGCGATGTCCCGCGCGCCGGCGGTGCTGTGGTCGTCCTTCTCCGGCAGGACGCAGCCCATCGCCGAGACGCCGCTGCGCATCACGTCCATCGGATGCGTCGCCGCAGGCAAGGCTTCCAGCACCTGTCGGACTGCCGCCGGCAGGCCGCGCAGGGACTTCAGCTTCGCCTTGTAGGCCGTGAGCTCCGCCGCGGAGGGCAGCTGACCATGCACGAGGAGATGGGCGATCTCCTCGAACTCGCAGCGCTCGGCGATCTCGAGGATGTCGTAGCCGCGGTAATGCAGGTCGTTGCCGCTGCGCCCGACGGTGCAGATCGCGGTATTGCCGGCCACGACGCCGGACAGCGCAACCGCCTTCTTCGGCTTCGGCGCGAGATGGGTGTCGTTCATGCGATCAGGCCTTCTCGTGGATCCGCCGGACAACCTCGCGATGGCGCTCGGCGGCGGCGTGATTGTTGGGACGCAGGCGGACCCGTTCGGCCAGCAGCAGACGCGCCTGGCCCAGGCGATCGGCGCGGATGCTCGCCTCGATCAGGTACTGGTCCACGATGTCCCGCTGCGCATGACTCGCGCCGATCGGCCCGTCGTCATTGTGCAGCGGCGCGAAGCTGTCGGCCGCCGCTGCGTAGTCTCCCTGCTCGAAGGCGAGGATG
Organism: Roseococcus pinisoli; assembly: GCF_018413645.1. Taxonomy (GTDB): domain Bacteria; phylum Pseudomonadota; class Alphaproteobacteria; order Acetobacterales; family Acetobacteraceae; genus Roseococcus; species Roseococcus pinisoli. The sequence goes on from NZ_JAHCDA010000004.1 coordinate 231,617, forward strand.
CCGCGGCAGAGCGGGAGCCCCAGCCTGCGGATGACCGAGGACGCGTCCGTCGTCTCGTCCATGGCGTAGTCCTCCATGGATTCCAGCAGGCGCTCCGCCGCGCCGAAGCGCCGCTGCCGGGCAAGCGCCATCATGTAGTGGAGGTCGGTGAAGATCAGCCCGTGATCGCCGATGCTCTTCTCCGCGAAATCGGCCAACGATTCCCACCGCGTCCCGACATCGACGCCCCGGAGATCGAGGCGCGCGAGAAGCGAGGCGGCGTTCTGGATGTCGAGATAGAAGGTCGAGCCGTCGTTCTGCACGGAGCGATCGTAGAGCGCGAGCACCTGGTCATACTGGCCGTTCTCCAGGTGGAAGAGCGCCAGGTGCCACCAGAGATGCCCCTTGAACGGATTGCGATCCGACCAGGCATCGGCAGGACGTGCCAGCCAGGCGATGCCCTCCTCCTGCCGGTCCTCCATCTCGAGCACATGGGCGACGGCGTGGATGGCCCAGAGGTCGTTCGGGTTCCGCTCGACAGCCATGCGGCCGAAGCGCTCGGCCTCCCGGTACTGGCCGCATTCCTCATGGCCGAAGGCCAGCATGCCGAGGACATTGCCGTAGCCCGGCACCTCCTCCGACCACGCCTCCAGCACCGCCGCCGCGCCGCCGCGCAGCGAATGCTGCCGGCCCGACCAGAAGCAGCTGAAGTGATGCAGGCGCAGCGCGACGATGTCGAGCGGACTGTCGGCGAGCAGCTGTTCCCACAGCGTGATGGCGCGGCCGACCCGGCCCTCCACCCAGGCGCGAAGGGCCGCGATGTGCTGCCTTTCGCGCGACGTCGCGCCGGCGGCATTCGCCTCCGCCGCCTCCAGCGCCGATCGGGCCGCCTTCAGCACGGAGAAGGAGCCGTACATCATGAACTGATAGCCGCGCAGGCAATGCCCGAGCGCGAAGGCGGGATCGGCCGCGATCACCTCCTTGATCGTCGCCATCGTGCTCAGGCGGTATTCGAGCAGGCTCTGCTGCGCGAGGTTGTAGAGCCTCGCCGCCTCTGTGCTCGACGTGGTCAGACGGTATCCCTGGGGATCCTGCATCCGGCTTTTCCTCCCGGCGACGCGACAGCCGGATCGCGGCGCATCATGTGTTCGATATCGGCCGCGCCACCCGGCGCGCGCCTCACTCGGCGGCGAGCTTGGCCGCCTGGCGCTGATAGCCGTCGCGCGCCTGCGGCAGCTTCCAACCGAGGAGCCGGCTCGCAATCTGCGTGCGCAGAACCTGCGCCGTGCCGCCGCCGATGGTGAACATGCGCGCGTCACGCGTCATGCGCTCCAGCGGCAGGTTCCGCGAATAGCCCCGCGCCCCGAAGACCTGCAGCGCATCGGTGGTGACCTTGATGGCCATCTCCGAGGCCAGCACCTTCGCCTGCGCGGCAAGCAGCGGATCGGGGAAGGGATCGGCGCTCGCCGCCGCGTTGTACAGCGCAAGGCGCGCGGCGCTGAGCTGCACCGACATGTCGGCCAGCATCCATTGCAGGCCCTGAAACTCGGCGATCGGGCGGCCGAACTGCTCACGCTGCTTCGCATAAGCAAGGGCATGCTCGAAGGCGCCCTGCGCGATGCCGAGCGCCACCGTGCCCGCGCCGACGCGCTGACTGTTATAGGCGTTCATCAGCTCCGCGAAGCCGCGGTGCCACCCGCCGGGCGGCTGCAGCGCCATGGCGGCGGGCACCTCATGGTTCTCCATGATGACCTCGCTCTCGGGAATGCCGCGCAGGCCCATGGTCGGCTCGCGCTTGCCGATGCGGAAGCCTCGCGCCTCCAGCGCCTTCTCGTCGTCGCGATGGACCAGGAAGCCGCCGATGCCCTGCTCCCGGCCTGCCTCGTCGAAGACGCGCGCGAAGACGAGATGCAGCTTCGAGACGCCAGCACCGGTGATCCAGTGCTTCTTGCCGTTGAGCACATAGACGTCGCCGCGCTTCACGGCGGAGGTCGTCATCTCGGTCGCGGCCGAGCCGGCCTCGGGCTCCGTGATGCAGATAGCGGGCTTGTCGCCGGCGAGGACGATCCCGGCGGCCATCTTCTTCTGCGCCTCGGTGCCGTAGCGCATGACGGCCGAGATGGCGCCCATATTGGCTTCCACCGCGATGCGACCGGTGACGCCGCAGACGCGCGCCATCTCCTCGATGATCAGCACGGCATCGAAGAAGCTGCCGCCGGCGCCGCCATATTCCTTGGGGATCGTGTAGCCGATCAGCCCCGCCTTGGTGAGCTCGCGGACATTGTCCCACGGATAGGCTTCCGAACGATCGGTCTCTGCGGCGCGGGCACTGACGAAGCCATCCGCGACTTCGCGGGCCAGCCCCTGCAGGCGGATCTGCTCCGGGGTGAGGTTGAACAACATGGCAGATCCCTCCTGAACTTGGCCCGGAAAATGAAGCTTCCCTTCAAAAGGTAAAGCGCTAAAATTTTGCAAAGATCATCATATTTTCTTATGATACCCCATGGCCATCCGACATCTGAAAACGCTGATCATGATCGCGGAATGCGGAGGATTCAGCGCCGCGGCGGAACGGCTCTTCATCACCCAATCCGCAGTCAGCATGCAGATGAAGGCGCTCGAGGAGGAATGGCGCGTCACGCTCTTCGACCGCTCCACGCGCCCGCCGGTCCTGAACCGGCACGGCTGGACGCTGCTGCCCCGCGCGAAGGAACTGGTCGACCAGTACGACGCCCTGAAATCCGCCGCGGGCGCGACGGCGCGGGAGCTCATCGGCTCGCTGCGGATCGGCGTGGTCCCGTCGGCCGCCACGACCCTCCTGCCCGAGGTGCTGTTGCGGCTGCGGCGTACGCATCCCGGCCTGGCGATCCGCGCGGAGAGCGGGCTTTCGGCCGATCTCCTCTTCAAGGTCTCCCAGGGCCGCCTTGAAGCAGCGGTAGTCACGGAGCCGGACCAGCTCGACGTCGGCATGACGGCCGAGACGGTGCGGGTCGAGGAGCTGAAGCTCTTCATCCGCAAGGACCTCGTCCTGCCCAGCATCGAGGAGATGCTGGCCGAGCGCCCCTTCATCCGCTTCAGCAGCGCCATGGGCGTGGGCCGCATCGTCGACGAGGCCCTTCGCGCGCGCGGGATCAAGGTGAACGCCGTGCTGGAACTTGATTCCATCGAGGCGATCCTCGGCATGGTGCAGCTGGGGCTCGGCATCTCCATCGTTCCCGAGCATTCGACGACGCGCCGCCTGGACCGGCGCCTGCGAGCGCTGTCCCTCACCCCGCCGGTGAAGCGGAACCTCGTGATGGTGACCCGGCGCGGCTACAGCGAGCTGCCGGCCGTGCGGATCCTCGTCGATACCTTCCGGGTCTCGGCCGGCGCCGGAATTCAGCCCGATCCCCGCCCCGCGAAGTAGCGTGCCGGCGGCTGGCCGAGGGCCTTCTTGAACATGGCGATGAAGGCTGTGACCGACTCGTAGCCCAGGTGCTCGGAGACGCGCTGCACCGTCATCCCGCCCGCGAGCTCGCGCAGCGCCACGATCAGGTGCAGCTGCTGGCGCCAGCGCCCGAAGGTCAGGCCCGTCTCCACCACCATCAGCCGCGAGAGCGAGCGCTCGCTGAGCGCCAGTCGTTCCGCCCATTGGGCCAGCGTGCTGCGATCGTCCGGGCGGGCCGTCAGCGCCCCGGCGATGCGGCGGATCTTCGGGTGATCGGAGACCGGGAGGTGCAGCTGTTCCCTCGGCATCCGCGCCAGCTCGTCGAGCAGGACGCGCAGCAGGCGCGCCATGTGGTCGTCGGGCGCGCCGTCCTGTGGCGCGGCGGCGACGTGCCGGATCATCTCGCGCAGCATCGGCGAGATGGAGAGCGTGCAGCACTCCTCCGGCAGTGCGGCGGCCTCCGGTTCGATGAAGAGGTAGGACAGGAGCGCATTGGCGGTCGCGCGATTGCTGTGCGGCACGCCGCCCGGAATCCACACGCCGCAATGCGGCGGCACCATCCAGAGCGAGCCGGACACCTGGCACGTCACCGCGCCATGCAGCGCGAGGACGAGCTGCCCCTTGCGGTGCCGGTGCATCGGCACCTCCGCCTCATAGGCCCCGAAGTCCAGATCGAAGGCGACCGCCGGCCGGTCGAGACCGTCCGGATCGAAGGCGCAGATGGCAGAGGGGCGCGGCATGCCTTGGCCAGATTCAGTGATTATTTGTCATGATAGCTGAATTCATGCGCCCCGCAATTCGGTAGAGCCCAGGCAGGACAGAACGGACTCCCGCCCGATGACTTCCACGCCGGCCCGCCGAGCGCTTCTGATCGCCGGCATCCTCCTGATCGCCGCCAATCTGCGCGCCCCGATCACCGCCATCGCGCCGGTGCTCGGCATGATCGGCGACGCCTTCGGGCTCGGCGCGGTCGAGGCCGGCGTGCTGACGACCCTGCCGCTCCTCGTTTTCGCGGTCGTCTCCCCCTTCAGCGCCCTGCTCGCCCGGGAATACGGGCTGGAGCGGAGCCTCTTCGCCGCCCTGCTGCTGATCGCGGGCGGCATCGTGCTGCGCTCCCTGGGCCCGGTCTGGTCGCTCTTCCTCGGAACGGCGGTGATCGGCGTGGGCATCGCCATCGCGAACGTGCTGCTGCCGAGCCTGCTCAAGCGCGACTTCCCCGACCGCATCGCCTCGCTGACCGGCGCCTATGCGCTGGCGGCCGGCGTGGTGGCGGCGTTGGCCTCCACCACGGCCGTGCCGATCGCCAACCTTCCGGGATCGGGCTGGAACTGGGCGCTGGGCGCCATGCTGGTGTTCCCGCTGGCAGCAATCGCCCTCTGGATCCCGCAGCTGGCGGGCCACACGCCGCCCGCCCGCGGCACCATGGCGCCGCCGCATGGCGGGCGCATCTGGCGCTCGGCGCTCGCCTGGCAGGTGACGATCTTCTTCGGGCTGAATTCGCTCATCTACTACGTCATCATCGCCTGGCTGCCGGCGATCCTGATGGAGGCCGGCTATTCGGCGGGGGCGGCCGGCTCGCTGCACGGCGTCTCCCAGCTCGCGACGGCCATTCCCGGCCTTCTCTTCGGCCCCCTGGTCACGCGCCTGAAGGACCAGAAAGCGATCGCCCTCGGCGTGACGGCCACCACCGCCGCGGCACTGCTCGGCCTGCTGCTGCTGCCGGGACAGGCGGCGCTCTGGACGGTCCTGTTCGGCTGCGGCTCGGGCGCGTCCTTCATCCTGGGCCTGGCCCTTATCAGCCTGCGGACCTCCAGCGCGCATCAGGCGGCGGCGCTTTCCGGGATGGCGCAATGCGTCGGCTATCTCGTCGCCAGCTCGGCGCCGCCCCTCGCCGGCTTCCTGCACGAGCGTACCGGCAGCTGGTCCACGCCGCTGGCGCTCTGCCTCGCCTTATGCGGCGTCATGGCCTTCTTCGGGTATCGCGCCGGGCGTCCCACCGGGCACGCGGGGAAAGGTGCCTGACGCCGCACTGACAGTGGCGGATGTCGTGGCGTATCGAAGGCAAAACCCTTTTTGGGATTTTGCCTTCTCGGTCACGACCCACGCCAACTGAAATTTATGCAGATGCAGACCCAGAAGAACTGAGGGAGTTTCATCAGAAGGTCACGCACAACCCTGCTGCCGCATGGCTAGAAGCCGCGCGGCAAAAAGGGAACTGGCATGGCGAGCGTCGACCTCATCGGCATCGGCAAGAAATTTGGGGCCACCGACGTCCTGCGCGATGTCACGCTGCGCGTGGCCGATGGCGAATTCCTGGCAATCCTTGGTGCGTCGGGCTGCGGCAAGTCCACGCTGCTGCGCATCCTCGCCGGGCTTGAAGGCACCGACCAGGGCGAAGTGCGGCTGGGCGGCATCGAGGTTGGGCATCTGCGCCCCAAGGCGCGCGACCTCGCCATGGTGTTCCAGAGCTACGCGCTCTACCCCTACATGACGGTCGGGCAGAACATCGCCCTGCCGCTGGAGATGCGCCGCCTCTCGGCCTGGCAGCGCCTCCCGCTCCTCGGCCGGCTGATGCCCGGCACGCGAGCAGCGCGCGAGAACATCGCCGAGGATGTCGCCAGCGTCGCGGGGCCGCTCCAGCTCGGGGCCCTGCTGGGGCGCAAGCCGGCGCAGCTTTCGGGCGGTCAGCGGCAGCGCGTGGCACTGGCCCGCGCCATGGTGCGCCAGCCCGCCGCCTTCCTGATGGATGAGCCCCTCTCCAACCTCGACGCCAAGCTGCGCATCGAGGCGCGGGCGGAGATCGTCGCGCTGCAGCGCCGCCTCGGCGCCACGATCCTCTACGTCACCCACGACCAGGAGGAGGCCATGGCGATGGCCGACCGCGTGGCGGTGATGCAGGGCGGCCGCGTGCTGCAGGTGGCGGCGCCGCAGTCGCTTTACGACGACCCCGTCAGCCTCGACGTCGCGCGCTTCGTCGGCAGTCCGCCAATGAATGTGTTTCCCGTCCGCCTGCATTCCTCGGGCGCGGTCGAGGCGCTGGGCACGGCGCTGCCCTTCCACGCCACGGGCACTGCGCGCGAGGGCATCGTGATGGGCGTGCGGCCCGAGGCGCTGCGCCCGGCGGAACAGGGCATCGCCGTCACCCTGGCGCGAATCGAGCGTCTGGGCGGCGAGGCGCTGCTCTACTGCACCGCGCCCGGCCTCGCGCAGCCGCTGGTCGCGCAGGTAGAGGCCGGCGAAGCCAATGATCACGCGATCGGCGCGCCGTTGCGGCTGATGCCGCGCCGCGCGCTGCTCTTCGATGGGGACGGGAAGCGCATGGTCTGCCGTGCCGGGAGCGTGGGGGCCATGGCACTGGCATCCGCCCATGGCTGAGGCACGCGCCGGCAAATGGCCGGGGGGACGGGCCGAGGCCCTCGCGGCCTGGGCGCTGGCCCTGCCGGCCCTCATTCTGATGATCCTCATGCTGCTCGGGCCGGTGGTGGCGGTGCTGCTGCTCTCCTTCACCGGCTGGAGCCTCGGCGACGCCGAGATGGAGTGGATCGGCCTCGGCAATTACGAACAGCTCGCCGCCGATCCGGTGTTCTGGACCTCGCTGCGCAACACGCTGATCTATGTCGGCGTCTCGGTGCCCGCGACGGTGGGGCTCGGCCTGGGAGCGGCGCTGCTGGTGGAGAGCGTGGGGCGCTTCCGCAGCTTCTACCGCGCCGCCTATTTCCTGCCCGTGGCCTCCACCCTGCTCGCCATGGCGCTGGTGTGGGAGTTCATGTTCCACCCGACGGTGGGCTTCGTGAACCAGGCCCTGCGCACGCTCGGCCTGCCGGTGACGGACTGGCTGAACAATCCCGACGTCGCGCTGCTGGCGATCGCGGTCATCGGCGTGTGGCAGAATCTCGGCCTCGCCATGGTGCTCTTCGTCGCGGGGCTGCAGGGCGTCCCGAAGGATCTCTACGAGGCGCTGGCGCTGGACGGCGCGGACGGCGCCTGGGAACGCTTCCGCCGCGTCACCTGGCCGATGCTCGGGCCCGCGCTGGTCTTCGTCGTCGCCATCACCGCCATCCGCAGCTTCCAGGTCTTCGACACGGTCGCGGTGCTGACCGAGGGCGGGCCCAACAAGTCCACCGAGGTGCTGCTCTACACCATGGTGCAGGAGGGCTTCCGCTTCCTGCGCACCGCCTACGGCGCGGCGATCACCGTGGTGTTCCTGGTCTTCACCCTGGCGATCACCGTCGCGCAGACCGTGATCCTGGACCGGAGGGCGCATTATGGTTGATCGCCTCGGCCCTCTGTTCCGCCACGCCGTGCTGCTGCTCGGCGCCGCGGTGATGCTCGCGCCCTTCGTGCTCATGCTGTCGCTTTCGGTGAAGCCGGCGGCGGAGATCTTCGCGCCCCAGTTCCGGCTGCTGCCGGAGCAGTGGAGCGCCTGGGAGAACTACAGCGCCGCCTTCACCAAGGTGCCGCTGGCGCGCTTCCTGATGAACGGCTTCATCGTCACCTTCTGCATCTTCGCGGCGCAGGCGGTGACGGCGCTGCCCATGGCCTATGCGCTGGCCAAGCTGCGCTGGCGCGGACGCGACACCGTCTTCGGCCTGGTGCTGCTGGCGCTGCTCGTCCCGCCGCAGGTGCCCGCCATCCCGCTCTATATCGGGCTGTGGCAGCTCGGCCTGCTCGACACCTACGCCGCCATCATCCTGCCCTCCACCGTCAGCGTCTTCGGCATCTTCCTCATGCGGCAGTTCTTCCGCACCGTGCCGAACGACCTGATCGCGGCGGCGCGGATGGACGGGCTGTCGGAGCTCGGCATCGTCTGGCGCATCATGCTGCCCACGGCGGCGCCGGCGCTCGCGGCCTTCGGCTGCCTCTCGTTCATCTGGAACTGGAACGAGTTCTTCTGGCCGTACATCGCGGTCCAGAGCGAGCATCTCATGACGCCGCCGCTCGGCATCGCCTTCTTCAGCGACACCGAGTCCGGCACCAGCTGGGGCCCGCTGATGGCCGCGGCCACGGTGACCACCGCCCCTCTCGCCCTCGCCTTCCTGCTTGCGCAGCGCGCCTTCGTGCGCGGCGTGACCATGAGCGGCGTGAAGTAACCACCCCCAGGAGATCATCTCATCATGACACCGACCCGTCGCGGCCTTCTCGGCACGACCGGCCTTGCCGCCGCCGCCCTCGCCCTGCCTCTCTATGCCCGCGCTCAGTCGCGCGAGATCGAGCTCAGCGTCCAGTACGGCAACGCGGCCACGGTGCGCGGCCTGATGGAGGAGGTCGCGACCGTCTTCATGCGCCAGAACCCCGGCATCCGCGTGACCTATCGCGCACCGGAGGCCGACTATGAATCTATCCTGCAGCGCAACCTGCGCGACGCCATCACGCGCAACCTGCCCGACGTCGCCTTCCACGGCCTCAACCGCCAGCGCACCCTGCTCGAGCGCGACATCCCCGTCGACCTGCGCCCCTTCATGCAGGCCGATCCCGAGACGCCGTCGCTCGGCTATTCGGAGAGCCTGCTGAGCCTCGGCCAGGTCGGCGGCAAGCAGATCGGCATCGGCTTCGCGCTCTCCACGCCGGTCGTCTACTACAATGTCGATCTGCTGCGCCGCGCCGGCGGCGACCCCGACAAGCTGCCCACGAGCTGGGAGGAGGTCGCGGCCCTGGCGCGCGCCATCCATGGCAGCCAGGAGGGGATCAGCGGCCTCTTCTTCGACTGGACGATCACCGGCAACTGGTCGTGGCAGTCGCTGGTCTTCAGCCGCGGCGGCAGCATGCTGAACGCGGACGAGACGCAGGTGGCCTTCGCCGATGCGCCGGGCCGGGCGGCGGCCCGTGACCTCGGCACCATGCTGACCGAGGGCCGCATGCCTGACGGCCGTTCCAATGCGATGATGGGCGAGTTCGTCGCGGGCCGCATGGGCATCGTCATGAACTCGACGGCGCAGCTCGGCCGCTTCAACCGCGAGATCGGCGGGCGCTTCCCGCTGAAGACCGGGCGCTTCCCCATCCCAGGCCCCAATCCGCGCCTGCCGGCGGGCGGCAACGTGGCGATGATGTTCGCGCGCGACGCGGCGAAGCAGCAGGCGGCGTGGAAGTTCATCAAGTTCGCCACGGGGCCGGTCGGCGGCACCATGATGGTGAACCACACGGGCTACATGCCCGCCACCACCATCCCCGCCGCGCGCGAGGACCTGCTGGGCCGCTTCTACCGCGAGAACCCGAACCACCTCACCGCCATCAGCCAGCAGAATGTCATCACCGGCTGGTACGCCTTCCCCGGCCAGAACGCGCTGAAGATCACCGACGTCATCAACGACCAGATGCAGGCCATCGTGGCCCAGCGCAGCACGCCGGAGGCCGGGCTCGACCGCATGGCCACCGAGGTGCAGGCCCTGCTGCCCCGGCGGAGGAGCTGAGCATGGCGCCGCGCGTCGCCCTGATCTCCGACCTCCATCTCAGCCGGGCCAAGCCCTATTTCCACGCCAATTGGGAGCTCCTCCTGCGCGCCCTGGCGGAGGAGAAGCCGGACCTGGTGCTGGTGGGCGGTGACCTCGCGCTCGACGGGCCGCATCGCGAGGACGACCTAGCCTTCGCCCGCGCCGAGCTCGACCGGCTGCCCGCGCCCTGGCGCGCCGTGCCGGGCAACCACGATGTCGGCAACTGCATCCCGGACCTGCGCGGCGAGGCGGTGGTGACGGAGGCCCGGCAGGCCGCCTGGCTGCGGCATTTCGGCGAGGATCGCTGGACGCTGGACATCGGCGCGTGGCGGATCATCGGGCTCAACTGCCTGGTCTGCGGCTCGGGCCTCGCGGTCGAGGCGGAGCAGGAGGCCTTCCTGGAGGAGGCCGTGGCGAGCGCCGGCGGCCGGCCGGTCGGGCTTCTCTTCCACAAGCCGCTCTGCAACGCCGATCCGCTGGACACGGCGGTCAGCCAGTCCTTCTGGTACCCTGAGAGGCGCGAGCCGATCGCGCGGCTGCTGCGCGAGCGTGCGGTGCGGCTGCTGATCTCGGGCCACCTGCATGAGTCGCGGGACCGGGTGATCGGGGGCGCGCGCCATGTCTGGGTGCCGGGCGCGGCCTTCGTGCAGGACATTGCCGGCGAATGGCTGCCGGAGCGCGGCGGGCGCCGCCGCGTGGGCTACATGATGCTCGAACTGGCCGAGGAGCCGCGCGTGACGCTGCGCGAGCCCGCGGCCATGATCAACATCGACATCGGCAACTGGCTGCGCGGCGGCATCGGCCATTACGGCGATCTGGCGGGCGGCGCTCCTTTCCTGGGCCTCGCCCCGGCGACGGTGGACAAGGCGGCCTGAGGTAAGGTTCCGTGACAGCCGGCGTGGGGGACCACGCCGGCTGCACGACAGTCCCGACTTGATCAGCGCACCGCGAAGCGGGCCAGTTTCCTGCCCGCCACCTATGAAAGAACCGCCAGCCGGCCTGCTTCCGCCGCCTAGTAGCGCTTCAGCGACAATGCCTCCGAGGTGAGGCGCAGCGCGGAGAGGGACGCCTCGCCGCCTTCCAGCGCCAGGCAGCTGACCAGCGCATCCACCACCGCGAGCTGGGCAATGCGGCTCGTCATGGCCTCGGTACGGAACCGCGTCTCCCGCGCCGCCGTGTGCAGCACGATATCGGCGTGAGCCTGGAGCGGATTCCGTCCGACATTGGTGATGACCACCGTCGTGGCCCCGGCCTCCCGGGCGAGCTTGGTCGCGGTTACCGTCTCCATCGAGCTCCCAGAATGGGAGATGGTGAGCGTCACGACCCCGGGGCCTGCCTGCGTCGCGCTGATCGCCTGCACGTGGCTATCCACCACAAGCCGGCAATCCAGGCCAACGCGCAGCAGGCGGATATAGGCATCCTCCGCCACCGGGGCGGCGCTGCCGATGCCGTAGATCTCGATGCGCCGGGCCTTCCGAAAGGTGGCGACGGCCCGCTCCAGCGCAGCCGCATCCAACACGGCCAGCGTCTCCTGCAGAGCCTGGGTACCGGCGGCGAAGACCTTGCGGATTACCGTACCGGCATCGTCCCGCGGCTCCAGGTCCTCATGGATTGCCTGCTCCGGCCGTACGAGGCTCCGCGCGAGCTCGATCTTGAGGTGCTGGAAGCCGCGCGCGCCGAGTTGCCGGCAGAGGGCGACGACGCTGCCTTCACTGGCCCCTGCCCGCTCTGCCACCTCGGTCACCGACATGTGGATCACCTCCGCCGGCAGCCGCAGGACCACGTCCGCGATGCGCGCCGCGGTCGGCGGCAGGCCCGGCCGAAGAGCCTGGAGGCGCTGAAGGGCAGCAAAGGGGAAGTCGGCCATTCCTGGATGAGTAAGCGACATGTCTAAGCCCGACTAGGTCGGAAATCCGCAATCTGGAAAAGACGGAGGCATGGGGCATCGAGCGAGGAAAGCCGCGATGGTTTTGCCCCCGAGTACCGTTGTGACGTGAGGCAGTTCGATCCTCCAACGGGAGAGGCGGCACCCGTCACCGCCTCCATCCAGACGGACGCCAGAAAATCCAAATCGTCGAGAAGGCCACGTTCCGCCAGCGGGTTCACCCGCCGTCAGACGAAGCCCACCACGGCGTGCGGGACATAGGGCTCCTCGAGCGCCGCGATATCCTCCGGCGAGAGCTTCAGTTCCAGCGCCTTCAGCGCTTCTTCCAGATGGTGCGGCTTCGTGGCGCCCACGATCGGCGCCGTCACGCCCGGCCTGGCCAAGACCCAGGCCAGCGCCACCTGCGCCCGGGACCGGCCGAGGCGCGCCGCGACCTCCGCCACGCGCTCGACCACCTTGCGGTCGGCCTCGGCAGTCTTGGCATAGAGCCGCTTGCCGACCTCGTCGGTCTCGATGCGCGCGCTGTTCGTGTCCCAGTCGCGGGTGAGGCGGCCGCGCGCCAGCGGGCTCCAGGGGATCACGCCGATCCCCTCGGCGCGGCAGAGCGGCAGCATCTCCCGCTCCTCCTCGCGGTAGAGCAGGTTCACGTAGTTCTGCATGCTGACGAAGCGCGTCCAGCCATGGCGTTCAGCCGTGGCCAGTGCCTTGGCGAACTGCCACGCATACATCGAGGAGGCGCCGATGTAGCGCGCCTTGCCGGCCTTCACGACGTCGTGCAGCGCCTCCAGCGTCTCCTCGATCGGCGTCTCGTAGTCCCAGCGATGGATCTGGTAGAGGTCCACATGATCGGTGCCGAGGCGGCGGAGGCTGGCGTCGATCTCGGTCATGATGGCGCGGCGCGAAAGCCCGCCGCCATTCGGCCCCGGCCGCATGCGGCCATGCACCTTGGTCGCGATCACGACCTCCTCGCGCCGGGTGAAGTCCTTCAGCGCGCGGCCCAGGATCTCCTCGCTCGTGCCGTCGGAATAGACGTTCGCGGTGTCGAAGAAGTTGATGCCGGCCTCCAGCGCGCGCTGAATGAAGGGCCGGCTCTCGGCCTCGCCGATCGTCCAGGCGTGGTTGCCGCGATCGGAGATACCGAAGCTCATGCAGCCCAGGCAGAGACGCGAGACATCGAGGCCAGTGCGGCCGAGCTTGATGTATTGCATGGGGAAACCTCCGGAACGGAACGGCGGCCGCGTGCGCGGCGGGACATGCGTTATAACATTTGAAATATAGCGCTCGCCCGACGGCGACGTCGAGGACCCGGCGGTACGCTCAGCCAGGGGTGTTCGGCTGGCGCTTCCTTCAAGGGGTGCCCCGGACGTTATATTTCGCGGTGTATAGCGTTACCGTTCCGGGCACGGTGCCGAAGTTGCGGACAAGAAGTCCCACCCGGGAGACCGACATGCTCACGAAACGACGTGCCCTCGCGGGCGGTGCGGCCGCCCTGGCCGCGATCGCCGGCCTGCCCTGGCTCCCCCCCTCCCGGGCCGCCGGTAATTTCGAGGTGACGCGCACCGAGGCCGAATGGCGCCGCCGGCTGACCGCCGCGCAATTCGCGGTGCTGCGTCAGAGCGCAACCGAGCGCCCCTATACCAGCCCGCTCAATGGCGAGCACCGGCGCGGCACCTTCACCTGCGCCGGCTGCGACCGCGACCTCTTCTCCTCGACCACCAAGTTCGAGAGCCGCACCGGCTGGCCGAGCTTCTGGGAACCGCTGGCCGACGCCATCGGCACGGAGAGCGACAACTCCTTCGGCACAACGCGGACCGCGGTGCATTGCGCGCGATGCGGCGGCCATCTCGGCCATGTCTTCGACGACGGGCCGCGGCCGACCGGGCTGCGCTACTGCATGAATGGCGTCGCCATGAACTTCAGGGCGGTGCCGGCCTGATGACCCTCCTCATCCTCGCCTATCTCGGTGGCGTGCTGACGATCCTCAGCCCCTGCATCCTGCCGGTGCTGCCCTTCGTCTTCGCGCGCTCCGACCAGCCATTCCTGCGCAGCGGATTGCCGATGCTGCTCGGCATGGCCGTGACCTTCGCCATCGTCGCCAGCCTCGCGGCGGTGGTGGGCGGCTGGGCGGTGGCCGCCAATGAATACGGGCGACTCGCGGCCATGGTGCTGCTGGCGTTCTTCGGCCTGGCGCTGCTCTTTCCCTCGATCTCGGAGCGGCTGACGCGGCCGGCGGTGCAGCTCGGCGCGCGGCTCTCGCAAGCGGGCGATGCGCGGCCCTCCATCGCGGCTTCTGCCCTGCTGGGCGTGGCGACGGGGCTGCTCTGGGCGCCCTGCGCGGGGCCGATCCTCGGGCTGGTGCTGACCGGCGCCGCGCTGCAGGGCGCGAATTGGCAGACGAGCACGCTGCTGCTGGCCTATGCGGCGGGTGCGGCGACCTCGCTGGGCCTCGCGATCCTGGTCGGCGGGCGGCTCTTCAAGGCGATGAAGCGCTCGCTCGGCGCCGGCGAATGGATCCGGCGTGGGCTGGGCGTAGCGGTGCTGGCAGGCGTGGCCGCCATCGCGCTCGGGCTCGATACCGGGCTGCTCTCCCGGCTTTCCACCGCCAGCACGACGGCGATCGAGCAGGGGCTGCTGAACCGCCTTTCTCCCGAGTCCGATCCGCACCAACCCACGGCCATGTCGGGCGGCCCGGCGATGATGTCTGGCGGACCCGCCATGATGTCCGGTGGACCCGCAATGATGTCAGGTGGCCCCGCCATGACGGGCAGCGCGCCGGCGGCGCCCGCCGTCACCCCGGCCGGCCCGCCCGGGGAGAGCCGCCTCGCCGTCCTGTCCGACGCTGTCGAATGGATCAACTCGCCGCCGCTCACCGCCGAGGCGCTGCGGGGCAAGGTCGTCCTCATCGATTTCTGGACCTATTCCTGCATCAACTGCCTGCGGACGATCCCCTATACCCGCGCCTGGGCCGAGAAGTACCGCGACCAGGGGCTGGTGGTGATCGGCGTCCACACGCCGGAATTCGCCTTCGAGCGGAACGTCGCCAATGTCCGGCGCGCCGTGACCGAGCTCGGCATCGGCTATCCCGTCGCCATCGACAACAGCTACGCGATCTGGCGCAGCTTCCTGAACCGCTACTGGCCGGCGCACTACTTCATCGACGCCAATGGCCGCATCCGCCACCACCATTTCGGCGAGGGCGGGTACGAGGAATCCGAGCGCGTGATCCAGCAGCTGCTGGCCGAGGCCGGCGCCGCGGCGGTACCGACCGGCACGGTGGCGGTGAGCGCGGCCGGCGCCGGCGCGGCCTCGGACGAGGCGAATGTCCGCTCGCCGGAGACCTATATCGGCTACCAGCGCGCCGAGAACTTCATCTCGCCCGGTGGAGCGGCCGAGGACACGCGCCGCAGCTACACGCCCGGCACGCCGCGGCTCAACGAGTGGGGGCTTTCGGGCGACTGGACGATCGGCGCCGAGAACGCCGTGTTGAACGGGCCCGAGGGCGGCATCACCTATCGCTTCCACGCAAGGGATCTGCACCTCGTGCTGGGACCCATGCCCGATGGGCAGCCGGTGCGCTTCCGCGTCACCCTCGACGGCATGCCCCCGGGCGAGAGCCGCGGCACGGATATTGATGCGGAGGGCAACGGCATCGTGTCCGAACAACGTCTCTACCAACTGCTGCGCCAGCCCGGCGCGATCGGCGACCGCACCTTCGAGATCCGTTTTCTGAATCCCGGAGTGCAGGCCTATGCGTTCACCTTCGGCTGAAAAGGGCCAGATCATGGACCATGTGACCAAGACCCCGATGCGGCGACGCGGCCTCCTGCTGGCCGGGGGCGCGCTGGCGCTGGCCGCTGCCGGAACAGGATGGGCGGCCGGTCGGTCAGGCGCCGCCGCGCCCGTGCTGCCCGATCCGGCGCTGGAGAACTCGGCCCCCGCCACGGCCGTTTCCGAGACCGCCGTGCTCGCGGGCGGCTGCTTCTGGGGCGTGCAGGGCGTGTTCCAGCACCTCGAGGGCGTGAGTGCCGCCATCTCCGGCTATGCGGGCGGCGAGGCCGATACCGCGAATTACCGCCGCGTGTCGGGCGGCGCCTCCGGCCATGCGGAAGTCGTGCGCGTGACCTTCGATCCGCGCGTCGTGAGCTTCGGGCGGATCCTGCAGGTCTTCTTCTCGGTCGCGCATGATCCGACGCAGCTCAACCGTCAGGGCCCCGATGTCGGCACGCAGTACCGCTCCGCCATCTTCCCGCAGAGCCCGGAGCAGGCGCGGGTCGCGCGGGCCTATATCGCCCAGCTCAATGCAGCGCGGATCTTCGACGCCGCGATCGTGACGCGGCTGGAGGCGGATCGGCCCTTCTACCCGGCCGAGGACTATCATCAGGACTACATGACCCGGAACCCGACGCAGCCCTACATCGCGATCCACGACCTGCCGAAGATCGGCGAGCTGCGGCGCGTTTTTCCGGATCGGTTCAGGGCGGCTCCGATCCTGGTTTCGGCCCGGTGAACCGGGCAACGAAGCTCCCGACCAAAGCCCTTTAGCCTCCCCGAGCGCGCGAAGCGCGAGCTCGGGGCTGCCGGGCCGTCATTGCCGGGCTGACATCCTCCGCCAGCGCGCCCCGGATCCAGGCGACGAAGGCTCGCGCAGCCGGCGACGCCGCGTGCTCGGAGGCGGGAATGGCCGCCAGCCCATCGGCGAAAGGCGTGAAGCCGCAGGGCGCCACCAGCCGTCCGGCCGCAAGGTCGTCGCGCACGATGCGCTGCTCGACCAGCGCGACGCCGAGGCCCGACAGCGCCGCCTCCAGGCAGAGATGCGTGTGCGGGAAACGCAGCTCCGCCTCGTGCACGACGGCGAGGCCGCTGCCGGCCTGCCAGATGTTCCAGGATTCGCCCGTATGCTCATGCGCGATGCGCGTCGTGCAGCGCAGCGCCTTTCCCTTCACGGAGGCCTTGTAGCCGGGCGCGCAGACGGGACCGAAGGCGACCTCGGCCAGGCGTATGGCCCGCTCCCGATCGCGTGCCGGATAGGAGCGCCGGTCCCAGGCGATGACGAGGTCGGCGCCCTGGTGCCGCAGCTCCTGCGCCGTGGTCATGGAAAGCCGCACCTTCATCTCCGGATGGCGGCGGTAGAAGCCCGGCAGGTGCGGCACCAGCCAGCGCATGGCGAAGGTGGCGCTGCAGGCGACATGGACGCTGGGGCCACGCGCCTCGTCCAGCACGCGGGCCCAGCCCTGCTCCAGCGTTTCGAGCGCCCCCGCGACGACTTGGCGCAGCGCCTCGCCATGGGCGTTGAGGCGAAGCCCGGTGCCGGCCTTGTCGAGGAAGGCCAGGCCCGCATGCTCCTGCAGCGCGCGCAATTGCCGGCTGACGGCACTGTGCGTGCGGCCAAGCTCCTCGCCCGCGCGCGTGACCGAGCCGAGGCGCGCGACAGCCTCGAAGGCGCGCAAGGCGGAAAGGGGAGGAAGGCGTCGGGCCAAGGTGTCCTCTGTGCGTTTTACGCACGGATACGGGAGATTTAGGCGCTGTTCTACCTTCGATAGACGGCCCTAAGGATGGAGACAACGTGCATTTGGCGCACGATCCGAAGGAGCAGCCCATGATCACCCGGAAGGCCGACGGCAGCGCCGGCGACGCGAATTACGGCGCCATCGGCCTGGGCTACACCGCCTATCGGCAGCCCGAGCCGGCCATCGCCACGCAGATCGAGCGCGCCCTTTGCGGCGCCAGGACGGTGCTCAATGTCGGCGCCGGCGCCGGCTCCTACGAACCGCTGGACCGGGCGGTAACGGCGGTCGAGCCTTCGGCCTCGATGCGCGCGCAACGGCCGGCGCATCTGGTCCCTGCCATCGACGCCACCGCGGAAAATCTCCCCTTCGCGGATGGCGAGTTCGAGGCCGCCATGGCGACCTTCACCGTGCATCAATGGGCCAACCTGAAGGCCGGCCTCGCCGAGATGCGGCGCGTGACGCGCGGGCCGGTGCTGATCCTCTCCTGCGACCCCGACCTCGTGCAGCGCTTCTGGCTGAACGATTATGCGCCGGAGGTCCTGGCCACCGAGGCGCGCCGCTATCCCGCCCTCACCTCGATCGGCGCCGGGCTCGGCGGGCGGCTGAGCGTGCTCTCCGTCGAGATCCCGCTGCAATGCCGGGACGGGTTCAACGAGGCCTATTACGGCCGCCCGGAAAAGCTGCTGGAGGAAGGCGCGCGCCGCGCCAACTCGGCTTGGAGCTTCGTGCCGGAGGCCACCGCCTCCGGCTATGTGGATCACCTGCGCCGGGACCTCGCCGACGGCAGCTGGGATCGCCGGCATGGCGCCCTCCGCAGGCAGCCGGAATATGACGGCTCGCTACGGCTGGTGGTGTCGAAGGCCTGACGCGCCCCTCGATCCGTCAGCCCTGACCCGCGCCGTAGCGCGAGAGATCCGGCCGCGGCCGGCCGAAGCCCGGCCGCGTGCCCAGCGCCTCCTCGAGCGCCAGCGCGATCTCCAGCAGCCGCACGTCGCCGCGGTGGCGGCCGATCAGGTTGATGCCGAAGGGCATGCCATTCGCCCCGCGCCCGGTGGGGATGGTCGCCACCGGATGCGCCGTCCAGGTCAGCGGCGTGTTGATGCTGGCCGAAGGCAGGCGCGAGAAGTCGTAGTCGCGCGGGCCGAAGCGGGCATTGTCGGCCCGCAGCGCGGCGTCCTTCCGCTCGATCTCGGCGAGGCTCGACAGCGGCTGCGACGCGCCCGGCGTGATCAGCACGTCCCAGTCCTGCAGGAACGTCGCGAGGTTGCGGTAGGCCTGGGTCTGGTCGCGCTGCGCCTCTGCGATCATGGCGGCGGTGGTCGCATGGCCCCGCCGCATGTCGACGTTCTTCTCGGGCGTCAGCCGCTCGGGCGCCGTGTCGTGGATCTCGCCGAAGGCCACCAGGTAGGAGAGCGGGCGCAGGACATAGAAGGCCCGCACGATGGGGCCGAGATCGGGCGTCGCCCATTCCAGCTGGCCGACCTCGGGCGCGATGGCCGCGACGACCTCCTCGAAGCGGGCGCGGATGCCGGCCTCCACCTCGACGCAGCCGAGATCGGCGGAGACGGCGACGCGCAGGCCCTTCAGGCCGGCCGGGCGCGGCGCCAGCAGCGGCGCGGCCTCGGCCTCCCAGCTCAGCGGGTCCAGGTGGCTCGGGCCCATCATGCCGGCCGTCAGCAGCATCAGGTCGCGCACCGAGCGCGCCATGGGGCCGGTGACCGAGGCGACCTCGAAGCCGATCGGGCTGCTTTCGCGCGCAACGAGGCCGGGGCTCGGCCGCAGCCCCACCGTGCCGTTGCCGGCCGAGGGGCCGCGGATGCTGCCGCCCATGTCCGAGCCCGTGGCGAGCGGCACCATGTCGGCCGAGAGCGCCACCGCGCTGCCGCCCGAGGAGCCGAGGCAGGAGAGCTCCGGGTCATGCGCGTTGCGGGTGAGGCCGTAGAGCGTATTGCGCGAAGTGAGGCCCTGCAGCAGCTCCGGCACATTGGTCTTGCCGATGACGAGCGCGCCGGCGCGGCGGAGCGCGGCGACGCCGGCGGCATCCTTCGCGGCGACGTTGTCGGCGTAGATCTCGCTGCCCTGGGTGGTGTGCAGCCCCGCGACGTCGGTCGATTCCTTGATGCCGACCGGCAGGCCCAGCAGCGGCGGCAATTCGCCCCCGCGGGCGGCCAGTGCCTCGGCGGCGCGGGCCTCGGCCTCGGCCTGCTCCCAGCGCATCTCGACGAAGGCGTTGAGATGCGGGTTCAGCCAGTCGATCCGGCTGCGCACGGCGCCCAGCACCTCGACGGGCGAGAGGTCGCGACGCGCGATCCGGTCGCGCAGCTCGATGGCCGAAAGGCCGGTGATGTCGGTCATGGGCGTTTCCAGGGCGGGCAGGGAAAGGCCCGCCCGGACGACGGGTCCGGGCGGGCGCGGGCTCAGTCGATACTGATATTGGCCTGGCGGGCGATCACCGCGTTGCGCTCGTTCTCGCTGCGCAGCATGGCGGCCGTCGAGGCCAGCGTGCCGCCGCCGAGCATGAAGCCGGCCTCGCGCAGGCGCTGGGCGATCTCGGGCGTGGCGAGCGCCGCGTTCAGCGCGGTGGCCCAGCGCTCCGCGATCGGCGCGGGCAGGCCGGCCGGGCCCACGATCATGTACCAGACCTTGCGGTCGAAGCCCGGGAAGCCGGACTCGGCCACCGTCGGCACATCCGGCAGCCACTCCACGCGCTCGGGCGTGGTGACCGCCAGCGCGCGCAGCTTGCCCGCGCGGATATGCGGCAGGTTGGTCGGCAGCGTGTCGACGTTGAGGTCCACCTGCCCGGCCATCAGGTCGGCCAGGGCCTGGCCGCTGCCGCGATAGGGGACATGCGTCATCTCGACGCCCGCCGAGCGCGCCAGCAGCTCGCCCGCCAGATGCTGTGAGGTCGCGATGCCGGAGGAGGCGAAGTTCAGCTTGCCCGGATTGGCCTTGGCATGCTCGAGCAGCGCGCCCAGCGTGCGGAAGGGCGAGTTCTCGTTCACGACCACGACCTGCGGCACGGAAGCGACCGTCAGGATGGGCGTGATGTCCGTCAGCGGGTTGTACGGCTTGCGGACCATCACCTGCGGCAGCACGGAGAGCGAGCTGATGGTGCCGATGGCCAGCGTATAGCCATCCGCGCGGGCGCGGAGCACGCCGGCCACGCCCAGCGTGCCGCTGGCGCCCGGGCGGTTCTCGACCACCACCGGCTGGCCGAGCTCAGCCTGCAGCCGCGTCGCCAGCAGGCGCGCGACGATGTCGCTGCCGCCGCCGGGGACGAAGCCGTCGACCAGGGTGATCGGGCGATCCGGATAGCCGGCCTGGGCCTGGGCGCCGGCGGGGGCGAAGGCGGCGGCAAGGGCGGCTGGCACGGCGGCAAGCGCCTGGCGGCGCGACGGACGGAAGTTCTTCATACTCTCTCCTGGCGGCAGGCCGCCCCTGGCTCCGGCCCGCACCATGCTTCGCCCGCTCTCGCTCGCCGAAGCCGGTCCGTGCCGATGTTCACGCGCCTGTTCCGAAACGAGGTGCGGGGGCGCCCCAAAGCGCATAAGCGGTCGCCGACACCCGGCAGGCATCGGCCGACAGCCCCTTCATCCATTTCTTCCGGCGTTTCCCGAGCGTACCAAGATATTATAATAAGTACCATGGTTCGGCCGATGCCGTAGCATCGCGCGGGCGCGGCCCGGCATGGTGGCGCATCATTAGCGAGCCGCCCGATGCCAGGATCCGACACCACCGCCTCCCCTTCCGTCCTCCCCGCGGCCCGGCCGGCGCGCTTCTTCGGCTGGCGCGTGGCCTGGGCGGCCTTCACAGTGGCGGTCTTCGGCTGGGGCATCGGCTTCTACGGCCCGCCCGTCTTCCTCTTCGCGGTGCATGAGGCGCGCGGCTGGCCGATCTGGCTGGTCTCCTCTGCGGTGACCTGCCACTTCCTGCTCGGCGCCTTCTTCGTCGCGAACCTGCCGGCGCTGCACCGGCGCTTCGGCGTCGCCGCCGTCACGCGGGCGGGCGGCGTGCTCTCCCTCGTCGGCATGCTGGGCTGGGCGCTGGCCCAGGCGCCCTGGCAGCTCTTCCTCGCCACCGCCGTCAGCGGCGCGGGATGGGCCATGACGGGCGCGGCCGCCATCAATGCGATGGTCTCGCCCTGGTTCGCCCGCCTGCGGCCGGCCGCACTCAGTACCGCCTATAACGGCGCCTCGGTCGGCGGCATCATCCTCTCTCCCCTCTGGGTCTTCGCGATCGGCGCGCTGGGCTTCCCGCTCTCCGCGGCGCTGATCGGCGGGCTGATGGCGGTGACGCTGTGGCTGCTGGCCGGCCGCTACTTCCGGCCGACCCCGGCCGAGCTCGGCCAGGCGCCGGACGGCGATGCGGTGGGCGCGGCGCCGTCCCGGCCCGTCTCCCGCCACACGCCCCTGCCCGGCCGCGCGCTGTGGCACAACCGGCGCTTCGTCACGCTGGTGCTGGCGAGCTCGCTCGGCCTCTTCGCGCAGATCGGGCTGATCGCGCATATGTTCTCGCTGATGGCGGGCCCGATGGGGCCGCGGATGGCCGGCCTGGCCGCCGGCCTCGCGACGGTCTGCGCCATCATCGGGCGGACCGCGCTGGGCTGGCTGCTCAGCCCCACGGCCGACCGGCGGGTCGCGGCCGCGGGCAATCACGGCCTCCAGGTGGTGGGCTCGCTGGTGCTGCTGGCCTCGGGCGGGACCGACGTGGTCCTGCTGCTGGCCGGCATCATGCTGTTCGGGTTGGGGCTGGGGAATGCGACCTCGCTGCCGCCGCTCATCGCCCAGCAGGACTTCTCGGCCGAGGACACGGCGCGGGCGGTGGCGCTGGTGACGGCCTGCGGCCAGGCCTCCTACGCCTTCGCGCCGGCCGTCTTCGGGCTGCTGCGCGAGTTCTCCGCGAATACCAACGCCTTCTTCCTCACGGCGGGGGCGATCCAGGTGCTGGCCGCGCTCGCCATGCTGACAGGCCGTCAGCCCTCGAGGTGAGGCCGTTGCCGGTGGCGGGCCAGCAGCCCGTCCACCGGCCCCAGGATCAGCGACACGATCCAGAGCGCGGCGGCGGCGAGCACGATCGCCGGGCCGCTCGGCAGGTCGGCATGGTAGGAAGCGAGCAGGCCGATCAGCGTGGCCGCGAGCGCCAGCCCGACCGAGGCGGAGACGAGGCCACCGACCTCGCGCGACCAGTGCCGCGCGCCGATGGCCGGCAGCATCATCAGCCCCACCGCCATCAGGCTCCCCACCGCCTGGAAGGCGGCGACGAGGTTGATCACCACCAGCGCCAGCAGCCCCAGATGCCAGACGCTGCCGCGCACGCCCACGGCCTGGGCGAAGGAGGGATCGAAGCATTCCAGGATCAGCGGCCGCCAGGCGACGGCGAGGAACAGCAGCGTCGCCGTCGCCGCGCCGCCCATCAGCAACAGCGCCGCGTCGTCCACGCCCAGCACCGAGCCGAAGAGCAGCTGCGTCAGCTCCACCGCGGAGCCTTTCCACGAGATGAGGGCGACGCCGGCGGCCAGCGCCGTCAGGTAGAGGCCCGCCAGCGCGGCGTCCTCGCGCCCGCCGGTGGCGCGGGCGATGGCGCCCGAGCCCAGCGCCACGATCAGCCCCGCGATCAGGCCGCCGAGCGCGAGTGCCGGCATCCAGAGGCCCGCGACCACGAAGCCCAGCGCGACCCCGGGCAGGATCCCGTGGGCCAGCACGTCGCCGGTCAGGCTCATGCGGCGCAGCATCAGGAAGACACCGAGCGGCGGCGCCGAGAGGCTGAGCGCCAGGCAGCCGATGAGCGCCCGGCGCAGGAAGCCGAACTCCGCGAAGGGGGCGATGAAGAGGTCCCAGATCATGCGATGCCTTCGGGAGAGGGCGGCGAGGCGGCGGCCGCGCTCAGGCCGCGCAGGCCTCGGCGCCTTCCGTCCAGGCCTCGGACATCATCCGCGCGCGCAGGCGATTCTCGGCCGAGAGGGCGGCCTCGGTCGGGCCTACGGCGATGCATTCGCGGGCGAGCAGCAGCGTCTCGGGGAATTCGCGGCGGACGAGGTCGAGGTCGTGCAGGACGGCGAGGATGCTGCGCCCCTCCCCGTGCCAGCGGCGCATCACGGCCAGTAGGTCGGTGGCGGTGCGGGCGTCGAGCGCGTTGAAGGGCTCGTCGAGCAGGATGATGGGCGCGTCCTGCAGCAGCAGCCGGGCGAAGAGCAGGCGCTGGAACTGGCCGGAGGAAAGGCTGCCCACCGGGCGACGGGCGAAGCCGTGCAGCCCCACCGCATCCAGCGCGGAATCGACGCGCTCGGGCCGCGGGGTCGCGCGGAAGGCGCCGCTCTCGGCCCAGAGCCCGAAGAGCACGGCATCCCGGCAGGTCAGGGGGAAGCTGCGGTCGAGCGCCGCCTGCTGCGGCAGCAGGCCGATCTGGCCGCGCGCCACGCCTTCGATCCGGCCGGAGGCCGGGGCGTGCAGGCCGGCGATGGCGCGCAGCAACGTCGACTTGCCGGCGCCGTTCGGCCCGACCACGGCCATCATGGCACCGGGCTTCAGCGCGAAGGAGACATGGTGCACGGCCGGCCGGCGGCCATGGGCCACGGTGAGGTCGCGGATGCGCAGCTCGGCGGGGTTCATGCGGCCAGCGCCCAGGCAATGGCCGCCCACAGCGCCGCGAGCAGCGCCGCCGCGAGGACGAGCCGCGACGCGATGCCGCTCGCCAGATCGAGGGGGTGGGACCATGTCGACATGATGTTATCCCGTAACATGGGTGCCTCGGGTCGCCAAGCAAGCCGGTGACGGGTTAGGATGCCGTCCATGTCCTCTCCTGACGACGCGCTGCGCGCGGCCCTGGCGCGGCACCGCGCCATTGCGACCTTCCTCCTTGTGGTCATGGGCGCCCTCACCTTCCTGGCCTATCGGCTGCCGCCCAACTTCTGGACCGAGCTCCTGGCGGCCTCCGCCAAGGCGGGCGTGGTGGGCGGCCTCGCCGACTGGTTCGCGGTGACGGCGCTGTTCCGGCGGCCCCTCGGCCTGCCCATCCCGCACACGGCCATCATCCCGCGGCAGAAGGAACGGCTGGGCCAGGGGCTCGGCCGCTTCGTCGCCAACCAGGTCTTCACCGAGGCCGAGCTGCGGCGCGTGATCGCGCGGCTGGATATCGGCGGCATCCTGGCGGGCTTCCTCGCCGATCCCAAGGCCTCGCGCCCCGCCGCCCAGGCGCTGGCCGCCGCGGTGCCGCGGCTGCTGCGCACGCTGGAGGACGGGCGGGCCCTGCGCCTCTCCGCCCGGCTGCTTCCCCGCGTCGCGGGCGGCCCCGGCGCCGCGAAGATCGTCGCGAAGGCCCTGCGCGCGCTCATGGCCGGCGGCCAGCACCAGGCGGTGTTCGACGTCGCCCTCGCCCAGCTCAAGATCGTGCTGGCGGCCAAGCAGGACGAGCTGCGCGACGCCATCAAGCGCCGCGTGCGCGAGCAGGGCGGCAAGCTGATGGGCTGGGCCGCCGGTGCGTATGTCGCGGACAAGGTCCTGGCCGTGCTGAATTCGGAGCTCGAGAAGGTGGAGCCGGGCGAATCCGACCTCCGCCTCGCCTTCGAGACCTGGATCGAGAGCGAGATCACTCGGCTGGAGAACGACCCCGAGCGCGCCGCCGCCCTCGGCCGCTCCCTCCGCGCGGCGCTGTCGCATCCCTCGGTCGCGGAATGGCTCGGCGACGTCTGGGTCCGGCTGCGCGACGCGATCGCGGCCGATGCGGCCGATCCGGAGGGCCGCACCATCGGCTTCCTACAGACCGCGCTGGTCAATACCGGCACCTTCCTGGCCGAGGACGAGGCGGCGCGCGCCCGTCTGAACGGCGCCGTGGAGGCCGCCTTCGCGACGCTGGTCCCCTCCGCCCAGGCACGCCTCGCCGAGTTCATCGCCGGCGTCGTGAAGAGCTGGGATACCGCCGAGGTGACGGAGAAGATCGAGCTCCGCGTCGGCAAGGACCTGCAATACGTCCGCATCAACGGGACCGTCGTGGGCTTCCTGGCGGGCGGCGCGCTCTATCTGCTCATCTTCGCGCTGAACGACGGGAGGGTGATCCACTGATGCTGACGCCGCTGAGCTCCTTCGACGAACTGTCCCTCGGGCAGGACTTCGCCTTCGGCTCCTTCGCCCTGAGCCAGGAAGAGATCATCGCCTATGCCGAGAAGTTCGACCCGCAGCCCTTCCACCTCGACCCCGAGGCCGCGAAGGCCGCGCCGCTCTTCGGCGGCCTGGTGGCGAGCGGGCTGCACACCATGGGCGCCTGCTTCGGCCTGATCATGGGCAGCGGCCTCTGGCGCGCCATCAGCCTGGGCGGCAGCCAGATCGACACGAAATGGCCGGCGCCGCTGCGCCCGGACGAGACGGTCGCCGTCACGGGGGTGGTGGAGACGCTGAAGCCCTCGAAGTCCAAGCCCGAGCTCGGCGTCGCCACCATGCGCTACACGGGCACGCGCCTCGCGGACCAGAAGCCCGTCATCGAGATGATCGCGACGCATTTCCTGCGTCGCTGAGGCGCGGTAACCGGGATGACCGTGCGGATGCCGCCGGTCATTCCATCGAAAGGTTGAGCGCCCGCACGAGCGGCACCCAGCGCTCCCGGTCGCGATCCATATAGGCATCGACGGCCGCCCCCTCCCGCGGCGGGAGAAGGAGGAGGCCCGTCGGCTCGAAGCGGGCACGCAGCTCGCCCTGGGCAAGGATCCGGTTCGTCGCTTCCCGCAGCCTTCCGACGACAGGGGCCGGCGTCGCCCGCGGCAGGGCCAACCCGTACCAGCCCAGCGCCTGGAAATCGGGAAAGCCGCTCTCCGCCACCGTCGGCACGTCCGGCAGCACGGAGACGCGCGCCTCCGAGGTGACGGCCAGGGGGACGACACGGCCGGCCTGGATATTGGGCACGGCGCCGGAGATGACCTCGGACATCATCTGCACGTCTCCGCCGATGACCGAGAGCATGGCCGCCGCGCTGCCCGGATAGGGCACGTGAACCAGCTGGATGCCCGCCGCCTTGGCGAACATCTCCCCCGCCAGGTGCAGCGAGGTGGCGATGCCGGAGGAGGAGAAGTTCACCCGGCCCGGATGGCTGCGCGCGTAGCTCACCAGCTCCGCCAGGCTGCGCGCGGGGAACTGCGTGTTCACGACGAAGACGACCGGCACCTCGGCCATGATGGAAACCATCGTGAAGTCCCGCACCGGATCGTAGGGCAGGTTCCGCTGGAGGCTCGGATTCAGGACGAAGGTCGTGCCGGTGCCGAGCAGCATGGTGTAGCCGTCGGGCCGCGCCGTGGCGACGGCCTGCGCCCCGATCGCGGTGCCGGCGCCGCCGCGGTTCTCCACGATGACCGGCTGCCCGAACTCGCGGGAAAGCTGTTCCGCAAAGGCGCGTCCGAGGAGGTCATTCGTCGCGCCGGGCGGATAGGGCACCACCAGGCGCAGCGGGTGATCCGGATATTGCGCGGAGGCCTTGAAGGGCAGGACGAGCGCGCAGGCGGCGGCGAGCGCGTAGACGAAGGAATGTAGGCGCATGAAGGCGTCTCTCTCCGAGATCGGTTCTTGTTCCTGGACGTCCTGGCGGGCCTGGATCAGGCGGCGGCGGCCCGATCCAGCTCGGTCGCGCCGGCCTTCAGCATGGGGATCAGCTCGCGGCCGAACTCGGTGGTATCGGCCACCGGATCGAAGCCGCGGATGAGGAAGGAGCCGACGCCCAGCTCGTAGTATTTGAGCATCGCATCCGCCACCTGCCGAGGCGTTCCCACAAGGCAGGAGGTGTTGCCCTTGGCGCCGGTCGCCTTGGCGATGGGGAGCCAGAGGCGTTCGTCATGCACGTCGCCGCGCGCGGCGATGGCGAGCATCCGCTCCGCCGACTTGTCCTGGGCATGCCGCGGCAGGCCGGCGTTCTCGAGGTCCTGCAGCATCTTTCGGGCCTTGTCCCAGGCCTGCCCCTCGGTGGGCGCGATGATGGGGCGGAAGGAGATGTTGAAGCCCGGGGCACGGCCGAATTTTGCGGCACGTCGGCGGAAATCCGCCATGCGCTCGGCGGTCTCCTTCAGCGGCTCGCCATAGAGGGCGTAGCAATCGCAGTGCTCGGCGCCCATCTCGATGGCCGCTTCGGAGGAGCCGCCGAAGAACAGCTTGGGATAGGGCTGCTGCAACGGCTTCACCGCGCTCCAGGCACCGTTGAACCTGTAGTAGCGGCCCGCATGGTCGAAGGGTGTGCTCGAGGTCCAGAGCTTGCGGATGACGCCCAGATACTCGGCGGCCCGCGCGTAGCGGTCGTCCTTCGACAGGAAATCGCCTTCGCTCTCCTGCTCCTTGTCGGTCACGCCGGCGATGATGTGCATCGACAGGCGGCCATTGGAGAGATGGTCGAAGGTCGCGGCCGCGCGCGCGGCCAGGGTCGGCGAGACGATGCCGGGGCGATGGGCGATCAGATAGGACAACGTCTTCGTATGGGCCGCGGCATAGGAGGCAACATTGAAACCCTCGGCCGACGACGAATAATACCCGACCAGAACCTGATCAAATCCCGCATTCTCGTGGGTCTGGGCGAATTCCTTCAGGAAAGAAGGCGATACGCCGCCGGCAATGACATGCAGGGTTGTTCCCTTCGGGGGCTCGACCCCGATCATTCCGATAACTCTCACCGACATGCGGATGCTTCCTCTATATTTTTATGATTCATCATTCTGCTCCACGCTCGATGAATTGGAGCACGGAAGGCGCAGATCAAATTCTTGGACGACCCATCCTTGTCCGAACGGACACCTCGGACAAACAAATATTTTAGATATGTTTTGGATCGAATTTTTCGATACGATGGGCTGCCCGAGAGAGATCAAAGCCGTCGATGAACATCAAACAGCTTGAGGCCTTCCTCGCGATCGCCCGACACGGAAGCTTCGTGGAGGCGGCCGAAAGGCTCAACCTGACGCAGTCGACCGTTTCCGCCCGGATCAAGGAGCTGGAGCAGGACCTCGCCGTTCCCCTGTTCGATCGAACGCGGCGCCAGATCCAGTTGACGCCTAAGGGCCGCGAGCTGCTGGACTATGCGGATCGCGCCCTGGCGCTGCAGCAGGAAATCAAGCGCCGCATCGGCTCGCCGGAGGCACTGGCCGGCGTGGTGCGCATCGGTGTCGCGGAGCTCATCGCCGTGACCTGGCTGCCGCGCTTCACCGCGATGGTGCGTGAGCGCTATCCCGCCGTCACCCTGCAATTCGAAGTGGCGATGAACCCGTCCATGCTCAACGGCGTGCGATCCGGGGATCTCGACATCGGGCTCATCATCCAGCCGGAGCGGCAGACGGAGCTGGAGATGCGGCACCTCGGCACCGTCCCCTTCGCCTGGATGGCCGGCACCAGCTTTGAGTTGCCCGAGCGCGCCGTGACGGCCGAGGACCTGCGGCGCTGGCCGATCATCTATCAGAGCGCCGATTCCTACATGAACCAGCTGATGAACTCGATCCTGTACCCCGGGGGCGGAGGGCGCCGGAGCGGGACCTCCTGCAACAGCCTGGCGGCGCGCATCTCGCTGACCGCCGCGGGCCTCGGCGTCAGCCTCATGCCGCTGACGACACTAGGACGGGACATCCAGGAGGGACGCCTCCGCATTCTGCCGATCGAGCCGCGCCATGTGGAGGTCAGCTACAGCGCGGTATGCGCGATCTCGGACAGCGCGCCGGGCTTCCGCCTGCTCATGGACCTGGCGGTGGCGGCCAGTTCATTCCAGGGCGTCGCGGAGGTTTCCACGCCCCCCGCTCCGCTGGCATCCGGCGAAGCCTTTCCAGGCGAAAGCGGCGGCCCTCCATAGCCTTGTGGGCCGTGCGACACCGTCGGCGCCCAAAAACGAAAAAGGCGGGCCCGGTTGCCCGGGCCCGCCCTTCACGGCGCGTCGGCGATCAGCCG
Organism: Roseococcus pinisoli; assembly: GCF_018413645.1. GTDB lineage: Bacteria > Pseudomonadota > Alphaproteobacteria > Acetobacterales > Acetobacteraceae > Roseococcus > Roseococcus pinisoli. The sequence continues at coordinate 260,737 of NZ_JAHCDA010000004.1, forward strand.
GCGGCCTTCATGATCTCGTCGGCCACGTTGCGCGGCACGGGATCGTAGTGGTGGAACTGCATGGAGAAGGACGCGCGGCCCTTCGTCATGCCACGCAGGTTGGAGATGTAGCCGAACATCTCCTTCAGCGGCACGTGCGCCCGGACGATGACCGAGGTGCCGGCCATGTCCTGGTTCTGGATCACGCCACGGCGGCGGTTGAGATCGCCCACCACGTCACCGACGTGATCCTGCGGCGTCGTGACCTCGACGTCCATGATCGGCTCGAGGATGACCGGGCCGGCCTTCTTCATGCCCTCACGGAAGCAGGCCTTGCCGGCGATTTCGAAGGCCAGGGCCGACGAGTCGACGTCATGGTACTTGCCGTCCACCAGGCTGAACTTGAAGTCCACCGTGGGGAAGCCAGCGAGCACGCCCGTATCGGCCTGCACCTTGATGCCCTTGTCGACCGCCGGGATGTACTCCTTCGGCACCGAACCACCGACGATCGCGTTCACGAACTCGATGCCCGAATTCCGCTCCATCGGCTCGAAGGTGATCTTCACCTCGGCGTACTGGCCCGAACCGCCCGACTGCTTCTTGTGGGTGTAGGTCTCGGTGTGCGGCTTGGTGATCGTCTCGCGATAGGCAACCTGCGGCGCGCCGATGTTGCAGTCCACGCCATACTCGCGGCGCAGGCGGTCCACGATGATGTCGAGGTGCAGCTCGCCCATGCCGGAGAGGATGGTCTGGCCCGTCTCCTGATCGGTCTTCACGCGCAGCGAGGGATCCTCGCCGGCCAGCTTCTGCAGGCCGAGCGTCATCTTCTCGACGGCTTCCTTGGTCTTCGGCTCGACCGAGATGTCGATGACGGGGACCGGGAAGGCCATGCGCTCGAGCACCACGGGATCCTCGGCCGAGGCCAGGGTGTCACCCGTCTGCGTGTCCTTCAGGCCGACGAAGGCGGCGATGTCGCCGGCGACGACTTCCTTGATCTCCTCACGCTTATCGGCGTGCATCTGGAACATGCGGCCGATGCGCTCCTTGTGACCCTTGGCCGTGTTCAGGACCGTGTCACCCTGGCGGAGAATGCCGGAATAGACGCGCACGAAGGTGAGGTTGCCGTACTTGTCGTTGATGATCTTGAAGGCCAGACCGGCGAAGGGGCCATCCGCCTTGACGGGGATGACGCGGCGCTCGGCGTTCTCGTCCTCGCCCTCCTCGGGGGCCACCTTGATGCCCTCGACGTCGACCGGGCTCGGCAGGTAGTCGACCACGGCGTCGAGCAGGGGCTGCACGCCCTTGTTCTTGAAGGACGAGCCGCAGACCACGGGGCGGAACTCGCCCGAGATCGTGCCCTTCTTGATGCAGCGCTTCAGGGTCTCGATCGAGACGTCGCCCTTGTCGAAATACTCTTCCATCGCCGTCTCATCGACGCCGACGACGGTGTCGAGCAGCTTCTGGCGGTACTCGGCGGCCTTGTCGGCGAGATCGGCGGGGATGTCGACGACGTTGAACTTCGCGCCGAGCTCGTCGCCCTCCCAGATCAGGGCCTTCATCTGGACCAGGTCAACGATGCCCTGGAGGTTGTCCTCGATGCCGACGGGAATCTGGAGCGCGACCCAGTTGATGCCGAGCTTCTCGGTGAGCGTCGCGGCGGCCTTGTAGAAGTCGGCGCCGGTGCGGTCGAGCTTGTTGACGTAGATGATGCGCGGCACGTTGTAGCGGTCGGCCAGGCGCCAGTTGGTCTCGGACTGCGGCTGCACGCCGGCCACGCCCTCGATGACGAAGACCGCGCCGTCGAGCACGCGCAGCGAGCGGTTCACCTCGATGTTGAAGTCGATATGGCCCGGGGTGTCGATGACGTTGATGCGGTGGCCGTTCCACTCGGCGGTCACGGCCGCGGAGGTGATCGTGATTCCGCGCTCGCGCTCCTGCGCCATGTAGTCGGTCGTGGTGTTGCCGTCATGCACCTCGCCGAGCTTGTGGCTCTTGCCGGTGTAGTAGAGGATCCGCTCGGTCGTCGTCGTCTTCCCCGCATCGATATGCGCGGTAATCCCGATATTGCGAATCTTGTCGAGCGGAGCGTGAGCCACTTTAGGCCTCCATGCGGCAAGGCAGGACAGCGCCTCTCGGCACCGCCTGCCCCATCTCTTACGGTCAAATATGTACAGTGCCGGGGAAATGCCCTCTCCAGACCGGATTTGCAAGACATGACTTGCAGATCGGCCCAGCGACCCCACCCGGGATTGCTTCTTGTAGCACGGGACGGCGCGGCAAGGCGAGGTTATCGCGAAAGCGGGCACCAAGGCGGGCCGGATCGGATGTCTCCGCCGGCCCGGGGGCCGCGGCCTCCGAAGAGGCCGCGGAAGTGGTTCAGCGCAGCCCGGCGCAGAACTTCTGGATGCGCTTGCAGGCTTCCGTCAGCAGCTCGTCGCTGGTGGCGTAGCTGATGCGGAAATGGCCGGGGAACATGAAGGCCGAGCCGTGCACGGCGGCCACGCCGGCCTCGTCCAGCAGCGCGATCACGAAGTCCTCGTCCGTCTCGATCTTCTTGCCGCCGGCGCTGGTCTTGCCGAGGCAGCCGTTCACCGAGGGGAAGACGTAGAAGGCGCCCTCGGGGTTGATGCAGCGGATGCCCGGGGCCTCGTTGAGCATGCCGACCACGAGGTCGCGACGGCGCTCATAGACCACGCGCATCGCCTCCACGCTCTCCTGCGGGCCGTTCAGCGCGGCGACGGCGGCGGCCTGGCTGATGGAGCTGGTGCTGCTGGTGGACTGGCTCTGCAGCTTGTCCATCGCCTTGGTCAGCGACAGGGGCGCGCCGGCGAAGCCGATGCGCCAGCCGGTCATCGCGAAGGCCTTGGAGCAGCCGTTCATGGTGACCGTGCGCTCGTAGAGCTTCGGCTCCACCGCGGCGATGGTCGAGCCCTGGAAGCCGCCATAGACCAGCTTCTCGTAGATGTCGTCGGTGAAGACCCAGACATTGGGGTGGCGCAGCAGCACCTCGGCCAGGGCCTTCAGCTCGGCCTTGGAATAGGCGGCGCCCGTGGGGTTCGAGGGGTTGTTGAGGATCAGCCACTTGGTCTTGGGCGTGATCGCGGCCTCGAGCTGCTCGGGCGTCAGCTTGAAGCCCTGGTTCTGCCCGGCGGAGACGATCACGGGCTTGCCGCCGGCGAGCGCCACGATGTCCGGGTAGGAGACCCAGCACGGGGCGGGGATGATCGCCTCGTCACCCTCGTTCAGGGTGGCGAGCATGGCGTTGAAGATCACCTGCTTGCCGCCGGTGGAGACGATGATCTGCTCCGGCTTGTAGTCCAGCCCGTGCTCGCGCTTGAAGTAGCCGGCGGCGGCCTGGCGCAGCGCCGGCGTGCCCGCGACGTCCGTGTAGCGCGTGTCGCCGGCCTGGATGGCGGCGATGGCGGCGTCCTTGATGTGCTGCGGCGTCTCGAAGTCCGGCTCGCCGGCCGAGAGGCCGATCACGTCTTTCCCCGCTGCCTTCAGCTCGCGCGCCTTCGTGGAAATCGCGATGGTCTGGGAGGCGGAGATGCGGTTGAGCCGTTCGGCGATCAGGTTCATGACGGATCCTACGGGAGGCACGCGGAATTTCGCGGCGGCGGACCCTAAGCCCACCGCGCGCGCCGTTCAACCCGCGCGCCCGCGAATCGCCCATGCAACGGCGCCGGCCAGGCTCGCGAACCCCAGCAGGACGACGGCCAGGGCATTGGCCTCCGGCGTCATGCCGAGGCGCAGCTGCGAGAAGAGGTAGACGGGCAGCGTCGTCGCCCCCGGCCCGGAGACGAAGCTCGCCACCACCACGTCGTCCAGCGAAAGCGTGAAGGCCAGCAGCCAGCCGGCCGCGAGGCTCGGCCAGATCAGCGGCAGCGTGACGGTGCGGAAAGTGACGAAGGACGTCGCCCCGAGGTCGGCCGCGGCCTCCTCCAACCGGGGATCGAGCGCGGCCAGCCGCGCCTGCACCAGCACCGCCACATAGGCCATGCCCAGCGCCGAATGGGCGAGCCAGACCGTCACCGCGCCGCGCTGGGAGGGCCAGCCCGTCAGCGCTTGGAGGCCCACGAAGAGCAGCAGCAGCGCGAGACCGGTCACCACCTCAGGCAGGACCAGGGGCGCGCCGGCCAGGGCGCCGAAGACCGGCCGACCGACGAAGGGACCGTGCCGCGCCAGGACCCAGCCCAGCGCCAGGCCCAGCAGCGTCGCGAGGCTCGCGGCCGCCATGCCCACGCGCAGCGAGAGCCAGGCGGCCTCCAGGATGCGCTCGTTGCGGGCCAGGGCGCCGAACCAGCGCAGCGAGAAGCCGCCCCATTCGAAGGGGGTGCGGCTGTCCGAGAAGGCATAGGCCGCCAGCAGCAGGACCGGCGCCCAGAGGAAGAGGAGGCCGAGGGTGAGGAGCGCCCGCCTCATTTCGCCACCGACAGCCGCTGGTAGAGGGCGATGGGCACCAGCAGCAGGGCCAGCAGCGCCGTCGAAAGCGCCGCCGCCGCCGGCCAGTCGCGCGTCTGGAAGAACTCGCCCCAGATGGCGCGGCCGATGAGCATGGAATCGGGCGCGCCCAGCATCTCGGGGATCACCACCTCCCCCGCCGCCGGGATGAAGACCAGCAGGAAGGCCGCCGCCGCGGCCGGGGCGGCGAGCGGCAAGGTGACGGTGGCGAAGACGGTGGCCGGCCGCGCGCCGAGATCGGCCGCCGCCTCTTCCAGGGAAAGGTCGCGCTTGGCCAGCGCGGCGGTCAGCGGCAGCACGGCGAAGGGAAGATACGAATGCACCATGCCGAGCAGCAGCGCGCCATCCGAATAGAGCAGCGGCAGGGGCTCGGCGATGACACCCAGCTGCATGAGCACGCCGTTGATCCAGCCATTGTCGCGCAGCAGCCCGACCCAGGCGGTCAGGCGCAGTACGAAGCCCGTCCAGAAGGGCAGCAGCACCAGGGCCAGCAGCAGGGGCTGGCGGCCGGGCGGGGCGCTGGCGATGCCCATCGCCATGGCGAAGCCCAGCACGAGGCAAAGCGCGGCCGTCACGCTGGCCAGACGCAGCGAGCGCAGGAAGGTGTCGAGGTAGAAGCTGTCCTCGAAGATCAGCCCCCAGGCCTCCAGGCTGCCCTGCCAGCCGTCGCGGCCGATCGGCGGGATGACGGGCGGCACCCCGCTGTCGGGCGTGCCGAAGCCCATGCCGATCACGATGGCGAGGGGCGTGGCGACGAGGCCCAGCAGCGCCAGCCAGGCGAGGCCGCGCGTCATGCAGCAAGCGGCGCGAGGGCCGCGGCATCCCAGGCGAGATGGAGGCTCGCCCCCGGCTCGGGCAGCGGCGCGCCGGCCGGCAGGATGACGCGCAGCAGCGGCCCGCCCTCCACCTGCGCGAGCAGCACGGCGTCGCCGCCGCGGAAAGCCAGGTCGGCGACGCGGGCGGTGACACCGTTGGCCTCAGGCGGATGATCCACGCGGCGGATACGCTCCGGCCGCAGCGCATAGGCCGGCGCCGGCGTCTCGGCCCGCAGCGGCAGCGTGCCGGCCTCGATGACATTCGCCGCCCCCAGGAAACGCGCGATGGAGCGCGTCGCCGGCCGCTCGTAGAGCTCGCGGGGCGCGGCCACCTGGGCAATGCGGCCCTGTTCCAGCACCGCCACGCGATCGGCCAGGGCCAGCGCCTCGGCCTGGTCATGCGTCACCATCACGAAACTCGCACCGAGGCGCCGCTGCAGCGCGCGCAGCTCCAGCCCCGTGCGCTCGCGCAGGCCGGAATCGAGCGCGCCCAGCGGCTCGTCCAGCAGGATCAGCGAGGGGCGGCGCGCCAGCGCGCGGGCCAGCGCCACACGCTGTTGCTGCCCGCCCGAGAGCTGGCGCGGCCGGCGCGCCTCCATGCCCGCGAGGCCGACCAGCGCCACCAGCTCCGCCACCCGGGCCGCGATGGCCGCCCTGCCCTCGCCCGCGCGCCGCAGCCCATAGGCGATGTTGTCGGCGACGCTGAGATGCGGGAACAGCGCGTAGGACTGGAACATCATCGCGACGTCGCGCGCCGGCGGCGGGTCGCGCGTGATATCGGCGCCGCGCAGCAGCACGCGCCCGGCATCCGGGGGCTCGAAACCCGCCACGACGCGCAGCAGCGTGGACTTGCCCGAGCCGGAGCCGCCGAGCAGGGCGAAGAACTCGCCCGCGCCGATCTCCAGCGAGAGGTTGTCCAGCGCGGCGACCGCGCCGAAGCGCCGGGTCACCCCTTCCAGGGCGAGTAGGCTCACCGGCCGGCCTTGAAGCGCGCCCAGAGGCGCGACCGCGCCCGCTCGCCGGCCTGGGCCGGCGTCCCCGCCACGAAGCCGCGCGCCAGCACGGCCGGGTCGGGGAAGAGGATCGGATCGTCCCGCATCTCGGGCGGCAGCAGCGCGCGCGAGGCGGGCACCGCGTTCGGGAAGCGCACCTGGCGGGTGATCCCGGCCATGACGTCGGGCTGCAGCAGGAAGTTGATGAAGGCATGCGCGGCCGCGGGGTTGGGCGCATCCGCCGGGATGGCCAGCATGTCGAACCAGAGCTGCGCGCCCTCGCGCGGCATCACGTAGCTCACCTCGTGCGACCGCCCGGCCGCCCGCGCCCGGCCCATCGCCTGGATCACGTCGCCGGAATAGGAGAAAGCGAGGCAGATCTCGCCCTGCGCCAGCGCGTCGATGATGGCGGGCGGCGAAGGGATCGAGCGCAGATGGGGCCGGATCGCCAGCAGCGCGCGCTGCGCCCGGTCGAGATCGGCCGATGCCGTGCTGTCCGGATCGGCGCCGACATGGCGGAGCACGGAGGGCAGCACGTCGATCGCGCTGTCCATCACGGCGATGCCGCAGCGCGCGATGCGGCGCGCATGCTCGGGGTTCAGCAGCAGCTCCAGGCTGTCCAGGGGCGCGTCGGGCGCGACCTCGCGGATGCGGGCCGCGTTCATGCCGAGGCCGACGGTGCCCCAGAGGTAGATCGCGCCATGGCGGTTCCCCTCATCCACGGCGGCGACGCGGGCCATCATCGCCGGGTCGAGATTGGCGAAGTTGGGCAGCAGCGCGCGGTCGAGCGGACGGAGCGCGCCGGTCCGCACCAGGCGGTTGAAGGCGGGCTCGCTGGTCGGGACCACGATGTCGTAGCCCGAACGCCCGGCGGAGAGCTTTCCTTCGAGCGTCTCCAGCGTGTCGTAGACGTCGTAGCGGACGCGGATGCCCGTCTCGCGCTGGAAGCGCTCGATGGCTGCGGAGTCGATGTAGTCGGCCCAGTTGTAGATGTTCAGCACGGGCTGGGCCTGCGCGCGCGCAGGCGGCACGAAGGCGGCGGGGGCGAGCAGGAGCGCGAGGCTCAGCAGCAGACGGCGCATGGGGAGTCTCCGGAGCCGGGGCCTCCCGGCTATGCGGCAGGACGGCCGGTTTCACAATATCGCCGTGGCCCGGCGGTTTCTTCTTGAAGTTCTTATTTTGTTCTTTTAGAGAAGCCGGGCCAAGGGGCGTATTGCGCCCGGCGCCTCGCCGCCCCCTCCCCAGCTTCGCTTTTCCCATTCTGGCCGCCTTCCGCGGCCCCAGGAGACGCATGCCCATGCCCTCCCTCGCGACCGACCTCATGCCGCGCATCCAGTCCGCGCGATTCAACCTCTGGGCACTACCGGAGCGCGGATCCGAAGGCGGCGATCATGGCCGATGGCTATTTCGCTCCCGCCACCGGAAGGCTGCGCGCGGGCGATGTGATGATCGTGGAGGCCTCCGACGCCCTGAGCCTGCTGCCGGTGCGCGGCCAGGCCGCCCTCGGCACGGGCTTCGCGTTCGATGGCGCGGTGACGCCTCTCGCCCTGACCGTAAGCCCCAGCCAGACGCTGCGCCTGGTCCAGACGGCGGGCGCGACCTTCGCCAGCCTCCTGCTCACGCCGCTGGTGGCGGGCGCGCTCCTCGCCCTTCCCGTCGCCGCGCGGGCCGATTCCCTGCCCTGGCCCGCCGCGAAGACCTTGTCCTGCCCGGGCCAGAAGACCCCCGCGCCGCCCGTCACGGCGACCGCCTGAACCAGCAGAAGGAATCCTCCATGAGCTCCCTCACCGATCATGCCGGGAATATCCTCGCCCGCGCGCTGTGGGGCGTTCGCCCATGCTGCCGGGTGCCGTCTATCTCAAGCTCGGCACCGGCGGTGGCGCCGCCGCCGGCCTCTTCGACGTGCCCTCGGGCGGGAATGCGCTCACCTGGTCGGCGCTGGCCACGCCCGTCGCGGTGACGCGCAGCGGCACGGTCACAATCGCCGCCGGCGCTGCGGATCGCGGACGAATAGGTCCCGGGCGCGCGGCGCCCGCTCTCAGCGAGGCGCCCGCGCGCCCCACTTGATCAGCCGGATCGCAGGAAATACCCAGATAAACCCAGTAAGCGCGTAATAAACGACCTGTATCGTCCAGTGCAGATTCACAAAAAAATCGCCCACCGCCACAACGACCGCGATATAGACGATGAAACCAACGATACCGGCGAGCAGCGCGATCTTGCCTCGTGACATGGTAATGACAGAACCTTTTCGAGAAACTTCACGGGCACCGCGCGGGGGAACCTTGCGGATGATTGAGGGCCGGCGCTAGTTTCCGCGCGGGACCATGCCTCGGCGCCTCCGCGCCGCCCCCTCCATGCGAAGAAAGCCGTGACCGAGCAAGAACTCAAGGGCCACATCCGTGGCATTCCGGATTTCCCGAAGCCGGGGATCCTCTTCTACGACATCTCCACTCTGCTCCGGCACGGCCCCGCCTGGAAGGCGGCGATGGCGGCCATGGCCGCCCGCGTGACGCCCTACAAGCCCGACCTGCTGGCGGGAATCGAGAGCCGCGGCTTCCTGCTCGCGGCCCCCCTCGCCCTCGAGCTCGGCCTCGGCTTCATCATGCTGCGCAAGCCCCGCAAGCTGCCGGGCCCCACCGTGGGCTACGACTACGCGCTCGAGTACGGCACCGACCGCATCGAGATGCAGGCGGACGCCGTGGCGCCCGGCCAGCGCGTGGTGCTGCTGGACGACCTGCTGGCCACCGGCGGGACGATGGCGGCGGGCGTGGCGCTGCTGAAGCAGGCGGGCGCCGTCGTGCCGGCCGTGGCGGCGCTGATCGAGCTCTCCTTCCTTGAGGGCCGCAAGCGCCTGGACGTCCCGACCGAGACGCTGCTCGCCTACAACGACTGAGCCCATCGGGGCGGCGCGAGCCGCCCCAACTCAGAGGTGCCGCATCTCCTCGGCAATCGCCTCGAGCTCGGCCAGGACCTCCGCCAGCGCATTCTCCGGCGGGGCTTCCCCCATCTGCTGCTCCGGCTCGCCCTCGCCCAGCAGGCGCTGCACGCCCTTGATCGTGTAACCCTGCGTGTAGAGCAGGTCGGATATCCGCTTCAGGAGGGCGAGATCCTCCGGGCGGTAGTAGCGCCGCCCGCCACCGCGCTTCAGCGGCTTCAGCTGCGGGAACTTCGTCTCCCAGAATCGAAGGACGTGCTGGGGCACGTTGAGCTGGTCCGCCGCCTCGCTGATGGTGCGGAAGGCCTGGGCCGATTTGCGCAGCCGGGGCCGATCCTCTAGATCAGGCGACCCACTCACGCGCCGCGAGCCTTCATGCCCTCGGCCTTCGGCTCGGTGGCAGGCAGACTGTCGCCGTTGATTCGTGCCTTGAGCACCTGGCTGGGCCGGAAGGTCAGCACGCGACGCGGGAGAATGGGGACTTCAACGCCCGTCTTGGGATTGCGGCCGATCCGCTCTCCCTTCTGCCGAATGAGAAAGGTGCCGAACCCGGAAATCTTCACGGAATCACCCGTTTCCAGCACGGTGGCGACGCGTTCGAGCACCGCCTCCAGCAGGGCGGCCGATTCGTTGCGGGACAGCCCCACCGCCACATAGATGGCTTCGGCGAGTCCCGAGCGCGTCAACGTCTCCATGGCGTCACTCAACCCTGCAAGTGCTTGAAGCGGCAGGAAAGCCGGTAAGCGGCCCTCACGTCAACCTTGTTTCGCAATCGGCGGATGGCGGGCGGTGCGCCCGGCCTTCGCCCCTCCCCGGTGAGCCTAGTCCTTCACCGATCATTCACCAGGGCCCTGCCAAGGAAGCGGCAGGCCCCAGGAAGGAGTCACGACCGCCATGATCCCGCTCCGCCGGAATCTCGCCGCTTCCCTCTTCGCCTCCCTGGCGCTGGCCTTTGTCGCCACCCCGGCCGCCGCCACGCCCGCCGCCGTCTCCGCCGAGACCAGCTGCCCGGACATTCTCCTCGGCGACAGCCTCGCCGTCGGCATGGGCCCCTATGCCCAGGCGCTCGGCTTCGAGGTCATTGCCCAGGGTGGCGCCGCCCTCAACTGGCTCCGCGCCCAGGAGCCGCGCTGCGCCCGGCGGCTGGTCCTGGTCTTCGGCACCAACGATCTGCGCGGCATGAGCGCGGCCGAGGTGCAGGCCTATCCCACCCGGATCGCCGAGATCATGGCGCGCTGGAACGCGGAGCAGGTGATCTGGGCCACGCCTGGCTGCTTCTCGCAGGACAGCGTGCTGGAGCGTGGCAGCGTGGCGCTGGACCGCGCGCTGGCACAGGCGCAGCGGCAGGCTTCCGACCAGCTGCGCGACCTTCCCGCCATCAATTCCGGCCGGCAAATGCGCTGCAGCTTCCCCTCGCGCGACGGCATCCATCCGGCGACCGGGACGGCCTATCAGGCCTGGTGGACCGGCCTTACGCAGATCCTCGGGCGCTACCCGGTCAGCGGCGCCTGATTTAGCGTCCCGTCGCCAGCACTTCCCTGACGGCCTTCAGCGCCTGCGGGAGGCCGATGGCGGAAAGGGCGTCGTTCCAGCCCTCGGCGACGGCGATCAGCGCCTCCGTCCCGGGCAGGACCGGCAGACCATAGGCGGCGTCCACGATCGCTTCCGACCGGCCCGCCAGCAGGATCAGCCAGACCAGCACCAGCGCCAGCAGCGCCCCGCGCCAGGGCATGGTGGCCGTGGCGGGCGAGAAGTCGTCCGGCGCGCGGCGCGAAGGCTCCGTGCCGGGAGGGTTGAGCCAGGGTTGCTGCATCCTCTCCCCCTCAGAACTGGAAGTAGATGAAGGGCGCCACGCCCTCGGGCCCGGCCAGCAGGATCGCCAGCAAGGCGAGGCCCAGCGCCGCGCCCAGGACCGGCGCCGGCAGCGGCCGCAGCCGGTCCTCGATCCGCTCGCGCAGGTCGGGCGGCAGGAAGTGGATCGCGAGGCCGAGCGCGGCCAGCGCCGCGAGGCGCCAGGTGACGGCCTCGCTCGGCAGCCCGTCCACCAGGCCCGCCGCCAGCGCCGCGACGGTGCCGAGATCCGGCGCGCGGAACAGGACGAAGGCCAGCATCACCACGTGGAAGGTGATCAGCCAGCGCAGCAATATCGCGCCCTTGCCCACCGGCCGGGCGCGGCCGCCCAGTGCACGCTCCACCGCCAGGGCCGCCCCATGGATCGCGCCCCAGAGGAGGAAGGTCCAGTTGGCGCCGTGCCAGATGCCGCCGAGGACCATGGTGGCCATCAGGTTGAAGCGCGTGCGCGCCTCGCTGCCGCGGTTGCCGCCGAGCGTGCGGATATAGAGGTAGTCGCGCAGCCAGGTGGAGAGCGAGATGTGCCAGCGCCGCCAGAACTCGGAGAGCGAGACGGCGCGGAAGGGCTGGTCGAAGTTCTTCGGGAAGTGGAAGCCGAGCAGCGCCGCGAAGCCGATCGCCATGTCGGAATAGGCCGAGAAGTCGCAGAAGATCTGGATCGTATAGCCGTAGCAGGCCAGCACGATGTCCCAGGCGCCATAGGCCGTGGGATCGCGGAAGACGGGATCGACGATGCCGGTCGCGAGCTCGTTCGCGATCACCATCTTCTTGAGCAGCCCGCCCAGGATGAGGATCCCCGCCATCGCGACGGGAATGCGGTAGCGATCCGGCGGCACCCGCAGCTGCGGCAGGAAGTGCGCGGCCCGCACGATCGGCCCGGCCGCGAGATGCGGGAAGAAGGTCAGGTAGACCAGCACGTTCAGCGGGTTGGTCTCCACCTCCGCATCGCCGTCATGGACGTCGACCATGTAGGAGATGGCCTGGAAGCAGTAGAAGGAGATGCCGACGGGCAGCACCACATCGAGGATCGGTGCGGGAAAGCCGAGCCGGGCGACGATCTCCTGCAGGAAGAAATTCGCGTACTTGAAGTAGAAGAGCCAGCCGAGCGTGCCGGCGACGCCGATCCAGAGCGCGACGCGCGATCTCCCCTTCGCCGAGATCAGCCCCACCCCCCAGGTCCAAAGCCCGACGGCGATCAGCGCCGCGCAGAACTCCACGCTCCAGAAGGCGTAGAAGGCGAGGTTCGCCCCCAGCAGGAACCAGCGGTCGAGCGACGGCCGGACGCGCACCAGCGTCCAATGCCCCAGGAAAACGACCGCGAAGAAGAGCGCGAAGATACCGGTCGGGAAAAGCACCGGTCAGGCGTTCGATCGCTGGGGGCGGAGGCCGGCGCCGTGCAGGATATGCGCGTAGAGCTTCTCGGCGGTGAGACGGTAGCCGTCCGGCGTGAAATGCACGAAGTCGCCGCGCATGAGCGGCGCCTCGCCGCTCGCGAGGGCCTGCAGGCGGCAAGGGCTGTGCGTCACCTCGGCGCTCCAGTCGAAGAAGGCGACCCGCTGGCTCTGGGCCACGGCGCGCTGCACGGCACGGACCTGCGAGATGGAGACCAGGGGCCGGGCGGCGGCGCAGCCGATCGGCTGGCGCTGCTCCACGAGGCGCCGGCCGCGGCGGATCGGCGGCAGGCGGACCGGCCGGGCGGCATCGGGCACGCCCATCAGCATGATGCCGCTGCGGGGCAGGATCTGTCGCAGGCGCTGGATTTGCTGCGTGAGCGCCGCCGCATAGGCGTCGCCGTCGAAATCCGGGTCGGTCGCCTCGTTGGTGCCGAATTCCAGCACGAGCAGCGCCGGCGGCCGGGCCACGAGCTCCCGGCGCATGATCTCGGGATCGCGATTCTCCAGCGAGGACAGCGTGGCGCCGTTGATGCCGAAGGCCTCGACCATGACGCCGCGGGTCCGGCGCTCGATGCCCCAGCCCAGCATCTCCACCACGCCGTCGCCGGTGAGCTCCAGCGCGATCTCGCGGCTGCCGGCCGGCACGTCCAGGAGCATCGGCCGGAACTCCGGCCTCGACGACTTCAGCGTCGCGGGGCCGATCCAGTTGTCGTCCACCCGCAGCCGGAAGCTGCCGGCCTCGGGCCCGGCGAGCATGGCCAGGTGAACACGGTCGAAGCCCTCGGCCTCGTTGGAGCGCAGGGTCACGGTATCGCCCGCGCCCGATCCGCTGAGACGGTAGCCCGTGATGCCGAAGGGCCCGGGCGAGGAGGAGCGCAGCGCGCTGCGCGCCGTCCATTCGCCGGACTGGCCGAGCGTGACATAGGAAGGATTGAAGAAGCGCTGCGCCTTGCCCGGCGCGAGCCGCCCGACGCCCGCCGCCCCGAAGCGCGACTGGAAGAGGCCGCGCAGATGCTCGACCATCACGGGGCCGGCGGAATGGCTGTCCCCCATGATCGTCACCAGCGCCCGCGCCTCGCGATTCCCGCGCTCGATGCCGCGCAGCGCAGCCCCCAGCGGCGCGAAGGAATCGCCCCCCGTGCTGGCCGGCAGGACCGATGCCATCGATGGATCGGGCCCCGTCTCCGCGACGAAGATCGGATCCCGCCCGGGCGGCAGATCGCCTGCTCCGCGGGGGATGGAGGCACCGCCCTGGCAGCCGGCGAGGCCGACGCCCATGACAGAGAAAAAACCTCGGCGCTTCAGCATTTCATCGGGCTCGGCACTTCATCATGGCCATGCCCGTGATATAGCTGGCCCCTGCTGGTCTGTCCCCTCGGAGAACGCGGCGTGGCCGTCGGTATTGATGATTTCGTGACCTGTCGCCGACGTCTTCTCCGGAGTGCTTTGACACTCCTCCCGCTGTCGGGAGCGGCCCTTTCCGGCCCCGCCACCGCGCAGACCGCCGCCCCGCCCGCACCTGCCCCCACCCCAGCCGGCGATGCCCGCACGCCGCCCGATCAGGTGCGGATCCTTTTCTGCGGCGATTCGCTGGCGCAGGGCATGTTCCTCTCGCTCAACGGCATCCTCCGCCGGCGCGAGGGCGTGCGGGCCGTCAACGGAACGCTGCATGCCACCGGCGTCACGCGCAGCGACGAGCACGACTGGCCCACCGCCGCGCGCGACCTCGTGGCGCGCCATCGTCCCAACCTCGTCGTCTACTGGATCGGCGCCAACGACTTCCGCCCGCTCGTCGTGCGCGAGCAGCGGCTCCGATTCGCCTTCGGCACCGCAGGCTTCGCCGAGGCCTATGGTCGTCGCGTCACCGAGATGGTGGAGCCGGCCCTCGCCTCCGGCGCGCGCGTGGTCTGGTTCGGCCTGCCCAATATGCGCAACGCGCAATTCGCCGGCGCCGCGCGGCAGCTCAACGAAATCCAGCATGATGCGGTGACCATCGCCGGCGGCGCCTGGATCCCGACCTGGGACGCGACGAGCGACCCCGAGGGCCGCTTCACGCCGAGCGTCACGCTCGAGCGCGGGCCGCGCACCTTCCGCGCGGAGGACGGCGTTCACTTCACGGATTGGGGATACCGGCGGATCGCGTCGCTCTTCTTCAACGAGGTCGATCATTTCTTCCCGGAGCTGGCTCCAGGGTTGGGCGGCCTCAGCGTCGCCTGACGTGGCGGACCGCTAACCAGTCTCTGGTCGAATGGCCGCGCCGCCGCTCAGAAGCGGACGAGCGCGGCGCCCCAGGTCAGGCCGCCACCGATGGCCTCGAGCAGCACGAGGTCACCCGGGCGGATGCGCCCGTCGCCCACCGCCTCGGCCAGCGCCAGCGGCACGGAGGCGGCCGAGGTATTGGCGTGCCGGTCCACCGTCTTGACGACGCGGTCGGGGGAGAGGCCGAGCTTGCGGCCCATCGCATCGATGATGCGGATATTCGCCTGGTGCGGCACCAGCCACTTCACATCGGCCTTCTCGACCTTGTTCGCGGCCAGGGCCTCGTCCACCACGGCGGAGAGCTTGTTGACCGCCTGCCGGAAGACGAGGTTGCCCGCCATCTTCAGCGGGCCGGTCGTGCCCTCGACATAGAGAATGCCGGCCTGGCTGCCATCCGCATGCAGATGGGTGGAAAGCACGCCGCGATCGCCCGGCTCGTCCTCGGCCCGCAGCACCACCGCCCCCGCGCCGTCCCCGAAGAGGACGCAGGTCGAGCGGTCGGACCAGTCGAGGATACGGGAATAGACCTCGGCGCCGATGACCAGCACGCAGCGGGCCTGGCCCGCGCGGATCATCGCATCGCCGACGGAGAGGGCATAGATGAAGCCCGTGCAGGCGGCCGAGACGTCGAAGGCGAAGCCCTTCTTCACGCCCAGCGCCGCCTGGATATGCGCGCCCGTCGAGGGGAAGGCGTTGTCCGGCGTGGAGGTGGCGCAGATGATGCCGTCGACCTCGGAGGGATCGATGCCGGCCTGAGCCAGGGCCCGGCGGGCCGCCTCGGCGCCCAGCGAGGTCGCGGTGTCGTCAGGGCCGGCGAGGTGGCGCTGGCAGATGCCGCTGCGCTCCCGGATCCATTCGTCGCTCGTGTCCAGACCGAACTTCGCGGCCAAGGCCGCATTGTCCAGCACGTTGGACGGAAGATGGCCGCCGCAGCCGGCGATCACGGAACGAAGGGACAAGGCTGGTCAGTCCTGTTGAGCGACGATCGGGGGAATGGCCACGGGCGACGAAGCGGCCGCGAGCTGCGAAAGGCTCTCGCGGATCGTCTGCGTGAAGCCGTGCGTCACCATGTCCATGGCCACATCCACCGCATGGGCGAAGCCGGTCGCGTCGGTGCCGCCATGCGACTTCACGACCACGCCGTTGAGGCCAAGGAGAATAGCACCGTTATAGCGGCGCGGGTCCATCCATTCGCGCAGCCGCTCAAGGGCCGGGCGCGCGAGGAGGTAGCCCATGCGGGCCGGGATGCTGGAGGTGAAGACCTGCTTCAGCAGCTCGCGCATCAGCTTGTAGACGCCCTCGCCGGTCTTGAGCGCGACATTGCCGGTGAAGCCGTCCGTCACCACGACGTCGACGGTGCCGGCGGAGATGTCGTGCCCCTCAACGAAGCCGTGGAAATTCAGCCCGGCATGGCCGCGCAGCACCTCGGCCGCCTCGCGCACGCGATCGTCGCCCTTCAGCTCCTCGGAGCCGACGTTGAGCAGGCCGATGGTGGGGCTGGGCAGGCCGAGCACGGCGCGCGCGAAGGCGTCGCCCATGATGGTGAATTCGACGAGGTTCCGGGCGTCGCACTGCACATTGGCGCCGAGGTCCAGCATGACCACGTCGCCGCGCAGCGAGGGCGCGATGGCGGCCAGCGCGGGCCGGCTGATCTCGGGCATCGTCTTGATGACGATCTTGGCGAGCGCCATGAGCGCGCCGGTATTGCCGGCGGAGACGACGCCGGAGGCCTCGCCCGAGGCCACCGCGTCGATGGCCATGCGCATGGAGGATTTGCGGCCCTGGCGCAGGGCCTGGGTCGGCTTCATGTCGCCGGGAATGGCGTCCGGCGCGTGGCGCAGGACGCAGATCTTCGCAGCGCGCGGCCGGCGGGCCAGCGCGTCGCGAAGTCGTGCCTCGTCACCGAACAGCAGGAACTGCGCCTGGGGATGCCGCTCGGCGGCGAGCTCCAGCCCGTCCAGGACACTGTCCGGCGCGTGGTCTCCCCCCATCGCGTCGATGGCAAGGGAGAACCTTCGCAGGCTTCCTTCGGCTGGCGCCGCCATGTTCACCTACGAGGCGCCCCCCTGCCGGTCACGTTAGGCGCGGACCACGCCCTTCAGCGCGTCAGCGGCCGCAACCTCACGGCCGTCGTAGTGACCGCAGGAGGAGCAGACGTGATGCGGGCGCTTCAGCTCGCCGCAGTTGGAGCACTCCAGGTGCGCCTCCTTGGCGACCGCGTGATGGCTGCGGCGCATGCCCATGCGAGAGGGCGAGACTTTCTTCTTAGGGACGGCCATGGAGCCAGCCTTTCAACTCGATTCTGGGGGGCGGACTGCCCAAGCGGGAGCCACCGCGGCGGGCATGCAGCGGCAGAGAGGGGGGCGCTTAGCACCCATTCTCCCCCGCACGCAACCGTCAGGGACGACGAAGCTTCAACAGGGCAGCAAAGGGGCCATGCGTCTCCCGGTCGTCCACCCCTTCGGGGAGGGCGGCACCGGGCGCGCGGGGATAGGGATCGATCGCCAGGGACAGCTGCTGGGCCAGGGCCTCGCCCAGATCGGCGACGCCCTGCTCGCTCTCGATGTCGTCCGGATCGTCCTCGCCGTCGGAGGGCTCCACACCCTCGGGCAGCAGGCGCCAGGCCACCTCCTCCGCGACCGACTGATGGACGGGAACCAGGGTGACCCCGCATTCCTGCTCCAGCTCGGCCGTCAGGCGGCCGGTGACCAGGATGGCCCCCTCCTCGTCCGGGATGAGGCGAAGGTCGGCCTGCAGCACGTGCAGGGCCAGCAGGCCGAGCCGCCGGGACAGTGCCTCGCGATCGCTTGCCGCGGCCTCTAGCCGCATCGCCACGCCCTCCGCCGGCACATGGGCCAGGGCCAGTCGGCGGCTGAATTCCGGATTCATGCGAAATGCACCCTCCCCTGAAGCAGTTCGGCCAGGGCCTGGCCGGCCAGCACGCCGTCGATTCGCAGGGCCTGGGCGGCGAGTGCCTCGGCCGAACCTTCCGGCGCGTCCTCCCGGACCCAGACATTGCGCGCCAGCGCGGCCGCGAGCCCGGCCTCGTCGCCGGCGGCGATCGCCTCGGCATAGGCCTGGGCACGGCCATGAAAGCCTTCCCAGAGCATCTTCACCCGCTTGCCGACGGTCATGTCCCCGATGCCCATCTCACGGAGATTGAGGTCCATGTCGGAGAACATGGCGTCGAAGACCGCCTGCGCCAACGCGTCGCCGACCTTGGTGCCTTCGCCGCGCAGGCGGCGAATCAGCAGGGCGACGTGAAGGGCCACCAGCTCGAAACGGCCTGCCGCGGTGTCGGGCACGCCGAGCTCGGCGTAGAAATCGGGCTCCCGGGCCGCGGCCACCGCGACTCCATAGAGCATGAAGCCGGACCTTTCGTGGCGCGGTCGGCGGAAGAGGCCGAAGAGGCCCATGATGTCAGCTTCCTGGAAGTGCGGCCGAGGCGCGCATTGACCGCGACGGCCGGGTGTCGTTAATCCGGCACATGGCCCGACAACCCGCCCCGGTCAACATCCGCAAGCCCCTGATGGCCGCGCTGCTCCTGGCTGCGCCGGCGCTGGCCGGCTGCGCCTACCTGCCGCCCGCGCCAGAGCGGCCGCGCAACATCTTCTCCACGCCCATCGTGCCGCGAGGCCATGCGGTGTCGGAAGAGCAGATCCAGCAGATCACGCCGGGCGTGACGACGCGCTCCGACGTGCAGGCGCTGCTGGGCAGCCCCAGCCAGACCAGCACCTTCACGGATGACAGCTGGTATTATTTCAGCAGCTCGACGCAGCTGCGCCCCGGCCGGACCCTGGCCGTGCGCGACGAACGGGTCGTGGCCGTCAACTTCGGCCCCGAGGGCACCGTCACCGGCGTCCGCGAGATCGGCGAGGGCGACATGCCGCGGGTGAGCTTCGTGAGCCGCGAGACGCCGACCCCCGGCAACGACCGCTCGATCCTCCAGGCGCTGTTCGGCAATATCGGCCGCTTCAACTCCGGCCCGATGGGCGGGGCCGGCGGCGACATCGTCCCGACGGGCGGGCCGACGCCGAACACGGGGCGGTAACCGCCTCTTCATCGCCACGCGGATTGATTTTCGCCGTTTTTGCGTCAGACTGGAGGTTTCTCCCCGTAATTCGCGGGAAGAAGTCTCCAGAGGAGCGCTGAAGCGTGATCCCCGCCCTGATGCCGACCTACAACCGTGCCGATCTCGCCTTCGAGCGGGGCGACGGCGCCTATGTGTGGACGGAAGACGGGCGACGATTCCTCGACTTCGGCTCCGGCATCGCCACCACCTCGCTCGGCCACGCGCATCCGCATCTGGTGAAGACCATCGCGGAGCAGGCGGCGAAGGTCATGCATGTGAGCAACCTCTACCGGGTGCCCCAGGCTGAGAAGCTGGCGGCCCGGCACGTGGCGAATTCCTTCGCGGACAGCGTCTTCTTCTGCAACTCGGGCGCCGAGGCGAACGAGGGCATGATCAAGGCCGTCCGGAAATACCACGCCGAGAACGGCCATCCGGAGAAGTACCGGATGATCTGCTTCGAGGGCGCCTTCCACGGCCGCACGCTCGCCACCCTCTCGGCGACGGGCAACGAGAAGTACCTGGCCGGCTTCGGCCCGCCGGTGGACGGCTTCGACCATGTGCCCTTCGGCAACATGAACGCGGTGCGCGACGCCATCACGCCGGCCACGGCCGGCATCCTGATCGAGCCCATCCAGGGCGAGGGCGGCGTCCGCCCGGCCGACCTGCGGTTCCTGAAGGATCTCCGCGCGGTCTGCGACGAGTTCGGGCTCCTGCTCGCGCTCGACGAGGTGCAGACCGGCATGGGCCGCTCGGGCAAGCTCTGGGCGCATGAATGGGCCGGCATCGAGCCGGACGTCATGAGCTCGGCCAAGGGCATCGGCGGCGGCTTCCCGCTCGGCGCCGTCCTGGCCCGCGAGGCGGTCGCCAAGCACCTCAAGCCTGGCACGCATGGCACGACCTATGGCGGCGGCCCGCTGGCCTGCTCCGCCGGCAATGCCGTGCTGGACGTGGTGCTGGCCGACGGCTTCCTGGCCGGGGTGGACCGCGTCGCGCGCTACCTCTGGAAGGGTCTCGAGGCGCTGGCCGCCCGCCATCCGCATGTCGCCGAAGGCGTGCAGGGTGCGGGGCTGCTGGTCGGCCTCAAGCTCCGGCCGGAGGTCTCGAACAGCGAGATGCAGGCGGCCTGCGTGGCCGAGGGCCTGCTCACCGTCGCCGCCGGGATGAACGTGCTGCGGGTCGCCCCGCCGCTCATCGTCACCGAGGCGCAGGTGGACGAGGCCCTGGCGCTGATGGACCGCGCCTGCACCAAGCTCACGCCGGCCAAGTCTCCGGCCTTGGCAAAGTGAGCGCGGTGCTCAGGCCCATCGAGGGGGGTGGCGCGCCGCGCCACTTTCTTGAGCTCATGGACCATGATGCGGCGACGCTGCGCCGCATGCTCGACCTCGGCACCCGCGCCAAGCGCGGCGAAGTGGGCGGCAAGCCGCTGGCGGGCAAGCACATCGCCATGATCTTCGAGAAGCCGTCGACGCGCACGCGCGTCAGCTTCGAGGTGGGCATCCGCCAGCTCGGCGGCGAGGTGGTGACCCTGTCCAGCAAGGACACGCAACTGGGACGCGGCGAGACGCCTGCCGATACGGCGCGCGTGCTGTCCCGCTACGTGGATGCGATCATCCTGCGCACCGACCGCGTCTCGAAGATGCGGGAGCTGGCGGAATACGCGACGGTGCCGGTCATCAACGGCCTTACCGACGTGTCGCACCCCTGCCAGCTGATGGCGGACGTGATGACCTTCGAGGAACATCGCGGCCCCATCGCCGGCCAGACGGTGGCCTGGACCGGCGACGGCAACAACGTCGCGCAGAGCTTCATCCAGGCCGCGGCGCGCTTCGACTTCACCCTGAACATCGCGACCCCGCCGGAGCTGGCGCCGGATGCCGGCCTCATCAACTGGGCGCGGAGCCAGGGCGCGCGCGTCGAGCTGACCAACAGCCCGCAGGAAGCGGTCAAGGGCGCGCGCTGCGTCGTGACCGACACCTGGGTCTCGATGAGCGACGACAAGACCAGCGCCCGCCAGCGCCACAACATGCTGGCGCCCTATCAGGTGAACAAGGCGCTGCTCGGCCACGCCGTGCCGGACGCCATCGTGATGCATTGCCTGCCCGCCCATCGCGGCGAGGAGATCACCGACGAGGTGATGGACGGGCCGCAGAGCGTGGTCTTCGACGAGGCCGAGAACCGGCTGCACGCCCAGAAGGGCGTGCTGCTCTGGGCGCTCGGGCTGGCGTAATCCAGGGCGCGCGGCCTGCGCGCGCCCCCTCCCTACGACGAAGTGGCGCTCACCCGCCCGCCAACCGGGCGGCGGCTCCGCCGCCCGGTATCTGGGCGCATCAATCGATGCTCAGGTTCAGCCGCCGCACCATGTCCCGCTCGTAGGGCACCCGTTCCTGCGCGAAGGCCAGGTATTCCTGCGGCCCCAGATATTCGTTGGGCAGCTCCCATCGCCGCATGATCGCCTGGCACAGCTCGTCGTCCAGCGCCTTCTTCAGTGAACGATGCAGCACGTCCACGATCTCGGGCGGCATGCCCTTGGGCCCCACGATCCCATAGGGCGAGGTCACGCTCATCCCGAAGCCGAGCTCCAGCAGCGTGGGCGCATCGGGTGCCGAGCCCAGGCGCGTCGGCGTCCAGGCCGAGAGCAACCGGAACTCGCCGCTCTCCACCTGCGGCCGCCAGCTCTGGGAATCGGCCACCACGTCGATCTGCCGGCCGAGCAGCATGGTGACTCCCTCCTGCGAGCCGCGCGTCGGGATGTGCTCCATCCGCGCCTCGCGTCGGGCGAGGATGTCCTCCATCGCCAGGTGGTTGGTCGTCGCGATGCCGGAGGTGGAATAGGTCAGCGTGCCGGGCCGCTCGCGTGCCTCGCGCATCAGGTCGTCGAAGGTCTGCCAGCGGCTGTCGGCCCGGACGGCGGTGCCGAAGACGAAGCCCGTGACCTGCATGACGTAGGAGAAGTCCGTCACCGGATCCCAGGTGGGCTGCCGCGTCAGGAAGGGATGACGCAGGATCGAGAGGTGGTGATGCGCCAGCGTGTAGCCGTCCGGCCGCGCCTGTTGCGTCAGAAACATGGCGGCGCGCGTGCCCCGGGCGCCCGGCATGTTCTCGATGACGAAGTTCTGCCCCAGGTCCCTCCCCGAGATCTCGAACATCTGGCGGTGCAGCGCATCGAGGCTGCCGCCCGGCGGCCAGGGGATCAGGAACCGGATGGGCCGGTTCGGATAGCGACTTTGTGCCAGCGCCGGCGCCGCCAGGGGCAGCGCGGCCAGCAGAGTGCGTCTTTTCATTGTTGTCCCCCTGTGATGCGGCCTCGGGCGACGCGGCCGCGCGGCTATCTCACTCCATGCGGATGCCCAGCCTCGTCACGATCTCCTGCTCGTAGGCGGCACGCCGCACGATGAAGTCCTGGTATTGCTCGGTGTTGAGGTAGGCGAGCGGCATGTCGAACTGCGCGCGGACGCGCGTGTTCTCCGGGCTCATCAGCCCCCGGTGCATGACGTCGTGCAGGACGCGGACGACCCCCGGATCCATGCGCGGCGGCCCGCTGACCCCGTAGGGCGAGGTCACGACCATGTCGTGGCCCACTTCCTTCAGCGTCGGCACATTGGGGAAGCGGGGCGCCCGCTCCTCCGACCAGACGCAGAGCAGGCGCATCTGCCCGGCCTCGACATTGCCGGCCCAGGCGCTGCTGTCGGCGATCATGCTCACGCTGCCACTCAGCACGGCGGTGATGCCTTCACTGGCACCACGGAAGGGGACGTGGGTGATCTCCACGCCTTCGCGCGCGATGATGTCCTCCATCGCCAGGTGGTTGGAGGTGGCAATGCCGGAGGTGGAGAAGCTGAGCTTGCCCGGATTGGCCTTGGCGTAGGTGATCATCTCCCGGAAGCTCTGGAAGGGGCTGTCCGCCCGCACGGCGATGCCGAAGAGCCAGCCGGTCATGCCGATGATGTGGGTGAAGTCCTTCGTCGCATCCCATTGCGGCGTGCGGACGAGGAAGGGCCGGCGCACGACCGAGAGGTGCATCTGGCCGAGCGTATAGCCGTCCGGCCGCGCCTCGCGCGCCAGGTGCACGGCATGGAGCGTGCCGCCGGCGCCCGACCGGTTCTCGATCACCACGGGCTGGCCGAGCTCACGCGAGGCCAGCTCGGCGATGCTGCGGAGCTGGGAATCGGCGCTGCCGCCCGGCGGCCAGGGGAGGATCAGCCGGATGGGCCGGTCGGGATAACGGCCCTGGGCACTGGCGACGGCAGGGGCCGCAAGCGGCAGGGCGAAAAGGGCGCGACGTTGCATGAGGGCCTCCATCAGCCGTCCATCCGGATGCCGAGCCGGTTCACGATCTCCCGCTCATAGGCGGCGCGGCGGACAATGAAATCCTGGTACTGCTCGGTGTTGAGGTAGGCGACCGGCATGTCGAACTGGCCGCGGACGCGGGTATTTTCCGCGCTGAAGAGGCCTTCCTTCAGCGTGTCGTGCAGGGTGCGGACGATGCCCGGATCCATGCGCGGTGGGCCGCTGATCCCGTAGGGCGAGGTCACGACCATGTCGTGCCCCAGCTCCTTCAGCGTCGGCACGGTGGGGAACCGGCCGACCCGCTCCTCCGTCCAGACGCAGAGCAGGCGCATGCCCCCTGCCTCGACCTGCGGCGCCCAGGAGCTGGAATCGGCGATCATGTCGACCGTGCCGGAGAGCACGCCCGTCACGCCCTCGCTCGAGCCGCGGAAGGGCACGTGGGTGAAGCTCGCCCCCTCCCGCGCCGCGATATCCTCCATCGCGAGGTGGTTGGTGGTGGCGATGCCCGAGGTCGCGAAGCTCAGCTTGCCGGGGTTGGCCTTGGCGTAGGTGATCATCTCCCGGAAGGTCTGGAACGGGCTGTCCGCCTTCACGGCGATGCCATAGAGCCAGCCCGTGAGGCCGATGATATGCGTGAAGTCGGTCGTCGCATCCCATTGCGGCGTGCGGACCAGATAGGGCCGGCGCACGACGGAAAGATGCATCTGGCCGATGGTGTAGCCATCCGGCCGCGCCTCCCGCGCCAGGGTCAGGGCATGGAGCGTGCCGCCGGCGCCCGAGCGATTCTCGGCCACCACGGGCTGGCCCAGCGCCCGGCTCGCCAGGTCGGCGAGGTTGCGAAGCTGCACGTCGGAGCTGCTGCCGGGCGTCCAGGGGATGATCAGGCGGATCGGGCGATCGGGATATCGGGCCTGGGCTCTGGAAACCGCAGGCACGGCGAGAATGCCGGCGCCCACCATCAAGGCGTGACGACGCGAAAGCTCCGACCGAGCATGACTCATTCTAGTTAAACCTCCCGGACACGGCACATCTAACGGTGCCGTCATCTCCGGATCAGGCCATGGAACAGTCCGCCTGCCAAGCCAATTCGCCTGCGCGGACCAAGCCGCCTGACAGCGGGCGCCGCCCCGCCGCCACCCCCAGCCGCGGATGGCAGCGGCGAGCTGGGCGGGAGGCTCGCCGGTGGAACCTTCGGCCGAGGGCGCCTACCATGGCGGCCCATTGCCCCCGGCTTGCACGGGGGCCCCGGGCGCGTCAGTTTGCGCCGGATTTCTTAGAGGAACCCTCATGTCCGCCACCGTCCCTGACAGCTTCGACGTCATCGTCATCGGCGCCGGCCCCGGCGGCTATGTCTGCGCCATCCGCGCCGCGCAGCTCGGGATGAAGGTGGCCTGCGTCGAGAAGCGCGCGACGCTGGGCGGCACCTGCCTCAACGTCGGCTGCATCCCCTCCAAGGCGCTACTGCACTCGACCGAGCATTTCGAGGAAGCCAAGCACAAGCTCGAGACGCATGGCGTCATCGTGGGCGAGGTCCGCTACGACCTCGAGAAGATGATGGGCCACAAGACCAAGGTGGTGGACGCCAACGTGAAGGGCGTCGAGTTCCTCTTCAAGAAGAACAAGATCACCTGGCTGAAGGGCGCGGGCAGCATCACCGCCCCCGGCAAGGTCGCGGTGGACGGCAAGGAATACGCGGCCAAGCACATCGTCATCGCCACCGGCAGCGAGAGCGTGCCGCTCCCCGGCGTCGAGGTGGACGAGAAGCGGATCGTCACCTCCACGGGCGCGCTGGAGCTGGAGAAGGTTCCGGGCCACCTCGTCGTCATCGGCGGCGGCGTGATCGGCCTGGAGCTCGGCTCGGTGTGGCAGCGCCTGGGCGCGCAGGTCACCGTCGTGGAGTTCATGGACCGCCTGGCGCCCGGCCTCGACCTCGAGATCGGCAAGCAGTTCGAGCGCGCCATGACCAAGCAGGGCATGAAGCTCAAGCTCAAGACCAAGGTGACCGGCGCCAAGGCGAGCGATTCGGGCGTCGAGCTCACGCTGGCCCCTGCCGCCGGCGGCGCCGAGGAGAAGCTTTCCGCCGATATCGTGCTGCTGGCGATCGGCCGCCGCCCCCATCTCGCGGGCCTCGGCCTCGACAAGGTCGGCGTGAAGCTGGACGAGCGCGGCCGCGTGGAGGTGGACGGCCACTTCGCCACCAACGTGCCCGGCATCTACGCGATCGGCGACTGCATCACCGGCGCGATGCTCGCGCACAAGGCCGAGGATGAGGGCTCCGCGCTGGCGGAGATGATCGCGGGCCAGAAGCCGCACATCAACTACAACGCCATTCCTTCGGTCATCTACACTTGGCCCGAGGTCGCCGCCGTGGGCGAGACCGAGGAGCAGCTGAAGGCGCGCGGCGTGGCCTACAAGGTCGGCAAGTTCCCCTTCCTCGCGAATGGCCGCGCGCGCGCCATGGCGGAGACGGACGGGCTGGTGAAGATCATCGCCGACGCGAAGACCGACCTCGTTCTGGGCGGGCATATCATCGGCCCGGATGCCGGCACGCTGATCGCCGAGCTCGCCATGGCGATCGAGTTCGGGGCGAGCAGCGAGGATGTGGCGCGCACCTGCCACGCCCATCCGACGCTGAACGAGGCGGTGAAGGAAGCCGCCCTCGCCGTCGAAGGCCGCGCGCTGCATATTTGAGGCCCTCAGACGCCGTGCGCGCGCTCCGCGCGCTTGGCTTCGCCGCGCGACGGTCGCGCGGGATGCAAACGTGAATGGGCGGTGCCGGCCGCCTTGCGGCAGGGTTTAGCTCCAGCCTTTGAGACACCAGGCATGCGGCGAAAATCCTACTCCGCCCGCAGGTTTGCCCGCTGCACGACGGCGCTCCAGCGCTCGCGCTCCGTCACCAGGAAGCGCCCGAAATCCTCGGGCGTCGGGCTCGTCTCGATCTCCACGCCGTTCTCGACCATGCGGGCGCGCAGGCCCGGATCCTCCAGCGAAGCATTCAGCGCGGCATGGAGCCGGCCGATCGCCTCCCTCGGCGTGCCCGCCGGTGCCAGCAGCCCGTACCAGGTGGCGCTCTCGATCTCCGGAAAGCCCTCCTCCACCGAGGTCGGGACCTCGGGCAGGATCGAGGCGCGCTGGCGCCCGGCGATGGCCAGCGCGCGCAGTCGCCCCGAGGCCAGGAACGGCAGGAAGGGCGCGGCGGCATTGGTGATCATCTGCAGCCGGCCCGCGACCACGTCCGTCAGCGCGGGCGCCGTGCCGCGATAGTGGATGAACTCGATCGGGAAGCCGAGCGTGAGCGCCACCATCGCCCCCAGCGCATGCGCCGTGGTCCCCGCCCCCGGCGTGCCGAAGGTGATGGGCGGATGGGCGCGGGCATAGTCCCGCAGCTCCGCCAGGTTGCGGACAGGCAGTTCCGGGTTGACCGCGATGACATTGGGCGCGGCGCCGACGAGGCCGATGGCGGCAAAGCCGTTCACCACATCGTAGGGCACGCGGGGCACCGTGAGGCTCGAGATAACGAAGCTGCCGCTGCCCGCCAGCAGGATCGTGTAGCCGTCCGGCGGCGCCTTCGCGACGAGGTCGTTGCCGAGCAGCCCCCCTGCCCCGCCCCGGTTCTCCACGACGATCGGCTGGCCCAGCCGCGCCGCCATGGCCTCGGCCAGGAGGCGGCCGACGATGTCGTTGCTGCCGCCGGAGGTGAAGGGGATCACGAGGCGCAGCGGGCGGGCGGGAAAGCCCTGCGCCCGCGCCACGGCCGGCGCCGCCAGGAGCGTGAGTACCACGCGTCGTTCGATCATCCCGGCCATCCCCGTTTTGGCGGAGGATGGGCCCGGCGCTCAGCGCCTGTCCAGGCGCGTCAGGCGCGCTTTTCCTGCGCGCTCCGCAGCAGGGCCAGGCCGCGATACACGCCATGGACCATCTTGCTGTAGGGCAGCACCACGAAGAAGGCGAGCACGAGGCCCAGGTGCAGCGCCAGCATCACGCCCATCGCGCCCGTATGCCGCACGACCAGCAGCAGCAGCCCCGTGGCGCCGATCAGGAAGAGCAGCGACAGCATGGCGTATTCGCCGCCCAGCCAGCGCTTCGCCACCGGGCCGGGATCGGTGACCGTCTTCACCCAGAGCAGGCCCGCGGTGCCGATGCACAGCAGCACGCCGCCCCAGGTGCCGAACTGCACCGGCAGGCTCAGGAAGGCATGCGGCGACTTCCAGCCCAGGAAGTGATGATAGATCGTGCCCGTCGTCGTCGCGGCGAAGCAGAGCATGAAGCCGTAGAACATCGCCTGGTGGAACCAGCGCCGCGTCTGCGCGAAGCTGTCGTCGATGTCGTTGCAGCCATGCCCGCCGCCGCCGAGGTTGCGCAGCGTGAGGATGTCCACCGCCGCCGTCGCGACCGGCGCGGCCGCCAGCGGCTTCTGCCCCTTCCCCGGCGCCGTGCCGCGCCAGTAGCGCACCGCGCCCGCCGCCATCGCGATGAGCGCGTAGCCGAAGGTGAGCCCGGCCATGCCCGTCATCAGCCAATAGGGGATGACGCGGAAGAAGGCGCCGGTGCCGGTCTGCGCCGTGTAGAGGATCGCGGGGTCCTGCAGGGCCATGGTCAGCAGCAGCACCAGTGTCACCGCCAGCATCGCCACGGCGGAGACCACCGTGCCGTTGCGCTCGAAGGCCCGGCCCATGGGCGCGGGCCAGGCGTATTCGGCATAGGATTCGTTGCGGATGGTCGCGAAGGTCGCTGGGATGTTCACACCGAAGGCATGCGGCGGCGCGTACTGGCAGGCGTGATAGCAGCCCTTGCAGGAGTGGCAGAGGTTGGCGAGATGCGTGAGATCGCCCTGCGAGAATTCGCGCCGCAGCGTCATCGCCGGGAAGACGGCGCAATAGCCCTCGCAGTAGCGGCAGGCATTGCAGATCTCCATCTGCCGCCGGCCCTCGACGATGGCTTCGGATTCAGTTGCGGACATATTTCGCAGCTCCCTCGCCGGCGAGGCGGCCGAAGACGGTTCCGATGGTCATGCCGAATCCGGCAAGATAGCCCTGGCCCAGGATATTGCCGGCCATGATCTCGCCGGAGGCGAAGAGGTTCCCGCTGGGCTTGCCGTCCGCCATCATCACCTGCGCGCGGTCGTTCACCTTCACGCCGAGGAAGGTGAAGGTGATGCCCGGCGCCAGGGGATGGCCGTAGAAGGGCGGCGTGTCGATGCGGCGCGCCCAATGCGTCTTCTCGATCTCCAGCCCGTCCGTGCGGCAGTCGTCCAGCTTGTTGCCATGGAAGGTGCCGGGCAGCACCGCGGCATTGTACTCGTCCACCACGGCCTGCAGTTTCGCGGCGTCGAGGCCGAGCTTCTGCGCGAGCTCGGGAATGCTGCCCGCCTTCATGGGCGGGAAGACGCTGGGCAGGTAGTTGTGCAGCGCCTGGCTGTCGGTGATGGCGAAGGCGCGCTGATCCGGCTGCTGCGCGATCAGGCGGCCCCAGATGGCATAGCGCTTGGGCCAGACATCCTCGCCCTCGTCGTAGAAGCGCTCGACCTCCTTATTCACGACGATGGAAAAGGGCACGCAGTCGAGCCGCATGGCCAGCCCGCCATCCACCATCGGCGCGCGCGCATCGTTGGCGACGGCGTGGAACTGCGTGGGGTCGCCCACCTCCTGGATGCCGCTGGCCAGCAGGTCCTTCAGCACGGTTCCCTGCGCATAGGGCGTGCCGCGGATCTGGAAGTTGTCGGCCGCGTCGCCCCAGTATTCGCGCAGCCATTCGCGATTGGCCTGGAAGCCGCCGGCGGAAGCCACGATCGCCTTGAAACGGATCCGCTCGGGAAAACCGCGCCAGGAGATGATGGCCTCGGTCGCGAAGCCGTCCTTCACCTCGATATGCTGCACCTCGGTGTCGTAGAGGATGGTGACGCCGAGCGCCTCGGCGGTCCGGTACATCGCATTCACCAGCGCCTTGCCGCCGCCGAGGAAGAAGGCGTTGGTGCGGCTGAGGCTCAGCGTGCCGGAGAGGCTCGGCTGGAAGACCACGCCGCAATCCGCGAGGAAGCCCGGCGCGAACTGGCTCGCGCGGATGGTCATGCGCGCCAGCTCCTCGTTGGTGCGGCCGCCGGTCACGCGCAGCAGGTCGTCCCAGTATTCGTCTTCCAGGTAGCTCTCGGTGAGCACGCCGGTCGGCTTGGGATGCAGTGCGCGCAGATTGCGGGTGTGACGGCTGTTGCCACCGCGCATGGGCTTCGGCGCGTGCTCGGCGACGACGACGCTCGCCCCCGCCTGGCGCGCGGTGATCGCGGCGCAGAGCGCGGCATTGCCGCCGCCCACCACCAGCACGTCATAGGTGCGGGTGAAGTCCATGTCCTGTTCCGTTCCTGCTCCGCCGCGACTGTATCCGGCTGTATCCAAAACGCCAACCGGCCCTGGCTGGCCGCCTCCCGCCATCCTAGAATGCCGCCATGGACGCCAATTCCGGCCAGGGCCGCGGACAGGAAGCCTATCTCCAGGTGCGCGAAGCCATCCGCGACGGCACGCTCGCGCCCGGCCTTCGCCTGACGGAGACAGACCTCGCCGCGCGCTTCGGCGTCTCCCGCACGCCCATCCGACAGGCCATCGCCAGGCTGGAGGCCGAGGGCCTGCTCACTCACCAGGCGCGGCGCGGCCTCGCCGTCACGCGGCCGGATCACGGCCAGGTGGTCGAGCTCTATGTCATGCGCGAGATCCTGGAGGGCGCCGCCGCCGGCCTCGCCGCCCAGCATGCGAGCGAGACCGAGATCGAGGCGATGGAGGAGCTGGTGGCCGGCGAGCCCCAGGTCTTCGCCGATGCGGCGAAGCTCGCCGCCGTGAACCAGCGGCTGCATGGGCTGCTCTATCTCGCCGCGCATAACCGCTACCTGCTGCGCAGCCTGGAGCAGCTTTCCGCGACCATGGCGCTGCTGCCCTCGCTCCTCACCCTCGAGGGCCGCGCGCAGCAGGCGCATGAGGAGCATCTTCGCCTGCTTGCGGCGCTGCGCGCCCGCGACGGCGCGGCGGCGGCCGAGGCAGCGCGGCAGCATTCCCGCGCGGCGCAGCGCCATCGCCTGGCTTGGCTCGTCAATGTCTCCGGCGTGCCGCTCGCCGCCCCCGGCGGACAGACGCAGGCAAATGCGCGCGACGCGCTTGCCCCTCCGCGCCAGGGCCGGTAGGTCCTCCCCGCCGCCATCGGCACGATCCACCGTTGCCGACTTCCCGCCAAAGCCCCCCGCATGAGATGACGAGATGACGGACGCGGCCCTCAAAGACGACGAACGAAGCCTCGCGGATCCGAACGACCGCGTCGCCGCCTATACCGCCTGGGTCAGCGCCCTTCGCCAGGGCAAGACCGTCAAGCCGCCGGAGGCGGAAGGCGACGATGCGCTGGCCCGCCTCGGCCACGAACTGAAGCTCCTTTCGGAGGCCATCGCGCGGCGCGAGGCCGAGCTCACGCGCCTCAACCAGGTGGTGCTGTCCGCGGAGCGCGAGATCCTGGTCGAGGATGTGCTCGACAGCATCTTCAAGGGCTTCATCGGCATCATCCCCTACGACCGCATCGGCTGCGCCTTCCTCTCGGCCGGCGGCACACGGATGACCTCCTACTGGGCCCGCTCGAACATGGGCCCGATGCGGATCAACAAGGGCTATTCGCGGCCGCTCGCCGGCAGCAGCCTGCGCGAGGTGTTCCGCACCGGCGAGCCGCGGATCCTGAACGACCTCGAGGCCTATCTGGCCGAGCACCCGACCTCCAACGCCACGCGGAAGATCGTCGGCGAAGGCGGCCGCTCCAGCCTCACCTGCCCCCTCTTCATCGATGGCCGGCCGCTGGGCGTGATCTTCTTCACCAGCCAGAAGACCAATGTCTACAAGGACATCCATCAGGCCGTCTTCCGACAGATCGCCGGCCAGGTCGCGATCCTGATCAACAAGAGCCAGCTCTTCCAGGAACTGGTCGAGCGCAACCAGTTCCTCCTGCGGCAGGCCGAGCAGCTGACGGAGGCCGCGAACCGCGACGTGCTGACCGGCGTGCTGAACCGCCGCGCCTTCCTGCTCGCGCTGGACCGGCACCTGCAGGCCTGCGCGGCCGCCGGAAAGACGCTGGGGCTGATCATGGCGGATATCGACCACTTCAAGTCGATCAACGACACGCATGGCCATGCCGCCGGTGACAAGGCCCTGTGCGGCTTCACCGAGCGCCTTTCGCCCATGCTGCGCCAGGGCGACTATCTCGGGCGCTACGGCGGCGAGGAATTCCTCATCCTCCTCAGCGAGGTGGGCGCCGCCGAGCTCCCCTCCATCGCCGAGCGCTTCCGCTCGACGATCGCCGATACGCCCTTCGACCTCGGCGTCGCCGAACGCTCGCTGACCGTGAGCCTCGGCGCGACCGTGGCGCACGGCGTGGAGCAATCCGCCGAGGATGTCGTCGCCCTGGCCGACCGCGCGCTCTATGCCGCCAAGGAGGGCGGCCGGAACCGCTGGGTACTGGCCGCCTGACGACCCTGATTTCCTCCTGGCGGAACGGGGCTTAACCTCCCCTCTTCCACCGGAGTTCCGAGCATGCGTTTCGACGAGATCACGGCCCCCCGCCCCACCGCGGAATCCCTGGCGGCGGAGGCGAAGCGCATCGCCTCCCGGCTCGAGGCCGGCGACCGCGGCGCGGCCGTCGCCGAATGGGACACCGCCCGCCGCACGACGGACACCTGGAGCGCGCTCGTCCATCTCCGCTTCGCGCAGGACACGAAGGACGCCGAGGCCAAGGCCGCGCGCGAATATGCCGATGCGCTGTCGCCCGTCGCGACGGAGCACGAGGTCGCGATCAAGAAGCGCCTGATCGACGACCCGGACCGCGCGGGCGTGGAAGCGCTGGTCACGCCGCATGTGCTGAATCTCTGGCGGACCGACATCACCACCTTCGATCCCATCATCGCCGCGGATCTGGAGGAGGAAGCCCGCCTCACCGCGCGCTACACCGAGCTGCTGGCCTCGGCGAGCTTCGAGATCGACGGCGCGACGGTGAACCTCTCCGGCCTCGCGCCCTATGCCGAAAGCCCCGATCGCGAGATGCGCCACCGTGCGGAATCCCTGCGCTGGGCCTTCTTCGAGCAGCACGGCGCCGAACTGGATTCGCTCTACGACCAGCTCGTGAAGCTGCGGCACGGCATGGCACGCAAGCTCGGCGACGAGAGCTTCACTCCGCTGGCCTATCGCCGCATGCGCCGCACGGATTACGACGCGGCCGACGTCGCGCGCTATCGCGACCAGGTGGCCGAGCATGTCGTCCCGCTCATCGCGAAGCTGCTGGAATCCCGCCGCGCCGAGTTCGGCTGGGACAAGGTGCGCTACTGGGACGAGGCCCTGATCGACCCGGCCGGCAATCCCGCGCCCATCGGCGACCACGACACGCTCGTCGCCGCCGCGCAGACCATGTTCGACCGGATGGACCCGCGCCTGGCCGACTTCTACCGGATGATGCGGGCGGGCGGCTTCCTCGACCTGAAGAACCGGCCGGGCAAGGCGGGCGGGGGCTTCTGCACCAGCTTCCCCAGCGTCGGCGCGCCCTTCATCTTCGCGAACTTCAACGGCACGCATCACGATATCGGCGTCTTCACGCACGAGATGGGCCATGCCTTCCAGTGCTGGGAAAGCCGCAGCCTCCCCGGCATCGACCAGCTCTGGCCGACCATGGAGGCCTGCGAGATCCACTCGATGAGCCTCGAGTTCCTCACGCATCCGCAGATGGACCTGCTGGTCGGCGACGACGCGGCCGATCGCTTCCGGCGGATGCACCTGATCTCCTCGCTCGCCTTCCTGCCCTACGGCGTCTGCGTCGACCACTTCCAGCACGAGGTCTTCGCCCATCCCGAGGCCACGCCGGAGGAGCGGCACGCGATCTGGAAGAGGCTGGAGCAGCGCTACATGCCGTGGTCGGATTACGGCGATATCGGCTACCTGGCGAAGGGCGGGCGCTGGCAGGCCAAGCACCACATCTACAACAGCCCCTTCTACTACATCGACTACACGCTGGCGCTCTGCTGCGCGCTGCAGTTCTGGGTGAAGTCCCGGCACGATCCGAAGGCCGCGCTCGATGACTACGTCGCGCTCTGCGAACGCGGCGGCTCGGCGCCGTTCCAGGAACTGGTGAAGTCGGCGGGGCTGGTGTCGCCCTTCGCGCCGGGCGCGCTCGCGGAGGTGGTGAAGGAAGCCGAGAACTTCCTTGGGAACTGAGAGGGCGTCGCCCCCTCGAACTCCCCCGGCAGGAAACTCAGTTTCCTGCCCCTTCGATCATCAGGGCGCGCGGAACTCGATCGCCTTCGCGCCATCCCACAGGACCGAGCGGCCCACCTTCGCCAGCCGCTCGAGGTCGTCGCGGATCGTCAGGAAGTGGTTGCCGGCCAGCTGGCCCGCCTTGCTGGCGAAGCAGCAGGGCCCATAGGCCAGCAGGATCTCCGTCTCGCTCTCGCCGCTCACATGGCCCGGATGCACGATGATCTGCCCCGGCGCCGGATAGCTGGTCGCGTTCTCGTAGCCGATGGAGAGGTCCCGCTCGCCCATCGGGATCCAGCAGGCCTCGCCACTCCAGCGCACGTGGATGATCCGGTCGCGGTAAGGCAGCAGCTCGCGGAAGCGCGCGACCGTCTTCGGCGCGTCCTTCGTCTCGTAAGTCGCTCGGAAGAGCTCGCCGCCGATGTCGATGATGATGTCCGTCATGTGCCGATGTGTCTCCCCTTCGGTCTTCCCCTCGCCAAAGCACGGTCGCGCCGTTACGTCGAGCCCGCGATCCAGGCCTCGACCCTCGCTTTGAGATCCGCGGGATCGCCAGAGAGCTCCAGCAGCTTCAGCCGGGACTTCTCGCCGGTCGCGATCATCACTTCGGATTTACGGAGCCGCAGCGCCTTGGCCACGAAGGCGACCAGTGCCGCATTGGCGGCGCCATCCACGGGCGGCGCGGCTAGGCGAAGCTGCAGCATCCGCCGCCCGTCCGCCCCTTCGATGACGCCGTCGACGCCCTCCCGCGAGGCGCGCGGCGTCAGCCGCACGGCCAGCCGGAGTCCCTTTCCAACGATGCTGAAGGGCATGCGTCAGACCGCCTGACCGACGAGGCGCCCGATGGCGGCGGTCAGCCCCATGGCCAGCGCGCCCCAGAAGGCGACGCGCACCGCCGCCTGTCGCATGCTCGCTCCACCGGCCCAGGCTCCCAGCGCCCCCAGCAGCGCGAGTGAGGCCAGCGAGGCGATGGAAACCAGCGGCGCCGTCAGACGCGTCGGCGCCAGCAGCGCCGCGGCCAGCGGCAGGGCCGCGCCGATCGCGAAGCTCGCCGCCGAGGCCAAGGCGGCGGAGAGCGGCCGCGCGGCCGTCACCTCGGTGATGCCGAGCTCGTCGCGCAGATGCGCACCCAGCGCGTCCTTCGCCATGAGCTGATCGGCCACCTGGCCTGCCAGCGCAGGATCGAGGCCCCGATGCACGTAGATCTGCGCGAGCTCCTCGCGCTCGAAGGCGGGGTCCTCGTGCAGCTCCTGTCTTTCCCGCGCCAGCTCCGCCTTCTCGCTATCGGCCTGCGAGCTGACGGAGACGTATTCGCCCGCCGCCATGGAGGTGGCTCCCGCGACCATCCCGGCGACGCCGGCGATCAGGATGCTGGATCGCGTGCCGTCCGCGGCCGCGACCCCGACGATCAGGCTCGCCGTGGAGACGATGCCATCATTGGCCCCCAGCACCGCCGCCCGCAGCCAGCCGATGCGATCGACGCGGTGGCTTTCGCGGTGCGGCAAGGGGCCTCCTCTAGGCGGTCAGATACGTCCCATCACCAGAAGCACGATGACGACGACCAGCACAACACCCAGCACGC
This sequence comes from Roseococcus pinisoli, assembly GCF_018413645.1. Taxonomy (GTDB): domain Bacteria; phylum Pseudomonadota; class Alphaproteobacteria; order Acetobacterales; family Acetobacteraceae; genus Roseococcus; species Roseococcus pinisoli. The sequence goes on from NZ_JAHCDA010000004.1 coordinate 295,623, forward strand.
CGACGCCGCCGTGCCCGAAACCGTAGCCATAGCCCCCGAAGCGGCCGCTGAATCCGCCCAGCAGGGCGATGATGAGAATGATGATAAGGATGGTGCCGAGGGACATGGACGTTCTCCGCGATGGGGGCAGCGGGGCGGAAATCACCCCGGCAGCGCCTCGCGGTCATGCGAGGTGCTACGCCAACGCGCGATGGCAGGCGCGGTTGGCGCGGCACCGACGTCTTGCCCGATGCAGCCGCGCCTAGCGCAGCGTGAAGCGCACCGGCACGACCAGCTCCACCGGGTCGCCCGGCATTTCGGGCGGCGGGGCGGGCAGCGGCGAGGCCCGGCGGATCATCGCCGCCACCGCCTGGTCCAGATCCTCGTGGCCCGAGCTCCGCTCGATCCGCCAGGAGGCGACGGTGCCGTCGCGCCGCATGGCGAAGCGCAGCACGACCGTGCCTTCGGCGCGCCGCGTGCGGGCCGCGATCGGATAATCCTTGTGGCGCTCCAGCGCGGCCATCAACCGGCCGATGTAGCTGGCCGGCGGGCGTACCGGCGCCGGGGGCGCGGCGACGCTCGGCGCCGGGGCGGCGGCCGCGGGCTGCGCCTCCTGGGGCGGCGCGGGGCGCGGCGGCGCCGGACGGGGAGGCGTCGGGCGAGGCGGCGGCGGGGGCGCGATGGCGCGCACCGTCTCCTCCGGCGCATCCGGGGTCGGCGGCGGGGGCGGCGGCGGCGTCTCGACGGCCTCTTCCGGCGGCGGCGGGGGCACCGTCTCCTCGGCTTCCGGCGGCTCGGCTTCCAGCGGCGCGATCAGCGGCGTCGGCGCGATCTGCTCGGGCGGGGGCGTGTCCGGCGGCGGCTCGGCGGTGGCCTCGGGCGGCGGCGGAGGCGTCTCGTCCGGGGGCGGAGGGGGCGTGGCGTCAGGGGGCGGCGGCGGCGCCTCGTCCGGCGGCGGCTGGCGCAGGGCCTCGGGCGGCGGGGGCGGCGGGCTGTCGGGCGGCGGCGGCTCGACGGTATCGGGCGGCGGCGGGGTCGGCGCGGCCTCGGGCTGCGCGGCCTGCGTCTCCTCGGTGACTTCGGTGGGCGCCGCGGCCTCGGAAGGCGCGGCCTCCTCGACCGGCGAGACCTCGATCCCCACGGGCTCGGGCGCGGCGGGCGGCGACTGGGTCAGCCAGAGCAGCGGTCCCACGACGGCGGCATGCAGCAGGATCGCGGCCGCGGCCGGCAGGCCGAAGCGACGGACGGTGCCGGGCGGTGGCCTCAGCTCCGTTTCCTCGGGCAGCCTCAGCTGGGCCGAGAAGTCCGGCATGGTCTCAGCGAGCCTGGATGGCGGGGCCGGAGGGTTCGGCCTCGGCGATGAGGGACACGCGCGAGACGCCGGCGGCCGTCACCTTGCCCATGACGCGCATGACGTCGCCATAGGGCACGGTCCGGTCGCCGCGCACATAGACGGGGGCGTCGTTCGCCTCCGCCTCGCGGATGGCGCGGATGCGGTCCGAGAGCTCGGCCTCCGGCACCTGCTCGGCGCGCAGGAAGACCAGCCCCTCGCGATTCACACTGACCACGACCGGCGGCGCCGTCTGCGCCACCCGGGCTGCAGCGGTGCGCGGCAGCTGCACGGGCACGCCGACCATCATCATCGGTGCGGCCACCATGAAGATGATGAGCAGCACCAGCATCACGTCCACGAAGGGCGTGACGTTGATGTCCGACATCGCGGTGCCGGCGCTCTCCTCGTCGTCGTCGCCCGAATTGCCGGAGGTGCTCATCGCCATGGCGCGCTAGCCCGCCACCTGCTGGCGCGGCGCGCGGCTGAGCCGCAGCGCGAGGTCGGAGGCCGCGCCCAGCGCCTCCTGCCGGGCGCCGGTCAGGCCGCCCACGAAGCGGTTATAGGCCATGACCGCGGGAATGGCGGCGACCAGGCCGATCGCCGTCGCGAAGAGCGCCTCGGCGATGCCCGGCGCCACGACGGCCAGGCTGGTGTCGTTGCTGGCCGCGATGCCGGTGAAGCTGTTCATAATGCCCCAGACCGTGCCGAAGAGGCCGACGAAGGGGGCGACGGAACCCGTGGTCGCGAGGATCTGCAGACCCGGCTCCGTGCGCCGCACGGCGCGCAGCACCGCCTTGCGCATCGCGCCGTCGAGCCGCGCACGATACTCGCCGTCGGTCTCCTGCACGCCCTGACCCAGGCGCCATTCGGGCAGGCCCGCCCGCAGCGCGATCGCGGTCAGGTCGTCCGAGCCCTCGGCGATGATGGTCGGCGTCACGGAGGCGCTGGCCAGCGCCCGCACCTCGCGCCGCAGCCGGCCGAGCGCGAAACTCTTCTCGATGATCACCGCCCAGCAGGCGATGGAGGCCAGCGCGAGGCCGATCATCACCGCCTTGACGATCGGATCGGCGGCCAGGAACAGCCCGAGGGGCGTGAAGTCGTGCGGGACGGGGTTCATCGGCCGCGGGTCACTTCTCGAAGGTCACGCCGCTCACGCGGGAGGTCAGCGTGGCGCGCGTCACGCAGGCATTGCGCGCATCGGCCTCCTGGCTGCCGCAGGCGAGCACGTCGTTGAGCAGCATGCTGCCCACTCCATCGCAGCCCTGGCCGGTCATGTCGAAGAGGCGAACGACCGTGCGGCCGGCGGGCACCGGGCCGGCATCGACCGCCAGGCGGCGCGCCACCACGCCATCCTTGCCGAAGATCACGAGGTCGAGCCGCAGGGGGTCGAGCGCCTCGCCGCCGCTGTTGTTCAGCACCATCCACACGCGGCAGGCATTCTCGCGCGCCTCGAGGCGGTTCAGCTCGACGCGGATCGGGGACGCGGTCTGCGCCGCGAGGGGCGAAAGCCCGGCGACGACGAAAAGAGCGGTGAGAAAGCCGCGAAGCATGGCGAGGGTCCTTCGGCCGGGCGGGATCGTCCGGCAGATAGCCTCAACTGCGAGTCGATTGCAATTCGGCCCCGGCCATTATTGCGCACATCTCCGCATCTTCATGGCGCGACCGGCCGGCGCGAAGTTCCCCGCAAGAACCGCGCCCGATCCCCCGGGCACGATCATCGCCTAGTATTCGTACTCCCAGGTGACGCCGAGCCGGTCGCCGCCCGGGCCGGTCGAGGTCTGGCCCTCCAGCCGCAGCCGCGGCGTGAGCTCCACCTGGACGCCGACGCCCGGCGTGCCGCCGCTCGTCCCCTGCCGCACGCCGACATAGACGCCCGGCGCCACGTAGCGCCCGGCCTCGACCGCCGCGCCGCGGGGATTGTCGCCATCGCTGCCGACACCCAGCCGGTCCAGCCCCACCGCGCTGCGCAGGCGGTCCAGCACGCCGGCGCCGGCCGGCATCACGCCCGCCAGCTGCGCCACCGCCTGGGCGATGCCCGCCAGCTCGAAGGGCGAGAGCTTGCTCGTCTCGCGGTCGAAGAGCAGGCGCGCCAGCGCGTCGTCCTGCGGCAGCTCCGGCTCGGCCGTGACCTTCAGCTCGGGCGCGGTGGGCGTCCCCGTCACCGTCAGGTTGATGGTGTGCGAGCGGCTGCGCGAGGTGGCCAGGAAGTCCAGCGTCGGCATGAAGGTGCCGGAATCGAAGCCGATATTGCCGCGCGTGAACTGCAGCTGCCGGCCGATGAGGTCGAAGGTGCCACGCCGCATGCGTAGCCCGCCCGAGGGCACCGGCGCCGCCACCGTGCCGCCGATGGTGATCTCGCCGCCCAGCTCCGCCTCCAGGCCGCGGCCGCGCACGAAGACGGCGCGGGGGGCGGCGATGGTCAGGTTCAGCGTCATGGGCAGTTGCGGCCGCGCGGCCGCCGTCGCCGGGCGCGGCGCGGGCGGCGGGCGGCGCCCTGGCGGCAGGGGGCCGATCTCGCGCACCGGCCCCACGCTCGGCACGCTGCCGCCGAACTGCTCGGGGATGCGGATCTCGGCGCGCTGGATGGTCACCCGGCCCGCGAGGCTGCCGCCATCGGTCAGCGGACCGCGGACGGTGATGTCGGCGTCGATCGTGGCCTCGCCGGTCTCGCCGCTGACGGGGCGCGCCCGGTTGGCGGTCAGGCGGATCTCCGCCGGCAGGCCCTCGCCCATCGGCTCCACCCAGCCCTGGGCCGCAAGGGTGCCGCCGCCGGCCGTCCGCGCGGAGAAGGAGGAGATGACGAGGCGCTGCCCCTGCGCCGCGATCCGCGCCGCCAGCCCGTCCAGCCGCACGCCGTAGATGGGGTTGGAGTAGCTGCCCTCGGAGAGCACCACCGTGCCCGCCAGCTCCGGCGCCGCGGCCGTGCCGCTGGCCCGCAGGTCGAGCACGGCGCGCCCGGCGAAGCGATCCGCCCCGCCGGCCAGGAAGGGCCGCGCGAGCTGGCCGAGATCAAGCCGGCCGCGCACCGTCGCCTCGAAGGGCGCGGCCGGGCCAAGGCCCTGGGACTGCGACGCCTCGATGTTGAGCTGCACGCTGGGGCCGGCATTCACCTGCGCCTGGGCGCGGAAGGCCTGGCCCTGCATCCGTGCCGTGGCGGCGATGGCCGCGGCGGGGATGGAGGCGAAGGAGGGATCCGTCGAACGCAGCCCGGCCACACGGATATTGGCGTCCACCTGCGGCGCGGCGCTCGGCCCGGTGGCGTTCACCTGGCCGGAGACGGTGCCGGCCACCAGCCCGCCGCTGAGCGGGCCGAGCGGCACGTTGGAGATGTCCGCCCGCGCGGTCACATTGCCGCCGGCCAGCTGGCCGTTGAGCGCGAGGGTCCCGCCGCGGCGGCTGGTCAGCCGTGCGGGCTGCAGCGTGAGCTCGCCGGTCTCGGTGACCAGGATGCGCGCGGGGGCCGCCAGGCGCAGCGCGTCCTGCGCGGCGCGCGCCTCCAGGCGGCTCAGGGTGATGACGTTGAGCGCGCCCTCCTGGCCGAGATGCCCGGCGAGATCCAGGCCATAGGCCGGTGCCGTCACCCCGAGCCGGAAGTTCAGCGCGGCCAGCGTGCCCGTCATCTCGACCTGGGCCGAGGCGCGGGTGGCGCCCACGCCGACGCCCGTGCCGTTCAGCCGCAGTTCGACGCCCTGGGCCGCCATGCCGGTGGCGCCGGGGATCGCGCGCGCCTGCAGGTCGAGGGTGAGCCGCCCCGCGAGGCCCATGCCCAACGGTGCGAGATCGGGCGCCTCCAGGCGCAGCGCGCCGTCGAAGGGCCCGGTGGGAAGGCCGCCCTCGCCATGGCCGTTGAAGGCGATGCCGGCATAGCTCCCCTCGAGCTTGGTGAGCCGGAGGCGCTGGTCGTCGCGCCCGGCCTGGAGCGCGACGTTCAACGGCTTGCCGTCCAGCCGGCCGGTGGCCTCGGCGATCACCTCCTGCAGGGTGGCGCGGGCGGTGACGGCGAAGCTTTCCAGCAGGCGGCCGGAGGCGGTCAGGCGCTCGGTGGTGACACGCGCCTCGATATGCGGCGCCTCGGCGGTGCCGGTCAGCCGGCCCTCGGCCGAAACGGTGCCCTGGGTCGTCGGCGGATCGCGCGCCTCCAGGTTGAAGGCGACGTCGAAGGGGCTGGCGGCCGGGCCGCGCACGGTGGCGCGGAGGCGCTCGGCCTGCAGGGTCGCGTCCACGCGCCGGTCGGCGCCGCGCACCGTGGCGTTCAGCATGACGGTCTGGCCCAGCATCTCGTCGGCCGCCCCTGCCCCGTGCAAGCCGGTGCCGGCGACGCGGAGATCGAGTTCCGGCACCGTGACCGTGCCGCCGACCTCGCCGTCCAGGGTCAGGGCGGTCCAGCCCATGCCTTCCGGCAGCAGGCCGGCGAAGGTCTCGGGCCGCGCGGGCTCGGCGCGGAAGCGGAAGGCCAACGCCTGGGCCGCGCTCAGGGTGCCACTCAGCTCCGCACGACCGGCCGGCAGGGCCACGGTCAGGCGCTCGATGGTGATGGCGTTGTCGGCCGCCCGGCGCAGGGAGAGGCTGGGCGTGATGCGATCGGCCAAAGCGCGCTGCGCTTCCGGCACGAAGGGGCCGGGGCGGACCGTGCCGTCGAGGGTGACGGCGGCCGCGCCATCGGGCGCGACGGAAAGGCGGCCGCCCAGCTCGGCCCCGGTCTCGCCGAGCGAGGCGACGAGCCGCCATTCGGCGCCGCTTGCCGGGCCTTCGAGGTCGATCCGGGCGGCGAAGGGCGCCTGGGGCTGGCCGGCCAGCGCGGCCACGAGGCCGCCCGGCGGCTCGGAAGCCTCGACATGCGCGGTCAGCGCCGCGTTCTGCAGGGCCGCGTTCACGACGACGCTGCCCGGCCGGTCGAGCCGCGTCGCGGTGAGCGCCGTCTGCAGCCGCTGCGCCTCCAGCGAGAGCGAGCCGGCGAGCGACAGCGCCGCCGCCTGCCCGGCCACCGCTTCGCCGATCTCGATCCGCTCGGCCTCCAGGGCGTCGATGCGGATCGCGACGGGCAGCTGCGGCACGCTCGGGATCGCGATGGGCGTGGGCTCGGCCGGCGGGGCGTTGGGGTCGGAGGGCGGCAGGCGGTGCAGCGCGATGCGCCCGGCCCGCACGGAGGTCAGCCGCACGCGGCGGTCGAAGAGCTCGCGCCAGGCGAGCTCGATGCGCGCATTCTCGACCTCGATCCAGGCGCCCTGGGCATCGCGCATGGCGAGCCGCCGCACGGCGAGCTGGCCAGGCAGCGGGCCCGAGACGCCCTCAAGCTCCAGCCCCGGCACGAAGCGCATGGCGAGGCCGGCGGCGGCGTTCAGGCCGAAGGGCGTCAGCAGCGCGCCGACCAGCAGCACCGGGATGAGGATCAGGATCGCGAGGAGAAGGCCGAGCCAGCGCATCAGAAGGCGTGTCCGATCCCGATGTAGAAGCCGAAGGAGCCGCTGCCCTGCTGGCGCACCAGCGGGATCGCGACATCGGCACGGATGGGCCCGATGGGCGTGTAGTAGCGCGCGCCGACGCCCGCGCCGACGCGGATCTCGTCCGTGGGCGCGGCGGCGTTGGTGCCCACGGCGCCCGCATCGACGAAGGCCACCGCGCCGTAGGAGGAGCCGAAGCGCTGCCGCAGCTCGACCGAGCCCTCCAGCAGGCTCGCGCCGCCCGAGGGCTTTCCGCGCGAATCCCGGGGCCCGATGGACTGGAAGTCGTAGCCGCGCACGGAGCCGCCACCGCCGGCATAGAAGCGCTGCGGCGGCGGGACGGTGCTGGCGTTGCCGTTCAGCAGGCTGCCCAACGCCCCCCGCAGCGCGAGGATCGTGCGCCCGCCGCCCGAGAGGTCGAAATAGGTCGAGCCCGTGAGGCGCAGCGGAACGAAGGCCTGGCTCTCGGTGAAGGCATAGGAGGGCGTGATGCTGCCGAGCGCACGGATGCCGCGGCGCGGATCGAGCGCGCTGTCCGTGCTGTCGTAGCGCAGCTGCCCCGTGAAGCCCGCGATCTGATAGGGCGACATCCGTCCGCCCGAGGGGGCCGACTGGCCCACCTCGCCCACCGGCCCGGTGGAGAGCGTCCAGCGGTCGGTCAGCCGGCGCTCATAGAGCAGGCTGAAGATGGCGGCGTCGCGGTCGTAGCTGTCCAGCCGCTCGCGCACGAAGGCGAGGCTGCCCACGGCGGTTCCGACATAGCCGAGCGGCAGCGGCTGCCGCCAGGTCACGGCGGCGCGGGCGTTCATGCGGTCGATGTCGCTGCCGAGGCGGCTGCCCTCCAGCTCCACGCGCAGGTTTTCGGCCCCGCCGAGCAGGTTGCGGTGCTCCCAGGAGAGGCGGAGCGTGGCGCCGAAATTCGTCTCGTAGCCGGCCGAGGCGCTGATCGCGCGGAAGGGCCGCTCGCGCACCGTGACGGTGACGGGCAGCCGCCCATTGGCATCCAGCGCGGTGCCCGGGTCGATGCGGACCTGCGAGAAGGGCCCAAGGGCCGAGACATCCGCCCGCGCCTGGGTCAGGCGGCTGGGCAGGTAGGAGCGCTCGGCCAGGCGCAGGGCCGCCACGCGGCGCACCACCTCAGGGTTCACGCGCTCCGTGCCGGCGACCTCGGGCATGGCGAAGTCCGCACGGGGCCCGGGCTGCTCGGTGAAGGTGACGTCCATGGCATGGGCGCCGTGGTCGACCGTGACGGAACGGTCGATCCGCGCGAGGGGCCGGCCGTCCAGCCGCATCGCGTTCCAGGCGGCCTCCTGCGCGGCGATGACGGTCTCCGCCCGCGCGGGCTCGCCCGGCGTGACCGCGACGTCAGGCCCGCCGCCCAGCGTCTGGATGTTGCGGAAGGTGTAGCGCGGGCCCAGCGTGGCGCGGATCTCGATCGCCAGCGGCGCAGTCTGGGCGGCGAGCGCGGCCGGATCCAGCGATCCGCCGGGGACCACGATCTCGATCTGCCCGGCCCAATAGCCTTCGCTTTCCAGGGCCGGACGCAGCTTGTCGGCCTCGGCGCCGATGCGCGAGGCCACGCCTTCCGCATCGGTCGGCGCGCGCTCCTGGAGCGCGATCAGGCCGGAGGAGATGCGCAGCAGCCGGTCGAGCGTGTCGTCGCCCGTCGGCTTGATGGTGGCGCGATAGGGGAGGTTCGGCGCCTCGGCTGCCGCCGCGGCTGGAGGATCGCCGTCGGGCTGCGCCCGAAGCGGCGACGTCGCCGAAGTGAGGCCAGCCAGACAAGCCATCAAGAGCCAGTTGCGCGATATCCCGGGGGACAAGCACCTCTCCTTCCCGAACGCGCCTCAGGCACGCAGATTGCAGCCAATCGTGAACACCCGGAACGGTTTACGGTTTCGCGAAGCATGAAGAAAAGGGGCAAGCCCCCTTCTGCCCTCCCTCGGCGCGAAACCGTTTCCCCGCCTTCAGCGCAGCGGGAAGCCCATCGCCCGCAGCACGCCGCCCAGCTTTTCGCGCCCCGCCAGACCCTTGAGCTTGCCCATGCGGTTCAGCACGCGGCCGGTCCAGGTGGTCTGCGCCATCTCGAAACGGCCCGAGAAAGCGGAGAGCTTTTCGTCATAGGCGGCGACATGCGCGGCCTCGCGCGTGGAGTCGTAGGTTCCGTGATGCAGCACGGCGGCCTGCGAAAGGCGCGGCTTCACCTGGTTGGTGACGCCCGGCGCGGCATAGCCCACGCAGAGGCCGAAGACACCCGCCACGCCCGGAGGCAGCGCCAGCAGCTCGCCCACCCGGGCCGCATCGTTGCGAAGCGCGCCGATATAGACGGTGGAGAGGCCGATCGCCTCGGCCGCGACCACGGCGTTCTGCGCCGCCAGCCCGGCATCGATGGCACCGATCAGGAAGGTCTCGATATAGGGCAGCACCTCGAGCTCGGTGCCGTTGGCGCGGGCCAGGCGCTCGTTGCGCGAGAGATCCGCCAGGAAGACGAGGAAGATCGGGCACTGCTCGATATGCTTCTGCCCGCCGGCGATGCGCGCGAATTCCGCTTTCACGGCCGGATCGGTCACCGAGACGACGGACCAGGTCTGCATGTTGGAGCTGGTGGCGGCCGACTGCGCCGCCGCAATCAGGGTCTCCAGCGTGCCGTCCGGCGGGGCGTCGGGCCGGTAGCCGCGGACGGAGCGGTGCGAGAGCAGCAGCGCGATGTGGTCGTTCCACGGGCCGGCAGCCGGAATGGCATCGGCGCCGTAACGGAGGGCGAGCGCCTCTTCCTTCGAGACGGTAAGGGCGGTGTTCATGTCCATGGCGTTTTCCCGGGGCTTCGCGGCCAGTGTGGCAATGCAGCATGAGGGCGGCAAGCCACGCCAACCCGATGGATCACGGCGCAGCCGCGCGGCAGATGCCTCGGCTTTGGGCATCGGCGCCTGCCCTCCCCGTCGGAATCGTCGCCTTGGCCATCGAATCGATGGCGCTTCTGCGCTTCCGCCGGCTTAGGCTGGGGTCTTGGCCGAGGCGTGGTGGGGCACCGAACAGTGCCCTGCCCTGCTTTCGCTTGGGAAAAGAAGGGAGACCCAATGAAGACGAGCGTGCAGAGGAAGATCACCGTGAAGGGCCTGGCCGCGGCCCTGCTGCTGGCCACGGGCATCGCCCCCGCGATCAGCCCGGCCCAGGCGCAGCAGCCCGGCACCCTGCGCATCGCCATGACGGCGGCGGATGTGCCGACGACCAACGGCGCGCCCAATAACGGCTACGAAGGCCTGCGCTGGCTGGGCTATCCGATCTTCGAATCCCTCACCCTCTGGGATCTCTCGCGCGCGGACACGCTGGCGAGCGTCCGGCCCGGCCTCGCCGAATCCTGGGAGCAGGACCAGGCCGACCCTACCAAGTGGCGCTTCCGCCTGCGCAGCGGCGTCACCTTCCATGACGGCGCGCCCTGGAACGCGGATGCGGCCATCTGGGGCCTCGACCGCTTCTACCGGAACGACGCACCGAACTACGACCCGCAGGGCTCCGCCTTCACGCGGCCGCGCACCGCCGGCTTCGGCAGCTACCGCAAGCTCGACGACATGACGATCGAGATCACCACCGAGCGGCCGCTGAGCTACTTCCCCTATATCCTGCCTTACATCCTCTTCTCGTCGCCGCAGGCCTTCGAGGCGGCGGGGCGCGACTGGTCGCGCGTCGGCAATGCGCCGGCCGGCACCGGGCCCTTCCGCATCACGCGCTTCGTGCCGCGCCAGTCCGTCGAGCTCACGCGCAACGACAACTACTGGGATGTCCCGCGCCGGGCGAAGCTCAACCGCGTCATCCTGCTGCCGGTGCCCGACGCCAATACGCGCGTCGCCGCGCTGCGCTCGGGCCAGGTGGACTGGATCGAGGCGCCGCCGCCCGATGCGCTCCAGCCGCTGCGCTCAGCGGGCTTCAACGTGGTCACGAACTCCTACCCGCATGTCTGGCCCTGGCTCTTCGCCGCCGGCCGGCCCGACAGCCCGACCGCGGATGTCCGCGTGCGCCAGGCGCTCAACTACTGCGTCGACCGCGACGGGCTCGTCACCATGCTGAACGGCACCGCGGAGCCGGCGGTGGGCTTCTTCAACGCGTCCAACCCGCTCTTCGGCACGCCGCAGAACCGCTACCGCTTCGACCCCGCCCGCGGCCGCGCCCTGCTGGCCGAGGCCGGGTACAATGCGCAGCGACCGCTGCGGCTGAAGGTCAGCATCTCCAACTCGGGATCCGGCCAGATGCAGCCGCTGCCGATGAACGAGGCGCTGCAGCAGAACCTGCGCGAGAGCTGCGGCGTGCAGGTCAGCTTCGAGGTGGTGGAGTGGACGGTGCTGCTCGGCACGCTGCGCGCCGAGCCGACGGCGCCGGGCTGGCTGGGCGCGGATGCCGCGAATATCAGCCTCGTCTCCTCGGATGCCTTCCAGATGGCGCGCTGGTTCCTCTCGGCGAATTCGTCGCCGCGTGGCAGCAATGCCGGCCATTGGCGCGACGAGGCCTTCGATACGGCGATGACCGAGGTGGAGCGCGCGCGCTCGCCGGAGGAAGCCGCACCCGCACTGCGCCGCGCGCATGAGCGGCTCGTGGATGGCGCGCCCTGGCTCTACATCGTGCACGACACCAATCCGCGCGCCATGAGCCGGCGCGTGCACAACTTCGTCTCGGCGCAGTCCTGGTTCCAGGACCTCACCAACGTCGAGGTGCGCTGACCGGAACGGCGGCGCCGGGCATTCCGGCGCCGCCATCCGCTACTTCTCTTCTGCCGCAGGCCTGCAATGATGCCTTCTCAAAAACAGGGGGAGAGGTGTCATGAGGCTTTCCGAAGCGGTTTCCGCGCAGACGCCCCTGGTGCAACGGCTGCTGGATGGGGTCGCCACGATCGGCGCCGATCCGCCGGGCATCACCCGTGATGCCTTCGGCCGCGGCGAGAACGACGCCCAGTCCCTCATCGCCCGCGCTGCTGCCGAGCTCGGCCTGACCGCGCGCCTTGATGAGGCCGCCAATCTCTCGCTCCGCTGGCCCTCGGGCCATGACGCGCCGCCCGTGCTCATCGGCTCGCATCTCGACAGCGTGGTGCAGGGCGGCAATTTCGACGGCGCGGCCGGTGTCATCGCGGGCATCGGCGCCATCGCCGCGCTGCAGGCCGCCGGCATCGCGCCGAAGCGCGACATCGAAGTCCTGGCCCTGCGCTGCGAGGAGGCGGTGTGGTTCGGCCTCGGCCTGATCGGCAGCCGCGCCCTGCTCGCCCGCCTTCCGGCCGGTGCGCTGGAGCTGCCGCATGCGCGCAGCGGCCTCACTTTGGCGCAGAGCATCGATGCCTGCGGCGGCCATTCCGCCCGCCTGCGGGAGAACACGCCGCTCCGCGACCCGCGCTCGATCGGCGTCTATCTCGAGGTGCATATCGAGCAGGCACCGCAGCTCATCGAGGCGAATGCGCCCGTGGCGGTCTGCCTCGCCAATCCGGGGAATGTGCGGCACCCCTTCATCCGCATCCGCGGCGAGGACGCGCATACCGGCCTGCCCCACCGCTTCCGCCGCGACGCCGCCCTGGCCGGCGCCGATCTCTCCCTGGCGCTGGAGCGGCTGTGGCTGGACGAGGAAAAGGCCGGCCGGCCCATGGCCATCACCATCGGCCGCTTCCACACGCCGGCGGCGCGGCACAGCCTGACGGCGGTCTCCGGCGGCTTCGAGCTCAGCCTGGATCTGCGCGCCTATGATGCTGCGCATCTCGCGGCGCTGGAGAAGCGACTGGGCGCGATCGCGGCGGAGGTCGCCGCGCGCCGGAAGGTGGAGATCGTGCTGGGCGAGCGCAGCGCAGCCGCGCCGGGGCCGATGGACCCTGCCCTCATCGAGGCGCTGTCCGCCGCCGCCGCGCGCTGCGGCATCGCGGCGCCGCGGCTGAACAGCCCCGGCAGCCACGACGCCAACAACTTCGCGGCCAGCGGTGTGCCGACCGGCATGCTGCTGGTGCGGAACCAGAATGGCAGCCACAACCCCTACGAGGCCATGGACACGCCCGACCTGATGGCCGCCATCGGCGTCCTCGCCGAATGGCTGGCCAACGGCTGAACCGTCACTGGAGCATCTTTACCCGACCGGATGATTCCATCCGATCGGGTGATCATCCGGGGCTCGCGCCCCGGCTCACTTCACCGACGAGAAGGCCGTCGGCTGCAGGATCAGGTTGCTGACGGTGGCGACGATCGCGCCGTCCTTCTCCGTCTCGGCGCGCTTGGCGATCCATTCCGGATCGGCCTGGAACGCGGTCCACTTCTGCTCGCGCTCGGCCAGGGATTCCCATTCCAGCAGGTAGTAGAGATCCTGGTTGGAATCGCCGATCGTCACCGTCCAGAAGCCCGCCTGGCGGATGCCGTGCTTCTTCCAGATGTCGAGGGTGACGGTCTCGAACCGGCGCAGCAGGTTCGGCAGCCGGCCGGAGATGCAGTGATAGATGCGAAGCTCGTGAATCAAGACGGATACTCCCTGTTCTCTTTATGCGGCGAGACGATGCGGGCCGCGCGACGCGCTGTCGAGACGCGGCTATGATGTGGACGCCGCCGGTCGGCGGCGCCCTCCAGATTGTCAGCCCGCGAGGAAGGCCGCGGCTGCCGAAACGCCGGCCCCTGGCGACACTGCATGCCCCAGCTCGCGCAGCACCGATTCCAGCTGCACGAGGTCGGTCAGGACGGTGCCCTCGTCATGCCCCCCCATCACGCCGATGCGGATGACGCGGCCCTGCAGGCGGTTGCGGGCGCCGGCGATCACCGTCGCGTGGCGCTGATACATCAGGCGCACGATGTCGCCGCCCTCCAGCCCCGCCGGCACCTCGAAGACCACGACGGTGGAGGAGCGCCGGGGCGCCTTCGTGAACTCGGCAAGCCCCATCGCCGCGCCGCCGGCCCGCAGCGCCTCGGCCAGGCGGTGATGGCGCGCGAGCACCTTCGGCAGCGTCTCCGTCTCGATCAGGCGGAGTGCCGTGTGCAGCGCTGCCAGGTGCGAGACATTCGGCGTGAAGGGCGTCTCGTGCTTCTCGGCAGCGGCCAGCGCCTTGCGGAAGTCGAAGAAGAAGCGCGGCATCCCCTCGTTGCGCTGGACGCGCGCGCGGGCACGCTCGCTGAGGCTCACGAGGCCGAGGCCCGGCGGGCACATCAGCGCCTTCTGCGAAGCGGAGACGACGATGTCGACGCCCCATTCGTCCTGCCGCATCTCGATGCCGCCGAGCCCGCTGACGGAATCCGTCACCAGCAGCGTGCGCGTGTCGCGCGTCAGCCGGCCGAGCGCCTCGAGATCGGCGACGACGCCGGTGGAGCTCTCGTTATGGGTGACGAGCAGCGCGCCGTAATCGCCCTCGCGCAGCTTCGCGCCGATCACGGCGGGATCCGGCGCCTCGCCCCAGGTGAAGTCCAGCACCTCGACTTCGGCGCCGAGGCAGCGGCCGATCTCGGCGAAGCGCTCGCCGAATTGGCCGTGCGAGGCCACCAGCACGCGCTCGCCGGGCGCCAGGATATTGGCGAGCGTCGCCTCCATCGCGGCGGTGCCGGAACCGGCCAGGAAGACCACCGGATTCCGCGTGCCGAGGACGGGGCGGACCAGTTCCTCCGTCGCGGCCAGCAGCGCGCGGAATTCCGGGCCGCGATGGTTGATCATCGGCCGGCCCAGCGCCGCGCGAACCGCCTCCGGCACCTCCGTCGGCCCGGGAAGGCGCAGGCGATAGCCCGGGGGCGGGGCGAAGGAAGCGTCGGGCAATGCGGTCAACGGGCGAACCTCGGATGGAATGGCGCGCAGGTTGGGAGCGCCCGGGGGCGCCGTCAATTCGCCGGCGACACGTCTTCCACACGAAAAATCGGCCCGATTTCCCGTGACGCGGCGCCGCGGCGCGGTAGCCTGCGGCCATGACCTATTCGCTTCTCGGCCGCTGCGCGCGGACCGGCCAGTTCGGCGCTGCCGTCACGACCTCGGGCCTCGCCGTGGGGTCCCGCGTGCCGCACCTCGCTCCGCGCCTCGGCGGCGTGCTGACGCAGCACCGCACCGACCCCAGGCTGGGCCCGCGCGGGCTCGCCCTGCTCGCCGGCGGATGCTCCGCGGAGGAGACGCTGGCGGCGCTGGTGGCGAGCACGCCGCATCATCGCTGGCGGCAGCTCGCCTGCATCGACGCGCAGGGCCGCACCGCGCATTTCCATGGCGAGGCGGTGAAGCCCGCCCGGGGTGCCGTGCATGTGCAGGACGGCATCGCCCTCGGCAATATCCTCGCCCATGACGGCGTGCCGCAGGCCATGGCGGCGGCCTTCGCCGAAAGCGGGAGCGAGCCCCTGGCCGAGCGCCTGATGCGCGCGCTGGAGGCCGGCGAGGCGGCGGGCGGCGAGGGCCGCGCCGTCACCTCCTCCGCCCTGCTCGTCATGGAGCGGGAGGTCTTCCCCCTCGTCGATCTGCGCGTGGATCTGGCGCCCGAGGCCATCTCGGCGCTGCGCGACCTGTGGGACGCCTATGCGCCCTCGGTCGACGACTTCGTCACCCGCGCCATCGACCCGGATTCCTGGCCGGGCGCGCCCCTGACCTAGATCAGCCCCTGCTCCGCCGCGTAGCGCCGGGCGAGCGCGAGGGGCGCGGCCAGCGCGTCCCAGCCGCGCGGCAGGCCCGAGGACGCTTGTGCGTCGGAGGCCGCCAGCATCCGCAGCAGCTCCTCCACCAGGGCCGGCTCGGCGCGATCGCGGCGCACCACCATCAGATGGTTCACCGGCACGAAGCCATGCCGCTCCACGAAGGCCCGGCCTGCTGCCGCGACATCCGGGAAGACCGGCCGCGCCCATTCCATCGGCGGCGCGTCGGAGCCGAAGATCGCCGCATCCAGCAGGCCGTCCCGCAGCATGGCGCCGATCTCGGCACCCGCCGGCGCGCGCTCGGCCCAGGGCGGATCGCCGGCCTCGGCGACATGCGGATCCTCGAAGGTCGTCCAGCGCATCGCATCCGCCGCCACGCCGTGGAATTCCTGGAGAATGCCCCGCAGCCAGAGCCCCGTGGTCTGGCTATAGGCGCGCACCCCGATGCGCTTCCCCGCCAGGTCCGCCGGTCCGCGAATGGCGGAATCCGCGCGGCAGAGCAGCGACCCCTCCTGCAGGCGGGCGGAGAGGACGACGGGCAGCAGATCCAACGCCTTGCCGTGCGTCTCGGCCTGCAGATAGGTGGCGATGGCCATCTCGCTCACGTCGAAGCGCAGCTCGCGCACCATGGGCGCGAAGGCGCGCGTGATATTGGGGAAATCGGCGACATCCAGCCGCAGCAATTCCGAGGCGATGCGTCCGTCCAGCAGCGCCGCCGTATGGCGATAGCGGCCGATCGCGGCCTTCCAGCTCGTGGTCATCCTGCGCGCTCCTGCCCCTGGGCCGCCAGGCGGGCGAGACCCAGCAGGGCCGGCTGGGCGTAGCGGATCAGCCGGACGGGAATGCGGGTGAGATAGTCGCGCATCCGGGATCGGTCGCGGAAGCGCTCCAGGAACGCCTCGCGCGGGGCCATCTCGGCGAAGGACTGCGCGACGCCGCCGGCGAGGAAGACCCCGCCCCGAGCGCCCAGGGTTAGCGCCACGTCGCCGCAGAAGCCGCCGAGCGCGTGCCAGAACACGGACACGGCCTCCCGCGCCAGCGGATCCCCGGCGAGCGCGGCGGCATCGATGCCCGCCCCGTCCAGGACCGGCGCCGTCACTCCGCGCAGCCGCGCGAGCCCCGCATGCAGCGTGGCGAGGCCGATGCCGCCCAGCAGATCCTCCGTCGAGACCGCGCCCTGGCGCTCGCGCATCCAGGTGAGCAGCGCCTCCTCGGTCGCGTCGCGTGGCGCGAAGCTGGCATGGCCCGCCTCGGTGGCCAGCGCGCCCCGACCGGGCAGGAATCCCGCCACGCCGAGCCCCGTGCCCGGCGCCACCACCGCCATGGGCGCGCCTTCCAAGGGTTCACCCTCTGCCCAGATCTCGACCTCGTCGGCCGGCAGCGCGGGGAGCGACCAGGCGGTGGCTTCCAGGTCATTCACGAGCCGGACGCGGGCGAGGCCGAGCTGCCCGGCCAGGCCCTCGGCATCCAGCACCCAGGAGGCATTGGTGAGGGAGGCCCGCCCCGCCATGACCGGGGCCGCGACGGCCAGGATGGCCTCGCGCGGCGATCCCCCCAGGGAGGCCAGCGCCGCCCGCAAGGCGGAGGCCGGGTCGGCATGGTCGGCCACGCGCTGCGCGGCGACCTGGCCGAATTGTCCCTCGCGAGCGAGGGCGAAGCGGGCACGCGTCCCGCCGAGGTCAGCGATCAGAACATCCTGCATGCCCAAGGAGGTAGCGCGGATTCGCCCGGCGGGCATCCCTTGGCGCAGCGGGCCGCCGCGCCGTCCTCGGATTGCCAACACTTTTGCCCTTGGATTTGTCCGGCCAAGGAAGCGTTGGGGAAGAGTCAACCAAGCGCCATAGGTATGGGAGAAAAATTCCTGCCCTGGCAAGAAAGCTCCCAGGCCACTAGAAGGCGGCATGCAATCAGGGACAACCGTACCAACGAAACGCGATGCCGGTGATCCGCGTCCACGCTATCGGCAGATTGCCGACGAGCTGATCGCGCAGATCCGCGGGGGCATGCACCCCATCGGCTCGATGCTGCCGACGGAGACGGAACTCTGTACGCTCTACAGCGCCTCCCGCCACACCATCCGCGAGGCGCTGCGCCTCGTCGAGGAGGCGGGGCTGGTGTCGCGCCGCCAGGGCAGCGGCACGAGCGTCATCGCGCAGGCGACGCGCGGGCGCTTCGTGCAGGACATCACCAGCATGGGCGGCCTGCTGCAATATCCGGAGGAGACACGCCTCACCGCGCTGCGCGCCCGCGAGACCCAGCTGGATTCCGAGACCGCCTCCCTGCTGGGCGTGGCGGAAGGCGATACCTGGCTGCGCATCGAGGGCCTGCGCCGCGTGCGCGTCACCACCGCGCCCATCTGTTTCACCAACGTGCTGATCCCCACGGAATACGCCGCCGTGGTGGAGGAGATCGGCATGGACCGGGGGCCGATCTATTCGCTGATCGGCAAGCGCTTCGGCGTGCAGCTCGCCGGCGTCGAGGTGGACCTGACGGCCGGCGGCGTGCCGGAGAATCAGGCGGAACTGCTGGATTGCGAGCCGGGCGACCCGGCCCTGATCATCCGCCGGCGCTACATGGACGAGAACCAGCGGATCTTCGAGATGTCGGAGAGCTACCACCCCGCCCCCCGCTTCACCTACCGCGCGCTGGTGAAGCGGGAGAGCTGAGCCGCTTCAGGCGGCTTCGAGCTGTTCCGTGATGCCGAGCCACTCCGTCTCGAGCCGCTCCACATCCTTGGCGATCGCCGCGCGGCGGGCCGTCGCGCGGGCGATCAGGTCCGTCTTGCCGCCCTCATAGAGCTTCGGGTTCGCCAGGGCGCCCTCGATCACCTTGGCCTCCTCGGCGAGCTTGGAGAGCGTGAGCTCGATGCCCTTGAGCCGCGCGCGAAGCGGCGCGTGCTGCGGCCGCGCCTCGACCTGCGGCGCGGGCTTGCCTCCCTTCTTCTCCTCGCGCTTCGTCGCGCCGGAGGTGCGGCCACCGAGCTGCGCGCGGTAGTCGTCGAGGTCGCCTTCGAAGGGCGTCACCTTGCCGTCGGCCACCAGCCAGAGGCGATCGGCCACCAGCTCCACCAGATGCGGATCGTGGCTGATGAGGATGACCGCGCCCTCGTAATCGGCCAGCGCCTTCACCAGCGCGTCGCGTGCGTCGATGTCGAGGTGGTTGGTCGGCTCGTCGAGGATGAGCATGTGCGGCGCGTCGCGCGTGGTCAGCGCCATCAGCAGCCGCGCCTTCTCGCCGCCGGACAGACCGCTGACCTTGGTGTCGGCGCGGTTCGCGTCCAGCCCGAAGCGCGCGAGCTGCGAGCGGCACTGCGTCGCGGTCGATTTCGGCATCGCCTCGGCCATGTGCGTGAGCGGCGTGCCGTCGAGGTCGAGGTCGTCCTCCTGGTGCTGGGCGAAATAGCCCACGCGCATCCGCCGATCGCGATGCACGTCGCCCGACATGGGCGCGAGGCGCCCGGCGAGCACCTTGGCCAGCGTCGACTTGCCGTTGCCGTTGGCGCCGAGCAGCGCGATCCGGTCCTCCTGGTCGATGCGGATATCGAGGTTCCGCAGCACCACATGGTCGCCGTAGCCCGCCTGGCCGCGATTGACCGTGAGGATGGGCGGCGGCAGCTGCTCAGGCTGCGGGAAGACGAATTGCGTCGCGTGGTCCTCGATGACGGATTCGATGGCCGGCATCCGCTCCAGCGCCTTGAGGCGCGACTGGGCCTGCCGGGCCTTCGTCGCCTTGGCGCGGAAGCGGTCCACGAAGGACTGCATATGGGCGCGCTGCGCGGCCAGCTTCACGTTCATCGCGGCCTGCTGGGCCGCGCGCTCCGTCCGCACGCGCACGAAATTCTCGAAGTTGCCGGGATAGAGCGTGATCTTCTGGCGATCGAGATGCGCGATCGAGTCCACGCAGCGTTCCAGCAGCCCGCGATCGTGGCTAATGATGATCGCCGCCCCGCCGAAGCGCTGGATCCAGCCCTCCAGCCACATCGCCGCCTCGAGGTCGAGGTGGTTGGTCGGCTCGTCCAGCAGCAGCAGGTCGGGCTCGAGGAAGAGCGCCCGAGCCAGGGAGACGCGCATGCGCCAGCCGCCCGAATATTCCTTCGAGGGCCGGGCCTGGGCGGCGGCGTCGAAACCGAGGCCGGCCAGGATGGTCGCGGCGCGGGCGGGCGCGGCATCGGCCTGGATGGCGATCAGCCGCTCATGGATCTCGCCGGCGCGGATGGCCTCGGGATGCCCCTCCAGCTCGGCGAGGAGGCCGGCGCGCTCGGTATCGGCCTCCAGCACGATGTCGAGCAGCGAGGTGTCCCCGGCCGGGGTCTCCTGCGCCACATGGCCGATACGGGCGCGCTGGGCGATGCGGATCTCGCCGGAATCCGGCTGCAGCTCCCCCAGAATCGCCTTCAGCAGCGTGGACTTCCCCGCGCCGTTGCGGCCAACAAGGCCGACCTTGCGGCCGTCATCCACCTG
This sequence comes from Roseococcus pinisoli, assembly GCF_018413645.1. Lineage (GTDB taxonomy): Bacteria > Pseudomonadota > Alphaproteobacteria > Acetobacterales > Acetobacteraceae > Roseococcus > Roseococcus pinisoli. Next base: position 315,436 of record NZ_JAHCDA010000004.1, read on the forward strand.
CAGCGAGGCACCCTCCATGAGAGGGCGGCCGGCCATGCGGATGGTCAGATCCTGGATTGTGAGAACGGTCATGCCGGCGATTTAGCGATTTCGGGGCTTGCGCGGGAGGCCCCGCTTGGGCATCTGCGCGACAATCGCCCGTAAAGGACTTCCCCATGGCCATCGAACGCACCTTCAGCATCATCAAGCCCGACGCGACGCGCCGGAACCTCACCGGCAAGATCAACACGATCTTCGAGGAGAACGGCCTTCGCATCATCGCGCAGAAGCGCATCTGGATGAGCGAGCAGCAGGCCAAGACCTTCTACGGCGTCCATGCCGAGCGGCCCTTCTTCAAGGACCTCGTCTCCTTCATGACCTCCGGCCCCGTGGTCGTGCAGGTGCTGGAAGGCGAGAACGCCGTGGCCAAGAACCGTGAGCTGATGGGCGCGACGAACCCGGCCAATGCCGCCGAGGGCACGATCCGCAAGCTCTTCGCCGAGAGCATCGAGGCGAACAGCGCCCACGGTTCCGACAGCCTGGAGAATGCGGCGACCGAGATCGCCTACTTCTTCGCCGGCCTCGAGCTGCTGGCTTAAGACCGACCGGGGGGCCTCGCGCCCCCTGGCCCTGCGCCGGGAATCGCCCAACGCGCTTCCCGGCCACGCCGGCCCGTGCACGGCCAGCCTTTCGCCGCGACGCGCATGATCAGCGCGCCCCGATCGCGGCAAACCTTCCGACGATGTGATGCAGATGGCGGGAGCGCGTCCCCCGCGGGCCGGGGCCTCCAGGGGCCCTGGCATGGCCGCGCCCGCGCGATGGCGGGCCGCGGCGCTTCGGCTCAGCCGAAGAAGAGGTAGATCAGCACCAGCAGCACGATCACGGCGCCGACAGCCCAGGTCGACGCCTTGAGGAAGCTCTCATACATCGACCGGCGGTTGGCGATGATGTCCTCGGCCTTCACCTCGACCATATCGATGTGCATCTGCTGCTCGGCCATGATCCCGTAGTCCCTTCAAACCCTACCCGACGTCTCTACGAAGCGGAGCGACCTCGGGCAAGGGGTTGGCGAGCGCCCCGGCCGCCAAATTCGCCGCGACGACCGCCCTTCCCCGCTCCAGCCGGATCTTTCCGGCCGCCAGCCAGGCGAGCGCCGCCGGATAAAGGCGATGCTCCTGCGCCAGCACGCGGTCCCCCAGCGAGGCCTCCGTGTCGCCCTCCAGCACCGGAACGGCGGCCTGGGCGACGATCGGCCCCTCATCCACGCCGGGCGTGACGAGATGGACGGTGCAGCCATGCAGCCGCACGCCCGCCTCCAGCGCCCGGGCATGGGTGTCCAGGCCCGGGAAGGAAGGCAGCAGCGAGGGGTGGATATTGAGCATCCGCCCCTGCCAGTGCCCCACGAACTCCTCGGTCAGCACGCGCATGAAGCCCGCCAGCGCCACGATCTCGATGCGGTGCTGGGCCAGGGCGGCGTTCACCTCTGCCTCGAACTCCGGGCGGGTGCGGCCCTTGCTGGAGACCACCGCTGTCGGAATGCCGGCCGCGGCGGCCCGCTGCAGGCCGGCCGCCTCCGCCTTGTTCGACAGGACGAGGGCGATCGTCGCCGGATAGGCCGGCCGCTCGGCCGCCTCCAGCAGCGCGCCCATGTTGGAGCCGCGGCCGGAGATCAGGATGGCGACGCGCGGCTTGCTCAAAGGGCCAGACTGCCCTGCATGGCGACCTCGGCCTCGCCGGTGGCCGCGACCAGGCGGCCGATCCGGAACGCGGCCTCGCCGGCCTCGGTCAGCAGGGCGATGGCCTTGTCGGCCTCGGCTTCGGCCACGACCACGACCATGCCTAGGCCGCAGTTGAAGACCTTCAGCATCTCCGCCTCGGCGACGCCGCCGGCGCGGGCCAGCCAGGGGAAGACCGGCGGCAGCGGCCAGGAACCGGCCTGCACCTCGGCGGCCAGACCCTCCGGCAGCACGCGGGGCAGGTTGCCCGGCAGGCCGCCGCCGGTGATATGCGCGGCCGCCTTGAGCAGGCCGGCCTTGTGCAGGGCCAGGACGGACTTCACGTAGATCCGCGTCGGCACCAGCAGCGCCTCGCCGAGGGTCTTGCCCTCCGCGAAGGGAGCCGGGGCGTCCAGGGCGATGCCGGAGGCCTCGATGATCCGGCGGACCAGGGAGAAGCCGTTGGAATGCACGCCGGAGCTGGCGAGGCCGATCAGCACGTCGCCGGCCGCCACGTCGCGCGGCAGCAGGGCGCTCCGCTCGGCCGCGCCGACGGAGAAGCCGCCGAGGTCGTAGTCGCCGCCGTGGTACATGCCCGGCATCTCGGCCGTCTCGCCACCGACCAGCGCGCAGCCGGCCTGCCGGCAGCCCTCGGCGATGCCGGAGACGACCTCGGTCGCCTGGGCCACGTCCAGCTTCCCGGTCGCGAAATAGTCGAGGAAGAACAGCGGCTCGCCGCCCTGCACCACCAGGTCGTTCACGCACATGGCCACGAGGTCCACGCCCACATGGCCGTGGATCCCCGCCTCGATCGCCAGGCGCAGCTTGGTCCCCACGCCATCGGTGGAGCTGATGAGCACCGGATCGGTGAAGCCCGCCGCCTTCAGGTCGAAGAGCGCGCCGAAGCCACCGAGCCCGCCCATGGTGCCGGGCCGGTTGGTGCTCTTCGCGAAAGGCTTGATCCGCTCGACCAGCGCATCGCCGGCCTCGATGTCGACGCCGGCCTGCGCGTAGGTGAGACCGTTCTTCTCGGAACTGTTCAGGGCCGCCTCCAATGGGTTAAACCCGGGCCAGTGGAACGAGGATGGCCATGACGGCGAGACACCTATTGGCGGCCCTGGTCCTGGCGCTGCTCTTTTGCCCGCCCCTGAAGGCGCAGGACAACCCCCTCGTACAGCGGGGCGTCCCTGCGGAAGCCGCGGCCGGCAACGCGGTGGCGGCGCGCGACCAGGCCTATGCCAATGCGCGGCGACTCGCCTTCCAGCGGATGGCCGAGGCGCTGGGCGGCAATATCCAGACGCCCTCCGACGCCCAGCTGGAGCGGATGGTGGCCGCCATGATCGTCGAGGACGAGCGCACCAGCTCCACCCGCTACACCGGCCACCTCACCGTGCAGTTCTCGCCGGCGCAGGTCTCGGCGCTGACGGGGCGCAGCTTCGCCGGCACCGGCGCGGCGGGCGCGGCCGGCGGCATGGCGCTGAACATTCCCATGGCGGCCCAGGCCCATATCGAGGCCTCGACGCAGTTCAATTCCTTCCAGGAATGGCTGGAGCTGCGGCGCCGCCTGCGCGCTTCCAACAGCGTGGCCAGCATCGACGTCGTCGCCATCAGCCCGGACGCGGCGCGCATGCGCCTCGGCCTGCGCCAGCCGCCAAACGAGGCCGCGGCGGCCCTGGGTGCCGCGGGTGTCGCCGTCTCGCAGGATGGCGGGCGCTGGCAGCTCGGGCTCGGCGGGGGCTGATCCCCCCTCCATGCTCCCGGAAGGCCCCTCCGCGCATCATCTGCTGACGCTGCCCAATCTGATCACGATGGCACGTCTCGCGGCGGTTCCGGCGACGATCTGGCTGATCCTGCATCACCGGCTCGACATGGCCTTCCTGCTCTTCGTCGCCGCCGGCGTGTCCGACGCGCTGGACGGCTGGCTCGCGCGCTACACCGATTCGCGCACGGTGATCGGCGCGCTGCTCGATCCCGTGGCCGACAAGGCGCTGCTGGTCTCCGTCTATGTGACGCTGGCGGTGATGGGCGTCCTGCCCGACTGGCTGGCCATCCTGGTCGTCTTCCGGGACGTGACCATCGTGGGCGGGCTGCTGCTGCTCTGGGTGCTGGGCGCGCGAACGGCGATCAAGCCGCTCTACGTCTCCAAGCTGAACACGGCGATGCAACTCATCCTCGCGGGCATAGCGCTCTTCCAGGCCGGATTCGGCGTGGGGCTGGGGCCGACGCTGGTGATCCTGATCTGGCTCACGGCGGCCACGACCGCCTGGTCCGGCATCGCCTATATCTTCTCGGCCTCGCGCTGGCTGAAGGCCCCCTCCGCATGAACGAACCCGTCCCCGCCCCCGGCCGTGGCCGCCTCGCCCCCCTGGTGGCGACGCGGCGCCAGCGGCTGATGCTGAGCCTCGGCGCGCTGGGGACGGTGATCGGCGGCCTCTGGCTCTTCTCCGAGATCCTGACGCCCTTCGTCCTCGCGGGCTGCATCGCCTATTTCCTCGACCCGCTGGCGACGCGCATGACGCGCATGGGCCTGCCGCGCGGCCTGGCCGCCATCCTGCTGGTCTTCCTGCTGGTGCTGCTGACGCTGCTGTCGCTGCTGCTGCTCTATCCGCTCATCGTCTCGCAGATGGCCATGCTGCTGAACGCCCTGCCGAGCTACGTCAGCAGCATCACCGCGACGCTGCGGGATCTGCTGGTCTCGCTGGAGGAGGCCGCGGGGCCGGACCTCGTGGGCTCCCGCCTGCGCGAGCTGATCATCAGCCAGGCCAGCGCCATGGTGAGCTGGCTCGGCACCGCCGCGACGCGGCTGATCGGCGGCGGCTTCGCCCTCTTCAACGTCTTCACCCTGGCGATCGTGACGCCGGTGATGAGCTTCTACCTGCTGCGCGACTGGCCGGGGATGATGGCGCGGCTGGAGAGCTGGATGCCTCGCCGCTCCGCCTCGACCCTGCGGCAGCTGGCCCGCGACATCGACCGCGTGCTCTCCGCCTGGCTGCGCGGGCAGCTGCTCTGCTGCCTGATCCTCGGCGTCTATTACGCCGTGACCCTCTCGGCGATCGGGCTGGAGCTCGGCCTCACCGTCGGCCTGGTCTCGGGCTTCCTCTCCTTCATCCCCTATGTCGGCTCCATGACCGGCCTCGCGCTTTCGGTCCTGCTGGCGATCGGCCAGTGGGGCGATTGGAACGGGGTGCTGTGGGTGCTCGCCATCTTCTTCACCGGCCAGGCGGTCGAGGGCTACGTGATCTACCCGCGCCTGATGGGCGACCGGGTGCACCTGCACGCCGTCTGGGTCATCTTCGCGCTCTTCGCGGGCGGCGTGGCCTTCGGCTTCCTGGGCGTGCTGCTGGCCGTGCCCATGGCCGCGGCGATCGGCGTGCTGGCGCGGTACTGGCTGCGGCGTTACCTCGAAAGTCCCCTGTACCTCGACCCCCCAAGGACGGGCCTGTGATCCAGCTGACGCTGCCCATCGAACGTCCTCCCTCCTATGCCGCGGCCGATTTCGTGGCCGATTCCAGCAACGAGGAGGCACTGCACTGGCTGTCCGCCCCCGGTCGCTGGCCCGACCGCCGGCTCGTCCTGGCGGGGCCGTCCGGCACGGGGAAGACGCATCTGCTGCATGCGACGGCCGAGGCCCAGGGCTGGGCGATCATGCATGGCCCCTCCCTGCGCGGCCTTCCGCCCGTGCCCGAGCGCGGCGTGGCGCTGGACGATGCGGACCTGCCTGCCGAGGAGGAAGCGCTCCTTCACCTGATGAACGCCTGCGCCGAGGGCGGCCTGCCGCTGCTGATGGCGGCCCATCGCCCGCCCTCGCGCTGGCGCGTGGCGTTGCCCGACCTCCGCTCCCGCCTCGCCGCGACCGCCGTCGCCATGCTGGACGAGCCCTCGGACGCGCTGCTGGACGCGCTGCTGACCAAGCATCTGGCGGATCTGCAGTTCGACATCCCGGACGCCTTCATCGTGAGCGTCCTGCGCTACCGCCTGCCGCGCCGCGCCTCGGCGATCGCCGAGGCGGTCACGCGCCTGGGGCGGGCCTCGCTCGTCGCCGGGCGCCGGCTGACCCGCAGCCACGCCCTCGATACCATCAGACCCCTATTGGATGACGATTCTGGGACATCGGACGACGACGCGCCCGTTCCAGTCCCCCCCGATCCGGCGCTGCTGTAGAAGTGGTCCCATGACGAGCACCGAGATCCTCCCCTCGCCGAGCCCCTATCCGCAGAATGCGTCGTCCCACGACGACCCGATGACGGACCCGGGCCGGTTCTTCAACCGCGAACTCTCCTGGCTCGACTTCAACACCAGGGTGCTGGAGGAGGCGGCCAACCCGCAGCACCCGCTGCTGGAGCGCCTGCGCTTCGTCGCCATCTCCGGCTCGAACCTCGACGAATTCTACTCCGTCCGCGTCTCCGGCCTCGTCGGCCAGGAGCGTGAGGGCGTGAAGACCCTCTCCCCCGACGGCCTGACGCCCACCCAGCAGCTCGCGGCCATCCAGGCTCGCGCCATGACCCTGATCGAGGGCCAGCAGGAGGCCTGGCGCACGCTGCGGCACCTGCTGCGGCCGGCCAAGCTCGCCGTGCTCGACGCCGAGGAACTGCTGCCGGCGGAGATCGCCTGGCTCGAATCCTACTTCCTCGATCGCCTTTTCCCGATCCTGACGCCGCTGGCGGTGGACCCCGCGCACCCCTTCCCCTTCATCTCCAACCTCGCCTTCTGCATGGTGCTGAAGCTGGTGCGTGAGGCCGATGGCGGCACGATGCGCGCCCTGCTGACGCTGCCGCCCCAGGTGGACCGCTTCATCCGCCTGCCCGCCACGGCCGATGGCGGCATCCGCTTCGCCCTTCTCGAGGATGTGGTGGCGCTGAACCTGCACCACCTCTTCCCCGGCTTCATCCCGGCCGAGCGCGGCCTCTTCCGCCTCATCCGCGACACCGACGTCGAATTCGAGGAGGAGGCGGAGGATCTCGTCCGCTCCTACGAGACGGCGCTGAAGCGCCGCCGCCGCGGCCGTGCCATCCGCCTCGCCGTCGAGGCGCGGATGCCGGCCGACATGGTGGATTTCGTCGCCGAGGAGCTGGGCGCCGACCGCAACGCCGTCATCGTGCTGGAGGGGCTGCTGGGCGTCTCCGACCTCAACCAGCTCATCGTCGACGACCGGCCGGACCTGCTCTTCACGCCCTACACGCCACGCTTCCCCGAGCGCATCCTGGACTTCGGCGGCGATTGCTTCGCGGCGATCCGCGCGAAGGACATCGTCGTCCACCACCCCTATGAGAGCTTCGACGTGGTGGTGCAGTTCCTGCGCCAGGCGGCCCGCGATCCGAACGTCATCGGCATCAAGCAGACGCTGTACCGCACGAGCCGCGACAGCCCGATCGCCCGCGCGCTGATCGAGGCGGCCGAGGCGGGCAAGTCCGTCACGGCCATGGTGGAGCTGAAGGCCCGCTTCGACGAGGAGCGCAACATCTCCATCGCGCGCGAGCTGGAGGCGGCCGGCGTGCAGGTGGTCTTCGGCTTCGTCGAGCTGAAGACCCACGCCAAGATCAGCCTCGTGATCCGGCGCGAGGGCGGCGGGCTGCGCAGCTATGTGCATTTCGGCACGGGCAACTATCACCCGATCACCGCGCGCATCTACACCGACCTCTCCTTCTTCACGACGGACCCGGCGCTGACGCGCGATGCCTCGAAGCTGTTCAACTACATGACCGGCTATGCGCGCCCCGAGGCCATGGAGCGGCTCGCCTTCTCGCCGCTCACCATCCGCCCCTCGATGAATGCGCTGATCGAGCAGGAGATCGCCTTCGCGAAGGAGGGCAAGCCCGGCGGCATCTGGCTGAAGATGAACAGCCTGGTCGACAAGGACCTGGTCGACGCGCTCTACCGGGCCAGCCAGGCGGGCGTGAAGATCGAATGCGTGGTGCGCGGCATCTGCTGCCTGCGCCCCGGCGTGCCCGGCCTGTCCGAGAATATCAGCGTGAAGAGCATTGTCGGCCGCTTTCTGGAGCACAGCCGGATCTATGTCTTCGGCAACGGCCATCGCTTGCCCAGCCGCCGCGCGCGCGTCTTCATCAGCAGCGCCGACTGGATGGCGCGCAACATGGATTGGCGCGTGGAGACGATGGTGCCGGTTGAGAATCCGACCGTGCATGCCCAGGTGCTCGACCAGATCATGGTCACGAACCTCAAGGACGCCGCCCAGAGCTGGAACCTGGAATCGGACGGCACCTGGCGCCGCCAGACGCCCGACCCGCGGGCCTTCTCCGCCCACGAATACTTCATGACCAACCCTTCGCTCTCCGGTCGTGGCTCGGCGCTCAATCCGCCCGCGCCGCGCGCGCCGCGGCGGCACAAGACCGACCGGCTTCAACAGGACTGATTTCCGTATGACATCTCCGGGCCCCGACAAGCCACGCTTCGGCGTTGTGGACCTTGGCTCCAACTCCGTCCGTCTCGTGGTCTATGAGGGCCTGCGCCGGAATCCGCACGCCGTCTTCAACGAGAAGGCGGTGCTCGGCCTGGGGCGCGGCCTGCATGTGACCGGCCGGCTCAACGAGGAGGCGGCGGCCCAGACCCTGACCGTGCTGCGGCGCTATCACGCGCTGGCGCGCGGGATGGGCGCCGAGCCGGTGGAGGTGCTGGCCACCGCCGCCGTCCGCGATGCCAGCAACGGCGCCGAGTTCCTCGAAGGGCTCGAGACGGTGATGCCCGGCGTGCGCGTCACCGTCCTCTCGGGCAATGAGGAAGCGCGGCTCTCGGCCGAGGGGCTGCTCATGGGCGTGCCCTTCGCCGACGGCGTGCTGGGCGACCTCGGCGGCGGCTCGCTCGAGCTCGTGAAGCTGGCGCGCGGCGAGATCGTCGAGACCGTGTCCTTGCCGATCGGCACGCTCCGGCTCGCCGATCGCGCGGAGGGCGACATCGCCCGCGCGCGCGCCATCGTCGAGACGGAGCTGAAGCGCGTACCCTGGCTGGGCGCCACGCCGCTGAAGGATCTCTTCCTCGTCGGCGGCACCTTCCGCGCCATGGCGCGGATGCACATCTCCCAGACGGGCTACCCGCTCGCCATCGTCCATCACTATGCGATCCGCCGCGAGGAAGCGCGGGACCTGGCCGGCGTGGTCATGACCTCGCCCCGGAAGTCGCTGGAGCGCATGCCCTCCGCGCCCACCAAGCGCGTGTCGGACCTGCCCTTCGCCGCGGTGGTGATGCGCCGGCTGCTGCGCGCCTCCGGCGCCGCGCGCGTCGTCTTCTCGGCCAATGGCCTGCGCGAGGGCTGGTATGGCCGCCGCCTCCCCAGCGCGGAGCGCGCGCGGGACCCGCTGCTCGCCGCCGCCATGGAGCTCGGCGAGCGCCTGGGCCGCGACCTTGCTCTGCCGGAAGCCCTGCTCCGCTGGATCGAGCCGCTGGCCGAGGAGGGCACCGACCCTACCCTCCGCGCGGCCGCCTGCTGGATCAGCGACACCGGCTCCCGCGATCACCCGGAATACCGGGCCGAGCAGTCCTTCCTGCGGATCCTGCGGCTGCATGGCGTGGGCCTGGATCACCATGCGCGCGCCTTCCTCGCCCTCACCGCCGCACTCCGCTACGAGGCCGAGGCGGAGGCGCCCTGGCTGCAACCGGCGCGCATGCTGCTCTCCCCGGCGGCCATCCGCCGCGCGGAGATGGCAGGGGCCGCGTTCCGCCTGGCCTATACGCTTTGCGGCGGCGTCCCCGAGCTGCTGAACGCCACGGTGCTGCTGCGGCGTGGGCGCCGGCTGGTCCTGCAGCTGAACGAGGGCGCGGGCGTCTTCGCCGGCGAGAGCGTGCTGCGGCGGCTGGAGGCCCTGGCCGTCACCCTCGGGCTCGATCCGCTGCTGGAAGTGGCCGAGGGCGGCCCGCCGGCCGGCTGACAGGTCCCGGGAGCATTTCCCGTTCGCGGGGGCTCACGGCGAACGACCAGATGATCCCATCTGATCGGGTGATGCTCTAGCGGCGAAAGGCCATGGCGCCGGCGGCCGCCGCGCTGGCCAGGAAGAGGCCGAGCATCTGGCCCATGGGCAGGTCCAGGAAGGCGCCGACGCACCAGCTCGCCAGCGGCAGCAGGGCGATGCGAAGCAGCCGCCCGTCCTCCGGCTCATCCTCCGCGATGCGCGTGGGCGCCGCGCCGCGCCATGCCGGGCGCATGTCGTAGGGGCCAAGACCGCCGGGCGCCATCTGTTCCGCGGCGATGAGGCAGGGGAAAGGCCGGGGGGAGCGAATGCGGTATTCCATGCGGCGAAGATCGCCGCGACCGCCCCCTTGCGGCCAATCCGCGTTTCCTTAGCCGGCGAGAGGCGCCGCCTATCGGCCAGATCGCCTCAGCGAACCCCGGTGAAATAGGCGAGCAGCACCGAGAGGCTGACGATCGAAAGCAGCGTCGAGATCAGGACCGCCGCGCCCGAAGTGTCCGTGCCGGCGGCGTAGCGCCGCGCCAGGAGGAAGGCATTGGCGCCCGTCGGCAGGGCCGCAGCCGTGACGGCCACCGCCATCTCGATGGGCGTAAGTTCCATCGCCCGGCCGACCAGCCAGACGATCAGCGGCAGCCCGGCCAGCTTCAGCACCACCGTGACGCCGGTCTGCTTCCATCCCGCCCGTGCATCGAAGCCGTTGAGGCTCCCGCCCAGGCAGAAAAGCGCGACCGGCGGCGCCGCCGCGCCCAGCATTTCCAGCGTGGTGCGGGCCGGCGCCGGGACGGGCAGCTTCAGCGCGCTCCAGATGATGGCCGCCAGCACGGCCATCACGACCGGGTTGCGCACCACGCCGCTCGCCGTCGCGAGCAGCAGCCGGAGCGGCTCCGCCTTCTCGTTCTGCGCGATCTCCGCGACGATGGTGGCGGTGCCGAGCAGCAGCACGGAATGCAGCGCAAGGATCGAGATCAGCACCGAGAGCCCTTCCGGCCCGAAGCCCGCGGCGATGAGCGGGATGCCCATCATCACGGTGTTCCCGAAGGTCACGTTGAGCGCCAGGATCCCGCCCGTCGCCAGCGGCATGCGCGCCTGCCGGGAACCGATCAGCGTGACGACGTAAAGCACCGCCGCCCCCAGGAAGAAGGCCAGCGCCGCGGAACCGCCGCCCTGGTGCCCCGCCGTGCCGCTGGCGAAGAGCAGCGAGGGCGCAGCCAGGCTGAAGGCGAAGCTGTTGAGGCCGCGGAAGCCCGCGGCATCGATCCATTTGCGGGACGCTGCGAGATATCCCGCGAGGATGATGGCGAAGATCGGTGCCACCACCTGCAGGACCACAAGCGCCGCGCCGGTCATTCCCGCAGCAGCCCCGCGACGAAGTCGGGCAGCCATCGCTGCCGGGCGCGCTCGCCGCGCGCGGCCTGCAGGATCGCCCGCACGGCCTGGGCCGTGTCCTGGAAGTCCTCATTCACCAGCACGTGGTCGAACTCCTCCCAATGGGAAATCTCGTCGCGGGCCGCGGCCATGCGGCGCGCGATCTCCTCGGGGCTGTCCTGGCCGCGGCCGCGCAGCCGGCGCTCTAGTTCCCGGATCGAGGGCGGCAGGAGGAAGACGCCCACGACATCCCCGGGCAGCGCTTCTTTCAGGAGGCGGTGGCCCTGCCACTCGATGTCGAAGAGGACGTCGCGCCCCGATTCCAGCGCGGCCTCCACCGGAGCGCGCGGCGTGCCGTAGGAGCGGCCGAGGAAGCTGGCATGCTCGATGAAGCCATCGGCCTCGACCATCGCCGCGAATTCCTCGGGCGTCTTGAAGAAATAGTGCGTGCCCTCTCGTTCACCGGGGCGTGGCGCGCGGGTCGTGGCGCTGATGGAGAGGGCAAGGTCGCCCTCGGTCGCCAGCAGCTCGCGAGAGATGCTCGTCTTGCCGACGCCCGGCGCCGCCGAGAGCACCAGGCAGACGCCGCGCCGCGCGGCGAGACGATCACTCGACATTGGCGGCCTGCTCCCGGAGGCGTTCGATGGCGGCCTTGAGGTCGAGGCCGATGCGCGTCAGCGCCACGCTGGCCGATTTGGAGCAGAGCGTGTTCGCCTCGCGCACGAATTCCTGCACGAGGAAGTCGAGCTTGCGCCCGGCGCCCTCGCCTTCCTTCACCAGCGCGCGGGCGGCGCCGAGATGCGCGGCCAGCCGGTCCAACTCCTCGCGGACGTCGGACTTGGCGGCCAGCAGGGCCACTTCCTGCGCCAGCCGCTCCTCGGGGAAGCGGGCGCGCCCGGCCTCGCCCAGCAGGCCCGCCAGGGTCTCGTTGAGCCGGGCCTGCTGGGCGGCCGGCTGGTTCGCCGCCTCGGCGCCGGCGGCAGCGCAGAGCGCCTCGATCTCGTCGAGCAGCGCCGTCACGATATCGGCGAGACGGTCGCCCTCGGCGGCGCGGGACTCCCACAGCGTGTCCAGCGCGCCGCGGAAGGCGGCGAGCAGCACGGCACGCCGGGCCTCCTCCTCCGCCTCGGTCAGTTCCACCTGCTCGGCGCGCATGACGCCGGGCAGGGCCAGCAGCGCCTCGGCGCGCGGCGGCGCGGCGCCGGGGATGCGGGCCGCGAGGCTGGTGGCGAGCTCGAGGGCGCGCTCCAGCGCGGCCGGATCGGGCATCAGGGGCGCCCGGCTCTCGCCGCGCAGCGTGAGGCCGATCTGCACGTTGCCGCGCTTCAGCCGCTTCCCCGCAGCCTCGCGGGCCGGCGCCTCGAGGGCATCCAGGCCGGACGGCAGGCGGAAGCGGAGCTCCAGCCCGCGGCCGTTCACACTCTTCAATTCCCAGGCATAGGCGGTGCCATCGGCAAGGGTTCCGGCTTCCCGCGCGAAGCCCGTCATGCTGCATAAGCGCTTCTTCATGCGCAACTTGTCCCGCGCGCCAGCCAAGGAGTCCAGCGATGCCCTGGGCGAATGTTCTCATTACTGGAGCCTCTTCCGGCATCGGCTCGGCACTGGCCGAGGCCTGTGCCGGACCCGGCGTCACGCTCCATCTCTCGGCGCGCACGCCCGCCCGACTGGAGGGCATCATCGCCGCCTGCGAGGCCCGGGGCGCCACCGTCCGCCCGGTCGCGATGGACGTGCGGAATGCCGAGGGGATGGCCGCCTGGATCGGCGCCGCGGGCCGCTTGGATCTCGTCATCGCCAATGCGGGGGTGGGCGCCGGCACGGGCGATTCCTGGGAATCGGCGCGGGACTGCCGCGCCGTCTTCGAGACGAACCTGATGGGCGTGCTGAACACCGCCCTGCCCGCCATCGACGCCATGGCCGCCCAGGCGCCCGGGCCGGGCGGCCTGCGCGGCCGCATCGCCGTGGTGGCCTCCATCGCCGCCTTCGTGGCCTCGCCCAGCGCGCCCGCCTATGGCGCCAGCAAGTCGGCGGCGCAGCGCTGGGCCGAGGCCAGGGACGCGACGGAGCGCAAGCGCGGCATCCGGATGCATTCGGTCAATCCCGGCTTCGTCCGGACGCCGATGACCGCAGTCAACGAATTCCCCATGCCCTTCCTGATGGAGCCGGCCCGGGCCGCCCAAAGGGCGCTGGACGGCATCGCCGCCGGGCGGACACGCATCGTGTTCCCCCGGCGCCTCTATGCGATGGCGCGGATCGTCGATGCCCTTCCCCTCAGCTGGCGGACCCGCCTGCTGATGGCGGCACCGCCGAAGCCGCACGCCGAACCGGGCTGACCCCGCCGGGCGGCCGTGCTTGACGCGCCGCCCGCCCCAGCCGATTCCTCACCTGTATCCCGGGAAGTCACCATGACCCTGTCTCGTCGCCTCGCGATGTCTCTGCCGATCCTCGCCACGCCCGCCCTCGGCCTTGCCCAGACCGCCGCCTATCCGAGCCGCCCGATCCGCATGATCGTCCCCTTCGCGGCCGGCGGCGCGGCGGACAGCGCCACCCGCGCCATCAGCCCGCGGATGTCCGAGCGCCTGGGGCAGCCCATCGTGGTGGAGAACCGCACGGGCGCCAGCGGCTCCCTCGGCGGGGGCGAGGTCGCCCGTTCGCAGCCCGACGGGCTGACGCTGCTGATGGATGCCTCCAGCCACGTCGTGAATCCCGCCCTGATGCGCGGCCTGACCTTCGACTACGCCACCGCCTTCGCCCCGGTCTCCCTGGTGGTGACCTTTCCGCAGGTGCTGGCCGTGAAGGCGGACCTGCCGGTACGGACGCTGGCAGAATTCATCGCCCTCGCCCGCACGCGGCCGCTGAACATCGGCACCCAGGGCAATGCGACGGCGGGGCATCTCGGCCTGATCCAGTTCAGCCAGGCCGCCGGGATCGAGATGACGCATGTTCCCTATCGGGGCGGCGCCGATGCGGCGCGGGACCTCGCGGCCGGGACGCTGGACGGCGCCTTCATCACCATGCTTTCCGCCGGCCCGATCGTGGATAGCGGGCGCGCCCGCTTCATCGCCGTCTCCGCCCCCCAGCGCGTGCCGCTGCGCCCCGACATCCCCACCTTCGCGGAGCTCGGGACTCCCGGGATCGAGATCAGCGAATGGGCGGCCCTCTTCGCGCCGGCTGGCACGCCGGAGGCCATCCTGGCGACGCTCCACACCGCCCTGCGGGAGACGCTGGCGGAGGCGCCGGTCCAGGCGCGCCTGGCGCAGCTGGCCGCCGTCCCGGTCGGCAGCACGCCCGCCGATTTCGCGGGCTTCGTCCGCGACGGCCGGGCCACCATGGCGGAGCTCGTCCGCTCGGCGAATATCCGCCTTGATTAGGCGCACCCTCTTCGCGCTGCTGGCCCTCGGCACCACGGCGCTGACGCCCGCCCGTGCCGCGACGCCGGAGCTGCTCGAGCTCGCGGGTCAGCCGGTTCTGGAGCTGGCCAGGAACCCCCTGGTCGGCCCGCGCCTCCGCGCCATGACCGGCGGCCGTCAGCGCATCGTGAGCGACGCCGTCCGCGGCCCAGGCTCGCCGCTGGCCATCACCGGTTCCTGGATCCATGGCATGGCCTGCCCGACGGCCGGCTGCGACAAGGCGCGGATCTTCCTCGCCTTCGATACACAGACCGAGACGGTGGTGATCATGCTGCTGGAGAAGAACCGGCCGTCGCTCTTTATCCCGCCACGCGTGGCGCCCTGGCCGGCGGTGCTGGAGCCCGCGATCCGCGAATTCTCCCCGGAGCTCGCCGCGGTGATGCGCTTCCGGGACTGATCCCTCCATCGCCACAGAATGCAAAAAGGGCGGGAAGCCAAGCTTCCCGCCCTTTCTGTATGTTCCCGATGAGGGAGCGGCTTACGCCGCCTCCTGCTCCTCGGTCGCCTCGGGCTTCGGCCCGCTGTCGAGGCCCTTGGCGGCCACGTCGCGGTCGACCAGCTCGATCACGGCCATCGCCGCGGCGTCGCCGTAGCGGAAGCCCGCCTTCAGGACGCGGCAGTAACCGCCGGGGCGGCCCTTGTAGCGCTCCGCGATGGTGGAGAACAGCTTGTCCACCACCTTCTCGTCCATGATCACCGCATGGGCCTGACGGCGCGCGTGCAGACCGCCCTGCTTGCCGAGCGTGATGATGCGCTCGACATAGGGGCGCAGCTCCTTCGCCTTCGGCAGCGTGGTCGTGATCTGCTCGTGCTTGAGCAGGCTCGTCGCCATGTTGCGGAACATGGCGGCGCGGTGGGTGGAAGTGACGTTGAGCTTCCGCCCAGAAACACCGTGACGCATCTAACTATCTCCTGGCCGGGCTCAGAACGGCTCTTCGATCTTCTTCGCCAGGTCCTCGATGTTCTCGGGCGGCCAGCCGGTGATCGGCATACCGAGCGAGAGGCCCATCGAGGCCAGCACTTCCTTGATTTCGTTCAGCGACTTGCGGCCGAAATTCGGGGTCCGCAGCATCTCCTGCTCGCTCTTCTGAACGAGGTCGCCGATATAGACAATATTGTCGTTCTTCAGGCAGTTCGCCGAGCGGACGGACAGCTCGAGCTCGTCCACCTTGCGGAGCAGGTTACGGTTGAAGGGCAGGTCGTCCTGCACCTCGTCGCGCACCTTCTCGCGCGGCTCCTCGAAGGTCACGAAGAGCGCCAGCTGGTCCTGCAGGATGCGGGCGGCGAGCGCCACCGCGTCCTCGGGCACCACGGTGCCGTTGGTCTCCAGCGAAAGCACCAGGCGGTCGTAGTCGGTCACCTGACCCACGCGGGTCGGCTCGACGCGGTAGGACACCTTGCGGACCGGCGAGTAGATCGCATCGACGGGGATGAGCCCGATCGGCGCGTCCTCGGCACGGTTCTGCGAGGCGGGCACGTAGCCGCGGCCGACCTGCACCAGGAGCTCCATGGAAAGCTTGGCGCCGTCGTCGAGCGTGCAGATGACCAGCTCGGGATTGGCGATCTCGATGTCGCCCGAGGTCTGGATCTGGGCCGCCGTCACCTCGCCGGGACCGGTCGCCGTCAGGAGCAGGCGCTTCGCGCCCTCACCCTGGTAGCGGACGGCCAGCTGCTTGAGGTTGAGGATGATGTCGGTCACATCCTCGCGCGCGCCCGTCAGGCTGCTGAATTCATGCAGCACGCCGTCGATCTTCACGCCCGTCACCGCCGCGCCCTGGAGCGAGGACAGCAGGATCCGGCGCAGCGCATTGCCCAGGGTCTGGCCGAAGCCGCGCTCAAGCGGCTCCGCCACCAGGGTCGCCTGGCGCAGGTCCGTGCTGCCCGACTCGACCTGCAGCTTCTCGGGCTTGATCAGTGATTGCCAGTTGCGTTCGAGCAAGTGCGTCTCTCCTGGGAGCGGACCTGCCCGATTCCGGGGAACCGGGCAGGGAGATGCTCGCGATACATAAACCCGACGGCCTTGCGGCCGCCTTTGAAATCAGACCCGCCGGCGCTTGCGCGGGCGGCAGCCATTGTGGGGGATGGGGGTCACGTCGCGGATCGCGGTCACGTGGAAGCCCACCGTCTGCAGAGCGCGCAGCGCCGACTCACGCCCCGAACCCGGACCGGACACCATCACCTCGACGGTCTCCATGCCGTGCTCGCGCGCCTTCATGCCCGCATCCTCGGCGGCCATCTGCGCGGCGTAGGGCGTGCTCTTGCGGCTGCCCTTGAAGCCCTTCGAACCCGACGACGACCAGGCGATCGAATTGCCCTGGGCGTCCGTGATCGTCACGATCGTGTTGTTGAACGTCGCGAGAACATGCGCCACGCCGGAGCTGATGTTCTTCCGCTCCTTCTTGCGAGGGCGGTTCGAGGCGGAGGGTTGGCGCGCCATATTACTTCGTCACCTTCTTCTTGCCGGCAATGGCCACGGCCTTGCCCTTGCGCGTGCGCGCATTGGTGTGCGTCCGCTGACCACGGACCGGCAGGCCGCGGCGATGACGCAGGCCGCGGTAGCAGGCCATGTCCATCAGCCGCTTGATGTTCATCGCAACTTCACGCCGGAGGTCGCCCTCGACGCGGTAGTCACGGTCCACCACTTCACGCAGCTTCATCACCTCGTCGTCGGTGAGCTGGTTCACGCGGCGCTCCGCCGGAATGCCGACCTGCTCGCAGATCTGCTCGGCGTGCTTCGGGCCAATGCCGTAGATATAGCGCAGCGAGATCACCACGCGCTTGTTGGTGGGGATGTTAACGCCAGCGATGCGCGCCACGTTCCAGCTCCTGTGGGCCTGACGGCCCCGTCCAAATGGTTACCGCTCGACCGAAATACGGAGTCGCGGCGATACGTCCTGATCGAGCAAAGCAGAACACGGCCGAAGCATGCACCAGCACGCCGCGTCCGTGAGAGGCGGGGACTTAGGCCCAACCCCTCCCGTCCGTCAAGCACCCGATGTCAGAATCCTCTCTAAATCCGCCGTCACGACGGACATTTCCGCCATGCCGTCGACACTGCGCAGCTTACCCTGCGCCGCATAGTAGGGCAGCAACGGCGCCGTCTGCCGGTGATAGGCGGCCAGGCGGGCCCCTACCGTCTCGGCCTTGTCGTCGGCGCGCCGCGTGAATTCCTTGCTGCCGCAGACGTCGCAGACGCCCGATACCTTCGGCTGCTTGAACTTGTCGTGATACCCCTCGCCGCAATTGGCGCAGGTGAACCGGCCCGAGATCCGCTCGACCATCTGGGCGTCGTCGACCTTGAGCTCGATGACGTGGTCCAGGGTGAGCCCCTTCCCCGCCAGCATGCCGTCCAGCGCGGCCGCCTGGGGCGTCGTGCGGGGGAAGCCGTCCAGGATGAAGCCACGGGCCGCATCCGGCTGCTCGACGCGCGCGGCGAGCATGGAGGTGATCACCGAGTCGGGGATCAGCTCCCCGCGCTCCATGATGGCCTTGGCCTCGAGCCCGATGGGAGAGCCCGACTTCACCTCGGCCCGCAGCATGTCGCCGGTCGAGATCTGGACCAGGCCGAAGCGCTCCTCGAGCCGCTTGGCCTGGGTTCCCTTACCCGCGCCCGGTGGGCCCAGGAGAATGAGATTCATCGTCATGGTCTCACCGAGTCCGGGGGCCGCGGCCGCCCAGGCGGGCCTTCTTGATCAACCCTTCGTACTGGTGGGCGAAGAGGTGCGACTGCACCTGCGCCACCGTGTCCATCGTCACCGTCACGATGATCAGCAGCGAGGTACCGCCGAAGTAGAAGGGCACGCCGTAGTTCGAGATCAGGATCTCGGGGATGATGCAGACCACGCAGAGGTAGGCCGCGCCCACCACCGTCAATCGCGTCAGCACCCGGTCGAGATAGTCCGCCGTCTGCTGGCCGGGCCGGATGCCGGGCACGAAGCCGCCGTACTTCTTCAGGTTGTCCGCCGTCTCGGTCGGGTTGAACACCACGGCCGTGTAGAAGAAGGCGAAGAAGACGATCAGCGCGACGTAGAGCGCCATGTAGAGCGGCTGCCCGTGGGCGAGCATGTTCGCCATGGTCTGCAGCCAGGTGTCGGCCGTCCGGTCCGCGGAGAAGCCCGCGACCGTCGCCGGCAGCAGCAGCAGCGAGGAGGCGAAGATCGGCGGAATGACGCCCGAGGTGTTCAGCTTCAGCGGCAGGTGGGTGTTCTCACCGCCGAACATCCGGTTGCCGACCTGGCGCTTCGGATACTGGACGGGAATTCGTCGCTGCGCGCGCTCCATGAAGACCACGAGCGCGATCGTGCCGAGCGCGGCCAGCAGGAAGAAGATGATGAAGAAGGTGGACAGCGCGCCCGTCCGCCCGAGCTCCAGCGTCGAGATCAGCGCCGAAGGCAGGTTGGCCACGATGCCCGCGAAGATGATCAGCGAGATGCCGTTACCCACGCCGCGCGCGGTGATCTGCTCGCCGAGCCACATCAGGAACATGGTGCCGCCGACCAGCGTGATGGTGCTGGAGATGCGGAAGAACATCCCGGGATCCGAGACCGCTGGCCCGCCGGCGCCGCGGATCGCCTCCAGCCCCACAGCGATGCTATAGGCCTGCACGATCGCGATGACGAGCGTGAGATAGCGCGTGTACTGGTTCAGCTTCTTGCGGCCGCTCTCGCCCTCCTTCTTGAGGGCCTCCCAGCTGGGAATGGCGGCGGTCATGAGCTGAACGATGATGCTGGCCGAGATGTACGGCATGATGTTCAGCGCAAGCACGGTCATGCGGCCCAGAGCGCCGCCCGTGAACATGTCGAACATGCCGAGGATGCCGCCGCCATGCTGGCGCAGCATCTCGCCCATCACGGCGGCATCGACGCCCGGCACCGGCACATAGGTGCCGATCCGGTAGACGATGAGGGCGCCGAGCGTGAACCAGATTCGGTTCTTGAGCTCCGTCGCCTTGGCGAGGACGCCGAAGTTGAGGCTGTTACCAAGCTGATCGGTGGCCGAGGCCATGCGTCCATCCTTCTCCGGGCGCCACGCGCCCGGGCCTATGGATAATGCCCGGGGGCGCCACGTTCCAGAGTGGAGAGGCGCCCCGCGCCGCGGATTTACTCCGCGGCGGCTTCCGCAGCCGGGAGGTTCACCTTGCCGCCAGCGGCCTCGACCGCCGCGATCGCCGCCGCCGAAGCGCCGGAAACCGAGATGTCGACGGCGCGCTTGATCTCGCCGTTGCCCAGCAGGCGGACACCGACGAACTTCTTACCCTGCCGGACGATACCCGCGTCCCGCAGCGAAACCTCGGTGACGGGCTCGCCCGCCTTCAGCTTGCCTTCCTCGAACGCCTTCTCCAGCGTGCTGAGGTTGATGGTGGCGTACTGCAGGCGGAAGATGTTCTTGAACCCGCGCTTCGGCAGACGCCGATAGATCGGGAGCTGACCACCCTCGAAGCCGTTCAGCGACACGCCGCTCCGGGCCTTCTGACCCTTCACGCCGCGGCCGGACGTCTTGCCCTTGCCCGAGCCGATGCCGCGACCGACGCGCTTGAACTTCGGCCGCGCGCCCTCGTTGTCACGCAATTCGTTGAGCTTCATGACCATGTCCTTCGGAGATCCGACCGCTAAGCGGTCAGCTCTCCACCTTCACGAGATGCGCGACCTTGCGGATCATCCCGCGCACCGCGGGCGTGTCCTCAAGCTCGCGGGAGCGGTTGATCTTGTTGAGGCCGAGCCCGACCAGGGTCGCCTGCTGGCCCGGCTTCTTGCCGTTGCCCGAGGCGATCTGCGTCACGCGGACCGTCTGCTTCGTATCAGCCATTTGCCGCCTCCGCGGTCTCGACGGCGCCGTCCTTGCGCGGGCCAAGCAGGTCAGCGACCTTCTTGCCGCGACGGTTCGCCACCGCGCGCGGGCTGCTCGCCCGCGTCAGGGCGGCAAAGGTCGCCTTCACCATGTTATGCGGATTGGTCGAGCCGGTGCACTTCGCCACGACGTCGCCCATGCCGAGCGTCTCGAAGACGGCGCGCATCGGGCCACCGGCGATGATGCCCGTACCGGCCGGAGCCGAACGCAGCGTCACCTTGCCGGCGCCGAACTCGCCGATCACGTCGTGGTGCAGCGTGCGGCTCTCGCGCATCGGCACGCGGATCATGCCCTTCTTGGCACGCTCCGTCGCCTTGCGGATCGCCTCGGGCACTTCGCGTGCCTTGCCGCTGCCCCAGCCCACGCGGCCCTTCTGGTCGCCCACGACGACGAGCGCGGCGAAGCTGAAGCGACGACCGCCCTTCACCACCTTCGCGACGCGATTGATGGTGACCAGCTTGTCCTGCAGCTCGTCGCCACCGTCCTGATGAGCCTGCGGGCCACGATTGTTGTCGCGGTCGCGGCCACGGCCACGGCCCCGGTTCTCGCCCTCGCCGCCACTGCGCGGTTCACGTGCCATATTCGCTCTCCCCGCGCTCAGAAGGAGAGACCGCCCTCACGGGCAGCCTCCGCCAGAGCCTTGACGCGGCCATGATAAAGGAAGGGCCCGCGGTCGAAGACGACCGCATTGACGCCGGCGGCGATCGCGCGCTCGGCCACCAGCTTGCCCACGGTCGTCGCCGCGTCCTTGTCGGCGCCGGTCTTCAGGTCGCCCCGAAGATCCTTCTCGATCGTCGAAGCGGAAGCGACCGTGCGACCGGCCACGTCGTCGATGACCTGCGCGTAGATGTGGCGCCCGGAGCGGAACACCGAAAGCCGAGGGCGACCGGCGCCCTTGACCTTCAGCTGGTAGCGCAGACGGGCCCGGCGGCGCTGCCGCAATGCGAGTTTGTCGGCCATCTTACTTCTTCTTCCCCTCCTTCCGGAGGATGGTCTCGTTGTCGTACTTCACGCCCTTGCCCTTATAGGGCTCGGGGCCGCGATAGCCACGGATCTCAGCGGCGACCTGGCCGACCTTCTGCTTGTCCACACCCTCGACCTTGACCGAGGTGGGCTTCTCGCAGGTGATCTTGATGCCGGCCGGCTGCGGGTAGCGGATCTCGTGGCTGTAACCGAGGTTCATCACGAGATCGTTGCCCTGCATCGCGGCGCGATAGCCGGTACCGGTGATCTCCATCGACTTCGAGAAGCCGGCGGAAACGCCCGTAACCATGCCGTTCACCAGGCTGCGCGTCGTGCCCCAGAGGGTACGGCTGCGAGTATCGGAGCCGCGCGGCGTGACCGCGACTTCCTTTTCGCGGACCTCGACGTCGACGGCGTCCGTCAGATCGAGCTTCAGCTCACCGAGCTTGCCCTTGGCCACCAGCGTGCGACCGGCCAGGGAGACCTGGACGCCCGCGGGAATGGGGACCGGATATTTACCTACGCGTGACATATCGGCCCCCTATCAGAACACGCGGCAGAGGACTTCGCCGCCAACATTGGCAGCGCGGGCCTCATTGTCGCTCATCACGCCGCGAGGCGTGGACAGGATCTGGATGCCGAGGCCGTTGTAGAACTTCGGCAGCTCCTTGATCTTGGAATAGACGCGGCGGCCCGGCTTGGACACGCGCGCGATCTCCTTGATGGCGGGCTCGCCCTCGGAATACTTCAGCTCGATCTCGATCTGGCTGATGCCGGCGCGCAGCTCTTCGACGCGCCAGGCGCGGATGTAACCCTCGCGCTTGAGGACGTCGAGAACGTCGGTCTTCAGACGGCTGGCGGGCGCGACGCAACGCGTCTGCCGGGCGCCATGCGCGTTACGGATGCGGGTGAGCAGGTCGCCCAACGGGTCGGACATAGACATGTGCCGGGCTCCTTACCAGCTCGCCTTGACCACACCGGGGAGCTGGCCCTTGTTGGCCAGGTCCCGCAGCTGGTTGCGGCAAAGCTTGAACTTCCGGTAGTTACCGCGCGGGCGGCCAGTGATCTCGCAACGCAGGCGGACGCGGTTCTTCGCGCCGTTGCGCGGCATCTGCGCCAGCTTGAGGCTCGCCTCGAAGCGGTCCTCGATGGGGGCCTCGCGGTCCATCACCACGGTCTTCAGGGCGGCGCGCTTACGGGCGTGCTGCCCCACGAGCTTCTCGCGGTGCTTGTTCTTCTCGATGGAAGAGGTCTTGGCCATTAGGTCTATGGTCCTCCGGAACCTGCCGGCTGCCAGCCGGCGGTTTTCCAATGATTCAGTTGACGAAGGGGAGATCGAAAGCCTTCAGCAGAGCCTTGGCTTCCTTGTCCGTCTTCGCCGTGGTGACGAACACGATGTCCATGCCGCGCACCTGATCAACCTTATCATAGTTGATCTCGGGGAACACGATCTGCTCCTTCATCCCAAGGGAATAATTCCCCCGGCCGTCGAAGCCACGGTTGCCCGGGATACCGCGGAAGTCGCGAACGCGCGGCAGCGCGATCGTGACCAGGCGGTCCAGGAATTCGTACATGCGCGCCTTGCGGAGCGTCACCTTGCAGCCGATCGCCTGACCCTCGCGGATCTTGAAACCGGCGATCGCCTTCTTCGCCCGCGTACGGACGGGGCGCTGGCCCGAGATCAGCGTGAGGTCGGCAACGGCGGCGTCCAGCTTCTTCTGGTCGCCCGCGGCTTCACCCACGCCCATGTTGATGACGATCTTCTCGAGCTTCGGCACTTCCATCACGTTCGCGTAGCCGAACTCCTCCTGGAGCTTCGCCTTCACGGTCGCGAGGTAGAACGCCTGCAGGCGGGCCATCTCGGCCGGCGCGGCCGCAGCCTTGCCAGGAGCGCCGGGAATCGCCTCGACGCGACGGCTCGTCGTGTCGGGGGCGTCCGCCTTCTTCGAGTTCGCGACCGGCTTGTTCTTGTTGCCGGGCGCGTTGCCCTTCTTCGTTCCGCTCATGCGTCGAGCACCTCACCAGAGCCCTTCGCCACGCGGACCTTCTTCCCGTCCTCGAGGACGCGGAAGCCGACGCGGGCGGGCTTGTCCGTCTTCGGATCGATCAGCGCCAGGTTCGACAGGTGGATCGTCGCCTCAACGGAGACGATGCCCCCGGTCTCGCCCACGCGCGTCTGCTTCGTGTGCTTCTTGACCAGGTTGACACCCTGAACCACGGCGCGGTTCGCGTCCGGGATCACGCGGAGCACTTCGCCCCGCTTATTCTTGTCGCGACCGGACAGCACGTGCACCCGGTCGCCCTTCTTGATCTTGGCGGCCATGGTTAGAGGACCTCCGGCGCCAGCGAGATGATCTTCATGAACTTGCGCGCGCGCAGCTCGCGGACCACCGGTCCGAAGATGCGGGTGCCGATCGGCTCGCCAGCCTTGTTGATGAGCACGGCGGCGTTCCGGTCAAACCGGATCGCCGAGCCGTCCGAGCGGCGGACGGGATAGGACGTGCGCACGATGACCGCGCGCTCGACCGAGCCCTTCTTCACCTTGCCCCGGGGAATGGCTTCCTGAACGGCCACGACGATGATGTCGCCGACCGAGGCCGTCTTCCGCTTGGAGCCGCCCAGCACCTTGATGCACTGAACGCGACGCGCGCCGGAATTGTCGGCGACGTCCAGATTGCTCTCAACCGAGATCATGCCGCGGCTCCTTCGCTGACGTCAGCGGCAAGGGCCTCGCCATTGCGCGCGACCACGAGCCAGGCCTTGCGCTTGCTCAGCGGCGGGCACTCCTCGATGGAGACGAGATCGCCCTCCTTGCAGAGGTTGAGCTCGTCGTGCGCCGCGTACTTCTTGGAGCGCCGGATGAACTTCTTGTAGAGCGGATGCATCACGCGACGTTCGATCAAGACGGTAACCGTCTTGTCCATCTTGTCACTGACGACCCGTCCGGTGAGGACTCGCTTCGGCATCGCCGGGGTCTCCTCTATGCCTTGGCGGCCGTGCGCGAACGCTCGGCCAGGACGGTTTTCACACGGGCGATATCACGACGAACCGCCTGAATGCGGCCCGTCGCCTCCAGCTGCCCGGTGGCACGCTGGAAGCGAAGATTGAACTGCTCCTTGCGGAGGTCGATCAGCAAACCGCCGAGCTCGTCCTCCGACTTGGTGCGGATATCCACGATCTTGGTCATGATCCTCAGGCCTCCGCGCCGCCGAGGCGCGCAACGATCTTCGTGCGGATCGGCAGCTTGGCGGCCCCGAGCGTCAGGGCCTCCTTCGCCGTCTCCAGCGGGACGCCGTCGATCTCGAACATGATGCGGCCGGGCTTAACCCGCGCCGCCCAGAACTCCGGCGCACCCTTGCCGGAGCCCATACGGACTTCTGCGGGTTTCGTCGAGACCGGCACGTCCGGGAAGATGCGGATCCACACGCGCCCGGCACGCTTCATCGCACGCGTGATGGCACGGCGAGCGGCCTCGATCTGGCGCGCGGTGACGCGCTCCGGCTCGAGGGCCTTCAGGCCATAGCCGCCAAAGGACAGCGTGAAGCCGCCCTTGGCAACGCCCTTGATCCGGCCCTTATGGGCCTTCCGGTAATTGGTTCGCTTCGGCTGCAACATTTCAGTTCACCTTAACGCTGCGGCGCTTGTTCGTGAGCGCGCTTGTCCTGCGCTCCCGGATCATGGGCCATGATCTCGCCCTTGAAGATCCAGACCTTCACGCCGCAGGTACCATAGGTCGTCTTCGCCGTCGCGACGCCGTAGTCGATGTCGGCGCGCAGCGTGTGCAGCGGCACGCGGCCTTCGCGGTACCACTCCATGCGCGCGATCTCGGCGCCGCCGAGGCGGCCAGAGCAGTTGATCCGGATGCCGAGCGCACCCAGGCGCATCGCGGACTGCACGGCGCGCTTCATCGCACGGCGGAAGGCCACGCGGCGCTCCAGCTGCTGGGCGATGCTCTCGGCCACGAGAACGGCATCGAGCTCCGGCTTGCGGATCTCGAGGATGTTCAGCGAGACCTCGGCGCCTGCCTTGGCCGACAGCTCCTTGCGGAGGCTGTCGATGTCGGCGCCCTTCTTGCCGATGACGACGCCCGGGCGCGCGGCATGGATGGTCACGCGCGGCTTCTTCGCCGGGCGCTCCACCACCACCTTCGACACGCCGGCGGACTTCAGGCGGTCCTTCAGCGTCTCGCGCAGCTTCAGGTCGTCGTGCAGCTGCTTGGCATAGCCGTTATCGGCGAACCAGCGGCTGTCCCACGTCCGGTTGATGCCGAGGCGCAGACCGATCGGATTGACTTTGTGACCCATTACGCGGCCCCCACTTCGTTCGACGCCGCCGGCGCCTGCTGCTCGGCCACCACGATCTTGAGGTGGCTGAACCACTTCTCGATGCGGGAGGACTTGCCGCGACCGCGCGCCGCGAAGCGCTTCATGACGATCGAACGGCCCACTTCCGCCTTGGACACGACCAGGCGGTCGACGTCCAGCTGGTGGTTGTTCTCGGCATTGGCGATCGCGCTCTCGAGCGTCTTCTTCACCGTCTGCGCGATGCGGCGCTTGCTGAAGGTCAGCGTAGCGACAGCCTCGTGAGCCTTCGCGCCGCGGATCATCCCGGCGATCAGGTTCAGCTTACGCGGGCTCACGCGGATGTTGTGCGTGATGGCCTGCGCCTCGGAATCCGCGAGCCCGCGGGCATGCTTCGGCTTGCTCATGGCTTAGCCCCGCTTCGCCTTCTTGTCGGCCGAGTGACCACCGAAGGTCCGCGTCGGCGAGAATTCACCGAGCTTATGGCCAACCATGTTCTCAGAGATCTGCACCGGCAGGAACTTCTTGCCGTTGTAGACGCCGAAGGTAAGCCCGACGAACTGCGGCAGGATCGTGCTGCGGCGCGACCAGGTCTTAATGAGCTCGTTGCGGGTGGAGGCGCGAGCGGCCTCCGCCTTGGCGAGCAGATAGCCGTCGACAAACGGCCCCTTCCATACACTGCGCGGCATCGCGATCAGCCCTTCGTCGCGTTGCGGCGGCGCACAATCTGGCGATCCGTCCGCTTGTTGTTGCGCGTCTTAGCACCCTTGGTCGGCTTGCCCCAGGGCGTCACGGGGTGACGGCCGCCGGAGGTCCGGCCCTCGCCACCACCATGGGGGTGGTCGACGGGGTTCATGGTGACGCCACGGTTATGCGGCTTGCGGCCCAGCCAACGGCTGCGACCGGCCTTGCCCAGCTCCTGGTTGCTGTTGTCCGGGTTGGACACGGCACCGATGGAGGCGATGCACTCGCCACGCACCGTCCGGAGCTCGCCGGACATGAGCTTGATCTGCGCCAGGCCGGCATCCTTGCCCACCAGCTGCGCAAAGGTGCCCGCGGAGCGCGCGACCTTGCCGCCGGCACCCGGCTTCAGCTCGATGTTGTGGATGACCGTACCGACGGGGATCGCACCCAGCGGCATGGCATTGCCCGGCTTGATGTCCGCCTTGTCGCCGGCCACCACGGTGTCGCCCACCTTCAGGCGCTGCGGCGCCAGGATGTAGGCGAGCTCGTTGTCCTGATACTTGACCAGGGCAATGAAGGCCGTGCGGTTCGGATCGTACTCGATGCGCTCGACGGTCGCGGGGATGCCCCACTTCGCGCGGCGCTTGAAGTCGACGATGCGGTAGGTCTGCTTGTGCCCGCCCCCACGGAACCGCACGGTAATGCGGCCGTGATTGTTGCGGCCGCCGGAGTGGCTCTTGCCCTCCGTCAGCCCCTTCAGCGGCTTGCCCTTCCACAGGCTGGTCCGGTCGATCAGCACCGTGCCGCGCTGGCTCGGCGTGGTCGGATTGTAATGCTTGAGCGCCATGGCTTAGCTGAGCCCCGTGGTCAGATCGATGCTCTGGCCTTCGACCAGGCGCACCATCGCCTTCTTCCAGTCAGAACGCTTGCCGGGACGACCCTTGAAGCGCTTCGTCTTGCCCTTCACGAGCAGCGTGTTCACGGCCAGCACGTTCACGCCGAACAGTCCTTCGACCGCCTGCTTGATCTCGGGCTTGGACGCGTCGATCGCCACGCGGAAGGCGTACTGACCCATCTCGCTCATCAGCGTCGCCTTCTCGGTCACCAGCGGCGAGAGGATGCACTGGTACATCCGCTCCTTGCTGATGGCGGGCGCCGCCTTCGGCTTGCTGAACGTCGCGCTCATGCCAGGCGCTCCTTCAGGGCTTCCACGCCGGCGCGGGTAACCACCAGCACGTCGTGGTTGAGGATGTCGTACACGTTGGCACCCGCCGTCGGCAGCGCGTCCATCCCGGGGATGTTGCGCAGCACGCGGAGGAAGTTCGTGTCCACCGTCGCGTCGATGACCAGCGCCTTGGTCCAGCCCAGCGCCTTCACGCGCTTGGCCATCGCCGAGGTCTTGGCGTCGGCTTCGGTCGTCGCCGCATCGAGAACGATGAGCTTGCCGTCAGCGGCCTTCTGGCTGAGCGCGGAGATGAGGCCGAGGCGGCGCACCTTCTTGTTCAGCGAGTAGCCATGGTCGCGCACGACGGGGCCATGCACCACGCCGCCCTTGCGGAACTGCGGAGCGCGCAGCGAGCCCTGACGGGCCGAACCGGTGCCCTTCTGGCGGTACGGCTTCTTGGTCGTGCCGGAAACCTCGCCCATGCCCTTGACCTTGTGGGTCCCGGCACGGCGCTTGGCCAGCTGCCAATGCACGACGCGAGCCATGATATCGGCGCGCGGCGAAGTGCCGAACAGCTCGTCCGGCAGCTCGGCCTCGCCGGCCGGAGCATTGTCCAGCGTGATAACGGAAACTTGCATTATCCTACCCTCAGACCGTCGCCGTGGGGAACGGCGCCTCGGCCGGACGCGCGCGCTTCACAGCATCCCGCACCAGCACGTAGTCCCCGGCGGAGCCCGGGACCGCACCCTTGATGATCAGCAAGCCACGCTCGGCGTCGTGACCAGCGATCACGAGGTTCTGCGTGGTGATGCGATCAACGCCCAGGTGACCGGCCATCTTCTTGTTCTTGAAGACGCGACCCGGATCCTGCCGCTGACCCGTCGAGCCATGCGAACGATGGCTGATCGACACGCCGTGCGACGCCTCGAGGCCAGCGAAGTTCCAGCGCTTCATGACGCCGGCAAATCCCTTGCCCTTCGAGGTGCCCGTGACGTCGACCTTCTGGCCAGCCACGAAATGAGCGCCCGTGAGGACGGTGCCCGGCGCGATCAGCGCCTCGGCGTCCACGCGGAACTCGGTCACCTTCATCGGCGCCTCGACGCCAGCCTTCGCGAAGTGGCCGCGATTGGCCTTCGAGACGTTCTTCGGCTTCGCGTTGCCGATGCCCACCTGCAGAGCGGTGTAGCCATCCTTGTCGGCCGTACGCTGCGCCACGACGCGCACCGCATCGAGATGCAGCACCGTCACCGGCGTCGTCGAGCCGTCCTCATTGAAAAGCCGAGTCATGCCGAGCTTGCGCGCGATCAGCCCGGTGCGGACCTGGGTCGCCATGGTTCCGTCCTCAGATCTTGATCTCGACGTCCACGCCCGAGGCGAGGTCGAGCTTCATCAGCGCGTCCACGGTCTGCGGGGTGGGGTCGACGATGTCGAGAAGCCGGCGATGCGTCCGAATTTCGAACTGTTCGCGGCTCTTCTTGTCCACATGCGGCGAGCGGTTCACGGTGAAACGCTCGATCTGCGTCGGCAGCGGGATGGGCCCGCGCACGCGCGCACCCGTCCGCTTCGCGGTCTGGACGATCTCCCGCGTGCTGCCATCCAGCACGCGGTGATCGAACGCCTTGAGGCGGATTCGGATATTCTGGCTGTCCATGGCGAAGTGATCCGATTACTTCGAGATGGCGGCGACGACGCCGGCGCCGACGGTGCGGCCGCCTTCGCGGATGGCGAAGCGCAGGCCCTCATCCATCGCGATCGGCGCAATCAGCTCGACATCCATCGAAACGTTGTCGCCAGGCATCACCATCTCAACGCCCTCGGGCAGCTGCACGATGCCCGTCACGTCCGTCGTCCGGAAGTAGAACTGCGGACGATAGTTCGTGAAGAACGGCGTGTGACGGCCGCCCTCGTCCTTCGTCAGGATGTACGCCTCGGCCTTGAACTTCGTGTGCGGCGTGATCGAGCCCGGCTTCGCCAGAACCTGACCGCGCTCCACGTCCTCACGCTTCGTGCCGCGCAGCAGAGCGCCGATGTTGTCGCCCGCCTCGCCGCTGTCCAGCAGCTTGCGGAACATCTCGACGCCCGTCACCGTCGTCTTCACCGTCGCCTTCAGGCCGATGATCTCGACTTCCTCGCCGACCTTCACGATGCCGCGCTCCACGCGACCCGTGACCACCGTGCCACGACCCGAGATCGAGAACACGTCCTCGACCGGCATCAGGAACGGACGGTCCACCGCGCGCTCCGGCTGCGGAATGTAGCGGTCCACCTCGGCCATCAGCTTCAGAACGGCCTCTTCGCCGATCTCAGGCGTCTTGTCCTCGAGCGCCGCAACCGCAGAGCCACGAACGATGGGGATGTCGTCGCCCGGGAACTGGTAGGACGACAGCAGCTCGCGCAGCTCCATCTCCACCAGCTCGACCAGGTCGGGGTCCGCCAGATCCATCTTGTTCAGGAACACCACCAGCGCCGGAACGCCAACCTGGCGCGCCAGAAGGATGTGCTCGCGCGTCTGCGGCATCGGGCCGTCAGCGGCCGAGCACACCAGGATCGCGCCGTCCATCTGCGCCGCACCCGTGATCATGTTCTTCACGTAGTCGGCGTGGCCAGGGCAATCCACGTGCGCATAGTGACGGTTCGCCGTCTCGTACTCAACGTGAGACGTCGAGATCGTGATGCCGCGAGCCTTCTCCTCAGGAGCACGGTCGATCTGGTCATACGCCGTGAACGACGCGCCACCAGACTTCGCCAGAACCTTCGTGATCGCCGCCGTCAGGGACGTCTTGCCATGATCAACATGGCCGATCGTCCCAATGTTGCAGTGCGGCTTGTTCCGCTCAAACTTAGCCTTCGCCATCGTCGTGCATCCAATTCAAAGGGGGTTTACCAACGCCCGCGCGCGTCAGCGCGCCCTGTCATCTCTTACCAGCGGTAGTGGCTGAAAGCCTTGTTGGCCTCGGCCATCCGATGCGTGTCTTCGCGCTTCTTGACGGCCGTGCCGCGGTTGTTCACCGCGTCCATCAGCTCCGCCGAAAGGCGCTCCTCCATCGTGCTCTCGCCGCGCTTGCGCGCCGCATCGATGAGCCAGCGGATCGCGAGCGCCTGGCGCCGCTCCGGCCGAACCTCGACGGGCACCTGGTACGTGGCACCACCGACGCGGCGCGAGCGCACCTCGACGGCCGGCTTCACATTGTCCAGCGCCTCATGGAACAGGCGAAGCGGGTCGGCATTGGCGCCACCCTTACGCTTCAGCGTGTCCATGGCGGCATAGACGATGCCTTCCGCGGCGCTCTTCTTACCATCGTACATCAGCACGTTCATGAAACGGCTGAGCACCACGTCACCGAACTTGGGATCCGGCAGGACTTCGCGCTTCTCAGCGCTATGACGGCGAGACATCTCTCAGTTCCTCACTTCGGCCGCTTGGCGCCGTACAGCGAGCGCCGCTTGCGCCGCTTCGGCAGGCCCTGCGTATCAAGGACGCCGCGCAGGATGTGGTAGCGCACGCCCGGAAGATCCTTCACGCGGCCACCGCGGATCAGCACCACGGAGTGCTCCTGCAGGTTGTGGCCCTCGCCAGGAATGTAGCTCACGACCTCGAAGCCGTTCGTCAGGCGCACCTTGGCAACCTTACGAAGGGCCGAGTTCGGCTTCTTCGGCGTGGTCGTGTAAACGCGCGTGCAGACGCCGCGCTTCTGCGGGCAGCCTTCGAGGGCCGGAACCTTGTTCTGGCTACGGCGCGGCTCGCGCCCCTGCGCGATGAGCTGGTTGATCGTCGGCATGACGCCCCTTCGTAAACCCGTTCTGTGCGATCCACCCGCCAAAACGACACAGGGCCCGACGGGCGCTTGCGCGCTCCGACCGGGCCACCGCGTCAACCCCGGGCCTGAACGACTTCCCAGAGGGAAGAAGGGGCGACCGAAGCAAGGCGTTTGAACCAACATGCCGGCAGGCCATCTCTGACTGTCCCGGCGAGTTGCGCGTCTTACCCACCCCCCCGCTTTGAGTCAAGCGAGACGGGGCAGGATTCGCCCGGCGGGAGCAGACGCGCCCCCCGCCGTTTCCGCATACCGCTACTCGGCGGCGGCGGGGCTCGCATCCGGCTCGGGAAGAGCCGGGGTCGCAGGCAGGCGGCCGCTGTCGCGCTTGGCCGCCAGGATCTTCAGACGGTTCATCACGGAGCCCGTCCCTGCCGGGATCAGGCGGCCCACGATGACGTTCTCCTTGAGGCCGCCCAGGGTGTCCACCTTGCCGGCCGTGGCCGCCTCGGTGAGCACGCGGGTGGTCTCCTGGAAGGACGCCGCCGAGATGAAGCTCTGCGTCTGCAGGGAGGCCTTGGTGATGCCCTGCAGCACCGGCTCGGCACGCGCAGGACGCTCGCCCAGCTTCAGGCGCTTCTCGTTCTCCGCATCGAACTCGAAGCGGTCCACCTGCTCGCCGATGAGGTAGGTCGTCTCGCCCCCGTCGAGAATCTCAACCTTCTGCAGCATCTGGCGAACGATCACCTCGATGTGCTTGTCGTTGATCTTCACGCCCTGGAGTCGATAGACGTCCTGGATCTCGTTGACGAGGTAGTTCGCCAGCGCCTCGACACCCAGCACGCGCAGGATGTCGTGCGGCACGCGGGGGCCGTCGACCAGCGGATCGCCGGCCTTCACGTAGTCGCCCTCCTGCACCGAGACGTGCTTGCCCTTCGGCACCAGGTACTCGCGCTCGATGGCGGGCTCGTCGCCCATGGGCTCGCTCTTCACGATCACGCGGCGCTTGGCCTTGTAATCCTTGCCGAACTCCACCCGCCCGTCGATGTCGCTGATGATCGCGGCATCCTTGGGCCGGCGCGCCTCGAAGAGCTCCGCCACGCGCGGCAGACCGCCCGTGATGTCACGCGTCTTCGACGATTCGCGCGGCATGCGGGCCACCACGTCACCGGCTTCGACCGTCGCGCCGTTATCGACGCTCAGCACCGTGTCGGGGCTGAGGAAGTAGCGGGCCTCGGCGCCGTTCGGCAGCTTCATGATCTCGCCGCGGGCGTCCTTCATGACGATGCGCGGACGCAGGTCCACCGACTTGGTCGAGGCCTTGTAGTCCACCACCACCTTGGAGGTGAGGCCCGTCACGTCGTCGGTCCGCTCGACCAGGGTCACGCCCTCGATCAGATCGGCGTATTCGACCTTGCCTTCGCGCTCCGTGATGATCGGAAGGGTGAACGGGTCCCACTCGGCCAGCTTCTGGCCACGCACGACCGCCACGCCGTCGGTGATCAGCATCTTGGCGCCGTAGGGCACGCGGAAGCGCGCGCGCTCGCGGCCGTTGGCGTCAAGCAGCGCGACCTCGCAGTTACGGCTCATGACGATGGGCGAGCCGGAGCTGTTGGTCACGAGCTGGAGGTTGAAGAGCTTCGTCGTCGCGTCGACCGTCGCCTCCACCGCCGACTGTTCGGCGCCACGCTGCGCCGCACCGCCGATGTGGAAGGTACGCATCGTCAGCTGCGTGCCCGGCTCACCGATGGACTGCGCGGCGATGACGCCGACCGCCTCACCCATGTTCACGGGCGTGCCGCGCGCCAGGTCGCGGCCGTAGCAATGGCCGCAGACGCCCTGGAGCGACTCGCAGGTCAGCACCGAGCGGATCTTCACCCCCTCGACGCCGGCCTTCTCGATGCGCTCCGCATCGGCTTCCTCGACCAGCATGTTGTTCGCGAGGATGACCTCGCCCGTCGCCGGGTCGATCACGTCCTCCTGGGTCGTCCGACCCAGGATCCGCTCGGACAGCGACGACACCACGTCACCGCCATCCATGATCGCACGGACGTTGAGGCCGCGTTCGGTGCCGCAGTCCTCCTCCATGATGATGCAGTCCTGCGCCACGTCGACGAGACGGCGCGTCAGGTAACCCGAGTTCGCCGTCTTCAGCGCGGTGTCGGCCAGGCCCTTACGGGCGCCGTGCGTCGAGTTGAAGTACTCGAGGACGGTGAGGCCTTCCTTGAAGTTCGAGATGATCGGCTGCTCGATGATCTCGCCCGAAGGCTTGGCCATCAGGCCGCGCATGCCGGCCAGCTGGCGCATCTGCGCCGGCGACCCACGCGCACCGGAGTGAGACATCATCCACACGGAGTTGGTCGGCTTGCCGATCTCCTGCTTCTGAATCTCCTTCATCATCGCGGTCGCGACGGAGTCGGTGCAGCGCGACCAGGCGTCGACCACCTTGTTGTAGCGCTCGCCCGAGGTGATGAGGCCGTCGAGGTACTGCTGCTCGAACTCCTTCACCTCGGCCTTGGTCGTCGCGATGAGCCCTTCCTTCTCAGCGGGGATCATCATGTCGTTCTTGCCGAAGGAGATGCCCGCCTTCGCCGCGTGACGGAAGCCGAGACCCATCAGGCGGTCGGCGAAGATCACCGACTCCTTCTGGCCGCAATGGCGGTACACGGCGTCGATCACGTCCGAGATGGACTTCTTCGTCAGCAGCCGATTGATCAGCGAGAAGGGCAGCGCCGGATGCGGCGGCAGGAGCGCGCCCATCAGCATGCGGCCCGGCGTGGTGATCACGCGCTCAACGATCGGCTTGTTGTCGGCATCGACCGTGGCGCGGCGCGTCATGATCTTGCTGTGGATCGTCAGCGCGCCGACGGCCAGGGCATGCTCGATCTCGCCCAGATCGGCGATGCGCGGCGCCTTGTCGTCCTCGAACGCGCGGAACTCGGGCGTGTCGAGGCTGAGGTAGTAGAGGCCGAGGACGATGTCCTGCGACGGCACGATGATCGGCTTGCCGTTCGCGGGCGAGAGGATGTTGTTGGTCGACATCATCAGCACGCGCGCCTCCAGCTGAGCCTCGAGGCTCAGGGGGACGTGCACGGCCATCTGGTCACCGTCGAAGTCCGCGTTGAAGGCGGTGCAGACGAGCGGGTGCAGCTGGATCGCCTTGCCCTCGACGAGGACGGGCTCGAAGGCCTGGATGCCCAGGCGGTGCAGCGTGGGCGCCCGGTTCAGCATGACCGGGTGCTCGCGGATGACCTCTTCCAGGATGTCCCAGACCTCGGGACGCTCCTTCTCCACCATCCGCTTGGCCTGCTTGATGGTGCTGGCGTGGCCGTACTTCTCAAGCTTCGAGTAGATGAAGGGCTTGAAGAGCTCGAGCGCCATCTTCTTCGGCAGGCCGCACTGGTGCAGCTTCAGCTCGGGACCCACCACGATGACCGAACGGCCCGAGTAGTCCACGCGCTTGCCGAGCAGGTTCTGACGGAACCGGCCCTGCTTGCCCTTCAGCATGTCCGAGAGCGACTTCAGCGGGCGCTTGTTGGCGCCCGTGATCGCCCGGCCGCGACGGCCGTTGTCGAACAGCGCGTCCACCGACTCCTGCAGCATGCGCTTCTCGTTGCGCACGATGATGTCGGGGGCGCGCAGCTCGATCAGCCGCTTCAGGCGGTTGTTGCGGTTGATGACGCGGCGATAGAGGTCATTCAGGTCCGAGGTCGCGAAGCGGCCACCGTCCAGCGGCACCAGCGGGCGCAGCTCGGGCGGGATGACCGGCACGACGTCGAGGATCATCCACTCCGGACGCGCACCCGACTCGTTGAAGGCCTCGATCAGCTTCAGGCGCTTCACGAGCTTCTTGCGCTTGGCCTCGGAGGTGGTCTCCTTCAGCTCGGCGCGCAGGCGCACGCCGTCCTTGGCCATCTCCATGCCATGCAGGATCTCCTTCACGGCCTCGGCACCGATGCCGACGCGGAAGGCGTCCTCGCCGAACTCATCCTGCTTCGCGACGAACTGGTCCTCGTTCAGCAGCGAATGCAGCTTGAGGTCCGTCAGGCCGGGCTCGAGCACCACGTAGGATTCGAAGTACAGGACCTTCTCGAGCTCCTTCAGCGACATGTCGACCATCAGGCCGACACGGCTCGGGAGGCTCTTCAGGAACCAGATATGCGCGACGGGCGCCGCCAGCTCGATATGGCCCATGCGCTCGCGCCGGACCTTGGCGAGCGTCACCTCGACGCCGCACTTCTCGCAGACGATGCCGCGGAACTTCATCCGCTTGTACTTGCCGCACAGGCACTCGTAGTCCTTGATCGGGCCGAAGATGCGGGCGCAGAACAGCCCGTCCCGCTCCGGCTTGAAGGTGCGGTAGTTGATCGTCTCGGGCTTCTTGATCTCGCCATAGGACCAGGAGCGGATCTGCTCCGGCGACGCCATGGAGATCTTGATCTGGTCGAAAGTCATCGCCTGGCCGGTCTGGCCCAGGATCTTCATCAGCTCGTTCATGCCGCCTCGCTCTCCGCCCGGCGCGCACGCCGGGCCATGCATGGGGGAGGACGGGATGTCGTCGACACCCCGTCCGTCATACTCAGGACCCGCGGTTTTCCAGGTCCACGTTCAGGCCGAGCGACTTCAGCTCCTTCACCAGAACGTTGAAGCTTTCCGGGATGCCGGCCTCGAAGCTGTCCTGATCGCGGACGATGGCCTCGTAGACCTTGGTGCGCCCGGACACGTCGTCCGACTTCACCGTCAGCATCTCCTGCAGCGTGTAGGCAGCGCCATAAGCCTCGAGCGCCCAGACCTCCATTTCGCCGAAACGCTGTCCGCCGAACTGGGCCTTGCCGCCCAGCGGCTGCTGCGTGACCAGCGAGTAAGGACCGATCGAACGCGCGTGGATCTTGTCGTCGACCAGGTGGTGCAGCTTCAGCATGTAGATGTAGCCGACGGTCACCTTCCGCTCGAAGAGCTCGCCGGTGCGGCCGTCGATCAGCTGCATCTGCCCCGAAGTGTCGAGGCCCGCCTTGGTCAGCATTTCCTCGATGTCGGAGATCCGCGCACCGTCGAAGACCGGCGTGGCGATGGGGATGCCCTTCTTCAGGTTATCCGCCAGCTCCATCAGCTGATCTTCGCTCATCGGCACGATGTCGCGCTCGTAGACCTCGTCGCCGTAGACGTCCTTCAGCTTCGCCAGCAGCTCTTCCCGCATGGCCGAGGAGCGGCGGAAGTCTTCCACCAGCTCGCCGACCTCACGGCCGATATTGGCGCAGGCCCAGCCCAGATGCGTCTCGAGGATCTGACCGATGTTCATGCGCGAGGGCACGCCCAGCGGGTTCAGCACGAGGTCGACCGAGGTGCCGTCCTCGAGGAACGGCATGTCCTCCACCGGCACCACGCGCGAGACCACGCCCTTGTTGCCGTGGCGGCCGGCCATCTTGTCGCCCGGCTGAAGCTTGCGCTTCACGGCCACGAAGACCTTGACCATCTTCATGACGCCCGGCGGCAGCTCGTCACCACGCTGCAGCTTCTCGACCTTCGACTCGAAGCGCTTCTGCAGCCGCTCGACCGCGGCGTCGAACTCGCGCTTCAGCGCCTCGATCTCGACCATCGCCGCATCATCCGACACGGCGATCTGGCGCCAGGTCGCCTTGGCGAACTGCTCCAGCACCTCGTCGGTGATCGGCGTACCGGCCTTGACGCCCTTGAAGCCGCCGCTGGCCTTGCGGTTCAGCAGCCGCTCGCGAAGACGGCCGTAGAAGCTGCGCTCCTGGATGGCGCGCTCGTCATCGCGGTCCTTCGCCAGACGCTCGACCTCGGCGCGCTCGATCGCCATGGCGCGCTCGTCCTTGTCCACGCCGCGGCGGGAGAAGACGCGCACGTCGACGATCGTGCCGGCGACGCCGGGCGGCAGGCGCAGCGACGTGTCGCGCACGTCCGACGCCTTCTCGCCGAAGATGGCGCGGAGAAGCTTCTCCTCCGGCGTCATCGGGCTCTCGCCCTTCGGCGTCACCTTGCCGACGAGGATGTCGCCCGGATGCACCTCGGCGCCAACGTAGACAATGCCGGCTTCGTCCAGGTTGCGGAGCGCCTCTTCACCCACATTCGGGATGTCGCGGCTGATCTCCTCCTGGCCGAGCTTCGTGTCCCGCGCCATCACCTCGAACTCTTCGATGTGGATGGAGGTGAACACGTCGTCGCGCGCGATGCGCTCGGAGATGAGGATCGAGTCCTCGAAGTTGTAGCCGTTCCAGGGCATGAAGGCGCAGAGGACGTTGCGGCCGAGCGCGAGCTCGCCCAGCTCCGTCGACGGGCCGTCGGCGATGATCTCGCCCACGGCGACGCGGTCACCCACCTTCACCAGCGGACGCTGGTTGATGCAGGTGCTCTGGTTGGAGCGCTGGAACTTGCGCAGGCGGTAGATGTCGACGCCGACCGTCTGGCCGTCCTCGCCCGTCGCACGCACCACGATGCGCGCGCCGTCGATCTGGTCGACAACGCCCTCGCGCCGCGCGGAGATCGCCGCACCCGAGTCGCGGGCCACGGCGGCTTCCATGCCGGTGCCCACGAGCGGAGCGTCGGCGCGGATCAGCGGCACGGCCTGACGCTGCATGTTCGAGCCCATCAGCGCGCGGTTCGCGTCGTCGTTCTCGAGGAACGGGATGAGCGCGGCCGCGACCGAGACGAGCTGCTTCGGCGAGACGTCGATGGCCGTCACCTCGACGGGCTTCACCAGGCGGAAGTCGCCGCCCTGGCGAACCGAGACGAGGTCGCTGAGGAACTCGCCGGTCTCGGCGTCCACATGGGCGTCAGCCTGCGCGACGACCAGCTTCTCCTCCTCCATGGCGGAGAGGTAGCGCGGCGCGCCGGTGATCTTGCCGTCCTTCACCAGGCGGTACGGCGTCTCGATGAAGCCGTACTTGTTCACCCGCGCGAAGGTGGCCAGCGAGTTGATCAGACCGATGTTCGGGCCTTCCGGCGTCTCGATCGGGCAGATGCGGCCGTAATGCGTCGGGTGCACGTCGCGCACCTCGAAGCCGGCGCGCTCGCGGGTCAGACCGCCCGGGCCAAGCGCCGAGAGGCGGCGCTTATGCGTCACTTCCGACAGCGGGTTGGTCTGGTCCATGAACTGCGACAGCTGCGAGGAGCCGAAGAACTCGCGCACGGCGGCGGCGGCCGGCTTCGCGTTGATCAGGTCATGCGGCATGACGGTGTCGATATCGACCGCGCCCATGCGCTCCTTGATCGCGCGATCCATGCGCAGCAGGCCGACGCGGTACTGGTTCTCCATCAGCTCGCCGACCGAGCGCACGCGCCGGTTGCCGAGGTTGTCGATGTCGTCGATCGCGCCGCGGCCGTCCTTGAGGTCCATCAGCACGCGCATCGTGGCCACGATGTCCTGCTTGCGCAGGGTACGCAGATGGTCGGGCGCCTCCTCGAGGGAGAAGCCCAGGCGCATGTTCATCTTCACGCGACCCACGGCCGAGAGGTCGTAGCGGTCGCCGTCGAAGAACAGGCCCTTGAACAGCGCCTCGGCCGTCTCCGGCGTCGGCGGCTCACCCGGGCGCATGACCCGGTAGATGTCCATCAGCGCTTCTTCGCGGTTGGTGTTCTTGTCCACCGCGAGCGTGTTGCGCATCCAGGCGCCGACGGACTGGTCGATCGCCAGCGTCGGCAGGATGTCGATGCCCGCCTCCTCGATGGCCGCCAGCTTGGCCTCGGTCAGCTCTTCGCCGGCCTCGGCCCAGATCTCGCCCGTCTCCAGGTTCACCAGGTCCACGGCGACGAAGCGGCCGAGCAGGTCGGTCCGGCCCACGAGCACCTCGGTGGTGCCGGCCTCGACGATCTTGCGGGCCGTGCGGGGCGTCATCTTGACGTCCTTCTCGGCCACCACGGCGCCGGTGCGCGCGTCGATCAGCGGCTCGAAGAGCTTGACGCCCCGGAAGCTGTCGGGATCGAAGGCGCGCGACCAGCCCTTGGGACCGCGGCGGAATTCCACCTGGCCGTAGAAAGCGCCAAGGATTTCCTCGGCGTCCATGCCGCGGACCTCGCCGGGCTCCATCTCGAGGCCCTGGGCGGCACGCTCGACGCGCTTCGCCTCGGTCGACTCGCCATCCAGGGCGAGCAGCAGGGTCGAGGCCGGCAGCTTGCGCTTGCGGTCGACGCGCACGTAGCAGATGTCCTTGGCGTCGAACTCGAAGTCGAGCCAGGAGCCGCGATAGGGGATGACGCGCGCGGCGAAGAGATACTTGCCGCTGCTGTGGGTCTTGCCCTTGTCGTGGTCGAAGAACACGCCGGGCGAGCGGTGCATCTGCGAGACGATGACGCGCTCGGTGCCATTGATGATGAAGGTGCCGTTATCCGTCATGAGCGGCATGTCGCCCATGTAGACGTCCTGCTCCTTGATGTCGCGGACGGAGCGGCTGCCGGTGTCCTCGTCGAGGTCCCAGACGATCAGGCGCAGCTTCACCTTCAGCGGGGCGGCATAGGTCAGCCCGCGGGCGATGCATTCCTCGACGTCATACTTCGGCTCTTCGAGCTCGTACTGGACGAACTCCAGGCGGCCGCGGCCAGCGAAGTCATTGATCGGAAAGACCGACTTGAAGACTTCCTGGAGACCGGTGTTGGTCCGGCTGTCCGGATGCGTCTCCATCTGCAGGAAGGTCGCGTAGGAGGCGCGCTGCACGTCGATCAGGTTGGGCATCGGCGCAACCTCGGGCAGCCGCCCGAAGCTCTTGCGAATGCGCTTGCGTGCCGTGAACGACTTGCTGATGGCGTTCATGCGTGTCCCGCTTCCTTAATGCTGGCCTGCGGAGAGGGCTCCGCCGCCATAAATCCGTGTCCCCGCAAGCATCTCAGGGGCACCGTGCCCCCAAAACGGCGAGAGGGGCGGCAATCAGACCCGATTGCCACCCACCCCGACTTCAAAACAACTTCCACAGGTGCCGGCGCGGAGCCCCGGCACCATGTGGCCGACGTTACTTGACCTCGACGGTCGCGCCGTTCTCTTCCAGGACCTTCTTGATCTTGTCCGCTTCGTCCTTGGAGACGTTCTCCTTGACGACCTTCGGAGCGCCTTCGACCAGGTCCTTGGCTTCCTTGAGGCCCAGGCCCGTGATCGTGCGGATCTCCTTGATCACGTTGATCTTCTTGTCGCCGGCGGCGGCAAGGGTCACCGTGAACTCGGTCTGCACCTCGGCGGGCGCAGCGGCGGCAGCCGGACCGGCGGCGGCAACAGCCACCGGCGCGGCGGCGGAGACGCCCCACTTCTCTTCGAGCAGCTTGGAGAGCTCGGCGGCCTCCAAGACGGTCAGAGCGGACAGCTCGTCAACGAGCTTTGCGAGATCGGCCATGTTTGTGTTCCTTCGATCTAATGGCTTGACAGTGGCTTGACAACCCCACCGCACCACGCGGCGAGGTCAAAGTGATTCGAGAGGCCAATCGCCCCTACGCGGCAGGCTGCGGCATCGCCTTTCGGACAGCGTCCTCCAGGCGATCCCCCGTCCCGTTTAGGCGGCTTCCTTATCCGCGTAGGCCTTGAGCACCCGTGCCAGCTGCCCTGCCGGGGCCTGAACCACCCCGGCAATGCGCGTCGCCGGGGTCTGGATCAGACCCACAAGCGAAGCGCGCAGCGTGTCGAGCGAGGGAAGCTCGGCCAGCGCCTTGATACCATCGAGGTTCAAGGCCTGCGTGCCGAGCGCCCCGCCCAGGATAACGAACTTGTCGTTCCCCTTGGCGAACTCCACGGCCGTCTTCGCCACTGCCACCGGATCCACCGACCACGCAAGCGCGGTGGGGCCCTTCAG
The DNA here is from genome assembly GCF_018413645.1 of Roseococcus pinisoli. Taxonomy (GTDB): domain Bacteria; phylum Pseudomonadota; class Alphaproteobacteria; order Acetobacterales; family Acetobacteraceae; genus Roseococcus; species Roseococcus pinisoli. The sequence goes on from NZ_JAHCDA010000004.1 coordinate 356,327, forward strand.
CAGGGGAGAGACGCCCTGGAAACGGGTGCCGTCGAGGGCGCGAGTGGCCAGCCGGTTCTTCGCAACCTTATACGTCGCCCCGGCGGCCTTCATCTTCCGGCGCAGATCATCCACCGCCGCGACCGTCATGCCCTTGTTCTGGGCGACGAGCACAAAGGAGGTCTGCGCGAAGACAGAGCCCATCGAGTCGACGAAAGCGCGCTTTTCCGTACGGTCCAACGTCACGTCTCCGTCGGTGGCCGGAACCTTCTGGAAGGGCCCCGACCGGTTCACACGGGGGCAAGGGGACCACCCCCTCACCCCGTCCGCTGTCGTTGCCGGAAAGCCAAGCCATGCCATCCCCGATCAAGCCGGTGGAGGCAAATCTCGGTTCCCCGTCTCATGCTGGCGGGCGGCTGCCCTTTAGGCCCCACCCTCGGGTGGGACACCTGCAATCTCCGACAGGTCGGCGGAGCCCCGAGGGGCCCCACCTAGCCATCCCGGCCGAAGCCGGGAGGTATCTCTTGATATCGGCGCCGGGCCGGAGCCCGGGCCGATGCCGCCTCAGGCGGAGAGGCTGCTCACGTCGACGCTGACGCCCACGCCCATGGTCGAGGAAACCGCGACCTTCTTGACGTAGGTGCCCTTGGCGCCGGTCGGACGCGACTTCTGGATCGCCTCGACGAAAGCCTTGGCGTTCTCGACCAGCTGGTCGGCGCCGAAGCTCGCCTTGCCGATGCCGGCATGCACGATGCCGGCCTTCTCGGCGCGGAACTCCACCTGGCCGCCCTTGGCAGCGGCGACCGCGCCCTTCACGTCCATGGTCACGGTGCCGAGCTTCGGGTTCGGCATCAGGCCGCGCGGGCCCAGCACCTTACCGAGGCGACCCACGAGCGCCATCATGTCCGGCGTCGCGATGCAGCGGTCGAAGTCGATCTTGCCTTCCTGGACCAGGGCGGCGAGGTCGTCGGCGCCCACCACGTCGGCGCCGGCGGCCTTGGCCTCCTCGGCCTTCGGGCCGCGGGCGAAGACGCCCACGCGGACAGTCTTACCCGTGCCGTTCGGCAGGCCGACCATGCCGCGGACCATCTGGTCGGCGTGGCGGGGATCGATGCCGAGGTTCATCGAGATCTCGATGGTCTCGTCGAACTTCGCCTTGGCATTCGCCTTGGCGAGGTTGATCGCCTCGGCGAGGGGATAGGCCTTGGTGGCGGTGACCGTCTCGGCCAGGGCCTTCATGCGCTTCGTCAGCTTGGCCATCGGATCAGCCCTCCACCACGGTCATGCCCATCGAGCGGGCGGATCCGGCCAGCATGCGAACGGCACTCTCGATATCGGTGCAGTTCATGTCCTTCATCTTGACCTTGGCGATCTCGGCCAGCTGGGACTTCGTCACGCGGCCGGAGGTCGCGCCCTTGCCCGGGGTCGTGCTGCCCTTCTCGATCTTCGCCGCCTTCAGCAGGAAGAAGGTGTTAGGCGGGGTCTTCGTGATGAAGGAGAAGCTGCGGTCCGTGTACGCGGTGATCACGACCGGCGTCGGCGTGCCGGGCTCGATCTGCTGCGTCGCCGCGTTGAATTCCTTCACGAACTGCATGATGTTCAGGCCGCGCTGACCGAGCGCGGGACCGACGGGCGGCGAAGGGTTCGCCTTGCCGGCCGGGATCTGCAGCTTGATATAGCCGGCGATCTTCTTTGCCATTACCAAGTCCTCTCACAATGTGGAGAGACCCGTGGTGCCGTCGGTCCCTCGGCCTCGTCAGCCGGTGAACCTCCCACGTTTCTCTACGGCCGAAGGGCGAGCCCCTCACCGGAAGGCGGGCCTTTATAGGGATGCGGCGCGGCTGTCGAGCCCCCTCCCCTTGGCAGCAGGCTTCGGGAGGGCTTGGGCGCCATGCGCCACGCACATGCCGGCGAAAGCTCTTCGGGGACGGGCCCCGATTCGCGCCGGAAGGCGTGGCCGGCGATCGGCAGGGCCCGAACATGGCTGCGGGGCCCTGAAGGCCCCGCGCGCATGACAGTCCAGCAAACTGGAGAAGCCTAGAGCTTCTCGACCTGGCTGTATTCGAGCTCCACCGGGGTGGAGCGACCGAAGATCGAGACGCTGACCTTGAGGCGCCCCTTCTCCTCGTCGACTTCCTCCACCGTGCCGTTGAAGCTGGTGAAGGGGCCGTCGGAGACGCGGACCTGCTCGCCGACCTCGAAGAGCACTGCCGGACGGCGGGGCTTCTCGGCGCCCTCGACCATGGCGTTGACGATGCGCATCGCCTCGGCCTCGGTGATGGGCTGCGGCTTGTTGCGCGCGCCGAGGAAGCCCGTGACCTTCGGCGTGTCCCGCACGAGGTGCCAAGTATCGTCGGTCATCTCCATCTTCACCAGCACATAGCCGGGGAAGAACTTCCGTTCGGTGTCGACCTTCTGGCCGCGGCGGACTTCCACGACCTGCTCGGTGGGAACGAGGATGTCCTCGATCCGGTCGGCGAGGCCCGACTGGGCGGCCTGCGCGCGAATCTGCTCAGCGATCTTCTTCTCGAAGCCCGAGTAGACGTGCACGACATACCAACGCTTATCGGCCATCGGCCAGAACCTCGCTTCGCCGTCCGGGGACCCCAGAGGACGGCCCAATGGCCACCCGGACTCTACGATTGAATTGTTGCGCCTTTGCTAAAGCCCGAAGACCCAGCGCATGGCAAGCTGGATGATCTGGTCCGCCACCAGGAAGAAGATCGCCGCAAGCGACGACAGGGCCAGCACGAGGCCGGTCGTGATCAAGGTCTCGCGACGCGAGGGCCAGGTGACCTTCGCGACTTCCTGACGAACTTCCCGGGAGAACTGGACGGGATCGAGCTTGGCCAAAACTTCGTGTTCCTGACTGTGCCGCTACGGGGAACTCCCTGGCGGCGGTCCCCTGAAAGCATGTCGGCGGCCGCCTTGCAATGCGTGCCGCCGGATCAAGGCCTTCTGTGGGCCCGATTCACGCCTTCGGCGAAAACGCCGTCGACGATCGGGCCGGGGAAAGGTGGCAGGGGCGGAGGGTCTCGAACCCACAACCTCCGGTTTTGGAGACCGGCACTCTAGCCAATTGAGCTACGCCCCTATTAGTCCCGCACTAAGCGCCCCGGGCCTTCCCGCTTCCGTTCCGAGGAACCTGAAGCTTTCCGACCCGGCGGCCGTACGGATAACCGAACCCGGCGCGATGTCCAGCGCCGGGTTGAAAAAAATTACTTCGAGATGGCGGCGACGACGCCGGCGCCGACGGTGCGGCCACCTTCGCGGATGGCGAAGCGCAGGCCCTCATCCATCGCGATCGGCGCAATCAGCTCGACATCCATCGAAACGTTGTCGCCAGGCATCACCATCTCAACGCCCTCGGGCAGCTGCACGATGCCCGTCACGTCCGTCGTCCGGAAGTAGAACTGCGGACGATAGTTCGTGAAGAACGGCGTGTGACGGCCGCCCTCGTCCTTCGTCAGGATGTACGCCTCGGCCTTGAACTTCGTGTGCGGCGTGATCGAGCCCGGCTTCGCCAGAACCTGACCGCGCTCCACGTCCTCACGCTTCGTGCCGCGCAGCAGCGCGCCGATGTTGTCGCCCGCCTCGCCGCTGTCCAGCAGCTTGCGGAACATCTCGACGCCCGTCACCGTCGTCTTCACCGTCGCCTTCAGGCCGATGATCTCGACTTCCTCGCCGACCTTCACGACGCCGCGCTCCACGCGACCCGTGACCACCGTGCCACGACCCGAGATCGAGAACACGTCCTCGACCGGCATCAGGAACGGACGGTCCACCGCACGCTCCGGCTGCGGAATGTAGCGGTCCACCTCGGCCATCAGCTTCAGAACGGCCTCTTCGCCGATCTCAGGCGTCTTGTCCTCGAGCGCCGCAACCGCAGAGCCACGAACGATGGGAATGTCGTCGCCCGGGAACTGGTAGGACGACAGCAGCTCGCGCAGCTCCATCTCCACCAGCTCGACCAGGTCGGGGTCCGCCAGATCCATCTTATTCAGGAACACCACCAGCGCCGGAACGCCAACCTGGCGCGCCAGGAGGATGTGCTCGCGCGTCTGCGGCATCGGGCCGTCAGCGGCCGAGCACACCAGGATCGCGCCGTCCATCTGCGCCGCACCCGTGATCATGTTCTTCACGTAGTCGGCGTGGCCAGGGCAATCCACGTGCGCATAGTGACGGTTCGCCGTCTCGTACTCAACGTGAGACGTCGAGATCGTGATGCCGCGAGCCTTCTCCTCAGGAGCACGGTCGATCTGGTCATACGCCGTGAACGACGCGCCACCAGACTTCGCCAGAACCTTCGTGATCGCCGCCGTCAGGGACGTCTTGCCATGATCAACATGGCCGATCGTCCCAATGTTGCAGTGCGGCTTGTTCCGCTCAAACTTAGCCTTCGCCATCGCCAGGTCCCGCTCCGAGAATTGATCGTTCCAGAAGCCGCCTTGGCGCAAGGCAGCGCGATGGGAGCACCACCGCCCATCTCTGTGGAGAGTGGAGCGGGTGAGGGGAATCGAACCCCCGTAGCCAGCTTGGAAGGCTGGTGCTCTACCATTGAGCTACACCCGCGCCTGGGCGGATTGTCGCTAGTCAGGAGCGCCACCGCAAGCGGTGAGCCCACTATCCATCGGGGAATATGGAGGGGGCTGGATTCGAACCAGCGTAGGCGCAAGCCAACGGATTTACAGTCCGTCCCCTTTAGCCACTCGGGCACCCCTCCTCAGTAACTAGGCGCGCTTTCGCTCGCCTGACCGATGGAAGCGGGCGCGTTCAAGCGTGTTCGCGGGCCGCTGTCAATCAGCCCCACGCGCTTCGCGGCAAACATGTGTCCCGAGGCGTCACAGCGGGCGCTCATCCACGATGACCCGGCCATCGGCAGGCAGGCTTCCCGGCGGGCGGAATTCCACCCTCCCCCGCAGGCCGGTCGCGGCCTGGAGTGCCGCGACGAGCGGCGCTTCCCCGCCCTCCCCGCCTTCCGCCAGCAGGCACATGGCGTCCGTCTCCCCCTCCCGCGTGATCACCAGCCGAAGTCGGCCAAGGCCGGGATTTGCCCGGGAGATGGCGGCGATCTGCTCCGGGCGGATGAACATGCCCTTCACCTTGGCGGTCTGGTCCGCCCGCCCCATCCAGCCCTTGATGCGCGCCCCTCCCGGCAGGAAGGCCGACATGTCGCCCGGCGAGAATCGCAGGATCGGATGCCGGGGATCCAGGACGGAGACGACCACCTCGCCCACCTCGCCCTCCGGCAGCGGCTCCCCCGTCCCGGGCCGGACGATCTCCAGCACGATGCCCGGCGCCACCGCCATCCCGGGCGCGCCATCGGCCGTGGCATGGGCGATCAGGCCAAGCTCGGCCGTGCCATAGGCCTCGATGGCGAGAAGGCCGCGCGCCGCCACCCATTCCCGCAGCGAGGGCGGAAAGGCCGCGCCCGAGACCACGGCGCGGGTCAGGCAGGTCGCGTCCAGGCCTGCCTTGTCGGCGGCTTCCAGCAGGATCTTCAGGAAGTCCGGCGTGCCGGCATAGGCATTCGGCCGATAGGCCTCCAACACATGCAGCAGCGCCTCGGTATTGCCGGGGCCGCCGGGGATCACCGCCGCGCCCAGCTGCCGCGCCGCCGAATCGAAGATGAAGCCGCCGGGCGTGAGGTGGTAGGCGAAGCAGTTGAGGAGGATCGTGCCCGGACCGATTCCCGCCTCGCCCAGTGCCGGCGCGAAGCGCCAGGGGTCGGCGCGATCCGGCATGCCCTCGAAGATGGGCCCCGGCGAGGCGAAGAGGCGCGCGAATCCCTCGGGACCGGGGGATAAGCCCCCGAAGGGAGGCGCGGCCTTCTGCAGGCCCGGCAGGTCGGATTTCCGGAGCACCGGCAGGTCGGCCAGGCGCACCGTCGCCGGATCCACCTTGCCCAGATGCGCGGCCCAGCCCGACAAGGTGAGCGCCGTCCGCAGGGCCTCGGCCAAGCCTTCCATGTGGGTTCCTCCCTTTTGCCCGAGTCGGGCACGCCGCCGCCCCGATCGCAAGCGAAGTGTTCAGGAAGGAGGCGACGGAGCCCACGAATCGGCCCGATCAGGGGCCCCGGTGGTCTTGCACGCCCGCATCCGCGCCCTGATCCTGCCACCCGCACATTTCCGGAGCGCAGAATGCCACGTCTCGTGACCCTCGCCGCCGCCCAGCTCGGCCCCATCCAGAAGGCGGAGGGCCGCGACGTCGCCGTCGGCCGCATGGTCCGCCTCATGGAGCGCGCGCATCAGCGCGGCGTGGAGGTCGTGGTCTTCCCCGAGCTCGCGCTGACCACCTTCTTCCCGCGCTGGTATGAGGAGGACATCGCCAAGGCCGACAACTGGTACGAGCACGCGATGCCGTCCAACGAGACCGCGCCCCTCTTCGAGGCCGCCAAGAAGTACGGGATCGGCTTCCACCTCGGCTATGCGGAGAAGACGCCGGACGGCCGCCGCTTCAACACCGCCATCTACGTCCATCCCTCGGGCGAGATCGTGCTGAAGTACCGCAAGATCCACCTGCCGGGGCACAAGGAATACGACCCCATCCGCAAGGTGCAGCACCTCGAGAAGCGGTATTTCGAGGTGGGCGACCTGGGCTTCCCGGTCATCCGCGCCCCGGTCGGCCAGCAGGAGGCCAATATCGGCATGATGATCTGCAACGACCGCCGCTGGCCCGAGGCCTGGCGCGTCATGGGCCTGCAGCAGGTCGAGATCGTGATGCTCGGCTACAACACACCCAGCCTGAACATGGATAATCGCGGCTTCGAGGCGCACCACCTGCGCGTCGAGCATTCGCACCTCTCCATCCGCGCCGGCTGCTACCAGAACGCCTGCTTCGGCGTGGGCACGGCCAAGGGCGGCACAGAGGACGGGCACGAGCTCTTCGGCCATTCCATCATCGTGAACCCCTCGGGCGAGATCATGGCCCAGGCCACCACCTGGGACGACGAGCTGATCACCGCCGATTGCGACCTCGACACCTGCACCCTGGGGCGGACGACGATCTTCAACTTCGCCGCTCACCGCCGGCCGGAGGCTTATGGCCGCATCCTGGAGCAGGTGGGCAGCGAGGCGCCGAAGAGCTGGACGCCGTCCCGCTGATCGGATGGCGGCCGCCCTCAGGCGGCCGCCACAACTCCCGATGCGGGTCGCAACAGCTGTCCCCGAAGGAGGCGTGCGATGGGCAGAACGTGGTCGCGATAGGTGACCACGGAGCTGTACCGCCCCTCGCGAACCCTCGCATGCCCAAAGGCCTCGTAGGCCGGCGGCTGCGGCAGTTCGTCCGGCCAGTCGAACCGGCAGGGCAGCAACCGCTCCCGGCCCAGGCAGGACGGATCGGCGGTAAGCAGACGGCGGGCCTCCTCGGCCAGGGGCGCATAGTCCAGGACCGCCTGGCGCTTGCGCGCCAGCGCCGCCCCATCCAGGGCCCAGGCTTCCTGTTCCGCTGCCTCCGGCGCCACGGTTTCCGTGAGGTCAAAGGTGCGGCGCTGAACAGACGCCCCCAGCCGGGCGGCGACCCCATCGGCCAGGGCCGAGCACAGGTCGTGCATCGGATTATAACCCTCGACCGGATCGGCCACGACCAGCGACGGCGCGCCCGCCCTCCGCACTTCCGCGGTGATCTCCTCCAGCGCCGAGACGAAGGGCACCGCATCGCCCGCGTTGAGCGCGGCATACCAGGCGCGGTCCGGCTGCTTGCCGAAGACCGATCCACCGATGCGGGCGCCGGCGCGACGGATCGTCTCGACGGAATGGTCGGTGCGGGACCTTGCCTCGCCCCCCGAACCGTCCGTCAGGATGAAGACCAGCGGCCGCGTCCGCTCCATCCAGTGAAACAGGCGCAGCTCGTGGCCGGGATGGGCGAGGAGCAGCAGCGGCATACGGAACCTTATCGGCGAAAGATCTCCGGTAGCGCCGCGGCGAGGGTCGTGGCAATGCGCAGCATGCCCTCGCCGCCGCTCACCGTTCTGCTGACCAACCTCTTCGTCGCGAACAACACCGGCTCCGAGACGGTCACCGAGCTCTATGCCGACGGGCTCCGGCGCGCGGGGCATCGCCCCATCATCTATGCGCACCACCTCGGCCCACAGGCCGACCGCATGCGCGCCCGCGGGCACCGGCTCATCGATCGCCTCTCGGCACTGCCCGAGCGGCCCGACATCATCCACGCCCAGCACGGCCCGACGGCCATGGCCGCCATCGCCGCCCTGCCCGGCATGCCGGCCATCTTCCTCTGCCACAGCGCGCAGTTCGAGGTGGAGGCACCGCCCGCCCATCCGCAGATCCGGCATGTCATCGCGGTCGACGAGCTCTGCCGCGACCGCTGCCTCGCCCGCGGCGTGCCGCCCTCGCTCATCTCGATGGAGCTCAACCCCATCGATCCGGAGCGCCTGCACCTCCGCGGCCCCCTCCCCGCCCGGCCGGCGCGCGCCCTGCTGCTCACCAAGAATCTTGGCCATCAAAGGGCGATCCGTGCCGCCTGCGAGGCCGCGGGCATCGCCCTGGAGGAGCTCGGCCCGGCCAGCGGAAGGGTCAGTGCCTCGCTGGAAGCCGAGCTCCCCCGTTTCGACCTGGTCTTCGCAACGGCGCGCATGGCGCTGGAAGCCGCGGCGACCGGCTGCGCCGTCATCGTGTGCGATGCCCGGGGCTTCGCGGGCCTTCTGACGGAGGCGCGGCTGGAGGCCTGGCGGCGGCTCAATTTCGGCGCGGGCCTCCTGGCACGCCCGGTCACCGAGACGGCCGTCGCCGAGGCCCTCGCCGCCTATGATCCCGGGGATGCCGGCCGTGTCGCCGCAAGGCTGCGCGCGGAAGCCCGGCTGGAGGACTGCATCGACCGGCTGGTGGCGCGATACCGCGAGGCGATGGCGGAGCCGCCACCCACCTCCGCCGAGGCCGCCGCCGCGCTGGCGGCCTGGATGGAGGACAATGTGCCGAGCGCCGAGCCGCGGAACTGGATGACCGTCGCCCGGGAGATGCATGGCCTCGAGGGCACGTCCTTCGAGCTTGCGGTCCGCGCCGCGGAGGACCGGTTGGCACGGGAGATGGAGGCGGGCTTCGCACGGCTGGGGGACGGCGTTGTTTCGGCGCAGGTTGCCGAGGCCCGGTTGTTCCAGGCCATGGAGTCCGGATCCGTCCAATGGCGGGAGGAGCTGGGCGTAACGGCGGCCCAGCACCATCTCCAACTGGAGGAGCGTATCGCCGGGCTGGAGCGCCAGCTCGCCGAAGCGGTCGATCGGCTGAGCGCCCCAGGACGAATCGAGCGCCTGGTGCGCAGCACCTATCGGCGCGTGGTGCCACTCTCCCTCCGGCGGCCGCTGCACGATCTGCGGCGCAGCTTCACCGAAAGAGACGGCCGGCCGTAGCCCCGGCCGTCCTCAGCCGTAGGGGAAGCCCCCCAACCAGAGCACATCCTCGATCCGCCGCGCGCCGCTCGCCAGCATGGCCAGTCGGTCGAAGCCGAGCGCGATGCCCGAGCCCGCCGGCATGCCCTGCGCCAGGGCGGCCAGGAAGTCGGCGTCCACCGGCCAGGAATTCTCGGCGCCGTAGAGCCGCTCGCGCTCGGCCACGTCATGGGCGAAGCGCGCCGCCTGCTCTTCCACGTCGGTCAGCTCGTCGAAGGCATTGGCCAGCTCCACCCCGGCCGCGAAAAGCTCGAAGCGCAGGGCCACGCGCGGGTCGGACGGGTCGCGGCGGGCCAGAGCCGCCTGGGGTGCGGGCCAATGGGTCAGGAAACTCGCGCGCTCACGGCCCAGGCGCGGCTCCACATGCTCCAGCAGGAGGCGGAAGAAGGCCTCTTCCCAGCTCTCGTCGTCGCGCGCGCCGAGTGCTGCGGCATCCCCCGTGCCGTCCTCCCGGATGGAGGCCAGGACGTCGATGCCGACCCATTTGTGAAAGGCCTCGGCCACGGTGATGCGCTCGAAGGCCAGAGCGAGGTCGGTCGTCACCTCCTCATGGGCGACCAGCCGCGGGCAGAGCCGGCGGACCAGCGCCTCCGTCTCGTCCATCAGCCCGTCGAGGGCGAGGCCGGGGCGGTACCATTCCAGCATGGTGAATTCGGGCGCGTGGCGGCTGCCGATCTCGCCATTGCGCCAGACCCGCGCCAGCTCGAAGACCGGCCCCGCGCCGCCCACCAGCAATCGCTTCAGCGCCAGCTCGGGTGAGGTGCGCAGCCACAGCTTGCGGCGCTCCCCCTGGCCCAGATGCGGGTCGAACTCGGCGGAAAAACCGCGCAAATGCACCTCCATGCCCGGTGCCGGCACCAGGCAGGGGGTCTCGACCTCGCGATAGCCGCGGGCGGTAAACCAGGCCCGGGTTTCCGCCGTCAGCCGGGCGCGGGCCTCCAGGAAGGGCAGGCGCGCGGCGAGGCGCTCGGGATGCCAGGGCGGGGACGCGGGCGTGTTCGACATTGCGTTAGGGGGCTTAACAGGGCAGAGCCTGCCTCGCCATGCAACGAACGATGCGATCCGCCGCAGATCTGGCCGAAGCCGGCCTGATCGCGGCTGCCGAAGTGCCCGCGCTGGACCAGGTCGCCCAACGCTATTCCATCTCGGTCACCCCACTCCTCGGACGCCTGATTGCGGAGCACGGCCCGCCCCTCGCCCGGCAATATCTTCCGGAGCCGGAGGAGCTCGTCACCGCCCCGCACGAGATGGACGATCCCACGGCCGATGCGCCCTTCACGCCGTTGAAGGGCGTCGTCCACCGCTATCCGGACCGCGCGCTGCTCAAGCCGCTGCTGGCCTGCCCGGTCTATTGCCGCTTCTGCTTCCGTCGCGAGGCGGTGGGGCCCGATGGCGGCCTGCTCACCGAGGCCGAGCTCGAGGCCGCGCTCGACTGGTTCGCGCGCACCCCCCAGGTGCGCGAGGCGATCCTGACCGGCGGGGACCCGCTGATGCTCTCGCCGCGCCGGCTGGAGCGCATCCTCACGCGCCTGGCCGCCATTCCGCATCTGGAGGTGCTACGCATCCATTCGCGCGTGCCGGTGGCGGATCCCGGACGCATCGACGCGGCGATGCTGCAGGCCCTGACCCTGGATCGGCCGCTCTACCTCTGCGTCCATGCCAACCACGCCGCCGAGTTCTCCACCGAATCGGCGATCGCCCTGCGCGCATTGCATGGCACGGGGGCCGTCCTGCTCGGGCAATCGGTGCTGCTGCGTGGCGTGAACGACAGCCCGGCCGCGCTGGAGGGCCTGTTCCGCACCATGCTGCGGCATCGCGTGAAGCCCTACTATCTGCATCAGCTCGATCCCGCGCCGGGAACCGCGCGTTTTCACGTGCCGGTCGAGGAAGGGCTTGCGCTCCTGCGCAGCCTGCGCGGCCGGGTGACGGGCCTGGCTTGGCCGACCTACGTCCAGGAAAGACCCGCCGGCGGAGGAAAATTTCCGCTTGGGATGGAAGTCTTGCTTTCGGGGGCTGGACAACCGCCGCGAGACGGTTAGAAGGCCCCTCACGGCGGGCGCTTAGCTCAGTTGGTAGAGCAGCTGACTCTTAATCAGCGGGTCGTAGGTTCGAGCCCTACAGCGCCCACCACTTCCTCCCTTATCTTTACCGCCGAACATTTACTCCGCACGGGGTAAAGTTTTGGAACGTTCCATAATTAGTTGGCTTGCGCGCCTTCAGTGCCGTCAGAACCACTACATTGCTGACCGCAGGCGGCGCCTTCTCCCATTTCTCGACACCACCGAGGGCTACTTCGCCACGCCGGGGCAGATAGACGTCCAGGATCTTCCGCATCTGGTCGACAGAGCTGCAATCTGCGGGACAGTGCCCCCGGCTATCGCCAGCATGACCGTAGAGTCTGCAGGGTGGCATTGGCCTGGAAGGGCCGCCCCTCATATTGCCGAGGAAGCGCCCGCGCGGCCGTCCGAGTGATATCTGTAGAGCTTCTGGGTCTTAGGCGCGAGTTTCCCAGAGGGCGGTCTGCCCGGATAGAGCGCGCTGAGGTCATCCTCCAGCGCGCGGGCGCTCGCCTCCGTACGCCACATGCCGTCCCGCCCTCGGCCGCCGGCTATCGCACCTGATGGCGGCATCCACGGCCGCCTTAAGAGACCGATTGAGAATGTTTGTGGCAACGCCGCTTATGGTGCTTCAAGCCTGGATATGAACCCGAGAGACCCGAATGTCGCTCGCGGAGCTCACACAATCCTCGTGCTGGTCATGGCCTGCCAACAACCGACCCAGGCAAGGCCGGCGACGCCATTACCATCGGCGATGATACTTTGATTGGACAGCAATAGGCGGAGTGCGGGCCGCGTGTCCGCATCGCACAGGTGCAGCGAAGCTCAAGGGACCGTAACCATGACCGCTGCCCCCATCATCAACCGCCCAATGACCTCGCACGAATGGGGAATGCTGATTGCGCTTTCCGCGTTGTGGGGTGGATCGTTCTTCTTCACCGATATCGCCTTGCAAGCCTTGCCACCCTTCACACTGGTGCTCCTACGCGTCGCCGGCGCTGCGCTCATCCTCAATGCAACAATCCCGCTGATGGGCCTGCGGCTTCCGACGGATGCTCGCAGCTGGGTCGCTTTTTTCGGTATGGGCTTTCTCAACAATGCCGTGCCCTTCTGCCTAATCGTCTGGGGTCAGACCCAAATCGACTCCGGCCTTGCCGCGATCCTCAACGCCACCACGCCGCTTTGGACAGTGATCGTTGTGCATTTCCTCACGGCTGAGGAGAAAATGACCGGCAACCGCCTCGCAGGCGTGGTGATCGGCCTGATCGGCGTAACTGTGATGATCGGTCCTCAGGTGTTCGACGGATTAGGCGCAACGATCCTGGCCCAGCTGGCCGTGCTGGGCGCCGCGATTTCCTATGCCTTTGCAGCGCTGTTCGGCCGTCGTTTCCGCCGGTTGGGCGTGGCGCCGATGATTACCGCCACCGGCCAGGTCACGGCCTCCACGCTGATGTTGATGCCGATCGCGCTGTTCGTTGACCATCCCTGGACGCTTGCAATGCCGGGCTTGTCGGTGTGGGCAGCGGTGCTCGGAATTGCAGCTCTCTCCACCGCGCTGGCTTACGTGCTCTATTTCCGTATTCTCGCCACCGCCGGCACCACCAACCTGATGCTGGTGACTTTTCTCATTCCGGTCAGCGCCATTCTGCTCGGTGCGTTGGTGCTGGGCGAACGCCTCGATACCAAGCAGGTCATCGGCATGATGCTGATCGGCATGGCACTCGCCGCCATCGACGGCCGGGTCATGAGAAAATTTCGGCCCAAAACGGCCTAAGAGAACGCGCGCCGCCCGTCTTCCTCGCGGGGGCGGGCGTTTTTGCGGTAAGAATAGCCAGTCAGCCGCCCGAGCTGGCGCCGACTAACACTCTTGCGCCGACGAGTTCACGACTGGACGGAGGTCACCAATGGGCAAGGTGCGCGTAACGGGTTTTGCGGTATCCACCGACGGCTTCGGCGCCGGTCCGGACCAGAGCCTGGAACATCCGCTCGGCAAGCGGGGCGGGGAGCTGATGAATTGGTTCTACCCGACCCGGGCCTTTCGATCGATGATCGGGAAGGACGGCGGGACGGACGATCGCTTCGCAAGCGCCGCGATGGAAGGCTTCGGCGCCTTTATCCTCGGTCGCAACATGTTCGGGCCTGCCGGCGACGATTGGGGCGGGCCTGACTGGAAAGGCTGGTGGGGCGATGATCCGCCGTATCACGCGCCGACCTACATCCTGACTCACCACGCACGGGGCCCCATCGTGATGGAGGGCGGGACGACTTTCCATTTCGTCACCGGCGGGATCGAAGCTGCACTCGCTCAGGCCAAGGCCGCCGCGGGCGAGCTGGACGTGAAGATCGGCGGCGGCGTTTCGACGGTCCGTCAGTACCTGCTCGCCGGCGCGATCGACGAGATGCATCTGGCAATGTCGCCCGTCTTTCTGGGCCGTGGTGAATCCCTGTTCGCAGGCATTGACCTGCCCGGTCTCGGATATCGGGTGACGGAGGCGGTCCCGACGGAGCTGGCGACGCACGTCATGCTAAAACGCTGACCCGTGTCATCGCACGGCCCAACTCGAAGGCTGCTTGCCCGCACGCAGGATCAGCTGTTCCGGGGGGCCTCCTGGCGGGCAATTCTAAATTCCTAATCAGCGGGTCGCAGGTTCGGGCAGCGCCCACATTCCCTTCCGCCCATCTTCCGTTTTTCAAGCCGCTTCGCGAACGTTCAAGCGCGGCTTCTGCTTCGCTCTGCGAAGGCAAATCCGGTCGGGTATACAGCCGGTTGCAGGCTATTTAGTTTGCCGTCTCACCGGCCCGAACATGCGGCCGGACGATGGAGAAAACGCTTGCAACGCCGTACTTTTCTGACCGCAGCCGCTGCGGCCACGCTCGCCACCCCGCCCCTCGTGAGCGCCCGCGCGCAGGACTATCCGACCCGCCCCGTCCGCATCATCGTCGGCTTCGCGCCGGGTGGCGGCTCCGACCTCGTCGCCCGCCCGCTGGCGCAGAAGCTGCAGCCGCTGCTCGGCCAGCCCTTCGTGGTGGAGAATCGCGGCGGCGCGAACGGCAACCTCGGCCTGGACGCCGTCGCGAAGAGCGCGCCGGACGGCTATACCTTCGGCCATGTGAACAACAGCGTCATCGCGATGAACCCGCTGCTGTATCGCAACCTGCCCTTCAACGCGAAGCGCGACCTGGTGCCGCTCGTCACCGTCACGCAGAGCGCGCTGTTCATGATGATCCCGGCGAGCCTGCCGGTGCGCACGCTGCCCGAGTTCATCGAATATGCGCGCCGCCGCCCGGGCGAGCTGAACTTCGGCTCGGGCGGCGCCGGCGGCATCACCCATCTCGGCTTCGAGCTGTTCCGCAACCAGATGAACCTGGACATCTCGCACGTTCCGTACCGCGGCAGCGCCCCTGCCCTGCAGGACATGCTGGGCGGCCGTATCCAGCTGATGATGGACGCGATCAGCCTCGCCAAGCCGCAGGTGGATGCGGGCCTCGTGCGCGCCATCGCCTTCCTCGGGCGCGAGCGCCATCCGGCCCTGAACACGGTGCCGACGGCCGTCGAGCAGGGCTATCCGGATCTGGTGGTGCCGAGCTGGCAGGGCTTCGTGGCGCCGGCCGGAACGCCCGCGCCGGTACTCGCTCGGCTGGAGGACGCCTTCCGCCGCGCGGTGGCCGATCCCGACATCCAGTCCGTCTTCGCCACCCAGGGCCAGAATGCCGTCTTCCGCGGGCAGCAGGACATGGCCCGGATGATCCAGGAGGAAGAGGCACGCTGGGCGCCGATCATCCGCGACCTTAACATCCAGCTCGACTAAGGGCGGAACTGGCGCCCGCGCGACGGCCTGACCATCGCGCGGGCGCCCTCTCTCAAAGCCTCGTCACCCGACCATGCGCAACGGCACGATCGGGTGACGCCCTATCGGGCAGGCGCGCCCCTTTCCACGCCCACCCGGCAGATCACATCCTCGGGCAGCCCCTTGCTGCCCGCCTCGGCCAGCGCGATCGCGCTCGCCGCCAGGGCCAGCGCAAGGACGCCGGCGACGGCCGTGTCAGCCCGTCGCATCGCCCACGCCCAGCAGCGCGAGGACTTCGCGGCGAAGCTCCACCAGGCGCGGATCGTCGCGGTGGCGCGGGTAAGGCAGGTCCACCGGCACCTCCGCGCGGATACGGGCCGGACGCGGGCTGAAGACCACCACGCGCGTCGCCAGCAGCAGCGCCTCCTCCACGTCATGCGTCACCAGCAGGGTGGTGAAGTTTTGCCGCTGCCAGAGGCGCACCAGCTCGCCCTGCATGGCGATGCGGGTCAGGCTGTCGAGCTTGCCGAGCGGCTCGTCGAGGATGAGCAGCCGGGGCTCGTTCACCAGGGCACGGGCCAGCGCCGCGCGCTGGGCCATGCCGCCCGAAAGCTGATGCGGATAGGCCGAGGCGAAGCCGTCCAGCCCCACCAGCGTCAGCGCGGCGTCCACGCGGCCGCGCTGGCTCTTCAGCAGCCCGCGCGCCTCCAGCCCCAGTGCAGCGTTCCGCCAGACGGTCCGCCAGGGGTAGAGGGTCGGATCCTGGAAGACCACGACGCGCGACGGGTCCGGGCCGGTGACGGGCGCGCCGTCGACGAAGAGCTCGCCCCGCGCCGGCGGCTCCAGCCCAGCGACCAGCCGCAGCAGGGTGGATTTGCCGCAGCCGGAGGGGCCGAGCAGCGCCACGAACTCGCCGGGCGCGGCAGTCAGCGACACGTCGTCGAGCACCGGCAGGGGCTCGCCCTTCAGCTGATAGGCGTGGCTGACATGACGCAGGTCCAGCGCCGAGCCGGCCGGCAGCGCCGAGGCCGGGCGCTCGAGGGTTGCGGCGCTCACCATTTCACCACCCCCTTCTGCCAGGAGAGCAGCCGGTCGCGCAGCTTGAAGAGCAACGTGATGAGGCCCGAGCACATCAGCGCCATCACCAGCAGCGCGGCGTACATGTTGCCATAGGCCGCCCAGCCCTGCGCCCAGCTCAGATACCAGCCGAGGCCCGCGCGCACGCCCAGCATTTCCGCCACGACCAGCACGGCGAAGCTGGCGCCCAGGCCCATGAACAGCCCCACGAAGACATGCGGCAGCGCTGCCGGGACCGCGACCTTCAGCACCAGGAAGCGCTGCTTCGCGCCCAGCGTCCGCGCCACGTCGTAGAAGTCGGGGTTCACGGAGGCGACGCCCGACCAGGTGAGGACCGCGACCGGAAAGCCCGTGGCCAGCGCGATGAGGAAGGTGCTGGCGCTCGCCGAGGACGGGAAGAGGAAGAAGGCCAGCGGCAGCCAGGCCGTCGCCGGCAGCGGCCCGACCAGGCGCATCACGGGATGCGCCCAGTAGCCGAAGCGCGGCGACCAGCCGAGCCCGAGGCCCACGAGGAAGCCGATCCCGGCCCCCAGCGCATAGCCCCGCGCCAGCAGCCAGAGTGAGGCGAGCACGCTTTCCCCCAGCCGCACCCAGTCGTCCTGATACACCTCGATCAGCTGCTGCGGCGGCACGAAGAAGGGCATGGGCAGCAGCGAGAACTTCGCCGTCACCGCCTGCCAGGCCGCCAGGAACAGCCCCAGCGCGACGAACCAGGGGCCGAGGCCCTGGACGCGCCGGAACAGCGGCGGAATCAGCCGCGCGGTGAAGGCCAGCAGCAGGAAGGCCGCGGCGACCAGCGCCTGGGCCACCGCGAAATTGCCCGTCTGCGTCCATTCCACGATCTCCGACTGGTCGGGAAAGTGGTGCGTGACATAGGCGGCCAGCGCCCAGGCGGCCGCGGCCAGGAGGCCGGACCACCAGACGGCCGGCCAGCGAAGCGCCAGCGGCGCCTCATCCGTGAGCGGGAGGGAGGTGCTCATGGCTTCAGCTGAGGACCGTGGCCGAGATGCGCTCGGCCATGCGCGCCGGGTCGGTATTGGCGCGGATGACGTTGATGCGCTTCAGGTCGGTGATATAGGCCTGCAGCTCGTCGCGCAGCTGCGCGCCGACGGGGCTGTGGCCATGGGTGTGGCTCTGCAGGATCTCCGACATCTCGGCCACGCTCACGCCGCCGGGCGCATAGGCGGCGAAGGTGCGGGCGGCGAGGTCGTGATTGCCGTTCACCAGCTGCTGCGCATCGATGAGCGCCTGGGTGAGCGCCGCGGCCACGGGGCGGTTGCTGCGGATCAGGCTGCCGCGCACGCCGAGCACGCAGCAGGCGCGATGGGCATAATCCTCATGCAGGTTTGTCGAGACCTCGACCAGGTCGAGGCGGCGGCGGAACTGCCAGGCCAGCGGGTCGCCCAGCGCGATGGCCTGCACCTCGCCCCGGCTCAGCGCCAGCTCGAAGACATTGGCGGGATAGACCTTCCAGGTCACGTCGCGCTCGGGATTCACGCCGTGCCGCGCGAGAAGGATGGAGAAGAAGTTCTTGTCCGGCGCGGCCATGTCGGTGACGCCGATGGTCTTGCCGCGCAGGCTCGCGAGATCCTCGGTGATGCCGGTGCCCTTGCCGCCGAGCAACCGCATGCAGCCGCCATGGGTTCCGGCCGTGATACGCACGTCGAAACCCTGCTCCAGCGGCTTCAGCCAGCGCAGCGCCATGCCCACGCCTGCATCGGCATGGCCGGTGGCGATGGCCTCCAGCAGCGCCTCGGTGGAAGCACCGAAATTGATGAGCTCCACGTCGAGATTGTAGCGATCGAAGATGCCCTCGCGCTCCGCGACCGCGATGGGCGAGGTGCAGAGGGCCGTCGCGTTCCAGGTGAGCTTCAGCTTCGTGCGTTCGGGCAGCCGCGCCGCGCCGGCGGCCGGGGCGGCTGCCGTGTGACCGGCATGGCTGTGCTGTTGGGCCAGGGCCGGCGCGAGCGGCGCGGCGGCCAGGGCGGCGGAGGCGGCGAGGAGGGCGCGGCGGCCCCGGAGGCTGTGCTGAGTCATGGAATCTCCAATGCACGGCAGGGCGCCGGCGTGAGGAACGGGATGTCTGGCGATGGGAGGCGTGCGGGCGGCCGGGGCCGGCCGTTAGGCGCGCGTCAACAGCTCGCGTCGGAAGCGCGGTGGGCGAGACAGGTCGGGAGAATGCGCGAGGAGGACATTCGGTCTTTCCGCCTTGGAACCGACGTTGCGACGGCTACCCCGAAAAGTTTTCACGATCAAAAATTGGAGTCAACATTTTAAAACTAAAATTTTTAGTAATTATCAATGCGCTGAAATTGCTTGGTTTTCTTGAGTCTGCGGAACGCCTCCTTGAGGACCACCGGTTCCGCCCATTGCTCCCGCGGTGTCGACGAGAAAATAGCCGGCAGGTCTTTCTTGGATTTTCAGCAACTTAAACTAGAGCCTGCCGAAGTCGGATTGGACGGAGAAACGGGTGAATTTGGCCGAACCCCTGGACAAGGCCGCCCGATATATTCACTATCCATGATTGGATTATGAGTGTTGGACAAAACATGACGGTGAATGGCGCCAGCACAGCCCCAGCGACGCATCTCTACCCGGCCCAGCCGGATGAGGGCGCCGCGGACATGATGCTCAGCGAATTCGACGGGCCGCGGGTCTGGCGCCCGGCCGGTGAGCTCACGCTGGTGACGGCGGGGGTGTTTCTGCTCGTGGCACTGATCGCATGGCTCTCCTGATCCTCCGGCCCTGCCCCTTGGCCCGATGTCGCGGCGAGGCCGCGCGCCGCTAGGCCGGCGCCGCCCGCCCAGAGCCGGTTCCCGACAGCCCCCGCGCCTGCCCGCTGGGAGATCCCATGAGTAACGAACCCCTGAAGCTGCAGCACATCCCGCGCCGTCTCGGTGCGGAGAAGCAGGACATCGGCACCGCGCGCGCCATTTCCGACCAACGGGCCGGCCTATGCGGCCGCGGCCGCGCTGGTTACCTTTCCGACGCTTCCGGTGATGGCCCGCGCCTTCGTCGGCAGGCGCCCCTTCCCTTTCGACATGTTCAGGCCGTTGCCAGCTCTTCCGCCTCCTGCCTCGCCTCGGCCCGGGCCACGCCCTTTCGCCGCCGCATGAAGATCCTGCGCGCGCCGCGCCTGATGACCCGCTTCGTCGCGGGCTTCACGACCGCTCCGCGCGGCGCCGGCCCGACGAATCCCGTTTTCCTGGAGACCCTACGATGACCAAAGCCTCACTCCCCGTCCTCGACCTGTCGCGCATCGACGGGCCGGACCGGGCCCAGTTCCTCGTCGAGCTGCGCGATGCCGCGCGGAATGTCGGCTTCTTCTACCTGGTGGGCCATGGCGTTCCCGCCGAGCTGGAGGCCGAGGTGCGGCGCGAGGCGAATGCCTTCTTCGCCCTGCCGGAGAAGGACAAGCTCGCCGTCGAGATGATCAACTCGCCGCATTTCCGGGGCTATAACCGCGCGGGCCGCGAGCTCACCCGCGGCGCGCCGGACTGGCGCGAGCAGTTTGACGTCCATGCCGAGCGCGAAGCCCTGCCCCAGACCCCGGGCGCCGCCCCCTGGACGCGCCTGCAGGGCCCCAACCAGTGGCCCGAGGCCCAGCCCGCCCTGCGCCCTGCCCTGCTGGCCTGGCAGGCCCAGCTGACCGCCGTCGCCATCCGCCTGCTTTCCGCCTTCGCCGAGGCGCTGGAGCAGCCGAAGGACACCTTCGACGAGATCACGCGCGACAAGCCCAACCAGTCGATGAAGATCATCCGCTACCCCGGCCGCAAGACGGTCGAGAGCGACCAGGGCGTCGGCGCGCATAAGGACAGCGGCCTGCTCACGCTGCTCATCCAGGATGCGATCGGTGGGCTGCAGGTGCAGGGCGAGAATGGCTGGATCGACGCAACGCCCATCCCCGGCGCCTTCGTCGTCAATATCGGCGAGCTTCTGGAGCTGGCCTCCAACGGCTACCTGAAGGCCACGATCCACCGCGTGGTGAGCCCGCCCGAGGGGCGCGACCGGCTTTCCATCGCCTTCTTCCTCGGCGCCCGGCTGGACGCGGAAGTTCCCCTCCTCGCGCTGCCCCCGCACCTCGCCGCCGAGGCCACGGGCCCCACGGCCGATCCGCAGAACCCGCTCTTCCGCAACGTGGGCGAGAACTACCTCAAGGGCCGGCTCCGCTCGCATACCGACGTCGCCGAACGCTACCACTCCGATTTGCTCGCCCCCGCGCGCGCCTGATCGGTGAACAACAGAAAGCCCGCCGGCCCCTCGGGGTCGGCGGGCTTTTTCTTGCCCGGAGCATGGCCCTGAAACGAAAAACCCCCAGCCTTGCGGCCGGGGGCTTCGTCGTCAGCGTCGGCTGGTCACTCGGCCGCCACGGGCAGCGCGACGGCGTCCAGCGCCTGCTCCAGATCCTCGATGATATCGTCGATATGCTCGAGGCCGATGGACAGGCGCACATAGCCCGGCGTCACGCCCGTCGCCGCCTGCTCCTCCTCGGAGAGCTGACTGTGCGTGGTGCTGGCGGGGTGGATCGCGAGGCTGCGCGCATCGCCGATATTGGCGACGTGGTAGAAGAGCTTCAGCGCGTCGATCAGCTTTGCCCCGGCCTTCACGCCGCCGCGCAGCTCGATGCCCACCAGGCCGCTATAGCCGCCGCTGAGATAGCGGTCGGCGCGCGCGCGGGCCTCGCCGCCCTGCTGCGAGGGGTGGATGACGCGCCGGATCTCCGGCCGCCGCGCCAGCCATTCCGCCACCGCCGTCGCATTGATGGAATGCTGGCGGATGCGCAGCGGCAGGGTCTCGACGCCCTGCAGGATCTGGAAGGCGTTGAAGGGCGAGAGCGGCGCGCCCAGGTCGCGCTGGACGGAGCTGCGCACGGCCGCCGCATAGGGCTGGATGCCCAGCTTAGGCGCGGCCTCGGTCCAGATGGCGCCGTGGTAGCTCGGGTCGGGCTGGTTCAACGCCGGCTGGCGCTCCGGATGCGCCTTCCAGTCGAAGTTGCCGCCGTCGATGATGGCGCCCGCGATGGAGGTGCCGTGGCCGCCGATATACTTGGTGGCGGAATAGACCACGATCGCCGCGCCATGGTCGAAGGGCCGCGCAAGGAGCGGCGCCGCCGTGTTGTCCAGGATCAGCGGAATGCCCAGCGGACGGCCGATGGCCGCGACCTCGGCGATCGGGAAGACCACCAGCTTCGGGTTGGGCAGCGTCTCGCCGTAATAGGCGCGCGTGCGGTCGTCGGTGGCGCGGCGGAAATTCTCCGGGTCGGACGGATCGACGAAGCGAACCTCGATCCCCTGCCGCTTCAGCGTATTGGCGAAGAGGTTCCAGGTGCCGCCATAGAGGTCGGTCGAGGAGACGATGTTGTCCCCGGCCTGGGCCAGCGCCAGCACGGAGAAGGCCGAGGCCGCCTGGCCGGAGCCCAGCGCCAGCGCGCCGGCGCCGCCCTCGAGCGCGGCGAGGCGCCGCTCCAGCACGTCCACGGTCGGGTTGCCGGTGCGCGTGTAGATGTAGCCCAGCTTCTCGAGGCCGAAGAGGCTGCGGGCGTGCTCCGCATCCTCGAACTGGTAGGAGGTGGTCTGGAAGATCGGCACCGCGACGGCGCCGTTGGTCGGGTCGGCGCGCCAGCCGGCGTGCAGGGCCTGGGTTTCGGGGCGATAGGCCATGATCTCTACTCCTCAGCCGGCTGCCGGGCCTTGAGGCCGGGCGAGCGCCGTGCGTGGTCGTTACGTCTTTGCGGGATTCGGAATTCTACGGTCTTGGCCGCAGCGGACGGAGCTCGCGGGACGCTTGCTTGAAGCGACCGGTCGAGCAGCACCCTGGCGTCATCGATCGTGACGACAGCGCTTCGCGAAGGAGGTGAGAATCGGCATCGGAACTCCGGCGGCTTGGCGAGCACGCGGCTCGTAGCCGACCATATAAAACATTTTTTTGTTGTTCAATACGATTTTCACCGGAAAATCTCGCCGACATAACGATCGGCCCATAGGTGCGATCCGCGCGGAATTCCGCATGCCGGCCCGTGCTTTTCTAGGAATCCAGCTTGCCCGCAGGCTCGCCAGCGTTGCCGGCGCGGTGTCTTCGCGGCCGCGGGGAAAATCCCGCGGCCGCCTATAGGCTCAGTCCAGGGTGATGTTGGCGCTGCGGATCACGTTGCCGAGCTGCTCGATCTCGCGCTTCGCCAGGGCGTCGAGCTCGGCGATGGTCATCGGCACGACGGTCGCACCGCCCTCCTCCGCCCGGCGTCGCACGGTCGGGTCCTGGGCCAGCTTGCGCAGCTCGGCATTCAGCCGCTCCAGGATGGGCCGCGGCACGCCGCTCGGCGCGAAGAAGGCGAACCAGGCATCGATGGTGAAGCTGGGCAGGCCGGCCTCGGCGGTGGTCGGCACATTGGGCAGTCCCGGGCTGCGCTGCGCGCTGGCCATGGCCAGGGCCTTCACCTGGCCGCCCTGGATGAGGCCGATGGCCGAGGAGGGCGTGGTGATGAAGAGCTCGACCCGCCCGCCCGCGACGTCCTGCAGCGCCGGCGCCGCGCCGCGATAGGGGACATGCACCATCTGGGCGCCGATCTGGCGCGCCAGCACCTCGCCCGCGATATGCTGGATGGAGCCGTTGCCCGCCGAGGCGAAGTTCACCTTGCCGGGATTGGCGCGCGCATAGGCGATGAATTCCTGCAAGGTGTTGGCCGGCAGGTTCGGCGCGCCGACGATGACATGCGGCGCCATGGTGCCCATGCCGACCGGCTGCAGGTCCCGCACCGGATCCCAGGTCAGGTTGCGCATCATGGCGGGGTTGCCGGCGTGGTAGCCGGAATACTGCATGAGCAGCGTGTAGCCGTCGGGCGCGCTGCGGACGGCCGCCTGGATCGCGATATTGCCGTTGGCGCCGGGGCGGTTATCGATGACGACCGTCTGGCCGAGCGCCTGGGTCAGCCCCTCCACGAAGAGCCGCGCCGCGAAGTCGCTGCCGCCGCCGGGCGGGTTGGGGACGAGAATGGTGATGGGGCGCGTGGGCCAGGAAGCGGCGCTTCCCTGAGCGCGGGCCGCAACCGGCAGGGCCAGCGCCGGCGCCCCCAGCAGGAGCCGGCGTGTGGTGCGGGCAGTCATGGCGTTTCCTCTTATGTCAGAACCGCCGGCAGTCTCGTCATCCGGGACGGGAGGACAAGGGTCCATCGGCGGGCGCCGCGCCCTGAAGGAGCCGCCGCCCCAGCAGGGTGCCGACGCCCACGACCAGGGTCATGCCGAGGCCGTGCCAGAAGAGCACCTGGGCCGTGGCACTCTCCTCGTGGATCAGCGTCATCCCGATATTCGCGAAGGCCGCGGCCGAAAGCCCGCCGAGCGCCGCCACGGAGAGGGGCCGCAGCGCGGCATGCCGGGTGGCCCAGAGGATCACCAGGGTCAGCGGCACGCCCAGGCCGACGATGAAGCCGAGACAGCCCAGATCCACGCCCAGGCTCATCCCGGCCCAGCCGAGGCGTGCGACATCGCCGGCGCAGCCCCATCCCATGACCGCCAGCCAGCCCGCCACCGCCGCCACCGGCAGCAGCGCCCAGCGCCGGTCGCGATCCGGCAGGGCGAGCTGGAAGGCCGCGAGGCCGGAGAGCAGCGCCACCGCCGCCGCCGCCACGACCGAAAGCGGATCGACACGATCCATGGCGTCCCGCAGCAGGTGCTGCCGCAGCCCGAGGGCCGAGAGGGCCAGCACCACCACCGCGACGCAGAAGACCGTCCAGAGCACCAGCAGGACCAGGGGCGAAGGCAGCCTCCGCACCGGGCGAAGGCCGCAGGCGAGACGGGAGACGAGCTCCTCGGTGGGGCACTTCATCGCTCGCCTCCGAGCTTGCGCCGCAGCGACTGCACGGCCCGGTGCGTCGCCACCTTCAGCGCCCCGATGGACATGCGCGAACGCTCGCTGGCTTCCGCCAGGGACATCGCCTCGATCTTGGTGAGTTGCAGCGCGGTGCGCTGGGAGGCCGGAAGCTCCCTCACCGCCTCGCGCAGGTCGGCGGAGAGAAGCCGCGCCTCCGCATCGCCCGCCACGCCGACATGCTCCGCCGCCTCGAGATCCGCCTCCCGCCCGCGGCGCCGCGCGAGCGAGCGCAGGCGGTCGAGCGCCCGCCGGTCCGCGATGGCGGCCAGCCACGGGCGGAAGGGGCGCGAAGGATCATAGGTGTGGCGGACGCGATGGAGCGTCAGCAGCGTGTCCTGCACCGCCTCCTCCACCTCGGCCGGTTCCCGAAGGCGCTGCCGGCAGATGGCGCGCAGCAGGGGCAGGCATTCCCGCAGAAGCTGCTCATAGGCCCGCGAATCGCCCTGCTGGGCCGCCTGCATCCATCCGGCCCAGCGCTCGTCCCGGGCCGTGCGGTCCGCTTCGTCGGTCACCCGGCGAAGGGCCAGGCCGGGGAGCGGCCCAGGAAGCGGAAAGGTAGCCGACGACATCGTACATCCCTCAAGGCCGCGCCGCGGGGGCGCATGGATCGACAGCCTGCCCCGCCTGGGTCCCAGGATGGATGCGGTCCGGGCATCTGTTCCCTTCTACGTCGGATGAAGGGCGGAGGTTACCATGCCGATCGGCGCCGCCGCGATGGCCCCTTTGGCGGCGATGTCCCTGGCTTGGACACCACGCGCGGAAAATCGCCAGAGGGTGCTTGCCCCCGCGCGCGAGTGCCCGTAAGGAAGCGCCCTCTGGATGGGTGGCCGAGCGGTCGAAGGCGCGCGCCTGGAA
Source organism: Roseococcus pinisoli (assembly GCF_018413645.1). Classification (GTDB taxonomy): domain Bacteria; phylum Pseudomonadota; class Alphaproteobacteria; order Acetobacterales; family Acetobacteraceae; genus Roseococcus; species Roseococcus pinisoli. The sequence goes on from NZ_JAHCDA010000004.1 coordinate 381,349, forward strand.
AGTGCGTATAGGTCAAAAGCCTATCGTGGGTTCGAATCCCACCTCATCCGCCATCTGACCAACATGACGCTGACCTGCGTAGAGGTCCCTGAGGCTCGCGCCTGCATCCCTCGGCTAGGTCATCCGCCTAACCCTTCTGCACGTTCCAGAACACCGGCACCGGCCCCTTCAGCAAGCCGGTGATGTTCCGCCGGAAGGCCGCCGGCGGCATGTATTGGCCGAGCGGGATGAAGGGCACCGTCTCGAAGGCCCTTTGCTGAATCTGGCGGTCCAGCCGCTGCTGCTCCGCCTCGTCCGTGCTGTCCATCCAGGCGTTGCGCATCGACTCGACCTGCGGATCCTCCGGCCAGCCGAACCAAGCCGCCGCCCCGTTGCCGCGGAGGTTGGTGGCGTTGATGGGATCGCGGTACTCCGCCGCCGGGAAGCCCGAGGGGAACAGCGACCAGCCGCCCTTGTCGAGCGGCTCCCGGCTGGCGCGCCGCTGGACGACCGTGCCCCAGTCCATCGACTGTTCGTCGATGTTGAAGCCGACATCCCGGAACCGCGCCCCCACCACGCTGGTCATGGCGTGGTAGAAGCTCTGGTCGGTCGGGTGCATCAGCACGATCCGCTCCCCGGCATAGCCGGAGGCAGCCAGCATGCGCTTCAGCTGGGTCAGGTTGGGGCGGTTGAGCACCGCCTCCATGCCGGCATCGTTGGCCGAGGGCGTGCCCGGCAGGAAATAGCCGACGGGGGCGCGGAACAGCGACCTGTCATCGCCCATCGCCGCCGTCATGCAGGCGAGCTGGTCGGTCGCGGCGAGCATCACCCGGCGGATGGCGGGGTCGGCGGTCGGCCCCTGCAGGCTGTTAGGCCGCATCGCGCCGAAGGTGCCGTAATTGTCCAGCACCTCCACGCTGACGCCGCGGGCGCGGCGCAGCAGCGGCAGCAGGTCCGGCAGCGGCTGGTCGATCCAGTCGACCTCGCCGTTCATCAGGGCGCTGGCGGCGGTCGAGGCGTCCGGAATGAAGCGCCATTCGACGCGGTCCACCATCACGCGATAGCCGCCAGCGCAGAAGCTCGCGGGCTCGTCGCGCGGGCGGTAGCGGTCGAACTTCGCGAAGATCGCGCGGCTGCCGGGCACGTATTCGTCGGCCACCCAGCGGAAGGGGCCGCTGCCGATGAATTCCGGCACCTGCCGATAGGGATCGGTGAGGGCCAGCCGCTCCGGCATGATGACCGGCGTCGGCTGCGTCCGCGCCAGCGCATAGGGCAGCGAGGCGAAGGGCTTGCTCAGGCGGAACACCAGGGTCCGGTCGTCGGGCGCCTCGAGCGCGTCCAGCCGCGCCTCGATGGTCTGGCCCACCAGGTCGCGCTTCATCCAGCGGCGGATGGAGGCGACGCAGTCGCGCGCCCGCACCGGCTCGCCGTCATGGAACATCAGCCCTTCGCGGAGCCGCATGGTCCAGCGCTTGCCGCCGTCTTCGACCCTGTGGCCTTCGACCATCTGCGGCTGGGGGTTCAGGCGCTCGTCGCGGCCGTAGAGGGTCTCCCAGAGCATCGCGCCGGCGTTGCGGGTGACGACGGCGGTGGTCCAGACCGGATCGAGCGTGGCCATGCTGGCCTGCGGCACGTGGATCAGGGTCTTGGGCTCCGCCCCGAGCGCGGGGGCGGTGAGATGGCGGCCGACCGTCATGGCCGAAGCTGCGCCCAGGAGCAGTTCACGACGTTGCATGAGCCAATTCCTCGCAGAGCCCTCGTTGACGATGGGGGCTTTGGGGAGAGCCTATCATGCAGGGCCACGGCACAAAGCATTTCCGGCGCGGTGGCGCGGCCCTATCGCAGCTTCAGCTTCTCCGTTCCCCCGGAACGGGAGCGGCAGCAACGAGCATCGCCCGGATGCGATCGGCATCCGAAGACGTCACCGGCTGATAGACGACCATGCCCAGATCCGGCCGGCCATCCACGACGAAGGCGGAATACTCCAGCTCGATCAGGCCAAGCACGGGATGCCGGAGCCGCTTGAGCCCCTCGCCATGCGCATGCACGTCGTTGTCGTGCCAGAGCGCCCTGAATTCGGGGCTGAGCCGGCAGAGCTCGTCCACAAGCTCACCGACTTCGGAGACGGCGCCGGCGCGCGCGGCATCCGCTCTGAAGGCGCCGACCACGAAGCGCGCCACGCCTTCCCAGTCGTGCTGCCTGGCCCGGATGCGCGGGTCGCAGAAGATCAGGCGCAATATGTTGCGCCCCTCCGGCGGCAGCGCGCCGTAGTCGGTGAGCACGGCGGCTGCGGCGCGATTCCAGGCGAGGACGTCCCAGGTCGCGGTCTTGATGAAGGCCGGGCTGACTTCCAGCGCGTCGAGCAGGCGCTGAAGGCGGGGCGTGACGCCCTCGGCGGCCCTGTAGCGAACCTCCGGCGGACGGCCGAGGCCGAGCAGGAAAAGGTGCTCGCGCTCGCTCTCGGTCAGCATCAGGCCGCCGGCGATGCGGTTCAGCACGTCGGCCGAGGGCGCTCCGCCCCTCCCCTGCTCCAGCCAGGTGTACCAGGTAGGGCTGATATTGGCGCGCTGGGCCACTTCCTCCCGGCGCAGACCCGGCGTCCGCCGGCGGCCGATCGGGAAGCCGAGGGCCGCCGGATCGAGACGGCCGCGGCGATCCCTCAGATAGGCGCCCAGCAGGTTCCTGTTCTCGATGGGCATGGCAGAGCCTGTTGGTCCTTATACCAGGATAAGATCACTAATTTAATGGAATAGATCGCTGGCCGATATGCGCCCTCACGACCGTATCGAGAGGCGCTTCCATGCATGTTTTCGTCACCGGCGCGACCGGCTTCGTCGGCTCCGCCATCGTCCGTGAGCTCCTGGCGGCTGGCCATGGCGTCCTGGGCCTCACCCGCTCCGAAAGCGGCGCGGAGAAGCTCGCGGCCCTGGGCGCCGAGGTCCATCGCGGCGCGCTCGAGGATCTGGACAGCCTTCGCGATGGGGCGCGCCGGGCCGACGCCGTCATCCACGCCGCCTTCAACCATGACTTCTCGAAGTTCGCGCAGAACTGCGCCGACGACCGGCGAGTGATCGAAGCCATCGGCGCCGTCCTGGAAGGATTGGCCCGGCCGATGATCGTCACCTCCGTCCTCGCCTTCCTGGCGACCGGCCGCGTCTCGGCCGAGGCCGACCGCCATTCCCCCGATTTCCCGCGCGCCGCCTCGGAGGCCGCGGTGGCCGCCATCGCGTCGCGCGGCGTCCGCATCTCCGCCGTGCGCCTGCCGCCTTCGACCCACGGCGCCGGCGATCGCGGGGGGCTGGTGCCGCATATGATCGCCCTGGCGCGCGAAAAGGGCGTCGCGGCCTATGTCGGCGACGGGCTCAACCGCTGGCCAGCCGTGCATCGGCTCGATGCCGCCCGCCTCTACAGGCTGGCACTCGAACGCGGCGTCGAGAGCGGGCCCTATCACGCCGTCGACGATGAGGGCGTGCCGTTCAGGGAGATTGTGGAGGTGATTGGCCGCCGGCTCGGCGTGCCGGTGGTTTCCCTTTCGCCTGACGAGGCGGCCGGGCATTTCGGCTGGTTCGCGAAATTCGCCGGCATGGATGTGCCGAGCTCCAGCGCCGGAACCCGCGCGGCGCTGGGATGGCAGCCGGAGCAGCCCGGCCTCCTCGCCGATATCGACCGGCCTGGCTATTTCGGGGCCTGACCAGGGCCGCCACCGGAAGCATCCCGCTTGACGGCCATTCTATATGTCGATAATTCTCGACATATGGACACAAAGACCGCCCTCGACGCCTTCGCGGCGCTCTCCCAGGAGACCCGGCTCCGGGTCTTCCGCCTTCTCGTGGAAGCCGGCTTCGATGGCCTTCCCGCCGGCGACATCGCCCGCGACCTCGGCGTGCCTCACAACACCATGTCGTCGCATCTCGCGGTCCTCGCCCGCGCCGGGCTGGTCGCCTCCCGGAAGGACGGCCGGTCCGTGATCTATGCCGCGAATTTCGACGGCGTCCGGGCCCTGATCGCCTTCCTCCTCCAGGATTGCTGCCGGGGCCGGCCCGAGGTCTGCGCGCCGCTTCTCGATGCCGCCCTCGGCCCCATCGCCGCGCTCTGCTGCCCCCCATCCCCCCGCACGGAGGCCTGACCATGCCCAGTTCGATCGAGACCAATGCCGCCCTGCCCATCGCCATCATCGGCGCGGGTCCCGTCGGCCTCGCCGCGGCCGCGCAGCTGACCGCCCGGGGGCTCAGGCCCCTCGTGATCGAGGCCGGCGCCGGGCCCGGCGCGGCCGTGCGGCAATGGGGCCATGTGCGGATGTTCTCGCCCTGGCGCTTCAACGTCGATGCGGCAGCACGCGCCCTCCTGGAAGGACAGGGCTGGAAGGCCCCGCCCCCGGCGAGCTTCCCCACCGGCAACGAGCTCGTCGCCGATTATGTCGAGCCCCTGGCGCGCGCGCTGAGCCAGGCCGGCGTCGACCTCCACTACGGCGCCCGGGTGACCGGGATCTCGCGCCGGCATCACGACCGGCTGCATGACGGCGCCCCGGGCCGTGGCCGCGCCGAGGCACCCTTCGTGCTGCAGGTCGAGGGCGCGGATGGCCACACCGACACCATCGAGGCGCGCGCCGTCATCGATGCGACCGGTACCTGGTCCAGCCCCAACCCCGCTAGCGCCCATGGCCTTCCGGCACCGGGGGAAACGCCCGCGAGCGCCCACATCCGCTACGGCATTCCGGACGTGCTGGGCGCCGACAGGGCGACCTACGCCGAGGCCACGACGCTGGTGCTGGGCGGCGGCCATTCGGCGATGAACACCGTCCTCGACCTCGTGAAGCTGGGAGACGGGGCGCGCATCCTCTGGGCCTTCCGGCGCCCGCTCGGCGCGGTGAATTTCGGCGGCGGCGCGGCCGATGGCCTGGCGGCGCGCGGTGCCCTGGGCGCCCGGGCGCAGTCGCTCGTCGAGGCTGGCCGGATCGAGGCCCTCGCCCCCTTCCTCGTCCATCGGATCGAGCAGAAGGGCGGAAGGCTCGAGGTCCAGGGCGAGCGCGAAGGCCAGGCGGCCAGCGTGACGGTCGACCGCCTGATCGTGGCCACGGGCTTCCGACCGGATCTCTCGATGCTGGGTGAGCTTCGCCTCGACCTCGACCGGGCCGTGCAGGCCACGCCGGCACTGGCGCCGCTGATCGATCCCAACCTGCATTCCTGCGGCACCGTCCGCCCGCATGGCGAGGCCGAGCTTCGCCACCCGGGCGAGCCGGGCTTCTACATGGCCGGCATGAAGAGCTACGGGCGCGCGCCCACCTTCCTGCTGGCGACGGGCCATGAGCAGGTGCGCAGCATCGCCGCCTATCTGGCCGGGGACCTGGAGGCCGCACGGCGCGTCGAGCTCGAGCTGCCGGAGACCGGGGTCTGCTCCGCCTCACGCCCGGTCATCGAGATCAAGGCGCCGGCCGCCGCGGGATCCTGCTGCGCCGCCTCCCCTGCCCCGGCCGCGAAGGAGTGCTGCGGGTGACCCGCGTCACGATCTACCACAACCCCGATTGCGGGACGTCGCGGAACGCCCTCGGCCTCATCCGCAACAGCGGCGTCGAGCCCCAGATCGTCGAGTACCTGAAGACGCCGCCCTCCCGGCCAGAGCTGGCGGCGCTGATCCGCCGGATGGGCCTGCCGGTCCGCGCCGTGCTGCGGGAGAAGGGAACGCCCTATGCCGAGCTCGGCCTGGCCGATCCCGCACTGACGGAGGACGCGCTGCTGGACGCGATGATGGCCCACCCCATCCTGATCAACCGCCCCATCGTGGTGACGCCCCTCGGCGTGCGCCTCTGCCGCCCTTCGGAGACGGTGCTGGAGATCCTGCCCGACCCGCAACGCGCAGCCTTCGCCAAGGAGGACGGCGGGAAGGTCGTGGACGAGCTCGGGCGGCCGGTCGCGGGAGAGGCGCGATGAGCCTCTTCGAGCGCTACCTGACGCTCTGGGTCGGGCTCTGCATCGTCGTCGGCATCGGGCTGGGCCAGGCCGCGCCGGACGTCTTCCGTCTGCTCGGCGCGGCGACGGTCGCCGAGGTGAACCTGCCCGTCGCCGTGCTGGTCTGGCTCATGATCATCCCGATGCTGCTCCGGATCGACCTCGGCGCCCTGGGCAAGGTCGGCGCGCATTGGAAGGGCATGGCCGCCACGGTGGGCATCAACTGGCTGGTGAAGCCCTTCTCCATGGCGCTGCTGGGCTGGCTCTTCATCGGCCTGCTCTTCCGCCCCTGGCTGCCTGCCGACCAGATCGACAGCTACATGGCCGGCCTCATCCTGCTGGCCGCGGCACCCTGCACGGCCATGGTCTTCGTCTGGTCCAACCTCGTGGACGGCGAGCCGCATTTCACGCTGGGGCAGGTCGCGCTCAACGACCTCATCATGATCGTCGCCTTCGCGCCGGTAGTGGGGCTCCTGCTCGGCCTCTCCGCCATCACCGTGCCCTGGGACACGCTGCTGCTCTCGGTCGTCCTCTATATCCTGGTGCCGGTCGTGGTCGCGCAGGTCTGGCGCCGGGCGCTCCTCGCCCGGGGAAGCGCGGCGCTGGAGCACCGGCTACGGAGGCTCGGCCCGCTCTCGCTCCTGGCGCTGCTGTCGACGCTGGTGCTGCTCTTCGGTTTGCAGGGTGAGCAGATTTTGCGCCAGCCGCTGGTGATCGCGCTGCTGGCGGTGCCGATCCTCATCCAGGTCTATTTCAACGCCGGCCTGGCCTATGTGCTGAACCGGCGCCTCGGCGTGGAATGGTGCGTGGCCGGCCCCTCCGCCCTCATCGGCGCGTCGAACTTCTTCGAGCTTGCGGTCGCGACGGCCATCGCGCTCTTCGGCTTCCAGTCGGGGGCGGCGCTCGCGACCGTCGTGGGCGTGCTGATCGAGGTGCCGGTCATGCTCTCGGTGGTGCACATCCTGCGCCGCTCGCGCCCCTGGTACGAGCGCGGCGCCGCCCCGCGGAAGCGCGCGCCCGAGGGGGCGAAGATCGCCGGCTGAAACCGGCGATCGGCCCGCGGGTTAGTCGGCCCGGGCGCCCGTCTCGCGGATCACCACGCCCCAGCGCGCGGTCTCCTCGGCCATGAGCGCGGTCAGCGCGGCCGGGGTGAAATCCGGCGCGAGCTGCATGCCCTGCTGCTCCAACCAGCGCCGCAGCTCGGGCTGCTTCAGGACCGTCTCCGTCGCGGCGCGCAGGGTCTCGCGGGCGGGCGCGGGCGTCGCCACCGGCACCACGAGGCCGAAGAAGACCGAGGCGTCGTAGCCCGGCAGGCCCTGCTCGGCGACGGTCGGCACATCCGGCAGCACCGAGGAGCGCGCCTCCGTCGTGACGCCGAGCGCGCGCAGCCGCCCGTCCCGCACATGCGGCAGCGCGGTCAGCACGTCGGTGAAGACCATGGCGATATGGCCGGCCAGCAGGTCGTTCAGCGCCGGGCCCGTGCCGCGATAGGGGATGTGCTCGAAGCTGGTTCCCGCCATCCGGTTGAACAGCGCGCCCGCCAGATGCGAGGAGGCGCCGTTGCCCGAGGAGCCGAAGGACAGCCGCTCGCCGCGCTTGCCCAGCGCGATGAGCTCCTGGACGTTCCGCGCGGCCACCGAGGCATTCACCGTCAGCACATTGGGGATACGGCCGATCGGCGAGATCGGCGCGAAGTCGCGCACCGGGTCGTAGGGCTGGTTCGGAAAGAGCATCTTGTTGATGGCGAGCGGGCCGGAAGTGCCGAAGAGGATAGTGCTGCCATCGGCCGGCGCGCGCATCACGAATTCCGCACCGACATTGCCGCCGGCGCCGCCGCGGTTCTCCACCAGCACGGTCTGGCCGAGCGCGTCGTGCAGCGCCATGGCGAGGCGCCGCCCGATCAGGTCGGTGGGCCCACCCGGCGCGAAGGGAACGACCAGCGTGACCGGCTTGGACTGCGCCAGCGCCGGCGTGGCGAGGACAGGCACCGCCAGCGCGGAGCCGAGGAGGATACGACGGCGGATCATGCGACGTCTCCCGCCAGGGCGCCGGGATCGGCGAGCAGCGCCTCCGGCACCTCCCCCGCATCCGCCGGATCGAGCGGATCCCGCGGCAGGAGGCGATGGCGCATCACCAGCCGCGCGAGCACCAGGCGCTCGGGCAGGCCGAGCCGCTCGGCCTCCGAGGCCAGGGCGACGGCCGAGGTCAGGTGGTACAGCGCCGAGGCCGCCTGGCGCGCCAGCGCGGGATCTTCCAGCGCCGCCCCGGCCAGGGCGAGGACGCGCTCCAGCGCCGGCAGCGCCTCGGGCAGGGCCTGGCCATTGCCGAGCAGCTCGCGGATCTTCGCGGCCAGCACGGGCAGCGAGCCCTCGCGCTGGGCGGCGCGCATCACGTCGAGCGCGACGATGTTGCTGGTGCCTTCCCAGATGCTGCCGAGATGGGAGTCGCGCAGCAGGCGAGCATCCGAGAATTCCTCGATGTAGCCGCAGCCGCCACGCACCTCCATCGCGTCGCCGGTGACGCGACGCGCGTCGCGGCAGGCGCGGAACTTCAGCAGCGGCGTGAGGATGCGCAGCAGGGCATAGGCCCCCTCCTCGCCCGCATCGGAGCGGCGCAGCGCCTCGGCGGTGAGGAAGACCATGCTGCGGGCCTGCTCGGTCGGCACCAGCATCTTCATGAGCTGGCGGCGCATCAGCGGCATCTCGGCGATGCGCTTGCCGAAGGCCACGCGGCGATGGGCGATGTACAGCGCCTCGGTGGTCGCGCGGCGCATCAGGCCGGCCGCGCGCACGCCGTTCGACAGGCGCGAATTGTTCACCATGTCGGCCATCTGCTTGAAGCCGGCGCCCGGATCGCCGACGAGCCAGGCCGTCGCGCCCTCGAGCCGGATCTCGCCGCTCGCCATGGAACGGGTGCCGAGCTTCTCTTTCAGCCGCACGATCCGGTAGCTGTTCGGCGTGCCGTCCGGCAGCACCCGGGGCAGCAGGAAGAGCGAGACGCCCTTCAGGCCGGGCGGGCCGCCCTCGCGCCGGGCCAGCACCATGGCGAGCTCGGCATCGGCATTGGAGCAGAACCACTTGTCGCCGCTCAGCGCCCAGCTGCCGTCCTCGTTCGGTGAGGCGGAGACGACCGTCGCGCTGATGTCGGAGCCCGCGCCCTGCTCGGTCATGAACATCGCGCCCTGCGAGAGCGCGTCGAGGTCCTGGCTGGTCAGCGCCGGCAGGTAGCGGGCGACGAGGTCGGCATCGCCGAACTTGCGCAGCGTGCGCGTCAGGCTGTCCGTCATGCTGACGGGGCAGCAGAGGCCGAACTCCGCCTGCACGAAAAGGTAGGTGAGCGCGTATTTCGCCGCCGGCGGCATGGGCTTGTCCCAGCCCAGCACGCCGCCGCGATGCGACAGCGCGGCGAGGCCGTATTCGCCGAAGGCTAGGCGCTCCATCTCCCGATAGGCGGGGTGATATTCGATGTGCTGGGTGTCCTCGCCCCGGCGGGAGCGGTTGTGCAGCTCCGGCCCATGACGGTCGGCCGTGAGCGCCAGCGTCTCTAGCTCGCCGCCCGCGAGCGCGCCCAGGCGATCGAGATGCGGCGTGAGATGCGCGGCGAGATCGGCCGGGAGATAGAGGCCGAGCAGCCGCGAGAGGGTGGGATCGGCGCGGTAGAGGTTGATGCCGTGACTGTCCGGAACCGCGGCGGCGCCGGAGGGCGGCGCGATGGGGCGCAGATGCATGGCGTATGTCCTGGTTGTTTCCTCGAGGCGCCCAGTATGCCGGCAGCGCCCCCGCCGCCAATCGATTTGTAGGCCGGGGGTGTTGAGCTAAGCTCAACACGGCATGACCTATCGGCGTCTCCCTTCCCTCAATGCCCTCCGCGCCTTCGAGGCAGCGGCCCGCCACCGCAGCGTCACGCGCGCGGCGGACGAGCTGTCGGTGACGCCGGGCGCCGTCAGCCGGCAGATCCGCTCGCTGGAGGAAGGGCTCGGTCTCGCCCTTTTCCTGCGCAGCACCTCGGGCCTGGCGCCCACCCCGGCGGGCGCGGCGCTGCTGGCGGCCAGCGGCGCCGCCCTGGATCGGCTGGAGGAAGGCGTGGCCGAGGCGCGGCGGGCGGCGCGGCCCGTGCCCCTCACCGTCGGTGCCTATGCGCTCTTCGCCAGCCGATGGCTGATCCCCCGCTGGGGCCGCCTGCGGGCGCGCCACCCCGAGCTGGAGATCGCCCTGACCACGAGCGCCGATCCTCTCGAATTGCGGCCGGGGAAATTCGATGCCGTGATCGCCGTGGCGGAGGACCGGCCGCGCCCCGGCTTCCGGGTGGACCGCCTGCTGCCGATCGAGACCGGCCCGGTCTGCGCCCCCTCGCTGATCGAAGACGGCGGGTTCCGCTGGGCGGGCAAGACGCTGCTGCATTCGCGCCAGCGGCCGAACGACTGGGCGCGCTGGCTTGAATCCCAGGGCATCACCGGCCCGGACCCTGAGGCCGGACCGTCCTTCGAGAGCATCAGCCTCGCCCTCGATGCGGCGCGCGAAGGGCTGGGCGTCGCGCTGGCCATCCGCGGGCTGATCGGCCCCGACCTCGCCTCGGGGCGCGTGGTGGTGCCGGTGCCCGGCCTGCGCCGCTCGACCCGGAGCTTCGTGCTGATGATGGAAGCCGGGCGACTCGGCGAACCGGCCCTGCAGCGTTTCCGGGACTGGCTGCTGGAACAAGCGGCGGAAGGATGGGGCGAAGGCGAATAGAGACGGCGCGGACCGGAACTGCGTCGTAGAGCGCGCCGAAACACCAAGTGTCGGAAACTCGAAGCCTGCGCCGATTTAGTTAGGCCAAGCAGAAAAATGGCATCATTTTCCGCCTCCCATCAGGGAGGGAGGCGCGCCATGGGTCGTCACCTTAACAGTGAGGAGCATGCCCTGCTGATTCTTCAGGGCGACCGCAACAGATACTATGCCCTGGGAGAGCTGCCCCGCGGGATCGGCCAGGGCATCATGCACCAGCTCACCCGGCTGGGGCTGACCGAGACGGGCCGCTCGACACGCTTCCCGACACGCGAGGGCTGGCGGATCGTGACGAACCGGGACGACGGGATGTAGCGGGACATCGGCCATGCCGGGCTCGCGGCTGCCGCGATCCCGCCGCCCCTCAGACGCTGCCGCGCCCCTGCGATTTCCGCGGCGTGATTGGCAGGCGGTTCGCGGGAAGCGAAGGATGGCAGGAGGCCCCCACCATGGCTCAATCCCCTGAATACAGCCCCCTGGTCATGCCCGTCTTCCTGACCGGGATTTCCTTCGAGCTCCTGACCGACTTCGCGATCGTGAGCGTCGAATATCCGGCGGAGCTGGAGCATCTCGACGGGCCGAAGAAGGAAGCGATGTTCCTGGTCGATGCCGCCCAGCTGCGCGCCATCGGCGTGCGGTTCATCGACATGGCCGACCTCCTGGAAACGCCCAAGGGCGGGCACTAAGCCGAGTTCACCGCTAGGCGGTGTGGAACCGTGACCCGAGCGGGATCACGGTTCCTTCGCTCCTACTCTTCGAGCTGCGGCAGGCGGTAGCGGTCCTGCGGATCGTTCCAGCCCTTGAAGTTCGGCGCGCGCTTCTCGGCGAAGGCAGCACGGCTTTCGATGAGGTCGCTCTTCGCGCCATGCTCGTGCAGCGCCTCGGCGAGCTTCTGCTGGGCTGCGTTCGGCATGGGGCGCATGCGCCGCATCATATGGACGGTGTTCACCCGCGCAGCCGGCGGCAGGGTCAGCAGGTGGCGGGCCATGCCCATGGCCTCCTCCATCACCTTCTCCGGCTCGACGACCCGGTTGATGAAGCCGATCTGGTGGAAGCGCTCGGCCGTGAAGCGAAAGCCCAGCGCCATCTCCATCGCCAGCGGGAAGGCCAGGTTCGCCATGTGCCCGTGGTTGTAGCCGCCGAGCAGCCAGCGCTTGGCCTCGGAGACCTCGAAGATCGCGGTGCTGGCCGCGACGCGCAGATCCGTGCGCTCGACCATCATGAAGCCGCCGCCCATGGCGAAACCGTTCACCGCGGCGATGATGGGCTTCTCCAGCGTGCCGGCGTTGAAGGGATCCTCCTGCTCGGCGCGGCGGCCGCCGGGATTCTTCTCGGCCAGCGATTCCTTCATGTCCTCGCCCGCGCAGAAGCCGCGGCCGGCGCCGGTGAGGATCGCGACCTCGAGCTCCGCATCGTGGCGGAACTCGGTCCAGATGCGCGCCAGCTCCACGCGCATCTCGTGGTTGAGCGCGTTCAGCCGCTCGGGGCGGTTCATCCGGACGACCAGGATCTGGCCGTGGCGTTCGGTTTCGACGACTGACATGGGTGTATTTTCCCTTGGTTGGCCTCAGGCCTCGCGATAGGCGATGGCCCGGAGGAATCGGGTGCGGCCGGCGCGCCCATGGCGTTCGGCCACCTGGCGCGCAAGCTCCGCGTCGCCGGAGAGGATGGCGTCCATGATCTCGCGATGCTCGCCGTTCGACTGCAGCATGTGGGGCGACTCGTCGAAGGACCGGCGGCGCAGCAGCAGCAGCTTGCGCGTATGGGCGAGGTACACGGCCTCGACCGGCGCATTGCCGGCATAGCTGAACATGAGCTTGTGGAAGCGGACGTTGGTGTCGAAGAAGACGTCCTGCTGCCCGGCCTGGGCGGCGGCTTCCATCTCGCCGACATGCGCCTGCAGCTCCAGCAGCTGGGCGGCGGAGATGGAGGTCGCGAGGCGGCCCGCGACATAGCCGAGCAGCACGGCCGTGAGGTCGTAGATCGCCAGCGCCTCGTCGATCTGCAGCTCGCGCACGAAGGCGCCCCGGTTGAGGATGACGGTGACGAGGCCCATGCGCTCCAGCGCGCGGGCGGCCTCGCGCACGGGGCCGCGGCTGACGCCGAGGCGGCGGGCCAGGGCCAGCTCGTTGATGTGCTGGCCGGGTCCGAGCTCGCCGCGGGCGATCATGGCCTCCAGCTCCGCCTCGACGGAGGCGGCCAGGGCCGCGCCGTCGCTTTCGGGCTTCGTTGCCAACAATCTACGCTGCGCCATAAACCTTCTTACTCCTTGCATCACAGATATATTCGAGAGCTTGCCGCCCTGTCACCCACTAAAGTGTTGGCAATCTTCAATCGACCTGCCAGTCTCCCTTCATGAAGGGTATCATGATGGCAAGGCGAGGCATCCGCCGCCGGCGCCCCAGGACATGTCCCGGTGAACATGCCCGGGACATCGGGGCCCATAGCCGCCTCGGCGTGCCCGTCATGAATGCGCCTCTCCCACCTTCGGATGGGCCGCCCGCCACCTGGACGGGAGCGCTGCGCCCCGACTTTCTTCCTGGGCGACAACGGCCGGCTCCGCAAGGACCGGCGCCCCGAGCCTTCGCCTCACGGCGCCTTTCGCTTTCCCTGCAACAAACAACGAGGATTTTGTCATGAGCAACGGCCCTCTTTCCCGCTTCAAGGTGATCGATCTCACGCGCGTGCGCTCCGGCCCCACCTGCGTTCGGCAGCTCGCCGATTGGGGCGCGGACGTCATCCAGATCGAGGCGCCGGAAGGCATGGAGGGCTCGGATGGCGGCTTCGGCGGCGCGCGCCACGGTCCCGACTTCCAGAATCTGCACCGCAACAAGCGCAGCCTGACGCTCGACCTGAAGTCCCCCGAGGGCATCGAGATCCTCAAGAAGCTCGTCGCCGACGCGGATGTGGTGGTGGAGAATTTCCGCCCCGACGTGAAGAAGCGCCTGGGCATCGACTATGAGGCGCTATCCGCCCTCAACCCGCGCCTGGTCTACGGCTCCATCTCGGGCTTCGGGCAGGATGGCCCCTATGCCAAGCGCCCGGGCTTCGACCAGATCGCCCAGGGCATGGGCGGCCTCATGTCCATCACCGGCCTGCCCGGCCAGGGCCCGGTGCGCGTCGGCATCCCCGTCGCGGACCTCACCGCCGGCATCTTCTGCGCCATGGGCATCCTGATCGCCCTGCTGGAGCGCGAGGAGAGCGGCAAGGGCCAGTGGGTGCAGTCCTCGCTGCTCGAGGCGCAGATTTCCATGCTCGACTTCCAGGCCGCGCGCTGGCTGGTCTCCAACGAGGTGCCGAAGCAGGCGGGCAACGACCACCCGACCGGCATTCCCACCGGCGTCTTCAAGACCTCGGACGGGCTGATGAACCTGGCCGCCACCGGCAAGGCCATCTTCACGCGCTTCTGCGAGGCGACCGGCGCGCAGCATATCCTCGACAATCCTGACTATGCGACGGGCCCGCTGCGCTCGACCAACCGCGTGGCGCTGAACCGCGAGATCGGCGAGGTGCTGGCCACCAAGACGACGGCCGAGTGGATCAAGCTGCTGAACGACGCTGGCGTGCCTTCCGGCCCGATCAACAGCATCGACGAGGTCTTCGCGGACGAGCAGGTGCAGCATCTGGGCATCGCCAAGCCGGTGAAGCACCCGACGGCGGGCGACATGCGCATCGTCGGCCAGCCGGTCCGCCTCTCCCGCACGCCGAGCCAGATCCGCACCGCGGCGCGCGACAAGGGCGAGGACAGCGCCGCGATCCTGAAGGAGCTCGGCTACGACGAGGCCCGCATCGCCTCCTTCCGCGAGCGGCACGTGATCTGAGAGCGCCAGCCGCTGGCCTTCGCCGGAAACGGCGGGGGCCGAGCGGCTCGGCGGCGATATTCTTCCGGGCGCTCGACACCGGGTGTCCGGCCTTTCGGCCGCCACGGACGCCGCCGGACATTTTCCGGCGAAAAATCCAGAAATCCGCCGACACAGGGGCAAATCACATGCCCTCGCCAGTCATTCCGAAAATCCCGGACAAAGACGATTTGCCTCCCGGGCAGACGGGACGCAAAGCTTTCCGGCCATTGCGGTCAGGAACGCACCGATAACGCTGACCTTGATCGATCATAACGCCAAATATATTTCCAGGCATATTTATCATATCAGTAATTGTCAGGAATCTCGTACAATTACGTGATTTTTCCATTATTGACGGGCAATATCCGGCAAGCGTACGTCCCAGGCCAAGCGACGAAATAAGGGCTCGATTGTGCAGAAGCCGAAAGTGGTCAGGACACGCAGACCGAGAACAAAAGCCATCCCGGGCCTCGGCGAGGGCTACGAACTGACGATTTCTGTTCCCGCTTTCCTGAAGCAGGGCTCCGATCTCGAATTCCGCCGGCTGATCCATCACCTCTTCGGCTTCCTGGCCCGGCTCGAGGCGATCCGGGAGGGCCATGGCGCCACCATCGGGCTTGCCGGCATCGAGTACACCGTCCTCGTCTCCATCGCGCATCTCTCCATCGCCGCCGATGTGAGCGTCCGCGACGTGGCTGAGCACCTGCATCTCAGCGGGGCCTTCGTCACCACGGTCACCAACCGGCTGCTGAGCAAGGGGCTGGTGGCCAAGCGCATCGATCCCACCGACCGTCGGCGCCTCTGCCTCACCGTCACGAACCGGGGGCGCGACCTCCTCGCGAAGCTGGCGCCCATGCAGCGCCAGGTGAACGACGCGCAGTTCGAAGACCTCTCGGCGGAAGAATTCCGCCAGCTTTCGGAGCTGATGGAACGGCTGGTCGCCTCCAGCACGCGGGCTCTTTCCCTCCAGCGCTACCTGGCCGACCACACGGCCAACGCTACCAAGCCTCGCTCCGCCAAGGCATCCCCGCGCAGGAAGACCGCCCGCGACACGGGAGAGTAACGCGATCGCAAGATCGCGGACGCTAGATTGCCGTCGCCTCCCGTGAGATACGGACGCATCGAAGAGGTGGCGGATGTCGGAACGTAAGATCTGGATCGTCTGGGGCGGTATCTTCACGGACTTCACTTTCGAAGTGCTGGAGCCCGGCACCGAGGAGCTGCATGGCCCCTATCATGACGAGGCCACGGCGCTGCGCGCCTGGCGGGACGAGACCCGCCGCAAGGTGGATATCGCAACGCATCGCCTGTTCGTGCTGATCGCGACCCCCGCCCCGCCCACCGCCACCTGATTGACGCCACGACGGCCAACCCTCGCCGGAAGGCGGGGCACGGCCGCTGCGCAAACATGACCTGACGGCGGAGATCCGCCGCCGACGGCGAACCGTGCCCGTTCCGTAACTTGTCGGGACTGGCAACGTTGGTGGGACGCATGGCCCGTCCCACCCCCAAACGCGACCTCCGCACCGGCGAACCCGTCTGGATGGAGGGCGTGCCGCCCTCGCCGCATTTCCCGCCGCTGGAGGGCGACCTCGAGGTGGACGTGGCCGTGATCGGCGGCGGCATCAGCGGGGCACTGGCCGCCGATGCGGCCCTGCAGACGGGAAAGCGTGTCGCGGCCTTCGACCGGCGCGGCATTGCCGTGGGCTCCTCCGCCGCCAGCACCGCCCTGCTGCAATTCGAGATCGACCAGCCGCTGACCTCGCTGATCCGGCGCCTGGGCCGGGAGAAAGCGGTGCGTGCCTGGTGGCGCTCGGCCGCGGCGGTGGATCACCTCGCCGCCCGCGTCGCCGATCTCGGCCTGCGCTGCGGCTTCCGCGAGCGGCATGCGGTCTATCTGCCGGGCAATGTCCTCGATATCGCGGCGCTGAAGCGCGAGGCCGCGGCCCGCGCCAGGTTCGGCCTGCGCTCGCGCTTCATCGAGGCCGAGGAACTGCGCGAGCTGACCGGGATCGAGCGCGAGGGCGCCATCTGGTCCGGCGGCGCGGCCGAGGTGGATCCGGTGGCGCTGGTACGCGGCCTCTGGCGCTCCGCGCTGAGGCGCGGCGCGGCCATCCATGCCCCCTGCGACATCGTGCAGATCGAGCCGGGCCGCGACCAGGTGAGCCTGACCACGGATTCCGGCCATCGCATCCGAGCCCGGCATCTCGTCCTGGCCACGGGCTACGAGCTTTCGAAGCTCGTGAAGCTGCGCGGCTACAGGATCACCTCCACCTGGGCCTATGCCACGGCCCCGCAGCCGGACCGGCTCTGGCGCAGCCGCTGCCTGATCTGGGAGGCGGCAGACCCGTACCTTTATCTGCGCAGCACCGCGGACGGGCGCGTGGTGGTGGGCGGCGAGGATGAGGACTTCTCGGACGAGGCGCATCGCGACCGCCTGCTGCCCCGCAAGATCGCGAAGCTCCGGAAGAAGCTCGGCGCCCTGCTGCCGCAGCTCGACACGGCGCCGGAGTTCGCCTGGGCGGGCTCCTTCGGCGAGAGCTCCACCGGCTTGCCGGCGATCGGCCCGGTGCCGGGCGCGGAGCGCTGCTTCGCCGTCGTCGGATTCGGCGGCAACGGCATCACCTTCAGCGCCATCGCGGCGCAGATGCTGCAACGCTGGCTGCTGGGCCTGGCCGACCCCGATGCGGCCATCTTCGGCTTCCGGTCATGACGCTCGATGGGCCGACGCTGATCGGCGCGGCGGCCACCGCGGCCTCGATCGCGAGCTTCACGCCCCAGGCCTGGAAGATCATCCGCACCCGGGACACGAAAAGCATCTCCGCCGGCACCTATGTGCTGACCGTTACGGGCTTCGCGCTCTGGCTCGCCTATGGCGTGCTGCTCGGGCAATGGCCGCTGATCGCGACCAATGCTATCTGCTGCCTCCTCTCCGCCTTCATCCTGATGATGAAGCTGCTGCCCGCGGAAAAGAAGAAGGCCGTCGCCGAGGCCATCGACCCCAGCGACTGACCCTGCTGCCCCCCAGCGCCTCAGACCGAGGTGCGCACTTCCCGCGGCGGGCGCGCGCGGATCGCGGCCTCGTTGACCTCGACGCCCCAGCCTGGGCCGGCCGGCAGGATGTAGTCGCCATCCTCGAAGACGGGCACCGACATCACGTATTCGTCGCGCCAGGGCACGCTGTCGATGTCGATCTCCATGACGCGGAAGTTCGGCACGGCCGCGCAGAAATGCGCGCTGATGGCGCTGGCGAGATGGCCGTAGAAATTATGGGGCGCCACGTTCACGTCATAGGCATCGGCCATCGCCGCGATCTTCAGCGATTCGTTGAAGCCGTTCCACACGACATCGACGATCGCGACATCCATCGTGTTCTGCTCGAGGTAAGGCCGGAAATCCCGCCGCTCCAGCAGCGTCTCGCCGGAGGCGATGGGCATCTTCGCATCGCGCCGCAGCAGCGCCAGCGCCTCGGGATTGTGGATGTCGAGCTCGAGCCAGGTCAGGTTCTGCTCGGCGAGCGCATCGGCCATCCAACGGAAGCCCTCGGTGCGGAAATGGAAATTGAGATCGAGCATGATCTCCATCTCCGGCCCCGCCCCCTCGCGGAAGGCCTGCACCGTGCGCACCGCGGATTCCGCGACGTGCCTGTTCCAGTTGCGCTCGGGAAAGCCGCGGCCCACCAGGAAGCCCGGCCGGTACTGCTCGATATGATCACCGACGGCGAGCGCGGTATTGGTCTTGAGGCCCTTGAACCCCCTTGCGCGGACTTCCTCGCCCACGCGGGCCATGTCGTCATAGGTGCGCACCGGCTTGCAGCCAAGGATCTCCGGATTGCGCATGCGGTAGGAGCCGCAATGCGACCAGTAGACCGGCAGCCGGTCGCGCAGCTTGCCGCCGAAGAGCTGATAGACCGGCACGCCCAGGTCCTTGCCCTTGATGTCGAGCAGCGCGTTCTCGATCGCGCCGATGGCCTGCCGCGCGATGCCGCCGCGCGACTGCACGGAGCGCGACCCCAGCACCGCATTGATCAGCTCGATGCGATGCGGATCCTGGCCGATGACGCCGGGCATCAGGTGGTTGATGGCGCCGCTCAGGCCCGGGCTGCCGAAGCTCTCGTTGAATTCGGACCAGCCGGTGATGCCGGCATCGGTGTCGATCTTGAGAAAGGAGAAGGTGCGCCAGCCCGCATCGCAATGCAGGATTTCGAACGCCTTGACCTTCATGGGCTTTCCTCCGTGTTTTCGTCAGCCTTGTCGAAGGCCCACAGGGGGTCAAGGCAAGTTGCCGCGCCTGACGGCGAAGCAAATCCTGGCGATGGCGCCGGTCCTCGGGAATAATCCCCCTGCGCCGGAAAGAGCGCGGGAGGACGATCCGATGGCCCAACGCCGCCAGTTCCTTGCCCTGGGCGCGCTGTCGCCGCTCGCCGCCCCGGCGCTCGCCCAGCCCGCCTGGCGTCCCGAGAAGTCCATCACCATGGTCGTGGCCTTCACGGCCGGCGGCGGGACGGACATCGCGGCGCGCCTCATCGCGCGCTTCATGGAGCGCGACCTCGGCCAATCCATCGTCATCCTCAACCGGCCGGGCGCCGCCGGCGAGATCGGCTTCTCGGAGATCGCGCGCGCCCGCCCTGACGGCTACACCATCGGCTTCGTCAACACGCCGCCCATCGTGACCATCCCCATCGAGCGGCGGTCGAGCTTCGCCTTTTCCGACTTCGCGATGATCGCGAATGTGGTCGACGATCCGGATGGCCTCTGGGTCATGCCCAACAGCCCCTACCGCTCCCTCGCCGACCTCATCGATGAGGCGCGCCGGCGGCCGGAGACGATCGGCTACCGCACCACCGGCGTAGGCTCGGACGACCATCTCGCCATGCTCGCGCTGGAGCGCGCGGCGGGGGTGAAGTTCGTGCACGTGCCCTATCCCGGCGCGGTGCAGATCAAGGTCGACCTCGCCTCGGGGCTGCTGCCGCTGGCCTGCACCAATCTCGGCGACTGCATCAACGACTGGCGGCAGGGCACGCTGCTGCCGCTGGTGCAGATGGGCGCCACGCGCTGGGACCGCGCGGCCGAGCTGCCGACACTGCGCGAGCTCGGCTACGACGTGGTGATGGGCGCCATGCGCGGCCTCGCCGCCCCCGCGCGCACGCCATCCCCAGCGTTGCAGCGCCTGGCGCTCTCGGTGGAGCGCACGGTGGAGAATGCGGAGTTCCGCGAGCAGGCGAGCCAGCAGAACCTGCCGCTGCGCTTCCTCGGCCCGGATGCCTTCGCCACCGAGCTCACGGCCATGGATGCCCAATACCGCGAGCTCTGGTCGCGCCACCCCTGGCGCGACTGACGCGGACGCGCATGATGCGCGCGCTGAATCGGGAGTTTCCATGCCGCCGGACCGCTGGCTCATCCTCGCCGACGACCTGACGGGCGCGGCGGACACGGCGATCGCCTTTGCGCGACGCGGCTGGCGGGCCTCCGTCGAATGGGGCACGCAGGCGCCCGGCGACGAAGTACTGGCGCTGGATGCGGAGACGCGCAGCGAGGCCGACCCGGCTGCCGCGGCCGCGCAGCATGTCAGCCTGATCCGGGCCTATCGCCGGGGGCGCACGCGCTTCTTCAAGAAGATCGATTCGACCCTCCGTGGCCATCCGGCGGCCGAGCTCGAGGCGAGCCTGCGCGCGCTAGGCCCTGGCACCGTCGCCCTGGTGGCGCCCGCCTTCCCGACGCAGGGCCGCACCACGCTCGACGGGCGGGTGCAGCTACACGGCCTTCCCCTAGAGGCCTCGCCGCTCTGGGCGCGGGAGCACAGCTATGCCCGGGCCGACCTGCGCGAGATCTTCGGCCGCGACGGCCAGGCCGTGCGCCATGCCTGCCTCGACGCGCTGCATGACGGCCACCTGCCCGGGCTGATCCAGGCCGCGCTGGCCGAGGGCCGGGGCACCGTCGTCTGCGACGCGCTGGAGGAGCGCGACCTCTCCCTCATCGCCCATGCAGCCCTTCCGTTTGCCGAACGGCTGCTCTGGGTGGGCTCGGCCGGCCTGGCCCATGCCATCGCCGGCGTCACGCCGCGCCGGGGCGATCCCCCTGCCCCGCCCGCCGTCGCCGGCGGGATCCTGATAGTGGTGGGCAGCATGGCCGAGGCCTCGCAGGCCGGCGCCACGCGCCTCGCCGAGGAGGGTGACCTGCGCACCGCCCTGGTCTCGACGGCCATGCTGCGCGGCGGCCCCGATGCCTGGAAGGCCACGCGGAGCTCGGTGCAGGAGACCCTGTCACGAGGACAGGATGTGATGGTGACCATCGCGGGCCAGGACGGCATCGACCCCACGCTGGTGCGGGATTTCGGCGCCCTGCTGCTGGATGCCCGGCTCGGCGGCCTGATCGCCACGGGCGGCGGCACGGCGCGCGCACTTCTGGAAGGCCAGGGCGCTACCTCGCTGACCATGGTGGACGAGGTCGAGCCCGGCGTGCCGCTCGGCCTGGCAGGCCACCTGCCCGTCATCACCAAGGCCGGCGCCTTCGGCGATGCCGGGACGCTCGGCCGATGCCTCGCCTATCTGCGCCGTTTGCGCGCGACGGAGACCTCAGCATGACCAAGCCCGTCATCGCCATCACCATGGGCGATGCCTCCGGCATCGGGCCGGAGATCATCATGAAGGCGCTGGCGCGCGAGGATGTCCGCGCCCTGTGCCGGCCGCTGGTGGTGGGCGACGCCGGCCGCCTGCGCGAGGCGGGGTTGCTCGTCGGCAGCACCCTCCAGCTGCGGGCGCGCGCCACGCCCGGGGAGGCCGAATATGCCCCCGGCACCGCGGAGGTCATCGACCTCGGGCTGATCCCGCCGGGGCATCCCTTCGGCACGCTCTCGCCGCTCTCGGGCGAGGCGGCCTATCGCTACATCGAGCGCGCGACGCGGCTCGTCGAGGCCGGCGAGGCGGATGCCATCTGCACCGCGCCCCTCTCCAAGGAGGCGCTGCACGCGGCCGGCCACAAGTATCCGGGCCATACGGAGCTGCTGGCGCATCTGACCGGCACGCCGGAGGTGTCGATGATGCTGGTGGCGCCGAAGCTGCGCGTCATCCACGTCACCACCCATATCGGGCTGATCGACGCCATCCGTCGCATCGAGCCCGGCCTGGTGGAACGCGTCATCGCCCGCGGCCGCGCGACGCTGGTGAAGGCGGGCATCGCCGAGCCGCGCATCGGGGTCTGCGGCATCAACCCCCATGCCGGCGAGAACGGCCTCTTCGGCCAGGGCGAGGAGGAGAAGAAGATCATCCCCGCCGTCCAGGCCTGCCAGGGGCGCGGCTGGGACGTCACGGGCCCGCTGCCGGCGGACACGCTGTTCTTCCGCGCCGCCCGCGGCGACTTCGACCTGGTGGTCGCCATGTATCACGACCAGGGGCATGGGCCCGTGAAGGTGATGGGACTTGAGGCCGGGGTGAACATCACCATCGGCCTGCCCGTCGTGCGGACCTCGGTCGACCACGGCACGGCCTTCGACATCGCCGGCAAGGGCATCGCCGACGAGGGCTCGCTGGTCGAGGCCCTGCGGCAGGCCGCGGAGCTGGCGCCCCGGCGCTGACCTTGGCCGCCGCGCCCGGCCGCCCATATCCGGTCCATCGAGGGAGCTTCCTGCAGGCTCCCGCAGCGCGAGGACCATGCATTGACCAAAGGCTCTGATCTGCTTGTCGCGGCCCTGGAGAATGAGGGTGTCGATCGCATCTTCGGCATCCCAGGCGAGGAGAATCTCGACGTCGTCGAATCCCTTCGGAAATCCTCGATCCAGCTGGTCCTGACGCGGCACGAGCAGGCGGCGGCCTTCATGGCCGCGACCTATGGGCGCCTCACCGGCAAGCCCGGCGTCTGCATCACGACCCTCGGCCCGGGGGCGCTGAACCTCTCGACCGGCGCGGGCTATGCCCTGCTCGGCGCCATGCCGATGATCATGATCACCGGCCAAAAGGGCATCCTTTCCTCCCGCCAGGCGCGCTTCCAGATCGTCGACACGGTCGCGGCCATGAAGCCGCTGACCAAGCTGTCGCGCCAGATCGTCTCGCCCCAGATGATCCCGACCCTGGTGCGCGAGGCCTTCCGCGTCGCGCAGGAGGAACGGCCCGGCCCCGTCCACCTGGAGCTGCCGGAGGACATCGCCGCCGAGGAATGCGAGGAGGTCGCGCTGATCCCGCCGCATCCGGTGGAGCTGCCGCTGGCGGGCGCCGAGGCGCTGGACCGCGCGGCCGAGATGATCCTGCAGGCCCGGCGCCCCCTGGTGATGCTGGGCGCCGCGGCCTCGCGCCCGCGCTCCACCTCGGACCTCGCGCAGTTCGTCGTGCGGACGCGCATCCCTTTCTTCACGACGCAGATGGGCAAGGGCACGGTGCCCGGCGGCACCGAGCTCTACATGGGTACCGCCGCGCTCTCCGAGCGCGACTATGTGCACGAGGCCATCGAGCGTGCCGATCTGATCATCACCATCGGCCATGACACGGCCGAGAAACCGCCCTTCATCATGGGGGCGGACGGGCCCAAGGTGATCCATGTCGGCTACCAGCCGGCCAGCGTCGAGCAGGTCTATTTCCCGCAGGCCGAGGTCATCGGCGATATCGGCCCCTCGCTGCGGCTGCTGGCGGACCGGATCGAAGGCCGGATCCCGCATGCCCAGGCCCTGCTGCCGCTGCGCGAGGGCATCCTGGCGCGGATCGCCGCCCGCGCGACCGAGGACCGCTTCACGCCGCAGCGCCTGGTGCACGACATCCGTGAGGTGATGCCGGCCGACGGAATCCTCGCGCTCGACAACGGCATGTACAAGATCTGGTTCGCGCGGAACTACCGCACGCGCGTAGCGAACACGCTGCTGCTCGACAATGCGTTGGCGACGATGGGCGCGGGCCTGCCCTCGGCGATGATGGCGGCGATGCTCCATCCCGGCCGCCGCGTCATGGCGGTCTGCGGCGACGGCGGCTTCATGATGAACAGCCAGGAGATGGAGACCGCCGTCCGGCTCGGCCTCAACCTCGTGGTGCTCGTCATCGAGGACCACGCCTATGGCATGATCCGCTGGAAGCAGTCCGTCGACCAGTTCCCGGATTTCGGCATGACCTTCAACAATCCGGATTTCGTGAAATACGCCGAGGCCTATGGCGCGAAGGGCACGCGCGTCTCGGCCATCGGCGAGCTGCGGCCCACGCTGGAGAAGGCCTTCACCGAAGGCGGCGTGCACCTCGTCGTGGTGCCCATCGACTATTCGGAGAACCAGCGCGTCCTCGTCGAGGAGCTGCGGGACCGCCTGCCCGTCCTCGGGGAGGGCCAGCCATGAGCCGGCTGATCCAGGTCGTCCAGGCCTTCGACCGCGCGCCGATCGCCGAGGTCCCGGCCGACGACGCGGCCGCGCTGGAGAGGAAGCTGGCGGCCGCAACCCGCGCGATGCGGGACCGCGACGGCTGGCCCAAGCCGCATCGGCGCATCGCCATTCTGCGCCGCGCGGCCGAGCTGCTGGAGGAGCGGCAGGCCCGCTTCGCCCTGCTGATCGCGCGCGAGGGCGGCAAGCCGCTCACCGACGCGACGGTGGAGGTGGTCCGCGCCGTCGACGGCCTGCGCAACGCGGCCGACGAGATCCGCAACTTCGCCGGCAAGGAGATCCCGATGGGCCTCACGCCGGCGAGCGACGGGCGTTGGGCCTTCACGACCAAGGAGCCGATCGGCGTCGTGGCCGCGATCTCGGCCTTCAATCATCCGCTTAACCTCATCGTCCACCAGGTGGCGCCGGCCGTGGCCGTGGGCTGCCCGGTGATCGTGAAGCCCGCCACCACGACGCCCCTCAGCTGCCTGGAGCTCGTGGCCCTGCTGCGGGAGGCGGGGCTGGACGAACCGTGGTGCCAGACCCTCGTCACCGACGACAACGCGCTGGCCGAGGCGCTGGCGACCGATCCGCGCGTCGCCTTCCTGAGCTTCATCGGCTCGGCCCGGGTCGGCTGGCATCTGCGCAGCAAGCTGCCGCCGGGCACGCGCTGCGCGCTGGAGCATGGCGGCGCGGCGCCGGTCATCGTGGACCGCAGCGCGGCGATCGAGCGGATCATCGAGCCGATCGCGAAGGGCGGGTACTACCATGCGGGCCAGGTCTGCGTGTCGGTGCAGCGCATCTTCGTCCATGCCGAGATCCTCGACGCCTTCACGGAGCGCTTCGCGGCGCGCGTCGCACAGCTGCGCGTGGGCGATCCGATCCTGCCGGAGACCGAGGTGGGGCCGCTAATCCTGCCGCGGGAGACGGAGCGCGTGGCCTCCTGGATCGAGGAGGCGACCGCACGCGGGGCGCGGCTGCTGGGCGGCGGAAGGCTGTCCGAGACGACGCTTGTTCCCGGAATCGTGCTCGACCCGCCGGCCGATGCGAAGCTCTCCCAGCTCGAGGTCTTCGGGCCGGTCACCTGCATCTATGGCTTCACGGAGATGGATGCCGCGATCGGGATCGCGAACAGCCTGCCGCACGCCTTCCAGGCCGCGGTCTTCTCCAGGGACATCGGCCCGGCGCTGCGGGCGGCGCAGCGGCTCGACGCCTCGGCGGTCATGATCAACGACCACACCGCCTTCCGGACGGACTGGATGCCTTTCGCCGGGCGGCGCCATTCCGGCTACGGCGTCGGCGGCATCCCCTGGACCATGGAGGAGATGGCGGAGGACAAGATGATCGTCCTCCGCCAGGAGGGTTAGCGCAGGCCGGTCAGCCCGCGCTGAAGACGCCGAGGTTGTTGCCCACGGCCAGCATCGCGCGCTGCACCTCGTCGCAGAGCTTCGCGAAATCCTCTCCCGCGAGGCCATCGGCGAGGAAGCCGTTCTCCGCCGCGAAGGCCTGGAACTCCGGCGTCAGCACGGCGGAGCGGAAGGCCTCGCCCAACCGCGCGGAGACCGCCGCCGGCATGCCCGAGGGGCCGGAAAGGTAGGTCATCTGCGTGATGGGGCCATAGGGGAACATGTCGATCCCCGCCTCGCCGAAGGTCGGCAGGTCAGGGAACTGGGCCAGCCGCCGCGGCGCGAAGGTGGCGAGCGGCCGCAGGCTGCCGTCGCGGATCTGCGACATGGTCTCGTTCGGCTTCAGGATCACCGAGTCGATATGGCCGCCCATGATGTCGGCGATGGCCCGCGCCCCGCCCGGATAGCCGGAGAAGACGTAATCCGCGCCCAGCCCGCGCGCCATGAGCACCGAGAAGATGTGGCTCACCGTGCCGCGCGTGCCGGCGACGCCCACGCTCATCGCGCCCGCCTTGTCGCGGAAGGCGGCGCGATACGCTTCGAGATCGCGCCAGGGCGAGTTGCCGGAGACCAGCAGCAGCATCGGGTCTTCCGACACGCGGACGAGATTGTCGAAATTCTCGTTGCGCAGCGAAATGGTGCCCGAAGCCATGAGCGCTAGGATGCTCGTGGAGGCGAGGCCGATCGTGTAGCCGTCCGGCCGCGAGCTCGCCACGCGCTGCATGCCGACCACGCTGCTGCCGCCGGGCGCGTTGTCCACCACGAGATGGACACCGCGCGCCGCCAGCAGCGGCTGCAGGCGCCGGCCCAGGATGTCCGTGCCGCCGCCCGCGGCCCAGGGGATGACCATCCGGACCTCGCGTGTCGGGAAGGACTGCGCGAGGGCGCCCCCCGCCGCGAGAAGGGCGGGCGCCGCGAGAATGCCGCGTCGTGTTGCCTGGTACATGGGCGTTTCCTCCTGCCTCTGCTTCTTCAGACCTGTTCTTCGCGCGTCGCCCCTGCCCTCAGACGTAGCCGGGCCCAGGAACGCCCGGGTAGCGGCGCAGAAGATCCTCATCGACCTCGATGCCGAGGCCCGGGCCGTCATTCGGGCGAACGGTGCCGTCGGCCGCGATCTTGTAGGCCGGGATCACCAGCTCCTCGCGCAGCGGGTTGTTGGGCGAGCAGTCGGCCTCGAAGTAGCCGGCATTCTCGATCGCGCTCATCACATGCAGCGTCGCCGCCATGCAGATGCCCGCGCTGGAATGGCAATGGATCGGCAGCTTCCAGGCGGAGGCCATGGCCGCGATGCGCATCGTCTCGGTGATGCCGCCGGTCTTGGAGATATCCGGCTGCAGGATGGTGATGTTGCCGTCCTCGATGAGGCGATGGAACTCGAAGCGCGTGTAGTGGTTCTCGCCGGCGGCCAGCGGCACGGAGGGCGCGATCAGCCGCGCCTCGGCGTAGCTGCGGTGGTCATGGGCGGGGAACGGCTCCTCGAGCCAGCCCACCCGGGCGGCGGCGAAGGCCGACAGCACCTGGCGCGCGTCGCGCACGGAATAGCCGGTATTGGCGTCGGTCAGGATGGTGAGGTCCGGGAAGGCGGCGCGCACGGCCTCGACGCGGGCGATGTCGCGCTCGGGGCTGTCGCCCACGCGCAGCTTCACGGCCTTGTAGCCCTCGGCGAGGAAGCCACGGACCTCCTCCACCAGCGAGGCCGGCTCCTGGTAGCCGAGGCAGATGCCGCCGACATAGGCCGGGATGGCACGGGAGGCGCCGCCGAGCAGCTTGTAGATCGGCCAGCCCACCGCCTTGCCGCGGATGTCCCACAACGCGGTGTCGATGCCGCTCATGGCCATGGCGCAGGCCGCGCCCATGCCGTGGCTGCCGAGCTGGAACTTGTAGACCTTGGCCCAGATGCCCACGACGTCGGTCGCGTCCATGCCGAGGATGAGGTCGCTGAGCGTGGTGCTGATGAGCTTGCCGATGGCGAGATGCGCGCGCCCGTGATGGGATTCGCCCCAGCCCACGATGCCGTCCTCCGTGGTCACCTTCACGACGACGGCGTCGCGCTTCACCTGCCGGCCGATGCCGAGGGTGACCTGGCGGTCCTGCGCGACGGGTACGCTGATGGGAAAGGCTTCGATGGCGGTGATTTTCACGGCGGTCCTCCTGAGGCGCCGAATGAATACGTATTCTCGGCCCTTTCAGTCAATTCCTTGAGATATTTGACGGACCTGGATACGTATCCCCCATATGTCCACCAGTCGTGACGTCGCCCGGCGCGCCGGGGTTTCCCAATCCACCGTCTCCCGCGCCCTGGCCGGGCATCCCGGCGTCACCGGGGAGGTGCGCGCCCGCGTGCAGGCTGCGGCGCGGGAGCTCGCCTATGTCCCCAATGCGGCCGCGCGCGCCATGCGCACCCGCAGCAGCGGCAATATCGGCGTGGTCACGGCGCGGCTGCACAACCCGATCTATCCGGAGATGCTTCAGCTCCTCGCCCGGGAGCTGCGCGGCGCGGGGCTGCGCATGATCGTCTGGAACTCGGACGAGACGGACGAGGATGCGGCGGCGGACGCGGCGCGGCAGGGCATGGTGGACGGCATCATCTTCACCTCCGCGACCCCGGCCTCCACCGCCCTCTACGAGGAAATCGCCCGCCGGCTGCCGGTGGTGCTGGTGAACCGCACCGTCGAGGGCTGGCCCTGCGACCAGGTGGAGAGCGACAACCGCGCCGGCGGCCGGGCCGTGGCCGCGCATTTCCGCGCGGCGGGGCGGCGCCGGCTCGGCCTGTTGAGCGGCCCCCTGCTGCCCAGCACCATCCGCGACCGCGAGGCCGGCTTCCTGGAGGCCTGCGAGGAAGCGCCCGTCACCGTCCGCACCGAGGCCTTCACCTACAAGGCCGGCGTCGAGGGGATGGAGCGGCTGCTGGCCCTGGCCGACCGGCCGGACGCCGTCTTCTGCGCCAACGACGTGCTGGCGCTGGGCGCGCGCGACGCCGCGCGCCTCGCCGGCGTCGAGGTGCCGCGCGAGCTCTGGCTTGTGGGCTATGACGATATCGCCATGGCGGGCTGGACGGCCTTCGACCTCACCACCGTGCGCCAGCCCATCGAGGAGATGGTGCGCGAGGCCGTGCGCCTGCTGCGCCAGCGCCTGGCCGGCGAGGATTTTCCCCGCCAGCGCCTGCGCCTGCCGGCGCCGCTGGTGCTGCGCGGCTCGACCGGGCGCCCGGGCTAGCCGGCCTTCTTCTCGCGCACGACGTAGGTGAAGAAGCGCACCGAGCCGTCCTCGGCCTTCTCGCGGTACAGCCCCTGCACCTCGTTCTCGAAGCCCGGGAAGAGGTTCGCCGCGCGCTCGAAGGCCTTTAGATAGGCGATCATGGGGCGCGAGCGCTGGCCCAGCCGCTCGCCGGGGATCACCGTCGCGATGCCGGGCGGATAGACGAGCCAGAGCGTGGCCGCGATGCGGCCGTCCGCCTCGTCGAGCGGCACGTAGTCCACGCGGTTGCGCACCATCTCGCGCACCGCGGCATGGGGCGGCATCACCATGTCCGGGAAGTGCTCGGCGCGGAACTGCGCCTTCTGCAGCGCGCTGATATTCTCGCGCCGGTAGAAGGCCTGCATCTCGGCGCAGAGGTCGCGCAGCCGCACGCCGGCGTAGCGCTGAGGCCGGCGCGCCACGAAGTTCGGGATTACTTCCTCCAGCGGCGCGTTGCGGTCGTGCAGCTTCTTGAAGGTCACGAGGTGGGAGAGCAGCGTGCCTGCCTTGCTGCTCTCGCTGCCCGGCGTCAGCAGGAAGAGCAGGCTGTTGAGGTCGTTCTTCTCGGGCACGATGCGGTTCTGCCGCAGGTACTCCGCCACGATCGGCGCCGGCACGCCATGCTCGTCATAGGTGCCGTCGCGGAAGCCCGGCGTCAGCACCGTCAGCTTGTTGGGATCGGTCATGGCCCAGCCGTGCGGCACCGCGCCGAAGCCGTGCCAATCCGCGCCCGAGCGGAACTCCCAGTGCCGCGGATCGGAGGCGAGCAGGTCGGTCGGCACGTCCTCCCAGCGCGTGGTCACGCCGTCCACCTCGGTGGTCTTGGGCACGAAGGGCTCGAAGAACCACTGATGCGCCGGGTCCTGCTCGGCGAACTCGCGGGCCATGAGGCGCAGCTTCTTCCGCATCTCGATGCCGAGGCGGATGGTATCGTCCCACAGCACCTCGCCCGAGCGGCCCTTCATCATCTGCGCGCCGACGTCGAGCGAGGCGAAGAGCGGGTAGAAGGGGCTGGTCGAGGCGTGCAGCAGGAACATCTCGTTGAAGCGGCGATGCTCCACGCGACGCTCCTGCCCGCGGATGTGATTGTCCCGCACATGGATCTGCGAGGCCTGCGAGAAGCTGGCCAGCTGCTTATGCGTGCTCTGCGTCACCAGGATGCCGGGCGCGTCGGCCCCCAGCTTCTCCAGCCCCATGCCGAAGCGGCCGCGGAAGAGCGGGTGGAACTTCATGAAGCCGGCCCAGGCCTCGTCGAAGAGGATGTAGTCGCAGAGATGGCCGATGCGCTTCAGCACCTCCTCGGCCGAATAGATCGTGCCGTCATAGGTGCACTGCTCGATCACCGCCGCGCGGAAGGGGCGTGGGCGCTGCCAGGCCTCGGGGTCCTTCACCAGCGGGTTGTCGCGGATCGCCTGGCGCAGCCGGTCCTCGTCCAGCGCATCGGGGTGCATCGGGCCGATCAGCCCGTGCGGGTTGCGCGAGGTCTCGATGAAGATGGGCGTCGCCTCGCCCAGGAAGAGCGCGCCGTGATGCGCCGCCTTGTGGTTGTTGCGGTCGAAGAGGACGAGATCGTCCTCGGCCAGCAGGGCCTGCAGCGCGATCTTGTTGGAGGTGGAGGTACCGTTCAGCACGAAGTAGGTGCGCTCGGCCCCGAAGATCTTCGCGGCCTCCTTCTGCGCCTTCAGCGCCGGCCCCTCATGGGTCAGCAGGTCGCCCAGATCCAGGACCGAATTGTCGAGGTCGTCGCGGAACACGGCCTCGCCCAGATGCTCCACGAAGATGCGGCCCACGGGGCTGCGGCTGTAGAACATGCCGCCGTTATGGCCCGGGCAGGTCCAGAGCATGTTGCCGGCCTCGGCATAATCCACCAGCGCGCCGAAGAAGGGCGTCTTCAGCGTCTCGGCATATTGGCGCAGGCGGGAGACGAGGTTCTTGGCGATGAAGTCCGGCGTCTCCTCGGCGAGGAAGACGAAGCCGTCCACATCGTCCAGCACGTCCACCGGGATGTCCTCCAGCCGGCGGCGGCGCACCAGCAGGATGATCGGCACGTCGAGCCCGCGCTTGCGCACGAGGGCGATGAGCGCCGCCGCCTTGCCCTGCAGCCCGCGCTTGCCCCAGTCGACCAGGATGCAGCCGATGGCGCTGTCCGTCCGGATGACGAGCTCGGCATCGTCGTCGCGGCGGGCGCGGAGCACGGCATAGCCCATGCCCTCCACCTCGGTGAGGATCTGGCGCAGGCGCGCGCCCTCGAGATCCGTCTCGTCGAAATTCGGGGCGCAGACCAGCACCTTGAAGCGGCGGGCGTATTCCATCCAATGCTCTCCCTGACGAACGGCGCCTCAGGCATCGAAGCGATCCTGGTAGCCGGCGCCCCGCCTGGGGCAATGGGCCCGGCGTGACGCTTCGATGAAACTGCGGCCTGGCCTCAGGGCGCGCGCGGTACCGGCACGGCCTCGGCGCGGGCCAGCGCGGCATTCTGGAAGCGGGAATCCTCCGTGACCTCGGCGCCGACCCAATCCGGCAGGGCCACGGACTGCCCCGCCTCCGAAAGCTCGATCTCGGCGAGGACCAGACCCTGAAGGCGCCCCTCGAACTCGTCGACCTCCCAGACCAGGCCGCCATGGCCCACGCGGCTGCGCTGCTTGGCGATGGGCGGAGAGACGCAATGGCCGGCGATCAGCGCCTCGGCATCCGCGGCGGGGATGGGGTACTCGAACTCGGCGCGGGCCATGAGGCCGGGGGATTTCAGGGTGATCCAGGCGCGGTCGCCGGATTGGCGCACCCGCACGGTCATGCCGGTGCCGGCACCGTCCACCACATAGCCCTGGCGGATGGGCATGGGCGGGCCGAGGGCCGCGTCGCGCCACCCCTCGCCCACCACCAGAAACTTGCGTTCGATCTCGACCGGCATGGCCGGCCTCATAGCATGATGGGGCCCGGCGGTCAGGCGCCGCCGGGCCCCGAGGCCCGTCTCAGCTCCGGGCGAGGCCGGCCGCCTTCATGGCGTCGCCGAGCGCGGCGTCCGAGGCGGCTAGATGCCGGCCGAAGCCCTCGGCATCGGCATAGGTCAGTCCGAAGCCGCGGCTGTTCATGAAGGCCACGTATTCGCTCGACTTGAAGACGCGATCGAGCGCGGCGTTCATCGCCGTCCGCACCGCGGCCGGCAGGTTGGGCGGGCCGGCGATGCCGCGCCAGGCGCCGTTGGAATAGTCGATGCCCATGGCCTCCTTCAGCGTCGGGATGTTCGGGAAGGCGCCGAGCCGCTCCGTGGCCATGACGGCGAGGCTGCGGGCCCGGTTGGCGTCGAGCATGGCCCGCGCCTCCACGACGGAGTTGGTCGTGAAGTCGAGCCCGCCGGCGACGAGATCCTGCATCGCGGGCGCCGCGCCGTTGGAGGGCACCCAGCGCACATGGGTCGCCGGCACGCCGATCGCCATGAGCCAGCCGGCCAGGGAGAGATGCCAGATGCCGCCCTGCCCCGTGCCGCTCGCCTTGAACTGCCCGGGCCGGGACGCCTTCACCGCCTCTGCCAGTGCCCGCACGTCCTGGTGCGGGCCGTTGCTCGCCACCTGGATGCCCGCCGGGTCGTTGTTCATGAGGCCGAGCGGGGTGAAGTTCCGGAAAGTGACCTCCGTCAGCCCCTGCCAGTGCAGCATGCAGATCTCGGAGGTGATGATGCCCATCGTATAGCCGTCCGGATTGGCGCTCGCGATCGCGGCATGGCCGACCACGCCGGAGCCGCCCGTGCGGTTCACCACGTTGATCGGCTGGCCGAGATCCTTCTCCAGCAGGGTCGCGATGATGCGCAGGACGGCGTCGGTCCCGCCGCCCGCGGCCCAGGGACAGATCATCTGGATGGGACGGGCGGGCCAGCGCGGCTGGCCGAGCGCCGGGGCGGCCAGCAGCGCGCCGGAGGCACCCAGCAAGGTGCGGCGACGGGTAGCGTTCATGATTTTTCTCCCTTTGGTTTCTTATGGTTTCAGCCGACGGCCGCGGGGGCACGGCGCGGCGCCAGCCGCTTCCACGCCCAGGCGGCAACCGGCCAGAACAGTGCACCGAGCGTCAGGGCCGCGAGGAAGGCGGAGACCGGACGCTCGAAGAAGGGCAGCACGTCGCCATCCGACTTGATGAGGCTGGTGATGAAGCTCTGCTCCACCATGTTGCCCATCACGATGCCCAGCACCATGGCGGCGATCGGGTAGCCGTTCTTCTCCATCACGTAGCCGAGGCAGCCGAAGAGCCCGACCAGCAGCACGGAGAAGAGGTTGTTCCCCGTCGCGAAGGAGCCCACCGCGCAGAGCAGCAGGATGATCGGCATCACCGCCGCGCGCGGCGCGCGCAGCACGCGCGAGGCCACGCGGATCATCACGATGCCGAGCGGGATCATGATGATATTGGCCAGGATGAAGATGATGTAGAGCGCGTACATGCTCCCCGCGCGCTCGGTGAAGAGCGTTGGGCCCGGGTTCAGCCCCTTCATGTAGAGCACGCCGATGGCGATGGCCGTGATGGTATCGCCCGGAATGCCGAAGAGCAGGCTCGGCACCCAGCCGGAAGCCAACGAGGCGTTGTTGGAGGCGCCGGCCTCCACCAGCCCCTCGGCATGGCCGGTGCCGAACTTCTCGGGCGTCTTCGAGAACTTCTTCGACATCGCGTAGCTGACCCAGGCGGCCATGTCGGCACCCGCCCCCGGCAGTACGCCGATGACGATGCCCACGAAATTCCCCCGCCACATCGGCCACTGATACTGCTTCGTGAGCTTCCACTGGTTCGCGAGGATGGAGCCGAAGCGGCGGAAGGGCATCTTCGGCGGCTCGACCGAGGCCATGGCGCGCATCACCTCGCTCACGGCGAAGACGCCGACCAGCGCGGGAATGGGCTCAATGCCGCCGAGCAGGTCGGGGATGCCGAAGGTGAAGCGCGGCGTGCCGGCCGGGTTCTCCATCCCGATGCAGGCGATGAGCAGGCCGAGCAGCATCGAGGCGATGGCCTTGATCGGCGAGGAGCGCGCGACCAGCGTCGCGCACATCAGGCCGAGCAGGGCCAGCCAGAAATACTCGTAGGTCGAGAAGGAGAGCGCGACCTCGGCCAGGGCGGGCGCCAGCAGCATGAGCGAGAGCGTGCCCACGATGCCGCCGATGGCGCTGAACCAGAGGCCTGCTCCCAGCGCCAGCTCGGGCTGGCCCTTGCGCGTGAAGGCATAGGCTTCGTCGGTATAGGCGGCGCTGGCCGGCGTGCCCGGGATACGCAGCAGCGCGCCGGGAATGTCGCCCGAGAAGATCGCCATGGCCGAGGCGGTGATGATCGTGGCGATGGCTGCGATCGGCGAGAGCCAGAAGGTGACGGGCACCAGCAGCGCCGTCGCCATGGTGGCCGAAAGGCCCGGCAACGAGCCCACGACCAGCCCATAGACGGCCGAGGCGAAGATGGCGATCAGCACATCCGGCGCGGCGACGAGGCGAAGCCCTTCGAGGAGTGGATCCATCTACCAGGGTGCTCCCAGCAGCCCTTCAGGCAGGGGCACGCGCAACAGCCTGTAGAAGGCCAGGTGCACGAAGAAGGGCGCGATGATCGCCAGCGGCAGGGCCAGTTTCACGCTCGCACGCAGGGCCAGGGCGCCGAGGAAGACCATCACCCCGGCCGTCAGCAGGAAGCCCAGATGGTCCACGGCCAGCGCGTAGAAGAGCAGCAGCGCGGGCGGCACCAGGACGCGAAGACCGAGGCGCGCCATGAGGCTGCCGGAGTTCTCCTGCGGCTCCTCCTCGACCTCGAAGCTGCGGC
Organism: Roseococcus pinisoli; assembly: GCF_018413645.1. Lineage (GTDB taxonomy): Bacteria > Pseudomonadota > Alphaproteobacteria > Acetobacterales > Acetobacteraceae > Roseococcus > Roseococcus pinisoli. The sequence goes on from NZ_JAHCDA010000004.1 coordinate 415,629, forward strand.
CGACGCCGAAGGCGATCAGCGAGCCGCAGAAGATGAGGCCGAAGCCGATCAGCATGGGGAACGCGGCAGGCCCCACATCCTGCCCCGGCACCGCCGGCAACTTGGAGCCGCCCCAGGCGGCCGCCGCGCCCAACAGCACCAGCGCCCCGCCGGTGATCCGGTCGGATAATTGCACGCGTCGCCTCCCTCGGCTTTTGCAACGAGTGTAAGCGCTCGCCAGGGGGTGAATACCAGCCGAAAATGGAAGCGCGGCGACCGGCTTAACCCGCCTAATCCGGCCGGGACGGCCGTGCGGAAAGTCCATGCAGAACGGCCGGCCTTCCGACTAGGCTGCCCGCCTCGAGGGAGGCCTTAGATGAAAAGACGCCATGTCCTGGGCGGTACTGCTGCCCTGCTTGCCACGCCGGCGCTCGCGCAGAACCAGCACCCGCATCACGGCCCCGCCTTGCAGGCGATGCCGCCCTCCTCCCAGCCCTACGCGAACGTCTTCCAGGGCGGCGCGCCGCACCACATGACGCCGCAGCAGGAAGCGCAGCGCGTGACCGAAAGCCCGGCCCCCGCCGGCCCGCCCGGCCGCTGGGTCGCGCGGGCCGACATGCCCATCCCGCGCAGCGAAATGGCCTGGGCAACCGCCTGGGCCGGCCGGATGCACGTGGTCGGCGGCTATGGCGAGGGTCGCTTCAATCAGGCCTACCACACCATCTACGACCCGGCCTCGGACCGCTGGTATGACGCCGCACCGCTGCCGCGCGGGGCCAATCACGTCGCCGTCGTGGCGGAGGCCGGGAAGGTCTATGCGCTGGGCGGCTTCATCCAGCAGAACCGCCTCTGCGACGACCTCGCCTTCGCCTATGACGTGGCCAGCGACCGCTGGAGCGAGATCGCCCGCCTGCCCCGCCCGCGTGCAGCCGCCGCGGCGGTGGCGATGGGCGGCAAGATCCACCTGATCGGCGGCGCGACCGACCCGGCCGACGAGCGCGCCAGCGTCTCCTGGCACGAGGTCTACGACCCGGCGACCGATCGCTGGGAGCGGCGGCGCCCCCTGCCCGCCGCGCGCGACCATGTGGGCTGCGTGGCCCATCGCGGCGTGATCCACGTGGTCGGCGGCCGCTTCAACACCTTCCAGTACAACACCGACCTGCACCACGCTTACCTGCCGGAGGGCGACACCTGGGAGGTCCGCGCGCCGATGCCCACCGTCCGCTCGGGCCACGGCATGGTCGTCTATCGCGACCGCTTCTTCTGCATGGGCGGCGAGGGCGGCATCCTGCGCAACGGCGTGCCGCATGACGCGAAGGTCTTCGGCCAGATGGAGAGCTACGACCCGGCGACGGACAGCTGGCAGAAGCACGCCCCCATGCCGACGCCGCGCCACGCCGTGGCGGCCACGGCGATCGGCGACTGGATCTATGTCGCGGGCGGCGGCGCGGTCCTCGGCGGGATGGTGCAATCCGCCATCCACGAGGCCTTCACGCTGGGCTAGGGCCGAGCCCGATCATGCGTTTTCGCATGATCGGGTGACGAGGCCCGTGGAGCGGAAGCTCCGTCGGTCAGGCCGTCACGTTCTTGATGTAGGTGTCCTTCTTCGTGATCTTGCCATCGCGGAAGGCGTAGACGTCCACGCCGTACCATTCGGACTTCTTGCCGTCGGTTCCGGTCGCGCTGCGGTGCCACTGCGTCACCGCCTGGTCGTCGCCGATGACCAGCGCGGGGCTCCGCGGCTTCCAGGCGGCGTCGGGCGCCTCGGCGAAGACCTTCTCGAAATAGCCCTTCACTTCCTCGGGCCCGGTGTAGGTGTCGCCCTTCAGCGGCCCCACGGCATTGATGAAGACGCCGTCCGGCGCGAAATGCGCGGCGATGCCGGCCGCATCATGCGCGGCGAAGGACTTGCCGAGGGAGGCGAGAATCTCGGTCACGGGAATGGCGGCGGTCTTCGTCATGCTTCTGTTCCTTCAAGATTGAGCCCAGGCGATCGCGCCGCCCGGTGGAGCCTAGGCAGGACGGCACGCCGCGTCACGGGCCGCCCTCGGGGAAAGCCGGGTTTGCAGCCGCCTTGCTCCCGACCCATTTATGCCGAGACTCCGGAAACGCCCCCTGGGGCAGAAGCAGGCAATCGTCACCCAATGTCCCTGAGCCGCCCCTCCCTGCTGCGTCGCCTCGCCAGGCGGATCCTTTCGCCGCTGGTGATCGTGCTCGCCGTGCTTTGGGCGTTGCTGGATGCCACCCTCTGGCGGTGGCTCTCCGCCCTCGGGCGCCAGCTCTCCCACCTGCGCTTCTTTGCCTGGCTGGAGCGGCAGATCGACCGCATGAGCCCCGGCTGGGTCGTCACGGTCTTCGCCGTCCCCTTCGTGCCGCTGATCCCGCTTCTCAAGGTGACGGAGCTCTGGCTGCTGGCCAATGGCCACTACTTCACGGCCATCCTTTTCATCGTCGGCACCAAGGTGGTCGGCGTCGCCTTCTCCACCCGCGTCTTCGCCATCGCCAAGCCGAAGATGATGCAGGTGCGCTGGTTCGCCTGGCTCTACGGCGTGCTGACCGAGCTGGTGGAGCTCGGCCACCGGACGCTCGAGGGGATTTCGGCCTGGCGGGCGACACGGGACTGGCTTCGGCGCGCGAAGGCCCGCATCACCGCGGGCGGCCGCGGCTTTCTGCGGCGCAAATGGGAATCGGCACGCCGCTGGGTCCGACGCAAGGCTTCCTGAAGCTCCACATGCCCCGAAATACAGGGCTCGGGCCGCAGATCCGCCGGCGTGTTTGGCACTTGCCAAGGCACTTCACAGGAAGATCAGCCTCTCCTAAAAAATCTCCCCCCGAGGGTTTCCCCGATGCTTGTCAAAAAGAAGATACTTGTCACCGGCGGATCGGGCTTTCTTGGATCGCATCTCGCAGATCAGCTGATCCGGAAAAACAATTCCGTTATATGCCTCGACAACTTCTGCAGCTCATCCTCGGACAACATCAGCCATCTTATTTCGCACCCGGATTTTCGCCTGATCCGGCATGACATCTCCCAGCCTTTTCATGAAACGGTCGACGAGATTTATAATCTCGCCTGCCCCGCCTCCCCCAAGCGCTATCAGACCGACCCCATCCAGACGATGAGGACGAGCATCCTGGGGGCGTTCCATCTCCTGGATCTCGCCAGAAATCTGGGCTGCAAGGTGTTCCAGGCCTCGACCAGCGAGGTCTATGGCGATCCCGAGAGCCACCCCCAGCGCGAAGATTACTGGGGCCACGTGAACCCCATTGGGGTCCGGGCCTGCTACGACGAAGGCAAGCGCTGCGCCGAGACGCTGTTCTTCGACTACCGGCGTCAGCATGGCCTCGGCATCAAGGTCGCCCGCATCTTCAATACCTATGGCCCCCGGATGCAGGCCGAGGACGGGCGCGTGGTCAGCAACTTCATCGTGCAGGCCCTCACCAACCAGGACCTGACCATCTACGGCCAGGGCGAGCAGACGCGCGCCTTCTGCTATGTCGACGACATGATCGAAGGCATCACCCGCCTCATGGCCACGCCCGATGAGGTGACGGGCCCGATCAACCTGGGAAACCCCAGCGAATGCACGGTCATCGAGCTGGCGGAGACAATCCTGCGCCTGACAGGCTCACGGTCGCGCCTCGTCTGCCATCCCCTGCCGCAGGACGATCCGAGGCAGCGCCGGCCCGACATCACCAGGGCGCGGGAGACGCTCGGCTGGGCGCCGCGCGTGCCGCTGGAGGACGGCCTGAAGGCAACGATCGAGTATTTCGAGCAGCACCTCAGCCGGCCCGATCGTCAGCTCCCCGCCGCCTGAACCGAACGCCCCTCGACGCCCAGCCCCCCTCCTACGTCTCGAGCTCAACGGAGCGATTGTGAACACCGAAGCCAACTCCGGCCCTTTCGACGACGTCGGCGAAATCGAAGCCCTGATCCAGGCCGAGGGGCGACGCCTGCTGGCCTTGGCAGCGGTGGCCGGCTGGATCACCGACCGGCGCATCCTGCTTGGCCTGTTGCGGCGGCCCGGGGTTCGGCGCGTGGCACTCCTGCAACAGCAGGCCATCACCGAGGGCGGCGGCGATAACCTCATCCCAGAGGAGTTCGGCCACTGGCTCTGCCGGCGGCGGACGCTCCTCGGATTGCTGCGGCGCTCCCCCGCAACCGGCCGCAGGATCATCCTCGGCCATCTGCCTCACCTCGATCTCCCACGACGGACGGTGGCGCGACCGGAGCTGGCGGCCCGCCTTCGCCGACAAAGCACCGAGGTCACGCAGCACCCGGCGGAAGCCACCGAGCGAAACCGCTTGCTGGAGGAGGATATCCAACGGCTCAGCGTCTCCCTCGAAGACCTCCGTCTCCGCTTCGACACCCTCGCGTTGGCGAAGATCGCGGACGAGGAGGAGATTCAACAGCTCAGCGCCTCTCTCGAAGGCCTTCGTTTCCGCTTCGACGCCCTCGAACTGGCGAAGATCGCGGACGAGGCGGAGCTCTTGGAGTTCCGGATCCGCTTCGCCGCCGCCCGCAAGGCCGAGGATCGCGCCGATGGCTGACGTCGTCCTCGTGACGCCGGAGCTCGCAGGCTTCGGCCCGGACAGCCCGGCTGGTCTCGCCTGCGTCCTTCAGGCCAAGGCGCTGCGCCGTGCCGGCTTCTCCGTGGAGGTGCTCCTCTCCACCCCCTGCGAGGCGGTAACGGCCGAGCGCTGGACTGAGGAGCATCGGGACGCGCAGATCGGACTGCTGACCTGGAATGACCTTCCACCACCTCCCACGAAGGTCTCGGGGACACGCTGGTACAGTAGCCGCTCCCTCGCCCTGATGCAGATCCTTCGCGCCCGGAAGGATCGCTGCCTTCTGTTCCTGGACCAGCAGGGAAATGGCTTCTGGAGCACTCGAGCCAAGAGGATGGGAACCGGCTTCGCCGGCATCCCCATCGGCATCCTCGCCCATTCCCCGACCGCGAGAGTCCGGGAAACCGAGCTCAGCTTCGGCGAGAATCCACTGGAGGACAGCGACATCTCCTGGATTGAGCAGCAAGCCATCGCTGATGCCGACTTCGTCGTGACCACGGATGACGCCGCCGCGCTGTGGCTTCGCGACAGCGGCTATGCCCTGCCGGAGCGGGTCGAGCACTGCCCTGGCGAGCAAGAGGCATCCGCGCTGCAGACGCCTCCGCGGGCGCTTCCCGATATTGTCCGTGAGCTTCTGGAGGAGAAGACGGCCCCGCTTCCCGCCCCTGCCCTGAGCAACTCGCTGCCCGGCGTTTCCGTCTGCATCGCCTTCTACAATCACGACCGCTACCTGCCGCGCCTGGTGAATTCCTTCCTGAAGATGAGGAACGACCGGCTGCAGCTGGTCTTCGTGAACGATGGGACGTCGGACGAGAATTGCCCGATCTTCCGCTCCCTGGCGAAGAAGCTCAGCCCGCTCGGCCATGTCTTCCACGACCAGGACAATGCCGGCTCCGGTCCCGCCAGGAACAAGGCGGTCAGCCTCGCCCGCCACGAGCGCATCATCTTCTTCGACAGCGACAACGTGCCGTTACCGAACATGGTGAACGACCTCGGTAACGCCCTGAGCCATTCGGGCGCCGACATCGTCTCGTCGCCGTACCTCGTCGTTCCGCCGACCTTACGGGAACCGACCCTCGCCGACGTATTCCATCGTTACCATCCGGCCGGCGGCTCCCTCGCACTCGGCCTGCTGGAGAACATTCTGGGCGACACCTGCTGCATCACCAGCAAGAAGGTCTTTGAGGCCGTCGGAGGCTTCGAGACGTGCCGGATGTACACGGATGACTGGCAATTCTATCTCCGTGCCAAGGGCAAGGGCTTCGAGCAGATCGTCCATACCGACCCACTCTTCTTCTACACCTGGGAAGACAACGAGCGCCGGTCGCAGACGACCAAATATGCCAATAACACCGTCCTCTGGTCGAGGCTGGAAACCCTGGATCGCGAGGTGCTGGCGGGGCTGCTGAGGACCTATGTGCAGCAGGTCCAGCAGCGACCTGGCTGAAGAGGCCTATCCCGCCGCGCCCGCTGGCGGGGGAACCCGGAGCCGATCGAAGCCGCCCACCTCCGCCGGATCGTCCGCGAAAGCCATCTGCTCGAGGAGATAGGCCGTGGTGCCCTCGATCTCGGCCTTCAGTTCCGCCGCGGCCTGTTCACCGTCGCCTGCGCGCAGCGCCGCCAGCATCTCCGCATGCCGGTGCCCGGGCGGAGAGCGCCCGGCGATGATCCAGCGCGCCTCCCAGAAATGCGGCCCCCGCCGCATCCAGAGCGCCTCGATGATCGAGAGCAGCATGGGTGCCGCCGCCGCGTGGTAGAGCGCGAAAAGGAAGTCGCGGTCGGCGCGCAGCACTTCCTCCGGATTATTGCCGTCGCGTGCCGAATGGCCGGACTGGATGATGCCCTCCATCTCGGCGAGGCGCGCCTCGTCGAGATGCGGCGCGGCCAGGCGCACCGCCAGCGGCTCCAGCTCCGCCCGGATGGCGCCGAGCTCCTGGAAAGCGATGCGCGTCAGCCGCGGAACGACGGCCGTGCCGGAGGCGAGGACGTCCACGGCCTGCTCGGTCGCCAGGCGGCGCAGGGCCGTGCGCGCGGGCATGGCGCTCGTCCCCAGCGCGGCGGCCAGGCGGCGGATCGAAATCTTGTGGCCCGGCGCGAAGGCGCCCTCCATCAAGGCCTGCCTCAGCCGACGGTAGGTCGTCTCCTCGAGAGACAGGGGAGCGAGGTCGGAATCGTCTGCCATGGCGGTGTTGTGATCACGATATGGCAGGCTTGGAAATGCCGGGCCAGGGAAGCGGCCGCGAAAGACGCGGCCGGACCAGCTTCATATAAGCCGGCCCGGCCGTCGTCATCCGCGCGGGATTGGAAGATCAGGCGCCGACGATGACCGCGCCGCCGAAGGTCCGCTCCACGAATTCCTTCACTTCCGGGCGGGCATAGGCCTGCGCGATGCGGCGCGCCCAGGCCTGCTCGGCATCGGCCCGGCGGACCACGACGAGGCAGGTATAGACGCTCTGCTCCGTCTCCCGCGCCAGCGCGTCGCGCAGCGGGTTGAGGCCGGCCGGAACGGCGAAGTTGCCGGTGATGGCCGCGGCATCCACGTCATCGAGCGCGCGGACGATGGAGGCCGCCTCCAGCTCCACGATCCGGATACGCTTCGGATTGGCCGCGATGTCGGCGATGGTGGCGCGGTGGTCGGCGCCGGCGCGCAGGGTGAAGGCGCCGTTCTGCGCCAGCAGCAGCAGCGCGCGGCCGCCATTGGTGGGATCGTTGGGGATGGCCACGCGCGCGCCGTTCGGCAGGGCGTCGAGGCTGCGATGCTTGCGGGAGAAGACGCCCATCAGCGTCAGCACCGTCTTGCCGACCGGCACGAAGTCGTAGCCGCGCTGCGCCCGCTGGGCCTCCAGGAAGGGCAGGTGCTGGTAGGCATTCGCCTCGAGGTCGCCCGCCGCCAGGGCCGCGTTGGGCTGGATGAAGTCGCCGAACTCGATCGAGCGCGTGAAGAAGCCGTCGGCCGCCAGCAGATCCCGCACCTTCTCGAAGGTCTGGCCATGCACGCCCTGGGTCACGCCGACGCGGACCGGGCGGGCCTGCGTTCCCAACTCGCCCGCCTGGGCGACCGCGAGGCCGGGCAGGAGCGTGGGAAGGGCAAGAAGGGAACGACGCAGCATGGGCACGGAACTCCGGATGGGGGCCCGAACCTCGTCGGGCCGGGCGGGTTGGGTCAAGACCGGCGGGTGGATGGCGGCTTTCGCGTCTCGTGCCGCAGAAGGGCACGGGCGGCGGCCTCGATCTCGCGCGCACTGCCGAAATGGGCGTGACTGAGCTCTTCGAGGCGGGAATCGATGGCGATGAGGAACCAAGTCTCCTCCTCGCTCTGGGCGGCAATGGCAATGAAGGATCCGTGATCGGTCACGGGAACTGAAAGACGCATCGGCAAGTTCTCCCCCTGAACGGCGCGCGAGCGGCGGTCGTCATGACGGGAAAACCAGGGCAGCACTGTCATTGCCCGGCCACCCGACCGGCGAGGCGGATTTGCATCCGTCAGGCCGCGGTTCGCTGCCGGGACCCTCGAGGGCCCGGTGGGGCATCTTGTCGCCTCTCGGGGGCATTCAAGACCGACCATCGTCGATTCACCCTTGGCGAAAAAATGGCCGGAACCCGAAGGTCCCGGCCAAGTCACTGGGAGGAAACGCTAGCAAGGCATCGCCTGTCACGGCCAAAGAGACCGCTCCGCCGGCGATAAGCGGAGAAAGCGCCGGGGCGATGACCTTCTGCGAAGCGTCAAAGGCCCGGCCGGGCCGCAAGGTTCCGCCCCTATGGCGCGGAACCTTGCGACCCTGTTCCTAGGCCGCGCAGCAGGCGGCGAGGACCGCGTCCGCGACCTCCTCGGAGGGCGGCGGAAAGGCGCCGTGGAGGACCACGCCGGTTCCGGCGATCGCGATGAGGAACAGGAAAGGGGCGGCGAAGCTGGCAGCTTCGATGAGAGCGATCAGGGACACGGGTTCATCCGGGGAAGGGGTGGCACAGGGAGGGTCGCGGGTCAGCCGCAACAACACCGGCCTTCGAGGATTGTCCGTTCGGTCATCATGAGGTGAGGCTAACCACCCATGATTTTCGCGTCAAGCAGTTTATACTTTTTAATGATGTGATTTTTGTAAATCACACTCAGTTCAACCTGACGATCTCATGCGCCGTTGCGGAACTTCTCGAAATCCACAGCCCGAAACGGCATTTTCCGGCGCAGTTCCCTGACGAGATCTGAGAATTCCACCGCCCAGGCCGGCTTATCGGACAGGCAGCACGCGCTCCACCGAAACGCCGCGGCAATCCATCTCGAATTCGAGGTCCTGCACGGGCGGGCGGCAGAATTGCCAGGTGAGCCCATGGCGGCCCGCGCCGCGCGCGACAATTTCGTCGGCCAGGAAGGGATGCAGGTCATGCACCGTATAGGCCTGGACCCCGGTGGCATCGCGCCAGCCGAAGCCGAGCGCGGTCATCCGCCGCTCCATCTCCCCCAGCACGAAGCGGGCCTTCTTGCGGAGCCCCTCCGGCGAAAGGTCCCCGAGCGCGACCGTGTGGTCGCGATAGTTCCCCTTCCCTTCCGTCGACTCCCCGCTGCCGGCGACGACGAAGCTCGGCGCCGCGCCTTCGTCCGGCACGGTGTAGCAGAAGGCGTGGAAGCCCGGCTCGGAGGGCGGGTCCACTTCCGGGCAGACATTGCTGCGGGCGATGGGATTGGCACCGTCGAGGAAGATCCCCCATTCGGTCAGCACCCCGCCATAGATCTTGTTGAAATCCGCGAAGCCCTGCTCGGTGAAGGGCGCAGGCGAGCGCAGTTCGCAGGCGCAGAAGGCCGTCTTCGGCCTACCCGCTGCGGCCAGCGCCTCGGCGATGCGCGCGAAGCCCGCGGCCATCGGCACCGGTTCCGCGAAACGCACCCGCTCGATCCGGAAACCCGGCTCGGCCGCCACCCCCGCGGAGTATTGATAGACGCCGGGGACGTAGCGGAAGCCGCGATCGGCGGCGAGGCGGGTCGAGGACATGCGGCAGGCTCCTGCGGGGCAAGCCCGGATGCTGGCGCGCGGGTCGGCTCGGTGCAAGCCGAACCGTCAACCCGCCAGCGGCCCCTGCCCTACCCCATCCGCCCGACGCCGCCCGCAAGGCCGATGCGCACCGCCTCCGGAAGGCTGCGGACGCCCAGCTTCTCCATCAGGTTCGCGCGATGGACCTCCACCGTGCGCGGGCTGATGCCGAGGTCGTAGCCGATGACCTTGTTGGCCTTGCCCTCCACCAGCGCGGCCAGGACCTCGCGCTCCCGGGGCGAAAGCGCGCTCACCTTCGCCTGGGCCTGGACGGTCAGCAGCCGCTGCCGGTCGGCCTGCCGCGAGGAGGCCAGCGCGGTTCCGACCGCCTCCAGGATCCGTTCCTCGGCATAGGGCTTCTCGACGAAGTCCTGCGCGCCGGCCCGCATGGCCCGCACGGCGAGGGGGATGTCGCCATGCCCCGTCACGACCACGACGGGAAGATGGATCGCGCGGCGCGACAGCAGGTCCATCAGCGAAAGCCCATCCATGCCCGGCATGCGGACGTCGAGGATGATGCAGCCGGCAGCGAGCCCCTCGGCCGTCTCCCCTTCCTCCAGCAATGCCTCGGCGCTGGCATAGGTCGCGACCTGATGCCCTGCCGAGCGCAGCAGCATCGCCAGCGAGCGCCGGACGGCGGTGTCGTCGTCCACGACATGCACCATCTGGTCCATCAGGCCTTCACCCCCTCGGATGCGAGCGGAAGCTCGATGCGGATCACGGTGCCGCCCCCCTCTCGCGCCAGCGCCTCGATGCGGCCGGCATGGGCCTCCACGATGGCGCGGCAGATGGCCAGGCCGATGCCCATGCCTTCCTCCTTGGTCGAGACGAAGGGCTCGAAGAGCCGCTCACCGACCTCGGCCGGAATCCCGGGCCCGGCATCAGCGAAGCGGAGCACGGCGCGCCCCTCCTCCTGCTGGAGCGAGACCGACAGTCCGCGGTCCCGCTGGCCCTCCGTCGCCTCGATTGCGTTGCGCAGCAGGTTCACGAAAACCTGCTGGAGCTGGACCTCGTCCGCCATCACCACGCAGCCGGTGAGCGCGAGATCGAGGGCGATCGGCAGGCTTTCCTCGCCGCGCGCGGCGCAGGTCAGGGCGACGCCGTCGGCCACCAGCGGGCCGAGCGCCACCACCTTCTGCTCCGTCTCGCCGCGACCGACGAAATCGCGGAGGCGGCGCACGATCTCGCCGGCGCGCTGCGCCTGGGCCGCGGCCTCCTGCATCGCCTCCCGGGCCGCGCCGATGCGTGCGGGGTCTGCCGTATCGTCCTGCAGCCAGCGCGCGCCAGCCCGCAGGAAATTGGCGACGGCGGTGAGCGGCTGGTTCAGCTCATGCGCCACGCCCACGCCCATGGCGGTGAGGCTGTCCGCCCGCGCGATGCGCCGCATCGCCTCGTCGGCGGCGCGCAGGCGCTCCTCCGTGGCGCGGCGCAGCGTCACATCGCGCGCGACGCTGACGAGGCCGGCGATCCGCCCCGTCGAATCGCGCCAGGGCGCCTTCACGGTCAGGTAGGTCCTCGGCTCGTTGCCATGTCCCGGCAGGCGGATGCGGGCCTCGTATTCCTGGGTCATGCCGCTGTTCATCATGGCCCGGTCGGCCAAGCTCATCTCCCGCGCCACCTCCGGATGCGCGAGGTCCGCATCGGTGCGGCCGAGCAGCTCGTCCTCGCTGCGGCCGAAGGCACCGGCGGCGGCGCGGTTGACCAGCACGTAGCGCAGCTCGGTATCCTTCACGAAGATCGCCTCCGGCACGGACTGGACGATGGATTTCAGCAGGCGCCGCTCGTCCTCGGCCTCGCGCGCCAGCTGCAGGTTCTCCGCCGCCGCGCGCCGGGCGGCCTCCGCCTCGCGACGGGGCGCATTCCGGGCGGCCATCACCGCCGTCGCCAGCGCCTCGAACTCGGCCACGCGCGCCGCACCCTCCGGCGGGTCGGACTGGCCCTCCACCAGGCTTTCGAGCGGCTGGGTGAGACGTCGGCTGATTATCCGCAGCGCCGCCCAGCCCGCCCCCAGCAGCGCGACCACGGCCAGGCCGCTCCACAGGACCGGGGGCACCCAGGCATCGCGCTCCTCGGCCAGCGTCGCACTGGCGACGACGATCCAGTCGTTGATCGGCAGGCGCTCGAAGGCCAGCACGGCCGGCTGCCCGTCCAGCCCCTCGCCGCGGATCACCCCGCGCGGCCGGTCGCCGATCGCCTCCGCCATCCAGGCCGGGGCGTGGCGCGTGATGGTCCGCTCCGGCTCGGGCTGGCGGGCAACGAGCCGGCTACCGGGCCCCAGGATGAAGGCGGAGGAGCCGAGCCGGCTCGGCAGCCGCAGCGCCTGCTCCAGCCGGCCGAGGGGGATCGGCATGGCCAGCGCGCCCTCGATCTCGCCGCCGCGCCTCACCGGCACGGCGACGACGGGCAGCGCGCGGTCGATCTCGGGCATGTAGGTCGGCGGCACGAAGGCGGGGCGGCCTTCCCGGATCGCGGTCAACGAGGCTGCGCCCTCGGGCACGCTCGGCAGCGGGCCGCCCAGCGGCTGGCCCGTATTGACCGCCTGGCGCCCGATATTCTCCGTCCGGACCAGGATCACGAAGGACCGCATCTGGGCCGCGACCTCGGCCGCCTGCCGGTGGAAGGCGGCCAGCTGCCTGTTCTCAGGATCCAGGTACGGCGAGGTGGCGAGGGCGGAGAGCACGTGCACCACGCTCTCCAGCTGTTCGTTGACGGTCAGCCCGATCGCTTCCGCGCTGCCGCCGATATCCTCCTCGGCCTGGAACTGAAGCCGAAGCGCGAGGTCGCCGGTCAGGCCGACGCCGAGAAGCAGTCCCGGGGCAAGGGCGGCCAGTCCGAGCAGCATGAGGTGGCTGCGCAGGCCGCGCGCGCGGCGCCTGGATGGTCCCTGTCCTGTCGCCGCCAATCGCTGCCCCACCTTAACGCCGACAAGCATGCCATAGGGGGCAATCCTCGTCCAAGCGCCTGGGCGCTAGCCGCCGGGATTGATCCGCCCCCGCATGAGCCGCTCCCAGCGCTCCACCTCCCCCGACACGTAGCGGGAGGCCTCGTCCGGCGAATTGGCCAGGATCCGGTCCACCCCCAGGCCGAGCATGCGCTGGCGCACGGTCTCCTGGGCGAGGGCGGCGGCCATGGCGCGCTGGAGCTCGAGCTTCACCGGCTCGGGCGTGGCGCTGGCGGTGAAGATGGCCTGCCACACGTTCATCTCGGCATCGAGGCCGATCTCCCGAAGGCTCGGAACCTCCGGCAAGGCGGGGCTGCGGCCCGCGCTGGTCACGGCGAAGGCGCGGGCCTGGCCGCCGCGCGCCGTCTGCACGGCGGTGAGCGCCACGTCGAAGACCAGCGCGATCCGGCCCGCCGCCAGATCGAGGGTGGCGGGGGCGCCGCCGCGATAGGGAATCTCGTTCAACTGCAGCTGCGCGGCGTTCAGGAACAGGAGTGCCGCCATCTGCAGCGTGCCGCCGCCGCCCGTGCTGCCGTAGTTGAAGCCGCCCGGATTCGCGCGCGCCAGCGCGATGAACTCACGCACATCCCGGCCTGGGAAGGCGTTGGAGACCAGCATCACCATCGGCATCTCGGACAGCACCGTCACGGGCGCCAGCGCCGTCGTCACGTCGATCGGCGCATTGGGGACCACCAGGCGCAGCACGGCATGGGAGGTGTTGTTGATGAGCAGCGTGTGGCCGTCGGCCGGGGCGCGGGCCACCAGCTCGGAGGCGACGATGCCCGCGCCGCCCACCCGATTCTCGATCACGATGGGCTGGGACAGCTGGGAGGACATGGCCTCCGCCAGCACGCGCGCGCCCACATCGGTGGCGCCGCCGGCCGAGAAGGGGACGATCAGGCGGATCGGGCGGTCAGGAAAGGCCTGGGCCGGGGTGGCGGCGATCCAGGCCAGCAGGCCCAGCATGAGGGCGCGTTTCATTTTCGGCGTTTTCTCCCGTTTTGGTTAACGGCAGACTACGCAGAACCCCGTCCCGCGAACAATTTGAAGATTTGAATATGGGGCGATCGACGGGACTCGAACCCGCGACATCCAAGACCACAACCTGGCGCTCTACCATCTGAGCTACGACCGCCGCACGGCGCGCTGGATAGGCCCGGCGTGCCATATGCGTCAACCCGGTGTCGTCACCGGGCGACGCGATATCCTTTCCGGGAGGGTCAGCCCGCGGCGCGCTGCGCGGTGCGCCGCTCCATCCAGGCGCCGATCCGGGCCAGCGCCTCGCGCAGCACGCTCTCGTTCTTGCAGAAGGCGAAACGGGCGTAATGGTTCGGCGGATTCTCCCCGGCATAGAAGGCCGTCACGGGAATCGCCGTCACCTTGGCCTCCTCGGTGAGCGTGCGGCAAAAGGCCACGTCGTCCCCGGTGAAGCCGATCGAGCGGATATCCGCCGTCACGAAATAACTGCCCATGGCCGGCAGGACCTGGAAGCCGAGCGCCGTCAGCCCCTCGGCCAGCAGGTCGCGCCGCTCCGCGAGCTGGTCGGACAGGCCCGCGAAATAGGCATCGTCCTTGGCGAGCCCGACCGCCACGCCGCGCTGCAGGTTCGGCGCCGTCGTGAAGGTGAGGTTCTGGTGCGCCTTGGCGACATTGGGCGCCAGCGAGCGGTCGCAGGTGACGTAGCCGACCTTCCAGCCCGTCAGGTTGAAGGTCTTGCCCGCGCTGCCGATGCGCATGCAGCGCTCGCGCATGCCCGGCAGGGTCATCAGCGGGATGTGGCGCCAGCCGTCATAGGTCAGGTGCTCATAGACCTCGTCGCAGACGGCGTAGCAGTCGTGGCGCTGCACCAGGTCGGCGATGAAGGCGAGCTCGGCCGTGGTGAAGACCTTGCCGGTCGGGTTCATCGGCGTGTTGAAGAGGATCGCCTTGGTCCTGGACGAGAAGGCCGCGGCCAGCTCGTCGCGCGGCAGCTCCCACTTCGGCGGGTTCAGGCGGACCAGCTTCGGCACGGCGCCCAGCAGCTTCACCACCGGCAGGTAGGTGTCATAGAGCGGCTCGATCAGCACGCATTCGTCGCCGGGGTTGAGCACGGCCATCAGGCTGGCGGTGATCGCCTCCGTCGCGCCCGAGGTGACGATGACCTCGGCGTTGGGGTCCACCTCGATGCTGTAGAAGCGCTTGTTGGCGGCGGCCACGGCCTGGCGCAGCTCCGGCACGCCGGTCAGGGGCGGGTACTGGTTGCGGCCGTCCATCAGCGCATCGGCCGCGGCCTTCAGCACGTCGGGCGGGCCGTCATAGTCGGGGAAGCCCTGGCCGAGGTTGATCGCGCCATGCTGCACCGCGAGCGCGGACATGACGGTAAAGATCGTCGTCCCGGTGGCGGAAAGCAGGTCATTCATCGGCTTCATCGGCGACATACCTTGGGTCTGGGCTGGCGGAATGAGGTGTAGCATGAGGGCCCTCCCCCGGCAGCGCAATGGTCGGGGCCGAGACATGCCCATAACGCAGGCACCCCGCCTCATTTCCGGGCGTTTCCGGGCTGGGGAGGCCGTCTATCCGGTTTCCATGCCGATTGCGCCGACGGCAGGCCGCGTGCAAAACAGAGGCGGCTGGACGGGCGTCGGCAAACCGGCGACTGGGCCATCGGGGAAACGCCGCGGGCCAGGCTTCCGCCCGCGCAATTCATGACGGATGCGATGAAGAAGATCGAGGCCATCATCAAGCCCTTCAAGCTCGACGAGGTGAAGGACGCGCTGCACGAGATCGGGCTCCAGGGCCTGACCGTGCTCGAGGCCAAGGGATTCGGCCGCCAGAAGGGGCACACGGAGCTGTACCGAGGCGCGGAGTACGTCGTGGACTTCCTGCCCAAGGTGAAGATCGAGGTCGTCTGCGCCGACGACATGCTGGAGCGCGCCGTGGAGGCCATCCAGGCTGCTGCCCGCACCGGGCGCATCGGCGACGGCAAGATCTTCGTCTCCGACATCTCGGAGGTCATCCGCATCCGCACCGGCGAACGCGGCGAGGACGCGGTCTAAGCAAAGGGGCGCGACGCCCCCACGAGCTTCGTCGAGCGCCGGCACTGGGGGCGTCCCTGGTCGGCGATCCGGCGGCCGCGCGGCCATTCCGCGCGGAACACATCTAGGGACGCAGTGAGCAGGACAGAGACATGGCGATGAATTCTCCCGAGGCCGTCTCCAAGGTCATGGAAATGATCAAGGAGAACAGCGTTGAGTACGTGGACTTCCGGTTCACGGATCCGCGCGGCAAGTGGCACCACACGGCGCAGCACGTCTCGACGGTCGAGGAAGAGACCTTCGAGGAAGGCCTGATGTTCGACGGCTCCTCGATCGGTGGTTGGAAGGCCATCAACGAGTCCGACATGATCCTGATGCCGGACGCGACCTCGGCCTGCATGGATCCCTTCTCGGCCAAGCCGCAGTTGATCCTGATCTGCGACATCTACGAGCCCTCGACCGGTCAGCGCTACAACCGCGACCCGCGCTCGACGGCGAAGAAGGCCGAGCAGTACCTGAAGAGCACGGGCCTGGGCGACACCGCCTTCTTCGGCGCCGAGGCCGAGTTCTTCATTTTCGACAACGTGAAGTTCGGCACGGGCGGCAACTTCGGCCACTTCTCGCTGGAGAGCATCGAGGGCCCCGGCGCCTCGATGAAGGACTTCCCCGAGGGCAACATGGGCCACCGCCCGGGCCTCAAGGGCGGCTACTTCCCCGTGAACCCGGTGGACAGCGAAGTCGACCTGCGCGCCGAGATGCTCTCGACCATGATCGAGATGGGCGTCGAGGGCGAGAAGCACCACCACGAGGTGGCGCAGTCGCAGCACGAGCTCGGCACCAAGTTCGGCACGCTGGTCACGCATGCGGACCATATGCAGATCTACAAGTATGTGATCCACAACGTGGCCCATAGCTACGGCAAGTCCGCGACCTTCATGCCGAAGCCGATCTACGGCGACAACGGCTCGGGCATGCACGTGCACCAGTCGATCTGGAAGGACGGCAAGCCCGTCTTCGCCGGCAACGGCTATGCGGACCTCTCGGAGACGGCGCTCTACTACATCGGCGGCATCATCAAGCACGCCAAGTCGCTGAACGCCTTCACCAACCCGCTGACCAACAGCTACAAGCGGCTGATCCCCGGCTTCGAGGCGCCCGTGCTGCTGGCCTATTCGGCCCGCAACCGCTCGGCCTCCTGCCGCATCCCCTACGCGACGAGCCCCAAGGCGAAGCGCGTCGAGGTGCGGTTCCCCGATCCGGGCGCCAACCCCTACCTCGCCTTCTCGGCGATGCTGATGGCCGGCCTCGACGGCATCAAGAACAAGATCCATCCCGGCGACGCGATGGACAAGGACCTCTACGACCTGCCGCCCGAGGAGCTGAAGGACATCCCGACGGTGTGCGGTTCGCTCCGCGAGGCGCTGGGCGCGCTCGAGGCCGATCACGACTACCTGCTGGCGGGCGACGTGTTCTCGAAGGATCAGATCGAGAGCTACATCACCCTGAAGTGGGACGAGGTGTACCGCTTCGAGCACACCCCGCACCCGGTCGAGTTCGAGATGTACTACTCGGTCTGAGGCCGACACGCCGGGCGCCCGCGCCCGGCCCTTCTGGAACCCGTCGCCAGGCTCTGGCGGCGGGTTTTTCTTTGGGCTGCCGGCGGGACGGCTCCGTGGCCTCCCGGTCGCCGTGGCGGATCCATGTCCGGGACGAATTCCCAAGCGCCCGCGATCTGCGCTAGGACGGCGCCATGTCCGATGATGCCATCCCCTCCGTGCCTCCCGACCGCCTCGCGAGCGATCCGAAGAGCCCCTTCCACGATGCCGCCGCGCTCGAGCGCGGCGTGGGCATCATCTTCAAGGGCGTCGAGAAGACCAATGTCGACGAGTATTGCGTCAGCGAGGGCTGGGTCCGCCTTGTCGTCGGCAAGGCCGTCGGTCGCAACGGCCTGCCTTTGACCATGAAGGTCCAGGGCAAGGTCGTCCCCTACTTCCGGGACCTGCCCCGCCCCGACGCCGAGGGCTGAGCGCCGATCGAATCCTCCCCGCCCGGGCCCATTCCACGCACTATTGTGCCGCGGATTGTGTCTAGTCGTTTCCAGATGCGCGCATTAGCATGCATTTCTCTGGATTTAGGGATGTAATTGATGGCCAGCCGCCCGCTCCTCCGCGCAACCGCCCTGCTGACAGCCACGATGATGCTGGCAGGTTGCGTGACAACCCAGGCCGGCCGCATCGGCTCGGATGACGGCCGGGATGTCTGCCGCCAGTACCTCGTCGCCCTCGACAGCACCGGCGACTATTATGGCGAGGACATCCTGCAGGGGGCCGCCGTCGGCGCCCTCGGTGGCGCGGTGGTGGGCGGCCTCGCCTCCCGCAGCTGGCAGGGTGCGCTGATCGGCGCGGCCGTCGGCGGCGCGACCGGCGCGGCCGTCGGCTACTACGCCGCGCTGCAGCGCCAGGCCCGCGACCAGGCCGGCATCTTCGCCCAGATGAGCAGCGATCTCTCGCGCGAGAACGCCCAGCTCGACCGCACGCAGGTCGCCTTCGACCAGCTGTCCGACTGCCGTCTCCGCACGGCCCAGACCGTGCGCGACGCGGTGAAGGACGGCCGTCTGGCCCGCGACGTCGGCCAGGCCCAGCTCGCCGAGATCCGCGCCCGCTTCCAAGGCGACATCCAGGTGGCCCAGCGCATCAACCAGAACATCACCGGCCGCGGCGCCCAGTTCGACAGCGCTTTCGACAACGCCATCCCGGGCGGCAAGGCCAGCGTCGTGGCGAGCTATCGCCGCCCGCAGCCCGTCCGCGTCGCGCCCCGCCGCGCGGTCGTCGTGAAGTACCGCCCCGATGCGGGCAGCGCCGACGTCGCGCAGATCAATGCCCGCGAGGTCGTGACGACCCGCCCCGGCCCGGCCGGCTTCGTCCAGGTCGAGACCGCCTCGGGCGTGCGCGGCTATGCGCCGGCCGATGCCTTCCCCGCCGCGCGCGGCCGGCAGCAGGCGGCGTCGCCCGAGGGCGGCTCGGACGTCCGCTCGCTGGCGGCGACCAATATCTCGCGCCGCGACAACTTCAGCGAGAGCATCGGCAATGCCGAGCGGCTGGCAGCGGCCGGCGGCGGCTTCGAACTCGCCGGCTGAGGCCCGCTTGCGCCGGTTCCTCGCGCTCGCCATCGCCGCGGGGCTTGCCCTCGCCCCGGTCGCACGCGCGCAGGAGCCGCCGCAGGCTCCCATCCTCCGGGTGGAGGCGGCGGCACACACTGCCCCCATCACCCGGCTCTCGACCGATGCGGGCGGACGCATCCTCGCCTCGGTCTCCGACGACAAGACGCTGCGCCTCTGGGCGCTGCCGGACGGCACGCCGATCGGCGTGCTGCGCCCCCCCATCGGCGACGGCGAGGAGGGCGAGCTCTACGCCGTCGCGCTGACGCCGGATGGCAGCCGGGCCTTCGCCGCCGGCTTCACCGGCCGCAACTGGGACCGCTCCTTCTCCGTCTATCTCTTCGAGACCTCGACCGGGCGGCTCCTCGCGCGGCTGCCAAACCAGCCCGCGCCGATCTTCCACCTCGCCGTCTCGCCGGACGGCTCGCGCGTCGCCGCCGCGCTCGGCGGCCGCTCGGGCATCCGGATCTGGGACGCGCGCAACGGGCGACAGCTGGCCGAGGACAATGCCGGCTGGACCGGCCCCGCCCGCATGGTCGCCTTCGACGTCAACGGCCGCCTCGCCGCCACCTCCGCCGACGGGCGGGTCCGGGTCTACGACGCCAATGGCCGCCGCGTCGCCGAGCGCCAGCCCGTGCAGGGCGGCCGCCCCTACGGCCTGGCCTGGTCGCCGGACGGCGCGCTGCTCGCCATCGGCTTCGAGGATCGGCTGCGCGTCGAAGTCCTCCAGGCGCACGACCTGCGGACGGTGCTGGTCCCGGACACGACCGGCCTGCTGGGCGAAGGCCTCCCGGCGGTGACCTGGGCGCATGATGCGCGCGGCGGCGTGCAGCTCTACGCCGCCGGCTATGCGCGGCGCACCGCCGCCGTGCCGGGCGAGACCAATTTCCTGATCCGCCGCTGGTCGGATTTCGGGCTTGGCCCGGCGCGCGACACACCCGCCGCGCGCGACGCCATCTCGCACCTCCTGCCGCTTCCGCAGGGCGGCCTGGCCTTCGCGGCGGCCGATCCCGGCTGGGGCCGCCTCGCACCCGACGGGTCGCTGGTCCAGGCGCCCATGCCGCCGGGCGGCGACTTCCGCAACACGGCCGGATCCTTCGCCATCAGCGCCGACGGCCAGCGCGTCCGCTTCATGCTGCGGACCGGAACGCCCAGCCTGGTCTTCGACGGGCAGACGAGCCAGCTGGCGGCGGATGAGGGCCGGGACCTGCAGCCCGCCGTCCAGCAGTCCCAGCGCCTCGTCGTCTCGGACTGGCAGAATCGCGACCGGCCGCGCCTCAACGGCCAGCCGCTCCGCCTCGGCGAGGGCGAGTACAGCCGCAGCCTCGCCATCATGCCGCGCGAGGAAGCCTTCCTCCTGGGCACGGACACGCATCTGCGCCTCTTCGACCGCTCCGGCCGGCTGATCGACCAGCTGTCCATGCCCGGCACGGTCTGGGCCGTGGCCGCGACGGAAGGCATGGCCGTGGCCGCGCTGGGCGACGGCACCATCCGCTGGTTCGAGGCCAGCGATCATCTCCGCGAACGCGGCGCCCTCTTCGTGCATGCCGATGCCCGCCGCTGGGTCGCCTGGACGCCCGAGGGGCTGTTCGACCACGCCCCCCAGGGCGGGCAGGAACTCGTAGGCGTCCATCTCAACAACGGCCGCGCGCAGACGCCGGAATGGGCGAGCTTCCAGCAGGCCTATCGCGCCCTCTACTCGCCGGGCGCGGTCCACGCCCGCCTGCTCGGCGACAACGGCCCCGCCCAGGCCCGCATGAACGAGCTCGGCGAGGTGCGTTCGCGCATCGGACGCCTGCCGACGCTGGCCGCCGGCGAGGCCTGCGCCGTGATCGGCGAGAGCTGCACGCCCGTGGGCTGGGGCGCCGCCGAGCTGCCGGCGGGCGCCAGCGCGCTGCGCCTCACCTTCAGCACCACCGATCGCGGCCTCGGCCTCGGCCCGCTGGACATCATGGTGAACGACCGTATCGCCGTGCGCAGCCCCGCACAGCCCGGCCAGAACGCGATCGAGGTGCCGCTGGATCCCGGGCCGAACCGCGTGGCCGCACGGCTCTATGCCGATGACCGCACGCTCTTCGCCGAGGGGCCGACGCTCGAGCTGCGCCGCCCCGGCGAAGCGGCGCCCCCGCCGGGCGCCGGGCGCCTGATCCTGGTCGCGATCGGCGTGGACCAGTACCAGCTCGCCGATCTCAACCTGCGCTTCGCCGTCGCCGATGCGCGCAGCGTGGTCGAGGCGCTGCGCAGCCGCGCGCAGGGCGTGTTCCGCGAAGTGATCTCGACGGTCCTGACCGACCGCGAGGCGACGCGGGCCAATATCCTCGCCGCACTGGCCTCGGCCGCGCAGGTCGCCCGGCCGGAGGATACCTTCGTGCTCTACCTCGCCGGCCATGGCGTGCGCAGCGAGCCCGACCGGCGCTTCCTCTTCCTGCCGCACGACACCACCAGCACCGCCAATTGGGACGCGCTGCGCAGCACCTCGCTCGACGAGGGCACGCTGGTCGCGGCGCTCGCGCGCATCCGCGCCCGGGATGGTTTCCTTTTCATAGATACCTGCCACGCCGGCCAGGTGACGATCGACAGCCTCGCCGCGCTGGGCAATGAGACGGGCCGCTTCCTGCTCGCGGCCAGCACCAGCGTCCAGGAAGCGCTGGACAGCTACGACGACCGCAACGGCGTCTTCGCCTTCGCCATCCGCGAGGCCATGAACGGCCGCGCCGCGACTGACAGCGAGGGCCATGTTTCGGCCCTGGCACTGGGAGAATGGGTCACGCGCCGCGTTCCGGTGCTTGCGGCCGAGAAGCACCATCGACAGGATGCCGTCTTCAGGACGGCGCAGCGTGAATTGCGCTCCTTCTCGATGGGGGCCATCGCGCGATAGACATGACAATTCTTCCGGCCTGGACCCATGTCGGGCGACCTATGCTCGCTTTGACGACTCGTGGGGAAAACCTGTTTTGAGCGACGTGTTCGACCTGGCGCAGACGGAGCGGATGCTGGAGATCACTTCTCCGCTCGGCGCCGACAAGCTGATGCTGCGTCGCTTGTCCGTGCAGGAGGCGATCGGCCACCCCTTCTCGCTGACGGCGGAAGTGCTCAGCCAGGACCTGAACCTCCAGCCCTCCTCGCTGATCGGCAAGGCGGTGACCTGCACCATCAAGGTCCGCCACGTGGAGCCGCGGCACTTCCACGGCGTCGTCCGGGCCTTCTCGCGCATCGGCGCCATGGGCCGCGGCCTCGCCTCCTACCGCATCGAGGTGGTGCCGAACCTCTGGCACCTGTCGCGGACGGCGGATTGCCGGATCTTCCAGGACAAGTCGGTGAAGACCATCGTCTCCACCGTGCTGAGCGACAGCAGCGTGGCGCCCGTCCGCTGGGGCGGATCGGTGCCAACGGCGGCGCGCACCTACTGCGTCCAGTTCAACGAGACCGACCTCGACTTCGTGCAGCGGATGCTCGACGAGACCGGCTGCGGCTACTACTTCGAGCACAAGGCCAGTGAGCACACGCTCGTCGTCTGTGGCGCCAATGGCGACTACCCGCTGATCGGCGGCGATCCGCAGGTCGTGCGCTCGGATGCGGGCGAAGTCGGCACGCTGACCGACTGGAAGCCGGTCTCGAGCCTGCAGCCCGGCAAGGTCGTGGCCGAGGATTTCGATGGGCTGAAGCCCGCGAGCCTGCTGCAGAAGCAGACGGGCACGATCCTCAGCTCGCCCAACGCCTCCAAATACGAGATCTACCACTGGCCGAGCGGCCAGACGGTGCGGCCCGAGGGCGACCTCGCGAAGCTCGGCATGGAGGTCTACGAGACGGTCGCCGACCGCATCAGCGCCACGGGCAACGATCCCACCATCTTTGCCGGCGGCCGCCTCAAGGTGCGTCCGGGCATCGACGAGACGGCGGCGGTCACCTGGCTCGTCGCCGCCACGCGGCACGAGGCCTTCGATGAGACGCATCTCTCGGGCGGCGGCGCCTCCGGCTACAGCAACAACCTCGTCCTCATGCCGGCCGACCGCCCCTGGCGCCCGGCCGACCCGCGGCCGCGCCCGCCCATGCTCGGCGTGCACAGCGCCGTGGTCACCGGCCCCAGCGGCGAGGAGATTCACTGCGACGAGTACGGCCGCATCAAGGTCCATTTCCTGTGGGACCGCGCCGGCAAGCGCGACGACACCTCCTCCTGCTGGGTGCGGGTGGCGCAGAGCTTCGCGGGCAAGTGGGGCGGCTCCTGGACGCTGCCGCGCGTGGGCGACGAGGTGCTCGTCGCCTTCGAGAATGGCGACCCGGACCGGCCCATCGCGATCGGCAGCGTCTACAACGCCGAGCAGAAGCCGATCTATTCCCTGCCTGCGAACAAGACCCAGTCCGGCTTCAAGACGCGCTCCAGCAAGGGGGGCGGCGCCGCGAACTTCAACGAGCTGCGCTTCGAGGACAAGAAGGGCTCCGAGGAGATCAACATCCAGGCCGAGAAGGACATGACCCTTCTCATCAAGAACGACCGAACCGAGACGATCAAGCGCCACCGCACCGAGACCGTCGACGGCAAGCATACGGAGACGACGAAGCTCGACCGCACGGCCACGGTCACCCAGGGCAACGACAAGCTGACCATCGACATGGGCAACCTCGACCGTCTGGTGAAAATGGGGAACATCACCGAGAAGGCCTCGATGGGCACCATCAAGTACGAGGCGATGCAGTCGATCACGCTCACCTGCGGGCAGAGCAAGATCCACATGACGCCCATGAGCATCAGCATCGAATCCCTGCAGATCGACGTGAAGGCGTCGCTGGCGCTCAACACCCAGGGCCTCATGGCCACGCACAAGGCCGACGCGATGCTGACGCTCAAGGGCGGCCTGGTGATGATCAACTGACATGAGCATCACCTCTCCCAACAAGCTCGCGACGGCCCTCGAGCCCCTCCTGCCCCGCCTGGAGCTCGACGGCGCCGGCATTTCCCTTGTCGCCGGCCTGACCGATGCCGCGGCCGGCGTCGCGCGCCTGGCCGAGGCCGGCCGCATGCCGGATGCGCTGCGCCTCGTCGCCCATGCCCTGCCCAAGCGCGAGGCCGTGTGGTGGGCCTGCATGTGCGCCCGCGCCGTCCCCGTCGAGGAGACGCCCGCCTGCGACGCCGAGGCCCTGGCCGCCGCCGAATCCTGGGTGCGCCGGCCGGACGAGGCCGCGCGCCGGGCGACGATGGAGGTCGCGCAGAAGGGCGGCTTCCGCAGCCCCGAGGCCTGGGCGGCCGTCGCCGCCTTCTGGTCGGGCGGCAGCATGGCGCCCGAAGGCCAGCCCGTCGTGCCTCCGGCCGATCACCTGACCGGCGTCGCCGTCGCCGGGGCCATCATTCTGGCGGCCACGCGCATCAAGCCGGAAAAGGCGGAGGACCGCTTCCTGCGCTTCCTGCAATCGGCGCGCGACATCGCCGATGGAGGCGCCGGCCGCCTCGAGCCGGAGAACGTCTGATGGGCATGCCCGCCTCGCGCATCGGCGACCTGCATGTCTGCCCGATGTTCACCGGCCCGGTTCCGCATGTTGGCGGGCCGGTGGTGCTCGGCTGCTTCACGGTCCTGACCTCGATGATGCCGCAGGCCCGCGTCGGCGACATGTGCACCTGCGTCGGCCCGCCCGACACGATCGCGATGGGCAGCTTCACCGTGCTCGTCGGCGGCATGCCCGCCGCCCGGATCGGCGACATGACGGCGCATGGCGGCTCGCTGGTGGTGGGCGCGCCGACGGTCCTCATCGGGTAGCCCCCCGGGCTTCCCGCGCATGACGAGCCCATCGGCACTTTCGTCATACAGCTTTGCTTGACGCGATTGTCTCGCGGAAAGCCTACTGTGACGGCGCAAGCCGATGTAAAAATGCCCGACATGCGCCCCAGGGCGCCGGGGAAAGGTGAAGAACGTCGCATGGTGCTGGTCCTTTCCGTCATCCGCTGTCCCGATCAGGCCGTGCCCGAGCAGCGGCGCGTGCCGGGCGGCGAATACGTCATGGGGCGCGGCGCAGAATGCGACTGGCCGCTGCGCGATCCCGAGCGGGTGCTCTCCAAGCGCCATTGCGCCGTCGAATATCTGTCGGGCGCCTGGCAGGTCCGCGACCTCTCGACCAACGGCACCTTTCTGAACAGCGGCGCCGAGCCCGTGGGGCGTGACCAGGTGCGCGTGCTGCGCGACGGGGACCGGCTTCGCCTCGGCGCCTATGAGATCGAGTGCCATGTGGAGGAGGAGGCCGGCTATGGCGAAGGCCGCTGGCAGTCGGCGGCTGCCGTGCCGGACCCCATGGCGCCTGCGCCGGCCCCGGTCTCGGACATCTTCTCAGCCCCCCTGCCGGGGCTCTCTCCGGGCGACAGCAACCCCTCCGGCCATTCGCCGCTTCTTCCCTCCGACTTCGACCCCTTCGCGGCCGACGATCACGGCCCCGTGATGCCCGACCACCGGCCGAGCACGAACGACGTCTTCACGCCGCCGCGCGCCACCATGCCGGACCTGCTGCCGAACGACTGGAACGCGCCCACCGCGCCGCGCCCCTCCGCGCCCTCGGCGGATCCTTTCGCGAGCCTGCCGGATCCCTTCGCCGACGCCCCGCCGGGCGCCGCCGCTCGGCCCGCAGCACCTTTCTCGCCGCCGCCGGTGGCCCCGACTTCGCTGGGCGACCCCTTCGCCGATCTGGCGCCCCAGGCCGCGCCGCTTCCTGCCGCGCCACAGCCTGATCCCTTTGCGATAAACCCCGCCTTGCCCCCTCTGGCCTCGCCGCCCCTGGGCGACCCCTTCGCCGATCTCTCGCCGCAGGGCCTGCCGCCTCACCCCGTCGTGGCGCAGCCCGATCCCTTCGCGGCGCCACCGGCCTCCTCCTCCCTCGGCGATCCTTTCGCCGACCTCGCGCCGCAGGCCGCGCCTCTGCATCCCACAGCGGCGCCGGATCCCTTCGCGGCACCGCCCGCTTCGCCATTCCCTGACCATGGCTTTGCCGAGCAGGTACCGCCTCCCCTGCCGCAGCCCGATCCCTTCGCGGAACCTCACCTGCCCGCGTCCCGCGCGCCGGAGCCCGTCGCCTTCGCCGAACCGCCCCCGGCGCCGGCGGCGATCCCCGCGGATCCCTTCCTCGAGGCGCCGCCGCCGGCCTCCACGGTCACGGTCGCGGTCAACGCGCCTTCGCCGGCCGTGGCCGCTGCGCCGGGCGGCGACCTGCACGCGGCCGCCGCGCTGCTGTTCCAGGCGGCCGGCCTGCCGCCGCCGCCGCCGAACCTCGACCCGGCCGCCGCGCTCAGCACCGCCGGCCTCGTCCTGCGGGCGGCCGTCGCCGGCATGCGCGCCCTGCTCATCGCCCGGGCCGACGTGAAGCGCGAGTTCCGCATCGAGCAGACCATGCTCCGCGCCGCCGGCAACAACCCGGTGAAGTTCGCCGCCGATGACGATGCGGCGGTCCAGGCGCTGCTGACGGCCCCGCGCCACGCGGCGGGCGCCATCCGCGAGACCGTGCAGGACCTGACGGCGCATCAGCTCGCCACCCTCGCGGCCACGCAAGCGGCGGCCAAGGCCCTGCTCACGCGCCTCTCCCCCGCCCCGCTGGAGGGCGAGATCACCAGCGGCGGCCTGCTGCCGGGCGGGCGCGAGAAGAAGCTCTGGGAAGCCTATAAGCGCCTGCACCATCAGGTCACCGACCAGTTCGAGGATGACTTCGACAGCGCCTTCGGCAAGGCCTTCGCCCGCGCCTATGAAGAGGCCGCGCGCGGCGGTTCTTGACCAGCATCTGAACCCATCGGGGCCAGCACTTTCAGGGCCAGCATTTTCGAGGAACGTCACGCGGCATGGCTTGGAACGACAAGGTTGTCTGGCAGGAGGGCATGTTCCTCCGCGCGCAGCACTACCAGCAGCAGGACCGCTATTTCGAACACCTGCTCCAGGCACGCAGCGCGCCGCTGCGCCCGCATCCCTGGGGCGTGACCGAGATCGCGCTGGACCGCGACCTGCTGGGCGCCGGGAAATTCGCGCTGTCCAACATCGCCGGCGTGCTGGAGGACGGCACGCCCTTCGCCATCCCCGGCACGGCCGACCAGCCCGCGCCGCTCGACCTGGTGGAAGGCACGCGCAACCAGATCGTCTACCTGGCCCTGCCCGTCCGCCAGCCCGGCAGCCCGGAAGTCACCGCCACCGACGGGCCCGAGGGCGCGGCCGCGCGCTACGGCCTGCGCGCCTTCGAGGCCTATGACACACATTCCGACGCGACGCTGCCGGCCGAGCTCGCCGTCGGCCGCCCGCGCCTGCGCTACATGCTGGAAAGCGAGGAGCGCGCGGGCTTCACCTGCCTCGGCCTCGCCCGCATCGTCGAGGTCCAGGCCGATCGCCGCGTTGTCGTCGACGACCGCTTCATCCCACCCTGCCTGCGCGTCTCGGCCGTGCCGCCGCTCTCCAATGTGCTGGGCGAGCTCGTCGGCATGCTGGGCCAGCGCGCCGAAGCGCTGGGCGCGCGGCTCTCGCAACCCGGCGCGCGCGGCGTGGCCGAGGTGGCCGACTTCCTGTTGCTGCAGACGGTAAACCGCTGCCTGCCGCTGCTGGCGCATTACGCCGATGCCGGCAACGTGCATCCCGAGACGCTCTACTCCACGCTGGTGCAGATCGCGGGTGAGCTCGCGACCTTCACGGCGCCGGACAAGAAGGCCACCACCTACCCGGCCTATCGCCATGACGACCTTCAGCGCAGCTTCGCGCCGGTCATCGCCGACCTGCGCCGCAGCCTTTCCGCCGTGCTCGAGACCAATGCCGTCGAGATCCCGCTGCAGGAGCGCAGCCACGGCGTGCGCGTGGGCCCGATCCTCGACCGGAACCTGCTGCGTGCCGGCCAGTTCGTGATGACGGTGATGTCCGACATCCCGGGCGAGACCATCCGCCGGCAATTCCCCAACCAGGTGAAGATCGGCGCCGTGGAGCATATCCGCGAGCTGGTGAACGTGGCGCTGCCCGGCATTATCGTGCGCCCGCTGCCGGTCGCGCCGCGGCAGATCCCCTTCCATGCCGGCGCCGTCTATTTCGAGCTCGATCGCGGCTCGCCGCATTGGCAGCAGATGCAGACGAGCGGCGGCTTCGCGATCCACGTCTCGGGCGACTTCCCCAATCTGCGCCTCAGCCTCTGGGCGATCCGCGCATGAGGCCCGACGCGCTGTCCGCGGGACCCGGGCATCAGGCGCGGACCCGCCCGGGCAGCGCGTCAGGCAGACAGGCAAGCCGGCATGACGCCGGCAGGCCGCAAACTTCAGGACCAACGGGGCCGGCATGAGCGACAATCCCTTCGGCGAACCCGACGACAATGACCGCACCGTCGTAGGACGCGTGCCGCAACGCCCGGTGGCCAGCGCCGCCCCGGCCACATCGCCGCCGCGCCCGGCGCCTGTTGCCGCGGGCGGGGGCGCCGCGCCGCGACTGGCCGGCGAGGCCGAGGCACTGCCCAAGGTCGGCCCCGGGCCGCTGGCCGCGGCCGCCTCGCCGCTGCTGCAGATCCTGGCACGGCTGGCCAATGCCGGCGTGGCCGGCCAGCCCCCGGTCGAGGAGCTGCGCGAGCGCGCGCTCCGGGCCCTGCGCGCCTTCGAGGCCGATGCCCGCGACACCGGCGCGACGGCCGAGGAAATCCGCGCCGCGCATTACGTGATCTCCGCCGCGCTGGACGACGTGGTGCTCGGCACCCCCTGGGGCGCGCAGTCCGCCTGGGCGCAGAAGTCGCTGGTCTCGACCTTCCACCAGGAAGTCCGCTCGGGCGAGCGCGTCTTCGACCTGCTGACCGGCATGCAGAAGGATCCCGGCCGCTACAAGGGCGCGCTGGAGATCACCTACCTGGCCCTCTCGCTCGGCCTGCAGGGCAAGTACCGGCTGATGCCGCGCGGCGCGGCCGAGCTCGATCGCGTGCGCGAGGGGCTTTACCAGCTCCTGCAGCAGCTGCGCGGCAATTACGAGCGAGAGCTGTCCCCGCATTGGCGGGGCGTCGACGCGCCGCATCGCGGCCAGAGCCGCAACGTGCCGGCCTGGGTGGCCTTCGCCCTTGCCTTGGCCCTGCTCGGCGGCGGCTGGTACTACATCTCCGACAAGCTGGGCGCGCAGGCCGAAGGCCTCTATGAGCGCATGGCCGCGCTGCCGCCCGGCGCGCTTCCTTCCATCGACCGCACGGCGCCGCCGGTGCCCCCCGCGCCCCCGCCACCTCCGCCGCCCACCGCCACCCCGGCGCCCGACGCGCTGCCGACGCTGCGCCAGTTCCTGGCGCCCGAGATCGCGCAGGGCCTCGTCACCGTGGAGGGCGACGCGCAGCGCATCCTGGTCCGCATCCGCGGGCGCGGCATGTTCCCCTCGGCCTCCTCCACGGTGGCCGCGAGCTTCCACGACCTGCTGCGCCGCATCGGCGAGGCGCTGAAGATCGAGCCCGGCCGCGTGCTGGTGCAGGGCCATTCGGACAACCAGCCCATCCGCACGGTGCGCTTCCCCTCCAACTTTGCGCTGTCGCTGGCACGCGCGCAGGAGGCGGCGAACCTCATCATCGCGGCCAACGGCACGCCCGCCCGCTTCACCGTCGAGGGCAAGGCCGATGCCGAACCGCTCGCCCCCAACAACACGGCCGAAGGCCGCGAGCAGAACCGCCGCATCGAGGTGATCCTGCTGCGAGGGAACCGCTGAGATGCGCAGCCTTGTCACCATCCCCGCGCTCGGCGCGCTGGCCGGCGTCCTGCTGCTCGACGTCGTCATCTGGCTCTTCTCCCCGCTGCTCGGCGAGGCCTTCGACGCGATCTGGCTGCGCGCGATCCTGGTCGCGATCCCGGTCCTCATCTGGTTCCTCGCCTTTCTCCTGATCGGCCGCCGGCGCGAGAGCCGCGACGCCGGCCTCGTCGAGGCCGCCGCCGCGCCCGACCCGCAGGCGAAGAAGGACGAAGCCGCCGCCGAGGAGGAGGCCGAGCTCCGGGCCAAGCTCACCGACGCGCTCGCCAAGCTGAAGACGGCGACGGGCGGCAAGGGCACCTATCTCTACGACCTGCCCTGGTACGCCATCATCGGCCCGCCGGGCTCCGGCAAGACAACCGCGCTGCTCAATTCCGGCCTCGAGTTCCCGCTGGCCGAAGGCCGCGTCGCCGGCGTCGGCGGCACGCGCTTCTGCGACTGGTGGCTGACCGAGCGCGCCGTGATGATCGACACGGCCGGCCGCTACACGACGCAGGACAGCGATGCCGGCGCCGACAAGGCCGGCTGGGAGCGCTTCCTCGACCTGCTGAAGAAGAACCGCCCGCGCCAGCCGCTGAACGGCGTGCTGGTGGCCTTCGGCGTCGACATGCTCTCGCGCCTCGATGCAAGCCAGCGCGAGGCGCATGCGCGCAGCGTCCGCCGCCGCATCAAGGAGCTGGAGACGCGGCTCGGCCAGCGCCTGCCGGTCTATTTCGTCGTCACCAAGTCGGATCTTCTGCCGGGCTTCATCGAATTCTTCGACGATCTCGACAAGACGACGCGCGAGCAGGTCTGGGGCTTCACCTTCCCCGTCGGCAACACGCCGGAAGGCGCGGTGACGCAGTTCGGCCAGGAGTTCTCGGCGCTTTCCGAGCGGCTGATGACCCGCCTCATCGAGCGGCTGCAGACCGAGCGCGGGCCGCAGCAGCGCGCGCTGATCGCGGGCTTCCCGACGCAGCTCGCCTCGCTGGAGAATGCGCTCAGGGAATTCGCACAGGCGGCCTTCGGCGGCTCCAAGCTCGATCCCGCGCCCTTCCTGCGCGGCGTCTACTTCACCTCCGGCACGCAGGAAGGCACGCCGCTCGACCGGCTGGCCGGCGCGCTCTCGCGCTCCTTCGGCCTCGATCCGAGCCGGCCTGCCGCCATCATGGGCCAGAAGGGCCGCGCTTACTTTCTCTCGAAGCTGCTCAAGGATGTCGTGTTCAACGAGGCGCGGCTCGCGGCCAATGACCGTGGCCTCGAATCACGCCGCCGCATCATCCAGATCGGTTCCTGGGCGGCCGCGCTGCTGCTCGTCCTGGGCGGCGGCGCCCTGGGCTGGTCGGCGATGAATGCCGAGGGCGGCCGGGGCGAGCGCCTGGCCACGGCCGTGGGCTCCGCCGAGCAGGCCGGTGCCGCCGCGCCGCTCGACCGCGTGCGCAGCTCCGACCTCGCCCCCGTCCTCGCCTATCTCGAGGCCAACAAGGCCCTGCCGGCGGCCGCCGCCGGCAATGGCGCGCCCTTCGGCCTCAGCCAGGAGCAAATGCTCCAATCCGGGGCCGAGAGCGCCTATGGGCGCGCGCTGAACCGCGTGCTGCTGCCGCGCCTCCTCGCCCGGACGGAACAGCAGATCCGCGAAGGCATCCAGCGCCCTGACTACCTCTACGAGGCCGTGCGCGTGTACCTCATGCTCGGCAAGCAGGGGCCGATGGACCGCACGCTGGTCCGGGAGTGGTTCGCGCTCGACTGGCAGTCCGCCTTCCCGGGTGCCGTGAACCAGCCGGGCCGCGACGCGCTCGGCCATCACCTTGATGCGCTGCTGGCCGGCGCGCTCGCCACCTATCCGCTGGACGGCGCGCTGGTCGATCAGGCGCGGCGCGTCTTCTCGCGCCTGCCCATGGCCCAGCGCGTCTATGCGCGGCTGCGCACCTTGGCCGACAACACGCCCGGCTGGGCGCCTGCCTCGGCGCTCGGCGCTGCCGGGCAGCGCTACTTCGTCCGCCCCAGCGGCCGCCCCCTGACCGAGGGCGTGCCGGGTGTCTTCACCGTGGACGGGCTCTATCGCAGCGTGCTGCCGCGCCTGCCGCAGGCGGCGCTCGAAGCCGCCAGCGAATCCTGGGTGCTGGGCCCGGACGCCGCGCAGGCAGCGGGTGATCCCCGCCGGCTGGAGGCCGATGTGCTCGCCCTCTACGCCGCCGACTACATGCGCGCCTGGGAGGCCCTGCTGCAGGATCTCGTGCTGCCGCCGGTGGTGGGCCTGAACGCCTCCGCGGAGGCGCTGAACCTGCTCGGCGCGCCCAATTCGCCGATGAAGGATCTGCTGCGCAGCATCGCGCGGCAGCTCTCCCCGGGCACTGCGCCGGAAGCGCCCGCGGCCGCCGGTGCTGCGGCGCAGGCCGCCGCGGCGGCTACGGGCGCGGCGGGTGCCGCCGCCAGCCGCGTCGCGGCGGCCGTCGGCACCCAGCTCGGCAGCGGCGCCGCGCCGGTCGCCGAGGTGGTGGAACGCCGCTTCGAAGCGCTGCGCGAGGCGGCCGGCCAGCCGCTGGACGGCGTGCTCGCCATCCTGAACGACCTCTATGTCCAGGTCGCGCGCCTCGCCAATTCGCCTCCCGGCACGGTGATGCCGCCGAGCGTGGGGCTCGATCCCGGCCAGCGCCTCCTGGCCGAGGCGCAGCGCCAACCCGAGCCGCTGCGCGCCTGGATGACCGCGCTGGCCCAGGCCACCGGCCGCGCGCGCGCCGGCGGTGCCCAGGCGGCCATCGCCGCCGCTGCCGGTGGTGGTGGTGGCGGGGGCGGCGGTGGTGGCGGCGGGGGAGGCAGCAGCCTCGTCGGCCTCTGCCGCGGCATCGAGGCCCAGTTCCCCTTCCGACGCCAGCCGAACGCCCCCGACATGCCGGTGGACGACTTCATCCGCCTCTTCGCGCCCGGCGGCACCTTCGACACCTTCTTCGCGCAGTATCTGCGCCCCTATGTCGACGTGACGCAGCGCCCCTGGCGCCCGGTCGCGACGGACGGGCTGCCGCCGCCCATCTCCGCCTCGGACCTGATGCAGTTCCAGCGCGCGCAGGCGATCCGCGATGCCTTCTTCCCTGCCGGCGTCGCGAACGGGTTCCGCTTCCAGATCGTGCCGAACGGCCTCTCGGCCGGGACGACGAGCGCGACGCTGGAGGCCTCGGGCGCGCGCATCTCCCTGCCCGCGGGCGGCGGCGGCCGACCGATCGACCTGCAATTCCCAGCGCTGCAGCCGATCACGCTGACCTTCGACCCGGCCTCCAGCCGCGGCGACCTCGCCTATGACGGCGCCTGGGCGACGCTGAAGCTCGTCTTCCTGCATCGCCTCGTGGCGACGCCGCAGCCCGACCGTTTCCGGCTGACCGTGACCTATGGCGACCGCTCGGCGGAGTTCAACCTCCAGGCCGCCAGCCGCATCAACCCCTTCGCGCTGCGGGAAATGACCGACTTCCGCTGCCCGACCTTCGTGCCGCCGCAGAACTGACCATGGAGGAGAGGCACACCGGACTGTTCGGCAAGCTCCCCGCCCATGGGGACTTTGTCCGGCGCGCCCTGCCGCGCAGCTTCGTGGCCCCCTGGGATGCCTGGGTGAGCGAAGGCATCGCCGCGGCCCGCGAAAGGCTCGGCGACGAATGGGAGACCGCCTGGGCCGAGGCGCCCGTCTGGCGGTTCCGGCTGGCGCCCGGCGCCTGCGGGCCGGACGCGGCCTATGGGGTTCTCGTCACCTCGGCCGACACGGTGGGGCGGTGCTTTCCCCTCACCCTCGCCGCAGTCCTCCCCATAGTGGGCCAGGCCCCGCCCGAGGCCTGGTACGATGCCCTGGAGGCCGCGGCCCTCGACGGCCGCGCCGGCAGCCTGGACGCCGACCAGCTGGCCGCCAGCCTCCCCGAGCCGCCGCCCGACGAGGATCCGGACGGCACGCTGGACGGGCGCAGCCTCTTCTGGTCGGCGACACAGCCTTCGCGCGCCATGCCATCACCGGCCGATTTCCTGCTCCTGCTGGAGCGTCACGAGGCGGAGCAGCCCCGGATATGAGCGCGACCCTGACCTCCAGCGCCGCCACGCATCCGGGCGCAGTCCGAACGCGCAACGAGGACAACCTCGTGGACCGGCCCGATATCGGGCTCTGGGCCGTCGCGGATGGCGCCGGCGGCCATGGTTCGGGCGACGTGGCGAGTGCGGCGATCGCCGAGGCACTCTCCTCCATCCCGCCCGGCATGAGCGCCGCGGAAATGCTCGCCCAGGTGCGGCTGCGGCTGGACGGGGTGCATGCGCAGCTCCAGGCCAAGGCGGAGGCCCGGGGCACCGGCGGCGTGATCGCCTCCACGATCGTGGTTCTGCTCGCCCGCGGTCAGCACTTCGCAGCGCTCTGGGCAGGCGACAGCCGCATCTACCTGATGCGCGACGGCCAGCTCCTGCGCCTCACCCGCGACCACAGCCTGGTGCAGGAGCTCGTCGATGCGGGCGAAATCCAGGCCGCCGATGCCGAGGCGCATCCCAAGGCCAATGTCATCACCCGGGCCGTGGGCGCGGGCGAGGCGCTGATCCTCGACAAGGTGGCCGACCGGATCCAGCCCGGCGATCGCTACATGCTCTGCAGCGATGGGGTGTTTAAGGAATTGTCCGAGGAGCGCATCGCGACGCTGCTCGCGCGCGGCGCGCAGGCCAACGATCTCGTCCGCCTGGCCGTCGAGGCTGGCGGGCGCGACAATGTCAGCGTCGTGGTGGTCCAAGCCTAGAGGCCGGTGAAGCGCCCTTCACAGGGCGCCCGGGCCATCTGTCAGATCAGAAACTCGCTCTTGTCCCGGCCCTCGGCCTCGAGGGCAGCCAGCCAGTTCGGCATGCGGCCGCGGCCGGTCCATTCGTCGCCGTTCGGGCCACGGTACTTCGGGACCACCTTCTTCCCGGCATCCGAGCGCTGGCCGCGGGGCTTCTCCGCGGCGGCCTCGCCGATCAGCTGCTGGACGGACAGGCCCAGGCGCCCGGCCTTCTGGCGGAACTCCTCCAGCAGGGCAACGCGGCCCGCGGTCACCATGTGCTCGCGGGCCTTTTCGATGGCCTCCGAAAGCCGCCCGAGCTCCTCCATGGACAAAGCCGGGAGAGCGGCGATCAGCGTGTCGAGTTTGCCATCATTATCGGCCATCAAAAGTACCTTCGAAGGAAAGGAAGCGGCGGGGATGGGCCCGGATCGGCCACAGCCCGTACCGCATATGTCAACAATCCTCGAGGAGCAAGCAACGTCTTGAAACGACCGCGCGCCGCGATCCTTTCGGATGCGGCGCGCCATGGCCTTATTGGTCGAGCGAAGGGTGCGAAAACGCACCCTTCGTGCCATCGCTTTACGACAGGACGGACTTGCCGATGTCGTAAACGACGTGGCCCGTTGTCGTGGCGGCGAACTTGTCGTCGATGCTCAGGTACTCGCTGTCGATCTTCGCGAAGTTCAGGCTCAGGCTCTCCGAGGGGCGGTCGCCGCCCGAGGAGATGCTGTAGCCGGAGATCAGCGTGTCGGTCAGGATGTACTTCTGGAAGGCAACGTGCTTGCCGTTGTTGTCCGTCTGCGTCAGCTCGATCTTGACCTCGACCGCCTTGCCGCCGATCGCTTCCTTGAAGATCAGGGGCGAGGCCTTGTCCATCGTCTTGGTCAGCGTGATCTCGCTCACCGACGGGGCCGAGGCTTCGCGCTTGGAGCCACCGCCGACGCCCATGGAAATGCCGCGGCCGACGCCGAACTGGAAGCTCGAGATCTCGATCCAGTCCTTGTGGGTGACCTGGGTCGTCTCGCCCTTGACCGCACCGTACTTCAGGAAAATGGCCATGTTCTCTTCTCTCCGTTGCCGCGCGCTAAGCCGATCCGAGCGCCGCGGCGGCGCCTTGGTCGGTTTGAACTGGCGGCGAGCCCATCTCGCCACCTGGCAGGAACCCGCTTCCCCGGCCCACTCCGTGGTACCGATGCTTGCGGAAGCCTGAAACCCACCGTCGCAGCCTCACGCGAACCACCCCCGGCTGCAACGGCATATTCTTCGCGTTTGTCGCGTCGCCTCAGACTTACGCCAGCGCGTAGCTGAAGGCTCCATCCTCGGTCAGGCCGACGCTCACCTTGCCGATGGGCTGGCCTTCCGAGAGGCGCTCCAGCACTCGGGCAGAGAGCTCCGGCAGAAGCGTGCGATTGAGGATGTTCTCGATGTTGCGCGCACCGCTCTCCACCTCGCGGCAGCGCTCCACGATCGCCTCGACGACGGTGGGATCCACCTCGAAGGAAGCGTCGTAGGATTCGCGCACGCGCTTGCCGATGCTGCGCAGCTTGAGGCCGATGATCTGCTTCAGCACGTGGTCCGCCAGCGGATAGTAGATCACCACGTTGCAGCGGCCGAGGAAGGCCGGCTTGAAGGACTTCAGCAGATCCGGCCGCAGCGCCTCCGCCAGCGCCTCGGGCTCGGGCGAGGTCTCGGGATCGGCGCAGAGCTTGGCGATGGTGTCCGTGCCCGCGTTCGACGTCATGATGATGACGCAGTTCTTGAAGTCGATGTCGCGGCCTTCGCCGTCCTTCATGTTCCCCTTGTCGAAGACCTGGTAGAACACGTCCTGGACGCCGGGATGCGCCTTCTCCATCTCGTCGAGCAGGATCACCGAATAGGGCCGCCGGCGCACCGCCTCGGTGAGCACGCCGCCCTCGCCGTAGCCGACGTAGCCGGGCGGGCTGCCCATCAGCGTCGCGACCTTATGCTCTTCCTTGAACTCGCTCATGTTGATGACGGTGAGGTTCTGCTCGCCGCCATAGAGCAGGTCCGCCACCGCCAGCGCCGTCTCGGTCTTACCGACGCCCGAGGTGCCGGCCATCATGAAGACGCCGATCGGCTTGCGCGGATCGGCGAGGCCGGCGCGGTTGGTGCGGATCGCCTGCGCGATGGCCGCGAGCGCATGGCTCTGGCCGACGACCCGCTCCTCCAGCTTCTCCTGGAGCTGCATGACGGCCTTGATCTCGTCGCCGGCCATGCGGCCCAGGGGGATGCCGGTCCAGGTCGCGACGACCTCGGCAACGGCCTGGCCGTCCACCACCGGATGCACCAGCGGCTCCTCACCCTGCAGCGCGCGGAGGTCGGCCGTGGCCTTGCCCAGCTCGGCGAGGGCCGCGACCGTGTCCTGGCCCTCCGCCGGATTCTCCAGCTTCTCGCGCAGCTCGCGGATCTGCGTGACGAAGGTCTTCTCCTGCTCCCAGCGCTCCTTCAGCGCGGCGAGCTCGGCCTCGACCTCTGCCTGCTCGATGACGAGCGCACCCGTGCGCTTGTCGTGATCGCCGCCCGTCGCGGCCTCGCGGCCGAGTGCCGACAGCTCCGTCGCGATGAGGGCGAGGCGGCGCGTGCGGTCCTCGATCGGCGCGGGGATCGCGGCCTGACTCATCGACACGCGCGCGCAGGCGGTGTCGAGCAGCGAGACGCCCTTGTCGGGCAGCTGGCGCGCGGGGATGTAGCGGGCGGAGAGACGCACCGTCTCGGTCACCGCCTCGTCGAGGATGCGCACGCCGTGATGCTTCTCCAGCGTGGCGACGAGGCCGCGCAGCATGGCATTGGCCAGCGGCAGCGTCGGCTCCTCGACCTTCACGACCTGGAAGCGGCGGGTGAGCGCGGCGTCCTTCTCGAAGTACTTCTTGTACTCGGCCCAGGTGGTGGCCGCCACGCAGCGCATCTCACCGCGCGCAAGCGCGGGCTTCAGCAGGTTGGCCGCATCGTTCTGGCCGGCCTGGCCGCCGGCGCCGATCAGCGTATGCGCCTCGTCGATGAACATGATGACGGGCTGCGGCGAGGACTTTGCCGCGTCGATCACGCCCTTCAGGCGGTTCTCGAACTCGCCCTTCATGCCCGCACCGGCCTGCAGCATGCCAAGGTCGAGCGACATCAGCTTCACCTTCGCGAGAGCTTCCGGCACATCGCCCGACGCGATGCGCAGCGCGAGGCCCTCGACCACGGCCGTCTTGCCGACGCCGGCCTCGCCCGTGAGGATCGGGTTGTTCTGGCGACGGCGCGTCAGGATGTCGATCATCTGCCGGATCTCGGCATCACGGCCGAGAATCGGGTCGATCTTGCCGGCCTTGGCCTGCGCGGTGAGGTCCGTGCAGAACTGGTCGAGCGGGCCGCCGGAGCGCGGGGTGCCCTCGGCCGGCGCGCCGCTGGCGCCCGGAGGCGCAGCGATGGAGGCCTGCGCCTCCTCCTCGCTGCCCTTGGTGAGCGCGTCGAGGTTCTTGCGCAGCGCATCGGTCGGGATGTTGAGCAGCGTCGGCGCGCTGTCCTTCACCGTGCGGGCCAGCGTCTCGTCGCTGATCAGCGCGGCCAGCATGTGGCCGGTGCGGATCTTGCCCTGGTTCGCTTCGAGGCTCGCGATCATCCAGGCTTCGCGCAGCCAGGTCACGATGTCGGGGGAGAGGCCGGGCGCGCGGGCATTGCCCGTCCGCATCTTGTCGAGCGCGCGGGTGAGCTCGGAGAGGACGCGACCGACATCGATGCCGGCCTGCTTGAGGATCATCGAGACGTCGGATCCCGGTGTCTCGATCAGTTTCATGAGGAGATGCTCGATCTCCACATTATAGTGAGTGCGGGAGAGCGTGAGCCCGGCCGCGGATTCAAGCTGCCGGCGGCCCAGCTCCGTCATGCGGGCCACCAGGGACTTCAAGTCGATCGCTACCATGGAACAGCCGTCTCCCTCGCCGCGCGTGCGACGTACCCTGCCAAGATGGGCGCGAAGCTAGGGTTCGTCCTCGCCGCCTGTCCAGGGAAGAACCGACGGTTCCGCCGCCCCGCGACACACACGCGACACAACTGGGGAAGACAGCCTGCTAGCCGAGTGTTCCATGTCCGATTCTTCGTGCTCTATTCTGCCGTGGCGACGCCCGGCCGGCGCGCGCATGGGCAATAGGGGTTTCGGATGGTCGACGACGTCGTGGATGTGGCTGCGCTCGTGGAGCCGCTCGGCAACGGCGATGGCGCCGGAGAGGATCTTCGCCAGGACTATTCCCCGTCATCCATTTACCAGAAGCTGCGCGACGCCCGCGCCGAGGCCCGTGCCGAGGAGCGCGCGCGGGACAGCGATGGCGAGGGCGACGCCGGCCCCGCAGAAGGCTGGCGCGAGGTCCGCCGCCTCGCCGTCGAGGCGCTGAGCGGCAGTTCCAAGGATTTCGAGATCGCCGCCTGGCTGACCGAGGCGCTGGTCCGGCAGGAGGGGCTGGCCGGCCTCGCGGCCGGTGCCCGCGTGCTGGCCGGCCTGCTGGAGCAGCATTGGGATGCCGGCCACCCCCAGCCGGACGAGGACGGGCTGGAAGGCCGGTCGGCGCCGCTGGGCGGCCTCGCCGGCGGCGATACCGACGGCACCGTGATGCAGGCGCTGCGCCGCGCGCCGCTCTTCCGCCGCCCCTCCGGCGAGGGCTTCAGCATCTATCAGTATGAGGCCTCGATCGACACGGCCGGCATCGCGGACGAGACCCGCCGCGAGCAGCGCTTCTCCCAGGGCGTCATCGCGCTGGAGACGGTCGAGACGGAGGCGAAGTTCGATCGGGCGGGCCTGCGAGCCACCGTCGCCCTCGCCAACGAGACCCGTGCCGCCTGGCAGCTCTTCCAGGACCAGATCGACGCGCGATTCGGCTATGACGCGCCGTCGACGCGCCGCGTGGCCGAGGTGCTCGAGCGCATGGCGGAGGCCGCGACCCTGCTCGGGGGTGCGGCGGAGGCGTCGCCTGAGGCGGCCTTCGTCGGCGAGGTCGCCGGCAGCGGCGAGACGGCGGCACCGGGCGCGGTGGCCACCGCGGGCGGTGGCGGCGTCGGCATGGTGATGCCCACCGCCTTCAACGTCGCCGGCCGCGAGCAGGCGCTGAAGGCGCTCGAGCAGCTGGCCGAGTTCTTCCAGAAGACGGAGCCGCAGTCCTTCCTGGCCTATACCCTGAACGACGCCGTTCGCCGCGGCCGGATGACCCTGCCCGAGCTCCTGGCGGAGGTCATGCAGGACGAAAGCGCCCGCACCGGGATGCTCATGGCCCTTGGCATCCGGCCGGAATCCATGGAGCCTTCCGAGTACTGATCACGCCCCAGGTGTAGTTTTGTCGCGTGTGTCTCGCGCCCCTGCGAGCCCCCCATGCGCGTCATTGACGCCCTCATTTCCAGTGGCATAGGCTCCGGCCAGGCGAGACCCGGGGCCGGGTCACATGCTCTGCGTTCTCGACAACCGGATGGCGGCGCCGTGGCGCCGGGGGAGATGCCATGGCCAGCGTTCATGACAAACTGAATCGCGTGCGCAAGCCGCGCGTGCACATCACCTATGAGGTCGAGACCGAGGGCGCCGCCATCGAGCGCGAGCTGCCTTTCATCGTCGGCGTCATGGGTGACTTCGCGGGCGACCCGACCGAGCCGCTGAAGCCGCTGGCCGAGCGCAAGTTCACGCAGATCGACCGCGACAACTTCAACGACGTCATGGCGCGTATCGCGCCGGGCCTCAACATGAAGGTCGAGAACACGCTCGCCGGCGACGGCAGCGAGATGGGCGTGAACCTGAAGTTCCGCCACATGGACGATTTCGAGCCGGCCAAGGTCGCCGAGCAGGTGCCCGCGCTCAAGGCGCTGCTGGACACCCGCTCCAAGCTGCGCGACCTCATGAGCAAGGTCGACAACTCCGAGAAGCTTGAGGAACTGCTGGACGAGGTCCTGCAGGACGAGGCGAAGCTGAAGCAGCTGTCCGACCAGCTCGGCCTCGGCCAGGCGGAGGGCTGAGCGCATGAGCGGCACGCAGACCCAGCCCGGCGCGGCCGGCACCACCACCACGGAAGAAGGCGGCGCCTCCTTCCTCGACCAGGTCATCGGCGCGACCCGCCAGACCGAGAAGGACCGCGCGCAGGACCTCATCAAGGCCCTGACCGAGGAAGCGCTGAAGGGCACCGTCACCTACAGCAAGAACCTCACGCAGACCTTCAACCGCGCCATCGCGGAAATCGACGCGAAGCTCTCCGCACAGCTGAACGCGATCATCCATAACCCGAAGTTCACGAAACTCGAGGGCTCGTGGCGCGGCCTCAACCATCTCGTGATGAACAGCGAGACGGGTTCGAGCCTCAAGATCCGGATGCTGCAGGCCTCCAAGCGTGAGCTCAACCGCGACCTGACGCGCGCCGTCGAGTTCGACCAGAGCGGCCTGTTCAAGAAGATCTACGAGAACGAGTTCGGCACGCCCGGCGGCGAGCCCTACGGCGCCCTGATCGGCGACTACGAGTGGACCAACCACCCGGACGACGTCGAGACGCTGCGCCTCATGTCCAACGTCGCGGCGGCGGGCTTCGCGCCCTTCGTCTCGGCCGCCGGCCCGGGCATGTTCGGCTTCTCCGACTACCGCGAGCTCTCCAAGCCGCGCGACCTCACGAAGATCTTCGAGACGCAGGAATACGCCAAGTGGCGCTCCTTCCGCGACAGCGAGGACAGCCGCTTCGTGACCCTGGTGCTGCCGCGCGTCATCGCCCGCCTGCCCTATGGCGCGAACACCAAGCCGATCGACGAGTTCGCCTATGAGGAGGCGCCCTTCAACGCCGACGGCACCGCCCGGGCGATGGAGCATAACGACTACTGCTGGATGAACGCGGCCTACGTCCATGCCACGCGCATGACCGACGCCTTCGCCCAGTACGGCTGGTGCACCGCGATCCGCGGCGCCGAGGGCGGCGGCAAGGTGACCAACCTGCCGACTCACGTCTTCACCTCGGATGACGGCGACGCGGACACCAAGTGCCCGACCGAGATCGGCATCACCGATCGCCGCGAGGCCGAGCTGTCCAACAACGGCTTCCTGCCGCTCTGCCACTACAAGAACACCGACTACTCGGTCTTCTTCGGCGCGCAGACCACGCAGAAGCCGAAGAAGTACGACCGGCCGGAAGCCACGGCGAACGCGGCGATCTCCTCGCGCCTGCCGTACATCATGGCGACCAGCCGCTTCGCGCACTTCCTCAAGGTGATGGCGCGCGACAAGATCGGCTCCTTCATGGAGGCGTCGGACTGCGAACAGTGGCTGAACCGCTGGATCCAGAACTACGTGAACCCGATCGAGGGCGCCGGCCAGGAAAGCCGCGCGAAGTACCCGCTGCGCGAGGCGCGCGTCGAAGTGAAGGAAATCCCGGGCAAGCCCGGCTCCTACAACGCCGTCGCCTATATGCGTCCGTGGCTGCAGATGGAGGAGCTCAGCACCTCCATGCGCATGGTCGCGCGCATCCCGCAGAAGGCCTGATCAGGCGGGAAAGGGGCGAGACATGGCGGGGCTTGGCGCCATCTCGCCCGAAACACGAGTTGCCGATGCGGGTCTCCGCTCGGCAGCCCTTGCGGGGCGACACTTCTCCGCAGGGGCACCGGCGGCCGAAATGGCCGCCTTCCTCACCGAAAGCGATCCCGGCACCATCCTGCGCAGCTGGATGGGCCGAGAGCGCCTGCGCGCCATCGCCACTTCCGGAAAGAGCCGCAAGGCCATCCTGGAGGAAGCGCTGGACCGCGATATCGCGGCCCTCGATGCCGCCATCTCCCGCCAGCTTGACGCCGTCCTGCACCAGCCCCGGCTGAAGCGGCTCGAAGGCTCGTGGCGCGGCCTGCAATGGCTCGTCGAAGGCTTCGTGCAGGACCGCCTGGTGAAGGTCCGTCTCCTCACCGCCCGTTGGCAGGAGCTCGCGCGGGACCTGGAGCGCGCGGCCGAGTTCGACCAGTCGGCCCTCTTCCGCCTCGTCTACGAGGACGAGTTCGGCTCGCCCGGCGGCGAGCCCTACGGCATGCTGGCCGCCGATTTCGAGATCCGCCCCGGCCCTGGGCCCGGCCATCCGGTGGACGATGTGCGCGTGCTCGATCAGCTCGCCGCCGTGGGGGCCGCCGCCTTCTGCCCGATCGTGATGCCGGCCTCCCCCGCGCTGGTCGGGCTCGATTCCTGGCACGACCTCAGCACCACCACCTCGATCGCGGACATCCTCCGCGCGCCCGAGCGCACGCGCTGGCGCAGCCTGGCCACGCGCGACGACACGCGCTTCCTCGCCCTGGTCCTGCCGCGCACGCTCGGCCGCCCGGCCTGGCGCGATCAGGGCAACCGCGCCGATCGCTTCCGCTATCGCGAGAAGGCAGGCGCGCCGGACGAACGGGTCTGGACCACGCCGGTCTACGCCTTCGCCTCCGTCGCCGCCCGCGCCTTCGCCCGCTACCGCTGGCCCGCCGAGATCCGCGGCACGGAGCCGGGCTGGGACGCGCAGGGCGGCGTGGTCGAGAGCCTGGTGCATGAGCGTTTCCGCGCCGATCCGCCGGGCCCGCCGCCCCGCCCGCCGCTCGAGGTCGCGCTCACCGACGACCAGGAGCGCGAGGCCGCCGATGGCGGCATGATCGCCTTCTGCGGTCTCGAATCCCTGCCGGAAGCCTCCTTCGGCGCGGTGCCCAGCCTGCACAAGCCGCCGCGCATGACCACGCAGGTGGCCGATGCGAACCAGCGCATCTCTGCCCAGATCAACAGCGTGCTCTGCGTCTCGCGCTTCGCGCATATCGTGAAGCTGATGGGCCGCGACATGGTGGGCAGCTTCATGGCGGCGGACGAGGTCGAGCTCCGCCTGCAGCAATGGCTGAACAAGCATGTCACCGGCCTCGCGGGCGGGAGCGAGGCCGCGGCCCGCTATCCCCTGCGGGATGCGCGCGTCGAAGTCCGGGACCGGCCGGGACGGCCGGGCTCCTACGGCTGCACCATTCATCTGCAGCCGCATTATCAGCTGGACGAGGTGGGTGCCTCCTTCCGGCTCGTGACAGACCTCGCCGCGCCCCGCGCGGCCTGACAGCAAAGGGAAACGGGTTCATGGCCACTGCAGGCGAAGCGTTCAAGGCGGGTGATCTGGCGGCAGCGGTCGCGGCCGCACAGGCGGCGGTGAAGGCCGCGCCCCGCGATTCCGGGGCGCGCTGGCTCCTGGCCGAGCTGATGCTCTTCGCCGGCGATGCCGAGCGCGCCGACCGCATGCTCGATGCCGCCGTGCTGGACGAGCCCTCGCCCGCGGTGCTGGAGTTCCGCAAGCTGCTGCGGGCCGAGGTCGTGCGTCAGCAGGTCTGGAACGAGGCGCGCGCGCCGAAGTTCTCCGCCGACGACGCGACCGACGCGCAATCCGCCGTCATCCGCGCCTCCGTCCTCGCCCGCTCGGGCGCGGTGGAGGAGGCCGTGGCCGAGGCAAATGCCGCCGAGGAGGCGCGCCCCAAGATCTCCGGCGAGGCCGACCTGGCCGACGGCACCACCATCAAGTTCGACGACTTCCGCGATGCCGACGACCTGCTGGCGCCGATGGTCGAGGTGCTGAC
Source organism: Roseococcus pinisoli (assembly GCF_018413645.1). GTDB lineage: Bacteria > Pseudomonadota > Alphaproteobacteria > Acetobacterales > Acetobacteraceae > Roseococcus > Roseococcus pinisoli. Next base: position 459,325 of record NZ_JAHCDA010000004.1, read on the forward strand.
CACCAATGGCGAGCACATCCTGGTGCCGGTGGAGCGCCTCGTCGCGCTCGACTTCGACGCGCCGCGCCGCCCGCGAGACCTCGCCTGGCGCCGCACCACCATCGAGCTGAAGGACGGCACGGAGGGCGTGGTCTACATGCCCTCCGTCTACGCCGCGCCGGCCGGCCAGCCGGACCCCGTGAAGCTCGGCCGCGTCACCGAATGGACCGAGGATGCGGGCCCCGTGCGCGGCCGCGGCCAGCGCCTGTTCCTCATCGGCGAGGAGGCGATCGCCCTCTCCGACCTCGCCGCGATCCGCTTCGCCCCATGAGCGGGATGCCATGAGCGGGACGGGCGAGCGCAGTTCCGGTACGCGGCCGACGCAGCGCGTCCGGCTGCCGCTGCTCGACCGGCTCCTGGACGCCGATCCCGGCACACGGGAAGAGAAGCTGCCCACGCCCGCCGAGGCGCTGGACACGCTGCGCGCGGCCGTCCGGCGGGATCTGGAAGCGCTGCTCAACGCCCGCCGCCGCCGCTGGCCGCTTCCGCCGACCGCGCCGGAGCTGCTCGCCTCGCCGCTCGGCTATGGCATTCCCGATGCGACCTCCGGCGCCTATGCCCTGCCGGAGCGCCGGGAAGGCCTGGCCCTGGAGGTCGAGCGCATCATCCGCCGCTTCGAGCCGCGCCTGCTCTCGGTGCGCGTTCAGCTTCGTGAATCCGGCAATGAGCTCGACCGGACCCTTCGTCTGAAAGTGGATGCCGTCCTGCGCACCGACCCCATTCCCGAGCCCATCAGCTTCGAGACGGTGATCGAGGCCGTGTCGCACGAAGTCATCGTGACGGAACGGGGCTAGCGCGCATGCGGACTCTCTTCCTTTCCAATCCCGGGCTGCGGCGCGCCGGCGGCTTGCTTACCCGGCCTGCCGATCCCTCCGCTTCGCTCCGGGGCAGGACGCGGGCTGGCCGGCCTGCCGATCCCTCCGCTTCGCTCCGGGGCAGGACGGCGCCATGAGCGAAAGCCTCCTCCCCTTCTACAACCGCGAGCTGGCGGCGCTGCGCCGCCTCGCGGGCGAATTCGCCGAGGCCTATCCCAAGGTCGCGGGCCGGCTGCGAATCACCTCCGACGGCACGGTCGACGACCCGCATGTGGACCGCCTGCTGGAAGGCGTGGCCTTCCTGGGCGGCCGCGTGCAGCAGCGCCTCGAGGACGAGCTGCCCGAGATCACGGATGCGCTGCTGGAACTGCTGTCGCCGCATCTCCTGGCGCCGGTGCCGAGCATGACCACGGTCCGCCTCCAGCCGAAGGCCGAGGCGCGCGGCCCCGCCATCGCCGCGCGTGGCACACCGCTGGAGACCGAGCCCGTGCGCGGCGAAGTCCTGCGCTACGTCACCTGCCACGACGTCACGCTCTGGCCCGTCACCGTCGAGGCGGTGCGGCTGATGGGCCTGCCGCTGGCCGCGCCCGCCAATCCGCGCGCGCCGGGCGCTTCGGCCTGCCTGCGCATCACGCTGCGCACCCAGGTGCCGGACCTCAATTTCTCCGAGACGGGGCTCGACACGCTGCGCCTGCACCTGCGCGGCGCGCCCCAGGTCGCGGCCGGGCTGCACGAGCTGCTGGCCACCGCCTGCGTCGGCATCGCGCTGGCGGACGGGCCGGGCGATCCCTCGCCCACGCTCATCGGCCCCGAGAAGATCCGCCCCTTCGGCTTCGAGCGCGAGCAGGCCGCCCTGCCCTGGCCGCGCCGCGCCTTCGACGGCCACCGGCTGCTCACCGAGTACTTCGCCCATCCGGAGAAGTTCCTCTACCTGGAGATCGACGGGCTGGAGGCGCGCAGCCTGCTCCAGCAGAACAACAAGCTGGAGATCTTCCTCTACCTGAACCGCGCCGCGCCTGAGCTGGAGCGCACCGTCGGCAACGACACGCTGGCGCTGCATTGCACGCCGGCCGTGAACCTCTTCCCGCAGCGCTGCGAGCCCATCCCCATGGACGGCACGCAGTCGGACTGGCTGGTGATCCCCGACGCCCGGCGCCCGGCGGCGCTGGAGATCCAGAGCATCGACGAGGTGCGCGAAAGCCGGCCCGACGGCGCCCGCCGCGCCGTCCTGCCCTTCCAGCGCCTGGCGCGCGATGGCGCGCCCGAGGAAGACGCGGCGCCGATGCAATGGATCGCGATGCGCGGCCCCGCCCCCGCGCCGCTGACCGGGACCGAGACGCGCCTCATGCTGCGCGACGCCAATTTCGACCCCGACGCGCCGGCCGACGGCGTGCTCACCGTCAACGCCACCTGCTGCAATCGGGACCTGCCGGAGCTGCTTCCCTTCGGCGGCGGGCAGCCGCGGCTGCGCATCGCCGAGCCGACCTGCCCGGCCGCCGGGGCCGAATGCCTCTCCGCCCCCACCTCGACGCTGCGGCCCAAGCTCGGGGAGCGCGGCGCCTGGCGGCTCGTCTCGCACCTCGCGCTCAACCATCTCGGCGTGATGGGCGGCGAGAGCGCGGCGGTGGCGCTGCGCGAGATGCTGCGCCTGCACGACCTGCGCGATACGCCCGAGACCCGCACCGCCATCGCGGCGCTGGTCGCGGTGAATTCCGGCCCCGGCGTGGCGCGCATTCCGGGCCAGCGCCCGGGCGTCTTCGTCCGCGGGCTCGACGTCTCCTTCACCTTCGAGGCGCAGGCCTGGAACTCGGGCGGCCTCTACCTGCTCGGCTGCGTGCTGGAGCGGTTCCTGGCGCTGCAGGTCTCCGTGAACGGCTTCGTCCGCTCGCGGGCCTTCCTGCGCGGCCGCGCCACCCCCGTGGCCAGCTGGGCGCCGCGAAGCGGGACGCGCGTGCTGCTGTGAGCGCCGAGGAGGAGGATCCGGAAGCCACCATGGTGGTGCGGCGCGCACCTGTGCCGCCGCCCGTGGTGGCGACGCCGGCTCCGCCCGCCGAGCCGGCGGAACCGGGCGAACCAGCCTTTCTCGCGCCGGCCGAGCCTGAGGAGGAGGCCCCGGCCGTCGTCGTCATCGCCCCGCCCGTGACGGAAATCCTCGAGCAGCCGGCCGAACCCCTCGCCGTGCCGCCGGGGCCACAAGCGCCGAGCCCGATGGCCACGCTGATGGCGCATCCCGATCGCTTCGACCTCGACCAGGCGGCCTATGTCATCGCCCGCGGCCGCGATCCCGTGGAGCTTCCCTTCGCCAGCGTCTCGCGCCTCGGCCTGCCCCTCTCCGAGGTGACGGCGGCCGATGAGGAGACGAGCGGCCTCACCTCCCCGCTTTTCGGGTTGATCGGCCCCGGCGGCACCCTGCCCCGGCACTACACCGCGACGGTGGGCGCCGAGAGCCGGCGGCGGAACGCGACGCTCCGGCCGCGCAGCCCCGCGCTCCATGCCTTCCTCGACATGCTGGCCCGCCGCTTCACGGGCATGTGGGTCAGGGCCGGCGCGAAGTACCGGCCCACGCGGGATTCCGGCCCCACCCGCCGCGCGCTCGATGCGGCGGTCGGCATGGGCACGCCGGGACTGTCGGGCCGCCTCGCCGTGCCGGCGGAAAGCCTGCGCTACCATGCGGGCCATCTGGCCGCCCGCACCCGCAGCGCCGAGCGGCTGCGCGCCATGCTCGCCGAGGAGGCGGGGGCCGAGGTGGAAATCGTGGAATTCGCCGGCGGCTGGCTGCGCCTTCCGCCCACCGAGCAGTCGCGGATGGGCCAGGCGCATGGGCGCCTGGGCGTGGATGCCGCCATCGGCGCGCAGGTCTGGGATCCGCAGGCGCGCTTCATCATCCGGCTCGGCCCGCTCGACGCCGAATCCTTCGCGCGGCTGTTGCCGGGCCAGCCGCTCTTCGAGCAGATCTGCGGGCTGACGCGGCTCTTCGTCGGCCCCGAGCAGGATTTCGTGCTGAACCCGATCCTGGCCGCCGACGCGGTCCCGGTCACGCGCCTGGGCGAGGGCGGCGGCCGGCTCGGCCTGACCTCCTGGATGGGGGCGTCGCGGCGCCGGCACACGCCCGCGGGCGATGCCTATCTCCGGCCGAGCGGCGCGTGACGATGCCTGCCCGCCCCTTCATTTCGTTCGCGGTCACGCCGGTCGCGGCCCTCACTTCCTAAGGATACCGCAATGACCTCCTGGTCCCATGGCTATGTCGCGGACAGTCCCTACACCTTCTCCTACCAGGCCGCGCAGGCGCCGGGGAATCTGGCGCTGATCTGCGCGATGATGGGGGTGGACTGGCAGCCGACGGCGCATATGAACGTGGCCGATATCGGCTGCGGGCGGGGCTACACGGTCAATACACTGGCGGCGGCCAATCCCGGCTGGAACGTCTTCGGCCTCGACTACAACCCGGCCCATATCGCCGAGGCCGCCTCGGTGGCCGAGCGTGCGCAGATCAACAACGCGACCTTCGTCGAGGCCGACCTCGCCGAGATGACCGATGCGGAGATCGACCAGCTGCCGGAGCTGGACCTGGTCAGCCTGCACGGCGTCTGGACCTGGGTGGCCGACCCTGTGCGCGCGGGCATCGTGCGGCTGCTCTCCCGCCGGCTGAAGCCCGGCGGCCTCTGCTACATCGGCTACAACGCCCTGCCCGGCTTCGGCGGCGACATGGCGCTGCAGCGGCTGTTCCGCCACCTGACCGCGCTGCATCCCGTGGGCTCCTCACCGGAGAAGGCGCGCGCGGCGGTGCCCATGATCCGCGCCTTGCACGCGACCAAGCCCGCCAACCTGCCGCCCACCAACATGCTGAAGCGCATCGCCGAGGACGAGACGGAGCTCGACGCCTCCTACCTCGCGCACGAGTTCCTGACCGCCCATTGGCGCCCGGTCTTCTTCGAGGATCTCTGCGCCGACCTCGCCCCCGCCAAGCTCGACCATGTGGGCAGCGCCGGCTTCCACGAGAACGTGGCCGACCTGCTTTTCTCGCCCGAGCAGCGGGAGATCTACGAGGCCCTGCCCATGGGGACGCCGCGGGAATTCCTGAAGGACCTCGTGCTGCAGCGCCCCTTCCGCCGCGACATCTTCATCCGCGGCCTGCGCCGCACCGACCCCGTCCCCGCCTTGGACCGGCTCGTCTTCGGCATCTCCAAGACCCTGCCCGACAAGAGCCCCAACATCGCCGTCCCCGTCGGCTCGGCGGAGATCGGTCCGGAACTGTGGGAGCCCATCGTCGCCGCGCTGCGCGAGGGGCCGCAGAGCCTGGGCCAGCTGAGGACGCTCACGCCCGGCCGCAACCCCAATGCCGCCGAGCTGCTGACCGTGCTGGCGGGCGCCGGCTGCGTCCTGCCCATGCTGCGGGATGTCGGCCCGAGCGAGGCGACGCGAAACTTCAACCGTACCGTCGCCGAGACCTACTGGCGCGAAGGGCGGCGCGGGGGGCAGTATGCCATGGCATCGCCCGTCCTCGCGGCGGGGATTCCCTGTTCCTGGATGGAGCTCGCCGTCGCCGTCCAGCTGGGCGACGCCGGCGGCGAGACGCCCGACCCGGAGACGATTGCGAGACGTATTCTCCCCGATATCTCCGGGGACGCGCTGGAGGGCGCCAAGGACATGGTTTCGGAACTGCTTCGCGAGCGCCCGGACGTGTGGCGCCGCTTCGGCATCATCTGACGATGGCGGACTGGTCCCACGGCTACGTCGCCGGAAGCACCTACGGCATCGCCTGGCAATCGGCGCAGACGCCGGCCCACATGGCCATGGTCTGCGCCGCCGCGGGCGTCGAATGGCGGCCGCGCTCGAGCATGACGGTGGCCGATATCGGCTGCGGCCGCGGCTATGCGGTCAACACCCTGGCCGCCGCCAATCCCGACTGGACGGTGATCGGGCTGGACCACAGCCCCGTCCATATCGCCGAGGGAACGCAGACGGCAGCCCGGGCCGGGCTGAGCAACGCGCTGTTCCTGGAAACCGACCTCGCCGCGCTGGACGAGGCCGCGCTCGACCGCATCCCGCTGCTCGACGTCGCCATGGTCCATGGCGTCTGGTCCTGGGTGTCGGACGAGGTGCGGGAGGGGATCGTCCGCATCCTGGCGCGGCGGCTGAAGCCGGGCGGCGTGGCCTATCTCGGCTACAACGCACTGCCGGCGGCGGGCGCCGATCTCGGCCTGCAGCGCCTGCTCCGCCACCTCGCCGGACCGGTGGGCACCCGGCCGGGCGAGGCCGAGGCCGCGGCCGCCCTGGCGGTGGAGCGGCTGCGCGGCATGGCGGAGCATCTGCCCCTGCGGCAGACGCCGATGCTCAAGCGCCTGCTGGCCGATCCGCCGGTCCTGGAAGCCGCCTTCGTCGCGCACGAATTCCTCACCTCCCATTGGCGCCCGGTCTTCTTCGAGGATCTCTGCGCCGCCCTGGGTCCGGCCAAGCTCGACTTCGTGGGCAGCACCAACCTCTTCGAGGCGGTGCCCAGCCTGGTCTGCGACGGCGCCCAGCTCGAGGTGATGGCGAAGCTGCCCGAAGGCGCGCCGCGCGAGTTCCTGAAGGACCTCAGCCTGCCGCGCACCTTCCGGGCCGACGTCTTCATCCGCGGCGGGCACCGGGCCGATCCGCGGACACTGGAATCCCTCCTCCTCGCCGCCGCTGCGCCCCTGCCGGAGGAAAGCCCCGTCCTGGAGACCGGCACCGGCCGCGCCGCGATGCCCCAGCCCGCCTGGGAAGCCATCGCCGCCGCGTTGGCGACGGGCCCGCAGCCCCTGGGCGCGCTATGCGCGCTGCCCGAGAGGGCGCTGCACCCGCTGGAGGCGCTCGCCCTTCTCACGGGCACCGGGATGGTTCTGCCCGTCTATCGCCCGCCCGAGCGCGCGCCGGCGGCCTCGCGCTTCAACATCGCCGCCGCCGCGATCCACGCGCCGAACGGCGAGGGCACCGGGCATTTCGCCCTGGCCTCGCCCGTCGCGGCCGGCGGGCTGCCGGCCACCGCGCTCGACCTCGCGCTCGTAGCGGCCCTCCTGCAGGGGGCCGACCCCGAGGATCCGCTGGCCCTGGCGCAGCGCCTGCAGCCCGATCTCAGTCCCGAAGGCCAGCAGCGCGCGGCCGAGATCATCGCGGACCGGTGGGAGGAGCGCATCCCCTTCTGGCGGAGCTTCGGCGTGCTGTGATCCGGCCAATCGCCGCGCCGATCGACGCGGCGGATGCGACAATTCTTTGCATGACAACAGCGCGGGGGGCTGGTTCCCTGAAGGCCACTCCCGTTCAGGGCTGTACTGCCCCGCGGCCGCACACCCAGGAGACGCACACCATGTCACGAGCCTTCCTCTTCGCCACTGCCGCGCTGATCGGCGCGAGCGCGTTGCCCTTCGCCGCCCCCGCTTTCGCCCAGAACGACCCCGCCGCGCGCCAGCTCATCGAGCGCCTGCGTCCCTCCGAGAATCAGACGCGCGGCATCCGCATGCCGGGCAGCGATGCCGGCACGGTCACGACCCCGGCGGCCGCGCCCAGCAACGCGCCGACGCTGACCCCGGCCTCGCCGCCCACGGGCGGCATGACCAGCCCGCGGCCCAGCGGCGAAGGACGCCGCCCCCCGCCGCAGCCGCAGACCACCGCGCCCGCCGGCGTCGCCGCCGTCTCCATCACGGTGAACTTCGCCACCGGCTCGGCCACGCTGACGCCGCAGGCCATGTCGTCCCTCACCTCGCTCGGCCGGGCGCTCAGCTCGCCGGAGCTGGCGCCCTTCCGCTTCCGCATCGAGGGCCACACCGACACGGCCGGCGATGCCGACCTGAACATGGCGCTGTCCCAGCGGCGGGCGGAGGCAGTCGCCAGCTTCCTGCACACCCGCTTCAACGTCGCGGCCGATCGCCTCGTGCCCGTCGGCATGGGCGAGAGCCAGCTCCTGGTGCCCACGCCCGATAACGTCCCCGAGGCGCGGAACCGTCGCGTCCAGGTCGTGAACGTCGGCGGCTGAGCCGCGCCGGCGGCGTCCCCTCCGGGCGCCGCCACCTCTCATCCGGCGCGAGGAAGCGGACATGCAAGAAGACGACACTGTCCGTTTGCCGCGGTCGGAGGCGCGCGGCCGTGAGGCCATCGCCGCTCCCGCTGCTTCCCCCGCTCCGACCAGGCGCTCCTTGGGCCTCTGGGCGGCGGGCGCCCTGGGGCTCCTCGCCGCGGGCGGCGGCGCCATCTGGTGGTGGAGTGGCCGCCCCCCTCCCCCTCCCCCTCCCCCCGAACCGCCGCCGGCCCGCCGGCCGGCACCGCCCGCCCCCCCGCCCGAAGGGCCGGATATCCTCGACACCGCCGGGATCATGGCGCATCGGGCGACGGAGCCTACCGCCCTGCGATGGGCGTCGAACCCGCTGGTCTGGGTGCTCGACTTCCCCAACCTCGAGCTGCAAGGCCGCGCCATGAACCGCGCCGCCGCCCTGATCGAGAAGGCCCGGACCCCGCGCGACCGCGTGCTGGCCGACGAGGCGCTGGCCGGGGCCATCCTGGCCGATGGACGCACAAGCGCGACCTGGTATTTCGGCCACAACTACCGCGCCTCGGACCTCGCCCGGTTCTTCGAATGGGCGGAGCGGGACGGCGTGCCGCTCAATCCCCTCGAGCTCTGGGTGCGGGAGAAGGTGGAGCTGGCCAGGCGGGTCGACCGCTCGCGCGATGCGGCCTTCCTCACCATCCCGGCGCTGGGCCCGAATGTCGACGAGACGATGCGCGCCGCCATCCTGCGGCACGAGCTGGGCCACGGGCAGTTCTTCACCCTGCCCTTCTTCGGCGCGCATGTAATGCGGGTCTGGGAAAGCGGCTTCAGCGAGACGGAGCGGAGCGAGTTCCGCCGCTTCCTCGCCTCCGAGGGCTACGACACGCAGCAGCCGGAGGTGATGGCCAACGAAGCCATGGCCTATCTGCTCTACACGCCCGACCGGCGCTTCTTCGATCCGGCGCGCGACCTCGGCTGGTCCGACGAGCAGGCGGAGCGGCTTCGCGCGATGCTGCGCAGCGGGGCGCCCGAAGATCCGTGATTCGGCGCGCGCTCAGCGCGCCGCGGTCTCGATGACGAAGGGCCGGATCTGCACGCGGCGGTTCTGCTGCCGTGCGTCGCGCAGGGCATCGGCCAGCGCGGCCAGATAGGCTTCCTGCTTCTCGACCACGGGCCGCGCGACAGCGAAGAGCGGCCCCTCGCTGACGATCGCGACCAGGAGATCCGTGCCGAAGGGCTCGCTCACCTCCCAACCCGGGAAGCCGGCCCGGGGTTCGCCCAGCCGCACGGTGGAATTGCCGGGATGCGGGGCCGAGGGCACGAGATGCGCGACCTCGCCCGACTTCATGAAATAGGCGACGTACAGGTTGCCGCCCCATTCGGGCATGGTGACGTCGAAGCGCAGCAGCTGGCCGTTGATCAGTGGCAGATTGCCTACCGGGCGAACCTGCGGCGCGAGATCGGGCGAGGCCAGATAGGGGCGCAGCACATCCGTCGCGGGGCAGTAGGGCCCGTCGAAGCCCTGCACCGCGAGGCGCGTCGCGGCCAGCGGGATGTCGCGCGCGGCGAGCGCGCGGCGCAGCGTGTCGTCCTGCCCGCGGCGCAGCACGCCCTCCAGCGAGAGGGCGTCGTCGGAGGCGGAATAGGCGATCAGGCCACAGGCCGGCGCGGCGGCGGCGGCCTGCGCGGCGGCCCGGAAATCCGGCACCGCGCGGGGAGCGAGCGCGATCTGCTGCGGCGGCGCGGGCGGGATGGGGGCCTCGGTCGAGGCCGTCGCGGCATTGCCTGATCCGCCGGCGGCCGGGAAAGGCGTGGGCGGCGGCGTCAGCACGGGCGTCGAGGCGGGCGGTGCGGCTGCCGCGCTCGGCACGGCTGGCGTCTGGGCGGGCGGGACGAGCAGCGGCGGCGCGGGCGGCGGGGCCGTCGCCTGGCTCGGGGGCGCGGGCGCCGGGGAGGAGGCCGGCGGGGATGGCGGGGGCGAGGTTGTCGCAGTGCTCGTCGGCCGGGGCGGGTCCACCGCCGGCGGTGCGGCGACCGGGGCGGCCGGCGGGGAGGCAGCGGGCGGGCTCACGGGCGTCAGGGCCACGGTGGTCGAGCTCGGGGTGGGCTGGGGCGCGGGGTCCCTGCCAAGCAACAGGAAGGCAGCCGCCCCGGCCACGAGCGCCGCGGCGACACCGCCCCCGATGAGCATCACCGGCGGGCCGCTCTTCGCGGGCGCGGAAACGGAAGGCGACGGGGCCGGTGCCGGAGCGGCAGGCGCCGGCCGCATGGTGCCCGAGACCACGGTCGCGTCGGAATCGACCATAGGAAGCGGTACCTGGGCCGGAGCCGCCGCAGCAGGGGCCGTCAGCGCCGCACGGATCGCCTCGGCGAAAGCGGCGGCGGTGGCGAAACGATCCTCGGGCCGCTTGGCCATCGCCTGGGACACGACCGCATCGAAGGCGCGCGGCGAGGTCACGGACAGGGTGGAGGGCGGCGTCGGCTCGGTATGGATGGCCTTGTGCTGCACGGCCGAGAACCCGCCCTCGAAGGGCTTCTCGCCCGTCAGCAGCTGGTACAGCAGCACGCCCGAGGCCCAGATATCGGCGCGCGCATCCACCGGCTCGCCGCGCAGCTGCTCGGGCGCCATGTAGGAGGGCGTGCCCATCACGGTGCCCACCTGCGTCATCGAGGAATTCTCGATGCGGGCGATGCCGAAATCGGCAATCTTCACCGTGCCGTCGGCGGTCAGCATGATGTTCGCGGGCTTGATGTCCCGATGCACCACGCCGCGCTTGTGGCTGTAGTCGAGCCCCGCGAGGATCTGGTCCATCAGCCGGACGATCTCGGTCACCGGGAAGCGCTCGCGGCGATCGAGCATCTGCTTCAGCGTGCCGCCCTCGACCAGCTCCATGGCGATCCAGGCGTTCTCGTGGTCCTCGCCATAGTCGTAGACGGCGACGATGTTCGGGTGGTTCAGGCGGCCGGCCGCCTGGGCCTCGCGCTTGAAGCGCGCCAGCGATTCCTCGCCCTCGACATCACCGGTGGCAGGCCGCGGGATTACCTTCAGGGCAGCGCGGCGCTCGATCACGACGTCGAAGGCATCCATCACGGTGCCCATCGCCCCTGCGCCCAGTCGGCCGCGGATTTCGTACTTGCCGACCTGCTGGACCGTCATGAACCCTGCCGCTTCCTGTCGAGACGCAGACTACCGCCAATCTCTGCTGCTGCCATCTGGCATTATCGTCTCGTGCCCTCAGGGTCCATCGCGATTCGGCTCCTTCCCGGCCCGCAGCGAGACGCCTTCCTCGACACATCGGGAGCATGGGCTAGCATGCTTCCTCCAGCATGAGGTGAGGCCATGACCTTCGTCGTTCCGCCATTCCGCTCCATCGCCTTCCTGGGTGCCTTCGGTGTTCTCGCCGGCTGCGTCGCGCCCGAGCCTCCCCCACCCGCGCCCCTCCTCGCCACGCCGGGCGATCCCTGCGGCGCGCAGACCGTGGCCTTCTCTGGCGCCGGCGATCTCTTCGCCGAGCCGCCGGGCACCCGTGCCCCCTTCACCCGCGCGGAGATCGAGCCGCAGCTCGTCCATGACAACATCGCGATGGAGAGGCTGCAGATCGCCTTCGACGCGCTGCTCCACTGCCGGGCAGCGGAGGCGTACCGCCTGCGCGCCGGAACCTCGCCGGGCTTCGACAATGCGCTGCGCCGCGACATCGGCCATGCCGCCCAGCTCAACCGCATGCTGGCCGATCGCGGCGCCCGCCTCGATGCCGCCGTGGAACGGGTGTCGCCGGGCAGCCGCGCCGCCGTCTCCGCGGCGCTGACGAGCCCCGTCCCGCCGCAGGCGGTCACGCCGGCGCCGGTCGTGCTCCGCCTGCGCCCGGACCACACCTCGCCGATCGTGGCGCGGCTCCCCGCCAACACGCGCGCCACGCTGCGGGCGGCGGCCGGCAGCTTCTCGCTGGCCGATGCGGGCCCGCAGGCACGCGGCTATGCGCTGACGACCGCCTTCACGGTGGTGCCGGAAGTGCAGGTCGCGGGCGATCCGCTCTGGGGCCTCACGGCCACCAACCTCGCCCGCCGCCAGGCCTTCGCGCAGGATGTGGCGATCGCCGAGCGTTCGGGCACCGAGGGCCGCTTCACGCCGGCCGATTGAGGCCGGCCATCGGCACCGCTCAGGCGGCCAGGGCCCCCTGAGCGGCGTCGAGGTCGATCCGCGCCTTCAGCGGAAGGTGGTCCGAGGCGAGGCGCGCGAGCGGCGTGCTATGCGCCTCCACCCCCGAGACCAGCCCCGGCGTGCCCAGGATGCGGTCCAGGGCCAGGAAGGGCAGCCGGGAGGGAAAGCTGGGCGCGCCCGTGGTCAGCGGGCCGAAGACCTCCTCCAGCGGGACCAGCGAGGAGGGCACGCCCGGGCGCCATTCGTTGAGGTCGCCCATCAGCAGGGTGGGCATGGGGGAATGGGCGCGGCGGTCGCCCTCGGCGATGGCCTCCCGCAGGGTTTCGGCCTGCATCTCGCGATGGCGACGCATCAGGCCGAGATGGGTCGCGATGACGCGCAGCCGGCCGGCCGGCAGCTTGAGCTCGGCGATCAGGGCACCACGGGGCTCGGCGCCCGGCAAGGCGATGCGGCGCAGGCGCAGCAGCCTCCCCTCCCGCACCAGCAGCGCGTTGCCGTGCCAGCCATGGCCGCCCGGCGTATTGGCCACCGGCAGCACCGTCAGGCCCGTGCGCCGCTCCAGCGAGGCGGCATCCAGCAGGCCGACCCGCTGGCCAAAGCGGCGATCGGCCTCCTGCAGGGCGAGGACATCGGCCTTCAGCTCGTCGATGACGCCGATGATCCGGTTGGGATCGAAGCGCTTATCGATGCCCACGCATTTATGGACGTTGTAGGAGGCCGCGACGATGCACCCCTCGGCGCCCCCTTCGGATGCCGGATGGCGGATGCCCCCCCTGCGCCGGGCGAGCGCCCCCTGCAGCTGCCGGAAGGCGCCCTGGATCTCGATGGGGAAGCCGGTACGTGGTGAACGTGGCGGAGAGGCCATCCAGAATTCTCTTGATATGGCCAGATCGGCCCGGATGTATCAGAAAAGAATGGGGGTCATGGCCGCCAATGCCAAGCTTCGGCAAGGGAAATGGCCCGGAAAAGCGCGATTTTCACCCGCCCTCCATCCGCCTGTCAGCCTGGAGGGGGGCCCTTGCAATCCGCTTCCGATACGTGACGATGCCGTCCTCATAATAACCTGCCGGACGTCCTCCATGCCCATGATTCTTGCCGCCAATGCCAATGCCCAGGGCAGCCATGTGGGCGAGTGGCGGCATCCCACCGCCTGGGAAAAGCCCGCCGCCAACCTCGAGAACGCCGTCCGCCTCGCTCAGATCGCCGAGGCCGGGAAGATGGACATGCTGTTCCTCGCGGACGGCAACGGCGTGCGCAACCTCGACAAGCCCGACCTCTTCGCCGCCACCTCGCCCTCCGACCGGCCGGGGATCTTCGAGCCGGTGACCCTCCTTTCGGCCCTGTCGATGGTGACCCAGCATGTCGGCCTCGTGGCCACGGCGACCACTACCTATGACGAGCCCTTCAGCGTCGCCCGGCGCTTCGCCTCGCTGGACCAGCTGAGCAAGGGCCGCGCCGGCTGGAACCTGGTCACCACCTCCAACCCCGGCGACGCGCTGAACTTCTCGCATGACGAGCACGTGGCCCGCGCCGATCGCTACGAGCGGGCGGGCGAGTTCGCGGCGATCGTGAAGGGGCTGTGGGATTCCTGGGCCGACGACGCCTTCCCCCAGGACAAGGCGACCGGCCAGTTCCTCGACCCGCGGAAGGTCCATGCGCTCAACCACAAGGGCAAGCACTTCCAGGTCGCTGGGCCGCTCAATGCGCCGCGGCCGCCGCAGGGCCATCCGCTGATCTTCTCCGCGGGGCAATCGGAGGCCGGGCGGGAGCTCTCCGCCTCGACGGCCGATTGCGTCTTCGCGATCGAGGGCACGATCGAGAATGCCCAGAAGCTCTATGCCGACCTCAAGGGCCGCATGGCCAAGTACGGCCGCCAGCCGGACGAGATGAAAATCCTGGCGGGGACCACCATCGTGGTGGGCGAGACCGAGGCCGAGGCCGACCGCATCCTGCAGGAGCTGGAGGACCTGGTCCCGATCCCCGTGGGCCTGGACTACCTGTCCAAGATGGTCGGCACCAAGATGTCCGAGTTCCCGCTGGACGAGCCCATGCCCGCGCTGGATTCCGAGCATGTGGGCCCGACGGCCATCGGCAAGTCCATCATCGCCATGGCGCGCGCCAAGGGCCTCACCGTCCGCGAGACCTATAAGAGCGTGCTGCCGCAGATGGCCGGCAATATCTTCAAGGGCGACCCGGTGCAGGTCGCGGACCGGCTGGAGGCCTGGTACCGCGGCAAGGCCTGCGACGGCTTCATGGTCGCCGCCCCCGTGGTGCCGACCGGGATGGAGTGCTTCACGAAGCTCGTGATCCCCATCCTGCAGGAGCGCGGCCTGTTCCGCCGCGAATATGAAGGCCGCACCCTGCGCGAGAATCTCGGCCTGGCTCGGCCCGAGAACCGCTTCTTCCTGGGCGCGAAGTAGCCCGGCCCGAAGCGGCGACGGAGCCGATGCCCGCCCCTCCGCGACGCGCAGGCGGCGGGCTGCCCCTTCGCGGGCAGGTCTCCCTCGCCGCGCCCAATCCGGCGGCAACGGCCCTTTTCCTTCCGTATTTCCCGCATCGTCCGGCGCCCCGCGCGGCCCGGACATGCCCTAGCTTGCTCTCCCGAGCCTTGACCCTTCCGGCGAAAGACGACCCATGACCCTTCCGAAACTGTCCCGACGCACCCTGCTCGGCGCAATGGCCGCGCCGGCCCTGGCGGGGCCCGCCGTCGCCCAGGCCTGGCCCAACCGGCCGATCCGCGTGATCGTCCCCTTCGCCGCGGGCGGCACCACCGACCTCATGACGCGCCTCATCGGCGAGCGCCTCGGCGCGCCGCTCGGCCAGCAGGTGGTGGTGGAGAATCGCGGCGGCGCCTTCGGCATGCTGGGCGCGGACGCTGTCGCGAAGGCACCGGCCGACGGCTACACGCTGCTGGCCGGAAGCCCGGGGCCGATGGTCGTCAATCCCTTCGTGTACAAGTCGCTGCCCTACGACCCCGAGCGGGACCTCTGCGGCGTCTGCATGATCGCCTCCGTCCCCTATGTGATGGCGGTGCCGACCTCGCTGGGCGTGAACTCGGTGCAGGAGCTCCTGGCGCTCGCGCGGGCGCGCCCCAATTCCATCAATTTCGCGACCTCGGGCATGGCCTCGCGGCTGACGGTGGAGCTGTTCCGGGCTCTGGCCGGCGGCGTGCCGATGGAGATGGTGCAGTATCGCGGCGGGGCGCCGGCGCGCACCGACCTGCTGGCCGGCCGGGTGCAGCTGGTCATCGAGCAGGCGCCGGCCTTCCTGGAGGATTTCCGCGCCGGCACGCTGAAGCCGCTGGCCGTCGGCGGCACGCGCCGCTTCCGCCTGCTGCCGGACGTGCCGACGCTGCAGGAGGTGGGCATCGCCGGCTACGAGGCCGAGGCCTGGATGGGCTACGGCGCACCGGCCGGCACGCCCATGGCGATCCGCGAGCGGCTCGCCACCGAGATCGACCGGATCGTGAAGATGCCCGAGGTGCAGGAGCGCCTGCTCTCCTGGGGCTCCGAGCCGGTCGGCGGCACGGTGGCCGACATGGAGAGGATCCTCGCCGAGGAGCGCCGCCGCTGGGGCGAGGTCGTGCGGATCGCCGGCATCGAGAGGGAGTAGCGCGCGGCGCGCACCTCCATCTCCGCTGCCGGCACTGCCCGTCAGGCCGGCAGGATGACCTCTTCGACATAGGGCAGGAAGTGCGAGGCGGGCGGCGTCTGCAACCCCTTCACCTTCGCCTGCTCGTCGAAGCGGCGGAGCTGCACGGCGTCGCGGTACTGCGGGACGGCCTCGAACTCCGCGACCTCGTCCTTGGACATCGGGCCGCCCTGCAGGCTGAGGCTGACCACGGAATCCCGTGACAGCCGGCCGAAATAATCCGGCTCGACCGCGCAGAGATAGCGCTTCGCCGCGACATGCAGCCGCACGGGCTCCGTCACGTCGGGGCCGAACATGGAGGCGAGGAACTCGTAGCCGAGCTCCTCGTGCTTGTCGTCCACGCCGTTCTCGGCAGCGTCATGGCCGAGATCGTGGATCATATGGCCGATATCATGCAGCAGCGCGGCCGCGATCAGGCTCGCCGGGCAACCTTGCCGCTCGGCGAGCCAGGCCGCCTGCAGGGCGTGCTGGCGCTGGTTGATCTCGGCCAGGCCGTACTGCCCGTCGGCCTTGAGTTCGATCAGCTCGGAGATGCGGATAAGGCGCGGGTCGGTCACGCGGGCGCTCCCAGGAATTGGTGAGCCCGACGTTACCGGCCGCCCCTTATTGGTACAATCATCCGGATGATGAACATCATGCGACAGGCATGGTTCTCGCCAGCGCCGGCAGGGCGACCACCTTGGCGTACCAGGCCTCGAGCTTCGGATGGCCGGCGCGCCAGGGCTCGTTCTGGTAGCGGAAGTCGAGGTAGCCGAGCGCGCAGGCGACCGCGATCTCGCCGATCGTGGCCAGCTGGCCGAGCTGGTCGGCCTCGGCCTCCAGCTGGTCGAGCGCGCGCTCGACCTTGCTGCGCTGCGTCGCGATGTATTCCTGGCGGCCCTCGTCCTGCGGCAGCCCGATCTCGCGGCGGCGCGGCTGGCTGGCATCCATGATGCCGTCTCCCAGCGCCTGCAGCTGCAGCGCCTTCCAGCGTGCGGGCCCGGCCGCCGGGAAGAGCTTCGGCGCATCGCCGACGCTGTCCAGATACTCGCAGATCACCGGGCTGTCGTAGAGCGCGATGCCCTCCGGCGTGACCAGGGTCGGGATCTTGGCGAGCGGGTTCAACGCGGCCAACGCGGGGTCCGAGGTGCGCAGGCCGAGATTTTCGAGCCGGCCGTCGATGCCGCGAGCGATGGCGCAGGCCAGCGCCTTCCGGACATAGGGGCTCGCGCCGGAGAAGGTGAGCTTCATATAAGGACGCTTCCGTTTTCTTGTTGGTGGGGAACTGTCCCCGCCGCCGGAGGATCCGGCAAGACGCCCGCCGTCAGAAGATGCCCATGGCGAGGCCCGCGGCGAGCGCCGCACCCAGTTCACGGCAGGGCGCGAGCTGCGCCTCGGCGAGATGCTTCGGCGCCAGGATCGCCTCGGGCGTTTGCGCCCCGGTGAGCACCAGCACCGGCTCCGCCACCTCGCGCAACCGCCAGCCCGTGACGATGCGGCGCATCTGGCGGATGGCGCCCTGCCCGTCCGTCCCGGCGCAGACCATCAGCGCATAGGGGCGGCCCTCGATGCAGTCGAGCAGCGGATAGTAGCAGCGGTCGAACAGGTCCTTCATCGGACCGGAGACCGTGGCGAGATTCTCGGGGGAGGCGAAGATATAGCCCCCTGCGGCCAGCAGGTCCTGCGGGCCCGCCTCCTCCGCCCGCAGCAGCCGGGTCGGCAGCTCGGCCGCCGCGGCAGCATGCGCAGCCTCGGCCATGGCCGCCGTGCCGCCGGTCCGCGAATGCCAGAGGATCAGCAGGCGCGGCGTGGTCAGGGGAAGCCGACGAAGACGTAGCCGAAGGTGCGCACCGCCTGGATGGAGACGAAGTCGCTCGCATCGGGCTCGATCTTGCGGCGCAGGTTCTTCACGATGGTGTCCACCGCGCGGTCGCCCACGCGGAAGGGACGCCCGAAGACCTCGCGGCACAGCTCCGCGCGGCTGACCGGATTGCCCTTCGCGGCGTGCAGGATCTGCAGCGTCTCGAACTCGGCATTGGTCAGGGAGCAGACCGCACCGCCCGGCCGCCGCAGCACACGCCGCTCGCCATCCAGGTGCCAGCTCGGCCGCGCGGGCTCGGCGGGCACCTCGTGCTCGCGACGGCGGCGGCGCAGCACCGAGCGGATGCGGGCCAGCATCTCGCGCGGCGTGACCGTCTTCTCCATCTCGTCATCGGCACCGATCTCGAGATTGACGATGCGGTCCATCGTCTCGGAGGTGCCGGTGACGATGATGACGGGAACGTCGGAGATGGCGCGCAGCCCGCGCAGGACATCCGTTCCCGAGACGTGTCCGAGCCGCTGATCCAGCAGCACGAGGTCGGGCACGAAGGTGGTGACGGCCGATTGGAGCTGCGGTTCGTCCTGCACCGCCAGCACCTGGCAACCATGGAGGCCGAGATAGTCGCTCAACAGCTGAGCGAAGTCGGGATCGTCGTCGACGACGAGAATGCGCGGCTGATTGGACATCAACATAGGTGTCCCATCTTGGCGCCGTCCCTGGCAACCGTTGAGGGAAGCTTTTCCAGCGACGTGGACCCCGCCGCTTCCGGAGCTGGCAGAAGGCGCAGACGGATTACCACCTCCGCACCACCGCCGGATCGGTTGCCCAGCGTGATCTCCCCACCGAAGCCGAGGATCGTTCCATAGGCGATGGAAAGGCCGAGGCCCGTCCCCTGGCCCGGTGGCTTCGTGGTGAAGAAGGGCTCGAAGGCGTGCTGGTCGATACCCTCCGGCAGGCCGTGGCCGCGGTCGCGCACGAAGATCGTGATCCAGTCCGCGTCCGGCGAAGGCTCGATATCGATGCTGACGACGCGCTGCACCGTGGGCAGATGCATCATCGCGTCCCGCGCGTTCACCAGGAGGTTCACCAGCACCTGCTCGAGCGGGATCAGGCGCCCCTGCACGCTGGGCAGGCCGTCCAGATCGGGATGGTGGACGACGACCCCGTCCTGCCGCAGCGAGGCACCGACCACCTCCAGTGCCCCCCGCACCACATCCTCGAGCGGAACCTCGTCGAGCGGCCCGTCATCCGTGCGGGAGAAGGTCCGCAGGTGCTTGGCGATATCGCGCATGCGGTCCACCTGGCGGACGATGTTCTCGACGTATCGCTTCGCCTTGGCCGTGTCGCCGGGGACCACCAGATGCGCGAGCGTGACCTCGGCCGCGATGGAGATGGCAGCCAGGGGCTGGCTGATCTCATGGGCGATGCTGGCCGCCATCTGGCCGAGAACGGTGAGCCGCGCGCTGGCCTCGGCCTGGGCGCGCATCCGCCGCTCCTCCTCGATGTCGGTCACGACGCCCACGACCTCCGCCTCGGTGGGCGAGACCCAGCCGACGATGCGGCAGCGCTCGCGGATCCAGAGCCCGGTGCCGTCCGCCATACGCAGGCGGTATTCGCGGACATGCTCGCCGAATTCGAGCACGCGGCGGAAGAAGGCGCGGCGGGCGGCCGCGCCGCCAGGCATGACCGGCAGGTCCGCCCCGCCGGTGAGCCTCAGCATCTCGGGCCCGATCTCCTGGTCGTCTAGGTCGCCCTCCTCGTCGATCTTGCCCCGGTAGGCGGCGCTTGGCTGCGGATCGAAGGTGGAAAGCAGGCGCGTGTGCTCGGCCTCGTCGCGCTCCAGGCTTTCCTGCGCACGCTCGAGCTCCGCCAGGCCACGTCGCCGGTCGAGGGAGGACGCGACGGCCATGAAGGCCGCGGCCATCAGCAGAAGCCCCACGGCGAGCATCGCGATGCCGTGGCGCCGCTCCGCCTCCGCCTGGGCGACATAGGAGGTCGGGTCGATGCCGGCCATCACGATCATCTGCGTGCCGTCCAGCTGGCGCCAGGCCAGGTGGAGGGGCCGGCCATCGATGGCGCTGGAGGTGCGGATCAGGCCCTGCGGTCCCCGCGCATCCAGCATCGCCCTTTCCGGCACCACGGCCCCCACATGCAGGCGGGGATTGTCGCTGCGGGCGACGATGGCGCCATCGTTGCGGAGCAGCGTGGTCACGCCCGCATTATCACCCAGGGCGTCCCGCAGGCGGAGGGAGAGCCGCTCCGCATCGAAAATCCCGGCCACGAAGCCCAGGACGTCGCCCGTGGGGCCGCGGACGGCCTCGCGCAGGCAGACCACCGGCAGCTGCTGGGTCGCCGCGCGCCGGGGACGGCCGATCTGGATCTCATCCAGGCTGCCGAGATGATCCCAGCAGGCGGTGACGGTTCCCCGCGCCTGGGTGGTGCTGGAGGTCCCGGCCGACCAGAGCGGGGATCCCGCCCCGTCGAAGACGATCAGGTCGACCAGACTGGGGCGGCTCTGAACCATGCCGCGCAGATGGAGGTCGAGAGCATCTGCGGGGGCGGCCAGCCGGCCGGAAGGCAGGACGAGCTGTGCCTGCGCCAGGGCCTGGAAGGCCCGCACCGTCTCAAGGCTGCGCTGGACCTGGAGGCCCGCGCCGATCAGGGCGGTGCGGGCGAGGCCGTCCACCCGCTGTTGCGCCAGATGCTGGGTGGAGGTGAAGGCCCGCCAGGCGGTCACGACCGGCACGCTGGCGGCCAGGAAGAACAGCCCGACGAGCGAAAGGTAGATGGCGGCCCCCTCGTTCAGGCGAGGTCCGCGCAGGGGCCAGCCGCGGGCGATCATCCGGTGAGGGCCCTTGATCGCCCGCCGCCATCGCGGCCGTGCTCCTGCATCGCGAAGATGTGAGCCCTGACGGCGAGGCTCGCGGGCGCCGCCGCCCCGTGGCGGGCCAGCGGCGTCGCACTCGCCGTCCGACGGCCCCGGCACCCAACGGCCGGGGCGGAATGCCGCCCGGAAGCCTTCACATCGCCACGCGCCCGGTCAGCGCCCGCATAGGTTGCATTCATTTGCGCCCAAATGGTTTTGTCGAGTTTTTCGGTCGCAACACGTCTAGCCAGGGCCCTCTTCGAGTCAACGAGAGGGACACCTTCACAGGATAGGAACTTCGTAGCCAGTCTTGGGTTTACGCAAAGCGAAGAAAATTTTTACAGGCGATCAAAGGGATTGATCATCCGCCCGGTACCCGAGAAAATAATTCCATGGAATTTAAGAACCTCTTAAGGGCGGCTCAGATGACGTCTCTACAAAACACGACACATCACTCTTTGCACAACCTTTCCGAGCAATTCATTCCTTAACATGCGAAAAACCGTGCAGATTGCCTGAACCGAAATCGGTCGGGCGATGGGCATGACCGTCACCCTGGCCAAGACTAAGACCGGGCAGAGAGGAAAGGAGTCCAGGCCATGGTTGCGAAGAAGCTTCGCGAGCCGCCCGTGAGCGCCGATGCCGCCGACCTCGCCCTGGGCGTCCGCCTCCGGCAGATACGCGAATCGCGCCGCATCTCCCGCCGCGTCGTCGCGACGGGCCTGGGCGTCTCCCCGCAACAGATCGAGAAGTACGAGACCGGCCTCACGCGCCTTTCCATCGGCCGTCTGCTGCGCTTTGCCGCCGTGCTGGACATCGCGCCGGCAGCGCTGCTCACCCATCTCCAGCCCGAATCCGGGGAAGGCAGCCTCGGTCCCGATGATCCTGTCTTCGCCGATGCCTGCGCCGCCTTCGGCCACCTCGCGCGGATCCACGACCCCGCGCTGCGGCATGCGATGCTGGACGTGCTGGCGGTGCTGGCGGCCCAGGGCGGCCAGCCGCCCCGCTCTTCCACGACCTCGGGCGTCGAGGCGCTCGCCGCGATGATTCCTGAGCGCAGGGCGCCCGCCCGTGTGCCAGTAGCCACCGCCCCGGCTTCCCGCCAGAAGGGAACTGCGACAAATCTCTTCAACTTGCCTGGGCATCGCCGCTACCGTGAGCCTGAGCCGGAAGATACTATCTCTTAGTGATTTAATGATCCGTCGCTCAACTATAGCGAGACACTCATGCGAAGTCCGCGCTTGGCGGCGACACCATCGGCAGCCGGTCCCCGCTTCTGGGGAGCCCGAGCGCTTCTTGCGGCCCTGCTGACGGTCGGCATCGCGGGAGGAGCGCACGCCCAGGGCGCGGCCCCTTCCCCACCGGCCGTGCGACAACCGGCCGTTCCGACCGCGGCGGATCCCATCCGCATCAAGGTGATCGGCGGGCTCGCGGGCGTCAGCCAGTACCTGCGCTACGAGGCGCCCTTCTGGCAGCAGCGCCTGGGCGAGATCACCCAGGGCCGGATGGTCGCCGATATCGAACCGTCGGACCGAAGCGGCATCCGACAGGCCGAGACCCTGCACCTCATGCGGCTCGGCGTGGTACCCTACAGCACCCTCCTGCTCGCAACTACCTCGGCGGACGAGCCCGAGCTCGCGGGGGCCGACCTCCCCGTCCTCAATCCGGACATGGCGCGGCTGCGTGCGAACACCGCCGCCTATCGCCCGCGTATCGAGCGCCTTCTCGCCAACAATTACGACATCGAGGTGCTGGCGGTTTACGCCTATCCGGCACAGGTGCTGTTCTGCACGCGGCCTTTCACCAGCCTGTCGGACCTGGGCGGCCGCCGCATCCGGACCTCCTCGGTGGGCCAGGCGGATGTCATCACCGCCCTCGGCGCCATCTCGGTCGTGACGCCCTTCGCCGAAACCGCCAATGCCGTGCGGAATGGCCAAGTGGAATGCGCGATCACAGGCTCCCTGTCGGGCAATGCCGTCGGCCTCGCGGAGGTGACGGGCTACGTCCATCGCATGGCCCTGACCTGGGGCATCAGCGTCTTCGGCGTTCACCGGCCGACCTGGAATGCGCTCCCGGCCGACCTCCAGCAAATTCTCCGCCAGGGCATCGAGGAGCTGGAGCGCGATATCTGGGAGGCCGCCGAGCGGGAAACCGAGGACGGCTTCGCCTGCAATTCCGGCCAGCCCTCCTGCCAGGCCGGGCGACCCGGCCGGATGCAGATCGTCCCAGTCACCGAGGAGGATGAGCGGCGTCGCCGGGTGTTGCTGCGCGACGTCGTGCTGCCCAACTGGCTGGAGCGCTGCGGCCCCGACTGCGCCGATTCCTGGAACGCCACACTTGCCGCTTCGGTTGGCATCCCCGCGCGCCCATGAGCGCTAGCTCGGATCGCCAGGATGGCGCGAAGCGCCCCCCGACCCGCATGCCCGCGGGCGCGGGGCAGGCGCCGGCCGTGACCTCCAGCTCGATCCGCCGGATCCGGATCTCCATCATTCTCGGCGTGGGCCTGCTGTTGGTGGCGCAGATTCTCGCGGTCTCGCAGCTCGTCTTCAAGGCGCGAGACACGGCGCTCACGGCGGCAACGCAGCTGGCGGATCGCGTTGGCCGCTCGGTGGAAAGCGCAGTCAATCGCAGCTTCGTCCAGGTCGATGCCACGCTGATCGGCCTGCCCCTGCTGCTCGCGCCGCTCGCCGGCGGGGACAGGCTTAATATCGCCGGGGTGAACGCCGCGCTCCGCCAGATCAACACGCAGAACTTCGCCTTCCGCGACCTGCTGCTGGTCGGCGACGACAACAAGCCGATCGCCGCCGCGCTGTCGGCCTCGCGGCGGCGCTCCCTTCCAGTGCCCATCGGCCCTGATTACGAGGAAGCCGGCCTTTATGCGGGCGGGCTCGCTCTGGGGGGACCGGCGCTCAATCCCGCCACGGCGGAATTCGCGCTCTTCTTCGGCCGCCCGCTGCAGCTCCCCGGCTTCGGCGCGGTCCACGGCATCGCCGAGGTGACGCTGTCCAGCATCGCCGTGCTGCTCAATGCCGGTGGCGAAGCGCCGGGCCTGCGGGTCTGGCTCGAGCGCTCCGACGGAACACTCCTCGCCTCCTCCATGCAGGACAACAGCCTGCTGGGGCGCAGGATGACGGCACCGACCGAGCCCGGCCCCGCCATCAGGAGGCTGTCGCCGCTGGATGGCCGCGAGGTCATCGTCGCCGCGCGCCCGACCATCTATCCGCGCCTGCGCATCGTGGCGGAGCTGGATCTCGACCCGGTCCTGGCGAACTGGCGCCAGGACCGTGACCGCGCCGCGCTCTTCTCCGCGGCCCTGGCCCTGGTCCTGATCGCGCTCATGATCTCACTCCTGGTCTGGGTGACGCAGCGCAGCCGCGTGGAGGAGGAGCGCCTGAACTGGCGGCTGCGGCTGGAAAGCGCGCTGAACAGCATGACAGACGGCTTCGTCATGTTCGACGCCGAGGACCGGCTGATCGTCTGCAACCAGAGCTATCGCGAGATGTACCAGCTCTCCTCGGACTTCATCCGGGAGGGCGCGCGCTTCGAGGACATCATCCGCGAGGGCGCCCGGCGCGGCCAATACCCGCAGCTCAAGGGCGATATCGAGAGCTTCATCCGCGAGCTGAAGGAACAGCGCCACGCCGGCGGCCTCAGCGTCGAGCGGCTGCTGCCCGGCGGCCGCTGGGTCCTCATCACCGTCCGCACCATGCCGGATGGCGGTACGGTCGGCATCCGCACCGACATCACGGCCCTCAAGGCGGCGATGACGCAGCTGGCGGTGGCGCGCGACGATGCCGAGAAGGCCACGATGGCGCGCGGCATGTTCCTCGCCCGCATGTCGCACGAGCTGCGTACCCCGCTCAACGCCGTGCTCGGCTATGCGCAGGTGCTGCTGCAGGACCCCGGCATCTCGGACGAATCCCGCGACCGGCTGCGCCTGATGCACGATGCCGCGGCGCATCTGCGGGACGTGGTGAACACGCTGCTCGACCTCAGCAAGGCGGAGGCCGGGAAGCTGGAGCTGCGGCCCGTGCCGACGGCGCTGCGTCCCCTTGCCGAATCCTGCATGGCGCTGGTCATGCCGGAGGTGGAGCGCAAGCACATCGCCATCGCGCTCGACACCGAGGCCAGCCTGCCCACCACTGTCTCGGTGGATGCGATGCGCCTGCGGCAGGTGCTGCTGAACCTGCTGTCCAATGCCGTGAAGTTCACCCCTCAGGGCGGGCGCGTCGTGCTGCGGCTGCGCGCGACGCCGCGGCCCGACGTCATCCGCTTCGAGGTCGAGGATTCGGGCCCGGGCATCCCGGCCGAGCAACGGGAAAGGCTGTTCCGCGACTTCAGTCAGCTGCAGGCCGGCGCGGAGAGCGGCGGGGGCACCGGTCTCGGCCTCGCCATCTCGGCGCAGCTGGTCAGCGCCATGGCGGGCGAGATCGGCATCGGGGACGGGATCGGCCAGGGCGCCATGTTCTGGGCCGAGCTGCCGCTGCCCGCCGTCGACACGACGCCGTTCTCGAAGCCCGCGCTGCCCCTTTCCCTTCACCTCGATGAGGAGGAGCCGGCGAAGGCCGCCGCGGACCAGGCCCTGCGCCTCCTCGTGGTCGACGACATCGCCGTCAACCGCACCCTCGCGCGCGTGATGCTCGAGCAGGCGGGCCATCAGGTGACGCTCGCCTCGGATGGCGGCGAGGCGCTGGCGGCGGTCCAGGCCAATACCTACGACGCCGTGCTGATGGACGTGCAGATGCCTGTCATGGACGGGCTGGAAGCGGCCAGGCGCATCCGCCAGCTTCCGGGTGCGGGCCGCCGCGTCCCGATCATCGCGCTCACCGCCTCGGCCATGACGGATCAGGTCGAGGCCTGCCGTGCGGCCGGCATGGACGCGCATCTGGCCAAGCCCATCAACCGCGTGGAGATGCTAGCCGCCGTCGCCGAGATCGCCCGGCGCCGCCACGAAGAGCAGGACGCGCCGCTTTCCCCGGCAGCGCTCGATCGCCTCCGCGCAGATAGCGGCGAGGAGGCGGATCGGGTCGTTGCCGAGCTGGTGCAGGAGGTTCGCGCCGCGCTTCTTCGCCTTCCAGAGGTCATCGAGGAGGCCAATGCGAGGGTGGAGACCGTGCTTCATCTCCTGGCCCTGCTGCGCCGGTTGGGCGCGGAGCCGCTGGCACAGGCCACCGCCGTGCTCGAGGCCGCCGCGATGGGCGAGGGAGACCTCGACGCCCCCCTCCAGGCTTGGCGCGAGGCCGTGGCGGCGCTAGAGCCCCATCTCGATGCCCTCGCGCGACCGCCCTCCGCGCCAGGAAGCGCTTCCCAACCGGCCTTGCACCATGGATGACGCGCTCGAGGATGCCTGGGCCAGGAACAATGCCCCCTGGCGCACGGCCGCGAGATCGACGCCGATCGAGGCCGATCCCCTGGCCGATGCCCTCGCCATGGCCGGCATCGGCACTTGGTGCATCGACGCCCGCACGGGTCGGGTCACCTGGAGCCAGCTGACCCAGCAGATCCATGAAGCGGCCGATGCAGCGCCACGCAGCCTCGAGGAGGCTTTGGATTTCTTTCCCGGCTCCGCGCGGGACGACATGGCCGCCGCCATCGCCCTCGGCATCGCCGAAGGCCAGCCCTGGGACTGGGAGGTGCCCTTCGTCTCCGCGCGCGGCCGGTCGCTGTGGGTGCGCATCTCGGGCCGCGCGGTCCAGCGCGAGGGCGTCGTCACCCAGCTGACCGGCACCTTCGAGGATGTCACGGCCCAGCGCGAGCTGGACGCCGCCATGGGGCTGGAAGCCGCCCGCCGGACCGCCGCGGAGACCCTCCTCTCCGAGGTGCTGGACGCGCTGCCGAATGCGGTCGTCGCCTATGACCGGGAGGAGCGCGCCATCCTCTTCAACCGCGCCTATGGCCGTATCTTCGACAGGACTGCGCCCTCGATCGGCGTGGGCGCCAGCCTGGAGGAGGTGCTGCGCGCGGGCCTCGCCCACGGGCAGTATCCCGATGCGGGGGACAGCGTCGCCGCGCGCGAGGAATGGCTGCACGACCAGATCGCCGCGCACCGGATGCCGGGCCCTTCGCGCTTGGTGCGCCTGCCGGACGGCCGCTGGCTCCAGCAGCGCACGCGCCGCTTCGCCAATGGCTCCTTCATCTCCATCGGCACCGATGTGACGCGGGTGAAGACGATGGCGGAGAGCGTGCTGCGGCGCGCCAGCGAGGATCCGCTGACCGGCCTCGGCAATCGCGCCCTGCTGCAGCGCCGCCTCAGCGGCCTCGTGGCCCGGCGCCGCGCCGAGGACCGCGCGACCGCGTGCCTCGTCTTCTTCGACATCGACCATTTCAGCACGATCAACGACACGCGCGGCCATGATTGCGGCGATGCGCTGCTGCGCGACCTGGCCGACCGGCTCCGCGGCTTCCTGCGCGACGGCGACACCGCCGCCCGCCTGAGCAGCGACGAGTTCGGCCTCCTGCTGCCCGGCATCTCCACCGCGACCGAGGCGGCCGCCTTCGTCCGGCGCCTGCGGCAGGAGCTGGAGCGCCCCTACCAGATCGGCCAGGCGCGCCTCACCCCCTCCTTCTCGATCGGCCTCGCCCTCTATCCGACCGATGCGACGGATGGGGACGGCCTGTTCCGCTGCGCCGACACGGCCCTCCACCACGCGAAGCGCAGCGGCTCGGGCGGCGTGGCCTTCTTCGAGCCGGCCATCACGGCGATGCTCGCGCGTCGCTCGCATCTCGCCACGGCGCTGCGCGAAGCCCTCGACGCCGACCGCATCGAGGTCGCGCTGCAGCCGCAAGTCCGCCTGAGCGACGGCGTGCATGTCGGCTTCGAGGCCCTCGCCCGCTGGACGGATGGCACGACGCCCATTCCGCCCAGCGAGTTCATTCCGGTGGCCGAGGAGACGGGGATGATCGTCCCGCTGGGCGCCCGGATCACGGGGCTGGCGCTCTCGGCGATCACGCGGCTGCGCGCGCGCGGCCTCAATCCCGGCCGGGTCTCGGTAAACGTCGCCGCCTCGCAGCTGCTGTCCCCAGGCTTTTTCGACTTCGTGCGGCACCAGCTCCAGACCCACGGCATCGAGCCCTCCTGCCTGGAGGTCGAGGTGACGGAGACGGTGCTGCTCGACCGCGCCTCCGACCGGATCGCTCATGTGCTGGCGGAGCTGGAGGGCCTCGGCGTCTCGATCGCGCTGGATGATTTCGGCACCGGCTATGCCTCCCTCTCGCACCTCACGCGGCTTCCGGTGCATCGCCTGAAGATCGACCGGCACTTCGTTCGCGATATCGCCACCGGTTCGGTTCCGAACCCCATCGCGCGCACGGTGATCGGGCTCGCGCATGGCCTCGGCATGCAGACCGTGGCCGAGGGCGTCGAAACCGAAGCCCAGCGCGACTACCTGGCCGCGCATGGCTGCGACCTTATCCAGGGCTATCTCATCTCGCGGCCGCTCACCCCGGACGAGGCGGGGGATTATCTCGCGCGGCTCTGACCGCCGGCGGTATCACGCGAGACCCCAGGTGAGGCCGACGGGAATGGCGGTCCGCCTCTTAAACCACATGCCCTTGAACAACGGCTTCATCGCGCCTGGGGGCACGTTTGGTCGTTCGATTTGACATTCCATGCGACGTTATTTTCGCCGAATGCACAAAGCATTAAAATATAAAGGAAAATCGATTCGGCGCGGAATTTGCATGAGAGCCCCCGCACTCAATCAAGGGAGAGTTCCATGCCCCGCCTCGTCCTCCTCCTCCTTCTCGCGGCCGGCCTGCTCCCCATGGCAAACCAAGCATCCCGGGCGGACGTCATCCTCGACTTCACGCAGGTCGGGCCGACCATCGAAACCCCCTATGGCGGCGGGGCGCCCTTTCCCAACGCCATCCTCAGCGACATCACCCTCGTCCTCACGGACGAGGCCTATAGCTGGGGCGTGAAGCTGAGCCAGCGCAACGGGGGCGGCGTGCCCCATGCGCAACTGGACGGCCTTTCTGACCTCCGGATCGAGATGCGGAACCTCCTCGAGGCCTTCTCGGTCTCGCTGGCCGATTTCACGAAGGACATCCCGATCCATAGCACCGAGCGCTCCGCCATCGAGCTCACCAGCAGTCCCAGCGGGCTTCCCGTGGGCTCGGTCTTCTACAGCAGCCCCCTGGACCTGAGCGTCCGCTTCACCTTCGACGGAACGGACCATGTGTCGGGCTACATCTCGGGCGACGGCAGCTGCTTCATGGGATGCCGCTTCGGCGGCGTGCTGACCGTCTCGGTTCCCGAGCCTGCCTCGCTGCTGACCTTCGGCCTGGGCCTTCTGGCCCTGGGAATGGTGGTGCGCCGCCGCCAGGCCTAGCCGCCGCAGCCGATCGCGGAGGCCGCGGCAAGGCCTTCCGCGACGGCCCTCCCCGGAAGGGACGCGGGACTCCCGCCCCGGCCAAGGTGACGGAATGGGAACCTCTGGCGTATCCTCGCCCCACGACGCGAGGGATTCGGAGGCCGTCTCCCGAACCGCGAAGACGGCCGCCCGGAGAGGAAGGGTTCATGGATTTCCTCGAACTCGAGGGCATCACCAAGGAGTTCCCCAGCCGCTCCGGCCCGCCGGCCAGGGTGATGGAGCGCGTCTCCTTCTCGGTGCGCGAGGGCGAGTTCATGGCCGTGCTCGGCCCCTCGGGCTGCGGCAAGTCCACCCTCCTGCAGATGGCCGCCGGCCTGCTGCCGCCGAGCTCCGGCGAGGCGCGCATCGGCGGCCGCCGGGTCGACGGGCCGCCGCCCGAGGCCGTCTACGTCTTCCAGCAATACACGCGCTCGCTGCTGCCCTGGCGCAATGTGCGCGACAACGTCGCCTTCGCCGTCGAGCACCGGATCGGCCGCCGCCGCGCGCGGGCGGCCGCCGAGGTCCAGCTCGCCCAGGTCGGCCTCGCGGGCTTCGGCGATCATTTTCCCTGGCAGCTCTCGGGCGGCATGCAGCAGCGCGTGGCCATCGCCCGGGCGCTGGCCGCCGAGCCCGCGCTGCTGCTGATGGACGAGCCCTTCAGCGCCGTCGACGCGCTCACCCGCCTCGACCTCCAGGCCCTCATCCTCGACATCTGGACCCAGCGGAAGCTCACCGTGATGCTCGTCACCCATGACGTGGAGGAGGCCATTTATCTGGCCGACCGCATCGCCATGCTGACCCGCCGACCCACCACGCTGGCCGAGATCGTCGAGGTCGGGCTGCCGCGCCCACGCGATCCCATCGCCACGCGTGAGCTGCCGCGCTTCCTCGAGCTGCGGCACGACCTGCTCGGCAAGCTACTGACGCGCCATGCTGTCTAGAAGCGTCCTGTCCTGGCTGCCGGGCCTGCTCGTGCTCGGCCTGATCCTGCTCGGCCTGGAGCTGGCGGTGGAGACCGGATGGGTGCGCCGCGCCCTGATGCCGCCGCCGACGGCCATCGCCCTCACCCTCTGGGACCTGCTGGCCTCCGGCGAATTCGTGGCGCCGCTGCTCTCCACGATGGAGCTGGTCTTCACGGGCTTCGCCATCGGCAGCGCCCTCGGCATCGCGGGCGGGCTGGCCATGGGCTGGTTCCCCGCCGTCTTCCGCCTGCTGGAGCCGCTGGTCGAGCTCATGCGCCCGATCCCCAAGGCCGCGCTGGTACCGCCGCTGATGCTCTTCCTGGGCATCGGCACCACGATGAAGGTCACCTCCGTGGCGCTGGCGGTGCTCTTCCCCGTGCTGGTGAACACGCTGCAGGGCGTGCGTGGGACGGACCGCGTGATGCTGGATGCCGCCCGCACCCATGGCTGGGGCACGGCGCACACGCTGCGCCACCTCGTGCTGCCGGCCGCACTGCCCTTCATCCTGGCGGGCATGCGGATCAGCCTCGGCCTCGCCCTCGTGCTCGCGGTGCTGGCGGAGATGCTGTCGGGCCAGGGCGGCCTCGGCTTCCTCATCCTGGACATGCAGCGCAGCTTTCTCATCCGCCAGATGTACGCCTGGCTGATCATCCTCGCCGTGCTCGGCCTCGCGCTGAACGGACTCTTCCTTCTCGCCGAAAGGCGCGCGCTGCATTGGCAGCCCCAATCCAACTGATCCGGAGAAACCGTCCATGACCCAGATCACCCGCCGCGCGGGCCTCGCGCTCACCGCCCTGCCCCTCGCCGCACCGCCGCTCGTCGGCCAGACGCTGACCCGGCTGCGCGTCAGCGTCATCCCGGTGACGGATGTCGCGCCGCTCCATGCCGCCATGCGCCTGGGCCATTTCGCGGCCGAGGGGCTGGAGATCGACACCTCGACCACCGCCGGCGGCGCGACCGGCCTGCCCGGCCTGGTGGCCGGACAGTTCCGCGTCGTCTTCTCCAACACCGTCTCCATCCTGCTCGGCATCCGGGAGGGGCTGGATTTCCGCTTCGTCGCCGGCGCCGCCGCCGGGAACCCGGCGCCGCCCGACATCTTCGCCATCCTCACCCGCAAGGGCAGCAACATCCGCTCCGGCCGCGACCTGGAGGGCAAGCGCATCGCCTCCAACACCCGCAACAACATCGTCTGGCTGCGCGGCATGGCCTGGGTAGAGAAAACGGGCGGCGACTGGCGCAAAGTCACCACGGTCGAGGTGCCCTTCCCCCAGATGGCCGACGCGCTGGCCGCCGGGCAGATCGATGCCGGCATCTTCAGCGAGCCCTTCGCCTCCGGCGCCCTCGTCTCGCATGGCGAGCGGCTGGAACGCGTGGCCTGGCCGATCATCGAGACGGCGCCGGGTGCCACCGTCGCGCAATACGTCACGATGAAGGATGATCTGGAGCGCAATGGCGAGGTCTTCGAGCGCTTCGCGCGCGGCCTCTTCAAGGGCGTCGACTGGGTGAACGAGCGCCGCCACGATCCCGCGCTGCTCGACCTCATCACCGCCTTCAGCCGCGTGCCGGTCGAGCGCCTGCGCCAGACCGCGCTGCCGACCTACCCCAAGGCGGTGACGCCCGCCGAGGTGCAGGAGGTCATCACCACCATGGCGCGCTTCGGCATGGGCGGGCGCTTCCCCGCCCCGGCCTCGCTGATCTTCCGCACCGCCAACGGCTGATGCGGGCGCTCGCCCGCCCCTCCTCGGGCTTCCTGCTGATCCTGGCCCTCCTGCTGCTGTGGGAGGTCTCGGCGCGGTTCGACTGGATGAACAGCCCGAACTGGCCGCCGCTGAGCGTGGTGCTGGCGGCCCTCGCGCGGGACAGCCTGGGGGGCGAGCTGCCGCTGCTGCTGGGCGGGACCCTGTGGCGGATGTTCGCGGGGCTGCTGGCGGGTGGCGCGGCGGGCGTGATCGTGGGCCTGCTCTTCGCCTCGCTGCCGGTCACCAGGCGGCTCTTCGGCCTGACCGTGGAGCTGATCCGCCCCATCCCCATCCCGGCCATCATCCCGCCGCTCGTGCTCTTCCTCGGGCTCGACAACACCATGAAGGTGACGGTGGTGGGGCTGACCGCCTTCTTCCCGGTGCTGACCAACACGATGCAGGGCGTGCGCGCCGTGGAGGCCGATGCCCTGGCCATGGGGCGCACCTTCGGCATCGGCTTCTGGCGCCGGTCGCTCCACATCGTGCTGCCGGCCTGCCTGCCCTATGTCTTCGCGGGCTTCCGCGTCGCGCTGGCGCTGGCGCTCGTCGTCACCGTCGTGGCCGAGATGATCGCGGGGGAGCAGGGCGTGGGGCACTACCTCGTGCTCATGCAGTTCGCGGGTCGCGCACCGGAGATGTACGCGACCGTCATCCTGCTCGCGGTCCTGGGCTATGGCCTGAACCGCGGCTTCCTGGCCTTCGAGCGGCGCGCGCTCCACTGGTACTTCGCCCTCGGCGCGCAGCGGAACTGAGCGGCGCGCCGGGCGCCGTCAGAAGTTCCGCCTGAACACCGCGACGAAGCGCGCGCCGCGATCGACATGGCGGTTGTGCGGGCGGAGGAACGGCACCGCGACCTCGAGGTTGAGGTTGGTCTCCTCCGCCACCGCGAAGCCCAGGCCGAAGCCCGCCGAGGCCGCGCGATCGCCGCGCGGGGCGGGGGCGGGCGCCAGATTCTCCGCCCTGCCGCCATCGACGAAGACATAGGCCTCCGCCCGGCGGATCAGCCGCCCCACGAACTCCGATTGCCCGGCCGCCAGGCTGTCGACATCCATGACCGTCTTGAAGGGCATGGCGAGCGTGACGGAGCCGGAGATGCCGCGATCGCCGAAGAGGGTCGCCGCCTCGAAGCCGCGGCCGAACATCACGCCGCCATAGGTGAAGAACTCCGTCGAGGGCAGCCGTTCGCCGGTGTACTGGCCGAGCGCGCGCAGCCGCAGCATGAAGCGCTGCCCCCAGAAGGCGTGCTGGTAGTTGGCGATGGCCGTCACCTTGGTGAAGCCGGGATCGCCGTAGAAGAAACCGAGCCGCTGCCGCGCGCCGGCGCCGTCGATGCCCTGGCTCAGAATGACGGCCAGCGAGCCGCCGCGTGTCTGTGCCTCGCTGGCCCGGCCATAGACCGCGCCCACCCGGATCACCCGCGTCGCCTCGTCCGCAAGGCGGCCAAGCGGCACGGAGACGCGGGAATCCACGATGTCGAAATTGCCGAAGACCTGCAGCGTCTCGGTCTGGCGGCGAATGATCGGATAGGTCGCCTGCAGGCTGAATGTCGTGGTCTCGCCCTTCAGGTTGGATTCCGACGTCCGGCGCTGCTCGAGATGCGTGGCGTTGACCGAGACCGTCATGCCGTTGGTGCCGATGGGCTGCTGGTGGCGGAAAGCGAAGTAGGTGAAGCGCTCGAAATCCACCACCGGGAAGCCCACGGTGAAGCGGGTGGAATCGCCTTCCTGCAGCAGGGCGTTCAGCGTCACGCCGGTGGTGATCTGCACATTGCCGAGGAAGTCCGCGCCGAGGTTGTCGAAGCCGAGGCCATAGCGCTGGGAGATGCGGCTGACGTTCAGCACCAGGCGTACCTTGCCGGGCGTGTCGAGTTGCTCGAAGCGGCCGGTGACGCGGCGGCCGGGGATGTCGGCCATCAGCAGCAGCGCGCGCTCCATCGTCGCGCGGCGCAGCGGACGCTCACCGCGCATGGCTTCCGCATAGGCGCGCGTCAGGCTGAGGTCAGCGCCCTCCGTGTCGCCTTCGATGGCGATCTCGGCGACCTCGCCTTCGATGACGCGCAGGATGACGACGCCCTGGGCGAAATCCTGCTGCGGCACCACCACGCCGAAGAGGGCCAGGCCGGCCTCGCGATGGGCGGCGGCGATCGCATTGGCGAGCTCGTTGATCACCTCGCGCGACAGGCGCCGCCCCGCGAAGGGTGCGGCTGCGCGGGCCAGTGCCGCGCGCTCAATGAGCTGATCGCCCGTCACCGCCACGTCGCGGATCGTGATGTCCGGCACGGCGGCGGGCACGATCTGGCGCTCGGCGGGCGGAATGGCGGTACGGCCCTGCGGGCGGGGGGGAGCGATGTCCGGCCGGTCGGTGTCGAAGCCGCGGGCGCCGAGGCCCGCCTGGGCGAGGGCTTCCATAGGCAGGGCGGCCAGCAATACGAGGACCAGGGCCGCCTTGATGAGGGTCATTGATGGGACCTCTTTGCTCTTCGGCGCTGCGCGCATGATTCGGATCGGCTCGATGGATTTGCTCGGGACGAGAACCAGGAAGCGGCGTTGGCTCTTCGGCCACGCCGGTCCTCTCGATTCTCTGTCGAGGAGGTGGCCGGACCGGGATCCAGTTCGTTGGATCCCGGTCCGGTACCGCGCCAGGGCGGCGTCGGCGGATCGCCGCAGCAGGGCGTCCGCCAGGCCGCCAACGCTAACGGCGCAGCAGGCCGCCGGTCACCCCGCCCAGCACGCCGCCCACCGTGTTCAGGGTCCCGCCCACGATGTTCTGCACCGGGCCCGAGGGCGGCGCACCGCCACCGCCCGGCGCGGCACCGCCGCCACCGAGGATTCCGGCGACAGGCGCCGTCACCCCGGCGAGGACACCGCCCACCGGTCCGGCCGCGCCGCCGCCGCCCGGCGCGGCACCGCCGCCACCGAGGATTCCGGCAACGGGCGCCGTCACCCCAGCGAGAACGCCACCCACCGGTCCACCGCCGCCGCCCGGCGCGGCACCGCCACCCCCCAGAATTCCGGCAACGGGCGCGGTCACCCCAGCGAGAACGCCACCCACCGGTCCGGCTCCGCCGCCGCCGCCGCCGAGGATTCCGGCGACGGGCGCCGTCACTCCGCCGAGAACCCCGCCTGCGCCGCCGGCCAGGGCTGCGCCGGAGCCGCCGCTCAGCACATTGGCGGTGATGGGCGAACCCGCCGCCGCCGTCGGCGAGACCAGCGCCACGTTCACGAGCGATGGCGTCTGCCCGTTACCCAGAAGCGCCGTATGGCCGAGGCTCGCGCCGATGAGCGGTACGGAGCCAGGCGCCGCCCCGGGCAGGAGGCCGCTCGTCAGCTGCGACACGACTGGCAGGGTGCCGGAAGCGCCCAGCAGGGGCTGGGCCGTCGCCAGCACGCTGTTCACGAGGTTTTGGGGGCTGGAGGCCGTGGCCGTGACGCCCGTCAGCAGGCCCTGGATCTGATTGCCCGGGCCGGAAAGGACACTGGCGCTGATGGGCGCATTGGGCGCCGCGTTCGGCCCAAGGGCCGAGACCGCCACCACGCCCGGCGATCCGTTGGCACCGGGACCGCCGACCTGCAGGCCGCCGGCATTCACGTTGGCAACGCCGCCGAGAGCGCCTGCCAGCAGGCCCGGCGCCGCGGCGCCCGCGGCGCCCGTGGGGCCGGTGGCGCCAGTCTGACCGGTGGCGCCCGGCAGGCCCGCAGGGCCCTGCGCCCCAGGAGGGCCCGCAGGTCCCTGCGGGCCGGTCGCGATGGTCTGGCCGCCCCCGCCCGAGCCGTTATCCGCCGTGCCGCCCCCGGAACCGGAACCGGAGCCACCACCGCCGGCGCCGCCAGCGCCGTTCCCGCCACCATTGGAGGAGGAGGAACCACCGGCCACCGCTCCACCTTCACCCGCGGCAAGACCGACGGAGGAGCGCCCCGAGCAGGCGGCGACCGAGGACAAGAGAAGCGCGGCAAGTCCACCGCGCAGGATCACCCTGCTGAATTCGATCATTGTACGCTTCCTTCTCACGAGAGATTTCCCCGCTCCAAGCAAACGCCGATAGATCAAATAAATCGTTATACAATTTGAATTGTTTACGAAGGGATTCTTACCATCATCCCATTCCAGGTCGACATTTGTTGAGCACCGTCGAGTACATCTATTATCGATGCACGCCTGACAGTCTGACGCACAGAAGGCCTCTACATTTCCCGTGCCCCTGGATCGGAACAGCCAGCCGCCCGCTCTCCTCTGAACCCTGGCGGAGGCGGGCCGCCGTGTTAGCGTCCTCGCGGCCGGGTCCCCGGCCCGACAAGAAACGTGGAGGAAACCCAATGGACGCCAACCGCCGCGGCCTGCTGTCAGCCGCAGGGGCCATGCTCGCCTTGCCCGGCCTCCTGTCCACAGCCCGGAGCCAGAACGTGGAACGCTACCCCGACCCTGCTGTGCAGGTCCTCGACCCGTCCTTCAACCGATACCGCCTGCTGCTGGCGGGCGTGGAGCAGCTCTGGACCGGCGCGCGCTGGAGCGAGGGGCCCGTCTGGTTCGGCGACCATCGCTGCCTCGTCTGGTCGGACATCCCGAACAACCGGATGCTCCGCTGGTCGGAGGAGACGAGCCAGGTGGACGTGTTCCGCGGCCCCTCCAACAACGCCAACGGCAATACGCGCGACCGCCAGGGCCGGCTGATCACCTGCGAGCACCTGACCCGCCGCGTCACGCGCACGGAGCTCGACGGCAAGATCACCGTCATCGCCGACCGCTTCGAGGGCAAGCGCCTCAACAGCCCCAACGACGTGGTCGTGAAGTCCGACGGCAGCATCTGGTTCACCGACCCGCCCTTCGGCCTGCTCGGCTTCTACGAGGGGGAGATGGCGGAGCCCGAGCTGCCCACGAACATCTACCGCGTGGACGGGCAGACCGGGCAGATCACCGTCGCGAGCGGGGATATCGGCCGGCCGAACGGCCTCGCCTTCTCGCCGGACGAGTCCAAGCTCTACGTGGTCGAGGCCTCGGCAACGCCGCGCGTCATCCGCGTCTTCGACGTGGACAGCGCCACGGGCCGGCTCTCGAACAACCGCATCTTCATCCAGTGCAAGGAGGGCGAGACGCCGGACGGCTTCCGCGTCGACGTGGACGGCAACCTCTGGTGCGGCTGGGGCATGGGCACGCCCGAGCTCGACGGCGTGCGCATCTTCAACAAGGACGCCGCGCCCATTGGGCATATCCGCCTGCCGGAGCGCTGCGCGAATCTCGCTTTCGGCGGCCGGCACCGCAACCGCCTGTTCATGGCGGCGAGCAAGTCGCTCTACTCGCTCTACGTGAACACGCAGGGCGCGCCCGGGGGCTGATCACGGGCAGTTGAGCTCCGACGCGGCGGCGCGACCGGCGCCGCCGCATCTTGACGTATATCAAGGCAATCCCCGGCCAAAGGAACCACAAGGCCTCCAGAACAACAGGAGACAGTGCCATGACCGCCGAGACGCTGCTTGCACGCGACCTGATGGCGACCGCCCTCATCACCGTGCCGCCCGACATGCCCGTCAGCTCCATCGCCCGCCTGCTGGGCGAAAGGGCCATCTCTTCCGTCCCGGTCACGGATGCCGCCGGCAAGCTGCTCGGCATCGTGACCGAGGCCGACCTGCTGCGTCGGGTCGCAGGGGCGGAAGATCCCGCGCGGTCCTGGATCGCGCGCCTCCTGCGCGACAACGACAACGAGGCCCTGCGCTATGCCAAGACGCATGGGCGCATCGCCCGCGACCTCATGACCACCGATCTGATCACCGCCGGTCCAGAGGCCTCAGTCGGGCATTGCGCGCAGCTGATGGAGAAGCGGCGCGTGAAGCGCCTGCCGATCGTGACGCCGGACGGCCGGCTGGTCGGCATGGTCTCCCGGGCGGACCTCCTCTTCGCCGCCATGGAGCCGCCCGCCGAGATCGGGACGACGCGGAACCTGGATGCGCGCATCCGCCTGGCCCTCAAGAAAGAGATCGACCGAGAGCCCTGGGCGCATAGCCTCTACGTCTTCCCGGACGTCAAGGACGGCGTCGTCACCTTCCACGGCTTCGTCCAATCGGACGCCGTGCGCCGCGGCCTCTGCGTCCTCGCAAGCCGCATCGAGGGTGTCAGGGACGTGGTCGACCAGATGGAGAAGGCGCCGCCCTTCCTCCCGGGCGAATTCGTCTGAGGCCCGCCCCTCAGATCATGCCCGGCACGGTCAGGTCCGAGCCGTCGATCAGGCGCTCATAGCGAAAGGGCGTCGGGTCGATGCTCGGCGTGGCGCCCGTCACCAGGTCGGCGGCCAGCTTGCCGGCCGAGGGCCCCGTGCCGAAGCCGTGGCCCGAGAAGCCGGCCGCCACCGTAAGCCCCGGGATCCGCGCGAGGGGCGCGATCACCGGAATGCCGTCCGGCGTCCAGTCGATCGCCCCGCCCCAGCTCTGCGCCACGCGGATCCGCCCCTTCAGCTCCGGATAGGTCTCGCCCATCGCGACCAGCGCCTCGTCGATCAGCGACTGCTGCGGCGCCGGGTCCAGCATGCGGATGCGCTCGAAGGGCGAGACGCCGTCCAGCGACCAGCGCGACATCGCCTCCGGCCCATCGAAGAAGGAGCGGCCCAGGCGGATGGCCAGCTTGTCGCGCCGCGCCATGAACATCGGCCAGAACTGGCGGGCATAGCGAAAGCCTTGCGGCGCGAGCTCCAGCCGGCCGCGCCCGCTGAGCCCGATCGTGTAGCCCCCGTCGAGCCGCCGACGCAGCGTGAATTTCGGCGTGGAGAGGCCGCCCGTCACCACCTCCGGCAGAGGCTCGGTGCGGAAGGAGGTGGAGCGGATGCTCGCCTGCGGCAGCGAGACCCCGTGGTGGCGCAGGAACATCGAGGCCCAGGCGCCCCCGGCCAGCAGCACGGAGGCCGTGCGGATCGTCCCCTTCTCCGTCACCACGCCGCTCACGCGGCCGGCGGTCAGGTCGAGGCCGCGCGCGGCGCAATTCTCGACGATGACGGCACCAAGGCGCATGGCGGCGCGCGCCAGGGCCGGCGCCGCCAGGCTGGGCTCGGCCTTGCCGTCGGTAGGCGAATACACGCCGCCGATCCAGGCGTCGGCGGTGCCGGTCGCCATGGCGCGCGCCTCGGCCGCGCCCAGCATGCGCGTATCCACGCCGAAGGGCTTTGCGATCCGCCCCCAGGCCTCCCAGGTGGCCAGCGTGGCGGGGTCCTTCGTGACGTAGATCAGGCCCTTGCGCTGGAAGCCGAGATCCTCGTTGGTCTCCTGCGACAGCCGCTCCCACATGGCGAGGCTTTCCATCGCCATGGGAATCTCGCGCGGGTCGCGGTTCTGCTGG
The DNA here is from genome assembly GCF_018413645.1 of Roseococcus pinisoli. Taxonomy (GTDB): domain Bacteria; phylum Pseudomonadota; class Alphaproteobacteria; order Acetobacterales; family Acetobacteraceae; genus Roseococcus; species Roseococcus pinisoli. Next base: position 498,028 of record NZ_JAHCDA010000004.1, read on the forward strand.
CGCACCCAGCCCCAGTTGCGGCTGGACTGCTCGCCGCCCACCACGCCCTTCTCCACCAGCGCCACCGAATGCCCGGCCTTGGCGAGGGTGAGCGCGGCGCAGACGCCGACGATGCCGCCGCCGATGATCACGACATCGGCCTGGGCGGGCGGCGTGGAGCTGCCGGAGATGGGATCGGCGAGGAGCGGCACGGGCGTCACCTGAGCAATTCGCCACGATGATGCCGCCGCTCAGCGCGGCGGAACAGGCCCCACATAGATCGCCCGCGGCCGGATGAGCTGGCCGCGCGCCCGCTGCTCCAGCCCATGCGCGATCCAACCGATGGTCCGCCCGAGCGCGAAGAGGCCGAAGGCCGTGCCCTCCGGCAGGCCCAGCGCGCGCCGCAGCACGACCAGCGCGACGTCGACGGAAGGAGGCTCGCCGGTGAGGGCGGCGACCGCCTCGATCAGCCGCGCCGCCTCGGGGAAGCCGGGCAGGAGGCGCGGCAGCAGGACGCGCGCGCGGATATCGCCCTCCGGATAAAGCGGATGGCCGAAGCCTGGGATCGCCTCCCCGGCAGCGAGGCGCCGACGCAGCTGCGGTGCAGGGTCGCCCAGGTCCAGGCCGTTCCACAGCGCCTCCAGCCGCGCGGTCGCGCCGCCATGCCGGCTTCCCGTGAGCGCCGCGAGCCCGCCGATCACCACCGCGCGCAGACTGGCGCCGGTCGAGGCGACGCAGCGCGCCGTGAAGCCCGAGGCGTTCAGCTCATGGTCGGCGCAGAGGATGAGCGCCATGCGCACCAGCTCGGCGCCTTCCGCGTCGAGCCGCCAAGCGGCGGCGAGCTGGCGGTGCAGCGGGCCGGCCGCGGGCGGGCGGCCCAGCACGGCGCCGAGCATGGCATGGAGCAGCGCGCCGCAGCCCTCGGCCAGGCGCCGCGGGTCTTTCTGCCAGAGCGCGGTGGGATCGTCCTCGGTGGCCAGGGTGAAGCGGGTGAGCAGCACCTCGTCGAGCGGGCCCCGGGGCCCCTCCGGCGCGGGCGTGGCAAGCGCCGCGGCAAAGGGCAGATCCCAGAGCAGGGAAGCGACCTCCTCCACCGTCGCCGTCCGCGCCAGTTCGGCGACGTCGCGGCCGCGATAGAAGAAGCGGCCGTCGCGGATCAGGGTGATCGCGGATTCCAGCACGGGCGCGCCCCAGTCGAGCGTGGCCTTCGCCACTTCCCTGGGTTTGCGGCCGCGCCGCCGCTCGGCGCCCAGCCGCTCCACCGCCTCGGCCGAATAGCGGCTGCGGCGCGGGTCGTCGCCGCCATGGGCGCGCAGCAGCCCGCGGCTCACATAGGAGTAGAGCGTCTGGCGCGACACGCCGAGGCGGCGGGCGGCCTCCTCGGCGGTCAGGTAGCTGGACATGCGGCACCGCCCTCGATGTCGATTATCTCAATCAAGATTGACGATATGCTAGAAGAGGCCTGCCATGGCCAGGCACAAGCGGGACGCCGGACATGGACCAGATCACGCCTCACGCGGCCGATACGGACGCCGCCTTCCTCCGGGACATCTGGGAAGGGCTCGGCGGCGACGCCGCCCTTGCCGAAAAGGTGCGCTTCATCGGCGAGGGCGGGCTGCCCTCCTTCTTCGCCACCACGAGCCTCGCCGCCGCCTCGGTCGCGGCGGCCGGGCTGGCGGCGGCGGAGCTGGTCGCCGCGCGCGGCGGCCGCCTGCCCGAGGTCGTCGTGGACCGGCGCCTCGCCTCCTTCTGGTTCGGCTGGTCGATCCAGCCGCAGGGCTGGAAGATGCCCGCGACCTGGGACGCCGTGGCGGGCGACTACGCGACGCGCGACGGTTGGATCAAGCTGCACACCAATGCGCCCCACCACCGCGCCGCCGCCCTCGCCGTCCTGCAGGCGCCGGCCGAGCGGGAGGCCGTCGCCCGCGCCGTCGCCACCTGGTCGGCGGATGAGCTGGAGGCGGCCATCGTCGCGGCGGGCGGCTGCGCCGCGACGATGCGCCCCATGGCGGATTGGGCCGCGCATCCCCAGGGCCAGGCCGTCGCGCAGGAGCCGCTGCTCTGGCGGAAGGATACCGGCGCGGCGCGGCAGCGCGACTGGACCTTCGATCCCCCACGGCCGTTGGCCGGCCTGCGCGTGCTCGACATGACCCGCGTCCTGGCCGGCCCCGTCGCGACACGCTTCCTGGCGATGCTGGGCGCCGAAGTGCTCCGCCTCGATCCACCGGAATGGGAGGAGCCCGGCATCGCTCCCGAGGTCACCTACGGCAAGCGCTGCGCACGCCTCGACCTCCGTCAGGCCGAGGGCCGCGAGCGCCTGGGAGAGCTGCTGCAGGGCGCCGACCTCTTCCTCAACGGCTATCGCCCGGACGCGCTGGAACGGCTCGGCTTCGGCACCGAGGCGCGGCATGCCCTGCGTCCCGGCCTCGTGGACGTCCGTCTCGACGCCTATGGCTGGACCGGCCCCTGGAAGGGCCGCCGCGGCTTCGACAGCCTGGTGCAGATGAGCTGCGGCATCGCCGGCGAAGGTATGCGCCGCAGCGGTGCCGGCAAGCCGCATCCCCTGCCCGTCCAGGCGCTGGATCATGCGACGGGCTACCTCCTGGCCGCCGCCGCGCTGCGAGGGCTCACGCGTCGGGTGACAGAGGGCGTCGGCTCCGCCTCACGCACCTCGCTCGCGCGGACGGCAGCGCTGCTGATGTCCCGCCCTGCAGCAAAGGAGGCGCCGCTCGCGCCGGTCGGCGAGGCGGATCTGTCCGCGACGACCGAGGAGACCAGCTGGGGCCCTGCCCGCCGCCTCCGCCCGCCGGTGACCATCGCTGGCGTGCAGGTCGGAAGCGGCATTCCGGCGGGGAATCTCGGCTCGTCTCCGCCCCGCTGGGCGGAGGCCCGTTGAAGCGGCCGCTCAGCGTTTTCGTAGCAGAAAGCCCACGATGCCGCGCGGCAGGAAGAGGATGAAGAGGACCAGCAGGATCCCATAGGCGAAGGGCGCGGCGCCGATGAAGACAGTGCCGAAGCCCACGCGCAGCAGCTCCTCGAGCCCGATGGTGAAGACCGCGCCGACGCTCGGCCCCAGCATCGAGTACATGCCGCCGGCGATGGCGCCGAAGACGATCTGCAGCGAGATGCCGATGCCCGCCAGGGACTCCGGATTGAGGTAGAGCCGGTACTGCGCGCCCAGCGCGCCGCCCAGCGCCGCGATGCCGGCGGAGATGATGGTGACCCGCAGCTTCTCCCGCGTCACATGGATGCCGATGGAGGCGGCGGCGTCCTGATCCTCGTTGATGGCGGCGAGTGCGCGGGAGGCCATGCTCCGGTCCAGCCACCACCAGACCAGCAGCGCGAAGACCCAGACCAGCAGCGCCATCCACCAGAAGCCGGTCTTGCTGAACTGCATGGCGAGGAAGGGCGCGTCCGGCGCGAGGCGCGGCGTCATGCCGAGCGAGCCGCCGGTGTGCTCGCGCAGCGCCACGATCAGCAGCCGCACGATCTCGCCGGCGGCGAGCGTCACCAGGGCAAAATAGTGCCCGACGACGCGCAGCCGGAAGCAGGGATAGCCCAGCAGGAAGGCGAGCAGCATGGCCGCGGCGACGCCGATGGGCAGGCCAAGCCAGGGCGTCACCCCTACCTCGTTCCAGAGCATCGCCATCACATAGGCGGCCGTGCCGATGAAGGCGCCGTGCCCGAGGGAGACGAGGCCGAAGCGCCCCATCATCGCCCAGCCGGTGCCCGAGACGGCCATCAGCATCGAGGTGACGCCGAGATGGAGGAAGTAGTCCGGCGTGCCGAGCAGCGGCACGGCCGCGAGGAGCAGGACGAAGGCGGCGAGGGCGAGGTTCATCGCGCGAAAAGCCCCCGCGGCCGGCCGAAGATCACCGCGATGAAGAAGGCGAAGGCGATCACGTAGCTCATCTCCGTGTTCCACCAGAAGCTGCCGGTGGAGACGATCAGCCCCATCAGGAAGGCGGCCAGGAAGCCGCCCAGCATGTTGCCGAGCCCGCCCATGACGCAGATCATGAAGGTGATGGGCCCGAAGGAGAGGCCGATGAAGGGATGCACGTCGAGCTGCACGACCAGCAGGCAGGCCGCGAGCCCCGCCAGCGCGCCGCCCACCGCCGAAGCCACGACGTAGACGCGGCGCGGATCGACGCCCATCAGCGGCATCACCTCGCGGTCGCGCGCGATGGCCCGGATGGCGATGCCGATATAGGTGAACTTCAGAAAGGCCCAGAGCGCCGCCGCCCCCGCCAGCGCCGCGCAGAAGGCCGCGAGCTTGGTGCCGGAGACGAAGACGTCGTGCCATTCCATCGGCGGCAATTCGACGCCGAGGCTGCGGAAATCCGTGCCGAAGACCAGCATCGCGCCGCCCTGCAGGACGAAGAGCACGCCGCCTGTCGCGAGCAGCTGGTTGATGGGCGGCGCCCCCAGCAGCGGCTTCACCACGATCAGATGCAGCAGCACGCCGAGCAGCCCGACCAGGGGCAATGCCGCGGCGAAAGCCAGGTAGAGCGGCCAGGCCTGCTGCGTGTGCAGGAACCAGACGGCGTACATGCCGACCATCACGAGCTCCGCATAGCAGAGCCAGACCACGTCCACGACGCCGAAGACCAGGTTGCAGCCCAGCACCGGCAGGGCGAAGACGCCGCCCAGCAGGATGCCGTTGACCAGCGCCTCGAGCAGAAAGGGATCCATGTCAGTGCCCGCCGAGATAGGAGTTGCGGATCGCGGGATCGGCGGCGAGATCGGCGGAAGCGCCCTCGGCCACGACGCGGCCGGCATCGAGCACATAGGCGCGATCCACCACGCGCAGCACCTGCGCGACGTTCTGCTCGACGATGAGCACCGTCAGCCCCTCGTCGCGGATGCGCTTCACCAGCTCGAAGACCTGCGCGACGACGATGGGCGCGAGGCCGGCCGAAGGCTCGTCCAGCAGCAGGATGCGCGGGCTCGACATCAGGGCGCGGCCGATCGCGCACATCTGCTGCTCGCCGCCCGACATGGTGCCGGCCAGCTGATGCCGCCGCTGCGCCATCTTCGGGAAGAGGTTGAACACGTATTCCGACCGCTCGGCGAAGCGCTTGCGCGCCGAGGGAATGAAGGCGCCGACCTTCAGGTTCTCCTCCACCGTCAGATGCGGAAAGAGGCGGCGGTTCTCCGGCACATGCGCGATGCCGCTGGCCGGCAGCTCGTGGGCGGGCGTGGCGGCGATATCGACCTCGCCGAAGCGTGCCGTGCCACGGGTGGGGCGGATCATGCCGGAGATCACGCGCAGCAGTGTGGTCTTGCCGGCGCCGTTGGGGCCGACGACGCCCACCGCCTCGCCGGGGGTGACGCGCAGGCCGACATCGAACAGGGCCTGGAAATCGCCGTAGCCGGCACGGATTCCCTCCAGGACGAGGGCTGGCTCTTCCATCAATGCGTGACCCTCATGCCGCGCGGGTCTCCGGCGGACCCAGATAGACCTCGGCCACACGCTCATCCTGCTGCGCCTCGCGCGGCGTGCCCTGGAAGATCACGGCGCCGTGGTCGAGCACCACCACCCGGTCCACGACGGAAAGCAGCACGCCCATGATGTGCTCCACCCAGACGATGGTGATGCCGCGCACGTCCCGAATGTGCTTCAGCATATCGGCCGCCTGCCGCATCTCGCCGCCGTCGAGCCCGCCCAGGCTTTCGTCGGCGAGCAGCAGCTTGGGCTGCGTGGCGAGGGCACGCGCCAGCTCGAGCTTCTTCAGCCCGGCCGCCCCCAGGCCGCCGACACGCGCCGAGGCCTCCGTGGGCAGCTGCGCGAGCTGCAGCGCATCGCGCGCCCGGCTCTCGGCCTCGGCGCGGGTGATGCGGCCATTCGCGCCGTAATAGGCCGCGAGCGTCGCATTCTCGACCAGCGAGAGCTCGCGAAAGGGCCGCGGAATCTGGAAGGTGCGGCCGAGGCCCTTGTGGCAGATCGCATCCGCGTTCAGCCCCGCGACCTCCTCGCCGTCGAGCTTCACGCTGCCCGAGGTCGGACGCAGCATTCCCGCGATGCAGTTGAAGGTGGTGGACTTGCCGGAGCCATTGGGGCCCAGCAGGCCCAGGATCTCCCCCCGGGCCACGCTGAAGCTCACCTTGTCCACCGCCGTGAAGCCGCCGAATTTCTTCGTCAGCCCCGAGACCTGAAGAAGCATCAGCTCCTCAGCGCGAAGGGGCTGCTCGCGGGGAAGGGCAGCACGGGCGGGCCGCTGGCGATGGCGGTGGGCCACACCACCTTCGCCCGCGCGTTCTCGTACTGCATGACGACGGTCGAGCTGCGCTCGTTCTGCCCGGCCATCTCGTGGCCCGGCGGGTAGAACTTCAGCCCGTGTCCCTGGATGGTCCCGCCAACGGGCAGGTCCACGCTCTGCGTGGCGCGGATCATGGCGGCGATGCTGCCGCCGCCGTCGCGCACTGCGGGCTTCAGCACGTTCTCCAGGAAGGTCCAGGCGCTGTTGAACCCGGTGGAGGCGTGGGTCGGCAGGTCGCGCGCGCGCGTCTTGGCCTCGTAGCGCTGCATCAGCACCTGGCGGAGGTCGCGCACCTCGGGGGTGAGCTTTTCCGGCTCGAGCATCTGCGTGCCGGCGGGATCGACGTTGCAGAAATGGTTCATCTCGGCGCCAAAGGTCTCGGTCAGGCGGTCGATCTGGGAATAGCCCGCCCCCTGGCCGATGATCATCCGCGTCCGCAGGCCGCCAGCCTTCGCCTGCCGCAGGAAGAGCGTGATGTCCGGGTTGTAGCCGGTGTGCAGGATCACATCCGGCCGCTCGCGGCGCAGCTTCGTCACCAGCGTCGAGAGGTCGGGCGCGGTGGCGGCGTAGCCCTCGTGCAGGACGACGCGCATGCCCGCCGCCTTCGCCAGCGTATCGGTCGCCGCCGCCACGCCGGTGCCGTAGGGCCCGTCCTCATGGATGATGGCGACTCTGAGGTTATTGGGCGCGATGCGCATGGCGCGCTCGCTGTGCTCGAGCAGGAACTGGACCGAGGCCTCGCCATACTGGTCGGAATGCACGGTCGGCCGGAAGACATGGGTGAAGTTGCGGCCCTTGATGACGGCCGTCGAGATCGCCGTGGTGATCCAGAGCAGCTTGCGCTGAGCCTCGAAGCGCTGGGCCAGGGGCATGGCATGGGCGGAGCTGAAGACGCCCATCACGACGTCCAGCCCTTCCTGGCTGATCAGGCGCTCGGCCTCGTTGATCGCGACCTCGGCACGGCTCTGGCTGTCTGCCGCCACCACCTGGGCCGGGCGGCCGCCCGCGCCTCCCCTTTCGTTGAACAGGTCGAAGGCGATCTCCGCGCCCACCGCGCAGGCCTGGGATCCCGCCGCGGCCAGGGGGCCGGAAAGGTCGAACAGCACGCCGATGCGAATGGGAGCTCCCGAGGCGGGCTGGGCCCTCGCCGGGAGGGAAAGCGGTGCAAAGGGCAACCCGGCGCCGGCGGCGATCAGGCCGCGACGAGAAACGGACATGGACACACTCCCTGCATGATGCGGCTCTTCGGCTGCATTCCTGTTGCGAGAGCGTTGCGGGTTGATGCGCGCCGGTCAAGGAAAACCCGACATGCGGCGACAGCGGCCACCGGCCTTCCGTTACGGACATGCGCCCAGGCGAACAGGGCGCCCGGGACGACCGCCGGCAACCATGACGCGCTGAGGTGGTTACCCCTCCGACCGGACCGATGCTCGGTTCGCCGGAAGGATGCTCGATTATTGGCTGGCGCCGTCCCACCCCACTCCCTCTACTATTTCCATCACCTCCTCGCTGGCCCGCTCGTACGGTGGCCCGAGGATTTTGGTCGGATCGCATCACTCGGTTTCGAGAGCGTGGTGCTCGCGCCGGTTTTCGCGCCGGGACGGGACAATTCGGTATTCCTGACGGCGGATCATAGTCGTCTTCACACAGCCCTGGGCGGCGGCGACGCGCTGGAAGGCCTGCGCCGCATCACCCATGACGCGCGAGAGGCCGGACTTTCGGTCCTGCTGGATCTCACCACCGATCGCCTCGATACGGATGCCGTCATCCTGCGCCGTCATCCGGACTGGCGGTTGCACGACCCGCAGGCCGGCCTCCCACCCGATCCACGCCGCCCCATGGCGCAGGGCGCGGCCTTGCCCGCGCCGCCCCCGGACGATCTCCGCCTCTGGTGGCGGGAACGGCTGGCCGAATGGATGCAGGCCGGCGTGGCCGGCTTCCGCTGCCTCGATGCTTCCGCTGGCGGCGGCTTCTGGCGCAGGCTGATCAAGGAGGTCCGAGAGGCGCATCCCCAGGCCGCCTTCATTGCCTGGACCCAAGGCTGCGGCACCGCACAGGCGGCGGATCTCGAAGGGTGCGGCTTCGACCTCGCGGCCTCCTCCCTGCCCTGGTGGGATTATGAATCGCCCTGGTGGGGCGAAGAAGCGGCGCGGCTTTCCCGCGTGGCGCCCCTGCTCACCATGCCGGAGGCGCCCTTCGCACGCCGACTGGCGGCCGGCTTTTCCAGCCGCGTCCTGGCGAGAACCGCCGCGGAACGGGCCCTCCGCTTCTCGGCCCTGACCGGCACCGCCTGGCTGCTCCCCATGGGCTTCGAATTCGGCGACCTGCAGCGCATGGGCCATGGCGCCGGCCAGGCCGAGGCCTTCGCCGAGCTGCGCGGCAACCCGCGCCTCGATCTTCAGGAAGCGGTTCGGGAAGCAAATGCGGAGCGCAAGCGACGCAAGACGAGCGCCTCCGAGCCGCCGCTTCTGCTCTCCGGTGCAAGGGCGCCTGTGACCGTGGCCCTGCAGGCCGAGGAAGGCCGGCTGGTCCTGGCCAACCCGTCCCTCTCCCGTCCCGCCGTCGTTTCGGCCGCGCAGGTGGTGGGCATGTTGCCCAGGCCCGGCGCCCTGCCCGCCGACAGCACGGATGCCATCGGCCGCATCACCCTGGCGCCCGGCGAGGTTCTTTCCCTCACGGTCCAGGACACGAAGCCGGTCGTCCTGAAGCCAGGCCCCGGCGCGCGCAGCGCGAAGGCCTTCGCGGAATCGCCGCGCATCGCCGTGGAGGCCATCCGCCCCAGCGTGGATGCGGGACGCTTCCCGGTGAAGCGCGCCGTCGGCCAGCCCGTGACCGTCACCGCCGATGTCTTCACCGATGGCGCGACCAAGCTGGCCGTGCGCCTCCTCTGGCGCCCCTCGGACGAGAAGACCTGGCGCGAGGTGCCGATGCGCCACACGCTCAACGACATCCACACGGCGACCTTCGTGCCGGATCGCGTGGGGCGGCACCTCTACACCGTCTGCGCCTGGGTGGATTTCTACGCCGCCTTCCTGGACGAGATCACCAAGAAGCAGGCCGCCGGCGTCGATATCGCGCTGGAGCGGCGCGAGGGCATGGCGTTGCTGGAGGCCGCCAGATCCCATCTGCCGCGCGGCGAGGCCGCCGAGATCAATGCCCTGCTCAAGGCCCTGCCCCGCGCCGATGCGGCCGGCTCCGTCGAACTCTTCGGCATGCCCCGCGTGGTCTCGCTGACGACCAAGGCGGACCAGCGCCCCTTCCAGGTGGTCCAGGAGCCGCTGCTGCAGCTCGACGTCGAGCGCCGCGCCGCCGGCTTTGCCGCCTGGTACGAGATCTTCCCCCGTTCACAGAGCGGCGACGCGAAGCGCCACGGCACCCTGAACGACGTCATCGCCCAGCTGCCGCGCGTGCGCGAGATGGGCTTCGACGTGCTGTACTTCCCGCCGATCCATCCTATCGGGAAGAAGAACCGCAAGGGCCGCAACAACACCCTCACGCCCGGCCCCGAAGATCCCGGCAGCCCCTATGCCATCGGCTCGGAAGCGGGCGGCCATGACGCGCTGCATCCGGAGCTCGGCACGTTGGAGGACTTCCGGCGGCTTGTCGCCGCGGCGTCGAAGGAAGGGCTGGAGCTCGCGCTCGACTTCGCCATCCAATGCTCGCCCGACCATCCCTGGCTGAAGCAGCATCCCGACTGGTTCGCCTGGCGGCCGGACGGCTCCATCCGATACGCGGAAAACCCGCCGAAGAAGTACGAAGACATCGTCAACGTCGACTTCTACGCGAAGGGCGCCGTGCCGGACCTGTGGCTGGCGCTGCGCGACGTCGTGCTCTTCTGGGCGAAGGAGGGCGTGAAGCTCTTCCGCGTGGACAACCCGCACACCAAGCCCCTGCCCTTCTGGGAGTGGATGATCGCGGGAGTGCGCGCGCGGGACCCCGATTGCGTCTTCCTGTCGGAGGCCTTCACGCGGCCCAAGGTGATGTACCGGCTGGCCAAGGTCGGCTTCTCGCAGTCCTACACCTACTTCACCTGGCGCAACGAGGCCTGGGAACTCGGCCAGTACATGACGGAGCTGAACCAGTCCCCCGTCTCGGAATTCTTCCGCCCGCATTTCTTCGTCAACACGCCCGACATCAACCCGGTCTTCCTGCAGCAGTCGGGGCGGCCCGGACACCTGATCCGCGCGGCGCTGGCGGCCACGCTCTCGGGTCTCTGGGGCGTCTATAACGGCTTCGAGCTCTGCGAGGCGCGGCCCGAGAAGCCCGGCAAGGAAGAGTACCTCGACAGCGAGAAGTACGAGATTCGCGTCTGGGACTACGACCGCCCGGGGAATATCAAGGCCGAGATCACCCTGCTCAACGCGTTGCGGAAGCAGAACCCGGCGCTGCACACGCATCTGGGCACGACCATCCTCGCCTCCGGGCATGACGGCGTGCTGCTTTTCGTGAAGGCGACGCCGGATCTTTCCAACGTCGTGCTCGTGGCGGTGTCGATGAATCCGCACCAGCCGCTCGAGACGCATATCGAGCTGCCGCAGGCCGTGATGGGCCTCGGCTGGGGCGCGGCGCTGCTTGCGGAAAACCTCGTCCAGGGTGGCGAGGAGCGATGGGAGGGCTCGCATCGCCATCTCCGCCTCGACCCCCAAGCCCTGCCCTTCGCCATCTGGCGCCTTCGCGCCGCCGACAAGGTCTGATCATGCCGCGCAAGACGACACACACCGCCATGCCGACGCCTGGCCAGGATCCGCTCTGGTACAAGGACGCGGTCATCTACCAGCTGCACATCAAGTCCTTCTTCGACGCCAACAATGACGGCGTCGGCGACATTCCGGGCCTGCTGCAGAAGCTCGACTACATCGCCGAGCTCGGCGTCGACACGATCTGGATGCTGCCCTTCTACCCCTCGCCCCGGCGCGACGACGGCTACGACATCGCCGAGTACAAGACCGTGCATCCGGAATACGGCACCATGGCCGATATCCGCCGGCTGATCGCGGCAGCACATGAGCGCGGCATCCGCGTGATCACCGAGCTCGTCATCAACCACACCTCGGACCAGCATCCCTGGTTCCAGCGGGCGCGCCTCGCGAAGAAAGGCTCGGTCCATCGCGACTTCTACGTCTGGTCCGACGACGACAAGAAGTACGACGGCACGCGGATCATCTTCCTCGACACCGAGAAGTCCAACTGGACCTGGGATCCGGTCGCGGGCGCCTATTTCTGGCACCGCTTCTACAGCCACCAGCCCGACCTGAACTTCGACAATCCGCAGGTGCTGAAGGAGGTCCTTTCCGTCATGCGCTTCTGGCTGGATGCCGGCGTGGACGGGTTGCGGCTGGACGCCATCCCCTACCTGATCGAGCGCGACGGCACGAACAACGAGAACCTGCCCGAGACGCATGTCGTGCTGAAGAAGATCCGCGCGGAGCTGGATCGCGTCGCGCCCGGCCGCATGCTGCTCGCCGAGGCCAACCAATGGCCCGAGGACACGCAGCTCTATTTCGGCGAGGGCGACGAATGCCACATGTCGTTCCACTTCCCCCTGATGCCGCGCATGTACATGGCGATGGCGCAGGAAGACCGCTTCCCCATCACCGACATCCTGCGGCAGACCCCGGCCATTCCGGACAACTGCCAATGGGCGATCTTCCTCCGCAACCATGACGAGCTGACGCTCGAGATGGTGACCGACCGCGAGCGCGACTACCTGTGGGAGACCTATGCCTCCGACAAGCGGGCCCGCATCAACCTCGGCATCCGCCGCCGCCTGGCGCCGCTGCTGGAGCATGACCGCCGCCGCATCGAGCTGATGAACTCGCTGCTCCTCTCCATGCCCGGCACGCCCGTCATGTATTACGGCGACGAGATCGGCATGGGCGACAACATCCATCTCGGCGATCGCGACGGCGTGCGCACGCCGATGCAATGGTCGCCGGACCGCAATGGCGGCTTCAGCCGCGTGAACCCCGCGAGCCTCGTGCTGCCCGCCATCATGGACCCGGTCTATGGCTACGAGGCCGTGAACGTGGAGGCGCAGTCGGCCGACCAGCATTCGCTGCTGAACTGGACGCGACGCATGCTGGCGGTGCGCAAGCGCCACCGCTCCTTCGGGCGCGGCAGCTTCGGCTACCTCTATCCCGGCAACCGCAAGATCCTGGCCTATCTGCGCGAATACGAGGGCGAGACCATCCTCTGCGTCTGCAACCTGTCTCGCACCGCGCAGGCCGTGGAGCTGGATCTCACCAACTTCACCGGGCGCGTGCCGGTGGAGCTCGTCGGCGGCTCCTCCTTCCCGCCGATCGGCCAGTTGAACTACCTGCTGACCCTGCCGCCCTATGGCTTCTACTGGTTCCTCCTGGCGACAGAGGCCGCCATGCCCAACTGGCACACGCCAACGCCCGAGCCGATGTCCGAGCTCTCGACGCTCGTGCTGCGCAAGAGCCTGTCGGAAGTGCTGGCGCCCGCGCCGCTGAAGACCATCGAGACCGACATCCTGCCGCCCTACCTGTCGCGCCGCCGCTGGTTCGCCGGCAAGGGCGCGGAAGTGACGCAGACGCGGCTGGCCTTCGTGGAGGCCATCACCGGCCGCGACGGCGCCGAGGTCCTGCTGGCCGAGGTGGAGGCGGCCGATGCCAGCGGCCTCGGCCGCTACCTCCTGCCCCTGGGCGTCGCCTGGGAGGACGAGACCACCTCCCCCCTGCCGCAGCAGCTCGCCTTGGCGCGCATCCGCCGCGGCCGGCGCGTCGGCGTCCTGACCGATGCCTTCGCGCTGGATGCCCTGCCGAGCTCCGTGCTGCGCGGATTGCGGGAGCATGCGGTGATGCCGCTGGCCCAGGGCGAGATCCGCTTCCTGCCGACCTCGGCCTTCGACGGCGTGGAGATTCCGGCCGATGCGGAAATCCGCCGGCTCTCCGCCGAGCAGTCGAACTCCTCGCTCATCATCGGCGACCAGGCGGTGCTGAAGCTGGTGCGCCGCGTCACCGAGGGGATCAGCCCCGAGACCGAGATGACGCGCCACCTGACCGAGCGCGGCTTCGCCCAGACGGCGCCGCTGCTGGGCGAGGTGGTGCGCGTGACGCCGGATGGCGTGCCGCGCACGCTGGTCGTCCTGCAGGGCTTCGTGCGCAACCAGGGCGACGGCTGGGGCTGGACCACGGAATTCCTCAGCCGCGTCATCGACACCATGGCGGTCGCCGATCCGCCGTCCGAGGCGCAGGACGGCGTCTTCGACAACTACCTGGCCTTCGCCACCGCGCTGGGGCGCCGCCTGGCCGAGATGCATGCGGTGCTGGCGCAGGACAGCGACGACCCGGCCTTCCAGCCCGAGCCCGTCACGACCCAGGACGCGAAGGCCTGGGGCAAGGCCGCCGGCGCGCAGATCGAAGCCGCGCTGAACGCCCTCACCGGCGTGAAGAGCTGGAACTCCGAGGCGCATCAGGCGCAGGCCGAGAGCCTCGTGTCGCGCCGCAAGGAGCTGCTGCGCGCCGCCGATCGTCTGGCGGAAGCAGCGAAGGGCACGCTCAAGACGCGCGTGCATGGCGATTTCCACCTAGGCCAGGTGCTGGTGGTCCAGGGCGACGCCTGCATCATCGACTTCGAGGGCGAGCCCGCGAAGTCGCTGGAACAGCGCCGCGCCAAATCCTCGCCCATGCGGGACGCGGCCGGGCTGCTGCGCTCCTTCGACTATGCCGCCGCCGCGGCGGGCGCCGAGCGCCAGGGCGTGCAGGGCCTGCCGCCCGACCACGCCGCCGCGCTGCTGGAGCATTTCCGGCAGAGCGCCAGCGACAGCTTCCTCGCCGCCTATCGCGAGGCCCAGGCCCAGGCGCCCCGGCCCTGGGTCACGGCGGAGGCCGAAACCGCGCTGCTCGACCTCTTCCTGCTGGAAAAGGCGGCCTACGAGGTCTGCTACGAGGCCGCCAACCGCCCGGGCTGGCTGCACATTCCCCTGCGTGGCCTCGAGGAGCTCGCCACCCGCGTCCTCGATCAGGAGGCGGCGCATGGCTGAGCCCCATCTTCACCCGGAAGCCATCTGGTCCCTCATCGACGGCCGCCATGGCGATCCCTTCGCGATCCTTGGTCCGCACATGACCGAGGCCGGCCCCATCGTGCGGGCCTTCCTGCCGGGGGCCAGCGCCGTCACGCTGCTATCGGGCAGGAATGCCGTGCCGATGACGCGGATCCATCCCGCCGGGCTCTTCACCGGCGGGATCGAGCCCGGCCCCTATCGCCTGCGCATCGACTGGAACGGCACCATCCAGGAGACCGAGGACCCCTACAGCTTCGCCCCGCTCCTCGGCGAGCTGGACCTGCATCTGCTGCGCGAGGGCCGGCACCAGGATATCGGCCGCTGCCTCGGCGCGCATCCGATGGTGGTGGACGGCATCGCCGGCGTGCGCTTCGCGGTCTGGGCGCCCAATGCCCGCCGCGTCTCGGTCGTTGGCGATTTCGACAGTTGGGACGGAAGACGCCACCCGATGCGGCTGCGCCATGAGGCCGGCGTGTGGGAACTGTTCATCCCGCGCCTGCTGCCGGGCACTGTCTACAAATACGAGCTGCTTGGCCCGCAGGGCCAGCTGCTGCCGATGAAGGCCGATCCCATCGCCTGGCAGGCGGAGCCTCCGCCCGCCACCGGTTCGATCGTCGCCGATACCGGACGCCTCGTGCCGCCACGCCCGCTGAAGGCCTCGGGCGATCCGGCGCTCAAGCCCATCTCGGTCTACGAGGTACATCCCGGCTCCTGGGCGCGCGGCGACGGCAATGCGCCGCTCGACTGGGAGGAGCTCGGCGACAAGCTGATCCCCTATGTGAAGGGGATGGGATTCACCCATCTCGAATTCCTGCCGATCATGGCGCATCCCTTCGGCGGCTCCTGGGGCTACCAGCCGCTCGGGCAATTCGCGACGCACGCGCCCTTCGGCGCGCCGGAGCATTTTTCCCGCCTGGTGGAGCGCTGCCACGAGGCCGGCATCGGCGTGATCCTGGACTGGGTGCCCGCGCATTTCCCGACCGACGTGCACGGGCTCGCGCAGTTCGACGGCACCGCGCTCTATGAGCACGCGGACCCGCGCGAGGGCTTCCACCAGGACTGGAACACGCTGATCTACAATCTCGGCCGCCAGGAGGTGCGGAACTTCCTGATCGGCAGCGCGCTGCACTGGCTCGAGCATTACGGCGTGGATGCGCTGCGCGTGGATGCCGTGGCCTCGATGCTCTACCGCGACTACAGCCGCAAGCAGGGCGAATGGGTGCCCAACATCTACGGCGGCCGGGAGAACCTGGAATCCATCTCCTTCCTCAAGGAGCTGTCCGAGATCATCGCCGAGCGCTGCCCGGGCAAGCTGCTCATCGCCGAGGAATCCACCTCCTTCCCCGGCGTCACCCGCAAGGCGCAGGACGGCGGGCTCGGCTTCGACTTCAAGTGGAACATGGGCTGGATGAACGACACGCTCCGCTACATGGAGCGCGACCCGATCTACCGGCGCTACGACCACGGGCTGATGACCTTCGGCCTGGTCTATGCCTTCTCGGAGAAGTTCATGCTGCCGATCTCGCATGACGAGGTCGTGCACGGGAAGGGCGCGCTGCCGGCGAAGATGCCGGGCGACGAATGGCAGCGTTATGCGAACCTTCGCGCCTATCTCAGCTTCATGTGGATGCATCCGGGCAAGAAGCTGCTCTTCATGGGCTGCGAATTCGCCCAGCCGCGCGAATGGAATCACGATCGCTCGCTGGACTGGCACCTGCTGGACGAGCCGCGCCATGCCGGCATGCAGCGCCTGGTGCGGGACCTGAACGAGCTCTACGCCGGGATGCCCGCGCTGCACGCGCTGGATTGCGACCCCGCCGGCTTTCGCTGGGTGGTGCTGGACGATACCGAGGCCAGCGTCTTCGCCTGGCTACGTTTCGGGCCGGGCGGCGCCGCGCCCGCGCTGGTCGTCTGCAACTTCACGCCGGTCACGCGGCAGGGCTATCGCCTCGGCGTTCCCCAGGGCGGCGACTGGCAGGAGGTCTTCAACTCCGATGCGGGCATCTATGGCGGCTCGAACACCGGCAATGGCGGGCGCGTCTTTGCCTGGGACGAGGCGTCGCACGGGCTGGAGGCGTCGCTCTCGCTGACGCTGCCGGCGCTGGGCACGCTGGTCCTGACGCCCTCGACGCATTGAGCGAGCAAATTGCCGCCCGGCGGTCACGCCGGGCGGGCTTCAGGATCTGACCAGAACCCGCGGGATTGAGATTTCCGGCAGCAGATCCGTCCAGGTGCCGGGCGGCGGCGAAGGCGGGGTGAGATCGCGCAGCGCGCGCGTCGGGACGATCACGGCGAGGCGCCCGCCGCCGCGCGTGAAGCCGAGAACCCCCTCCCCGATCTCCAGCGCCTCATAGCCTTCGAATAATTCCGGCCGCGCGCGACGCAGCGTCAGCAATCGATGCGTCGCCTGCTGCTTCGCGATGCCGAGCGTATCCCCCGCCAGAGGCGGGACATCGCCCCCAAGAGCTTTCGCCCGCGCCGCATAATCCACCGGCCGGCGGTTGTCCGGATCGACGAGCGAGAAATCCCACCACTCCGTGCCCTGGTAGAGGTCCGGCACGCCCGGCAGCGTGAGCTGCAGGATGGTCTGGGACAGGCCGTTGATCCGCCCGGGCACGGCCAGGCGGTCGACATAGGCGGTCAACTCATCGCGGAAGGCCCTGGCTTCAGGGGCTTCCAGCAGGGCCGTCGCGAAATCCAGGCAGGCCTTCTCGTAGGCCTCCTGCGGGTTCTCCCAGCGCGTGTGGCGCTTGGCCTCGCGCATGGCCTTAGTGAGGTATTCGCGCAGCCGCTCCGCGTCGATCGGCCAGGCGCCGAGCATCGTCTGGTAAATCAGCCATTCGTCGGCCGGATCGGGCCCATCGGCCGGGCGCAACGGCGCGTTCATTTCCATCCAGCGCGTGGCGGCAGCGATCCAGGCCTCCGGCTCCAGCGAGAGAAGATTCAGCCGTGCCCGCACCTCCGGCCCACGCTTGGTGTCGTGCGTGGCCAGCGGCGTCAGATCGCGTGGCTCCCTCGCGGCGCGCGTCGCGGCCCAGGCGTGGAAGCCGGCAATGTCGCCGCCCGCCTCCTCCAGTTCCCCGCCCACCTCGTTGACCGAGGTCAGGGCCACCGCGCGGTAGAACTCCGTGTCCTCCAGGCCCTTGGCCATCAGCGGTCCGCTGAGCTGCTGGAAGCGCCGGCGCAGCTCCGCGGCCACCGGGCCCTCGCCGGAGAGGATGATCTCCGCCAACCAGCGCGCGGCGGCGCCCGTCCAGGGATCGCCCTCGACCTCGACGGCGGCGAGCATGCCCTCCCACAGCGCCAGGTCCGCCGCATCGGGCCCGGAACCGGTCAGGTAGCTGCGATAGACGGGGCAGTTCACCAGCAGCGAGGAGAGCGCAACGCGCAGGGTGGGCAGCGCGAATTCGATCGCGGCATCCGGGGTCGCGAGGGACTGCGCGAGGTCGGCGATCTGCTCCAGCTCGGGCGCGAAGCTTTCCTCCAGCATCTGGCGCTTGGCCGCGTGCAGGCGCGCCGCCGGCTCCCCCGTCACCCATCCCTGGCCATCCAGATGCTCGGCCAGCCGGCGATAGCCCTCGGCCGAGACGAATGTCCGGTTCAGGACATTCAGCCGCTCGTAGCCGGTGGTGCCGTCCACGGGCCATTCCGGTCGGATCTCCTCGCCATGGCCGAGGATCTTCTCGATCAGGATCGGCACTTCCGGCCCGACCGCCTCGCGCAGGCGCTGCGCATAGCGCGCGGGATCGGCGAGGCCGTCGATATGGTCGATGCGCAGCCCGTCCACGCGGCCCTCGCGCACGAGGTCGAGCGCCAGGCGGTGCGTGAGGAGAAAGACCTCCTCGCGCTCGACGCGCACGCCCACCAGCTCATTGACGTTGAAGAAACGGCGGGAGGAGAGCGCGTCGCGCCCGGAGCGCCAATGCACCGGGCGCCAGTGCTGGCGTTCCAGCAAGGCGGGCAGGTCCTCGGCCTTCAGCACGGCGTTCAGGACCGTCGCCTGCGACGGCGTCAGGCTCCGCAGCGCGGCGCGGGCACCGGCGAGATCGGGCGTGCGGTCCGACAGCCAGAGGCGCCCCTGATCGGCGAGGCCCGCGGCCGCCAGAAGCTGCGCCGCATCCTCACGGCGCAGCGGCCAGGCCTGCTCGCCATAGGCGCTGGCGACGAGCCATCCCTCCCCGTCCAGTTCGAGCGCGATGGAGCCCTGGGCCAGCGTCTCCACCAGCGTGTCGCCCAGCACGGGCAGCAGCACCTGCGGATGGCGCTCCCAGTCGATGTCGAAGATGGCGGCGGCCGGCCCCTCGCGCCCACCGGCCAGGGCGCCCATCCACCAGGGATTGGCGCGGTCGGCGGCCATGTGGTTGGGCACGATATCGAGTAGCAGGCCCATGCCGGCGGCGCGCAGCCCGTCGCTGAGGCGATGGAACCCTTCCTCGCCGCCGAGCTCCGGATTGATCCGCGTGGGATCGACCACATCGTAGCCATGGGTCGAACCCGGCCGCGAGGCGAAGAGCGGCGAGGCGTAGAGGTGGCTTATCCCGAGCCGCTCCAGATAGGGGAGGATGGCGAGGGCATCGTCGAAGGTGAATCCGGCGTGGAACTGCAGGCGATAGGTCGCTCGCCAATCCGGGCGGGTCATGCCCGCTCGACCCAGGCGCAGGCCGACCAGGGGCCGAGGCGCGTATGCGTCCCGTCAAAGACGACCTCGCCGATGCTGGCCCCATCCTGCCGCGGCTGGATCGCCATTTCGGAGGGGACGGTGCCGGGATTGGCCAGAAGGCAGAGCACCCCGGCCTCGAAGCGCCAGCGCCAGAGCAGCACGGAGACCTCCCGCCGCAGCTCGGCGTCGCGGTAACCGGAGGCCAGCAGCGGCCAGACCATCTTCCGGCGTTGCGCCGTGAGCGCCTGGAAGGGCGCCAGGGCCTCCGGCGTCATGCGGTCCCAGGGCAGCTTCGCCAGCTCCATCGCCCCGCGATCCAGGGGATCCGGCAGATCGCTGGCCTTCGCGAAGAAGTGGGAGAACTCCTCCGCCCTGCCCTTGCGCACCGCCTCCGCGAGATCGCCGGAGAAATCGCAGAAGAAGGGGAATGGCGTGTCGAGCCCGGCCTCCTCGCCCTGGAAGATCAGGGGCACGGCGGGGTTCATCAGCAGCAGGAAGCGCAGGAAGGCCAGCCGCTCGGGGGCGAGGCTGCCCACCAGCCGGTCGCCATGAGGCCGGTTGCCGATCTGGTCGTGGTTCTGCGCGAAATCGACGAAGGCGTCCGGCGGCAGATGCGCCGAGACCTCGCCGCGAAGCTGGCCGCCTCGATGGGCCGAGGCATCGCCCTGGTGGAAGAAGCCCTCGGCCAGGGTGCGGCCCAACGCGGCGAGGGCGTCTTCCGCATAGTCGGCATAGTAGCCGGAGTCCTCGCCCGTCGCGGTGACATGCAGGGCATGATGCGCGTCGTCGTTCCACTGCGCCGTGTAGAAGCGCGGGCGGCCCGACGCATCGCGCTCCAGCCAGCGCGCGGCATTGTGGTCGTTCTCCAGCACCAGCCAGGCCTCGGGCTTCACGGCACGGCAGGCCTCGGCGATCTCCGCGAGAAGCAGATCGCCGCCGGGCGGCGCGAAGGCATGGACGGCATCGAAGCGCAGCCCGTCGAAGTCGTATTCGGTGAGCCACATCAGCGCGTTCTCGACGAAGAAGCGCCGCACCAGTGGCTGCTCCAGGTCGATCGCCGCGCCCCAGGGCGTGCGATGGGCCTCCGTGAAGAACCGCCTCGCGTAGAGCTCGAGAAAATTCCCCTCTGGTCCGAAGTGATTATAGACCACGTCCAGCATCACCCCGAGGCCGCGCGCATGCGCCTCGTCGACCAGCACGCGCAGCGCGGCGGGGGAGCCATAGGCCTCCTCCGGCGCGAAGGGCAGGACGCCGTCGTAGCCCCAGTTCCGGCGGCCGGGAAAATCCGCCACGGGCATGAGCTCGATGGCGGTGATGCCGCAGGCCACGAAGTGGTCGAGCTTCGCGATCAGCGCCTCGAAGCTGCCTTCGGCCGTCGCCGTACCGACATGCAGCTCGGCCAGCACCACCTCGTGCCAGGGGCGGGGCGGGGCGGCCTGGCGCATCGGCGGCAGTCCGCCCCGCACCACGCTCCAGCCGGAGACGTCGCCCTTCTGCAGCCGGGAGGCGGGGTCGGGAACCGGCTGGCCGCCGACGAGGAAGCGATAGCGCTGCCCGGCCCGCGCGCCCGGTATCAGCAACTCGAAGAAGCCGTCCCGCGCTTCGGCCATCGCCATCGGTTCGCCGTCTGGCAGGACGAGCGACACGCCCTCCGCATCGGGAGCCCAGAGCCGGAAGAGCGTCCCTTCGGGTTGCAGAAGCGGGCCGAAGCGCGCCGTCACGCCCGGGCTTCCCAGACGATCAGCGATCGCCCCTCCGCGATCACCGTTTCGCCCATGTCGCGCCGCTCGCCCTCGAGCTGCGCGGCCGTGTCGAGCACCGCCTCCCACTTCCCGGAACCGCCGGGTGGAATGGTGAAGTCCACGCCGTGCTGCGCGGCGTTGAGCATGATGAGCAGGCTGACATCGCCCTGTCTGGCCGGGGCAAGGCGCACCACCAGGCACTTGGCGTGCGGCTTGTTCCACTCCTCCTCCGTCATGCGCGCGCCGTTCACGGCGAACCAGGCGACATCAGGCACGCCGCGCTCGTTGCGCACGCCGGTCAGGAAGGCCGGCCGCGACAGTGCGCTGCGCTTCTTGCGGAGCTCCGCCAGCCGCGCGACGAATTCCGTCAGCGCCTCATCCTGACGGTCCCAATCCACCCAGCCGATCTCGTTGTCCTGGCAATAGGTGTTGTTGTTGCCGCCCTGGGAATTACCCATCTCGTCGCCGGCCAGCAGCATGGGCACGCCCTGCGAGAGGAAGAGCGTCGCCAGCAGATTGCGCTTCTGCCGGGCACGGGCCTCCAGGATCTCCGGGTCGTCCGTCTCGCCCTCGACACCGAAGTTCCAGCTCTTGTTGTCGTCGTGGCCGTCGCGGTTGTCCTCGCCATTCGCCTCGTTGTGCTTGTGGTCGTAGGAGACGAGGTCCTGCAGCGTGAAACCGTCATGCGCGGTGATGAAGTTCACGCTGGACCAGGGCCGCCGCCGCCCCTCGCCGAAGAGATCCGAGGAGGCGGCGAAGCGCGAGGCGAAGGAGGGCAGAAGCCCGTCCGACCCCACCCAGAAGTCGCGCACGACGTCGCGGTAGTCGCCATTCCACTCGGAGAAGCCGGCCGGGAAGTTGCCCAGCTGGTAGCCGCCCGGCCCCACGTCCCAGGGCTCCATGATGAGCTTGCAACGACCGAGCACAGGGTCCTGCCTCATGGCGAGGAACAGCGGATGGCCGGGATCGAAGCCCTCCGGACGGCGGCCGAGCGTGGTGGCGAGGTCGAAGCGGAAGCCGTCCACGCCATAGACCGTGGCCCAGAGGCGCAGGCTGTCCATCACCATCTGCATCACGCGCGGATGGCTGGTGTTCAGCGCATTCCCGGTGCCGGTGAGATTGTCGTAGAAGCGCGGCTCCCCCGGCATGAGGTGGTAGTAGCTGGCATTGTCGATGCCGCGCCACGAGAGGGTCGGACCGAGGTGATTGCCTTCGCAGGTGTGGTTGTAGACCACGTCGAGGATGACCTCGATGCCCGCCTGGTGCAGGCAGTCCACCGCCGCCGCGATCTCCTCGAGCCCACCATTGCCGAGATAGCGCGGCTCAGGCGCGAAGAAGTTCAGCGTGTTGTAGCCCCAGTAGTTGGCGAGGCCCTTCTCGACGAGGTTGCGGTCCTGCGTGAAGGCGTGAACCGGCAGCAGCTCCAGCGCGGTGACGCCAAGGCGTTGCAGGTGCTCGACCATCGGCTGCGAGCCCAGGGCGGCGAAGGTGCCTCGCATATCGTCGGGGATCAGCGGGTGGCGCATAGTCAGCCCGCGCACATGGCCCTCATAGATGACGGTGCGCGGCCAGAAGTTCCGCGGGGCGGTGGTGGCGGTCAGCGGCAGGGTGGTGACAACGCGCGCCTTGGGCATGAAGGGCGCGCTGTCGCGCTCATCCATGGAGAGGTCGGCATCATCGCCCCCGCCCACGGGGTAGCCGTGCAGCGCGTCATCCCATTTGATCTCGCCCACGAGCTTGCGCGCATAGGGGTCCAGCAGGAGCTTCGCTGGGTTGAAGCGATGGCCGGCTTCCGGCGCCCAGGGGCCGTGCACGCGCCAGCCATAGACCTGCCCGCGGCCAATACCGGGAAGGTGGCAATGCCAGACGCCATCCGTGCATTCCGTGACGGCCACACGCTCCTGCTCCGTGCCGCCCGCGCCGTCGAAGAGGCAGAGTTCCACGCCTTCCGCATTGTCGGAGAACAGGGCGAAGTTGGTGCCGCGCTGCGTGACGGTCGCCCCGAAGGGATAGGGCGCGCCGGCCTCAACGCGCCTCACTTGTTGTTGAATCCGGCGGATTTTACGCTAGGTGCCGGGCGGGCCGGTGGCGCGGTCTCGGGGGGAGATGCATCCCGGGTACGGGGCTGAAGAAAAGTGTGTTCGTCCGACATGATGGCCTCCAACGGCCCGTTCCAGGGCAGTGAATAGAACCCTTTGTCGTGACGGGAGTTTCAGGGGACTTTGCCCCGCGCATGCGGCGCGCCGCACTAGATTCCTGATAGATCCCTCCCACTCCCAGCGCGAGAAGTAGTTCTACACCTGCTCATTGGGATCGTTCGGAAACGCCGGGCCGTTGGAAATCAGTCGGGAACACTTGCAACACACACGTTCAACATCCCCAGCGCATCCTTGGTGTGCGTCCCGCTGCCCCACGAGCGCCCATTCCAAATTGTGGAGGTCAGCCGAACCTCGCAGATCTCATCGATCTGCGGTGCATCGATGTCGCGCTATCCGCCCCATCCAAATGCCTCCCGCCAATCGGTTGCGAGAACCGCGAAACATGAGACGCTTCAGCCTCGTCACTTCCTCCGCGGATTGGCTCTTAGTAGCGACAACGACCGCACCTGGACCGTTTTCCACTTCGGGAAGCCAATCAACGTTCCGGCGATCACAATCTTGAAACCAGAAATAGAAACGCGTAATAATTTTCCGCTTAGCGCATCATTATTTGTTTCTGAGGATTTGGAATGGCGACAAGCTGGAGGGAGCGCCGAGGAGAAAATGAAGTTCAAGTCATTGACTTCGATCACCTCGAGGATGGCTCCTACGCGGCCCGTGCCCCTTTCCCTCCCGGGTTCGAGATAGCCGACAAGCCCCGAGCTTCGTACGCCTCAGCACGTTGGATCGCAGCCTTTTTGCCGACGTTCCTCACGGCGATCTATCTGTTTGGTTTTGCCGCTGATCGCTACGAGACAGAAACACAACTCGTCATCCGGACGGCCGGCCAAACAGCTTTTCCGCGCGCAAGCGGCGGCATCTCACTTGGCGTAGGCGGTCGATCTCATGATGTGAGTTCCGTCGCCCGTAATTTTATCCTGTCCCGGGATGCCTTGGCAACGCTCGAGGCAAGGCTGCCCATTCAAGCCATGCTGACGCCCCCGGCGCTCGATCCGCTCTACGCGTATCCGCCGCCCTTTCTGCCAGAAGGGCCGGAGGCTTTATTCGGGCGATACCTTCGCTTCGTTGACGCCGACGTCGATGCCAGCAGTGGCATCCTGACGCTCCGAGTGCGGGCGTTTGCCGCGCAGGACGCCGAACAAATTGCGCAGGCTCTCGCTGACGGCACGGAGGCATTGGTCAATCGGCTGAATCTCCGTCCTTCGACCTCAGCCGTGGAAGCCGCGAGGGGTGAAGTCGAACGCACACGCGCCGATACCGGAACCGCGCAGCAGGCGCTGACACACTGGCGCGCCGAGAATCGAATGGTGGATCCCGTTCGGCTTGCGCAAAGCTATGCCGATACTGTTGCGCGGCTATCGCTCGAATTGGCACAGGTCAGCGCACAACTGGGCGAATTGCGAGAAACCGCGCCGCGCAGTCCTCAGGCCGCGCCGCTAACTGCCCGGATGACAGCCCTGCGCGCGCAGATCAGGGACGAGCGTGAAACGATGGCGGGCGCAACGGCCGGCCTGGCCGATCATCTCGGTGAGTATGAGCGCCTGGTACTGAACCGTGAGTTTGCGGAGCGAAGTTTCCAGTCCGCACTCACTGTCGCAGAGGTGGCTCGCCGAGAGGCCGAGCAGCAGAAGTTGTTCCTGGAGCAGATCGTCCGCCCACAGCGCCCCGATGTTCCGCGATACCCGAGGATGATATTTTGGTTGCTCGCCGTCTTCGTGGGCAATTTCATCGTGATATTTGTGGCGCGGCAAATGATACGCGATGCGAAAACTCATGCCGGAGATTGAAAAGGGGTTGATCATGCCCACTCCGGGGGCCCTCCTGAGCACTGGCAGCAAGCATCCGCAGCCTCGTATTGAAGCGATCGAACTGAGCAAGATTTTCCGTACGGATATCGGCGCCCGCCCAGTCCTTGACCGGATCAGTTTTTCGGTAGGCCCTCGAGATCGCCTAGCCATCCTGGGGCGTAACGGTGCCGGCAAATCAACGCTCATTCAGATTTTGTCGGGCTGCTTAAAGCCCACCAGCGGTGAGGTTATCCGCACCATGACAATGTCCTGGCCGTTGGCCCTCGGAAGTCAGTTCGAGGGAATGCTGACAGGATACGACAACGTTCGGTTTATTTCAAAATTGTATAATCAAAATTACGATGAAATCATAGATTTTGTCGAAGATTTTACGGAACTTGGCTCGCATTTAAATATACAAACCAGATTTTATTCGAGCGGCATGCAAATGCGCCTGGCTTTCGCCCTATCTTTAGCCATCGATTTTGACTGCATGCTGATAGATGAAGTATTGATGGTCGGCGATGCTCGATTTCAACGCAAATGTCATATTGAACTCTTCGAAAAGAGGGCAAATAAGACGATGATTATGGCGGTTCATTCAGCGCCATTCGTAACCGAATTCTGCAATCTTGCATTGGTTCTCAAGAACGGGCGCGGCCGCGTGTTTGAAGACGTGAAGTTTGCAACCCGCATTTATGCCACCCTTTGAAAATCCTTCAGCTTTGCTGATCGATTCCCTCTTCTCCAAGGTGCTTCTCCCGAAAAAGTAATTCCCTCGAAATATAAAATACCCTCAATCGCCCCCCTGAAATTCAACAAATGCACGTCCAATGGCGTGCGGTGGCACGGATTCTCGATCGCGAAACGAACTTGAACAGGCCTTCTGCCATCCACCCTGAATGTCAGGGAAGCAAGTTGGTCTTTCGAACTGTAAACATTGATCCGAAAATCTTCGCCGTATAATTCTTCGCTCACTGAAAAGGAGAGCACGCATTGCACAAGCCCGCGCGGCATAAAGACGTACGGCCCTCCTACCAGAATGCGAGCCGGCCCGGTGACGTCGATAAAACCATCAACCGGCTCTGTAGGTGAATCGCCCAGCACGAAGAATCGTCTATCGAGAGACACCTTAAAATCATCAAGTGACAGCCAGTCACCCTCGATCAAATTTGAATGGCCTGGAATTCTTTCCGAGACGAGATTGGCAGTCTCAGCGGCAAAACGTTGGAAGGAAGAGATCACAGGACCGGCTTGATGCTGCAGATCCGGCATAAAATGCACCTCAGCCGCGGTCAATAATTCCTTCAATCCTTCCAAAACATCCATCTTACTCCGCACCGGCAAATATCGACATGTCTCCGCGCCTTCAGGAAGCCGCCCTATCAACTCCCGGTACATGGCCTTCACATTGGTGATCGCGCGCATTCCTGCTTCGAATTGACATGTGCCATTCGCCTCGAGTGCAGCCGCTGCGTGGGGAAGCGCCTCATCCACCATCAAACAGGGCACGGCACCTGACAGGATGTCTGCTATCAGGGTCGTGGAAGCGAAGTTCAGTACGACAATCTGTATTTCCTTTTCACTCACGTCGCTCGATATTGCGAAGCAATGATGCGCGTCATTTTCCGTGATGAACCGATGATCAATCTTCAACCCAGAAGACAAAAGTATTGACCGAAGTGCATCGACGATCCAGCCGTGGAAGAATCCTGGCACTGCGAGGATGGCGTACCGTTCGGGCAAGGCTATTCTCCGGGCGCGGAAGTTTAATACCGAGGGTCGATTGTGCATTTTCGACGCTCGCGGGCTAGTTCTCATGCGGAGGGTGAATGTTTTTCGTAAGGCAGGCAAAGTCGGATGCCGCTCCGGAAATTGACGATGCACCGAAGCCCGAGGCCCCAGCCGCTCTCGCGCGACCTCGGCAACAGATCTATCTTGGCGGCTTCCGAGCTCTCACAAGCCTGTTCAGCGGGCATAAGATCTTCGTCGACACGCGCGACGTGGGTATTGCCGCACACCTTCTCTGGGAAGGTCGGTGGGAACCGTGGATCGACCACCACGTCTTGGATGCGATCAAAGATGGCATGACCGTTTGCGACGTCGGCGCCTCCTTTGGGTACTACACGTTGTTGATGGCGGATCGCGTCGGCGCACGAGGCCGCGTCTACGCTTTCGAACCTAATCCTGGCGTCGCCACGCTGTTGCGGCAGAGCGTGGCGGTCAATGGATTTTCCTCGCGGGTAGAGGTCCAGGCAATCGCCCTCGGCGACAAGGAAGAGCAACTCTTCCTGCATGTGGACCCTGCGTTTCAGGGTGGCGCCTTCTTAGACAGCTTCGCTGAGGCGAAGGGCCTGGTCACAACTGCTGTGCCGGTACGGCGATTGGACGAATTTCTGCCTCCCGACATTGCGATCGACTTTCTCAAAGTGGACGTCGAAGGCTTCGAGGACGCCGTGATGGCCGGCGCCGGCGCGGTGCTTCACAATCCTGCTCTGAAGGGCGCTCTTCTCGAGTTCCGCCGCGATTCGGAGGAGATCGGTAGCCTACCCTCCTACATAAAAGCCTTGTTCGGACGCGGGATGACGGCCATGGTTCTTGAGCCCGATGGGCCGCACCCATTGCCGGACCTGGAGGCCGTGCTGGCCATCCCAAGGGGACACCTCACCAATATACTTTTCCGAGCACCTGAGAATTGCGCATCGCCCGCACCATGAAGGGCAAGCGCGTCGTCCTTGACGGCTACAATCTCCTCATGCCGCGAGGCACGGGCATTGCCACATATGCGCGCACCCTGGCCCTATCGCTTGGCGCCCTCGGCGCGGAGGTAGGGGTGCTGGCGCCCGTGCAATTTCGCACGAGCCGTAAATGGCCGGACTTGAACGAAGTCAAGTTTCATGAGGCGCTACCGGCGCCCGATATTCGACCGGGGATGCGCTGGGCAAGGAACCTTAGCGATTTCCTGGGGTCCTTCGGATCATTCCGGCCGGAGCCACTCAAGTTGCGAGGCGTCGCGTCCGGCAGCGGCGAAGCCTTGCTCCCCGACAACATAGAACTCCTCCTAGCACACCGCTTGGTAGAGCGAGCTGAGGCCCGCTTCTCCATGCTTGGCCGCGATTTGAACGTGCGCCTGCCCAACGCACCGAGCGTGTTTCACAGCACCTATCACTTGCCAATCCGGATCCACGGGGCAGCGAACATCTACACCATTCACGACCTCATTCCCCTTCGTTTGCCGGGAACGACGCGCGACAATAAGCGATACACTTATCGACTTCTGAAACATGTCACGGCGCGCGCCGACCATATCGTCACGGTCTCCGAGCACTCCCGACGTGACATCATGGAACTGCTCGACGTTCCGCCAGAGCGCGTGACGAACACCTATCAGGCGGTGGCAATGCCGGCAGACGTGCTCGCACGCGAAGCCGATCATGTCGCTGAGGTAGTACGGCGTATTTTCGATTTGGAATATCAGGAATATTTTCTTTTTTTTGGCGCCATCGAACCGAAGAAGAATGTCCTTAAGCTGATCAACGCCTATGTCAGCTCGGGTGCCGAAAGCCCGCTGGTTATTGTGGGTTCCGAAGCCTGGATGGCCGATGCCGAAATGGAGCGGCTGCGCGATCCGTCCTTCGAATCTTTCCATATTCTCGGCACGGAGATCCGCCGCCGCCACCGTGTCCGGCACATCAAGTACCTACCGCGGAACCTGCTCCTTTATTTGATTCAGGGAGCGCGCGCGGTGGTTTTTCCTTCGCTCTACGAGGGCTTCGGATTGCCTGTCCTGGAAGCCATGATGCTGGGTACGCCGGTAATCACATCCAAAACCAGTTCGCTAGAGGAGGTTGCCGGCGAGGCTGCGCTCCTGGTCGATCCACGCGACGCATCCTCGATTTCCTCCGCGATCCGCGTGATGGACAACGACGCCGATCTCCGACGACATCTTTCACAGCTGGGGCGGATACAGGCGCAGAAGTTCAGCGAGCATTCCTACCGCGAACGGCTCGACGAACTGTACCGCCGCGTCGCTTGACGACCTCAGCGGGGCTCTCCGAGGGAAACAGTGTTCCAATCGGCCTCCGGTGGTAGAGGGGATGTGACGTATCCAGCGAGTTCCGTGATGCTCGACCGCGCCGCTGTCCGATACTCGGAACTCCGTCTCCTGCCGGGCAAAATTCCGGGAGCATCTCGCGCCGCCTTCACCATGGCCTTCGCCCAAGCCTCCGGGTCGTCACATGGCAGCAAGTTTTCGCGGGCTGGAACGAATTCCCGATGGGCCGGGATGTCGGAAGCCAGAACTCGTACGCCCGCAACCAGCGCTTCCTGCACCGGATAGTCGTATCCCTCGTCGAGCGACGGCGCGAGCAGCCCGCTACTGGCGCCCAATAGCCGCCAATAGGCCTGATCGCTCAACCCTTCCGCCCGTAGCAGCCGCACCTTTTCCGCCGCCCCCGGAAGAGCTGCCAGCGACGAGGCCGCATCCCGGCCTGGCGCGCCGACAAAGACGATGTCGAAGGGCGTCACACAGGGTAGCCGGGCCGCGATCGATGCCGCCGCGCCCAGCACGGCGGCATTCTTGCGGCGGGTGAACAAGCCGGTGGTCACGAAGAACCGTCGCGCCGTGGCCAGAGCAGGCGGCGGTGACAGGAAGGGCGAACTCAACGGCGGCAAAATAACCCGAGGGCGCATTGGCCCAAGGCCCATTCCGACTGCCGTCGCACACAAGCAGTCAGCCGAAAATCGCGAGTTCGTCAGCACCTCGAAGCGCTCCGCGGCCACATACCGGAACATCTTCCCGAACGCCCTCGTCAAGGAGGGAAGGGAAAGCTCCGGAGCCCGCAGGGGGATATCGTCGTGCAGATAAGCAATGCGCCGTCCGAAGCCACGCAAAGCCGGATACAATCGCCCGTCATCCAGATTGCGATGTGACACGTTCACATAGGTGGCGGCCGCGCGGGCTTCTGGAGACAGGCGTAATGCCCGCCAACGGCCGAAGCGCAGCATCGCGAGGCCCCACTCGGCGAGTTCACCGACGCCCAATCGACCATCTCGCCATGTCGCGCACATGGGAGGGAAAACTTCACTGCCGGAGAGATAGGCGAGCACCCGACGTACCGCGGTATCCCTCGCATCCCCCCGCCATCGTCGAGCGGCCTCTTTCAAAAGTGCTTTAGCCGCGACGCTGTCAAATTGCCGAAGCCGCCCGCCGTCGGTGAAGACGAAGCGGACGTCGCCCCCGGATGCCAGCAACACCTCGGCCAGCGCGAGTTCCACCCGATCGATTCCACCAGGCGCCGCCCGTTGGGAGCGCCATAGAAGGCGGGACAGGTCCATGAAAATCGGAGGGTGCATATGGGTCTCCCTCACCTTGGTCGGCGGCTCGAAACGGGCGAGCCATACGCTCCCAGTCGCGCACGACATCGCGCACGCGCCATCAATTCAGGCCGTCGTCCAAGAAGAACCATTGGTCGAGATTCGCGAGGATCGGCGGCTCGATCAGACGATTGAGCATCAGCACATCGGCCAATGGATCCGAGCAGTCATCCGAAAACCGGACAGTCGGCATCCACCTCACGGTAAACCGACCATCATCCTCTCGGAGCACATAAGCTGGCACCACGGGCACTCGAGCTTTCCGTGCCAATCGGGCGATGATGGCGAGGTTCCCCTCTTTTTCCGGCGGCCGGCCAAGCAATGGCGCCATGATGCGGCCGCCACGTAGATGGTCAGCGAACAGGCAAATCACTCGGCCATCAACCAACTCCCGCATGGCTCGGCGAAGGCCCGTCGCGTTGGCCTCAAGAAGGTCGACGCCCACGTCTTGCCGGATCTCCCGCAGAATCCTCGTCTGCACTTCAGTCTCGGCCTCCTCGTAGAAAGTCGAGGCCTGCAGGCCCAGTTGCCGAACGGCTTCGCTGAGGATCTCCCAGTTGCCCAGGTGGAGGCCCATGAGCACTACACCGCCGGTCCGATAGGCGCTGAGCACATTCTCCGCACCTTCGATCCGGACCCGCCCGGCCGAGGATTGACGGCCAATCGTCGGCACCTCGCCCACGAAGGCCGCCAAGTGGTCGAGGAAGCGCGCGACCGCCATCTCCCGTTCCTCCGCGGTGTCGTGGGGCCGCAAGCGCTGCAGATTGGCGCGTGCATGTTCCGCTACCCAAGGGCGGTTGCTCTGCAGCTCACGCCGCGTGAGCCATCGCCCAGGCGCGGCGGCCCAGCGAAGCGGCAGGCGCCGAAGAAGCCGGAACATGCCGATTTCGAAGCGATCCCGCACGGCGTTCGACCAAGTGCGCTGCCGTCGCGCGGAACGGATGCTCTCATTCGGATCAACCGCGCTCATCGCGGCCTGACCTGGGCAAGGATCGGATGGCGCGGCCGCAGCGACAGGCGGCAGACAGGCGTTGCGACGAAGCCTGGCCTGAGCTCAAGGTGCATGCGCCCCATGATCGTCGCCAGGCAGATAACGGCCTCATTGATACCGAAACTCATGCCTGGACAGAGGCGCGGTCCGGCTGAGAAGGGAAGATAGCTGTATGGCTGTGGACGTGCTTCGCCCAGAAACCGCTCCGGCCTGAAGGCCATCGGATCGTCCCAGAGATCCGGCGACCGATGCAGCAGCCAGGGGCAAACGAGAACAAGCGCATCTTGCTCCACGTCCAGCGAGCCGATGCGGGCGTCGCGCAATGCCTGCCGCGGCAATATGGGCACCGGCGGATAGAGGCGCATCGTTTCATCGATGATGGCCCGGGTAAGAAGCAGATTTGGCACATCCCCGACCTCGACGGGTTGCCCACCCGAGATGGAATCCACTTCCTGGCGCAAGGCTTCTACCGCCCAAGGGGCCTTGCCAAGGATGTAAAGCGCCCAAGTCAGTGTTGTGGCCGTGGTTTCGTGCCCAGCCATGAACAACGTTACAGCTTCATTCCGAAGACCCGCCTCACCTTCGAAATGACCTCGACGCAGCATGGCGGCGATCATCGAATCCTCATCGCCCTCGCCCCGTCGATGCGACGCAATCACATCCTCGATCACGCTTCTGATGCGGCCGACGGTCTCCGCGAGTTTTCGATTGCCGTGAAGCGATCGCCCTTCCGGATTTCCCAGAAAGTATAATAAGTTAAGTGAATCAACCTGTGCCTGATAGGCCGCAAAGCCTTCCACGATTTCCCTGAGCGCTTCACCGGCGAGGCTCACTCCGAAGACTGCGCGCGCGATGATCCCGGCCGTCAGTGTGGCCATGGTGGGCAGGAGATCCACCTCTTCCCCCGCGCACAGCGTCAGCCAATGATCGACGAGTTCCGTGACGCCATTCGTCATCGCCGGACCGAACAGCGGCAGCCGCGCCTTGTGCACAAGATCGGCCACGAGGGGCCGGCGCCTCTGCCATGTATCCCCATCACTGATGAAGAGACCATCTCCGAGCAGCGGTTCCAGCGAGCGCCGCATCATGGCGCCCTTGCGCTCGAAAAGGCTGTTCTCGGTCACCAGCACGCTCTTGACCGAGGCGGGCGCATTAAAAACGCAGACCTGCCTTCGGAGAAGCCGGAACTCGAAATCGGAAGCGTCGTAGCAATCCTCTGTCCATCCATAGAGCAGACTTCGGCGAGCCAGCACTGCCTGACGAATGATGCCAGGCGGTGCTGTCAAAGCCGCCGGATAGGCAGGAACCAATCTCCCATCACCGACCAACTCTATCGTCAATGGGTCAGGAAAGAGCCTCTGCAGGCCTCGTGATGCCCAACCGGCAATGTGCCGCATCAGATCGCGGAGCGGCGGTACATCTTCGCCACGAGTCGGCCCTGCTGCCAGCGGAATACCGCATCCAGTATCCTGGGCATCTGGTGAAACAACTTGGTGCCACGGCCAGGTGCAACATGTCTTTGGCCACGCTCAGCCGCGGCTATAATTTCCCGAGCTGCACGATCAGCGGACAGAATCGCGTTGCCATGCAAAAATTCGGCCGCCACCGGCGGCCGTTGGCGCTTCTCCTCATCGAACTGCGGCGTGTCCGTGTCCGGCGGAAAGGCTGTTGTCACCGAGATTCCGTGCGGACGCAGTTCCAGCCGGAGAATATCTCCCAGCGCGCGAACCGCGAATTTAGACGGCGAATAGGCGGAGTAGCCGTAGAAAGTGCCCAAGGCAGCGGCCGAGGAGATCAGCACAAGGCGTCCGCGCCCAGCGCTCACCATTTCCGGTGCGCAGAGACGAACGGTGTTCATGGTTCCCAGATAGTTCGTCGTCCACTGAACTTCGTGGCTCTCGATTGGGAGGTCGAGAAAACGCCCAGGTTGCGCGACACCGGCGCACGTAATGACCCAATCCGGCGGACCATAAAGGCTGATCGCGGACGCCAAGGCCGCTTCCAGTGAAGCAGGAACACGAACATCGGCCGCGCGGAATTCCAGGCGCTCGCACAATTCCGCCGAAAGCGACCGGCGACGCCTCTCAAAGGTGCCTCGGCTACGAGCGATGATTAAAACGCGGTAGCCGGATGTGAGCAGGTGCAGGCAGATCGCCCATCCAATGCCGCTACTCCCCCCCGTCACGATGGCGAAACCCGCGGAAGCGCATGTCGACATTGGCCGACGCGCTACGGCGGCATCCGTTATCGCCATCACTCAACGCGTCTCCCGAAGCCAATCTACTGTCGCTCGGTATTACCAAAGCGATATTGTATCAACCATAGAGATAATTTATACGTAAATTTTACAGGAGAAATAGTAGTGCTTCGGCCTTTATAACCATGCCCTGGAATTCACCCATCAAAGTCAGTACCGCTATTGCCAATGGCCCAGCCCTAAAGCGGAGGATTACGCTCTCCGCTCCGATGCTGCTCCTATCGAGTTGTTCGATGGTACCTCGTGCGGGGCCAAATCGCCGGCAGATAGGCGGTCCAGGCTTGTCGTCCGACTCTGCCTCGAGCGGGTACTATGTTGTCGATATTGATGAATCAGTCATCAACACCCTCCATAGGTTGGCACCACCTTCGTTCAGCGGTCAGTTTGACGATCACCGGCCCGTGAATGCCCAACGCCTCGGCGTGGGAGATGTTCTGGCCGTGACGGTTTGGGAGGCAGCTGGCGGCGGTCTTTTTTCCGCACCCATCTCGGATCGCGCGGCGAGCGGCGCGCGTTCGGCCGTCATTCCCGAGCAGCAGGTCGGTCAGGACGGCGCCATTACCGTGCCTTTCGCTGGAAGAATCCAGGTTGTCGGCCGGACGGCCGATGCGGTCGAGCGCCTGATCGTGCAGCGATTGCAGGGACAGGCCATCCAGCCCCAGGCTCTGGTGACGGTAACGCGCAACCTCAGCAGCACGGCAACCGTACTTGGCGAGGTCACGACCGGCGGCCGGCTGGCGCTCACAACGCGCGGCGATCGCCTGCTCGATGTGATTGCTTCGGCTGGCGGCATTCGCACACCGCCGCACGAAACCTTTGTTCGCCTCTCACGCGACGGACGGTCCACCGCGATCCCTCTACAGTCCTTGCTGCAGCGGCCTCGGGAAAACATCATCGTCAGGCCGGGCGATACTATCACTGTCGTTCGTCAACCGCAGACCTTCGTTTCAGTGGGGGCCACCGGCCGTAACGCCCTCATCCCGTTCGAAGCCATGGGCATCAGTTTATTGGAAGCCGTGGGCTCTGCCGGCGGTCTGATTGATTCACGTGCCGACCCCGCAGGGGTTTATGTTTTGCGCCAAGAACCATTGACCGTAGCCAAAGCAATCGGCGCACCGGACAGCATTACTTCTGCCGACGCCACTACGCGGGTTGTTTATCGCTTGAACCTGTCTGAACCCGCCGCCCTATTCCACGGGCGCGAATTCATGATGCGCGACAAGGATGTTCTTTATGTCGCCAGCGCCGCGCTGAACGAGCTTCAGAAAGTTCTCCAGATTTTCAACCTTGTCGTTCAGCCCGTGGTCACCGGGGCGACGATCAGCAACGCCGTGGGCCGCTGATCCATGACCATCCTGATCATGGTCGGCCAAGAAGAATTTGGCAGTGCGCTCCCTGCGAATGGTCGCTGAGCGCATGCCTCCGACGATCTCTCCGTCCCTACCGATCCTGGGTCTTGCCACGCGCCTCCCCGGCGCCGCGAACCTCGACGAACTTTGGTCGGTGCTCGCCGATCGCCGCTCTACCGTCAGAAATGCTCCACCAGTCGGCCGCTGGCGCAGCGAACGCTTTCTCAGCCCCGATCGCCATGCGCGCGGCATGGCCTACACCTTCGCTGGCGGCTATCTGGCCGATCCCTTCGCCTTCGATGCCGCAGCCTTCGGGTTGTCGCCGCGCGAGGCAGCGCAAATGGATCCACAGCAGCGTCTTCTGCTGGAGGTCACGTGGGAGGCAATGGAAGATGCCGGCCTGCCGCCCTCCAAACTGAGGGGGCAGCGCGTCGGGGTCTATATCGGCGCCTCGACGACCGATTACGCCGACGTGCCGCTGCTCGATCTGGGGGCGATCGAGCCGCATTTCATGGTCGGCAACAGCCTTTCGATCCTGTCCAATCGAATTTCTCACATCTACGACCTACGCGGCCCCAGTCTGACCATCGATACGGCCTGCTCCTCCTCAATTGTCGCTTTGGCTCAAGCCGCTCGCGCGTTGGAGACAGGCGAGATTGATCTGGCCGTGGTCGGCGGCGTGAACATCTTCACCTCGCCAGCGCCCTTTATCGGGTTCTCCCGGGCCGGGATGCTGTCACCGACCGGGCTGTGCCGTCCCTTCTCTGCCAATGGCGACGGCTATGTACGCTCCGAAGGAGCCGTCGCCCTCCTGCTCGGCCGTGCCGGCGGGATTGCCGGCGGCTACGAACGACCCAGGGCCGTTCTCCGGGCGATCAGCGTCAATTCCGATGGGCACACGGATGGCATCTCCCTTCCCTCGATCGAGGGCCAGCGTCACCTGCTCAGCACCCTTTATAAGGATGCCGGTATTGCGCCGGACGAACTCGCCTTCGTGGAGGCCCACGGAACCGGAACGCGTGTGGGTGACCCGATCGAAGCGCGAGCGATCGGCCTCGCCCTCGGCCGTCACCGGTCAACCCCGCTGCCGATCGGATCGGTGAAGTCGAATATCGGCCATCTGGAGGCGGCATCCGGGTTGGCCGGCCTCGCAAAGGTGGTTCTCGCCCTTGAGCATCGCCTATTCCCCGCGACCCTTCACCTCGAAGCGGTCAATCCCGACATCGATGTCGAAGCGCTGGGCCTCCGCCCTGCTGCCGAGGCCTTGGCTCTGCCGGAGAATGGCCGCCTTCTGGCAGGCCTGTGCAATTACGGCTTCGGCGGAACCAACGCTCACGCGATCCTCGAGGCACCAACCGTCCTTCACACGCCGTCGGCGTCTGCCGCCGCGCCGGACGTGCTGATGATCTCCGCCCACACGCGCGAGGCATTGCGCACGCTCATGGCGGACTACGCACGCCTCGGCAACGACGCTGGACTGCCAGCCGTCGCGGTCGAGGCCCAGCATCTCCGTGACCGGCTGCGCCATCGTGCGGTGCTGGATCTCACTGCGCCCGAGGAAGCGCTCCGCGAGCTCACCACGCCCGACACACGCTCGGATGAGAATCGGCTGATCGTCGCTGAGGCCCCCGCTCCCAAGGCCCGTACTCTTTTTGTGTTTTCCGGGAACGGCAGCCAATGGCCCGGCATGAGCCGCGACGCCTACGCGACCAATGCTATCTTCCGTGAAACCTTTGACGACCTCGCCGCACGTATCCGGTCGATGGGCGGGGTCTGCCCGTTGGAGACCATGCAGTCCGACGACGTCGCGGACCGACTGCGACGTGCCAGCGCGGCACAACCGCTTCTGTTCGCCAGCCAGATCGCGTTGACGCATGCCCTGCGTGCGGCGGGTCTCAGGCCCATGGCGGTACTTGGCCATTCGGTCGGCGAGGTCGCAGCCGCAGCCGTCTGCGGGGCCCTGGACCTGGATGCCGCCGTTCACCTGATCGTCCAACGCAGCGCTTGCCAGGAGGCCGTGCGTGGCATGGGCGGTATGGCGGTCCTGGCATGCGACGCTCAGCGCGCAGCCCTGATACTCGATGAGGCAGGTGTCGATGGGGTCGAGATTGCGGCACGAAACGGGCCCAGCTCGACCACGCTCTCCGGCCCCACCCCAGTGCTCGAGGCGGTGCTCAGTGTCGCTCGTCGCGCCCGACTTCCCGCCGTCCTGCTCGACATAGAATATCCCTTCCACCACGCGCTGCTGGAGCGGGAGAAGGAGGCCATAATCGGCGCGCTGCAGGGGCTGGCGCCATGCGAGGCCGAAATCTCCTTCTTTTCGACCGTTACCGGCAGCGAGTTGGAGGGCGCCTCCCTCGACGCGGCTTATTGGTATGCGAATGTCCGCGAGCCGGTTCTGCTCGAGGATGCCCTGCATACCGCCCTGCCCCACACGGACCTGATCATCGAGATCGGCCCACGTCCCATTCTCACCTCGGGTATGGCCGACGTCGTCCGGAGCGCCGGACGCGCGGCCAGCGTCATTTCCAGCCTCACCCAAGAAGGAAATGGCAGCCGTGATCCGGTGCGGAGGGTGATTCTCCGTGCCATCGCGCATGGCGCGCTGCTCGACGAGCCGGTTCCGAGCCCTTTCCCCGGCCAACGCGGCTTGCCGCGCATGCGTTGGAATCGGCGCACCTTCCTGATGCCCCGAACCCCGGAGGCCTTCGACCTTTATGGCGTGCCCTTCGATGGCAAGCCGCTCCATCCGCTGATCGGGGCTCGAATCTCGCCGGCCGGCCCTGAATGGCGGCACGTCCTCAGTCTTGAAACGCTGCCGCTGCTGCGTGGACACGTCGTGGACGGAAATGTGGTTTTCCCTGCCACCGGCTTTATCGAGGCGCTGCTCGCGGTCGGCCGAGAGATCCACGGGACTGCGCGTCTGCGAATAGAAGACCTGGACGTGTTGCGCGCCTTGGTGTTCGAACCCGGCACGCCCCGCGAAATAGCCACCCTGTGGCATGAGGCCGATAGGGTCGTGGAAATCCGTTCCAGGCGCCGCTTCGATCCGGCGGATAGCTTCACGTTGCATGCCCGTGGCGTTGTGGTCGTGGATACGGAGGTCCACACGACATCACCGCCCGACCTTGAAGGGGCGGCATCGCATTCCCGGGCGGCCGTCTATGCGGCGGCCCTCGCCGCCAGGCTCGACTACACCCAAGCTTTCCGGGTCGTGGCGGCAGCCTGGACGCAGGGCGCTTTGACCGTGGCGGATCTCGAACCGATTCCGTTGGACCTCGGCACCTTCAGCGACGTCCTTGTGATCGATCTGGCCACCTTCGATGCCAGCTTCCATGCCCTCTTCCTTGGTGTATCGCAGGAGAAAGGCTCGACGCGCGGCGAGCTGCCCATTCGTATAGGGCGCATGTCACTTCTGCGGCCGGACCTGCCCATTCGCCGCACAATCACGAGGCTCCGCCGCGAAACCGGCGGGACCCGCGTCTTCGACGCCGAGTTGCTCGCGGCAAATGGCGCCACGGTCGCTGTCGTGACCGGGGTCGTCATGCGGCGCGTAACCTACGCCGCATGGACCGAAGGCGATCGCGTTCTCACGCTCACCGCTGAGCCCTGGGCCGGGCGGGCGGCAGCGGATGTAGCGTCCTTCCTGGAAGATTTGCTGGAATTCCCGCCGGACAAGCCCAGCCAACGGGTCACGCAAGTCGCGGTCGGCAATCTCGTGGTGGAAATGGCGGCGCAGGTCGTCCGCCAGGTTACGGGCGATGCCTTCACCGCCTCCGGCGTTGCGGGCAGGCTTGGCATGACGCAGGCCGCACAATGTGCCTGGTACGCCATCGTCGAGCTGCTTCAAACAGCGAACCGACTGCAGCCCCAGGGCGATCAGTTGAGGGTCATCGAGGATCCTTCAGCACGTGATTGTTGGCGCGACTTCCTCGCCAATTACCCGCAGGCATCCACTGAGCTCCGGCTCGCGCGCCATGCGTCAGAAAACCTCCCCGCGCTGCTGGCCGGCACCGCCGACGGCGCACATTGGAATGCACAGATCGGCGAGGCCTTTCTCGCTCACTCGGTGTTCTCGGCACCCGCCGTGGAGGCGATCGTGGAGGCGATCGAGCAGCTCGTGGCGGCACGGCCGCAGCATATCCTGACACTGGGGCTTCTGGAGCCCGGTCTGGGCATCCTTCTGCCAAGCTTGGCGTCGCTCGCGCGCTCCCGCCGCGTGCAGCTCCTTCTGCTTGTGGCCGACCGGTCGGCGGCCCAGGACATCGCTACCGGCCTCGCCTTGCGCGACCTCGTCGTGATCCCTGATCCTGCGCGTGGTGACGTTCTACGACTGGATCTTGTCGCTTGCCTGGCGGTGACACCCTTGAATGTCGGCGCGCCTTCGCCGCTCGGCCTCCTCGCCTCCTTCACCATGGAAAGCCCTCCCCTCCTCGTCGCCGCGCCGGGACATGATCCCATCCTGGATGTGCTGCATGGCGCGAAGCCAGGTTGGTTCGATCTTTCCGTCAGCCCTGACATGCCGGTCGGCCAGTGGCCGCTTCCTTCGGAGACAGAGGAGGCCCTGGCGATTGCCGGCTTTGCGCCGACCAAGACCGTTCCCATCGGTGCCGCGGGCGGGCAGCTCCTCCTCGCCCGCTCAGAGGACGCTAGGCCGTCTGTCGAATCGGCTGTGACGTCGACGGATGATTTGCTTCTCCTCGTCCTCAGCGAGGCCAGCGAAGCGGTGATCCATGCTGCGCTGCCCGGCCAGGACCTGCTGCTGTCCAAGGACGCTCAGGCCACCGCCAGGGAGATGACCCGACAACACCGGCTGGGTCGACGGCCGATGGTCCTCGATATGGCCGACGTGGCGGCCGATGGATCGCGGCCGTTACTCCAAGCACGGATCCTGCGCCTGCGGGCCCTCCTCCTGGCGCTGGGGCATGAAACACCTTTCCCGGCGCGCCTCTATGTGACGGTGCAGGCCGAAACCGCACATGGTGAAGCGATCGCCGGCTTTACCCGCTGTCTGATGAACGAGTTCCCGAATATCGGGATCCATCTGATCCGCGTGACCGGCGACGCATCGTCGCAAGTGTTTTTGACGGCACTCCTCGCTCACGAGTCCTCATCGGGAACAGAGCGGGAGCTCGAAGTCTCGGCCCGGGGTGCCTTCGTGCGCCGCGCCACCCGTGCTGTACCGGCCGTCCTGCGGTCCCGCGCGTCGGGCGAGCGCAACGTCCTCGCCGCCGCCGGTGGCGAGCTGGAGCAATTCACCTGGACGATGCAACGTCGCCCGACGCCGGCCGATGACGAGGTTGAGGTCGAGGTCGTCGCATCGGGTCTCAATTTCCGCGATGTGATGCTGGGCCTTGGTCTGCTCGACGACGAAATCCTCGGTGAGGGCCTCACTATCGGATCGCTCGGCTTCGAGTTCGCCGGCCGCGTCAGCGCGGTCGGACGGTCGGTGACGTCATGGCATCCGGGCGACCGTGCGATGGGCTTTGGCAGAGGGGCCTTCGCCTCTCATCTTTGCGTTCCCGCCAGTAGTCTGACTCGCGTTCCATCAAGTTTGAGCCTCGAGGCAGCAGCCTCGATCCCGGTGGCCTTCGTCACCGCCTGGTACAGCCTTGTGGACAAGGCGCAGCTTGTCCCCGGCGAGACCCTGCTTGTACACGGCGCGGCCGGCGCCGTTGGCATCGCGGCCGTGCAAATCGCGAAAAGGCGCGGGGCCCGCGTGGTCGCGCTCGCCGGGACGGCGGAGAAGCGCGACCTTCTCCGATTGCTCGGCGCGGATATCGTTCTGGATTCCCGGTCGGCGAACTGGGCGCAGGAGGTCCGATCGGCAACCGGCGGCGTGGACGTCGTGCTCAATTCTGTCTCCGGCCAGGCGGCGCGGACCACACTTGGCCTGCTTCGTCCCTTCGGGCGTTTCATCGAGCTCGGTAAGCGCGACTTCCTTGAGAATTCCCGGCTCGGCACCCGGCCCTTCGTCCGCAACCTCAGCTATATCGGCGTCGATATCGATCAGCTGCTTGTTCATGCGCCGGCGACTGTGCAGGCGGTGATTCAACAAGTCATGGAAGCCTTCGAAGACGGCCGCCTGCACCCGCCTCCTTCCGTGGCCTACGACGGCCGGGACATCGCCTCGGCGATGCGGCTAATGCAGGCGTCCAAGCATATCGGGAAGATTCTCATCCGACCGGCAGCCCGTGCACGGGCCTTGGAGACGCCGGAAGGAAGCTTCCTGCCGCGCGACGGAGCACATGTCGTGATTGGTGGCACGGGCGGCTTTGCCCTTGCCACGGCAATCTGGCTTGCAGAACGAGGCGCCGGAACGGTGATCGTGGCCTCCCGGCGCGGGGAGATCGAGCCAGCCCAAGCGGATCGCGTTGCCGACTTGCAGGCGCGTGGTGTGCGCTTCGTGGTCGAACGTCTCGACGCGACTGATTCCGATGGGGTGATGCGTGCCTTCACGCGTTGGCGGACGGAGCATCGCAGCATCGCTGGTGTTGTCCATGCGGCGATGGTGCTCGACGATGGCCTCGTTTCCGGTCTGAATGAAGAGCGTCTCGCCGCGGTGCTGGCGCCGAAGGTGGATGGCATGCGTGCCTTGACCGCGGCCCTTCATGACGACGCCCTGCAATATCTGGTGGTTTATTCCTCGGCGACGACGCTGGTCGGCAGCCCAGGCCAGAGCGCCTATGTCGCAGCGAACGGTTTCCTGGAAGGCGCGGTGGCCGAGTTGCGCTCCCGTGGCGTTCCCGCCTTCGCGGTATGCTGGGGCGCCATCTCGGATGTGGGGGTGATCCAGCGCAAGGCAGGCCTTGCGGAACGGCTACGGCAGACCACCGGGATGAAGGGCGTTTCCTCTTCTGAGGCGCTTGGGTACCTCGGAGAACTGCTGGCAGACCCGGCCAGCGCCCCGGTGGTCAGCGCCTACACGGCACTGCACTGGAGTCTGGCAGCGAGAAAATTGGCGACCCTGAACTCTCCTCTTTTTGCAGAGGTGTTTGGCCGGGATAGCAACGCGACCGATGGGGAAGCCGAAGGGACTCTGGATCTTACCGGCCTATCCCCGGAGGACGCCGCGGCGGCCTTGTGTGCGGCAGTTTCCGAGGAGGTGGCACGGGTTCTTCGGCTGCAGGTCACGGAGATCGATCCAGATCGCCCCTTGATCGAAGCTGGGCTTGACTCGCTACTGACCTTGGAACTTCGCCTCGGATTGGAACGGCGGATCGGTTTCGAACTGCCGATGCTCTCTCTGGGTGGGGATCGTTCCGCACGGCAAACGGCCGACCGGATCCTGACTGCCCTTTCGTCCCATGCCACAGCGATGGCCGAGGCGGAATGAAACCGATGATGGAGCGGCCCGGCCGAAGCTTTTTGATGGACGCCGAGCCGGAGCCCACGGCACCGGCCGCTCGGCCGCCGCGCTTGCGGGCGCTGGGTGCACATGCCCGGCCCAGGAGCCTCCCCTTCGACCAGCATCCGACCTTCCGTGAACTGCATGCCGCGCGGCAGCTCGGCATGCAGACGGGCCTGCGTGACCCGCATTACCGAACTCATGAGGCCCGCGCCGGCGCCCATACTCGGCTCGACGGACGTGAGCTCATCAACTTCGCCAGTTACGACTACCTCGGGCTGAACGGTCACCCCGAAGTGCTGACAGCGCATGCCGACGCCGCTGCGCTCTATGGAACGAGCGTTTCGGGGAGTCGCCTCACTTCAGGCGAGCGGCCGGTACACGCAGCCTTGGAAGCAGCACTTGCTGATCTTTACGAAGCCGAGGCCGGACTTCTCTTCGTCAGCGGGCATGCGACGCCTGGTTCCGTCCTGCACGCCCTGCTCGGCCCACGCGATCTGATCCTGCACGACGAGCTGATCCACAACTGCGTCGTCGTGGGTGCCGAAGGCGTGCGCTGCCAACGCAAATCCTATCGGCACAACGATATGGAGGATCTCGAACGTTACATGGTGCGACACCGCGACCAGTTCGAGAATGTGCTCATCATCACCGAAGGCCTCTTCTCGATGGATGGCGATGGCTGCGACCTGCGCGCGCTGATCGACATCAAGGAGCGTCACGGAGCTTGGCTCATGGTCGACGAGGCGCATGCCCTCGGAGTCATGGGTGCGACCGGAAAAGGAAGTGCCGAGCACGCGGGTGTAGACCCTCGCCGGATCGATATCTGGTTCGGAACGCTCTCGAAAGCTCTCGTCGGCTGCGGCGGCTATATCTGCGGGAGCCGTGCCTTGACGGACATCCTGCGCGCCCGTGCGCCCGGCCTGGTCTACAGCGTCGGAATGCCCGCACCGGTGGCGGCGGCGGCGCTCAGCGCGCTTGGGATCATGCGGCGGGAGCCGCAGCGGGTGCAGGCGCTACAGGCCCGCAGCCGCGATTTGTGGGAGGGCATGCGGGCGCTCGGTCTCGATCTCGGCACCAGCTGGGGCGTAGGCATCGTGCCGGTGATCCTAGGTGGCGATCTCGCGACCTTGGCCGCGTCACAACGTCTGGAGGCCCTCGGGATCAATACCTTTCCGGTGCTGCAGCCAGGCGTGCCGGCGAACTCGGCGCGGCTTCGCTTCTTCGTATCGGCCGCCCATGCCAGCGCCGACATCGAACGCGCCCTCGAGGTGTTGCGCGTGGCGGCCCCCCTTTCATGACGCCGGTGCGCCGTAACCGAGGCCTATTGGCCCGACCGGAAGCCGCTGCGCTGGCATTCCTTGCCCCACGGATCCCCCGCTGGGTGACGCCCGATATGCTTTCAGCCTTGAGCCTGTTGGGGGCCGTCGTCGCGGCATCGGGCTTCGCCATGGCGATCGATAATCGTCTATGGCTGGTGTTGGCCGTCGTCGGCCTGACCATGAACTGGCTCGGCGACTCTCTGGACGGAAAACTGGCCAGGGAGCGCGGTCCGGACCGTGGAAAAGCTGGGTTCATGCTCGACAATGGGCTCGACATGATCTCCTACCTGATTCTTGCCGGCGGCTTCTCTCTTTCTGGGCTTGTGGCTCCCGCAA
This sequence comes from Roseococcus pinisoli, assembly GCF_018413645.1. Classification (GTDB taxonomy): domain Bacteria; phylum Pseudomonadota; class Alphaproteobacteria; order Acetobacterales; family Acetobacteraceae; genus Roseococcus; species Roseococcus pinisoli. Next base: position 541,620 of record NZ_JAHCDA010000004.1, read on the forward strand.
TCCCGTTCCTACTGCTCGCGCTGTATCTCATGCTGGCCAATCTTGCGCTCGCTCGACTGGCTGTATCAGGGATATTCGATTTGGCGGTGGGGAGGATCGGCACGACCGAACTACGCGTGGGCTTTGTGAGCTTGGCGTTGGCCCTCGGATTCGTCCAGGATACCCATGTGATGACGCCGATCGTCATGGATTTTCTTATCCTCGATGTGGCGTCGCTGGTCTGGCTGGCGAGTATGACGATCGGCTTCACCATGACTCTACGGGCCGACGTGCGGACGAACCTCGCCACAGCAAATGCCGACACACAATCCACATCGAGCATCACCCGCCCCTCATCTCCGCCACCATGACTGAGCCGAACAAGATGCAGAACAGGTCGGCAATTCGCGGCCGCTCTATCGCGGAGCACCTCAAGAGCTGGTTGCTCCTTCTGATCGTACTGTCTCCAGGCTGGGTATCGTCGGTTTATCTCATCTTCGTAGCAAAGCCTCAGTACGCCTCCGAGGCATCCTTCGTTGTGCGCTCCGCATCGGGGAATTCTCCAACTGCAGGATTGGCGACATTGCTCGCGACGTTCGGCATCGGCCAGCCGCATGAACATGCCTATTCGGTTCAGGAATTCATGTTGTCACGCGACGCTGTCAAACAGCTGGACGAGCGCATTGGGTTTCGCCGCGTATATGGGCAGGTGACGTGGGATCCCTACTTCGAGTTTCCATCGCTGCTCAATGGTCGCTCCGCCGAGCACATGTGGCGCTTCCATCGCCGTATGACGGAGGTCATATTCAACGCGAATACGAGCATCACCTCCATCCGTGTGCGCGCCTTCACGCCCGATGACGCGCGGGCGATGGCACGGGAACTGCTCGTCCTCGGCGAGCAGACAGTGAACACAATCAATCAACGCCTCTTTGCGGATGCCATCCGCCTCGCCGCGCTTGAGGTTACCCGCGCAGAAGAACGCGTCACGACGGCACAAGCAGCGCTGAGTGAGTTCCGTGGGCGGGAGTTGACGCTTGACCCATCGCGCGGCTCGATCATCGTCACTGAGTTGATTGGCCGTCTAAATGCAGAGCTGGCGGCGACGCGGGCCCAGCTGTCTGAGTTGCTCGCTCTCTCCCCAAGCAGCCCGGGCCTACCAAATCTTCGAAGCCGGATTGCGGCGCTTGTCGCTCAAATCAACGAGGAACGCGAACGCGCCGTTGGCGGTGCGGACGGCCTTACGCAGCAGCTCGGTAAATATGATCGGCTCAATTTGGATCGCGAATTCGCCAATCAACAGCTGGCGAGCGCAATGCAGGCTTTGCAGGTTGCCCGGTTGGAAGGCCAGCGCCAGCAACTCTTCATCGAGCGCGTCGTCGAGCCCGGTCTTCCCGACTATGCAGCCTATCCTGAAGTTACGCGCTGGGTGTTTACCAACATGGCGCTGAATCTAATCATGTTCATGATCGGGTGGCTGATGGTGGTGGGGGCACGTGAACACCGCCGAGGCCTTCAGGTAAGGCAGCGGGCATGAAAACAATTATCAAGCAGTTTCGTGTCCTCCGAGCGCTGATCGTTCGCGAGCTGATGATGCGCTATGGGCGCGAGGGCGGCGGCTTCGCCTGGGTCGTCATCGAACCGATGCTATTGTGCGTTGGAGTCACCACGGTCTGGATGCTGCTTAAACCGGGTTATGAGCGCGGCGTGGTAGTGGCCGCACTTGTCTTCACCGGATACATGCCCTTGACACTGTGGCGACACCTAACCAATCCGGCGGTCCATATGCTTCGACGGAATCGCCATCTTTTCTATCATCGTTCAATTTCCACACTCGATCTATTCTGGAGCCGCCAGATCCTCGAGTTTACTGCTACCACGGCGGCTTTTCTCATCGTTTACGTCGCGCTTCGCGGTCTGGGGTTGGTCGAGCCGATCTATAATTGGTCTCTGTGTTTGATGGCTTGGCTTATCATGGCCTATATCGCCGGCGCCGCGTCATTGATCATGGCCGTCGTCACAGAGAACTTCGAATGGTCAGAACGGATCGTCCAGCCGTTCCAATATCTCGTGGTACCGCTTTCCGGCGTTTTCTTTGTGGTAGATTGGCTTCCCCAAGGAGCCCAGAACATTATTTGGTTCAATCCCCTCATTCATTCTTACGAAATGATGCGCGCAGGCTTCATTGGTCCCGGCCTGACGACCCATTGGACTTGGTGGTATCCCATTTTGTTTTCGTCAATCTTAGTTTTTTTTGGCACCGCAGGAATTACACGGGCACGAAAGCGTTTAATTTTTTAAATTTAATATTGTCCAATAAGGTTTATTTCAATTATCTAGGGCAGAATTCTCAAATTTACATACCCCCCCACAACAGCCGATTGAGTTTATTCAATTGTCGCTAGCACCCTTCCTAGACATGCACGCACGGCGAGTACTTCACGATAGCGGGGCTTGCATTGACATATATTCGATGCCCATGTTATATATTTTTTATAACTCGACTTGTACCCTCTTCGAGCCGACTCCCTAAGTGCGCCATGTCGCTGTCAAAATCCGCGGCGCGAATGCCTTCCCGTATTTCGCCAAGGCTCTATCTTACACCCAAAACGGAACCCACAAATTCGCCCAACCTCGCCTGCCGCTCTGGCGCTCAGAGCGTCAGATCAAGGTAAGGACCCTAGGCCGACACGCTGTTGTAGGTTCGCCCTTGCCGAACTTAATGAAGATTGATGCCAAGACCTACAGGCCGGAAGTCTTCCACGGCGCGCGAAAAATGAATGAAACGGCTTGCCTTTGAAGTACATGCGTGTCGCTACCGAAGGTCGCCTCAGCGAAATTGTCAGTGTCGCTTGCCTGACTAAAAAGGCCTGGCTACCATTTTATCCGAAAAGGACGTGACCTTCGTCACTCACGAAATCGAGGAAATTCTTCCGTCTAAATTTGCCGCAGATCCAGCAATGGGTGTCCAAAGCAGAATTCAATCCAATTCATTACGTGCAGGGGCCGATCGCGAAATAGCCGGATTATTCCTCCACAGAGTGGAAGAGACCCGCGATACCGCTGCCTTCTCGGGAAACTGCTGCGAGTAAGGGCAAGGGTAAAGGTAAAGGTAAAGGTAAACATCATGATAGACAATAATATGGATATTGATGCAGTAATCACGTGGGTTGACGGCAATGATCTTGCGTTCGCTGACGCGCGCTCTCGATATCTCAGTCAGCCGGGACCGTGCAATGCTCCCCGCAAATGGGAGCAACTATCGAGCTATACGGGCGCCTCCGAAGCTGCTGAGATGGCCCAGCGCCTGCGCAAAACGAATTCGATAGATGCCGTTACTTCGGCAATATCGCCCAACCGTTTTCGCAGTAATGATGAACTTCGCTTCGCGATTCGGTCAATTGAGCAATTCGCTCCATGGATTCGCAAAATCTTCATTGTCACGAACGGACAAATTCCTGCTTGGTTTAATGCCAAACAAGAACGAGTCGTCATTGTCAAACATGAAGAAATATTCGACAAAATAGAGAATTTACCTACTTTTAACTCAAATGCAATTGAGTTACATCTTCATCGCATCAAAAAATTATCGGAAAATTTCATTTACTTCAACGATGATATGTTTATTGGAAGACCCGTCACTATAAATGACTTTATTGATAATCGAGGTCGCTTTCGTTTATTTATCGAAGATGGTAAATCACTGCCGCTCAAAATGAGTGATCGATCCCTTGTGGGGCATTGCTGGGCATTCAATCATCAACTTCTGAACGCCGTGGTACCAAAATCTGGAAAGCGGAAAAATTTTCCACATACACCACAAATTTACAACAAATCTATCTTAGCGGAAATACAACTTATTTGGCGAGAAGAAGTAGAATTAACAAAATCCCACAGATTTCGCACGCCATTTGACGTGGCCTTCAGAATACTTTATATTTACTACGCAGGCCATCCGAAACAACCCATTATGAGTGCGGGAGGACGCAAGGGCGTCGGCATCAAGGAAATCTTAACCAATAAAGACTTCGCGTTCGTTCAATTCGGCGACGACCGAACCGATTATGTAGGCGAGCTAGAGCATGCACTGATGCGTCAGCCTCGCTTCATATGCATTAATGACGAAATAAATGTTGACAATTGCAATGAATATCAAGATATTTATTTAACAATTCAACGTTTTCTCTGCGATTATTTTCCAAGCCGGAGCGGAGCTGAACTCATAGGTAACGATCTCCCCGCCGGAAACCCGAAATGCCAATCACCGAACACCTCGTCTGCGATGGTGAACGAAGAATTCTTCTGCGGCGTGGATATATTAAGCATCCACACAGATCATCCCAACGTTTTTATTCGCAACCGCTTTAATAAAGATGCCTGGACTCTGCGCATTGCTCCCGCTGATTTTGAGAATAAGCGGCTTAGGCTGGGGCAATCGATCGAGTTAGAATGCGACGACCCGGGCCCCGCGACGATCACATTCACACTCAACGCGATTGTGCCGGAGGAAACCGTTAACGTGCTCGCGGGCTTTCCTAAAAATCGTAATTTTGTCATTATAATTGAAATTAACGGCAAGAAAATAATTGAGGTTGACGATTTTATTTTTGAATATCGCCGCCGCTCCCGCATTCTCGCAACGATTGCCGGCGATGTAGGGCCGCTTTTGGATTTGCCGCCTGTACATCCAATGTCTCATTTCATGGCTGCGGACCGGGATATACGCCTCCTTAAACCGACCCAGAGGACAATACGACACCTAGATGTAGCTCTTTCGGGCGGGGTCGATCCTTTCTGGGTCTCGCACCGCCGCGCACTTGTGGCGGCCTCTTTGGGCGACAGGGCTGCTTTGCAGGAGGCGGTACGGTTTGCCCTCACAACACGCCCCGCGGAGACAAGCATTTTCGTCGAACTGACAGAAGGCCTGATTAGGCAAGGTATGTTTCTTGAGGCACTCGACATCGCCGACGTACTCGTCGATTTCCGCAGTGATGTAGAAAGCAAGTACCTACGGAGCCTTTGCCGCTATCACACCGACGGTGACGATCCCGAGATCATCGCCCTCATAGTTGAAGGCCTAGATGTTCCGAAACATATTGCGCTTTGGGCAAAGGTGCAGATTAAGAACAGCGAGTTCACTTCCCATAATTCCGACATCGTTTATGAGGCACGGTTGCGCCACCCTCGCGACACGGGGCTTGCAATGGCGGCGTTCCAGTTCTTCTCTGCGACCGGAGAGCTACAGAAGGCACTTTGGGCAATTGGCCCGGCGCTCGCGAGTTTAGGTGCGTCTAAGCCCTTGCTTGATCTGCTCCGGACTGAGGCTGGGAGCCGTCGATTTGAAGGGGCTCTCGCTCTTCTGTCCGTGATGAAGGCTCGTTTTTTTGAAGAAGATGATATATTGGCCGCGGTGGAAAAGGAGATTTTTCAGATCTGGGCCGAATATGGCGGCCGGTTAAATATCGAAACGGAAGAAGTTAAATTTATTAACACCTTAGCACAAGTTGAATTTGAGGAATTAATGCCGCAATTAAAATATTGACCGTATATGCATATTTGACGAGCGGGAATTTTTCCCTGAAGGGCGATTAGCGCCGGGCGGGCCCTTAGCTGGAAGCTTAAGTTGTGATTTAAATAGCGCATCCTGAGACAGGCGGCTGCGAAGCTTCGGGCGAGGTTCGCAGCGCTTGGCCTGTCGGCTAAATTCTTTAGGCAGCGGCGCAGACGGTGGATGATTTGCGATGGCGAGGGGCATGCCGGCACAATGGATAGGGATTGCCGCACGTCGGGTGAAGGCAAGGAACACTTTAATTTCCTGGCTTCACGCGGATTGAGCAGTGATCTGCGCCGCAGATGATATCGGCCGGCAGGCGGTCATTGGACGTCTCACCTGATCAGATGAAATCATCTGCCGGGATAAATATGCTCTAGACTGCGGACTCAATCAGGCCCATCCGGTGATGATGGCTGCGATGGCGATGGCCGAGGCGAAGTTATTGGCGAGCTTGTGGTATCTGGTGTGGCTGCGTCGCCAGTCCTTGAGGCGTCAGATGGTTCGCTCGATGCGATTGCGCAGCTTGTAGGCCGTGTCGTCGAAGGGATGGGGGTGTTTTCGGGTGGGGTTGTTGGGAATGACCGGCAAGGTTCCGCGCGAGATCAGGAAGCTGCGCAGTCCGTTGCTGTCATAGGCGGTGTCGGCGGCGCAAAGCGCTGGGGCGGGAAGGTTGGCCAGTAGGCCGCGGGCGGCCCGGATGTCGCCCATTTGGCCAGGCGTCGCGACGAAGGCGAGAACACGCCGTTGCCCGTCGACGACGAGGTGGATCTTGGTCCCTCTGCCACCGCGAGAACGCCCTATGGCCTGAGCGTCGTCCCCCGTTTTCCGCCTGCGGCACTGCGCTGTGCCTTGGCGGTCGTGCTGTCGATCAACTGTACGCCCCCAGGAGTTGCCTCGATCATGGCGGCAAGCAGCCCCTGCCAGATCCCGCGCTGCGACCAGCGATGATAGCGGTTGTAGACCGTCGTCGGCGGGCCGTAGCGCCGCGGGCAGTCCTGCCAGCGGCCCCCATGCTTCAGAACATGGACAATCCCGCTGATCACGCGCCGGTCATCCACCCGGCGTGCGCCGGGTTGGTTTCGCGGCAGCAGCGGCTCCAGAGCCGACCACTGCCCATCACTCAGCAAAAGCTCTGCTCCATGATCCACGACCTCCTGAAAGACGTGAATCACAGTGCAATGCCTCGACGCCAGATCTGATTGGGTTTGGAGCCTAAAAACAAAGTGTGGAGCGTTATCGTGAGCCGTTGCGAAGGGATAATGCTTTTAAGATGCCGTATGAACACGGCGCGACGCAATTCCAGTAGCGGAAAAATTATCTTCAACGCCAGGACGAAGATGGTAGATTAGTTTTGAAGATGCTCCGACCATGGCTCTTGCTAGCCCGCACGCTACATAACCGGCCAGTCCTTCCGAATGGCGTTCTGGCATACGGTGAAAAGGTATTCCTGGCTGTCTGGTAGTTCGATCGAGATTACGCCACCAGCACGCAGCCGCATCAATACCAATTTCATCGCCTGGTGGCTTTGTCTTTTTTCTGTATTTCCGGAACGCCGGAAGGAAGATGCAGAGATCGTTATTGTCTGTCCTCGGGGCCGATGTTAGGCTAAGAAATACTTATCTCGAAATAACACCACCGGACGATATGACATTGCAGCTCACTGCCGCGCTTGGGTCGCCGCATACCACCGCCGGTGGTTGCGATAGGAGTGACAGAGACGTTCGGCGTCGCAATTCCGATGTAGTTGAGCAACCAGAACATTCTCTATTTGTTGGGGTCATACCCGGCTGCACCGAAGTAGTTGGTACATTTTGTGGGCGAGAAGAGCTCGCCGATTCGCCCGATGGCCTTCCACAGAAGCACTCAACGCTTCGCTTTGCAGCTTTTCACAACACGGCCCAGAGCTTGGCGAAAGCGTTCTCGATCGGGTTGAAGTCGAGGCTGTAGGGCGGCAGGGCAGAGCAGGCTCGCACCAGCGACCTCGATGGCACCTCGGATACGGAGCCGCTTGTGGCCGCCAAGGTTGTCCATCATCACGATATCGCCGGCCCGCAATTCGAGGAACCAGGTTCTGATCGACCTAAGCCTGAAAGGTCAGACCGTTGATCGGTCCGTCGGGCACCATGGGCGCGACCATGCCGGTGTTACACAGATTGGCGACGAAGGTCGTGATCTTGCAGTGCCGGCGCAGGATCGCAGCTCGGAATCGTTCGCCACGCAGCGCCGGACATTAGGATGTTTAGTCCCGGCATTTCCTGGTGCGGATTTTTGCTGAAGCGTTCGGGCGTTTCTGCTCATGTTTTGCAGATGAATTCGTAGGGCGTGAGGCCGCGCAGCCGTTTGAGGCGGCGGGCGAAGTTGTA
>NZ_JAHCDA010000005.1 GCF_018413645.1 Roseococcus pinisoli
AACGTCAACTCCCTGCCGGGCGACCGCAAGCCGGCTCTAGGTTTTCAAGGGCGATCACGCCTGCGAAACACCAGATCGGGAGGATCTCGATGAACCGCCGCCTCTTCCTAACGCTGCCACTAACACTCGCCCTCCCCGCGATCGCAAGGGGGCAAAACATAAATACCGACGAGGTCATCACGCTCAACGGCGTGATCGAGACAGTGGATCCCAATACGCGGGAGGTGCTGATACGCGGCCAGTCCGGCGCCCAGTCCGGCGTGTTGGTGACCGTGGTCGCCGGACACGCCGTGCAGCGCCTCGACCAGCTCCGCCCCGGCGACCGCGTGACGGTGCGCTACTATCAGGCGCTGGCTGCCCAGGTAGTTCGCCGACGCGACGGATCAGCCGAACCGCCCTTCGCGGGAATGAACATCGCACGTGAGGCAAATCGTCCCGGGGGCGAGGTCACCCGCGTGCACGCCGCCCGCGTCACCATCAGGGCAATCAATCGCGAGACAAACGCGGTCACCTTCACCGGGCCGGGCAATCTCACCCGCACGGTCACCCCGCGGAACCCGGAAGTCCTGGAGTTCGTCCGGTCGCTGCGCGAAGGCGAAGAGGTGGATATGGTCTACGAGGAAGCCCTGGCAATCTCGATTGAGCCCGCGCGCTGAGGCACGACCCGTCTGTCCCAGGCCGGTAGAATGGCAGCCAGCGTGCGATGCTGACCGCGCCCGACCCTGCACTAGCCGGGTAGGTATTGAGTTCGCGCATCGATGATGTCGCACTTGACCGTTTGAGAATGGGTTGGCGCGGCTCGATTGTGATGATTCAAGCTCGGGATGTGACCCGAGAGCCGCGCCGCCAAATGGCCGAGATTGCCCGCAAGATAAAGCGCGACCCGTCTGACCTGACGGAGGAGTGGGCGCAGGTCGCGCCGCTGATGCCCGAGCCGACCAGACGGCGCAGGAAACCATCGGTAGACCAGCGCGAGATGCTGAAGGCGGTCCGCTACCTGGCGTGCCCAGTCGTGGTTCTGCTTCGTGCGGCGCCTGCTGTTCCGCACCATCCATGACGTGGCGCTGGGTGGTGGAGCGGGTTTTCGGCTGGATGATCCGCTGGTACAGCCTGGTTCGAGACTACGAGCAACGCCTCGACGCCGCCGAGGCCTTGATCCATCTCGCGACGGGCGCCCTTCTCCTACGAAGGATCGTCCCTCCCTGAATCCTCAAACAGTCAACTAGCGCCGCAGCCTGGGGCGACGGTCTGGAGAAATTGCATCGGGTATCTGAGTGCGTGTTTGCAGCGCGGCTCAAGGTGGCGCGGGAGGAATGCCTTCCCGTAAGGGCATGTTCGGATCCGCTTCCGAAACCCAAAGCATAAAGATCTGATAGCCGAGCGCGAACAGCGTGGCACCGACGAACATCCCAAGGATTCCCCCGCTCGCCATTCCGCCGAGCGCGCCCAGCAGGATGATCGGCATCGGCGCGTCCACGCCACGGCCAAGGAGCATGGGCTTGAGGACGTTGTCCGCCATTCCCGCGACCAGAAGCAGCACTGTATAGGCAATCGCCAGCGTGCTGCTGTACTCGCCTCTCGACCAGATCCAGGCGATTGCTGGCAACGAAACGACCAGTGCGGGAACCTGGGCGATACCGAGGATCAGCACAATCAACGCCAGCACGCCAGGGAGTGGCACCCCGGCCACGATCAGGCAAAGGCCGATCAGCAAGGCCTGGATGAAAGCCACGCCGACGACGCCCAGGGCGACCGCCCGGACGGTCGCGGTCGAAAGCTTGGTCAGGGCCGAGCCGCGGGCGTCGCCAGCAATCCGCCTGAAGATCGCGTTGATGCTGCGGCTGCCGGCATGGCCAAAGGCCATGATGATGCCGGCGATGATGAATGAGATCGGGAACTTCAACATCTCGCCGCCCAGGCCCGCGACAACGCCGAGCGCGCCTCTCGCGAGTTCGCCGATCTTGGGTTGCATATTGTGCACCAACGCCGGGAGGTCCGAATGGGCCTGCGACCAGAACGCGTAGGCCTGGGTGCCGATCAGCGGCCAGTTCCTCACGGCTTCACGGGGAGGCGGGATCACGATGGTGTTGGTCTGCAGGCCAGTGATAAAGCTGTGCACGGAGTCGCCGATGGACATCACCAGGATGGCCGTCGGGGCCGCGATCAGGGCGATAACGAGGAGGACCAGCAGAATCGCGGCCAGCCCTTGTCTTCCGCCCAGCCTCGAGGCGATGGATTGATGCAGTGGGAACAGCGTCACTGCCAGGATCAGGGCCCAGGCCATCATGGTCAGGAATGGCGCAAATATCCGATAGCAAAGCATCACCATGGCCAGGACCAGGGCCGCGCGGATCAGGACATCCAGAAAGATCGATGCAAGGCGCCGCGCGATTTCGGGATCAATCGGATTCATGGGGATTTCCTCACGTCTGGCAGAGCATTCTTCAGCTCGCACGAAGCGCGGTCACATCGCCCAATTGTCGCCGATCTCTACGCCGCGCCGGATTTCCGTGTAATCTCCATGTCGAACATCGCATTCCGACTTCGTAACGTCCAGGCATGTTTTTGCCCTATCCGGGCTGCCGGCCGATCAGCAAAGCTTGGCTTTGAACATCCATGGAGGACGAAAAGGACATGGACCGCCCGGAAGCTACAACGGACACCGAGAACCGTGGCTACGTGAGGCCGGCGGCGTCGCGTCAATCGGTTTCCGACACGCCCGGCTTCTCCTCCACGCTCCGCAGCTTGGCTGCTTCTGCCGCTGCAACGGGTCTTTGAACAAATCGGCCCTCTCCGGGTGAGGCGGGTCAAATACACGCAGGCAACCGCGCCCCCAGCACCCAGGCCATAGCTTCGACGGTCAGTTAGCGGCTCATATCGGCCAAGGCCGCCCGCATCGCCGCACTGCGGATACCGAATATCCCGCCATAGGGCATGTTGAGATCGACGATCACGAACATGACGCTCGCGATCGAGACCACGCCGATGGCCAGAACGATTGCACTGAGCCGTCGCTGTGGAATCTGCAAACCGAAGCTGAGGAAGACCAGCACCAGCCAAAAGCTGATGATGCCGACGAATAGTCCCCCTGACGGCGCTTGCGCGTCTTCGATCACCGCCCAGCGGTTTTCCAGCATCTTGCCATAGTCCTCCCGGCAGCGATGGGCCGTATTGGCCAGCGCGGCGCCGGAGGGGTCGGCGGCGTTGAGGGCCAGGCCGATCTCATTGAGCAGGCCGGACAGGGTGGGGTCCTCTCCGCGAATGGCCATGTGGCGGACATCCGGCATTCCGCTGAAGACCGGCGCCGGTTCGGAGGGCCAGGTGCTGCCGATCACGGCTGCCGTGTACTGGCGCAGCTTGAGCCGCGTCTCATCGAACGAGGGCCCCAGATTCCGCACGCATTGGTCCAGGCGCGCGAGTTGCGCGGCATAGAGCGAGCGGTTTCGGTTGGCTGAATCGAAGGCCGACCGTGTCGTGGACAGTTGGAGGCTGAGAACCAGGGCCGCGAATGTCACGAGAAGTCCGGTCACGAGCCGCACCGCATCCATGTTCTCCTGGGAGATATGCTCTCGCGGCAGGCGAATGCGCAGCACGACGCCGCAAAGCGCGCTCATGCAGAACAGGATGAGAAAGCCGAAGCCGTAGACGATCTCCATCACACGTCCGCCCCCACTGCTGTCAGCCGCAGGCCGATGCCGGCGCCGATGCGCTTCGGCTCCAGGGATATTTACCTGATTCACCCGACCATCGCAGCGATGGTGATGATGGCGGAAAAGCCGGCGAACGAACCTTGGGAGGCGTCGGGAGCGGCAGCACCCGCCGCAAAGGGCAACAGCCCCTGCCCTAGGCACCACCATCGCAGCAACGGCGCGCAGGCCGCCTCGCTTATCCCCCGATTTGAAGGGCCATCCCGCGCCGGAACATTATTATCAAATTTCGATGTTAAATTTGAAAAACACTGTTTATTGTTGTTGATAGTGAACCCTGTCCCACATCCTCCCCACCACCGATCAGCGGCGTACTTCGCGGTGCCGGGTCGCTGTTGTCCGTCCCAGGCGGGTTTCGCCAGCCTCCTTCCGTGACCGGCGACGGGTCTTGCCGTTCCCCGCGACCTTTCCGGCAGGCAGCGCAGGACCATCCCCGATGCCGCGACGCCGCGGCCGTCTTTCCCCGCCTTCTGAGCTCACCGCAAAACCCGAACGCGTCAGCTGAAAGACCGACCATGCCTCGATCCAAATCTTCCGTCCTGTCCGCATTGGGCCGGCGTCCCCTGCTCGGCGGCAGCCTGGCGATGCCCTGGCTTGCCCTTGGCGCGTCCGCTCAGACGCAGCCCGGCCCCAGCCCCGTCGTGGAAACCACCTCGGGCCGCCTGCGGGGCGTGGCTGTGGGCGGCGTGTCCAGCTTCAAGGGCGTCCCCTATGGGGACACCACCGCAGGCGCCAACCGCTTTCGTCCACCCCAACCTGCGCCGCGCTGGGCCGGCGTCCGGGAGGCGACGGCCTTCGGTCCCAATGCCCCGCAGATCTGGGCCGAGGGCCCCACTGAGTTCGCCTGGTACTGGGCCAATCTGCCGCAGAGCGAGGATACCCTGACGCTCTCGCTCTACACGCCCGGCACGGACCAGGGCCGCCGGCCGGTGCTGCTCTGGCTGCATGGCGGCGGCTTCTCCATCGGAACCGGCTCATCCCCGGGCTTCGACGGCTCCCATCTCGCCCGGACGCAGGACGTCGTGGTCGTGTCGATCAACAACCGGCTGAACTTGTTCGGCTCCTTCTTCACGGGCGAGCATCAGGACCAGCTGTCGCCGGAATCCGGCAACCTGCAGGTGCTGGATCAGATCGCGGCGCTGCGCTGGGTGCGCGACAACATCGCGGCCTTCGGCGGCGACCCGAACAATGTCACGATCTTCGGCCAATCCGGCGGCGCGGCGAAGGTGGCGGCGCTGCTCGCGGCTCCGGCCGCTTCCGGGCTGATCCACCGCGCGGTGATCCAGAGCGCTTCCGGCGCCTGGCGCCTTGCTCCGCCCGAGGTCGCGGCGCGCTCCGCCCATGCTGTGTTGCGTGAATTCGGCCTGACGGCGCGCGAGGCTGGCCGGCTGCGCGAGGCACCGGTCGATCGCCTCCTTGCCGCCCTGGCCAAGGTCGGCGCCGCGGAGTTCCGGCCCGTGCTCGACGGCCAGGTCTTCCCGCATCATCCCTACGATCCGGTGGCCGCGGCCAGCGCGCGCGGCATCCCGCTGCTGATCGGCTGGACCGCCACGGAGGCGACCTTCTTCCTCGCCGGCGATCCCGGCAATTTCAACCTGGACGCCGCCCGCGCGCGGGCCCGCATCCAGCGCTTCCTGCGTCTCGACGACGCGGAGACGAGCCGCGTGATCGAGGGCTACCGGCAGCTCCACCCGGATGCCACGCCGAGCGAGCTCCTGATCCAGGTCACGAGCGACCACTTCTATCGCCTGCCCACTTCGCTGATCGCGGGTCGCCAGGCGGCGGCGAGCAACGCCCCGGTCTACGCTTACGAGTTCAACTGGGTGTCCCCCGCCCGGCAAAGGGCGCTGGCGTCCCCGCACACTTCCGAAATGCCGTTCATCTTCGGGACGCTCGACGCGGCGGCCGCACTGGTGGCGGGCGATCCTGCAGCGCCGCAGGTCCGTGATCGCCTGGGCGAGATCTGGGGCAGCTTCGCCCGATCCGGCCGTCCCGCCAGCCAGGCGGTCGGCGACTGGCAGCCCTATACGGAGGCCGATCGCGTCACGGCGCTGCTCGGTGGCGACTGGCGCACGGTCAAGGACACGCTCGCCGGGCCGCGGCAGTTGATCGGACGGCTCAAGCCCTACGAATACAGTGATCCCGTCACCTTCGTGCGGGACTGAGGCGAGGAAGCGAGGCGGCGCCCGCGGTGGACCGGCGTTGAAGCCGGTCCGCCGCGGGCCTGCGCTCAGCTCTGCTCGGCCAGCATCTCCGACCGAAGCCGCTCGACATCGGCGCGACGGCTGAGCTCCGTCCCCAGCGTCAGGACCGCGGCCGCGCCCGCGGCCATGCCCCAGACGAAGGCGTCCCGCGCGCTCTCCCCCTCACTGAAGGCCCATGTCATCGCGGCGATGAAGCTGTCGCCCGCCCCCACCGCGCTGACGGCGGTGACGGGCAGCGCCGCGTGGCGGAGAACCTCGCCGTCGCTCGCCAGCAGCGCGCCGTCACGCCCCAGGGTCACGGCCAGATGCTCGACACGGCCGCTCTTCACGAACTCGGCCGCCGCCTCGGCGAGATCCTCCGGATTGCCGAGCCGGCGGCGCGTCAGCGCCTCGAACTCGCCCAGGCTCGGCTTGGCGAGAAAGACCCCGCCGGCGCGGATCGCCGCTTCGAGCGCGGGGCCGGAAGTGTCGAGCACGAAGCGCGCGCCCTTGCGCTGCGCGGCGGCGCCGACCTGCGCGTAGAAATCCACGGGCATGGTGCGGGCGAGGCTGCCGCTGGCGACGACGTAATCAGCATCGCAGGCCTCGATCGCGGCGATCGCCGCGCGCCATTCGGCTTCCGTGACCTCCGGACCTTCGGGCACGAAGCGATATTCGCGGCCGCTGATCTCCTCATGGACCGTGAAGCTGATGCGCGTCTCCCCGCTGATCGGCAGGCGGCGATGCTGAATGCCCTTGGCCTCGACGAGGCTCTCGAGCACCGGCCCGATCGCGCCGCCGGAGAGATAGAAGGCCATGGCGTCGCCGCCCAGTTCCTGCACCACGCGGGCGACGTTGATGCCGCCACCGCCCGGATGGAGCCGCTCGCCATGGGTGCGCGTCTTGCGGATCGGTCGGATCTCCTCCGCATTGGCCGCGATGTCGATGGTTGGATTGACGGTGAGCGTAACGATCCGCTTCAAGAAATCCTCCAGGAATGTTGGTTCTCAGACTACAGGAAATCGGGGAAGCACGGCTCCCACCTCGCACAACTCCAACGGTCCATCCGCTGTGTGGTTTTCACAGGAACACCGGTCACCCCTGGTCTGCGTCGCCCTGCCCCTGTTCGCCATGCTGCAAAATTCCACGAGATGCGTCTTCGAACCAGCTTGAAGCAGGCAAGCCATTCTTCCGGCTTCGTTCCGAAGGCTCCGCAGAAGAGCGTGCGGGCGTGGAAAACTAACCTGAAAGAAGAAAGGACGGGTTGATGCGCATCAACGCCCACGGGCGCCCGCAGGGATAGAACCGCGAGAGGCGTGGGACGCAAATCGGGCGAGCCTGTTTCGCATCTCTCCACGTCCCGCAAGAACCGAGAGGAAAAGGCATCCCATGGCACAGATGATGAAAGCTGCAATTTTCGTCGAGCCGGGCCGCATCGTGCTCGATGAGAAGCCCATTCCCGATATCGGGCCGCTCGACGCCCTCCTGCGCATCACGACGACGACGATCTGCGGCACCGACGTGCATATCCTGAAGGGTGAATATCCCGTGGCCCGCGGGCTGACGATCGGCCACGAACCCGTCGGCATCATCGAAAAGCTAGGCTCGGCGGTCGAGGGCTACAAGGAAGGCCAGCGCGTCATCGCCGGCGCGATCACGCCCAGCGGCCATAGCTATGCCTGCCTCTGCGGTTGCGCTTCGCAGGACGGCGCGGGCACGCGGCACGGCTTCAAGGCCACGGGCGGCTGGCGCTTCGGCAATACGATCGACGGCTCGCAGGCCGAATATCTCCGCGTGCCGGATGCCATGGTCAATCTCAGCCCGGTCCCCGAGGCGCTCACCGACGAGCAGGTGCTGATGTGCCCCGACATCATGTCGACGGGCTTCTCTGGGGCGGAAAGCGGCCGCGTCCGCATCGGCGATACGGTTGCCGTCTTCGCGCTCGGCCCGATCGGGCTATGCGCGGTGGCCGGCGCCAAGCTGATGGGCGCGACGACGATCATCGGCGTCGATACCGTTCCCGAGCGCCTGGCCATCGCGAAGTCGCTGGGCGCCAGCCATGTCGTCGACTTCAAGGCGGGCGATCCGGTCGAGAAGATCATGAACCTGACCGATGGGCGCGGTGTCGACGTCGCGATCGAGGCGCTCGGCACGCAGGGCACCTTCGAAGCCGCGCTGAGGGTCCTGCGCCCCGGCGGCGCGCTGTCGAGCCTCGGCGTCTATTCGAGCGACCTCGTCATCCCGCTCGGCGCCTTCGCCGCCGGCCTCGGCGATCACAAGATCGTCACGACGCTGTGCCCGGGCGGCAAGGACCGCATGCGGCGCCTCATGGAGGTGATCGCGGCGGAGCGCATCGATCTGCGGCCGATGGTGACGCACCGCTTCCCGCTCGAGCGTATCGAGGAAGCCTATGATCTCTTCGCCCATCAGCGTGACGGCGTGCTGAAGGTCGCGATCACGCCCTGAGGCGCCTTCAAATCACTTCGGACCTCTGGGCCGGCAGCGCGATGGCGTTGCCGGCCTTTTTCGTAGGCGGGAGGCGGCGGCGTCTCCGATCGGCGCTGGGGGCCGCCAAGAGCAGGCCCGCGCATCCGCTTCGGACCAGCCAGTTCCGCTTCCTTCAGGCTCGGATCGCGGGCAACGACGGATATTCAACAGAAGACTCGACAAGCCTCGATAATGAATTCACCATAATTGTGTGGATTATATGAAATAGGCGAAAAACCGCGGTGAATATGGTTGGAGCAACGCCGGTTTGGGCGCAGAGCGGGAAGGAGCCGCGGGACATGATCCTGGGCGAATTCCATGCGGCCGCGACGAGCAGGCCCGCCGACCGGCCTCGCCGCCTTCCGCAGCATCGCGCCGACGATCTGTCGCCGCTCGGGCTCCGATGTCGTCATCCGGCCACGGAGCCCAGCCGCGCCTGATCCCCGATACGGCGCGAGCGCCATGTCATTTCGCAGGGAGATTCCATGAGCTACGAAACACTGAAGCTGCACCGCATCTCGCCCCATGTCGGCGCCGAGGTGCAGGACATCGACATCACACGCCCCCTCACCAACCGGCAGGTCGAGGAGCTGCACCGCGCCCTCGGCGAGTTCGGCGTGCTGTTCTTCCGGGAGCAGCGCTTCGACCACGACAGCCAGAAGCGCTTCGGCCGCTATTTCGGCGAGCTCGACATCCATCCGAACACGCCAGGCCCAGAAGGCCATCCCGAGATCCTGCCCATCCACGCCGATGCCAATTCCAAGGTCATCGCCGGCGAGAAATGGCACAGCGACGTCTCCTGCTTCCAGGAGCCGCCGCTCGGCTCGATCCTCCATATCCACACCACCCCGCCCGCCGGCGGCGACACGCTCTTCGCCAGCCTGGCTGCGGCTTATGAGGCCCTCTCGCCCCGGCTGAAGACCTATCTGGAAGGGCTCACCGCCTTCCATTCGGGCGAGCGCAACTACCGACGCCGCAACGCCCTGCACGGCATCGACGACCGCGGCCGCGTCTTCCCCAGCGCCGTGCATCCGGTGGTCATCCGCCACCCGATCTCGGGCCGGAAGGGCCTCTACGTGAACCGCCTCTTCACCTACCGCATCAACGAGGTGAGCGAGGAGGAGAGCGAAGCCATCCTCAACCATCTCCTCCAGCATGCCGAGAAGCCGGACTTCCAGATCCGCTTCCAATGGCAACCGCATTCCGTCGCCTTCTGGGACAACCGCGCCGTCCAGCACCTCGCCATCTGGGACTACTTCCCCCATGTGCGAACCGGCTCACGCGTCACCGTCAAGGGCGGAGCGCTCGCGGCATGAGCGCGACCCGACGTGGCCTTCTCGGCGGCGCGGCAGCCGCCGCCTCCTTCTACAGCTCCGCGATGGCGCAGGAGAGCCGCGAACTGCGCATCGCCGTGCAGTTCGGCATCACCTACCTGCCGCTTACCGTGATCCGCGAGCAGCGGCTCATCGAGCAGCAGGCCCAGTCGCTCGGCCTGCCCGAGCCGAATGTCAGCTGGATCCAGGTCAGCGGCGGCGCTGCCATGAACGACGCGCTGCTGTCGGGCAACCTCGACATCGCCTCGGCCGGCATCCCGCCCGTGGGGCTGCTCTGGGCGCGCAGCCGGAACAACCTCAAAGTGCACGCCATCTCCTCGCTGGTGGCGGCACCGCTCTGGCTGAACACGCGCAACCCGGCCGTGCAGACGCTGCGCGACTTCACGCCGCAGGACCGCATCGCCCTGCCGGCCGTGCGCGTCTCCTTCCAGGCCATCACCCTGCAGATCGCGGCCGAGAAGGAGTTCGGGCCGGGCCAGCACGCGCGGCTCGACCCGATCACCGTCAGCCTGCCGCATCCGGATGCGACGGCCGCGCTCATCGGCGGGCGGAACGAGATCACCGCGCATTTCGGCAATCCGCCTTTCCAGAACCAGCAGCTCCAGAACGCGGGCATCCGCCGCGTGCTCTCCTCCTACGACGTGGTGGGCAGCCCCCACAGCGTGACCCTGCTCTACGCGACGCAGCGCTGGCGCGACACCAACCCGCGCACGCTGCGCGCGATCCGGGCCGCGCAGGAAACGGCCAATGCCTGGATCGCGGCCCATCCGCGCGAGGCGGCCGAGCTCTACGTCCGCGCCGAGCGGTCGTCGCTGAGCGTGGATTTCGTGGAGGAGCTGATCCGCCATCCGGACCACCGCTTCACCACGGCACCGCAGGGCGTGGAGTACTTCGCGCAGTTCCAGCACCGCACCGGCCAGATCCCCGTCCGGATCGAATCCTGGAAGGAGATCTTCTTCCCCGAGGCGCATGATGGCCCCGGCAGCTGAGCCGCCCGTCCTGGCGCTGGAGCGGGTCTCGATCCGCTTCGGCGCCGTCACGGCGCTGCAGGAGGTGGACCTCACCGTCACCTCCGGCGAGCGGCTGGTGCTCGTGGGCCCCTCGGGCTGCGGCAAGTCCACGCTGCTGGCGGCGATCGGCGGCTTCCTGGCGCCCAGCGCGGGCCGCGTGCTGCTGGACGGCCAGCCCGTGCGCCGCCCCGGCCCCGACCGGATGATGGTCTTCCAGGAGTTCGACCAGCTCCTGCCCTGGAAGACCGTTTCGCAGAACATCGCCTATCCGCTCCGCCTCGCCGGGGTGGCGCGCGCGGAGGCCCGGGACCGGGCGGAGGAGCTGATCCGCCAGGTCGGCCTCGCCGGCTTCTCCACGGCCTATCCGCACACCCTCTCGGGCGGCATGAAGATGCGCGTCGCCATCGCCCGCGCCCTCGCCGCCCGGCCGCGCCTGCTGCTGATGGACGAGCCCTTCGCCGCGCTCGATGCGCTCACCCGCCGTCGCATGCAGCAGGAGCTGCTGCGGCTCTGGCAGGAGCACGGCTTCACCCTGGTCTTCGTGACCCATTCCATCGAGGAGGCCGTGCTGCTGGGCAGCCGCATCCTCGTCCTCTCGCCCCATCCCGGCCGCATCCAGGCCGTGCTGGACGTGCCGGAGGCGCCGACGGCGCGCCTCGGCCTGGAGGGCGAGCTGAACCGCCTGCTCCTGCCGGAGACGGCCGATGTTTGACGGCACCCGCCCCCTCCCCGCCGTCCAGGGACCCTCCGTCACCTTGGCCTGGCGCCCGCTGCTGCGCCGCGCCGGCGTGCTGCTGGTGCTGGCCCTGGCCTGGGAGCTCTACGGCCGGTGGATCGCGAACGACCTGATCTTCCCGACCTTCCTCGACACCATCGCCGCCTTCTGGCGCCTCACCGTCTCGGGCGAGCTGCCGGCGCGCGCGGCCTCCTCATTGGAGGTGCTGGCGATGGGCTATGCCGCGGGCCTCGCGCTGGCGGCGGTGCTGGTGCTCTTCGCGGTGGCGAGCACCTTCGGCAGCGAGCTGCTCTCGACCTTGACCGCCATGTTCAACCCGCTGCCGGCCATCGCCCTGCTGCCCCTGGCGCTGCTCTGGTTCGGGTTGGGCGCGCCGAGCCTGGTCTTCGTGATCACCCATTCGGTGCTCTGGGCGGTGGCGCTGAATGCGCATTCCGGCGTGCGCGCCATTCCGCCGACGCTGCGGCGCGTGGGCGAGAATCTCGGCCTGCGCGGCTGGCAGCTGGCGCTGCGCATCCTGGCGCCGGCCGCGCTGCCCGCGGTCATCGCCGGCCTCAAGATCGGCTGGGCCTTCGCCTGGCGCACGCTGATCGCGGCGGAGCTCGTCTTCGGCACCAATTCGCGCTCGGGCGGC
This sequence comes from Roseococcus pinisoli, assembly GCF_018413645.1. GTDB lineage: Bacteria > Pseudomonadota > Alphaproteobacteria > Acetobacterales > Acetobacteraceae > Roseococcus > Roseococcus pinisoli. The sequence goes on from NZ_JAHCDA010000005.1 coordinate 12,092, forward strand.
CTCGGCTGGCTGATCTTCGAGCGGCGCAACAACCTGCAGATCGACGAGGTCTTCGCCGGGCTGCTGGCCGTCATCGCCATCGGCCTTGTGGTCGAGGGCGTGCTCTTCCGCACGCTCGAGCGCCGTACCGTCGACCGCTGGGGCCTGCAGCGATGACGCCGCCCACGCGGCGATCGCCTCGCCTTTCCCACCCGCTCATCTCCAGGAGACCCAACGCATGACCGTTCCGACCCTTCCCCGCCGCGCGCTGGTCGCCGGCGGGGCCGCCGCCTCGCTCACCGGCCTCGCCACCGGGCGCGCCGCGCAGGCCCAGGCCGCCCAGACCCTCCTCAACGTCAGCTACGATCCCACCCGCGAGCTCTACCGCGAGTTCAGCGCCGCCTTCGCCGCCAACTGGGCCGGACGTGGAAATCCCCGCCCCACCATCAACAACTCCCATGGCGGCTCAGGACGACAGGCCCGCAGCGTCATCGACGGCCTGCAGGCCGATGTCGTCACCCTCGCCCTCGCCTATGACATCGACGAGGTCGCCGAGCGCGGCTTCCTCGCCCGCGACTGGCAGAAGCGCCTGCCCCACAATTCCACCCCCTACACCAGCACCATCGTCTTCCTCGTCCGCCGCGGTAATCCCAAGGGGCTGCGCGACTGGGCCGACCTCCTCAAGCCCGGCGTCGCCGTCATCACCCCCAACCCCAAGACCTCCGGCGGCGCTCGCTGGAACTACCTGGCCTTCTGGGCCTGGGCGCAGCGCCAGCCCGGCGGCAGCGCCGCCACCGCCGAGCAGGCCACCCAGCAGCTCTTCCGCCAGGTCCCCGTGCTCGACACCGGCGCCCGCGGCTCCACCACCACCTTCGTCCAGCGCGCCCAGGGCGACGTCCTGCTGGCCTGGGAGAACGAGGCCCATCTCGCCCTGCAGGAGTTCCCCCAGGCCGGGCTGGAGATCGTCTACCCGCCGCTTTCCATCCTCGCCGAGCCGCCCGTGGCGGTGGTGGACCGCAACGTCGACCGCCGCGGCACCCGGCCGCTGGCCGAGGCCTTCCTCAACCACCTCTACAGCGAGGAGGGGCAGCGCATCTCGGCAAAGAACTTCTACCGCCCCCGCGACGCTGCCGTCCTGCAGGCCAATGCCGCGCGCTTTCCCGCCATCGAGTTCGTGACCATCGACGACACCTTCGGCGGATGGACCGAAGCCCAGCGCGTCCATTTCAGCGACGGCGGCGTCTTCGACCGCATCTACAGGCCAGGACGCTGAGCGCACGATGAGCGCGAGCGCCTCCCTGCCCTTCCTGGCGACGGCCCGTTCGAGCCGTCGCCACGCGCTGCCGGGCTTCAACCTCTCCCTCGGGCTGACGCTCGCCTGGCTGGGGCTGATCGTGCTCGTGCCGCTGGCGGCGCTGGCGATCAAGCCATGGGAGATCGGCGTCGGCGGCGTGCTCGCCGTGCTGACGGATGCGCGCGTGCTGGCGGCCTTCCGCCTTTCCTTCGGCGCGGCCCTTCTGGCCGCGCTCGTCAGCGTGCCCGTCGGCCTCCTGATCGCCTGGACCGTGACGCGCTACCGCTTCCCGGGGCGCCGCCTGCTGGACGCGCTGGTGGACCTGCCCTTCGCGCTGCCCACGGCGGTGGCGGGCCTCGCCCTCACCGCGCTTTTCGCGCCGAATGGCTGGCTCGGCGCGCCGCTCGCCGAATGGTTCGGCTGGCGCGTGGCCTTCACGCCGGCGGGCGTGGTGGTGGCGCTGGTCTTCGTGGCGCTACCCTTCCTCGTGCGCACCGTGGAGCCCGTGCTGCGCGACCTCCCGCTCGATGCCGAGGAAGCCGCGGCCACGCTCGGCGCGACGCGCCTGCAGACGATCCGGCGCGTCGTCCTGCCCGCGCTGCTGCCCGCGGTGATCACCGGCTTCGGCCTGGGCTTCGCGAGAGCGGTGGGCGAGTACGGCAGCATCATCTTCATCGCCGGCAACATGCCCATGGTGAGCGAGATCGCCCCGCTGCTCATCGTGGTGAAGCTGGAGCAGTTCGACTATGCGGGCGCGGCCGGCATCGGCCTTGCCATGCTGCTGCTCTCCTTCGTCATCCTGCTGGCGCTCAACCTCTGGCAGCGCCGGCTGCGGCGAGGCCGGGCATGAGCGCAACGCGCCCCGCCGTCGACGATCCCGCCCTGCTGCGCTGGGCGGCGGTGACGGCCACCCTGCTTCTGGCGTTGGCGATCTTCGTGCTGCCCCTGGCGGCCGTCTTCGCGGAAGCCCTGCGCCGTGGTTGGGAACCCGCGTTGGCGGCCATCGTCGAGGAAGATGCGCAGGCCGCGGTCCGCCTGACGCTGCTGGTCGCCCTCATCGCGGTCCCGGTCAATACGATCGGCGGCATCGCCGCGGCCTGGGCCGTGGCGAAGTTCGACTTCTGGGGCAAGCGCCTCCTGGTCACGCTGATCGAGCTTCCCTTCTCCGTCTCGCCGGTCATCTCGGGCCTGGTCTACGTGCTGCTCTTCGGCGCGCAGGGCTATCTCGGCCCCTGGCTGCAGGCGAACGACCTGCAGATCATCTTCGCGCTGCCCGGCCTCGTGCTCGCGACGGTCTTCGTCACCTTCCCCTTCGTCGCGCGCACGCTCATCCCGCTCATGCAGGAGCAGGGGCGCGAGGAGGAGGAGGCCGCCGCCACCCTCGGCGCCGGCGGTTGGGACATCTTCCGCCGGGTGACGCTGCCCAACGTGAAATGGGCGCTGCTCAGCGGCGTGCTGCTCTGCAACGCGCGCGCGATGGGCGAGTTCGGCGCGGTCTCCGTCGTCTCGGGCCATATCCGCGGCCAGACCAACACCATGCCGCTGCACGTCGAAATTCTTTATAATGAATATATGTTCGTCGGCGCCTTCGCGGTCGCCTCGCTGCTGGCCCTGCTGGGCCTCGTAACCCTGTTCGCCAAGGCGCTGCTGGAAGTCCTGGCGGGACGCCGGATAGGAGCACGCGCGTGACGGTCGACGTCGAGAACCTGGTCCGCCGCTTCGGCGCGGCCGCCGCGCTGGATGGCGTGTCCCTTTCGCTGAGGCAGGGTGAGTTCGCGGCGCTGCTCGGCCCCTCCGGCTCGGGCAAGACCACGCTGCTGCGGATTCTCGCCGGTCTGGACTTCCCCGACCAGGGCCGCGTCCGCATCGCCGGCGTGGATGTGGCCAGCGTGCCGGCGCGCGATCGGGGCGTGGGCGTCGTCTTCCAGAGCTACGCGCTGTTCCGGCACATGAGCGTGGCCGAGAACGTCGCCTTCGGCCTGCGGGTGCGCCCGCGCCGCTACCGCCCGCCCGAGGCCGAGATCCAGCGCCGCGTGCGCGAGCTGCTCGAACTGGTGCAGATCCCGGAACTGGCCGGGCGCTATCCCGAGCAGATCTCCGGTGGCCAGCGGCAGCGCGTGGCCCTGGCCCGCGCCCTGGCCATCGAGCCGCAGCTCCTGCTGCTGGACGAGCCCTTCGGCGCGCTGGACGCGCTGGTGCGCAAGGACGTACGCCGCTGGGTGCGCGGCCTGCACGAGCGGCTGGGCATCACCTCCATCCTCGTCACGCATGACCAGGAGGAGGCGATGGAAATGGCCGACCGCGTGGCCGTGATGGAGCGCGGGCGCATCGTCCAGCTCGACACGCCGCAGGCGCTGCTGGAGGCGCCGGCCACAGCCTTCGTGGCCGGCTTCCTCGGCGAGGCGACGCGGCTGCCGCTCTACATCGAGAGGGGGATCGCCCGCCTCTCGGAATTCGGGCTCGACGACATCGAGATCGACCTCGCGGACGGGGAGGCCGTGCTCTTCCTGCGCCCGCACGAGGTGCGGATCGAGCCGGCGCAGGCCAGCCGGGCCGTGGTCCGCTTCATCCGGCCCGAAGGCACGGGCGGCACGCGCATCCTTGCCGAGACCGGCAGCCGGATCATCGAGGGGATCTCCCATGCGGAGCTCGCGCGCGGCGATGCCTGCCGCATTCGCCCCGTCTCGGGCACCGTCTTCCACGGCGACGGCACCACCCATCGCTGGCAGCGCCAGGAGGCCTGGGCCGCGGGCTGACCTACTACCCGCGGCGCGCTCCGCCGCGGGTAACCTGTAACCCGCGCCTCGTCAGTCGCCGTGGCCGGCCTGTTGCAGCCGGAAGGCCTTCAGCGTCAGCGCCAGGAGGCTGCGCGTGCAGACATCCTCGTCCAGTGCGCCGGTGTCGAGCACCAGCTCCGCATCGCGCGGCGCCTCATAGGGCGCGGAGATGCCGGTGAAATCGGCCAGGCGATCTTCGCGCGCGCGACGATAAAGGCCCTTCGGGTCGCGTGCCTCGCAGGTAGCGAGGTCGGTGGAGAGGTACACCTCCCGGAAACGCTCGCCGACGATGCGCCGCGCATCGGCCCGGTGCGCCGCCATGGGCGAGATGAGCGCGACCACCGCGACCAGCCCGGCATCCGCGACCAGCGCCGCCGCCTCGGCCGTCCGGCGGACATTCTCCGCCCGGTCCTCGGGCCGGAAGCCCAGGTCGCGATTCAGGCCGCGGCGAAGGTTGTCGCCGTCCAGCAGCGTGGCCTGGATGCCGCGCGCCGCGAGCTCGCGCACCGCGCGCGCGGCGAGCGTGCTCTTGCCCGAGCCCGAAAGGCCCGTCAGCCAGAGCACGCCCCCGCGGTGCCCGTTGACCTGCGCGCGCTCCTCGGCGGAGAGGGGCGCTTCGACGGCGGTGAGGTTGCTGCCCGCCGCCTCCAGCGCCTCGACCACGAAGCCGCCGACGATGCGGTGGTTGCGCACCAGCACGCCCCTGCCCGTCCGCGGGCTCGCGCCATAGGTGTCGAGGGCCAGAGGGCGGCGGGCGCGCAGCCGGGCCCGGGCCACGCCGTTGCGCTCCAGCCGCTCGGCGGGGATCGAGGTGAGCGTGTCGACATCGATCACGGCATCGATCGCCTCGACGGCGGCGCGGGTTTCGGCCGTACCGTGCCGCAGGGTCAGGCGCTCGCCCTGCAGCAGCGGCTCTGTATCCAGCCAGAAGAGGCGGACGGTGAGCGCATGCGCCTCGCTGGGCGGCGCGGCCGCCGGGCCCAATACCTGGCCGCGCTCTGCGAAGACGTCCTTGTCCAGCAGGACGGCCACGCTCTCGCCGGCGCCGGCCGTGCTGCGCGCCTCCCCGCCCCAATGCTCCAGGCTCAGCACCTTGGCCGTGCGGCCGCCGGGAGCAAGCACGATCTCCTCGCCCAGGCCGAGGCGGCCGGTCTCGATCCGGCCCACCAGCACGCGGCGCTCGCCGAGGCGATAGACGTCCTGGACCGGCAGGCGCAGCGCCAGTTCGGTGGGCTGCCGTCGCGGCGGCAACCCGTCCAGCGCGCCGATCAGGCTCGGGCCCGCATACCAGGGCGCGGCCTCGCTGCGCGTCACGACATTGTCGCCATGCCGGGCGGAGAGCGGCACGACGTGCTGGGCGACAAGATCCAGAGCCCCCAGATATTCCGCGAGCTCCACACGGAGCTCCTCGAAGCGGGCCTCGCTCCATTCGACGCGGTCCATCTTGTTCAGCGCGACCACGATGGTCGAGACGCTGAGGATGGAGAGCAGGTAGAGGTGCCGGCGCGTCTGCTCGCCCACGCCCTGCTCCGCATCCACCACCAGCACGGCGGCCTCGGCCTGGGCCGCGCCGGTCACCATGTTGCGCAGGAACTCGGCGTGGCCCGGCGCGTCGAGCACGGCGTAGCGCCGCTCCGCCCCCCGGAACCAGACCTGGGCGGCATCCACCGTGATGCCCTGGTCGCGCTCGATCTGCAGGCTGTCGAGCAGGAAGGAGAATTCGAGATCCAGCCCACGGCGCGCGGACTGCTCGCGCAGCGCGGCGATGCGGGCGGCGGGAATGGCGCCCGTGTCGTGCAGCAGCCGGCCGACGAGCGTGGACTTGCCGTGATCCACATGCCCCACGATCACCACCGGGAAGGCCGCGTCGCGCTGCGCATTCCCGACAGATGCGATCTCGGCGACCGCGCTCACAGGTAGCCCCCCACGCGCAGGCGCTCGAAGGCGTCCTCGGTCTCGTTGTCCATGCTGCGGCCCGCGCGCTCGGGCTCGGTGGTGGCGCGCAACTCGGCGAGGATCGCGGGGATGTCGGCGGCCTGGCTCGCCACCGGATGGGTGATGCCGACCTCTCCCAGCGAGCGGAAGCGCCGGCCGTTCTTCGCGAAGTAGAGCTCGCAGACGGGAATGTTCTCCCGCGCGATGTAGCGCCAGACGTCGAGCTCGGTCCAACGCAGCAGTGGATGGATGCGGACATGCGCGCCGGGCGGCCGATCGAGGTTGTAGAGATCCCAGAATTCCGGCGGCTGGTCGCGGAACTCCCAGAGGCCGTCCTCGGCGCGCGGGCTGACCACGCGCTCCTTGGCGCGGGTCGCCTGCTCGTCGCGGCGGATACCGGCGATGAGGCCGCTGAGGCCGTAGCGCTGCACGGCCGCGCGCAGCCCTTCCGTCTTGCGCGCGGCGATGCGGCTGGCGGGCGGCAGCGTCGGGTCCGTGGCCTCGATCGGCGGGCAGGGATCGGCGATGAGGTCGAGGCCCCATTCCTGCGCGTAGCGGTCGCGGAAGGCATAGGCCTCGGGGAATTCCAGCCCGGTGTCGAGATGCATCACCGGGAAGGGCACGCGGCCCAGGAAGGCCTTGCGCGCCAGCCAGATCAGCACGTTGCTGTCCTTGCCGAGCGACCAGAGCAGGGCCAGCGGCCGCACGCGACTATAGGCCTCGCGCAGGATGAAGAGGCTGTCGGCCTCCAACTCGTCGAGATCGTCCATGGTGCGGATATTCGGGGTCATCGGTAGGGTCTTTGCGGGGATGGGTTGAGGCGGGGTCGGGCGATGGATGCCGCATTCGGTCTTGCCGGTGCCGCGCCAGCGGCCGGCACGCGTGCCCTCGCCGGCGGCGACGGGGCTGGTGCAGGGTCGACATCCGACCGAGGCGTAGCCGCGCGCAGCGAGGGGATGCGCGGGCAGGTCGTGGCGAAGGCGATATTCCTCGATCTCCGGCGCGCCCCAGGCGGCGAGCGGGGAGGCGCGCAGGCGGCCCTCCTCCTCGCGGAGGATGTTCAGCCCCTGGCGTTCGGCGCCGTGATGGCGCTTGCGGCCGTCCACCAGCACCTCGAAACCCACCAGGGCGCGATCGAGCGGGCGGACCTTGCGCAGCGCGCAGCAATCATCCGGGGCGGAAGACCAGAGGCCGCCCAGCGGATCCTCGGCGGCGACCTCGGACGGGTCGGGACGGAGGTCGCGCAGCCCGGTCAGGCCCAGGCGCGCGGCGAGCGCATCCCGATGGGCGATCGTTTCCGGAAAGTGGCGCTCGGTATCGAGAAAGAGGATGGGCAGGCCGCGGTCGATCTGTGCCGCCATGTGCAGCAGCACGGCGGATTCCGTGCCGAAGGAGGACAGGATGGCGACCCGCCCGGGATGGCGCGCGAGGATGGCGGCCAGGATGGCGGGCGGGGATAGCCCCTCGAATTCCGGCAGAGGGGCGGCGACGGCATGAGGGGACAAGGGACGGCTCCGCTTCGTGGATGGCATCGGGCCTGACCGCGGCCCGAGGCGGGATCAGATGCGGCGACACCGCCTTCGGCGAAGGGGGGCTGGGCGGACGATCGGAAGGGCCCGAAGCTTGTTCATTGCCTGGAAGGCTAAGCCGATTTCGTGGCCGGTCAAATGTTAAACTAATTTTTATAGTTATTTTTATTCCAACTATAAAAGACTGATAATAAAGATTTTATTCACATTTTGGCTTCCTGTTTGGTTTCGGGCACCTTTTTCCGGAGACCAACATCGTGGTAATTTTGGTAAATTATCATTTCTGCATGTGAATTTCTCAACGGACCTTCGAAACAGAAGGCCGCATTCCCAGGAAAGGTTCCCTCCATGTCCAGCCGTAAGCGCCCCAAGGCCTCGCCCTCGCCGGTTTCCTGGCTCCAGCTCGGCAAGCCGCCGAAAGCCTCGGCCGAGGTCCAGGCCCTGCTCGACCGCACGCAGGAGAAGCTGGGCTATGTCCGCAACGGCCAGCTGGCGGTGCTGCACCGCCCCAATCTCGTCCTCGGGCAGGACGCGATCAGCCGCGCCGCGACGCAGGATCCCGACAGCGCCCTCTCCCGCCGCGAGCGCGAGCTGATCGCGCTCGTCGTCAGCAGCGAGAACCGCTGCGAGCCCTGCGTCTTCGGGCATGCCGCTGCGCTGCGCGAGATCACGGGCGATCCCGTCCTGGTGGACCGCATCGCGGTGAACTACCGCCATGCCGGCCTCTCGGAACGCGAGCGCACGCTGGCCGACTACGCGCTGAAGATCACCCGCCGGCCGGGCGAGATCGAGCCGGAGGATCTGGACGCGCTGCGCAAGGCAGGGCTGACGGACCTCGCCATCCTCGATGCGGCCGCGGTCGCCGCCTATTTCAACTTCAGCAATCGCATCAACAGCGCGCTGGGCGTGACCCCGAACCCGGAGGCCGCGCTGGCGCATCGCTAGAAGCGGGCTGATCCCCCTGCTTTTGCGCTCGCAAAGCAGGGGGATCAGAGGAAAGGGGCCGGCCACGGCACGTCCCGTCGTGACCAGCCGGAGCGCAGGATACCGGCAGGTTGTCGTAAATCGAGCGGAAGACGCGGTTATGCGACCGCCGCGCCGCTCAACCCGAAGACCAGCTCCCCGCCAAAGCGCGGTGCCTCGCAGGAAGCGGCGCTCTGGCGGCACAGAGGCGGCCGGGCATCGGCATCCCGGCCATCAAGCCGCCGCCGGGCGGCCGGCCTTGCGCGCCGCAACGAGCTCGCGCACGCGGGGGATCAGCTCACGGCCGTACTGGATGGCGTCCACCAACGGATCGAAGCCTCGGACCAGGAAGGTGCTGACGCCCAGGTCGTAATAGTCGAGCAGCGCCTCCGCCACCTGGTCGGGCGTGCCGACGAGGCCGGTGGAATTGCCCTGCGCGCCCGTCAGCGCCGCGATCTCGGTCCAGAGATACTTGTCCAGGCGCCGGCCCTGCGCCGCGGCGGCGAGCAGGCGGCGGGAGCCTTCGTTCGGTGGAGCCGTATCGCGCTGGGCCCGAACGTTGTTCGGCGAACGGCCGCTGCCGCCGGCGGCGCGCAGCGCCTTGGCGCGGGCCAGGATCTCATCGGCCTTGGCCCAGGCCTTTTCCTCCGTGTCGGCGATCACGGGGCGCAGCGAGAGGCTGAACTGCGGCGAACGGCCGAAGGGCGCGGCGGCCGCGCGCACGTGCGCGATGAGCTCGCGCACCTGGTCATAGGTCTCACCCCAGAGCGCGTAGACGTCGGCATGCTTACCGGCCACTGGGAGCGCCGCGGCGGAAGCGCCTCCGAAAAAGACCGGAATGCCTTCGGGACGATAGGGCTTCACGTCGCCGTAGCCGCGCCGGACGTTGTAGTACCTGCCCGCATAGTCGAAGGGCGCCGGCGAGGTCCATTCCTGGCGCAGCACATCCAGATACTCGCTGGTGCGGGCGTAGCGCTCATCCTTGGTCAGGCCGTCGCCGTCCTGCGCGAGCTCCGCATCGTCGCCGCCCGTGATGATGTGCACGGCGGCCCGGCCGCGGGAGAACTGGTCGAGCGTGGCGAGCTGCCGCGCGGCGAGGGTCGGCGCCGTGAAGCCGGGCCGGTGCGCGATCATCAGCCCCAGACGCTCCGTCACATGCGCGATGTGCTGGCCGATCAGGATGCTTTCGGCGGAGTTGGAATGGAAGGCGACCAGCGCGCGATCGAAGCCGACATATTCCTGCGCCTTCGCCACCGCCTCGATATGGGCCACGTCCACGGCCGGGCCGATGCGGCGCACGCTTTCGGAAGAGTTGAAGTGGCCGACATAGCCGATGAATTCCACACTCATCTTATGATCTCCTTCCGGCCGATTAGCGGGATCAGCCAACCGACGCAGGCACCCGTCGGGAGCCTCCATCAGGGCTCAAATTCCGTCGTTATGGTAGTTTTAAAAATATCACTATTTGATATGATTAATATGGCCAACAGGGTCCCGCATGACGGGATGGTCGGCGCGTGAAATTCCACCTCTGATGCCGTCCGGACTTCGCCCGTCGTGCCGAATGTCCCGCCAGGGCCATCAGTAGCAGGGACGCGAAGGACAACGATGAGGACGGAAGGCATGGCGTCGGATGAGACCACGCGAACCCTGAAAGCAGGCGAAGCGGCCTCCGGGTGGGATCTGCCGTCGATCGTCGCGGGGCTGAAGCGCTCCCGGGATGCCCTTCACAACATCCGGTATCGCGGCGGGCTGCGGCCGCCGCCCTCGCGCGAGGCGGTCGTCGCCGCGCTTCGCGGCCTGGCCGCGGCGCTGTTCCCCGCCCATTACGGTCAGCCGGGCCTGACGGACGAGACCATCGACCACTTCGTGGGCTCGACGCTGAACGCGGCGCTGATCACGCTCCAGGAACAGGTCGAGCGCAGCCTGCCCTTCTCCGTCCCGGACGGCCGCGCGGAGGAGGAGCTTCGCCACCAAGCGGCGGAGATCACGCGCGCCTTCGCCGCCCAGCTGCCGGAGATCCGTGGGCTGCTCGTCAGCGACGTCCGCGCCGCCTATGAGGGCGATCCGGCCGCCACCAGCTATTCCGAGATCCTGCTCATCTATCCCGGGCTCACGGCCACGCTCCACCACCGGCTGGCGCATGCGCTGCACGAGCTCGGCGCGCCCTTCCTGGCGCGGCTCGTCTCCGACATCGCGCATTCGCGAACCGGCATCGACATCCATCCAGGCGCCAGGATCGGCGGCAGCTTCTTCATCGATCACGGCACGGGCGTGGTCATCGGCGGAACCGCGGTGATCGGCGAGCGCGTGCGCCTTTATCAGGCCGTCACCCTCGGCGCGCGCAGCTTCCCCGCCGACGAGGCGGGCGCGCTGATCAAGGGGCAGCCCCGCCATCCCATCCTCGAGGACGACGTGGTCGTTTATGCGGGAGCCACGCTGCTCGGGCGCATCACGGTCGGACAGGGGTCGACCGTCGGCGGCAATGTCTGGCTCACCCATTCGGTGCTGGCGGGAAGCCACATCACCCAGGCCCAGAACCGCTCCAGCGGCGGAGCAGCCGGGGCTTCCGCGACGCGCGCTTCTTCCGACTAGCCCTGCGGCGACATCAGCCTCAGCACCCTTGCCGCACGCCACTTTTCAGGGCGCAGTTTCGGGAAGCGCTGGCCAACCGGGGACACGATATCCTGCCGGTGGGTCAGACCCTGCCGAATTCAGGAGGCCTCGATGCCGGTTGCCCGCCCAGGGCGCCGCTTGCCTCGGGCACCCGCTCAACGCAGAGGTCTGGCTCGCGGGGGAGGTCGCGCGGCGCGCTCGCCCCCGACTGACGCCGACCTAGTTCGCGAAGGGAATCGCAGTCGTCGACTTCAGCTGCTCCAGCACGATGCTGGACTGCGTCTCCGCCACGCCTTCCACGGCGGTCAGGCGATCCCGCATGAAGGTGCGGAACTGGTCGATGTCGCCCACCCGTACCTGGAGCAGATAGTCGTAGGATCCCGTCACGAGGTGGCAGCCGACGATCTCGGGGATATGCGCCACCTCGGCATCGAACCTGTCGAAGGCGTCCCGCGTCTGGCTCTTGAGGCGAATGTTCACGAAGGCGCTGAGGCCGACGCCGAGCTTCCTGGCATTGAGCAGGGCGACGTAGCGGTCGATGTAGCCCTCATCCTCCAGGCGCTTCACCCGGCGCGCGCAAGGGGAAGGCGAAAGGCCCACGCGCTCGGCCAGGTCGGTCATGCTGATCCGCCCATCCCCTTGCAGCAGCGAGAGGATCTTGCGGTCAAATTCATCCGGCCCGTCGACCATAAAAGAGCGTCCATTTGATAGAGATCGGCATAAACCCCCAACGACCATCATAATCAAGGGTGATTTCGCCAGGATTCTCCGCTCGCCGGATGATAGTCTGCGCGGCATTCAAATCATCGGCGATGGCGCGCGGTCGGCCGCGCATCCAGCGCTTGCGGCAACCGAAGTGACCTTGATGACGACTTACGCAGGAAGCGCCCCGGCAGCCTCGTCCCATGGCGGAAAGACGGTCGGGAAGGGCTTCGGCTTGCTGGATGTGACGGGGCTTCTGCTTCTCATCCCACCGCCGCTTTTCTGGGCCGGCAATTTCATCGTGGGCCGCGCCCTGCGCCACGATATTCCGCCGATGACGCTCTCCTTCTGGCGGTGGGTGATCGCGCTTCTCGTTCTGCTGCCCTTTGCCTGGCGGCCGATGCGCCGCGATCTCCACAAATACTGGCGTTATCGCTGGCGCGTGCTGAGCCTGTCGCTGGCCGGCGTGGTCGGCTTCACGTCGCTGGTCTATCTCGGCCTGCGCTCGACCACGGCCGCGAACGGCCTGCTGCTCAATTCGTTCATCCCGATCCTGATCGTCCTGTTCGGTGCGCTCTTCTACCGGCAGCGGCTTCGTGCCGGCCAGCTGCTCGGGCTTACCCTGTCCTTTGCCGGGGTGCTGACCATCGTGATGCATGGCGAGTGGTCGCGCCTCGCCTCCCTCTCCTTCTCGCCTGGCGACCTGACGGTCTTCTGCGCCATGGTGTCCTGGGCCTTCTACACGCTCTGGCTGCGCGGCATTCCCGCCGAGATCGACCGCGTCGGATTGCTGGGAATGCAGATCATGGTCGCGCTTGCGGTGCTTGGCCCCCTCTCCCTGCTCGAAGGGGCGTCGGGCCAGGTGGCGACATGGAGCGCGGAATCGCTCGGCGCGCTGGCCTATCTCGGCCTCTTCCCCTCGGTCATCGCCTATCTGCTCTATAATCTCGGCGTGGCGCGCGTGGGCGCGGCGCGGGCCGGGCTTTCCATCCACCTGATCCCGCTCTTCGGCGTGGTGCTCGCGGTGCTGTTCCTGGGCGAGACGGTCCACGGCTATCAGCTGCTGGGCATGGCCACCATCCTCGCCGGCGTCACCTGCGCGGCGCGCTTCCAGGCGCCTGCCGCGCGATAGAGCCCTTTCTCCCCAAGGACGTCACGCAGCGGCGTCCTTCATCACCGCCCCAAGCCAAGGAACCGAACAGCCAGATGATCAAGGACTTCGTCCAGGTCGACGCCTTCGCGTCGCGCCCCTTCTTCGGAAATCCCGCCGCCGTCGTCTTCGAGGCCGACGACATCCCCGATGAGGTCATGCAGAAGATAGCCCGCGAGATGAACCTCTCCGAAACCGTCTTCATCCTGAAGCCGACGACGACCGAGGCCGATTATCGCGCGCGCATCTTCACGCCCCTGAGCGAACTGCCCTTCGCCGGCCATCCGACGATCGCGGCCGTGCACTCCATCCTCGCGCGCTATCCGGACAAGGCGCAGGCGACGCTGTTGCGGCAGGAATGCGGGATCGGGATCGTGCCGGTCGAGGTCCTGTCGACGGGAGCCGGCCGGCTGCTGCGCATGACGCAGGGCGCCCCGCTCCACCGCCCGGTGGAGCTGTCGCGCGACACCGCCGCCCGCATGCTGGGCTGCTCGGCGGACGACCTGGCGGAGACGCCGATCGAGGTGGTCTCGACGGGCGTGCCGTGGCTCGTCGTCCAGCTCGGGCGCTTCGGCGCCATCCCGGCGCTGGAGCCCGACCAGGCGCTCATCGCCCGGGAAGCCAAGGCGGTGCGCGCGGCCGGGGTGACGGTCTTCGCAGAGCGCGGCGATGGCGGCCCGGTGCGGCTGCGCGTTCGCACCTTCGCGCCCGGCGAGGGCATCGCCGAGGATCCGGTCTGCGGCTCCGGCAATGGGGCGGTCGCCGCCTATCTCGCCCGCCATCGGCACGCCGCCCAGAAGGCCGACAGCTATGTCGCCGAGCAGGGCATCGAGCTCGGCCGCGACGGCGAGATCCATGCGTCCTGGGAGCGTGGAGAGGCCGCGGTCTCCGTCCGCATCGCCGGCGCGGCGGTGACGGTCGCGAGCGGCCAGCTTCACTTTTGACGATCCTGCGCGCGGGCAGTCCGATGGCCGCCCGCGCGTCCTTCGGCCTTAGCGCAGGGCCGCCATGGTGCCGCCCCGGAGCTTGCGGATCACGGCATCGATCGCCAGCGCCAGCGCCGTCACCGCGATCAGCAGAGTGCTGACGGCGGCGATGGTGGGCTCCACCTCCAGCAGCAGGCTGTTCCAGATCCGGACCGGCAGCGTCTCCGACCGGATGCCCGCGAGGAAGAGCGAGATCACGAGCTCGTCGAAGGAGGTCAGGAAGGAGAAGAGCGCGGCCGAGACGATCCCCGGCAGCGCCAGCGGCAGCACCACCCGGCGGAAGACGCCGAAGCGCGAGCAGCCAAAGACCATGGCCGCCCGCTCCAGCGCGGGATCCACCGTGCGCAGCGCCGATTGCAGGATCACCAGCACGATCGGCAGGGCGACGACGGTATGCGCGACCGAGATCCACGGCCGCACCCCCACCAGCCCCATCCGCGCCGACAGGAAGTACACCGCCACCGCCGTGATGATGTGCGGCACGATCACCGGCATCAGCAGCAGCGAGGCGATGACCGCCTTGAAGCGGAACTGTCCGCGCATCAGCGCATAGGCCGCGAGGAAGCCGATCACTGTCGAGAAGATCGAGGTCAGCAGGCCGATGAACAGCGAGTTCATGATGGCCGACCGCCAGCGATGGTCGCCCAAAAAGCGCTCGTACCAGCGCAGCGAGAAGGCCTCCGGCGGGAATTTCAAATAGCCGTCGCCGCTAAAGGAGGCGATCGTCACCACGACGATCGGCGCCACCAGCCCGAAGCAGAGCAGAACCACCAGTGCCTTGAGCAGGGTGGCGCGGAGCACGGGGCCCATCATCGCGGCGCCTCCCTGTCGGCAAAGCGGCTGTAGACCGCATAGAGCAGGAGCGTCACGACCAGCAGGACGATGGTCATCATCGCGGCCGCGGGCCAGTTCTGGGTCAGCTCCACCTCACGCTCGATGAGCATCGCGATCATGATGTCGTCCGGCCCGCCCATCAGGGCCGGCGTGACGAAGAAGCCGATGGCGAGGATGAAGGTGATCAGCACGCCGGCGATCACGCCATGCAGCGTCAGCGGCATGAAGACCCGGAAAAAGACCGTCGCCGGCGAGGCGCCCATGCCCTCGGCCGCCTGGAGCAGCCGGGGATCGACGGCCTTCATCGCAGCGAAGAGTGTCAGCACCATGTAGGGCAGCAGCACATAGGTCATGCCGATGATCACGCCGGTGCGGTTGTACATGAGCTCCAGCGGCGCATCGATCAGGCCCAGCCCGAGCAGGATCTGGTTGATCAGCCCGGTCCGCCCCAGCAGCACCATCCAGGCGTAGGTGCGAACAATGGTGCTGGTGAAGTAGGGCAGCACGATGCACAGCAGGATGGCCGTGAAGACCAGCCCCTTGGCGCGCGACAGCGCGTAGGAGACGGGGTAGCCGATCACCAGCACCAGCAGCGTCACGGCCGCGCCGATGCCGTTGGTGTTCAGCAGCACGCGCAGGATCGTGCCGGAGAAGAGAACATCCTGCGCCTCCTCCCAGAATTCCGCGAAGCTGGCGAAATCGGTCAGCGAGCCGGCGAGGAACCAGCCGATCGGCAGGAGGAAGACGCCGAAGAGCAGCGCCAGCGCGGGCGCCAGCATCAGCCATCCGGCGAGGCGTCCGAGTGGCATCGCCTCAGCTCCCCAGCAACCGGCTGTCCTCGGCACGCCAGCTCAGCGTCACCGCATCGCCGGCACGGTGGATCTCGGTCCCCGCGCCATTGGCCACGTCGCAGAAGAAGGTGGCGCCATCGGCCGCAGACACGGCGTAGCGCATGATGTTGCCGAGGAAGGAGGCGTGCAGGACCTGGCCAGGAAGATGGTTGGGCCGCAGCTCGGCCGTGCCGGCCGCGACCTTCACCTTCTCGGGGCGCACGAAGACCAGGCCCTCATTCGCGCTCAGCGCGCCGCGCGCCGCGACCAGGGGCGCGCCGCCGGGGCCACGCACCGTCTCGCCGTCGCGCCGCACCTTCACCAGGTTCGCCTCGCCGAGGAAGGACGCGACGAAGCTGCTTTCCGGATTCTCATAGACCTCGCGCGGCGGGCCCATCTGTGCGATCCGGCCATGATTCATGATCGCGATGCGGTCGGACATCGTCAGCGCCTCCTCCTGGTCATGGGTGACGTAGATCACCGTCATGCCCAGGCGCTGCTGGATCTCCTTGATCTCCACCTGCATGTGGTAGCGCAGGTTCTTGTCGAGCGCGCCCAGCGGCTCGTCCATCAGCACGACCTTCGGATGGCCCACGATGGCGCGCGCCAGCGCCACGCGCTGCTGCTGCCCGCCCGAGAGCTGCCGCGCATAGCGAGTCTCGAAGCCGGTGAGCTTCACCATGGCCAGGGCCTCGGCTACGCGGGCCTTGATCTCGGCCTTGGAGGCGCCCTTCACCGTCAGCGGGAAGGCCACGTTCTCGGCGACGTTGAGGTGCGGGAAGATGGCGTAGTTCTGGAACACCATGCCGAGGCCGCGGCCGCGCGGCGGCACGCGGGTCATGTCCTGGCCGCCCAGCAGCACCCGGCCCTCGTCGGGCACGACGAAACCGGCAAGCATGGACAGCGTGGTGGTCTTGCCGCTGCCCGACGGCCCGAGGAGGGTGAAGAACTCCCCCTCCGGGATGACGAGGGAGACCCCCGCCACCACCGTCTCGCTCCCGTAGCGCTTGGTGACCGCGTCGAGGTCGACCGAGCCGCTCATCGCAGCAGCCAGCGCGACCAGGTGCGGCTCACGCGGTCGCGGTTCTCGTGCCACCAGGCGACGTCCTGGTAGAAGCCGGTCCGGCGGGAATTCTCGCCGCCGGGCGTGCGGGCCGCTTCCTCGGGCGTGTAGGATTCGAAGGCGCGCTCGTTGGTCGGGCCGAAGACCAGGGCCTTGGCGTACTGCGCCTGGATCTGCGGCTGCAGCATGAAGTCGGCCAGGCGCTGCGCGCCCTCCACGTTCCGCGCATCCTTGAAGATACCGAGCGACTGGACCTGGATCATGTGCTCGTTCCAGGTATAGGCGAGCGGCGCGTTGCTATCGATCACGGTCTGCAGGCGGCCGTTCCAGATCGAGCCCAGCACCACCTCGCGGTCGGACAGCATCTGCGCGGCCAGCGCGCCCGTGTCCCAGAAGCGGCGGATCTGCGGGCGGATGCGCGTCATGACGCGCAGCGCGCGGTCCACGTCGAGCGGATAGAGCTGGTCCCGCGGAACGCCGTCCGCCAGCAGCGCGAATTCCAGATTGGCGGAGCCGCTCGCCATGTCGGCCAGCATGCGCGGGCCGGCGAACTTTCCGGCATCCCAGAAATCCGCCCAGCTCTTGGGATGGTTGTCGCCCCGGAAGGTCTCCGTGTTGTAGGCGAGCACGGAGGCGTAGATGAAGTTGCCCACGCGATGCGGGTTACGGACCTGGCGCGTGATGTCCTCGGGCTTCGACCAGCGCCAGCGGTCATAGGCGATGGGCGCCAGCGCGCCGAGGCGTTCCAGGGTCAGCAGCTGGGCGTCGCCCGTGTCGATCAGGTCGAGCTCGACATTGTTCGCGCGGAACATGGCGATGAGCTTGGCGGCCGTCGCGGCGACGACCGTCACGCGGATGCCGGTCTCGGCCGTGAAGGGGTCGTAGACGAAGCGGCGCATGACGTCGTCATAGGAGCCGCCGGGCGTCCGGACGATCACCTCGCCCTGGGTCTGGGCGCGGCCGGCATGCAGCGCGGGCGTCGCCAGCGCGGCGCCCAGCAGCAGGCGGCGGTGCAGTCGGAAAGGTGAAGGTGTCACGGACATCTTGGGCCCCTTGCTCTGTTCGGTGTTTCTCTCGGGCGCTTCAGGCGAAGCGGTCAACGAAGCGAGGCGCGGCGCCGAGACATGGCGCCGCGCCGGAAATCAGCCGCGAAAAGCGGCCCTCGGACGCTCTCCCCGAACCACGGGGGCGACAGCCCATCAGCCCTTCCGGTCCCGCAGACGCCAGCCGTCCAGCCGGTCGCGCAGTTGGTAGCTCATGCCCACCACCGGCAGGAACCAGGGCGTGCCGTTGTAGAAGGGCTTCGTCGGGAAGGGGATGCGCGCATAGGCGGAGACGCGGTTGGAGCCGCCCAGGATCTGCTGCGCGGCGACGGTGCCGAAATGCGTCATCGTCGTCACCCCGCTGCCGTTGCAGGCCAGGGCGTAATGGACCCCGTCCTCCACGCCGACATGCGGGATCATGTCGAAGGCGAAGGCGACGTTGCCCTTCCAGCTATGGGTGACCTTCGTGCCCTCGAGATCAGGGATGAGGTCGGTCAGGAACTGATGGAGCCGCGCGCCGGAGCGCCTGGTATCGGCATCCACGAAGCTCGCGCGGCCGCCGAAGAGGATGCGGCGGTGATCCGGCGAAGGGCGGAAGTAATAGAGGACCTTCTTGGTGTCGCCGTAGACGCGCAGCTTCGGCAGCGCCTGGCGCACGCGCTCCTCGCCCAGCTCCTCGGTCGCGATCATGTAGCTCGCGACGGGGATGAGACGGCGGCGGTGCCAAGGCGTGGCCTTGCCCGTATAGCCGTTGCTCGCGACCATCAGGTGCTTGGCCTTCAGGCGGCCGCGGCTGGTCTCGATCACGAAGCCGCCATCGGCCTCCCGCCGGTAGCTCAGCACCTCGGTACCGCCGGCCAGGGTGGCGCCGTAGCGTTCCGCGGCACGGCCGAGCGAGCGCACATACTTGCCCGGATGCAGCGAGCCCGCGCGGTGCAGCACCATGCCGCCCACGTAGCGGTCGGTCGCGATCTCCTCGGCCACGCGATCCTTCGGGACCAGGAAGGCCTGCTCGCCGGCGGCGGAATTGATCATCTCGGCGCGGCGCTTCAGCGCATCCATGGATTTTTCCGCATGCGCGCCCGTGAAGCGGCCGCAGCGGACGAAGTCGCAATCCAGCCCCTCGCGCGCGACCAGCGCCTCGAAGCTCTCGAAGGCGCCTTCGCTCTCCTCCGCCAGCTCCTGCAGGAACTTCTTGCCCAGGACGTCCCCCAGGTCGGAACGCATCTTGCCGAGGCTTCCGGCACCGGCCAGCGCGCCGCCGTTCCGCGAGGAGGCGCCCCAACCGATCATCTCGCGGTCCATCACCAGGCTCTTCGTGCCGTTGCGGCCGAGCTCGAGCGCAGTGGCGAGGCCGGCGATGCCGCCGCCGATGATCGCGACCTCGATCTGGTCCGGCAGCGGCGGTGCCGTGTCGATGGTGGGCGGCGCGGCATCCCACCAATAGGGGCGCTCGACGAAGCCGGGGGCGAAGGGGTCGGAGGTGACTGTCATGGGGCTGTCACGCTCGCACGGCTCGTTCGCCCCGCCTCATACCAATGAGTTATAGGGCCGTGCCCCGGCTTATGGCGTGGCGACCGCCGTCACCTGCTCCAGGACGCGGCGGGCCTCGTTGCGGATGCTCTGCGCCAGGGCGGCCCGGCCGAAGGTGTCCCGCACCTCCTCCGGCCACATCAGCCGGTACTCGAAGAGCACGGCGGGCTCGAAGGGCCGGATCACCAGGCCCCGCTCGAGGAAGATCGAGACCGAGAAGGCATCGGCGATGGTGACGCCCACCCCGGCTGCCACCATGGCCACCGCCCCCGCCGTCATGCGGCATTCCACGCTCTCGACGGGCCGCGCGCCGGTGTCGCGCAAGGCGTCGTCGATGATCGCCTGCCGCCCTTCCTCGCGGGAGAGGGCGATGAAGGCCTGCCCGTCCAGGTCGATCGCCTGCACCACCGCCTTCCCGGCCAGCGCGTGCCCCGGCGCCATCACGCACCAGGCCCGCGTGCGCGCCAGCGGCGAGGAACGCACGCCCGGGACCGCTACCGCGCCCACGGCGATGCCGATATCCGCCTGGCGCGAGGCCACGAGCCCCAGCACCCCGCCGGCCGTGCGGGAATGGATCGAAAGGGTCTCGCGCCGCCCCGCCTTACGCCAGGCCATGACGGCACCGGGCAGGATGGAGAGCGTCAGCGTGGGCAGGGAGGCGATGACGACCCGGCGCGGCGACTGGACGCGCAGCCGCTCGGTCAGGGCCGAGATCTCTTCGATGCCGGTGAAGATGCGCTCCGTCTCCTCGTAGAGGGTCTGCGCCGTGACGGTCGGGACCAGGCGGCCATGGAGGCGCTCGAAGAGCGGAAAGCCGACGAGCGCCTCGGCCTGGGAGAGAAGACGGCTGACCGCGGGCTGGGAAACGCCGAGCATGGCGCCCGCACCAGTGGCGGTTCCGCTGCGCATGATGGCGCGGAACGCCTCGAGGTGGCGGAATTCCAGTGATTTCTTGGTCATCCCGCAAACTCGCCGGGGCCGGGGGACGGGTCAACTTGAAGCTGGCCCAAGGCGGCGATCCGGCGCAGCGCCCTCCTTTGGGCCGGGGAAGCCACCCACCGGAAGCCACGGCAGCTAAACGAAATTCAATGCGGCCAAATCGCCGAAGCCCCCTATGACGGGGGGCATGGATATCGATTTCGCCCCCTCGCGCCCCGGCGAAGGCCCGGGCAGGAGGGGTGGCTTTCCTCCCCCGATGCCGGAAGACGGGCGGCGCCCCCTGGGCCAGGCTGCCCTCCATGTCCTGAACGGCGGCTCCTCCGCCCTTCCCTGACCTGTCCCGCTCCTCCCGGATTTCCATGTCGCACCCCGCCCGATCCCCGCAGGGATCGCCTCCCCCGCCAGGCTCGCGCTTCTTCGCCCCCATCCTCGCTGGCGCGACGCTGCGCGAGCGCCTGGTCGCCTGCCTCGGCGCGCTGATCGGCATCGGCCTGACCGCCTTCATCTCCGGCCTGTTCGTAAAGCACGCGCCGGACGTGCCGCTGATCGCCGCGCCCGTCGGCGCCTCGGCCCTGCTGCTTTTCGTCATTCCGTCGAGCCCCCTCGCCCAGCCCTGGTCGATCGTCATGGGCAATACCGTCTCCGCCCTGGTGGGCGTGGGCGTGGCGCAGCTCGTGAAGGATCCCCTGCTCGCTTCCGGCCTCGGCGTCTCCCTCTCGATCGCGGCCATGTCCTTCACCCGGTCGCTGCATCCGCCCGGGGCGGCCGTGGCCCTGACCGCGGCCCTGGGCGGACCCGCCGTCGCTGCGTCCGGCCTGCTCTTCCCCTTCGTGCCGGTGGCGCTGAACTCTCTGGTGCTCGTCGCCCTCGGCATCGCCTTCCACCGGCTCTCCGGCCGGGCCTATCCGCACACGGCGCCGCCCGCCCCGGCCAATACCCACCGCACCCAGGATCCGCCGGCCGCCGCCCGAACGGGATTCCAGCCCACCGACATCGACGCCGCGCTCGAGATGCTGGACGAGACCTTCGACATCGATCGCGGGGACCTCATCCGCCTGCTGCGCCAGGTGGAGCTGCAGACCACCGCGCGGCTGCACGGCGCGCTGAGGTGCCGGGACATCATGTCCCGCGACGTCGTTTCCGTCGGACCCGACGAGGAGGCCCGCCGCGCGCGCTTCCTGCTTCTGGACCACAATATCCGCAACCTGCCGGTCGTGGGCGAGGATGGGCGGCTTCAGGGCAGCATCGGCCTGCGGGAACTGGCGGATGCGGTGGGTCCGGTCGGGCCGGCCATGTCGCCGGCGGCGACCGCCTCGCCGGACCAGCCCGCGGCCTCGCTCGTCCCGAGCCTGACCGACGGGCGGACGCATGCCGTCGTGATCGTCGATGCGGAACGGCGCGTCCTCGGCCTCATCACCCAGACGGACCTGCTGGCCGCCCTGGCGAGGACCGTCCCGGCCAAGGCCGAGACCGCCGGCGCCTGAGGCAACGGGCGGTCAGACCTCGGGAATGCCGTCCTTGCCGCGATACCGCTGGATGGTGGCCCCGGCCGCGACGTGCGGATACGCCTTGGCCCCCTTGGGCCAGGTCCGGGCGAAGGCCACGACCTCGGCATGATCCATCTTGCGGATGGTGCGCACCAGCAGGCTCGCCGCCTTGGCGGGCCGCAGGCGCTCCTTCCGCAGGAGGTGGAGATGCCATTCCCGGGCGCGCAGGGGGCACCAGTCCACCAGCGATTCCTGCAGGGCGCGACGCACCTCGACCGGCAGCTCCTCGAAGGCGCGGTAGGCGTCGCCCTTCAACGGGCTGCGGGGCTTGGTGGCCGTGTTGTTGTCCATCCGCGCCTCATATTCGACGGGCGTTCCCCCGCGAAGCGTTTTCGCGGGGGGCTCCATCGCCCCTTTTGCATGGAACGCCCCCGGATCGATCGTCCCGAAAGTCATTTTGAGGTTGGAACGGCCCTCGCGCCGCTGCCGCCCACGTCCGTTACCGAGACGGAACCCCGGCCGCGTGGTCTGGACCACCCCGTGTCCTTGCTGCGAAACTCTCGCGGATAGAGTGCAAAGCAGCGCTCCCAATGACGAGGAAATGACGTGACACCAAGCTTCTCCCGCCGCACTGCGCTGGCGGCCCCGTTTGCGAGCCTTGCCGCGCCTGCCGTCGCCCAGTCCGGTTTTCCCAACCGCTCCCTTCGCTTCGTCGTTCCCTGGCCCGCCGGCGGCTCCGCCGACACGCATATGCGCGTCCTCGCCGAGGTCGCTTCCGAGCAGCTTCGCCAGCCCGTGGTCATCGACAATCGCCCGGGCGCCAGCGGCACGCTGGGCCCCGCCTCGATCGCGCAGGAGAGCCGCGCGGACGGCTACCTCTTCGGCCAGATGCCGGTGTCGATCTTCCGCTACCCGGCCATGACGCGCCGCCCGCCCTTCGACCCGATGACCGACTTCTCCTGGATCATCCACCTCACCGGCTACTGCTTCGGCGTCGTCGTGCGCGCCGACAGCCGCTACAACACCTGGGAGGAGCTGCTGGACTACGCCAAGGCGAATCCCGGCAAGGTCAGCTACGGCTCGCCGGGCGTCGGCTCCTCGCTGCACATCACCATGGAGCGCATCGGCGCCGATCGCGGGATCGAATTCCTGCACGTGCCCTTCCGGGGCAGCGCGGAGACGACGCAGGCCCTGCTGCAGGGCTCGGTCGACTGCGTGGCGGACAGCACCGGCTGGGCGCCCATGGTGCAGGAGGGCCGGTTCCGGCTCCTGGTGGTCTGGAGCGAGCAGCGGGCGAAGCGCTTCCCTGAGGTGCGCACCCTGCGCGAGGCCGGCATCGACATCGTCTCCGACAGCCCCTACGGCCTCGCCGGGCCGAAGAACATGGACCCGGGCGTGGTGCGCGTGCTGCATGACGCGATGAAGATCGCGCTTCATGATCCGCGGCACCTGGCCGTGCTGGAGCGCTTCGACATGCCGGTGCGCTATATGGACACCGCGACCTATACGGCCTTCGCCGAACGCACGAATACCGAGGAGGTGGCCATGGTACGCCGCCTGAACCTGAGGATCGACTGATGCTGCAGCGCCGCCCCGAACGACGGGCTCTTACTCCCCGGCTTTGTTCGGGAAGGGCGGCGCCTGCATGCCCGGCCTCGCGATGAGCGGCGTTCCGACCATGAGGCCGGTCCCGCCGGTCTGGAAATGGATCCTGGGCGTTTTCACGCTGGGCTCCTTCACGCCGATCATCATGCCCTTCCTGGCCTATTTCCTGGCCTCGACGCTCGGCTGCCGACTAAACGAGGCGGGCTCCCATCCCTGCCTCCTGGCCGGCCGGGATATCGGCGAGACGCTCTACACCATGGCGATGATGATGTGGCTGGCCTTCCTGACCTTCCCGCTCATGGCGCTCGCCCTCGTCGGCTGGATCATCGTCTGGGTCCGCCGGGCGCGCTGAGCGCCGCCGGAGTTGACATGCCGAAGCGCCGCAGCGGAGGATGCGCGCCATAAGAAAGACTTGGGAGAGAATGGTCATGTCCGGCATGAATTCAGGCCGCCGCGCGCTGTTGGGCGGCCTTGCCGTCGCACCCTTCGTCGGCAGCGCCCGGGCGCAATCCGCGGCTCCCTACATCGTCGGCACGCTTTTCCCCATGAGCGGCCCCAATGCCGAATACGGCTCGGTCTTCACGGCCGGCGCCGCCCTGGCGATCCAGCACATCAACGCCGATGGCATTCTCCGCCGCCCCGTGCGCATCCAGGCCGAGGACACGCAGGCGCTGCCGCAGCAGGCCGTGGTGGCGATGAACAAGCTCGTCAGCGTCGACCACGCGCATTACGTGCTCTCGGCCTTCACCGCCGTCTCCAAGGCCGTGGCGCCCGTGGGCGACCGGGCGCGGACCGTGATGGTGAATGGCGGCGCGGTGGGGCCCGACCTCTCCGGCCTCTCGCCCTATTTCTGGAATGTCATCCCCCTCGCCCATCTCGAGACCCAGGCGCTGCTGCCCTTCATGATCCAGCGCGGCCTGAAGCGGGTGGCGCTGGTCTATGTGGACGACCCGCTGGGCGACGCCATCCTGGGCATCCTGCGCACCTCCCTGCCGGCGGCGGGCGGGTCGCTGGTCGGCAACTTCTCGGTGCCGCGCACGGCGCAGCAATTCGCCCCGGTCGCGGCCCGCATCAGACAGACCCGGCCGGACGCCGTCTACATCGCCTCCTTCGGCGCGCAGCAGAGCCAGATCATCAAGCAGCTGCGCGACAACGGCGTGTCCCAGCCGCTCGTCTCCTATTCGGCCATGAACATCGACAGCGTGCGCAACACGCCCGAGGCCGAGGGGCTGATCTTCACCACGCAGTCCACCGATTTCGAGGGCGGCGACGCCGTCACCCGCCGCTTCGCGACCGACTTCAAGGCGCAGCACAACGCCGATCCCGGCACCTACCAGGTGAACTACTACAACGCCGTCCGGCTCTTCGGCCTGCTGGCCCAGTCGCTCGAGCGCGAGAACGCGGAAGTGAACGGCGAGAATCTGCGCCGGGTCCTGCTGGCCCAGCGCGAATTCGACCTGGTGGGCGGCAAGGGTCGCTTCGACGACCTGGGCAATATGAGCGCGGCACTCCAGATCACCGAGATCCGCGGCGGGCGGCTGGTCAAGATCGGCTGAGGCAGTGCTTTTTCTCCAGCTCCTGCTGCAGGGGCTGCAGGTCGGCGCGCTCTACGCGCTGACCGCGGCCGGCTTCGCCCTGATCTTCGGTGCCACGCGCATCTTCCACTTCGCGCATGGCTCGGCCTTCACCCTGGCCGGCTATACCTTCCTCTTCACGAGCCAGGCCGGCTGGCCCTGGTATCTGGGCGGCCTCGCGAGCGTGGGGGTGGCCACGCTCTTCGGCATCGGCATCTACTGGTTCGTCTATCGGCCGATCCAACGGCACGAAGGCTCCTTCTTCACCGTCTTCGTCGCAGCCTTCGGCGTGGGCATCGTGGTGCAGAACCTGGTCGGCATGTTCGCCGGGCGCGGCTTCGCGAGCGTGGACACGCCCCTCTCCCGCGCGACCGAGGTGCTGCCGGACGTCTATCTCGCCCAGGTCTTCTGGGTCGCGATCGGCCTTTCCCTGGTGCTTTTCCTGCTGCTGACCCTGTTCCTCACCCGGCACCATGCGGGCGTGGCGCTCCGCGCGCTGCACCAGAACCCGGACCTGCTGCGGGCCTATGGCCTCTCCTCCACGAAGCTCTCGCTGCTGGCCTTCGCGGTCGGCTCGGCGCTGGTGGCGCCGGCGGCGATGCTGACGGCGATGACCTCGGGCCTCAACGAGGCGATCGGCCATCACGTGATGCTCATCTCCATGGCGGCGACGATCGTGGGCGGCGTGGGCTCGCTCCGCGGCGCGGCGCTGGCGGGGCTCATGCTCGGCGTGGCCGAGGCGGTGGCGCTCAGCTTCGTCGACACGCAATGGGCCGAGGCCGTCTCCTTCCTCGTGCTCTTCGCCTTCATCATCTTCCGCCCGAGCGGAATCTTCGGGATCGCACAGGCAAGATGACCGCTTATCTCACCAATCTGGCGTCCCTGGGCGCGATCTTCTGCATCCTGGCCGCCACCCTGAACGTGGCCGTCGGCTATGCCGGCATCTTCAGCGTGGCGCATGCGGTCTTCTTCGGTCTGGGCGCCTATGCCGGCGCGCAGGTCTCCCTGCTGCTGGTGCCGGACGCGCTGCTGGCCATGCTGGCCGCCGCCCTGGTCTCGGGCGTGCTGTCGCTGTGCCTCGCCCTGCCGGCGCTGCGCGTGCGCGGCGAATATTTCGTGGCGGCGTCGCTCGGCCTGCAGATGATGGCCGTCACCCTGTTCAGCGAGGCCAAGACGGTCACCGGCGGCATCGGCGGCCTCACCGGCATTCCCGGCCCCCGCCTCTTCGGCGTGGAGGTGAGCACCCTTCCGGTGGCGCTCGGGGCGCTGGCCGTCATCCTGCTGGCGACGGCGCTGCTCATGCGCAGCTCCTTCGGCCGCACGCTGCAGGCCATCCGCGACGCCGAGAGCGCGGCCGAGGCGCTGGGCAAGAACGTCGCGGCCGCCAAGGCGCTGGCGGTGGCCTTCGCCTGCGCGGGCGCGGGCGTGGCGGGCGCTCTCTTCGCCATGCACATGCAGTTCGTGAATGTGGAGAGCTTCACGCTCGATCAGTCGGTGCTGATCATGGCCATGGTCATCATCGGTGGCACGGGCACCCTCTGGGGCCCGCTGGTGGGCGCGGTGATCCTGCTCTCGCTGCCGGCCGGGCTGGCCTTCCTGCCCTTCATCCCGTCCACGGAAGTCGGTGCCGTGCAGCAGGTGATCTACGGCCTTGCCATGACGCTGCTGATGATTTTCCGGCCCGCCGGCCTTGTCGGCGACCTCAGCCGCGGGAAGAGCCACGCATGACCGCGCCCCTTCTCATCTGCGAGGGCCTCTCGCGTTCCTTCGGCGGGGTGAAGGCCGTGGCCGGCGTCTCGCTCTCGCTCACGGCGGGGATGGTCACGGCGCTGGTCGGCCCCAACGGCGCGGGGAAGACCACCTGCTTCAACCTCATCACCGGCAACCTCCGCGCCGATGCCGGCAAGGCCATGCTGCGCGGCCAGTCCATCATGGGCCTCAAGCCGCATCAGGTGGCCCGGCAGGGCGTGGCCCGCAGCTTCCAGGACCTGCGTCTCTTCACCCATATGTCCGTGCGCGACAACGTGCTGGCCGCCACCGAGACCTCCGCCTGGTTCTGGCAGCCCGGCGGCGCCGCCGCCCGCCGTGCCCGCGAGGCCGCGACGGAGGAGGCGCTGGCCCGCACCGGCCTGACCGCGCTGGCCGAGGCGCGCGCGATGGACCTCGCCTATGCCGAGCGGAAGTTCCTCTCCATGGCGCGGATCCTCGCCGCCCGGGCCGATATCTGGCTGCTGGACGAGCCCGCCTCCGGCCTCGACCTCTCCTCCCGCCGGCGCTTCGGCGAGCTGCTGAAGGAGGCCCGGCGCCAGGGCGTGGCCATCTGCCTGATCGAGCACAACCTCGACGTGGTGACCGAGCTGGCGGACCGCATCGCCTTCCTCGACCAGGGCAAGGTCCTGGCGGAGGGCGAGCCCGAGGCGATCCTTCGCGACCCCAAGCTGGCCGCCATCTATTTCGGCGACCGGGAGGACGCGGCATGAGCCAGGCTCAGCAAAGGCCCGCCCTCGAGGCCATTGGCATCAGCGCCGGCTATGGCGGCCGCGCCGTGCTGGAGAACATCTCCCTTACCCTCGGCGAGGGCGAGATCGTCACGCTCGTCGGCCATAACGGCGCGGGGAAGTCCACGCTGATGCGCGTGCTCTTCGGCCTGCACCGGCCAGATGCCGGCCGCATCCGCGTCTTCGGGCAGGAGCTGCCGAACCATTCGCCGGCCGCCCTCGGCGCCGCCGGGCTGGCGCTGGTGCCCGAGGGACGTGGCGTCTTCCCCGACCTCACCGTGGACGAGATCTTCGGGCTCGCGCTCTGGGCCGCCGCGGTGCCGAAGCAGGAGCGCGCCGAGCGCATCGAGGAGGTGCTGACCCTCCTCCCCCGCATCCGGGACTTCCGCACGCGCCGCGCCGGCACGCTCTCCGGCGGGCAGCAGCAGATGGTCTCCATCGCCCGCGCGCTGCTGACCCGGCCGCGCGCGCTGCTGCTGGACGAGCCTTCCATCGGCCTTGCGCCCAAGCTCTTCCAGGACCTGCTGGCGCCCATCGCCGCCTTGCGCGACAGCCGCGGTATCGCGATCCTGCTGGTGGAACAGAACGTGCGGGAGGCCTTCGCCATTTCCGACCGCGTGCTGGCGATGAAATCCGGCGCGATCATCGAGGAGGGGCCGCCCTCGGCCTTCTCCGACCATGCGCGCCTGATGGAACTTTTCTGAAGGACAAGACCACGACCATGCTGACCATCTACGGCTGCTACCGGTCCCGCGCCTCGCGCAACCTCTGGCTCGCCAACGAGCTCGGCATGGAGGTCAGGCACGTGCCGGTGATCCAGGCCGACCGTGCGAAGGGACCGGACGGGCCGCTGCACTCGCGCTCGCCCGAATTCCTGAAGGTAAACCCGAACGGGCACATCCCTTCGATGACCGATGGGGACCTGACGCTGCACGAGTCGCTCGCCATCAACCTCTACATGGCGAAGAAGCAGGGCGGGCCGCTCGCGCCCAAGGACCTCGCCGAGGATGCCGAGATGACCATGTGGTCCATCTGGGCGATGACCGAGGTCGAGCCGCATTCGCTGCAGATCCTCTACAACATGGTCGCGAAGCCGCCGGAGCAGCGGGACGCCGAGCTGGCGCGCCGCTCGATCGAGGCGCTGAAGGCGCCCTTCGCCGTGCTCGACGCGGCGCTCGCCAAGACGGGCCATGTCGTCGGCGGTCGCTTCACCGTCGCCGATCTCAGCCTGGCCGAGGTCGTTCGCTACGCCATGCCGGCGCCGGAGCTCTTCGAGGGCGCGCCGCGCGTGAAGGCCTGGCTGCAGGCCTGCCACGCCCGCCAGGGCTACAAGGACATGGTGGCCGCGCGCGACAAAGAACCGGCCTAAGGGGAGAGCGCATGATCTACGACTACATCATCGTCGGCGGTGGCTCCGCCGGCTCGGTGCTCGCGCATCGGCTTTCGGCGAGCGGGAGCAACCGGGTGCTGGTCTGCGAGGCCGGGCCGGACACGCCCCCCGGCGATGAGCCGGCGGAGATCAAGGACAGCTATCCCGGCACGGCCTATTTCGATCCGCGCTTCCACTGGACGGACCTCAAGGTCCATACCCAGGTCGTGCCGCACAACCGGCCCGAGGAGCGCCCGCCGCTGCGCAAGTACGAGCAGGCGCGCGTGCTGGGTGGCGGCTCCTCCATCAACGGCCAGATGGCCAATCGCGGCGCGCCGACCGATTTCGAGGAATGGGTGGAGCGCGGCGCCGAGGGCTGGGGCTGGGACGACGTCCTCCCCTACTTCAAGAAGGTGGAGCGCGACCTCGACTTCGACGGCCCGCTGCACGGCAAGGACGGCCGCATCCCGGTCCGCCGCCTGAAGGAGGAACACCTCGGCCCGCATGCCAAGGCGGCCTGCGAAGCCTTCAAGGCCGCCGGCTTCAAGTACCTGCCGGACCAGAACGGCGTCTTCGAGGATGGCTACTTCTCCATCACCATCTCGAACCAGGACGAGCAGCGCGCCTCCGCGGCCATGGGCTATCTCGACCGCGAGACCCGCAAGCGCGCGAACCTGACCATCTCCACCGAGACGCAGGTGACGGGCCTCCTCTTCGAGGGGCTGCGCTGCGTCGGCGTGAAGGCGCTGGTGCGCGGGCAGGAGCAGGAATTCCGCGCCAACGAGGTGCTGCTCTCCTCGGGCGCCATCCATTCGCCGGCGCATCTCCTGCGCGCCGGCATCGGCCCCGTGGCGCATCTGCGCGAGATGGGCGTCGAGGTCCGGCACAACCTGCCGGGCGTGGGACAGGGGCTGATGGACCATCCGGCCATCTCGCTCTCTTCCCACCTCAAGCGCAGCGCCCGCATGGACGACGTGCACACCCGCCGGCACATCCAGGTCGGGCTGCGCTACTCCTCGGGCCTCGAGGGCATCCCGGCCGGCGACATGTTCGCGGCCGCCGTCAGCAAGTCGGCCTGGCATGCGGTGGGCAAGCAGGTCGCCTCCTTCCTGATCTGGGTGAACAAGACCTATTCCGAGACGGGCCAGGTGCGCCTTGCCTCGGCCGACTGGCGCGCCGAGCCGGTGGTGGAGTTCAACCTCCTCTCCGACCGCCGCGACCTCGACCGGCTGATGACCGGCTTCCGCATGATGGCCGCCATCCAGATGACCGGGGAGCTCGGCGAGCTCACCTCCAACCACTTCCCGGCCAGCTACAGCGACCGCGTGCGCAAGCTCGGCGTGGTGAACAGCAAGAACCGCTTCCTCACCTCCGCCATCAGCCTGATCATGGACGGGCCGGAATTCATCCGCCGCCGCTTCATCGAGAAATACGTGATCGAAGGCTTCACCTTCGACCAGGTGATGACCGACGACGCGGCGCTGGAGGCCTTCATCCGCAAGGCCACGATCGGTATCTGGCACGCCTCCTGCTCCTGCCGCATGGGCGCGGACGACGATCCCCGGGCGGTCGTGGACACCCAGGGGCGCGTGCGCGGCGTCGCGGGGTTGCGGGTGGTCGATGCCTCGATCTTCCCGGTCGTGCCCTGCGCGAACACGAACTTCCCGACGCTCATGGCGGCCGAGAAGATCGCGGACGCCATCCTGGCGGGTTAAGGCCGAGGGCCGCGTCTAGCGCGGCCCGCAGGACACCTGCAGGAGCCGGCAGTGGAGCGCCCCGCGCTCCAGCGACGCGCATTCGCGCAGTGCCGCTCGCTGCGCGTCCGCGGGGTTGGAGGCGGTGCCGATCTCGATGGCCCGGACCTCGTAGGTGCGCGGGTCGCTCGTCATGATCAGGGCGACGCGCCTGACGCCCTCGGCGACGGCGACGCAGGCCTCGGTGAATTCGACGATCTGGGTGCAGCCCCGCGGGACGGAACGGCAACCCGCCTCCGCGGCCTCCCGCGCCGCGCGGGGGTCGCGATGGCCCACGG
The DNA here is from genome assembly GCF_018413645.1 of Roseococcus pinisoli. Lineage (GTDB taxonomy): Bacteria > Pseudomonadota > Alphaproteobacteria > Acetobacterales > Acetobacteraceae > Roseococcus > Roseococcus pinisoli. The sequence continues at coordinate 42,830 of NZ_JAHCDA010000005.1, forward strand.
CCACGCCGAAGCGGAAGCTGGGCGGCCGTGCCAGGGAAAAGGCGCCATAGCGGACGGGCGGCGGCGCCGCATCCGGGAGGGGCCGGGAGTGCGACGGCAACGGCGCGCTGCCCCATGCCCCCCCAGGCCTCAGGGTCTCCAGGCAGCCCACGCCGCAGGCATCGGCAGGCGGGTTGCCCATCGGCACCAGCAGCGCGGCCAGCAGGATGCCTCCGGCCAGGACGCGGGACAGCTTCATGCCGCGCACACCCGGCGGGAAGTCCGCGCTCCGGCGCGGACCCAGGATGACTTCGCCTTACCCATTGAAGGAGCCTACCCTGCGGGGCGCCCGCCTTTCGATCCCCATGGGCACACCAAGGGGTGGGCGGTTTCGGCCATGGCGGGCGGCCGCAGCCCGTTGTAATCTGGCTTCTTCGGCGGCGGCCGCGGCTCCTGCGCGCCATCGCGCTGCCCGGATTCGAGACATCGATGCGCCTCGCCCTGATCCTGCTGGCCCTCCTCCTGGCCCTGCCCTTCCCGGCAGAGGCGCAGTCGCGCGGGCGCATGGCCGGGCTCCGCAACCCCCATGCCAGCGGCGCCGCGCTGGAGGCCGCCCGGCGCTACCTCTGCCCGAATGGCGGCACGCCGCAGGGCCGCGGCCGCTGCTCCCGCGGCAGCAGCGTGGGCCTGCTGGAATCCGATCCGGATGTCCGGGGCTGGGACCGGGGCATCTCGGCGCCCACGCATTCGCAGCGGCCCTGCCCCGAAGGCACCACCCCCACCGCCGCCCGCGCCCAGCCCGGTGTCACGCGCTGCGTCGCAGGGTGAAGCCCGGGCCCTCCGACGTCAGACCTGGAGCCATTCGCGAAGCGCCGCGCCGACCTGCTCGGGCACTTCCATCGTCGGCAAATGGCCCGAATTCCCGAAGCTCATCCGCCGCGCGCCGGGGATCAGCGCCGCCATCTCGTCATGCAGCGCGGGCGGTGTCAGCACATCTTCATCGCCGCAGGCGATCAGCGTGGGGACGTCGATCTCGCCCAGGTCGGGCCGCGAATCAGCCCGGCCCATGATCGCGAGCTGCTGGCGCAGGAAGCCGTCATGCCCCACCCGGGCCGCCATCTCCATCACCTCCTCCGCCAGCGGCGTGTCGAGCCGCGAGGGATGGATGAGGCTCGGCAGCAGCCGCGGCGTAACGCCCTTGAACTGGCCGGATTTCGACAGCGCCATCAGCGCGCGGCGCCGGCGCTTCTGTTCCTCGGTATCGGGCCGGGCGGAGGTGTCCAGCAGCGCCAGATGGGTGACGCGCCCGCGCGCCCGGCGCCAGACTTCGAGCGCCACGTAACCGCCCATCGACAGGCCCGCGACGGCGAAGCGCTCCTCGCCGTCGACGAGGTCGAGCGCGCGGCTGGCCATCTCGGCCATGCTGTCGTCGCGGGTGAGGTCGGCGACACGCGGATCGGCGATTCCACGCAGGGCGGGCAGGCAGTCGCGCCACAGTCGTTCATCGCAAAGAAGGCCGGGGAGCAGCAGCAGAGGGCGAAGCATGGCTGTGGATAATTCCCCCTCGCCCAGCAGGCAATGCACGGGTTTCGTGTTGCGTTCCGGCCCTATCGGGCGCATATGCGGCTCGTTGCAGAAGAGGGCGGCATGATCCGCCCGACCGGCCGTGCGCCCAATGCGCCGGCCCTGAGGCCAGGAAGCCAAACTTTGAACGAGACCACCGCGCCAGGCGCGCCCGCCGGAACCGATCCGGCCATCGCTGAAACTGAGACCAAGATCATCCACGAGACGCCCGCCCCTGCCACCGCGGAGGAGACGTCTGTCGAGGCCGTTGCCGCTGCCGAGCCTGTGGTGGAAGCCGCACCGGCGGCCGTCGAGCCAGCCGAACCCCAGGCGGAGGCCGCTCCCGTCGCCGACGAGCCGGCCCCCGTCGAGGCTGCCCCGGCCGAAGCGCCCGCGGAGACCGTGGCCGAGGCCGCACCTGCCGTCGCCGACGAGCCGGTTGCCTCCGCCGAGGCGGAAGAGCCCGCCCCGCGCGGCGATGGCGAATATTCCGACGAGGAATACGACGCCGCGGAGCCCGGCCCGCCCCGCGCCCTCTTCTCCGATCTCGGACTGTCCGACGAGCTGCTGCGCGCCGTCACCGAGAGCGGCTACGTCCACCCGACGCCGATCCAGGAGCAGGCCATCCCCATCGTGCTGATGGGCCGCGACGTGCTGGGCTGCGCCCAGACCGGCACGGGCAAGACCGCCAGCTTCACGCTGCCGATGATGGACATCCTTGCCGGCAGCCGCGCCAAGGCGCGCATGCCGCGCAGCCTCATCCTCGAGCCCACGCGCGAGCTCGCGCTGCAGGTGGCCGAGCAGTTCGTGAAGTACGGCAAGTACCTCAACCTGACCCACGCGCTGCTCATCGGCGGCGAGAGCATGAACGACCAGCGCGACGTGCTCGAGAAGGGCGTGGACGTGCTGATCGCGACGCCGGGCCGCCTGCTCGACCTCTTCGATCGCGGCCGCATCCTGATGGCGGACTGCAAGCTCCTCGTCATCGACGAGGCCGACCGCATGCTGGACATGGGCTTCATCCCCGATGTCGAGCGCATCGTGTCGATCATCCCTGCGCTGCGGCAGACGCTGTTCTTCTCGGCCACGATGGCGCCCGAGATCCGCCGCCTGGCCGACGCCTTCCTGCAGAACCCGAAGGAAATCACCGTCAGCCGCCCGGCGACGGTCGCCACCACCATCACCACCGGCGTCGCCTATGTGCGGGACCGGGACAAGCGCGAGGCGCTGCGCCGGCTCATCCGCCGCGAGCAGGTGCAGAACGCGTTGATCTTCTGCAACCGCAAGGTTGACGTGAACATCCTCTACAAGTCGCTCAAGCGGCACGGCTTCTCGGTCGGCGAGCTGCATGGCGACATGGACCAGTCGGCACGCTTCGCCACGCTGAATGCCTTCAAGGCGAACGAGATCCGGCTGCTGGTCTGCTCGGACGTCGCGGCCCGCGGCCTCGACATCGGCGGCCTCAGCCACGTCTTCAACTTCGACATCCCCTTCCACTCCGAGGACTATGTCCACCGCATCGGCCGCACCGGCCGCGCGGGACGCGAGGGGCATGCCTACTCCATCGCGACGGCCGATGACGGCAAGCTGATCCAGGCCATCGAGAAGCTGACCGGCGCGCCGATCCCGCGCCTCGAGGTGGAAGGGCTGGACCCGGTCACCGACGAGGAGATCGCCGAGGCGGCGACGCGCAAGCGCGGCCGCAACGGCCGACCCCTTCCTGCCGCGGGCGGCCGCGAATCCGGACGGGACCGTGGCGGCCGCGAGCGTGGCCGCGGTGGCCGCGATCGCGACGAGCGTCCCCGCGCCGAGGCCGCGCCGCCGGCAGAGGAGACGCCCCGCGAGGAGCGTCCCCGCCGCGACCGCGACGACCGTTCGCGCGGCCGTGCCCGCGACGAGGCGCCCCGCGAGGCCGCGGCCCCTGTTCGGGAAGAGTTCCGCGCCCGCGACCGTGACGAGCGCCCCCGCCGCGAGGAATATCGCCGCGAGGAGTTCCGCGCCCGCGACGGGCGTGGCCGCGATCGCGACGATCTGGGCCCCTCGGTGCTGGGCTTCGGCGACAGCATCCCCGCCTTCATGCTCGTCCCCATCCGCGCCAAGCGCGACGTGCGGGAGACGGTCGAGACCGTCGAGGAAGCGGAAGCCACCGCCTAAGACGCAGGTTTTTCCGGAGATATGGGGCCAGGGCGGTTTCGACCGCCCTGGCCCTTTCTTTATCCGATCCGCGTCGCCACGGCCCGCAGCACGGCGCGCACCGCGGGGATCATCGCCTCGGTCGCCGGCGCCACGGATTCCGGCCCGCCCGGCCAGTTGTACGAGAAGCAGAAGCTCGCCGGGACGCCGCGAACCACCATCTGCCCCGCGACGGAGAGCGCGTTCTCGCCGTTCCACACGATGCTGCCGCCCTTGCCATAGGCGGCGATGCCCGGCGGGACGATGATGTTCAGCGCATCGGCCATGGCCGAGATGCGCCGGAATTCCGACAAGGCGGCCTCGGAGGTGAAGAACCGGCCCGAGAGCACATGGCGGTACCAGGCCACCATCGTGCTGGCCGGCGCCACCATCGTCTCCCCCTCGCCCATGATCCCGCGAGCCGGGCCCGGGAGCCGGTCGGCATTCACCGCCTCCATGCCAGACCAGCCGAGGTCCTGCCCCGGCGCCGCGCCTGCGAGGTAGGAGAACATCCGCCGGGTCGAGGCGGCGAGCCGCACGCCGTTCAGCGGCACCCTCGCGATCGCCTCGCGCACCGCCTCCACGCCGATCTTCTTCAGGGCGATATCAGTGGCCGTGTTGTCGCTATGCGCGATCATGGCCTCCAGCACCGAGCGCGCCGGCATCCGGCCGGTGAGCTCGCCCAGCACGGGGCTGACCAGGGAACGCACCTCGTCGTTCACCGCCAGGGGCTCGGCCAGCGTCAGCCCGGCATCCTGCACCTTGAGCAGATAGGCTGCGAGGATGAAGGTCTTCAGCACGCTGCCGACGAAGAGCGGGCGGTCCGGGTGGTGGCCCAGCTGCCAGGCGCCGGAGGGGTCGTCGACGGCCAGGGCCGCGCTCACCGTCCCGGGCAGGGCGGCGAAGGCGGTCATGGCCTCCTCGGTCGCATTGACCGGGACGCCCTGGGCGAGGGCCCCGGCCGGCAGCAGCAGGGGAGTGGCGAGGAATGCCCGCCGCCGGCGGATCGTGATGGGCATGGTCGGGCCTCCTGGATCTGGTTTCTGGCCAAACGCCGACCGGGCGCGAAGGTCGCGGCAGGCGCCGGCACCTTCTGACGATGGTGATGTTTCCGCCGCCGCCAAGGTAATCCCAGGCCGCCCAGGGTCGCGGTTCCGCCGCCGGCCCGCCCCGGACGACGCATCTCCCGCCCGAAAGGTGTCTCCTCCGCGAGAAGAGGCGACAGCGGGCTTGCGCTTCCGTGTCCGGGGCGTGATAGGACGCGCATCTCCTGTTGATCCGGCGTCTGGCCTACCCGAAGGGAACGAGAAGATGAACGTCGTCACCAAGACCAAGTCCCCCCCCTTCATGTGGGATGATGCCTTCCTGCTGGACGAGCAGCTCACCGAGGACGAGCGGATGATCCGCGACGCCGCGCGTGACTTCTGCCAGGACAAGCTGATGCCCGGCGTCCTGATGGCGAACCGGAACGAGACCTTCGACCGCTCCATCATGAACGCCTTCGGCGAGCAGGGCTTCCTGGGCGCCACCCTCGAGGGCTACGGCTGCGCGGGCGTGAGCTACGTCGCCTACGGCCTGATGTCGCGGGAAGTGGAGCGCGTGGACAGCGGCTATCGCTCCGCCTTCTCCGTGCAGTCCAGCCTCGTGATGTTCCCCATCCACGCCTATGGCTCCGAGGCGCAGCGGCAGAAGTTCCTGCCCAAGCTGCGCACCGGCGAGTGGGTCGGCTGCTTCGGCCTGACCGAGCCCGACGCCGGCTCGGACCCGAACTCCATGCGCACCCGCGCGAAGAAGGTCGATGGCGGCTGGGTGGTCTCGGGCTCCAAGACCTGGATCACCAACTCCCCCATCGCCGATGTCTGCGTGGTCTGGGCGAAGGACGACGAGGGCACGCTGGGCGGCTTCCTGCTCGAGCGCGGCATGAAGGGCCTGACCACGCCGAAGATCGAGGGCAAGTTCTCGCTGCGCGCCTCCGTCACGGGCATGATCATGATGGACGAGGTCTTCGTCCCCGATGAGAACCGCCTCCCCGGCGTGCGCTCGCTGGCGGGTCCCTTCTCCTGCCTCAACCGCGCCCGCTACGGCATCGCCTGGGGCGCGCTGGGCGCGGCCGAGTTCTGCATGGCCGCCGCCCGCGACTACACGATGAACCGCAAGATGTTCGGCCGTCCGCTGGCACAGACGCAGCTCATCCAGAAGAAGCTGGCGGACATGGAGACCGAGATCACCCTCGGCCTGCAGGCGGTGCTGCGCGTCGGCCGGCTCTTCGACGAGGGCAAGGTGGCGCCGGAGATGATCAGCCTCGTGAAGCGCAACAACTGCGGCAAGTCGCTCGACATCGCCCGCATGAGCCGCGACATGCATGGCGGCAACGGCATCGTGGACGAGTACCACGTGATCCGCCACGTCATGAACCTCGAGACGGTGAACACCTACGAGGGCACGCATGACGTCCATGCGCTGATCCTGGGCCGCGCCATCACGGGCCTGAACGCCTTCGGCTGATACCATCGAGGGGGCCTTTGCCCCCTCGAACTCTCCAGCAAGAACCTCATGTTCTTGCATCTCCGCCCAGTTCCAGGGTCCAGGGCCAAAAGCCCTGGCGGGGAGCGCGAGGGGCAGCGCCCCTCGTCCCTCATCAAAAAGGCCGCACATGTCCGAATATCGGATCGAGCGCATGGGCGCCGGCGGCGACGGCATCGCTCCCGGCCCCCTGCACATTTCCTTCACCCTTCCCGGCGAGCGCGTCGAGGCCCTTCCGGCCGCGAAGGACCGCGCCACCCTCGTCGAGGTGCTGGAGGCCAGCGCCGAGCGCGTCGAGGCCCCGTGCCGCCACTTCACCGTCTGCGGCGGCTGCGCCCTGCAGCACTGGGACGAGCATCCCTACGCCGCCTGGAAGCGCGGACGCTTGGCCGAGGCGCTGTCCCGCGCCGGCTACGAGGATGTGGAAGTCGCACCGATGGTGCCGACGCCGCGCCACGTCCGCCAGCGCGCCGATTTCGGGCTCGAGCGCCTGGCCGATGGCCGGATCGAGATCGGCTTCCATGAGCGCGGTACCACCAACCTCATCCCCATGCGCGAATGCCACGTGGTGCAGCCGGAGCTCGTCGCGCTCCTGCCGCGGCTCGCCGATGCGCTGCGCGGGCTGAACGCGATACGCCGCCTCGGCTCGGCGCTCATCAACATGCTCGACAGCGGGCCCGACATCCTGCTGCGCACCGACATGCCGCTCTCCATGCCCGATCGCCGGCTGCTGGCGGCCTTCGCCGAGGCGGAGCGCCTGCCGCGCATCGGCTGGGGCACCAAGGGCGGCACCGAGATCGCCGCGCAGATCTTGCCGGTGCGGCATAACCTCTCCGGCGTGACGGTCACGCCGCCGCCTGGCGCCTTCCTGCAGGCCAGCGTGCCGGGCGAGGCCGCGATCATCGAGGCGGTGCTGGCCGGGCTGCCGAAGAAGCGCTCGCCCCGCGCCCGCGTGGCGGACCTCTTCGCCGGTATCGGCACCCTCTCCTTCCCGCTGGCGAAGCACGTGCTGGTCGAGGCCTTCGAGGGCGATCCGGCGGCCGCCGAGGCCCTGCGCGCCGGCGCCAATGCCGCGCAGATGCGCATCCAGGCCGAGCGGCGGGACCTCGCACGCCAGCCCCTCCTGCCCGCCGAGCTGAAGAACTACGTCGCCGTGGTGCTGGACCCGCCCTTCGCCGGCGCGCCCGAGCAGGTGGCGCAGATCGCCCGCAGCAAGCTGGAGCGCCTCATCTACGTCTCCTGCAGCCCGGCGGCCCTGGGGCGGGACGCGGCCACCCTGCGCGCGGCGGGCTTCAAGATCCTCCAGGCGACGCCGGTGGATCAGTTTCTTTGGTCTCCCCACCTCGAATCCGTGGTTGTCTTCGCCCGCTGAACGCCCACCTCCGGTGCTCAGGGGAGATGACATCCATGTCCACAGACCGCCGCACGCTCTTCGCCGGTTCGGCCGCGATCGCCGCAGCCCTGGCGCTTCCCAACGGGGTCCGGCCCGCCGCCGCCCAGCCGGCCCCCGCCGCGCCGACGCCGACCAACGCCCAGGCGCCGGGCTTCTATCGGTTCAAGGTGGGCGGGCTGACCGTCACCACCGTGCATGACGGCTTCGCCCGGCGCCCCGTCGAGGGCTTCGTGCGCAACGCGCCGCTCAACGAGGTCCAGGCCGTGCTGGCCAGCAACTTCATGCCGGCCGACACGCTGACGATCCCCTTCACCCTTACCTTCGTGGCGACGCCCGGCGGCCTCGTCGTCTTCGATGCCGGCAATGCCACCCAGGCGGGCAATGCCACCAGCGGCCAGGCCGCGGCCAATATGCGCGCGGCGGGGATCGACCCGGCCCGCGTCGTCGCGGTCGTCATGAGCCATTTCCATGGGGACCATATCTCGGGCCTCAGCTCCGCGGGCGGCGAGCGCCTCTTCCCGAATGCGGAGATCGTCGTGCCCGCCGCCGAATGGGCGTGGTGGACCGACGAGGGCAACGTCACCCGCAGCCCCGAGGGCCAGCGCGGCACCTTCGCCAATGTGAAGACCCGCTTCGCCCCCTATCAGGGCCGCATCCGCCAGATCGCCGACGGCGCGGAAGCGGTGCCGGGCATCCGGGCCATGGCCGCCTATGGGCACACGCCGGGCCACACGATGTACCACATCGCCGATGGCGGCGAGCAGATGGTCTTCCTGGCCGACATCACCAACCGGCCGGAGATCATGGCGCCGAAGCCCGACTGGCAGATCGTCTTCGACTTCGACGGCGACATGGCCGCCGCCAGCCGCCGCCGCGTGCTCGACCGGGTGGCGACGGACCGCATGCGCGTGACCGGCTATCACTTCCCCTTCCCGGCCCAGGGGCACTTCCTCAAGGACGGCAACGGCTACCGCTTCGTCCCCGGCGATTGGAGCAGCGCGGTCTGACTCAGTAGACCGCGCGGCCGCCCGAGCAGTCGAAGACCGCGCCCGTCGAGAAGCTCGCCTCGTCCGAGGCGAGGAAGGCCGCCATCGCAGCCACTTCGGCGGCAAGGCCGAAGCGGCCCATCGGGATTTTCGACTTCATCCAGGCGACTTGCTCCACCGTCATCTGCTGGAAGAGCTCGGTCTCGACGGCGGCCGGCGTGATGCAGTTCACCCGGACCTCGGTTTCCGCCAACTCCTTGCCCAGCGATTTGGTCAGGCCGATCACCCCCGCCTTCGCCGCCGAATAGGCCGAGGCCATGGGATTGCCCTCCTTCCCCGCGATGCTGGCGATATTGACGATGCGCCCGCGATTGCGGGCGCGCATGCCGGGCACGACGCAGCGGCAGGTGAGATAGACGCCGACCAGATCTACCTCGATCACCCGGCGCCAATCCCCGACCGGGTAATCCTCCAGCCGGTGGTTCGGCCCGGTGATGCCGGCATTGGCGACCATGATGTCGCAGGGGCCGAGGGCTGCCTCCGTGCCCGCGAGCGCGGCGTCGAGGCTGGCGGCGTCGGTGACATCGGCCCTTTCGGCATGCCCGCCGATCCGCGCCGCGGCGGCCCGCGCCGCATCGAGGTCGCTGTCCCAAAGGGCGATCCGCGCGCCGTCGCGCGCCAGCCGTTCGGCGATGGCGAGGCCGATGCCCCGTGCGCCGCCCGTCACCACGGCCACCCGGCCTGCCAGTTCCGCCATTTTTTCCTCCCCGCTTCGCGTTGCCTCCAGCTTCGGGCAACGGGGATGAGGGTCAAGCCGGGCGGCCCCTCTCTTGCCCCTGTCCTGGGGGGGTGCGATTGTGCGGCCGCATCGCAACATCACGCGGCCTCCCGTGCAGGAGGTCCAAGAGGGCTCAGGATATGGCGAAAATCAAGGTGAAGACCCCCGTCGTCGAGATGGACGGCGACGAGATGACCCGGATCATCTGGGCCTTCATCAAGGACAAGCTGATCCATCCCTACCTCGACATCGACCTGAAGTACTACGACCTCGGCATCGAGTACCGCGACCAGACCAACGACCAGGTCACCATCGACGCGGCGAATGCCACCAAGCAGTACGGCGTCGGCGTGAAGTGCGCGACGATCACGCCCGACGAGGCCCGCGTGGCCGAGTTCGGCCTCAAGAAGATGTGGAAGTCGCCGAACGGCACGATCCGCAACATCCTCGACGGCACGATCTTCCGCGAGCCGATCATCTGCCAGAACGTGCCGCGCCTGGTGCCGCATTGGTCCAAGCCGATCGTGGTCGGCCGCCATGCCTATGGCGACATCTACCGCTCGGTCGAGATGAAGGTTCCCGGCGCCGGCACCGTGAAGATGACCTTCACGCCCGAGGGCGGCCAGCCGCAGGAGATCGGCGAGTTCTCCATGCCGGCGACCGGCGGCGTGGCGATGATGATCCACAACCTGAACAAGTCGATCGAGGGCTTCGCCCGCGCCTCGTTCAACTACGGCCTGGCCCGCAACTACTCGGTGTACTTCAGCCACAAGAACACCATCCTCAAGGCCTATGATGGCAACTTCAAGGACATCTTCCGCGCCATCTACGACGCCGAGTTCAAGGCGGAGTTCGAGAAGCGCGGGATCACCTACGAGGACCGCCTGATCGACGACATGGTGGCCTCGGCGCTGAAGTGGGAAGGCGGCTACATCTGGGCCTGCAAGAACTACGATGGCGACGTGCAGTCCGACATCGTGGCGCAGGGCTTCGGCTCGCTCGGCCTCATGACCTCCGTGCTGCTCTCCCCGGACGGCAACACGGTCGAGTCCGAGGCGGCGCACGGCACGGTGACGCGCCACTTCCGCGAGCACCAGAAGGGCCGCGAGACCTCGACGAACCCGATCGCGTCGATCTTCGCCTGGACGCGCGGCCTCGCCTATCGCGGCAAGTTCGACAACACGCCGGACGTGGTGAACTTCGCCGAGACGCTCGAGAAGGTCTGCGTCTCGACCGTCGAGGGCGGCCAGATGACCAAGGATCTCGCCATCCTGATCGGCAAGGACCAGGCCTATCTCTCGACGCAGGCCTTCCTCTCGGCGCTCGACGAGAACCTGAAGAAGGCGATGGCCTGATGGCCCGCGGCGTCCTCTGCACCTTCTTCGGGTGAGGTGACGCCGTGAACCTGCTCTCGCCGCTCGACTATGTGGCGCTGGCGGTGTTCTTCCTGTGCTGGGCGGGATATTCGGCCATCGTGGACCGTGTCCCGTCCATCCGCTCCCGCTCGGTGATCGCCTCCATGGACGAGCACCGGCGGCGCTGGATGCTCGCGCTGCTCGACCGCGAGAACCGCATCAGCGACGTCTCGATCGTCAACAACCTGATGACGAGCACCTCCTTCCTCGCGAATAATTCCATCTTCATCCTGGGCGGGCTGGTAGCGCTGCTGAGCGCATCGGATCTCGGCAGGCGGGTGCTGCTCAACCTCCCCTTCACCGATCCGCCGACCAGCGACGTCGCCTGGGAAATCCGGATCTTCCTGCTGGTCTTCATCTTCATCCGCGCCTTCTTCGAGCTGACCTGGGCGCTGCGCCAGTTCAACTACACCTCGATCCTGATCGGCGGGCTGGGCCATGGCGACGGCTATATCGTGCAGGCGGAGGCCGCCGCGCAGGTCGCGAACCGCGCGGCGCGACACTTCAACACGGGGTTGCGCGCCTATTATTTCGGGCTGGCGGCGCTGGGCTGGATCATCCATCCCTTCGCACTGATCATCGCCTCCATCGTGGTGCTGCGGGAGCTGCACCGACGCGAATTCCGCTCCGTGGTGCGGGAAGTCCTGAGCCGTGGATAGCGCGACGCGCCAGCTGCTCGGGCTGGCGCGTCGGGGATTGCTGCGCGGCGCCGCCGGGCTGGCCGCGCTGGCGGCCTGGCAGCCGCCACAGGCCCGCTCCCAGGCACCAGGCTATCCCTTTGCGCTCGGCGTGGCCTCGGGCGATCCCTGGCCCGACGGGGTCGTGATCTGGACGCGCCTCGCGCCCGACCCGCTGGCCGCCGGCGGTGGCATGGGTCTGGCGCCGGTCGAGGTCGGCTGGGAGGTCGCGGAGGATGAGCGCCTGACGCGCCCCGTCCAGCGCGGGACCTTCACGGCCACGCCGGAGCTCGGCCATTCCGTCCATGTCGAGCTGCGCGGCCTCCAGCCGGGACGGACCTATTTCTACCGCTTCCGCGCCCTCGGCCAGGAAAGCCGCATCGGCCGCACGCGCACCGCGCCGGCCCCCGGGGCCGAAGCCACGATCCGCTTCCTCAATGCGGGCTGCCAGAATTACGAGCACGGCTTCTTCACCGCCTGGCGCCATGCCGCGGCGGAGGAAGGGATCGACTTCGTCTTCCACTATGGCGATTTCATCTACGAGCATCGCGGCCGGCGGCCCGGCGAGGGCGGCTGGGGGCCGGTGGTGCGCACGCATCACGGGGGCGAGGCCGTCAGCCTCGAGGACTACCGCGCGCGCTACGCCCAGTATCGGCTGGACCCGGACCTCGCAGCGGCGCAGGCCGCGCATCCCTTCGTCTGCACCTATGACGACCACGAGGTCGAGAACAACTGGGTGGGCCTGATCAGCCAGCGGGACGGCGGCCGCCGCTTTCCCGTGGCGACGCCGCCCGACGTCTTCGCGCTCCGCGCCGCCGCCGCCTTCCGCGCCTGGTACGAGAACATGCCGGTGCGCGCCGCTGCCCTTCCCCGCGGCACCGACATCACCGCCTATCGCCGGCTGCGCTTCGGCCGCACGCTGGACCTGCACGTGCTCGACACGCGCCGCTTCCGCGACGACCAGCCCTGCGGCGACGGCACCGCCCTGCCCTGCGAGGCCGTCGCCCGGCCGGAGGCGCAGGTCCTGGGGGCCGTGCAGGAGGCCTGGCTGCGCGCGGGCATCGCCGGAAGCTCCGCCCGCTGGCAGCTGCTGGGCCAGCAGATCTTCGTGGCGCCACGCCTCTTCCCCAATGGCGGCCGCAGCATGGATTCCTGGGATGGTTACCCGGCGGCGCGTGAACGCCTGCTCGCCATGCTCGCGGGCCGCGACGCGGCGGTCCTGACCGGCGACGTCCATCGCGCCTGGGCCAACGACCTCCAGGCCCGGCCGGACGGTCCGCCCGTGGCGGTGGAGTTCGTCGGCACCTCGATCACCAGCGAGGGCGATGGCAGCGAGGCGCAGCCGACGGCCGCCGCCGCCATGTCGATCAACCCGCACCTGAAGTTCCACAGCAACCGCCGCGGCTACACGCGCCACGTCGCCCGGGCGGACCGGCTGGAGGCGACCTACCGCGCCGTCGGACATGTCCAGCAGCCGGACGCGCCGCGGGAGGACCGAGGCCACTTCGTCACGCTGGCCGGGCGGCCCGGGGTGGTTGCGGGCTGAGGCTTGGCCTAGCCTCACTGGAAAGCAAGGAGGAGGCGCGAATGGCACGCATCGGTTTCGTCGGTCTCGGCAATATGGGCCTGCCCATGGCGCGCAACCTCGCGAAGAAGGGCCATGAGGTGCGCGGCTACGACCTCAGCACCGCCGCCATGGACGCCGCCGCGCAGGACGGCGTGGGCCGGGCGCAGTCCGCCGCCGATGCCGCCCGCGGCGCCGACTTCGTCATCTCCATGCTCCCCGCCGGCACGCATGTACGGGATGCCTGGCTGGGCGCCGGCGGCATGGCCGCGGCCTGCGAGCCGAAGGCCGTGCTCATCGACTGCTCCACCATCGACGTCGAATCCGCCCGCGCCGTCGCCGCCGGGCGGCCGATGCTGGACGCCCCCGTCTCCGGCGGCACCATGGGCGCCGAGGCCGGCACCCTCACCTTCATGGTGGGCGGCCCCGCCGAGGCCTTCGCCAGCGCGAAGCCGATCCTGGAGGCCATGGGCCGCACCATCGTCCATTGCGGCGAGGCCGGCGCCGGCCAGGCGGCCAAGCTCTGCAACAACATGCTGCTCGCGATCTCCATGATCGGCACCTGCGAGGCCTTCGCCCTGGCCGAGAAGCTCGGCCTCAGTCACGAGGCGCTGTTCGAGGTGGCGAGCAAATCCTCCGGCCAGAGCTGGTCGCTCACCACCTATTGCCCGGTGCCCGGGCCGGTGCCGGGCAGCCCCGCCAACCGCGACTACAAGCCCGGCTTCGCGACCGCCCTCATGCTGAAGGATCTCGGCCTGTCGCAGCAGGCGGCGGAATCCGCCGGCGCCGCGACGCCGCTGGGCGCGGCCGCGCTCGCCCTCTACCGGCGCTTCGCCGAGGGCGGCGATGCGGGCACCGACTTCTCCGGGATCATCCGCATGCTTCGCGACGAGGCCCGCTGAGGGAACGCCAACGAAAGGGAGACCAGGATGAGCACGAGGATCGACTACGCCGCCGCCGCGCCCGGTGGCGTGAAGGCCCTGGGCGGGGTCTATGGCTACATCCAGCAATCCGGCCTGCCGGCGCAGCTGGTCGACCTCGTCTATCTGCGCGTTTCCCAGATCAACGGCTGCGCCTATTGCATCGACCAGCATTCGCGCGACCTGCTGAAGCATGGGCTGGCCGTCGAGAAGCTGGTGCTGGTGCCGGCCTGGCGCGAGGCCGGCGCGCTCTTCGACACGCGGGAGCGCGCGGCCCTGGCCTGGGCCGAGACGGTGACCCGCGTCGCCCAGACGGAGGTGCCCGATGCCGATTACGCGGCCGCCGCCGCCGTCTTCGAGCCGAAGGAGCTCTCGGACCTCACCATCGCGATCGGGCTGATGAACCTCTACAACCGGCTGGCCATCAGCTTCCGCAAGACGCCCCAGGCAGCGATGGCGCACGGCTAGCGGCACCCTGGCGCTCCGGCGCCTCAACGCCACATAGTCCTGCCGCCGGGACAGGAGACCGCGATGCGCACGCGCTACCGAATTCAACGCCGCGCCCTGGGGGGGCTTTTCCTCGCCGCGGTGCCGGGCGCGCGCGTGGCCGTGCCGCAGAGCCTGGACCGCGTCTCCTTCCACACCAACTGGCGCGCCCAGGCCGAGCAGGGCGGCTACTACCAGGCCGTGGCCGCCGGCATCTATCGCCGCCACGGCATCGAATGCGAGCTGCGTCAGGGCGGCCCGCAGATCGACCCCATCCGCCTCATGCTCACGAGCCGCGTGGATATGGTGATGTCCAACGGCTTCCAGGCGCTGGCCTATGTGCGCGAGAACATCCCCGCCCTCACCATCGCGGCCATGATGCAGAAGGACCCGCAGGTGCTGATGACCCATGCGGGCAACGGCATCGAGAGCTTCGAGGACATGCGCGGCAAGCCCATCCTGGTGGGCGCCGCCGGCCGCGTGACCTACTGGCCCTTCCTGAAATCCCGCTTCGGTTTCACCGATGCGCAGGTGCGCCCCTACACCTTCAATCTGCAGCCCTTCCTGCTGGACCGCATGGCCATCCAGCAGGGCTTCCTTTCCTCCGAGCCCTTCTCGGCACGAAAGGCCGGCGCCGATCCCCGAACCTTCCTCATCGCCGATGCCGGCTACGAGAACTACCAGACCACGATCGACATCCATCGCAGCTTCGTGGACCGCAAGCCCGATGTCGTGCAGCGCTTCGTGAATGCGAGCATCGAGGGCTGGACCCAGTACATGAAGGGGCAGGACGCCGCGGCCGCGAACCGCCTCATCCTGCGCGACAATCCGGAGATGACCGAGGAGCGCATCACCTATGCCGTCGATGCCATGAACGCCGCCGGCATCGTGATCTCGGGCGATGCGACGACGCTGGGCGTGGGCGCCATGACCGATGCGCGATGGGAGCGCTTCTACAACACCATGCGCGATGCGGGCGTCTATCAGCCGGGGCTGGATTTCCGCCGTGCCTATGACCTGCGTTTCGTGAACCAGCGGGTCGGGCTCTGACGGGCTCCCTCCTCCGGCTCGACGGCGTCTCGAAGAGCTTTCCGGGTGGCGTCATCGCCGTCGAGGGCATCACGCTCGACGTGGCGGAGGGCGACTTCCTCGCGCTGCTGGGCCCTTCCGGCTGCGGCAAGTCGACGCTGCTGCGCATGATCGCGGGGCTGATCGAGCCCAGCGCCGGGCGCCTCGACTGGGGGCGGGATGCGCGCCGCGAGATCGGCTTCGTCTTCCAGGAGCCCACGCTGATGCCCTGGGCCACCGCGCTGCGCAACGTGGCGCTGCCGCTCGAGCTCGGCGGGATGCCGCGGCGCGAGGCCGAGCGCCGGGCAGCCGAATGGCTCGCCCGCGTCGAGCTCGCGGGCTTCGAGGACGCCTATCCGCGCGCGCTCTCCGGCGGCATGCGCATGCGCGTCTCGATCGCGCGCGCGCTGGTGACGCGGCCGCGCCTGCTGCTGATGGACGAGCCCTTCGCGGCGCTCGACGAGATCACCCGCTTCCGCCTGAACGACGACCTGCTGAAGCTGTGGCAGGCGGAGCGCTTCACCGCGGTCTTCGTCACCCATTCCACCTTCGAGAGCGTCTTCCTCGCCGAGCGCATCCTGGTGATGTCGCCGCGCCCCGGCCGCGTGGCGGCCGAGCTGCATGTTCCCGCCGGGGACCGCGCGACGCCCGAATTCCGGACCTCCGCCGCCTATGCCGCGCATTGCCGCGCGGTCTCTCAGGCGCTCGGCCGGGCCATGGCGGCATGAGCCTGGCGTTGCGCGTCCTCGCGCCGCTGCTCGTCGGCCTGGCGGTGCTGGGCGGCTGGGAATGGGGCGTGCGCCATTACGAGGTGCCGCCCTATATCCTGCCCGGCCCCGCCCTGATCGCGCAGACGCTGTGGAGCGACTGGGCCACGCTGGCGCCCTCGCTGCTCGTCACCCTTGAGATCACCTTCGCCGCGCTGCTGGTGGCCGCGACGCTGGGGCTGGCACTGGCCATCCTCTTCGCGCAGTCCCGCGTCATCGAGATGTCGCTCTTTCCCTATGCAGTGGTGCTGCAGGTGACGCCGATCGTCGCCATCGCGCCGCTGATCATCGTCTGGGCCGACAACCTGATGCTGGCGCTGCTGATCTGCGCCTGGATCGTCGCCTTCTTCCCAGTGTTGTCGAACACCACGCAGGGGCTGAACAGCGTCGACCCGAACCTGCGGGACCTGTTCCGGCTCTACCGCGCCAGCCGCTGGCAGGTGCTGTGGCGGCTGCAGCTGCCGGGCGCCCTGCCCTATTTCCTCGCGGGGCTGCGGATCTCGGGCGGGCTTTCGCTGATCGGCGCGATCGTCGCGGAATTCGTGGCGGGCACGGGCGGGGCCTCCTCGGGCCTCGCCTCACGCATCCTCGAGGCCGGCTACCAGTTGCAGATCCCGCGCATGTTCGCGGCGCTGGTGCTGGTCTCGGGCCTCGGCATCGTGATCTTCGGCGCGCTCACGCTGCTCTCCTACCTTCTGCTGCGGCGCTGGCACGACGCGCGCTGAGCTCCCGCGCCGGGTCCAGCCATTCGAACCGTGGGTCGGCGGAAAGGCGGCCCAGCAGCTCGTCGAGGAAAGCCCAGGCGGCGGCGTCATGGGCGAGATGGTGCGTCAGCAGGCCGATCGGCCCGTCCCAGTCACCCGCGAGCCGGCGCAGCCGCAGCATCCTTCGCAGGCGTGCGAGCGTCGCCCCGCGCCCCCGGAAGCGGGGCGACGGCTTCCAGCGCAGCAGGTCGACCTGCGCATGCGCCTGCCGAAGGCCGAGCCCCGGCAGCGCCGCCGGCTCCCCGGCCGAGAAGCCTTCGAACCCCGCCTGCCGCAGCGCCTCGTGCAGCGCCGGATGGCTGTCGTTCCAGGGCGGCACGTAGAGCTTCAGGGCGCGGGGCAGCGACCCGATCGCGGGCCAGGCCGTGGCAATGGGCAGGGCGATGGCGCCGGGTTGCTCCTCCGCGCGGAACTCCGTGTCGCGCTCACCGGCCCGGCGCCGGTTCTCATGCGCCACGCCGTGTTGGGCGGCGAAGACGCCCGGACGGGATGCCAGGAAGGCGCCAAGCCGCGGCAGCCCCGTCCCCGAGGGGATGACCGCCAGCACAAGCGGAAGCCGGTGCCGGGAGGCGAGCTCCACGAGCCGTTCCAGGGCGAGGGTAACGTCGCCGGCATCGTCGTCGCGCCACCAGAGCCGGGGCCGCCGTCCGGCGGCGGCCCATCGATCCAGCTCGCGGCCCAGCCGCCACCAGGCGATCACGCGGCGCTTTCGCCCGCCGATTGCTCCGCGGACCGGCAGGGGTTTACGGGTATTGCAGGCTCCAGCCGCGCCCGGAGCTCGGAGAGGATGGGGTAGAAGGCCGCCATCAGGGCGATCATCACGCCCCAGTCGCCCTCGCGGTAGCCGCGCCGGGCAACGTAGCACTTCCAGAACCGCCGCAGCCCCCGGAAGGCATGCGAGAGCAGACCGTGGCGCCGCCGCCCGGCCTGCAGGTCCTGGGCGTTGAGCTGGGTGTAGCGGTCCAGCCGGCGCAGCATGTCGGAGACGTCGGTGTCGACCTCGTGCCGGAGGGCGTGCCGCAGGCGCCCGCCGGGGGTGCCGAGCAGGCGCGCCGCCGGATGCACGCGTTCCATCCCCCAGGCCTTGCCGCCGCGCCGATAGAGTCGGGCCACGGCGCTGGTGCCGAAGGAGCCGCCCCAGCCGTGCCGCACGCAGCGGCCGCCGACATAATTATCGACCGGCAGCAGGAACCAGTCCGCCTTCGGCGCCCCCTGGAGGAGGAGACGGATCTCCTCGGCCAGTTCGGGCGGCACCAGCTCGTCGGCGTCGATCTCCAGCACCCAGGCGCCACGGCAGGCCGCCAGGGCGGCCGCGCGGCGCGGCCCCTCGAGCGGGAAGATGCCTTCCACCACGCGGTCGGCGAGCGCGCGGGCGATCTCGGCCGAGGCATCCGTGCTGCGGTCGAGCAGGACGACGATCTCATCGGCGAAGCGCAGATGCTCCAGGCATTGCGGCAGCCGCGCGGCCTCGTTGCGGGCGCAGACGAAGACGGAGAGCCCGATATCAGGCGGCGTGGCGGGCGGTTTCCCCTCCCCCGCTTCCGACGAAGCCAGGACGTGGCTGTAACCGGATGCCGTCACGAAAGGGACGACGCCGGCGTCGGGATCGAAGGGCGAGGACATGTGGAGGATCCAGGTGCGAATGATTCGCATCTATATGTGTCAAAACGTAACGACAAGCGGAATTGCCGTCGCGACACAGCCCCACGAACCCATTCCGAAGAAATGGAATGTATATTTCGTCCAGTTATTTCTGTTGCTTATGGGTAAACATCGCATCGCCGCCCGATGGCCTTTCGGCCATCGGTAACGGATATGTAACGGCTTACGCCTGGGTGGCGGGCGTCACCTCGAAGGGCTTCTCGGCCAGGAAGCCCGCCGCCGCGCGCAGCACCAGCGCATCGGCCAGGCGCGGCCCGGCGAGTTGCAGCCCCACCGGCAGCCCCTCCGCGCTGAAGCCGCAGGGCACCGAGATCGCGGGGCCGTGCGAGAGATCGAAGGGATAGGAGAATTCTGCCCAGACCAGCCAGTCCCAGGGATGCTGGGGCCAATGCGGCGGAAGCTGCATGCCGACCGGGAAGGCCGCCACAGAGGCCGAAGGTGTGGCCAGGAGGTCGAAGCCCGCCTCCTGGAACCAGGAGTTCACCGCCGCGGCATAGGCGAAGCGCCGGCCCATGGTCGCGTGCGCCTGGTCGAGGTTGAAGTCGCGATAGGCCTCCGTGCAGGCGACGAGGCCGGGATCCATCTTCGTCGTGTCCTCGGCGCCGCGCGCCAGGAAGGGGCGCATGCCGATGCCCCACATGTCCCGCTCCAGCGCCGAGCCGATCGGGCCCCAGGCTGGCGTCACCTCCTCCACGACCGCGCCGGCCGAGCGCAACGCGTCGAGGCTCGCCTCGACCGTGGCCGCGACGTCCGGATCGACGCGCGCATGGCCGAGATCGGGGCTATAGGCGATGCGCAGGCCCCGCAGGCCGCCCGGGGCGATGGCCGCCGGGAAGAAATCAGGCAGCGTCGTGTGATCGAGGTCGTGCGGCCCGGCCACGACGGAGAACATCAGCGCTGCATCCTCGGCCGAGCGCGTGATCGGCCCGGCATGCGAGAGCGCGCCGTTGTTCGGCACCGGCACGTAGGGCACGCGCCCATAGGTCGGCTTGAAGCCCACCACGCCGCAGAAATGCGCCGGCAGGCGGATCGAGCCCGCGCCATCCGTGCCCAGGTGCAGCGGCCCGCAGCCCGCCCCGCAGAGCGAGGCCGCGCCGGAGGAGGAACCGCCGGCCGTGCGCCCATGCATCCAGGGATTATGCGTGCTGCCCGTCAGCGGGCTGTCGCTCACCGCGGTCCAGCCCTGCTCGGTGCTGGTGGTCTTGCCGAGGATGATCGCCCCGGCCCGGCGAAGCCGCTCGACCAGCGGCGCGTCATGGGCCGCCGGCGCGGGGTCGGTGAGGCGGGAGCCCCGCCGCGTCGGCAGCCCCTTCACCGCCTGCACGTCCTTGATGGTGACGGGCACGCCGTGCAGCGGGCCCAGTTCCTCGCCGCGCATCACGGCGTCCTCGGCCATGCGGGCCTGGGCCAGCGCGCCCTCGGCATCGAGCGCCACGAAGGCGTTCAGGGAAGGATTCTTCCTGCCGATCCGATCCAGAACCGCCTCGGTGATCTCCAAGGGAGAGGCGCGCTTGCCACGCACCATCGCCGCCAATTCGACCGCCGAGGCGGTAGCCAGATCAGGTCTCGCCATAAGTTTTCTTGTAACTTTCCCTCATGATCTCATCGAGCCTACGACCCGGGGTGAAACCTGCAAGACCTTTCGGGAAGGGCACGCCTTCCACCAGCCTCGGGCAATCCTCGGGCGTGCCGATCACCTGCGTCACCGGAATGCGCGCGGCATAGATCGGGAGGGCATAATCTTCCTCCTCGTCGCCGACGCCCTTGTTGCGGACCTTGCCGGAGGCTTCGTCGATGTTCATGCCGATGACCATCGTCGCCTTCAGCTCCTGCGTCGTGCTCGGCCGCAGCTCGGCGTTCCGGCCGGGATAGAAGCGGTCGATCATCAACTCCAGCAGCTTCGCCTTCTCATCGAGGTCGTCGATGATATGCGCGTTGCCGAAGCACATGGCCGAACGGTAGTCGACCGAGTGGTTGAAGCCGCAGCGCGCGAGGACCAGGCTGTCCAGATGCGTGACGGTGACGCAGACCGGCGTGCCGGGCTTCTGCGTGCGCAGCATCCGGCTCGCCGAGGAACCGTGCCAGTAGAGGTGGTTGCCCTCGCGCCAGAAGGCGGTCGGCGTGCAATAGGGCTGGCCGTCGATGACATAGGAGACGTGGCAGATCATCGCGGCGTCCAGGATTTCGTAAACCGAGGCATAGTCGTGCCGCCCGCGCTCGTGCAGGCGGCGGACCTTGTTGCGCTCGGTGACGGGATAGCGGTCGGTGACCTCGGACATGGCGGAAATCCTGGCGGATAGGTGAAGGCCGCATGCTGGCAGGCTCAATGGCTCCTCACGAGAGCCAATTTAACCAACATTCACTGGTCCAATACCTAACGCCTCGCTAGGCTGCCTCCATGGCCGCCGACCTTTCCCATCTCCTGATGCTCGCCATCGAGCGCTCCAACGGGACGCCCCTGCTGCGCCAGGTCTACCTGGAGCTGCGCCGGGCGATCCTCGGCGGCACCCTGCCCCCCGGAGCGCGGCTGCCCGCCACGCGGGTGCTGGCGCAGCGCCTGGGCATCGCCCGCAACACCGTCGTCGCGGCCTATGAACAGCTCCTGGCCGAAGGCTTCATCGAGGGGCGGGTGGGCGCGGGCAGCTACGTCTCGCGCGACCTGCCGGAAGGGCTGGAGCGCCCTGCCGCCGCGCGGACGCCGGGCAAGCTCCCCCCGCCGGGGCCGAGCGCCGTCAACATCCCCCACATGGTCCAGCCGGGCGCGCAGCCCTTCAACACCGGCCGCACCTCCTGGGACGACGCCACCGCGCGCATCTGGCGCCAGCTCACGCTGCGGCGGCTGCAATCGCCCGATCCGGACATGCTGGGCTATGGGGACCCGCGCGGCTCGCTGGCGCTGCGCGAGGCCATCGCCAACTACCTCGGCGCCGCGCGGGCCGTGCGCTGCACGCCGGACCAGGTGATCGTCACCTCCGGTGCGCAGCAGGCCATCGACCTGGTGCGCAAGGTGGTGGTGGCGCCGGGCGATCCCGTCTGGGTCGAGGATCCCTGCTACCCCGCGCTACGCGCCGCCATGGCCGCGGCCGGCGCCCGGATCGTGCCGGTGCCGGTGGATGCGCAGGGCCTGATCGTGAGCGAGGGCATCGCCGCCTCGCCCACGGCGCGGCTGGCCTATGTCACGCCCTCCTCCCAGTACCCGATGGGCGTCGTGCTCTCCATGGCGCGGCGGATGGAGCTGCTGGCCTGGGCGCGGCGCACCGGCGCCTGGATCGTGGAGGACGACTACGACAGCGAGTTCCGCTATGCCGGCCGCCCGCTGGCCTCGCTGCAGGGCGTGGATGAGGCCGGGCGGGTGATCTACATCGGCACCTTCAGCAAGGTGCTCTTTCCCGGCCTCCGGCTCGGCTACGCCGTCCTGCCGGCGGAGCTGCTGGCCCCGGTCCAGTCCGCCCGCCTCCTCTCCGACTGGCACCCACCCGTCTTCCAGGAGGGCGTGGTCACGGACTTCCTGGCCGAGGGGCATTTCGCCCAGCACCTGCGCCGCATGCGGCAGCGCTACCGGCTTTCGCGCGACGCGGTGGTGGAGGCGCTGCGGGAGAGTTGCGGCCACTTCCTCGACGTCGAGGCACCGGACCAGGGGCTGAAGCTCCTGGCGCGGCTGCGGCCGGGATGGCAGGACACCGAGGTCGCCGCGGCGGCCGAGCGCGCGGGCGTCATCGCGCGGGCGGTCAGTCCCATGTTCATGGAGGAGCGCCCGATCCAGGCGCTCATGCTGGGCTTCTCGGGACACGAGCCCGGCACCCTGAAGCATGCCTCGCGGCTGCTGGCGCGCAGCGTGGAGGGGATGCACCCCTTCCACGTGGATGTCAGTTCAAGATTAGCCGAGCCGGCCGCATCGCAGCGGTGACCGGCCCGGCCGGATGACCTAGCGCCCGGAGATGATCCGATCGACCAACTGCTTCACCGTCGGCACGAAGCCGTTGGAGTAGAAGGGGTCGGAGCTGAAGCGATAGGCATTGTGGCCGGCGAACATGAGGTTGTTCTCCAGGCTGCCGTCATGCGCGATGTCCTGAAGGGTCTTCTGGATGCAGAAGCTGCGGGGATCGGCCTTCTTGCCCGTGCTGAACTCCGGCCCGTGCTGCGTCCAGTTGCTGAAGCGGCACTGGCTGAGACAGCCCATGCAATCCACCTGATCCTTCACGATCTCCCGCGCATTCTCGGGCGTCACGAAGACCAGCGTGGAATCCGGCGTGCGCAGCGCGTCGCTGAAGCCCTGGTCGGTCCAGGTCACCGCATGCTCGCGGTCGGTCGGCGTCAGCCACACCGGGCGCTTGCGCGGGCCCACGCCGAATTCGGCCGTATGCTCGCCGATCGGCTCGCTCGTATAGGCCACCTGCCGCTCGCTGCGCGCCTCCAGGTCATGGAGGAAGTCGTTGCGCACGGCCGAGGAATAGAAGCCGGTGGGCGAGAAGGGCTGCAGCAGGACGTCGCCGGGCTTCAGCGTGGTCAGGCGCTGCTTCCAGGCGTCGCTGATCGGGCTTTCCTTCGTCAGCAGCGGCCGCGTACCGAACTGGAAGGCGATGGGGCCGAGCTCCGGATTGTCGAGCCAGTCGTCCCATTCCTCGAGCCACCAGACGCCGCCCGCCATGATGATGGGCGTCTCGTCCAGGCCGAAGGCGCGCATCTGCTCGCGCAGCTTGCGCACGCGCTCGTAGGGCCGCTCGGGCTTCTTGGGGTCCTCGCCGTTCGAGAGGCCGTTATGGCCGCCGGCGAGCCAGGGGTCCTCATAGACGACGCCGCCCAGCCAGTCGCTGACCTTGGAATAGCTGCGCTTCCACAGCGCGCTGAAGGCCCGGGCGGAGCTGACGATCGGGTAGTAGTGCACGCCGAACTCGCGCGCGATCTCGGAGAGGCGATAGGGCATGCCCGCGCCGCAGGTGATGCCGTTGATGAGGCCCTTGGCCCCTTCCAGCACGCCGCGGATCACGCGCTCGGCGCCGCCCATCTCCCAGAGGATATTGGCATGGATGCGAGCATTCTTGCCGCCGACGTCGCGCGCCTCGCGCGCCTGGGCGATACCGCCCGCGATGCCGTAGGCGACCAGCTCCTCATGCCGGTCCACGCGGGTGCGGCCGGTATAGATCTGCCGGATCGTCCGCCCCTCCGCGTCGTAGCTGTCGGCATTGACGGCCGAGAAGGTGCCCACGCCGCCGGCCGCGGCCCAGGCACCGGCCGTGAGGCCGTTGCTGACGGCCACGCCCTTGCCACCCTCCACGATAGGGAGCACGTCCACGCCGCCCATGCGGATGCTGTTGATCGCCTTCACCGTCCGCCGTTCCTGCCGAATATTTCTCAATATGACACTAACATGAATTCGCCCGGCGCAAGCAGAGGCGCCGGGCGTGATATGGGGTTTTTCGGCCGGAATGCAAAGCTTCCGGCCGATCCCGCAGCTTAGTCGCGCCGCGGGCGGCGGTCGCGGCCGCCTCGGTCGTCACGGTCGCGGCGGGGGCGATCCTCGCCCTCGCCCGCCTCGCGCGGGCGGCGCTCGCCGACCTGCTCGGTGATGTCCGCACCCGTCGCCTGGTCGACCACGCGCATGGAGAGCTTCACCTTGCCTCGGTCGTCGAAGCCGATGACCTTGACCTTCACGGCATCGCCATCCTTGACGACGTCGGTGGTCTTGTTCACCCGCTCGTTCGACAGCTCGCTGATGTGGACGAGGCCGTCCTTGGCGCCGAGGAAGTTCACGAAGGCGCCGAACTCGGCGGTCTTCACCACCTTGCCGTTGTAGATCGTGCCGATCTCGGCCTCGGCCGTGATGCCCTTGATCCGGTCGATCGCGGCCTGGGTCGCCTCGGGGCTGGTCGACGCGATCTTGATCGTGCCGTCATCCTCGATGTCGATCTTCGTGCCGGTCTGCTCGACGATCTCGCGGATCACCTTGCCGCCCGTGCCGATCACTTCGCGGATCTTGTCCTTCGGCACGTTGATCACGGTGATGCGCGGCGCGGTGGCCGCCATCTCGCCGCGGGCGCCGCTGATGGCCTTGGCCATCTCGCCGAGGATGTGGAAGCGGCCATCCTTGGCCTGGCCCAGGGCCGTCTTCATGATGTCGAAGGTGATGGACGTGATCTTGATGTCCATCTGGAGCGCGGTGATGCCCGCTTCCGTCCCGGCCACCTTGAAGTCCATGTCGCCGAGGTGATCCTCGTCGCCGAGGATGTCGGAGAGCACCGCGAAGCCGCGGTCTTCCTTGATCAGGCCCATGGCGATGCCGGCCACCGGGCGCAGCAGCGGGCAGCCGCTGTCCATCAGCGAGAGCGAGGTGCCGCAGACCGTCGCCATCGACGACGAGCCGTTGGACTCCGTGATCTCGGACACGATGCGCATCGTGTACGGGAACTTCTCCTTCTCCGGCAGGACCGGGTGGATCGCACGCCAGGCGAGCTTGCCATGGCCGATCTCACGACGGCCGGGCGAGCCCATGCGGCCCGTCTCGTTCACCGAGTAGGGAGGGAAGTTGTAGTGCAGCATGAAGTTCTCGCGGTACTCGCCCGCGAGAGCGTCGATGACCTGCTCGTCCTGGCCCGTACCCAGGGTCGCGACGCAGAGGGACTGCGTCTCGCCACGGGTGAACAGCGCGGAGCCGTGGGCGCGCGGCAGCACACCGACCTCGGCGAGGATCGGGCGGACCGTCTTGGTGTCGCGGCCGTCGATGCGCAGGCCGGTGTCCAGGATCGCGTTGCGGACCACATCCGCCTCGAGCTCCTTCAGCAGGCCCTTCGCGGCGCCGACATCGGCACCCTCGGCCTCCAGCGCGGCGACGATGGCCTTCTTGGCCTCGCCGACGGCCTTCTGGCGCGCCAGCTTCTCGGTGATCTTGTAGGCCTCGCCCACGGAGGCGGTGCCGAGCTCGGCGATGCGGGCCTTCAGCGCCGCCACAGCCGGATCGGCCTCACCAACGGCCCAGGGCTCCTTCGCGGCAACCTCGGCGAGGGAGATGATGCCCTCGATGACGGCCTGGAACTGCTTGTGGCCGAACTCGACGGCGCCGAGCATCACGTCCTCGGAGAGCTCCTTCGCCTCGGACTCGACCATCAGCACGCCCTCGGCGGTGCCGGCGACGACGAGGTCGAGGTCGCTCAGCTTGCGCTGCGCGGCGGTCGGGTTGAGGACGTACTGGCCGTCGATGTAGCCGACGCGCGCGCCGCCCACCGGGCCGAAGAAGGGAATGCCGGACAGCGTCAGCGCCGCCGAGCAGCCGACCAGGGCCACGATGTCGGGATCGTTCTCGAGGTCATGGCTGAGGACGGTCGCGATGACCTGCACCTCGTTGCGGAAGCCCTCGGGGAAGAGCGGGCGCAGCGGGCGATCGATCAGGCGCGAGATCAGGGTCTCGCTCTCGGAGGGACGGCCCTCGCGCTTGAAGAAGCCGCCGGGGATCTTGCCCGCGGCAAAGGCCTTCTCCTGGTAGTTCACGGTCAGCGGGAAGAAGTCCTGGCCGGGCTTCACGTTGCGGGCGCCGACCACGGTGCAGAGCACGATGGTGTCGCCAAGGCGCGCCATGACGGCGCCATCGGCCTGACGGGCGACCTTGCCGGTCTCCAGCGTCAGGATCTGACCGCCCCAGGCGATGTCCTTGCGGAAATAGTTGTCGAACATGCGTCGTCCTTCTCGCCCCACAGCGCGCGGGGACTTCTGGACGCGATGAGGCGGGGTGACAGCCCGTCCGCGAAAACCACCTTCGAGGGAGGGAGGCTTTCGACGCTTCGGGGCACATGGAGGCCGGGGACTCTCACCCGCGGCAAAGCCATGTGGCCGGAAACGCCGCCAGACCCGTCTTCCTTCAGGGGTGCGGAGGCTCTGACAACCCGCCGCCAGCGCGCGTGGTTGAGCCGAGCCCGCGTGGCGCGGGACCGGCTGGGCGGCCTTATGGACCGGATGGGCGCGCGGCGCCAGTAAGAATCAAAGCCGGCAGCCGGCTTCGAGACGATCCGCGGTCGTATCGACGATGAAAGGAAGAAATCGGCCGGGGCGCGGGAGCTTCAGCGCCCTGAAGGTCGCATCGCGGGCGACATGGCGCCGCTTGCTCGTAATGGCGATGCTAGGGCGGCGGCAGGGAAATGCCGTCCGCAAAGAAGCCGCCCAACCCCGGAAGGCGCGGCGGATCCACCGGAGCCGCCACGAAGGACGGTCCGGCGGATCACCACGATGCCCGAAGGCTCGTTCAGCCGCTTAGCGGCGCAGGCCGAGCCGCGCGATCAGCGCCTCGTAGCGAGCGCGATCCTTGCGCTTCACGTAGTCGAGCAGGCCACGGCGCTGGCCGACCAGAACCAGCAGGCCACGGCGGCTGTGGAAGTCCTTGGCGTGGGTCTTCAGGTGCTCGGTGAGGTTGGAGATACGCTCCGAGAGCAGGGCGACCTGCACTTCGGGGCTGCCGGTGTCGCCGGGGGTCTTGGCGTGCTCGGCAATAAGCGCCTGGCGGCGCTCCGCAGTGATCGACATCATCTAATCCTTCGGGTTGGCTGCTGTCGCAGCTGAGAAACGAAACGATCCGTTGGTTCAGGCCGAGGCCATCAACCGTTCCGGCCGCAGCATCCCCTCCTCGAGGCGACACAGGCCGACGAACCGCCCCCCTGCCATCACGCGGACCAGCCCCCCATCGGGATCGGCCTCGGACGGAACCCGACCCATGAGATCGACGAGGCTGAGGGCCTGGCCGAAACTGAGGCGGGCGGCCTCCCCTTCGATGACGGCCAGTGCCGGGATGTCGGCCAGCGCGGTCGTCACAGGGAGAAGGAGGTCCAGCGAAGGGGGAGGCGTATCGCCCGTCACGACGATCTTGTCCAGGGGCACGCCGTCCGCTTCCTTGAAGGGACCGACCCGCAGGCGGCGCAGAGCCACCACATGGCCGACCGCGCCGGTGGCCCGGGCGATGTCGCGCGCCAGGGAGCGCATGTAGACGCCCTTGCCGGACTGGACCTCGAATTCGGCCGTGTCGGCATCGGGGCGGGCGACCAGCTCGAAGCGGTCGACGCGGGCGGGGCGGGCCTCCAGGGCCACGGCCTGCCCGTCTCGCGCCAGGTCATAGGCGCGCTCGCCATTCACCTTGATGGCGGAGAAGATCGGCGGCACCTGCATGATGTCGCCGGTGAAGGCGGGCAGCGCGGCGCGGATCGCCTCGTCGGTCGGGCGGAAATCGGTGGTCTCGATGACGGCGCCGTCGGCATCGTCGCTGTCCCGCGCCTCGCCGAAGCGCAGCGTGAAGCGATAGACCTTCGTGCCGTCCATGACATAGGGCACGGTCTTGGTGGCATGGCCGAAGGCGATGGGCAGCAGCCCGGTGGCCAGAGGGTCGAGCGTGCCGCCATGGCCCGCCTTCTGCGCATCGAAGGCGCGCTTCACCTTGTTCACGACGTCGGTGCTGCCGATGCCGCTGGGCTTGTCGATGATGAGCCAGCCGTCGATCTCGCGGCCGCGCGGCTTTTTCCGGAAGTTACGTGCCATGTCTGGTGAAGTCGATCCGAGTTGAAACGGGGGTTCTACGCGGTTCGGCGCCGTTGGGTAGAGCGTCTTGAGCCGGGCGGCGTTCTGGCTGGCATCCGCCCTCGTTATGGCAGCGGAGGCTCGGGCCGCCCCCAGACTATCGACAATGGCAGGGAAAGCGCCCCGGGCTCACTGGACCGGGCGCTTCAGCCTGCCTCGTCCTTGTCGCTCTTCTCGACCGGAAGGTCGCGCATGACCTCGGGCCGCTTCATCAGCTCGTCCATCCGCATGGCGTAGTCGAGCGCGTTGTCGGGCTGGAAATGCAGGTCCGGCGCGAATTTCAGCCGCACGGACTTCGCCACCTGGCCGCGCAGGAAGGCGTTAGCCCGCCTCAGCGCCACGAACTGCTCCTTCGGCACGTCGCGTCCGAGGCCGCTGATGAAGGCCGTCATGTGCTTGAGGTCGGGGCTGGCCCGGACCTCCGTCACCGTGATGCGGGCATTGGCGAGCTCGGGGTCGCGGAAATCCCCGCGCTCGAAGATGGCGGCCAGTGCGTGGCGGACCTCTTCCGCGACGCGGAGCTGGCGCTGCGTGGGCGCACCGGGGGGCGTGTCGTGCTGGCGCTTGGCCATGTCTCGTCTCTCTGAAAAAGCAAAGGGCGCGGCGGGCTGACCCGCCGCGCCCCAATCATTCGCCGGACCGAAATCAGGCGGCCGCGACGGTCTCCGTCTCGAAGCACTCGATCTGATCGCCGACGCGGATGTCGTCGTAGTTCTTGAAGCCCATGCCGCATTCGTAGCCGTTGGTGACCTCGCGGACGTCGTCCTTGAAGCGGCGGAGCGTACCCAGCTCGCCCTCGTGGATGACGATGCCCTCGCGCAGCAGGCGCACGCCGCAGCCGCGCTTCACCACGCCCTCGGTCACGCGGCAACCCGCCACGTTGCCGAGGCGCTTGACCTCGAAGACCTGCAGGATGGTCGCGTAGCCAATGAAGTTCTCGCGCTGCACCGGCGCCAGGCGCGACTTGAAGATCGCCTCGATGTCGTCCGACACCTGGTAGATGATCGAGTAGTAGCGGATGTCCACGCCGTCCCGCTGGGCCATCTCGCGGGCCTGCGTCGTGGCGCGGACGTTGAAGGCCACCACCACGGCGTTGGACGCCTTGGCGAGCTGGATGTCGCTCTCGGTGATCTGGCCGACCGCCGAGTGAAGCACGCGCACGCGCACCTCGTCGTTGCCGAGCTTGCCGAGGGTGACGTTGATCGCCTCTGCCGAGCCCTGCACGTCCGCCTTGACGACGACCGCCACTTCCTTCTGCTCGCCGGCCTGAATGCGGGCCAGCATCTCGTTGAGCGAGCCGCGGTTCGCACCGAGCAGCGCCGCCGCCTTGTCACGCGCCCGCCGCTGGCGGAACTCGCTGACCTCGCGGGCCTTGGACTCGCTTTCGACCGCGACAAAGTTCTCGCCGGCCGAGGGCACGCCCGAAAGACCCAGGATCTCGACCGGGAAGGACGGGCCGGCCGTCTTGATCTGCGCGCCGCGATTGTCGACCAGCGCGCGCACGCGGCCCCATTCGGAGCCGGCGACCACGATGTCGCCCTGGTTCAGCGTGCCGTTCTGCACGAGCACCGTCGCCACCGGGCCGCGGCCGCGATCGAGCTTGCTCTCGATCACGGTGCCCTCGCCCGCGCGGTCCGGATTGGCGCGCAGATCGAGGATTTCGGCCTGGAGGATGATGGCTTCCAGCAGCTTGTCGAGGTTCGTGCCCTTGGTGGCCGAAACCTGGATTTCCTGCGTGTCGCCGCCCAGGCTCTCGACCACGATCTCGTGCTGCAGCAGTTCCTGCCGCACGCGATCCAGGTTGATGCCCGGCTTGTCGATCTTGTTGACCGCCACGATCAGGGGAACATCGGCGGCACGGGCGTGCTTGATGGCCTCGATCGTCTGCGGCATCACGCCGTCATCGGCCGCCACCACCAGCACCACCATGTCGGTGACGCCGGCGCCGCGGGCACGCATCGCCGTGAAGGCCTCGTGGCCCGGCGTGTCGATGAAGGTGACCTTCCCCTGCGGGGTCTCGACCTGATAGGCGCCGATGTGCTGGGTGATGCCACCTGCCTCGCGCGCCGCCACGTCGGTCTTGCGGAGAGCGTCGAGCAGGCTCGTCTTGCCGTGGTCGACATGGCCCATGATGGTCACGACGGGCGGGCGCGGCTGCAGGGCCTCGTCCTCGTCCACCATGCCCTCGAGGCCCAGCTCCACGTCGTCCTCCGCCACGCGCTTCACGCGGTGGCCGAATTCCTGCGCGACCAGCTCGGCCGTGTCGGCGTCGATGCTCTGCGTCAGCGTCGCCATCACGCCCATGCGGAACAGCGCCTTCACCACCTCGCCGCCACGGGCGGCCATGCGGTTGGCGAGCTCCTGGACCGTGATGGTCTCGGGAATGATCACGTCGCGGACGACGCGCTCCTGGCCGGCGCGGAGGCGGGCCAGCTCCTGCTGCCGCCGCTCACGCTCACGGGCGCGGCGGACCGAAGCCATCGAGCGGCTGCGCTCGTCCTCGCCATCCATCGCGGCGGCGACGTCGATGCGGCCACCGGCATCGCGGCGACGATCGCCGGCGAGCGGCGTCTTCTTCACGGGCGCCGGCATGGGGCGCTTGATGCCACCAGGCGCGGGCCCACCGGGACGGCGCGCCGGACCACGGCGGTCGTCCTCTTCCTCGCCGCGGGCACGCGGGCTCAGGGAGAGGCGCGCACCGGGCGCGGAGGACGGCGGCGGGTTGCTCGGCCGGAGCGCCGGACCCTGCGTCGCACGGGCGGCAAGCGGCGTCACGCGCGGCGCGGCCGGGCGCGGCGCTTCCGTCACGGCCGGACGGGGAGCGGGCGCAGCCGGAGCCGGCGCGGGCGTCGCGGCAGGGGCCGGAGCGGCGGCGACCGGGGCCGCCGGAGCGGCAGCAGCCGCACGGGCAGCCTGGCGCGCCTGGCGCTCGGCTTCTTCCTGGGCGGCGCGGGCCTGGGCCTCTGCCTCCTCGCGCTGGCGGCTTTCGTCTTCGGCGCGGCGCGCGGCTTCCTCGGCAGCGCTGCGCACCATGAGGGCCTGCTGCTCACGCTGCTCGCGCTCACGCTGGGCCTCAACCCGGCGCTGCTCCTCCAACACGCGCTGGCGCGTGGCGAGCTCGGCGGCCGTCAGCGGACGCCCGGCGCTCGGCGCGGGCCCACGGGACGGGGCGCCGGATTTCGGGGCTCCACCGGGCGTGGAGGGCCGCGGCGCACCGGGGCGGCCGGGGGGCGTCGGCGCACGCAGCGTCGCCGGCGGGGTGCCAGGGACGGGGGCGCGCTTCTTCACGACCTCGACCTGGACCACCTTCGAGCGCCCATGGCTGAAGCTCTGCCGGACGCTCCCGGCATCCACAGTCTTCCCCAACTCCAAGCGGCCCGCGGGGCGGAGGCTCAACCGGCTCTTCGCCGCATCCTGATCGTTCTGGTCGCTCATTCGTCGTTCCGAAACCAATCCCTATACCCCGCCTGCCGGCAGAAAGCCGGCTAAACGAGCCGCCTCCGCCTGCAGCGAGGACACCATCCGACCCGGGGAGATCGCGACGTGAACCGCGCGATCCCTTCCGAAAACACCACCCAACTCCGCAGCCGTCAGCGGAGTCAGAACCGGCAGCTCTCTGCCGCCAACCAATCGGCTTCGTTCGGCGGGGCTGCCGTCTGAAGCCTGAACCAGCAGCGCCACGCGATCGTGGCGAAGCCAGTCAAGAACCGCCTCGCGCCCCGCGACAGCCTCGCCGCTGCGCCTTGCGAAGCCGACAAGATCACGGATGCGCTGCCGCAGCCCGGAAACGACAAGCGCGCCAAGATCGCCCGGCACTCCTACGGAGCCCCGTGCTGCCCTGGCGAAGGCGCCCTGCTTCAGGGCCTTGTGCAATACATCTTCCCGCGCCAGCAACCATAGGCCTCTGCCCGGTAGGCGTCCACCCAGATCAGGGACCAGCTCGCGCGTAGGGCCTATGACAAAACGGACCAGCCGCTCCTTCGGCAAGACTTCCCGCGTAACGATGCAACGCCGCAGGGGCCCACGCTCACGCGCGATCGCATCGTCCGGTATGTCGTCTTCCGCAGGCGAATGCGCAAGGTCAGCCAGCGGCCTCTCCCCCTTCTTCCTGCACTTCCTGGGCTTCCTCGTCGCCGAACCAATGCGACCGGGCAGCCATGATGACGGCGTTGGCCGTCTCCTCGTCCATCGCGTCGGCGCCCAGGATCTCGATCAGCTCGTCCGAGGCCAGGTCGGCCAGGTCGTCCAGCGACTTCACGCCGCCCTCGCCCAGGGCCACCAGCATGGCGGGGGTGAAGGTGCCGATCTCCGCGATCTGGTCCGACACGCCCAGCTCGACGCGGCGATTCTCGAATTCGGCGTCCTTGGCCTCAAGGAAGGCCATGCCGCGGCGCTTCAGCTCGGCCGAGATGTTTTCGTCGAAGCCCTCGATGCCCGCGAGCTCCTCGTCCTCGACCTCGATGATCTCCTCGATGGTCGAATAGCCCTCGGTCACCAGCAGGCCGGCGATGACGTCGTCCACGTCCAGCGCCTCGACGAAGAGGCCGCTGCGCTTGCGGAAATCTTCCTGCCGGCGCTCGGATTCGCCCGCCTCGGTCAGGATATCGATGTCGTAGCGCGTGAGCTGCGAGGCCAGGCGCACGTTCTGGCCGCGGCGGCCGATGGCGAGCGAGAGCTGCTCGTCCGGCACCACGACCTCGACGCGCTTGCTGTCATCGTCGAGCACGACCTTGGAGACCTCGGCCGGCGCCATCGCGTTCACGATGAAGGTCGCGATGTCCTGGCTCCAGGGGATGATGTCGATCTTCTCGCCCTGCAGCTCGGCGACAACGGCCTGCACGCGCGAGCCGCGCATGCCGACGCAGGCGCCGACGGGGTCGATCGAGGAGTCGCGGCTGATCACGGCCATCTTCGCCCGGCTGCCGGCATCGCGCGCGACGGCCTTGATCTCGATAATGCCGTCATAGATCTCGGGGACCTCCTGGGCGAAGAGCTTCGCCAGGAAGCCAGGATGGGTGCGCGAGAGGAAGATCTGCGGGCCGCGCGGCTCCTCACGGACGTCGTAGATATAGGCGCGGACGCGGTCGCCGTTCTTGAAGGCCTCGCGGGGGATGGTCTCATCGCGGCGCAGCAGCGCCTCGGCCTTGCCGAGCTCGACCATCAGGTTGCCGTACTCGGTGCGCTTCACCGTGCCGTTGATGACCTCGCCGACGCGATCCTTGTACTCGTCGAACTGCTTCTTCCGCTCGACCTCGCGCACGCGCTGCACGATGACCTGCTTGGCGGTCTGCGCGGCGATGCGGCCGAAATCGATGGGCGGCAGCGGGTCCACGATGAACTCGCCGACCTGGATGCCCGGCTTCACCTTCTGCGCGATGCGCAGCGGGATCTGGGTATCCTCGTTCTCGACGGGCTCCTGCTCGACCACCTCGCTCCAGCGGGATAGGCGGACCTCGCCGTTCTTGCGGTCGATGGTGGCGCGGATGTCCTTCTCGAGGCCGTACTTCTGCTTGCCGGCCTTGCCCATGGCCAGTTCCATGGCCTCGAGCACTTCCTCGCGCTCGATCATCTTCTCCCGGGCGACGGCCTCGGCGACCTGAAGAAATTCCGGGCGGGGGATCGCAACATCCAGGGCCATGTCTCAGTTCCCTTTGTTCGCCGTCGTGGCGGCGATGAGTTCATCGGTGAGGACGAGTTTGGCGCGACGCATCTGGTCGCGCGGCAGGGAGATTTCAGGACCTTCGTCGAGGCGAAGCCGGGCATTGTCCAGATCGGCGCCGAGCACGATCCCGCGGAAGCGCTTGCGCCCCTCGACCGGGATCAGCATCTCCACCGTGGCCACGTGGCCGGCGTAATGCTCCCAGTCCTTGGTGCGGGTGAGCGGGCGGTCGATGCCGGGGGAAGAGACTTCCAGCATCCACTCGGCCTTGATCGGATCGGCGACGTCGAGCACCGCGCCCACGGCGTGGCTGATCGATTCGCAGTCCTCGACGGTGAAGGGCGCACCATCCGCACGATCGGCCATGATCTGGACCGTGGGGCGCTCCTTGCCGCTGATCTGCACGCGGACGAGCTCATAACCCAGATGCTCGATGGTGGGAGCCACCAGATCGGCAATGCGGGCGTCAAGCCCTTCGTGTCGCGGACGTTCGATCGTCAAAAAACAAAAAAGGCGGCCCCGGAAGGCCACCCCCCTCAAGAATGGATGGTGTTGAAGGCACGGAATATGACGGTTCCGGCCAGCGGATGCAAGGGCAACGAAGAGAGACGTCGGGATCAGGACCGATCCGACGGCTCGCGGCGAAGCATCTGCCCCAGCCGCCGAAGCGGCGCGGTGACGCGCCAGGACGTGCTCGCGCGAAGAATCCCGATCGCCTGCCGATGCCCTTCCAGCTCGGCGAGGGCCTCAGCCTCTCGGGCCCTGGAGGCATCGAGCTCCGCCCGGACAGCGTCCCCCCGCAGGCTCGCCGCCTCGGCGTTCATTCGGGCCTGCCGCTCACACTCCATCGCCTGTCGGTGCCCGTCCAACTGGGCCAGAGCCGCCGCCTCTCGCGCCCTGCAGGCATCAAGCTCCGCCCGGACCGCATCCCCCCGCATGCTCGCCGCCTCGGCGTTCATTCGGGCCTGCCGCTCACACTCCATCGCCTGTCGGTGCTCGTCCAACTGGGCTAAAGCCGCCGCTTCCCGCGCCTGGGCGCCGGCTACCTCCACCCGTGCCGCGTCAAGACCGGGTAAAGTCTCCCGGATGGCCGTCCAGGCAATCCGGTCGAGGACCTGGCTCACCGCGGAGCGCAGCCCGGCGACCCAGGGCTCGCCCCCTGCCCGCATGACGCGCCACAGTGTCGCCTGCTCAACCTCCATGATGGGGGGATGCCGCAGGATGCCAGGCCACCAGTCGGCTGCGTCGGCGATTCCCACCAGGCGCTCCACCTCCGCACTTGCCGAGAAGCGGGATTTTTTCCAATCCGCACTGAAATGCAGGTTGGTCGGCTGGCGGAGGTAGGCGGGCGGGAGCGCCCCTATTCCCAGCATGCGGCGCCACAGCACCCAATCGGCGGCGGCGGGCACATCCTCCGGCCAGAATCCCGCCTGATGCAGCGCCTCCTTCGTATGTACGACGCAGGCAGCGGGGATCGTGTTGCCTCGATGGAAATCCTGGAGGCCGCCCGGAAGGCCCAGATCGGTGGCGAAAGGGACGATGACGCCGTCGGTGGAGACCCAGAGAGGGCGGCTGTAGCCCCAGGAGGCCCCCTCGCTGTCCAGCAGATCCCCCATCAGGGCCAGATGATCGGGCAACAGCAAATCATCATGCGCGGCGAAAGCGATGAGCCGCCCCCGGGCCTCGCGCAGCGCCAGGTTGCGGTTCGCGTAACCAAAATGCGGCGCCTTCGGCAAATCGAAAAAGCGGATCCGCGGGTCCTCGAAGGCTGCCATGACATCGCGCGTGCCGTCGGTGCATCCATCAGCGACGACGAGAAGCTCGAAATCCGGCTCCGTCTGGGCGAGCACGGACTGGATGGCGAAGCCCAGGACGTCGGCCCGGTTATGAGTGGGCAGCAGAACCGAGAAACGCGGCGTGCCCGTCATCCTCCCGTGGTTCCCTCAGGAAAACGGTAGGGAATCAATGGTGTGTCGAGAGGCAGGCGCCACTTGTCCGGCGCCGCATGGTCGTACTGGATGGTGGGAAAGTTCACGATCACGACGTCACTCGAGCCGATGTTGTGATCCGCATGCCAGACGTTGATCGGCACGTTCACCAGGCAGCGCTCGTGCTCGGAAAGAACGATGCGGCACACCTCTCCGCATGTCGGGCTGTCAGGCCGGGGATCGAAGAGGACCAACGCCATCCGCCCCTGCAAAATGGCGTAGCGATCCTCGTGCCGGCGATGAAGATTCCACCCCTTCACCACGCCGGGACGGATCGTAAAGGTATAAGAGAAGACAAGCGGTTCGGGGTGAAAGCCCCAGCGCGGGTCGTAAAGCTCGGTGACGGTTCCGCGCTCGTCCGTATGCGTTTTCAGGAACCGCACGGAAACACCATGGGTCAGCCGCCCCAGAGACCGCCCCTCGGCGGAGACGGTGGCTTTATCCTGAACCGCCTCGCGCAGTGTCTGATCGAGAAGCGTTTCGTGGAGGGGGGCCTTCAAGACATCGTCCTCATAGGGATTGCCATAAGAGGAAGGATACATTCCGTTCGCTGGGGATGCGATACTCCGGAAGCGGTTACGCGACCTATCCCCGCGGCAGCCGCACCACGAAGCGCGCGCCCAGGACCTTCCCCTCCGCATCGCGCCGGTTCTCGGCGCTGATCCGCCCGCGCAGCCCTTCGATGATCTGGCGCGAGATGGAGAGGCCGAGCCCGGAATGCTGGCCGAACCGCTCCCCGCTCGGACGCTCCGAATAGAAGCGGTCGAAGATCCCCTCCAGCCGGGCATCGGGGATGCCGGGCCCCTCGTCCTCGACGGTCAGCTCCACCTCGGTCGCGGTCTCCCGCGCGCGGAGCCAGACATGGCCCTCCTCCGGGCTGAAGGAGATCGCATTGCCGAGCAGGTTGCGGATGACCTGCACGACCCGGTCCTCCACGCCCATCGCCACCAGCTTGTCCGGCGCCTCGAGGATCATCTCCGGGTCGCGCGGCTTACGGGTCGTGTTGTGCAGTTCCACCAGCACGGCGAGGATGGGGCCGATATCCACGGGCTCGGCGATGCTGCGCGACAGCTCGGCATCGACGCGCGAGCTGTCGGAGATATCGCCGATCAGCCGGTCCATGCGCACCGCGTCATTGGCGATAATGGAGAGCAGCCGGTGCTGCTGCGCCTTGTCCTCGACCCGGCGGAGCGTCTCGATGGCGCTGCGCACGCTGGTCAGAGGGTTCTTCAGCTCATGCGCCACATCGGCGGCGAAACGCTCATTGGCGTCGATCCGGGCCCAGAGCGCGCGGGCGGCCGCCTGGAGGTCGCGCGCCAGCACGCCGATCTCGTCGCGGCGCTCCAGCAGCGCGCTGGGGACGCTGCCGGTTCGGCCCTTGCCCTGCCGCATCTCGGCCGCGGCACCGGCCAGCTGAAGGATAGGCGTGGCGATCGTGCGCGCCAGGTAGAGCGAGACGGCGACGGTGAGGACGAGTGCCAGGCAGAAGAGGCCGAGCACGCTGGCGCGGATCTCGAAGAGGCGCTCATCCACCTCGCGCGCCTCGCGCGTCAGCAACACGATGCCCACGGCCTGCGCCCCGCGCCGTGCGGGCTCGGCGACGGAGACCAACAGGCGGCCGTCCGGCGTGCGGCGGATATAGGGGGTGACGCCCCCCTCCAGCGCCAGGCGCAGCTCGGCCTGGCGCTCGGGCCCGAGGTCCGGCTGCCAGTCGAAGCTCTGGGCATCGGGCGTCGTGTCGAGCACGACGGGATTGGCCGACCGGTTGGGCACCAGGTTCAGCATCCACTCATAGGCGCCGGACAGCGAGGAGGAGAGCGCGCCGCGGGAGGCCGGCGCGGGCAGCGGCTCGGTGACGACGGCGCCGCCGACCCCTTCCCGCACCCGGCTGTCGGCCACGACGAGGCCCGCCGTGTCGAAAAGCCGCGCCTGGGTGTTCGGCGAGGGCTCGACGAGGCGGCGCAGCAGCGGCCGCGCCTGTTCGGGCACCAGCACGGCACGGTCGTCCTGGACGCGGACGGCGGCCTCGGCGATGGCGCCGGCATAGATGCGCGCTTGGTTGCGCATGGCCTCGACCTCGGCGGCCATGAGCCCGTTCTGATACTGGTCAAGATACAGCAGTGCCGCGGCCAGCAGGGCGGGCGGCAACGCGTTCACCAGAAGGATCCGCCGGAGCAGGGGCGAGACCCAGCGGCGGCGGTGCTCCTGCACCGGGCTGCCGTCCTCGGGCTTGAGCAGGGGGGCCTCCGGCATGTTCAGAAGCCTGTCAGAAGGGGTTCGAGGGGGCGGGTGAGCCCATCATTTCCGGGCCCATATCGACGAATGGCCGCGAGATGGGGCGCCATCATGGCGACCGCCGCCGCAGTCCCGTCAGGAAGCGGCCGGGGGCGGCCCAGGGCGGGCGGGGCGGGCGTCGGCGGAAGCAAGGGGGCAATGATCCTCGATGACGATGCTTCGAGCCAGGCGGGCTGGGCATCGAGCAGATACCCTGCGCCGCGCTTCGCCCGATAGAGGTCGAAACGCATCATCGTCAGAAGAGGCGGCATCGGGTGGGTGGGCAGCGGAGCGACCTCCCCTGCCCGCCCGGCCCTCCTAGCTGTCGACGCTCGCGGTAGCGGCCGTCCGGCGGCGCCGCGTCGCCAGGGCGTAGAGGCGGGGCCCGAACAGGGCCAGAGCCGCCAGGATCAGGATGATGAGGCTGCCGGGGCGGGTCACGAAGGTGGTCCAGTCGCCCTCGCTGATGGTCATGGCCTGCCGCAGCGCCTGTTCCGCCATGGGTCCCAAGATCATGCCGATGATCACTGGCGC
Source organism: Roseococcus pinisoli (assembly GCF_018413645.1). GTDB lineage: Bacteria > Pseudomonadota > Alphaproteobacteria > Acetobacterales > Acetobacteraceae > Roseococcus > Roseococcus pinisoli. The sequence goes on from NZ_JAHCDA010000005.1 coordinate 81,551, forward strand.
CACCGGGAAGTCGAAGCGCCGCATGAACATGCCGATGATGCCGATGCCGTAGAGCAGCAGCAGGTCCGTGACCGAGTTGGAGATGCCGTAGGTGCCGATCGTCGCGAAGACCAGGATGCCGGCATAGAGCTGCGGCGTTGGGATCTTCAGGATCTTCACCCAGAGGCCGACCAGCGGCAGGTTCAGCACCACCAGCATGACATTGGCGATGAACAGGCTGGCGATCAGCGTCCAGACCAGATCGGCCTGGGTCTGGAAAAGCAGCGGCCCCGGCTGGATGCCGTAGCTCTGGAAAGCGGACAGCATGATCGCGGCCGTCGCGCTGGTGGGCAGGCCCAGCGTCAGCATCGGCACCAGGATGCCGGCGGCGGCCGCATTGTTCGCGGCCTCCGGCCCGGCCACGCCCTCGATGGCGCCCGTCGTGCCGAATTCATGGGCGTATTCGGGCGCGACCAGCTTCTTCTCCGCGTAGTAGCTCAGCATGGTCGGCATCTCGGTGCCGCCGGCGGGCATCACGCCGAAGGGGAAGCCCAGCCCCGCGCCGCGGATCCAGGGCCAGAAGCTGCGCTTGAGGTCCGTGCGCGAGAGCCAGAGCCGGCCCACCGGCAGCACCTGCACCTTCCCGTCCACGTGGTTCCAGGCCATGTGCAGCGCCTCCGCCACCGCGAAGAGCGCGACCGCGACGAGCACGACGTTCACGCCATCGAAGAGCTCGGGCAGTCCGAAGGTCATGCGGGGTTGGCCGGTCTGCAGGTCGATGCCGACGAGGCCCAGCGAGAGCCCGAAGAACAGGCTGGTCAGCCCCCGCAGCGGCGAGCCGCCCAGCACCGCCGAGACGGTGACGAAGCAGAGCAGCATCAGCGAGAAATACTCGGCCGGCCCGAGCACGAGCGCGAAGTCCACGACGACGGGGCCGAGGAAGGCGATGCCCAGCGTGCCCACCACGCCGGCCACGAAGCTGCCCACCGCCGAGGTCGCCAGCGCCGGCCCCGCGCGGCCGTTGCGCGCCATCTTCGCCCCCTCGAGGGCCGTGATGATGGAGCCGGACTCCCCCGGCGTGTTCAGCAGGATGGAGGTGGTGCTGCCGCCATACATCGCGCCGTAGAAGACGCCGCAGAAGAGGATGAAGGCACCGGTCGCGCTCACCTGGTAGGTGATGGGCAGCAGCAGCGCGATGGTCAGCGCCGGCCCGATGCCCGGCAGCACGCCGACCGCGGTGCCGAGGAAGCAGCCCAGCAGCGCCCAGCCCAGGTTGCCGAGGCTGAAGGCATGCGAGAAGCCCAGGGAAAGTCCGTCGATCGCGTTCATCAGACCGGCTCCTGGCCCATCAGGCGGAGAATGAAGCTCTCGAGCAGCCCGGCGCCGATATTCACGCCGAGGCCCTGCACGAAGAGGAACCAGACCAGCAGCGTCAGCGGCAGGGCGATCAGCAGGTCCCGCAACATGGAGCGGCTGCCGAAGGCGGCCGCCACCAGCACGAACTGCGCCGAGGCCGCGATGGAGAAGCCCGCGGGGACGATCAGGACCAGGTTCACCAGCAGCCCGGCGAGAAGCAGGCCCATCGCGCGGCGGTTCAGCGGCCCGGCCTCCGCCATCTCGGGATTCTCATGCGACCAGCCGCCGCGCAGCGCCGAGATGGTGAGGCCGATGCCCAGCGCCGTCAGCCCGGCGGCGACGACATAGGGAATGGCCTTGGGGCCGACCTGCGCATAGAGCGGCGAGACCGGGATGACGCTGGCCTGCCAGAAGCCGATGAGGCCGAAGCCCAGGACAACCAGGCCGGCCACCAGGTCCGGCCATGAGAGACGTGATGTCATGGAGCCTCGCGAATCCTCGGTTTCTTGTTTTCCGACAGGTCAGGAAAGGGCCAGGCCTCCCCGCCGGACGGTCGTCGCATCCTCCGGCGGAGAGGCCGATCGGTCACGCCAGCCCGAGCTCCTTGAGCACCGATTCCGTCGCCGAGATATCGGCCGCCAGGAAGCGCTCGAACTCCGCGCCGGCCAGGAAGGCATTGTCCCAGCCGCGGGTTTCCATCATCTCGCGCCAGGCCGGCAGGGCCACGAGGTCGGTGATGAAGCTGGTCAGGGCGGCCTTCTGGTTCGCGTTGATGCCGGGCGCGCCGAAGACGCCGCGCCAGTTCGCGATCACCACATCCACGCCCGATTCCTTGAGCGTCGGGATATTGGGGTCGCTCCGGGTCGCGCCGGTCGTGGCCAGGGCGCGCATCCGCCCGGCCCGGATCTGCTCGGCGAATTCGGAGTAGCCGGAGATGCCGGCCTTCACCTGCGCCCCCAGGATCGCCGCCTGGGCCGGACCGCCACCGGCAAAGGCCACGTAGCTGCCCTCGCGGGCATTGCGGCCGAGCGCCCGCAGGATCAGGCCGAGGGTGATGTGGTCCGTGCCGCCCGCGCTGCCGCCCGCGACCGAGGTGCCGCCGGGATTGGCGCGGAAGGCGGCCAGCAGCCCCGCGATATCCTGGATGTCCGACTGCGCGGGGACGACCACGACGCCCACTTCCTGCGTCATCCGCGCGATCGGCGTGACATTCGCCAGGCTCACCGGCGAGCGGTTGGACAGCACGGCGCCCACCATGATGGAGCCGGAGACCATCAGCGCGTCGCCGCGGCCGCGCCGCTGGGAGACGAAGCGCGGCAGGCCGACGATGCCCCCGGCGCCCCCCACATTCTCGAACTGGAAATTGCCGACGAGGCCCGCATGCCGGGCCACCTGCTCGATGGCGCGGCCGAGCCCGTCCCATCCGCCGCCGGGGCCGGCCGGGATGAACATGTTCATATTGGCGAAGCGGGCCTGGGCGGCGGCGTCGCGCAGGCCGAGGCTGCCGGCGAAGGGCGCCAGGGCGGTGGCGGCGAGGACGGTTCGGCGATTCATCGGGCGTAGCCCCTCCATGCGTCCCGTCGCGTTCGGCCGGGCTCGAGTTTCGCCCCAGGATTGTTCCGGGAGAGTTCGGGGCGCAACAGCGAGAATGGCGCAGCAGCCGTGCCGTCTCCACGAAATCGATCAGATGACGGTGGTTTCACCGCTTCCGGGCCGTGAGGCTTCCATGTCACAGCGTTCAAGTCGCTGATTAAAAAAGCGATACCATCCCGCATTGCCGTAATGAAACGTCTTGCGGAAAGGCAATGTCTCGGACAAAGCTCAGGATAGAGGAATCACAAGGCCGCCTCCCGATGTCCGACGCCGACAAGAAAGATCCCCGCCTGACGCGGCGCCTCCTGGTCGCCCGGCTCGCGGGCGGGGCGAGCCTTGCCGCGGCCGCCACCGTCGCCTCGGCACCGGCCGAGGCGCAGTCCGGCCGTTCCGACAACGACCCCAATGATCGCGCCGGCTACGGCCGCTCGGGCCGCTCCGACAATGACCCCTATGACCGCGGTGGGCGCGGCCGCGGCGGCGGGGGCGGCTATCGGACCGGCATCACCGACAACGATCCCAATGACGGCGCCGGCAACGGGCGTGGCGGCGGCGGGCGCCGCGGCACGGGCCTCACCGACAATGATCCCAATGACGGCGTCGGCAACGGCCGCGGCGGCGGGTATCGCCGCGGCACCGGCATCACCGACAACGATCCCAATGATGGCGCCGGCAATGGCCGCGGCGGCTATCGCGGGGGCACCGGCCGCACGGACCGCGACCCCTATGACGCCGCCGGCCGGGGCCGCTACTAGCCCCGGGCGCTGAGCCCCGAACCGGCTTCCCAGGCCGGTTCGGCCCGCAAGCGCCGCATGCCCGCCGTCCCTTTGCCACGATCAGCTGCTTTCATGTCCACGCCAGTTTCAGGAGAAGAATGTCATGGGGAATCGTCTGTCCCGCCGCCTGCTGATTTTGCGCGCGGTCGCGCTCGGCGGAAGCGGAACGGCGCTGGCGGCCTGCGTGCCCGCGCAGCCGGGCTATTATCCCCAGCCCATGCCGGTCTCCACGGGCCTGACCGACGGTGATCCCAACGACCCCGTGGGCAATGGGCGCGGCGGCGGTGGCGGCTATCGCCGCGGCACCGGCATCACCGACAACGATCCCAACGACGGCGTCGGCAACGGGCGCGGCGGCGGGTATCGCCGTGGCACCGGCCTCACCGACGGCGACCCCAATGACCCCGCCGGCAACGGGCGCGGCGGCGGGTATCGCCGTGGCACGGGCCTGACCGACGGTGATCCCAACGACCCCGCGGGCAATGGGCGTGGCGGCGGCTACCGCCGCGGCACGGGCCTGACCGACAACGACCCCAATGACGGCGTCGGCAACGGGCGCGGCGGCTATCGCGGCGGCGGCTACACCGGGCGCTCGGATCGCGACCCCTATGATGCCGCGGGCCGCGGCCGCTACTAGCCTTCCGCCACGGACCACGCGCCAACCCGCGCGCGTGGTCGCTCCACAAAACCCGCCTTATGCCTGATGGACCACGGCCCATGGATCAAGGACTGACGGAAGCCGCCTTCGAGCTCGCCTTCCCGGGCATGGAGGTCGATGAGGTGCTCGCGCTGCGCGAGGGGCGGAACTGGCGCTACTTCCCGGCCCAGGACGCCAGCCGCTTCGACCATCTCGTCAGCGTGGCGGCGATCGACGCGCATCTGCGCACCGATGGCGCGCGGGCACCGCGCGTCTCCATGGCGGACGAATCGCGCAACGGCAGCGCCGGCGTTCCCGAGCACGAATTCGCCCTGCCGGATGGCCGCGTGGACCTGCCCAACCTGCTGCTGCGCTTCGATGCGGGCGCCTCGCTGGTCCTTTCGCAATTCCATGAGAGCCACCCGCCGCTGGCCGATTTCTGTCGCGGGCTGGAGCGGCTGTTCCTGCATGGCGTGCAGGCCAATATCTACCTCACCCCGCCCGCCGCGCAGGGCTTCCGCACCCATTACGACACGCATGACGTCTTCGTGATGCAGGTCGAGGGCCGCAAGCGCTGGCGCGTCTGGGACGGCGAGCCCCTGGAACGCCCGACCCGTCGCACGCCCTGGCAGGGCGACATGCCCCCTGCCGGCAAGCTGCACGAGCTGACCCTCTCGCCGGGCGATGTCCTCTACATCCCGCGCGGCGTGATGCACGACGCGGCGACGCTGCCGGGGGAGCGCTCGCTCCACATCACCCTCGGCCTGCTCGAGGCGAGCTGGGCCCAGGCCATCCGCAACCTGCTGGACGAGATGGAGCTGCGCGACCCGGCGCTGCGCGAGAGCGTACCGACCTGGCGCATCGGCGAGACCGACCTCTTCGCGGCGATGTCCGAGCGCCTCAACGGCCTGGCCAAGCCGGAGAATGCCGGCCGCCTCACCAATCTGCTGCTGGAGCAGCTGGCACGCGACCGCCAGCCCCTGCCGGCGCGCGGCCTCTTCGCGCCGCTGCCCGAAGGCCCGCTGCGCCTCACCCAGGGGATGCACACCCATCTTGTGCAGGCGGAGGACGGTGCCGGGACGCTGTTCTGGACGGGCGGGCTGCTCGAGCTCTCCCCCACCCAGACGGAGACCCTCACGGCGCTGAGCGAGGGCGCTGCGCCCGAGGACAAGGAATTCGCCGGCAAGCTCTGGCGCCTCGGGCTGCTCGAGCCCGCCTGAGCCTCCGACCGCGGCAGGGCGAGCCCATTTCGCCCTGTTCGCAACCTTGAGGCCGTGGAAAGCTGGACCCATGCCTCATCTTGCCCAGCGCCTCGATTCCGTCCTCTCCCGGCTCCCACGTGCCTATCCCGGCCCCGGCGGGGCCGTCGCCGTCCTGCGCGGCGGGGAGGTCCTGGCCCGCCATGCCTGGGGCTGGGCCAATGCCGAGCGGCGGATCCCCTTCACGCCGCGCACGCTCTTCCGCCTCTGCTCCATCACCAAGCAGTTCACCTGCGCCACGCTGCTGGACCTCTTCCCCGATCCGGCCGCACTGGACGGCGCCCTGCGGGAAAAGCTGCCGCTGCTGGAAGGGCCGGCGCCGACCGTGGCCCATCTCGCCCACAACCAGTCCGGCCTCCGGGACTATTGGGCGGTGGCGATGCTGCAGGGCTCGCCCGTCGAGGCGCCTTTCGGCGACACGGAGGCGGAGCGGCTGATCGCCGGCACGCGCGCGCTGCATTTCGCGCCCGGCACCCGCTACTCCTACGTGAACCAGAACTTCCGCCTGCTCTCGGACATGCTGCAGGACCGCTCCGGGCGAGCCTTCGCCGACCTGCTGCGCCGCCACGTCTTCGAGCGCGCGGGGATGGAGACCGCCTTCCTCGCGGCCGATACCCGCGCCATGCCCGACGGCACGGAAGGCTACGAAGGCTCCCAGGCCGGGGGGTTCCGGGCGGCCGAGAACCGCATCCTCTGGACCGGCGATGCCGGCCTCGGCGCCTCGCTGGACGACATGATCGCCTGGGAGCGGCATCTCGACGCGACGCGCGACGAGCCGGCCTCGCTCTACGGCCGCATCTCGGCGCCCGTCGCCTTCTCGGACGGGGCGCCGGCCGCCTATGGCTTCGGGCTCTCCCGCGGCACGGATTTCGGACGGGAGCATACCGGCCATGGCGGCGCGCTGCGCGGCTGGCGCAGCCACCGGCTCTATGTGCCGTCGGAGCGTGTCTCCGTCGTCGTGATGTTCAACCATTTCGGCGACGCGCATGGCGCCGCGCTCGACCTGCTGGCCGCCACGCTCGACGAGACCAGGCCCGCGGCCGATCCCACGCTGCCGCCGCCCGCCTGGCTCGGCGCCTATGTCGAGCCGGAGACCGGGCTCTCGGCACGGATCGAGGCGGTGGCGCCGGGCCAGCTCCTGCTGCGCTTCGGCCATTCGCCCGAGCGGCTCGACATCGCCACCGACGGCAGTGCCGGCAATGGCCGCACGCGGCTGCGCCAGGACGGCGAGGCACTGTGGATGGACCGCCCGCAGGAGAATTTCAGCACCCGCCTCCTGCCCGTGCACGGCGAGCCGGCGACCGATCTGGGCGGCCGCTACCGCTGCGCCGAGCTGGGCGCCGAGCTGACCGTGGTGGAGACGGGCGGCACGCTTTATGGCGGCTTCTCGGGCTTCCTCGGCCAGGGACGGATGGAGCTGCTGAACCCGATCGCGCCGGACCTCTGGGCCCTGCCCTGCCCCCGCGCGCTGGACCACACGCCGCCCGGCGACTGGACCCTGGCCTTCCGGCGCGATGCCGCCGGCCGCGCGGTGGGTGTCGAGGTGGGCTGCTGGCTGGCGCGCGGGCTGCGCTACGACCGGATCTGAGCTCCCGCGGGTACGGGCCTGTGGCGAAGGGGCCTAGCGCGCCTCGCCCGGCGTGATGCCGAAGGCGGCCCGGAAGGCCGCGCCGAAGGCCGGCGCGCTGGCATAGCCGACGCTCGCCGCCGCCTGGGCGGGCGTGGCGCCCCCGGCCAGCAGGGCGGCCGCTTCCGTCAGGCGCAGCGTCTGCCGCCACCGCGCGAAGCCCATCCCGGTCTCCCGATGGAAGAGCCGCGCCAGCGTCCGAGCGCTGGCGCCGCAGCGCTGCGCCCATTCGTCCAGCGTGAGGTCGCTCGCCGGCTGCTTCGAAAGCGCCTGTGCCAGGCGCCTCAGGCGCGCATCGTGCAGCGCCGGCACGCCGAAGGGCAGCCGCGGCGCCCGCGCGATCTCCTCCGCAATCAGCGCCGCCAGGTGTCCGCCGCGCCCGGCCTCGTCCCATTCCAGCGGCTCGGCGCAGGCCGCCAGGATGAGCTCCCGCAGCAGGGAGGAAACGCCGAGCACCGCGGTCATTCGTTCGCCCACCTTCGCGGCATCCGCGCGGAAGAAGAGCGAGCGCATCGCCAGACGGCCCTGGCTGCGCACCTCGTGCTCCAGCCCGGAAGGGACCCAGAGCGCGCGGCCGGGCGGGACGACGAAATGCGCCGCCAGCGTGTCCACCCGCATGACGCCCTCGATCGCGTAGAGCACCTGCGCGCGCCCGTGATGGTGCCAGCCCGTGGCCTCGCCCTCGCCGTAGTCCCGCACGAAGGCGGCCATGGGCCGGTCGACCTGCTCCTGGGCGATGGTGCGGGGGTTATGGCCGAATCGCGACATAGCTCGTCCGGACGTTGCTCAGCGGACAGGCTAGTCTTTTCCGTAACGGAAGGAAATCGCACTCATGACGCCCGCCACCCGGCAGATCTGTCTCATCAATGCCGCGCACCTCTTTACCCATTACGGCCTGCTGATCCTCGCCACGGCGGTGCTCGCCATGGTGCAGCAGGATGGCGAGATCTTCGGCACCGCCTATGGCCCCGTCCTCGCCCTCGGCACGGCCATGTTCGTGATCTACGGCCTCGGCGCGCTGCCGATGGGCTGGTTCGCGGCCAAGATCGGCCGCAAGGCGATGATGACGCTGTTCTTCTTCGGCGCCGGCGTCGGCATGGCCTCGGCGGGCTTCGCCACAGGCCCGCTGGGCCTTGCCATCGGCCTCGTCGTGATGGGCGGCTTCCTGGCCATCTACCACCCGATCGGGACGGCCATCATCGCCGAGGCGGGCGGCGACCGCGTGGGCCGCGCCATGGGCATCAACGGCGTCTTCGGCAATCTCGGCGTGGCGCTGGCGCCGGTGGTGACGGCCTTCCTCGCGGTGCAGTTCGGCTGGCGCTACGCCTTCATCGTGCCCGGCCTGTTCTGCATCGCCGTCGGCCTGATCTACCTGCGCGAACCGGCCTTCGACGCGAAGAAGGCCGGCGTGCAGACGCGCCCCTTCCCGAAGATTCCGCCGCATGTCGTCCGCCAGGCCGTGGTCTCGCTGCTCTCCATCGGCGCGGTCTCCGGCCTCGTCTTCAACGCCTTCACGCTGCTGCTGCCCAAGCTCATGGAGGAGCGGCTGGCCGGCAATCCGGACCTGCTTCCGGTGGTCGGCATGCTCGCCTTCCTGGCGACGATCTGCGGCGGCGTGACGCAGTTCACCGTCGGCCAGATGATCGACCGCAAGACGCTGAAGTCGGTCTTCATGCCTCTGACGCTGGTGCTGGTGCCCGGCCTGCTGGCGCTGTCCTTCCTGGACGGCTGGATCGTGCTGCCGGTCTCCGCCCTCGTGGCCTCGGCCATCTTCGGCCAGGTGACCGTGAACGAGACCATGACGGCGCGCTACATCGCGCCGGAGATGCGGGCCAAGATCTATTCGATCCGCTTCACGGTGGGCTTCATGGGCGCGGCGCTGGCCTCGCCCATCGTGGGGCTGCTGCATGAGGCCACCGGCAACCTGGCCCTGGTCATGGTCGTGCTGGCGGCCTTCGCGATGGTGATGCTGGTCTGCGCCATCTGGTTCCCGAACCGGCCGGAGGAGCTGAAGCCGGAACTCTGGAGCGCGCCCGCCGCCGCGGCACCGGCCGCCGCCGAATAGTCAGTCAAAAACCCCCAGGCCGTCATGGCCTGGGGGCATTGCGCTTCGCCGGTCAGGCGAGGTCGAAGCGGTCCAGGTTCATCACCTTCGTCCAGGCCGCCACGAAGTCGGACGCGAACTTCGCCTCCGCGCCGCTCTGGCCATAGACCTCCGACAAGGCCCGCAGCTGCGAGTTCGACCCGAAGACGAGGTCGACGCGCGTGCCCGTCCACTTCACGGCACCGGTGGCGCGGTCCCGGCCCTCGAACTCCTGGGCCTCCTCCGAGGTGGGCGTCCAGGCCGTGCGCATGTCGAGCAGGTTGACGAAGAAGTCGTTCGTCAGCTGGCCCGGCCGGCTGGTGAAGACGCCATGCGGCGAGGAGCCGACATTCGCGCCCAGCACCCGCAGGCCGCCGACGAGCACGGTCATCTCGGGCGCCGTCAGCGTCAGCAGCTGCGCCTTGTCGACCAGCTGCTCCTCCGCCGGGATCGCGTAATGCGCCTTGCGGTAGTTGCGGAAGCCATCCGCCTCGGGCTCCAGCGGCTCGAAGGAGGCAGCGTCGGTCTGCTCCTGCGAGGCGTCGGTCCGGCCCGGAGTGAAGGGCACCGTGACCTCGCGGCCCGCCGCCTTCGCCGCCAGCTCCACCGCCGCATTGCCGCCGAGCACGATCAGGTCCGCGAGCGACACCTTCTTGCCGTCCTTCGCCGAGGCGTTGAAGGCCTTCTGGATGCCTTCCAGCTTCGCCAGGACGCCGGCGAGCTGCCCCGGCTGGTTCACCTCCCAGTCCTTCTGCGGCGCGAGGCGCAGGCGCGCGCCATTCGCGCCGCCGCGGCGATCCGAGCCGCGATAGGTCGAGGCCGAGGCCCAGGCGGTGGAGACCAGCTGCGAGACCGAGAGGCCGGAGGCCAGCAGCTGCGCCTTCAGCGCCGCGACATCCGCCGCATCGACCAACGGATGCGTCACCGGCGGGACCGGATCCTGCCAGATCAGATCCTCGGCCGGGACCATCGAGCCGAGGTAGCGGACCTTCGGCCCCATGTCGCGGTGGGTGAGCTTGAACCAGGCCCGGGCGAAGGCCTCGGCGAGCTGGTCCGGGTTCTTGTGGAAGCGCTCGGAGATCTTCCGGTATTCCGGATCCATCTTCATCGCCATGTCCGCCGTCGTCATCATCGGCGGGTGGCGCTTCGTGGGATCATGCGCGTCCGGCACCAGCGTCTGCGCGGCCGGGTCGGTCGGCTTCCACTGCTGCGCGCCGGCCGGGCTCCTCGTCAGCTCCCAGTCGTAGCCCAGCAGCATGTCGAAATAGGTGTTGTCCCAGGTGGTCGGCGTGGGGGTCCAGGCGCCCTCGATGCCGCTGGTGATGGCATCGACGCCCTTGCCGCTGCGGAAGGTGCTGATCCAGCCGAGGCCCATCTGCTCGAGCGGCCCGGCCTCCGGCTCGCGGCCGACCAGCGAGGCATCGCCCGCGCCGTGGCACTTGCCGAAGGTGTGGCCGCCGGCGGTCAGGGCCACCGTCTCCTCGTCGTTCATCGCCATGCGCGCGAAGGTCTCGCGGATGTCGCGGCCGGAGGCGACGGGGTCGGGATTGCCGTTCGGCCCCTCGGGATTCACGTAGATGAGGCCCATCTGCACCGCGGCCAGCGGGTTCGCGAGCTCGCGGTCACCGGTGTAGCGCACGTCGCCGAGCCAGGTGTCCTCGGCGCCCCAGTAGACGTCTTCCTCGGGCTCCCAGATGTCCACGCGGCCGCCGCCGAAGCCGAAGGGCTTCAGGCCCATGGATTCGATCGCGCAGTTGCCGGTGAAGACGAAGAGGTCGGCCCAGGAGATCTTGTTGCCGTATTTCTGCTTGATTGGCCAAAGCAGGCGCCGCGCCTTGTCGAGATTGGCGTTGTCCGGCCAGCTATTCTCGGGCGCGAAGCGATGCGCGCCGTTGGAGGCGCCGCCGCGGCCATCCGCCGTCCGGTAGGTGCCGGCCGCGTGCCAGGCCATGCGGATGAAGAGCGGACCGTAATGGCCGTAATCGGCCGGCCACCAGTCCTGCGAATCCGTCATCAGCGCGATGACGTCCTTCTTCAGCGCCTCGAGGTCGAGCTTCTTGAACTCCTCGGCGTAGTTGAAGCCCGCGCCCATCGGATTGGACTTGGCGGATTGCTGGCTGAGGACGCGAAGGTTGAGCTGGTTGGGCCACCAGTCGCGGTTCGACCGGGCCGAGAACCGCGCGCTCGTCTGCTTCCCATGCATGAAGGGGCATTTGCCCCCGCCCTGACCGCTGTTTCCGTCCATCATGTCTCTCCAATCATCTTTGTTGCTTACTGAGGCGGCCGGATCACGCGATCGGCGCACCGGATGGAGTGCCCAGGCCCCGCCACCGACGGCGCCGGTCTCTGCAGGCAATGCGACCATGGGGTTCCTGGCATTCCATGAGCGCAGCTTGCGTCGTGGGGTCTCGCGCGGTCCAATGAATTGTTTTGGTTCAAATGATCGTTTCCCTGGATGATCCTCCCTTCCCCGCAGCAGCTTCGCTACCTCTCGGCCCTGGCTGACCATGGCCATTTCGGCCGTGCCGCGGCGGCCTGCGCCGTCACGCAGTCCACCCTTTCCGCGGGGATCCTCGCGCTCGAACGGCAGCTCGACACCGCCCTGATCGAACGCGGCGCGACCAAGCGCCCCGTCTTCACGCCGATCGGCCTCGAAGTCGTCGCGCGCGCCCGCGCGGCGCTGTCCGCGCTGGAGGCCGTGGCGGAGACGGCCGCCGCCACCCGCGACCCGCTGTCGGGGCCGCTGCGCCTTGGCGTCATCCCGACGATCGGCCCCTTCCTGCTGCCGCGCCTGATGCCGGCGCTGCGCAAGGCGTTTCCGCGCCTCAAGCTCTACCTGCGGGAGGACATGACCGAGCGGCTGATGGCGCATCTGGACGCCGGCAAGCTCGACCTGCTGCTGCTCGCCCTGCCCTGCGACTGCAGCGTGGCGGAGATCGAGACCATCGCGCCCGACCCCTTCCTGCTCGCGCTGCCGGCCAATCATCGCCTGGCCGCGCTGCCCCAGGTGCCGCTGGGCGCGCTGGCGGGCGAGCGCGTGCTGCTGCTGGAGGACGGGCATTGCCTGCGCGCCCAAGCGCAGGAGGCCTGCGGCCTGCCGCGCGGCCTTTCGGCGGAGGGCTTCGCCGCGACCTCGCTCCACACGCTGGTGCAGATGGTGGCAGGCGGCCTCGGCCTCACGCTCCTGCCGCGCCTCGCTGTGGAGGGCGGGGTGCTGAACGGCACCGATCTCGTGGTCCGGCCGGTGCAGGCGGACACGCCCGGCGAGGCCACGCCGGCGCGGACCCTCGCCCTCGCCTGGCGCCCGCGCAGCCCGCGCGCCGCCGAGTTCCGATCGCTGGCGCCGGCCATCGCGGAAGGGGTAGGCTGACCCCATGGATTTCGGACGGATTCTCGACGCGGTGCTCAACGGCGCCGCGCAACGCCCTCGCACCGGCACCACCGCGCGGCGCAGCCCCCGCGCGGCCTCCGGCCCCTTCGGCATGACGCAGGCCGAGACGCGCCAGATCGGCCGCGCGCTCGGCACGCTGGCCACCATCGCGGCGGATGCGCTCTCCAAGCGCGGCACTCCCGCGCCCGAGCCCTCGCGCAACCCCCTGCCCACGCCCGCCCCCACCCCGTCGCGGCGCATCCCCGACATCGCACCGCGCCGCGAGCCGCCGGCCCGCACCGAGCTCGTCGCGGCATCGGACCAGGGGGCCGAGACCTCGGAAGCGCGGCTGCTGCTGCGCGCCATGATCGCGGCCGCCCGGGCCGATGGCACGGTGGACCGGGCCGAGCGCGCGACCATCGCCGCCCGGCTCGACGCCTCCGGCCTGACCGCGGCCGAGCGCGACCACGTGCTCGCCGATTTCGACAAGCCCGCCAGCATCGAGGAGCTGGCCGCGGGCGCGCGCGACCCCATGCTCGCCGCGCAGCTCTATGCCGCCGCCTTCGGCGCCGCCGGTGAGCTCAGCCCCGAGGAGCGGGCTTGGCTGGACCGGCTGGGAGTGGCACTGAAGCTGGATAAGGCCGCGATCGCGGCCATCGAACGACGTTTGGGGGGTTAGGATGTTCACGCTCACCGAGGCGCAGGCGCGCCTTCGCGACACGGCGCGCGAGCTCGCGCAGGAAGCGGCCGCGCAGGCGGCGGAGACCGATCGCAGCCTCCAGTATCCCTGGCCCATGGTCCGCCGCATGACCGAGGCGAAGTTCATGGGCCTCACCATCCCGCGCGAATGGGGCGGCCAGGGTGGCTCCTACCTCGATGCCGTGCTGGTGGTGGAGGAGATGGCCAAGGCCTGCGCCGTCTGCGGCCGCATCGCCGTCGAGGCCAACATGGGCGCCGTCGGCGCCGTCATGGCCTATGGCACCATCGAGCAGAAGCGCATCGCGGCCGAGCTGGTGCTGGCCGGCGACAAGCCCGCCATCTGCATCACCGAGCCCGAGGCCGGCTCCGCCGCCGGCGAGATGACGACCACCGCCGTCCGCAAGGGCGACAAGTGGATCATCAACGGCGTGAAGCACTGGATCACGGGCGGCGGCGTCTCGCGCCTGCACCTGATCTTCGCCCGCGCGATCGAGGACGGCGTCGACCAGGGCATCGGCGGCTTCCTCGTCGTGCGCAACGGCGAGAACGATCCGGCCCAGCTGGTCGTGAAGCGCCGCATCCCCTCCATGGGCCTCTGCGGCATGCCCGAGGCCGAGCTGCATTTCGTCGAGCTCGAGGTGCCGGACCGCATGGTCCTGCGCGCGCCCGGCGGCTTCAAGCGCGGCTTCGGCAAGCTGATGGACGCCTATAACGGCCAGCGCGTCGGCGCCGCCACGGCCGCGCTCGGCATCGCGGCCGGCGCCTATGACCGGGCGCTGGCCTTCGTGCAGCAGCGCCGCCAGTTCGGCCGCCCGATCGCGGAGTTCCAGGGCCTCGGCTGGATGCTGGCCGACATGTCGATCAAGCTGGAGGCGAGCCGCGCGCTCATCTGGCAGGCCGCGGCCTCGGCCGGGCCGAACGGCTTCCCGGACCGGCTGATGGCCGCCCGTGCCAAGGTGCTGGCGGCGGACAGCGCCGTCGAGGTCACCAATGCGGCGCTGCAGCTCTGGGGCGCGGCGGGCTATTCGCGGGAGAATCCGATGGAGCGCGCGGTGCGCGATGCGCGGATGTTCCCCATCGCCGGCGGCACGGCGCAGATCCTGCGCAACCAGGTCGCCGAGCAGCTGCTGGGCCGCAAGCTGCCGCAGACGCGCGACGGCATGCTGAAGCTGGCCATGGACGAGGCGACCAAGCAGGCCGCCGAGTAAAAAGCCTATCCCCCGCCGCGGCCTGCGCCGTGGCGGGGGAAGCGGCCCTTAGGCTGCCGGCGGAGGCGTCGCGCCTTCGCGCCCGTTCTGCACCTTCAGCTCGTCGCGAATCTCGGTGAGCAGCTGCTCGGTGGGCGACGGGCCGGACTTCTTGCCGGATTCCAGGCCGATCTTCATCAGCACGCGAACCAGCCAGAAGACGGCGAAGCCCACGATCGTGAACTTGATGACCGCGTTGATGAAACGGCCGACGCCGATGACGGCCGCGCCGCCCTGGCGTGTCGCCTCCAGCGTCGCCTGACGCTCACCGCTCAGCACCACGAAGAGGTTCGAGAAGTCGATCCCGCCGACCAGCAGGCCGATGAGCGGATTGATCAGATCCTCCACCACCGAGCTGACCACCGCCGTGAAGGCCGCGCCGATGACCACGCCGACGGCGAGGTCGATCACGTTGCCGCGCATGAGGAAGGATTTGAAATCCCGGAGCCATTGCGGCTGAGGGATCGAGATCGGCGGTGGCATCAAGCAACTCCGTGAGAGGTTCCGCACGCATTCCACAGGATACGCCGTGGCCGGCGCAAGTGCTTGGTACGCGGTTACACCCGCCCGCTAACCCGCGGCCTGCCTAAGCTTACAAGGAGTGGAAAGGCCCCGGGGCGGAAACTTCGGCGCCCTAACCGTCCGACAGGCGCTGCAGCAGCTCGAGCAGATGGTCGCGCTCGGCCGGGGTGAGCATGGCCATCAGCGTGTCGTTGGCCCGTTGGCCCGCGGCCTGGCCTTCCTGCAGCAGCCGCTCTCCTTCCGGCGTGATGGTGAGCACGCGCATCCGGCGGTCCATCGGGTTGGAGCCCGTCTGGATGAAGCCGCGGTCGATGAGGCGCCGCACGACCCCCTGCACGGTCGAGGAATCCATCGCGGCCAGGCGCCCCAGATGGTTCTGCGTGGCGCTGCCGAGCTCTGCCAGCCGCACGAGCGTCGCGAATTGGGGGCCGGTCAGGCCGAGGCCGGCCGCATATTCCTGGAACAGCGACTGGTAGCGCTGGTGCGCGCGTCGGAGCAGGTGCCCGGCCGAGATGTCGAGCAGATAGGGGCTCGGCTCGGGGTGCTGCTCAAGGGGCAAGGTGTCGTCGCAGATATCGCTCATCTCATCCCGAATTCCCTGCCCATCGCAGCCCTGCGGCCATTCCAGGTCAAGATGCGGCGGGTGGCAATCTGTCATTGCTTCTAGATGAGCGTTTCTTTATGCGGGAAGTATCCGCCGTTCGAGCGGGGTGAAAAAAAATAAATGGGGAGTGCCTCATGTCCGTTTCCAAGATCGGCAGCCGCCGTGGGCTGCTGAAGGCGTCTGCTGTTGCAGCAACCGGTGCCGCCGTACTTGCCACGCCGAGCGTCAGCCGCGCGCAGACCGTGGTCCTTCGCTTCCAGTCCACCTGGCCGCAGCGCGACATCTTCCATGAATTCGCACAGGACTACGCGACGCGCGTGAACAACAATGCGGGCGGCCGCCTGCGCGTGGAGCTTCTCGCCGCCGGCGCGGTGGTCGGGGCCTTCCAGCTGATGGATGCGGTGCATACCGGCACGCTCGATGGCGGCCACGGCGTCTCCGCCTATTGGTTCGGCCGGAACAAGGCCTTCAGCCTGTTCGGGACCACGCCGCCCTGGTTCGGCGACGCCAACCAGATGCTCGGCTGGTTCTACTACGGCGGCGGCGAGGCGCTCTACAAGGAGCTGCTGCACGACGTGCTGCGCCTCAACGTCGTGGGCTTCATGTCGGGCCCGATGCCCACGCAGCCGCTCGGCTGGTTCCGCAACCCGATCGAGCGCGCGGATCAGGTGCGCGGCCTGCGCTACCGCACCGTCGGCCTCGCGACCGACCTCTTCCAGGAGATGGGCGCGGCCGTGGTCGCGCTGCCGGGCGGCGAGATCGTGCCCGCGCTGGAGCGCGGCGTCATCGACGCGGCGGAGTTCAACAACCCCTCCTCCGACCGCGTGCTCGGCTTCCCGGACGTCGCCAAGAATTTCTACATCCAGAGCTACCACCAGGCGGTGGAGTGCTTCGAGATCCTCTGGAACAAGCCTAAGCTCGAGGGCCTTCCCGCCGAGCAGCAGGCCCTGCTGCGCCTGGCCGCCGAGGCGGCCTCGGCCGACATGTCCTGGAAGCTGCAGGACCGCTATTCGCGCGACCTGCTCGGCATGGCGCAGCAGCAGGGCGTGAACGTGCGGGCGACGCCGCGTCCCATCCTCGATGCGCAGCTGCAGGCCTGGGATCGCGTGATCGCCAAGATGGAGGGCGACAACAGCTCGCCGGCCAATGGCCCGCTGTTCAAGAAAATTTGCGACAGCCAGCGCGAATGGTGCCGCCGCGTGGGCAATTTCTCCCTGCGCTACCAGGTCAGCCCGGTGGTTTCCTACAACCACTTTTTCGCCCGCGGCTGACTTCCGCACGAAGGACGTCGTCAGGGCCCGGAACGCTTCCGGGCCCCTTTTCTGCCGTGCAGAGGGAGGCGGGAAAACTTGACCGACAGCATATTCATCGGCGGCCTGGCCTGTCTGGTCGTCGCCGCGCTGATCGTGGGCATCGCATTTTCGGGCAGCGCGACGGTAAGCCGGGCCCTGCTCGCGGTAGACAGGCTCTCGACCTTCGTCGGGCAGACCTTCTCCTGGTGCATCCTGCTCCTGACGCTCGTCATCACCTACGAGGTCATCGCCCGGAAGTTCTTCGCGGCGCCGAGCAACTGGGGATATGACACCCAATACATGCTCTACGGCCTGCTGTTCATGTTCGCGGGCGCCTACGCGCTCAGTCGGAACGGGCATGTCCGCGGCGATTTCCTCTACCGCATGATGGCCGCCCGCCGGCAGGCGATGCTCGACCTCCTGCTCTACATCCTGTTCTTCTTCCCCGCGATCTTCGCCTTCATGATCGCGGGCTATCATTTCTTCGAGCTGAGCTGGCTGCAGAACGAGCGCAGCATGTTCTCGCCCTCCGGCCCGATCCTCTGGCCCTTCAAGGGCATCATCCCGATCGTGGGCTTCCTCCTGCTGCTCCAGGGCCTCGCCGAAGTGGTGCGCTGCGTGCGCTGCATCCGCAGCGGCGAATGGCCGCAGCGCCTCTCCGACGTGGAGGAACTCGACCAGATCATCCTCGCCAAGGCCGCCGAGCAATCGCCGGAGGAACTCGCCCGCGCGCTCGCCGAAGAGGGTGACGCCGCGCTGACCGCCAAGGGACCGTGACGCTCATGATTTCCGACGCCGGCCTCGGCCTGACGCAGCTCTTCCTCTTCCTCTTTTTCATTCTGCTGGGCTTCCCCATCGCCTTTACCCTGATGGCGATGGGGCTGTTCTTCGGCTACCTCGGCATGGGCGACCGCGTGTTCGACCTGCTGATCCAGCGCACCTACGCGGTCATGAGCAGCGACGTGCTGATCTCCGTGCCGCTCTTCGTGCTGATGGGCTACATCATCGAACGCGCGAACATCCTCGACCGGCTGTTCCGTGCGCTGCAGATGGCCTCGGGCAATATCCCCGGCAGCCTCGCCGTCGCCACGCTCGCCACCTGCGCGCTCTTCGCCACGGCCACCGGCATCGTGGGCGCGGTGGTGACGCTGATGGGCCTGCTCGCCTTCCCGGCCATGCTGCGCGCGGGCTACGACCCGAAGCTCGCGGCCGGCGTGGTCTGCGCGGGCGGGTGCCTCGGCATCCTCATCCCGCCCTCCATCATGCTGATCCTCTATGGCGCGACGGCGGGCGTCTCGGTCGTGCAGCTCTATGCCGCGGCCTTCCTGCCGGGCCTCATGCTGGCCGGCCTCTACATCGTCTATGTGATCGGGCTCGCGATCATCCGGCCGGAGGTGGCGCCGCGCCTGCCGCCCGAGGCGGTGAAGGTGCCCTTCGGCAAGCTTTTCTGGGCGCTGCTGACCAGCTTCTTCCCGCTCGCCCTGCTGATCTCGATGGTGCTCGGCGCCATCCTGATGGGCCTCGCCACGCCGTCCGAGGCAGCGGCGATGGGCAGCCTCGGCTCGCTGGTTCTGGCCGTGGCCTATCGCTCCTTCTCCTTCGAGAAGCTGAAGGAGAGCGTGTTCCTTACGGCGCGCACCAGCGCCATGGTCTGCTGGCTCTTCGTCGGCTCCTACATCTTCAGCTCGGTCTTCGGCTATCTGGGCGGCCAGGGCGTGGTGGAGGAATTCGTCAAATCGCTGCCGCTCAACACCGTCACCTTCCTGCTGCTGGCACAGGCGATCGTCTTCATTCTCGGCTGGCCGCTGGAATGGACGGAGATCATCGTGATCTTCGTGCCGATCTTCCTGCCGCTGCTGGACGATTTCGGCGTGGACCCGATGTTCTTCGGCGTCCTCATCGCGCTGAACCTGCAGACGAGCTTCCTCTCGCCCCCGGTCGCCATGGCGGCCTTCTACCTGAAGGGCGTGGCGCCGAAGCACGTGAAGCTGGAGGACATCTTCCGCGGCTGCATGCCCTTCATCGGCATCGTCCTGCTCACCATGATCGCGGTCTATGTCTTCCCCGGCATCGTGACCTGGCTGCCGGACCAGCTATATGGAGGGGAGTCAGGTCCGCCCGCGATCCAGATGGATTCCGCGCCGGCGGGCGGCTTCCAGGAAGAAGAGATTCCCGAATTGCCCCCCCTTCGATGAGTGAGACTTCCGCCGCCCAGGCGGCCCGTTACCTGGCGGAGGCCTGGACCTCCGGCGATCCGCTCGCGCCCTTGCCCGAGGGGCTTGCCCCTCAGGACATGGCCGCGGGCGAGGCCATCGCGGCCGAGCTGGTATCGTCGCTCGGCCTTCCCGTCTGCGGCCTGCGCCTCGCACCTGGGCCGGACGGGCTGTCGCGGATCGCGGCGCCCCTTCTGGAGCCGCGCATGCTGCGCGCGGGCACGCCCATCGCGCTGTCCACGCTGCGCCACCCGCGCATCTCCGCCGGCGTGCTGGGCGTCCTGGCCGAGCCGCTGGAGGCCGCGGGCGAACCCGTCTTCTCCGCCCTGCATCCGGTGATCGACATCGCCGCCAGCCGCTATTCCGCGCCCGCGACCGACGGCGCGCATCAGCTTGCCGACCTCAACGGCCTCGGCCTCGTGCTGGTGGGCAAGCGCTGGATCGGCGCGGTGCCGGAGGATGCCGAGGCGCGCATCAGCCTCACGGGCATGCGCCCGCGGCCGCTGCGCGCGCCGCTCGCGGCCCTGATGCGGGAGGCCGCCGAGGCCGCCCTCCGCTGGGGCGGCCTGCCGGCCGGCGCGGTGCTGGTGGTGTCGGGCCTGGCCACGGGCTCCCCGCCCCTGCCGGGCCAGAAATGGTCCGCCGCCATCCCGCCCGTGGGCCGGATCACGGCCGTCCTGGGATAGCCGAAGGGGTGGAGCGCCGCCTTCGCCGCGGCGCCCGACCGCTCTACCGGATGGCGTAGACGTCGTAGCGCGGGCCGGTGGGCGGGCGCTGCCCCACGCCGACCGCGATCACCCGGTTCATCCAGGCGAGGTCGGCCGCGCCCGTCGTGAAGCGCATCGCCACGCGGAAATAATAGTCGGCCGCCGGCACCGCCTCGCCGGCATTGAGCCGCGCCAGCACCTCCGGCGCGCCGGTCCGCACCCCCGAATACTGGGCATAGACGAGGCTTCCCGAGGCGGCCCGGATCGTCAGGCGGACGTCCATATGCGCGGTGCCGTCGGCCTCCACGCGCAGCCAGTCGGCCGCCGTGCCGCCCAGGACCTCGCCCTGCAGCCGAGGCCCGGCGACCTTGCCGCCAGTGACGTTGATGATGCGCAGGTCGAAGCCGTCCGGCCCCTTGCCCACCATCTGCGGGGTGCCCACGGCGAGTTCCATGGTGAAGAGATGCTCGCTGGCGAGCGGCAGAATTTCGGGCATTCGTTGTCCTCCCTGAAGCGCGAGGATGCCCGCCCGCGGCTAGCGCAGCAATCCATAGAGCGTCGCCACCACCTCGATGCCGATGAAGAGCGCGACGGCGATCTCCAGCACCTGCGAGCGCTGCCCCTGGATCAGCGACAGCAGCGTCTGCATCGTCTCGCCGATCACCACCAGCTTGGCATCGAGCGCGGCGGAGCGGTCGGCGAGTTCATATTCCTCGGCGAGGCGCTGGTGCAGGCGCTCGAGCTCGGCATGCTCCCACAGCGTCTCGGGGCGGTCGCCGGCCTGCACGCGCGCGGTGGCGTGGCTGCGCGCGGCCAGCGCGTCGCCCACGGCGCGCAGCAGCCGGCGGGAGAAGATGGCGAGGCGCCCGGTCCGGCGCAGGCTGGCGACCACGGGATCCATCCCGTCCAGCGTGCGGGCGAGCTCGCCCTCCTGATGGGTAAGCGCCGCGCTCTTGGCCATGGCCTCGGCGACCAGCGCCAGGCGCGGCGGCGCGAAGTCGATCAGCTGGATCTCGCCGCCTTCGGCCACATCATCGCGGGCGGCGCCATCGGCGATCCAGGCGCGCTCCTCCACCGGAAGGTCGAGCGGCGAGGAGATGCGGTCCCGCAGCAGGCGCAGCATCGCGTCGCGCTCGGCCTCGGTGGCGCCGAAGAGCACCAGCCCGCCCCAGCGGAAGACGAAGGCCCCGAGGCCAGGGCCGTCGCGCAGCATGACGGGATCGGCGCCGCTGCCGGCGGCGCGGGCCAGGCCGCGGAGCTCCAGGCGCTCCCCCAGCAGGAAGGCCTGCGCCTGGATCCGCGTGCCGCTCAACCCCGTGCTGTCAGCGCTGGCGCCAGGGCAGGTTGTTGGCCTTCCAGCCCGCCACGCGGCCGCGATGGCCCTCGTGGTCGACCGGGCCCTCGAAGCCGTCGGCAACGTTGAAGGCCTGCGGGAAACCGGCCGCCTGTGCCGCCTGGCCCGCCGCGAGGCTGCGCGCGCCGGAGCGGCAGAGGTAGTAGACGTGGCTGTCGGCCGTCACGCCGGCCTTACGCAGATGCTCAGCGAAATGGCCGTTCACCTGCATGGTGGGAAAGACCTGCCAGGGGATGAGCACGACCTGCTTGCCCAGGGAGGAGAGATCGGGGACGCCCACGAAATTCCATTCGGCATCGGTCCGCACGTCCACCAGGACGGCGTTGGGATCGGCTTCGAGCGCAGCCCAGCTATCGGCGGGCGAAACGTCGGGCACACCGGACATGGCTTGCTCCTTTGGTATGGGGGCCCCGACAATGGTGTCAGGATGGTGCGGGGGCAATGCAGCCCCATGGATTCGCGACGAATTTCGGAGGCCGCATGCGCCTGGGCTTTCTCACCCCCTCCTCCAACACGGTGCTGGAACCGGCCATCGCGGCCCTGCTGCGCGACCATCCGGAGATCACCGCGCATTTCGCGCGCTTCCGGGTGACGGCGATCAACCTCGGCGAGGCCTCCAGGGGCCAGTTCGACACGGGGCCGATCCTGGCCGCGGCGGAGCTGCTGGCGGATGCCAAGGTGGCGGCGATCTGCTGGGCCGGGACCTCCGGCAGCTGGCTCGGCGTCACGCAGGACGAGGCGCTCTGCGCCGCCATCACCGCGCGGACCGGCATCCCCGCGACGACGGCGACCCTGGCGCTGCATGAGGCGCTGCGGGCGGCCGGGGCGCGGCGCGTGGCGTTGGTGACGCCCTATCTGGCCGAGGTCCAGGCGGCGATCGTCGCCAATCTGGAGGGCGCGGGCCTCACCGTCACGGCGGAGCGGCATCTCGAGGATCCCGGCAATTACAGCTTCGCGCTCCATGCCGCGGAGACGGTGGACACGCTGGTGGAGGCGGCCGTGGCCGAGGCGCCGACGGAGGCCGTGATCATCCATTGCACGAATTTCCGCGGCCTGCCGGGCGCGGTGGCGCTGGAGGAACGGCTGGGGCCTCTCATCCTGGATTCCGTCGCGGTCTCGGTCTGGGGCGCGCTAGGCGCGGCAGGTGCCCGGGCCGGATTGCCCGGCGGGCGGCTGTTCCGGCTTGCCGGGCAGCTAGATGACGGGGCGCGCTGAAATGTTATACTGTCCATCTTGCCGATAGTGATGTTATAGTATTACGTAATCCTTGAACGCCTCAAGGGTTACTCATGCGCCTGTCTCCCCTCTGGATCGTCGCCGGCCTGGCGCCGTCCGCCGCCCTCGCCCAGGCTCCCCAGCCCATCGACCTGCCCGCCATGTCGGTGACGGCGAGCCCCATCGCCGGCGACCAGCCCGGCACCTTCGTGCCCGTCACCGATCTCGACCGCGAACGCATCGCGCAGGACCCGGCCCGCTCCCTCGGCGACGTGATGCGCGACGAGCCAGGCCTTTCGGCCACCACCTTCGCCCCCGGCGCCAGCCGCCCCATCATCCGCGGCCTCGATAATTTCCGGGTCCGACTGCAAGAGAACGGCTTCGGCGCCGGCGACGTCTCCGCCTATGGCGAGGACCATGCCGTGCCGCTGGACCCGCTGACCGCGGAGCGCATCGAGGTGATCCGCGGCCCGGCCTCCCTGCGCTGGGGCTCGCAGGCGATCGGCGGCGTGGTGAACGTCATCAACAACCGCATCCCGACCAGCCTGCCCGGGCAGGCCGTCTCCGGCCGGGTCTCCGGCGGCTGGAACAGCGGCAGCCGCGGCTGGGACGGCGCGGCCAGCACCGACGTCCGCGCCGGCAACGTCGTCGTCCATGGCGACCTCTTCGGCCGCCACGATAGCGACTATTCCATCCCGGGCGGGCGGCGGCAGGCCAATACCGGCGTGCGGACCGATGGCGGCTCCATGGGGCTCAGCTACTTCTTCGACCAGGGCTTCATCGGCACCTCGGTCTCGCGCTTCACGAGCCTCTACGGCATTCCCGGCGAGGCGGATGCGCTGGCCGGCACCTCGATCCGCATGGAGCAGACGCGCTGGGCCAGCCGGGGCGAGTACCGGCCGGGCTCGGGGCCCATCCGCAGCGTGAACTTCTGGCTCGGCTACACCACCTACCGCCACGAGGAGATCGGCGCGGGGCACGACGACCACGATCACAGCGATCACGACCACCCGGCGACCGGCGAGCGCCTGGTCCATGGCGGCTTCCGCAACAATTCCTGGGACGGGCGGCTGGAGTTCCAGCACATGCCCGTCCAGACCGGCCTCGGCGAGCTGAACGGCACCTTCGGCCTTTCCTACGAGCAGGAGAACCTCCGGACGACGGGTGAGTTCTTCGAGTTCCTGCCCTCCGCCCGGACCAACCGCGCGGCCGGCTACCTCTTCGAGGAACTGCGCCTCTCGCCCGTCTGGCGTCTGCAGGCGGCCGCCCGCCTGGAATTCGTGCGCATCGCGGGCTCCACCGCGGCCTTCCCGGACGGGCTGCTGCCGGTCGACGCGGATCAGGAGCTGGAGAACGCCTCGCGCCGCCGGGACTTCATGCCCGCGAGCTTCAGCCTCGGCCTGCTCCGCGACCTGCCCTGGGCCATGCAGGGGCGCGCGACGGCGCAATACGTGCAGCGGGCGCCGAGCGCGGCCGAGCTCTTCTCGCGCGGCGCGCACGACGCCTCCGGTACCTTCGACGTCGGCGCCCCGAACCTGCGGAAGGAGGCGGCCACCACCGTCGAGCTCGGGCTCGGCCGCCGGACGGGCGCCTTCCGCTTCGACACCAGCGCCTACTACTCGCGCTACAACGGCTTCATCTATCGCGCCCTGACCGGCAGCACCTGCGGCGAGGAATTCTCCTCCTGCGCCCCGAGCGGCGGCGGCGAGTTCCGGCAGGTCGCCTATGGCCAGCGCGACGCCACCTTCTACGGCTTCGAGGGCCGGGCGGAGCAGGATGTCCTGCGCCTCGGCAGCGGCACGGCCGGCGTCTCGGGCCGCTACGACTTCGTCCGCGCCGAATTCGCCAATGGCGCCGGCAACGTCCCGCGCATCCCGCCGCACCGGCTTGGTGCCGGCCTCTGGTGGCGCAGCGCGAGCTGGCAGGCCAGCGTCGACTACCTGCACGCCTTCGACCAGACGCGCACCGGCACGAACGAGACGCGCACCAACGGCTACGACCTTCTGGGCGTGCGGATCGGCTACACCGCGCAGCTCGGCGGCACGCGGGCGGTCAACTTCTCCGTCATCGGCAACAACCTTCTCGATTCCGAGGTGCGCAACGCCGCCTCCTTCAAGAAGGACGAGGTGCTGCTGCCCGGCCGCAGCGTGCGCTTCCTGATGACCATGACCTTCTGACGGCCCCCATGCCTCCGCTCCCCTCCCCCGGCCCGGATGCCAACGACGTCACGGAGCGGCCGCGCCTCTGGCGCCGCTTCGGCGGCGACGACTGGGCGGCCTTCGACGCCCTGCCACCGGCCGTGCGCCAGCATCTCCACGAGCACGCCTATGACGCCTGGACGGTCAATGCGCTGATCCTCTGGAGGATCTTCCGGCGGCAGACGGCCAGCAGCGCGCGCGGCGTGGCGCGGCTGCTGAACCATCTGCGCATCTGCGAGCGCCTCGAGCTCGAGGCCTTCGCGGAGGCCTATGCCCGGCAATGCGGCGGCACCCTGCCGCATGTCGCCGCCGGGGCCTCGACCCTGCGATACGGGGCGGCGGCGCGCCGCCCCAGGCGCCGAAGGTAGCCTACCCGGCTTGCCGAGCCGGCCGCATCGCGCGAGCCTCCCGTCATGACGACATGGCGCGCCCGCGCGGGCACCACCTTCACCCCTCAGAAGCAACCCGCCTTCGGCGCCCGCGGCATGGTGGTCACGAACCACCCGGCCGCCAGCGCCGCCGGCGCCCAGATGCTGGCCGAGGGCGGCAATGCGGTGGACGCCGCGGTCGCCGCCATCCTCGCCCTGACGGTCTGCGAGCCGATGATGGTGGGCATCTTCGGCGGCGGGCTCATGCACATCGCCTCGCCGGACGGCCGCCACGAGGTGCTGGACGGCATGGCCACCTGCCCCCTCAGCTCCCGCCCCGAAATGTATGAGGGCCAGGATCCGCGCCGGCAGAGCGTGGGGGCCCTCTCCGTCGCCGTGCCCGCCAATCTCCTGGCCTGGGAGGCCGGGCTGAAGCGCCATGGCCGCTTCTCCATGGCCGAGGTGATCGAGCCCGCCATCCGCCTCGCCTCCAAAGGCTTCGAGACGGGCGGCTATCTGCATGAATGCATCGCGGAATCCGCCGCCGACCTGGCGCTCGACGCCACCATCGCCAAGCTCTTCCTGCCGGGCGGCACGCCGCTGGCTGCCGGCTCGCGCCTGGTGAACGAGCCGCTGGCCGAAAGCCTGCGCGCCGTGGCGCGCGAGGGCGCGGCCGCGCTCCACCAGGGCGACCTCGGCACCTCCGCCTCCTACGATCTGGCGCGCAAGGGCGGCATCATCACCACCGACGACCTCGCCGCCACGCGCATGATCCAGCGCGAGGCCGTCCGCGGCACCTATCGCGGCATCGAGGTCTATGGCCCGCCGCCGCCCTCGGCCGGTGGCGTGCATGTGCTGCAGATGCTGAACCTGCTGGAGGCCTACGACATCGCGGCCAGCGGCTTCGGCACGCCGGAGACGCTGCATCTCATCGCCGAGGCGCTGAAGATGGCCTTCGCCGACCGCGCCGTCGCGACGGCCGACCCGGCCTTCCTGGAAGTGCCAGTGGCCAGGCTCATCAGCAAGGAATACGCGGCCGAGCGGCGCGCTTTCCTGGACAAGGCGCGGGCCAAGACCTGGTCGCCCGGCATCACGGCCATGGAGAGCGCCAACACCACCCACATCACGGTGGCCGACCATGAGGGGCGGATCGCCTGCTGCACGCATACGATCAACAGCCTCTTCGGCTCGAAGATCATGCTGCCGGAAAGCGGGCTGATCCCGAACAACTACATGGCGCTCTTCGACCCGCGCCCGGGCCTCGCGCAGTCGGTGGAGCCGGGCAAGCGCATCACCACCTCCATGTCGCCGCTGATCCTGCGCAAGGACGGCAAGCCCTATGCGGCGCTGGGGCTGCCCGGCGGCCTGCGCATCTTCGCCTCGACCTTCCAGGCGGTGATGAACCTGATCGACCACGGCATGTCGCTGCAGGAGGCCGTGGAGGCGCCGCGCCTCTGGACCATGGGCGGCCCGGTCGAGATGGAGGGCGCCTTCTCGGCCGAGGTCCGCGCCGCCATGGCAGCGATGGGCCACGACGCCGTCGCCATGCCGCATGTGGCCGGCGGCATGGGCGCCATCCGCTGGCACGAGGACGGCCTGATGGAGGGCGCCTCCTGCTGGCGGGCCGACGGCGCGCCGGTCGCGATCGGCGGCGGCCCGGCCCAGGCGGGCGTGCGCTTCTGGCCGGACGCGCGACGGTAAGTTCCACTCCCGGGCGCCGGGCCTGCCGGCGCCCACCCTTCCGGAGGGCCACGAGCCCTGTTCTTTTCGGGTGGCGGCCAAGCCTCCCGGGAAGGGGCTCCGTTGGTTTTCCGGTCCGGGACCGCTATGAAGCCCGCGATGACCGAAAAGCCCCTCTCCTTCCAGCAGATGATCCTTCGCCTGCACGACTACTGGTCGTCGCAGGGTTGCCTCATCCTCCAGCCCTACGACATGGAGATGGGCGCCGGCACCTTCCATCCGGCGACCACGCTGCGCGCCCTCGGCCCGCAGCCCTGGAGCGCGGCCTATGTGCAGCCCTCGCGCCGGCCGTCGGACGGCCGCTACGGCGAGAACCCGAACCGGCTGCAGCACTACTACCAGTACCAGGTCATCATGAAGCCGAGCCCGCGCGACCCGCAGGCCATGCTCATGGAGAGCTACAAGGCCCTCGGCCTCGACCCCGCGCTGCACGACATCCGCTTCGTCGAGGACGACTGGGAGAGCCCGACGCTGGGCGCCTGGGGCCTCGGCTGGGAAGTCTGGTGCGACGGCATGGAAGTGACGCAGTTCACCTATTTCCAGCAGGTCGGCGGCATCCCCTGCGAGGTCCCCTCCTGCGAGCTGACCTACGGGCTCGAGCGGCTGGCCATGTATATCCAGGGCGTCGAGAACGTGTACGACCTCGACTTCAACGGCCGCGGCGTCACCTATGGCGACGTCTTCCTCCGCGCCGAGAAGGAATACAGCGCGCATAATTTCGAGCATGCCGACGTGGCGCTGCTGAAGCGCCATTTCGAGGAGGCGGAGCAGGAATGCGCCGCCCTGGTCGCCAAGGGCCTGGCCATGCCGGCCTATGACCAGTGCATCAAGGCCAGCCACCGCTTCAACCTGCTGGACGCCCGCGGCGCCATCAGCGTGACCGAGCGTGCGGCCTATATCGGACGTGTGCGGGCCCTCGCGAAGGCCTGCTGCGAGAGTTGGCTGGCGGGCGCGGCCCAGCATGAGCGGGTGGCCTGATCCATGTCTGAACTGCTGATCGAATTCCTTACCGAGGAAATCCCCGCGCGCATGCAGGCCCGCGCGGCCGAGGATCTGTGCCGGCTGGCCAAGGCCGCCCTCGCGCCCCTGATCCAGGGCGAGCCGAAGGGCTTCCACGGCCCGCGGCGCCTGGGCTTCGTGGCCGATATGGCGCTCTCGGCCGAGACGCCCGCCCGCGAGGAGCGCGGCCCGCGCCTCGGCGCGCCCGACCAGGCCCTGGCCGGCTTCCTCAAGAAGCACAATGCGACCCGCGAGATGCTCGTCGAGCAGAACGGCTTCCTGGTGCTGGTGAAGCCCGGCGAGACCATCACTGCCGAGGCCGTGCTGCACCGCGCCCTGCCCGATCTCGTCTGGTCCTTCCCCTGGCCCAAGAGCATGCGCTGGGGCAGCTCCGCCCTGCTCTGGGTGCGCCCGCTGCAGCGCGTGCTGTGCCTGCTGGACGGCAAGCCCGTGCCGGTCGCGCTCGCGCGCGGCAATGACGCGGCCCATGGCCTCGTGGCGGCCGACCTTACCGAGGGCCATCGCGTCCATGCGCCCGGCGCCTTCGCCGTGACCGGGGCGGCCGACCATGCCCGGAAGCTGCGCGAGCATTTCGTCGTCTCCGACGCCGAGGCCCGGATGGCGATCATCCGCGACGGAGTGGCCGCGCTCGCCGCCGCCGAGGGGCTGGAGGTCGTGCCCGACGAGGGTCTGCTGGCCGAGGTCGCCGGCCTCGTCGAATGGCCCGTACCGCTGCTCGGCCGCATCGAAGACGGCTTCATGGACCTGCCGGCCGAGGTGATGCGCACCTCCATGCGCGTGAACCAGCGCTACTTCGCGCTGCGCCGGCCGGACGGCACGGCCGCGCCGTTCTTCGCGCTGGTGGCGAATATAGCGGCCATCGACGGCGGCAAGGCGCTGGTGGCAGGCAATGAGCGCGTGCTGCGCGCCCGCCTCTCCGATGCGCGCTTCTTCTGGGACCAGGACCGCAAGCAGAAGCTGGAGGAGTTCCTCCCGAAGCTCGACGGCGCGGTCTTCCACGCCAAGCTCGGCACGCAGGGCGAGCGCGTCCGTCGCATCGCGAGGCTCGCAACCTTCCTCGCGCCGCTGGTCGGCGCCGATGCGGCGCTCGCGGAACGCGCGGCGCTGCTCGCCAAGGCCGATCTCGTCTCCGGCATGGTCGGCGAGTTCCCGGAGCTCCAGGGCGTGATGGGCGGCTACTATGCGCGCCTGCAGGGCGAGGATGCGCGCGTGGCGGATGCCGTCGCGCAGCATTACCGTCCGCTGGGCCCGACCGACGCCGTGCCGACCGAGCCCGTCGCGATCGCGGTCGCGCTGGCGGACAAGCTGGACCAGCTCGCGGGCTTCTTCGCCGCCGATGAGCGGCCGACCGGCAGCGGCGATCCCTTCGCGCTGCGCCGCGCCGCGCTCGGCGTCATCCGCATCCTGCGCGAGAACGGCCTGCGGCTGCGCCTGGTGGATATCCTCGGCGAGGCCTTCTTCGGCTTCCCGCAGGCCACGGGCACGACCGCCACGCCGGAATTCGGCATGGCCGTGGCGCAGGAGCGCATGAAGGCCGGCGCGCCGGCCGAGGGCCGCCACCCGCCGATGGTCGCTGCCTTCGCGGCCGGCGTGGTCGACTTCCTCACCGACCGCCTGCGCGTGCAGCTTCGCGCCGAAGGCGCGCGGCACGACCTCGTCGCCGCCAGCATCGGCCAGGATGACGACATCCTGCGCATCCTTTCCCGCGCCGAAGCGTTGAAGGGCCTCGTCGAATCCGAGGACGGAAAGAACCTGCTGGCCGCCTACAAGCGCGCGCAGAACATCCTGCGCATCGAGGAAAAGAAGGACGGCCCGCATTCCGGCGCGGTGGACGAGGCTCTGCTCGCCTTGCCGGAGGAAAAGGCGCTCAATGCCGCCCTCGACGCCATCGACGGCTCCGTCCGCGAGCTGCTGGCTGCCGAGAAGTTCGGCCCGGCGACCTCGGCCCTCGCCGCGCTCCGCGCGCCGGTGGATGCCTTCTTCGAACGGATCATGGTCAACGATCCCGAGCCTTCATTACGCCGCAACCGCCTGCGACTACTCTCCCGCCTCCGGGCCGCGATGGACACGGTGGGCGACCTCTCCAAGATCGAAGCCTGAAGGAAACCGCGCATGACACAGTGGGTGTACAGCTTCGGCGCCGGCCACAACGAGGGCAGCGCCGAGATGCGGAACCTTCTCGGCGGCAAGGGTGCCAACCTCGCCGAGATGGCCTCGATCGGCCTTCCGGTGCCGCCGGGCTTCACGATCACCACTGAGGTCTGCACCTACTTCTACGACCACGGAAAGCAGTATCCGGGCGAGCTCGACGCCGCGGTCGGCGCTGCGCTGGCCCGCATCGAGGAAGCCGTCGGCCTGAAGTTCGGCGACACCGAGAAGCCGCTCCTCGTCTCCGTCCGCTCGGGCGCGCGCGTCTCCATGCCGGGCATGATGGACACCGTCCTGAACCTCGGCCTCAACGACCAGACGGTCGAGGGTCTCGCGAAGGCGAGCGGCGATGCCCGCTTCGCCTGGGACAGCTACCGCCGCTTCATTCAGATGTACGGCTCGGTCGTGCTCGACGTGGATCACCACCGCTTCGAGGAGATCATCGAGGACGTGAAGCTCGACCGCGGCGCGGCCGAGGATACCGCGCTGACCGCCGACGACTGGCGGGACGTGGCGATGGGCTTCAAGACCGTCGTCGCCGACGCCACCGGCAATCCCTTCCCGCAGGACCCGCGCGCGCAGCTCTGGGGCGCGATCGGCGCCGTCTTCGGCTCCTGGATGAACGCCCGTGCCAATACCTACCGTCGCCTGAACGACATCCCGGCGAGCTGGGGCACGGCCGTGAACGTACAGGCCATGGTCTTCGGCAACATGGGCGACGACTGCGCCACCGGCGTGTGCTTCACCCGCGATCCCTCGACCGGTGAGGACATCTTCTACGGCGAGTACCTGGTGAACGCGCAGGGCGAGGACGTGGTGGCCGGCATCCGCACGCCGCAACCCATGAGCTCGGGCCGCGCCAAGCCCGGCGAGAAGCCGATGGAATCGGTGATGCCCGCCGCCTATCAGGAGCTCGTCCGCGTCCGCTCCGTGCTCGAGAAGCACTACAAGGACATGCAGGACATCGAGTTCACGGTGCAGCAGAACAAGCTCTACATGCTGCAGACGCGCAACGGAAAGCGCACCGCCGCCGCCTCGCTCAAGATCGCCGTGGACATGTGCCGCGAGGGGCTGATCGACGAGACCGAGGCCGTCAAGCGCGTGGCCCCCGGCTCGCTGGACCAGCTGCTGCACCCGACGCTCGACCCCAAGGCGCCGCGCAAGCTGCTCAGCAAGGGCCTTCCGGCCTCACCGGGCGCGGCCTGCGGCGTGGTGGTCTTCAGCTCCGACGAGGCGGAGATGCGCTCGCAGAAGGGCGAGAGCGTCATCCTCGTCCGTATCGAGACGAGCCCCGAGGACATCCACGGCATGCACGCCGCCCGCGGCATCCTCACCACGCGTGGCGGCATGACCAGCCACGCGGCGGTGGTGGCGCGCGGCATGGGCCGGCCCTGCGTGGCGGGCGCCGGCGGCATCGCGGTGGACTACGCCTCGCAGGCGCTGTCCTCGGGCGGCCAGATCGTCCGCGCGGGCGATACCGTCACGCTGGACGGCGCCACGGGCGAGATCTTCCTCGGCTCCGTCGCGATGATCGAGCCGCAGCTCTCGGGCGATTTCGCCACCCTCATGGAATGGGCCGACAAGGTCCGTCGCATGAAGGTGCGCGCGAATGCGGAAACCCCGCTGGACGCCGAGACCGCGAAGAAGTTCGGCGCCGAGGGCATCGGCCTCTGCCGCACCGAGCACATGTTCTTCGACCCCGCGCGCATCGGCGCCGTGCGGCAGATGATCATGTCCGAGACGGAGGATGGCCGCCGGTCCGCGCTGGCCAAGCTGCTGCCCTTCCAGCGGGACGACTTCACCGAGCTGTTTCGCATCATGGCCGGCCTGCCGGTGACGATCCGCCTGCTCGACCCGCCGCTGCACGAATTCCTGCCGCATACCGAGGCAGAGATCGCCGAGGTCGCCGCCAGCCTGGGCGTCGAGGCCGCCGCCATGCAGCGCCGCGCCTCCGAGCTGTCGGAGGCCAATCCGATGCTGGGCCATCGCGGCTGCCGCCTGGGCGTCACCTATCCCGAGATCTACGAGATGCAGGCCCGCGCCATCTTCGAGGCGGCCGTCGCCGTCGCTAAGGAGACCGGCCTGGCGCCCGTTCCCGAGATCATGATCCCGCTGGTGATGGTGAAGCGCGAGCTCGACATCACCCGCGCGCAGGTGGACGGCGTCGCGAAGCAGGTCTTCGAGGAGACGGGGACGACCATCGAATACCTGGTCGGCACCATGATCGAGCTGCCGCGCGCCTGCCTGACGGCCGATACCATCGCCGAGAGCGCGGACTTCTTCAGCTTCGGCACCAACGACCTGACGCAGACCACCTTCGGCCTCTCGCGCGACGATGCGGGCAAGTTCCTGCCCGCCTATGTCGAGAAGAACGTGCTGCCGAAGGACCCCTTCGTCTCCATCGACCCGGACGGCGTGGGCGCGCTCATGTCGATCGGCGCGCAGAAGGGCCGCAGCGTGAAGCCGGGCCTCAAGCTCGGCATTTGCGGCGAGCATGGCGGCGACCCGTCCTCGATCTCCTTCTGCGAGACAGTCGGCCTCGACTACGTCTCCTGCTCGCCCTACCGCGTGCCGGTCGCCCGGCTCGCAGCGGCGCAGGCGGCCCTCAGCGGCAGCGGCGGGGTGGACCGCACCGCCTGAGGCGGCGCGATCGCCACACGGAAGACCTGGCCGGCCCTCAGGCCGGCTGGGGCTCGATCGGCGGGATCGGGAAGACCCGGTCGTAGGCCAGGTTGAAGAGGAAGGCGTAGGCCACGTAGAAGGCCGCGATCGCGAGATCCATGATGAAGGCCTCGGCGAGGCTGATGTTCAGGTACCAGGCGATGGGCGGCAGCAGGATGATCAGCAGCCCCGCCTCGAACAGCACCGCATGGCCCACCCGTACCCACAGCCCCTTCCGCGTCTGGCCGGTGAGGCGGCGCATCGCGTGGTCGAAGCCCAGGTTGTAGATGTAGTTCCACACCGTCGCGACCGTGGCGCTGCCGACGGCGATGACGCCGATATCCGCGGTCGACAGGCCGAAGAGCGGTCCTCCGAAAACGATGACGATCGCCAGGCCGATGGCCTCGAACAGCAGGGCATGGCGGATACGATCACGAACGCTACGCATGATGAGGCCTCTTGGGAGAATCCACGGGAGGAAAGTCGCCGCGGCGGGCGCCTTTTCCATCCGAATTGCGATGACACCAAGTTAGTATCCATCTGATAATCAGATATGACCGTGTCGCTGGATCAGCTCGAAGCCTTCGTCACCGCGGCCGAGGCCGGTTCCTTCTCGGCGGCGGCGCGGCGGCTGCGCAAGGCGCAATCCGCGGTCAGCACCCAGGTCGCCAATCTCGAGACTGATCTCGGCCTCGCACTTTTCAGCCGGGAGGGGCGCCAGCCCGTCCTGACACCGGCGGGCGAGCGGCTGCTGGCCGAGGCCAGGGTGGTGCTGGAGCGGCGCGAGCATTTCCTCGGCGTCGCCTCCAGCCTCGACCGGCGGACGGAGCTGCGCCTCGTGGTCGCGATCGACCAGCTCTATCCGGAGCGCGCGCTCGGCGGGCTCTTCGCCGAATTCGCGGAGCGATTCCCCTTCGTGGAGCTGGAGGTCCTGTTCCCGCTGATGGACGACGTCAGCCAGCTCGTCCGCGAGGGCAAGGCCGATCTCGGCGTCATGTGGCAGCAGGAGGCGCTGCCCACCGAGCTCGGCTTCCAGACCATCGGCTGGGTGCCGCTCAAGCTCGTCTGCGGCCGCCATCACCCGCTCGCCAAGGCGCGCGTGGAATGGGAGGAGCTGAAGCGCCATCGCCAGATCCTGATCTCCGGCCGCGGCGGCGGGCGGGAGAAGCAGCGCCTGCGCGTGGCCGCCGAGGTCTGGTGGGTGGAGAGCCAGTGGGTCATCCTGGAGATGGTGAAGCACGGCATCGGCTGGGCCTTCGTGGCGGACCACGTCATCGCCAACTCGGCCGCCGCGCCCGAGCTGATCACCCCCGACCTGCAGTTCGACGACGGCGACTGGCCGGTGGCGCTGGAGCTCGTCTGGCATAAGCAGCGCCCCACCGGCCCGGCGGCGGAATGGCTCCGCCAGCGCTTCGCGGCGGAGCGTTCCCTGGGCCGGGTGAAGCCGACGGGCTGAGGGCCTCAGCCCGCGGCGGATTCGGGCAGCTTCATCCAGGCGGGCGGACGCGCGCGCAGAACGGCCTCGCCGCAGCGCAGCTCGCCGCCATCCAGCGCGGCCAGGCGAAGCAGCGCGATGCCGCGCTTGCCCCAGCCGGAGCGCATCTCGCCGACTTCCGTGCCCTCGCGGGTGACGGGCGTGCCACGCGGCGGCATGTCGCCGTCGATCTCCACGGGAACGAGGCGGCGCTTGATGAGGCCGCGATACTTGGTCCGCGCCGTCAGCTCCTGGCCCATGTAGCAGCCCTTGGTCCAGGAAACGCCCTGGAGCTCGTCGAAGCCGGCCTCCAGCAGCACGGACTGCTCGGCTTGCAGGTCCCGGCTGCCGTCGGGCAGGCCGAGGCCCAGGCGATGGGCGTCGTAATCCTCGGCCGAGGCCGTCGCCGGCAAGGGCGCCGAGGTGACGAGCCGCCAGCCGGCCTCCGCCAGCCGGGGATCGGGCGTGGCGCCGGGCGGCATGGCCTCGCCCCAGCCGGCCTGCACGGAGAACCCCTCCAGCCGCGCCATCGCGACCTTGGAGCGCAGCTTAAAGCGCAGCAGCCTGGCCATCGCGGTCTCGGCGAGCCCCGCCTCGACATCCATCAGCAGCCGCTCGCCCTGCGGGACGAGGAAGAAATCCGCCAGCCACTTGCCCTGCGGTGTCAGCAGCGCGGCCCAGCGCGCCTCGCCCGCCGGGATATCCAGCACGTCGTTGGAGACGAGACCCTGGAGGAAGGTCAGCCGATCCTCGCCGGTGACTTCGAGGACGGCACGTTCGGGGAGGGTTGCGATGGACATGCCCCGAATGTGGCAGCTTCGGCAGGGGGTTCAACCGGGGGGGATTCTGCTAGAGGAAACCCGTGCGTATTCTGTTCATCACCTCGACGCGGATCGGCGACGCCGTGCTTTCCACGGGCCTGCTCGACCATCTGCTGCGCGCCCATCCGGGAGCGCAAGTCACCGTCGCCTGCGGCCATGTGGCCGAGGGCGTCTTCACCCGCATGCCCGGGCTCGAGCGGATCATCCCCGTCACCAAGCGGCCCTGGTCGCTGCATTGGCTGGACCTCTGGCGGAAAGTCGCCTTCCGTCGCTGGGATCTGGTCGTGGACCTCCGCGGCTCGGCCATCGCCTGGCTGCTCTGGACGCGCCGGCGGGCCGTGATGCGCGGCGGGCGGCGGGCCGGGCATCGCCTGCAGCACATCGCCGACGCGCTGGGCGTGAAGCCGCCGCCGCACCCGGTCGCCTGGTTCGACGCAGCGGACGAGGCCCGTGCGGCCGAGCTGCTGCCCGGCGGCCCCTGGCTGGTGCTGGGCCCCACCTCCAACTGGCACCTCAAGACCTGGCCGGCCGACCGCTTCGTCACCCTCGCCGATCGCCTCACGGCGGCCGACGGCCCCCTTCCCCAGGCCAGGATCGCCATCCTCGGCGGGCCGGGCGAGCAGGAGCGGCGCTCGGCCGCCTCCGTGCTCAACGCCCTTCCGGGCGCGGTCGACCTGGTGGGCCGCCTCTCCCTGCCCGAGGTGGCGGCCGCACTGGCCCGCGCCGGCCTCTATGTCGGCAATGATTCCGGCCTGATGCACATCGCGGCCGCCACCGGCGTACCGACGCTCGGCCTCTTCGGGCCCACCCCGGCCAGCGAATACGGCCCCGTCGGCCCGCGCGCCGAGGCGGTGCTGGCCGATGGTCCGCCCGCCACCACGCCCATGGACCGCCTGTCCGTGGACAGCGTGGTTGAGGCCGCGACGCATCTGCTGGCCCCCGTGAGCGCGCCTGGGGTGGCGGCATGAGGCTCTCAGCCCTCGTCGTCGCACGCAACGAAGAGGCGCGCCTGCCGGCCTGCCTCGCCACCCTCGGCTTCGTCGACGAGATCGTGGTGGTCCTCGATCGCAGCACCGATGCCAGCGCGGAGATTTCCCGCGCGGCCGGCGCCGTGGTGCTGGAGGGCGCCTGGGCGCTGGAGGGCGAGCGCCGCAACGCCGGCATCGCCGCCTGCTCGGGTGACTGGATCATCGAGATCGACGCGGATGAGCGCGTTCCGCCCGAGCTCGGCGCCGAGATCCGCCAGCTCATCGAGACCAGCGCGGAGGCCTTCCACCGTGTCCGCATCGACAACTACGTGGGCGACCGGCTGATCCTGCACGGCTGGGGCGGCAGCTTCGGCACGACGCTGAAGCCCATCCTCTTCCGCAAGGGCGCCAAGCACTGGCGCGCCCAGCGCGTGCACCCCGGCCTCGACTGGACGGGCAGCGAGGGCGCGCGGCTCACCACCCACGGTATCCGCCATGAGGTAGACCGCGACATCTCCGACATGCTCCGCCGGCTGGATCGCTACAGCAGTGCCAAGGCGGCGGACCTGCTGGATTCCGGCGATATCGGTAGCCTCGGCAACAACCTGCGGCGCTTCGTCTCGCGCACCTTCAAGTGCCTGATCGGGCGGAAGGGCTACAAGGAAGGCGGCTGGGGCGTGCTGATCGCGCTCTGCGCCGGGCTCTTCCCGCTGCTGTCACATCTCAAGGCGCGGCTGGAGCCGGAGCGTCACCGGCATTGAGAATCGTCCTCGCCAATGAGGGGCCGCGCATCGAGGCCGAGGCCATCGGCACGCGGCCGCTGGGCGGGGTGGAGACGGCGGTGGCCCTGCTGGCGCGGGCCCTTGCCGCCCGTGGCCACGAGCTTCACCTGCATTTCGAGGGCGAGGCGACCGCCCTGCCCGACCGCGCGGACCTCGTAATCGCGGTGCGCGTGCCGCGGCTCTTCCGGCAGCTGACCCGGGGTCGGCGCGTACTCTGGCTGCACAATCCCGCGCGCTATCTCCGCAAGCCGCGCCATGCCTGGCCGCTGCTGCTCGCGCGCCCCACCCTGGTGACGCTCGGCGACTACCACGCCTCGACGGTGCCGGGCTGGCTGCCGGGCCCGCGCGCGCAAATTCCCCTCGCTGTGGCGCCGCCCTTCGATGCGGCGGCGCCCGAGCGCGCCCCGCCGCCGCCGGTCGCCATCTTCACCTCCAATCCCCTGCGCGGCCTCGACCGGCTGGCCGAGCTCTGGCCGCGCCTCGGCGCTGGCGAGCTCCACGCCTATTCGGGGGCCGCGACCTATGAGGGCGACGCCCGCCTCGCCGATCGCGCCGCGCCGATCCTGGAACGCGCGACGGCGGCGGGGGTGCGGGTCTTCCCGCCCGTCGCCCGCGGCCTGCTCCGGGACAAGCTGCTGGAGGCCCGCTGCATGCTCTACCTCGGCGACGAGGGCGAGACCTTCTGCCTCGCCCTCGCGGAAGCCCAGGCCGTGGGCCTACCCTGCGTGGTGATGAACCGCGGCTCTGTGGCCGAACGCCTGGTGGACGGCGTCACCGGCATCGTCGCGCGCGACGAGGACCAGTTCGTCGAGGCCGCCCGCCGCCTTCTCACCGACGATGCCGCCTGGCTCGCCATGCACCGCGCCGCCTTGGCCCGGGGAACGGGCCCCGGCTGGGACGACATCGCCGCCCGTTTCGAGGCCCTTGCATGATCCGCCCCCTATGATTCGTCTGGCCAATATCATGGCCGGCGCCCGCCACGGCGGCGCGGAGGCCTTCTTCGAGCGGCTCACGCTGGCGCTGCACGGCGCGGGCGATGAGGTCCTGCCCGTCATCCGCCGCGATCCGGAACGCGCGGCCCGCCTCGCCGAGGGCGGCCTGCCGCCGTTCGAGCTGCGTTTCGGCGGCCCGCTGGACGTCATGACCCGCCCGAGGCTCGGCCTGCTGCTGAAGTCCTATCGCCCGCTCGTCTCCATGGTCTGGATGAACCGCGCCGCCGCCAAGACGCCCGGCGGGCCCTGGCCGACGATCGGGCGGCTCGGCGGCTATTACGACCTCAAATACTACACCAGCTGCGACCATCTCGTGGGCAATACCCGCGACCTGCGCGACTGGATCGTCGCCCAGGGCTGCCCGGCGGAGAACGCGCACTACCTGCCGAACTTCGTGAGCGACCTGGCCGACGCCGCCCCCGCCGATCTGCCCGGCGCGGCGCCGCGCGTGCTGGCCATGGGCCGGCTGCATCGCAACAAGGGCTTCGACGTCGCGATCCGCGCCCTCGCCCTGGTCCCCGAAGCCACGCTCTGCATCGCCGGCGAAGGGCCGGAGCGCGAGGCGCTGACCGCCCTCGCCCGGGAATGCGGCGTCGCCGACCGCGTCCACCTCCTCGGCTGGCGGACGGATATCGGCGCGCTGCTGGCGGGAAGCGACGTCTTCCTCTGCTCCTCCCGGCATGAGCCGTTGGGAAATATCGTGCTCGAGGCCTGGTCCGCCTCGCGCCCCGTGGTCGCCGCGGCGGCCCAGGGGCCGCGCGAGCTCATCGTGCCTAACGAGACCGGGCTGCTCGTCCCCGTCGAGGCGCCCGAGGCGATGGCCGATGCGCTGCGGGCCGTGCTGGCCGACCGCGCCGCCGCGGCCGGAATGGCGGAAAGAGCGCGGAAGGCCTTCGAGACGGATTTCGCCGAAGCGCCGGTCCTCGCCCAATGGCGCGATTTCCTCCACAAGGTACAGCGATGAGGAACGGATAGATGTGCGGCC
Organism: Roseococcus pinisoli; assembly: GCF_018413645.1. Taxonomy (GTDB): domain Bacteria; phylum Pseudomonadota; class Alphaproteobacteria; order Acetobacterales; family Acetobacteraceae; genus Roseococcus; species Roseococcus pinisoli. Next base: position 120,241 of record NZ_JAHCDA010000005.1, read on the forward strand.
TCGCGGGCCTCGCCCTCCACCCCGGCAGCGCGCCGCAGATGGCGGCGCTGGAGGCCATGACCTCGGCGCTGGCCCATCGCGGGCCGGACGGCGCCGGGCATCACCTGGCCGGGGGCGTGGCCCTCGCCCATACGCGCCTGTCGATCATTGACCTCGTGACGGGCGACCAGCCGCTCTTCGCCGGCGGCGCCGCCCTCGTGGCCAATGGCGAGATCTACAACTACCGGGAGCTGCGCGACCAGAACCAGCTCGTCTGCGCCACGCAGTCCGATTGCGAGCCGCCGCTGCACCTCTATCGCCGCGACGGCCTGCGCTTCGTGGACAGCCTGCGCGGCATGTACGCGATCGCGCTGCATGACCGCGCCACGCGCCGCCTCGTGCTGGCGCGCGACCCCTTCGGCATCAAGCCGCTCTACATCGCCGAGCTGCCCGAGGGCGTGGCCTTCGCCTCCGAGCCGCAGGCGCTGATCGCCGCCGGCCTCGTCAAGCCGCGCGTCCGCGAGGAGGAGCGCGAGGAACTGCTGCAGCTGCAGTTCACCACCGGCGCCGAGACCATCTTCGAAGGCATCCGCCGCGTTCTGCCGGGCGAGAGCCTGTGCATCGCCGACGGCCGGATCGTCGAGCGCCATCGCCGCTCCGCCCTGCCGGAGGGGCCGCCGGAGAACATCTCCGAGGAGGATGCGCTCACCCGCCTCGACCGCGCGCTGGAGGAGAGCGTCGCCCTGCATCAGCGCAGCGACGTCCCCTACGGCCTCTTCCTCTCGGGCGGCACGGATTCGGCCGCCATCCTGGCCATGATGGCGCGGCTGAACACCAATCCCGTGATGGCCTTCACCGCGGGCTTCGACGTGAAGGGCGCGGCCGACGAGCGCGCCGCCGCCCGCCACGCCGCCCAGGCCGCCGGCGCCCATCACGTCGAGGTGCAGGTCACCGAGGAGATGGTCTGGCGGCACCTGCCCGAGATCGTCGGCGGCATGGACGACCCAGCGGCCGACTACGCCATCATCCCCACCTGGTTCCTGGCCCGCCGCGCGCGGGAGGACGTGAAGGTGGTGCTGGCCGGCGAGGGCGGGGACGAGATCTTCGGTGGCTACGGCCGCTACCGCGCGGCGATGCGGCCCTGGTGGCTCTGGGGCCGGGCCATGCGGTCCCGCGGCGCCTTCGACCGGCTGGACGTGCTGCGCTCCCCGCCGCGCTCCTGGCGCGACGGCATCGCCGCCTCGGAGACCGAGGTCGCGACCGAGGGCCGCACGCGGCTGCAGACCGCGCAGGCCGTGGACGTCGCCGACTGGCTGCCCAACGACCTGCTCTCCAAGCTCGACCGCTGCCTGATGGCCCATGGCGTGGAGGGCCGCACGCCCTTCCTCGATTCCGGCGTGGCCGAGGCCGTCTTCCGCCTGCCGGATTCGCTGAAGGTGCGGAAGAACGCCGGCAAATGGCTGCTGCGCGAATGGCTGGCCCGGCATTTCCCCGCCTCCGAGCCCTATCGCCCGAAGCAGGGCTTCACCGTGCCGATCGGCGCCTGGATCGCCCGCCGGGCGGACCGGCTGGGACCGCTGGTGGCACGGCAGCCGGCGATCGTCGACCTCTGCCTGCCGGGCAAGGTCGAATCGCTGTTCCGCCATGCGGGAGAGAAGCGCGCCGGCAGCGCCGCCTGGCACCTCCTCTTCTACGCGATCTGGTATCGCCGCCACATCGAGGGCCGGCGGACCGAGGACAGCAACGTCTTCGACTTCCTGGCCTGAGGCGCTTCATGGCCGGGAAGGCATCCCTCCCCGGCCATGGCCCTATTCGCCGATGTTCAGCAGCGCGCCCTTCACCCGGGCCGCCTGGAACTGGTTCATGAAGACCCAGCCCATCGCCGCGATCCACACCGCATCCAGCAGATAGGCGGCGCCCAGATGGCCCCAGGCGACCTCGCCATGGGTCAGGGCCGCGCGCATCCCCTCGAAGATATGCGAGGCCGGAAGCGCCAGCGCGACGGGCTGCAGCCAGCTCGGCAGGATGCTCACGGGATAGAAGACCGCGGCGAAGGGCGTGATGCCGAAGAGCACCGACCAGGCCAGCGTCTCCGCCCCCGCGCCGTAGCGCAGGATCAGCGAGGTCACGCCCAGCGCCACCGCCCAGCCCATGATGATGAGCGCCGCGAAGAAGGCGACCATCAGCGGGCCCAGGGCGAAGATGTTGAAGGAATAGAGGAACCAGGCCAGCAGCATGGCCGGGATCACGCCGATCAGGGTGCGCAGCAGGGCCATGGTGGCGAGGCCCGCCACCAGCTCGCCCGGCCGCAGCGGCGAGACGAAGATATGGCCCAGGTTGCGCGACCAGATTTCCTCCAGGAAGGAGACGGAGAAGCCCATCTGGCTGCGCAGCGCGCCCTCCCAGAGCAGCACGCCGCCGAGCAGCACTCCGGCCGCGACCGAGCCAAGGTTGTTCTGCACCCCGGCGAGATAGGCCGTGATGAAGCCCCAGACGATCATCTGCAGCACGGGCCAGTACATCAGCTCGATGAGGCGCGGCGGCGAGCGGCGGTAGAGGGCGAGGTGGCGATAGACCAGGCCCCAGACCCGGCGGGCGCTCTGCAGGAGCGGCGACGGATCGTTCCGCGGCGCCTCGCGATCGTGCATCCCGGTCATTGCGCCGCCTCCGCCCGCGTGCCCCGCGCGATGTCGAGGAACACCTCCTCGAGGTCGCCGCGGCCGAAGCGCTCCACGAGGTCGCCGGGGCTGCCCTCGTCCACGACCCTGCCCTGCTTCAGCATGAGCACGTGGTCGCAGAGCCGCTCCACCTCGCCCATGTTGTGGCTGGCCAGCAGGATGGCGCAGCCGGTCTGCGCCCGGTAGCGCTCCAGCCAGCTGCGGACCCAGTCGCCGGTGTCGGGGTCGAGGCTGGCCGTCGGCTCGTCAAGCAGGAGCAGCTCGGGCCGGTTGATGAGCGCCTTGGCCAGCGCCACGCGGGTCTTCTGGCCCGCCGAGAGCTCGCCGGCCGGGCGGTCCAGCAGCTCTTCCAGCTGCAGGTCGCGCGCCAGCTCGGCGATGCGCGCCTCGGCCTGCCGGACGTTGTAGAGATGGGCATAGACCCGCAGATTCTCCGAGACCGAGAGCCGGTGCGGCAGCGCGATATAGGGCGAGGAGAAGTTCATCCGCGCCAGGGCCGCGAAGCGGTCCTTCTCCATGTCGTGGCCGAGCGCGGTGATGCGGCCCGAGCTCGGCACCAGCAGGCCCAGCAGCATGGCGATGGTGGTGGTCTTGCCCGCGCCATTGCCGCCGAGAAGGCCGTAGGTGGCGCCCCTGGGCATGGCGAAGCTGAGCCCATCCACCGCGGGGGGCCGTCCGGCGACATAGGTCTTGACGAGGTTATCGACGATCAGCGCATGGGACATGAGAGGGATATGCGGCCGAAGCGGCCCCCCGTCACCCCTTCTTTCGTTGCGCCACCGCCGCGCCGGGGCGGGCCGGCAAGCCCGCGGCCTCGTCGCCGAAAGCGGCCCGCCTTTCGCCCGCCGCACGCAGGATCGCGTGCCGCGCCGCGACGCTGGCGATAGACCAGGCCGCGATCTCGTCGAGGCGGCGGCCGCAGCCGAGGCAGACCTCCCCCTCCAGCCGGCAGACGTGCCGGCAGGGCGAGGGCGGGTCGGAGTCGGTCGGCTGCGGGATGTCCGGCACGCCGTTCAGGCCCGCCGGGACGGGCGTCGATCGTCGCCCCGGAGGTGCCGGGGCAGGCCGGAGTACATCCTTGATTGCTCCTGGGCTGGGGCTCACGCCCTCAGGTTTCGGCGGGGCCGATGTCGGCCCGGAACCCCTTCCCGGGAAGGCATTCGCCACCATATCATCGATATATCTTTATGTTTCAAGATTCCGGACACGTCTTGCACGTCCTGCCGGACCCGTCAGATTGCGACCCTCCATCTTCCGGAGTTCCGCGATGCCCCATTTCGATCTCATCCTGCGCGGCGGCCAGGCCGTCCTGCCCTGGGGCATCGAGCCGCTCGACATCGGCGTGCGCGATGGCCGGATCGCGGCCATGGGCGCGCTGGGCAAGGCCGAGGCGGCGCAGGTGATCGATTGCACGCATCTGCACGTCCTGCCCGGGCTGATCGACGCGCATGTCCATCTGCGCGAGCCGGGCGATCCGGCCGTGGAGACCATCGAGACCGGCACCAGGGCCGCCGTGCTCGGCGGGCTCACGGCCGTCTTCGACATGCCGAACACCTCGCCCTCCATCACCGATTCGGCGCAGCTCGCCTGGAAGCGCGAGCATGTGTCCCAGCACGCCTGGTGCGACATGGGCCTCTATGTCGGCGCCTCGAAGAAGAACATCGCCGAGCTCGCCGAGCTCGAGCTCGAGGACAATGTCTGCGCGGTGAAGGTCTTCGCCGGCTCCTCGACGGGTGACCTGCTGATCGAGGACGATGCGACGCTGGAGGCCGTGATGCGCTCCGGCCGCCGCCGCATCTGCTACCATTCCGAGGACGAGTACCGCCTGCAGGAGCGCAAACCGCTCTTCACCGAGGGCATGCCGCACCGCAACCACATGGTCTGGCGCGACGTGGAATGCGCGATGCTCGGCACGAAGCGCCTGCTGGCCCTAGCCCGCAAGACCGGCCGCCCCGCGCATATCCTCCACGTCTCGACCGCCGAGGAGCTGGAATATCTGGCGGAGTTCAAGGACATCTGCTCGGCCGAGGTGCTGGTGAACCACCTCACCCAGACCGACGAGGCCTATGACCGCCTCGGCGGCTATGCCGTGATGAACCCGCCCATCCGCGACAAGCGCCACCTGGAGGCCGCCTGGGCCGCCGTGCGCAACGGCACGGTGGACGTGATCGGCAGCGACCACGCCCCGCATTCCCGCGCGGCGAAGGAGCGCCCCTGGCCCAATACCGCGGCCGGCCTGACCGGCGTGCAGACCATCGTGCCCGTGATGCTGGACCATGTGAGCAGCGGCCGCCTCAGCCTCATGCGCCTCGTGGACCTGATGTGCGCCGGCCCCGCGCGGGTATACGGTGCGGTGAACAAGGGTCGCCTCTCGGTCGGCTTCGACGCCGACTTCACGCTGGTGGACATGGCCAAGTCGCGCGAGATCACCAACGACTGGATCGCCAGCCCCTGCGGCTGGACGCCCTTCGACGGCTATCGCTGCCAGGGCTGGCCGGTCGGCACCATCATCCGCGGCCAGGTGGCGATGCGCGACGACGAGGTGCTGGGCGCCCCGGTCGGCAAGCCGGTCAACTTCCGGTGAACGCGGCGCGCGACGCCGCCGAGCGCCGCGCGCGGGCCACCGCCGAGATCGTCGCGCGCACCGGCATCGATGCCGCGATGATCGAGCGGCTGGTGCGCCACTTCTATGAACGGGTCCGCGAGGACCCGCTGATCGGGCCGGTCTTCGCGGCCCGGATCGGCGAATGGGAACCGCATCTCCAGCGGATGTTCGCCTTCTGGTCATCGGTCGCGCTGATGTCCGGCGAGTATCACGGCAGCCCGATGGAGAAGCATCTGCCGCTTCCCGTGGATGCCGGGCACTTCGACCGCTGGCTGGCGCTCTTCGAGGCCGCGGCGCGGGAGATCTGCCCGCCCATCGCGGCCGACCATTTCCTTGAGCGCGCGCGGCGCATCGCCCAGAGCCTGGAAATGGGCATCGCGGCGGGCCAGGGCGTGCTGCTCGGCCGCGACGAGCGGTTCCGGCGCACGGGGTCATGACCAAGCCTCCGAAGCCGCCGGAGTTCCACGACTACGCCTCCCCGGCCTGCTTCCTGCACGAGGTCGACCCCGACTACCTCGGCTATGCGCCGGAGCCCGACGCCCAGCAGCGCCGCGACGTGGCCCGCTGGCGTAAGGCGGAGCGCGAGCGCCTGATCGCGCTCCGCCTCGCCATCGACCCCGAGACCCGCCGCCAGGAGACGGCGCGCATTGCCGAGGGGCTGGACCTCGCGATCGGCGAGGTCGCGGGCCGCATCGTCAGCGCCTACTGGCCCTTCCGCGGCGAGCCCGACCTGCGCGCCTGGCTGGGGCGGATCCATGAGCGCGGCGGGCGCTGCGCCCTGCCGGTGGTGATCGAGAAGGGCCGGCCACTGGTCTTCCGCGAATGGCGGCCCGGCGCCGCCCTGGCGCGGGGCGTCTGGAACATCCCCTTTCCCGCCGAGGGCGCGGAAGTAGCGCCCGATGTCGTGATCGCGCCGGTCGTGGGCTACGACCCCGGCTGCTATCGCCTCGGCTATGGCGGTGGCTTCTTCGACCGCACGCTCGCGGCGATGGCCGCCCGGCCGCTGGTGCTGGGCGTCGGCAGCTCCCGCGCCGCCATTCCGACGATTTTTCCGCAGCCCCACGACATCCCGATGGACGCCATCGTCACCGAACAGGGCGTGCTGCACCCCGCCAGGCCCTGAGCCACGCCCTTTTCCACGGCGGAGTGCCGCATGGCAGGGATGCGCAACGGCCAATTTCACCAATAAATAAGATAAAATATAATTTTAACCTGTTTAACAGGTTAATCCGGCTTCCGGACCTCACCCCATCAGGAGTGCTCCCCGTGACGAACATCACCGCGCCTTCCCGCCGGCATCTCCTGCTCGCCGCCGGGGCGATCTGCGCCGCGCCCGCGATCGTCCGCGCCCAGGGGCGGCCCGTCCTGAACGTGGGCAACCAGCGTAGCACCCTCCGCGCCCTGCTGGAGGGCGCCGGCCAGCTCGACGGCCTGCCCTACACCATCGACTGGAAGGAATTCATCGCGGCACAGCCCATCCTGGAGGCGATGCAGGCCGATGCGGTGGACATCGCCCAGATCGGCGACATCAACCTCTTCAGCGTCGCCTCCTTTGGCGCGCCCTTCAAGGGCATCGCCACCACCCGCTCCACCGGCGCGTCGCATGCGCTGATCGTGCCGCAGAACTCCACCCTGCGGAGCGTGGCCGACCTGCGGGGCAAGAACATCGCCTCGGTGCGCGGCGGCTGGACCCATTATTCCATGCTGCGGATCCTGGAGGCCCATGGCCTCAAGGCCCGCGACGTCCGGGTGTCCTGGATCAACCCCGCGGATTCCGCCCTGGCCTTCCGGGCGGGGCAGATCGACGCCTGGTCGGTCTGGGGCGCGCTCACCTCCATCGAGGTCCAGCAATACGGCGCCCGCATCCTCGCGACGGCCGAGAACCTGGTGCCCGCGGCCGCCTTCACCACCGTGAAGGCCTCCGCCATCCCGGCCAAGCGGGAGCTCTTCCAGGACTTCTCCCGCCGCGTCGACCGCGCGACGGCCTGGGGCCTCGAGAATCCGGCGGAATATGCGCGCCTCACCGCCGCCCTCATCCGCCAGCCGGCCGAGGCCCTGGAATGGACCTTCCGCGTGGACCGGGTGCGGGCGACGCCGCTCGATGACGCCGCCCTGCGGGGATACCAGGACCAGGCGGACAAGCTGCTGGAATACGGCATCATCAACCGCTCGATCCGGGTGACCGACATCATCGACCGCAGCTTCACGCCCAGCGCCTGAACGCGGCTAGAAGCCGGGCCAGCGGGCCGTCCGGTCGGCCTCCTGGGCCGGCGTGAGGCTCGCCGGCCCGTCCACCACGCCCTGGACCATGGGGATCGTCCCCGGCCGGGTCACCCAGCAATCCACGCTGCCCCGGCTGCGCGTGCAGTAGGGCGGCGGCGAGGGGGCCGGCACCCGCGCCGCGCAATAGGACATCCCTCGGTCCAGGCGGACGATCGAGCAGTCCCGCCCCGTCACGCCCGAGACCAGGATATCCGGCACCGACCGCCCGACCAGGGTCAGCGAGGCCACGTTCACGCCCGCCGTGGCGACGAGCGCCGGCCCGTCGCAGCCGCCCAGAATGGGAAGGAGAAGCAGGGAAAGGAGGGTCGATGGCCGCACATCCGCCAAGAAACGCCGGCAAGCCTTAACGCCGTGCAAAGGGGCCGCTATACCCGCTCCTCCCGAACGCCCTCCCCCGAACAAAGGCGCCCGCATTGTCCGATCTGATCGACGAGGTTGAAGAGGAGCTCCGCGCCGAGCGCGCGCGCAAGCTCGCCCAGCGCTACGGCGGCCTCGTCATCGGCGTCGTGCTGCTGGCCATGGCCGGCGTCGGCGGCTGGGAAGGCTGGCGCTGGTATGAGCGGCGCGAGGCCGCCAAGGTCGCCGACACCTTCCTCTCCGCCACGCGCGACGCCGCGGCCGAAGGTGCGGACCTCCGCGCCATCGCGGACCGCTTCGTGGCCATGGTGCCCCAGGCGCCGGCCGGCTATCGCGCCCTGGCCCGCCTGCGTGGCGCCTCCCTGCTGGCCGAGACCGGCCAGATGGAGCAGGCCCTGGCCGCCTACGACGCCCTCTCCCGCGACACCGCGGCCGACCCACTCTATCGCGATCTCGCGACCGTGATGTGGGGGCTGCATGCCCTGGATACCGGCAATGCCGCCGAGATCGAGGGCCGCGTCGCCCCCCTCACCGCGCCCGGCGCCCCCTGGCGCTCCTCCGCGCAGGAGGTGCAGGCGCTCGCCGCCCTCAAGGCCGGCAACACCGAACAGGCGCGCGCCACGCTCCAGGCGCTCACCACCGATGTCGCGACGCCGCAGGGGCTGCGCGACCGCGCCGGCCGCCTGCTCCAAGGACTGGGAAGCTGATGCCCGATTCGACGAAACGGTTCCTGGGTCGCCGCACGGCGCTGCTGGGTGGCGCCGCCCTTCTGGCCGGCTGCGAAAGCACCCGGAACTGGGTGGACGACATGCTGGGCACGCCCAAGGTGGCACTGCCGGGCGAGCGCCATTCGGTCCTTTCCAGCGAGCGTGAGGTCGCGCCCGACGAGGCCGCCCTCAGCCGTCCCTTCTCGCTGCCGGCGCCGACGCTCAATGCGGACTGGCCCACGGCCGGTGGCGCGCCGGGCCATGCGCCGGGCCATCTCTCGCTGCCGCGTCCGGTCGGCGAGGTCTGGCGCACCTCCATCGGCTCGGGCAACGCCTATCGCCGCCGCCTCACCGCCCCGCCGCTGGTGGTGGGAGACGCCGTCTTCGCCATCGACGCGCTGGGCTGGGTGAGCTGCCTGGATGCGGGCCGCGGCGGCCGCCGCTGGCAGACCGACACCCGCCCCCGCCGGGACCGCGACGGCGCCCTGGGCGGCGCCCTCGCCTATTCCGACGGCGTCCTCTACGTCGCGACCGGCCTGGCGGAAGTGCTGGCGCTCGACCCCGCCTCGGGCGAGATCAAGTGGCGCGCGTCCATCGGCGTGCCCGCGCGCGGCGGCCTCTCGGTCGCCGGCAACCGGATCCTGGTCCCCACGGTCGAGAACCACCTGGTCGGCCTCACAACCGAGGATGGCAGCCGCGCCTGGACCTTCCGCGCCTCCCCCGTGCAGGCGCTGCCGCTCGGCCTGCCCAGCCCGGCCGTCGAGGGCGACACCGCCGTCGCCGGCTTCGCCTCCGGCGAGATCGTGGCCCTGAACATCGCCGACGGCCGCGTGCTCTGGAGCGAGAGCCTCGGCACCACGCGCGGTGGCGTCTCCATCGCCGATATCGGTGCCATCTCGGCGCTGCCGGTCATCGACCGCGGCCGCGTCTTCGCCATCGGCATGGCCGGGGCGGCGACCTCGATCGACCTGCGCTCGGGCCGCCGCGTCTGGGAGCGCGAGGTGGGCGGGTCGCTCACCCCCTCCGTCGTGGGCGACTGGTGCTTCGCGCTGACCCGCGGCAACCGGCTGATGGCGCTGGAGCGCGACAACGGCCGCGTCCGCTGGATCAGCGAACTGCAGAGCTACGAGGACGAGGCCCGGCGCCGCCGGCCGATCATCTGGAGCCCGCCGGTCGTCGCCGGCGGCCGCATCCTGGTCGCGTCCAGCCACCGCCAGCTGCTCGAGGTGGATGCCGGCACGGGCGAGATCATCGACCGCCTGCGCCTGCCCGACGGCGCGACGCAGCAGCCCGTCGTGGCCAATAACAGCGTCTACCTGATGACCGACGGCGGTTCCGTCGTTGCCCTTCGCGGAGTTGGATAAAATCATGTCAGATCGTGGCGACAGCCTGCCGGTGGTCGCCATCCTCGGCCGGCCGAACGTGGGCAAGTCCTCGCTCTTCAACCGGTTGGTGGGGCGGCGCCTCGCGATCGTGGACGACACGCCGGGCGTGACGCGCGACCGCAAGGAGGCCGAGACCCAGCTGGGCGGCCGGGACATCCTGCTGGTGGACACCGCCGGCCTCGAGGAAGCCGCGCCCGAGAGCCTCTTCGGCCGCATGCGCGCGAGCTCCGAGGCGGCGCTGGAGCAGGCCGACGTCGCCATCTTCGTGGTGGACGCGCGCTCGGGCATCACCGCGTCCGACCGTGCCTTCGCCAACTGGCTGCGCCGCGCGCGCCGGCCCGTGATTCTCGTCGCCAACAAGGCCGAGGGCCGCGGCGGCGCCGCCAATGCCATGGAGGCCTACGAGCTCGGCCTCGGCGACCCCATCGCGGTCTCCGCCGAGCACAATGAGGGCATCGCCGGGCTGATGGATGCCATCGTCGAGCACCTGCCCGAGGTCGATGCCCCGAGCGAGACGGAGGAGGAGGAGGACGAGAAGCTGCTCCGCCTCGCCATCCTCGGCCGGCCGAATGCCGGTAAGTCCACGCTGCTCAACACGCTGCTGGGCGAGGAGCGCATGATCACCGGGCCCGAGCCCGGCCTCACGCGCGACGCCGTCGCCGCGAAGTGGCAGGATGAGCAGGGCCCGATCCGCATCGTCGACACCGCCGGCATGCGCAAGCGCGCGCGGATCAACGCCAAGCTGGAGGGGCTGAGTGTCGCTTCCTCCATCAACGCGCTGCGCGAGGCGGAGGTGGTGATCCTCGTCCTCGACGCCCTGCTGGGGCTGGAGGAGCAGGACATCCGCATCGCCCGCCTGGCCGAGCGCGAGGGCCGTGCGATGGTCATCGCCCTGAACAAATGGGACGCCATCGAGGACCGGGCCGCCGCGCGCAGCCGGGTGGCCGATACGCTGGAGACCTCGCTGAACCAGCTGCGCGGCCTGGAGGTTGTGACCATCTCGGCCGCCACGGGCGCGGGCGTTGACAAGCTGCTGCCTGCCGTCCGTCGCACGCACGAACGCTGGAACCGCCGCGTCGGCACCGGCGCGCTGAACCGCTGGTTCGGGAACATGCTGGAGCGGCATCAGCTGCCGCTGGTCGAGGGCCGGCGCCTGAAGCTGCGCTACATCACCATGCCCAAGGCGCGGCCGCCGACGCTGACCATCTTCGGCACCCGCGCCGAGCAGCTGCCGCAGGAATACCAGCGCTACCTGCTCAACGGCTTCCGCGAGGAATTCGACATGCCGGGCGTGCCGATCCGGCTGCAGCTGCGCGGGACGGAGAATCCCTACGCGGAAGAGCAGGACTAGGGATCTTCCGGCGGATGGTGCTTCGGAAAACGCCGAATGGTTTTTTCCGCCCGTCCGTCTAGGCTTCCTCTCAACCGGGGAGGAAAGCCGCCATGAGCGCCGCCTATGAAAAGTTCCGCGACCTGCATCGATCAGGCTGCTTCGTCATGCCCAACCCCTGGGACGGCGGATCGGCCGTGCTTCTTGCCCGCGAGGGTTTTCCGGCGCTGGCCTCCACCTCGCTGGGCATCGCCTTCGCCATGGGCGTGCCCGACGGCCGTGCGGCGCTGAGCCGCGAGGTCTCGATCGAGAATGCGGCGATGATCCATCGCCTCACCGGCCTGCCCGTGAACGGCGACCTGGAGGACGGCTTCGGCCCCTCGCCCGAGGATTGCGTGCTGACGGTGGAGGCCTCGATCGCCGCGGGTCTCGCTGGCCTCGGCATCGAGGACACGACGGCCGACCCGGCCGATCCCATCCACGGCTTCGACGCGGCGGTGGCCCGCGTGAAGGCCGCGGCCCGGGCCGCGAAGGGCCGCATCCTGCTCACCGGCCGCACCGACAACTTCCTCAACGGCCGCCCCGACCTGGACGACACGATCCGCCGCCTCCAGGCCTTCGCCGAGGTGGGGGCGGATGTCCTCTACGCGCCCGGCCTGTCGGACATGGCGGCGATCGAGGCCGTGGTGAAGGCGGTGGCGCCCCTGCCCGTCAACATCGTGATGGGGCCGCGCAGCGGCGCCGTGCCGGTCTCGGTCCTCGCCGCGGCGGGCGTGCGCCGGATCTCGATCGGCGGCGGCCTTTACCGCCAGGCCATGGGGGCCATGGTCGGCGCCGCGCGGCGGCTGCGGGACGGCGACCTCGACATCCTGGGCGGCGCGCCGACGAGCGCCGAGATCACGCGGCTGCTGCCGCCTCTCGCCTGAAAGCGCCCTCGCCCGGCGCCGCCTGCGCCGGGCGAAAGCCGCAAATGCCGACCGACCGATCGGTCACCCCTCTTGGAGAATGCGTCCCGACAACGCAGTATCCGCCGCGAAGAATGGCGGCGCAGGGTGCGCTGCAACATGTGGTTCCGGGGGCGGATTTTTTCATGATCAACAAGATCGTCAACTCGCTGGCCGAGGCGCTGTCCGGCGTGAAGGACGGGTCGACCGTCCTCATCGGCGGCTTCGGCAGCGCCGGCCAGCCGGACGAGCTGATCGAGGCGCTGATCGAGCAGGGTGCGAAGGATCTCGTCTGCGTCGCCAACAATGCCGGCACGGGGCATGTCGGCCTGGCTCGCCTGATGGAGCTCGGCCGCGTCCGGAAGATCATCTGCTCTTTCCCGCGCAGCGCCAACAGCGTCGTCTTCGAGCAGCTGTACCGCGAGGGCAAGATCGAGCTCGAGATCGTGCCGCAGGGTACGCTGGCCGAGCGCATGCGCGCCGCGGGCGCCGGCATTCCCGCCTTCTACACCGCCACCTCGCACGGCACGCTGCTGGCCCGCGGCAAGGAGGAGCGCGAGTTCGAAGGCCGCCACTACGTGATGGAGCGCGCCCTCCACGCCGACGTGGCGCTGGTCGAGGCCTGGAAGGCCGATCGCTGGGGCAACCTCGTCTACAACCAGTCCGGCCGGAACTTTAACCCGGTGATGGCCACCGCCGCCGAGCTGACCATCGTGCAGACGCAGCACATCGTCGAGCTGGGCGATCTGGATCCCGAGGCGATCGCGACGCCGGGCATCTACGTGAACCGCGTCGTCCAGGTCGACCGCGGAGCCCCCTGGGCGCCCTGAGCCACCTCCTTCGCCGGGGCGCCAAGACCCCGGCGAGCGATCAAGAACGGCCCGGCCTGCGCGCCGGGCACCCCATCACGCCGCGAGGCGTCCGGCCGCCAGAACCCATCCGGGAAGGCCGGGCGCCAAGCTGGACCTGCACATGTCCCGGGCCTAGCCTTGGCCCAAAGGAGGAGCCTCATGCCCTATAGCCGCACCGACATGGCCGCGAAGGCCGCCGCCGACATTCCCGAGGGCTGGGTTGTCAATCTCGGCATCGGCATGCCGACCCTGATCGCCAACGAGGTTCCGCTCGAGCGCGAGGTGATCTTCCAGTCCGAGAACGGCGTGCTGGGCATGGGCCCCGCGCCGGAGCAGGGCAAGGAGACGCCCTGGCTGATCAACGCCGGCAAGCAGTTCGTCACCCTGCGCAAGGGCGGCTCCTTCTGCCACCACGCCGACAGCTTCTCGATGATCCGCGGCGGGCATATCGACCTCTGCGTGCTCGGCGGCTTCGAGGTCGCGGAGAATGGCGACCTCGCCAACTGGGCGACCAGCGAGAACGACACGGCCCCGGCCGTGGGCGGCGCGATGGACCTCGGTGCCGGCGCCAAGCGCCTCTGGGTCGTCATGGACCACACGACCAAGGACGGTCGCCCGAAGATCGTCGAGAAGTGCGGCTATCCGCTGACCGCGCTCTCCAACGTCAGCCGCGTCTACACGAACCTCGCGGTGCTGGACGTGGTGCCCGAGCTCGGCTTCGTCGTGCGCGACATCGCCGATGGCGTGAGCCTGGAGGAGCTGCAGGCGAAGAGCGCCGCCAAGCTTCACACCCGCGCATGAGCGCGTCGGCCGCCGGCGTGGCGCCCTTCTCGGGCGACCGCGCGGAAAGCATCGAGATGATCCGCGATTCGGCGCGCGGACTTCTCGGCACGGACCTCGCACGGGTCCGCAAGCTGCGCTTCACGGAGCCGGGCTTCGACGGCGGCCTGTTGCGCCAGATGGGCGAGGCCGGCTGGATCGGGCTCGCCGTTTCCGAGGAAGCGGGCGGCACGGGCCTGGGCATGGGCGAGATGGTCGCCCTGGCCGAGGAAGCCGGCCGCGCGCTGGCGCCCGAGCCGCTGATCGGCTGCGCCCTCTCGGCGCATCTGCTGGCCGCGGCCGGCGCCACGGAGCTGCTGGGCCAGCTGCTGGCCGGCGAGGCCGTGGTCCTCACCGCCTGGCAGGACCGCGCGAATACGCTCTCCCTCGCCTCCTCGGCCGAGGGCGCGCGCGCCTTCGTGCCCATGGCGGGCGGCGCCACGCATATCCTCTGGCCCGTAGCCGAGGGTAAGGGCGTGGCCCTCCACCTCCTGACGCGCGACCAGGTCACGATCACGACCGAGGCGACGCAGGATGGCGGCCATCTCGGCACCGTCGCGCCCAAGCCCTTCTCGGGCCACGGCCCTGGCCAGCACATCGCCGACGATATCGGCGCGGCGCTGACCGAGGCGCTGGACCGCGCGGCGCTGGCCACCGCGGCTTCGCTGCTCGGCGGCATGGAGGCGAGCTTCGCGATGACGCTCGAATACCTCAAGACGCGCCAGCAGTTCGGCAAGATCATCGGCACCTTCCAGTCGCTGCAGCACAAGGCGGCGGATGCGAAGATGCAGGTGGCGCTCACCCGCGCCGCCGTGGAGCAGGCGGCCGCCGCGCTGGACGACGGCGCGACGGGCGAGGCGGCACAGGCCATCGTCAGCCGCGCCAAGGCGCGCGCCAGCGAGGCGGGCATGCTCGTGGCCCAGGCCTGCGTGCAGCTGCACGGCGGTATCGGCTACACCGACGACTACGATGTCGGCCTCTATATGCGTCGCGCCATGGTCCAGGCCCCGGCCCTCGGCGGCGCCGCCCTGCACCGCAAGCGCTTCATGGCGCTCGCCCCGGAGACCGAGGAATGAGCGACGCGACCGAAGCGCCCGTGATGCGCATCGCCGAGGAGCGGCACGGCGCCGTCCTCGTCCTGACCATCGACTACCCGTCGCGCCGCAACGCGCTTGCCGTGCCGCTGCGGCAGGCGCTGGAGGATGCGATCGAGCGCGCCAGCGCCGATACCTCGATCCGCTGCTTGGTGCTCACCGGCTCCGGCGGCGTGTTCAGCGCCGGCGGCGACATCACCGGCATGAACATCGAGAACCCCTATGACGGGCGCGAGCGGATGCGCCGCACGCACCGCCTGGTGCGGCTGATGGCGCGGGGCAACCTGCCCATCGTCGCCGCCGTCGAGGGTTGGGCGGTGGGCGCCGGCCTGTCGCTGACGCTGCTCTGCGACACGGTCGTCGCGGCCGAGAATGCCCGCTTCATGGCCGGCTTCCACAAGATCGGCCTGATGGCGGACATGGGCATGCCCGCGACGCTGCCCGCGCGCATCGGCGTCGGCCGCGCGCGCGACATGCTGCTGCACCACACCCAGTACCTGGGCACCGAGGCCAAGGCGATCGGCCTCGTGGACTACGTGGTCGCGCCCGGCCTGGCGCTGGAGGCCGCGATGGAGAAGGCCCAGGCCCTGGCCGAATCCGCGCCGCTGCCCATCGCCTATACGCGCCAGTGGTTCGCCGAGGATCTCGACAAGGCGCTCGCGCGCGAGGCGGATTTCCAGGCGACGCTCTTCGTGACGCAGGACCACAAGGAAGGCCGCGCGGCCTTCCTCGGCAAGCGCAAGCCGGTTTTCACCGGGAAGTAAGCCCCAACGCGGGGCTCCCGCCCTAGGCCGACAACCGGCGTAGGGCGGGGTTGTAGTAGGCGGGAGGTGCATCGCATTGCCCGGATGCAGGGCGATGGAGCAACCCGCCTTTCAGCGGCCTGCTGCACGGGCGCCCCCGGAGGTCGCCCTCTGCCGCGGCGACCGGCACCAAACACTTTCCGACACGCAGCCCATCATCGCAAACCAGCCCAGCCGGCGCGAGAACGATCCTCCGCGGCATGTTCAGACTCCAGCGAAGGCGGAGGTGGACATCCATGGCCGGGCACACCACGTGGTTGATCCAGCCTCTCTCCGCGCGCGAGAGGCATCCCCGCCCCACGGCGGGTCAGATCGGTCTGACCGGGCCGTCAGCGCCAACATCCCGGGAGTTCCTGCGATGACAAAACCCGTGCTTCCGCCTGACCCCAACCACCCCATTACCATCGAGCCTCTTGGGCGCCGGGTTACCGTCATGGTCGCGGGGCAGACCATCGCCGAGAGCGACAAAGCCCTTGTTCTGCGCGAAGCCTCTTACGCCCCGGCAATCTATATCCCGCGCCAGGACGCGCGGATGGACCTCCTCGAGCGCAGCGATCAAAGTTCCTACTGCCCCTACAAGGGCGATGCCTCGTATTTCAGCATCCCAGCCGGCGGCCGGCGATCGGTCGATGCCGTCTGGACCTATGAGGCCCCCTATGAGGCCGTGGGCGAGATCAAGGATCACCTTGCCTTCTATCCCGATAGGGTGGATGCGATCAGCTGAGATTGGCCATTCCCCAAGCCCTCGATCGACGCGGGCAATCTTACCGACACGTAACTGCCGACGTCAGAGCACGCATCACCTCGGCGCGCCGCTGAAACCCAAGGCCCGTTCCGGGGCTCTATGACGACCAGCCCGAAGTGAAGGCGCGCAGCGCCGGGCCGCCATGCGGCAGAAGTCGGAGGAATCGCTCATCATGGACGTCATCGATCACCGGCCGACAGACACCACACGTTCCCTGACTGAACGCTACGCGCGGGTCCGATCGAGGACGGAGGCTTTGGCCGCCCCCCTCTCGCCGGAGGATCAGGTCGTCCAGTCGATGCCGGATGCGAGCCCGACGAAATGGCACCGGGCGCACACCACCTGGTTCTTCGAGACCTTCCTGCTGCTGCCCTTCCTGCCCGGCTACCGGCGGTTCGACGAGAGCTTCGCCGTTCTCTTCAACTCCTACTACGTGGCCGCCGGCCCGCGGCATGCACGGCCGCAGCGCGGCATATTGACCCGCCCGAGCAGCGACGAAGTCGCCGCCTATCGCGCCGCCGTTGACGCCGCCATGGCACGGCTGCTGCGCGACCCGCCGGCGGAGACGCTGCCGCTGATCGAGCTCGGCCTCCATCATGAGGAACAGCATCAGGAACTGCTGCTGACCGACATCCTGCATGTCCTCTCGGGCAATCCACTGCGCCCGGCCTATGACGCCGGCTGGCACGAGCCGCTTGGCACCCGTGGCGCCGCGCGCATGCTCGACGGCCCGGAGGGCGTGGTGGAGATCGGCCATGCCGGCGCTGACTTCGCCTTCGACAACGAGACCCCGCGCCACCGGACCTACCTCGCGCCCTTCCGGATCGCCGATCGCCTGGTCCGTAACGGCGAATGGCTCGCCTTCATGGAGGATGGCGGCTACCGGGACGCGCTCCTCTGGATGAGCGACGGCTGGTCCGCCTGCCAGGCCGAGGGGTGGGAGGCGCCGCTCTACTGGGAACAGCGTGACGGCGCGTGGTGGCAGTTCGGCCTGGGCGGGATGCGGCCGGTCGACCCGCTTCTGCCCGTCCGGCACATCTCCTGGTACGAGGCGGATGCCTTCGCCCGCTGGGCCGGCAAGCGCCTGCCGACCGAACAGGAATGGGAGGCCGCGGAAGCCCTGCCCGGCTTCGCCGAGGGATCCGGTATCTCCTGGCAATGGACGGGCAGCGCCTACCGCCCCTATCCGGGCTTCAGGCCCTGGGCGGGCGCCGTCGGCGAGTACAACGGCAAGTTCATGATCGGCCAGATGGTGCTGCGCGGGGGCTCGCTGGCGACCCCACCGGGACATGCGCGTCCGAGCTACCGCAATTTCTTCCCGCCCGGGGCGCGCTGGCAATTCAGCAGCCTGCGGCTGGCGGAGGACGCGGCGTGAGCGGCGCATTCCGGCGCGATGCCGCGACGGCGCAGGCCGAGGCGCTCCGTGCCGATGCGCTCGCCGGGCTCGCGGGCACGCCGAAGACCCTGCCCTGCAAATGGCTTTATGACGCCGAGGGCTGCCGGTTGTTCGAAGCCATCACCCGGCTTCCGGAATACTACCCCACGCGCACCGAGGTGCGGATCCTGGAGGAGAGCGGCCAGGACATCGCCGATGCCATCGGCCCTAGCGCGGCCGTCGTGGAATTCGGTCCGGGCACCGGCGCCAAGGCCGTGCAGCTGCTCGGTGCGCTTGAGGCGCCGGCCGCCTATCTCCCCGTCGATATCGCCGCCGAGTGGTTGGAGGAGGCGGCCGCGCGCGTTTCCGCCGCCTTCCCCGGCCTCAAGGTCCGGCCCGTGGTGGCGGATTTCACGCTGCCCTTCGACCTAGCCGGGCGTGCCGCCGGCAGCAGGACCCATCTGGGCTTCTTCCCCGGCTCCACCATCGGCAATTTCGAACCGAAGGAGGCCGTGGCCTTCCTGCGGCGGGCCCGGGCAAGCCTGCGGCCAGGCGCGCGCCTGCTGCTCGGCGCCGATCTCGTGAAGGAAGCCGCCATTCTCGAAGCGGCCTATGACGACCCGGCCGGCGTCACCGCGGCCTTCAATCTCAACCTGCTGGCCCGGTTGAATCGTGAGGCCGGTGCCGATTTCGACCTCTCGGCCTTTCGCCATGAGGCGCGCTGGAACGCCAGGCTCGAACGGATCGAGATGCATCTGGTTTCGCAGCGCGCGCATAGCGTGATGGTCGCGGAACACCGGTTCCGCTTCGAGGCCGGCGAGAGCATCCACACCGAAAGCAGCCACAAATACCGGCCGGATCGTCTGCGCGCGCTGGCGGAGAGCGCGGGCTGGCGTCCCTTGAAAATGTGGAGCGATCCGGAAGGGCTGTTCTCGGTCTGGTTGCTGGAGTCCTGAGCCTGCTCAGGTGGCGGCCTTCTCGAGCACGGCCTCGAGGATGACCGAGCCGCCCTCCGCCAGGGGCACCGCACGGGTGCCGCGCGCCAGCATTTCCGACAAGGCGTCACGCAAGGTCGCCTCGGGAGGCAGGGCCGCTCCGGTCGCCGCAGCCTCGCCCCTCATCGATGCGGCGAGGAAAAGCCCGAGCCGCGTCAGCGCGCGATCGGTCCCGAGGAAATCGGCCACGAAGCCCGTCGCTGGATGGGCCAGCAACTCGGCCGGGGAAGCGTGCTGCAGGAGCGCGCCCTCCCTGAGGATCGCCACCGCGTCGCCCAGACGCATCGCCTCCGAGACATCATGCGTGACGACGAGCACCGTCTTGCCCAGCTCGCGCAGGAGCTTAAGCACCTCGTCCTGAAGCTGGCGGCGGCGCAGGGGGTCCACCGCGCCGAAGGGCTCATCCATCAGCAGGACCGGCGGATCGCCGGCCAAGGCCCGCGCCACGCCCACCCTTTGGCGCTCGCCGCCCGAGAGCTGATACGGCCGCCGATCCGCGAAACCCGGCAGCCCCACCAGCTCCAGCACTTCCGCCACGCGCGCCTTGATCCGCGCCGCGTCCCAGCCGAGCAGCACCGGCACGGTCGCGACGTTCTCGGCCACGCTGCGATGGGGAAAGAGGCCGACCTCCTGGATCACATAGCCGATGCGCCTCCTGAGTTGGATCGGATCCTGCCGCAGGGCGTCCTCGCCGCCGATCCAGACGCGGCCGGCGGAGGGCTCCACCAGCCGGTTCACCATCCGCAGCGTGGTCGTCTTGCCGCAGCCGGAAGGACCGATCAGGGCGCAGCTCGTTCCCTCCGGCACTTCCAGCGAGATGTCCGCGACCGAGGCCTTCGCCGCACCCGGCCAGTGCTTGGTCAGCCCCTCCAGCCGGATCATGCCTGCACCCTCCGTTGCAGCCGCCGCTCCAACAGGCCGAAGCCCGCCTCGGTCAGCAGAGCCAGCACGGCGATCGCCGTCGCGCCGAGCAGCATGCGGCCGGTATCCAGCAAGGCGAGCCCCTGGGAGACGAGATCGCCGAGACCGCCCCCGCCAATGAAGGTGGCGAGCGCCGCGCCGGAGACCACCTGCACCGCGGCGATGCGCAGCCCGGCGAAGAGCAGCGGCAAGGCCAGCGGCAGCTCCACGCGGAGGAGGACCTGCCCGGGCGACATCCCGAGCCCCGTCGCTGCCGCGACCGCCGCCGGATCGGCGCCGCGCAGCCCGGCCAGGAGGTTCACCAGGACCGGCGGAACGGCGAGCAGTGCGAGCGCGATCACCGAGGGGGTGAAGCCTACGCCCAGCAGCGGCAGCAGGGCCGCCAGCACCGCCAGGCTCGGCACGGTGCGGAGCCCCCCGGCGAGGGTGATGGCGAGCTCGGCGCCGCCTGGGCGATGGGCGACCGCAAGCCCGAGCGGGACCGCCACGCCGATGCCGAGCCCGAGCCCGACGAGGGAAAGCAGCACGTGCTCGCCCAAGGCCCCGGTGAAGGCCGCAGGATTGGCCTGCAGCCAGGCGAGGGTCTCGCCGAGCACCTGCCTCAAGCGAGCCTCGGCAGGTGGCGCTGCACCGCGCCCAGGGCCTGATCCAGCGCCAGGGCCAGGGCGGTGACCAGGAAGGCGCCCACCAGGATCTTCTCCGTATGCCCCTGGTCGAGCCCCGTGAGGATCAGCGTGCCCAACCCGCCGGCGCTGATATAGGCGGCGACGGTGGCGGCGGAGACGACGGTGACAGAAGCGACGCGAAGCCCGCCAATCATCACCGGCAGGGCCAAGGGCAGCTCGACGCGCCAGCGCCGCTGCCAGGGGCTGAGGCCCATGCCCGTCGCGGCCTCCTTCACGGGCGCCGGCACAGCGGCGATGCCGGCGACGATGGCGCGCAGCAGAACCGGAAGCGCATAGGTCGCCAGGGCCACGAGGGCCGGGGCGAAGCCGAGGCCGAGCACCGGCACCAGCAGCGCGAAGACCGCCAGCGTCGGCAGGCTGTAGAGCAGGCTCGCGCTGCCGAGCAGCCAGGCGCTGAGCCGCGGCCTCCCCGCCGCCAGCAGCCCGAGCGGCAGGGCCAGCACCAGCGCGATGGCGAGCGCCGCGAGCACGAGCTCCAGATGGGTCACCAGGGCGGCCAGGATGGTATCGAGGTTCCGGCTGGTCCAGCGCATCAGGTGGGGTTCCGGGCGGCGAGGAAACGCCGGGTGACCTCGCGCGGCTCGTCGCCATCCTGGTCGACCTCGCGGTTCAACCGCTGCATCACCGCATTGTCCAGCCGCTGGCTGACCGCGGCCAGGGGCGCTTCAATGCCGGGCGTGTCGCGCAGGGTCGCGCCACGGATCACGGCGCAGAGCTGGTAGGCGGGCCAGAGCCCGCGATCGTCGTGAAGCGAGGTGTAGCCGCCCACGGCGATCTGCCAGTCGGTGGCGTAGGCGTTCACGACATCCGCCTGGCCATGCGCGAGCGCCGCGTAGCGGAGGCCGAGCGCGGCGAACTGCCGGAAGCGCCGGAACTGCATCCCGTAAACCCGGCGCAGACCGGGCAGGCCGTCCGCCCGGTCGGCGAATTCATTCCCGGCCGCGAGGGTGAGCTTCGGCGCCTCCCGGGCGAGATCCGACAGCGTGGCGAGGTTGAGCCGCCGTGCCGTGGCCGCGGTGACCAGGAGCGCATTGCCGTTGTCGATGCCGGAGGGGGCGATCCAGTCCAGATCGAAGCGCGCGGTATAGCCGGCCCGGACCTTCGCAAGGACGCCGTCAGGAGTGCCCTCCGGAGGCTCCTGCAGCACCACGCCGAGGCCGGTGCCGGTGTACTCCGGATAAAGGTCGATTTCGCCGCTCAGCAACGCGCTCTGCGCGATGGCGGTGCCGCCGAGGTTGAACCGCCGCTCGACGGTCGCGCCCCAGGCCTCCAAGGTTTGGGCATAGAGCTCGCCGACGATGAGCTGCTCGGTGAAGTTCTTGGAGCCGACGCGAAGCCGCGGACTGGCGCCTGCCGCGGTGGGCAACAGCCAAGGCAGTGAGAGCGAGGCGCGCCGCGTGAAGGTCACCGCCACATCCTATCGGAAGGGACGCGGGTTTCCAGGCAAAGGTTTCGGGGCGGGCTTAAGCGGTAGCTGAGCGCTCCGGCTTTAACGTCTTGCCCCCCAACGGCGAAACGGCGGGGAAGTCCCCGCCGTCGCACTTCCCGAAGCCGGGTCCTATTACCGATGGCGCGGCAGCCTGCTCCCGCAGGCACGCCGCTTCCTTTCAGAACCGCCAGCTCAGATTGCCGCGCACGCCATGGGCCTGCGCCTGGTCGCCGATCTGGCCGGTGTAGGAAACCGCCACCGTGAGGCCGCGGCCGATGGCCGTGGAGATACCCGTCTCGACGATCGCGGCATCGCGGCCGATCGGCGCACCCGTCACCGTGAACGGATCGCCGCCGGCGAAAGCCATCGTGGCGGTCGGGCGAACGTCGCCCCAGGCACGGCGCCAGCCGAGCATGCCAGTCGCCGTCAGGTCGAGGCCGCCGAGCGCGAAGGAGGTGGCGCCGCGGAGGCCGAGGGTCGCGAAGGCCACCCCCATGTCGTCGCTTCCCGACCGGAGCGCGGCGGCGCCGCCCTGCTCGGTGAAGCTGTCGGTATGGACATTCACATAGGCCAGGCCGGCGAAGGGCTCGAGCGCCACCCGGCCGAGATCGACGCGGTAGCCCAGCTCGCCGAAGGCCTGCGCCGTTCCGGCATTGTGGCGGCCGCGCAGCCGGTCGGAGTAGCCGGTGAAGGCGACGTTCCG
Organism: Roseococcus pinisoli; assembly: GCF_018413645.1. Classification (GTDB taxonomy): domain Bacteria; phylum Pseudomonadota; class Alphaproteobacteria; order Acetobacterales; family Acetobacteraceae; genus Roseococcus; species Roseococcus pinisoli. The sequence continues at coordinate 142,930 of NZ_JAHCDA010000005.1, forward strand.
CCGCATACCGACATCGCTCCAGCTATAGGCCGCACCGAGGCGAAGGCCGAGCTGCCCCCATTGCGTGCCGCCGTAGAGGCCGAGATGGAAGTTGTCCGCCTCGCCGGAAGAGCGACGGTCGCCGACGTTGAAGGTGGAGCGGCTGTAGCCGGAGAGCAGGCCGACGCGCCACTTGCCGCCGAGCACCGGCGCATCGGCACCCACGAGGATACCGCCGACGTTATGGGAAACCCGGGCAGCGCCGCCGGAAGCACCGAGATGCCCCCAGGCGCCGAAGCCCTGCGCCCATACGGCGGTGCGCTCCGTCGTCGCCGAAGCGGGCACGAAGCCTCGCCCCCCGGCCGGGCCGGCATAGGCCATGACCGGACCGCCGGTGGCCGAAACGCCCCCGAAGGCAGCGCGGATGCGATCCATGCCGGCGGCGCGCACGAAGCGGCTGTCGTCGATCAGCACGCCCTTCGAGGAAGCATGCGCCTCGCCTGAGAGCTGGTCGAAGGCCGAGCGGGCCGCGCCTGCATTGAGCTGGACCACGGCGTTATGGAGCGGCCCGCCGGTCAGCGTGTCCAGGCCCGTGGCCGCCGTCCGCTGGTTGCCCGTCGCGGCGACGGAGGCGAAGGCCACCGCATTCCGCTCCAGGGTCAGGTAGACGTTGTTCGTGTCGTAGCTGAGCATCGGCGTCAGGAAGGTGAAGTCGGAGGCGATCGCCGGGTTGAAGGCCCCGGCCACGCCGCCCGCCGCCGTCAGCACGGTGTAGCGGGTCGAGAGGCTCCAGCCGCCCGTGGCGCGCACCGCGACGCCCGCACCGCCGTCGATGGCGGCCGCCTGCGTCACCCGCACCAGGTCGCTGCGGCCCCGCGCATCGACGTCGACCGCGTAGGTCGCGCCAGCCTCGAGACGCAGCCCGCCCTTCACCGTCAGGGTGCCGATCGCGCCGTTGCCGGGCGACAGGGCACCGCCTGCGGCGACGGTCGTCGTTCCGACCGTGCCCGCACCAGCGAGCGTGGCGCCGCGCGCCACGGCGAGCGTGCCGCCGAGCGTGCCGTCCACCGCCAGGGTGCCGGCCGCCACCTCGGTGAGGCCGGTATAGGCCGAGCTGTCGCCGCTCAGCGTCAGTCGTCCGGCGCCGACCTGGCGCAGCAGCCCCGCGCCCGAGATGGCGCCGGCATAGCTGGTCACGTCCGACCGGTTGAAGGTGAGCGTGCCGTTGGCCACGACGTCACTGGCGATGCTGCCGCGCGTGCCGCCATCGCCGACCATCAGGGCCGCGCCTGCGCCGAGGGCAATGCCGCCGGTGAAGCTGTTCTCGCCGGTCAGGGTCTGGGCGCCGCCCGTCAGCAGCAGCCCGCCGGTGCCGGAGATGACGCCGGCGAAGGTGTCGTGCGCCGCGCTCAGGCTAAGCGTCCGCGCGCCGAGGACGACCGCGCCCGAGCCCCCCAGCGAGGTGAGCGAGGCTCCCGCATCGGCGGCGGAGATGTCGAAGGTGCCGTTGTCGACCAGGCGGCCCACGATGGCGCCGCTCCCCACCAGCGCCAGCGTGCCGGCCTCGATCACCGTGCCGCCGGTGTAGGTATTGGCGGCGGTCAGGATCAGCGTGCCCTGGCCCGTCTTGACGATGTCGCCCGGCGCCGTGCCGTCGGAGATGACGCCGCTGATCGTCGCGGTCTGCCCGGTGATGACATCGATATAGGGATCACCTGAGACGGTGATCGCATTGCTGATCGTCTGGCTGCCGGAGAAGCCGATCGCGGTGCCCTCCGCCATGGCGAGCGTACCGGTGCCGAGCGCCCCGTCGGCACCGATCAGGATCGCACCGCTGTTGAGGTCGGTGCCGCCCGAATAGCTATTGTCCGCCGTCAGCGCCAGCACGCCGTTGCTGTTCTGGACGACCGCGCCGGTGCCCGAGATCGTCCCCGCGACGGTGACCACGCCCATGCGGTCGAAGGCGAGCGTCCCGTCGTTGACGACGTTGCCGACGATGCTGCCGGCCGTGCCGCCATTGCCGATCTGCAGCGTGCCGGAGGTGATCATGGTGCCGCCGGTATGGGTGTTGTCGCCGGTGAGGACCAGGGTGCCGCCGCCGTTCACGGCCAGCGCACCGCCGCCGGAGATCGCGCCCGCCTGCAGGGCGGTGTCCCCGGAACCGAGGGTCGCGGTCACCGTCGAGCCGGTGGTGACGCCGATGGCATTCGCGACAGTGACGCCGCCGGCATATTGCAGCCCCGCATCGCCCACCACCTGCACGCTGCCCGAGCCCAGCGTGGTGTCGCTGGTCAGATCGACGGTCACGCCCGAAAGCACGGTGTTGCCGCTGAAGCCCGAATTATTGCCGCTGAGGCGCAGAAGGCCGTCTCCCGTCAGGGCATAGGTGCCGCCGCCGGAGAGATTGCCGCTCTGGGTCGCTTCACCGGTGGCCACATGCAGGTTCACCGCACCGGCGATGATCAGGGCATTCGCGACGTCGATCCCATTGGCATAGGCGAGGGTCGTGCCATCGCCTAGCGTGATCGTCCCGGTGCCCGCGGCGGCCGAGGTGAGCAGGCTCAGCTCGCCCGCTGCGACGATGGTGCCGCCGGAGTAGCTGCTGTCCTGCGTGAGCGTCAGCCGCCCCGCGCCCGCCTTCTCCACCGCGCCGGTTCCGGAGATGGCGCCCGTGAAGATCACGTCGTCGGCGCGGTAGAAGGCGAGCGTGCCGCCATTGGCGACATTGCCGGCGATGCTGCCCGTGGCGCCGCCGTTGCCGAGCTGCAGCGTCGCGCCGGTGGAAATGGCCGTGCCGCCGGCATAGCTGTTCGTGCCGGACAGGATCTGGGTCCCGCCGGTGACGGCAAACCCGCCGGCGCCGTTGATGGCGCCGGAGAAGGTATCCGCCGCCGCGGTGAGGGCAAGGGTCTGCGTGCCGAGCGTCACGCTGCCGCCGCCGGCGAGGCTGCGGAGCGAAGCGCCGGAGGTCCCGGAAATGTCGAGGGTGCCGTCGGAGGCCACTCGGCTGGAAGCGGCGATGCCGCCCGCGCCGGCCAGGAACAGGCTGCTGCCGGCGGCGATATTGGTCTCGCCGGTGAAGGTATTCGCTGCCGTAAGGGTGAGCGAGCCCGCACCGCGTTGGGCCAGCCCGCCGGTGCCGGAGACGACACCGCCAAAAGAGATGGCGGCCGCGCGGTCGAAGGCGAGCGTGCCGGCCGTGGCGACGTCGCCGAGGAGGCTGCCGCCATTGCCGATCCGCAGCGTGCCGGAGGCGATGGTGGTGCCGCCGGTATAGGTGTTGGCACCCGTCAGGGTCAGCTCGCTGGCGCCAGCCTTGATCAGGTGGCCGCCGCCCGAGAGAACGCCGGACCAGGTGGCGCCGAAGCCGGCAGTGTCGATCGTGGAGCTGGTGCCAGCAACCAGCGTCGCATCCACACCCGTCGTCAGGGTCGAACCGATCGCCCGGATCGTACCGCCGCCGAGATTGAAGGCATAGCTGCCGGTGGCCGCGCTGGCGCCGCCGCCATAGCGGCCCTCCAGGCTGGTGCCGCCGATCTCCAGCACGCCGCCGGTCAGGTTGTAGGTGCCGCTGCCGTAACCGCCGAGATAAAGGTTGGACTCGTCCACGAACCGCAGGGTGCCGCCGGACTGGTTGATGACGCCGGTGCTGTTGGTGACGCCGGGATTGCTGGCGTCCCGATCGCCGATCACCAGGAAGCCGCGGCTGTCCGGCGTGGGCCGCACTTCGACCAGGGCCGTGCCGCTGATCTCGAGCTCGCCATGGCCCGCGGGGTTGGCGCCGGCATTGCGGCCGAGGGAATGGCTGGCGCCCGAGATCAGCAACGCGCCACCGCTGATGGCGTAGCGGCCGGTGCCGCCCTGGTTGCCGATGTTCAGGGAGGCGCAGCTGGCGGTAAGGCAGGTGGAGGAGAGCCTAACCTCGCCGCCGCTCTGCTCGACCAGGCCCGAGCCGCCCCAGTCGCCGACCTGCAGCGCCGTCCCGAAGCTGATGGTGCCGCCGGAGACGAGTAGCCGACCGCTATTGGGCGTACCGCTGGTCGTACCGCTGCCGACCGCGAGGTAGTCGACCACCGTATTGCCGGAGGTCTGCGCCAGAGTGCCGCCCAGCACATAGGCCTCGCCGCCGCTGATGGTGGCACCGTCGATGGTGAGTGTGCCGGTGCCGCCCTTGGCGAACCTGCCGTAGAGCGCATCCCAGCCCGTGCCGCCATTGCGGATCGTGCCGGAGAAGGCGCTGTCGGTGTTGTCGGTACCGACGATCAGGAGGTTGGTGCCGCTGATCACCTCGCCTGAGCCGGACAGGCTCCCGAGCATGATGTCGGCACGCCCCCCGCCCGAGGTGGCGCCCGACAGATCGACGACGCCGTCATTGGTCAGCCTGGCATTGGCGCCGATGCGGCCGCTGCCGGTCAGCGCCAGCGTGCCGCCGCTGATCGTCGTGGTGCCGGTATAGGTATTGGCCGCCGTCAGCGTCAGCGTGCCGCCACCGGCCTTGATGAGCGCGCCGTCCCCGGAGAGGACGCCGCCCCATTGCGCAGCGAGGCCGTTCGTGTCGAGGGTGAACTGGGTCCCGGATTGCAGCGTCGCCGCATGGGCGGTGGTCAGGGCACTGTCCTGCACGCGCAGCGTCGCGGTGCCGAGGTTGAGGGCGCCCGTGCCGGAAATGCCGTTGGCGCCGCCGACCAGCAGCGTGCCGCCCTGCAGGTTGTAGGTTCCGACGCCGGCGCCGAAGCGCAAGGTCGCGCCATCGTTGAGGGCGAGAGTGCCGCCCGTCTGATCGATCAGGCCGGTCGAGCCCGCCGCATTGGCGAGCACAAGATTGCTGGCGATATTCGCCGTGCCGCCGCCGATCCGGAAGTTTCCGGTGCCGCCGGCGGCGTCGCCGAAGATGATCTGATTCGAGCCGCCGACATTGAGGACGTTCAGCGTGCCGCCCGTCAGTTCATAGGTGCCGGTGCCACCGCCCGCGACGGCGTTGCTGAGATTGCTCCCGAAGCGGATGGGATTCATCAGGCCAAGCGTGACGGTGCTGCCCGGGCCGGACTGGCGGATGATGCCGGTCCCGCCCGCATCGCCGACATAGAGCTGGCCGCCCGAATTGGCACCGGTGGTCATGGTGAAGGCCGCGCTGTCGCGGATCTCCATCTCGCCGCTGCCGCCGCGCGAGCCAATATACATCGTCACGCCGCCATGGCCGGCATCGAGCTGCGCGTCGCCGCTCAGGTTGTAGGCGCCCTGACCGTCAAAGATGCCGAGGTCGATGGCGCCGCCGCTCTGGAACCTGACGGTGCCCCCGGCCTGGTCCACGGTGCCGGTGACCCCGGCGCCGCGGCCGATCGCCAGCCCGCCGTAATTCCCGGTGCCGGCAACGACGGGGGTGAATTCAAGCAACCCGGACGACATGGTCAGGGTGCCGGTGCCGCCAGTGGTGTTGGTCTGACCGCCACCGACCCAGATCCGCCCGATCGAGGAGCCGGCCGTCGGGCCGTCGGCGATATTGACGGTGAGCGTGCCGCCATCGATGCGCAGTGCGCCAGTGCCGCCATTGCCGATTTCGATGCGGGAATCCGTGCTGCCATCCACCGTGTTCATGACGACGGTGGCGCCGCCATGAATGGCAACCGTACCCTCGCCTTCCCGACCGATCACCAGGGTATCCGGCAAGACGCTGCTGCCGGCGGTGTACTCACGCACCGCGCCGTTATCGACGACGTCCTCGGCGCGCGCGGCGGCGGAGACCATGGTCAGTGCGGCGGCACCGCAGAGCAGAAGCGCGCGCTTGGAAGGTCCCTTCCTTCGGATCACGGCGAGCGTCGTATCGAGGCGTGCGATCTCGCGCCGGCACGCGCCGTCCTGCTGCATTTCTGCCTGCGAGTTCATAGCAACTTGTCCCTCACTGCCCGCCGCTCGTCTGAGTACCGAGCCGCCGGGAAGTACCGGACCACACGCCACTCAGCCCCACGCAAAGACCGCGGATGAAAATTCATGAATATCGCTCGAAGAACGACACAATCATTCTAAGATTATAATGTCGCTAGTCAGAGGATTGGCATCGGTCAAGCCGTTATCATTGTCGATTTCCCCCAGCGCATTCAGTCGCATACTTTCATCAAACATGTCGGGAATGCGGAAGGAAACTTTCCACTGATGGGCGTCAACGCGGAGCTGTTTTTTGTCCGGATCCAAGCCTGTTCATCATCGCGAAGTCCGACTGGCTCACGGATGCAACGCTCGCGATCCAAGCGTTGGAGTCGTCAACTGCTTCAGCCGGCGCATCCCTCACGCACTCCGATACGCTGCATGGACCTCTTTCAAGTCATGGCTATCGGACGCTTGACGCCGTGACGTGCGAGGGCAGTGCGCGCTGCCGCGGAGCGACTGTGAGCCTGCCGCTTGAGAGCAAGAACCGAGCCCTCAAAAACCCGACCTATTGCACGCCAACAGTCGCCACGGAGGGCGCCGCAGAGCGGCGTCCGTCCATCACGTACTGGACGCCAGATGCTCCACGAGCCGCCTTGCATGCGGCGGCAATCCCGCCAGGCTGCGCACGCAGATACCGAGCCGCCGTTCTGCCCAGGCATCAGTCAGCGGCACGATCCGGATCTGCGAGACGCGGCGCGCCCGTTCCGCCGCGGTGCGTGGCACCACGCCAATGCCCACCCCCGCCCCCACGAGCCGGCAGATCGCCTCGAAGCTTCGCACCCGCATGCGCAGCCGCAGCTTCCGGCGCGCGGCAGCCACGTGACGGGACAGGTGTTCCTGGAGGGCCGCATCCTCCGGCTGCCCGACGAAATCGAAGCCGAAGGCCTCCGCGAAGGCCACCGCGCGCTTAGCGGCCAGCGGATGGCCCCGCGGCGTCACCAGCACCAGCCGGTCCACGCGGAAGGGCAGCACCTCCAACCCCGCCGCCGGTGCCCAGTCGGCGATGACGCCGGCATCCGCCTGGCCGCTGGCCACGGCTTCGACGATGGAGGGGCTCGGTCGCTCCTCCAGCTCGACATCCACGTTGGGGTGCTCGGCGAGCCAGGGCGCCAGGAGCTCGGGCAGGATCTCGCTGAGGGCGGAGGTGTTCGACAGCAGGCGGACATGCCCGCGCAGCCCGCTTGCATAGTCGTCCAGCTCGCCGCTCATGCGCTCAAGCTGGTCGATCACGGCCTTCGCATGCCGCGCCAGCACCCTGCCCGCCGGAGAGGGCGAGACGCCGCGCCGCCCGCGCAGCAGCAGCGGCGTGCCCAGCGTCTCCTCCATGCCGCGGATGCGCGCGCTGGCGGAGGCGAGCGCCAGGGCCGAGCGGTCGGCGCCGCGCGTGATGCTTCCGGCCTCCACTGTCGCGAGGAACAGGCGCAGGTCGGTCAGGTCGAAACGCATGCAGCCCTCCTGCCTCTGCCCCAGCCGAAGGCAGGCTTCCGGAAAGCCAGATTGTGCGCGGCCTGCGCGATCAGCAAGGTCCGCGTCACCGCAATTCCTGGGAGGAAGCTGCATGAAACACATCCTGGCAGCGGCCGTCCTGGCCGCGCTGTCGATGGGCGCCCCGCGCGCCGAAGGGTCGGAGCGCTTCCCGCCGCACGATCATCCCGCCATCATCGGCGTGCTGTCCCTGCCCCATGCGCCGGCCGAGGAGCGCGCGGCCGCCGTGCTGGTCCTGCCCGACACGCTGGGCCCCGACCGCCGCGCCGATCCCTATGTCGATGCGCTGAACGCGGCCGGGCTGATGGTGCTGGAGGTGGATCTGGAAGCCGTCGCGGAGACCGCGCAGCTGTCACTGACCGACGCGGCCGCACTGGTGCTGCAGGAGCTGGAGCGTGATCCGCGCGTGGTGGAGGGGCGGATCGCGCTGCTCGGCTTCGGCGCGGGCGGCCGCGCGGCGCTCCAGGTATCAGGCGATGTGGCGCGGGTGGCCCTCTATCCGGGCTGCGCCGGCCTGGGCCCGCTGCCGGAAGCGCCCCGCCTGATCGTCCATGGTGATGCCGATGCCGCGAACCGGCCGGAGGACTGCCAGCGGCTGGGCGGGGCCCGCACCGAGATTCCCGGCGCCGGCTATGCCTGGGACCGCCCGCCGCATGGCGCCGAGGGGCCCGTCCTTCTGCCGCGCCCGGATGGGCCGGGGCGCCTGCCGGCCACGCCGCATCCGGATTTCTGGGACCTTTCCGTCCCCTTAGTCACGACCTGGCTGACGCGGGAGCTGCGCCATGCCGAATGATCCCGCGCTGCTGGCCGCCGTCGCCGTCATATTCGTCCTGGCCGGGATCGCAAAGGGCGTGGTCGGCCTTGGCCTACCCACCCTCTCCATGGGCCTGCTGACGCTGATGGTGGCCCCCGCCCAGGCCGCGACGCTGCTGCTCGCCCCCTCCTTCGCCACCAACCTCTGGCAGATGGTGGTGGGGCCGCATCTGCGCCCGCTCCTGCGGCGGCTCTGGCCGATGCTGGGCGGCGCCTGTTTGGGTACCGTGCTGGGCGCGGGCTCGCTCACCGCGGGCAGCAAGGCGGCGGTGGCAGGGCTCGGCGTCGTGCTGCTGCTCTATGCGGCCGTGGCGCTCTGGGCGCCGCGCCTCCGGGTGCCGCGGGACGTGGAGGGCTGGCTCGGCCCGGTCATCGGCGTGGCCACGGGGCTGGTGACGGGGGCGACCGGCGTCTTCGTCGTTCCCGCCGTGCCCTATCTCCAGGCAATCGGGCTCGAGAAGGACGAGCTCGTGCAGGCGCTGGGCCTTTCCTTCACCGTCTCGACCGTGGCGCTGGGCCTCGGTCTCGGGCTGAACGGCGGCTTCTCCTCGCCGATGGTCCTGACCTCCCTGCTCGCGCTGGTGCCGGCGATGCTCGGGATGCAGCTCGGCCAGCACCTGCGCACGCGGATGGCGCCGCCGGTCTTCCGCTTCTGGTTCCTCGCCTCGCTCGCCCTGTTGGGCGTCTGGCTCGCTTTCGGCAGCCTGCTCTAGCTGCGCCGTCGCAGTTGCTCCAGAATGCCGGCAACAGAGGCGCCGCCGTCGAGCAGCGCCGTCCCGGAAACGGAGCCAGAGCATGAATGCCATCACCGGCCGCGAGCCGCAGGACCTCAACGCCCTTCCGGACGACGCCTTCCGCGCGCATATCCGCGCCTGGATCGAGGCCAATTACCCAGCCGAGATCCGCAATCCCGAGAAGCGCCTCCATTGGGAGGAGAACAAGGTCTGGTACTTCAAGCTGGCCGAGAAGGGCTGGCTCGCGCCCGGCTGGCCGCGCGAATATGGCGGCCTTGGCCTGCTGCCCGCCAAGCAGATCATCTTCACCGAGGAGCTGGAGCGTCACGGCTGCGCCCGCTGCAACGACCACGGCATCATCATGCTGGGCCCGTTGGTCATCCGCTACGGCACCGAGGAGCAGAAGCAGCACTACCTGCCCAAGATCCTGAGCGGCGAGCACATCTGGTGCCAGGGCTATTCCGAGCCGAATTCGGGCTCCGACCTCGCCTCGCTCCGCACCGAGGCCGTCGATGCCGGCGACCATTACGTCGTGAACGGCCAGAAGATCTGGACGACGCTGGCGCAGGACGCGAACTGGATCTTCCTGCTCGTCCGCACCGACAAGGCGGCGAAGAAGCAGGAGGGCATCTCCTTCCTGCTGGTGGACATGAACACGCCGGGCATCACCGTGCGCCCCATCATCAACCTCGAGATGCATGACGAGTTCTGCGAGGTCTTCTTCGACAATGTGAAGGTGCCCAAGGCCAACCTGGTGGGCCAGCTCAACAAGGGCTGGGACATGGCCAAGGCCCTGCTCTCCTTCGAGCGCATCTACCTCGGCTCGCCGCGCCAGAGCGCCTATGCGCTGACGCGCCTGAAGCAGCTCGCCGAGCGCATGGGCGTGGCCGACGAGGCGAGCTTCCAGGAGCGCTATGCGCGCCATCGCTGCGACCTGGAGGACCTCAAGGCCCTCTACGGCCGCTATGTCGAGGTGCTGAAGCAGGGCCGCCCGCTGGGCGCCGACGTCTCGCAGCTCAAGGTCATCCAGTCCGAGCTCTTCCAGCGCATCACCGAGACCATGCTGGAAGTGGCCGGCGAGAATGCCGGGCTGTTCGGGCCGATGGAGGGCAACCGGAACCTCAATCCCGGCGCGCTCTACATCCAGGCGCGGCCGACCACGATCTACGGCGGCACGAACGAGATCCAGCGCAACATCATCAGCAAGAACGTGCTGGAACTCCCGGGCTGAGGCTCAGCCTCGCCCTTTCATGACCACCTGCCCGGGGCCGGCCTCAGTCCGGCTCCCGCCGCAGCAGCTTCTCCGCCTCGGCCATGCTGCGCACCACCGTCAGGATCCGGCGCGGGAAATGCAGCGCGCAGGCCCTGATCCAGAGCGGCATGGCCGCATCGGACGACACGAAGATCGCGTAGCGCCCCGCATCACGCTCATCGGCGATGGTCGCGTAAAGCCGCGCGAATTGCGTGATGTCGTCGTGGCTTACGGTGCCGTGATAGATGCGCATATCGTAGAGCCAGTCGTAGCCCACGGCTTCCGGATGCTGGTCCAGCCAGCCCTGCATGGCATCGAGGAAGGCCCGGCCGGTCGTGCTGATGGCGAAGCGCATCACCAGCCGGCGACGATCCGGCTGGGCGTCGACCCGCATTGTCGCGCCTGCTTCCATACCGCTCGCCCCTCACATTCCCCCGGCCAGGATACATGAGCGCGACCGGTTGACCAGAAACCTTCCGACGGAGAAGGATTCAATTTCCAAGAAGGAGCGTGCAATGCCCGATCTCTGGCGGCTGGATGCGACGGAACTGGCGCAACGCGTGCGAAGCCGCGAGGTCTCGGCCCGGGAGGCCACGCTCTCGGCCCTCGCCCGGCTCGACGCCGTGAACCCCCGCCTCAACGCGGTGGTGCAGACCATGCCCGAGGAGGCGCTCGCCGCGGCCGATGCCGTGGACCGCGCCCTCGCGGCCGGAGAGCCCGGCGGGCTGCTGGCCGGCGTGCCCGTCACCGTGAAGGTGAATATCGACCAGAAGGGCTTCGCGACCACCAACGGCCTCAAGCTCCAGGCCTCCCATCGCGCGACCGAGGACAGCCCGGTTGTGGCCAATCTCAGGAATGCCGGGGCCATCATCATCGGGCGCACCAATACGCCCGCCTTCTCGCTGCGCTGGTTCACCTCCAACGACGTGCATGGCGAGACCTTCAACCCGCGCGACAAGGGGCTGACGCCCGGCGGTTCCTCGGGCGGGGCGAGCTCGGCCACGGCTGCCGGGATCGGCGCCATCGGCCATGGCACAGATATCGGCGGCTCCGTCCGCTACCCGGCCTATGCCTGCGGCATCCATGGGCTGCGGCCGACGCTGGGGCGCATCCCGGCCTGGAATCCGAGCCTGCCCGACCGCGACATCGGCCCGCAGCTCATGGCCGTGAGCGGCCCACTGGCGCGCTCGATCCCCGATCTGAGGCTGGCCCTGGCAGCGATGAGCGTCGGCGATGTGCGCGACCCCTGGTGGGTGCCGGCCCCGCTGGAGGGTCCGCCGGCGCCGAGGCGCGTGGCGCTCTGCGTCGCGCCGGAGGGGATGAAGGTCGCGCCGCCCGTCGTCGCAGCCCTGCGTGACGCCGCGGCGCGGCTCCACAGCGCCGGGTGGGAAGTCGAGGAGGTGGACGAGGTGCCGCCCCTGCGCGAACCCGCCCGGCTGCAGGCCCGGCTCTGGCTGGCCAACCTGCCCCGCGGCGGCCTGGAGATGGCCGAGCGCGAGGGCGAGGCGGCCTCGCTCGCGGTCTATCGCCACATGGCGGCGCTCACGACCCCGCCGGACATCGCCGAATTGCAGGACACGCTGACGCGGCGGCTCGGCTTCCTTCGCGACTGGATGCTGTTCTTCGAGCGCTATCCGGTGGTCCTGCTGCCGGTCTCGGGTGAGCTCCCCTTCCCCAACCACGCCGACCAGCGCGGTGCGGAGGCCTTCTCGGCCATCATCGAGGCGCAGCTGGTCCAGGTCGGCCTGCCGCTCATGGGGCTGCCGGGCCTGACGGTCTCGACCGGCCTGGTGGGCAAGGCGCCCGTGGGCGTGCAGCTCGTCGGCGGCCGCTATCGGGAGGACCTGTTGCTGGCCGCCGGCGAGGACATCGCGGCGGGCGGCACGCCCCCCTCGCCCATCGATCCGGACTGGGATTAGACAGGGGCATGCGCGCCCTTCTGCTCCTGCCCCTGCTCCTCGCCGCCTGTGTCGCACCGCCTCCTGGCTCCCTGGGAGGCTGCGACGGCCGGATCCAGCTGCGCAACGCCTCGCCCGTCGCGGTGGAGCAGCTCTATGTCAGCGCGGCCGGGCCCGCCGACTGGGGGCGGGACCAGCTCTCGCCCGGCACCTTGTCCAGCGGGGCCGCGCGCGACGTCGTCGCCCGGCCGGGCCTCAATGCCGTGCGCGTGGTCTTCGTGAATGGCCGCGCGGTCGAGATGGCGGGCCTGGACGTCTGCGCGACCCCCGTCCTCACCGTGCAGCCCAACGGGCTGCAGGCCAGCCGCTAGCCGCTCGGACCGGGCGAAAAGGTCCTGAAACGCAAAACGGGGCCCGAGGGCCCCGTTTCGCCTGATGCCTTGAAAAGCGGTTCAGGCCTTGCGCGCGAGCGTCGGAATCTCCTCGCGCAGGCGGAAGCGGAGGGCCGACCAGGTGGCGTCCAGCGCAACCTGAGTGACCGGCAGCAGCCCGGCCTGGGTCAACGGCTCCCAGCCATGGTCGCGATCCAGATCCGAGCGCACTGGCCCGTTCTTCTTCGGATACGCGAACCACAGCCGCCCGCCGACGCCGTAGAGGTCGAGGGCGCGCGCAGCGACACGGCCCAGCGACGCACGGTCGGAGGCGAAAGCGAGGATGAGCTCCGGCTCGGAAGCCGAGGTGGCCGGCAGGCCGTGCTTCAGGCCGGCCGGCGGTTCGAGAACGGAGCACACCATGCCGGGCTTGAAGCCGAGCTTGCGGGGAATGGTGGCTTGGATGGCAGCGTCAATCAGCGGTCACTCCGGCGGCTCTAGCCACCGGCCCCCATATGGAATCCTGCGCGCGGATGGTGGTCGCGAGCTCAATCCGCGTCCCCCCGATGGGTTCGGCCGACAGTGCCCGCAATCGGTTGACCACTGCAGCGTCACGCGCCACTGCGATGGCTGCCGCCTCCAGCTTGCTCAGGACGGTACTGGCCAATCCGCGCGGCCCCATCAGCGCGAGCCAGGTCTCGGCTTCGTAGCCGGCGACGGTCTCCGCCACTGTCGGGGTCTCGGGCAGAAGGGCCGACCGGGCGCGCGAAGTCACAGCCAGAAGTCTGACCCGTCCTTCCCGCACCAGTGGCAATCCGATGACAGCAGCCTCCACATAGACCTGGACACTCCCGTTGAGCAATTCAGGAAGTGCACCTGCAATCCCGCGAAAATGCACAAAATCGCAACGCGCCCCCGCTGATCTCATGAGAAGCTCGAGCGCCAGATGCTGCGCGGAACCCGCCCCTGGCGTGCCGCAAGTCCCTGGTCTTGCTTTCAAATTCTCGATGAGGTCACCGACCGTCCGGTCGTCCGAGCCCGGCCCCGTCAGCACCAGGAAAGGTAAGCTCGCGAAGCGGCTTATGGGGGTCAGGTCTGCTTGTGGGTCATAGCCGAGATGGCGGGACAGGTGCCGGTTCAGCAACATCGTCGTCGCGGTCACGACGCCGAGCGTGTTCCCGTCCGGAATGGAGCGCGCGAGCTCCTCGCCCGCGACGTTGCCGCGCGCACCGGTCCGATTCTCGACCCGCACGGGCCGGAAAAGGCGCTCGCTCAGCCCCTGGGCGAGCACGCGCGAGATCTCATCCACGCCGCTTCCGGGCGGCATGCCGACCAGCAGGCGGATCGGCTCGCGTTCGTCGGCGACGGTCGGAGGAGGAGCAGGAGAGGTGGAGGATTGTGCGCCGGCCAGCGCCGGCAGCAGCGCGAGGCCCACCGCACAACCCGCGATCAAAAGGAGACGATGCGCGCGCAAGAGGCTTTCCTGCCGGCGGGATACCGGTTCTGATGAGGGCCGCACAGTCACTTCCCGGAGGCCCCGGGTCAATGTGGAACTTCGCAGCTGCGAGACACCCTCCTTGCAAGACGTCGTGAGCATGCCCACTTGCGAATTATTCGCAATGAGCAGAAGCACTTCCGCGCCCCGGGGTCGGATTGACGTCGCCTCGAAGGGACGCCTAGAAAAGCCCGGCAAATCAGCCATGGCTGGAGTTCGTTTGAGATGAAGGCGCTGAGCGCATGAGTGACCCGCGCGATGCTGGCATGATCGGCCGTCGCACCGACGGCAAGATCGTCCACCGCCCGCTCTCCCCGCATCTGCAGGCCTACGACATGATGCAGATGACGAGCTTCACCTCGATCGCGCATCGAATGGCAGGCTGCGCCTGGGCCGCGGGTACGCTGCTCCTGGCCTGGTGGCTCATGGCTGCGGCCACCAGCGACGTCGCCTTCGCCCGCGTGCAGTGGTTCATGTCCTCCTTCCTCGGGATCCTGGTCCTCTTCGGCCTTACCCTGGCCGCCTGGTACCACACCCTCGCCGGCCTCCGGCACCTCGTCTGGGACGCCGGCTACGGCTTCGATATCCCGACCGTCTACAAGACGGGCCGCGCGGTCCTGATCGGCACCATCGTGCTGACGGTGCTGACCTGGCTCTTCGCCATCGCTTTCTGGGGCTGAGCATCATGGCCACCGAAACCTCCCCCCGCGCGATGCGCACCCCGCTCGGACGGGTTCGTGGCCTCGGCTCCGCGAAGTCCGGCACGCATCACTGGTGGATGCAGCGCGTCACCTCCATCGCGCTCCTGCCGCTGACGATCTGGTTCGTGATCAGCATGATCGGGCTGGCCGGCGCCGGCTATCTCGAGACGCTGCTCTGGATCGGCAAGCCGGTGAACGCCGTGCTGATGATCTCGCTCATCGCGCTGACCTTCCATCACATGGCGGCGGGCTTGCAGATCGTCATCGAGGACTATGTTCGCAACGAGGCCCAGCGCATCGTGGCGCTGCTCCTCGTCAAGGGCGGCTGCGCGCTCCTTGCGCTGGCCTGCACTTTCGCGGTCCTGCGCATCGCCTTCGCGATCTAGCCGCGCTGTTTCCGCGGCGGCCACGCGCCGCCGTTCCTGAGGCCGGCATGTTCCGGTGGGTCATTTGAGGCGCGGGGCCGGTTCCGCCGCGCCAGAGAGCGGATCGGGTCGATGAACGCCATCAGCAAGCCCTCCTTCGGCGCCTATCGCGTCGTGGATCACACCTACGATGTCGTCGTGGTCGGCGCGGGCGGCGCAGGTCTGCGCGCCACCTTCGGCATGGGCGCGGCCGGGCTCAAGACCGCCTGCATCACCAAGGTGTTCCCCACCCGCTCCCACACCGTGGCCGCGCAGGGCGGCGTCGGCGCCTCGCTCGGCAACATGGGCGAGGACGACTGGCGCTGGCACATGTACGACACCGTGAAGGGGTCGGACTGGCTCGGCGACCAGGATGCCATCGAGTACATGTGCCGTGAGGCCGTGCCCGCGATCATCGAGCTCGAGCACTACGGCGTGCCCTTCTCCCGCACCGAGGACGGCCGCATCTACCAGCGCCCCTTCGGCGGCCACATGCAGCATTACGGCAAGACGCCGGCCATGCGCGCCTGCGCCGCGGCCGACCGCACGGGCCATGCGATCCTGCACACGCTCTACCAGCAGTCGCTCAAGCACAATTGCGAGTTCTTCGTCGAATACATCGCCCTCGACCTCATCATGGACGATGAGGGCGTGTGCCGCGGCGTCACGGCCTGGAACCTCGAGGACGGCACGATCCACCGCTTCCGCGCCCAGACGGTCGTGATGGCGACGGGCGGCTACGGCCGCGCCTACTTCTCCTGCACCTCCGCGCATACCTGCACGGGCGATGGCGGCGGCATGATCCTGCGCGCCGGCCTGCCGCTGCAGGACAACGAGTTCGTGCAGTTCCACCCGACCGGCATCTACGGTTCCGGCTGCCTCGTGACCGAGGGCGCGCGCGGCGAAGGCGGCTACCTCACCAATTCCGAGGGCGAGCGCTTCATGGAGCGCTACGCGCCGACCGCGAAGGACCTCGCCTCGCGCGACGTCGTCTCGCGCGCCATGTCGATGGAGATCCGCGAGGGCCGCGGCGTCGGCCCGCACAAGGACCACATCTACCTGCACCTGGAGCACCTGGGCGCCGAGCTGCTGCATGAGCGCCTGCCCGGCATCTCCGAGACGGCGAAGATCTTCGCCGGCGTGGACGTGACGAAGGAGCCGATCCCGATGCTCCCGACCGTCCATTACAACATGGGCGGCATCCCGACGAACATCCACACCGAGGTGCTGCGCCCCACCGCGCAGGACCAGGATGCGGTCGTTCCCGGGCTGATGGCCGTCGGCGAGGCCGCCTGCGTGTCGGTGCACGGCGCCAACCGCCTCGGCACCAACTCCCTGCTCGACCTCGTGGTCTTCGGCCGCGCCGCCGCGCTGCGCGCCGCCGACACGATCAAGCCCGGCGCGAGCCAGCCTCCGCTGCCGCCCAAGGCCGGCGAGAACGCGCTGGATCGCCTCGATCGCGTCCGCAACGCCAAGGGCGGCACCAGCGTCGCCGAGCTGCGCCTCGACATGCAGCGCACGATGCAGACCCACGCCGCCGTCTTCCGCACCTCCGAACTGCTGAAGGAAGGCGTCGCCAAGATGGAGAAGGTGGCCGCCGGCTACCAGGACATCCGCGTGGCCGACCGTTCGCTGATCTGGAACAGCGACCTCGTCGAGGCGCTGGAACTCGACAACCTGATGGACAACGCGCTGACGACCATCGTCGGTGCGGAGGCGCGCAAGGAAAGCCGCGGCGCCCATGCCCAGGAAGACTACCCGGATCGCGACGACGTGAACTGGATGAAGCACACGCTCGCCTGGGTGAACGACAAGCGCGAGGTCAAGCTCGACTATCGCGACGTGAAGATGCGGACGCTGACCAACGAGGTTCAGGTGTTTCCGCCCAAGCCGCGGGTGTACTGATCATGGCCAAATTCGCGCTCCCGAAGAACTCGACGATCACCGCCGGCAAGACCCACAAGGCCGAGCCCGGCTCGAAGAACGTCAAGACCTTCAAGATCTACCGCTGGGATCCGGACGACGACGCCAATCCGCGGACGGACAACTACGAGCTCGATCTCGACAAGTGCGGCCCGATGGTCCTGGACGCGCTCATCAAGATCAAGAACGAGGTCGACACGACGCTGACCTTCCGGCGTTCGTGCCGCGAGGGCATCTGCGGCTCCTGCGCGATGAACATCGACGGGCTGAACACCCTGGCCTGCCTGAAGCCCATCGACGAGGTGAAGGGCGACGTCCGCATCTCGCCGCTGCCGCACATGCCGGTGGTGAAGGACCTGGTGCCCGATCTCAGCCAGGTCTACGCGCAGTACCGCTCGATCGAGCCCTGGCTGAAGGCCGAGACGCCGCCGCCGCCGGATGAGGAGCGCCGCCAGTCGAAGGAGGAGCGCGCCAAGCTCGACGGCATGTGGGAGTGCATCCTGTGCTTCTGCTGCTCGACCTCCTGCCCGAGCTACTGGTGGAACGGCGACCGCTATCTGGGTCCGGCCATCCTGCTGGCGGCCTATCGCTGGATCGCGGACAGCCGCGACGAGGCGACCGGCGAGCGACTGGACGACCTGGAAGATCCCTTCCGACTGTACCGCTGCCACACGATCATGAACTGCACGCGGACCTGCCCCAAGGGTCTGAACCCCGCGGAAGCCATCGGCAAGATCAAGACGCTGATGGTGACGAGGCAGGGCTAACGCCCTGCGGGGCGTTGCTTTGCCCTCAGACGCCGGGCGGCGGCTCCGCTGCCTGGGCTTCTCCGCCCTCTGATGCGCCGGCCGTAAAGGCCGGTTAGGCGGCGCCAGCCGGATTCTGGATCGCCCCCACAGATCGCCCCGCCCGTGGCCTTGCCCGACTCCGATCGGGCGACCATTCATTCCTTCATGCTTCATCTCATCAAGCTCTCGGTCGGCTCGAAGGACGTCGCCGGCTTGCAGGCCTGGCAGGCGGAGCGCGCGCTGACGCATCCGCCGCTGCGGCACCGCACGCGCAACCGCCCCAAGCGGCGCGACGATCTGCTGGACGGCGGCAGTATCTATTGGGTCATCGCCGGCTTCATCCAGGCCCGCCAGCGGATCGTGGACCTCATCGACGACACGATGGAGGACGGCTCGGCCTGCGTGGGCATCGTGCTGGACCCGCTGCTGGTGCCGGTCGCGGCCCGGGCGATGAAGGCGTTCCAGGGCTGGCGCTACCTGGAGCCCGATGCCGCCCCGCCCGACCTTGCGGACCACAGCACCGCGCCCGGCATCGAGGGCCTGCCCCCTGCCCTTCGCGCCGCTCTGCGCGAGGCCCGCCTGATCTGAATTCCCGTCAGGGGCCGGGGATCGACGCGATCCCCGGCGGGTTCGAGGCTGAGCCCCGCCCTACTTCTTCTCGCCCAGGTCCCAGTACATCCCGGCGAAGGCGATCAGCCCTTCCCGCGCCGGCCCCGGCAGAAGGTGCTCGTCCGGCCCATGCTGCTTGCAGCCGTTGTAGCTGTGCGGCACCCAGATCAGCGGCACGTCCAGATGGTCCACGAAGACGTCGCCCGGCAGGCCGCCCGAGGAGTTCGGGATCACCTGCACATGCTTGCCCAGGGACTTCTCCATGCTCTCCCGCGCCCAGATGACCCAGGGATGGGAGGGCGAGGTCCGCGAGGCCGGCATGCGGACGAAGGCATTGGCGATCGCGACGTTCTCGAGGCCATGGGCATCGAGGTGCTTGCGCAGGGCAGGCTCGAAGCCGGCGGTGTCGCTGTCGACCGTGTAGCGGATCTGGCAATGCGCGCGGGCATCCGGCGCGACCGCATTCACCGGATTCTCCGGGCGGCCGCTGACCATGGCGAGGATGATGAGGCTGTTCCAGCCGTAGATCTTCTCCGCCGCCGTAAGGCCCGGCTCGCCCCAGTCGGCATCGATCGTCGCCGCCTCGCCGCCGCCGCCGACCTCGCAGCCGGACAATACGCCGCGGACATCAGCGGGAACACCGTTCCGGGGCAGCCAGTCGCGCACCAGGATCTTGCCGTTGCGATCCATCATGGTGCCGATGGCATGGGCGAGGATGACGGCCGGGTCGGTCGTCAGGCCACCCCAATGGCCGGAATGCACGCCGCCGTCGCGCAGCTTCACCTCCAGGTCGAAATGGAACGTGCCGCGCGTGCCGGTGGCGATGGTCGGGACCTCGGGCATCACGCGCGGGCCGTCGCTGGCGATCAGCACGTCGGAAGCCAGCAGCTTCGCGTTCTGGGCCACGAAATCCCGCAGGCCTAGGCTGCCGCGTTCCTCGGCCGTCTCCAGCACCAGCTTCACGTTGGCGCCGAGCTTGCCGCCGCGCGCGGCCAGGACAGCCTCCAGCGCCATCAGGTTGATGACGTGCTGGCCCTTATTGTCCGCCGTGCCGCGCCCGTACCACTTGCCGTCGCGCTCGGTGAGCTCCCAGGGCTTCAGCCCCTCGCTCCATTGATCGTCCAGACCGCGCACCGTGTCGCCATGGCCATAGAGAAGCGCCGTCGGCCGCTCCGGATCCTCGGTCCGCTCGGCGGTCAGGATGGGGCCGAAACCCTCCCGCGGATTGGGGTGAATCGTCACCGAGGTGAAGCCCAGGCGTTCGGCCCAAGGCTTGATGGCCTCTTCGAGATATTGCGTCAGGTAGGGGGCGTGGCCCGGCTCCTGCGAGGTCGAGGGAATCGCGACGAAGTCCGACAGGCGGGCCTTCAGCTTGCCCTCGTCGAACATCGCGGCGGCCCGGGCGAGCGCGTCTTCCCGGGAACCTGTCTCAATCGTCATCTCAGCCATTACCTTTCTACCCAGGAAGCGCCGCAAACTGCCGCGCCTCGCCGTTTTCGTCCATGGGTCAGGGGGAGTGCTCGGCGCGCCAGCGCAGCCACTGCGCGACCTCCACGAGGCGGCGCGGCCGCTGGCTCGGCCCCGTCAGGCGCAGCCCGACATCGGGCGCGCCCTCGGCCACCGGCATGGTCACCCTGAGGCCGAGAACGTCCCGCGCCAGATCGACCTGACCGCCGAGGCGCATCGCCGCTCCGCCATCCCCCTCCAGCGTCGCCTCGTCGACGGTGACGGTGCCGCCCGCGATCGAAAGGCTCGCCGTGGCGCTCTGGATCGCGGTGGCGCCGCCCTGCAGCGCCGCGCGCAGCCCGGCCTCCGCCCCGCGCAGGTCTTCCTGGCGAAGCGCCGCGGCGGCCGCCGTGCCGTCGAGGCCCTGCAGCACGCCCTCGCGCCAGTTGAGCCGCGCCTCGCCGCCCAGCCCCTCGACGAGGGCAGCCGGCGCATTCCCCGCGCTGTTCAACCTGAATTCGCCGGAAAGCCGGCCCGCGGAGATATCCACCGGGCGTCCCGTCAGCGGGCCGTCGAGCACCACGTCGCTGAAGCTGCCCTCGGCCGAGACGCGCGCGGTCGGGCCGCGCTCCAGCCGGAGCGCACCGGCCAGCGTGCCGCCGGCGATATTCGCCCGCAGCTCCTCGATCCGCAGCGTCGCCGCATCGGTCCGGAGCTGGGCGGAGGCCTGCTCCAGGGCCGGCAGGTCCAGCGGCTCGACCCGCTCGGCGGTCAGCGCGACGTCCAGCGCCGGGCCGGACCAGGCGCCGAGCTCCAGGTCCCGCCAGGCCGGCAGCGGCAGCCTCTCCAGCGCCAGGCGGCCGGTGGCCGCGCCTCCCTCCCCGAGGGCGAGCTGGCCGCGGCCGCGCAGCTGCCCGGCCACGACATCGAAGCTCTCGGCGCTCCAGCCTTCCGGCCGGCGGGCCAGGCTGGCGATCAGCGAGAAGGAGCCCTCGCCCAGCCATTGCGGCGCCGGGCGCTCCGTCAGCACGCCGATCATGCGGGCGGCGCCGGGATGGCGGAGGGTGAACGTACCCTGGCCGAGCCCCTTGGCGACGTCGATCGTGGCCTGGGACTCGATGCGCGCCTCCGAGAGGTCGCCCTCGACGCGCAGGGGCAAGGCGTCCAGCGGGCCCGCGCCGCTGGCGCGCAGCCGCAGCGGCAGGCCGGCGAGGCCCGGCCTCTCCAACCCCAGCCGGGCGAGAAGCGGCCCCGCGAGGCCCTCCGCCTCCAGGGTCAGGTCGCTGACCCGGTCGGCCGCGAGGGTACCGGCCAGCGCCACGTCCAGGCCCAGATGGCGGCCGGCCAGGCGGCGCAGCAGCAGCCGGCCGTTCTCGACCGCGCCATCCACCGCCACGCGCTCCCAGGCCGATGGGCCCAGGCTCAGCCGGTCGAAGCCGAGCCGGAGCTGGAAATCGGCATTGGCCCCGGCCTCGCGGAGGGAGGCGAGGAGCTCGGCGGGGGTGAGGCCCGCCTCCAGCCGATCGAAATCCAGCCCGAGGGCGAGGGTCGGCCGCGACTGCTGGCGCCAGACGAAGCCGCCCGTCGCGCGAGTGGGGCCGAGCTGCGCGGTCAGGTCGGTCGCCGTGACCTGCGTGCCCTCCCAGGACAGGCGCAGCTGACCTTCGGAGGTCCCCGGCGGCAGGAGCTGGCGCGCCGGCAGGGCGATCGCCTCGGCCAGCTGCTCCGCCCGTGCCGAACGCCAGCGCAGGGCAAGGTCGAGGCGGGGGCCGGCGCTGGCGCCGGAAAGCTCGATGGTCGTCTCGCCCGGAAGCTCGGCCGAGACGTCGGTAAGCGTCAGCCGCTCGCCCTGCAGGAAGGCGGCGCCGCGCAGCTTGCGCAGCCGCAGCGGACCGAGCGTCGCCCCCTCGGCGGAGATGTCGAGCGAGACGGGCACGGCCTGCGGCCCGGCGCCCCGCAGGGCGGCCAGCCAGGGCTCGACCTCGAGGCGCGGCGTGGCGAGGGTCAGGTCGAAGCGCGGCTCGCGCCCCAGCCGCAGCAGCGCCGAGCCGCGCACGGATTGCCCGCCGACCTCGAGCGCGAGCTGTCGCGCGGTCAGCACCTCGGCGCCAGCCACGAGGCTCGACGTCGCGCGGAAGGGCCCGGGCGGGGCCGGGAGGACGGCGGCGAGGTCGGGCCCGGAGATCTCCAGGCGGCCCTCGAAGCCGCCTTCGGCCAGCAGGGCGCCGCGCGCCTGCAGGTTCACGCTGGCATGGCTCGCGGAGACGTCGAGCGGCGCGATGCCGTCGTCGCCCGCGCGGCCCAGCGTCGCCTGGAAGCGCACCGGCCGGCCGCGCCAGACCAGCGCGCCCTCGGCGGTCAACGCCTCGGCGGGGCTGCCGGCGGTGAGGCGGGCCGAGACGCCCTCGAGCAGCGCGCCGCCGATGGAGATCCGGCTCTCCTCGAGCCGCGCATCGAGGGCGGTCAGGCGCGGCAGCGGCGCCAGGGCCGGCAGGGAGGTGGGCGGCCAGGGCAGCCGGATATCCGCGCCGACCAGCGCGAGCTCCCGCACCTTGATCCGGCCGAGCAGGAGCGCGCCCAGGTCGAGCCGCAGCCGCAGGGCGCGGGCGGACATGCGGACATCGTCGCCGGTCTGGCCGATGACGACGCGCGAGGCCTCCAGCCGCGGCTGGGGCAGCAGCTCCAGCGTGACCGGGCCCTCGAGCCAGACCGGGCGGCCCAGCCGCTCGGAGGCGATGGCCGCGATGGTGCCGCTATGGCGGTCCCAATCGAGCCATTTCGGCACCACATAGGCACCGGCGGCCGCAGCGCCGGCCAAGCCCAGAACGAGCGCGAGGGTGAGCCCGCGCGCGGACGCCAATCGCTTCAAGCCGCTCCCCAGCCGCCGCCGCCGGGCGTCTCGACGACGAGGATGTCGCCGGGCGCCAGCTCGGCCTTGCCTGCATTGCCGGGGATGACGTCGCGCGTGCCGTCGGCGCGGTCGACCCATTGCCGGCCCGGCGCGCCATCCGCGCCGCCATGCAGGCCATGGGGCGCCACGTTGCGGCGGGAGGCGACGACCACCGCCTGCATCGGGCGCAGGAAGCGGATGCGCCGGCGCGAGCCGTCGCCGCCATGCCACTGGCCGGCGCCGCCCGAACCGCGCCGGATCGAGAATTCCTCAAGCCGCACCGGGTAGCGCATCTCCAGGATCTCGGGGTCGGTCATGCGCGTATTGGTCATGTGCGTCTGCACCGCGCTGGTCCCGTGGAAGCCGGGCCCGCCCCCCGTGCCGCCGCAGATGGTCTCGTAATACTGATAGGTCGCGTCGCCGAAGAGCGAATTGTTCATCGTCGACTGCGCGGCGGCGCAGGCGTCGAGCGCGGCCAGCAGCGCGTTGCAGGTCACCTGACTGACCTCGGTATTGCCGGCCACGACCGCGCGCCCGCCCCCGGGCCCGCCCGCCGTGGGGCTGAGGAAGCTGCCCGGCGGCACGATGATCTCGAGCGGCTTCAGGCAGCCGTCGTTGAGCGGGATGTCCTGGCCCACCAGCGAGCGGAAGCAATAGAGCACCACGGCGCGGCAGACGGCGGCGGGTGCGTTGAAATTGTCCGGCCGCTCGGGCCCCGTGCCGGTGAAGTCGATGACGGCGCGGCGGTTGGCCTGGTCCACGCGGACGGCGACGACGAGCGGCGTGCCGTCATCCGTCACGGTCTCGAAGCGGCCGTCCTTCAGCGTGGAGAGCACGCGGCGCACGCTCTCCTCCGCATTGTCCATCACATGGCCCATATAGGCGCGGACGGTGTCGAGGCCGAATTCCCGCACCGCCCGGCGCAGCTCCTGCACGCCCATCTCGTTGGCGGCGACCTGCGCCTTGATGTCGGCCACGTTCACGTCGGGGCTGCGGGCGGGGTAACGGGCCGAGGCGAGAAGTTCCCGGAATTCGGCTTCACGGAAATGGCCGGCATCGACAAGAAGAAAGTCGTCGATGACGACGCCCTCCTCCTCCAGCGTGGCGGAGCCGGGCGGCGTGGAGCCGGGCGTGAGGCCGCCGATATCGGCATGGTGCCCGCGCGAGCCGACGAAGAAGAGGATCTCCTGGCCCGCCTCGTCGAAGACCGGCGTGATGACCGTCACGTCCGGCAGATGCGTGCCGCCGTTATACGGATTGTTCAGCGCCACCACGTCGCCCGGGCGCAGCGTGGCGCCGCGCTGGCGGATGACGGTGCGGACGCTCTCGCCCATCGCGCCCAGATGCACGGGCACGTGCGGCGCATTGGCGACCAGCTGGCCGGTCGCGTCGAAGATCGCGCAGGAGAAGTCCAGCCGCTCCTTGATGTTCACCGAAAGGCTGGTGTTCTGCAGCACCGTGCCGGTCTGCTCGGCGATGGACATGAAGAGGCTGTTGAACAGCTCCAGCATCACCGGATCGACACGGCCGGTCTCGGCCAGCCGCGCGGCGGCGCGGGCCTCGATGCGGTGCAGGACCAGATGGTTCAGGGGCGTGACCCGCGCCTCCCAGCCCGGCTCCACCACCGTCGTCGCGATGGCCTCGCGGATGAGGGCGGGGCCGCGGATGGCGTCGCCGGAGAGCAGCGCCTCGCGGTCATGGACCGGCGCGTCATGCGCCGCGCCCTGGGCGAAGAGCGTGACGCGGTCGAGCAGCGGGAGGGCCTCGCCGGCAGCGCGCGCGGCCAGCTTCTCCTCCTGCACGGCCTCGCCCGGCATGGTGACCTCGGCGATGGCGGCCTCGACGACGACCTCGCGCTCGGGCGTGGCGAAGCCGAAGCGCGCGCGATGCGCCTCGGTGAAGTCGCGCAGCACCTGGGCATGGGCGCCATAGGTGACGGGCAGGAAGGAATCCGTGCCGGCATAGCGCAGGTGCAAGCGGTGCTCGGCCTTCAGCCGGGCGGCATCCGCGCCCTGGCGAACCAGCTCGGCCCGGCCGGCCGCTTCCAGATCGGCGAGGCGGTCCTTCAGCAGGTCCATGGAATCGGGCGCCAGCGGCTTCTCGATCGCGGCCTCGCGGATCAGCGCCTGGTCGGCCAGGCCCATGCCATAGGCGCTGAGCACGCCGGCGAAGGGGTGGATGAAGACGGTCTCCATGCCGAGCTCGTCCGCCACCAGGCAGGCATGCTGCCCGCCCGCGCCACCGAAGCAGGCCAGCGCGTATTTCGTGACGTCATAGCCGCGCTGCAGGCTCACCTGCTTGATGGCATGGGCCATGTTGGAGACGGCGATGCGCAGGAAGCCCTCGGCGACCTCCTCGGGCGAGGGCGTCGTGTCGGTCGTCGCGGCTATCTCGGTGGCCAGCGCCGCGAACTTCTCCCGCACCACCTCGACGTCGAGCGGCTGGTCGCCGTTCGGGCCGAAGATCGCTGGGAAATGCCGGGGCTGGATCTTGCCGACCATGACGTTCGCGTCGGTGACGGTGAGGGGGCCGCCGCGGCGGTAGCAGGCCGGGCCCGGCACCGCGCCCGCGCTCTCCGGCCCCACGCGGTAGCGCGCGCCGTCGAAGGTCAGGATGGAGCCGCCGCCGGCCGCGACCGTGTTGATCGCCATCATCGGCGCGCGCATGCGCACGCCGGCCACCACCGTCTCGAAGGCACGCTCGAAGGCACCGGCATAAAGCGCCACGTCGGTCGAGGTGCCGCCCATGTCGAAGCCGATGATCCGGTCGTAGCCCGCCATGGCCGCGGTGCGCGCCGCGCCCACGATGCCGCCGGCCGGGCCGGAGAGGATCGCGTCCTTGCCCTGGAAGCTGGAGGCCTCGGTCAGGCCGCCGGAGGACTGCATGAAGTAGAGCTTGATCGGCGGCCCGACGGGCTCCGCCCCGCCGCCGAGCTCCGAGGCGACCTGCTGCACGTAGCGGCCGAGGATGGGCGAGAGATAGGCGTCCACCACCGTCGTGTCGCCGCGCGGCACGATACGGGGCAGCGGGCTCGCCCGGTGGGAGAGGCTGATCTGCGGGAAGCCGATCTCGGCCGCGATCTCGCCGATCCGCTGCTCATGGGCCGGATGCGCCCAGGCATGCATGAGCACGACGGCGACCGCGCGGATGCCGTCGTCATAAGCCGCCTGCAGGGCTGCGCGGGCGCCGGCTTCGTCGAGGAGCTCGATCTCGGTGCCGTCCACCGCCACACGCCCGCCGATCTCGGCCACGCGCTCGTGCAGCAACTCGGGCAGCTTCACCTCGAGGTCGAAGAGCCGGGGCCGCGCCTGGTTGCCGATGCGCAGCATGTCGGCGAAGCCCACGGGCACCAATAGCAGGACACGCTCGCCCTTGCGCTCCAGCAGGGCGTTGGTCGCGACGGTCGTGCCCATCTTCACGGCCTCGACCACCCCCTCGGGCAGGGCCGCGCCCGGCGCCAGGCCGAGCATCTGGCGAATGCCCGCCACGGCTGCGTCCTTGTAGCGCTCCGGATTTTCCGAGAGCAGCTTGGCGGTGGAGACCGAGCCATCGGGATGCCGCGCCACGACGTCCGTGAAGGTGCCGCCGCGGTCGATCCAGAACTGCCAGGTCCCAATGGTCATACAGAAGACTCCTCGCGCCCTTGTCGCTTTGCAGGCCCGGGGCGTGGCGCGCAAGGGGTTCGACGTGTTACCTCGGTCGGGAGACGAGAGGATCGGTATTGGGCTTCTGGGGCAAGATCATCGGCGGCGTCGCGGGCTTCGCGACCGGCGGTCCGGTCGGCGCGGTGATGGGCGCCATGGCCGGCCATGCGGCCGACAATGCCGCGCGCCTGGGCCCCAACGCCGCCAACATGGCCGCGATGCTGGGCTCGCGCGAGCAGCTCTTCGCCATCTCGGTCGTCGTGCTCTCGGCCAAGCTCGCCAAGTGCGACGGCCCGGTGGTGCGCGCCGAGATCGACGCCTTCAAGCGGATGTTCCGCATCCCGCCGCAGAACATGAAGGACGTGGCCGAGCTCTTCGACGAGGCGCGGAAGACCTCCAAGGAGTTCGAGGCCTTCGCCGACCGCCTGGGCGAGGCCTTCGCCGCCGACCGGCACATGCTGGAGGACGTGCTGGGCGCGCTCTTCGAGATCGCCCGCGCCGACGGCCCTCTCACGCGGGGCGAGGTGCGCTTCCTGCAGCGCGTGCAGGTGGGCTTCCGGCTGGAGGCCCAGGAATGGGAGCGCGCCCGCGACGGCCATGCCCGGCCCGGCGCCCGCGCCGGCGACATGCCCGGCGTGGACGCCTATGCGGTGCTCGGCCTGCCGAAGGACGCCACGGACACGCAGGTCCGCGCTGCCTGGCGCAAGCTGATGCGCGAGAACCATCCGGACGCCATGGCCTCCCGCGGGGCGCCGCAGGACCTGATCCAGCGGGCGACCGGCAAGGTGGCCGAGATCAACTCCGCCTGGGACCGCATCAAGCGCGAGCGCAAGCTTTGAGCCGCCACCGGACCGAGCGCGAGCCCCAGCCTTGAGCCTGCGGATCACGGAGCTTCCCTCTCCGAATGTCGGCCCGCGGCCGGAGGGGGCCGTCATCGACACCCTCCTGCTGCACTATACGGGCATGACCTCCGGCGCCGAGGCGATCGCCCGGCTGCGCGACCCCGAGGCCGTGGTCTCCTCCCACTACGTGGTGGAAGAGGACGGCCAGGTCTTCCGCCTGGTGCCCGAGGGCCTGCGGGCCCGGCATGCCGGCATCTCCTTCTGGCGCGGGCGCGAGGCGCTGAACGACGTCTCGGTGGGCATCGAGATCGTCAATCCGGGCCACGAATGGGGCTACCGCCACTTCCCGGCGCTGCAGATGGCCGCCGTCGCGGATCTCTGCCTGGAGATCCTGGGCCGCCATCCCATCCCGGCGCGCAACGTGATCGGCCACAGCGACGTGGCGCCCGACCGCAAGCAGGATCCGGGCGAGCTCTTCGACTGGCAGGGCCTGGCGCGGAACGGCATCGGCCTCTGGCCCGCCCAGGACGGCCCGGCCGAGGGCGATCCGCGCGAACTGCTCGGCCGCATCGGCTACCGCACCGACCTGGAGCTGCCTGTGCTCATCACCGCCTTCCAGCGCCACTGGCGGCCGGAGCGCGTGGACGGCGTGGCGGATGCCGGCACGCTGGCGCGGATGCGGGGCCTGCTCGCCGCCATCGGCTAGCCGCAACACGCCCGCCAGATCATCGCGCCAAGGCCGAATCCGACCGCACAGCGGGCGGCGCCGCTCTCACGCGGCGAAGGCAAGGCGGCGGAGCCGCCGCCCGCCGTCTTAGGGGAAAATGATGCCGGGCGGCCTGTAAGCCGGGTTCTGTCTTGGCCCGAAGACCATGGACGACCATTCCTCTGGGACCCGCGTTGCCGCGGGCCTCGCGCGGCCAACCCGGAGGACGGGGCGGAAATGCCCCTGCTTGCGCTGCCCTCCCTATTCGGCCTTGCTCCCGGTGGGGTTTGCCGTGCCGCCGCCATTGCTGGAAGCGCGGTGGGCTCTTACCCCACCGTTTCACCCTTGCCATGCGCGCCGAGGCGGTCATGGCGGTCTGTTCTCTGTGGCACTTTCCCTAGGCTCTCGCCCGCCGGCCATTGGCCGGCACCGTATTTCCGTGGAGCCCGGACTTTCCTCCAGCCCAACGATCGCTCGCCAGGCCAGCGGCCGTCCAGCCGCCCGACACCGCGCGATACCTGCTCCGGCCATTGGAATGGGTCAAGCGGCATTCTGTGCTATAAATGCCACAGACGCCACCCAACACGCACCCCCCTGAAGGTCAGGTTTTAATTTTCTCGCATAAATCTTTGAAAAAATTACCGAAGACCCTCAAGACCCCACCCAGACCAGAGTCGTTATCCCTTGATCGCCCACGTTCTCCCATCTAAAACCACTTTCAGCCCAGGACAGATGGACACGCTCGGGGGGGCGAGCCGTTTGGAAAGGGCTGGTCGGGCGAGCCGGCAAGGTTCCGGGGGGGACTTTGCCGGCCGCTGCTCCCGCCCAGAGCGGAGCAGCCGGCACTCCCCCTGTGGCGCATTGAGCAGGGGCATCCGACAGAACGATGACCCAATTCCGGGGCAAGTTCATCAACGGGCTGGACAAGAAGGGGCGATGCAGCGTCCCGGCTCTGTTTCGCACCCGTCTTGCCGGAGAGGCCCTCGTCCTGCGCCGTTCCACGCGCCATCCCTGCATCGAGGCCTGGCCCGCTTCCGCCTTCGACGCCGCGCTCGGCTCCAAGAGCCCGCTCGATGAGCCCGACGAAGACGAGGACTTCAAGGCCTATGCGCTCTATTCCGACACCGTCGAAGTCTCGCCCGATCCGGACGGCCGCATGATCCTGGCTGCCGACCTCATCAAGTTCGCGGGCCTGACCGATAGCGTCGCCTTCCTCGGCCGGATGGAATGCATCGAGATCTGGGAGCCGGCGGCCGCCGAGGCCCAGATCGAGAAGGCCCGCCAGGCGCTCGCCGAGAAGGCGCGTGCCCGCGCCGCCGCGGCCTCGAACGGGGCGTCGGTCTGATGACGCATATCCCCGTCCTCCTCGACGAAGTGCTGGAACACCTGGCCCCCCGGTCGGGCGAGGTCCTGCTCGACGGCACCTTCGGCGGTGGCGGCTATGCCCGCGCCATCCTCGAGGCCGCCCCCTGCACCCTCTGGGCCATGGACCGCGACCCCGAGGCGATCGCCCGCGGCGCCGAGCTGGCGGCTGCCCATCCGGGCCGGCTGCACCTCATCGAGGGCCGGTTCGGCGACATGCTCGCCCATCTCTCCGAGGCCGGTGTCGCCGCGCTCGACGGGGTGGTGCTGGATCTCGGCGTCTCCAGCTTCCAGATCGACACGCCCGAGCGCGGCTTCTCCTTCCGATTCGACGGCCCGCTCGACATGCGCATGGGCCGCACGGGCCCGAGCGCCGCCGACCTCGTGAACACCCTGGCCGAGGCCGAACTGGCCGACCTTCTCTGGGAGTTCGGCGAGGAACGGCACTCCCGCCGAGTCGCCCGCTCCATCGTGCGCGAGCGCGCCGAGGCGCCCTTCGAGACGACCCTGCGCCTCGCCGAGGTGATCCGCCGCTCCGTTCCCCGCGATCCCTCGGGCATCCACGGCGCCACCCGCAGCTTCCAGGCCCTGCGCATCCGCGTGAACGACGAGCTCGGCGAGATCGAGCGCGCGCTCGATCAGGCGCTCGGCCTGCTGGCGCCCGGCGGCCGAATCGTTGTCGTATCGTTCCATTCCTTGGAGGATCGGATCGTGAAGCGCGCCTTCCAGCGGGCGGCCGGGCGCACCCCCGGCGCCTCGCGCCACGATCCCGTCGCCCTTCTCGCGCCGCGCGCCGAGACCGATTTCGTCCTGCTCACCCCGCGTTCCGTCCGTCCGGGCACCGCCGAGGCCGCCGCCAATCCCCGTGCCCGATCGGCCCACCTCCGCGCCCTGCTCCGCAAGCCTGAAAGCCGCGCCGCATGATCCATCCGCTGACCATCGTCACCTTCGCGGCCTTCCTCGGCGCCGGCCTCTACGTCTTCCAGACCAAGGAGGAGGTGGCGAAGCTCGACCGTGAGCTGCGCGATGTGACCCGCCAGATCGAGGGCGAAAGGTCGCGGACGCAGACGCTCTCGGCCGAATGGGCGCGACTGAACGACCAGGATCGCCTGCGCAGCATGGTCGCCTCCCACCTGCGCGACATGCAGCCCATGGAGCCCTCGCAGTTCCAGCGCTTCGACGACGCGCAGCGCCGCATGCCGCAGATCGCGGCCTTCGTGCCGGAACCGACGGGCTTCCGCCGCCGGTCGGACGCGCCTTCCGCCCCGGGCGAGGTGCTGGTCTTCACCGCCGCGTCGATGCTGGCCGAGGCCGAGCCGCGCCGGGCCACGCCGGTCCGCGCCGTGGCCGCCGCCCCGGTCGTGGCAGCCCCGGTCGTCGCCGCTGCGACGCCGCCGCCCGCGCCCGCCGCAGCACCCGCGCCCGTGGCTGCCGCCCCTGCTCCTGCACCGGTTGTAGCGGCCGCGCCCGTCGTTCACGCGCCGGCTCCCGTCGCTGCCCCGGCGCCCCGCGCCCTGGCCGCCGCACGCTCCGAGGCCGCCGCGCTGCCGCCCATCGCCGGCCCCGCCAGCGCGCCCTCCCGCCCGGCCGCGGCCGAGGTGGCCGTCGCCGCGCCGCGACCCGCCCTTCCGCCGATCGCCGCGCGCGTCGCCGATGCCGCGCCGGCCCCGCGCCCCGTGACCCGCGCCCGCGCCGAGGCCGCCAGGCCGCCGCAGCTCGCCCAGGCGCCCGTCGCCGCGGCCCCCGCCCCGCTGCGCACCGCGATGCATGTGCAGCCCGCGCCCGCTCCCGCCGCCGGCTCGCTGCTCGGCGGAGGCCTGAGCCTGCCGCCCCCGGTGCCCTTCGCCCGATGAGCGACCTGCGCCCCCCTTCGCCGGACGCGCGGCCCGTCGGGTTTGACGGCCTTCCGCTGCGCGATCCCGCTCCGCCGCCGAGCGCGACCTATCCGCGGGAGAGCGCCTCGCGCGCCCTCGTGCGGGCGAGCGCGACCGAGGCGGCGCAGATGCGGCGGATCCGGGCGCGCCTCACCCTGGCTTCCGTCGGCTTCGGCGTGCTGTTCCTGGCCGTCGCGGCCAAGCTCACCGACGCGACCGTGCTCTCGCCCGCCGCCTCGCGCATCGCCCAGGCGCCGCGCCTGCCGCCGCCGGAGCCGCCCGTTAGCCGCGCCGCCATCACCGACCGCAACGGCGAGATCCTGGCCGTCACCGTGCGCGGCACGGCGCTCTATGCGCGCCCCGGCGAGATCGACAACCCGGCCCAGGTCGCCGACCGGCTGATCCGCATCCTGCCGCATCTCGACCGCGCGCGGCTGATCCCGCGCCTCAGCCCGCCGCGGCAATTCGCCTATATCGACCGCT
Organism: Roseococcus pinisoli; assembly: GCF_018413645.1. GTDB lineage: Bacteria > Pseudomonadota > Alphaproteobacteria > Acetobacterales > Acetobacteraceae > Roseococcus > Roseococcus pinisoli. The sequence goes on from NZ_JAHCDA010000005.1 coordinate 174,554, forward strand.
TCATCACGCCGCGGCAGCAGCAGGCCATCAACGACCTCGGCATCCTCGGCCTCTATTTCGAGACGGCCGAGCGCCGCACCTATCCGCGCGGCCGCGACGCCGCCCATGTGCTGGGCGCCGTGGACGTGGACGGCGAAGGCATCGCCGGCGTCGAGAAGTGGTACGACGAGCGCCTGCGCGTGAGCCCCGCCTCGCTGCGCCTCTCCATCGACATCCGCATCCAGCGCGAGCTGCGCGAGGCGCTGGACTTCGCGATCGAACGCTTCAGCGCCATCGGCGGCTCGGCCATCCTGATGGACGTGAACACGGCCGAGGTGCTGGGCATGGTCAGCCTGCCCGACTTCGCCGCCTCCGACCTCGCGACCGCGCCGGCCGAGCAGCGCTTCAACCGCGCGGTGACGGGCAATTACGAGCCGGGCTCGACCTTCAAGCTCTTCACCGCCGCCATGGCGCTCGATTCCGGCAACGTGACGCTGAGCTCGGGCTATGACGCCACGCGCCCGATCCGCATCGGCCGCTTCCAGATCAACGACTTCCACGGCAAGCACCGCTGGCTGAGCGTGCCCGAGATCATCGCCTACTCGTCGAACCTCGGCAGCGCGCATATGGCCATGGCGCAGGGCATCACCCGCCACCGCGAGTTCCTGGGCCGGCTGGGCCTGACCTCGCGCCTGGGCGTGGAGCTGGCCGAGGCCGCGACGCCGATCGTCCCCTCCGCCCGGCGGTGGCGCGACATCAACACCATGACCATCGGCTTCGGCCAGGGCATCTCCGTCACGCCGCTCCATATCGTCACCGGCGTCTCGGCGCTCGCGAATGGCGGCATCCTGCGGCAGCCGACCGTGCTCGCCGTGCCGCATGGCCAGGAGCGCGAGGGCGTGCGCGTGATCAGCGAGCGCACCTCCGAGAACATGCGGCGCCTCATGCGCATCGCCGTGACCGACGGCTCGGCGCGCTCGGCGGATTCGCCGGGCTATTTCGTGGGCGGCAAGACGGGCACGGCGCAGAAGGTCGGCGATCGCGGCCAGTACCTCGAGAACCGGCGCATCTCCTCCTTCGTCGGGGCCTTCCCGATGAACGCCCCGCGCTACGCGCTGCACATCCTGGTCGACGATCCCAAGGGCCGCGCCGATACCGGCGGCTACGCGACCGCCGGCTATGTGGCCGCCCCGGCCGCGCGCCGCGTGGTCGAGCGCTCGGCGCCCATCCTGGGCCTGGTGCCCGAGACGGAGCGCATCGCGCAGATCCAGCAGAGCATCGCGCTTCAGCTGGGCGGCGGCCGCCCGGGCGCCTCGGCAGCGGCGGCGCGCCAGCCCACGGCCGCACCCCGCGCACCGACGGCGGCGCCGACGCCCGCCCCCGCGCCCCGGCTTCCCGCCGTGATGCCCCGCACGCTGCCCACGGTGGAGCCGCAGCCTGCCCCCCTCCGCCGCACCGATGCCACGGATGGCGTCGCCATGCCGCGGCTGGTCCTGCACGTCCCTTCCACCCAGCCCCCCGAGACAGGCCGTGCAACTCGATGAGCTCCGCGCCCCATGCCCGAGGCTGAGCGGTTCGGGCTCGGCCGAGATCAGCGGTATCACGGCTGACAGCCGGGCCGTCCGGCCCGGCTTCCTCTTCGCCGCGCTGCCGGGCGTGCGCGTCGACGGCACGCGCTTCATCGCCGACGCGGTCAGCGCCGGCGCCGCGGCGGTGCTGGCACCCGAAGGCACCGAGTGGCCGGCCGGCGTGCCGCCGCGCCCCCTGCTCCGCGCCGAGGATCCGCGCCGCGCGCTCGCCCTCATGGCCGCCGCCTTTCATGGCGCGCAGCCGGAGCGGATCGTCGCCGTCACCGGCACCAACGGGAAGACGAGCACCGCGGATTTCCACCGCCAGCTCATGGGCCTGGCCGGCCACCGCGCGGCCTCGCTGGGAACGCTCGGCCTGGTCGCCGAAGGTTTTCCGCCCGGCCCCAGCCTCACCACGCCCGACCCCGTCTCGCTGCACGCCCGGCTCGCGGAGCTGGCGCAGGCGGGCGTGACCGACCTCGCGATGGAAGCGAGCTCGCACGGCCTCGACCAGCGGCGGCTGGACGGGGTGAAGCTTGGTGCGGGCGCCTTTACCAACCTCACGCGCGACCATCTCGACTACCATGGCGACATGGCCGGCTATCGCGCTGCCAAGCTGCGCCTCTTCGACCGGCTGCTGCCCCCGGGCGCGGCGGCGGTGCTCCATGCGGATATGGAGGCCGAGACGCTCGCCACCCTGCGGCAGGTGGTCACCGCGCGCGGACTGCGCGGCATCGAGGTCGGCGAGGCGGGCCGCGACATCCGGCTGATCTCCCAGCGCGCGCTGCCCGGCGGCCAGGTCATGGAGCTGGAGGCCTTCGGCCGGCGCGAGAGCGTGACGCTGGCCCTGCCCGGCCGCTTCCAGGCCGACAATATCCTGGTCGCCCTCGGCCTCGCCACGGCGGTCGGCATCGACGCGCTGCCGCTGCTGCCCGGGCTGTCCGGCGTGCGCGGGCGCATGGAGCTGGCGGCGACGCTGCCGAACGGCGCTGCCGTCTATGTGGACTACGCCCATACGCCCGACGCCCTCACGCGGCTGCTGACGGCGCTGCGGCCGCATGTCGCCCCGGGCGCGCGCCTGCATGTGCTCTTCGGCGCCGGCGGCGACCGCGACCCGGGCAAGCGCCCGCTGATGGGCGCGGCCGCGGCGGCTTCGGCCGACCTCCTCTGGGTGACGGACGACAACCCCCGCAGCGAGGACCCGGCGACCATCCGCGCCGCCGTCATGGCCGCCGCGCCGGGCGCGCGCGATGCGGGCGATCGCGAGGCGGCGATCGCGACGGCCCTTGCGGCCCTGAAGCCGGGCGACGTCCTGGCCGTCGCCGGCAAGGGCCACGAAAGCGGCCAGACCATCGCCGGCGTCACCACGCCTTTCGATGATGCCGAGGTGGTGCGCCGCCTCGCGGGAGTGACGACGTGAAGGCCCTCTGGACCTCGGCCGAGCTGCGTGAGGCAACCGGCGGCACCTGCGACGATGCCCTCGAGGTCTCGGGCGTTTCCATCGACACCCGCAGCGTCGGCGCCGGCGAGCTCTTCGTCGCGCTGCGCGATGCGCGGGACGGGCACGACTTCGTGGGGCAGGCCTTCGCCAAGGGCGCGGCGGCCATGGTGGACCGCGACGTCGATGCCGTCGGCCCCATGCTGCGCGTGGCGGACACGCTGGCCGGCCTCACCGCCCTCGGCGCCGCGGGACGCGCGCGCAGCACCGCCCGGGTCATCGCCGTCACCGGCAGCGTCGGCAAGACGACGACCAAGGAGATGCTGAAGCGCGCCTGCGCGGCCCTTGGCCCGACCCACGCCTCGGCCGCCAGCTACAACAATCAGTGGGGCGTGCCGCTGACCCTGGCCCGCATGCCGCGCGACACGCGCTGGGCGGCCATCGAGATCGGCATGAACCAGCGCGGCGAGATCGCCCCGCTGTCCCGCCTGGCGAAGCCGCATGTAGCGATCGTGACCACGGTCGGCACCGCGCATATCGGCAACCTCGGCAGCGCCGAGGCCATCGCCGACGAGAAGGCGGACATCGCCGCCGGCCTGCTCTCCTGCGGCGTGGCGATCCTGCCGCAGGACAGCCCGCACTTCGCCCGCATGGCCGATGCCGCCGCGGCCCGGGGCGCGCAGGTGGTGGGCTTCGGCGAGGGCCCGGCCTCCACCGCGCGGCTGCTCGCCTATCGGGGCACCGAGACGGGTGGCGAAGCGGAGTTCGACCTCGCCGGCCGCCACGTGATCCTCTCCCTGGGCCAGCCGGGCCAGCACATGGCGATGAACGCGCTGGCCGCACTCGCCGCGATCCAGGCGGCGGGCGGCGATGCCGGCCTCGCGGCCGCGGCCCTGTCGGGCTTCGGCGCCGGGGCGGGGCGGGGCGAGATGCGGCGCATCCCGACGCCCGATGGCGGCAGCGCCCTGCTGCTCGACGAAAGCTACAACGCCTCGGACACCGCCGTGCGGGCGGCGCTGGCCGTGCTCGGCCAGCAGAAGGCCCGGCGCCGGATCGCGGTGCTGGGAGACATGCTGGAGATGGGAGAGTTCGGCCCTGCCCTGCACGAGGCGCTAGCCTCCGATGCGGCGAACGCGGCCGAGCTGGTCTATGCCTGCGGTCCCCTCATGGGGCATCTCTTCGCCGCCCTCCCGGCCTCGCGCCGCGGGGCACACACACAGGACGCCGCTAGTCTCGCACCCATTGTCGCCTCGGCGCTTCGCGATGGCGACGCAGTGCTGGTGAAGGGTTCGCTCGGCATGCGCATGGCCGAGATCGTACGGACGATCTCCGGGGCCGAGAGGAATACTGCATGATACCCCTGCTGCTCGGCCCGTTGGCCGAAGACTTCATTCTGTTCAACCTATCGCGCTACCTCACCTTCCGCGCGGGCGCCGCCTGCATGACCGCGCTGTTCATCGCGCTGTTCTTCGGCAAGTCGGTCATCAACTGGCTCCGCACCTTCCAGCGCGGCGGCCAGCCGATCCGCGAGGATGGGCCGGCGAGCCACCTCCTCACCAAGAAGGGCACGCCCACCATGGGCGGCGTGCTGATCCTGCTCTCGGTGTCGCTCTCGGTGCTGCTCTGGGCCGATCTGCGGAACGGCTTCGTCTGGGCCGTGCTCTTCGTCACGCTGGGCTACGGCATCCTCGGCTTCATGGATGACTGGCTGAAGGTGACCAAGCGCAACACCAAGGGCGTCTCGGGTCGGCAGAAGCTGGTCGCGCAGGGCGCCATCGCGCTGGTCGCGGGCGTCTGGTTCTCCTACCTGCTGCCCGACCCGATCTCGACCCGCCTGGCCGTGCCCTTCTTGAAGGACACGCTAGTGCCGCTCGGCTTCGTCTTCCCGTTCGTCGCGATGTTCGTGATGATGGGCGCGAGCAACGCCGTGAACCTGACCGACGGGCTGGACGGGCTGGCCATCGTGCCGGTCATGATCGCCTCGGCCGTCTTCGCGCTGATCGCCTATCTCGTCGGCAACCGCGTCTTCGCGGACTACCTGCAGCTGCACGGCGTGCCCGGCGCGGGTGAGCTCGCGGTCTTCTGCTCGGCGCTGATCGGCGCCTCGCTGGGCTTCCTCTGGTTCAACGCCCCGCCGGCCGCCGTCTTCATGGGCGATACGGGCAGCCTCGCGCTGGGCGGCGCCCTGGGCGCGACGGCGGTGGCGACGAAGCACGAGATCGTGCTGGCCATCGTCGGCGGCCTCTTCGTCGTCGAGACGCTGTCGGTCATCATCCAGGTCTTCTGGTTCAAGCGGACCGGCCGCCGCGTCTTCCTGATGGCGCCGCTGCACCACCATTTCGAGAAGAAGGGCTGGGCCGAGCCCACCATCGTGATCCGCTTCTGGATCATCGCGATGGTGCTGGCGCTGGTCGGCCTTTCCACCCTGAAGATCCGATGACGCCGCCGGATCGCAACGCGGAGGGCAATGTGGGCCCGTCGTCTCGCCATTGGCCCTTCCTGGGGCAGAGGATCGCCGTCGTGGGTCTCGGCAAGGCCGGGCTGCCGGCGGCGCGACGCCTGCGGGAATGGGGCGCCGAGGTGACGGCCTGGGACGACAAGGCCCCCGCTCGTGCCGAGGCCGAGGCGGCCGGGCTGCGCGTCGCCGATCCGGCCCTCGCTTTCATCCATGACGCGCTGCTGCTCTCCCCAGGCATTCCGCATGTGCTGCCACGCGTCCATCCCGCCGCGGCCGCCGCGCAGGCGGCCGGGCGGCCCATCCTCTCGGATGTCGAGTTTCTTTACAGGGCGGTGCGTGCCTCGGGCAGCAAGGCCCGCTTCGTCGGCATCACCGGCACGAACGGCAAGAGCACGACCACCGCGCTGCTCGCGCACCTCATCGCGCGCGCCGGGATCCCGGTCGAGGTCGGCGGCAATCTGGGCCCGGCCGCGCTCGACATGCCCCTCCTCGGCGACGACGGCATCTATGTGCTGGAGATGTCGTCCTACATGCTGGAACGAATCGAGACGCTTCGATTCAACTGCGCGGCGATGCTGAATCTCAGCGCCGACCATCTCGACCGCCATGGCGACATGGCCGGCTACCGCGCCGCGAAGGCGCGCATCTTCGCCACCCAGCGCGGCGAGGACACAGCCGTGCTCGGCATGGACGATGCCGGGACGGCCGGCCTGCGCGGCGAACTGGCGGCGCGCGTCGTCCCCATCTCCGCGAGCATGCCGCAGCCCGGCGGCTTCTGGGCCACGGGCAGCCTGCTGCGCGACGACAGCGGTCTGATCGCCGACCTCTCCACCTGCCCCACCCTTCCCGGCGAGCACAATGCTCAGAACGCGGCCGCCGCCTGCGCCATGGCGACCGCGCTCGGCCTGCGCCGCAACGACCTGGCCGACGGGCTGCGCTCCTATCCCGGCCTGCCGCACCGGCAGGAGCTGGTGGGCGAGATCCGCGGCATCCGCTTCGTGAACGACAGCAAGGCCACCAACGCCGACAGCACGGCCAAGGCGCTGGCGAGCTACGACCTCGTCGTCTGGATCGCCGGCGGCACCGGCAAGGAAGGCGGCATCGAATCCCTCGCGCCGCTCTTTCCGCGCGTCGCCGAGGCCTTCCTCATCGGCCAGGATGGCGGGATCTTCGCCGCGACCCTGGCTGAGCATGGGGTGGCCCATCGCCGCCTGGAGACGCTGGCCGAGGCGGTTCCCGCCGCCGCCGCCGCTGCCCTCGGGGGCGCCGCGCCGGTGGTGTTGCTCTCGCCCGCTGCCGCTTCCTGGGACCAGTTCACCGGCTTCGACCAGCGCGGGGATCATTTCCGCTCGCTGGTCCAGAGCCTGCCTGAAGGGCAAGACTGATGGCCGTCTCGCGCAGCGACACCTCGACCCTCGGCCGCTGGTGGTGGAGCGTCGACCGCTGGACCCTCGCCGCGCTGCTGTCGCTGGTGGCCATCGGCTACGTCATGATGCTCTCCGCCTCGCCGGCCGTGGCGGAGCGGATCGGTGCCTCCTCGCGCCACATGTTCCTGGCGCGCCAGGTGCTCTACTCCGCGATCGCGGTTGCGGTGATGATCGCCTGCTCGCTCTGCACGCCGCGATGGGTGCTGCGGCTCGCGCTGCTCGGCGCGCTCGGCGCGCTGGTGCTGACCGCGGCGACCCTCGTCATCGGCGTCGAGATCAAGGGCGCCCGGCGCTGGCTGCCCATACCGGGCCTTTCGCTCCAGCCTTCCGAATTCCTCAAGCCCTGCCTCGCGGTCGCCTGCGGGTGGCTGCTGGCCGAGGGCAAGCGATCCCGCCGCTTCCCCGGGCTGATCATCGCCTGCGGCCTGATCGCCATCGTGGCCCTGCTGCTGAAGCAGCAGCCGGATATCGGCATGCTCGCCGTCATCGTGATGGTCTTCCTGGCGCAGGTTTTCGTCTCGGGCATCAACCTGTTCTGGGTGATGGTCGCGGGCCTCGCGGTGCCGATCTTCGGCGTGCTGGCCTATATGTTCCAGCCGCACGTGCGCAGCCGCGTGCAGCGCTTCCTCGACCCCGAGGCGGGCGACAACTTCCAGATCCGCATGTCGCTCGAGGCCTTCGGGAATGGCGGCCTGCTCGGCCGGGGCCCCGGCGAGGGCCGCGTGAAGGACGTGCTGCCCGACGCCCATGCCGACTTCGTCTTCCCCGTCGTGGGCGAGGAGTTCGGCCTCGTCGTCTGCCTGGTGATCCTGGCGATCTTCGCCTTCGTGGTGATCAACGGCCTCGTCCGCCTCCGCAACGAGCGCGACCCCTATGTGACCCTCGCCGCCTCGGGCCTGCTCACGCAGTTCGGCCTGCAGGCCTTCATCAATATGGGCAGCTCGCTCCACCTCATCCCCACTAAGGGCATGACCCTGCCCTTCGTGAGCTACGGCGGCTCCTCCGTCATCGCGCTCGCCCTTGGCATGGGCTTCCTGCTGGCGCTCACCCGGCGGCGGACCGGGCGCACGGAGGAGACCACCCCCTTCACGACCGGCGGCGGACGCCTGCCGGCCATGACATGAGGGCCACCTCCCCACGCCCCATCGCGATCGCGGCCGGCGGCACGGGCGGGCATCTCTTCCCCGCCGAGGCCCTGGCGGCCGAGCTTTCGGCGCGCGGCGAGCGCATCGTGCTCTTCACCGACGCCCGCTCTGCGGCCTTCGATAGCCCGGCCTTCGCCAATGCCGAGCGCTTCGTGCTGCGCGGCGAGGGCGTCGCGGGCCGGAACCTGATGCGCGCGGCGAAGGGGGCGATGAAGCTTGCTTCCGGCACCGTCACCGCGCGCGGGCTGCTGAAGCGCCTGGATGCCGCGGCGGTGGTGGGCTTCGGCGGCTATCCGGCGATCCCGCCGGCCCTGGCCGCGCTGACCCTGGGCAAGGACCGCCCGGCCGTCATCCTGCACGAGCAGAATGCCGTGCTGGGCCGCGCCAACCGAGCCCTCGCGCCCCGCGCCGACCTGCTGGCCCTCGCCTATGCCGAGACGACCAAGGTTCCGCCGAAGGCGAAGACCCAGGTGGTCGGCAACCCCGTCCGCCCGGCGCTCGCCGCCCTGGCCGGCGCCGGCTATCCCTCGCCCGACGGCGCGCTGCGCCTGCTCGTGACCGGCGGCTCGCTCGGCGCGCGCGTCTTCGCCGACCTGGTGCCGCCGGCCATCGCCGGCCTGCCCGAGGCGCTCCGCTCGCGCCTCGTCGTGGCGCAGCAGTGCCGGGTGGAGGATCTGGAGCGGGTCCGCGCCGCCTATGCCGGCACCGGCATCCCGGTCGAGCTCTCGCCCTTCTTCCCGGACATCGCGCGCCGGCTGGCCAATGCCCATCTGGTCATCGCGCGTTCCGGCGCCTCCACCGTCGCCGAGATCGCCTGCGCGGGCCGGCCTTCCCTGCTGCTGCCCCTGCCGTCGGCCATCGACAACCACCAGTTCGCCAATGCCCGGGCGCTGGCCGAGGCGGGCGCCGCGCTGATCCTCCCGCAGGGGAGCACCACCCCCGCCCGGCTGGCCGAATTGCTGGTAGAATTCCTGGGCTCGCCGGAAAGGCTTGCCGAAGCGGCCCGGGCTGCGGCATCCCTGGCTCGTCCTCAGGCGGCGCGGGATCTCGCCGATCTCGTCCTCGCCCTCGCCCACCGGACCCTTTTGCTTCAGGAATCACGCTGATGCGCGCGCTGCCGCTCTCGATCGGGACCATTCATTTCGTCGGCATAGGTGGCATCGGCATGTCCGGCATCGCGGAGGTGCTGCACAATCTGGGCTATGCGGTGCAGGGCAGCGATCTCTCGGAGAGCGCGAATGTCGCCCGGCTGCGCGAGGCCGGGATTCCCGTCCATGTCGGCCATGCCGCGGAAAACCTGGGCGCGGCCCAGGTCGTCGTGGTCAGCACGGCCGTGAAGCGCGACAATCCGGAGGTGCAGGCCGCCCGCGCCCGGCTGCTGCCGGTCGTCCGCCGCGCCGAGATGCTGGCCGAGCTCATGCGCCTCAAATGGGGCATCGCCGTCGGCGGCACCCACGGCAAGACCACGACCACCAGCCTCATCGCCTGCGTGCTCGAGCAGGCGCGGCTCGATCCCACGGTCATCAACGGCGGCATCATCAACGCCTATGGCTCGAACACGCGCATGGGCACCGGCGAGTGGATGGTGGTCGAGGCCGACGAGAGCGACGGCAGCTTCCTCCGCCTTCCCGCGACCGTCGCCGTCGTCACCAACATGGATCCGGAGCACCTCGATCACTGGGGCACCGAGGAGGCCATGAAGGAGGGCTACGCCCAGTTCGTCGGCAATATCCCCTTCTACGGCTTCGCGGTCCTCTGCGCCGACCACCCGAACGTGCAGCAGATGATCCCGAAGCTGGATCGCCGCCTCGTCACCTACGGCTTCTCGCCGCAGGCGGACGTGCGGGCCGAAAAGCTGCTGACCAACCGGATGGGCGCGAGCTTCGAGGTCACGGTGCAGGACCGCACCACGGGCCGCCAGCGCACGCTGCAGCCCTTCCGCCTGCCCATGCTCGGCCAGCACAATGTCCAGAACGCGCTGGCGGCCATCGCCGTCGGCGTCGAGATGGACGTGCCGGAGGATGTGATCCGCGCCGCGCTGGCCGGGTTCAAGGGCGTGAAGCGCCGCTTCACCCGCGTGGGCGAGACGGGCGGCATCACCATCATCGACGATTACGGCCACCACCCGGTGGAGATCGCGGCCGTGCTGAAGGCCGCCCGCCAGGCCGGCGCGCGCGACGTCATCGCCGTCGTGCAGCCGCACCGCTATTCGCGACTGGAGCAGCTCTTCGGCGATTTCTGCGCCTGCATGAACGATGCCGGCACGGTGATCGTGGCCGATGTCTACGCCGCCGGCGAAGCGCCGATCGAGGGCATGGACAAGGACGCGCTGGTGGACGGGCTGCGCGCCCGCGGCCATCGCAGCGTCGTGCCCCTGCCCGAGCCATCCAGCCTGCCCGAGATGATCAACGCCATGGCCAAGCCCGGCGACTACGTGATCTGCCTCGGCGCCGGCAACATCACCGCCTGGGCCCAGGCGCTGCCCGAACAGCTCGCGGCCCTCCAGGCCCAGGGCGGCGGCCAGAACGCGGCGCGCGTGACGCCGCTTCGCCGGGCATGAGCATGCGCGCCGCCACGCCCCATCGGATGCCGGTCCTGCGTGGACGGGTGGAGGCGGGCGCCAGCCTCGCGCCCTTCACCTGGTTCCGCGTGGGCGGCCCGGCGGAGTGGCTCGCGCGCCCGGCCGATACCGAGGACCTGCTCTCCCTTCTGGCGGCGCTCGATCCGGAGACGCCGCTGACGGTGCTGGGCGCGGCCTCCAACCTCATCATCCGTGACGGCGGCCTGCCCGGCGTCACGCTGCGGCTGCCCGCGCGCGGCTTCGGCGGCATCGCCGTCGAGGCCGATGGCATCGTCGCCGGCGCGGCCGCGCTGGACGCGACGGTCGCCGAGCATGCGGCTGCCGCTGGCCTCGCCGGGCTGGAGTTCCTGTCGGGCATCCCCGGCAGCATCGGCGGCGCCCTGGCCATGAATGCCGGCGCCTATGGCCGCGAGATCGTCGATGTCCTGGACTGGGCCGAGGTGGCGACGCCCGACGGCCTCCTCCGCCTCGACGCCGCGGGCCTGCAGCTCGCCTATCGCCACGCCGCGCTGCCGCCGCGCGGGATCGTCACCCGCGCCCGCCTGCGCGCGGCGCCCGGCGAGGCCGCCGCCATCGCGGCCCGCATGGCCGAGATCAAGGCCTCCCGCGAGGCCACCCAGCCCGTCCGGGCGCGGACCGGGGGCAGCACCTTCCGCAACCCGCCGGGCCAGAAGGCCTGGGCGCTGATCGACGCCGCGGGCTGCCGGGGCCTGCGCCTCGGCGGGGCGCAGGTCAGCGAGAAGCACACCAACTTCCTCCTCAACACCGGCGGCGCCACGGCCGCCGATCTCGAATCCCTGGGCGAGCAGGTCCGCGCCCGCGTGCTGGAGCACGCCGGCATCGACCTGCACTGGGAAATCAAGCGCATCGGAGTTCCGGCATGAACGCTTTCACCCCGATCAGCCGCGACCCGAAGGAGACCCATGTCGCGGTCCTGCTCGGCGGCATCTCGGCCGAGCGCGAGGTCAGCCTCACCAGCGGCGGCAAGGTCGTCGAGGCGCTGCGGCAGGTGGGCTACCAGGTGACGGCCATCGATGTCGGCCCGGACCTGACGGCGACCATCTCCGCGCTGCGCACAGCGGCGCCGGACGTCGTCTTCAACGCGCTGCACGGCCGTTTCGGCGAGGATGGCTGCATCCAGGGCGTGCTGGACTGGATGGGCCTGCCCTACACGCATTCGGGCCTGCGCGCCTCGGCGCTGGCGATGGACAAGGTGGCCGCCAAGGCCGTGTTCCGTGCCGCCGGCCTGCCCGTGGCCCCCAGCAAGATCGTCGACATGGACGAGCTGGAGGCCGAGGACCCGCTGCCCCGCCCCTTCGTGGTGAAGCCCATCAACGAGGGCTCCTCCGTCGGCGTCCATATCCTGCGTTCGGGCGACAACCGTCGCGCCGAGATCGCGCGCGGCTGGAAGTTCGGCAAGCAGGCCCTCGTCGAGGAATTCATCCCGGGGCGCGAGATCACGGTGGGCGTCATGGGCACCCAGGCCCTGGCCGTGACGGACATCCTGGCCGATGCCGGCGAGTTCTACGACTACGACTCCAAATACGCGGAGGGCGGCTCGCGCCACGTCATCCCGGCCGAGATCGATGCCACGGTCTATGCCAAGGCCATGGAGGTCGCGGTCGCGGCGCATCAGGCGCTGGGCTGCCGGGGCGCCACGCGCTCTGACTTCCGCTACGACGACACAGCGGGCGAGCCGGGCCGGCTCGTCCTGCTCGAGGTGAACACGCAGCCCGGCCTGACGCCGACCTCGCTCCTGCCGGAGCAGGCCGCGCATCAGGGCATCGGCTTCCCCGCGCTTTGCGCCTGGATGGTGGAGCAGGCGAGCCATGGCCCTTAAATCCTCAAGGGACTCCCGCGGACGCAATGCTGCCTCCAAGCCGCCGAAGCGGCCTTCCGCCACGCGGCTGTGGTTCAAGCGCTGGCGCAACTGGCTGCGTGGCGTGGGCCTCGTCTCGCTGGCCATGGGCGGCGCCGGCGCCCTGGCGATCGGCGTCGTCGCGCTCGATCCCGCCGCGCGGCTGCATGATGCGGCGACGAGCCTGGCCAGCCTCGGCCGCGGCCCCGGCTTCTCGATCCAGGAGATCCGCATCGAGGGCCGCGAATTCTCGCCCCGCGAGGCGCTGCTGACCGCCATCGCCACCACGCCCGGCGAGCCCATCCTCGACTTCGATCCGGCCGCCGCGAAGGAAAGGCTGGAGCGCATCGCCTGGGTGGAGCACGCCCATGTGGAGCGCCGCCTGCCAGGCACGATCCTGATCCGCCTCGTCGAGCGCCGCGCCTTTGCCGTCTGGCAGAAGGACCGCCAGTTCGCTCTGATCGACCGCGAGGGGCGCGTCATGGCCACCGAGCAGCTCCAGGCCTTCGGCCCGCTGCCGCTGGTCGTCGGCGCCGGGGCGGAGCGCGCCGCGGCCGCCATGATCGACCTGCTGCGCAGCGCGCCCGAGATCGCCGACCGCGTCCAGGCCATCGTCCGCGTCTCGGAGCGCCGCTGGAACCTCCGGCTGCAGAACGGCGCCGACGTGATGCTGCCCGAGGGCCATGAGGAGGCGGCCATCACCCGCCTCGCCGAGCTCCAGGCGCGCGACAAGCTGCTGGACCGGCCGCTCGCCGCGCTGGACATGCGCCTGCCCGATCGCCTGGTGGTGCGCCTGCAGCCCCCGGCCGCGCCTTCGGCAACGCCCGCCGCCGCCACCCCTGCCCGGAGCCAGCGTGGATGAACGAGCTCGTTCGCTATTCCCCCCCGCAGACCGACCTGCCGACGCGCGGCATCCGGCTCGGCCGGGCCCGTTCCGGCACCTTCGGGGTGCTGGACATCGGCTCGACCAAGGTCGTCTGCCTGATCGCCCGCATCGAGAGCGACGGCACGCCGCGCGCGCTGGGCTTCGGCTGGCAGAAGTCGCGGGGCGTGAAGGCGGGCTCGATCGTGGACATGGAGGAGGCCGAGCGCAGCATCCGCGCCGCCGTCGCCTCCGCCGAGGAGATGGCCGACACGCGCCTGCAGGGCGTGATCGTCAACCTCTCTTGCGGCCAGCCGGAAAGCCGGACGCACAACATCCTCTGGCAGGTCAATGGCCGCCCCGTCACCGAGGCCGACCTGCGCGGCATCATGTCCGAGGGCGTCCGCCGCACCGAGGCCGAGGGGCGCGAGGCGGTGCATTCCTTCCCGCTCGGCTTCCAGGTCGATGCGACGGGCGGCGTCGACGACCCGCGCAACATGGTCTGCGACACGCTAAGCGCACGCCTGCATGTGCTGGACGCGGCCAGCCACGCCCTCTTCAACCTCGGGCAATGCCTGCACCGCTGCGAGCTCGAGGCCGAGGAGATGGTCTCCTCCCCCTTCGCGGCCGGCCTCGCGACGCTGGTGGATGACGAGCGCGAGCTCGGCGCCGTCGTCGTGGACATGGGCGGCGGGACGACGAGCCTCGCGGCCTTCGCGGACGGCCGGCTGATGCACACGGCGCAGCTGCCGGTCGGCGGCTGGCAGGTCACGAACGACCTGGCCCGGGTGCTCTCCACCCCCATCACCCATGCCGAGCGGCTGAAGACCATGCATGGCAGCGTGCTGGAATCGGCCGAGGACCGCGGCGAAATGCTGCCCGTCCCGCTCGTCGGCGAGGATGACGACCAGATCGCCCGCATCCCGCGCGAGATGATCGTCCGCATCATCCGCCCCCGGCTGGAGGAGAGCTTCGAGCTGCTGCGGGACCGGCTGGAGGGCAGCGGCCTGCCGGCCGAGATGCGCCGCCGCATCGTGCTGACGGGCGGCGCCTCGCAGCTCATCGGCGCCCGCGAACTCGCGCAGCGGGTGCTCGGGCGCGAGACGACGATCCGGCTCGGCCGTCCCCGCCTCGTGCGCGGGCTGCCCGAGACGGCCTCCGGCGCCGGGTTCTCCGGGGCCATCGGACTGCTGGCCTGGGCGGCCGGAGAAGGCCGCCCCTTCATGGATTTCGCCGTCGCCCCCCCCGTCTCGCACGGGGGATGGCTGCGGAAGAGCTTCGCCTGGATTCGCGAGCGCCTCTGACAGCGGAAAGGTTGCGCGGCCGCTTCGGAACTTTCGCGCAGAAGACTGTGGATAACGGGACCGGTTTCGCCCCAGTGGGCAGACTCGAATCGCTTCCGATGCTCTAAGCTGAAGATTGAGGAGACCTCGCCCCATGACCCTGAACCTGACGCTGCCGGTAACCCAGCACACGGATTTCTCGCCGCGCATCGCCGTGATCGGCGTTGGCGGCGGTGGTACCAACGCCGTCAACAACATGATCAACCTCGGCCTCGACGGGGTCGAATTCATCGTCGCGAATACCGATGCCCAGGCGCTGATCAACAGCCGCTCGGAACGCCGCGTTCAGCTCGGTCCGCACCTGACGCAGGGCCTCGGCGCGGGCGCGAAGCCCGAGATCGGCCGCGCGGCCGCCGAGGAGGCCACCGACGAGCTGGCCCGCCACCTCGAGGGCTGCCACATGGTCTTCGTCACCGCCGGCATGGGCGGCGGCACGGGCACGGGCGCGGCGCCGGTCATCGCCCGCATGGCGCGTGAGCGCGGCATCCTGACGGTGGGCGTGGTCACCAAGCCCTTCGACTTCGAAGGCCCGAAGCGCAAGCGCAGCGCCGACCTCGGCCTCGAGGAGCTGCAGCAGTTCGTGGACACGCTGATCGTGATCCCGAACCAGAACCTCTTCCGCCTGGCGAATGAGCGCACGACCTTCGCCGAGGCCTTCAAGATGGCCGACAACGTCCTCTATATGGGCGTGCGCGGCGTGACCGACCTCATGGTCAATCCCGGCATCGTGAACCTCGACTTCGCCGATATCCGCACGATCATGGCGGAGATGGGCAAGGCCATGATGGGCACGGGCGAGGCCGAGGGCGAGGATCGCGCGGTGAAGGCCTCCGAGGCCGCCATCAGCAACCCGCTGCTGGAGGACACCTCCATGCGCGGCGCCAAGGGCGTGCTGATCAACATCACGGGCGGCCTCGACATGACGCTGTTCGAGGTGGACGAGGCCGCGATGCGCATCCGCCGCGAGGTGGACGAGGATGCGAACATCATCTTCGGCTCCTCGATCGACGAGAACATGAACGGCCGGGTGCGCGTCTCCGTGGTCGCGACCGGCATCGACGTCGCCTCGATGAGCGCGGCGGCGACGGCCAATGGCGTCGCCGCGGCCGCGGCCGGCCCCCGCCTCGCGGTGGTGAACCCGCCGATGCCCGCGCCGGCCCCGGCTTCCGCCGCCCGCGGCCCCGCCGGTCCGCTCGGCGCGCCGACCCTGCCCGGTGCTCCCGCCCGCCGCCCCGTCCAGGTCGGTGGTGGTGGTGCCGGCCTGCTGCGGCAGCCCGCCGCGCCGGCCGCGATGGCCGCGCCCGCCGCCCCGGCGCCGGACGCGCAATACGCCTATGCCGAACAGCAGATGCCGCAGCCGGTGATGGTGCAGCCCGCCGTGGCGCAGCCCGCGGCGCCCGTCGCGCCCGCGCCGACGGCGCAGCCGCATCTGCACCAGCCTTCGCTGCCGGATGGTGGCCAGGGCGCCGGCTGGCGTGGCCTCTTCCGGAACGCGACCGGCCTGATGCGCCGCAGCGTCGAGCCCGAGGGTCCCGTGAGCACCGCGCCGCGCGCCGAGCCTTCCGTGGGCCAGCCCGCCGGGCCGGCGCCGACGGCCCGCCCTGCCCAGCCGCAGCCGGACGAGATGGGGCTCGATATCCCCACCTTCCTGCGCCGCCAGAGCAACTGAGCGAATACGGCCGAGGCCCGGGAATCCCGGTGCCTCGACCGACTTCGGACGCCGCCCAGGCGTCCGCCACACGCCCGTCCCTGCCTCCCATGGCATCGGCCCTCCGGACGGATCCCGTGTTTCACGGCCGCCAAATTCCTCACAATTTCGCCATGTTTTCCGTAACTTAAGAGGAAACATCGGGAAACATCGCTTGAGTGGCGCAGCGGCCCAGGCCCTGTCATTTTCCCTGTCATTAACCGGGCGGAGGGGAGCCCCCGGACACACTTTTCGGGGGCTTTCTCTGTATGGATGGTTTCGCACCTTTGACGCTCGGCCGCCGCCGTCGCCTTGCTTCCAGCATCGGCTGCAAGGGCATTGGGCTTCACTCGGGTCGCGACATCTCGCTGGCGCTCCATCCGGGCGCTTCCGGCGCCGGTATCGTCTTCCACCGCAGTGATCTGAACGTCAGCATTCCGGCCCGCTACGACCTGGTCTCGGAAACGCGCCTCTGCACGGGCCTGACCCTGCCCGCGGAGCCGACCGCGCGCGTCGGTACCGTGGAGCACGTGATGGCCGCCCTGGCCGCGGCCGGCGTGGACGACGCGATCGTCGAGTTGGACGGCCCCGAGATCCCCATTCTCGACGGTTCGGCCGATCCCTTCCTGTTCCTGATCGACTGCGCCGGCATCGCCGAGCATCTCGGCACGCGCCGCACGATCGAGGTGCTGAAGACGATTCGCATCGAGGACAATAACGGCGCCTGGGCCGAGCTCGCGCCGAGCACCGAGCTGGCGCTGGATGCCGAACTGACCATCGACTTCGGCGAGACCGCGATCGGCCGCCAGAGCCTTGGCCTGCGCATCTCCTGCGATAGCTTCCGCTCCGAGCTCGCCAATGCCCGCACCTTCACGCTGGCCGAGGAAATCTCGCGCCTGCGCGCGGCCGGCCTGGCCCGCGGAGGCAGCCTGGACAACGCCATCGTCGTCGACGGCACCATGATCGTGAACCCGGGCGGCCTGCGCCGGCCGGACGAGTTCGTGCGCCACAAGCTGCTCGACGTCGTGGGCGATCTCGCCCTCGCCGGCGCGCCGATCGCCGGCCGCTTCACGGGTCATCGCTCCGGTCATGCCATCAACAACCAGCTTCTGCGCAAGCTGATGGCCGACCGTTCCGCCTGGCGTTATGCGGGCGGCCACGCCCTCGCCGACGCCGGTCCGATCAGGCAGCCGGTGGCGGCCTAGCCCCCGCCTTCGGCCGCATGGTATAGAGCGGCCCGACCGGAGCCGAACTTGCCCATGCATCTGCTGATCCGTACTTCCCTGCTCTTCGCCCTGGCGCTGCCCGTGACTGGCTGCGGCATTACGTCCTGGGACGGAACCATGGGCTCTCTCTTCAGCTCGCCCTCGGCGACGAGCGGGCTGGTCGACCGATCGCCCGAGTCGCTCTACGCGGCCGGCATCGAGGCGCTGCAGCAGCGTCGCTTCGCCCAGGCGGTCGAGCTCTTCGACACGCTTGAGCGCGAGCATCCCTATTCGACCTGGGCGACCAACGCGAAGATCATGTCCGCCTATGGCGAGTACATGCGCAACCGCTACACCGAGGCCATCGGCGCGCTCGACCGCTTCATCCAGCTGCATCCGGCGCATCGCGACATCGCCTATGCCTACTATCTGCGCGCGCTCTCCTATTACGAGCAGATCTCGGACAGCCAGCGCGACCAGCGCGGCACCGAGCTGGCGCTGGCGGCGCTGCAGGACGTGGCGAACCGCTTCCCCGATACCGCCTATGCCCGCGATGCCCGCCTGAAGATCGACCTGGCGCGCGACCACCTGGCGGGCAAGGAAATGAACATCGGCCGCTTCTACCAGCGGCAGGGCCTGTTCGGGGCCGCCATCGGCCGCTTCCGCCGCGTGGTCGAGGAATACCAGACGACCAACCACGTGCCCGAGGCGCTGCACCGGCTGACGGAGATCTACCTCCGCCTCGGCCTGCGCGAGGAGGCCGCGCGTTCGGCCTCGGTGCTCGGCCACAACTTCCCGGGCAGCCCCTGGTACCAGGACAGCTACGCGCTACTGACGCCAGGCGCCGAAGCCTCGCGCGACGACCGGCCGGGCCTCTTCCGCCGGGCCTGGGGTACCGTTTTCTAAAGACAGGATTCCGGTCGCGCGGCTACGCGCGACCGGACGAGGATGACCGCGCCACGCCGGGCGATTCCGCCCGGCCAGACATGGTATAGCGAGACAGCATGCTGGCCTCCCTTTCCATCCGTGATGTCGTGCTCATCGAGCGGCTCGACCTGCAATTCGGGCCGGGGCTCTCGGTCCTCACCGGCGAAACGGGCGCGGGAAAATCCATCCTGCTCGATTCGCTGGGCCTTGCCCTCGGTATGCGCGCGGAGGCCGGGCTCGTCCGCTCCGGCCAGGCGCAGGCGAGCGTCGCCGCCATGTTCCAGCCGCCGGACGGGCACCCCGCTTTCACCATTCTCACCGAGCAGGGCATCGAGGCGGAGGACGCGCTGGTGCTGCGCCGCGTGCTGCAGGCCGATGGCCGCTCCCGCGCTTTCGTGAACGACCAGCCGGTGGGCGTCGCGCTGCTCAAGCGGCTGGCCGCGACCCTGGTCGAAGTGCAGGGCCAGCACGACCAGGTCGGCCTGGCCGATCCCGCCACCCATGCCGCCCTGCTCGATTCCTTCGGCGGGCTGGACCGCCCGCGCGGCGTCACCGCGGCGCGCTTCCGCGAATGGCGGACGGCGGAGGCCGCGCTGGCCGAGGCCGAGGCGGCCGTCTCCGCCGCGCTGCGCGACGAGGAATGGCTGCGCCATGCCGTCGAGGAACTCGCCCAGCTCGCCCCCGTCGAGGGCGAGGAGGAGCAGCTGGCGCAGGAGCGGCAGACCCTCCAGCAGGCCGAGCGCCGCAACGAGGCGATTGCCGCCGCCCTCACGGAGCTTCAGCCGCGCGACCGCCGCTCCGCCAATCCCGGCGCGGCCCTGCGCAACGCAGCCCGCGCGCTGGAGCGCCTGCCGCCGCCCAACGAATCCGCGGGCCCGGCCCTCGCAGCCCTCGCCGCCGCGCAGGACGCGCTGGCCGAGGCCGAGCAGCAGCTGGAGCGCCTCTCGTCGGACGCCCTGCCCGATCCGCGCCGGCTGGAAGTGCTGGAGGACCGTCTCTACGGCCTGCGCTCCGCGGCACGGAAGCATGGCGTCGCCGTCGTGGAACTGCCGCAGCACCTGGCCGACCTGCGGGAGCGGCTATCGGCGCTCGATGCCGGTACGGACCGCGTGGCCGCGCTGCAGGCCGCGCGCCGGCAGGCGCGCGACGCCTATGCCGCCGCGGGCGCCGCGCTGACCGAGGCGCGGCGCGCGGCCGCCGGCAAGCTGGAGCGCGCCCTGGCCAAGGAGCTGCCGCCGCTAAAGCTGGACCGCGCGCGCGTGGTGGTCGAGGTCGCGGCGCGCGACGAGGCAGCCTGGGGCGCGGAGGGGATGGACCGGGTGACGATGCTGGTCGCCACCAATCCGGGGCAGACGCCGGGGCAGCTCGTGAAGATCGCCTCGGGCGGCGAGCTCTCGCGGCTCATGCTGGCGCTGAAGGTGGTGCTGGCGCGCGGCTCGCCCGTGCCGACGCTGGTTTTCGACGAGGTGGATGCCGGCATCGGCGGCGCCACCGCGGCCGCTGTTGGCGAGCGCCTGACCCGCGTGGCCGAGCGCCTGCAGGTGCTGGTGGTGACCCATTCGCCGCAGGTGGCCGCCCGCGGCGCGCAGCACCTGCAGGTGGCGAAGTCCGTTCGTGGGGCGGCGGCGCAGACGAGCGTCGTGCCGCTGGATGCCCCCGCCCGCCGCGAGGAGATTGCCCGCATGCTCGCCGGCGAGGTCGTGACCGAGGCCGCCCGTGCGGCGGCCGCCAGCCTGCTCGACGGCGTGGCCTGACCGCACGCTCGCCGGTCGGTCTGCGTCGTGCCTGAGTTGAAACGCCCCAGGACGATTTCCTGGGCGGCACGCGTTTTGTAACGACAACCGGTCCATTCGAGCCAATCATGGCGGACCCAGGCCCGGCAGGCCGCAGCGGGGCTTTACCTGCGCGCCGTTCCGCCGGAGAGAGGGCACGAATTCCGTTTCCATCAGGTGAGGATCGCCTGCGCATGAGCGACCACATCCAAGCCGAGGAAGAGATCGCCCGCCTCATCGCGGCGATCCTCCATCACGACCGGCTGTACTACGAGGCCGATGCCCCCGAGGTCAGCGACGCGGAATACGACGCGCTGATGCGCCGCCTCCGCGCGCTGGAGGCCGAGAATCCGGACCTTCTGCGCCCGGACAGCCCGACCCAGAAGGTCTCAGGGCGCGCGGTCGAGGGCTTCGCCAAGTCCCGCCACCTCGCGCCCATGCTCAGCCTGGACAATGCCTTCGGCGAGGAGGACTTCACCGAATTCGCGGCGCGTATCCGGCGCTTCCTCAGCCTGCCCGAGACCGAGCCTCTGCATTTCATCGCCGAGCCCAAGATCGACGGGCTGAGCGTGAACCTGCTCTACGAGCGCGGCCGCTTCGTGAAGGGCGCCACGCGCGGCGACGGCATCGAGGGCGAGGACATCACGCCCAACCTGCTGACGCTCAAGGACCTGCCCCGCGAGCTGCCGCCCCCCTTCCCCGACCTCATCGAGATCCGCGGCGAGGTCTTTCTCGACCGCGCGGATTTCCTCACCTTCCGCGCCGAGCAGGAGCGCGCCCTGGCCGAGCGCGAGGCCCGCAAGGCCCGGGGGGCGAAGCTCGGCCCCGCCGTCACCATCCCGGTGAACCCGCGCAATGCCGCCGCCGGCTCGTTGCGGCAGCTCGACGCCTCGATCACCGCCTCCCGCCCGCTGAAGCTCTTCGCCTATGCCATGGGCCAGGCGAGCGAGGTGCCCACCGACACGCATGAGCATTGGTTGGACCTGCTGCGGCGCTGGGGCTTTTCGGTGAACCCGCTCTCCACGCCCGTCACCGACGCGGCCGAGTTCCAGCGCAAGATGGCGAGCGAGCGCGCCGCGCTGGCCTATGAGATCGACGGCGTCGTCTACAAGATCGATCGGCTGGACTGGCAGGCGCGGCTCGGCTTCGTCGGCCGGGCGCCGCGCTGGGCCATCGCCTGGAAATTCCCTGCCGAGCAGGCCCGCACGAAGCTGCTGGCCATCGAGATCCAGGTCGGCCGCACGGGCGCGCTGACGCCGCGCGCGGTGATGGAGCCGGTCTTCGTGGGCGGCGTCACCGTCACCCATGCGACGCTGCACAACGAGGACGAGATCGCGCGGAAGGACGTCCGCATCGGCGACACCATCACCCTTCAGCGTGCCGGGGACGTCATCCCCCAGGTGGTCGGCGTGGTGGATGCCGACCGGCCGGATCGCGGCCCCGCCTATCAGTTCCCGACGATCTGCCCTGCCTGCGGCAGCCATGCCGTGCGCGAGAATGACGACGTGGTGCGCCGCTGCACCGGCGGGCTGATCTGCCCGGCCCAGACCGTCGAGCGCCTGAAGCATTTCGCCAGCCGCGGCGCCATGGATATCGAGGGTCTGGGCGAGGAGAACATCATCCAGCTGCACGAGGAGGGGCTGGTCAAAAGCCCCGCCGACCTCTTCCGCCTCAAGGACCACGCCGAGCGGATGCGGCAATGGGAGGGCTGGGGGAAAGGCGCCAAGGGCGAGGCGAAGAAGGTCTCGAACCTGCTGGCCGCCATCGAGAGCCGCCGCCGCGTGCCGCTGGAGCGCTTTCTCTTCGGCCTCGGCATCCGCCGGATCGGTGCGCAGAACGCCAAGCTGCTGGCCCGGCACTATCACAGCATCCAGAACCTCCGCGCCCGCATGCTGGAGGCGCGGATCATCGGCAGCGAGGCGCGCGAGGAGCTGGGCAGCATCCAGGGCGTCGGCCCCTCCATCGCCACCGAGCTCGTGGAGTTCTTCGCCGAGCGGCACAACCTCGAGGCGCTGGACGACCTGCTGCGCTACGTGACGCCCGAGGAGGTTGCCGACCTCGACGCGGGCGATAGCCCCTTCGCCGGCAAGGCGCTGGTCTTCACCGGCACGCTCGAGACGCTGTCCCGCGCCGAGGCCGAGGCGAAGGCCGAGGCGATGGGCGCCAAGGTGACCAAGAGCGTCTCGAAGAAGACCGACTTCGTGGTGGTCGGCGCCGATGCCGGTTCCAAGGCGGCCAAGGCCACGGAGCTCGGCGTGCGCGTGCTCACCGAGGCGGAATTCCGCGAGATGGCGGGCTTCCCTGCAACCTGAGGCGGCGCGCCGCGCTGATCGCCACATGAAGCGCGCCCTTCCCTGCCTCCTCGCCGCCCTCCTGCTCGCGGGCCCCGCGGCGGCCGACGACACCACGCGCGTCGGCCGGGTGAACACCGCCATCACCAATCTGGGCCTCACCCGCAGCCATCAGGTCGTGGTGGAGCGGTTCAACGACCCCGCGATCGCGAATGTCTCCTGCTATGTGAGCCAGGCGCGGACGGGCGGGCTCGCCGGCATGGTGGGGGTCGCGGAGGATCCGACGCGCTTCTCGCTCTCCTGCGCGGCGACCGGGCCGATCACGATCCCGGAGGGTGTGCGCCGCGGCGAGCGGGGCGAGCAGATCTGGGAGGCCTCCTCCAGCCTCTTCTTCAAGGAGACGCGGGTGCAGCGCTTCGTGGACGAGGAGCGGCAGGTCCTGGTCTACCTCGCCTGGAGTTCGCGGCTGGTGGAGGGCTCGCCCTTCAATGCGGTCGCGGCCGTCCCCTACCGGTAACGGGATACGTCCCCATCTCCCGTTCAGCCCCTAGCGGGGCCAAACGCCAGGAGACCGGACATGGATAAGATCAAGCCGCTCTACACCGCGCATGCCTTCGCCACCGGCGGCCGCAACGGCCACACCCAATCCGACGACGGGCAGGTCTCGGTGGACCTTTCCGTCCCCAAGGAGATGGGCGGCCCCGGCAAGGCCGACACCGCCACGCCCGAGCACCTCTTCGCCGCCGGCTATGCCGCCTGCTTCGGCGGCGCGCTCGACTTCATCGGCAAGCAGCACAAGAAGGACGCCTCCAAGGCCAAGGTCTCGGCGGCGGTCTCGATCGGCCCGCGCGAGGGCGGCGGCTTCGGCCTGGCGGTCGAGCTCACCGTCGAGGATCCCTCCCTCCCGCAGGCCGAGCTCGAGGCGCTGGCCAAGGAAGCGCACGAGAAGATCTGCCCCTATAGCCACGCCACGCGGGGCAACGTGGACGTGAAGCTGACCGTCAAGGGTGGCTGAAAGGGGCGTTCGAGGGGGCGCTGCCCCCTCGAACCCCTGCCAGGGCTTTTGGCCCTGGACCCTTACGCTTCCAGCGGGGCGCACTCCGCTTCCATCCAGCCGCGCGCCGCCGCATCCAGCTGGGGCCCGACCTCCTCCAGCACCCGCGCCTGATAGGCGTCGATCCAGCGGATTTCGGCCGGCGTCAGCAGGGCGGGCTCGATCAGCGCGCGGGCATAGGGCGCCAGGGTCAGCGTCTCGAATTCCAGGAAGGGGCGCATCTGGTCGGGCGACGGATCGGCCGGCCGCGCCATCAGCAGATTCTCGATCCGGATGCCGTAATGGCCCGGCAGGTAGTAGCCCGGCTCATCCGAGAGGATCATGCCCGGCCGGATGGGCACGGGCTTCGCGGCCCGGCTGAAGGCCACCGGCCCCTCATGCACCGACAGGAAGCTGCCGACGCCGTGGCCCGTGCCGTGGTCGTAGTCGAGGCCGAGATCCCAGAGCGGGCGGCGCGCGATGGCGTCCAGATGCGGCCCCGCGACGCCCTCCGGAAAGCGCAGCGTGCCGAGGGCGATGTGCCCGCGCAGCACCGCCGTGTACCGCTCCCGCAGGCCTGCAGGCGCCGGCCCGGGGCCGCTCCATAGCGTGCGGGTGATGTCCGTCGTGCCTTCGGGGAACTGGGCGCCGCTGTCGATCAGGTAGCATTCGTCGGCGGCGATCGGCCGGTCGGTGGCCTCGGTCACGCGGTAATGCACGATGGCGCCGTTCTCGCCGGCGCCGGAGATCGCCGGGAAGCTCTCCCCCGTGAAGCCCTTCGCCTCGCGCCGGAAGGCGAGGAGGCGCGCCGCGGCCGACATCTCGGTCTGCCCACCGCGCTGCGCCTCGGTCGCGAACCAGGCCAGGAAGCGGGCCACCGCGACGGCATCGCGCGCATGGGCGATGCGGGCGCCCTGCTGCTCGGTCGCGTTCTTCATGGCGCGCGGCAGGCGGCAAGGATCCTCGCCGGAAACGACGATGGCACCGGCATCGCGCAGGCTCGCCGCGAACCAGGCGGGCGTGGCCTCCGGGTCCAGCCGGACCTTCCGGCCAGCCAGCCCCTTCAGCGCCTCCGGGATGGCCGATCTCGGCTCGACCGCGACGCGATTGCCCAGGAAGGCGCGGGTCTCCGCGCCCACGCGCTCGGGCGCGTTCAGGAACATCCGCACGGAACCGTCGGCGCGAAGCAGCGCAAAGGCCAGGGCCATGGGCGTATAGGCGAGGTCGGCGCCCCGGATATTGAGTAGCCAGGCGACGGAATGGGCATCGGCCAGCACGCAGGCCTCCTCCCCGGCACGGCGGAGCTCGGCCGCCGCCGTTTCGCGCTTCGCTTCCGAGGTCTCGCCGGAGAGCTCCACAGGATGCGGCCGCACCTCTGCCGCCGGGGGCGCCGGCCGGTCGCGCCAGACGGCATCTATGGGATTGGGCGTGAGCGGGACGAACTGAATGCCCCCCATTCGCTGCAATGCAGCATCGCTATGGAGCCATGGGTCATAACCTATGCGCAAATCCCGCGCATTTTCCCGGAGCCATGCAGAAGGAGGCTCGTCGGTGATATGCCGACGCTCGAAGAGGGCGCCGTCCGTCTCCGCCTGCACCTGGGTCGTGTAGCGACCGTCGGTGAAGACCGCCGCCTTGTCGGCCAGCACGATCGCGAGGCCGGCGCTGCCCGTAAAGCCCGTCAGCCAAGCCAGACGCTCGCCGGAGGGCGGAACGTACTCGCCCAGATGCTCGTCCGAGCGGGGCACCAGGAAGCCGTCGAGCCCGGCGGCGGCGAGCACGGCACGAAGGGCGGAGAGGCGGTCGGCATGGTCGGTCATTTGTGTCCTTGATGCGTCGAAAATGCGGTATTTCAGCTTGTGTCATGCGTCAGGCACATGTTTGAGGCTTGGGCTTCGCGCAAGCTTTCCACAGTCTCCGGGCCTACATGTTTCCCCGACGGGGCAGATGGCTGCCCATCAAGGATGGAACCCTAACATGAACTCCCGCATCATCTCAGCCGAAGCCGCGCTGTTGATGCCCGCCCTGCCGCGCGACACCGAGGCCGACGAGATCGCCCGCATGATCGACGAGGCGCGCCGCGCCCGCGACGCCGCGATCGCCGCCCGGGTCACCGGCTTCTTCCACGGCCTGCGCGCCACGCTCCATGACTGGCTGGCCCGCCGCGAGACGATCCACCAGCTCCGTGGCCTCACCGACCGCGAGCTCGCCGATATCGGCCTGTCCCGCGCCGGCATCCTGGCCGCCGCCGCCTCGCTGCCGAGCCCGGCCAACGACGTGGCCAAGCTTCGCCAGGCCGCCTGATCTCCCTCGGGGGTCGACGACTATCTCGACCCCTGGGCCCGGCCAGCCTCCCTCCGGCCGGGCCCCTCCCCTCTTCGCCTCCTGACCCGCGCCACGCGCATGACGGGCCCGGCGTTCGTTGCGCTTGCCGAAACCGGACCGCTCGGGTCTGATTTGTATATGCAAAACAGTGCCGCCGCCGTTCGTCCCGACAGGTCGGTCCTCTGGATCACCATCATCGCGGCGTCGGCGACCGCCAGCCTCGCCATGGGCATCCGCCAGACCTACGGCCTGCTGCTGCTGCCGCTGGCGACCGAGAGCGGCGTGGCGCCCTGGGCCTTCGGCCTCGCGGTCGCGCTGCACAACCTGGTCTGGGGTCTCGCCCAGCCGGTCAGCGGCGCCATGGCCGACCGCTACGGCTCCGGCCGCGTGATGGCCGCGGGCGGCATCTTCTACGTGCTGGGCTGCGGCCTTCCCGCCCTCTTCCCTTCCAATGCGACGGTGCTGATCGGCATCGGCCTGCTCTCGGGCATCGGCGTCGCCAGCGCGGGCACGGGCCTGGCGCTGGCCGCCGTCGGCCGGGTCGCGCCGCCCGAGAAGCGGGGCGAGTACATCGGCATCGCCAGCGCCGGCGGTAGCCTGGGCCAGGCGGCCATGGTGCCGCTGGTCTTCGGCGCCATCGGCTGGATCGGCGCGACGGGCGCGCTGGCCACGCTGGCCGTCTCCGCGCTGCTGATCATCCCGATCGCCCGCAACATCGAGTGGAAGCCGACGCCGCGCGTGGGCCCGCCCTCCGCCGGGCTGCGCGGGCTGCCGGCCCTGGCGCGCTCCGCTTTGGCCGACCGCGACTTCGCCCTGCTCACGGGCGGCTTCTTCGCCTGCGGCTTCCAGTTGGCCTTCCTCACCACCCACCTGCCCTCGCACATCGCGCTCTGCGGCATGCCGGCCTCGATCGGCATGACGGCGCTGATGCTGGTGGGGCTGTTCAACATCCCCGGCTCCTGGTTCTGCGGCTGGCTCTCCTCGCGCATCCGGCCGGAGAACGGGCTGGGCTGGATCTACCTCGCCCGCACCGTCGCGATCGCCATCTTCGCCTATACGACGCCGACCGAGTGGGGGACGATCGTCTTCGCCGCGGTGATGGGCTTCGTCTGGCTGGGCACGGTGCCCCTGACCTCCACCGCCATCGCGCGGCGCTTCGGCGTCGCGAACCTGGGCGCGCTCTACGGCGTCTGCTTCTTCAGCCACCAGATCGGCGGCTTCCTCGGCGCGGGCTCGGGCGCGCTGCTGATGGAGACGGTGGGCAACTACAATGCCTTCTGGCCCGTCATGCTGGTCGTCGGCCTGCTGGCCAGCGCGCTGAACTGGATGACGAAATCGCCGGATCCGCGCACCGCCGTCGCCTGAGGCGAGGCAGGGCTTGCAACGGCGCCCTGCCCCGCCCCAAATGTAGGGCGAACAAGAGCTTCCAGGACAGGCGCCCATGATCGACCCGTTCGGTCGCGACATTTCGTACCTGCGCGTCTCCGTCACGGATCGGTGCGACCTTCGCTGCGTCTATTGCATGGCGGAGGACATGACCTTCCTCCCCAAGGCCGAGGTGCTCAGCCTCGAGGAGCTGGAGCGCCTCTGCGCCTCCTTCATCGACCTCGGGGTCCGCAAGATTCGCCTGACGGGCGGCGAGCCGCTGGTGCGCCGGAACGTGATCTCCCTGGTCCGCAACCTCGGCGCCCGCCTCGGCCACGGGCTGGACGAGCTGACGCTGACCACGAACGGCACCCAGCTCGCCCGCCATGCGGACGACCTCGCCGCCGCCGGCGTCCGCCGCGTCAACGTCTCGCTCGACACGCTGGATGCCGCGACCTTCCGCACCACGACCCGTTGGGGCGATCTCGACAAGGTTCTGGGCGGCATCTTCGCCGCCAAGGCCGCGGGCCTGCACGTGAAGATCAACGCCGTGGCCCTGCGCGGCGTGAACGAGCATGAGTTCGACGGCATGCTGGCCTGGTGCGGCGAGCACGGCTTCGACCTCTGTCTCATCGAGACCATGCCGCTCGGCGAGACCGGCGAGGACCGCACGGACCAGTTCCTGCCGCTCAGCCTGGTGCGCGGACGGCTGAAGCAGCGCTGGACGCTCGCCTCCACCGACTTTGCGACCGGCGGCCCCGCCCGCTATTACGACGTGGCGGAGACGGGCACGCGCCTCGGCTTCATCACGCCCATGACCCATAACTTCTGCGAAAGCTGCAATCGCGTGCGTCTCACCTGCACCGGAAAACTCTACATGTGCCTCGGGCAGGAGGACGACGCCGATCTGCGCGCGCCCCTGCGCGACCCCGAGCTGGGCGATGCGGATCTGCGCGCCGCCATCCTCGAGGCCATCACGCGCAAGCCCAAGGGGCACGACTTCATCATCGACCGCCGCCACCGGGCTCCGGCCGTCGCGCGGCACATGAGCGTCACGGGGGGCTGATGCTGCAGGACCTCGTCACCCGGCTGACCTTGCCGGGACTGCCCGAATGGACCGGCCTCGTGGCGTTGCTGGTCGTCCTGGTGCTCGCGCTGTGCCTTTTGGTGATGCCCTTCTCGGTCTTCGGGCTGAAGGGGCGGCTGGACAATATCGAGGCGCAGCTCGACGACCTCCGCGCGGAGCTGCGCGCGCTGGCGATCCGCCTGCCCGAGGCGCGGCGCCCCGACTGGCGCGGCACGAACGAGCGCGACATTCCGCTGCCCCTGCCCGCCGAGCCCGAACCGGCGCCGCTGCCCGAGCAGCACCCGTCTATCTTCCCGTCCGGTCGGGCGGAGCCGAAGATTTCCTGGCCCAAGCATTGAGCCGCGGCGGGTCGGGGCGGCGGTGGCCCTGAGCAGGCTGACCCTGCTTCGCGCCCCCGTGAGGGGCGGTCTTCGAGGGACAACCTGATCCAGTTCGCTATGTCGGTTCGATCCACGCTCCCGTGAAGGAGGGACAATTGCCGAGATTCCCGACCCCGTGGCCCGCGAGGTTTCGATCCACGCTCCCGTGAAGGAGCGACAACATCCCGCGCCTCACGCGGCTCATTCACGTTCTGGTTTCGATCCACGCTCCCGTGAAGGAGCGACACGTCCCGATCTACGGCTGGATCCGGCAGCTCGCGTTTCGATCCACGCTCCCGTGAAGGAGCGACCGCTGCATCGCGGACGCCATCGAGGAGTTCGCCGTTTCGATCCACGCTCCCGTGAAGGAGCGACGGTGTGGTTCTTCTACCCCGGCCAGGGCCAGGGGGTTTCGATCCACGCTCCCGTGAAGGAGCGACGACCTTTATCTTCGGCGGCGGCGCCCTCATCGATGTTTCGATCCACGCTCCCGTGAAGGAGCGACGCTTCTCGCCCACCGCCCAGGACATGCACCGCCTGTTTCGATCCACGCTCCCGTGAAGGAGCGACATGATCTTTTCGCCAGCCCAGACCAGCAGGGCGACCGTTTCGATCCACGCTCCCGTGAAGGAGCGACCTGCGTTTCCGCTCGGCCTGCCACCAGTCGTTGTTTCGATCCACGCTCCCGTGAAGGAGCGACCTGCGCGCCGCCGCACCCCAGCGTCGGCGCGGACGGTTTCGATCCACGCTCCCGTGAAGGAGCGACCTGTCATAGATCTTCTTCTGGTGCTGGATCGGCTTGTTTCGATCCACGCTCCCGTGAAGGAGCGACAGCTGCGCGGCCGCATCCTCATCCACGCCGGCAAGTTTCGATCCACGCTCCCGTGAAGGAGCGACTCTCGACACGCTGGACGCGGTGGCGGCCAGATGGGTTTCGATCCACGCTCCCGTGAAGGAGCGACCGTCAGCGTCCTCACCAACGGCGCGGGCAACTCCCAGTTTCGATCCACGCTCCCGTGAAGGAGCGACAAGGCGCTGTTGTGGCTGCCGGCCGATCGCAGCGTTTCGATCCACGCTCCCGTGAAGGAGCGACGACGGCTGGCCCAAGCTGCCGGAGCCGCGCGCGTGTTTCGATCCACGCTCCCGTGAAGGAGCGACTGCGCGTCACGCGCCTCAACGAGCGCTTCGCCGAGTTTCGATCCACGCTCCCGTGAAGGAGCGACCGGCCGACGAGATCGAGGCCGCTGAGATCGAGTGGGTTTCGATCCACGCTCCCGTGAAGGAGCGACGATAGCCGCGCTCGCGGAGGGTTTCGCGGAGGCCGTTTCGATCCACGCTCCCGTGAAGGAGCGACCTGTCAGGCGGGAAGAACGACGTGCCCTATGTCGCGTTTCGATCCACGCTCCCGTGAAGGAGCGACCGGCGCGCCGGTCGGCGGCTGGTTGGCCGCATAGGGTTTCGATCCACGCTCCCGTGAAGGAGCGACCCACCCAGTCTCAAGCAAATCTCCCCCCAGCGCTATTCGGCCTTCCCGCGCGAACCTCGCGCCCCAGCCCGCGAACTTCCCGCCTGATCTCGGCCCACAGCCCGGCAAGCCCGGACAAACAACGCCTTACCGCCTCCGCGAACCCTGCCGGCCATCCATGAGTGCTTCACCTTCGCGGAGCCGCCGCGGCGGTCACGATCCGCGCGCCGGCGCCCTCCTGCCCACCCCATCCTCCACGTTCCGGGGCTTTGCCGAAAGCCGCGCCCTGTGCCTTGATGCCGCCATGCGAATCTCGGCCATCCAGATGAACCAGGGCAGCGATAAGGCGGCCAACCTCGATCAGGCGCGGCGCCTGATCGAGGCCGCCCTCGATGCCGACCGCCCGCACCTCGTCACCCTGCCCGAGACCTGGACCAATCTGGGCGGCGGGCGCGAGGCGCGCAGCGCCGCGGCCGAGGTCCTGCCACCGCCCGGCTCCGGCGAAGCCGGCGGGCCGGCCTACGAGATGCTGCGCGACATCGCGCGCTCGGCGAAGATCCATGTCCATGGCGGCTCGATCATCGAGCAGGGGCCGGAAAAGTTCTTCAACACCACCCTCGTCTTCGATCCCTCGGGCGCCGAGGTCGCGCGCTACCGGAAAATCCACCTCTTCGATATCACTGGCCCCGACGGCACCGGCTATCGTGAGAGCGCGCTCTACGGCGGCGGCAGCGAAATCGTCACCTTCCGCGCCGGTGACGTCACCTTCGGCTGCACCATCTGCTACGACATGCGCTTCCCCGAGCAATATCTCGCCCTTCGCCGCGCCGGCGCCGAGGTCATCTTCGTGCCGTCCAACTTCACGCTGATGACCGGCAAGGATCATTGGGAGGTGCTGCTGCGCGCCCGCGCCATCGAGACGCAGTGCTGGATCGTCGCGGCCGCCTCGCACGGCTCCTATGAGGAGCGCGGCGCGATGCGGCAGGTCTACGGCCATTCGCTGATCGCCGATCCCTGGGGCCATGTCGTCGCCAAGGCCAGCGACGGGACCGGCTGGGCCACCGCGCGCATCGACGCCGCCGTGACGGCGCGCGTGCGGCGCGACATGCCGGTGCTCGAACACCGCCGGTTGATGTGAGCCAGCCCCGCATCGCCTTCCTCGCCGCGACGACCGATGTCGCGCAGACGGCCCGCGACCGGCTCATCGCCAGGTACGGCGAGGCCGATCCGAATGCGGCGGAGTTCATCGTGGCGCTCGGCGGCGACGGCGCGATGCTGGAGACGCAGCATCGCTTCCTCGGCCGCAACGCGCAGATCTACGGCATGAACCGCGGCAGCGTCGGCTTCCTGATGAACGAATATCGCGAGGAGGATCTCCCGGCCCGCCTCGCCGCCGCGCAGGCCGCGCTGCTGCATCCGCTGCGCATGCGCGCCCATTCCAATGACGGGCGGACGCATGCGGCGCTGGCCATCAACGAGGTCTCGCTGCTGCGCGAGACGCGGCAGGCGGCGAAGCTGCGCATCGAAATCGACGGCAAGGAGCGCATGCCGGAGCTGATCTGCGACGGCATCCTCATCTCCACCCCGGCCGGCAGTACGGCCTACAATCTCTCCGCCCACGGGCCGATAGTGCCGATCGACGCGAACCTGCTGCCGATGACGCCGATCTCCGCCTTCCGCCCCCGGCGCTGGCGCGGGGCGCTGCTGCCTTCCTCGGCGCGGGTGATCCTGGAGATCCTCGAGGCCGAGAAGCGTCCCGTCTCCGCGACGGCGGACTACACCGAGGTGCGCGATGTGCGCCGGGTGGAGGTGCGGGAGGACCGCAGCATCTCGATGACCATGCTGTTCGACCCGGACCGGAACCTTTCCGAGCGCATCATCTCCGAGCAGTTCACGGTCTGAGCGCGACGGGCCGTCAGGCCTTTTCTGCAATGGCCGGCATAACCACGGCCTGCGGTTGCCGCCGTGGGCGCGCCGTCCCGGCCCCCCGCCCACGCGGCAACGCTCCCGAACGCGGCTCGCCGCCCTGCGGCAGGACGATCGCCGGCGCCTGCACGCCATCGGCCAGCAGGGATTCCACGATGCGCGACGCCGCCTTCCCGTCGCCATAGGGGTTCGTCGCCCGGGCCATGGCACGCCACGCGTCCTCGTCGTCGAGCAGGCGCGTCGCCTCGCGCAGCAGCCGCCGTCCATCCGTGCCCACCAGCTTCGCCGTCCCGGCGGCGATGGCTTCCGGCCGGTCGCTCTCGTTGCGTGTGACCAGGACGGGCCGGCCGAAGCTCGGCGCTTCCTCCTGCACGCCGCCGCTATCGGTGACCACCAGGTGGGATCGTTTCAGCAGCCAGACGAAGCCCGCGTGATCCTGCGGCGACAGCAGGTGCACGTGGGGCAGATGCCCGAGCGCGGCACGCGCCGGCGCCTCCGCCTGCGGATTGAGGTGCAGCGCGAAGACCATCTGCACGTCCGGCCGCGAGGCCAGGGCCGCCATCGCCCGTGCCGCACGGTCCAGCGCGCCGCCGAAATTCTCCCGCCGATGGCCGGTGGCGAGGATGAGGCGCCGCGCTGGATCGAGGAAGGCAAAGCGGGCGGCCAGCGTCGCATCGCCCTCGATCCGCGTCGCCGTCATCAGCAGCGCGTCGGTGCCGGTATTCCCGGTGACCTGGATCGCGCGAGCGGCGATGCCCTCGCGCCGGAGGTTCCGCGCGGCCTGGAGCGTGGGCGCGAAATGCCGCGAGGCCAGCCGCGCCACCATGCTGCGATGCGCTTCCTCCGGCCAGGGCGAGGAAGGGTTTGCGCTCCTCAGCCCGGCCTCCACATGGCCCACGCGCACACCGGCATAAAAGCCGGCCAACGCACCCGCGAAGGCGCTGGCCGTATCACCCTGGACCAGCAGCCAGTCGGGCCGCCGCGCCCGCAGCAGCTCCGTCACGCCTTGGAGCGCGCGGGCCGCGAGGCGGGCCAGCGTCTGGCCCGGGCGCATGAGCGCGAGGTCGTGATCCGCGGCCAATTCGAAGGTGGCCAGCGCCTGGCCCAGCAGCTCCCGATGCTGGCCGGTGGAGACGACGTCGCAGGCAACGCCCCTCGCCCGCAAAGCCAGGATCACGGGGGCCAGCTTGATCGCCTCGGGACGCGTGCCGAGCACGCAGGTGACGCGCATGGGGCAATCCAAACGCGCGCCACGCTTAAATTCAACGAAACTTTTACATAATAATTAAATAAACCGAAAAAGAAATGCGCGGGAATATAAACCCTATTCTAACGGGAATCAGAAACGTCCGTTGAGGCGAAGCAGTACTCGCGTCTCATCCCAATTCGCGGATTTGTCGTAGCGGAAGCCTGCCGCCAGGTTGATGCCGGGTGTCACCTGATAATCAAGATCTGCCCTCAGCCCACCGACGAA
This sequence comes from Roseococcus pinisoli, assembly GCF_018413645.1. Classification (GTDB taxonomy): domain Bacteria; phylum Pseudomonadota; class Alphaproteobacteria; order Acetobacterales; family Acetobacteraceae; genus Roseococcus; species Roseococcus pinisoli. The sequence continues at coordinate 208,129 of NZ_JAHCDA010000005.1, forward strand.
GTTCTGCCGGCTCTGGCCGTTATAGGAGGTGATGACCGTAGGGTCCGTCGCCGCACGGGCGACCGCAGCCTGCTGCAGGCCGGGATTGTTGGGGAAGAGCGGTGTCGTCTCCTCCCGCCATACCGCGTAGCCCACCGTGCCGCCGAGCCTGTAACTGAAATCGCCGGATCGGCCGCGATAATCCAGGGGCACATTGAGCGCCGCAAAGGATTGGGGGCTGTAATAACCGCCATGGCCGAGCGTGAAGAACCGTAGGTTCCGGTCATAGGCGAAGTAGACAAGATCCGCGCCGACACGCAGTTCGCCGCCGGGCTGGCTGATGACGGGGTAGGAAAAGCCCGCGCCGCCCTCGACCCGGTTGTTGTTGGCGACATTCTCGCCGTCGAAAACAGAGTAGCCGCCGCCGACATAGGCGAAGCCAGCCCCCAACGGCATCTCCAGCTGGCCACGCCCGCCGGTGCGGACGACCATGCCCCAATTCCGTCCCGTCGTGCGGTCTCGCTGACCGGCCCAGGAGAGCAGGCTGTCCGTCACCGACCGACGCTCGCCGGTCAGACGCAGGCGCATCTGGCCGATCTGCGGCGCGACCTCGAGCCCGCCCAGGATGGTCGTGCTCGGGAAGCCAATGGGCGAGGAGGCGATATCGGCACGGAACACCTCGCCCCGCCGGTAGGCCGCACCCAGCATCACGCCCGAGGCGTTGTTGCGCGGGGTCTGGGTGCTGCCAAAGGCGGCATTGCTGCCGAAACGCTGCTGCGTGGCCGCATCCGGTGCCAGTGCCCCGGTATTGATGGCGACGCCCGTCACCGTCGTGGTCAGGCGCCCGCCCAGCCCCGGCGGCGTGACCTCGACCTCCGCCCCGCCTGTGATCTCCTGCAGCCTGTCCAGCCCCTGACTGCCCGAACGCTGCCGCAGACCGGCCTGAAGGGTCGCGCGGCCGGCGGCGACCTGCTCGAGCGCCGCGATCTCTTGCGCGATCTCGCGCGCCACGCGGTCGGTGGGCTGCGCGGCAGCCGGACCGGCCACACTTTGCAGCGGCACGGTGGCGCCGGGACGGGCGAAGGGGTTCTGCATCCCGGTGGGCGTGCGCGTGGCCATCCCACTCGGGAGACTAGCGACCTGGCCTACCTCGGCCTGACGCTGCGCCTGAGCCGTCGCCAGGGCGCGGCGCGCACGAGTATCCTGGTTGAAGGCGCGCGCGATGCGCGCCTCCATCAACGAGACACGGCTGTCATTCGGGAAGTAGTCTCGCCCCTCGGCCAGCAGTTGCTCGGCGCGGCTGCGTTGGCCCAGCGCGATGGCCGCGCTGACGGCACCCTGCCGCGCTTCGAAATTGCGAGGGTTGCGGGCCAGCACCGCTTCAGCGACGCGCAGCGCCTCCGCGGGCTCGCGCGCCCCCTGGTACAACCGTGCGAGAGCGAGATTCGCGTCGACATTCTCGGGATCGCGTTCCAGGGCCGGACGGAGGCGCTCGAAGGCCTGAGCCTGCTGTCCCTCCTCGTTCAGCCTGTCCGAGGCGCGGACGGCGATGCCCGCGCGCAGGGAGGCCACGTCGCGGCGCTGCTCGGCGGTCAGCGTGCCGGCCTCCGCCTGATCGGCGAGCGCCAGGGCTTCGGCCTCGAAGCCAGCGCCCAACATCGCCCCCGCAATGGCGACGCGTACCCCGGCGCCACTCGCGCGGTTCGCGGCTTCGCCCACCCGGGCGGCCTCGGCAGCGGCGAAGCGTTCATTCGCCTCCCCAAAGGCGCGGATGACCGCCGCTGCCGTCGCGCCCGAAGGATCGGGCCGAGCGGCGATCGTCAGCAGTTGGGTGCGCGCCTCCGCCCGATTGCTGGCCAGGAGGCTGGCCGCACGCGCGACGTCGCGCTGCGTGCGTATGCGTGCCTGCAGCTGCGACATATCGCGGTTGCGGGCCGTCGGCGGAATGCGGTTGAGGTAGGATTCGGCATCGATTGGCCGGCCATCCTCATCGGCGAAGAGCGCCGCGGCAAAGAAGCTATCGGCGCGCGGCGCGCGAGCGACCTGCTCCTCCATAAGGGAACGTCCCTCGCCGCCACGGCCCTGTCGGCGCAGCGCCCTGGCCAGGTCCAGCCGCACCCAGGGATCGTCGGGCTGCGTGGTGAGCGCCTGGCGAAGCAAAGCCTCGCCTACTGCCGGATCCATGGCACGGTTGGCCTCGGCGCGAAGCTGCCTGCCCGCGCCGGAGCCTGCGGAGGGACCGCCAGCGATGTCCGATACACGGTCAGCGCGCGAGGGGGCCTCGGCCAACCGCCCCTGCGCCCGCAGCGATTGGTTCAGCCCGTCACGGGCCGGACCGAAACCGGGACGGCGCGAGAGGGCGGTACGGAACCGCTGCTCGGCCGCCGCAGGCTCGCCCCGGCGCAGCGCGATCTGGCCGAGGAGAACCTCTATGTCCGTGCGATCCTCGACCTGTCGCCGCGCGGCGCTACGGGCGATGGTATCGGCGCCGTCGATATCGTTGCGCCGGAGCGCGGCACGAGCTTCCGCCAGTTCCAGGCCGTAGCTGGCACCGTCCAGCGCACCTTGCCATTGCCCGGCCCGCGCCGGATCGGCCGCGACGGCGCGCTCCAACAGCTGGCGGGCCTCAGCCGCACGTCCTTCACGCAACCGCACGATGCCGAGGCCGCCGAGGGCATCGGCATCCCTGGGATTGGCGGTGAGCGCCGTCTCGAAACGGCGGGCGCCGTCACGCAAGCCCGCGGCGCTGCCGCTCTCGAGAACCGCGAAGCCTTCCTGGCGCAGCTGGGCATTCGGATCGGGCTCGGCCGCAGCTGCGGCGGTACGCGCAGCCTCCAGGCCCCTCCGCAGCTCCGCATCATCGCCGAAGCGCTGCAGATAGGCCTGGATCTGGGTCGCATAGGCCGGGTCAGCGACGCTCCAGATCAGCGCCTGCCGCCAGGCGCGGCGTGCCTCGGCGCCGACCTCGGTGTCATTGGTCAGCGCTTGCAGGCGCGCAATGCCATCGGCCCGTGTGGCCGGCTGGAACGTCTGGTTCTGCGCAAAGGCAAGGCGCGCCCGGGGCGAGGCCGTCGGCCCGTCGGCGAGACGGGCAAGCCCGGCGCGACCGGCGTCGCGGCCTGCTGCCGTTCCCGCCAGGACCGAATAGTATTCCTGCGCGAAGGCTGGTGTCGGGCCCTGGGCCCCGAAAATCTGCCGATAGCGCGCCGCGGCTTCCTCCGCACGCCCCTCTCGCGCCAGGCGCCTCGCTTCCTCGATGGCCACACGGTCCACGGTCGCACCGCGCACCGCGTTCTCGGCTTCCGTACGCTGTTCCTCCGTCGCGCCCGCTGCCCGCAGGCGCGTGGCATAGGTGGCGGCCGCAGGACGGTTGCCGCTGGCGGCCGCGATGCGGGCGGCGACAGCGAGGGCTGCGGCATTGCGCGGCTCCGCGGCCAGCGCACGGTCAATCGACGCCGTGGCCAGGTCGTACCGGTCCTGGGCCAGCCAGCGTTCGGCCTGGCGAATGAGCACGTCGACGGCACGCCCCTGCGGCTCGGCCGGCGCGGATACGGGACGGACCATCGGCGAGGCAGCCACCGCCGGTGCCTCGGTCGCGCCAATTGGCGTCTGGGCGACAGCATGGCCCATGGCTACTCCCCCGAGCAGCAGGGCGGTGGGCACGGCGCGCATCTTCAATTCCCCACCCGGAACAGTTTCACGACGGTGTCCGCCCACGCAACCGTGCAAGCGATCGCCGGCGCATCATCCAGAAGAACGGCAAGCCAATCAGCATTGCTGAGCCCAGGAGCAGCAGCAGCATGCGTTCCGGCCGCTCCGCCAGCCAAAGCTGGGGCCGCAGCCACCAGGGCAACTCGCCGACCGAATAGGGTTGGCCGGTGCTGAAACTCTCGATGCGTCCTCCCGCCAGGATCGCTAGATCCCCTTGGATACGCGGCGCAAGGTCGGGATCGCGCAGGGAGGCGACCAGCTGCGAGACGGCGGCCGGCGTCACGCCCGTCAGCGCCACGATGGAGCGACCCGCCTGCAGCGGGCTCTCGGCACCCATCATCGCCGCCATCCCTTCCCCGCTCTCGCCCAGCGCGACGCTGGCGCGCCCTCGCTCGGCACCGGTCGGACCACCGATCAGGGCGGCACGGACGTCCATGAGGGCATCGGGCAGCGCAAGCGTCAGGCGTTCGTTCTCGATGCGGATCGGCGTGTCGCGCATCAGGGTGCCGAGGGCCGGCTGGCCGCTGAATGTCCCGACCACCAGGAGATCCCGTGCGGCAACGGATTGCAGCCCGGCCGGTGTCACCACCTGGATACCCGTCGAGGCGAGGCCGACGGTGGCCGCCAGCTGCCCCACGACGTCAAGAAAAGCCGTCAGTTCAACCGTGCCTGGACGCTCAGGCAGGACGATCGCCGTTTGCGACAGGTCCGCCATTCGCGTGAAGGGAAAGCCCGACGAGGCGAAGAAACCGAGGTTCGGCATCTTCGCATGACGGTAGGCCCGGCTCAGATCGACGGTGCTGTCGGGGTCGATCGATGCGCGGACATCGGTGGGCACGCCCACGCATTCGTTGCGGCTCAGCGGACGCATGTCGAAGCGGAGCTGCAATTCGTTGCGGCCGAGAATGTTGTAGGGCGGGATGGCCACCCGGCCGTGGCGAACGCCATCCCCGCCGAGGCCCAGATGTCCCGCCACCCATTCCCAGGCAGCGGTTGCGGGCGGAAAGAACTCCGGATCGGCGAGACGGAAGGACCGGAGATAAACCCCGGAAACCGCCACATCGAGGCGAGAGGTGGCCACGTCGAGCACCGGCCCCGGAGGTGCGCGATAGGCAAGCTGGAGCGGAAAGCCCCTCCCGCGCCAGGTCAGCAGGTCGGGCGCGGTGTGCAGCGGCACGCGGATCGGGCCAGCGGCGAAGCCTTGGGCCTGTAGGTCTTCGCGCGAGACCAGCCCTCCCAGCGCGACCGGGCCATCGGTGCGGATCCAACGAGGCGCATCATAGGGCTGGCGGCCGGGGATCGACGGTGCGACCACCCGGGCCACATCGCCCGAGAGCGCGGTACGGGCAGCAACCATCGCCTGTGCCGCAGCCACGGCCTCGGCCTCGGTTCGGCCCGCGAGCACCAGCAGCGTGCCGAAGGCATCCGTCGGATGGGGCAACAGCGCCACCGTCGGCCCTTCGACACGTGGGATCGTGACACCCGGTATGGCATCCGCGCCCACGGCGATCACAATGGCATCGCCGCGCTCGGGAAGGCCGCGGGAGACCGGGAAAGTGGCACCGCGGTAGGAAGCCTGCACGCCGAACCAGGATGCTGCGATGGCGGCGGCCCGCAGGCCAACGGTTCCGAGCTGCTCCGGCAGCACCATGGGCAGCGTGACGATGCCCTGCAGCACCCGACGATCGAAGAGAGGTTCCGGCAGCCGCGCGAGGTCGCGCTGGGGCGGCAGGCGCTCGATGCGCATCTCGACGGTCGAAAGATCGGAGACGTTGGCCCAAAGCAGATTGGAGAGTGGATCGTTGCACTCGGTGGTGTAGCGGCCGGCGAGCCGGAAATTGAGTCGATTGACTTCCGCGAAGAAGAGCGGGTCCAGCGGAAACTCCATGGGCCCGAAATTCTGACGCGCACTGTCCATCTGGATCGTGCCGACATGCTGCTCGTTCAGGGTGACGGCAATCTGGCTCAGATTGGGAATGAGCTGCGGCGAGCCGCCGCCGGCCACCCGCAGCCGAGCCTGGGTCACGACCTCGTCGCCACGCAGGCCGAAGAGGACCCCCTGGAGATCTGAGAGGCCACGCAACTGCATGGGACCTGACAGTCCAAGCTCACGCAAGGTTCGCGTCACGATCCGGGCGCCCGGCGGCAGTTCCTCCGACAATGGGGCCTCGGCCGGCGGCGGAGCCGGAACGGGCGTCGTCGCCTGGCCGGTGGGTAGGCCGTCGTCGAAGCGTTGCGCCGCAGCGGGCGGAGCCACTGCCAGCCAGGCGGCAAGCACCAGACCCGCCACAGGCTGCAGTGGCCGTTGGCGCCGGGGTGCCAGGACATCGGAAGCGCGGGCGGATTGCTTCGGCGCCGTCCGGGCTGCGGCCGGCGTGGCCGCCCGCAGGATGCCGAAGCGATACTTGCGGAACACGGCGTCAGCCGTGGAGAGGACGACGGTGAGCAGCGAACGCAATGGTTTGTCCTTGGGCCAGTGGTCCCAGTAAAGCCAGGCATCGGGCCGGCCGAAAAAGACGCGCACGATGGCAGAGGCCTCCGCGAGACTTTCTCCCAGAAACCGGAGGTAGACCTCCTGTCCGTCCCAGCGGATCACCTCCGCCTTCAGATCCACGACTTCGCCCCCCGTATCGAAAGCGACAGCGATCTGGTCGCCCTCCGCCACGCCCACCGCAGGATCCGTCACGATCATGCGTGCACCGGAGAGCGAGATGTTGGTGCTGCGGGCGGGCAGCCGCTCCCCATTAGGGAGGACCAGGTGGCCCGTCACGTCGGCCTCCACGCGAGCCCGCATGCGCGACTGCTCACGCTCCCGCCCGACCGCCACGCTGGCTGAAAGGGGGATGAGGCACAGGCCAGCCCAAATGGAATTGAGCAGATAGGCGTTGTTCTCGAGCGTCCCGACTTCGGTCGTCAGCGTACCCCAAACGCCGATGGCAAAGCCCGTCGCCAGAAGGACCAACATGATCAGGTTCGGCAGCACCGCGCGGAAATCGAGGTAGCCCGCCTCCAGGATGCCGCCCTTATCGGTCACATTGAACTTGCCCTTCTTGGGGTCGAGCAGGGTGAGCAAGGTCACCGGCAGCAGCGGTACCGCGAGGGAAGCCTCGTAGATCTCGGACCAGAAAGAGTGTCGATGACGACCGTTCAGCCGCGCCGTCGTTCCGACCGCGTGGAACATATGACCGCCGGCATAGGCGATGATGGCCAGCGGCGAGGCAGCGATCACGGTCTGGCCGAAGAACAGGAAGGCCAATGGTGAAATCAGGAAGATCACCCGTGGCAACGCGAAGAGGAAGCCGAAGCCGGCAATGAAATAGCAGAAGCGCTGGGCCCATTTCAGACCGGGCGCGAAGAGCGTGTTCTCCGTGCGCATGATCTGCAGCATCCCGCGGCCCCAGCGCAGGCGCTGGCCGATGTGCAGGGCCAGCCGCTCAGTCGCGAGGCCTGCCGCCAGCGGGAGGCGCAGATAAGCGGTGTGCCAACCCTTCTGCTGCATCTTGAGGGCGCAATGGCAGTCCTCGGTGACGGTCTCATGAGGCACGCCACCGACCTCCTCCAGCGCTTCACGGCGGAGAACCGCGCAGGAGCCACAGAAGAAGGAGGCATTCCAGAGGTCTGAGCCCTGCTGGATCACGCCATAGAAGAGCAACCCTTCATTGGGGACCTGCCGCTGGCGGGCGAGATTCCGTTCGAAAGGATCAGGCGAATAGAAATGGTGGGGCGTCTGGACGAGCGCGAGACGCTTGTCGCGCTCGAGCCAACCAAGGGTAAGCTGAAGGAAGGCGCGGGTGGGCGCGTGGTCGCAATCGAAGATGGCGATGTACTCGCCATCCGTATGGCGCATCGCATGATTCAGGTTGCCGGCCTTGGCGCCCTTATTGTCGGGGCGGGTGATGTAGCCGCAGCCAGCCTGCTCCGCGAAGTCCCGGAATTCCGGGCGTCGGCCATCGTCCAGGATCCAGACGTTCAGCTTGTCGCGCGGGTAATCCATGTTCATCGCCGCCAGCACGGTCGGCTGCACCAGGTCGAGGCTCTCGTTATAGGTGGGGATATAGACATCCACCGTTGGCCACTGGTCAGGGTCGGCAGGCAGGGGCACTGGCTTGCGATTCAGCGGATAGGTGGTCTGGATATAGGAAAGCGTCATCAGCGCGGCGGCGTAGAGCTCCGCCGCGAAGAGCGACATGCCGAGGAGCGTCTGCAGGAAGCCGTCGAATTCCAGGGTCTCGGTCGCACGCCAGAAGAGGTAGCGCGTGCTGACGGACACCGAGATCACGGCCAGGATCAGCCCGACCTTGCGCGACGGATTGCGGTTCAGGATCAGGAAGAGCGCAATCCCACCGAGGGTCAGCCAGACCTGCCCCATCTCCCCCATGGGGGCGGTGACGAAGAAGAAGGCTCCGATGAAACCGAGCAGAATAGCCAGGCTGCGCTTGATCCGTGTCCATCGCGAGGCGGGGCCCGGAAAGGTCTGCAGGATTTCGGAAAAGCGTTCATGGCTCACGGACGCCTCCATTCGAACAGGCCCCGGTAGCCAGGACGCTCCGGTTTGGTGAGCCGGAGCCGCGCGACCAGCGCATCGGCAAGCAGCTGGAAATCCTCGCCAGCCCCCTCCTCGCCATCGAGAAGCATGCTTCGATCGGCGAGTGCTTCGGCAAGGCCCTGATCACGGCAGATCGCGCCGATCAGCCGTTTCCCGAGCGTGGCCTGCGCCATATCGAGAACCGCATCCGAGAGGGGCTCGGCTGCATCCACCTGATTGAGGATCACCACGCCGCGGTCGGCCATGCGGCTGGCCAAGGTTCCGCGTCCGAGAAAGCGGTTGCTCGCAATCTGCGGGATGATCGCGGCGCTTCCGCCGTCGGCCAGGAGGATCAGGACCATCAGGTCCAACATCGAGGTGATGGCGGTCAGACCGGCGTTCGGCCCTGGCGGGCTGTCGATGATCACGATCTGCCCCGGCGTCGCGAGCATGTCGCGCACCGGCTCTGCAAGGAGGGATGGATCCTGCATGAGCGCGACGCTGAGCTCGAGGGCGCGCAGCGGATCCTGCGGGCCAAAGGGCAGCAGCTTCACGCCCGATGGCGTCTCGACCAGGCAGTCCCGCCAATTCGGGCGGGATTCCAGATCACAGAGGAAGCCACCCTCCTCGCGCATAGGCACCCCGAGGTGCATTCGAAGGGCGTTCTGAGGATCGAGGTCGATCGCGATGACCTGATGACCCCGCCTCGCCAGGATCGCCGCCATATGGGCCGAGACGGTGGTCTTTCCTACCCCGCCCTTGGGGGATGCGAAGGCAATCAGCGGCATGGGTAAATCATACGGGATCGACCGGTTTTTGGCGGCCAGTGCGCTCCCGGCGTGGGCGGTCTTGGCTCGCGATGTCGTCGAGGAGAGCGAAGCGGCGCGAGCCTTCCGTGGGCGGCCCTGACGGGGGCGAAGGGCGGGCGTGCCGAGGAGGCGAGGATGAGAGATGAGGCGACACAGGCGGGGCTGTCGACGCCAATTCTTCCAGCAGCCGCATGCCTCGTCTTGGCTTTGACGATGGAAGGGGCGCGGCGGGCGCCGACCAGGTCGGCGGAGAAACGAAGCGAGGCACAGCCTCACGCTCGCCCGAAAGGGAGGACGGCGGAGCGGTCGCTTCTTCAGAAGAATGCGTCAGTCGGGCGTTGTCCACCGCCACGTCGATCGAGACGTCGCCCCGGGAGGTGGGCGTCTCGATATCGGCAATGGCTTGACTGGGAACGCTTTCTTCACCGATTTTCGCGGCGCTCTCGGTCAGCTCGTCGAAAACGGCCGGCGGAAAGGCGATGTAGCGAAAATCACGAAGGCCGCACGCCTTCATGAGATTTGCGATTTCTCGCTCCAATCTGCCCCGTCCCCTTTCGCGTTAAAATGCCCGGTTGATTTTCATCAACCGACAAAAAAACACCAATACATTTATTCCTGTTTTCAGCATGACTTCGGGATTCGCGCTAGTCTTCATCTTTTCGCCTCATGACAGCCAAAGGTCAGACCGTCATCCTGCGCCCCGCTCTGGAATTTGTGAGGCCGCATGCGTTTCGTGATGATCGTGCTCGACGGGCTTCGACCCGATCTGGTGACCCCGGCGCGCATGCCCGCGCTCTCGGCGCTGCTCGCCCGCGGCACGCGCTTCGCCGAGGCGCGCAGCGTCTTCCCGAGCGAGACCCGCGTGGCCACGCCCTCGCTGGTGACGGGATGCCGCCCGGCCTCGCACGGCATGGTGGGCAACACCGTCTTCGACGCGGCCCTGGCACCGGACCGCCTGCTGCGGACCAAGGAACCGGCCGATTTCCTCACCCTTTCCGCCGGGCGGGAATCGCCGCTGCAGCGCCTGACCATCGGCGAGCGCCTGGCCGCTGCGGGCCGCAGCTTCGCCATCGTCTCCGCGGGCACGCCCGGCCAGACCCTGGTGGCGCATCCGGCCGCGCAGCGCCTCGGCCAGTTCCGCTGGAATGCGGCGGATACCGACACGCCCGACGCCAAGGCCGCCGCCGCGCGGGTCGGCCCCACGCCGCCGGCCGCCGTGCCCAATCTCGCGCGGTCGCGCCACGCCTGCCGCGTGCTGACCGAATTCGTGCTGCCGGAGCTGAGGCCGGATGTGGCGCTCTTCTGGTGCCCCGAGCCCGACGTGTCCTTCCATTATCGCGGGCTGGACGCCGCCGAGACGCGGCTGGCCGTGGCCGAGGCCGATGCCTGCGTGGAGAAGATCGTGGCTTGGCGCGACGCGCAGCCCGATGCCGGCGAGATCGGCCTCGTGGTGCTTTCCGACCACGGCCATGTGACCGGGCCGCGGAAGATCTCCGTCGCGAAGCTCATGGCGGAGGCCGGCCTGCCCGCCAGCGACGGCGGCACCGACATCACCGTGGCCCCCGCCGGCGCGCCGGGAATCTGGCTGCGCGACAAGTCCCTCGCGCCGCAGGTGGCGGACTGGCTGGAGCGGCAGGATTGGTTCGGCGCGCTGCTGGCCAATGATCCCTCGATCCTGCCGGGGCGCGTTTCCCCGCTCGCGCTGCTCAATGCCGATCACGCTCGCTCGGCCGACCTCGTCCTTCTCTTCGCCGGCGAGGAAGGGCCCGACCAGTTCGGCCTGCCCGGCATCGCCCCCTTCGACGCGGGCGACGTGCCGGAGGGCGGCGGCATGCATGGCGGGCTGCATCGCCGCGAGCTCGCGACGGTCATGGGCTTCGAGGGCGGTCCCTTCCGCATCGGCGCGACGGTCCAGGCCATGGCGGACCTGACCGACGTGGTGCCGACGCTGCTGCACCTGCTCGGCGTGCCGGTGACCGGCATGGACGGCCGCCCCCTGCGGCCCGCCTGGGACGCGGAGGCGGATGCGCCGGCCGATCCCGTACGGGTCGAGCTGCCCGGCCGCTACCTCCTCGAAGGCGGCCGGCAGGACGGGCGCTTCTACCCGACGGCGCTGATCCGGCGCGACTGAGGGCCAGCCGCGCCGGATACCGGAGCGCTTCTCAGTCGGAGCGCTCCGACTTCTGCTTCGCCGCCGTGCCGCGCAGGAAATCGAGCAGGAGATCCACGGTCACTTCCGGCTGCTCCTGCTGCACCCAATGGCCCGCGCCCGGCACCAGATGGACGCCGCGCAGATCGGCGCAGGCAGTGTTCTGCATCGCCTCGAAATCGCCGGGCTTCTGGTACACGCCCCAGTCGCTGGCGCCGGCGATGTAGCAGGAGGGCACCTCGATCCGCTTGCCGGCGAAGAGCCGCATCTCGGCCGCCACCAGCCCGCTGGTCGTGCAGCGATAGGCCTGCAGCCCGCCCTGGAAGCCGGTGCGGCCGTACTCCTCGGCATAGACGGCCAGCGCCGCCTCGGGCAGCCAGTTATTGGCGGCAATGGCGGCGGCATCGGGCATCTCGGCGGCGACCGTCTCCGCCATGCCGAGGTCCTGCGGCATGATGTAGTAGGTCGGCATCTTCGCGAGCTCGGACGCTTCCCATCCGGCGAGGCGATAGGGCTTGTTCGCCGCCCAATCCGCGCTCTTGTGGTGGTAGTAGGCGCGGATGAAGTTCGCGAGGCCCTGCTTCGCGTGCCACATGTTCTCGTTGGCGTCGCGCGTCGAATAGTACCACTGGTAGTGCTTGCGCGGCGGATCGAGCCGGGCCAGCGCCTCGTTCATCCCGCCCGAGGCCAGGCCCGCTACGGCTTCCGGCCGCGCCTGCTCGCCCTTCGGCCAGGGGCGCGGGCCGCCATAGGGCGCGCTCATCAGCACCACCGAGCGGAAGACGTCCGGCCGCGAAAGCGCGCAATTGCCGGCGACGGGCGAGCCGAAGTCGTGGCCGATCACGCAGGCGGCCTCGTCGTAACCCAGCGCCGCCACGAGCGCCGTGGCGTCGCGCACGTAGTTCAGCGGGCCGAAGCTCTGGATCTCGCCGTCGAAGGCGGCGGTCCAGCCGGTGGTGCGGCCATAGCCGCGCTGGTCGGGGGCGACGACGTGATAGCCCGCCTCCGCCAGCGGCCGCATGACGCGGCGCCAGGAATAGGCGAGCTCGGGGAAGCCGTGCAGCAGCAGCAGCAGCGGCCGTCCGGCCTCGCCCGCCTCCAGCACATGCATGTCGAGGCCGTTGACGTTGCGCAGCATGCGGGCGCGCACCCCCTGCGGCAGATGGGTCGCGTCGATCGGGTCTTGCATCTCGTTCCTCCTGATTCGGGCGGAAGTTAGGGCGTGATCCTTCCGGGCGGAATCACCCCCGCCGCAGATCGCGGCCGATCGCGCTGTCTCCGCCTCCCGATCCGTGTCAGGCTGCGGCGGTCAACAGCCGCCCGGGATTGCATGCGCCTCCTCCTGATCGAGGACGACGAGACCACCGCCGCCTACGTCGCCAAGGGCCTCCGCGAGGAAGGCCATGTCGTGGACCATGCCAATAACGGGCGCGACGGCATGTTCCTCGCGATGAACGAGCCCTTCGACGTGATCGTGACGGACCGCATGCTGCCGGGGCCGGACGGCCTCTCCATCATCCGCGCCATCCGCCTCGCCGGCATCACCACGCCGGTGCTGATGCTCACCGCGCTGGGCGAGGTGGAGAAGCGTGTCGAAGGCCTGGAAGCCGGGGCGGACGACTATCTGGCGAAGCCCTTCGCCTTCGCCGAGCTGCGCGCGCGCATCCGCGCCCTGGCCCGCCGCCCCGCCGGCCCCCCGGCCGAGCAATCGGCGCTGAGCCTCGGCGAGCTGCGCATGGATCTGCTGCAGCGCGTGGCAACCCGCGGCGCGCGCAAGCTCGACCTGCTGCCCACCGAATGGCGGCTGCTGGAATTCCTGATGCGCCATCCGGGCGAGGTCATCACCCGCACCATGCTGCTGGAGAAGGTCTGGGACTTCTCCTTCGATCCCACCACCAACGTCGTCGACGTCCATGTCAGCCGGCTGCGCAAGAAGCTCGACCTGCCCGGCGAGGCACCGATGATCCGCACGGTGCGCGGGGCGGGCTACGCGCTTTCCGCCCCCGGGAATGTCGAGGTGTGAGGCACCTTTCCAGCTTCGCGCTGCGGGTGGCCACCGCCTCGGCGGCGGTGATGCTCGTCCTCTCGCTGCTGAGCTCGGGCTGGGTGTGGTGGCAGGCCGAGACGGCGCTGCGCCGCCAGCTCGACATCACCATCGCCGCCGAGGCCGAGGGCTTCGTCCGCGAATACGAGGATTTCGGCCTGCGCGGGCTGGCGACGGCAGTGGAGAACTACGCCCGCCGCCGCGGCCCGCTCTTCGTCGCCCTGCTGACGCCGGACGGCCGCATCATGGCGGGGCGCATGCCCCAGGCCCCGCCGCCGCTGCGCGGCTTCGCCAATCTCCCCGGCACGGGCGAGCGGCCGAGCCTGCGCGTCCTCGGCGGCACGCTGCCGAGCGGGGCGACGCTGCTCGTCGCGGCGGACCTCACGCCCCTGAACGCGGATGCGACGGCCCTGGCCTGGGCCGCGCCCATCGCGGGCGGCGCGGCGGCGCTGCTGGCGCTGCTGCTGGGCTTCGTGGGCGCGGCACGGATGGAGCGCCGCCTGGCCTCCGCCACCGATGCGGCGCGCGACGTGATGGGCGGCGACCTCACGCGCCGCCTGCCGCTCAGCGGCCGCGGCGACGAATTCGACCGGCTGACCGAGACCTTCAACGCGCTGCTGGGCCGGATCGAGGCGCTGATGATCGCCCAGCGCCAGGTGACGGACGACATCGCGCACGACCTGCGCAGCCCCCTTTCCCGCCTGCGCCAGCTCCTCGAGGGCGCGCTGGCCGGCCCGCGCGAGGCCGAGAACGACGCCGAGGTGCTGGAGCGCGCGCTGGCCGAGCTCGACAGCGTGCTGGCCAGCTTCTCGGCCCTGCTGCGCATCGCCCGCGCGGAAAGCGGCGTGCTGCGGGAAGGATTCTCCCTCGTGGATCTCTCGGCGCTGGTGGAGAGCTGCGCGGAGATCTATGCGCCCGTCGCCGAGGAGGCCGGCAAGACCCTGAAGACGGAGATCGCGCCCGGGATCGCGCTGCAGGGCGACGCGGCGCTGCTGCAGCAGGCGGCCGTGAACCTCATCGAGAACGCTGTGCATCATGGCGGCTCGCAGGTCGTGCTGCGGCTGTGCCCGGGCCCCGTCATCGAGGTGGAGGATGACGGCCCCGGCATCCCGGCCGAGGAGCGCGCGGCGGCAGTCCGCCGCTTCCACCGGCTGGACCGCAGCCGCTCCACGCCAGGCACGGGCCTCGGCCTCGCCCTCGTGGCGGCGGCGGCACGGGCGCATGACGGCGCCCTGACGCTCGAGGACGGCGCCGGAGGAAGGGGCCTCAGGGCCCGATTCGCCCTGACCTCGGACGCCAGCGCCCCGGACGTGGCCGGGCGGGGGCGGCCTTCGCGGATTTGAAGACGCCCTGGAACCGGAGGATGCCATGCTTGTCGAGGTGAACGGCGCTCGTCTTTACGTGGATGTGGAGAATCCAGGGCTGGTCCCCGATGGCGCCGGGATGCGGGAGAAGCCAGTGCTCCTCCTCCTCCATGGCGGGCCGGGCTTCGACCACACCGGGTTCAAGCCGGCCTTCTCCGCCCTCACCGACGTCGCCCAGGTCGTCTACTACGACCATCGCGGCAACGGGCGCAGCAGCGGCTCCGATCCGGCAAGCTGGAACCTCGATCAATGGGGCGAGGATGTGAAGGCGCTCTGCGACGCGCTGGGCGTCGTCAGGCCGATCGTCTGCGGCCTCTCCTTTGGGGGCTACGTGGCGCAGGCCTACGCCACCCGATACCCCGATCATCCGGGCGGGCTGATCCTCATGAGCACGGCCGCGAAGGTCAGCTATCCGGCCATCTTCGAGGCTTTCAGGCGCCGGGGAGGGCCGGAGGCCGAGGCCGTCGCCCGGAGCTACTGGACCCATCCGACCGCGGAGAGCCGCGCCCGCTACTTCGAGCACTGCCTGCCGCTCTACCGCTTCCCGGCGGTGCCGAACGCAGCATTCGGCCGGGCGATCCTCAAGACCGAGGTGGCGCTGCACTTCAACGGCCCCGACCACGAGCAGGGGCGCCTAGACTACCGGGACGCGCTGTCGCGAATCTCCTGTCCAACGCTCGTGATGGCCGGGGAGGAAGATCCGATCATGCCGATTGCGTTCGGCGAGGAGCTCATGCGGTGCCTACCGCCCCATCTCGTCCGCTTTGAGCGGATCGCCCGGTGCGGGCACGTCCTCCATGCCGACGCGCCGGAGCGGGTCTTCTCCACCCTTCGCGACTTCATCGCCGGGTAGGGGCCACGCAGCCGCCATCGATGCGCCTGCCCCCCAGAACTCTGACAAACCTGTCATGATCGGTCCCGGTCGCCTCCAGCGTCGGGGGGCGATGCTCCGTCCATCAACACGGCCGGACCGGCCATCCCCTGATCGGAGACGCCTCATGACCAACACCTCCACCCCCAGCACCCGCCGCCGCCGCGCCGGCTTCGCCGCCGTGCTCATGGCCGGCACCGTCCTCGGCGGCCTGGCCTTCTGGGACGGTTCGGCCGGCGCGCAGAGCGCCCAGCCGATCAACCCCGCCCCCGTCACCCGCCAGGCCGTGGCCCTGCCCGGCTTCGCCGATCTCGTGGACCGCGTCCGCCCCGCCGTCGTGACCATCACCGCGACCGAGCGCGTGGCCAATGCCTCCGGCCGCTCGCCCTTCCCCGAGGGCAGCGAGCAGGACCAGATGTTCCGCCGCTTCTTCGGCCAGCAGGGCGGCGACCAGCAGCAGCAGCGCGGCGGCCGGGCCCTCGGCTCGGGCTTCGTGGTGAAGGCCGACGGCACCATCGTGACCAACAACCACGTGGTCCGCGATGCCGGCACCGTGACCGTGACGCTGGAGGACGGCCGTGAGCTGCCGGCCCGCGTCGTCGGCCGCGACGCCCGCACCGACATCGCCGTGCTGAAGGTCGAGGCCGGCGCTCCCCTGCCCTTCCTCGAGCTCGGTGACAGCGCGCATGCCCGCGTCGGCGACTGGGTGGTGGCCATGGGCAACCCCTTCGGCCTGGGCGGCACGGTGACCACGGGCGTCGTCTCGGCGCGCGGCCGCAACATCGGCCAGGGTCCCTATGACGACTTCCTGCAGATCGACGCCTCGATCAACAGCGGCAACTCGGGCGGCCCGCTCTTCGCGCTGGATGGCTCGGTGATCGGCGTGAACACGGCCATCTTCTCGCCCTCCGGCGGCTCGGTCGGCATCGGCTTCGCCATCCCGTCCAACATGGTTCGCCAGGTGGTGACGCAGATCGAGACCAACGGCCATGTGGAGCGCGGCTTCCTCGGCGCCACGACGCAGAACCTGACGCCGGCCCTGGCCCGCGCCATGCGCCTGCCGCGCCCCGAGGGCGCCCTGGTCGGCGAGATCCAGGCGAACAGCCCCGCCGCCCGCGGCGGCCTGCGCCCCGGCGACGTGGTGACCAAGGTCGGCGAGACGTCGGTCACCAACCCGCGTGACCTGGCCCGCCTCATCGGCGACAGCCGCCCGGGCAGCACCGTGCAGCTGACCGTGCAGCGCGACGGCCAGAGCCGCGATGTCTCCGTGACCCTCGCCACGCTGCAGGACGGCGACGGCAGCAGCGCCCGCGGCGGCAAGCCCGGCCAGCGCGGCGAGCGTGAGGAGCAGCGCGGCGGCCCGGTGGGCGTGGCGCTGGCCCCGATCGATGCGCGGGCCCGGCAGGCGCTCAACCTTCCGGACGGCGCGAGCGGCGCGGTGGTCGCGGGCGTCCGCCCGGACAGCCCGGCCGCCGAGGCCGGCCTGCGCGAAGGCGACGTGATCGTGGGCGTGGGTAGCCGCGACGTGGCGGATGTGAACCAGGTCGCGACCGCGATCCGCGAGGCCGGCCGCGAGCCGGGCGCGGCGGTGGCGTTGCGCATCATCCGCGAAGGCCAGAGCGCCTTCGTGGCCGTGCAGATCCCCGCCCGCGGCTAAAGCGGACGAGCTGCCCGGACCCCTTCCCCCGCTCTCCCAGGGGGTCCGGGACACTGAGCCACGCGGGCCGCCCCCCGGCCTGCGTGGCTTTTTCTGTCGCTCAGCCCAGCAGGGCGCGGCAGTCGAGATCCTCGGCCGCCATGTGGACGCGCTCCAGGTTGTTCCACCAGATGAGCGGCGGAATGCCGAGCGCGTGCTGCCAGACCGGCGTGGTGATCTGCCAGAGCACCGAAAGGCGGTAATCCTCCTGCAGCGCCGCGCGGTCGTAGCCGCGGACGCCGCAGGCCAGCAGTTCCGTATGATAGGTGTCCAGCAGCGGCCCCTCGAACCGCCGCCGCATCTCGGGATACCAGTGGATCGCCATCATATAGGCGAGGTCCACCGTCGCGACGTCCAGCGACCAGCCATCCCAGTCGAAGAGCCGCGCTTCGCCCTGCCCTGCCGTCTTCGGCAGGAAGCAGTTCCAGATATGCGCGTCGCCGTGGATGATCGTCATGTGGCGATGGCTGCGGTAGCGCGCGCCCAGGCGGGGCGCCGCTTCGAACAGCCGGGCATAGAGCTCGCGCCGGCCGGCTGACAGGCCGTCGCCGGCCTGCTCGGCGAAGCGGGCGTATTTCTCCCTCATCTCCTGGAGCCATCCCTCCATGCCGGCGGCGTCCGGCCATGACCCGATATCGACGCCGAGGCGCGGATGGTCCCACCAGGCGGCATGGAAGCGCGCCCGTGCCCGCATGATCGCCTGGCCATCCGCAAGATCGGGCGGCAGCGGCCAGGGTGTCGCGGTGCGGTGGCTGTCGGTCAGGTCCTCGAGCAGGAGGTGCCAGGTGCCGGTCTCCGCCTCCGAGGCGGCGTCGTAGCAGCGCGGCAGGAGGCCCGGCGGCGTGGCGGGCGCCACCTTTTGGTAGAAGGCGACCTCGTGCGAGCCGAACTTCCAGGGCCCTCCGGGGCGCCCGGCCAGGCCCGCCTTCAGGATCAGCGTTTCCGGGAAACCGGCCGCCGCCCCGTCATGGTCCAGGCGCAGCCGGAAGATATGGGAAAGCAGCGTCGGGAAGGACTTCCGGACCGCGACCTCGCGGACGCGCCCCCCGCCCGGCAGGCCGGAACGGTGGAGCGCCTCCGTCAGGAAGGCGGCGTCGATCCCCGGAGGGAGGGCTTCGGTGGTCATGCGCGGCCGCCTTGCTGAAGCGGCCCGCATCTAGCCCGAACCCCCGGGCCGTCACAACGAAAGCGGCGTTACGACCGCGGCGCGCGCGACGTGGCCGGGCGCTTCCGGCCGCCCTCGCCCGCGCGGGGCTTGCCCTGATAGGCAGGGCGCGGCTTGCTCGGATGGGCGGAGCGCGGCCCCGCCGCCCCACGATCGGCCGGGCCCATGGAGGCCGCGGGCTCGATGCGGATATGCGCGTCGTCCTGGCCAGGCTTGGCCGCGGCGATGGCGAAGCGGTCGGCCAGGTAGGGCGCCACCTCGAAGCGAGTCTCGCGGTCGAGGATGCGGATCTGGCCGATCGCCTCGCGGGTCACATGGCCGCGGTGGCAGAGGAAGGGCAGGATCCAGCGCGGGTCGGCCTGGTTGTTGCGGCCGACATTCATGCGGAACCACACGCCCTCGACGGCCTCGCCCGTCTGGTTGGCGCGCGGCGCCCGCGGCGCGGCGTCCCGGTCGGGGCGCGGTCCCTGGGCATAGGACACCGGGCCAGCAAGCTCCTCGGGCGCCGGCAGCGGCGCGCGGAGCAGCTTCGCCAGGGCGGCGGCCAGGGCCTCGGGGTTGCGGCCTTCCAGCAGCTGGCGGCCCAGGGCCAGATCGGCCTCCTCCGGCATCTGGTCCAGCATGGCCATCGCGGATTCGACGATGCGCTCGCCGTCCTTCGCGTGGATCTCCTCGGCGCTGGGCGCGGGCGACCACGCCGCCTGGAGCTTGGCGCCCATCAGCAGGCGCTCGGCGATGCGGCGGCGGTTATGCGGCACGACCAGCGCGCTGATGCCCTTCTTGCCCGCGCGGCCGGTGCGGCCGGAGCGGTGCAGCAGGGTCTCGGGATCGTTCGGCAGGTCGGCATGGATGACCAGCGCGAGGTCCGGCAGATCGAGGCCGCGGGCGGCGACGTCGGTCGCGACGCAGACGCGGGCGCGGCCGTCGCGCAGGCCCTGCATGGCGCGGGTGCGCTCGGCCTGGGACAGCTCGCCGGACAGCGCCACGGCCGAGAAGCCGCGCTCGACGAGGTTGCCGTGCAGGCGGTTCACCGCGGCGCGGGTGCCGCAGAAGACGATGGCCGTGCGCGGATCGAGGAAGCGTAGCGTGTTGACCACGGCGCGCTCCATCTCGCCCGGGGCGATGGAGAGGGCGCGGTATTCGATGTCGCTGTGCTGGCGGCCCTCGCCGGTGGCGGCGATGCGCAGCGCGTCGCGCTGGAAGTTCTTCGCCAGCTGCGCGATGGGGCGCGGCACGGTGGCGGAGAAGAGCAGCGTGCGCCGCTCGACGGGCAGGGCCTCGAGAATGGCCTCGAGGTCCTCGCGGAAGCCGAGGTCGAGCATCTCGTCGGCCTCGTCCAGCACCACGGCGCGCATGGATTGCGGGCGGAGGTTGCCGCGCTCGATATGGTCGCGCAGGCGGCCGGGCGTGCCGACGACGATATGCGCGCCATGCGCCAGCTGCCGGCGCTCGGTCATGGGGTCCATGCCGCCGACGCAGGAGACGACACGGCCGCCGGCGCGGGCATAGAGCCAGGTCAGCTCGACCTGGACCTGAAGAGCAAGCTCGCGCGTGGGCGCGACGACAAGGGCGAGCGGCAGGCCGGCCGGCGGCAGCCGCGCCTCCTCGCCGAGCAGGTCGCCCGACATGGCGAGGCCATAGGCAACGGTCTTGCCGGAGCCGGTCTGGGCGGAAACGAGCAGATCGCGGCCGGCGGTCTCGGCCTCCAGCACCGCGGCCTGGACGGCGGTGGGCTCGGCATAGCCGCGTTCAGCGAGGGCAGCCGCGATGGGCGCGGCGAGCGTGGGAAAGGGCATTTCGGATCCTGATGGGGCGCAAACCCACATCGGGCGTAGCGCGCGCCCGCCCGATGTAGGGGCGGCAAGGCCTCCGGCAAAGCGCGGATCGGACATCGCCGCAATGCATTGCGGCATGGCGGGCGGCCGATCAGCCCTTCGGGGAGAGATGCAGGCGCCGTGTGATGCCGATGCCCTCCAGGAAAACCTCGTCATGGCTGACCACCAGCAGCGCGCCGTCATAGGCGCGCAGGCCGATCTCCACGGTCTCGATCGAATCAAGATCGAGATGATTGGTCGGCTCGTCGAGAACCAGCAGCGACGGCGGCGTCCCACCCAGGGCGCAGGCGAGGCCGGCGCGCAGAACCTGCCCCCCGCTGAGGGCCGCGACGGGCTGCAGGGCGGCGTCGGCGCGGAACATAAACCGCGCGAGGGCCGCCCGGCAGTCGTTTTCCTGCGCCTGCGGATGAAGGCGCAGGAAGTTGTCCCGGATCGACAGCGCAGGATCGAGCAGGCTGACCTGCTGGTCGAGCACGGCCATGTCGGGCGTTGTCCACACGCTGCCGCTCCGGGGGCGCAACTCGCCCGTTAGGAGCCGCAAGAAGGTGGTCTTGCCGCAGCCATTCGGTCCGGTGACGGCAATCCGCTCGGGACCGACCATCATGAGGCTCAGGTCACGAAGAACCGGTCTGGCAGGATCGTAGCCGGTCGTGACGGCTTCGACCGACAAGACCGTTCGGCCCGCGGGCAGGCCGGACGGCGGCAGGACCACGGAAAACGGTTCGAGGACCTCAATGTGGCCGCGCGCCTCCGTCGCAACCTCGGCCGCCTGCTCCCTTCGCCGCTCCGCAAGGCGGGCCTGGGCACCACCTGTGCCCTCGCTTTGGTTCTTCAGCCCCCCGAGCACGATCCGCGGCATGTCGCCCCTTGCGCGCTTACGCTGCCCAGCACCGTCTTTCCGCGCCTTGCGCTCCGCCGTCTCCTGGACGCTGCGCGCAAGCTCCGCCATGCGCTTCTCGGCATCCGACAGGTCACGCCGCGCGGCGGCGAGCTCGCGGGCCTTGCAGGCGCGATAGTGGCTCCAATTCCCGCCGTAGCGGGTGGCGCCAAGCGAAGTCAGCTCGACGGTGCAGTCCATCCGCTCGAGCAGCTCCCGGTCATGGCTCACGACGACCGCGCCGCCACGCCAGCGGGTCATCAGCTCGATCACCGCCTCGCGCCCGCCACGGTCCAGGTTGTTGGTGGGCTCATCCAGGAGGAGGAAGTCGGGCTCCGAGAAAACCAGCGCAGCGAGGCTCACCCGCGTGCGCTGGCCGCCGGAAAGCGCCGTCAGGAGCGTCTGTGGCCCCACGTCGAGCCCAAGGCCGGCCAAGGCGGCCGCGAGGCGCGATTCCAGCGACCAGTCAGCCGTCAGGAGATCCTCATCGGAAGCCCGTCCCTCCTCAGCCCGCCGAAGCTGCGACAGGGCCTCCGTAACGCCGAAGAGGTCCGCGACGGTCTCGCCCGCACGGGCCTGAACCGACTGACGCAGGAAACCGATGCGACCGCTCACCATCACCCCACCCGCAGCGGGGCGGAGGTCGCCGGCCATCAACCGGAGGAGCGTGGTCTTTCCCGTGCCGTTGCGGCCGATCAGACCGGTTCGCTCGGGACCGAAGACGAGGTCGAGATCGGAAAGGAGGGCGTGGCCCTCAGACGTGGACCAGGAAAGTCTGGAAAGTGTGATGACGGCAGGCATGGATATGGATTTCCCCGGCAACAAGGCAGAACGAGATTGCTGTCGGGTGGAAATCCATGGTGACGCGTATCCGGAACCGGGAAAGAGCGGGAGGTAAGATGATCCGCGCCGGATCGCAAGGCCACCTCCCGGTTGGCTACTCCTTCGGAAACATGCCGCCGCCGCCCGGCATCTCCACCACCAGCCGATCTCCGGCCGGAATGACCTGGAAGCCCTTGGCCTTCAGCACCGCGCCCGAGCCCAGCTTCACCACCCCCTTCGCCCCATCCGCCCCGCCATGCCGGCCGCGTGCCGGATAGGTCACGCGCTCGAAGGTCGCGAAGATGCCGAAAGCCTCCCCATGGCGGTGCGCCACCTCCATGATCTGGCCGTCGCCGCCCCGGTACTTGCCCTCGCCCCCCGAGCCGTCGCGCAGATCCTTCCGCCAGACGACCAGCGGCGCCACGGTCTCCGTCACCTCGACCGGCACGTTCTTCACGCCGGAAGGATAGGGCGTGGCGGAGAGGCCATCCTGCGCGGGCCGCGCGCCCGCGCCGCCGGAATGGAACATGGTGGCCATGAAGGGCCGGGCAGTGGCGCCCGTCAGCCCCTGCCCGGCGCCGAGCTTGAGGTTCCAAAGGTTGGAGGTGCCCTCCGCCGGCACCCGGCCGGGCAACGCCTGGTCCAGCGCGCCGAAGACCACGTCGGGCATCATATGGCCCATGGTGCTGCGCGCGTTCACGGCGGCCGGGAAAAGCGCGTTGACGATGCTGCCCTCCGGCGCCGTGACCCTGATGAGGTCGAGCGAGCCGGCATTGTTCGGGATTTCCGGTCCCACGATGCAGCGCACGCCGAAGGCCGTGTAGGCATCAGTATAGCAGAGCGGGCAGTTGATGCCGAAGCCGCTCTGCGGCGAGGTGCCTGCATAGTCCACCGCGATATGGTCCTCGGCGATGGTGAGCGTGGCGTGCAGGTCGATCGGCGCCTCCATGCCGTCGATCCGCATATGGCTTTTCCACGTGCCCTTCGGCAGGACCGCGATCTCCTTGAGCATCGCCTCGCGCGAGCGGGCGATGATGTGCTCGCCCAGCACCTCGAGATCGTCGAGCCCGTTCTCCTCCAGCATGGCGGAGAGGCGGCGCTCGCCCGTCTCGTTGCAGGCCATGAGGGCATAGATGTCGCCCTCCACCTGCACCGGCTCGCGGACATTGGCGCGGATGAGGTCGATCAACCACTGGTCCACCACGCCCTCACGCGCGAGCGGCATGATGGGGATGCGCACGCCCTCGTGGAAAATCTGGCGGCCGTCCGGCGAGAGGCCGATGCCGCCGATATCCACCACATGCACGGTGCAGGAGAACAGCCCGACCATCTTCCCCTTGTGGAAAGCCGGCGAGGTGACGACGACGTCGTAGAGATGCCCCGTGCCCAGCCAGGGATCGTTGGTGACGTAGTGGTCGCCCTCCTTCATCTCGGCGGCCGGGATCTTCGCGAGGAAATGCTTCACGCTGCGCGCCATCGAATTGATGTGGCCGGGCGTGCCGGTCACCGCCTGGGCGAGCATGCGCCCCTCCACGTCGAAGACGCCGGCGGAGATGTCGCCGGCCTCGCGTGCGGAGGTGGAGAAGGCGGTGCGGACCAGCGTCTTGGCCTGCTCCTCCACCACGGAGAGCAGCCGGTTCCACATGACCTGGAGGCGGATGTCGTTCTGGCTCATGGCAGGAGCTCCAGCAGGATCTGCTCGGCGGCGTTGATGCGGGCGGTCCAGCCCGCCGGCACGACGGTGGTGGTCTCGTCCTCGATGATCAGCGCGGGCCCGCGCAGCAGCGCGCCTGGCGCCAGGTCGTCGCGCGCATGCAGGGCGGCCTCCTGCGTGAGGCCCGTCGCGGGGTCCGTCAGCGCGCGCCTCTGCAAGGGCGCAGGCACGTCGGAGGGGGCGGGAACGGCCAGCACGGCCGGATCGCCGACGGGCCGCGCGAGGGAGAGCGCCCAGGTCATCACCTCCGGCTGCAGGCCCGGAATGGCGCGGCCGAAGATGGTGCGATAGGCCGCGACGAAGGCGTCGTGCAGCGCCGTGGCGGCCATGCCGGCCACGAGCGGCACGGCGATCTCATGGCCCTGGCCCCGATAGCGCATGAAGGCCGTGCGGGTCTCGACCAGCCCTTCCCGCGTCGCGGCCTGGAGAACGACCTCCTCTGCCTCAGCGCGCATCTCGCTAAACATCGTCTCCAGCGCCGCCTCGTCGAGCGTGTCGAGGCGGGTGTAGCGCGTGCGCACGACCTCGAAGCCGATGGGCGCCTGCAGGAAGCCATGCGCCGAGCCGACGCCCGCGCCACGCGGCACCAGCACCTTCGCGATACCGAGCTTCTGGGCGAGGCGCGCGGCGTGCAGCGGCGCCGCGCCGCCAAAGGCGATCATGGTGCGGCCGGCAGTGTCCTCGCCATTCTCCACGGCATGCACGCGTGCCGCGCTGGCCATGGTCTCGTCCACGATCTCCGCCACGCCGACCGGCGCGCTCGTGCCCATGGCGGCGAAGGCCTGTTCCGAGGCCGCGGGATGAAGGCGCATCGTGCCGCCCGCGAAGCGCTCCGGATCCAGGCGGCCCAGCAGCAGGTCCGCATCGGTCACCGTGGGCAGCGTGCCGCCCAGCCCGTAGCAGGCGGGGCCGGGCTTGCTGCCCGCGCTGTCGGGGCCGATCTGGATGCGGCCCAGGCTGTCATGCCGCGCGATGGAGCCGCCGCCGGCGCCGATCTCCACCAGCTCGATCACCGGGATGCGGATGGGCAGGCCGCTGCCCTGCACGAAGCGATAGGCACGCGCGACCTCGAAACTGCGCGCCATGTGGAACTTGCCGTGGTCGATCAGCGTCAGCTTCGCGGTCGTGCCGCCCATGTCGAAGGCCAGCACACGATCCAGCGCATTCTGCGCCGCCACATGCCGTGCGAGGATGGCGCCGCCGGCCGGGCCACTCTCCACGAGACGCACGGGGAAGCGCCGCGCGGCACCCACGGTGCAGAGTCCGCCGGAGGACATCATCATCAAGACCGGCGCGTTCAGGCCGAGCCCACGCAGACCTTCCTCGATGCCGGCGAGGTAGCCGTCCATCAGCGGGCGCACATAGGCATTGGCGATGGTGGTGCTGGCGCGGTCGTATTCGCGCACCTCCGGGCAGACCTCGCAGGAGAGCGAGAGCGAGACCTCCGGTAGCATCTCCGCCACGATTTCCGCCGCGCGGCGCTCATGCGCGTCGTTCGTGAAGGAATGCAGGAAGCAGATGGCGATGGCGGTGACGCCGTCCGCCCTGGCCTGCGCGCAGACCTCGCGCAGCGCGGCCTCGTCCAGCTCCAGCAGCACGCCGCCATCGGCCGCAATGCGCTCCGGCACCGTGTAGCGCAGCGCGCGCGGCACGAGCGGCACGGGGCGCTCCATGGTCAGGTCGTATTGCGCGAAGCGGTGCTCGTAGGCGATCTCGATGCTGTCGCGAAATCCCTGCGTCGTGATCAGCGCCGTCCTCGCGCCCTTGCGCTCGATGAGGGCATTGGTGGCAAGCGTCGTGCCGTGCAGGACGAGGCCGATCGCCGCGCCCTCCACCCCGGCCGATCGCAGCAGGATCCGCGTGCCCTCGATCACCGCGCGCTCCGGCGCGTCGGGCGTGGTCAGCAGCTTGTGGGAGAAGGTCCGGCCCGGCGCCTCGAGCACGAGATCGGTGAAGGTGCCGCCGATGTCGACGGCCAGTCGGTGCTGCATCTCAGTCGTTGATCCTGATGTTGCCGGCGCGCACGACACGCCCCCAGACCTCGGTATCGGCGCGCAGGAAGGCCACGTAGTCGGCGCGCGGCAGGGGCGCGGGCGTCAGCCCCGCCTCGTCGAAACGGCGCTTCCAGGCGGGATCGTCGAATACGCGCATCACCTCGGCGTGAATGCGGTCCTGGATCGCCTCGGGCGTGCCGGCCGGCGCCACGAGACCGTACCAGTTCTCGGAGGCATAGCCCGGCACGGCCTCGGCCACCGCGGGCGTGTCGGGCAGCAGAGGCCAGCGCGCGGGCGAGGTCACGGCCATGGCGCGCGCCTGGCCGCCATTGATGAGGGTGAGCGTGGCGGGGTCGCCGTAATAGACGTCCACCACCTTGGCCGCGAGGTCGTTCAGCGCCGGCCCCGTGCCGCGATAGGGCACGTGCTCGATGCGCACGCCGGCCATCTGGTTGAAGAGCTCGCCCGTCAGGTGCTGGCTGGTGCCGGCGCCGCCGCTCGCGTAGCGGAGGTTGCCCTGCCGCGCGAGGGCGAGGAATTCCGGCAGGGTGCGCGCGGGAAGGTCGGTCCGCACGGCCATGATGAAGGGCATCCGCACCAGCCGCGTGATGTTCGCGAGCGCCATGGGATCGTAGGGCAGCTGCCGCAGATGCGGCCCGACGGTGAGCGTGCCCGCGCCGGTGAGCGACAGCGTGTAGCCATCGGGCGCGGCATGGGAGAGCGCCTCCACGCCGATGACGCCGCCGGCGCCGCCGCGATTCTCCACCACCACCGATTGGCCGATGTTGCGGCCCAGCGGCTCGGCCAGCAGCCGCCCCGTGAGGTCCACGCCGCCGCCCGGCGGAAAGGGAACGATCAGCCGGATGGGACGCGAGGGCCAGGCCTGCGCGGAAGCGATGGCGGGCGCCCCCAGAAGGCCCGGGAGCAGCGTGAGGGAAGCGCGTCGCGTGAACGGCATGGCCTGCATTCTCCATCGAGGATCCGCAGGTCAGGATGGTGGAGCAGTGCTCCGGCGCTATCAATGCCCCCGATCCGAGTCAGGGTGTGCGCGGCGAAAACTTCGGACGGCGAGAAGCGCTCGCCGCCGCGATCACCAGCGGCGGTAGTAGGGCCGCCCGTAATAGCCGCCGCCGTAGTAGCCGCGCCCGTAATAGGGACGGCTGCTGCTCGCGATGGCCGCGCCGGCCGCGACGCCGACGATGCCCGCGGCCACGGCCGTGCCCACATTGGCCTGCTGCTGGGCCTGGGCACGCTCCGCCGAGGCGGCGGGCTGGAGATAAGCGGCGGTCTGGCAGGCCTCGACATAGCCCTGCTGGCAGGCAATGTTCGCCTGCATGGCCTGCTGCTCGACGGGCCCCGGGGCGACGGTGCACGCGGTCACGCTTGCGGTCGTGAGGATGGCCAGGATGCGGAACGCGCGGGTCATGATGATCTCCTCTCGACAGCGGCGGCCAGGTGAACCGACCGCCTCCATGAGTAATGCTTGTAATCGCGCCTTGTCGCAGGCCTATCCCGCGGCTCGGTCATTAAAGTCGCATCTGTCGTGCGGGGAGACCGCGTCCGCGCCAAACTGACGGCCACGCCGCGCCCCCGCTTTGCCAGATACGTATCGTCAGAACATCCGGGGAAAGCCATGTCCGACCGAAAGCTCTTCGAACTTTGCGGCACCGATGAGGCGCGCCGCTTCAGCCCCTATTGCTGGCGCGTTCGCCTGGCTTTGGCGCATAAGGGCCTCGACGCCGAAACGGTGCCCTGGCGCTTCACCGAGGGCGAGGCCATCGCCTTCGCGAAATCCGCCACCGTTCCCGTCCTGATCGACGGCGACACCGCGGTCGCGGACAGTTGGGCCATCGCCGAATACCTCGAGCGCACCTATCCCGACCGCCCCGCGCTCTTTCCGGGCCGGCCCTCAGCCCTGCGCTTCATCGCCTCCTGGGCGGACCGGGTGGTGAATGCGGGGCTGGTGAAGCTCATCGTCTCCGACATCCCCTCCCTGCTCGCCGAGGCCGACCGGGACTATTTCGTGTCGAGCCGCGAGAAGCGCTTCGGCATGCCCCTGGCCGAGGT
This sequence comes from Roseococcus pinisoli, assembly GCF_018413645.1. GTDB lineage: Bacteria > Pseudomonadota > Alphaproteobacteria > Acetobacterales > Acetobacteraceae > Roseococcus > Roseococcus pinisoli. The sequence continues at coordinate 235,751 of NZ_JAHCDA010000005.1, forward strand.
AACCCGCGATCGGGAGGCGCGGCTGCCGGAATTCCGGGCCAGCCTCCAGCCGTTGCGCGCCGTGCTGATGCAGCAGCCCTTCGTCGCCGGCGAGGAGCCGGACTACGCCGACTACATCGTCTTCGGCGGCTTCATGTGGGCCCGCGTGGTGAGCCCGCTGAAGGTGCTGGAGGAAAGCGACCCGCTGCATGCCTGGCGGGAACGCATGCTGGACCTCTTCGGCGGCCTCGCCCGGCGCGTCCCGGCGCGGGAGGGGTCCTGAGGCCCCCGCCACAGATTTCTGTGGCGTTTCCATCCCAAAACGAGAAGGATGGCCCCGCCGTCACAGGCTCCGGAGATGCACGCATGGCGTTCGATCTGGTGACCTTCCATACCGCGCTCAGCTTCATCGCCATCGCCGCCGGGGCGGTGGTGGTGCTGGACCTGCTGCGCTCCGGCCCGACGCCGTTCTGGACCGGCCTGTTCCTCGTCACCTCGATCCTGACGAGCGTCACGGGCTATTTCTTTCCCTTCTCGGGCGTCCTGCCCTCGCACATCGTGGGCGGCGTGGCGCTGCTGATCCTGGCGGTGGTGCTGGCCGCGCGTTACGGGTTCGGCCTCGGCGGCGCCTGGCGGAGGGTCGATGCGATCGGCCTAGTGGCGAGCCTGTACCTGCTGTGCTTCGTGCTGATCGCCCAGGCCTTCGGGAAGATCCCGGCGCTCCACGCCCTGGCGCCGACCCAGTCCGAGCCGGCCTTCGCCATCGCGCAGGCCGTCGCGCTCCTGCTCTTCGTCCTCCTCGGAATCGCCGCGGCGCGAAGTGCCGGCCGCATCCGGAAGGCCGCCTGAGACGTCAGGCCGGCGGCGACGCCGCATCCCGCGGCACGGGCCGCGGCCGCCCGGCCTCGTCCACCGCCACGAAGGTGAACTCCGCCTGCGTCACCTTCACGCGATCGCCCCGCCGGTGCCGCAGCACCCAGGCCTCGACGTCGAAGGTCAGCGAGGTGCGGCCGATGCGCTTGAGGTCGGTATAGACGCAGACCACGTCGCCCACCTTCACCGGCTCGATGAAGACCATCGTGGAGGCGGCCACCGTCACCACGCGACCCCGCGCCACGCCGGTGGCGGCGATCCCGCCGGCGGCGTCCATCTGCGCCATGACCCAGCCGCCGAAGATGTCGCCGGCCGGGTTGGTGTCCGCCGGCATGGCGAGCTGGCGGATCTGCAGGTCGCCGCGCGGCCCGGGCATCTGTTCCATGTCGTTCCCCTGAAGGCTCGTGGAGGGTGGAAGCCCGGTGTCGCGCCGGCGCCGGGCTTCGGCAAGTCCTTCATGACGCGGCGGCGCGACCGTGCCATCGTGCGCCACCTTCACGATTCCCCGGGGATTTTCCTGATGAGTTTTCAAGCCCGCCAATCCCTGGCCGCAGAGGCTGCATCGTGAGCTTCAACGATCTCGCCCTCGCCCTCGCCCAGCCGGGCCAGCCGCAGACGGGCATCCAGGCCCTGGAGGCCGCGGCCCAGGAGCTCATCGGCCACAAGCTCTTCACCCTCCTGGTGCTGGACCATGAGCGCAACCTGAACAGCCGCTGCTATTCGAACCGGCCGGCGGAGTATCCGGCGCTCGGCTACCAGCCGATCGACTGGACGCGCGAATTCTACAAGGTCGTCGTGGAGCGGGGCGAGCCACGCTTCCTGAACAACCGCGCCGACCTCGCACGCACCTTCGGCGATTACGAGGTGCTGGTCGCGATGGGCTGCGAATCCGCCGTGAACATGCCGGTGCGCTGGAACGGCCGCACGCTCGGCTCCGTGAACCTGCTGAACGTGGAGAACTTCTACGGCCCGCAGCACCGCCCGCAGCTGAACACCCTGGCCGCGCTCGCCATCGCGCCTTTCCTGAGCATCCTCGAAAGCGCCGGGCGATGATCCCGGCCCTGCCGCGACGCCGCGCCACCGCGCTGCTCGCGGCCCTGGGCGCACCGGGCCTGGCCCGCGCCCAGGAGGGCCAGGCGCCCTTGCGCGTCATCATCCCCCAGCCGCCCGGGGGCGCCACGGACATCCTGGCGCGCCTGCTCACCGAGCCGCTGGGCCGTGACCTCGGGCGGAGCGTGATCGTCGAGAACCGGCCCGGCGCCAATGGCATCGTCGCGATCAGCGCGCTGCGCCAGTCGCGGCCGGACGGGAACACGGTACTGCTGGGCGGCGTCTCCATCTTCGCCTTCAACCCGAACCTCTTCCCCAACCTGCCCTACGACCCCTGGCGCGACTTCTCCTGGATCGCGCCCATCGCCGACACGCCCTTCGTGATCGTCGCGAGCCGGGCCTCGGGCATCACCACCCTGCCGCAGCTGATCGAGCGCGCCCGCGCCCAGCCCGAGCGCCTGACCTTCGGCAGCGCCGGCATCGGCAATTCCACCCATCTGGGCATGGAGATGGTGGCCGAGCGCGCGGGCATCCGCCTCACCCACGCGCCCTTCCCCGGCTCCGCCCCGGCGCTCAATGCCCTCATGGCGGGCGATATCGACGCCATGTTCAACCCGCTCGGCAACACGCTGCCGGCCATCGAATCCGGGCGCGCCGTGCCGCTGGTGACGCTGGGCCGCGAGCGGTCGCCCGCGCTGCCCCAGGTTCCGACGCTGATCGAGATGGGGCTGCCACCGGTCACCATGCCCGGATGGTACGCCTTCGTGGGGCCGGCCGGCCTCGATCCCGCCGTGGTGGAGCGGCTGAACGCCGCCACGCGCCGCGTGGTCGACAGCCCGGCCGTGACGCAGAAGCTGCGTGAGTCGGTGCTCGAGCCGCTGGCCGCCACCGCCCAGGAGATCCAGGACCGCGCGAGGCGGGAGAGCGCCGAGATCGGCGAGTTCATCCGCCGCCGCGGCATCCGCGTGGAGTAGAATCATGGCCCGCCCCGAACGCCGCCTTCCCGCCCCGCGCGCCATGATCGCGGCGCCGCAGCCCGAGGCCGTCGAGGCCGGCACCGCCATCCTCGCCGCCGGCGGCAACGCGCTCGACGCCGCGCTGGCCTGCGCGCTGACCCAGGGCGTGGTCGACCCGATGATGTGCGGCATCGGCGGGCTCGGTGTGCTGCACATCCTCGACCCGAAGACCGGCGATCACCTCGTCCTCAACGGCCTTTCCACCTGCCCCGCCGCCTGCACCGAGACCATGTGGGCCGAGGCCTTCGAGCGCGAATGCCCGGACGGCTACGGCTATGTGCTGAAAGGGAACGTGAACGAGCTCGGTCACCGCGCGGTGACGACGCCGGGCATCCTGCGCGTCTTCGCCGAGGCGCATCGCCGCTGGGGCAGCAAGCCCTGGGCCGAGCTCTTCGGGCCAGCCATCGAGACCGCGACCGAGGGCTGGCTGGTGCGCCCGCATGTCGCGACCATGTTCGCGCTCGACGAGGCCGCCTATGGCCGCCTGCCCTACCGCACCAAGCTCGGCTTCACCGAGGAGGGTCAGCGCCTCTACCTGCGCCCCGACGGCTCGCCCAAGCGCGTCGGCGACAGCGTGCGCAACCCCGAGCTCGCCGCGACGCTGGCCACCCTGGCCCGCGAGGGCGCCGAGGATTTCTATACCGGCAGCCTCGCGCGGCGGATCGTCGCGGACATGGAGGCGAAGGGCGGGCTGATCACCGCGGCCGACCTCGCGGGCATGGCGCCGGAGATCGGACCGCCGCTGACGGTGGGCTATCGTGGCCGCACGATCGCCGTGCCCGCGCCGCCCGCCGGCGGCATCATGGTGGCCGAGATACTGCGCATCCTGGAGCATTTCGACCTGCCGGCCCTCGGCCACAACAGCGCCGAATACCTGCGCGTGGTGGCGGAGGCGATGAAGGTCGCGGGACGGGACAAGGACCTCCATATCGGCGATCCGCGCTTCGTGCCCCCGCCGCTGCAACGCCTGCTGTCGGACGCCTATGCGGCGGAACGCGCGGCCGCGATCCGCGCCGGCGAGAAGCACCACCTGCCGCGCACCGAGGCGGATTCGAAACACACCACGACCATCTCCTGCGTGGATGCCGACGGCATGGTCGTCTCCATGACGCACACGCTGGGCGTGCCCTCCGGCGTGATCCCGCCGGGGACGGGCTTCATGCTCAACGGGGCGATGAACTGGTGCGACCCGCGCCCCGGCCGCGCCGGCTCCATCGCGCCGGGCAAGCGGCGCTTCTCCTCCATGACGCCGGGCATCGTGCTCGAGGAGGGCAAGGCCGTCGCCACGCTGGGCGCGCCGGGCGGCGCCTGGATCCCGATCGCGGTGGCGCAGGTGCTGCTGAACCTGCTCGACTTCGGCATGGGCATGCAGGAGGCGGTGCAGGCGCCGCGCTTCAGCGCCACCAGCGACGCCATCGACATCGGCAACCGCATCCCCCGCGCCGTTCAGCGCGAGGTCGAGGCCATGGGCTACGAGGTGCGGCGCACCGCGGCCACCTTCCCCTTCGCGGGCGTGCACGGCATCACGATGTGGGACGGCCGCCTGGAGGGCGGCGCCGACCCGCAGCGCGACGGCCTGGCGGCCGGCGTGCCGTAAGCCGCACGGCTCAGTCCTGCGCCACGGCCTCCTTCGGCGCTGGTCGCTGCGCTGCGCCGATGCCGTTCACGATCATGTTACAGAACTGATCGCCCACCTGGGCGGCGGTCAGCGGGCCATCGGGGTCGAACCACCGCGCCATCCAGTTGATGGTGCTGAGCACGAAGCGGCCCGCCAGCCGCACATCGTCCACGCGGATCTCGCCGCGATCGACCCCTGCCTGCAGGATGTCGCGCAGCAGCTGCTCGTACTTGTCGCGCCAGGCGATGCGCTCCTTGCGCGCGCGAACCTTCGGGTCGCTCCAGAAGGCGGTCGAGGAGGCGATCCAGGCCCAGCGGAACTTCTCGAAGAAATTCGCGGATTCGACGAGGAAGACGCGCAGGCGAACCAGCGGCGGGGCCGTTGGGTCGTCGTATTTCTGCACATGCAGGAAGATGGATTTCGTCGTTCCCATCGCCAGCGGGCGCAGGATGGAATCCTTCCCCGGGAAGTAATGGTAGAGCGTGGCCTTGGAGATCCCGCACTCGGCCGCGATGTCGCGCATCGACACGCCGTCAAATCCCCGATGGGCGAAGAGACGACACGCGACCTGAAAGATCTGCACGATCCTGCCCTGAAGCGGATTGCCGGCGTCGTCGAGTTCCAGAATTTCAGCGAGATCGTCCATGCTTCGCGATGACATGCCGCCGAGCCGATCCGCAAGCCTCTCCATGCCGCTTCAGCCGGCCGACAGGCGGGATATTGCAGCGCGGCGTGACAGATCGCCGCCTGGCGGCCAGAAAGGGGCGGCAGCCAGGCGGCAGCCGGCGGACTTCGTCATGGCAGCTTTCTCCCCTGGCCCTCGCCCGCGAGGACGGAGGCCCATCCGCCGATACTGACCGGACGGTCGGTCGGCTTTCGTTGCGAGCATATGGCGCATGGCCGCCCCCCGCAATCGGGCCGTCGCTTCACGATCGGCCGTGCATGAAATCCTCCCGCACGGCGCCCCGCGCGTTAACATGCGGCGCGCCGCTTCACGACCGGGGCGGGCAGGAGGAATGCATGGCGACGGGCAGGATCTACATCGGCATCGGCGGCTGGACCTTCGAGCCCTGGCGCGGCGTCTTCTACCCGCAGGGCCTGGCCCAGAAGCGCGAGCTGGAATACGCCGCCGGCAAGCTCACCTCCATCGAGATCAACGGCACCTATTACGGCTCCCAGAAACCCGCGAGCTTCCGCAAATGGCATGACGAGACGCCCGAGGGCTTCGTCTTCTCCCTCAAGGGCCCACGCTTCACCACCAACCGCCGCGTCCTCGCCGAAGCGGGCGAGTCCGTCGCGCGCTTCCTCGACAGCGGGTTGCTCGAGCTGAAGGGCAAGCTAGGTCCCATCAACTGGCAGATGGCACCGACGAAGGCCTTCGATCCCCAGGATTTCGAGGCCTTCCTCAAGCTCCTCCCGCACCGCCACGAAGGCCATGCGCTCCGCCACGCCGTCGAGGTCCGGCATCCGAGCTTCCAGTCGCCCGACTTCGTCGCGATGATGCGCGAGCACGGCATCGCCATCGTCACGGCCGGCGATTCCGAATTCCCGCAGATTGCCGACGTGACCGCCGACTTCGCCTATGCCCGGATCATGGGCACGGCGGAGGACGAGGCGCTCGGCTACCCCAGGGCCGCGCTGCGGAAATGGGTCGCGCGCGCGAAGGACTGGGCGGCGGGCAAGGCGCCCGGGGACCTCGAGAGCTTCGGAAAGCACAAGCCTGACGGCAAGCCGCGCGACGTCTTCCTCTACGTCATCAGCGGCCACAAGGCGCATAATCCGGCGGCCGCGATGGCGATGCTGGAGGAGCTGGCATGAGCGCCGGCGCCGGCCACGACGAAGGCTGTTTCGCCATCTTGGTATACGGACCGTTCGCCCCTAACCTCCCGGCAAGCAACCCTGCCGAGGAAACACCATGACCGCTCCCGAACGTATGCGCGCGCTGCTCGCGCGGCCGGATTTCGTCACCATGCCCGCCGTGTGGGACGGGATCAGCGCCAAGCTGGCGGCGGAAGCGGGCTTCCAGACGGCCTTCCTCTCCGGCTCCTGCGTGGCGGCCAGCCGGCTCGGCGGCCCCGACCTCGACCTCATCTCCTTCGGCGAGATGTTCGACAGCTTCAACATGGTGCGCGGCGCCGCGCCGGACACGCTGGTCCTGGCCGATGGCGACCACGGCTACGGCAATGCGATGAACGTGCAGCGCACCGTGCGCGCCTATGGCCGCGCCGGCGCCGCCGCCATCCTCATCGAGGACAAGATCACCCCCCGTGCCCTCACGGCCGCCGGCAAGCCCTGCCTGCCGCGCGAGGAAGCGCGCATGAAGGTCCGCGCCGCCATCCAGGCCGCCAAGGAATCCGGCATCCTCGTCATGGCGCGCACCGATTGCCGCCCGACGCAGGGCATCGAGGAGGCGGTGGCCCGCATCGAGATCTTCGTCGAGGAAGGTGCCGACATCCTCTTCCTCGACAGCCCGGCCGATGACGGTGAGTTCCGCCGCGCCGTCGCCGCCGCCAAGGGCCGGCCGTCCTTCGCCGTGCTCTCCCCGGGACCGGGCCGCGCCATTCCGAACCGCGAGCAGGCGATCGATATCGGCCTCAAGATCGGCACCTACCCGACGGCGATGCTCTCGCCCGCCATCGCGGGGCTGAAGGCCGGCCTCGCCGCCCTCGCCGCGGGCGGGGCGGAAGCCGCCTCCGCCCTGCCGGGGCCGGAACTGCGCGACACCCTCGGCTACGGCGACTACGACGTTCAGGCCCAGCCCTTCCACGCGAAGGGCTGAGCCAGGCTTCAGGACCGGAGGCGGAGCCAATCCGCCCCGGGCGAAGCCCAGGGGAGGAAGTAAGCGATGCAGACCAGGCGTCACCTCCTGGGCGCGGGGGCCGGCCTTGCCGGCGCCTCCGCGCTGCCCGTCCGAAACGCCGGGGCCGCCGACTGGCCCGGGCGTCCGGTCACCCTCCTGGTGCCCTGGGCGCCCGGCGGCGGCACGGATGCCGTGGGCCGGGCGCTCGCACGGGGCCTCTCGGCCCGGCTCGGCGTTCCCGTCCCTGTGCTCAACCGCGCGGGAGGCAACGGCACGATCGGCCACATGGCGATCCGCGACGCGGCACCCGACGGCCACACGATCGGCTTCGTCGTGCCCCAGCTCATCACCGCGCCGCTGCTGGGCCCGGTCCCGGTCACCTGGCGGGAGCTGCAGCCCCTCGCCCTCCTCAATGCGGATCCGGCGGCCATCACGGTCGGCGCGGCGAAGCCCTGGCGAACCCTTGCCGAGTTCGTCGAGGAGGCGCGCCGCCAGCCCCGCACGCTGCGGGTCGGCAATAGCGGCCAGGGCGGCGCCTGGCACATGGCCGCGCTGGAGCTCGAGAAGAAGGCCGGGATCGAGCTGATCCACGTGCCCTATGCCAGCGCCGGCCCCGCGCTGCAGGACCTGGTCGGCGGCCATATCGACGCCGTGGCCTTCAGCGCAGCCGAGGCACGGGCCCCGGTCTCGGGCGGCCAAGCCCGGATGATCGCCGTGGCGGCGCCCGAGCGCCTGCGGGCCTATCCCGAGGTGGCGACGGCCCGCGAGCAGGGCTTCGACCTGGACGTCAGCACCTGGCGCGGCCTCGCCACCGCGAAGGGAACGCCGGCGGCGATCCTCGCGCGCCTGGAAGATGCCGTCCGCCAGTCGCTGGAAGACGAGGCCTTCCAGGGCTTCATGACCCAGCAGGGCTTCGGCGTCCGCTTCATGCAGGCCGCGGCCTTCGAGACCTTCCTGGCCGAGCAGGACGCCAAGTACCACGCCTATTTCGGCGGCTGAGCTCCACCCGCCGCGGGCGCGCTCAGTGCGGCCGCTGCATGATCGCCGAGAGCTTGGCGCCCAGGGACGGAAAGGCGGCCTCGGCCCGCGGCAGGGACAGGTTCTCGAGCGCCATGGCGCGCAGATCCGTGGGTGACAGGCCGAATTCCCGCTTGAAAGACCGGCTGAACTGCGACGGATCGTCGAAGCCCACGCTGGCCGCGACGGCGCCGATGGAGGCGGTGTTCGAGATATCGCCCAGCAGCTCGCGGCAGCGGAGCAGCCGCTGGCGCTGGATGTAGCGCCCCACCCCGCCTTCGGATTGCAGCAGGCGGTAGAGCTCCGAGCGCGACACGCCGACGAGCGCGCAGAGCCTGGCGGCGCCCAGGTCGGGCGAGTCCAGATGCTGGCGAATGGCGCGGCGGATCCGGTCGAGGCGCGTCGCGCCGATCAGCCCGGACGCCTCCGCCAGGCGGTCCTTCGAAGGCACGACGCAGGCGCCGACCATGGCGCGCACCGCCGCCGTCACATGCGGCAGGTCACTGGGCTGCGCCTCGGCGAGGCTGCGCATGACGCCCCGCAGGAAATCCCGCAGCAGCCGGCCCAGCCCGGTCTCGAGGCCGAGCCAGCAGGCCGCGTCGAGCTGCCCGGCCAGATCGGCGAAGGTGTCCCGCGGGAGGTAGAACTGCAGCCTCTCATCCGCCGCGCGCTCGCTCGCGAAGGACTGCGCCATGGAGACGAGGAACGGCGTCTGCGCGGGGATGAGCACGGAGGAGGCCGCGGTGCTGATCCCGGTCGGCTGCTGCCCCACGGTGAGCACCCAGTGATCGATCGGATTGCGGTGCACCAGCGTGCTCGTGCGGGTGTTCCGGACGGCGGGCGCCCCGACCTGCGCGACGGCCAGCCCGTCCAGCGGCCAGTAGCGGCTCTCGGACAGGAAGCCCTCGGCCGGATCGTTCGGATTGGTGATCTCGAAGGCCGAGGAGAACCAGCTGCGGCAGGCGTCGAATTGCTGGGCGACGGGGATGTCTCGGTTGGAAATGATCTCGGGGATCATGGGAATACTCTTTGCCTCGGCAGGCGATCCGGAAACCGCCCATCATTCCCAAACTAGGCATCTTTCACCGCAACGACAACGATATTGCCGTGACGGCCAGTTCCGATGGGCCGCCGACGGCACCACCGCCCCTCAATAACGATAAATTATCGTGTATTGACATTATTGTCTTCAATACATAGTGAATTGAGGTTGAATGCCCTGCCGGCCGCCCTGTGGATGCCGTGCCCGTGCCGGCACATCGAAAGGATTGCCCAGATGAGTGCCCATACACTGACCGCCGAAGCCCCACGGCCCGCCCCGCTCGTCGACCCCCTGCGCGTGCTCGACGTCGCGCCCTGGCGGAAAGGGGCGGAACAGGTCGGCGACGTGCGGCTCATCCCCCACAGCCCGGTCCTCGGCGCCCGGGTGGAGGGCTTCCGCGTCGCGCATCTGGCCGATGCCGCGGTGCGCCAGTTCCTCTACGACCAACTGCTGAACCGCGGCTTCCTGGTCTTCGCGCCGGGCAGCTTCGCGGCCGCCGACTTCGTCGAGGTCGTGAAGCTCTTCGGGAGCCCGCAGTATCTAGGCACGCCCCATACGCCGAAGTCGCAGGTGAACCGGGCGATGAACACCATCGATTCCCGCACCAAGAAGACCCGCGCCAACTACATCTGGCACATCGACCAGGCCTTCCAGCCCGAGCCCACGCGCTTCACCGCCCTCTACGGCGAGGTGGTGCCCGAGGCCGGCGGCGACACCATCTTCGCCAATGCCGCCGCGGCCTACGACCTGCTGGACCCGCTGCTGGCGACCTATCTGGAGACCCTGACGGCCATCCAGTCCTTCGACGCGCAGGGCTTCCTCACCTACGCCTACGGCCATGACGCCGAGCTGCTGGCCCGCCAGCGCGCCGCCAACCCGCCGATCGAGACGCCGGTGATCAAGACCCATCCTGAGACGGGCCGGAAGCAGATCTTCGTGAGCGAGCTCTACACCACGCGCATCGTCGGCGTGTCGCCGATCGCGAGCCAGGCCCTGCTCAGCCTGCTCTTCGACGTCATCAAGTCGCCGGAGATCCAGACGCGCTTCCGCTGGGAAGAGGGCGCGGCGGTGATCTGGGACAACCGCCTCGTGCAGCACCGCGGCGTCGGCGACTTCGGCACGCAGCACCGCCTGCTGCACCGCGCCGTCGTCGCCTGACGAGAGCGAGCGGGAGGAAAGCTGCACCGCCTTCCTCCCAAAGCGCCTTCAGGCCTCCACGGGCCGGGACGGATCGGCCGTCCACTCCGACCAGGAGCCCGGGTAGAGCGCCGTTTCCGTTCCCAGCTCCGACAAGGCCGCCAGCAGGAAGGTCGAGGCGACGCCGCCGCCGCAATAGGCCGCGACGGGCCGGCTCAGATCGACGCCGCTCTCGGCCAGGATCGCCCGCAGCCGCTCCGGCGGCAGCAGGGCGCCCTCCGCATCCAGCAGCGCGGAAGCGGGGAGGCTGCGGGCGCCGGGGATGTGCTTCTTGCCCTCGCCGGAGAAATCCAGCCGCGGCCGCGCATCGATCAGCGTGCCCTGCACCACGAAATCCAGGACCTCGCCGGCCTCGAGATGCGGGAGGCCGCCCGCGCGCAGGGTGATGTTCCCCGGCGCGGCCGCGGCCGCCTCGCCCTCTTCCAGGGCGAAACCGGCCCGCTTCCAGGCGGCCAGCCCGCCCTCCAGGATACGGACATTCGGCAGCCCGGCCCAGCGCAGGACCCACCAGGCGCGGCCGGCCGGGCCGCCCGTGGTGTCGTCATAAACCACGACCTCGCTCTCCGCCGTGAGGCCCCAGGCGCGCGCGGCCTCCTGCAGGCGTTCCAGATCCGGCAGGGGATTGGCCCCGCGCCCCTTGAGGCTCGTATCGGCGAGCTGCTCGGGCAGGCTCACGAAATGCGCGCCGGGGAGATGACCCTGCAGGTAGCGCGCCGGCTGCGCGCCCCGACCCGGATCGAAGCGGATGTCGAGCAGGACGGGGCGGGCCCCACCCCGCAAGGCCTCGGCGAGGGCGGCGGCGGTGATGAAGTTGCGGCGGGGCGGTGCGGACATGGCTTGATCCTGTTGGGAGACCATCGGTCTCGCTCGATGAGGAGACCTTTCTACACATCACAAGGATTGAAAAACCAGTTGCACTGTTAATTTTTGTTGTTATTCCTATTCACCATGACCTTCCGCCTCCAGGCCCAGAACGCCGAGAGCCTGACGCCGCCGCACCGGCCGGTGCAGGCGCGATGTCGGGCGCTTGCCGCCTAGCGCCGCGCGCCCTCCCCGCGGGGCAACGAGTGCCCGGAACCGCCCATACCCTATCCCTTCGTGATCCCTTCGTGCGCTGCCCGCCGGCCGTGCGCCCCCTGAACCACGCCTCCAGGAGTTCGCCATGAACAGACGCTCCCTGCTTGCCGCCCTTCCCGCCGCCGCCATCCTGCCCGGCTTGCGCTCCGCCCACGCACAGGACCTCAACCGCCTCAAGGTCGGCGTGCGCGGTGGCGTGGACGAGCAGATCTTCGAGGTCGTCACCCGTGTCGCCGCGCGCGACGGGCTGACGATCGACGCCATCGTCATCACCGGCACGGTCAGCCCGAACCGGGCGCTGGCTGACGGCGAGCTGCACGCCAACTCCTTCCAGCACATCCCCTTCCTGAACGCCGAGAACCGGGCGCGCGGCTACCGGATCGTCCCGATCGGGGACACCTACATCTCCCCGGTCGCGATCTATTCCAGGAAGCACCGCTCCCTCGAGGCGCTGCCGCAGGCCGCGCGCATCGGCATCCCCGAGGACGTCTCCAACCAGACCCGCGCGCTGATCCTGCTCTCCGCCAAGGGGCTGATCACGCTGCGCAGCGGCATCGACATCTTCAAGGACACGGTCACCCTCGCGGACGTCGCCTCCAATCCGCGGCAGTTCCGCCTGATCGAGGTGCCGGGGCTGGTGCTGGCGCGCTCCATCGTGGAGTTCGACGCCGGCATCATCACCAACAACTGGGCCTCGCAGGTGAACCTCCTCGCCACGCGCGACGGCATCGCCATCGAGGCCCGGGAGAACAACCCCTACGTCAACATCATCGCGGTCCGTGAGCAGGACCGGAACGCGCCCTGGGGCCCGCGCCTCGTGCGCGCCTACCAGTCCGAGGATGTCCGCCGCTTCATCGCCGAGCAGTTTCAGGGCTCGGTGCTGCCGGCCTTCTGACCCGCATGAGCCAGGACATCCTGACCGCCCCGCCGTCGGAGGCGCCCGCGGCGCCGCTGCCGGAGGCGACCGCCCCGCTGCCGCCCTCGGTGGTCTTCGAACGGGTGGGCAAGCGCTTCTCCGACGCCCCGGACGCGGCGCCGGCGCTGGCGGAGGTCGACCTCGCGATCGGCACGGGGGAGATCTTCGGCATCATCGGGCGGTCCGGGGCCGGCAAGTCCACGCTGATCCGCACCATCAACCGGCTGGAGCGCCCGAGCTCCGGCCGCGTGCTGGTAGCCGGCACGGATGTCGGCACACTGGACAATGACGGGCTGATCGCGCTGCGCCGGCGCACCGGCATGATCTTCCAGCACTTCAACCTGCTCTCCGCCAAGACGGTCTTCGGCAATGTCGCCCTGCCGCTGCGCGTGGCCGGCCTGCCGCGCCGCGTGATCGAGGAGCGGGTGCGCAACCTGCTCGATCTCGTCGGCCTGGCCGACAAGCGCGACGCCTATCCCGCCCAGCTCTCGGGCGGGCAGAAGCAGCGCGTCGGCATCGCGCGCGCCATGGTGCACGAGCCCGAGATCCTGCTCTGCGACGAGGCGACCTCCGCCCTCGATCCCGAGACGACGCAGTCCATCCTGACGCTGCTGCGCGACATCAACCGCCGGCTCGGCCTGACCATCGTGCTGATCACGCATGAGATGGCCGTGATCCGGGAGATCTGCGATCGCGTGGCCGTGCTCGAGCGCGGGCGCGTGGTGGAGGAAGGGCCGGTCTGGCGCGTCTTCGGCGCGCCGTCCCATCCCGCGACCGCGGCGCTGCTGCGGCCGCTGGTGCACGACCTGCCGGCCGAGCTTCACGCCCGGCTGCAGGCCACGCCGCCGCCCGGTCCGCACGAGACCCTCCTCGGCCTGCGCTATGCGGGCGACAGGCGGGGCGATCCGCCGCTCGCCGCCCTCGCCGCCACCCTCGGCCCCACGCTACGGCTGCTGCATGGCGGCGTGGACCGCATCCAGGACCATCCGCAGGGCCTGCTCATCGTGGCCGTGGAGCTGTCTCCCACGGAACTGCCGCAACGCCTGGCCCGCGCCGGCGCGCTGGCCGACCGCATCGAGGTTCTGGGCCATGTCCCCCTTACTAATTGAGCGCTGCCTGCGGGCCCTGGCCGATACGCTGACGATGGTGGGCGTCTCCTGCCTCATCGTCTTCGCGGCGGGGCTGGTGCTGGGGGTGACGCTGGTCACGACGGAGCGCGGCGGGCTCTTCCCGCTGCCGGCGTTCAACCGCCTGCTGGGCCTGGTCATCAACGGCTTCCGCGCAGTGCCCTTCATCATCCTGCTGGTGGTGCTGCTGCCCTTCACCCGCTTCGTGGTGGGCACCACGATCGGCGTCTGGGGCGCGGTCGTGCCGCTTTCCATCAGCCTGATCCCCTTCTTCGCCCGCATCACCGAGGTCAGCCTGCGCGAGGTCGATCACGGGCTGGTCGAGGCCGCACAGGCGATGGGCTGCCGGCGCCGCCACCTCATCTGGCACGTGCTGCTGCCGGAGGCGCTGCCGGGGCTGATCGGCGGGGCGACCATCGCCACCGTCGCCCTGATCGGCGCCTCCGCCATGGCCGGCGCGGTGGGCGCCGGCGGCCTGGGCGACCTCGCCATCCGCTATGGCTACGAGCGCTACGAGACCACCGTGATGGCCTATGTGATCGTCATCCTGATCCTGCTGGTCAGTGCCGTGCAGCTGGCGGGCGACCATCTGGCGCGCGTCTTCAACCGCCGGCGCTGAGCGCCGGTCCGGCGGAAGCCGGGCCTTCCTCTCCAATCCCGTCGCGGCCGGCGCCCATCGGGGCGCCGGCCCTGTCGCATGCGCTCTGCCACGCGCCGTTGTTCATTATACGATATAACCGTAATCTTCCCTCCAACATGAGGAGGGAACCCGCCAGATGACCGTCGTCCCGATGCTGCAGGAGCGCATCCCCACCCCGGACGCCATCGCGCTCGTCCTCAAGGAGGCGGGGATCGAGATGGTCTTCGGCATCTCCGGCGGCCATACCGGCACCGTCTTCGGTGCCCTCTCCCGGCAGCAAAACGCGATCCGCACCGTGCTCGTCCGTGAGGAATCCCTGGCGGGAGTCATGGCCGAGGTCTACGGCCGCCTCACCCGCAAGCCGGGCGTCGTGCTGGGTCAGGGGCCCTGGGTGCTGGGCAATGGGCTGATCGGCACGATCGAGGCCTATTTCTCCAGCTCGCCCATGCTGCTGCTGACCGATTTCAGCGACACGCCCGCCTATTCGCTGCACGGCCCCTACCAGTCCGGCACCGGCGACTATGGCAGCTGGGACGCCCGCCGCAGCTTCGGCGGCGTGACCAAGCAGGTCTTCTCCGCGCTCGATCCCGGCATGGCGGTGCAGGCGACGCAGCTGGCCGTGAAGCATGCCATGGCCGGGCAGCCGGGGCCGGTGGCGGTGCTGCTGAGCCTCGCGGCCCTGGCCGGACATGTCGGGCCGGAGACGCAGCCGCGCCTCTACCCCACCTCCCACTACCTCCCGCCCCCGCCCAGCCTGGCCGAGGCCGCGCGCGTGGCCGCCGCCGCGGAGGCCATCCGCGCGGCGGAGCGCCCCATCATCGTCGCGGGCAACGGGGTGCGCATCGCCCAGGCCTATCCCCAGCTGCGCCGCCTGGCCGAGCGGCTGGGCGCGCCCGTCGTCACCACGCCCTCCGGCAAGGGCGTGCTGGAGGAGGTGCATCCCCTGGCCCTCGGCGTCTTCGGAACCTTCGGCACCGCCGCGGCCAATGCCGCCGTGGCCGAGGCCGACCTCGTGATCGTCGCCGGCTCCAAGCTCACCGCCTCCGACACCGCGCGGGAGAACACCGCGCTCCTCGATCCCACGCGCCAGACCTTCATCCAGATCGACGTGGAGCCGAAGAACGCCGCCTGGACCTACCCGGCCGAGCACCAGCTCCTGGGCGATGCGGGCGCCGTGATGACGCAGCTCCTCGACCACCTGCCCGAGGACCGCCGCGCCGCCGGCGAGGCCCGGGTGGCGGCGCACCGGCGCGCGCACGGCTATTTCGACTTCCCGGAATACAACGCGCCCGACGCCCCCGTCCTGCCGCAGCGGATCATCGGCGAGCTGCACCGGCACCTGCCGGAGGACGTCATGATCTGCTGCGATGCCGGCGAGAACCGCATCTTCATGATGCATCTCTACCAGACGCGCCGGCCGGGCCACTTCGTCATGGCCGCGGGCGCCGGCCCCATGGGCTTCGCCATCCCCGCCGCCATGGCGACCAAGCTGATCCATCCCGAGCGCCCGGTCGTGGCCGTCTGCGGCGATGGCGGCTTCTCCATGACGATGAACGGCCTGCTGACGGCGCTGGAGAACGACATCCCCATCACGGTGGTCGTCTTCAACAACAGCGCGCTCGGCTGGTCGCTGCATTCGCGCGGGCCCTTCGCCGCCGAGTTCAACGACTTCGACTACGCGGCCATCGCGACCGCCATGGGCTGCCAGGGCCACCGCGTGAACCGGCCGGAGGAGCTGGCGTCCGCCCTCCAATCGGCCCTGTCCGCGCGGGTGCCGACGGTGATCGACGTGCGGACCTCGCTGGCCTCCTCCTACATCGACATGACGTCTCCGCTTGCGAAGGGATGAGCTCCGATGCCATCTGCCCCGTCATTCATGAATCGGGGCACAACGGCGTCCATGGCCGTCACTGAGGGAAAAGCGGAGACGGGCGGCGCGCTCGATCCGATCGGGCGGCAGAGCCTCAGCGCCATCGCCTATGAGAAGCTGCGCAAGGCCCTGATGACGGGCGAGCTCCATCCGGGGCTGCGGCTGAACGGCCGCGCCCTGGCGACACGGCTGGGCACCAGCCTCACCCCCGTCCGCGAGGCGCTGCTGCAGCTCGTGGCCGAGGGCGCGCTGGAGATGCAGGCCGGCCGCTCCATCTCGGTGCCCATGCTCTCCCGCGCCGCCTATCTGGAGCTGCGGGACCTGCGCATGACCGTGGAGGGCATGGGGGCCGAGCGCGCGGCGGCGGCGATCACGCCCGGCGGAATCGCGAAGCTGGCCCAGACCCACGAGAAGCTGGCCGCGGCCAAGCTCCGGAAGGACCTGGCCTCCTCCCTGAAGTGGAACGAGGCTTTCCACATTGGCCTGGCCACCGCGGCCGAGATGCCGCGCCTGCTGAAGATCGTGGAGGGGCTGTGGTCGCAGAGCGGCCCCTTCCTCAACTACCTCTTCGGCGAGCAGGGCGTGACGGTCGCCGACCCGCATCCGCACCTTCTGGTGCTGGAGGCGCTGCGCCGCCGGGACGGCGCGGCGGCCGCGGCCGCCATCCGCCAGGACATCCTCGAGGGCGGAACGAACCTCCTCGCGCATCTCGAGAACTGAGGCCGCCCGAACCGAGGCAGCCCTGGGGCCTCCGCGGAAGCGGAAGCCCCCTCGCCGTCAGGAACCGCCGTCCTGCACCACCGCCGGCCGCTTGCGGAAGACGAGGCCGCTCAGCAGCACCGCCGCCGAGACGATCAGGAAGCCCAGCGCGATCGGATGATGGACCACCTGCGTGAGGTCCCCGTCCGAGATCAGCAGCGCCTGGCGCAGCGAGCGCTCGAGCGTGGGGCCGAGCACATAGGCCAGCACCAGCGGGCCGAGATCGAAGCCGCCCCGCCGCAGCAGGAATCCCACGATCCCGAAGGCGGCCGCCAGCAGCACGTCGAAGTGGTTCAGCCCGGTGCTCCAGGTGCCGATCACGCAGACGAGCAGGATGGCCGTCGCCATGAAGCGCCGCGGCACCTCCAGCGCGCGCACGAAGAAGCCCACGAAGGGCAGGTTCAGCACGAGCAGGATGAAGTTGCCGAGATACATGGAGGCGATGACGCCCCAGTAGAGCTCCGGCTGCCGCTCCAGGATCATCGGGCCGGGCTGCACGCCATGCACCAGCAGCGCGCCGAGCAGCAGCGCCGTCACGGCATTGGACGGGATGCCCAGCGTCAGCAGCGGGATGAAGGCGCCCGCCGTGCCGCTGTTGTTGGCGCTCTCCGGGCCGGCGACGCCCTCGATGGCGCCCTTGCCGAACTCCTCCGGATACTTCGTCAGCCGCTTCTCGACCGCGTAGGACAGGAAGGAGGCCAGCACCGCTCCGCCGCCCGGCAGCAGCCCGACGAAGAAGCCGAGCACCGAGCCGCGGGCGATGGGCATGGCGCTGCGCTTCCACTCCGTCCGGTTCGGCATGAAGCCGAGCAGCGTGGAGGGCGGGCGCAGGATCTCGGGCTTCTTGTCGCCCGAGAGGGCGAGGAACAGCAGCTCCGACAGGCCGAAGAGGCCGAGCGCCAGCGGCGCGATATTCACCCCGTCCACCAGCGCGGGAATGCCGAAGGTGAAGCGCGAGGTGCCGGTGATGGGATCCAGGCCGACCGAGCCGAGGAAAAGCCCGACCAGCGCCATCAGCGCCGCCTTGGCCACGCCCGAGGCGGCGAAGAAGGCGATGAGCGAAAGCCCCGCCAGCATCAGCGCCGCATATTCCCAGGGGCCGAAGGCGATGACGAGCTCCGCCAGCGGCGGCGAAAGCAGCATCACGCCCAGCACGCCGAAGGTGCCCGCGATGAAGCTGCCGATGGCCGCGATGCCCAGCGCCGCGCCCGCCCGGCCCTTCCGGGCCATGGCATAGCCGTCGATGCAGGTCACGACCGAGGAGGCCTCGCCCGGGATGCGCATCAGCACGGAGGTGATCGTGCCGCCATAGGCCACGCCGTAATAGATGCCGGCCAGCAGGATGATGGCCCCCGTCGGGTCCAGCTTGAGGCTGATCGGCAGGAGCAGCGCGATGGTCGTCGCCGGGCCGAGGCCCGGCAGCACGCCCACCAGCGTGCCGAGAACCGCGCCGATCAGGCAGAGGCTCAGGTTCTGGAAGGTCATCAGGACGCCAAAGCCCTGGAGAAGCCCGTCCATCATGGGGAAACTCTCCTCAGCCCAGGCGCAGCAGGCCGAACGAAGCGATCAGCCGCTCCGCCGCGCCTTCGGGGAAAGGCACGCCAAGGGCCGTGCCGAAGAGCAGCGTCACACCCGCCACCAGCGCCACCGACCAGAGGAGCGACTCCCTCATCGGCCGGTTCTCGCCGAAGCGCAGCACCAGCAGCGTGGCGGCGAAGCCCGTGACGATGAAGCCGAGATAGGGCAGCGCGATCGCCACGCCGAGCATCGCCGCGCCGTAGGCGAGGAAGCAGCGGGAGCGCAGCGGCGACGCCTCGCCGCCCTCCAGCTCCCCGTCGCCGGGCGCGGCCATGACGCCGATGGCCGCGATCGCGATCAGCACGGCCAGGATCTGCGGCACCAGGCCGGGGCCCGGCCCCTCGAAGGGCGACCAGGTCTGCAGGCGCGATGCCTCCCACCCCGCGAGGCCGGCGAAGATCAGGGCCGCGATGCCGACGCCGCGCGCATAGCCCCGCATCAGCGCCGCGCCAGCCCGGCTTCGCGAAGCTGCTCGCCGTAGCGGACGAAGCCCTCGCGGATGGCGCGCTCGAACTCCGGCGCGGTCTGGATGGCCGGGACCATGCCGAAGCGGCCCAGGGCCTCTTCCACCGCCGGCATGGCGGCGGCGCGCTGGATCGCATCGCCCAGCACCGCGAGCCGCTCGGCCGGGACGCCCCGCGGCGCCACGAAGCCGAGAAGGCTTTCGATGGTCACGTCGAAGCCCGCCTCGCGCAGGGTCGGCACGTCCGGGAACTCCTTCCAGCGGGCGGGGCTGGCAGAGGCGAGCATGCGCATGCGGCCGGACTGGATGGCCGGGATCATCTCCGGCGGCGTCTGCGACGTCGCCTCCACATGCCCGCCGATCGCCGCCGTCACTGCCTCGGCGCCCGACTGGAAGGGCACGAAGCCGAAGCGCGTGCCGTATTTCCGGTTGAGATCGAAGAGGCCGAGATTGTTCGGCGGCCCGGTCGCGCTGAAGGTGATGCGGCGCGCCTTGGCCGCGTTGACCAGGTCCTGGATGGAGCCGTAGGGGCTGTCGGCCCGCACGCCGATCCCATAGAGGAACCGCGCCGTGCCCGGCAGATAGGCGAAGCTGTCGAGCGTGTAGCCCACCTCGAACATGTGCGGCGCGATGGCGAGGCCGGACATGGCGGCGCTGCCGATGGTGTGGCCGTCGGGCCGCGCCTGCGAGACCTGGGTCGGCGCCGCCGTCCCCTGCCCGCCCGTGCGGTTCACGATCTGCATCGGCACGCCCAGGATCTTCTCCGCCTCGGCGCAGATCGCGCGGACGGAGACGTCGGTGGAGCCGCCGGCGCCGAAGGGCACCAGCACGGTGACCTCGCGGTCCGGCCAGCGGGCCTGGGCCAGGGCCGGCACCGCCAGCAGGGAGGAGCCGAGGATCAGGCCGCGGCGCTTCATCGCGATCTCCATCTCAGCGCCTCGCCAGGCCGGCGGCGCGCAGATGCGGGCCGAATTCCGCGAAGGCCGTGCGCTGCATGCGCTCGAAATCCGCGGCCGCGACGGGCGCGGGGATCATGCCGAAGCGGTGCAGCGTGTCGGCCACCGCCGGCGCCTGCGCCGCCTGGAGGAAGGCGCGGGACAGCAGCTCCACGCGCTCCGACGGAATGTCCTTCGGCCCGACCAGGCCGAGCACGCTGTCCACCGCGAGGTCGATGCCCTGCTCGCGCAGGGTGCCGACATCGGGGAACTCCTTCCACCGCACGTCACTGGCCGAAGCGAGCAGCCGCAGGCGGCCGGATTGCAGCGCGGGCAGCATCTCGGGCGGGTTCTGGACCACGAAGTCCACATGCTTGCCGATGGCGGCCGTGACCGCTTCCGCGCCGCCCGGGAAGGGCACGAAGCCGAAGCGCGTGCGCAGCCGGGCATTCAGCTCGAACATGCCGATATTCTGCGGCGCGCCGGCAGCGGCGAAGGTCAGGCGGCGCTGCTTTCCGGCATCGATCAGCTCGGCCATCGTGCGGAACGGGCTGTCGGCCGGGACGGCGATTCCATAGAGGTAGCGCGCATAGCCCGGCAGGTAGCTGAAGCTGTCGAGCGTGTAGGACAGATCCAGCACATGCGGCATGATCGCGAGTGCCGCCATGCCGGCGGTCGCGAGCGTATAGCCGTCCGGCCGCGAGGTCGCGGCCTGGGCCGGGGCGCTGGTCCCCTGCCCGCCCGTGCGGTTCACGATCTGCACGGGGACGTTGAGGATCTTCTCCGCCTCCGCCGCCACCGCGCGGGTGCAGACATCGGTGGAGCCGCCCGCGCCATAGGCGACGAGGACGGTGATCTCGCGCTCCGGCCAGGCCGCGCGCGCGAGGGAGGGCAGCATCAGCGTGCCGCCCGTGGCCAAGAGGGCCTGCCTTCTGTTCATTCTTGTTCCTCCCTTGCCGGCTGCCTCAGGGCATGAAGCTGCCGCCGCCCACATCGATGGTGGTTCCGTTGAGATAGCTGGCCGCATCCGAGGCCAGGAAGGTCGCGACCTCCGCCACGTCCAGCGGCGTGCCGACGCGGCCCACCGGGACATTGACCAGGAAGGCCTCGTTCGCGCCCTGCGCCGCGCCCATGGACATCGGCGTCTCGATGCGTCCGGGCGCGATGCTGTTGACCGTGATGCCATGGGGGCCGAGCTCGCCCGCCAGGCTGCGCGCGAAGCCCATGAGGCCGGTCTTCGAGGCGGCGTAATGGGCGCCCGCGATCATGCTCTTGGTGCGCGAGGCCTGGCTCGTGATCATGATCACGCGGCCCCAGCCGCGGGCGCGCAGCGGTGCGATGCAGGCCTGGCTGACCAGGAAGGCGCCGGTCAGGTTCACCTCGAGCACCCGGCGCCATTCGGCGGCGGGCATTTCCGAGACGGGGCGGCGCTTGCCCTCGTGCTTGGGCGAGATGCCGGCATTGTTGACGACGACGCCGAGCCGCGCCCAGTCCGCGCCGATCCGCTCCGGCAGCCGCGCGACCTCGGCCTCGTCCGCCACGTCGAGCCGCAGGGCGCGGGCGTCGTGGCCGGCCTCCCTGAGCGCCTTCGCCGTCTCCTCCACCTCGCCGATCACGTCGGTGAGGATGACGGGATGCCCGGCCTCGGCCAGGCGCTTCGCGATGCCCGCGCCGATGCCGCGCGCGGCGCCCGTGACGAGGGCGATGCGTTCCGCGTTGCTCATGGCTGCAGCATCACCTTGCTGGCGGCGCGCTGCCGCGAAAGCTCGAAGCCCTCCACGCCGCGCTCCAGCGGCAGCCGATGCGTGATCATCGGCCGGAAGCCCTCCGGATCACGCGACAGGAGGCGCAGCACGCGGTCCCAGGTGGCACGCGAGCCGCCATGCGAGGCGCGGAGCTGGTGGCGCATCCGCACGAATTCCGTGAGCGGGATGGTCAGCGGCGCGGCGTGAATGCCGACGGCGACGATGACGCCGCTCTTGCGGAGGACCGTCAGCCCCTCGTTGATCGAGGTCGGGAAGCCCGTGGCCTCCAGCACCACGTCGACGGGCTGGCCGCCGGTGAGCGCCATTACCTGTTCGGAAAGCGGCCCCTCGGCCACGTCCACGATGTCGTGGAAGCCGAGCGCGCGCAGCACGTCGAAGCGCGGCGCGTCGCCGCGTCCCGCCACGATCACGCGGGAGGCACCGGCCGCCCGCGCCATGATGGCGAGTCCCTGGCCGATCGTGCCCGGCCCCAGGACCAGCACGGTGTCGCCAAGACCGATCTCGGCCGTGACCACCGCCTCGCAGGCCACGACCAGCGGCTCGGCCAGCGCGCCGACCTCGGTGTCCACATTGTCGGGCAGCGCGATGCAATTGGCCGCAGGCAGGCGGACATGCCGCGCGAAGCCGCCATCCACCGTCAGGCCGACGGTCTCGCGCTGCGTGCAGTTGCGCGGATCGCCCTTCCGGCAGGAGGGGCAGGCGCCGCAGGTGATGCCCGGCATGGCAGCGACGCGGTCGCCGACCTTCCAGGGCGTGCCCGGCCCCGCCGCGGCGACATGGCCCGCGAATTCGTGGCCCATGGTCAGCGGCAGGCGCTTCGTCATGAACTGGTAGCCGTCCGTCCACTCATAGGCGTGCACGTCGCTGCCGCAGATGCCGACATTCTCGACGCGCACCACCACCTCGCCCGGCCCGGGCGCAGGCGGCTCGGCGGGATCGTCCAGCAGCAGCCCGAATTCGGGCGCGGTCTTGCGGAGGGCCTTCATCCTAGTAGGGCTCCTCGAAATGGCCGGCATAGTAGTTGATCGGCGGCCGCGCCTCGGGGTCGGACAGCACGTCGATCAGCATGGGGCGCCGTGCCGAGAAAGCCTCGTCCAGAGCGGGCCCGACCTCGGCCGCCTCGGTCACCCTGAGGTTCGCGACGCCGCAGGCGCGGGCGACCAGCGTGTGGTCGACATCGGTGAAGTCGACCGCGTCGGTGTGTTCCTTGAACTTCACCAGCTCGGCATGCTTCTGGTAGCCGAGGATGCTGTTGTTCAGCACGATCACCGTGACCGGCAGCTCCATGCGGCGCAGCATCTCGAGCTCCGACCAGGAATGGCCGAAGCCGCCGTCGCCCACGAGGCAGACCACGCGGCGATCGGGCGCCGCTACCTGCGCCCCGATGGCGAGCGGCAGGCCCCAGCCCAGCCCCGCAATGCCGCGCGGCGTCAGGAAGCGCTGCCCGGCGCGCTTCGCCGTGAGGTACTGGCCGACCCACATCGAGGAATAGCTCGCATCCGCGACGACGATGGCCTCGCCGTCGATACGCCGGTCGAGCTCCGCCATGATGCGCTCCGGCCGCACCAGCCTGCCCTCGCGCGTGAAGACATCCTGGATGCGCGTCTTCCAGTCGGCGACGGCGGCGGCGATCGTCGCCTCGATCGCCGGGCGGGCGGCGCGACGCTTGCCGAGATCGCGCTTCTCCAGCGCGGCGCCGAGCGCCTCCAGCGTCAGCCGCGCATCGCCGGTGAGGCGCAGCGCCTCGTAGTTGCGCCCGATCTCCTGCGGGTCGGGATCGATATGAATGAAGCGCGTGCCCGGCTTGAACATCGTCCAGTTGTCGGTGCCATTGGCATTGGTGCGCGTGCCGACCAGCAGCACGACATCCGCGCCCTCGACCATGGCGCGCAGCCTGTGCGTGCGCGCGCCCGGCGACATCACGTAGCCGATGATGCCGAGGGTGAGCGGATGGCCCTCATCCGCCGCGCCCTTGCCCATGACGGTCGTGCCGACCGGCAGGCCCGCCTTCTCCTGCAGCGCCGCCAGCGCGGCGCTGGCATCGGAGGAATGGATGCCGCCGCCGGCCAGGATCAGCGGCCGCTCCGCGCCGGCCAGCATCTCGGCCGCCTTCTCGACGAGATCGGCGGCGGGCACGTAGCGGTCGAGCGGGTAGATACCGAGCGACGCCTGGCGCGGGCTGGGCTTGGCCGCATTCTCGGTCAGCAGGTCGGCGGGGGCGAGCAGCACGGCGGGGCCCGGGCGGCCCGAGGTCGCGGCCGCGAAGGCCATGTCCACGTAGTCCTCGAGCCGGTCGGCGCGCTCGATGCGGCGGACCCACTTGGATACGGGATCGAAGAGGCGGAGGTGGTCGAGCTCCTGGAAGGCGTTGCGGTCCATCTGGTCGCGGTTCACTTCCTGGACCAGCGCCACCACCGGGATCGACGCCTTGTAGGCCTCGGCCAGCGGCGCCACGAGCAGGGCGGCGGCCGGGCCGTTCTGGGCCGTGACCACGCCGACGCGCCCGCTGATGCGCGCATAGCCGTCGGCCATGATGCCGCCCATGTTCTCGGTCCGGTACACCGCCTGGCGGATGCCCGCCGCGGGCGTGGCCAGGTGGAAGGCCGAGGGAAGGCTCTGGCCGAAGGTGACCGTCACGCCATGGCGCGCGAAGGCCTCGGCGAGGCGCATGGCGACCGTCGCGTTATGGACGACGGCCTGCGGGGTCGCGGCGTCGGGCATAGCCCATTCCTCCTGAAATATTAGTTATTTGTTGTGCGATATATCGCACCCATGCACGGAACCATGTCAACCCGAGCCCCTCGCGCCCCGCAGCCCAATTGGGAACTCAGCGCCATGCCGCGGGACGGGGGAACAATGCGTCTGCCCCGCGCCCCCGTGTATCCGAAGGGCCCCGCCACCCGCCCCTTCGCAAGGAAGAGCATGGACAAGCTGTCCCCCATCATTGTCCGTCTCGGCGACCCGTCGCAGCTCTTCGAGGCCGCGGGTCCGTCGCCCTTCGGGGAGGCCGGCCCCAGCCCGGATGCCGAGCGCTTTTTCCTGCGCGAGGCGAAGGCGCGAAAGGGGCAGGCGCGCCTTGGGATCGTGCTGGAGCTCCCTCCGGGCCAGACCCCGCCCGGCCTGGCCGAACGCCTGCGCTCCGCCTTCACTGCCGCCGCCGGGGCCGAGCGCCTCGCGATCCAGGACCTCTTCCGCACGGGCCGCCGCGTGCTGGCGATCGGGCTGAGCGTGCTGGCGGGCTGCCTGCTGCTGGCCGCGCAGAGCGAGGATCTGCTCGGCCACGGCATCTCCGCCAATCTCCTGCGGGAGAGCGCGGTCATCTTCGGCTGGGTCGCGATCTGGCGGCCGGCCGAGATCTTCCTCTACGACTGGCTGCCCCTGCGGTCGCGGCTGGCGGCGCTGCGCCGGCTGGCGGACGCCGAGATCGAGTGCCGGGCCGCCCCCGCCGGCTGATCCGCGCCTTCCCGCCGGCCTGATACCGGCGCCCTTCCATGAGAAATCCGGCCGGACCGGCCCCGCCGCCGACAGGCGCCACGCGCCACGCGCCACGCGCCACGCGCCACGCGGGGCTGGACGCCGACGCGCGGCCGCGCCGCAATCATTCGTCATAATGTGAAATGTTCAAAGGCGGCGCGATCGATATGTATCGCGCCGACAGGAGGTTTCACGTGCTTCGCCCGCTCGCTTCATCCCCGCGCCCGTCCCGCCCCGGCCCCGCCGGAGCCCGATGACGATGGCCCCGCGCCCCGGCGGCGACGCGCCGAAGCCGATCCTGCGCGACATGCTGGAAACCGAGCCGCATGTGCTGATCGTCGAGGATGACGGCGAGGTCCGGCAGCTGCTGGCCCGGCATCTGCGCGAGAACGGCTTCGCCGCGAGCACGGCCCGCGACGGGCGGGAGATGCGCGAGGTCCTGCGCGCCGGCGGCGCGCCGGTCGACCTCGTGCTGCTGGACGTCATGCTGCCGGGGGCCTCGGGCATGGATCTGCTGAAGGAGATCCGCGCCACCTCCCCGATCCCGGTCGTCATGCTGACGGCGCGCGGCGAGGAGACGGACCGCGTGCTGGGCCTGGAGCTCGGCGCGGACGACTACATCACCAAGCCCTTCGGCCGTCGGGAGCTCGTCGCGCGCCTGCGCGCCGTGCTGCGCCGCGCGGGCGGCCCGGCCGAGGCCCCCGCGCCCCCCGCCTCGCCCCTGCTGACCTTCGCCGGCTGGACGCTCCATGTCGGGCGGCGGGAGCTGACCTCGCCGGAAGGCGCGCTGGTCGATCTCTCCGGCTCGGAATTCGACCTGCTCATGGCCTTCCTCGCGCATCCCCAGCGCGTGCTGGGCCGCGACCAGCTCCTGGAGGTCGGGCGGCGGCGCATCGGCGATGCCTTCGACCGCAGCGTGGACGTCCAGGTCAGCCGTCTGCGCCGGAAGATCGAGCCGGTGGAAGGGGCCGCCCCCCTCATCAAGACGGTGCGCGGCTCCGGCTACGTCTTCGTCGCCGAGGTCGGCCGGGCATGAGGCGCCTGAGGGCCTGGTTCTGGCCGGACGGGCTGGCGGGACGCACCACGCTCGTCCTGCTGACGGGGCTCCTGGCGCTGCACCTCGGCAGCGTCTGGATCCACGAGGCCTCGCTGCGCGGCAGTCACCAGGATGCCCGCGAAAGGGCCATCGCGGAGGGGCTTTCGCAGGCCCGCCGCGCCCTCTCCCTCCTGCCCCCGGTCGAGCGGGACCGCGCGGCCCATGCGCTGTCGAGCCCCGCCCTCGAACTGCACTGGCGCGAAGGTATCCCGCCCCGGGGCAATGCGGAGGACAGGGAATCCCTCAACCTCGTCCGGCAATGGCTGGTGCGCATCGCGCCCGACCTGCACGACATCGTGATCGGCTGGGGCGATGCGGCGGAGCATCACCTCCTCGTCGGCGCGCTGCCGCTCGGCAATGGGGGCTCCATCTCCTTCGCCGCGCCGGTCTTCCGGACGAGCCATTCGGCGGTCTTCGACCCGGGCGGCGTGCTGGCGCTGGCGACCATCGCCGTCGTAATCGGCCTGGCCTCCATCTTCCTGGTGCGCGGCTTGACCAAGCCGCTGCGCGAGCTGTCCAAGGCGGCCGACCGCGTGGGGCGGGATGTCGCCTCCATCCGCATCGCGGAGGAAGGCCCGGCAGAGATCCGTCAGGCCGCGCGCGCCTTCAACGGCATGCAGGACCGTATCCGGCGCCTGCTGGACGAGCGCACCCAGGCGCTCGCCGCCGTCTCGCACGATCTGCGCACGCCCATCACGCGCCTGCGCCTGCTCGCCGGCTTCCTGGACGACACCCAGGCCCGGGACCGCATCGACGCCAGCCTCGACGAGATGGCGGCCATGGTGGAGACCACGCTCGACTACCTGCGTGAGGGCCAGGAGCTGGAGGAGCCCCGGCCCACCGACCTGGTGGCCGTCCTCAGGACCATCTGCGACGACGCCTCCGACGCCGGCGGTGACGTGACCTTCGAGGGGCCGGAGAAGCTCGTCGCCAGCCTGCGGCTGGTCGCGATGCGCCGCGCGCTGGCCAATCTGGTGGGCAACGCCGTCACCTATGGCGGGAATGCGCGCGTCACCCTCTGCCAGCACGCCGCGGACCTCATCATCGAGATCGCCGATGACGGGCCGGGCATTCCCGAAGCCGCGTTGGAACAGGTCTTCGAGCCCTTCCGGCGGCTCGAGGAAAGCCGCAACCGCGCCACCGGCGGCGTCGGCCTCGGCCTCACCATCGCCCGGCGCGCCGCGGAGGCGGAGGGCGGAAGCCTGCGCCTCGTAAACCGCCCCGGCGGCGGCCTCTCCGCCCTGGTCACGCTGCCGGCCCGCCGCGCCGCCGAGCCCCCCGCCCTGCCCTCCCGCGCAGCGGCCGCCTCGTCATGAGCGACCGTTCCGCCGCCGGGCTGCCACACCTCTCCTCCGGCAGCCCGGCCCCCCTGACACGACCAAGCCCGATACGAAGGATCGCCCGCATGCAACGCAGAAACCTCCTGGCCGCCGCCACGGGCCTCGCGACCCTCGCTTTGCCCTTCGCCGGCCAGGCCCAGAATGCCGCGGGCGGCCACCGGCACGTCCATTCCGGCGCCGAGGTGCGCATCGGCGCCTTCGAGGCCGAGCTCGTGGTGCGCGGCAGCGAGGCGACGCTGACCATCGTGGATGCCAACGAGCAGCCGGTGGACGCCGCCCGCTTCCGCGCCACCGCCGTCGCGCTGGGCCGCGGCAATGAGCGGCGGAACATGGAATTCCGTCCGGCAGGCGCGAACCGCCTGACCTCGGCCGTCGATTTCCCCTTCGACGGCAAGTTCCGCGCGACCGTCACGCTGCATGGCCCGGACGGGTTGATCGGCACGGGGCGCTACAACGTGGACGCCTCCCGCTAGGGGCCGCCACTTCACCACCGTTGGGCGGGGCGCCGGGCGCCCCCTGCCCCGTCATCCGGTCCGGATGGCGGTGAACGGCGCGCGCCCGAATCCCAGCCAAGGCTGCGAGCTCATGTTGCTGCGATCCTATCTCCTCTGCGGTCTCGCCACGGTCGCCCTCCTTCCCGTCTCCGCCGCGGCGCAGACCTCGCCCCGGCGCCCCGCCGCCGCGCGCGAGGCCGCCGCGCCGGCGGAGGCCTTCGTCATCCGCTCGCCGCAGCAGGCGGTGGATCTGGCGCTCGCCCGCGCGCCGGTCCTGCGCAGCGCGGCGGCCGGCATCCGCGGCGCGCAGGGCGATCGGCTCCAGGCCGGGCTTCGGCCAAACCCCGAATTCTCCTTCTCCGCAGAGAATTTCGGCGGGACGCGCGCCTATGGCGGCATCCGCTCGCTCGAGACCACCTACGGCCTGTCCCAGCGGCTCGAGGTGGGCGGGCAGCGCCAGGCCCGGATCGCCGCCGCGAACGACGCCCTGTCCCTGACCGGCCTCGACGCCCAGGCCGTCCGCCTCGACCTCGTCCGCGAAGTCCTGCGCGCCCTGGCGATGGCGGTGGCCGCGGCGCGCAACATCGAGATCGGGCGGGAGCGAATGCGCCTCTCGCAGGAGGTTGTCCGCGCGACCCAGGCGCGCGTGGATGCCGGCCGCGAGCCCTTCGTCCAGCAGCGCCGCGCCGAGGTCGCGCAGGAGACGGCCGCCGTGGCCCTGGAGCGCGCGCAACGCGACGCGGAGGTGGCGGCCCAGGCGCTCGCTACCCTGCTCGCGGCCGGGCGCGTGGACGTGGCGGCCGCCCGCGCCGACTGGTTCGACGACCTTGGCCCGCAGCCCGCCGCCGCGCGCCAGGTTCCGGCCGCGCCGGCGCAGCAGCTGGACCGCGCCCGCCTCGACGCCCTCATTGCCCAGCGCCGGTCGGAGCTGGAGGTCCAGCGCCGTACCGCCGTCCCCGACGTCAGCGTGAATGCCGGCGTGCGGCGGTACCGGGAGGCGGGCGGCGATACCTCCTTCGTCCTCGGCCTCAGCGTGCCGCTGCCGGTCTTCGACCGGAACCAGGGCAACATCATGCGCGCGGGCGCCGACCTGGCCCGCGCCGAGGCGGAGGCCGAGCGCGGCCGCCTCTATCTCGACTCCTCCATGGTCGAGGCCGAGCGCCGGCTGGACCAGGCCTGGCGCGCCGCGAATTCGCTGCGCCGCACCGTCCTGCCGGCCGCGATCGAGGCCGCCGGCTTTGCGCGCAGCGGATATGCCGACGGAAAATTCTCGCTTCTCGAGGTCCTGGACGCGCAGCGCGTCCTGTCCGACGTGCGCGAGCAGCTGAACGCCGCGCGGCTCGAAGTACAGCAGGTCCGCGCCGATATCGGCCGGCTCCGCGGCCAGGCCGAAATCCCCGACACCAGCACCGCCCCCAGGGGAACGCGCAGACCATGAAGCCCATTTTCACCCTGCTGGTCGGCGCCGGGATCGCGCTGGGCATCGTCGTCGCGGAGCCCGGGCTTCCTGGCGCCCTTCGCACCGCCATCGGCCTCGGCGCATCCACCGGCGCGCCGCCCGCGCGGGACAGCCACGGCCATGCCCATGGCGAGGAGGAAGGCCCCGAAGGCACCGTCCGGATGACGGAGGAGCAGATCCGCACCTCCCGCATCGAGGTCGTGGAGGCCGCGCCCGGCACCCTCGTCCGCCGGGTCTCGCTGCCGGGCACGGTGGCCGCCAGCGCCGACCGCCTCGCGCGGGTTCCCGCGCGCGTGGCCGGCATCGTGACGACGCTCGGCAAGCGCCTGGGCGATCAGGTGGAGGCTGGGGAGCTGCTGGCCGTGATCGAGAGCAGCGAGATCGCCACCGCCAAGGGCGACTACCTCGCGGCCCTCCGCACGACGGAGCTCGCGCGCATGACCTTCGAGCGGGAGCAGCGCCTCTGGCATCGCCGCGTCTCGGCCGAGCAGGATTTCCTGAAGGCGCGCACGGACTGGCAGGAGGCGCAGATCCGGCTGGACCTCGCGCGGCAGAAGCTCGCCGCGCTGGGCCTTTCCCAGGCCGAGCTGGAGCAGCTGCCCCAGCAGCCGATCGAGGCCCTGCGCCGGCGGGAGGTCCGCGCGCCGATCGCGGGTCGCATCATCGGCCGCACCGCCATCCTGGGCGCGGCCGTCACGCCGGAGGCCGAGATCTACACCGTCGCGGACCTGTCGGTCGTCTGGGTGGAGATTGCCGTGCCGACCACGGACATCGCCTTCGCCGCCGAGGGCGCGATGGTGCGGCTGCGCGGCGAGGCCGGGCCGCTCGGCGAAGGCCGCGTCGTCTTCCTGAGCCCGGTGCTCGATGCCGAGACGCGCTCCGCCCGGGCCGTGGTCGAGGTGCCGAACCCCCAGGGCGCCTTCCGGCCGGGCGCCTATGTCACCGCCGATCTCGCCACCGCGGAACAGGCGGTGGAGGTGATGGTGCCGCGCAGCGCCATCCAGCAGATCGGCGGCGAGGATGTGATCTTCGTGCGCACCGCCGACGGCTTCGAGAAGCGCGAGGTCGTGCTGGGCCAGGGCGACCAGGATCATGTCGAGATCGTCTTCGGCCTCGATCCCGGCGAGCGCTTCGCCGCCGGCAATACGTTCATCCTGAAGGCCGAGCTCGGTAAAGCCGAAGCCGAGCATTCGCACTGAGGGCGCCGGAACCATGATCGCTGGCATCCTCAATTTCTCCGTCCGGCAGCGATGGCTGGTCGTGCTCATCACGGCCGCCATCGCGGGCTTCGGCCTGCGGTCGCTGCTGCTGCTGCCGATCGACGCCGTGCCCGACATCACGAACAACCAGGTGCAGATCAACACCCTGGCCCCCGCGCTATCGCCCTATGAGGTCGAGAAGCAGGTGACCTTCCCGGTGGAGACCGCGCTGGCCGGCATACGCGGCCTGGAATCGACGCGCTCCCTCTCGCGCAACGGCTTCTCGCAGGTCACGGCGATCTTTCGGGACAATGTGGACATCTACTACGCGCGGCAACAGGTGCTGGAGCGCCTTTCCGACGCGCGGGAGCTGCTGCCCCCCGGCGCCGAGCCCAGAATGGGCCCCATCTCGACCGGCCTCGGCGAGATCTACATGTGGACCGTGGGCTTCGCGCCCCGCCAGGACGGCGACATCGTCAGGGACGGCCGGCCCGGCTGGCAGGCCGATGGCAGCTACGTCTCCGCCGAGGGCCAGCGCCTGACCACGGAGCTGGAAAGGACGGCCTATCTGCGGACGCTGCAGGACTGGGTCATCCGCCCGCAGCTCCGCAACGTGCCCGGCGTGGCCGGCGTCGATTCCATCGGCGGTCTGGTCAAGCAGTTCCACGTCCAGCCCGACCCCGCGCGCCTCATCGGCCTCGGCCTGTCGCTGACCGATGTGGCGGAGGCGCTGGAGCGGAACAACTCCAGCCGCGGTGCCGGCTATATCGAGCGCGGCGGCGAAGGCTACGTCGTGCGCTCCGGCGGGCGTCTCGAAACGCTGGAGGACATCCGCAACGTCGTGATCGCGACGCGCGAGGGCGTGCCCGTCCGCATCCGCGACATCGCCGAGGTGCTGGTGGGGCGCGAGCTGCGCACCGGCAGCGCGAGCATCGGCGGCCAGGAGGCCGTGGTGGGCACGGCGCTCATGCTGATCGGCGCCAATAGCCGCACCGTCTCCACGGCGGTCGATGCGCGGATCGGCGAGATCGCCGCCACCCTGCCGCCGGGCATCGAGCTGCGGACGGTGCTCAACCGCACCGAGCTCGTGAACGCGACCGTCCGCACCGTGGCGAAGAACCTCGCCGAGGGCGCGATGCTGGTCATCGTGGTGCTGTTCCTGCTGCTCGGAAACCTGCGCGCCGCGGTCGTCACCGCCCTCGTGATCCCGGTGACCATGCTGATCACCGCGACCGGCATGCTCGAAGGCCATATCAGCGCCAATCTGATGAGCCTCGGCGCGCTGGACTTCGGCCTCATCGTCGATGGCGCCGTCATCATCGCCGAGAACAGCCTGCGGCATCTCGCGGAGAAGCAGCAGGCGCTCGGCCGGCAGCTGAAGCTCGGCGAACGTCTGGAAACCGTCGCGGCCTCGGCGCGCGAGATGATCCGGCCCACGGTCTTCGGCCAGGCGATCATCATCCTGGTCTACGTGCCGCTGCTCACCTTCACCGGCGTCGAGGGCAAGATGTTCGCGCCCATGGCGCTGACGGTGATCATCGCGCTGGCCGTGGCCTTCGTGCTCTCGCTGACCTTCGTGCCCGCCATGATCGCGCTGGTCGTGACCGGCAAGGTGAAGGAGGAGGACAACTGGATCGTCCGCGGCCTGAAGCGCGCCTATCGCCCCGCGCTCGACCTCGCGTTGCGGCGGCCGATGTTGGTGGTCGGCGCCTCCGCGCTGCTGTTCCTCGGCTCCCTCAGCCTGGGCTCGCGGCTGGGCTCGGAGTTCATCCCGCAGCTGGACGAGGGCAATATCGCCATGCACGCGCTGCGCATCCCCTCGACCTCACTGACGCAGTCGCAGGCGATGCAGCTGCAGGTGGAGCAGGCCGTCTCGCGCTTCCCGGAAGTGTCCGTCATCTTCTCGAAGACGGGCACGGCCGAGGTCGCGGCCGACCCCATGCCGGTGAACGTCTCCGACGCCTTCGTCATCCTGCGGCCACGCGCCCAATGGCCCGATCCCTCCCTGTCGAAGGAGGAGCTGGTCCGTCGCATCCAGGAGGCGGTGCAGCGCGTCCCAGGTAACAACTACGAGTTCACGCAGCCCATCCAGATGCGCTTCAACGAGCTGCTGGCCGGGACGCGCGGCGACCTCGCGGTCAAGGTCTTCGGCGAGGAGTTCGGACCGATGACGGCCTCGGCCAACCAGATCGCCACGCTCCTGCGCGGCATCCGCGGCGCGGAGGACGTGCGGGTGGAGCAGACGGCGGGACTTCCCTTCCTCGAGATCAACGTGAACCGCGAGGAGATCGCGCGCCGCGGCCTCGGCATGAATGCGGTGCACGACGTCATCGGCACGGCGATCGGCGGGCGCGAGGCCGGCTTCGTCTTCGAGGGCGACCGCCGCTTCGCGATCATCGTCCGCGTGCCGGAGACCATCCGCAACGACCTCGAGGCGCTGCGCAACCTGCCGGTGGCGCTGCCCGCCAATCGCGCGGGCGTGACCGGCGCCTCCGTCCCGCTGCGGAGCCTGGCCACCTTCCGCCTGACGGAAGGCCCCAACCAGGTGAGCCGCGAGAACGGAAGGCGCCGCATGGTCGTGACCGCGAATGTCCGCGGGCGCGATATCGCCTCCGTCGTGGCCGAGGCGCAGGCCGCGGTTGCCCGGGAGGTCCGCCTGCCGGCGGGCTACTTCATCACCTGGGGCGGCCAGTTCGAGAATCTCGAGGCCGCGCGCCAGCGCCTGCTGGTGGTGGTGCCGGGCTGCTTTTTCCTGATCTTCCTGCTGCTCTACACGGCGCTCGGCTCGCCGCGGGACGCCATGCTGGTCTTCACCGCGGTCCCCCTCGCGCTGACGGGCGGCATCGCCATGCTCTGGCTGCGCGGCATGCCGCTTTCCGTCTCGGCGGCGGTGGGTTTCATCGCGCTGTCGGGCGTGGCGGTGCTGAACGGCCTCGTCATGGTCAACCACATCAAGCAGCTGATCGAGGAAGGCATGGAGGTCGAGCAGGCGGTACGGCGGGGCGCCATGGATCGGCTCCGTCCCGTGGCCATGACTGCCCTCGTGGCCTCGCTCGGCTTCGTACCCATGGCCATCGCGACGGGGGCCGGCGCCGAGGTGCAGAAACCCATCGCGACGGTGGTCATCGGCGGCCTCATCACGGCGACGCTGCTGACGCTGATGGTGCTTCCCGCGCTCTATGCGCGCTTCGGAAGCCGGAAGCTCCGCGACGAGGAGATGGGCGAGGAGGCGGTGACGCGCGCCTAGGCACCGGATCGGCTTCCGGGCGGATGACGCCCGCCGCAACGCCCGGGAGCCACGCTGCCATGTTGACGAATTGAGAATGAGTCGCAATAACACGCGCGATCGCTGGCCCCCGGGCCCGCCGATCGGCCGGTGGGGCCAGGGCTTGGTTGCAGGGATGGCGCGTGATTTCGAGCCTCGTTCAGAGCCTGCATCGCTCCGAGGAGAGCAGGCTTCGCCGCTTCTTCGAGCGCCGCCTGCGCCACCAGGCCGATGCCGCCGACGCCACGCAGGAGACCTTTCTGCGCCTGCTGATGCTGCCGCCGCACACGACCATCGAAAGCCCGCGCGCCTATCTGTTCCGCACGGCGCGCAGCGTCCTGCACCGCCTCGCCTCCAAGGCAGCCCTCGCGCCGCCCACTGAACCGCTGCAGGACGCGGCCGAGCAGGCCTGCGCCCAGCCCGGCCCCGAGCGCATCGCCGCCGATCGCGAGCAGCTGGCCCTGCTGATCGCCGCCATCCGCGAATTGCCCCCGCGCTGCCGCACCGTCTTCCTGCTGAGCCGCGCCGACGGCCTGTCGAACGGCGAGATCGCGCTCCGGCTCCGCATTTCGCGCAACATGGTGGAGAAGCACATCATGCGCGCCCTGCTCCATTGCCGCGACGTCCAGCGGCGCCTGGCCGAGCCCCGATGACGGCAGCGATCGACGCGAACAGGCCTGCGTGAGACGATAGGCCGTGGCCAGAGAGGACATCGACAACGAGGCCGCGCGCTGGGTCGCGCGCATGACCTCCAGCGACGCCACGGCCGAGGACCGCGAGGCGCTGCGCCGCTGGCTGGCCGCCGACCCGGCCCACGCCACCGCCTATGCGGAGTTCCGCGCCCTCTGGGGCGATCTGGCCCCCGTCTCCCAGGCCGTCCGCACGCGCCGGCGCCGGGTATTGGCCACCGGCGCGGGGCTCGGCATCCTCGTGCTCGGCACGGGCCTCCTGTCCGGCAACCGCCTGTCCGGCCCCTCTGCCGATTACAGCACCGCCGTGGGCGAGATCCGGCATGCGACGCTGCCGGACGGCTCGGAACTCACGCTGAACACCGACAGCGCCGTGGCGCTGCGCTTCTCGGAACAGGAGCGCCGGGTCGCCCTGCTGCGCGGCGAGGCCTTCTTCGCCGTCGTTCGCGACACCGCCCGGCCCTTCATCGTCGAGGAGGCCGCGCTGCAGGCCCAGGTGCTGGGCACCCGCTTCTCCGTCGCGCGGCCCACCCGCGACAGCGGCGCCTCGGTCACGGTCGTCGAAGGGCGCGTCGAGGTCTCCGGCAGCGGTGACCGGGTCGTGCTGGGGCCGGGCGAGAGCGCGAGCCTGGCCGCCGAGGGCCGCCTCGCCGTGCGGCGCCTGCCGGCCGAGGAGGCGCTCGCCTGGCGCGACGGCAACCTCGTCTTCTCCAACCGGCCGCTCGGCGAGGTGCTCCGCACGCTGGAGCAGTACCGCCAGGGGCGCATCCTGCAATTCGGCCGGGGCCTCGAGGAACTGCGGGTGAGCGGCGTCTTCTCCATCCGCGACACCGACCAGGCGCTGGCCGCCATGGCCGGCACCCTGCCGATTTCCGTCACGCGGCTGACGCGATTGCTCGTCGTCGTGCGCACGCTGGACTGATCCCCCAAGTTTTTTTCGTCACCGACGTCAGGAGGTCACCGCCTCCCCGCCTCTTCCTTCTCGCACGCAGACGGTTGCGCAGAAGTGGAGTTGACGGAATGAGGCTGGGACGTGGGAAGAGCGGGGCTCGCTGGGCGGGCGCGATGGGGCTTGCCGCCTCCGGCATGGTCTGGGCGGCCTGCGCTGCGCCGGCCCTGGCGCAGAGCTCTTCCGGTCCCTCCGCCTCCGAGCAGTCCGGCGGCGAGGCCTCCGTCACCGTCGCCATTCCCGCCGGCCCGCTGGAAGGCGCGCTGCTGGCCTTCGGGCGGCAGACCCCCTACCGCCTGATCTATCGCAGCGAGCTGGTGGCCGGGCGCAGCACCGCCGGCGTCCAGGGCAGCATGACCGGCCGCGAGGCGCTGCAGCGGCTGCTCGCCGGCACCCGGCTGAGCTGGCGCCCGACCGGCGCCGGTGCCATCACCCTGGTGGAGGAGCCCGATGCGGGCGCATCGCTCCAGCTGCCCGAGGTGCAGGTGGATGCGTCCACGCTGCGCGGCTGGAGCCCGGTCCGCGGCTATGTCGCGGGCATCAGCGCCGCCGGCACCCGCACCGACACGCCGATCATCGAGACGCCGCAGACCATCAACGTCATCACCGCCGACGAGATCCGCGAGCGCGCGCCACGCACCCTCGCCGAGACGCTGCGCTACACGCCCGGCGTCGTCACCGACGTGCAGCCCGGCACCACCTATTTCGACCGCATCCGCGTGCGCGGCTTCAACAGCGTCTCGAACTTCTACCTGGACGGCATGCAGCTCACGCCCTCGGGCACGGCGGGCGTCGGCCAGGTGGATCCCTATCTGCTGGAGCGGGTGGAGGTGCTGAAGGGCCCGGCCTCCGTGATGTATGGCCAGAACGGGCCGGGCGGCATCATCAACATGGTCAGCCGCCGCCCGCAGGCCGTCGCACATGGGGAGATTGGCTTTGGCATCGGCAACCGCAACTACTATCGCGGCGAGATGGACGTGGGCGGCCCGCTCGATGCGCAGGGTCGCGTCCTCTACCGCCTGACGACGGTCGGCCGCACCACCGACACGGACATCGACCACACCAGGACCCAGCGCTACGCCATCGCGCCCGCGCTCACCTGGCGGCCCGGCGAGAACACCACCCTCACCCTGCTCGGCGCCTATCAGCGCGATCCGGACGGCAGCTCGGGCGCCTATCACCCGGCGGTCGGCACGGTGCTGCCGAACGTGAACGGCCGCATCCCGCGCAACCTCTTCACCAGCGAACCCGGCTGGAACCGCTACGACCGCGAGCAGGTGCAGCTCGGCTACCAGCTGGAGCACCGCTTCAGCCCGGCGCTCGAATTCCGGCAATCGGCCCGCTACATCCACGTGGACGTCGACTACCGCACGGTGCGGCTCGGCGCGCTGCAGCCGAACCAGCGCATCGCCGCCCGCACGGCGGAGGAGAGCTGGGCGAAGACCAGCGGCTTCAACATCGACAACTCGCTGATCTACCGCTTCAACGCGGGCCCGGTGCGCAACACCGTGGTGGCCGGCGTGGACTACCGCAATTTCCGATCCCAGAACTACTCGGCCTCCGGCACCAGCGCCGCGCTGAACCTGAACCTCTTCGCGCCCGTCTATGGCGCCACGATCCCGCGCCTGGCCACGCGCACCAACAACACCGGCATGCTCGAGCAGTACGGCGCCTACGGCCAGGTACAGAGCTCCTACGGCAACTGGCGCCTGCTGCTCGGCCTGCGGCAGGACTGGAGCACATCCCACAGCCTGAACCACCTCGCCCGCACCGACACGCGCGAGCGTGATTCCGCGCTGACGGTGCGCACGGGCCTCGTCTACCTCTTCGACAACGGCCTCGCGCCCTATGTCAGCTACGCGACCTCCTTCGAGCCGACGGCGGGCAACGACTTCTTCGGCGCCCGCCTGAAGCCCAGCAAGGGCGAGCAGTGGGAGGTGGGGCTGCGCTACCAGCCGCCCGGCTACAACAGCATGGTCTCGCTCTCGGCCTATCAGCTCACGCGGCAGAACGTCACCACGGCGGACAACGCGCATACCTGCGCCGCCGCGCCCGGGCTGGCCAATTGCGGCAATTACAGCGTGCAGACCGGCGAGGTCCGCGTGCGCGGCATCGAGGCGGACATCCGGCTCAGCCTGACGGAAGGGCTCGGCGCCATCCTCGCCTATACCTACATGAACGCCGAGGTCACCCGCAGCAACGACGGCTTCACGGGGAAGCGGCCCACCAACACGCCGAACCAGATGCTGTCCGGCTGGCTCAGCTACCGCTTCGGCCAAGGGCCGCTGCGCGGCCTGATGCTGGGCGGCGGGGCGCGGTTCATGGGCCCCATGTACGCCAATGACGCGAACACGACGCGCATCCCGGGCTACTCGCTCTTCGACGCCTCGGCGAGCTACGACCTTAGCCGGTTCGGCCGCCAGCTCGAGGGCGTGTCGGTGCAGTTGACCGCCACCAACCTCGCCGACAACCGCGCCGTGGGCGGCTGCTGGAGCGCCAGCTACTGCGACTACGTGCCCGGCCGGACCGTGATCGGCGCCCTGCGCTACAGCTTCTGATGGGCAACGCACCCATCGCACTGGAGGGGCGGGCGCTCGACATCGCCTATGCCGGGCGGCGCGTGATCGAGGGGCTGAGTGTGGCGGTGCCCGCGGGCGGCATCACCGCCCTGATCGGCCCCAACGGGTCGGGCAAGTCCACGCTGCTGCGCGTGCTGGCCCGACTGATGCGGCCGGAGGGCGGCGAGGTGCTGCTGGATGGCCAGGCGATCCATCGCCTGCCCACCCGCCAGGTCGCGCGGCGCATCGGCCTGCTGCCGCAGGGACCGCTGGCGCCGGACGGGCTGAGCGTGCGCGACCTCGTCGGCTACGGCCGCTTCCCGCATCAGGGCCTGCTCGGCGGCGTCTCCGCCGAGGACCGGGAGGCCATCGATCGCGCCATCGCGCTGACCGGCCTGCGGGAATTGCAGGAGACGGCGGTGGACCGCCTCTCCGGCGGCCAGCGGCAGCGCGCCTGGATCGCCATGGCGATCGCGCAGCGCACGGAAACCCTGCTGCTCGACGAGCCCACCACCTTCCTCGACCTCGCCCATCAGATGGAGGTCATGAACCTCCTGGAGCGGCTCAACCGCGAGGAAGGCCGCAGCATCGTGATGGTGCTGCACGACATCAACCAGGCCGCGCGCCATGCCGGCCACATGGTGGCCCTGCGGGACGGCCGCATCCTGATGGAGGGCGCGCCCGAAGCGGTGGTGACCGCCGGGATGCTGCGCGCCGTCTTCGGTATCGAGGCCGAGATCATGACGGACCCCGCCACCGGCCGGCCCTGGTGCCTGCCCCGCCGCCCTATCGGAAGGGACGAAGAATGACCCGCCTCACCCGCCGCCTGCTGCTGGGCGCGTTGCCGGGCGGCGCCGGTCTCGCCGCGGCGCGCCCCGTCGAGCATGCCCTCGGCGTGACGGAAGTGCCGGGCACGCCGCGCCGCGTGGCCACGCTGGACAACCGGCACACCGAGAACCTGCTGGCGCTCGGCCTGCCGCCCGTGGGGGCCGCGGGGCTGCGGCGCTACCGGCAGATCATGGCGGGGGTGGAGCCCGCGCCAGGGCCCGAGGTCACCGACCTGGGCCAGGCGGACACGCCCAATATCGAGCTGCTGCTGGCGCTGGCGCCCGAGCTGATCATCGGCAATGCGCGCTCCGTGCAGCGCCATCACGCCGCGCTCTCCTCCATCGCGCCCGTGCTGGCCTACGACCCCTATCCGCCCGGCGGCGCCAATCTCTACGACGCCATGCTGGTGCATTTCCGCGCCATCGCCGAGGTGCTCGGCCGCCAGGCGGAGGCCGAGGCCTTCCTGGCGGCGCTGGACGCCGGCTATGCCGCGGGGCGCGCCCGGCTGGCGGCAGCGGGCTTCGCCGGGCGGCGGGTGGTGCTGGGCAACGTCAATGCCGGGATCACCGGCGCGGATGTGATGCTGTTCAATGCCAATGCCCTGCCGGCGGAAATTCTCCGCCGCCTCGGCTTCGACTACGCCTATGACGAGCCGCGCCATGCCGGGCGCGGCTTCAACGTGACGACGGCCGAGGCCCTGCCCGCCCTGCAGGAAGCCGATTTCCTCTACCTGCCCTTCAACGAGACCGGCGTGCGCAACCTGATGGCCACGCCCATCTGGCGTAACCTGGCCTTCGTGCGCGAGGGCCGCGCCCGCGCCATCCCCTATCGCGAGATGTATGGCAGCGTGCTGACTGCGCAGGTCTTCGCCCGGCAGGTGGTGGCGGAACTGGCGCCGTGAATGCCCGCGCCGTGGAGGCCGGTGCCATGGAGGCCAACGCCGATCGGGGCGGGCCGGCCATGCTGCTGACCGGGATGCTCGTCCTTGCCCTGCTGGCGGCCACCAATGTCGCGCATGGCGAGACCAACCTTTCCCTCGCGCAGGTGCTCTCCGCGCTGACGCGCGATGCCGACCCGCTGCTGCGCGACATGGTGCGGGACTTTCGGCTGCCGCGCGCCGTGGTGGGCCTGCTGGGCGGCGCCGCGCTCGGCGTCTCGGGGGCGCTGCTGCAGAGCGTGCTGCGCAACCCGATGGTCTCGCCGGGCATCCTCGGCATCAGCGCGGGCAGCCATCTCTTCATCGTGCTCGCCACGGTCTTCGCGCCCTGGCTGCTGAACCTCGCGCCGCTGCCCCTCACCCTGGCCGGGGGATGGATGGCCGTCGCGATGGTGTGGCTGCTGGCCGGGGGGCGCCGGGCCTCGCCGCTGCGCATCGTGCTGGCCGGGCTGATCGTGTCCATGACGCTCGGCGGCATCACCAGTGCCGTCCTGGTGATGAACGAGACCGAAGCGCGCTTCCTGCTCGCCTGGAGCGGCGGAATGCTGCGGCAGAACGGCTGGGCCGGCGCCTCCTTCGCCTGGCCCTGGATCCTGGGCTGCCTTGCGCTGGTCATGCTCACGGCGCGCCAGCTCGACCTCTCCATGCTGGGCGAGGAGACGGCACGCGCGCTCGGCCAGCGCACGCGGCTGGTGGTGCTGGCCTGCCTGGGCGCCGTGCTGGTGCTGACCGGGGTGGTGGTGGCGGTCGCCGGGCCCATCGGCTTCGTCGGGCTGGTGGCGCCGCATCTCGTGAAGCTGGCGGGCATCCGTCGGCACGCCATGCTGCTGCCGGCCAGTGCCATCTGGGGCGCGGCGCTGCTGCTGGGCGCGGACACCCTGACACATGTCTTCGGCTCGCTGACGCGCACCCCGCCGGTCGGCGCCATCACGGCCGCGATCGGCGCGCCCTGGCTGCTCTGGCTGGTGCTGCGCGGGCGCCGGCACGGGGCAGGCTTTGCGCCCATGACGCCCTTTGGCGTGCGCCCACGCCCGCTGCTGCCCTGGCCGTTGACGGCGGGGCTGCTCGGGCTCGGCGTGCTGGGAACCCTGCTGCTCGGGCTGACGGTGGTGGGCGGGCTGCCCCTGTCGCCCGGGACCGTGCTGGCTGCCCTGGCTGGCGAGGGCAGCGCCGTCGCCCAGCGCATCGTCCTGGAGTTCCGGCTGCCACGCATCCTCGCCGCGCTGCTGGCGGGGGCGTGCTTCGCGGTGGCCGGCGCGCTGATCCAGGACGCGCTGCGCAACCCGCTGGCCGATGCCTCCGTGATCGGCGTGAATGCCGGGGCCAGCGCCGGCGTGCTGCTGCTCCTGGCCGCCTGGCCGCTGGCGGCGGGCCCGGTGGTATCGGCCGCGGCGCTGGCGGGTGGCCTCGCCGCCGCGGCGGCGATCTTCGGCCTCGCCTGGCGGCGGCGGCTGATGCCCGCGATCCTGATCCTGACCGGCATCGCGGTGGGCGCCATCTGCGGCGCCATCGTGCAGATCCTCGTGCTGGACGGCCGCTTCACGGGCTCGCCGCTCGTCTGGCTCATCGGCGGGCTGCATGCGCGCGGCTGGCCGGCCGTCCAGGTGCTGGCCCCCGCGCTGGCCCTGCTGCTGCCCCTCGGCCTCCTCCTCGCGCGACGGGTGGAGGTGCTGGCCTTCGACGACCTCACGGCCGGCAGCCTCGGCCTCGATGTCGGGCGTACGAGGCTGGGCGCGGGGCTGGTCGGCGTGGCGCTCGCCGCCATTGCCGTCTCCCAGACCGGGCCCATCGGCTATGTCGGCCTCGTCGCGCCGCATGCGGCGCGGCTGCTGACCGGCCACCGGATGCGGCCGCTGCTGCTGCTGGCCGGGCTGATCGGCGCGATCCTGCTCGGCCTCGCGGACATTGCCGCCCGGCTGGTGGTCCGCCCGGCCGAGGTCCCGGCCGGCGCCGTCGTGGCGCTGATCGGCGCCCCCTACCTCCTCTACCTCATCCACCGGAGCGACCGGTCATGACCCGTTCCCTGCACTTCCATTCCTGCATCGACTGGCTGGACGCTGCCTGGCGGGTGCCCGCCGAAACGCCCGCGCGGCTCTTCGACCTGCAGCAGGTGGCCGACCGCGCGCGCCTGGCCGAGCGCGGCCTGATGGACGCCATGTTCATCGCGGATTTCTACACCTACCGCCCGCGCGTGAACCTCGAGCCGCTGACGCTGCTTTCCGCGCTGGCCGCTTGCACCACGCGCATCGGCCTCGTGGCCTCGGTCTCCACCACCTACAACGAGCCCTACGACCTGGCGCGGATGTTCGCCTCGCTCGACCATCTGAGCGGCGGGCGCGCGGGCTGGAACATGGTGACCACCGCAGTCGGCACCGTCTCGGCCAATTACAGCCGGGAGGAGCATCTGGAGCACGACAGCCGCTACGCTCGCGCCCAGGAATTCGTCGAGGTGGTGACCGCGCTCTGGGACAGCTGGGAGGATGCGCCCGGCGGCGGCGAGGCCCGGCCGATCGGCCATGAGGGCGATTGGTTCAGCGTGCGGGGGCCGCTCAACGTGCCGCGCCCGCCGCAGGGCCATCCCGTGCGCTGCCAGGCCGGCGCCTCCGATGCAGGGAGGGACTTTGCCGCGCGCTGGGCGGAAGTCATCTTCACGGCGCAGCCACTGCTGCCGGTCGCGCAGGAATTCTACGCCGACCTGAAGGCGCGCCTGCCGGCCCATGGCCGTGCGGAGGCGGACATGGTGATCCTGCCCGGCCTCCTGCCTTTGCTCGCCGAAACCGCAGCCGAGGCGAAGGACATGGCGGCCGCCCGTCAGGCGGCGCAACCGGCCGAGGCGCGACGGATGGAGGAGCTGCTGGGCTTCGCCCTCTCCGCCCTGCCGATGGACGAGCCCATCCCGCTCGAGGTCCTGCCGGCGCGCAGCCGAGTGAACGGCATGCGCGGGCGGTCGGAGCTTTATCTCTCGCTGATCCGGAAGCACCGGCTGACCCCGCGCCAGGTCCTGAACCAGGACGCGCATCTGGGCTTCGCCGGCGATCCGCTCCAGACCGCCGACCTCATCACCAAGTGGTTCCTGAATCGCGGCTGCGACGGCTTCACCCTGATGTGGCCGACCCTCCGCGCCAACGAGCTCTTCGTCGAGAAGGTGATCCCGCTGCTGCAGGAACGCGGCCTGTACCGCACCGCCTATGAGGGCACGACGCTGCGCGACCACTATGGCTTCCGGCCGCCGCCCGGCCGCCTCGACGTCAGGGGGGCGGCATGACCATGCGGCAGATGCACCTGAACTGCATGCTGGGCGGCATCGGCCTCGGCGCCTGGCGTCCCGGCGAGGCCGATCCCTGGACCCCGCGCGACCTCGGCGCGCTGACCGCCATGGCGCGGACGGCAGAGCGCGGGCTGATGGACGCGCTGTTCTTCGGCGATCTCAACAGCACGGCCGGCGCCGGCAGGGCCGGCCTGCTGGGGCTGGAGCCCTTCACCACCTGCTCCGCCCTCGCCGCGGTGACGGAGCGGATCGGGCTGATCGTCTCGGCCTCCACCACCTATGCGCAGCCCTACAACGTGGCGCGGCGCCTGGCCTCGCTCGACCATATCAGCCAGGGGCGCGCGGGCTGGAACATCGTGACGACGCTGGTGGAAGCCGTGGCGGAGAATTACGGCCGCGAGCCGCATCCGGGCATCGAGGCGCGCTACGCCCGGGCCGAGGAATTCACCGGTGTCGCGAAGGCGCTGTGGGACAGCTGGGACGAGGAGGCGGTCTTCGTGGATGCGGAAGGCCGAACCCGCGTGGATGGCGCAAAGGTGCGTCCCATCGCGCATCGCGGCGAGCATTTCGCGGTGCGCGGGCCACTCGACCTCTCGCGCCCGCCGCAGGGGCGGCCCGTGCTGGCGCAGGCGGGCTCCTCCGGTCCCGGCAAGGCCTTCGCGGCCCGCCATGCCGAGGTGATCTTCACCGCCCAGCCCACCCTGCCCCGCGCCCAGGCCTTCCGTACGGAGATGCGCGCGCGGGCGGCCGCCGCCGGCCGGAATCCGGACAGGCTTCGCGTCCTGCCCGGCTTCGCGCCGGTGCTGGCGCCAAGCGAGGCCGAGGCGCGCGACCTGGCCGCGGCGCTACGCGGGCGAGAAGGCCGGCGCGCCAGGCTGGACCGCATCTCCGGCCTGCTGGGCCTGGACCTCGCCACGCTGCCGCCCGACGCCCCCATTCCGCCCGCGCTGCTGCCCGATATCTCGGATCCCGCGACGCATAGCCGCACGGCGCTCTTCGTGGAGATGATCCGCGAGGAGGGGTTGAGCCCCGACGGCCTGCTGGCGCGCGGGGCGCATCTGTCCTTCGTCGGCACGCCGGAGGGCGCGGCGGAGCTGATGGAGCGCTGGATCCGGGCGGGGGCAGCGGATGGCTTCACGCTGATGTGGTCGCACATGCCGGGTGGGCTCGACCTCTTCGTGGAGGAGGTCATCCCGCGGTTGCAGGGGCGCGGTGTGTACCGCACCGCCTATCCTGGCCGCACGCTGCGGGAAACGCTGGGGCTGGAAAGGGAGAGATAGAGGCGCGCGCGGGCACGGCGGGTAGGCGGCGATTGATCTGGCGGACGGATTTCGTGAAGCGCCCTGCCCCGTGTCCTTCC
Organism: Roseococcus pinisoli; assembly: GCF_018413645.1. GTDB lineage: Bacteria > Pseudomonadota > Alphaproteobacteria > Acetobacterales > Acetobacteraceae > Roseococcus > Roseococcus pinisoli. The sequence goes on from NZ_JAHCDA010000005.1 coordinate 280,390, forward strand.
CGAAATATTAGGGCCGCCAAATTGAATTTTCGGAAATATTGATTACGCCAGAAGCAACCTAAAGCGCCATCAATGGAGAAGGCGAGTACGGCTTCCGCCCCCCATGCGTGACTTTACGACCCAGCAGCAATCAGAGCCCCTGATCCGAAATGGCGCCCTGCGCCTCTCGACCACGGCTCTCATAGAAAAGCTCCACCACACATCGTGCGGTGGAGCGATTTCGGTCCCTTTGGGCTGGTTGCCAGGGCGCCCGCAGGCGCCCTTTCGATCAGCCTCGTGCCGGCGGAACGTAGACCGGGGCCGGAGCGGGCGGGGCCACCTGGACCGGCGCCGGCGGAGGCGGGGGCGGTTCCTGCGCACAGGCCGCGAGGAGCGCCACGGGCGCCACCACAGCCATCAATGCCGCATTGCGGAACAGCTTTTGGCGGGTGACCATCTTGGAAACCGCTGACATCTGCTTCTCCTTATTTGAATGACTTGTGGACAGCACTGGATTGAACGGCAATTTTCGGCAAAGAGTCAAACCTTCAATTGCATGGATCCGAAAAGGTCGAGAAGTGACATCAGTCCGTGTGCCCGGTCACAAATTGGAAACTGATCAGCAGCGGCTGTCGTCTTCTGAGCCGACCTCGCTGTCCCGACGCACGACAATCGTCAGCACCGCGATGGCCCTCGCGGCGGCCTGCGGACTTGCCGCATGCAGTACCGTTCCAGAACTCGAAACCACCGCGTTGCCGGTGCTTCCCCGCGCGCCCAAACCAAGCCGCCTGCGCCATGGGCCGTCCGAGCCGGCCCTCGCCGATGAGCGGCTGAACACGGACCTGCTGCGGCGCTTCTACGCGCGGCACGGCTTCGCGCCCGTCTGGACGAGCCGGCCGGCTGAGGCAGAGGCGCTGGTGAACATCGTCCTGCGCGCCGGCGAGCATGGCCTCGACCCCGAGCTGTTCCAGGCCGAACAGCTGCAGCGGCGCGCGACATTGCCGCCGCCCGATCGCGACGTCCTGCTCTCGGCCGCCTTCCTGTCCTATGCGGAGGCGCTGGCCCAGGGCGCCGTGCCGGCCGATCAACGCCGGGATGGCGAGGCCCTCTCGCCCGAGCCGGTCGACGTGGTCGCGGCGCTCGATGCGGCCATGGACAGCGTGGATCCGGCAGCGGCGATCACGGCGCTGGCGCCCGCGACGCCGGCCTATAGGGAGCTGCGTCAGGCCCTGCAGCTGTATCGCGCGGGCGAGCTGGCCAGGGGCGCGGCCGCGGCGGGCCGCCTGCGCCGGATCGAGGTCAATCTCGAGCGCCAGCGCTGGCTGCCGCGGCAACTGCCGGCCGACCGCGTCTGGGTCAATGTCGCCGACCAGCAGTTGGAGCTCTACCTTGCCGATCGGCCTGTCTTCTCCACGCGGATCGTGGTGGGCCAGGACGCCCTGCGCAATCAGAGCCCGGAATTCCGCACCGCGATCGAGGCGGGATTCCTCAATCCGCCCTGGGTCATCCCGAGAGACATCGTCACCGCCGAGATCCTGCCGCGGCTCCTCCGCGATCCGGACTATCTGGAGCGCAACAACATGCTTCTGCGCCCGAATGGCGAGGTGGAGCAGGCGCCGGGCCCGGAAGCCGGCCTCGGGCAGATCATGTTCGACATGCCCAACCGCTTCGACGTCTATCTGCACGACACCCCGGACAGATCCGTTTTCGAGCGCGACAACCGCCGCATCAGCCATGGCTGCATCCGGGTGCAGAATCCGCTGGAGCTCGCCGCGCTGCTGATGCGCCGGCCGATCGACTCCCTCCACCGCGAGATCGCGACGGGCAGCACGACCCGGGCCAATCTGCCGACGCCGGTGGCGGTCTTCGTGACCTATCAGACCGTCTTCCTGGACAGCGACGGCACGCTGCAGTTCCGCCCGGATTTCTACAACCGGGACCTCGGGATCTGGCGGCAGCTCCGCGCACGCCCCCAGGGCAGCCCCCCTCGCCTGCAGGCGGAGATGCGCCCGACTTCGTCCGCGCCCGTGCCGTTGTAAGTCGATAGAAGAAGCTTCTTCGGGCCTGTCGTCTCCAACGCCCCGGATGGACACGGCGCGCCGGGAGGCACTAGCGTCCCTTATCGGGCCGCCTGGGCGTGTCCGGCGAAACAGCCTTCCTGGAAACGATCATGGCGCTTCAACGCATGGTGCTCGAAATCGGCATGGGCACCGATATTCGCGGCACGGATTATACCAAGGCCGCCGTCCGCGCGTTGCGTGACGCGCTCTGGCACAACACCCTGATGATCGGCGACGCCGTCGGCCAGCCCACCGATGCGATGCAGGTCGAGGTCCTGATCGGCGTGCCGAAGCCCGATCAGGTCAACAAGGCGGAGGTCCTGGCGATCCTGCCGCATGGCACCGGCACCGTGACCGTCGTCGAAGGCGGGCTCGAGATTCCGAACGACGAGGGCACCAACACCACCGTCATCGCCAATTGCTGCGCCATCGTGCGTCTCGACATCTAAGGAACGCTGACCATGGCCCTGAAGCGCATCATCCTGGAGATGGGCAGCGGCAACGACCTGCATGGCGGGGACTACACCAAGGCGGCGCTGCGCGCGGTGCAGGACGCGCTGCATCACTCGTCGCTGTCCTTCATCCGCACCCTCGGCCTCGACATCAAGACCATGCAGGTGGAGGTGACGATCGGCGTGCAGCGGCCCGACAAGGTGGACATCGAGGCCGTCCGCAAATCCCTGCCCTACGGCGTCGTCACCGCGAAGGCGGTGAAGGGCGGCCTGGACGTGCCGGAGGAAGGCAAGCACGACCTGGCGGTGATCGCCTCCGCAGCCATCGCCGTCCGTTTCGATCTGCCCTGATCGGCCGGCCTGACGGCCGGTATCCACGCCCTGTCGGATACCGGGTCAGGCCCCCTTCCCGTCCCCGGGCAGCGCAGCTTCCGATGCAGCGGGCGGGGCCGCCTGCGGCACCGCCTCGCCCGACCCGAACCACTTGTAGAAGAGCGGGATCAGGAAGACGGCCAGGAAGGTCGCCGCCAGCATGCCGCCGACCACGGCAGTGCCGATGGCGACCCGGCTCCCCGAGCCCGCGCCGGTGCTGATGGCCAGCGGCACGCAGCCCAGGATGAAGGCGAGCGATGTCATCACGATCGGGCGGAAGCGCAGCCGCGCCGCCTCCAGCGCGGCTTCCGTCGCGCTCTTGCCGCTCCGGCGCTCCAGCACCGCGAATTCGACGATGAGGATGGCGTTCTTCGCCGCCAGCCCGACCAGCGTGATCAGCCCGACCTGGAAGTAGATGTCGTTGGTCAGGCCGCGCAGCCAGACGGCCAGCAGCGCGCCGAACAGCCCGAAGGGCACGGCGAGCATCACCGCGATCGGCAGCATCCACCGGCCGTATTGCGCGGCCAGGATCAGGTAGACCATCAGGATGCCGAAGCCGAGCGCCAGCGTGCCCGCATTTCCGCCTGCCAGCTCCTGATAGGCCGCGCCCGTCCAGGCGATGCCGAAGCCCGGCGGCAGGCTCGCGGCCGCTGCCTCCTGCATCGCGCGAAGCGCCTCGCCGGAGGAGTAGCCCGGCGCCGCCGCGCCGTTGATCGTCGCCGCCGGATAGACGTTGAACCGCTCGGCCATGTCGCTGCCGACCACGCGCGTCAGCCGCAGGATCGCGCTGGCCGGGACGAGGTCGCCGCTCGAGGCCCGCACGAAGACCCGGCTCAGATCCTCCGGCTCGCGGCGGTAATCGGCCTCGGACTGGAGGTAGACCCGGTAGTTCCGCCCCATCAGCGAGAAGTCGTTGATGTAGAGGCTGCCGAAGGTGCTCTGCACCGTCTCGAACAGCGCGGCCAGCGTGACGCCCCGCGCCTTCGCGGCGTCCCGGTCGATGTCGAGGCGGTAGCGGGGCACATTGCTCTGCAAGGTGGTGCTGAGGCCCGCGAGTTCAGGCCGGCGGCCCGCCGCCTGCAGCAGGTTCTGCACCGCCGCGGCCAGGGCCTCGCGGCCGGCGCCGCCGCGGTCCAGCACCTTCACCTCGAAACCTCCCACCGCGCCGAGGCCGTCGATGGCGGGCGGATTGAAGGCGAGCGCAAAGGCGCTGCGGACCTGCGCCAGGGCGCCGGTGATGCTGCCCGCCAGGGCGCGCGCATCCTGCTCGGGCGCGCGGCGCTCGGACCAGTCGCGCAGCTCGATGAAGGCCACGCCCGCGCTGCTCACGGTGGCGCTGCTGAGCAGGTTGTAGCCGGCCAAGCTCAGCACGGACCGCACGCTGGGATCGGCGCGAAGGATCTCGTCGATCCGCTGGCCGGCCTCCGCCGTGCGGTCGACGGCCGTCGCCGGGGGCATGTTCCAGGTCACGACGATGTATCCCTGGTCCTCGTCCGGAACCAGGCCGCCCGGCACCGCGCGGAATAGCATCACCATCAGCGCGCAGATGATCGCGAAGCACAGGAAGCCCAGCACGCCGCGCCGCAGGAAGAACCGCACGCCCGAGGTGTAACGGCGCGTCAGCGCGTCGAAGGCGCGGTTGAAGAGGCGGAAGGGAAGCAGCGGGCGCCCATGGCCGGGCTTCAGCAGCACGGCGCAGAGCGCCGGCGTCAGCGTCAGCGCCACGATGCCCGAAAGCGCCACCGAGACGGAGACGGTGATAGCGAACTGCTTGTAGAGCTCGCCGCTGAGCCCGCCGAGGAAGCCCACCGGGACGAAGACCGCGCAGAGCACCAGGACGATGGCGATGACCGGGCCGGTCACCTCCTCCATCGCCCGGATTGCGGCCGCCTTGGGCGCAAGCCCCTCCTCCGCCATGAGGCGCTCGACGTTCTCGACGACCACGATGGCGTCATCCACCACGATGCCGATGGCGAGGATCAGCCCGAAGAGCGTCAGCATGTTGATGCTGAAGCCGAGCACGTACATCCCCGCGAAGGTGCCGATGATGGAGACCGGGATGGCGATGAGCGGGATGATCGTCGCCCGCCAGCTCTGCAGGAACAGGAAGACCACGACGACGACGAGCGCGACCGCCTCCAGGAAGGTCGTGATCACCTGCCGGATCGAGGTCTGCACGAAGGTCGTGGTGTCGTAGGAGAAGGAATGAGCCATGCCGGCCGGCATGGCGGTCGCCAGCTCCGCCATCCGCACCTTCACGGCGGCCATGGTCGCCAGCGCATTCGCACCCGGTTGCAGATAGACGCCGATGGCCGCGCTGGGCCGGCCATCGAGCGTGCCGATGAGGCCGTATTGCTGCGCGCCGAGCTCGATCCGCGCCACGTCGCGCAGGCGGAGGGTGGAGCCGTCCTCCCGCGCCTGCAGGATGATCTCCCCGAAGGCCCGGGCGTCCGGCAGCCGGCCCTGGGCCGTCATCGCATAGGTATAGGCGCCGCCGGCATTGGGCGGGGCATTGATCTGCCCGGCAGCGAATTGCTGGTTCTGCTCGCGCACCGCCGCCAGCACGTCGGAGGCGGTGAGGGAGAACTGCGCGAGCTTCTCCGGCTGCAGCCAGATGCGCATGCCGTACTCGCCCTGGCTGAACAGCGCGGCATTGCCGACGCCGGGGATGCGCTTCACCTCGTCGATCACGTTCCGCAGCGCGTAGTTGTTGAGGAAGATCTCGTCGAAGCGTTCGTCCGTCGCCGTCAGCGAGATCACGGCGAGGAAGGCCGTGGACTGCTTCACCACCGTGACGCCGACGCGCTGCACCTCCGCCGGCAGCAGGGCCAGCACGCTCTGCACACGGTTGCTGACGTTGATCGTCGCCTGGTCGGGGTCCGTGCCGATCTCGAAGCTGACGTTGAGCGTCATGGCGCCGTCGGAATTCACCGACTGCATGTAGATCAGGCCCTCGACGCCGTTGATCGCGCGTTCCAGCGGCGCGGCGACGGTCTGTGCCACCGTGTCGGTGTCCGCGCCGGAATAGGTGGTCATCACCTGCACCTGCGGCGGCACGATCTGGGGGTATTGCGCGATCGGCAGGGCGCGCATCGCGATCAGCCCGGCCAGGACGATCACGATGGACAGCACGCCGGCGAGGACAGGCCGCTCGATGAAGAAGCGCGCGCTCATGGCGTGGCATCCACGGCCACGCCCTCGACGAGGGTGACCAGGCCTTCGGTGACGACGCGATCGCCGGGGCGCAGGCCGGCGTCGATGATCCAGTCCTCGCCTGCCAGGCGGCCGAGGGTGACGGCCCGCCGTTCCGCCTTGTCGCCCGGACCGATCACGAAGACGAAGGGTCCCTGCACGTCCTGCTGCACCGCGCCCTGCGGGACGCGGATCACCTGCTGTACCGGGCCGAGCACCCGCACCCGCACGAACTGGCCGGGGGTGAGGCGGCGCTCCGCATTGTCGAAGGTCGCGCGGCCGCGCACCGTGCCGGTCACCGGGTCGATCGTGCCCTCGGTGAAAGTGAGCCGGCCCTGCGGCCCCTCCCTCCCCTCGAGGAGGACCTGCACCGCGAGGTCGCGCGAGCCCTCGGCCACCAGCGCGGCAAGGTCGGGCGCGTTGAAGGCGAAGGTGACGTAGACCGGGTCCAGCTGCGTGATGCGCGTCAGCAGCGAATCGCCTTCCGAGGTGCCGATGAGGCTGCCCTCCGGCACCGCCTGCAGGCTGGTCACGCCCGAGATCGGGGCCGTCACCGTCGTGTAGCCGAGGTCCAGTTCCGCGCGCGCCAGCCTCGCCCGGGAGGCGGTCAGCACCGCCTCGGACTGGGCCAGCGCGGAAATGGCATCGTCGCGCGAGCGCAGGGTGCCGGCATCGGCGCGCAGCAGCGCGACCGCACGCTGGTGGTCCCGGCGGGCGCGCTGGACGGCGGCCTCCGCCTCCTGCACCTGGGCGGCGGCGAGATCGACCGCCGCCTGATAGGTCGCCGGGTCGATCCGGAAGAGCACGTCCCCCTGCTCGACATGCTGGCCTTCGACATAGGCGCGCTCGAGCATGATGCCGCCCACGCGGGCGCGCACCTCGGTCTGGCGCACGGCGTTGACGCGCCCGCCATAGTCGAACGCCAGCGGCACCTCGGAATACCGGGCCTCGATCGCCGTGACCCGGCTCGGCGGCGGAGGGGCCGCCTGGGGCTCCTCCTTGCAGGCCGCGAGCAGGAGGAAGAGGCACATTGCGCGACGGCGCTGCATGTCGATCACCGAAAATTCATCATGGGGCCCCGGGACGCTTGCCGAGCGTGGCGGGCCTGCTATAAAAATCCATACGTATGTATTTTTATGAGGTCAAGGCCGACGGGATGGGACGCACGCCAACGATCGACCGCGACAAGGTGCTCGACCTCGCCGAGGGAATCCTGCTGAGGGAGGGTACCGGGGGCCTGACGATCGACGCCGTGGCCAAGGCGGCCGGCATCTCGAAGGGGGGCGTTCAGTCGCGCTTCGGCACCAAGAACGACCTGGTGCGGATGCTCTGCGACCGATGGGGCCAGGAATACGAGGACCAGTTCGATCGCCTGGTCGGCGAGAAGCCGACGCCGATCCAGGCGGTCGAGGCCCATATCGAGATGTCGCTGGACCTGGACCAGGCCGACAAGGCCCGCGCGGCGGCGCTGATGGCGGCCCTTATCGAGTTCCGCGGTCACATCGCCGGGCTCCGGGAATGGTACACGACGCGCCTCGCCGCGCTGGCCCCCGACTCTCAGGAAGGCCGCCGCGCGCGCCTCGCCTTCTTGGCGACGGAGGGCGCCTTCATGCTGCGCGCCTTCGGCTGCATCGACCCGACGGAGGAAGAGACGCGCGGGCTGACGGCCGATCTCCGCGCCTTGCTCCGGGGCGCGGTCTGACGGCTCCGCGAGATGCCTCGGATGGCAGCGCAGCCCCGGCCGGAGCAGCGCTCAGCCGCCCGTAAGCGCGCGCCCGGGCATGGGGTAGGTCAGGCCGATGAGGCGCGCCTCCAGCGCCTCGCGCTCGGCCGCGGAGAGCTCATGGATCGAGAAGGCCTCCGACAGCCACAGCCCGTCCGCGGCCAGCCGCAGGATCTGGGCGAGGCCGGGATCGCCTTCCGTGATGTCCTTCTGCAGCAGCGAGCCGGCCTTCCGCAGCCAGCCGGACCGCAGCGTGGGGTCGAGGAGCAGCGCCATGATGAGCGCGGCCTGCCCATGCCCGACATCGGTCGACAGGGCCGCCCTGATATAGGCCCGCGTGTAGCGCCCGTGGCTCTCGGGATCGAGGGCGCTCAGCTCGTCGATTCGCCCCAGATACCTCGAATAGATGTCGTCCATCAGGGCCTGCAACAGGTCGCTCTTCGACGCGAAGTGATGCAGCAGCCCGCCCTTGCTGACCGCCGCGTCGCGGGCGACGGCGTCCAGCGTCAGGCCGTGGACCCCCATCCTGACCAGCAGGGCGGCCGCGCTCGCGAGGAGCTTCTCCCGCAGCCTGGCGGCCCGTTTGACTTGCTCGGGAGATAAACCCATGTGTACTACCTACCGTCCAGACGGTTGTTGGTCAAAGAGCCGCGTTCGGGCCTGAGCCGATTGCGGGGTTGTTCGGAACAGAGACATCTTCATGAACGCGAATCTATCACCCCAGGAGCTTTCGGAAGCGATTTCGGCAGCTTCCGATACGCTGTCGCGCCGCCAGAACGCGGATGGCCATTGGGTGTTCGAGCTGGAGGCCGATGCGACGATCCCGGCCGAATACGTGTTCCTCGAGCACTACATGGACCGCGTCTCCCCCGAGAGGCAGCGCAAGATCGGGGAATACCTGCTTCGCATCCAGGGCGATCACGGCGGCTGGCCGATGTTCACCGATGGCGAGTTCAACCTCTCCGCCAGCGTGAAGGCCTATGCCGCGCTGAAGGCGATCGGGCACGATCCCGCGGCCCCGTATATGGAGCGGGCCCGCCAGGCCATCCTGGACCATGGCGGCGCCGAGCGCGCCAACGTCTTCACCCGCATCCAGCTGGCCCTGATGGGGGCCATCCCCTGGCGGGGCGTGCCCTCGATGCCCGTGCAGATCATGCACCTGCCGAAGTGGTTCTTCTTCAACATCTGGGCGATGTCCTACTGGGCGCGCACCTGCGTGACGCCGCTGCTGGTGATCCAGGCGCTGCGGCCGTCGGGGCATTTCCCCCAGAAGATCGAGCTGCGGGAGATCTTCAAGACGCCGCCCGAGGAGATCCGCGACTGGATCCGCGGCCCCTACCGCTCCCGCTGGGGCCATGTCTTCAAGCTCATCGACGGCGCGCTGAAACTGGCCGAGCCCGTGCTGTCGGTCGTTGCCCGGGATTCGGCCATCCGCAAGGCCGCCACCTTCGTGGAGGAACGGCTGAACGGCGAGGACGGCCTGGGCGCCATCTACCCCGCCATGGCCTACTCGCTGATGATGTACGACGCCATGTCCCCCGCGCAGGGGCATCCGAACATGGCGGTCATCTGGGAGGCGATCGACCTGCTGATCGTCGAGAAGGAGGGCGAGGTCTACTGCCAGCCCTGCGTCTCGCCGGTATGGGACACCTGCCTTTCCGGCCATGCGATGATCGAGGCCGCGAGCAATGGCGACCCGGGCGTGTCCGCCAAGGTGGACGCGGCCTGCGACTGGCTCCTCGCCCGCCAGATCACCGACGTCCGTGGCGACTGGGCCGAGATCCGGCCCGATGCGGTGCCGGGCGGCTGGGCCTTCCAATATCGCAACGACCATTATCCGGATGTCGACGACACCGCCGTCGTCGGCATGCTGCTGCACAGGAACGGCAACCCGAAATACACGACGGCGATCGAGCGGGCCCGGCGCTGGATCATCGGGATGCAGAGCAGGAATGGCGGCTGGGGCGCCTTCGATGCGGATAACGACCGGGAATACCTGAACAACATCCCCTTCGCTGATCACGGCGCGCTGCTCGACCCGCCGACGGCGGATGTGACCGCCCGCTGCATCTCCTTCCTTTCCCAGCTCGGCCATGCCGACGACCGGCATGTCATCGAGCGGGGCATCGCCTATCTGCGCGGCGACCAGAAGCCGGATGGCAGCTGGTTCGGGCGCTGGGGCACCAACTACATCTACGGCACCTGGTCGGTGCTCTGCGCGCTCAACGCCGCGGGGCTCGATCACACTGACCCGACGATCGCGCGCGCGGCCGACTGGCTGCTCTCCATCCAGCGCGCCGATGGCGGCTGGGGCGAGGACGAGCGCAGCTACGACCAGAACGGCTATGTCGAGAACAAGGAGAGCCTTCCGTCGCAGACGGCCTGGGCCATGCTGGCGCTCATGGCGGTCGGGCATGCCGGGCATCCCGCGGTCGAACGTGCCGCGCGCTACCTGAAGGAAAATCAGAAGGAGGGAGAATGGGAGGAGCGCAGCTTCAACGCCGTCGGCTTCCCCCGAGTGTTCTACCTCAAGTATCACGGATACCGGCTTTTCTTCCCGCTCTTCGCACTCTCCCGGCTGCAGAATCTCCGCCGCAGCAACAGCAAGGAAGTGGCGTCGGGCTTCTAGCCCCCGGGCATTTGCTTGCTCTGAACGGCTGACACAGGGGACGACCGCCCTCTCCTGTCACAGCCGTTCATTTGCTCGCGCGCCTCGATGGCGGCGTCGATCAACCGGGATGCGGTTACGCCTGGGCGGTTCCATGGAAGAGCCGGCCCAGCAAGTTCCCCACATGCAGCGCCAGCCAGTCGAAGACCCGCAGCGGCCAGGCCGCCGGCGAGGCATCCTGCAGCGCGATGAGCGGCACGCGCGCCAGCACCTGCCCGGCCTGAACCGCCTCGATCTGGCCCAGCACCGTGCCACGGGCCAGCGGCGCGAAGGGGGCCGGCTCGTCCAGCGTGACGCGGAGTTCTGCCTCGGTCCCGCGCGGCAGCGCCAGCCGCTGCGTCCGCTCCGCGCCGAGCGCCACCTCCCCTTCGTTCGAGCCATGCACGCGCAACCGCTGCAGGGGCTGGCCCGCGGTCAACACCTCGCTCAGATGGAAGGCGCTGCCGGCATGGTCGAGCAGCGCCTCCACGCCCCGGCTCCGCGCCGCCTTCGAAGGGGCGCCGAGCACGATGGCGATGAGGTCGCGCGGCTGCCCCGCACTGCCCTGCCGGCGATGACGCGCGGAAATGACGATGTTGTAGCCCGCGGCTTCCGTATGGCCGGTCTTCAGCCCATCCACCGCCGCATCACGCGTCAGCAGCGGATTCGTCGCATCCCGCTGGAAGCGGCGGAAGGAGAAGGCTGGCGCCCGGGTGATGTCGAAGACCTGGGGGAAGTCCCGGTCGAAGGCGAGCGTCAGCCGCAGCAGATCCCCGACCGTGGTGTAATGCGTGGGGCCGGGAATGCCGGAGGGATTGTTGAAATGCGTCCCCGCCATGCCGAGGCGCGCGGCGGCCGCATTCATGCGCGCGACGAAGGCGGCCTCATCGCCATCGACGGCGCTGGCCAAGGTGACCGCCGCATCGTTGGCGGAGACGATGAGCAGCGCTTCGACCAGCACGCGGACAGGGGTGCGATCGCCGGGCCGCAGATACATGCGCGATTCCTCGTTGCCGACCATTCGCACGGCCTCCGGCGCCGCGACCATCTGCTGCCAGCCGAGCCGCCCGTCGCGCACCGCCTCGAAGACCAGATAGGCGGTCATCATCTTGGTCAGCGAGGCAGGCTCCCGGCGCAGCTCCGCATTGGAGGAGGCCAGGACAGCCTCGGCCCCGCGGTCGAAGACCAGCCAGGCCGCGGCGGATACCGGCGGTGGCGGCAGCTGTGCCCGGGCAGCCGGTGCGGCAAGGCAGGCCAGAAGGATAAGGAGGCGCGACAAATGGATCATGGCGGCCGGAACCTACAGCTGACGGCGCGCGTCGGGGAGCATGCCAGGGCGGCTTGTGAACGATGTTCCGTATTTTGGACGGTTCGTTGGAGCCGCAAATGCGACCGCTGATTATGATGAGCGCTGAGGTCAGTGCGTGAACGAATTCGACTGGGCGATCGAATCTATGATTCGACCTCAGCGCCGGTTCAAATCCCGCCTTCGAAGATCCGTACACCCGAAACCTTGGGGGCTAGGACGCTCGCATCGATGGCTGAAGCGGTGGGTACACGCGATGCCGCCACCCGGGAGGCGCGGAATAACGCGCCTCCAATTCCATCCGCTCCCCCGGGGATTGAATGCGGGCATTATCGTGGTGCTCGGTCGACGATGTGCGCGTCATGATAGGCCGTATCTCCCATCCGAGGAGTCTTGACGATCAACCGGTGACGAAGGTCAGCAGGTCGGGGTTAATCACGTAGGCATGCGTGTCCCGTGGGGGTAGCCCTGATAAACCCTGAGCGTGCCGTTCCGCGGAAGCCGGACGGACTTCAGCGCGGAATTGGCGATCGGCACGATCTGGTCGTCGTCGCCATGCATCACCAGCGTGGGAACGGTAATCGCACGCAGGTCAGCGGTCTGGTCGGTCTGGTCGATCTGGTCCGTCTCCGAGAAGGCCGTGATACCGTCGTAATGCGCCTTGGCGTTGCCCATCATGCCCTGACGCCACCAGTTCTGGATCACCCCCTGGTAGACCGTGGCGCCCTAGCGATTGAAGCCGTAGAAAGGCCCTGTCGGCACGTCGAGATAGAGTTGCGGGCGGTTGTCGGCGACGCCCTTGCGAAAGCCATCGAACACCTCGATCGGCAGGCCGTCCGGATTGTCCTCGGTCTTGAGCATCAGCGGCGGCACCGCGCTGACGAGCACCGCCTTGGCGACACGTCCGCCCGGTCGGCAAATTCACTCCCGGCCGCGGGGGGGGGAAGCCGCGGCGCCTCCCGGGCGAGATCCGACAGCGTGGCAAGGTTGAGCCGCTGTGCCGTGGCCGCGGTGACCAGGAGCGCATTGCCGTTGTCGATGCCGGAGGGGACGATCCAGTCCAGATCGAAGCGCGCGGTATAGCCGGCCCGGATCGCACTAACCACCGCGCAGGTATTGGTTAAAAGCGGGCCAATGTTGAGCCATCCGGAACGAAAACTAGAGCCGATGCTCCTGATATCAGCTTGCGGACTGCGCCCCACGTTTGTCCGAAAAGCGTAGACAAACGCGGAGGTCGAGCCGTAACGAGCTTTATCGCTATTTGTGCCACGTCGGGCCGCTGCCGAGCAACTCGCCGCTTTGAACACCTGGAGGTAACGTCGCCAAGATCGCAGGCTCATCCCGAGCTCTGCTTCGAAGTGCCTGGTCGGGGAGCCGCTCCGACACCCTCCGGCCAGCTTTCGCTCCAGCGAGCCAACTGTCCGAGAGCGGCGTGGAGCGGAAGGACACCCCTCCGGCCTGAGGCGGAAGTATCGGTTTCAGGCATCCCACGCACGTAAGCAGTCATGAACAGCGGCCAAATGAATTGGCTGATGATCACCCAGCCGGCCATGAGCGCGCCAGCAAAGCTGAGCCCGGCCTTCTACCGCTCGCCCCCTTAAACGTCCGCCCGTATATTCCGCTTCCGTACAAGATCAGTCCATCGGCCCGCTTCGTGCCGCATGAACACGTCGAACTGCTCCGGCGTCATGTCTCCCGGAACAAACGCGCGCTGGGCCAACTGCCCGCGCACATCCGGCAGACGCATAATCTCCTGCACCTCGGCCGAGATTTGCCGCACAATCTCCGGCGAAGTGCCATGACGCGCGACGAGGCCGTACCAGGAACTGGCCTCGTAGTTTGCAAAGCCCTGCTCCGCGATGGTCGGCACGTCGGGCAGAATGGAAAGCCGCTGTGCGCCGGTGATGCCTATCGCGCGCAGGCGGCCGTCCGCGATGTGCTGAAGGCTGCTACTGTCGAACATGGCCGAAACGCGTCCCGAAAGCAGATCACTATGCGCCGGCGCACTGCCGCCATAGGCGATCGGGTTCACGCGTGTGCCTGTCATCTCATAAAGCAACTCACCAGCAAGATGTGTGATGGTGCCGACGCCTGTATGGGCCACGGCGACTTCGCCTGGGCGCCGGCGCAGCTCCGCCACAAATTCCTGAACATTCCGCGCAGGAAAAAACGGGTGCACCACCAGGATGTTCGGTGCCGAGGAGATCAGACCGACCGCCATGAAGTCACCAAAGGGCTCATAGGGCAAATTCGCGATCAGCGCCGGGTTGAGCGCGAAGTTGAGCGAGACGACGAGATAGCTGGTGCCGTCCGCCGGCGCGCGCTGCACCGACTGCGTGGCGATGAGCGTATTGCCACCGGGCCGATTCTCCACCACCACGGGAGTGCCAAGCTTCTCCGTCAGCCGCTGTGCTACCGTTCTTGCGGAGACATCGGCGGCACCACCGGCGGTATAGGCGACGACGATGCGGATTGGCTTATCGATCAGCCGCGATTGTGCGCGAGCGACGAGGGGCGCGGAGAGCGCGCCGCCAATCATGAGGCGTCTTGTTGTTTTCATTGTCATTGTCCTCCCGAGATTTGGACGATCAGCAGAGCTGGCGAAGCGCCACCGAGGGATCGAGCAGCCGGTTGCGCTGGATCGGTTTCTCCGCGGCGATAATCCGACGTAGGGGCGTTGCCTCGCGCCCGTTATCGATCAGCACGGCGCTGTGGACTCGCTCCTCAGGATCGACGCCGAAGTAGATCAGCCGGCCTCCATCTTCGCGCTCCAGCCATTCGAGTGCGGCGCTATGCGTGCCCAGGATCTGGACATTGCGGCCGTATTGGTCGGTCCAGTGCCAGGGCAGCTCCGCATAGGGTTTCTGTTCCCCGCAAAGGGCATTTGCGACTGCTACAGGCTGGTGCTGCGCGACCTGCCATGTCTCGAAGCGGACGTGCCGGCCGGCTCCCCTTTGCCAGATCCGCGCCACCTCTCCGGCTGCGAAGACATGCGGGTGCGAGGTGCGCCCGTCAGCATCCGTTAGGATGCCGTCGTCCACGGCAATGCCGGCATCGAGCGCAAGCTCCATGTTGGGTATGGCGCCGACGGCGACGAGAAGCAGATCGGCCGATACCTCGCCCTTTCCGGTTACAAGATGGATTGCATCGGGTTGTGGCCGAATGGCGGTTAGCGGACAGCCGAACTCGAGCACGACGCCGGCCGCCCGATGCCAGGCCTCGATCCGCGCGCTGACCGCCTCCGGCACGCAGCGCGCCATGGCGCGCTCTCCCATCTCCAGCACAGTCACCGCACAACCGAGCTGGATGGCGGCCGCCGCGACCTCAAGGCCGATGAGCCCAGCGCCAGCCACGACGAGCCGCAGTCCCGTCCGCAGCCGCGCTCGCAGCGCCCTGGCATCGGCAATGCTACGGAGCGTCAGCACGCGCGGATCGTCGGCACCGGGAATCCGGAGGCCTCGTGCCCGTGCCCCAGTCGCGATCACCAAGGAATCGTAGGCGATGCACTCCCCCGCCGCCGTCTCCAGGCGTGCCGCACCGAGGTCGATCCTGGTCACCTTTTCTCCAAGCCGGAGCGCTATCCGCTGCGCCTCGTAGACCTCGGCAGCGCGCTGCATGAGGCCGCGCGGACGCTCCTCACCCAGCAGGACCTCCTTCGAAAGCGGTGGTCGGTCGTAAGGCGGCTCCGTCTCCTCGCCGAGCAGAAGGATCTCACGCTCGGCATCCAACCCACGAAGTAGTTCCGCCGTACGGCGGCCCGCCTGACCGGCGCCGATAATGGCGGTCCGCATCAGAGCTGGAACTGCACCACGCCGCCGTCGATGCGCGTGGGATAGATAGCCAAGTCGACCTCTGCTGGCTCGTCCAGTGCCTTGCCGGAACGGATGTCAAAACAGGCCTGATGCAGGGGACATTCGATCTTCCCCTCCTCGCAGAAGCCGTCGGAGAGCAACGCGTATTCATGCGTGCAAACGTCGCTGATAGCGTAGAAGCCGTCGGCGAGACGGAAGACCGCGACGCGGTCCTCTCCCACCTGAACCACCTTGGGCACGTCCATCTCGAATTCGCCTTCCGGCGCCACGTCGTGCCACGCCATCACTTCATCTCGATCAGCACGTATTGACCTTCCACCGAAACCGGGAACGTTTCCGCCACGAAGGGCCCTTCGGCCAGCTCCGCGCCGTCCTTCACCGTTACGGCATAGGAGCGCGCCTTGATGCTGTCCGGGTCGCAGTAGGACTGTCCGGTCCGGATATCGAACTCCCAACCATGCCAGGGGCATTGCAGCATCTCGAAGGGCCGCGAGCGTTCGTAGACACCGGGTTCCTTGGAACGGATCAGACCTACCAGCTTGCCATGACACAGACTGCCACCTTCGTGCGGGCAGACATTGCTGATGGCGAAGTACTCGCCATCCACGTGGAAGAGCGCGATCGGCCGCCCCTTCACCTTCACAAGCTTGCTGCCGTTCTCGGGAATATCTCCAACCTTGGCGACGACATGCCGCGTCAGGTTCGCCGCCGCGCTCATACCAGCCGCTCTCCGTAGATCGCCTCGGCATTACCTGCGAAGACACCGCGCTTCTCGGCCTCGCTCATCCGAATCTTGAAGGCGTGGCGGGGATCGTCCGAATCCCAATGCGGATAGTCGGAAGCGAAGACAATCTTGTCCCAGCCCATCCAGTCGAGCATCTGACGCAGCTGCTCCGGCTTCTCCGGCTCTTCCATGGGCTGAGTCGTCCACCAGAAGTTACGGCGGAGATACTCGGACGGCTTCATCTTCAGGTGCGGCACCTCGCCGCGGAAGCGCTCGAAGAGCCCGTCCATCCGCCAGCCGAGCGGCGCGGCCCAGGCGAAACCGCCTTCGACCACCACGATTTTCAGATTCGGGAGGCGCTCCGTCACGCCCTCGATGATGAAGCTGGTCACCATGGCGTGCAGGCTCATGGAGACGGCCTGGTGCTCCTCGAAATAGAAGGATGGCCCGCCGCCGGCCGTCACCGCGTGGCCGTTATTGCCCGAATTGTGCAGGCCAAGCGGGAAGCCATGATGGGCAGCGGCCTCGTAGATGCGCCAGTAGCGCTTGCGACCCAGCGGCTCGATGGGTCGCGTCACCAGCGCGACCTGCGCGAAGCCCTTCATCTTCGCGCAGCGCTCGATCTCGGCGACGGCGCCGTCAGCGTCCTCAGCCATGACGGTGATAGTACCCTTGAGGCGCGGCTCGGGCTCGATCCACTCCGCCACCTGCCAATCATTGATGGCGCGGCAGACGGCATGGGCGCAGTCGATATTCCGTTCGTCCAGTGCACGCGGAAAAAGCGGAAAGAGCATCCCGCGATCGATGCCGTTCGCGTCCAGGTGCTGGCGCTGCATCATCGCGAGATCCGAACCCGGCGGACTGCCATCCTCGGGCCAGGCGTCGCGGCGGGCGAGTTGCGGTGTGGCCTTGGGGAAGGCGGTGGACGAGACAAAGGCCTGGCGGAAGCGTTGGCCGAAGCTGTCCAAATGCTCGCGCCAGCGGGCCGACATGTAGGGGTGAAGATCCTTCATGGAGCGCACGGTCGGGTGGATGTCGCAGTCCACAAGTTTGATCGCGGCATCTTTGGACTTCGAGGGCGTTTGAAGCGTCGAGCTACTCATCACACAGCCTCCTTCAGGCGCGGATAGGTGGCGAGAGGCGTCTCCCGTAGGGCCTTGGCGAGCAGAGAGGCCGGCAAACCACGCGTGGGATCATCGCCGTCGAAGCGCCAGTGCGGGTAGTCGGTGGAAAAGAGAAAGATGTCGTCAGCCTCAATCTGCTCCAGCAACTGGTCGAGCTGTGTGGGATCCTGCGGCAAGTCCCAGGTCTGCAGCGAGAAGCGCACGCGATCGCGTACAATGGCCGCCGGCGAGGCATCTACCCAGGGAATCTCCTTGCGCATGCCGCGCCACATTTTGGTCCCGCGCCAGAAGAAGCTTGGCAGCCAGGCGATACCGGATTCCAGCAGAACAACCCGAAGCGCCGGGAACTTGGTGAAAACACCTTCGGCAATCAGGCTGAGGAGCTGGCTCTGGAACGTCAGCGTGAAGCTGCAATGCTCCTCGTAGAGCGTGGAGGGCCAGCCATTGGCTGTCGGAGCGTGCCGCATGGCGCTGCCGGCATGAATGGCGATGGGCAGACCGTGCTTCTCGGCGGCCTTGAAGATGGGCCAATGGTGGCGCTGCCCCAGCAGCGCCTCGTGCGCGCCCAGGACCAGGATCTGCACGAAGCGGCGGTCCGGCGCCCATCGCTCGATCTCGTCCACCGCGAGCTCGACGTTCTGGATCGGAATGACGATGGAGGCGCGCAGCCGATCATCCTTGTCGAGCCATTCGGCTGCCATCCAGGCATTGGTGGCGCGACAGATCGCGGCGCTGAGGTCGGCGCTGTACATGGCCGGACCGCCGTAGAGGCAGTTAAGGACGCCATGGCTGATCCCGAAGGCATCCAGCGCCTGGGACTGCATGTCGGCGAGCGTGGAGCCCGGCTTGCGGCCAGGGACACGCCAGTCGGGCCGCGCGCTGATGGGTGCGTTGGGGGGATAGTAAGCGAGGTCGAGCCCATCCACGCCACGGGCGTCGATCACTTCCTGCCAATGCGCATCGAAGTAGGGGAGCAGTGCCTTCATGCCAGGCACCGCAGGATGGATGTCGCAGTCGATCAGACCGGTGGCGGCGATATGCCCCATCCGAGAATCTCCCTGGATAAGCGCGGATTGGTCCGCTCCAATTTTCCGGAGGCTATAAGTTCAAAACTTACGAGTCAATAAGTTTCAGGGGCGCCGACATCAAGCCCATTGCGCTTCGCAGCCATTCCCCAGCTGCGCTCGATCAGATCGAGCTGAGCGGCATAGTGCTGTGACAGTCCACTAAATCCGCCGCTGTCGCGGGAGATATGAACGGCATAGAGGAAGCAACTGGCCATCAGGCGACCGAGCTGCTGGCATGGGGCCTCTGGCCGCAGCTCGCCCTCGGCTACGGCCTTTTCCATGCCGATGATCGCGCTGGCCTGAATGTCGCGGCGAAAAGCTACGATCCGCTCACGCATCAGGTCATCCAATGCCTCGCCCTCTGCAGACAGGCGGGTGATGAGGCTCCAGGAATTGCCTTCATTTCCCTGAGGATTGAGGCGGGTGAAGGCTTCACGATTGAACGCGACTGTGGCCTCAACCTTCGCCGCAAGGCCGTTGGCGGCGGTCCAAATGCCGCGATACCTCCCACCGACCTGCTCGATGTAGTCATGCATCACGGTCGCGACGAGACGCGCCTTCGGTCCGAAATGGTAGTGGATGTTCGTTGTGGTGATCTCGAGCTCCTGCGCGATGTCGCCATAGCTCACCCCACGATAACCCCGCAGCATCAGCAGCCTCGTGGCCACGCGCTTGATTTCATCACGCATGGGCACCCGGCTGGGCATCTCCACCTGCTCGCTCATCTGGCATCCCCCCCCCGCATTCGGGCAATAGTCTTGACGCATAAGTAAGTGCCGGGCTTCATCAGGCCAACAAGCGGCGGAAGCGCCGATAATTGTCCGGAGGAATAGTCCCATGTCCTTGATCCTATCACGGCGCGCGAGTCTGGCAGGCGGCCTCGCCACTCTGACCACTCCAGCGCTCGCGCAATCCCGCTTCCCCGAGCGCCCACTGCGCATCATCGTCCCCGTCGCCGCCGGCGGCATCTCCGACACGATCTCCCGTTACCTCGCGGAGACCTTGCGTCCCGATCTCGGCCAGCCGGTCGTTGTGGAAAATCGGCCGGGTGCGAATGGCATCCTGGCCAGCGAGGCGATCGCTCGATCGGCGCCGGATGGTTACACGATCGGCTACATGCTCTACGCCGCGATGACGCTGAACCCGCTCCTAATCCCGAGCCTATCCTACCGGATGACGGATTTCCTGCCGCTCACGCCGACCTTCAAGGCACCGATGGTCTTGGCGGTCGGCAGGAACGTTCCGGTGAACAATGTCCGTGAGTTCGTCGACTACGTGAAGCGCCAGGGCACGCTCAGCTACGGCACGCTCGGTCAGGCAAGCACAGGGCAGATCCTGATGGAGATGCTGCGTGGCCTGACCGGCATCGAGCTGGAGAATGTCGGCTATCGAGGCGAGACGCTGGCAGTGACCGACATGATCGGCGGCAACCTGCCCGCCGTCTGCATCTCCACGATGAATGCGCTGGAGCAGCATCGCGCGGGCAATGCGAAAATCATCGGGATCTCCACCCCCGAACGTTTGCCCGCGCTGCCAGATCTTCCCACTTTCGCCGAAGCGGGCTTCCCCATCGATTACAGCTATTTCCATGGGCTTATGATGCCGGCCGGCACGCCGCTTCCTGTTGTCGAGCGTCTACATCGCAGCATTGGCGCTGCCTTGCAGAGTCCAGAACTCCGTCCACGCCTCACCCCAGACATGCAGCCCTTCGTCCTTAGTCCTGTCGAGTTCTCAGCCATGCTGCGTCAGGAAAGCTCGAAGCTCCGGGAGCTCGTGCAGGCGCGTGGGATTCGCTTGGAATAAAGAAACGCCGGTTAGGAAGCGGGAACTGGCCGCCCCCGTGATCAGTAAACCAACACTTCGCTTGAGCCGCCTGACTAAGCTGAAGGGGGCTTTTCAAGTTGATCTCACTGGCATGACCGCGGACTGGTTGCTTTCGGCATCATCGGGCGACCATGGTGAGGTCTTTTCAGAGCGCAGAGCGGCGGGATTTAGCCGACGCCCGTCAGGCAGGTTCCAGGCGGTGGTGATGGGTAGCGGTCGCCTATTCAAGCCTGGTTCCGCAATGTCTGGGTCTCCGCAATCCCAATCCGGTTCAATGTAGGTCTAAGGTGGCCCTAGTGATGCCACCTGCCGCGTGGGAGAGCATGAATGATAACCGGTTTAGCCAGTCCGTTAGCGGTTGCCACGAGACTTCGGGCCTTGGCTGGATTGGGCCGGCGCTGCATAGCGGTCCTGGGGTTGGGCATGCTCGCGAGCATCAGCTTTCCTGCAGGCGACGGCGCCCATGCGCAGGGGTCGCCGACTTTGGCAGCGATCCGCGCCCGCGGCAGCGTGATCTGCGGCGTGCAGTCGAATAATCCCCCCTTCTCTCTGCCAGACAGCCGCGGGGTCTGGCGCGGAATGGACGTCGACTCCTGCCGCGCGCTGGCAGCCGCTGTGCTCGGCGATCCCGAGAAGGTCAATATTCGCCCTATCACGGGGCTGACCCGGTTCCCCGCAGTCCAGGGCGGCGACATCGATGTGTTGTTCGGCAGCACGACCTGGACCACGACGCGCGAGACACAACTCGGCTTGATTTTCGCCGCCACGAACTTCTTCAGTGGGCAGGGCTTCCTGGTGCGGCGTTCGCTCGGCATCTCTCATCTGACCGAGTTGGACGGTGCGACCGTCTGCGTTCCGCCGGGATCCACCACCGAGGTCATCCTGCAGGAATGGTTCCGTGCCCACCGGCTGGCCTTCCAGCCCATCCTCATCGACGATCCGAACGAGATCATCCGCGCGTTCCTGGCTGGGCGCTGCGATGTCTACACCCGCGACATGACAGCTCTATCCGGCTTTCGCACATCGCAACCCAATCCGGACGATTTCCTGCTGCTGCCCGAGAACATCACCATGGAGCCGTTGGGGGCCTGGATCCGCAAGGGCGATGATCAGTGGCTCGACGTGATCCGCTGGACGCAGTTCGCCCTGATCTGGGCGGAGCAGCAAGGCGTGACAGCCGCAACGGTCGACAACCCAGGCGCAGCGCCATCGTCCGACGTCCGGCGCCTTCTGGGCGAGGGTGACATCGGGCCCACCATGGGACTTGATCGCCTTTGGGCGGCGAGAGCGATCAGGGCCGTTGGCAACTACGGGGAGATGTGGGAGCGCAATGCCGCGCCCTACGGCTTGTCGCGAGGGCTGAACCGCCTCTGGGATCAGGGCGGCCTAATGTACTCGCCACCGCTCCGCTAGGCATGGGCGAGCATGTTTGGAATCGGCAGCACTTCGTGAAGAATCCAAGCATAGGCAAGCACGTGGTGAGGCTGAATCCGCGGCAGGCCTGGATCAACACGACTGTGCCGCAACTGGCTATTGTTGATCCGGAGATCTGGAGCTCGGCCCAGAACCGCCTGGCAGCTACGCGACTCAAAAGACACGGCGGATGCGATGGATCCCGCATCGATCAATCGAGTGGCTCGCCTTGCCGCGGCTCGGCGGCCGACTTGGCTGCTGTCTGGTTTCGCCCGCTGCGGCGTGTCCAACGGCTGGATGTCGGTGATGGGGAGTAAGAGACGGTTGGGTTTGCGAACCACGTCGAACGCGGCACCTGATCCAATCCGCGTATCCTGCAGCGCGACTTTAGTGGGTCTTGGCGGGCCTCAAGGAGCGGCTGCTGGCTTCCGAGCTCATCGAGGAATTCGCCCGCGTGTATGTCGCCAAGGTGAGCACGGCCAACCGAGATATCGGTGTTCGCCGGGCAGGACTTCAGCAGCAGCACGCAAAGCTGGGCCGACAAATCCGCAACCTCCTCGAGCTCCTCAAGGACGGCCACGCGGCGCTGCGATGGCCGAGTTCCGGCAGATGGAGTGGCGGCAGGAGGAGCTGGCGCGAGATCACCGCGGCGGGGACGCCGGCGGTGGCTCTGGTTCTTTGTCTGAACTTGTCGGCGCTCTACCTGCGTCGGACGAAGCTTGGGAGGAGGCGCTGGCCGAACTTTTAATGGCGACCTTGCGGCGTTCCTTCATTCCTCGGGCCGGCCGTTGTCTGGCGCGCCCCCCAAACAGCGAAACGCCCGCTGTCTTTGGGGACAGCGGGCGTTCTGGGTATGGGATCGCGGTATTGGGAGTATGGGATGCGGGGACAGGATTTGAACCTGTGACCTTCAGGTTATGAGCCTGACGAGC
>NZ_JAHCDA010000006.1 GCF_018413645.1 Roseococcus pinisoli
GGGGCGCGCGGGGGCCGCCCCCCCCCGGGCGCCGGGGTGGTTGCGGCGGCCTCCGGGCCCCCCGGGGGGGGGGGGGGGGGGGGGCGGGGGGGGGGGGCCCCCCCCGCCCCCCCCCCCGCGGCGGGGAAGGGACGAAACGGCCATGCGTCGGGCTGCCTGGGGATGAGCAGCGGGTGATGGCCGGTAAGGTTCAAGACTCCTCGGGCCGCAGGCCGACCGCGCCGACGATACCCGCGAAGCGGGCAACAGTGTCCCGCAGCAGGGTGCCGAAGGGCTCGGGGCCCAGGCCGGCGGCCTCGTAGCCCTGGCCGGCCAGCCGCTCGACGACGCGCGGGTCGCGAAGGGCGGCAAGCCCGGCCTCGGTCAGCGCCGCCAGCACCGGCGCGGGCGTGCCGGCGGGCGCCAGGATGCCCTGCCAGGTCCTGATCTCGAAGCCGGGGGCGACCGTCTCGGCGAAGGTCGGTATCTCGGGCGCGCCCGGGCTGCGCTCCTTGCCCGTGACGCCGAGCGCCACCAGGCGACCTGCCCGAACATGGTCGATCGCCGTGCCCAGCGTGATGAGGCCGGCATCCAGCGTGCCGCTGAGCACGTCCACGATCAGCGGCCCGCCGCCGCGATAGGCGATGTGATCGGGCCGCCCGCCCAGCGCCTCCGCCAGCAGCTCGCTGGCGAAGTGATGCGCGGTGCCGAGACCGGGCACGCCCATGGTCACCCGCTGGCGTGCCCGCAGCCGCTGGGCATAGGCCGCGGCGTCGGGCAGGCCGGCCCGCGGATGCGCGACCACGACATGCGAGGCGGTGGCGCCCAGCAGCACCGGGGCCAGCCTCGGCACGAAGGGGCCGGTGCCGGGCACGGGCAGGGCTTCTACCGCGGCCAGGGTGTCGTTGGTGATGAGCAGGGTGTGCCCGTCCGCCGCCGCGCGCACCACCGCCTGGTTGCCCACGCGGGAGGAGGCGCCGCCGATATTCTCGATCACGATGCTCTGGCCGAGCGCCGCGGAGAAGGCCGGGACGAAGGCCCGCGCGAAGACGTCCACGCCGCCCGCGGGCGGGAAGGGGACGATGGCGCGGAGGGGGCGCGGGAAAAGGCCCTGCGCGCGCACGGCGGGGGCGGCGAGGAGGGAGGCGGAGGCGCCGAGAAGCGCGCGGCGCGGAAGGCGGATCATGGGGTTCATCCTCGGGGGGCGCGCTCGGCGATGGCGCGGATAATGGGGGCGGCCTGCGCGCTGGAAGCCGCTGCGCGGGCCGCGAATTCCTGGGGCGGCAGGGCGGTGATGGTGAAGCCGAGGCCGCGCAGGCGCTCGGCGACGGCGGGATCAGCGAGCGCCGCCGCGAAGCCCTGGTTGAGCGCCGCGACGATCTCGGGCGACGTCCGGGCGGGGGCGAGGATGCCCTGCCAGGAATCGATGTCGAAGCCTGGGGCCACGGTCTCCGCGAAGGTCGGAACCTCGGGCAGGGCCGGGTCGCGGGTGCCGGTGCTGACGGCCAGCGGCACGATCGTGCCCTGGCGGATGTATTCGGTGACCGCGGGCAGCGTGATGACCAGCGCATCGGTGTTGCGGGCGATGAGGTCGGTCGCGGCCGGGCCGCCGCCGCGATAGGACACGAATTCCACGCGCAGCCCGCCCAGGCGCTCGGCCAGCAGCTCATGCACGACCTGGGCGATGCCGGCCTGGGCGGGGATGCCGACATTGAGGCCGCCCGGCCGCGACCGCGCGGCCTCGACATAGGCGCGGACGTCGCGGAAGCCGGTGCCCGGATGGGTGACCAGGATCTGTGCCGCGCGCACCGCCTGGATGACGGGGGCGAAGCGCTCGAAGCTCACGCCCGCGCGCGGATCGGCGAGGGCGGAGAGGATAATGGCGTCGCCGGTCAGCAGCAGGGTGTGCCCGTCCGGCTCGGCCCGCGCGACCTGCTGGGCCGCGAGCAGGCCATTGGCGCCGCCCTGGTTCTCCACAACCACGGGCTGCCCGAAGCGGGCCGTCAGGGCGGGGGCCAGGATGCGGGCGAGGGAATCGAGGCTCGCCCCCGGCGCGGAGGAGACGACGAGGCGGATGGCCCGCTGCGGGAAGGTGGCGGCATGGGCGAAGGCCGGGCGCGCGACGGCAAGGGCAGCCGCGCCGGCCATCAGATGGCGGCGGTGGAGCATGGCGGAATTCCAGGAACGAAAGTGAGGGAGAAGGGAGGGCGCGGCCGGGCGTCAGCCCTGCCGCCCGGCAGCCCGACATCGCGTCCGGTCGAGACGGATCCGCCGCGGGGCGGAAACGGGTGGTTCGACGGACATGGCGGGGGCGGGGGCTCCGTTCGCTTGTTGGGCGAAGGATATACACAATGAAAAATAGTTGAAAAGCATTTTCAACTATAATTAACGATAAAAATGTACATCGCCCTCTTGTCGTGAGGGTGGAGGGGGCCGCCGGATGTCGCCGGCGGCCGCCGTTCAGAAGGCCAGCAGATTGTCGCGCAGCGTGGCGCCGCCGTATTCCGTCCGGGTCAGGCCGCGCTTCTGCAAGGTCGGCACGAGCCCTTCCGTGATCGAAAGCAGGTAGCGCGGCTTGATGTGGCCCGCGATCAGGAAGCCGTCGCCGCCGACCTCCTCGATCACGTTCCGCAGCTCCTCGGCGATGCTGTCCGGCGTGCCGATCACCGTGAAGGTGCGCACCCGCGTCGCGATATCGCGCAGCGTGGCGCCCGGGCCCGCATTCGCGAAGGTGCGAAGCAGCGACTGCACCCCGTTGATCTTGATCTCGGGCAGCGGCGTGTCGAGGTCCATCTTCGAGAAATCGATGCCCGACTGATAGGAGTAGGAGGCCAGGGTGCGCTCGATATTCGCGTGGCGTGCCCGCGCCTGCTGCTCCTTCAGCTCCTCCGCCTCGCGCTTGCTGCCCACCACGAAGGGCGACAGCGTGAAGAGCACCTTCACGCCGGACGGATCGCGCCCGTATTCCCGCGCATGGCGATGCACCTCGTCGCGATAGTCCTTCATGGCCTCCACGTCTTCGGCATGGCCCGCCAGCACGATCTCCGCGTTGCGGCCGCTGAAGCGACGGCCGCGCGGCGAGGCGCCGGGCGCCACGAAAACCGGCTTGCCCTGCGGCGAGCGCGGCACGTTGAGCGGCCCGCGCGACTTGTAGAAGCGCCCCTCGAAGTTGATCGGGCGCACCTTGGAGGGATCGGCGAAGACGTGGTTCGCCTCGTCCAGCACCACCGCATCGGCGTCCCAGGCCTCCCAGAGCTGGCTCACCAGGTCGATGTACTCGTCCGCCATGTCGTAGCGGAGGTCGTGCTCCGGCTGGGCGGGCAGGCCGTAATTCTGGCCGGCGCGGTCATTGGCGGCGGTGACGATGTTCCAGCCGATGCGGCCCGAGGAGAAGTGATCCAGGGTCGAGACCAGGCGGGCCAGCAGGTAGGGCGGGTAGAAGGTGGAGGTCAGCGTCGGCACGATGCCAAGGTTGCTCGTGACCGCGGCGAGGTAGGGCGTCAGCGCCGCCGGATCGAACTTCGGCGTCATGATCGCGTTCTTCAGGTAGAAGTCCATCGAAGCGCCATAGGTGTCCGGCACCGTCGAGGAATCCTCGATGATGAAGACGTCGAAGAAGGCGCGCTCCAGCGCGCGCGCCGCATCCTGGAACAGGGCCGGCTTGGTCCAGTCGTAGCCATGCGGGAAGCCGGGTTCGTTCCAGCCCTGGATGGTCGTGCCAGGGCCGAGGAACCAGCCGAGGTGGAATTTCGACATGTCAAATCGCTCCGAGGAAAAGGGCGGCGCTCAGCGCCGCTTGCCGATGTTCCAGTAGGCCTGCACGGGAACGGGGAAGACGCCCGTGAGCTCGCGGCTATAGGCGACGGGCCGCACGACGCCGCCGAGCGGGATGTAGGGCAGCGTCTTGAAGGCCTGGACCTGCAGCTCCTTGGCGAGGCGCGCCTGCTGCGTGGTGTCCGAGGTGTCGAACCACTGGTTGCGCAGATCCTCGAGCACGGGATCGTCCGGCCAGCCGAACCAGCCGCTGGCCCCGGGGCCGCGCAGCATCTGGTTGACGGCGGGGTTGAGGATGTCGGTCCCCGTCCAGGTGGTGAGGAAGACGCTCCAGCCGCCGCGATCGGTGGTGTCGCGGTTGGTGCGGCGCTGGACCATGGTCGCGAAATCGGTCGACACCAGCTCGGTGTTGATGCCGATGCGGCGCAGCAGGTCGGCCGCGACCAGGCTCATCGGCGCGATCATCGGATGGTCCTGCACGGCGAGGACCACGGCCTTTTCGCCGTTGTAGCCGCTGCTGCGGAGCGCCGCGCGCGCGGCCTCCAGGCTGGCTTCCTTCAGGACTTCCGCGCCGTCATCCGTCCCATAGGCGGTGCCGCAGGCGTAGAAGCTCGTGCAGGGGACCTGCTGCTCCGGCCGGCTGGTCGCCGATTGCAGGAAGGACGCCTGGTCGACGCCGAGCGCCACGGCCCGCCGCACCTCGGGGTTGTTGAAGGGGGGCTGCAGGTGGTTGAACTGCAGCATGGCGTAGACGCCCGAGGGATTGCGCACGTCCACGACGAGGTTCCGACGGCTCTCGATGGCCGGCAGCAGGTCGAGCGAGGGCTGGTCCCAGTAGTCGTATTCGCCGCTGATCAGCGCCGAGAGCGCCGTCGCGGAGTCGCCGATGATGCCCCATTCGACGCGATCGACCGCCGGGATGCGCCCGCCCGCGATGCTGCTGACCGGCTCGCGGCGCGGCACGTAGTGCTCGAACTTCGCCCAGGAGGCGTGCGAGCCCGAGACCCATTCGTCGCGCAGGAAGCGGAAGGGCCCACTGCCCACCCATTCGGTGATCTGCTGCGACGGATCGGTCTTCGCCACGCGCTCCGGCATGATGAAGCATTGCGAGGAGTTAGACTTGCCGATGGCCGCCGGCAGCAGCGGGAAGGGCCGCTTGAGGCGGATGCGCAGGCGCCGGTCGTCGATCGCCTCCATCCGGTCGGTGACGCGCCGCAGCGCCTGGCCGAAGCCGTCGCGCGCGGACCAGCGGGCGATGGAGGCGATGCAGTCCTGCGCGCGCACCGGCTCGCCATCATGGAAGCGAAGCCCGTCGCGCAGGCTGATGACGTAGCTGCGCCCGTCATCCTCCACCGTCCATCCCTCGGCCATCTGCGGGCGCGGGATGTTGTCCGCATCCACCGCGATCAGCTGGTCATAGGTGAGGAAGGCGTAGTCCTTCGTCGAGGCCGAGGTTGTCCAGACGGGATCGAGGCTCTGGAGATCGGCGGCATGGATGATGCGCAGCGTATTGGGCCGCGCGTTGCGGCTGCTCCGCTGGGCGCGCGAGGGCGTGGGGAGGGCCGCGCCCGCGGCAAGCAGGGCCGCGTTCCGGACGAGGCTTCGTCGGGTCGTCATGATGTTCACCTGTGGCGTTGTGCGAAGGGGCGGGAGGCGTGGTCGCGCGCTAGTCGACCGTGATGGGGGACTGCTCCTGCAGCGCCGCCCATTGGCGGATCTCGCGGTCGAGATGGTCGCCGAGATCGGCGCGGCTGCCGCCGACGAGGGCGACATCCACCCGCTCGAAGCCGGCGCGCAGTTCCGGATTGGCGAGCACGAGCCGCAGCGCCGCGTTGAGGCGTTCCAGCACCGGCTCCGGCGTGCCGGCCGGCGCGAAGAGGCCGTTCCAGCTCGTCACGCCGTAGCCGGGATAGAGCTCGCCGATGGCGCGCACGCCGGGGAGGGAGGCGACGCGCTCGGGCGAGGTGACAGCCAGCACGCGCACGCCGCGCTCCTCGCGCAGCGCGCCGACATCCGGCGTCTGGATGAAGCCGACATGGACGCGGCCCGCGATGATGTCCACGGCGCCGCTGCCGCCGTTATAGGGCACGTAGGTGACCTGGATTTCCGCGCGCCGCGCGAGCAGCTCCACCGCCATGCGCATGACGGTCGCGGCGCCGGTGATCGCGACGGTGAGCTCGCCCGGATGCCGCTTCGCCCAGGCCACCAGCTCCTCGAGATTGCTCGCCTCGACGGAGGGGCCGGCGACCACCGCAAAGGGCGTGACGGCGATGCGCCCGACCGGCGCCAGCACGCGCCGCGGATCGCCCGGCGGAAGCTGCGGCTGCAGCACCGGATTGATCGAGAGCGCGGGCGTGCCGAAGAGCAGCGTGTGCCCATCGGCCCGGGCCCGCGCGACATAGGTGGTAGCGATGGTGGTGGAGGCGCCGGGGCGGTTCTCCACCACGACGGGCTGGCCCAACTCGCCACTCAGCCTTTCGGCCACGCGCCGCGCGATCGTGTCGACGCTGCTGCCGCTCGTATAGGGAACGGCGATCGAGATTGGGCGGGTCGGGAAGGTGGTGCCGGTGCCTTGCGCGAGGGCAGCGGCGGAGAGGCCCGAAAGGCCGCAGGCGAGGAGGAGGGCCCGTCGCCCTGCCGCCATCGGCGGTCGCCTTGCTGCTGCCGGTTTGTCGCCCGTCACGTCGGCCGTCATCGCATCGCACCATAATTAACCGCATTTATGAGTATTTTACCGAAAATATCGTGTCAATGTGTGTTTAACGGAATCGTTGCGGTTTCAGGTCTTGGTATGCAGGTGACCGCAGCGGGGGTCCTTTGGAGTGAGCAAGGGAAAGCAAGGGAATGGAACGATTTTGTCGACTTCATAATTAACAAATTGAAAATGTTAATATTGACAATATGATCGTTGTTGATCGTAAAATGACGTCGACGATCATGACCCCAGGGGCAAGCTCCTCGAGATGACACAGCGGCCCAGCCGGCCATTCGCCTTGCCGACCCGCCTTGGCCAGCGGTGTCGATGTTCGGGGCATTGAGCCGCTTCCCCCTGATCCCATGCCGATCCCCAGCGCCGCCGCGGCTCGCCGGCGGCGCGGGTGATCGGCCGCTCCCTCATTTGCGCGCGTGCCGCCGTCCCGCTTTCCGCCGAGGTCGCGGCGCCGCGTTCCGAAAGACCCTTCGATGCCGATGAACCGTCGCCACTTGCTCGCCGCGCCGGCGCTGCTTCCGCTGTTGCCGCTTGGCGCCGCCGCCTCGGCCTATCCCGACCGGCCGCTGCGCTACGTGGTGCCCTTCCAGGCGGGCGCGATGAACGATCTGCTCGCCCGTCACGTCGCGCGCGATCTCACCGCGCGGCTCGGCCAGCCCGTCGTGGTGGAGAACCGCGTCGGCGCCGGCGGTGCGCTGGGAACGCAATACGTCACGCAGCAGCGGGCGGATGGCTATACGCTGCTCAACTCCACCAGCGGGGTGCTGTGCATCGTTCCGCACATCATCGACGCGCCCTTCGATCCCTTCCGCGACTTCACGCCGGTCGGTTTTCCGGGCGAAGGCTTCACCGTGCTGGCCGTGCATCCCTCCGTGCCGGTGAATTCGGTGGAGGAGCTGGTGGCCTATGCCCGCGCCCATCCGGGCAAGCTGAACTTCGGCTCCGCCGGCCACGGCTCCTTCGGGCATATCCAGGGCGAGCTGTTCAAGCAGCTGGCGGAGATCGACGCGGTGCACGTGCCCTTTCCCGGCAGCGCCGGTGCGCTCAACAGCGCCATCGCCGGCGACACGCAGTTCATCTTCGACGCCTATGCGCTCCAGCACGCCCAGGCGGGCCGGCTGCGCGCCCTCGCCATCACGGGCCCCGGCCGCTGGGAGGCGGCGCCCGACCTGCCGAACGTGAAGGAGGTCGGCCTCGCCAACTGGCCGGTCAATCCCTGGTGGACGATCCTCGTCCGCTCCTCGACCCCGCCGGAGATCGTGGCCACGCTGAACCGCTCTCTCAACGAGGCCTTCGAGGACCGGTCCCTGCTGGATCCGCTCAAGACCCTCGGCCTGCGGCCGGAGCGGCTGAGCCCCGAGCAGATCCAGGAGAAGGTCCGCCACGACCACGCCGTCTATGGGGCGCTGGTGCGCCGCATCGGCCTCTCCAGCCGCTCCTGAACATCAACCATTCCTGAAGATCACGGGGAAATCCGCATGACCGAACACAAGCCGCGCGGCGAGGCCGTGTCCTTCCTGCGCATCGCCGAGCCGCAGAAGGTGACGCCCGAGCTCGCCGAGCTCCAGGCCGAGGAGAAGGCCCGCAAGGGCTATGTCCGCCATGGGCTGACGCTGCCCTTCCGGCCGGAGCACCTGGTCGCCAGCCAGCGCTTCGTGAACCTGCTGGTGCGCGGGCCCAACGGCCTGCTCTCCTTTCGCGAGAGGGAGCTCCTGGCGCTGGTGGTGAGCGTGGAGAATCGCTGCGACGTCTGCGTCATCCAGCACGCCACCGCGCTGCAGAAGACGGGCGCGCCGAAGAGCCTGGTGGACGTGCTGACGGTGAACTGGCGCCGCGCCGACCTCTCAGATCGCGAGCGCGCGCTGGCCGAGTTCGCGACGAAGCTGACGCGCCATCCCGCCGATGCGGACGAAAGCTACATCGGCGGCCTGCGGGCCGCCGGCTTCAGCGAGGAGGAGATCATCGAGGTCGCGCAGATCGTCGGCATCTTCAACTACACCAACCGCGTCACCGGCGTGCTCGGGACGCGGCTGAACGACGAGGCCCACGCCGCCTATCGCGCGGGCTAGAGCATCACCCGATCAGGTGAATTACCTGGTCGGGTAAAGATGCTCTCAACCGCATCACCCCGGCGTCTGCGGGCGCCGGGAGACCGCGGCGGGATGCGCGGCCGGAAGGCGCGCACGCCCTGGGCCGTAGAGCTTTTCGCGCAGCGTGCCGGGCGCGTAGCGCTGCTTGAAGCGGCCACGCCGCTGGAGCTCAGGCACCACGAGCGTGCCGAAATCCTCGAAGCCGCCGGGCATCAGGGCGTAGCTGAGGTTCAGCCCATCCACGCCGGCCTCGTCCACCCAGTGTTCGATCGCATCGGCGACCTGCCCGGGCGAACCCACGAAGACGGGGCCGCGCCCGCCGATGGCGACATGCTCGGCGATCTCCCGCACGGTCCAGACGCGGTTCGGATCGGCCCGGGTGAAGACCTCCAGCGCGGAATGGATGCCGGCCTCCTGCTGCTGATGGCGCACGGGCTCGTCGAGCGAGAAGAGCGAGAAGTCGATGCCCGTCCAGGCGGAGTAGAGGACCAGCGCGCCCTCGATGTCGATGTAGCGCCGGTAGTCCGCGAGCTTGGCCTGCGCCTCCTCCTCCGTGCGGCCGACGATGGTCGTGGCCAGCGAGAAGAAGAGCAGCTCGGCCGGGTCGCGGCCCTTTTGCGCCGCCTGGCGGCGCGTGTCGGCGATGATGGGCGCCAGCGCCCGCGCCGTGGGGCCGCTGATGAAGACGCATTCGGCGTGCTGCGCGGCGAAGGCGCGGCCGCGGCCGGAGGCGCCGGCCTGGTACAGCACCGGCGTGCGCTGCGGCGAGGGCTCGGCGAGGTGGATGGCGTCCGTCGAGAAACGGCCTCCCTGGCGGCGCACCGGCCGTACCTTGGTCGGATCGATGAAGACGCCGCTGGCCTTGTCGCGCGGCACGGCGTCGTCGTCCCAGCTTCCCTCCCAGAGCTCGTAGACGAGGTCGAGATATTCGTCCGCGACGTCATAGCGCTGGTCGTGCGGAATCAGTTCGGCGCCCACGGCGCGCGCGCCGCTGGCGGAATGGCCGGTGACGATGTTCCAGCCGATGCGCCCCTTGGTCAGGTGGTCCAGCGTCGTCATGCGCCGGGCGAAGGCGTAGGGCGGCTCCTGGATCGCATTGCTGGTGACGCCGAAGCCCAGATGCTCCGTCACCAGCGCCATGGCGGAAAGCGAGAGCAACGGGTCGTTCTTCGGCACGTGGATGCCGCCGCGCAGCGCGCCGTCGAGCGTGCCGGCATAGACGTCGTTCGTGCCGAGGCTGTCGGCCGTGAAGATACCGTCGAAGAGGCCCCGCTCGAGGATCCGCGCGAGGTCGGTCCAGAACTCCAGCCGGTTGTAGTCGGTGGAGCGATCCTCGGGGTGGCGCCAGAGGCCGGGCGTCTGATGGACCGGGCTCTGGAGCGTGAAGGCGTTGACGCGGATCTCGCGGGGCATGGCGTCAGGCGACGGGCACGGCGCCGAGCGGCGCATGGGTCAGCGCGCTCAGCTCGTCATTCACCTCGAAGATGCGGGCGGTCAGCTCGGTGCCGCCGGCTTCGGTCAGGGCCTTGGAGACCTGGTCCGACCAGCTCTTCGCGCTGGCGGCGTCGTCGAAGAGGTAGATGCCGCCGCGCAGGCCATTCTCGGCGCTGCCGATCCAGATCTTCCAGCGGAAGCCCGGCAGGGCGTTGATCCGCTCGGCCGAGGCATGGCGGGCGGCGGCCGGAAGCTGCTGCTGCGCGGCGCTCGGCCGGTAGTTCACCTGGAGGATGGCGGGCATGACGTTCTCCTGTTGTTGAGGGCAGTATGAAGACGGGAGGGACTGGTTCCCAGCCCCTTGCGCCGCGCTATTCCGCCGCGGCGGCGGTGGCTTCCGTCGCGGCCGCGAGCCGGTTCTCCGGACGCGCGAGGCCGAGATGCTCGCGCAGGGTCGTGCCGGCATATTCGGTGCGGAAGAGGCCGCGGCGCTGCAGCTCGGGCACCACCTGGTCCACGAATTCATCGAAGGCGGCGGGGAAGTAGGGCGGCAGGATGTTGAATCCGTCCGCGGCCTCGCCCGTGAACCATTCCTCCAGCGTGTCGGCGATGCTCTGCACCGTCCCGCAGAGCACCCAATGGCCGCGCGCCGCGGCCGTGACGTTGTAGAGGTCGCGCAGCGTCAGCCCCTCGCGCCGCGCCAGGGCCAGCAGGTTGCGCGCAAAGCCCTGCGTGCCCTCGGTGAAGGGCAGGTCGGGCACCGGGCCGTCCAGCGGATAGCCCGAGATGTCGTGGCCGAGCCGGATGGAGACGAGGTGCAGCGCGTTGGTCGGCGTCAGGAAGGCCTGCATGCGCGCCAGGATCTCGCGCGCCTCGGCCGTGCTGCGGCCGATGATGGGCATGACGCCCGGCAGCACCTTGAGCTCCTCCGGCCGGCGGCCATGGGCGGGCAGGCGGGCCTTCAGGGCGCGGTAGGAATCCCGCGCGGCGTCGAGGTCCTGCACGGCGGCGAAGACCACTTCGGCCGTGCGGGCGGCGAGCTCGCGCCCCGCCGGGGAGCCGCCGGCCTGGATGATCACGGGATGGCCCTGCGGGCTGCGCGTCATGCTCAGCGGCCCCTGGACCGAGAAGAAGCGGCCCTCGTGGTTCAGCGGACGGACCTTCGCCGGGTCGACGAAGAGCCCGGTCGCGGGGTCGGCGACGAGGGCGTCGTCCTCCCACCCGTCCCAGAGGCCGCGCACGACATCCACGAACTCCTCGGCCAGGGCGTAGCGCTCGGCATGCTCGGGATGGCCGGGCCGGGTGAAGTTGGCGGCGGCGGCGGCATTGGCGGTGGTGACGACGTTCCACGCCGCGCGCCCGCCGCTGAGATGATCGATCGAGGAGAAGGCGCGCGCCACGTGATAGGGCTGGCCATAGGTGGTGGAGACGGTGGCGCCCAGGCCGATATGCTGCGTGGCGCCGGCCAGGGCGGTGATGAGCGTCAGCGGCTCGAACCGCGCGACGTAGGAGGGATGGTCGCTCAGCGAGAGCGCCAGCCCGTCCGCGACGAAGAGCAGGTCGAACTTCCCGCGCTCCGCCGTGCGGGCGATGCCCTTGAGGAGCCCGAGGTCCTGGTTGCTCCGCCCCGCGCCCGGCAGGCGCCAGCCGGCCGGGTGGTTGCCCGTCCCCATGACGAAGACGCCGAGATGCATCTGGCGGCGGGGTGCGGAGGAAGCGGTCATGCGGGCGGTATCCCGGAGGTTGCGCGCGGGGCGTCAGGAGAAGGGCTCAGACGCCGCCCACATCCGAGGGGACGAGGAACGGGCGCTCCGGCCCGCGCGGCAGGATGCCCGCCGCGACCGCCGCCGCCGTCTGGCGGTCGATTAGCTCCAGCAGCGGTTGGTCCCACTGCGTGGTGAAGGCGCCGGTCACGCGCTCGGGCAGCAGGCGCAGCGCCTCGGTCTCGCGGTCCGGCACGCCGAGGGCCGCGCGATGCTCCGCCAGCAGCTCGGGGCGCTCGTGCACAGCGCGGTTGGCGATGGTGAAGAGGCGCGCGATCTGCGTCGCGACCTCGCGATTCTCCTCCACCCAGCTGCGCCGCGCCGCGAGGCCGACGAGGAAGGTCGGCAGCTGCGTGCCGTTGATGCGCTGCCAGAGCTCGCCCAGATGCGCGATCTGCCGCGCGCCGCGCGCCACCAGCCGCGTCGCGGTGGGCTCGGGCACCAGCACGCCCTCCACGTCGCCGCGCTCGAACAGCGCGAGGTTGGCCGTGGCCGGACCGAAGATGACCTCCACGTCCTTCTTCAGCTCGATGCCGTTGGCCGCCGCCGCGACGCGCGCGAGCTTGTACTGCTCGCTGCCCTCGGCCTGGGCCGCGATACGCTTGCCGATGAGGTCGCGCGGCTCGCGATAGGGGCTGTCGCCGCGCACAATCCAGCGGACATGCAGGTTGGTGCCCGGCCCGAAGAGCACGAGGTCCGCGCCGCGCGCATTCAGGTCCACCGTGCCGATGGCGCCCGAGAAGGCGACGTCCAGTGCGCCGCTGATGAGCTGCACCTGCATCTGGCCGGGATTGCCGCCCACCCATTGCAGGTCCAGCCCGTCGCGAGCGGCCGCCGGCAGCGCCTCGATGATCGGGCGCTGGATGGCGCCGGCATTGCCGATGGCGGTGTTCGCGATCTTCACCGTGCGGACGGCCGCGCGGGCGTTGCGGATGAAGGGCGCGGCCAGGGCCGGGGCCGATGCGCCCAGCAGGAGGCGCCGTGAAACGAACATGGGTATCACTCCGGAAATTCAGATGAGTCGCGACATGATCCGGCGATGGATCTCGAACAGCGCCGGATCCTCGGGCGAGCGCGGGCGCGGCAGGTCGACCTTGATCTCCTCCACCACGCGCGCAGGCCTTCCGCCGAGCACGATCACGCGGTCGGCCAGGAAGGCGGCCTCCTGCGTGTTGTGCGTGACCAGCAGGCCGGTGGGCGGGTTCTCGAGCCAGAGGTCCTGCAGCAGCAGGCGCAGCCGGCGCGCGGTCAGCGCATCCACCGCGCTGAAGGGCTCGTCGAGCAGGACGATCTCGGGGTCGATCGAGAAGGCGCGGGCCAGCGCCACGCGCTGCCGCTGCCCGCCCGAAAGGCCGAGGGGGAAGGCGGCCTGGTAGCCGTCGAGCCCGACCTCGGTCAGCAGCTCGAGCCCGCGCCGCGGGGAGACGCCGGCCGCCTCGGCCGCCAGCTCCACGTTGCGGACGACGGAGAGCCAGTTCAGCAGCCGGGGCTGCTGGAAGACCATGCCGAGCCGCCGGTCGCCGCCGGTCTGGACCGCCCCGGTATCCGAGGTCTCGAGGCCGGCGGCCATGTGCAGCAGCGTCGTCTTGCCGATGCCCGAGGGGCCGACCAGGGCCAGCAGCTCGCCGGCCTCGATGCGCAGGTCGAAGTCGCGCAGGATGGTCTCGGTGGGGCGGGCGCCGATGCCGGGATAGGTCTTGCCGACGCGGCTGAAGACGATGGGGGCCGCGCTCACAGGCTCGACTCCCGCCGCCAGCGCGTGAGCCGGTTCTCCATCCCCTGCATCAGGCCGAATTCGATGGCCGCCATCACCACCCAGAAGATCAGCGTCCAGGCCAGCACGCCGGCCACGTTCTGCGAGCTGAACTCGGAGTTGAGCTGGTAGCCCACGCCGTCCGACAGGCCGAAGAGCTCGACCAGCACGATCACCTTCCAGGCCAGCGAGAAGGCGAGGCGCACGCCGCTCAGCAGGAAGGGCACGATGGAGGGCAGCAGCACGTGGCGGATGCGCGCCGCGCGCGAGAAGCGGAAGACATGCGCCATCTCCGTCAGCTCGCTGTCCACCGCGCGCAGCCCCTGCGAGATCGTGACCAGCAGCGGCGGCGCGATGCCGAGGATGATGGAGACGACCGGCGTCGCCAGGCCCACGCCGAACCAGATGACGCAGAGCAGCGCCCAGACCAGGCCGGGCACCGTCAGCCCCAGCAGCACGGCCGGGCGGATGAAGGCGCCGAAGAGGCGGCTGCGCGCCGCGAAGAGCCCCAGCAGCACCGCGATGGCGAAGCCCGCGATGCCGCCGAGGGAGATGCGCCACAGCGTGATGCCCACCTGCTCCAGCGCCATGCCGCCGGCGAGCAGGCGCAGGATCTCGCCCCAGACCTCCGCGAGGTCGGGCACCAACGGGCTCTGCTTGGTACGCGCCAGGACTTCCCAGAGGCCGGCCACCAGCAGGCAGAAGACCGCCCCCGGCAGCGCGGCGCGCAGCCGCGGCGCCCAGGCGCGCCAGGCGCCGCCTCCTTCGGGCTGCCGGGCCACGCCGGGCAGGGCGACGGTATCGGTCGCGCTCATGGTCTCGTCCTTTCGGTACTCATGCCCCGGTCAGCGGGGTCCGGTCGTAGAGGGGCCGGTCGGGCAGGGCCGGGATCAGGCCGAGGCCGCGCGCGACCTCGATCTGCCGGTCGATCGAGGCGAAGACGGTGTCGTTCCAGGCGACGCCATAGACGTCGGCCAGGCGCGAGGGCAGCAGCTCGATCGCCTTCCGCTCCGTCTCGCGGATGCCGAAGGCGCCGTGCAGCGAGGCCACGCGGGCCGGGTCTTCGCGGGTGATGCGGTTCACGATCACGAAGGCGCGCGCCAGCTGCGTGGCGATGGCGCGGTTCTGTTCCACCCAGCGGCGCTGCGCGGCGAGGCCGACGAGGAAGGGCACCTCCGTCTCGCCCGTGCCCCGGCGCCAGAGATCGCCGACGCGGGCGATCTCGCGCGCGCCCTGGCCGATCAGCCGCGTGGCGCTGGGCTCCAGCGTCAGGATGCCGTCCACATCGCCGCGCTCGAACAGCGCCTGGTTGGCGGTGGGCGGGCCGAAGACGACGCTCATCTCGCGGCGGATGTCGATGCCGGAGACGGCCGAGGCGATGCGCGCGGCCTTGAAGGTCTCGCTCGCCTCGGCCAGGGCGGCGATGCGCTTGCCGATCAGATCCTCGGGCTTCTGGTAGGGGCTGCTGGCGGGCACGAGCCAGCGGCCGTGATTGTTCAGTGCCGGGCCGAAGATGACGATGTCGCTGCCGCGCGCCGCCATCTCGGCGAGGCCGAGCGCGCCGAAGACGCCGACATCCAGCGTCCCGGCCACGAGCTGCATCTGCAGCTGGCCCGGATTGCCGCCGATCCACTGCAGGTCGATGCCGTCCAGCACCTCGGGCGGGAGGGCGGCGAAGAGCGGGCGCCAGATGGAGCCGGCGCTGCCCGAGCCCGGAAGCGTGACGCGCACCGGCACGGGCACGGCCGCGCGCGCGACGAAGGGGGCGGGGAGGGCAGCGGCCGCGAGGGCGAGCGCGCTGAAGGTCCTGCGGCGCATCGGGGCCTCAGGAAACGACGAGCGAGTCATGGGAATTCGTGCCCTTGGAGTAGCCGCGTTCCTGCATCCAGCCGTAGGCGTGCCCGAAGAGCTGCGCGTCATAGCGCTGGGCGTGGTTGTAGCGGACGAAATGGCCGTAGTTGCGCGCGAGCTCCTCGGGCGAGAGGGCGCCCTCGGTGGCGTCGGTCAGGTAATGCGCATAGGCGCCGAAATCGGCGTTGATCAGGTCCACCGCCTTGTCGATCGCGGTGAAGAAGGCCTCGCGCTGCGCCTCGGCCAGCTCGGGCGAGACGACCTCGGCGCCGCGGTAGAAGGAGAGCGCGACGATATGCGCGCCCTGCTTCAGGCCGAGGCTGATCCAGGGTTCCATCAGCGCCGCGGCGCGCACCACGCCCTCGCGCAGCTTCCGCAGCCGGGTTTCCGGCGCGCCGATATGCTCGAGCTTCACGGCGTCCTTGCCGATGGCGCCCTCGATCGTCTGCACGGTCACAAAATGCGAGCCGGTGAACTCGTTGATGCCGATGGGCACGTTGGCGAGGTCGCGCGGCGTCTGGATCGCGGGATCGAAGGAGAGGATCGCCTGGGCGGCGATGGCGGGGCGCAGCGCGGCGATCCGGCCGCGGCCCTCGCCGCGCTCGAGGCGGTCGATGCCGCCCCATTCGCAGACGTTGAAGGCATCGGCCTTGCCGCGCTCGAAGAGCGCTTCCTTCTGCCGCTTCAGGACCTCGCGCTCGCTCGTGTCGTGGTCCGAGTAGCTGGCGACGTGGCGCACATCGAGCCCGGCCTCGGCGAAGAGGCCCTTTTCGATCGCGACGAAGATCGGGAGGTCGAAGATCGGCGGGTTGGGCGAGATGCGAATGACGGGCTGGGGTGCCGGCATGTCGGGAGGTTCCTTCGGGACGGTCGGGGTAGTCGACCGGCGCGCTTCGGTGACGCGGGCACTCAGGGATAGAAACGTTAAAAACGTTAGTCAATCGTTGAATATGGAAAACACATATCATCATCGCATGACAGCATTGCGGGGCAGCATATGGCCGTTCTTTGATCGAAATGTGGATTTATAACAATAGATTGATGGTGATGCGTGGCCATGGGTCCCGGACGCTTCGCGGAGAACGAGCCTTGTGTGGAAAAAACAACATCATGTAATGGTGATTTTATAGATTCACATACATGGATGCTCAGCATGCGCCGCAGGCAGATCGCGACCGCCGCCCTCAACCTGGCCCTGCTCGCCGCCGGCTCGGGCGCCGCGCGCGCCCAGGGCGGGTCGGGACCCCTGACCCTCATCGTGCCCTTCCCGCCAGGCGGCATCGTCGACACGATCGGCCGCTTGCTGGCGCATCGGGTGGGGCAGATCCTCAACCAGGCGACGGTGGTCGAGAACCGCGCCGGCGCGGGCTCCGCGATCGGCGCCGCGCAGGTCGCCAGCAGCCGGCCGGATGGCCAGACCATCCTCTTCGGCGGCATCCCGCAGGCCATCATCCCGAGCCTGCAGCCGAACCTGCAGCCCTCCGACCCGCTGGCCGCCTTCGCCGCCGTGGGCACGACGCACACCACGCCCTACATCCTGCACGTCCATCGCGGGCTGCCGGTGAACACGGTCCAGGAATTCGTCGCCTGGGCGAAGGCGCGGCCGGGGCAGATCAACGCGGCCACCACCGGCCAGGGCGCCGGGCCGCACCTGACCTGGGAGCTGTTCAGCCGCACCGTCGGCATCCAGGCGGAGATCATCCACCATCGCGGCGGCGTGCCTGCCATCCTCGATATCCAGGCGAACCGCGCGCAGGTCATGTTCAGCACGGCGCTGGAGGCCATCCAGGCGCAGCGGGCCGAGCAGAGCCGCCCCATCGCCGTGACCTCGGCCGAGCGGCTCGCGATCCTGCCGGACCTGCCCACCCTGGCCGAAAGCGGGCTGCCGGGCTTCGACGTCCTGTCCTGGGGCGCATGGTACGCGCCGGCCGGCTCGCCGGCGCCGGTGCTCGCGCGCATCAGTGCGGCGCTGGAGGAGGCGCTGCAGGACCCCGCCATTCGCGCCCGCTTCGACGACCTCGGCGTCACGCCGGCCTATGAGGCGCCGGAGGCCTCGCGCGCGCGCCTGGCTTCGGAGCTCAATCGCTGGGGACGCCTGATCCGTGAGGCCCGGCTGCAGACGACCTCGTGACCGCCAGAGCAGGAATTTCCGCCGTGCCCTTCGCCCCTTCCCGCCGCGCCCTGCTGGGCGCGGGCCTCGCCGCGTTGCCGGCGGCCCGGCTGCATGCCGAGGCCTTCCCGGCGCGCCCCATCACCTATGTCGTGCCCTACGCCGCCGGCGGCACCAACGACGCGACCGGCCGCATCTTCGCGCGCCAGCTCACGCAGCGCCTCGGCCAGAACGTGGTCGTCGAGAATCGGAGCGGCGCCGGCGGCACCATCGCCGCGACCTATGTCGCGCGCTCGCGACCGGACGGGTACCTGCTGCTCAACGCCTCCAGCGCCAACCTGACCTCGGCGCCGCAGCTGCTGGGCGCGCCCTATGACCCGGAGGCGGACCTCGTCCCCGTCGGCTTCCTGGGCCACTACCGCTACATCCTGGCGGTGGATCCGCGCCTGCCGATCCACAGCTTCCAGGACTTCCTGGACTATGCGCGGCGGCATCCCGGCCAGCTGAACTACGGCACCGCGGGCACGGGCACCGGCAGCCACCTGGCGGGCGAGTATCTGCGCCTGCGGACCGGCATCGACATCACCCACGTGCCCTATCGCGGCAGCGGCCAGGTGCTGGCGGCGGCGGTGGCGGGCGACGTGCAGTTCGTCATGGATGCGCTGGCCATCAGCCATATCCTGGCCGGGCGGCTGCGGCCGATCGTCTTCTGGGGCGCCTCCTCGGCGGAGGACCTGCCGGGCGTGCCGCATATCCATCAGGTGGGCCTGCCCGACTGGAACCTCACGCAGTTCTTCGTGGCGGCCGCGCCCGGCGGCACGCCGGCGCCCATCGTGAGCCGGCTGCACGAGGCGGTGCTGGAAGCCTCTCGCGATCCAGGAACGATCGCCGCGCTCAAGGCGCTGGGCGTCGAGGCCGCGCCGCTGTCGCTGGCGGAGACGGTGGCGCTGCTGCGCCAGGAAACCACGGTCAATCGCCAGGTGATCGAGGCGGCGGGCATCAGAGTCAGCTGAGGCCGGCCGAAACGGAAAAGGCCCGGCCGTGTCTCCGGCCGGGCCTTCTGATTCGGTTCCGGGTGATCTCAGCCCAGCAGGTCGGGCTCCTCGGCCGTGATCTTGTCCCAGAGCGGGTGGAAGCTGAGGATGCCGCCGCGCTCATTGCCGATCTGGCTCTCGGTGAGCTTCGCGACATCGTGCGGGATGGGCTGGGGCGTGCCGGCGGCCTCGGCCAGCAGCTGCGCGCGCGCCGCATTGTCCAGCGCGATGAAGCGCCAGGCCGCGGCCTCCACCGACTGGCCCACCGTCAGCAGGCCGTGGTTCTTCAGGATGGCGGCCTTGTGCGGCCCCAGCGCCTCGGCGATGCGATGGCCTTCCGACTGGTCCAGCACCACGCCCGTGAAGTCGTCGAAGAGGCCGTGCGTCTCGTAGAAAGCGCAGGAATCCTGCGTCAGCGGATCGAGCCGCCGGCCGAGGGCGGACCAGGCCTTGCCGTGGGTCGAATGCGTGTGCGCGGCGGCCACCACATCCGGGCGCGCCGCATGGATCGCCGAATGGATGGCGAAGGCCGCGCGGTTCACGGCATGGCTGCCTTCCACCACCTCGCCCTCGTCATTCACGAGGATGAGGTCCGAGACGCGGATGAGGCTGAAATGGAAACCGAGCGGATTCACCCAGAAATGGTCGGGCCGGATGGGATCGCGTGCCGTGACATGACCGGCCAGGCCCTGGTCGTAGCCGTAGCGGGAGAAGAGCCGGAAGGTGGCGGCCAGCCGCTGCTTGCGATGGAGCTGCTCCTGTTCCGGCGTGCGCTCGGGCGGGCCGTTGCGGAGCAGGGAGAGAAACTCCTCGCCGCGGCGGGCGGGGGTGCTGATCTGGTTCATGGACGGTCTTTCGGGATGGAAGGGCGTTGCGGTCGCGGCTCAGCGGCGCGCGGCGGGGTAAGGCGTCACAGCAGGCACCAGGCGGCGAGGAAGGCCTCGTCCTCGGTCTCGTAGTCGATGGGATAGGTGACGTAGACGACGACGCCGAGGAAACCTGCCCAGGCCAGAGCGAGCAGGGCCTGAGCGGCCCCCGAAAGGGAGCCGAAATCGAAGAGTTCCATGGGGAGCTCCGGAAAAAGCGGGAAAGAAGGCGCGAGGGCGCGGGTCGGCGAGTGGCTTCAGAAGCGACAACAGAAGGTGCGCATGCCCCTGGCGGCGGGGCGGTCTGAAGCGCGGGCCGGGATGGGGTGGATCGCCATGGGAGAGATTAATGACCACGAATCATCGTTGATCAAGTCATAAAACTAAAATTAACAGTTAAAATAATCGAGGTGGCGATTATCCACCTTGTATTGTGGTGGTTTGGGCCGGGGCGCTGCCGCCGGCCCAGCGGGCGTCAGGGCGTCGCGTCGATCGAAGGGAGCTGGATACTCAGCAGGGCGGCCTGCCCGCCGTCCACGGCCGCGAGCGCCCGCTCCAGCGCCGCGGGCAGTTCCTCCAGAGCGGAGACCGCTTCGCCATGGGCGCCGAAGGCCCGTGCTACCTCGTCGAACCGGCGGGCGCCCGGCGCTGCGAGCCTGGATTGGAAGGCGCCGGTCGCTGCGGCGGCGCCCTGCGGATAGACCCGCCGCACCGAATCCTGCACGGCCAGCCAGCCGCCATTGTCCAGCACGATGGTCAGGATCGGCAGGCCGAAGCTCGCCGCCGTCCAGTACACGGTGTCGGGGTTGGAGAAGTGGAAGGAGCCGTCGCCCACGATATGGACGATGCGCCGCTCCGGCCAGGCCAGCTTCAGCCCCAGCGCCACGCCGCCGCTCGAGCCGAGGCCGCTGCCCAGCATGCCGACATAGGTGCCGGGGACACGGCGCGGCAGGCTGCGCAGGATCTCGGGCGCGTTGCGCGTCGCCTCGTTCACCACCACGTCCTCGGGCCGCAGCACGGCGGCGAGCGCGGCGCCGACGGCAGCCCCGCTCAGCCCGGGTGCGAGAGCAAGGGGAGGGCGGGGGCGCCAGGTCGCCTTGCGGCGGGCCACGCGGGCGCGGAACTCCTCATCGCCCTCGGTGCGCAGGATCTCCAGCACCTGGCGCAGCACCGTGCCGGCATCGGCCTGCACCGCCAGCTCCACCGGGAAGTCCCAGAGCGGGAAGTCCTTCTTCACCGCATCCACGTCCACCTGGATCCAGCGCGTGGCGGGATCGGGCGTCACCTGGCTCGGCAGCCAGGGCACGTCGATGTCGAGCAGCAGGCCGAGATCCGCGCCCGCGATGGCGCGGCCCGGATCGAAGCCCGCATGTGCCGCCGCGTCGCGCGGAAAGTTGAGGTGGTTCGGATTGTGCTCCGCCACCACGAGGCCCGCCGCCTCCGAGAGCTCGACCAGCGCGGCCACGGCCTCGGCCGAGCGTCCCAGATAGCTCGTCAGCACCACGGGCTTCTCGGCCTGCAGAAGGGCCTGGGCGATCCGCCGCGCCGTGGCGGGGTCGGTGCCGCGCCAGCGCACGGGGCCCGCCGCCGGCGGGGTGGCGATGCGCTCGGCCGGCAGGGCCTCGGCCAGCGTCTCGCGCGGCAGGCTGAGGAAGACGGGGCCGGGCGGGTCGGACTGCATCACCGTATGGGCGCGGTGCAGGAACTGCTTCACCACGAGGCCGGCCGGCAGATTGGCCTCCCACTTCACGAAGGGCCTGACCAGGCTGGCGATGTCGAAGGGATCCTGGATGTAGTGCACGTAGTTGTCGCGCGTGCCCGGCAGCTCGCCGCGATGCGTGTAGGGCGACTTGCCCGCCAGCAGCAGCACCGGCAGCCGCGCGCGGAACATGTTGTGCAGGCCGTTGCCGGCATTGGCCGTGCCGACATCCACATGCACCAGCACGGCCTGGCCGCGCCCGGTGGCCAGCGCATAGCCGGCGGCCATATGGATCGCGACATTCTCATGCGCGATGGACAGCAGCTGCGGATGCGGCTGGTTGGTGCCGTCCTGCTCCGCCAGGGCCTCGATCACCGAGACATGGTCGGTGCCGAGATTCGCGAAGATATACTCCACGCCGAGCTCGGAGAGCGCCTCGAGGGCGAACCAGGCGGCGCTGCGCGCAACCGGGGCGGTTTCCATGGTGACGTCTTTCATCGAGGGGCCGCGCCGCTGAACCGGGTGCCGGCGCCCGGCGCCAGCCGGTGGCACACCGGCACGGCCGCGAGCGCGATCACGCCCACCAGCAGGAAGGCGAGGGAGAAATCGGAGAGCGCCGGCGCCTCGCGCTCCTGCAGCCACATGCTGCCCGAGACCGCGAGCGCGCCCAGTGAGATGCCGAGCGTGAGGGAGAGTTGCTGGAAGGTGTCGTGGAAGCTGGTCGCCGCGCTCATGCGCGGGCCGGGCACATCGACGTAGCACATCGTCCCATAGGCGTTGAATTGCAGCGACCGCGCGAGGCCGCCCACGAGCAGCAGCAGGCCCGTCAGCGCCACGGGCCAGGCCGGGCTGAGACCCGCGCAGGCGACGAGGAACAGGCCACAAAGCGCGCCGTTCCACACCAGCGTGTCGCGAA
This sequence comes from Roseococcus pinisoli, assembly GCF_018413645.1. Taxonomy (GTDB): domain Bacteria; phylum Pseudomonadota; class Alphaproteobacteria; order Acetobacterales; family Acetobacteraceae; genus Roseococcus; species Roseococcus pinisoli. The sequence goes on from NZ_JAHCDA010000006.1 coordinate 21,980, forward strand.
AGCCGAAGCGGCGCAGCAGGCGCGTGGAGATCGCCTTCATGACCAGCCCACCCACGGCCGCGACGAAGGTCATCGCGCCGCTCTGCGCAGGCGAATAGCCGAAGCCCAGCTGCAGCAGCATGGGCAGCAGGAAGGGCAGGGCGCCGAAGCCGGTGCGGAACAGCGTGCCGCCGACCACCGCGATGCCGAAGGTCGGAATCCGCATCAGGCGGAAGTCCAGCACCGGGGCCGGATGGCGCCGCGCGTGCCAGGCGTAGATCAGTCCCGCGACGACGGAGGCGCCGAGCAGCGACCAGGCCAGCGCGCGCGGGCCGTGCCCGGCGGAAAGCCCCTCCAGCCCCAGGACGAAGCAGGCGAGGGCCAGGCCGCAGAGCAGCGCCCCGGCGAGATCGAGCGGGCGTGGCTGCTCGGTGCGGTGTTGCGCGACGTGGCGCCTGATGAACAAGGCGCCGGCGAGGCCAAGCGGCACGTTGATGTAGAAGATCCAGTGCCAGGAGAACCAGCTGACGATCAGCCCGCCCAACGGCGGCCCCAGCATCGGGCCGAGCATCGCCGGGATCAGCACCCAGGACATGGCGCGGACGAATTCCGAGGGCGGCGCGGCGCGCAGCAGCGCGAGGCGCCCCACCGGCACCATCATCGCCCCGCCCACGCCCTGCAGCGCGCGAGCCACCACCAGGGTGGCGAGGTTGGGCGCCCAGGCGCACATCAGCGAGGCGCCGGTGAAGAGGAGCACCGCGCCCGTCATGATGCGGCGGCTGCCGAAGCGGTCGGCCAGCGCGCCGCTCAGCGGGATGAAGCCCGTCAGCGTCAGCAGATAGGCCGTCAGCGCCAGGTTCATCCGCAGCGGATCGGTGCCGAGATCGACGGCCATCACCGGCAGGGCCGTCGCCAGGATGGTGGTGTCGAGCTGCTCCATGAAGAACAGCGCGCCCACGATCAGCGCGACGGGCCGCCAGCTGCCCGCGGCGGGGGCTGTCACGCCGGCGACGCGGGCAGCCGCAGGCGCTCCTCATAGCCGCGGCGGATGCGCTCCACCGCCTCCTGGCCGGTCTGGAAGATGATCTCGCCGTCATCGGACGCGCGCTCGAAGAGCGGGCTGCGCCGCGCCTGGTCCAGCGCGTCGCGCAGGCGGGCCTGGATGGAGGCGGGAACGCCGGCCGGCACCAGCAGCGCCTGCCAGTTGCCGTAGTCGAAATCGGTGAGGCCGATGTCGCCGAAGCAGGGAATGTCCGGCCAGACGTTCTGCCGGCGGCGCCCCACGCTGATCAGCGGGCGAAGCGCGCCGGTCGTGACGTATTCGCGCACCAGGGCGATGTCGGTGGAGGCGAACTTCACCTCGCCCGAAAGCAGCGCCGTGAGCCGCGGCCCGCCGCCCTGATAGACGACCTCCAGGAACTCCAGCCCGTATTTCCGCTGCAGCGCCTGCGTCGCGAGCGAGCCCGAGGAGCCGCCGCCCGAGGACGCGTAGGGCAGGGGCTGGGTGCTGGCACGCGCGGCGGCCAGGAACTCGTCGAAGGTCCGCACGCCGAGCGAGGGATGGGCGAGGAAGACGACCGCGCTCTCATGGAAGATGCCGATCGGCGCGAAGTCGCGGATCGGGTCGAAGCGCAGGACCGAGGGGTTGGCGGCCGCGTTGCCGATGAAGCCGATATTGTTGTTCAGCAGCAGCGTGTAGCCGTCGGCCGGTGCGCGGCTGACATATTCCGTGCCCAGCAGGCCGCCGGCGCCGCCGCGGTTCTCCACCACCACGGGCCGGCCCAGCGCCTGGGCCAGCGCTTCCGCCAACGGGCGCCCGTACTTGTCCACTTGGCCGCCCGGAGGCCACGGGATGACGGCGCGCAGCGGCCGGTCGGGCCATTGCTGTGCCCTCGCGATCGAGGGGACCGCCAGGCCGGCAAGTGGGAGGAGCGACAGGCGGCGGCGGGAGAGGGCGTGAGACCGGGTCATCGGGCCTTGATGCATGTAATTTGGTATAATTTTAATTATACAATTTTATCACGTCAATATGGTCCGTCCCTGGGTGGCGCTTTTGATGCCCCAACCGCTATGCCGAAGCCCTCCCTGCGGCCAATCTGGCGCGAAGCAAGGAGAGGAAACCGACATGCCCCATGCCCAGGCCGAAGGCGCCCGCCTCTATTACGAGGAGGCCGGCACAGGTCATCCCGTCGTCTTCGTCCACGAGTACGGCTCTGACCATCGCGAATGGGAACAGCAGGTCCGCTTCTTTTCGCGTGAGTACCGCTGCATCACCTTTGCCGCGCGCGGCTACACGCCTTCCGAGGTGCCGAGCGATCCGAAGCTCTATGGCCAGGAATTCGCCGCTGCCGACATCGCGGCCGTCATGCGGCACCTGGAGATTCCGAAGGCCCATATCGTCGGCCTGTCGATGGGCGCCTTCGCGGCCCTGCTCTTCGGCATCCGCTTTCCGCAGATGGCGACGGCGCTGGTGGTCGCGGGCGTCGGCACCGGCTCGAACCTCGCCGAGCTGGACGCTTTCCGCGCCGCCCAGGCCGAGCGGGCCAATCAGCTCCACGCCGAGGGCTGGAACGAGCTCGCCCTGGAAACCGGCCACAGCCCGACGCGCGTGCAGCTGAAGAAGAAGGATCCGCGCGGTTGGAACGAATTCGTCGCGCATCTGCGCGAGCATTCGCCGGTGGGCTCGGCGCTCACGCAGCGCTGGTACCAGGGCGCGCGCGACCCGGTCTATGCCTGGGAGGCCGAGCTGAAGAAGATGACGGTGCCCACGCTGCTCGCCCTTGGCGACGAGGACGGGCCCTGCATCGAGCCCAATATCTTCCTCAAGCGCACCCTGCCGAATTGCGGGCTGTGGATGCAGCCGCGCACCGGCCACGCCATCAACCTGGAGGAGCCGGCCGCCTTCAACCGCGAGGTGCAGAGCTTCTTCTCGACGGTGGAGCGCGGCCGCTGGAGCCTCGACGCCTGAGCGACGTCAGCGAGGCGCCGATCCCAGCGGCGCCGCGCGCTTCTCGACGAAGTCCCGCAGGCGGTCGGCCGCCTGCGTGTCCGCGCTCGTATAGGCGGCGAGCAGGGACTCGAAGAACAGCCCGTCGTCATGCGAGAGGTCCTGCATGCGGGGCAGGCCGCTGGTGATCGCGTAGTTGGAGAGGGGCGCATTGCCGGCGACGCGCCGCGCGAGCTCGCGCGCCTTTTCCAGCGCCGCGCCGGGCTCCGTCACGTATTGCACCAGGTTGAATCGCTCCGCTTCCGTCGCGTTCAGCACGCGGCCGGTGAGCATGAGGTCGGCCATCCGGGCATAGCCGAGCAGGCGCGAGATCCGGACCGAGCCGCCGCCGCCCACGAAGATGCCCCGCTGGGCCTCCGGCAGGGCGAAGGCGGCCGTCGCATCGGCGACGCGGAGATGGGCGGCGGCGGCGAGCTCCAGCCCGCCGCCGATGACCGAGCCCCGCAGCGCCGCGACGAAGGGGATGGGCCCGCGGGCGATCTGGTCGAAGGCCGCGTGCCATTTGCGCGAGCGCGGCCGGAGCTTGTCCTGGGCGTCGCGCTTCTGCAGCGCCTCGGCGAGGTCCAGCCCGGCGGAAAAATGATCGCCATGGCCGAAGATGACGGCGGCCCGCGCTTCCTCGCCCGCGCGAAGCGCCGCGTCGCGGATCTCGGCCACCATGGCCTCGCTGATGGCGTTGCGCTTGGCCGCGCGGTCGAGGCCGATGAGGGCGACCTCGCCCTCCAGCTCATAGGTGACGAGCGCGCTCATGCCGCGCTCTCCGCCAGGGCCTTGGCGCGCTCGCGCTCCTGCAGCTCGCGCCAGAGGATCTTGCCGACGGCGGATTTCGGCAGTGCTGGCACGATCTCCACCTCGCGGGGAATCTTGTAGGCGGCCATGCGCGGCCGGGCCCATTCGATGAGCTGCGCCGCGTCGAGCTGCCCCGTGCTGCCGGGGCGCAGCGTGACGACGGCCTTCACCGTCTCGCCGCGCCGCGCGTCGGGCACGCCGATCACGCAGGCTTCGAGGATATGGGGATGCTCGTAGAGGCGGGTCTCCACCTCCGCCGGCCAGACCTTGAAGCCGGCGGCGTTGATCATCCGCTTCAGCCGGTCGGTCATGAAGAAGTACCCTTCTTCGTCGACATGGCCGATATCGCCGCTGCGGTACCAGCGGCGGCCGTCGATCTCGACGATCGCCTCGGCCGTCGCTTCCGGCCGGCCCCAGTAGCGGCGCAGCAGCTGCGGGCCACTGATCAGAATCTCCCCCGCCTCGCCCTGGCGCTGGGGCTCCAGCGTCTCGGGATCGACCACGAGCACCTCGGTCTCGAAGAAGGGAATGCCGAGGCATTGCGCCTTGGGCCGCTCGATCGGGTTGAGGTGCGTCGTCGCGGCCGCTTCCGTCATGCCATAGGCCTCGATGAAGGGCAGGCCGGTCGCCTCGCGCAGCCGGCGCCAGACCTCCTGCGGCATGGCCGCGCCGCCGGCGGTCACGCGGCGCAGCGTGCCCAGGTCGCGCTCCGCGAGGTCGGGCTGCGTGAGCAGGTCGATGCAGGCGGTGGGCGCGATGGGCAGGTGCGTGACGCCGTAGCGCTCGATGAGCTGCAGCGCGAGGCGTGGATCCCAGCGCGGCATGGGCAGGATTGTGCCGCCCGTCAGCACCGGCAGGTGCAGGCACTGGTTCAGGCCTGCCACCTGGTACATGGGTGGCAGACCGAGCGTGACCGTGGCCGCGCTCTGCCCGTGCCAGAGCGCGCAGCCCGCCGCCGTGTGCTGGAAGGTGCGATGCGGATGCTCGCATCCTTTGGGCAGGCCCGTGGAGCCGGAGGTATAGGGCAGCAGCGCGAGGTCGTCCGGCGTCGCCTCGGGCGGCGGGGCGCGGTGGCCGGCGGCGAGGGCGTCACGCCAGGGCGTGGCGTCCTCGATGGCGCGGGCGGGCTCGCGCAGCCAGTCGGGCAGGTCGTAGTCGGGCGCGGCGGGCAGGTAGTCCGAATAGGCGACGACCGCCACGCGCAGGGCGCCTTGGGCCGCCTCCCGCAGCACGGGCGCGAGGTCCTGCGCCACCACCGCGGCCGCCGCGCCGCTGTCCGACAGCAGGTGACGGAGCTCGCTGGCGCGTGTCATCGGATTGACCGGGACCACTACGCAATCCGCCCGCAGCGCGGCGTAATAGGCGATCACGTATTGCGGGCAGTTCTGCAGGAAAAGCAGGACGCGATCGCCGCGGCGCAGCCCCGCCTGATGACGGAGCCAGCCGGCGAAGGCCTCCACCTCCTCCTCCACCGTCCGCCAGTCCAGGTCGTGGCCGTAGAAGCCGATGGCGCGGTGGCTCGGATGGCGGGCGGCGGAGACGCGCAGGTTGAAGGCCAGCGTGGTCTCCAGGCGCGGCAGGCGGCGCGGCAGGTGTGCCGGCCAATAGGCGTTCGGTGACGACATGACGCTCCGTTCTCGATGCGGGGGGCAAATGCCGGCCCATTCAACGAACATAAGGGGCTAAATTTGATATCACACGTCAATTTGACGTGCAATGAATGTGAGTTGGTTATAAATATCGATTCTACATCGTTGATTTGTGAGATCGTGCATGTCCTTCCCCCCTCCGTCCTCCGCCGCCTGGGGGCGCCGAGCGCTGCTGGGCGCGGCCTCCGCCCTCGCCATGCCGGCGCTCGCCCGGGCCGACGCGCCTTCCTCCTCCGCCTGGCCCAACCGCTCCATCCGGCTCGTCAGCGGCTTTCCGGCCGGCGGCGGCATCGACGTGCTGGCGCGCACGCTGGGCCGCCTCCTGCAGGGGCCGCTGGGCCAGCCGGTGGTGGTCGAGAACATCACCGGCGTCGGCGGCTCGCTGGGGGCGCAGGCGGTCCGGCGCTCGGCGCCCGACGGCTACAACCTCTTCCTCGCCACCACGGCCACGCATGCCATCGGCCCGGTGCTGAACCCCGCGATCGGCTATGATCCGGTGAAGGATTTCGACCTCGTCGCGACCCTCTGCACCTTCGGCTTCGTCCTGATGACGCCGCCCACGGGTGCGACGACGCTCGCCGGCCTGGTCGAGCAGGCGAAGGGCGACCCTGCCAGCGTTACCTACGGCACCAGCGGTATCGGCACGCCCCACCAGATCGCCTTCGAGCTGCTGCGCCAGCAGGGCGGCTTCGAGGCGACGCATGTGCCCTATCGCGGCATGTCGCATGCCATCCTGGACCTCACGGCCGGGCGCCTGGGCGCGATGTTCTGCGACATCCCGAGCGCCGTCGCCCTCTCGCGCGGCTCGCCGGTCAACTTCCTCGCCGTCACGACGAAGGAGCGCCATCCGGCCCTGCGTGATACCCCCACCCTCGCGGAGCTCGGCTATTCCTGCTTCGACGTGACCTGGCAGGCGCTGGTGGCGCCCGCCGGCACGCCGGCTCCGATCCTGCGGCGGCTGGGCGAGGAGGTGGTCGCGGCGATCGGCACGCCGGAGGGCCGCCGCCGGATCGAGGAGCTCGGCCTCTCGGCCTCGCCGCGCGTCGCGACGGAGAATGACACCTTCCTGGCCGATCTCTATGCCGAATGGACGCAATGGGTCCGGCAGTCGCGCATCGCCGCCGCGTGATGACGACCTGAGCGGATGGGGCGCGCGTTTCGCCCCATCCGTGCCATTGCGCGATATTTTCGCGCAATCGAAGAATCACTCTTGATTGAGTTTAATTAGAATTCAACAATCGTGATCGATGAGACCTTCAAGCCGCATTGATGGCCGACCCGGAGTATCGCCGCGCGACGCGGCCCGATGTCGCCGTGCCTCTTCCGCACGTCCCGAGTCATCGACCGAAGCCTGAAGGAATTCTCCCACATGAACAGCACCCGTCGCGGCCTGTCGGCGCTTGCCGGCGGCATCGCCCTGCCATCGCTTGCCCGCGCGCAGGCTCAGCCCATCGAAATCTCGCTCTGGTTCAGCCTGACCCGCCCGCTCTCCGACATCGTCGAGGGCTTCGCGCGTGACTTCAACGCGAGCCAGACGCGCTTCCGCGTCGTGCCGACCTTCAAGGGCGTCTATCCCGAAAGCCTGGCCGCGGCGATCGCCGCCGTGCGGGCCGGCAACCCGCCGCATATCCTGCATGCCGCCGAGATCGCCACGGCCACGCTTTCCAGCGCGCCGGGCGTCGCCAAGCCGGTGCAGGACCTTTTCCAGGAGGCCGGCATCGCCTTCGATGCGGACGACTACCTGCCCGCCATCCGCCAGTACTACAGCACGCCGCAGGGCAAGCTGCTCGCCATCCCCTTCTTCGTGCCGACGGGCGTGGTCTTCTACAACAAGGACGCCTTCCGCCGCGCTGGCCTCGACCCCGACCGGCCGCCGACGACCTGGAGCGGCGTGAAGGAGGCGGCCGAGCGCATCGTGGCCGCGCGCGCCGCCGCCACGGGAATCTCCACCGCCTGGCCCGGCATGCTGCAGCTCGAGCACCTGCTCGCCTTCCACAACCAGCCCTATGCGACGCGCGGCAATGGCTTCCAGGGCCTGGATGCGGAGCTGGTGTTCAACAACCCGACGGCGGCGCGGCACTTCCAGAACCTGGCCGACTGGCAGCGCGCCGGCCTCTTCAAGTATGGCGGCCGCGACTTCAACGGCGACAGCGTCTTCGTCTCGGGCGAGAGCGCGATCCACATCGCCGCCTCCTCGGTGCAGCTGCGGATCCAGCGCGAGGCGAACTTCGCCTCGGGCATCAGCACGCTGCCCTATTACGACGACGTGCCGGGCGCGCCGGTGAACTCCATCATCTCGGGCTCCAACTTCTGGTCGCTCGCGCATCCGCGCCGCACCGCCGACGAGTATCGCGGCGTGGCGGAGTTCCTGCGCTTCATCACGCAGCCGCAGCGCGTCTTCGCCTATACCTCCGAGAGCTGGGTGCTGCCGAACACGCGCAGCGCCTTCGAATACGGCCGCGCGCAGGGCTTCTACGACCGCACGCCCGATGCGCTGGTGGCCTATCGCCAGGTGACGAAGCAGGAGCCGACCGGGAATTCGCGCGGCATCCGCCTCGGCGGCCTGACGGAGATTCGCAGCATCGTGGAGGAAGAGCTGGAGCGGACGCTGCAGGGCGGCCAGACCGGGCAGCAGGCGCTGGATCGCGCTCGTACGCGCGGCAACCAGGTGCTGCGGAACTTCGAACGAACGGCGCGGCGTTGAGCCGCGAGGCCGCGGCACGGGAGCCCTTCGGGGAGGCCGTGCTGCCCTGGCTGTTGCTGGCGCCGCAGCTCGCGGTCACGGGGATCTTCTTCCTGTGGCCGGCGGCCTGGGCCTTCTGGCAGTCCTTCCACATCAGCGATGCCTTCGGCACCAGCCTGATCTTCGTGGGCCTGGAGAACTATGTTCTGCTGGCCGAGGACCCGCTCTACCGCGATGCGGTGGTGCGCAGCTTCGTCTTCGCCAGCCTCGTCGCGGGCTTCGCCCTGGGGGTTGGCGTCGGCCTGGCGCTGCTGGTGGAGAATGGGGCGCGTCGCAAGCGCGTCTGGCAGGCGCTGCTGACCTGGCCCTATGCCCTGGCGCCGGCGACGGCAGGCGTGCTGTGGCTCTTCCTGCTGCACCCCTCGGTCGGGCTCATCGGGACTGCGCTGGTGCGCGCGGACACGGGCTGGGATTGGCGCATCAACGGAACGCAGGCCTTCCTGCTGGTCGTCGGCATCGCGGCGTGGAAGCAGGTCGCCTACAACTTCATCTTCGCCTTCGCGGCGCTGCTCGCTTTGCCGCGCAGCCTGATCGAGGCGGCGGAGATGGACGGGGCCGGCAAGGCGCGCATCGCCTGGTCGATCCAGCTTCCCCTCATCGCGCCGACGCTGTTCTTCCTGATCGTCGTCAATTTGGTCTACGCCTTCTTCGACAGCTTCGGATTGATCCACGCGCTCACCCGCGGCGGGCCGGCGAATGCGACGGAGACGCTGGTCTATCGCGCCTTCGTCGATGGCCATGTGAACCACGATCTCGGCCGCTCCGCCGCGCAGTCGGTGGTGCTGCTGGTCGTGGTCGCGGCGCTGACGCTGTTGCAGTTCCGTGCGATGGGACGACGCCCATGAAACGGAGCCTGGCTTTCCTGACGCTCTCGGTCGCAGCCTTCCTGCTTCTGGCGCCGGTCCTGGTGGCGCTCCTGGGCGCGACCCAGCCTTCGGAGGTGATCGCGCGCGGCAGCATGGCCTGGCTGCCCGGCGGCGAGACGGCCCGCAATCTAGGCGAGGCGCTGACCCAGGGGGCCGGCACGGCCCCGGTCTGGCGGCTGCTGCTCAACAGCGCGGTGATGGCGGCCGGCATCGCGGCGGGGAAGATCGTGCTGTCGCTGCTCTCGGCCTTCGCCCTCGTCTATTTTCGCGTGCGGGGACGCGGCATCGCCTTCGCGCTGATCTTCCTCACGCTTCTGCTGCCGGTCGAGGTGCGCATCGTCCCGACCTATGACGTGGTGGTGAAGATGGGCCTCTCGGACAGCATGGGCGGCCTGATCCTGCCCTTGCTCGCCTCGGCGACCGGCACGCTGCTGCTGCGCCAGTTCATGCGCGACCTGCCGCGCGAGCTGGTCGACGCCGCCCGCATCGACGGCGCCGGTCCGCTCGCCTTCTTCTGGCATATCTTACTGCCGCTCTCGCGCACCAGCGTGGCGGCCCTTGGCGTCGTGCTTTTCGTCTATGGGTGGAACCAGTATCTCTGGCCCCTGCTGATCGTGACGCGCGCGGAGCTCGATACGGTCATCGTCGCCGTCGTGAAGATGATCGGCACGGGGGAGGCCATGAGCGATTGGGGTGCCATCATGGCCGCCGCGATCCTGGCGCTGCTGCCGCCGGTCATCGTCGTGCTCGCGCTGCAGCGCCTGTTCGTGCGGGGGCTGATCAGCGCGGAGAAGTGAGGTCCGGCGTCCACGGGGCGTCGACGGCTTTTCCGCTATCGGCGGGCCAACAAGCAGATCGCCGCCCTGGCTTTATGTCGCTCAACGATAGGCGACATTTGAACATTCGATTTGGCCGAGGGCGTTTCCACCATTAAATCCGGGGCGTGACTTTGCTTTCGCGGCCAGGCGAATGAAGGCATCGGTTCTCGCCGACGCGAATCTGGGACCACGGGGTTAGTTCTGGTTGCGAAGGGCGATGAGTGGCCCGATCGAGGCGGTGGGTCCGTTCCGGAGATGATATCGCGATGACCGTTTCTGACGTCGATCCTGCTCAGGCAGCACAAAGCGCGCCCGATTTCTCCCTGGACCTCCGCGCCGGTTATCGCGAGGTGATTTTCCCGCATCAGGTCTTCCCGGATGTGCTCGATGATTTTGTCGAGCGCCTCGGCGCAGGCATTCCGAACACCGGACCGATCGAATTCTGGTGCTTCTCCGACGTCGAACGTCGCCGGAAGGCCGAGCGGACCCTCCGGGCGGCGGGCTTCAGCGTTCGAGTTAGATCCGCCTACAAGCCTCTCGTGCATTTCATGCTCGAGGAGATCCCGCTTGCCGAGGTCACCCGCGCGGTCGTCCATTATCCCGTCGATGCGCGCGCCGCCTCCTCGAACCGCTTTCTCTCTGAAGCCTATCCGCTCGCGGCGATACTGGCGTCCAAGATCGATTTCGTGCCGAGGGTCGCTTCGGACCTCACCTACCATGTCGAGTTCGATTTCGCGGATGGCCGCAGGGAGCAGCATGCGGTTTTCGCTCCCAACCGCGTGCAGGTCGATGCCTTCGGCGAGAAGGTCTTCATCCCCTGCGGCTGGCATCGGGTGGCCGGAACCTTGCCCTCGATCGATGCCCCGGTCCGCACGGAATACGAGCTCCTGTTCGAAGCGGCGATGGACGGCCTTCGCTGCCATTCGTGGAGCGGGCCTTTGCCCTTCTTCGAACGAATGGAAATCCGGACCGAGATCGCGGGCTTCGAAACCCATGTGAAGGAAGCGCCCGGGCAGATCAGCACTTTCGATGCCCTTCACGAGGATCTCTACTTTTCCGCCCAGGAATTCTTCATCCAGCTTTGCGGCCGCAAGACCGGCGACCGCACCGTCCGATCCGGACAGATCGTGCCCCTGGTCCGGCCGCGAAGCAGCGGGGCTTCACTGACGATCGAAGCCGTTCCCTATCCCGTGCCGGCCGCCCTGGAGGTTCCGGCAAGCATCGACCTCGAACGGGCCCAGGTGCCCATCGATGCCTCCCAGCTGGCCGAGGAGCTGAAGAAGGTTCCGGGCGCCGTGGTCGAAGGTCGCTCGGTGCAGGGAAGGCCGGTCGTCGGGATACATCGCGAGACGTCGGCCTCTGGAATTCTCGTCACGGGCGGCCAGCATGCCAATGAGCCGACGGGCATCGTCGGCGCGATCCGCGCAGCGAGGAGGCTCGCGCTGCTGCCCGACGCCCATTTCGGTCTGGTCGCGCTCGAGAATCCGGATGGCTATGCACTCCGCGAGGAACTCGCGCAGCTCTTTCCGCATCACCTCCTCCATGCCGCCCGATACACGGCGCTCGGCGACGACATCCCCTCGCGCCAGGCCGAGCCGCTTTTCGAGAAGGCCGTGCGGCTCGACATGGCGCGCCGGACGAAGGCCGTCATCCACTGCACCCTGCATGGCTATCCGGCCCATGAATGGACGCGCCCGTCGGCCGGGTATGTGACGAAGGCCATGGAGGAATGGAGCGTCCCGCGCGGCTTTTTTCTCATCCTGCGTCCGAAGCCCGGCTGGGAGAAATTCGCTCAGGCCTTGGCGGAACACGTGGCCCGCCAGCTCAGCCAGTTGCCTGAGCTGGCGGCGTTCAATGCCCGGAGCCTGGACATCTTCCGCACGCATACCGGATTGGCGCCGGAAACTCTCCACGGCATCCCGCTGACCTATATGAGCGGGGAAGGGGGGCTATGCCCGGTGACCGTGACCACGGAGTTCCCGGATGAAACGATCCATGGCGCGCCGTTCGAACTGGGCCACACGACGCAGATGCAGGCGGTCCTTTCTGCCTATGAATTCCTCATCTCTCCGGCCGGGCAGGCATTGATGCCATCGGCAGGCGAACCTCGCGCTTGATGAAATCGATGAGCCATCGCATGGGCGGCGCGCCGCTGCCCTTGCGCGCATAGACGAGGTCGACGCGGAAGGGCTCGGCGTCGAAGGGCACGGCGCGGCAGACGACCCCTGTCGTTTCCGCGAACCGACGCGCGACGCTCTCCGCCATGGTGGCGATCAGGTCGGTCCCGGCCACGGCGAAGGGGACGGCGACGATATGCGGCAGGCTGACGGCGATGCGCCGTTTCGCCCCATGTTCCGCGAGGACCGCATCCATGACGCCCGCCCCGCTGCTGCCGTCGGACGAGAACCAGGCATGCGGAAGTCGCAGATAGTCTGCGCGGCTCAGCACGCCGCTTGGGTCTGCGCGTGCGGCGTCCTGGATGCAGGCAAAGCGCTCCAGGAACAGCGTGTGCCGAAGCGTCAGCGGCGAGTCCGGCAAATGCCCGCCGACAAGGGCGTCGATCTCACCCCTCTCGACGAGCTTCAGCGTCTCCGCCCGATCCAGCGTGGCTTTGACCAGCAGATCGACGCCGGGGGCCTGCTGCCGAAGCGCCCTGACCAGGGCCGGCATCACGACCAGGTTGCCGTAATCCGTGGCAGCGATCGTGAAGCGGTGACGGGCGGTCGCGGGATCGAAGGATTTTCCGCGCTCGAGGGCTTCTCGCAGCTGTTCCAGCGCGTCGCCGACCGGCCCGGCCAGTGCCAGGGCGCGCTCGGTCGGCTTCATCCCGGTGCCCGTTCGTATGAAGAGCTGGTCCCCCAGCAGCGCCCGCAGCCGCGTGAGCGCGCTGCTCATGGAGGGCTGCGCGAGCCCGATCCGCTGCCCGGCGCGGGTCACGTTCCGCTCCTGCATCAGCGCATCGAAGGCGACGAGGAGATTGAGGTCGAGGGAGGCTAAATTCATCGGGACAATGCCATGTATGGCAACAATCGATTTTTTGAATGCAGGGCCACTGTCTATTTTCGCACCGCGACAGGGACTTTCGGCGAGCGGGCAGAGGGCATCGGTCCGGGGAACCTTGAATCGACCTCATCGCGGGTTGGCGGATCGCTGTGCCACGAGACCAGGAGATGAGCTTGCCCGAAAACATCCACGAGACCATCCAGCTTGATGGCGTCGCCTTCCGCCACCGCATGGTGACCGCGGCGGATATGCGGTTCCACCTGGTCGAGGGCGGCAGCGGCGAAACCGTTGTGCTGCTGGCGGGATTTCCGCAGAGCTGGTTCGCCTGGAGGCGCGTCATGCCGCTGCTGGCGAAACGCTACCACGTCATCGCGCTGGACCTGCCGGGGCAGGGCGATTCCGACAAGCCCGTGGACGGCTATGACACGCGCACCGCCGGCGCGCGGATCCACGCGCTCCTGAAGGTGCTGGGGCACAAGCGATACTTCATCGGCGCGCACGATATCGGCGCGTGGATCGCCTATCCCTATGCGGTCGCCTATCCGGAGGAAGTGCGTCGCCTCGTCATGCTCGACGCGAACGTGCCGGGCATCACGCTGCCGACGACGGTGACTGTCGGCGCGCACAACTGGAAGAACTGGCACTTCTTCTTCCATCCGGTCCCCGATCTGCCCGAGATCCTGATCACCGGCCGGGAGCGCGCCTATATCGAATGGTTCTTCCAGCGGAAGACGGCCAATCCCGCCGCCACCTTCAGCCCCGCCGATCTCGACGAATACGAGCGGGCCCTTCGCGCGCCCGGCAATCTCCGCGGCGCCCTGGCCTATTACCGTGCGGTCTTCGAGGACATGGAGCAGAACCAGGCCCTGTCCTCCGTGAAGCTGGCGACGCCCCTCCTGGCCCTCGGCGGCGATGTCGGCATGGCGCCCCAGCTCTACGAGGCGATGAAGCCGCTGGCTGAGAACATCCGCGGCGGCGTGATCGAGAATTGCGGCCACTACATCCCGGAAGAGCAGCCTGCCCAATTGGCCGCGCGCATGCTCGCCTTCTTCGACGAGGAAAGCGGCCCACACGGGTCGTGAGGCGGCGAGCGACAAGGCCGTCATAAAACGTCGTCAAGCGAGAGGCACCGACACTTTGTGCGCCCGTAGGTTCGCTGCACCCGGATCGGTTCCGGGCAGCACTGCGGAGAAGATGAGATGTTGAGAATTGTCCTGGTTGCCGGCTTCCTGGCCGGAGCGTCGGCCTTGGCTTCGGACCCCGCCCAAGCGCAGGAAGCCGGCTATCGTTGCCCGGCCGCCGGGACGACCCTGGAGCGCACGCGTGGCGACGCCTTCACCTATCGCGGCGACGGCGCGGCGCCCTTCCTGTGCGCGACCTCGACCGGCGCGCAGCGCTTCCTCGGCTACTGGCAAACGGGGGAGACCTTCTATGCCAGCAACCGTGGGCCGCTGGAGCGGATGATGACAGCCGCCTTCGAAGGGGCCGCGCCGTCGCCGGTGTCCTTCACCTATTTCAGCCATTCGGCGGTCGGCTACATTCCGATCACGGTCCGGGAGAGCTGGTCGGCGGGTGGGGCCGAGGCGGTGAGCACGCCCGCCGGCAGCTTCAACGCGCTACGCGTCGAGCGGGTCTTCCAGATCGTCGATTCCGCCTATCGCTACAGGCAGACCCTGTGGCTGGACCGTCAGAGCGGCGTCCCCGTTCGCGTGGAGGTCGAGCATCTCAACGGGATCATGGCGCCGCAGGTCTTCTCGTGGCAGGCGGCCGCGGTTCATCGCGGGCACGTCGCTTCGACGCGGTGAGGATGGGCGGCGCCAGCGAAATGCCGACGCTGCCGTGCGGCGGTATTCCGGAATCGTCAGCGGCAGGCGGGAGGGTTGGCTGGGGTGCTAGGATTCGAACCTAGGAATGACGGTACCAAAAACCGTTGCCTTACCACTTGGCTACACCCCAACTGGGCCCGGATGTAGCGAGACAGGCCGGGCGCCGTAAAGCCCCCCACCCGAGGCCCACCAGGTCGAAGGCATGGCACGAGCGGCGGTCTCGGCCTCGGCGGGCGTCGCGAAGAGGCCGAAGCAGGTGGCGCCCGAGCCGCTCATCCGCGCCAGCAGGCAGCCCGGCTGGCCGCGCAGCGCCGCCAGCACCTCGCCGATCGGGGAGCAGAGGGAGAGCGCCGCCGCCTCCAGGTCGTTGCCGAGCCGGGCGAGATCGGTCGCCATCGCGGCGGCATCGGGCCAGGATTCGGGAAGCACCGCGGGCGGCGAGAATCCGCCCTGTCGCGCGCGGAAGACGGCCGGCGTCGCCAGGGGGACGCGTGGATTCACCAGCAGCAGCCCGCATTCCGGCAGGGTGGGGGCGGGGCGGATCAGCTCGCCGATGCCCTGCATCACGGCGGGGCGGGAGGCCACGCAGACCGGGACATCCGCGCCCAGCGGCGCCGCCAGCGCCGCCAGCGCCGCCTCGTCGAGCCCGGTGGCCCAGAGCCGGTTCAGCAGCCGGAGCGCGGCCGCGGCATCGGCCGAGCCGCCGCCGATGCCCGAAGCGACGGGCAGGCATTTCGTGAGCCGGAGCGCCGCCCCGTGCATCACGCCTTCCGGCAGCAGGGCCCGCGCGGCGCGCAGGACGAGGTTATCGGCCTCCGCGACCAGGGCGTCGCCGAAGGGGCCTTCCAGCGAAAGGCTCAGCGTCTCCGCCGGCACGGCCTGGAGCGCGTCCGCCGCCGGCCCGAAGACCGCGAGACTGTCCAGCAGATGGTAGCCGTCCTCCCGCCGTCCCGTGACGTGCAGGTAGAGGTTCACCTTGGCAGGCGCCGGTTCCAGCAGCATCACGCGGCTCAGCGTCCCACGGGCACCGGCAGGCCGTTGCGCAGCTTGCCCTCGATGCGGCTTGCCTCCGCCGCCTCGGGCTCCATCGTCAGCGCCCGGCGCCATTGGAAATGCGCCTCGCTCTGGCGGCCCAGGGCCCAGTACACGTCGCCGAGATGGTCGTTCACGGTCGAATTCCGCGGCTCCAGCTCCACGGCGCGCTCGAGCTGCTGGACGGCAGCCCGCAGGTCGCCCATGCGGAACAGTACCCAGCCGAGGCTGTCGGCGATGTTGCCGTCCTGCGGCCTCTGAGCGGCGGCAGCCTCCAGCATGGCCCGCGCGCGGTCGAGATGCACGCCCTGATCCGCCCAGGTATAGGCCAGGTAGTTCATGACATAGGCCTGCTCGGGCGAGAGCTGGAGCGCGCGGAGGAAGTCGGCCTCGGCGCCGGTCCAGTTGCCGGAGCGCTCGCGGGCGATGCCGCGGGCGTAGAAGAGGGGCCAGTCGTATTCCCGCGCCTGGTCCAGGCGGCCGATCGCGCCGTCATAGGCGGTCGCGGCCTCCGCGAAGCGGGAGCGGCGGCGCAGGATGTCGCCGAGGCGGGTGAGGGGCTGCGGCAGGGTCGGAAGGGCGGTCGCCGCCTGGGCGAGCAGGGCCTCCGCCTCGGGCAGCCGGTCCAGCCGATCCAGCAGCGCGGCGCGGCGCATCTGGGCCGTGCCGAAGAGCGCGTCGTCGGACGGGATCTGGCCCAGCACCCGCACCGCGGCGTCCAGCTGCTCGCCCTCGGTCAGCGTGTCGGCCAGCAGCAGCAGGGCCGGGCCGAAGGTCGGCCGCAGGCGCAGGGCGAGGCGCGCCAGCAACCCGGCCATCTCCTCCAGCCCCTGGCCGCGCAGCGCGCTGCCCAGGGCCACATAGGCCTCGGCGATGCCGTCGGCGGGCCCGTTGATGCTGCGGCGCGTCAGGACGCCCGCGCGGGCGGGCTCCAGCGCCGCCAGCGCCAGCTCGTCATGCGTGGCGCCGAGCTCGTCCAGCATGCGCACGGCTTCGGCATTGCGGCCGGCGCGATTGAGGATGCCGGCGGCCAGCAGCGCCAGCCGCATGGTGGGCTCCGGCTGGCCGGCGAGGGCGAGGCGGACGTAGCGCTCGGCCTCGCGGGGGCGGTTC
The DNA here is from genome assembly GCF_018413645.1 of Roseococcus pinisoli. Taxonomy (GTDB): domain Bacteria; phylum Pseudomonadota; class Alphaproteobacteria; order Acetobacterales; family Acetobacteraceae; genus Roseococcus; species Roseococcus pinisoli. Next base: position 38,805 of record NZ_JAHCDA010000006.1, read on the forward strand.
GCCGCATCGGCGATCAGGGCGGCATGCAGGGCGTTGAGCCCGCGGAAGCGGCCCTGCTCGGCCAGCGGTCGCAGCAGGGCGATGGCCTGGTCCGTCTGGCCGCGGCCGGCGAGGCTCCAGGCCACGAGCACCGGCTGCAGCGCCTGCATCGGCCCCTGCCGGCCCAGCGCGCGGGCGCGGCTCTCCGCGCGGTCCCAGCGCTGGCCGACGATATCGGCGCCGAAGATCACGAGCTGGGCCGAGATATTGTCGGGCAGACGCCTGGCGAGCCGCAGCGCCTCGGGCCGGCCGTCCATGAGGGCGGCGGCGAAGGCGTCGTTCACCAGGATGGACTGATTGGGCTCGGACCGCAGGGCGGAGAGCAGGTTGTCCGCCGCCACGGCGGTGTCCTGCTCGTCAGAGGCGAGGCGCCCGACGAGGAAGCTGCCGAAGACCGTCGCGGTCTCGCTGACATCCTCCCGGGAGGGGGCGACGCGGCCGCTGCGGTCGGTCAGGCCCGCGCCGCCCGCCGCGCAGGCGGCCAGCAGGGTCGCGGCAAGAAGGGCGAGGCGGGGGGGGGAACGGCCGTGAGCCATGGCGTGGAATGTAGCAGCGAAAAGTTGCGCCGCACCATGGGTCGTGACCTGTTCTCCACACCAGGGCGACACACTGTGGCTTTTGAGCATCGCCCGCTTTGCGGCCTTGAAGCAGGCGAGCCGGCATGCCCTCATTCCCGCTCGAAGGCACATCCGTAAAGGAGGCCGGGAATGTTCACCCGCAGGAAGCTTGCCGCCGGCGCCGCCGCGCTGGGTCTCGTCGGCCGGGAGGTGTCGGCCCAGGGCCAGACCTTCCGGGTCGGCTCCACGCCCACAGGGATTCCCTTCACCTTCCTGGACACGCGCAGCAACACGCTGACCGGCTTCATGGTCGACCTGATCGGGGAGGTCGGGCGCCGCCAGGGCTTCGCGGTGGATGTGCAGGCGACGCCCTTCGCCGCGCTCATCGCCTCGCTGACCTCCAACCGCATCGACCTGATCGCCGCCGCCATGCTGGCCACGCCCGCCCGGCGCGAGCAGATCGACTTCTCCGACCCCGTCTACGGCTATGGCGAGGGGGCCGCGATCCGCGAAAGCGAGACCCGCCCCTGGCGCAGCCTGGCCGATATGCGCGGGGTCACCGCCGGGGCGCAGATCGGCACCATCTACATCGAGCCGCTGCGGGCCGCGGGCCTCGAGGTCCGCACCTATGACAGCGTGGCCGACATCATGCGCGACGTGTCGCTGGGCCGCATCCAGGCGGGCTTCGGCGATGCGCCCATCGTCTCCTACCAGATCGCCCAGGGCACCTTCCGGGGCGTGAAGCTGGTGCCGGACTACCGCCCTTCGGTGGTGGGCAGCATCGCCATCGGCGCCCGCAAGGGCGATCCGGTGATCGCCCGGGTCAATGCGGGCCTCGCCGCCATCAAGGCGGACGGCGCCTTCGCGCGGCTGGTGGAGAAATGGAACCTGCCGGCCTCGGTGGATTGAGCGTGCCGGCATGAGCTGGGCGGGCTTCCTGCGCGACGGGCAGCAGTTCCTGCCGATCCTGCTGCAGGGCGTCTGGGTGACGATCGCCGTCACCCTCTGCGCGCTCGCCCTGGCCACAGCGCTGGGCGTCGTCTGGGCGCTGATGCGCACCTCGGGGAAGCGGTGGCTGGAATGGCCTGCCATGATCTTCACCAACGTCATCCGTGGCATCCCGATCCTGGTGCAGCTCTTCTACATCTACTTCGTGCTGCCCGAGCTCGGGGTCGATCTCAACGCCTTCCAGGCCGGCGTGATCGGCCTCGGTATCGCCTATTCCGCCTATATGGGTGAAGTGTTCCGCGCCGGCATCCTCGCCGTCGATTCCGGTTCGATCGAGGCGGCGGAAAGCCTCGGGATGTCGCGGGCGCGCGTGCTGAGCCGGGTGGTGCTGCCGCAAGCCGTGCGCATCGTGCTGCCGCCCTATGGCAACAACCTGATCATGCTGCTGAAGGACAGCAGCCAGGCCAGCGTCATCACCGTCGCCGAGCTCTCGACCCAGGCGCGGCTCATCGCCTCCTCGACCTTCAAGAACCAGGAGGTCTGGACCCTGGCGGCGCTGCTCTATCTCTGCCTGAGCATCCCGCTGATCCTGCTGGTCGCCTGGCTGGAGCGGAGGTTCGGCCGCCGATGATCGAGATCGACCGGCTGGAGAAATCCTTCGGCACGAACCGGGTCCTGGACGGGATCAGCCTCACCGTGCGGCAGGGCCAGGTGGTCTGCGTCATCGGCCCCTCGGGCTCGGGCAAGTCCACGCTGCTGCGCTGCGTGAACGGCCTCGAATCCTACGAGGGCGGCGAGGTGCGGGTCTCCGGCCGCCGGGTGGACCGCCGCTCGCCGGAGATCCGCGCGATCCGGCGCGAGGTGACGATGGTCTTCCAGCGCTTCAACCTCTTCGCCCATCGCACGGCGCTGGAGAATGTCACCGAGGGTCCGATCTACGCCGCCGGCGAAAGCCGCGCCTCCGCCGAGGCGCATGCGCGCGAGCTGCTGGCCCAGGTCGGGCTGACGGGCAAGGAGGCCGCCTATCCCTCGCAGCTCTCGGGCGGCCAGCAGCAGCGTGTCGCCATCGCCCGCGCGCTCGCCATGCGGCCCAAGGCGGTGCTCTTCGACGAGCCGACCAGCGCCCTCGATCCCGAGCTGGTGGGCGAGGTGCTGACCGTGATGCGTGACCTCGCGCGGCAGGGCATGACCATGGCCGTCGTCACGCATGAGATGGGCTTCGCGCGCGAAGTGGCCGACCATGTCGTCTTCATGGATCGCGGCCGCGTCGTGGAAGAAGGCCCGCCCGCCGAGTTGCTGACCGCCCCGCGCGAGCCGCGCACCCAGGATTTCCTCCGGCGCGTGCTGCGCCCCTTGGAGTAGCCGATGCTTCCGCCGAGCCTCTATGCTGAGACCGCCACGCCTCGCCTCGACACGCCGCCGCTGGAAGGGAGCGCGCGCGCCTCGGTCTGCGTGATCGGCGGCGGCTTCACCGGCCTTTCGGCCGCGCTGCACCTCGCCGAGGCGGGGACGGAGGTGATCCTCCTCGAGGCCGAGGAGCCGGGCTGGGGCGCCTCCGGCCGCAATGGCGGGCAGGTGAATCCCGGCCTGAAGCCCAATCCGGATCAGGTGGAGGCCGATTTCGGCGCGGAGATGGGCGGCCGCATGCTGGCGCTCTCCTACGGGGCGCCCGACGCCGTCTTCGAGCTGATCCGCCGCCACCAGATCCAATGCGAGGCGAGGCAGGAGGGCACGATCCGCGCGGCCATCGGCGCGCCCAATGCCGTGGCGGTCGGCGCCACGGCGGAACAGTGCCTGCGCCGCGGCTGGCCCGTGGAGATGCTGGACGCGGCCGGCGCGGCGGCGCTGACGGGGACGGACCGCTATGCCGGCGCCATGCTCGACCGGCGCGGGGGCGACCTGCAGCCGCTCTCCTATGCGCGCGGCCTCACCCGCGCGGCGCAGCAGCTCGGCGTGCGGATCCATGGCGGCACGCCCGCCACCGGCCTCGCGCGAACCGAGGGCGGCTGGCGCGTGACGACGCCGAAGGGCGAGGTCCTGGCGGAGAAGGTCGTGCTCGGGACCAACGGCTATACCGGCGACCTCTGGCCGGGCCTGCGGCGCAGCGTGGTGCCGGTCTACAGCTCCATCGCCTGCACGGCGCCGCTGGCCGAGGAGGTCTCGCGGCGGATCATGCCGCGCCGTGCCTCGCTCTACGAGGCCGGGCACATCACGGTCTACTACCGGCTGGACCAGGCCAACCGGCTGCTGATGGGCGGCCGCGGCCCGCAATCGCCGCTCACCAGCCTCGAGCCGGTACGCTACCTGATGGATTATGCCGCGCGCCTCTGGCCCGAGCTCGCGGGCGCGGCCTGGACGCATGGCTGGAACGGCCAGCTCGGCATGACGAAGGACCACTACCCCCACCTGCACGAGCCCGCGCCGGGCCTGCTGGCAGGCCTCGGCTACAATGGCCGCGGCGTGGCCATGGCGACGGCGATGGGCCGACAGATGGCGCTGCGCCTGCTGGGCCGGCCGGCCGCCGAGCTGGACATGCCGGTGCTGCCGATCCGGCCCATCCCCTTCCACGGCTTCTGGAAGCTCGGCGTGGCCTGGACCATCCTGCAGGGGCGGCTGCGGGATCGTTTCGGTATCTGACTTGCCGGGCCGACCGGGGCGGATGATCCTGGCCGAAAGGCGCGGGGAGGCGCCGTCCGCATGATCCATCGCCGATTTCTTCTGGCCGCCGGCGGCGCGCTGCCGATGGCGGCCCACGCCCAGGCGCCCTGGCAGCCCACGCGGCCGCTGCGCATGATCGTGCCCTTCGTCGCGGGCGGCAGCACGGATGTCGCGGCGCGGCTGGTCTCCGACGCCATGGGCGAGAAGCTGGGCCAGCCGGTCATCGTCGAGAATCGCAGTGGATCGGGCGGCAATATCGGCGGCGAGATGGTCGCCCGCGCGCCGGCGGATGGGCACACGCTGCTGATGGGCGTCACCGGCCTGCTCACCACCAACCCGCATATCTACCGGACCATGAGCTTCTCCCCGAGCCGGGACCTGGCGCCGGTGGGCATGTGCTACACGAGCGACCTCGTGATCGTGGTGCCGCTCTCGCTGCCGGCCCGGAACCTCGCGGAGTTCATCGCGCTGGCGAAGGCGCGGCCGGGCGAGATCTCCTTCGGCTCCTCCGGCCACGGCGCCTCGACGCACACGGCCGCCGAGCTGTTCCGGATCGCGGCGGGCATCGACCTCCAGCACGTGCCCTATCGCGGCTCGGGCGGGGCGATGAACGACCTCATCGCCGGCAATATCCAGATGATCATGATCCAGATCGCGGGCGCTGCCGGCGCCGTGCGGGACGGGCGGCTGCGCGCGCTGGCCGTCACCGGTCCGCATCGCCACGCCCTGATGCCGGACGTGCCGACCTTCGCGGAGCTCGGCCTGCCGCAGGCCACCGCGACCTCCTGGGGCGCGGTGATGACGACGGCGGGTACGCCCGCGCCGGCCATCGCCCGGCTCAGCGAGGTGCTGCGGGAGGCGATCGCCTCGCCGACCATCGCGCAGCGGATGGCCGGCGCGGGCGTCGACCCCCAGTCCAGCACGCCGGAGGAGCTGGCGACGTTCCTGGTCAGCGAATCCGAGAAATGGGGCCGCGTGGTGCGCGAGGCGCGGATCACGGTGGAATAGCGCGCCGACCGCACCCGGCTTGCCAAATCGGGTGCGGGCGAAGAGGGTCCGCGCCATGAGCCCGGACATCCCCCATGGCGGCAATCTGACGGCCGCGCGCGCGCGCTTCCCCGAGGCGCGCAGCCCCTGGCTGGACCTTTCCACGGGCATCAGCCCCTTCCCCTATCCCGTGCCGGCCCTGCCGGCCGAGGCCTTCACGCGCCTGCCGGAGCCCGCGGATCTGGAGCGGCTCCAGGCCCTGGCGGCCCGGCGCTACGGCGCGCGCGACCCGGCGCAGGTCGTGGCGGCGCCGGGCACCCAGATCCTGTTGCCGCTGATCGCGAAGCTGGTGCCGCAGGGCCGGGCGCGCGTCCTGGGCCCGACCTATGCCGAGCATGCGCGCGCGGCCGCCCTGGCCGGGCACGCGCTGGCGGAGGAGGGGGCGGCGGACCTGCTGACCATCGTGAACCCCAACAACCCGGACGGCCGCTTCCGCCCGCGTGCCGAGCTGCTGGCCGCGCGGCCGGCGCAGGGACTCCTCGTGGTCGACGAGGCTTTCATGGAGGCCGCGCCCGCCGACGAAAGCCTGGCCGGCGCGGTGGATGAGCGGCTGGTGGTGCTACGCTCCTTCGGCAAGTTCCACGGCCTCGCCGGGCTGCGGCTGGGCTTCGCCATCACGGCCGCGCCCCTGGCCCGAAGGCTGCGCGACGCGCTCGGCCCCTGGGCCGTCTCGGGTCCCGCGCTGGCCGTTGGACTGGCGGCGCTGGCGGATGAGGCATGGGCGTCGGCCATGCGCGCCCGCCTCGCCGCCGCCGCGGCAGCGCTGGACGGGGTGCTGACGGCGGGCGGTTGCCGCGTGCTGGGCGGGACCTCGCTCTTCCGCCTGGCGGAAGTGCCGCCCGGCACCTTCGAGCGCCTGGGCCGCGCCGGTATCCTCGTGCGCGGCTTCGACTATTGGCCGGACCGCCTGCGCTTCGGCCTTCCGCCCGACGCGGCGGGGCTGGAGCGCCTGGCCGAAGCGCTGGCATGACGCTGCTGCTGATTGCCCTGCTGGTCGAGGTGGCCGTCGGCTATCCGGACCGGCTCGTGCGGGCGATCGGCCATCCGGTGATCTGGATCGGGCGGCTCATTTCCTTCCTGGAGACGCGGCTCAACCGGCCGGCGCTGGGCTTCGCGCAGCGTCGGATGCTCGGCGTGCTGGCGCTGGTGCTGCTGGTGGCCGTGACCGGGCTGGCGGGGGTGGCGCTGCAGGCGGCGCTGGGCGTGGTCGTCGCGGCCGTGCTGGCCAGCTCGCTCCTCGCGCAGCGCAGCCTTCACCAGCATGTGGCCCGCGTGGCCGAAGCCCTGGAAACCGGTGGCCTGGAGGCGGGACGGGAGACCGTGTCGCATATCGTCGGCCGCGATCCGCAGGGCCTGGACGAGGCGGGCGTGGCGCGCGCCGCCATCGAAAGCCTCGCGGAGAATTTTTCCGATGGCGTGGTGGCGCCGGCCTTCTGGATCGGCGCCGGCGGGCTGGCCGGCGGCGCGGTCTACAAGGCGGTGAACACGGCCGACAGCATGATCGGCCATCGCTCGGAGCGCTACCGAGCCTATGGCTGGGCCGCCGCGCGGCTGGATGACCTGCTGAACCTGCCTGCCTCGCGGCTTTCCGCGCTGCTGATCATTGCCGCCGCCGGCCTCCAGGGCCTGGACTGGCGAGGCGCCTGGCGGGCGGTCAGGCGCGATGCGCCGCGGCATCGCTCGCCCAATGCCGGCTGGCCGGAGGCCGCCATGGCAGGTGCGCTCGGCCTCGCGCTGGGCGGGCCGCGCAGCTATGCCGGGGTGGCGGTCGACGACGGCTATATGGGGGACGGCCGGCGCGAGGCGGGGGCGGCGGATATCCGCGCCGCGCTGCGCCTCTTTCGCTTCGCCGATGCGCTGGGCATCGGCCTCGCCCTGCTGCTCTGGTTCATCCTGCGAGGCTGAGCAGCCGGTCCAGGTCGAGATGGGCCGCCACATGCGCGCCCAGCCGGTCCAGCGCGGCCTCGACCCGCGCCTCGTAGTCGAGGGCGGGGGCGCCGGCGGCGAAGCGCGCGAGCCAGGCGCCACGCTGCGCCTCGGCCGAGAAAAGGCCATGGACATAGGTGCCCAGCACGCGCCCGTCGGCCGAGACCGCGCCCTCCGCCGAACCATCGGCCAGCTGCGCGAAGGGACGGGCGCGATCGGGCCCCTCGCTGCGGCCGATATGCATCTCGTAGCCGGAAAAACCCGCGCCGTCGGCCGTGGTGCCGGTGACCGGCTCCAGCCGCTTCGCGCCGCCGAGCACGGTGGTGATGTCCAGCAGCCTCAGCCCGGGGACGGTGCCGGGCGGGCCTTCCACCCCATCGGGATCGACGATCTCGCGTCCCAGCATCTGGTAGCCGCCGCAAAGGCCGAGCACCGCGCCGCCGCGCCGCAGATGGGCCGCGATGTCGATGTCGAAACCCGCCTCGCGCAGGGCGGCGAGGTCGGCGATGGTGGCCTTGGAGCCGGGGAGGATCACGAGGTCCGCATCGCCAGGCAGGGCGGTGCCCGGCCGCACGCGGATCACCTCCACCGCCGGCTCGGCGATGAGCGGATCGAGATCGTCGAAATTGGCGATGCGGGGCAGGACCGGCACGGCGATGCGCAGCCGGGCGCCGGGTTTGCGCGGCAGCACATGGTCCAGCGCCAGCGCGTCCTCGGCCGGGAGCTGCGCGGCTTCGGGCAGGAAGGGCAGCAGGCCGAGCGGCGCCCAGCCCGTGCGATCGGCAATGAGCGCCATCCCATCCGCGAAGAGCGCCGGATCGCCGCGGAACTTGTTCACCACGAAGCCCCGGATCATCGCCGCATCCGCCGGATCGAGCACGGCTTTGGTGCCGACGAGGCTCGCGATCACGCCGCCGCGATCGATGTCGCCGATCAGGATGACCGGCACGTTCGCCGCGCGGGAAAAGCCCATATTGGCGATGTCGTTGGCGCGGAGATTGACCTCGGAGGCGCTGCCCGCGCCCTCCACCAGCACGAGATCGGCCTCGCCGCGCATCCGCGAAAAGCTGTCGAGGACGGCGGGCATCAGCCCGGCCTTCATCCGTTGGTATTCGGCCGCCTTGGCGCTGCCCTGCACGCGCCCCTGCACGACGATCTGCGCGCCGATCATGCTCTGCGGCTTCAGCAGGACGGGGTTCATGTGCACGCTGAGCGGCACGCCGGCCGCACGCGCCTGCAAGGCCTGGGCGCGGCCGATCTCGCCGCCATCGGCCGTCACGGCGGCGTTGTTCGACATGTTCTGCGGCTTGAAGGGCCGCACGCGCAGGCCGCGCTGCGTGAAGGCGCGCGCCAGCCCCGCCACCAGCAGCGATTTGCCGACATCGGAGCCCGTGCCCTGGAACATCAGGCTCCGTGCTTGCATCAGAACTCCACGCCCTTCTGGGCGCGCACGCCGGCGGAGAAATGGTGCTTGGTCGCGCCCATCTCCGTCACGCAATCGGCGGCCTCGATCAGCTCGGGCTTCGCGTTGCGGCCGGTGACGACGACATGCAGCCCCTCGCGCCGCCCGGCGAGCGTGGCCACCACCTCCGCCAGGTCCAGCATCTCGTAGCGCAGCGCGATGTTGAGCTCGTCCAGCACCACGAGGTCCAGCGACGGGTCTTCCAGCATGCGCTTCGCCTGCTCCCAGGCGCGGGCGGCGGCGGCGAGGTCGCGCGCGCGGTCCTGCGTCTCCCAGGTGAAGCCCTCGCCCATGCTGTGCCATTGCACGCGCTCGCCGAAGGCGGCGAAGCCGTCCTGCTCGCCGGCATGCCAGGCGCCCTTCACGAATTGCACGACGCCCACGCGGCCGCCCGTGCCCAGCATGCGCAGCGCCAGCCCGAAGGCCGCCGTGGACTTCCCCTTGCCGGGGCCGGTGTTCACGATCAGCAGGCCCTTCTGGACGATGGGCTTGGACGCCACCTCCGCATCCTGCACGGCCTTGCGCTTGCGCATCTTCTCGCGATGCCGCTCGGCTTCTTCGTCGGTGATGCTCATTTCAACCTCATAGGAATGCCGGCCACCACGAGCTCCACGCGCCCGGCCACGGCGGCGACCTGCTGGTTGAGCCTCCCCTGCGCGTCGCGGAAGCGGCGGCCGAGCGGCGTCGCCGGCACGATGCCGGAGCCGACCTCGTTGGAGACCAGGACGGTGATGGCCGCGCGGGCCTGAAGGGCCGCGAGCAGGCCTTGCGTCGCGGCGTCGAGATCCGCCTCGACCAGCATCAGGTTGCTGAGCCAGAGCGTGAGGCAATCCACCAGCAGCGGCGCGTCCGGCGCGGTGGCGATGGCGGCGGGCAGGTCGCGCGGGGCGTCCAGCGTCGTCCAGCCGGCGGGCCGGCGCGCGCGGTGCTCGGCGATTCGCGCGGTCATCTCCGCGTCGTAGGATTCCGCCGTCGCGATATATGTCCAGGGCGGCGGCACGGCCTGGACCAGCGTTTCCGCATGCCGGCTCTTGCCGGAGCGCGCGCCGCCGAGGACGAGGGTGAGGGGGCTGGCCATGGCGCGCGGACCATGGCCGCAGGCGGCGCCTTCGGCAACAGCGTTGACAGGAAGCGGCGGCACATGTCTCTCATGCCCCCGCTTGATGGTCCCCGCCGGGAGGCGGGGTGAAAAGGGAACACGGAACGAGGGGCGCAGGCCCGTCGAAGCCGTGGCTGCCCCCGCAACTGTGAGCGGTGAGCCCGTTGCCAATCCGCCACTGGAAGTGCCCGCGAGGGTGCCCCGGGAAGGCGGCGGCGGGCGTCGATCCGTGAGCCAGGAGACCTGCCGTCGAGCGACAGACCACCGTGCCGGGCGGGGTGCCTCGGCGCGGCCGCCATCCCGGCGAAGGCGCCTTTGCGCGCCGCGACTGCATCCCGGTCCCGCGCCTGCCGGCGAGGGAGGAGCGTGCGCTTGCCCCATCCCCAATCCACCGCCGGGCCGGTGACGGTCTTCGTCTGCATGACCTGCCGCCATGCCGATGACGCGGCCGAAGCCCAGCCCCGCGCCGGTGCCCGCCTGGCCGCCACCCTGACCTCATTGGAAGGTGTGGAGGTCCGCGAGGTGGAATGCCTGGCCAATTGCAAGCGCGGCCCCTCCGTCGCCATGGCGCGGCCCGGCGGCTGGAGCTACGTCTTCGGCAACCTGGCGCCCACGGATGGCGCCGCGGTGATGGAAGGCGCGCAGCTCCTGGCCCGCTCGGCCGATGGGCTCATGCCCTGGCGCGGCCGCCCCGAACCCCTCAAGCGCGGCCTCATCGCCCGCATTCCCCCCCTTCCTGGAGCTTCCGCATGAGCCTTGCCCGCATTCCCTGCACCATCGTCACCGGCTTCCTCGGCGCTGGAAAGACGACCCTGATCCGCCACATGCTGCAGAACCCTCAGGGGAGGCGGCTCGCGGTGATCGTGAACGAATTCGGCGATGTCGGCATGGATGCGGAGATCCTGCGCGGCTGCGGCGCCGAGGCCTGCGACGAGAGCGGCATCATCGAGCTCGCCAACGGCTGCATCTGCTGCACCGTGGCGGACGACTTCGTGCCGGCGCTGGACGCCCTGCTGGCCCTCGACCCGCGGCCCGACCACATCCTCATCGAGACCTCGGGCCTCGCCCTGCCGAAGCCGCTGGTCCAGGCCTTCCATTGGCCGGCGATCCGCGGCCGCGTGACGGTGGACGGCGTGGTCGCCGTAGTGGACGGCGCGGCGCTTTCCGAAGGCCGCGTGGCGGCCGATCCGGAAGCCCTGGCCGCCCAGCGCGCCGCCGATCCCTCGCTCGACCACGAGGATCCCGTCGAGGAGGTCTTCGAGGACCAGATCGCCTGCGCCGACCTCGTGGTGATGACCAAGACGGACCTTCTGGACGCGCCGGCCCTCGCCCGCGCCCAGGCCGCCATCGCCGAGGCGCTGCCGCGCGCGGTCCATGTGGTGACGAGCGCGGAGGGCAAGCTCGACCCCGGCGTGATGCTGGGCCTCGGCCTCGCCACGGAAGCGGACATCGAGAACCGCCGTACCCATCACGACGAGGAGCTGGACCACGATCACGACGATTTCGACACGATCGTGATGGACATCCCCGAGGCGACCGATCCGGCGGCGCTCGCGGCGCGCGTGACGGCGGCCTGCGCCGTGCCGGGCGTGCTGCGCGCCAAGGGCTTCTGCCCCGTCGTCGGCAAGCCGCTGCGGCTGCTGGTGCAGGCGGTGGGCCAGCGCGTCTCGCACCAGTTCGACCGCGCCTGGGGGGCGGCCGAGGCGCGCCAGGGTCGGCTCGTGGTGATCGGGCTGAAGGGCTTCGACCAGGGCGCCGTCGGGCGGGCGCTCGCCGCTTAACCATGCATATCCTCGCCACCACCGCCGTCTCGATCGACGGGCTCGCCGAGCCCGTCGATCTGCGTCAGGCGCCGGCGCCGATGGTGGTGCTCTCCTTCACCGACAGCGACCTCACGGTCCTCGCCGCCGCGCATGCGGCGGAGGGGGCGGCGCTGCCGGAGCTGCGGCTCGTGCATCTGCGCGAGCTACGGCACCCGATGTCCGTGGACCTCTGGCTGGACCGCACGGGATCCCGCGCGAAGCTGATCGTGCTGCGCCTGCTCGGCGGGCTGGATTGGTGGCGCTACGGCGTCGAGCGCCTGGCCGAGGCGGCGCGGGCGCACGGCATCGCGCTGGCCGTGCTGCCCGGCGAGGATGGCGACGACCCGCGCCTCGCCGCGCTCGGCACCCTGCCGGTCGAGGAGCAGGCCTCCCTGCTGGCCTATTTCCGCGAGGGCGGGCAAGCCAATCTGCGCGCTTTGCTGCGGCGGATGGCGGGCCATGCTGGCGTGACCTTGGAGGCCGCGCCGCCGCAGCGCCTGCCGCGCGCCGGAGCCTGGGCGCCGGGCCTCGGCGTCGTCGTGCCCCGGCGTGAGGGCGAGCGGCCGGTGGTGCCCATCCTCTTCTACCGATCCATGCTGCTGGCCGAGGACGCCGCGCCCGTCGCCGCGCTGGCCGAGGCGCTGGAAGGGCAGGGCATCGCCGCCGTCCCGCTCTTTGTCGCCAGCCTGAAGGAGCGGGAGAGCCTCGATTTCGTGCGCCGGGCGATGGAAGTGCTGCGGCCCTCCGTCATCGTCACCACCACCGGCTTCGCTTCGGGCGATGCGGGAGTGCTCGGCGCGCCGGGCGTCCCCCTGCTCCAGGCGGTGATGGCGACCACCGCGCGCGCGGCCTGGGAAGGCAGCCCCCGCGGCCTCGGCGGCGCGGACCTCACCATGCATGTGGTGCTGCCCGAGCTCGACGGGCGCGTCCTGGCCGGCGCGCTGAGCTTCAAGGAAAGCGGGCCCGGCCCGGTGAACCGCGTGGAGTCTGATCGGGTGGCCCAGGTCGCGGCGCGGGTCGCGGCGCTGGTGCGGCTGCAGGCCCTGGCGCGGGCCGAGCGGCGCATCGCCGTGCTCATCCCGGACTATCCCGGCGCGGGCGGGCGGGCGGGCTATGCCGTCGGCCTCGACGTGCCGGAGAGCGTGCGCCTCCTGCTGCAGGACCTCGCGGCGGCGGGCTATGCCGTGGGCCCCGTGCCGGCGACCGCGCGCGAGTTGATGGAGGCGCTGGAAGCCTCGCGCGAGACCGCGCCGATCCCTGAGCTGTCGTCCGAGGTGCGCGACGCCTGGGGCGAGGCGGCCACGGCGCCGTTCCGCGCCCGGCGCTTCGGCAAGGTCGCCGTCGCCATCGCCCCGGATCGCGGGCGCGTCGAGAACCGCCGTGCCGACTGGCATGACCCCGCCTTGCCGCCGCATCCTGCCCTGCTCGGCTTCGGCGCCTGGCTCCAGCGGGAGTTCGATGCCGTCGTGCACATGGGCGCGCATGGCGCCATCGAATGGCTGCCGGGCAAGGCCGTGGCGCTGACGGCCGATTGCTATCCCGAGCGTGTGCTGGGCGCCCTGCCGGTCTTCTACCCCTTCCTCGTCTCCAATCCGGGCGAGGCGGCGCAGGCGAAGCGGCGCATCGCCGCGATCACTCTCGGGCACCTGCCGCCCCCGCTGGCGGAGGCGGGCCTGCACGGTGCCAACCGCGATCTCGAGCGGCTGCTGGACGAATATGCCATGGCCGACGGGCTCGATCCCCGCCGGCGGGATCGGCTGGCCAGGCTGATCCTGGAGCAGGCCGGCGCGGTGCCTGGCCTTACCCCCGAATCCTGCCCGATGGAGGCGCTGAAGCAGCTCGATTCCTGGCTTTGCGACTTGAAGGAGCTGGCGATCAAGGACGGGCTGCACGTCTTCGGCCGGGCCGGGGAGGAGGATCGCCGCCCCAGCGCCGAGGCCGAGCGGGCCGGGCTGCTGGCGGCGCTGGACGGCCGGGCCGTCGCGGCCGGCCCCGGCGGCGCACCGGGGCGCGGGCGGCGGGACGTGCTTCCCACCGGCCGCAACCTCTACGCCGCCGATCCGCGCGGCCTGCCCACGCCGACCGCCATGGATCTCGGCCGCCTCGCCGCCGAGGAAGCCATCCGCCTGCACCAGCAGGAGCAGGGCGAGATGCCGCGCGCGGTGATCCTCGACCTCTGGGCCAGTGCGACCTTGCGCAGCGGCGGCGAGGAGATCGCCCAGGGCCTGGCGCTCATGGGCTGCCGCCCGGTCTGGGACGGGGCCACGGGGCGCGTCACGGGCGTGGAGGTGCAGCCGCCGGCGGTGATGGGCCGGCCGCGGGTGGACGTGACCTTCCGGCTCTCCGGCCTCTTCCGCGACCTCTTTCCCGCGCAGATCGCGCTGCTCGACGCCGCGACGCGGGCCGTCGCGGAGCGCGAGGAAAGTGTGGACGAAAACCCCCTCGGCGCGGCGCCCGGCCCGCGGGTCTTCGGCGCGGCGCCGGGGGCCTACGGCGCGGGCCTCGAGGACGCGCTGGCCTCGGGCCGCTGGTCCACGCGGGACGAGCTGGGCCGCGCCTATCTGGACGCGACCTCGCATGCCTATGGCGGCCAGGGCGGCGACGGTGCCCCCGCGCCGGGTGCCTTCGAGGCACGGGTGGCCGGCGCCGACGCCCTGCTGCACGGCAGCGACGACCCGGCGCGTGACCTGCTGGAGGGCGGCGCCGATGCGGCTCATCTCGGCGGCTTCGCCAGCGCCGCGCGGCTGCTGGGCGGCGCGCCGCTGCTGATCTCGCTGGATACGACCGATCCGCTGCGGCCGCGCGCCCGGCCGCTGGCGGCGCAGCTCGCGCGGCTGGTGCAAGGGCGGATCGCGCCGCGCTTCATCGCGGGGCAGATGCGCCACGGCCCGCGCGGCGCCAGCGAGCTGGCCGAGACGGTCGACCGCCTCGTCGCCTTCGCCGAGACGACCGACGCCGTCCCCGATGCGGCCCTGGACGCGGTGCATGGCGCCTATCTGGGCGATGAGAGCGTGCGCGATTTTCTCGCGCGGGAGAATCCGGCGGCGCTGAGGGCCATCGCGCGCCGCTTCGCCGAGGCCCGGCGGCGGGGCCTCTGGCATCCGCGCGCCAATGACGTGGATTCCGGCCTTGCCGCGCTGCTGGGGGAAGCGGCGTGACGCCGCGCGGCGCGTGCCCGAGCCTGGCCGCGCCCATGCCGACGGGGGATGGCCTGCTGCTGCGCGCCCCCGCCGGCGATTGGAGCCCGGCCGTGGTCCGCACGATCGCGAAAGTCGCGGCAGGCCACGGCAATGGAGTGGTGGAGGTCAGCGCGCGCGGCAATCTCCAGCTTCGCGGCTTTCGCGCCGAGACGGTGGCAGAGGCCGCGGCGATGCTGGCAGCGGTGGGCCTTGTGGACGCGCCGCCGGTGATGAGGGGGCCGCTCGCCGGGCAGGATCCGGCGGAGATCGCCGGTCCGCGCGCCATCGTGGCGCAGATCGCGGCCCGCTGGCCGGAAGGGCTTGCGCCCAAGACCTCGGTCGTCGTGGACGGCGGCGGGCTGCTGCCCCTCGACGCGGTCGGGGCCGATCTTCGGCTTGTCGCGATCTCGGGCGATGCCTGGCTGCTGGGCCTCGGGGGGCGAGGGCGCCCCCGCTGGCAGGAATGCGTGCCGACCCAGGACGCTGCCGATGCCATTCTCGGCTGGCTCGCACGGCTCGGTCCGCGCCGGGCGCGCGAGGTCGAGGCTGAGGCGCCGCTCGAACCACCCGCGCCCCGGCCGGCCGCCGAGCCGCTGGGCTGGCACGCGGCCGCGGGCGCGCTCGGCCTTGCCGGGGCCTTCGGTGCGCTGGAGGCGGAAGACCTGGCCGCCCTCGCGGAAGCCCTGCCGGCTGGGGCGCTGCTGCGGCCCGCGCCGGGGCGGGCCTGGCTCGTCCTGGGCCTCGCGGACGAGGAGGCCGTGGCCCTGAGGGATCGCGCGGCAGGGATCGGCCTCGTGACGGACCCGGCCGATCCGCGCCGCCGCATCGTCGCCTGCCCGGGCCGGCCCTCCTGCGCCAGCGCCGAGGCGGAGACGCGCGGTCTCGCGCGGGAACTGGCCGCCCTGCCGGGATTGCCGGGTCTGGTCCACCTCTCCGGCTGCGCCAAGGGCTGCGCCCACCCCGGCCCCGCGCCGGTCACGCTGGTCGGGCGCGGCGGCGGCTTCGACCTCATCCGGGCTGGCGGGCCGCGCGATCTTGCGGCATGCCGTCTGGCGCCGGGCGAGGTGGCCGCGGCGATCAGGAACCGGTGATGTCCGACTACATCCGCGACGGCGCGGCGATCTATCAGAAATCCTTCGCGATCATCCGCGCCGAGGCCGACCTTTCCCGCTTCGCGCCGGAGGAGGAGGACGTGGCCGTCCGCATGATCCACGCCTGCGGGCTGGTGGAGGCGGCGGCGCATTTCGCCTTCGCGCCCGGCTTCGTGACGGCGGCGCGCGCGGCGCTGACGGCGGGCGCGCCCATTCTCTGCGATGCCGAGATGGTGGCCCGCGGCGTCACCGTCGCGCGCCTTCCTGCCGGCAACGAGGTCCTCTGCGCCCTGCGGCGACCCGAGGTGCCGGAGCTCGCCGCGCGCCTGGGCACCACGCGTTCCGCTGCGGCCTTCGAGCTGCTGCGGGATCGCCTGGAGGGATCGCTGATCGCCATCGGCAATGCGCCGACCGCGCTCTTCCACCTGCTGGAGATGCTGGCCGCCGGCGCGCCGCGCCCGGCCGCGATCCTCGGCATGCCGGTGGGCTTCGTGGGCGCCGCTGAATCCAAGGAGGCGCTGAGCGCGAGCGGCCTCGGCATTCCCTGGGCCGTGGTGCGCGGGCGCCTGGGCGGCAGCGCCATGACGGCGGCGGCGGTGAACGCCATCGCCCGGCCCGGCCTGTGAGCACCGGGCGCCTCTACGGCGTCGGCACCGGTCCCGGCGATCCGGAACTGCTGACGCTCAAGGCCGCGCGCGTGCTGGGCGCGGTGCCGGTGGTCGCGCATTTCGCCAAGCGCGGGAATGCCAGCAACGCCCGCGCCGCGCTGGGCGGCCTGCCGCTGCGCGCCGACGCCGTCGAGCTGCCGCTGCTCTATCCCGTGACGACGGAGATCGACCGGCACGACCCCTGCTACAAGCGGAAGATCGCCGATTTCTACGAGGCCTCGGCTGCTGAGATCGCCCGGCACCTGGAAGCGGGGCGCGACGTCGCGGTGCTGAGCGAGGGCGATCCCTTCCTCTACGGCTCCTATATGCACCTGCACCTGCGCCTCGCGCCGCGTTTCGCGACCGAGGTGATCCCGGGCATCACCAGCATGTCCGGCGCCTGGTCGATGGCGGGCGCGCCCATCGCCCAGGGCGACGACGTGCTGGCCGTGCTGCCCGGCACGCTGCCGGAGGAAGAGCTGGCGCGGCGCCTCGCCGGGGTGGATGCCGCCGTGATCCTGAAGGTGGGGCGCAACCTGCCGCGCATCCGCCGCGCCATCGAAGCCGCCGGCTGCATGGACCGCGCGCTCTACGTGGAGCGCGCGACGCGGGCCGATGGGGGCGTGGAGCCGCTGGCCGCGCGTGACGACCGTCCCGCGCCCTATTTCTCGCTCGTGCTCGTGCCGGGCTGGCGGTGAGCGGGCGGCTGGACATCGTCGGGCTGGGGCCGGGCCGCCAGGGGTTGGTCACGCCCGAGGCGAGCGCCGCGCTGGAAGCGGCGGCGGCGATCTACGGCTACGGCCCTTATCTCGACCGCGTGCCGCTACGTGCGGACCAGGCGCGCCATCCTTCCGACAACCGCGTCGAGCTGGACCGCGCGCGCGCGGCGCTGGGCGCGGCGGAGACGGGCCGCGTCGCCATGGTCTCGGGCGGCGACCCGGGCGTCTTCGCCATGGCGGCCGCGGTCTGCGAGGCGGTGGAGCTGGGGCCTGAAGCCTGGCGCGCCATCGAGATCGTGGTCCATCCGGGCATCACCGCGATGCTGGCGCTGGCCGCGCGTATCGGCGCGCCGCTGGGGCATGATTTCTGCGCCATCTCGCTGTCCGACAACCTCAAGCCCTGGCCGCTGGTGGAGCGCCGCCTCGCCGCCGCCGCGCAGGCCGGCTTCGCCATGGCGCTGTACAATCCGATCAGTCGCGCGCGGCCCTGGCAGCTGGGCGCGGGGCTCGACATCCTGCGCGCGCATCTGCCCGGCGAGACGCCGGTGATCTTCGGCCGCGCGGTGATGCGCGAGGATGAGGAGATCCGCTTCACGACGCTGGCCGAGGCCGATCCCGCGCAGGCGGATATGTCGACCTGCCTGATCATCGGCACGGCCGAGACGCGGGTGATCGCGCGGCCCGCGCTGCCGCCGCTGGTCTATACCCCGCGGAGGGCGCCGGCTTGATCGAGCCAGGCCATGGCCTCGGCCGCCGTCGCGACCTCGGGCGCCGGGGGCAGGGGCGGGCGGCGCAGCAGCAGCACCTCGATGCCCAATGCGCGCGCGGCGACGATCTTGCCGTAGGTGGCGCTGCCGCCGCTGTTCTTGCAGATGATCGCCTCGATGCGGGCGTCGCGCAGCAGGGCGTGCTCGGCCGCTTCGGGGAAGGGGCCGCGGGCCAGGATGTAGCGGGCATGCGGCACGGCCAGCGGCGGCTCGATGGGATCGACGCTGCGGATCAGATAGTCGTGCTGCGGCGCCTCCACGAAGGGCGCCAGCTCCTGCCGGCCCAGCGCCAGGAAGACGCGGCGCGGCGCGGTGCCCAGCGCGGCGAGGGCACCGCGGGCATCGGCCACCTCGGTCCAGTTGTCGCCGGGCGCACGCTGCCAGGGCGGGCGCCGCAGCGCGAGGAAGGGCAGGCCCAGCCGCGCCGCCGCCTCGGCCGCGTGGCGCGACATGGTGGCAGCATAGGGATGCGTGGCGTCGATCAGGACGCGGATGCCGGCTTCCCGCAGATGCGCGACGAGTCCCTCGACCCCGCCGAAGCCGCCCATCCGCACCGGCACGGGCATGGCCACCGGCTTCGCCGTGCGGCCGGCCAGCGACAGCACGGCATCGGCGCCGCGCGCGGCCAGCAGGGCCGCGAGCTCGCGCGCCTCGGTGGTGCCGCCGAGAATCAGGAGGGGTGAGGTCATGCTCGCCGAAACTGCGGCCGTGACGCGCTGGCTGTCCATCCTCGGGATCGGCGAGGAGGGCGTGGCCGGCCTGCCTCCCCTCTCGCGTGGGCTGATCGAGGGCGCGGAGATCGTCTTCGGCGGCAGGCGCCACCTGGAGCTGGCGGCCGGGCTGATCCGCGGCGAGGCGCGTGCTTGGCCCTCGCCCTTCGACGTTTCGGGCGTGCTGGCCGCGCGGGGGCGACGGGTGGTGGTGCTCGCCTCGGGCGATCCCATGCTGCACGGCGTGGGCGCGACGCTGCTGCGCCGCCTGCCGCCCGAAGAGGCGCTGGTGGTCCCTGCGCCCTCCGCCTTCAGCCTGGCCGCCGCGCGACTGGGCTGGCCGCTGGAGGGCGTCGTGACGCTCTCGCTGCACGGACGACCGGTGGAGCTGCTGCGGCCGCATCTGCATCCGGGCGTGCGCTTGCTGGCCCTGACCAGCGATGCCGACGGCCCGGCCGCCGTCGCCGCCCTGCTGCGCGACGGATTTTCCCGCACGCGTCTCACCGTGCTCGAGGCGCTGGGTGGCCCGAGGGAGCGCATCCGATCGACGGTGGCGGGCGACTTCGCGCTGGCCGATGTGGCGCCGCTGAACCTCGTCGCGCTGGAGGTCGAGGCCGAGCCGGGCGCGCGCGTCCTGGCCCGTGCGCCGGGCCTGCCTGACGACTGGTTCGAGCATGACGGCCAGCTCACCAAGCGGGAGATCCGCGCGGTCACGCTGTCGGCGCTCGCGCCGAAGCGGGGCGCCTTGCTCTGGGATATCGGCGCCGGGGCGGGCTCCATCGGCATCGAATGGATGCTGGCCGACGTCTCGCTGCGCGCCATCGCGATCGAAACGCGGCCCGACCGCGCGGCACGCCTTCGACGCAATGCGGTGGCGCTCGGCGTGCCCGGGCTCTCCGTCGTGGAGGGAGAGGCGCCTGCCGCATTGGCCGGGCTGGAGCCGCCCGACGCGATCTTCCTCGGTGGCGGGGCGGGCGAGGCGCTCGAAGCGGCGCTCGCGGCGCTGAAGCCGGGTGGACGCTTCGTCGCCAATGCCGTCACGCTGGAGACCGAAGCCCTGCTGCTCGCCCGCCATGCGGGCCTGGGCGGCGAGATGATCCGCCTCGCCGTCTCGCGCGCCGCGCCGGTGGGCGGCCTCACCGGCTGGCGCGCGGCGATGCCGGTGACGCAATGGATATGGGACAAGCCGCTATGAATCTGATCGCGGGAATCGGATGCCGTCGCGGCGCCTCGGCCGAGGAGGTGATCGCCGCCCTGGATGCCGCGCTGGCGGAGACGGGGCGCGCACGTGAAGCCGTGGCGCGCCTCGCGACCATTCCGCTGAAGGCCGGGGAGCCCGGCATTGCCGAGGCGGCGGCGCAGCTCGGCATCGAGGTGACGATCGTGACCGATGCCGGCGATGTGGAAGTGCTGACGGAAAGCCGCTGCTCGCGCGCGACGGCGGGCCTCGGTTCGGTCGCCGAGGCGGCGGCATTGGCGGCGGCCGGCGTCGGCGCGCGCCTGCTGGCGCCCCGCAGCAGCACGGGCCGCGCCACCTGCGCGCTCGCGGAGACCGCCGCATGACCGTCCATTTCATCGGCGCCGGCCCCGGCGCGGCCGACCTCATCACGCTGCGTGGCCGCGACCTCATCGCCCGCTGCCCGGTCTGCCTCTATGCCGGCTCGCTGGTGCCGAAGGCGCTGCTGGAGCATTGCCCGCCGGGCGCGCGCATCGTCGACACCGCGCCGCTCGACCTCGACGCCATCGAGGCGGAGTTCGTCGCGGCGCAGGCGGCGGGGCAGGAGGTCTCGCGGCTGCATTCGGGCGACCTTTCCGTCTGGTCCGCCGTGGCCGAGCAGGTACGCCGGCTGAAGGCGCGCGGCATCCCCTATACGCTCACGCCCGGCGTGCCTTCCTTCGCCGCGGCCGCCGCCGCGCTGGGGCAGGAGCTGACCATCCCTGAGGTCGCGCAGTCGCTGGTGCTGACGCGCATGGGCGGCCGCGCCTCCTCGATGCCGGAGCGCGAGACGCTCGCGAATTTCGCGGCGAGCGGCACCACCCTGGCCATCCATCTGGGCATCCACGCCATCGCGCGCGTGGTGGCGGAGCTGACGCCCTTCTATGGCGCCGATTGCCCGGCGGCCGTGGTGGCGCGGGCGAGCTGGCCGGAGGAGCGCGTGCTGCGCGGCACGCTGGCCGACATCGCCCAGCAGGCCGAGGGCATCGAGCGCACGGCGCTGATCCTGGTCGGCCCGGCCCTGGCGGCGAGCGGCTTCCGCGAGAGCGCGCTTTATTCCGCCGATTACCGCCGCCGGTTCAGGGGCGGCGAATGACCGACCAGCCGTCCCTCGCGATCGAAGACGGCGACTTCCAGCGCGATATCGGTGCCGCGCAGGACCTCGGCGGCCGTGTCCCGGGCGCGCGCGGCGATGAGGTCGCCCAGGCCGTCGCCGGCGCGGGAGAAGGCCTCGGCCACGGTGTTGCACGCGGCGAGCTCGGGCATGCCGGCGAGCTCGGCCAGTGCTGCCATGTCGGCCGTGCCGCGCTTGGAGTGCAGGTCCAGCCGGCCCTGCGCCAGCTTGGTCATCTTCGCGACGCCGCCGGCGATGGTGATGCGGGGCACTGGATGGCGGCGCAGGTATTTCAGCATGCCGCCCACGAAGTCCCCCATCTCGATCAGGGCGACCTCGGGCAGGTCGTGCAGGCGCCGCACCGCGGCCTCGCTGGCCGAGCCGGTGCTACCGGCGATGTGCGGCAGGCCCATGGCGCGGGCCACGTCGATGCCGCGATGGATGCTGTCGATCCAGGCCGCGCAGGAATAGGGCACGACGATGCCCGTGGTGCCCAGCACCGACAGGCCGCCGACGATGCCCAGACGCCCGTTCAGCGTGCGCTGCGCCAGCCGCTCCCCGCCCGCGATGGAGATCGTCACCTCCACGTCGGGCGTTTGCTCCACCTCGGCGAGCGCGGCGGCGATCATGCGGCGCGGCACGGGGTTGATGGCAGGCTCGCCGGGCGGCAGGGGCAGGCCCGGCCGAGTCACGGTGCCCACGCCCTCGCCCGCGCGGAAGACCAGGCCGGCGCCCCGTGGCAGCCGCCGCAGCGTGGCGCGGATCAGCGCGCCATGGGTGACATCCGGGTCGTCGCCGGCATCCTTCACGATGGCGGCCATGGCGCCGTGCTCGTCCAGCGCCTGCTGGGCCAGGGCGAAGGCCGGGCGCTCGCCGCCCGGCAGGGCGATGGTCACGGGATCGGGGAAATCCCCCGTCGCGAGCGCCGTCATGGCCGCCTTGGCGGCGGCCGTGGCGCAGGCGCCCGTGGTCCAGCCGCGGCGAAGGTTCGGTCCCGGGCAATCCTCGGTCTCCATCCCGGAGGGCGTATCGCGGATGCGGCCCCACGTCACGCGAGGGCCTGATGGCGCGCGGCCTCATCATCTCGGCGCCGCGTTCCGGCTCGGGCAAGACGACCCTGACGCTCGGCCTGCTGGCGGCGCTGCGCGCCCGCGGCGTGGCCGTGAACGCCGCCAAGGCGGGGCCGGACTATATCGATACCGCCTTCCACGCGGCAGCGACCGGCCGGCCCGGGGTGAACCTGGATTCCTGGGCCATGCCGCCCGCCTTGGTGGATGCGCTGATCGCCGAGGCGACCCGCGAGGCCGGGCTGCTGCTGGTGGAGGGCGCCATGGGCCTCTTCGACGGCATCAACGCCCCGCCCGGACGCAGCGGCGCGGGGGCCGACCTCGCGGCGCGCCTCGGCCTGCCCGTCCTGCTCGTGGTCGACGTGTCGGGCGCGAGCCAGAGCCATGCCGCCCTGCTGCGCGGCTTCGCCACGCATGATCCGGCGGTGCGCATCGGCGGCGTCGTCTGGAACCGCGTGGGCAGCGCGCGCCACCTGCGCATGGTGAACGACGCGGCGGCGCCGCTGGGCATTCCCGTCCTCGGCGCCATTCCGCGCAATGCGCCGCCGGCGCTGCCGGAGCGGCACCTCGGCCTCGTGCAGGCGGAGGAGCATCCGGCGCTGGAGGCGGCCATGGCGGCGCTGGGCGAGCACATCGCGCAGCACGTCGACCTCGAGGCGGTGCAGAGGCTGGCCGCGCCGCTCGGCGTCGCGCCGGGCGGGATGGACGGGCTGGCCCTGCCGCCGCCCGGCCAGCGCATCGCCCTCGCCCGGGACGCGGCCTTCAGCTTCACCTACCCGCATGTGCTGGCCGCCTGGCGCCGCGCGGGCGCCGAGCTGCTGCCCTTCTCGCCCCTGGCGGACGAGGCGCCGCCGGAGAGCGCCGATGCCTGCTGGCTGCCCGGCGGCTATCCCGAGCTGCATGCCGGACGCCTCTCCGGCGCGACGCGGTTCCTGGAAGGGCTGCGCCGTTTCGCGCAGACGCGACCGGTGCATGGCGAGTGCGGCGGCCACATGGTGCTGGGCGAGGGCATCGAGGACGCCGGCGGGGAGCGCCACGCCATGGCCGGGCTGCTCGGCCATTCCACCAGCTTCGCGCGACGGAAAATGAACCTCGGCTATCGCCAGGCGCGGTTGCTCGCCGACGGCGTGCTCGGGCGCGCCGGCACGGTGCTGCGCGGGCACGAATTCCACTACGCCACCGTCACGCAGCCGGGCGAGGACGCGGCGCTCGCGCTGCTCCAGGACGGCGAGGGGCGGGAGATCGGCCCGGCCGGCGGCCGGCGGGGCCACGTCAGCGGCAGCTTCTTCCACGCTATCGCCCTCGCGGAGCCCACGCCATGACCATCGCCGAGGCCACCCGCGCGCGGCTCGATTCCCTGGCCAAGCCGCCGGGCAGCCTGGGCCGGCTGGAGCGGCTGGCCATCCGCCTTGCCGAGACGCAAGGTCGCGTCGACCCTTCGGCCGCGCCGCGCCGGCTGATCGTCTTCGCGGGTGACCACGGGGTGGTGGCCGAGGGCGTGGGGCTTTGGCCGGACAGCGTCACCACCGCGATGATGCGCCTGATGCTGGAGGGCCGCGCCGGCTCGGCCGCGCTGGCGCGCGGGGCGGGCGCGGAGATGGTGCTGGTGGATGCCGGCTCTAAGGCCGAGGGCCTGTCGGGCGAGGCCTATCGCGATTGGCGCGTGGCGCGCGGCACGGCCAATCTCGCGCAGGGGCCGGCGATGAGCGCGCCGGAATTCGAGGCCGCGCTGGCCGTCGGTGCCCGCGCCGCAGCGGAGGCCGACGCGGCAGGCGTTCGCGTGCTGGCGCTGGGCGAGATGGGCATCGGCAACACCACCCCGGCCGCCTGCCTCGCTGCCCTCCTGGCGCGGGTGGAGCCTGCCCGGGTCATCGGCCCCGGCGCAGGCGCGACGGCGGAGAGCTTGGCCCGCAAGCAGGCCGTGGTGACGGAGGCCGTGGCGCGTGCGCGAGCCCTGAAGGATCCGCGTACGGCCATCGCCGCGGTGGCGGGCTTCGAGATCGCCGCCATCGCCGGCTGTATCGCCGAGGCGGCGCGGCGTGGCCTCACCGTGGTGCTGGACGGCTTCATCGTCGGCGCTGGGGCGCTGGTGGCCCAGGCGCTGGACCCCGCCGCCATGGAGGCCTGCATCGCCGCGCATCGCAGCGCCGAGCCGGGCCATGCGCTGGTGCTGGAACGCCTCGGCCTCGAGCCCTTTCTGGACTGGGAGATGCGGCTGGGCGAGGGCACGGGCGCGCTGCTGCTGCTGCCCATGCTCGACGCCGCCGGGAGCCTGCTGCGGGACGTCGCGACGCTGGCCGAGGTCACGGGCGGATGATGCGGGCGGCCGCGACCGCCATCCAGTTCCTCACGCGCCTGCCGGTGCCGGGCGGCGCCGCGACGGCCGAGGATTTCTCCCGCGAGATCCGGCGCGCGTTGCTGCTCTTCCCGCTGGTCGGTGCGGGCATCGGCGCGCTGACGGCCTTGGCGCTCGCGCTGGCCGATCTGGTCCTGCCCTTCGCGCTGGCGGTGATCCTGGCGCTGGTCATCGAGGCGCGGCTGACCGGCGCGCTGCACGAGGATGCCCTGGCCGATCTCTGCGACGGGCTGGGTGGCGGACGGACGCCGGAGGATGTGCTGCGCATCCTGAAGGACAGCCGCATCGGCGCCTTTGGGGCCCTGGGCCTGGGCTTCGGCGTCGCCCTGCGCGCGGGCGGGCTGATGGCGATGCCCGATCCCGCCCAGGCGATGATCGTCCTCGTCGTCTCGGGGGCGCTGGGGCGGCTGCTGATGTTGGTGGTGATGGCCGCGGTGCCGCCGGTGCCGGGGCGCGATGGCCTCGGCGCCAGCGTCGCGCCCTCGGCCAGTTGGAAGGGCGTGGGCCTGGCCGCGCTGCTGGCCGCTCCGGCCCTGCTGCTGGGCGCCTTCGCCGATGCGCGGGCCATGGCCGTCGCGCTGGCGCTCGGTGGGGCCTTCCTGCTCTGGTACCGCGCGCTGCTGCGCCGGCGGCTGGGCGGCAGCACGGGCGATGCGATCGGCGCGGCCGGCTATGTCGGCATCGTCCTCGCGACGCTTGCTTTTGCGATGGAGCGATGAGGCGCGCGCTGCTGCTGCGCCACACCGAGGTCGCGCCGCATTGGGCGGGCCGCTGCTACGGCCGCAGCGACGTCGGGCTGAGCCGCGCCGGACGCGCGCAGGCGCAAGGGCTGGCCGCTTCCGGGCTCGCCAGGGATTTCGACCGCGTTCTTGCCTCGCCGGCCCGCCGCGCGCGGTGGCTCGGCGGGCTGCTGGCCGGCGAAAGGCTGGAGATCGAGCCCCGCCTGGCCGAGCGCGATTTCGGCAGCTGGGAAGGCCTGGGTTGGAACGCCATCTGGCACGCCACGGGCAATGCGATGGACGGCATGATCGACGCGCCGGATAGCTTCCGGCCGGGCGGCGGCGAGACGACGGCCGAGCTGGCGGCGCGGGTCCTCGACTGGTGGGAGGGGCTGCCGGCCGATACCACGGTGCTGGCCGTGGCGCATGGCGGGCCCATTGCGGCGCTGGCCGGGACGCTGCTCCGTCAGGCGCCGCGGCAATGGCTCGCGCTGGTACCGAGGCCGGGCGAGGGGCTGCTGGTCGCGGGCGGCGCGGTCAGCCCGTGGAAGCCGCCGGCTCCCTGAGCTCCGGCAGCTCGGGCGGGGGCACCCGCCCCAGGAGCAGCGGGCGCAGCGGCTTGGGGCGGTCGTCCTTGCCGACGAAGCCGTCCGGCGCCTTCAGCCAATGGCGGGTGAAGTCCAGCAGGTCGTTCGTGGGCGCGTCCGGGTCCAGCCCGCCGATCAGCCAGCTCCACCGCCCCGCCCCCGCGAGGGAGACGCGGCAGCGCGCGGCACAATTGCCGATGCAGGGCGTTGCCACCACGCGCAGCCCCGCGAGCTCCGGCCGAGCCGCGACCTCGCCGGCGAGGCGCGTGGCGAAGAGCTCCCCCGCCTTCACCGGGCCGCGCTTCTCGCGGTCCGGGTGGGTGCAGGGGGCGCAGACCTGCAGCTGGCCGATCAGGGGTTCATGCAAGCTGGGTCTCCCAGGCGGTAGGCGTCAATAATGTTATATCATAACATATCGAGATGAGAGGCGCGAGAATCGATATCCCCGGCTTGCCGGCTGCGGCGGGCCTTGCCTAGATGGGAGCCGCAATGGTCCCGCGCGAGCGGGTGAAAAGGGAATGCCGTGCGTCTGCCAGGGGAATCCTCCCCGAAGCGGACCAGTCGGCAGCTGCCCCCGCAACTGTCAGCGTGGAGACGCTGGCCCTTCCGCCCCGAAGCTCCGGGGCGGGCCACTGCGGCGCGAGCCGTGGGAAGGCTGGGCCCGCATCGATGATCCGCGAGCCAGGAGACCTGCCATTGCCGATCCGCCGCAAGGCGGTCGCAACCAGACGAGGATCCGGGCGGGGTGCACCGGGGCAGGTGACCTGATGCGTGGCCCCGGGACCGTCGAGCCCGCCCCTGTCCAGCCCGTCTGGCCCGATCGGGCGGCGCGCTTCTACGCGCGCGGCATGGACCGCTCCGATTACGGCGCGCAGGCCTCGGCCGCGCTTACCGCCGCCCTGGGCCGGCCGGAGAGCCTGCTCGACCTCGGGGCCGGCGCGGGGCACCCCATGCTGGGCTGGGTCGAGCCGGGGACGCGCTGGCTCGCCGTCGAGCCCAGCCGCTACCTGCGCGCGCGGCTCGGCCGTCTCTCGCGCATCAGCCACCCGGGGCTGCGTCCGGTCGACGCCTATTGGCAGGAGCTGCCGCCGCTGCCGCAGGTCGATATCGCCATCGCGGCCAATACTTCCGGCCCGCAGGAGGCGCCGGAGCGGCTGCTGGGCCTGATGCGCTTCTGCGCCACGCGCGCCGTGGCCTGGATCGTCCCGGCGCAGCGCGGGCCGAAGCGCTGGTGCCTCTCCGGCGCGTTGCCCGCCCATCTGCATCGGGAGGACGAACGCCCCGCCGTCGCCGCCATCCTGGCCGCGCTGGGCCCGCAGCGGCAGCCCAGCCGCAGCGCGATCTTCCCCTGGACCTTCTCCGCCCGTTTCGCCTCGCCCGCGGAGGCCTTCGCGCATTGCGCGATGCAGCTTCGCCTGGGTGCCGACGACGATCGGCGCGACGCGCTGGAAGACCACCTGCGCACCGCGCTGAAGCCGCTGCCCGACGGCGGCTTCGAGCTTTCCGCCCCCAAACTCTCCGCCCTTCTGATCTGGGATCTCGCCTGATGCGTCGCCTTCTGCTGGCCAGTGCCGCCTTCCTTCCCCTCGCCGCCGCGCAGGCGCAGGAGGTCCGCCTCCCCCTCACGCTGGACGAGATGGTGGTGACCGCCACGGGCCGTCCCGAGCCGCGCTCCAGCCTCGCCGGCACCGTCCAGGTCATCGACCAGGAGACGATCCGCCGCAGCACCGCGCGCAACATGACGGACCTGCTGGCCGAGAACGCGGTCGGCTTCTTCAGTGAATGGACGCCGGGCCAGACCAGCATCAACATCCGCGGCGGCTCCTCCGACGGCCAGGGGCGCGACTTCCGCTCGCAGGTGCTGGTGCTGGTGAACGGGCGCCGGGCTGGCACCGCCAACCTCTCCAAGCTCAGCCCTGCCGAGGTGGAGCGCATCGAGATCATCCGCGGGCCGGCCAGCGTGGTCTATGGCAGCCAGGCGATGGGCGGCGTCATCAACCTCATCATGCGCGACGGCCGCTCCTCCCCGGGCGGCCTCGCCGAAACCAGCGTCGGCTCCTGGGGCCTCATCGAAGGGCGGCTGCGCTACGGCATGAGCTTCCGCGACGCGCCCGTCGCGCCCGAGGGCTCGGCCGCCTACAACGTCCGCGCCGGCGACATGTATGTCGGCCTCTCCGGCGGCCGCCGCGACAGCTATCGCGCCGGCGGCGACGGGCCGACCATCCAGGGCACCGAGTGGAACCGGGCCGGCGGCGCGGCGGCGCTCGGCGTCGAGACCAATATCGGCCGCATCGGCATCAGCGCGCGGACCGACGGGACCTATAATACGGGCTTCACCGGCTCGGCCTGGAACACCACCAACCACGAGGACCGCACGAACCATTCGGCGGACATCACCCTCGAGGGCGCGACGGCGGATTCCCGCTTCCGCTGGAACCTCCAGGGCTATGCGGTGCGGGACATCGACAACCTGCGCTGGCGCTCGCCCATCCAGCGCAGCGCGGCGGGCCTGCCCGTGCCCGGCACCGACCGCGACGACAACCGCCGCGTGCTCGATATCCTCGGCATGCGCCTGCAGCCCTCGATGCGGCTCTGGCAGGGCGCCGAGATCCTGGTGGGCCTCGACCTCGAGCGCTCGGTGCTGCGCTCCACGCGCAACCGCATCGGCCTGCCCGGCGGGCCGACGGGGCAGGTGGCGCCGCTGGACAACAACCAGACGGACATGAATGCCGGCCTCTACGCCGAGCTCTCGCAGCAGCTCTTCGAAGATCGCGTGACCCTGCGCGCCGGCGTCCGGCAGACCTGGGGCAACACGGCCTTCGACCCCACGCCCAACCTGCCGCTGCAGCGCTCCGGCGCCCGGGACTACGACGCGACCACCTGGTCGGTCGGCGCCTCCTACCGGCCGATCACCTCGGTCGCGCTGCGCGCCAATGCCTCGACGGGCTTCCGCGCGCCGACGGCGACGGAGCTCGCCGCCGACTTCACCGCGCTCGGCGGCGGCCGCACCTTCGGCAACGCCAACCTGAAGCCCGAGACCAACCTGCAATACGAGGTCGGCGCGGCCTATTTCCGCTCGGGCTTCCGGGCCGATCTCGCGCTCTTCCAGAACACCATCTCGGACCGCATCATCACCCGGGTGCGCCCGCGCGACAGCACCACCAGCGACTACACGAACAACCCGGGCGACATCGTGGTCCGCGGGCTGGAGGTGCAGCTCGAAGCGGATCTGGCCCGGCACCTGGGCATCGAGAGCTTCCGCTGGCGGGCGAATGCCAATGCCTCCTGGAACTTCGACATGCGCGACGACGGCGCGTCGCGGACGGCCAATACCCGCAACGTGGAGCGCATGTACCGCTACCAGGCCGGGATCAGCACCACCGTCGGACAGGATCGCTGGGACGTGACCCTGCAGGGCATCCTGCGCGGCCCCGTCTACTACAACACGGAGGAGAACCTGCTGATCCCGCAGGCCGAGCCCTTCCGCGACTACGTCCACCGCAAGGGCGCCTTCTGGGTGCTGAACCTTCGTGGCAGCTTCCAGCCCCTGCCGGAGCGGGCGCCGAACGTCCGCGTCTTCGGGGCGATCAACAATCTGCTCAACGAGAATTACCACCCGCTCTTCATCGCCACGGCGTCCAATCCCTTCCTCGGGGATTCGCGCTTCGCCAATGGCGGCCGCGGCAATTCGGCGCCGGGGCGGGAGTTCATCGGCGGCGTGCGGTTCACCTTCTGAGATGCGGCGCCGGATCCTCCTCGCCGCGCCCTTCCTGCCCCTGGCGGGAGCGGCGCGCGCGGAGGGCTGGCCGCGCCTGCTGGAGGACGGGCTGGGGCGGGGTGTTGCCATTCCCGCCCCGCCCCGGCGCATCGTCGGCATCTTCGCCTCGAATGTGGAGATGCTGGCCTCGCTCGGCCTCGTGCCCCGCCTCGTGGGGATCGAGGCCTATACGCGCTTCCCGCCCGAGGTCGTGAACCTGCCCAAGGTGGGCGGGCGCCTCGGCTTCTCGGCCGAGGCCATCGCGCGGCTGGAGCCCGATCTGGTGGTGATGACGCCGGCGCGGCAGGCGGCGCATCTGCTGATCGAACCGCTGTCGCGCCTCGGCATCCCCTGCCTCGTCGTCCTGCACAGCGACCTGCCGCGCATCTTCGCCAATATCGACCTGCTGGCCCGCGCCACGGACACGGAGGAACGGGCGGCAGAGCTGCTGCGGGGCCTGCCCGCGCGCCTTGCGGCGGTGTCGGCGCGGCTGGCCGGACGGCCCCCCGTCCGTGTCTTCCTGGAGACCTCCTCGACGGGGCGCGGCGCCTATGGCACGCCGCGGCCGGACACCTACACGATGGACATCCTGATCCGCGCAGGCGGCATCCCCGCCCTCCCGCCACTGCCCGCCGCCGGGCCTGCCCAGGTTTCGGGCGAGGCGATCCTGCGCGCGGATCCGGACGTCTATCTCGTTGCCGGCCGGCCCGACCAGGCGGCCGAAGTGGCGCGGCGCCCCGGCTTCGACGGCATCGCGGCGGTCCGCCAGGCGCGCGTGCATGTCGTCTCCCGTGCCGAGCTGCTGATCCCCGGGCCGCGCGCGGTGAACGGGGTGGAGAGCGTCGCGCGCATCCTGCATCCGGAGGCCTTTCCCGCGTGATCTTCCTGCTGCCGGCGATCGGGCTCGTGGCCGGGCTGCTGCTGGGCGCCGAGATGCTGAGCCCGGCCGAATTCCTCGCGCTGGTCGCCGATCCGTCGAGCCCCATGTCGCACCTGGTCCTGCAATGGCGCCTGCCGCGCGTACTAGCGGCGGGTTGCGTCGGCGCGTTGCTGGCGCTGGGCGGGGCGATCTTCCA
This sequence comes from Roseococcus pinisoli, assembly GCF_018413645.1. GTDB lineage: Bacteria > Pseudomonadota > Alphaproteobacteria > Acetobacterales > Acetobacteraceae > Roseococcus > Roseococcus pinisoli. The sequence continues at coordinate 69,348 of NZ_JAHCDA010000006.1, forward strand.
GGGCGTGTTCCGCAACCCGCTGGCGGAGCCCTATCTGCTCGGCAGCGCGGGGGGCGCGGCGGTGGGCGCGACGGTGGCCCTGCTGGTCGTGCTGCCCTTTTCCGCGACGCTGGCCCTGCCGCTGCTGGCCTTCCTCGGCGCCTGGGGCGCGACCTGGCTGGTGCTGGCCATGGCGCGGATGACGGGGCGGAGCTCCATCGCTGCGCTGCTGCTGGCGGGCGTGGCCGTCGCGGCGGTGCTGGCGGCGATGCGCTCCTTCCTCATGCTCGCCTTGTCGGACGAGACGGTGAGCCTGCAGGCCGTGCTCTCCTGGGCGCTGGGCGGTGTGCAGACGCCCTCCTGGCGGGAGCTCGCCCTGCTGGTTGCCCTGACCGGCGGAGCGGTGGTCCTGGCGCAGTCCCTGGCGCGCGGGCTGGACCTGCTGGGGCTGGGCGAGGGCGTGGCGGAAAGCTTCGGCCTGCCGGTGCGCCGCTTCGTGGCGCTGGCGGTGCTGGCGGCGGCCTTCATCGTCGCGGTCTCGACCGTCTGGGGCGGGCTGGTCGGCTTCGTGGGGCTGATGGCGCCGCATATCGCGCGCTGGCGGCATGGGCCCCTGCATCGCGGCCTGATGCCGCGCGCGGCCGCGATCGGGGCGGGGCTCGTGATGCTCTGCGACGGGCTGGCGCGCGCGGTGCTGCCGCCGGCCGAGATCCCGCTCGGCCTCGTCACGGCGCTGATCGGCGGGCCCTTCTTCCTGCTCATCCTGGCGCGGGAGGTGCGGCGTGGCTGAGGTGGCGCTGGAGGGCAAGGGGCTCGCCTTTTCCGCCGGCGGCACGCCGCTGGTGCAGGGCGTCTCGACGGCGTTGGAGCGCGGGCGGGTGCTCGGCGTGATCGGACCCAACGGCGCGGGGAAATCCACGCTGGGCAAGCTGCTGGTCGGCCAGCTGGCGCCCCAGGCGGGCGAGGTGATGCTGATGGGCCGGCCGCTCGCCGCCTGGCCGCGCCGCGAGCGGGCGGCGCTGATCGGCCATCTGCCGCAGCATTTCGAGCCGCATTGGGACTACCGCGTGGACGAGCTGCTGCGCCTCGGCCTCGACCGTGCCGGGCGCGGCGCGCCGACGCTGGAGGTTCTGGCCGGGCATTTCGACCTGGGCGCGCTCCTGAAGCGGCATTGGTCCACCCTTTCGGGCGGGGAGCGCGCGCGGGCGCTGACCGCCGCGGTCCTCGCGCCCGACCCGCCGGTGGTCCTGGCCGACGAGCCCGCGGCGGCGCTCGACGTCGGCCAGGCGGCGGCGCTGATGGCCCGGCTGCGGAAGCTGGCCGATGGCGGGGCCGCCGTGGCCGTGGTGGTGCACGACCTCAACCTCGCCGCGCGCTGGTGCGACCGCCTGCTGCTGATGGAGGCCGGCCGGGCGGTGACGGAGGCCGGGCCGGCCGAGGTGCTGAATTCGCCCGAGCTCGACCGAGTTTTTGCGACTCGTTTTCAACGAGTTGCCCTGCCCGAAGGGGGGATGGTCCTGGCGCCGGCCGGATAGCCCTGGCGGCCGGAAATGGCTAATCTGTGCGGCTGATCCAAGAACGACGCACGACAGGACTTCAACCTCATGCCCCAGTACCGTTCGCGCACCACCACCCATGGCCGCAACATGGCCGGCGCCCGTGGCCTCTGGCGCGCCACCGGCATGAAGGACGGCGACTTCGGCAAGCCCATCATCGCCATTGCCAACAGCTTTACCCAATTCGTCCCGGGCCATGTCCATCTCAAGGACCTCGGCCAGCTCGTCGCGCGGGAGATCGAGAAGGCCGGCGGCGTCGCCAAGGAATTCAACACCATCGCGGTGGATGACGGCATCGCCATGGGCCATGACGGCATGTTGTACAGCCTGCCCTCGCGCGAGCTCATCGCCGATGCGGTCGAGTACATGGTGAATGCGCATTGCGCCGACGCGCTGGTCTGCATCTCCAACTGCGACAAGATCACGCCGGGCATGCTGATGGCCGCGATGCGCCTCAACATCCCCACCATCTTCGTCTCCGGCGGCCCGATGGAGGCCGGCAAGGTCATCCACCGCGGCAAGAAGCGGAAGGTGGACCTGATCGACGCCATGATCGTCGCGGCCGACAGCAGCGTCACCGACGAGGAGGTCGAGGCCATGGAGCGCTCGGCCTGCCCGACCTGCGGCTCCTGCTCGGGCATGTTCACCGCCAATTCGATGAACTGCCTGACCGAGGCGCTGGGCCTGGCGCTGCCCGGCAACGGCACCGTCCTGGCGACGCATTCCGACCGCAAGGAGCTTTTCCTGGAGGCCGGCCGGCGCATCGTCGAGATCACCCGCCGCCATTACGAGACGGAGGACTTCTCGGTCCTGCCGCGCAACATCGCGACCGTCGCGGCCTTCGAGAACGCGATGACGCTGGACATCGCCATGGGCGGCTCCACCAACACGGTGCTGCATCTGCTGGCGGCCGCGCATGAGGGCGAGGTCGAGTTCTCGATGGCCGATATCGACCGGCTCTCGCGCCGCGTGCCGGTGCTGTGCAAGGTCGCGCCCTCGGTCGCCGACGTGCATGTCGAGGACGTTCACCATGCCGGCGGCATCATGAGCATCCTGGGCGAGCTGGAGCGCGGCGGGCTGATCGACACCACCGTCAGCCGCGTGGACGCGCCGACGCTGGCCGAGGCGTTGGAGAGCTGGGACGTCCGCCGCACGCAGGACCCGAAGGTGCCGAACTTCTTCTGCGCCGCGCCCGGCGGCGTGCCGACCCAGGTAGCCTTCTCGCAGTCCGAGCGCTGGGAAGAGGTCGACATGGACCGCGAGAACGGCGTGATCCGCGACATGGAGCACGCCTTCTCGAAGGATGGCGGCCTCGCGGTGCTCTACGGCAACATCGCGGCCGATGGCAGCATCGTGAAGACGGCGGGCGTGGATGCGGCGATCCTGAAGTTCACCGGCCCCGCGCGCGTCTTCGAGAGCCAGGACGCGGCGGTCGAGGGCATCCTCGGCGGCGCGGTGAAGGCCGGCGACGTGGTGGTGGTGCGCTACGAGGGGCCGCGCGGCGGCCCGGGCATGCAGGAGATGCTGTATCCCACCAGCTACCTGAAGTCGAAGGGCCTCGGGAAGGTCTGCGCGCTGGTGACCGACGGGCGCTTCTCGGGCGGTTCCTCCGGCCTCTCGATCGGCCACCTCTCGCCGGAAGCGGCCGAGGGCGGCCCCATCGGCCTCGTGGAGGATGGCGACCTGATCGAGATCGACATCCCTTCGCGCAGCATCAACCTCGCCGTCTCCGACGAGGTGATGGCCGAGCGCCGCGCGGCCATGGAAGCCAAGGGCGACGCCGCCTGGCAGCCGGCCGAGAAGCGCAAGCGCAATGTGACGACGGCGCTGAAGGCCTATGGCGCGCTGGCGAGCAGCGCGGCCAAGGGCGCGGTACGCGACCTCAGCGCGCTCAAGCGCCGCTGAGACGGCGAGGGGGCGAAAGCCCCCTCGGTCTTGTTCAGACGGCGAGCGCGGCGGCGACCTGCCGCGCGAAGCCGGCCGGATCGCGCGGGACGTCGCCGTCCTGCACCCGGGCCAGGTCCAGCAGCAGGCCCGCCTTCTCGAAGAGCGCCGTGTCGGTCGCCGCAGTTTCCGCCAGCTTGCGGATCAGCGGGTGGCGCGGATTGAGCTCCAGCACCGGCAACCCGCCGCCTGCGCCACGTCCGGCCCGGCGCAGCATGCGCTGCATCTGCAGGTCCGGCCCATGCTCCGGCGCGGCGAGCACGACGGCGCTGTCCACCAGCCGGTCCGTCGCGCGCACCTCGGAGATATCCTCCTTCAGCGCGTCCTTCAGCAGCGGCAGCAGCAGCGTGACGTCGGCCGCCTCGGAAGCCTCGGCGCCGCCGGCGACCTTGGAGAGATCCACCGTGCCCTGGGTGACGCTGCGGATCGGCTTCTCCTCGAAGGTGCCGAGCCGCTCCGGCCAGAAGGCATCGATATTGTCGTCGAGCAGCAGCACCTCAACGCCCTTGGCCCGGAAGCCCTCAAGCTGCGGGGACTTGGCCAGCGCGCCCGTATCGTCGCCGATCAGCACGTAGATGGCCTCCTGGCCTTCCTTCATGCGCGAGACGTAGTCGGCGAGCGAGGTCCAGCCCTCCACCGCGGAGGAGCGGAAGCGCAGCAGCGCCGCGACGTCCTTGCGGTTCTCGGCATCCTCCCAGACGCCTTCCTTCAGCACGGGGCCGAAATTGTCCCAGAAGGCCTCGTACTTCGCGGCGTCCTTGGCCTGGGTCTTCAGCTCGGACAGCACGCGGTTGGTCACGGCCTTGCGGATGCGGGCCAGCACCGGCGTGGACTGCAGCATCTCGCGCGAGACGTTGAGCGGCAGGTCCTCGGTATCGACCACGCCCTGCACGAAGCGCAGCCAGGGCGGCAGGAGGTTGGCCTGGTCGGTGATGAACATGCGGCGGACGTGCAGGCGCACGCGGCTCTCGCGCTCGCCCTCCACGGCCTGGAAGGGCTTCATCCCCGGTACGTAGAGGAGCGCCGAGAATTCCATCGCCCCCTCGGCGCGCCAGTGCAGCGTGGCCCAGGGCGTGTCGAAGGCATGGGCGACATGGCGGTAGAAGTCGGCGTACTGCTCCTCCGTCACCTCGGACTTCGCCTTGCGCCAGAGGGCGGTGCCCTCGTTGGCCGGCTCGTCATTGCCGTCGCGCGCGACGGTGATCGGGATGGCGATGTGGTCCGCCCATTTGCGGATGATCGTCTGCAGCCGGTAGGGCTCGAGGAACTCCTCGGCATCCGGCTTCATGTGCAGGACGATGTCGGTCCCGGCCTCCTCGCGCGTGGCCGGGGCGAGGGTGTAGTCGCCCTTGCCCTCGGAAGCCCAGCTCCAGGCCTCCTCGGTACCGGCGCGGCGCGAGGTGACCTCGACGCGGTCGGCCACCATGAAGGCGGAGTAGAAGCCGACGCCGAACTGGCCGATCAGGCTCGGCTTGTCGCCGGCCGGTGCATCGGCGAGGGACTTCGCGAAGGCCGCGGTGCCGGAGCGCGCGATGGTGCCGAGGTGCTGCGCCAGCTCGGCCTTGGTCATGCCGGTACCGGGGTCGGTGATGGTCAGCGTGCGCGCTTCCTTGTCCGGCACGATGCGGACCTTGGCGTCGGCGGGCAGGCTCAGCGCGTGATCGGTCAGCGCCTCGAAGCGGCGGCGGTCCACGGCATCGGCGGCATTGGCCACCAGCTCCCGGAGAAAGATCTCGCGCTCGGAGTAGAGCGCATGCACGACCAGATCCAGAAGGCGCCCGACCTCGGCGCCGAATTCATGCCGTTCCAGGGCTTCGCCCATCATCTTCTCCCTCGGGGGTTCATATCGACCGGCGCGATATGCGGGGCGGGGGCGAATGTTTCAACCGCCGCCCCGCGAGGAACCTCCGGGGGTCGGGTGTCGTCCGTCAGCCGGAGACGGCGTCGACGCCGCGGGCGAAGGCGCGGCGCGATTCCAGCTCCCGCTGAAGACGTGCCGTCACCTCGGCGCCGCTCTGCAGCACCGCGCGGTTGCCGTTGCCGTCCGTGAGGGCGCGCAAGGCCTCGGTGCGCACGGCGGCGGCCAGGCCTTCCCGCAGGCGCTCCACGATCGGCGCCGGCGTGCCCGCGGGCGCGAAGAGGCCGTTCCATATCGTGAAGTCGGGCTCGGTGAGGCCGAGGTCGGCCGAAGTCGGCACGTCCGGCAGCTCCGACAGGCGATGGCGGCCGATGATGAGCACCGGGCGCAGGCGGCCGTCGCGGTAATGCGGCGCGGCCGTCGGGAAGTCGGAGGAGCCGATCTGCACATGGCCGGCGACGAGATCCGTCACCTGCGGCGCCGTGCCGCGATAGGGCACCTTCACGAGGTCCAGCGCATAATGGCGGGCCAGCTGCTCCACCGACTGCTCGGAGACGGAGCCGCTGCCGGTGGTGCCGAAGGCCACGCGCGGCTTGCTGGAATCACGGGCGCGGGTGAGCAGCTGCTCGAAGGTCTCGACGCCCAGGCTGGGATGGGCCCAGAGGACGCTGGCGGATTCGACGAAGATGCCGATCGACGTGAAGTCGCGCAGCGGGTCGAACTGCACGGCGTCGCCCAGCGCCACCACGCTGCCGATGAAGGCGGTGAGGTTGGGCAGCAGCAGCGTGTAGCCGTCCGGCGCGCTGCGGGCGACGTACTGGATGCCCACCGTGCCGGTCGCGCCCGTGCGGTTCTCCACCACGAAGGGCTGGCCGAAGCGCGGGGAGAACTCGCGCGCCAGGGCGCGGGCAAAGAGGTCGCCGGGGCCGCCGGCGGGCCAGGGCACGATGATCTTCACCGGCCGGTTGGGCCAGGCGCCGCCATTGTTTGCCTGGGCGAGGACGGGCGTCGCAGCGGCGACGGAGAAAAGCGAGGCGAGGCGAAGCGCGTCGCGGCGGGTGGTCGTCATGGGGAAATGCTCCGGAAAAAGAAAAAGAGTTCAGGCCAGCGGGGAAGCGGAGCTTCGACAGAAATGGCGGGGCCGGAGGGCAGGGGACGGGCGAGGACGGGGTGAGCCGGACATGGCGGGGCTCCAGGAAGGCAGGGTTATCGGGGTTTCCGATCGGCGGCCGGCGAGGCGCGCGGCCGGCGGGTCAGGCGGCGCGGCGACAGCGCGGGAAGGATGTCTTCACGTGAAGGCGGACGGCGGTCGGCAAGGAAACCTCGGATCAAGGGCCCCGGACGGGGCGCGCTCCGCAAACCTATAAAACTAGCCATAAAAGTTCAATCCGATTTTCACGATATAAATTTGCGTGCTGTCGGAATGAAGCGGCCGCTCTGCCCGCGGCAGGGGCCTTGCCCCTAACCTGAACGACGGAGCAGGGTAGATTTTTCCCATCAATCATATGATAGCAAATGGAAAATATGCGCGGCATGTAAATCGATGCATTCTCCATCGATCCGTGTTGAAATATCACCATCACGGCGTATAATGATCAAAGCACGATTTTGATCCGATGAATCCCCGCCCGGCACCCCGCCGGCGCCGGGCCGAGCTCAAGACGACGAGGAACCGTGATGGCCAGAATATCCCGCCCGTCCGTCTCCCTCCCCCGTTCCCGGGTGGTTTCGCGCTGTCGGGGCCTGTGTCGCGGCTGAGCCGCCATCGACCAGCCGACCTCACGACGCCTGATGGCCGCGCCGCGGCCCCGGAGAATCCCATGCGCCTTTCCAATCCCATCATCGAGGATGGAGCCCTCATCGCCGTTGCCGCCCAGGGCGATGCCGGCTGGTTCCTGATCGCCATCGACCGCCGGCTCGAGGAGCTCGACCGCGCGAATTTCGAGACCGCCTCGGAAGTCGGCGACGCCGCCCGCGGCTATCTGCGCCGCAATCACCCGCCCGTCGGCAGCTGGGGTGGGGCGTGGAAGTGACCACCCAGGCCCTGTCGCTCTCGTCCCGGCTGCCGCCGCTGCCGCGGCGCTTTCCGGACGACCCCGCGCTGATCGCCGCCATCGCGGCGAATGGCGCGCAGGACGACCGCGAGGCGAGCTTCCCCTTCGATAGCCTGCAGCGCCTGCGCGAGGCCGGTGTCCTCGGCCTGACGGTGCCGACGGCGCTGGGCGGCGGTGGGGCAGGGATCGTCCTCGCCGCGGAGGCCGTCCGGCGCGTGGGCGCCGCCTGCCCGGCGACGGCGCTGATCCTCGCCATGCAGCTCACCAAGCAGGCGGGCCTGGCGCGCAACGCGGCCCTGCCGCTGGCGCTGCGCGAGCGGCTGGGCCGCCTGGCCGTGACGGAGGGCGCGCTGATCAACGCCGCCCGCGTGGAGCCCGAGCTCGGCTCGCCCACGCGCGGCGGCCTGCCGGGCACCATCGCCCGGCGCACCGACACCGGCTGGGCGCTGACCGGCCACAAGCGCTACGTCACGGGCCTGCCCGGCCTGCGCTTCATTGAGGTGCTGGCGCGGACGGATGAGGACGAGCCCCGCATCGGCAACTTCCTCGTGACCGCCGGCACGCCCGGTCTCGAATCCCGCGAGGCCTGGAACCACCTGGGCCTGCGGGCCTCCGGCAGCCACGACCTGCTGCTGACCGACGTGGCGGTGCCCGAGAGCCACGCCATTGGCCTCGTGCCCGCCGGCGCCTGGATCAGCAATGACGAGGTGCAATCCGCCTGGAACGCGCTGCTGGTCACCGGGGTCTATACGGGCGTGGCCCAGGCCGCGCGCGACTGGGTGGTGAACTTCCTGCGCAATCGCCGCCCCTCGGGCCTCGGCCAGCCGCTTTCGGCCCTGCCGCAGGTGCAGCAGGCGGTGGGCGGGATCGAGGCGCAGCTCATCGCCAGCCGCCGCATCGCGGCCTCGCTGGCCGCCGACGTCGAGGCGGGACGCGTGCCGTCCTCCGCCGAGAGCGGCGCGGTCAAGGCGCTGCTCGCGAACCAGGCGATCAAGGCCGTGGAGCTGTCGGTGGCGCTGGCCGGCAACCACGCGCTCGACCGCGCGAACCCGCTCGAGCGGCATTGGCGCGACGTGCAATGCGCCCGCGTGCATGTGCCGACGGAGGACGCCGCGCTCCTCGGCGCCGGCCGCGCGGCCCTGACCGCGGGGGTTCCGGCATGAGCCCCGTGAAGATGCTCGCGCCGCGCCGGGCCCTGCTGGCGGGCTTGCTCGCCGCGCCGGCCGTCGGCCGCGCGCAGGAGGTCTTTCCTGCGCGCCCGCTGCGCTACATCTGCCCTTTCCCTCCGGGGGCGACGAACGACAACGTCTCCCGCGTCATGTCCCGCGCGCTCTCGGTGCGGCTGGGCACGCCGGTCGTGGTGGAGAACCGCGCGGGCGCGGGCGGTGCGGTCGGTGCGCGCCTCGTCGCGGAAAGCCGGCCGGACGGGCTGACCCTGCTCAACGCCTCGGCCGGCAACCTCACCATCGCGCCGCATCTGAGCAATGTGGGCTACGACCCGCTGCGGGATTTCGCGCCGATCGCCATCGCGGGCGAGTCCTACAGCGTGATTGCCGTCACGCCCTCGCTGCCGGTGCGCACCCTGCCGGAGCTGATCGCCTATGGCCGGCAGAACCCGGGTGTCCTGAACTACGGCTCGGCGGGCATCGGCTCGGCGGGGCATCTGCGCGGCGCGCTGCTCGCCGATGCGGGCGGCTTCGAGGCCGTCCACGTGCCGTTCCCGGGCAGCGCCCCGGCCGCCAATGCGGTGGTGGCGGGCGACGTGCACTTCATGATCGATCCCATCCTGGCGCCGCATGTGGTGTCCGAGCGCGCCCGCGCCGTGGCGAGCCTCGGCCCGGACCGCTGGGCGCTCTTCCCCAACCTGCCCAACGTCAGCGAGCACGGCATCGGGCGTGACTGGCCGACCGGCGGCTGGTTCGGCCTTCTCGCGCCGGCCCGCACGCCGGAGCCGGTGGTGGAGCGCATCAACCGTGAGTTCAACGCCGGCCTGAACGATCCGGAGGTGGATGCCGCGCTCCGGCGTTTCGGCCTCCGCCCCGAGAAGGTCACCCCCGCCGAATTCACCGCCCGTCTCGCGCGCGACCACGCCGCCACCGGCCGCGTCCTACGCCGCCTGAACATCGCCTGAAGGATCGCATCGCCATGACGCACCCCCTTGAGTTCATCGGCATGATCTCGCACCGCCATTCGTCCGAGATCCATCCGGCGACCGGCCCCGTCCTCGACGCTGCCTATATCGCCCGCTTCGCACAGGCGCATGAGGCGGCGGGCTTCGGCCGCATCCTCGTGGCCTGGCATTCCACAAGCCCCGATGCCCTGCTGATCGCAGGCCATGCCGCGGCGCAGACCAAGCGCATCGGCTTCATGGTGGCGCACCGGCCGGGCTTCATCGCGCCCACGCTGGCGGCGCGCCAGTTCGCGACCTTCGATCATCTGAGCGGCGGTCGCGCGGCCATCCACATCATCACCGGCGGCAGCCCGGCCGAGCAGGGCCAGGATGGCGACTTCCTCGACCACGCCCAGCGCTATGCGCGGACGGACGAATATGTCGGCCTGCTGCGCCGCGTTTGGACCAGCGAGCAGCCCTTCGACCATGAGGGGACCTACTATCGCCTCCAGCGTGCCTTCTCCGAGCTGAAGCCGCTGCAGAAGCCGCATATCCCGGTCTTCTTCGGCGGTTCCTCGGACGTGGCGATCGAGAGCGCCGGCCGCCATGCCGACGTCTATGCCTTCTGGGGCGAGACGCTTGACCAGGCGCGCGAGAGCATCGCCCGCGTGCGCGACAGCGCGGCCCGCGCGGGCCGCGATCCGGCCTCCATCCGCTTCAGCCTCTCGGTCCGGCCCGTGCTGGCCGACACGGAGGAGCGCGCCTGGGCGCGGGCGCGGAACATTCTGGACCGCATCCGCGAGCTGCGCGGCGACAACTTCGGCAAGGGCGGCGCGAAGCCCGAGAGCATCGGCAGCAAGCGCCTGCTGGACGCGGCCGCCGGCGGCGCCGTGCGCGACAAGCGCCTCTGGACCGAGGTGGCCGCCGCCGTCGGCGCCGGTGCGAACACCACCGCGCTGGTCGGCACGCCGGAGCAGGTGGCGGAATCGCTGGCCGACTATGCCGCGCTCGGCGTCTCGACCTTCCTCATCCGCGGCTTCGACCCGCTCGAAGACGCCCTGGATTACGGCCGCACCCTCCTGCCGGCCACGCGCCGCGCGGTCGCGGCGCTGAACCTCGCGAAGGAGCCCGCACATGCCTGACGGTTACGTCCTCCCGCCGCTGCTGCAGACGGCGCCGCTGAACTATCTGCGCGACGGGATCGAGCAGCCCACGCGCTATGCCACCACCCCGCCGCCGGGCGTTCCCGTGAGCACGATCGAGGTCGAGCCGCGCGACGTGCTGGTGGAGAACGGGCGCCACCGGCAGCACGAATTCACGCTGGACGGCCATGGCTTCGCGCTGATCGACGCGCCGAGCAAGGTCCCCGACCTCTATGACGAGGCGGCGATCCGGCGGGACTATTACCCGGAGGTGGCAAGCATCCTGCGCGCGCATCTCGGCGCCTCGCGCGTGGTGGTCTTCGACCACAACATCCGCAACGCGGCCCGCGCCGCCGCCGATGCGGCCCTGCGCGAGCCGGCCAAGCGCGTGCACAACGACTATACCTATGCCTCGGCCCCGCAGCGCCTGCGCGACCTGCTGCCCGAGGAGGCCGACCGCCTGCTGGCCGGCCGCTTCGCGATCGTGAACCTGTGGCGGCCGCTGAAGCCGGTGCAGGAAAGCCCGCTGGCGCTGGCCGAATGGTCGAGCATCGCGGAGGAGGACCTGGTTCCCACCTCGCTGGTTTATGCCGATCGCGTGGGGGAGACCTTCAGCGTGCGGCACAGCCCGCGCCACGCCTGGGTCTATTTCCCATACCAGCTGCCGAACGAGGCGTTGCTGATCAAGTGCTACGACAGCGCGACGGACGGCCGGGCACGACTGTCCTTCCACGGCGCTTTCGACGACCCTTCCTCGCCGCCTGATGCGCCGCCACGCGAAAGCATCGAGGCCCGGACGCTGGTCTTCTGGGACTGAACGACGATGCCCGGTCAAGCTGGCTTGATCGGGCGAGGGGATCCCGACGGGAAAGGCCCTAGTCGGGCGAGCCCAGCATGCGGAAGATCTCGGTGAGCTGCGCGCTCATCGGGATGTTCAGCCGCTCGCCCGTCGGCAGGCGGCGGTTGAACCAGCGGTCGTAGATGTCGCCGAGCTCCCCGCTGGTGGCCAGCCGCGCGAAAGTCCGGTTGAGGAGACTGGCGAAGGCAGGGTCGCCGCGGCGGAACATCAGCCCGTAGGGTTCGTAGGAGAGCAGCGGGCCCGCGACGCGGAAGCCGTCGCCGCCGGGGGCGGTCGCGACCATGCCGTAGAGCAGCACGTCATCGGTCGCGAAGGCGTCCGCCCTGCCGGCGGCGAGACGCGCAAAGGATTGCGCGTGGTCCGGCTCGGTGACGAGGTTGATCTGCAGGCGCTGCCGTGCGGCCAGGCCGCGCACCGCCTCGGCATTGGTGGTGCCGGCAGTGACCACGATCGTACGGCCGGCAAGGTCGGACAGGCCGCGCACCGCGCTTGCATTGGGGACCAGCAACCGCGTGCCGGCCACGAAGAAGACCGGCGAGAAGGACACTTGCGTGGCGCGTTCGGCATTGCTGGTGGTGGAACCACATTCGAGGTCGATATGGCCCGCGAGCAGCTCGGGGATCCGCGTCTCCGGCGTCACCGGGCGCCAGTCCACGGTGATCTCGCGCCCGGTCTCGGCCCGCAGCTCGGCCACCACCTCCCGGCAGAGGTCGATGCTGTAGCCGAGCGGTTGGCGCTGCCGGTTGAGGTAGGAGAAGGGCAGGGACGCCTCGCGGTAGCCGATCGCGATGCGCCGGCTCTCCGCGGCCTTGCGCATCAGGCCCGTCAGCGCTGCCGGCGCGGAATCCTGGGCCTGGGCACGCGGCGCCAGGGCCAGCAGCAGCGACGCGACGAGAAGGCGGAGGATCATGCCCTGGCGGCCTCCACGCCCTCCGCCTGGTCGTAGGTGCCGGTGGGCGGCTCGGGTTGGATGGCCGAGCCGGGCTCCGCAACGCGGTCGCCCTCCCACTTGCCGACGACGGCGGCGGCCAGCGAGTTGCCGATGACGTTCGTGGCCGACCGCCCCATGTCGAGGAACTGGTCGATGCCGATGATCAGCAGCAGCCCGGCCTCGGGAATGTTGAAGGTGGAGAGGGTCGCCGCGATCACCACCAGCGAGGCGCGCGGCACGCCCGCCATGCCCTTGCTGGTCAGCATCAGCAGCAGGAGCATGGTGATCTGCGTGCCGACGGAGAGGTCGATGTTGTAGGCCTGCGCGATGAAGACCACCGCGAAGGTGCAGTACATCATCGAGCCGTCCAGATTGAAGGAATAGCCGAGCGGCAGCACGAAGGAGATGACCTTGGGGCTGACGCCGAAGCGGGCGAGCTGCTCCATGAGCTTGGGATAGGCGGCCTCGCTGCTCGCCGTGCTGAAGGCCAGCAGGAAGGGCTGGCGCACCAGCGACACCAGCTCGAAGACGCGCCTGCCGAAGATGAGGAAGCCCACGAAGGTCAGCAGGCACCAGAGCAGCGCCAGGCCGAAATAGAATTCGGCGACGAACTTGCCGTAGGTGACGAGGATGCCGAGGCCCTGCGTCGTGATGATCGCGGCCATCGAGGCGAAGACGGCGAGCGGCGCCAGCCCCATGATGTAGCCGGTGATCTTGAGGACGACGTGCGAGAGCTCCTCGATCCACTTCACCAGCGTCTGTGCCTTCTCGCCCAGCGAGGCGGCGGCGACACCGAAGAGCAGCGAGAAGACGACGATCTGCAGGATCTCGTTCCGCGCCATGGCGTCGAAGATGGAGACGGGCACGAGATGCGTTACGAAGTCCTTCAGCGAGAGCGAGGACGCCCGGATATTGGTGGCCGTCCCGGCCTCGGGGATCGCCATGTTCAGGTTGGCGCCCGGCTGCAGGATGTTCACCAGGATCAGGCCCAGCAGCAGCGAGACCAGCGAGGCGGAGACGAACCAGAGCATGGCCTTGCCGCCGATCCGCCCTACCGCCTTCACGTCGCCCATATGCGCCACGCCGACCACCAGCGTGGAGAAGACGAGCGGGGCGATGATCATCTTGATCAGCCGCAGGAAGACGTCGGTGAAGAGCGAGATGTAGTCGGCGATGGAACGCGCGATCACGGGGTCGGGCCACAATTCGTGGCACATGTAGCCCACCGCGATGCCGAGCAGCATCGCGATGATGATCCAGGTGGTCAGGGACTGGCGGCGCATGTGGGTGCCTCCATGACGGAGTCAAAAAGATGTCATGGAATGCAATACGATATCGTTATAAATGCTCCATCTTGCCGGCCATCCTGGCTTCGGTCAGGCCGCCCATTCCCCCGCGCGCATCACCGGCTCCGCCTGGCCCTGTGCGTCGATGCCGTCCACGTCGATCTCGGCCGAGCCGATCATCCAGTCCACATGGATCAGGCTGGTGTTGCCGCCGCGCGCCGTGAAGTCGTCCGGGGTGATGGTGTCGCCGTCGACGAAGCACTTCGAATAGGCCTGGCCGAGGGCGATGTGGCTCGCGGCATTCTCGTCGAAGAGCGTGTTCAGGAAGAGCAGTCCGCTCTTCGAGATCGGCGAGGAGGCGGGGACCAGGGCGACCTCGCCCAGCCGGCGCGCGCCGTCGTCGCTGCCGATCATGCGTTCCAGCACCTCCTGCCCGGTGCTGGCCGAGGCCTCGACGATAACGCCGTTCTCGAAGCGCACGCGGATGTCGCGGATCAGCGTGCCCTGATAGGCCAGCGGCTTCGTCGCCACGACGTGGCCCTGGGTGCGGGCGGCGTGCGGGGTCGTGAAGACCTCCTCGGTCGGGATGTTCGGATTGCCGGTGATGCCGTTGAGCGCGGTCGACTGGCCGCCCATCCAGGCATGCCCGTCCGCCAGGCCCACGGTGAGGTCGGTGCCCGGGCCGCGGAAGCGCAGCGCGGCGTAGCGGCGGTCGGTGAGCTTCTGCCGACGGCGCATCAGCACGGCGTTGTGCGCCGCCCAGGCCGCGATGGGATCCGCCTGGTCCACCCGGGTGGCGGCGAAGATCGCGGCCCAGAGCTTCTCGAGGGCCTCGGCCTCCGGCAGCTCGGGGAACATGGCGCGCGCCCAGGCCGGCGAGGCGTAGGGCACGAGGCTCCAATTGATGGCCGAGGTGGTGATGAGTTCGAGCGCCGGGCGATAGGCCTGGGCGCGGGCACGGTTGGCGCGGGCGACGAGCCCGGCATCCTGCGCGGCCAGCAGGGCCGGGTCCTCGCCCACGATGGCGAGGCGCGCGGCGCCGCGCCGGAAGGCCTCGGCCATGCCCTCGTAGAGCCAGCCGGCCGTGTGGTCGAAGCTCTCCGGCGTCGCATGGCGGAAGCGGGACAGGGTCTGCTGGTCGTCGGAATAGAGCGTCGTGACGAGGCTGGCGCCGGCCTTGTAGGCGGCGTCGGTGATGAGGCGCGCAAGCGGCACCGCGTCGAGGGAGGAGGTCATGAGGACCTCCTGGCCCGGGCGGAGGTTCAGGCCGACACGGACGGCGACCTCCGCCAGGCGCGCGAGGGAATCCGGCGTCCCGACGGACGAGGAAGGGGCAATCTGGTTCATGAGGCGGTAGGCTCCGCGATGAGGCTCTTTCCTGAGGCTAGCCCTCCGGCCTCTCAGCGACCAGACACCGCGCCGGCGGACGGGGCAGGCAAAACGGTGGCATGCTTTCCGCGATCGAGACGAATTGCCGCGTCCAGATGCCGTACCCATGTACCGCAGGCTGCCAGGCTGAGCAGCGCAACAGAAGGAGACCTTTGATGGCCAAGACGCCCAAGCGCGACCCTCGCACCGCGCCGCTCGCCACCCCGGCCGGCTATTCCGACAATGCCCAGAGGGACCTCGCCGCCGCCCTGAACCTGGCGCTGGCCGATGTCTTCGCGCTCTACCTGAAGACGAAGAATTTCCACTGGCACATGTCCGGCCCGCATTTCCGCGACTATCACCTGATGCTGGACGAGCAGAGCGACCAGATCTTCGCCATGACCGATCCGCTGGCGGAGCGGGTGCGCAAGGTGGGCGCCACGACGCTGCGCTCCATCGGCCATATCTCCCGCACCCAGCGCCTGTCCGACAACGACGCTGAATTCGTCACGCCGAAGGACATGCTGGCCGAGCTGCGCCAGGACAATACGGTACTGACCGACCATTTCCGCGCCGCGCACGAGGTGTGCGAGGAGCATGGCGACGTGGCGAGCGCCAGCCTCATCGAGAACTGGATCGACGAGACGGAGCGGAGGGCCTGGTTCCTCTTCGAGGCGACCCGCGGCGGCGAGTCCTGATCCAGGCCCTCCGGCAGGGCTCAGCCCTTGGGCGGCGTCTCTGAGGCCAGGACGCCGCCCGTGGCCCAGTCGGACTTCTCGACTTCCTGGAGGACGACCTGAACGGCCTGCGGCGTGCCGCCGGCCGTGGTCACGAAGGCCTCGGTGAGGGCCTTCACGAGGGCGCGCTTCTGGTCGGGGCTGCGGCCGGCATACATCTGGACCTGGATCATGGGCATGGGCGTTTCTCCGATGGGCCGCGACAGGCGGCGAGGGGGATGGGGTGCAGGATCGGGCGGTCGGGCCGTCCCGGCAAGGCGCCGCGGCGGCCGTTGCGCGGCCTGGGAGGAGCCAGGGAGGCTGGGTTGCGCCCCTCGCGGGCGGGTGCCGGCATCCTGGGCTTTCGCCGCCCCTCAAGGGGGCGTAAAACGCACAGGGCCTTCGACCAGGACGGGCACCTTGCGAACCGCGGCAAGACCGGGTCGAGGTGGGGCCGCTTCGGGACTTTCCACAGCGAGATGATCTGATTGATGACCAGGACCAGCATGGCTGCCTGCGGCCCTGACCGCACCGAGGGCGAGGCGATCGGCGAGCCCGTGATCATGCACGACGCCGGAAATCCGCAGCGCCTCCAGCGCGCCGTCGACGATCTGAGCTCGGGCTTCGGCCTCTGGCGCCTGGCCTGGGCGCTGGCGAGCGGCGACATCAAGGAGCGCTATCGGGGCTCGGTGCTGGGGCCGCTCTGGCTGACCCTCTCGACCGCGCTGATGCTGGGCATGCTCGGCGTGCTCTACGCCAAGCTGTTCCGGATCGACCTGGCCTCCTACCTGCCCTGGCTTTCGGCCAGCCTGGTCATCTGGGGAGTGCTCCTGCAAAGCGTCAATGACGCCTGTATCACCATGACGTCGTCGGAGGGCGTCATCCGGCAGATGCCTTTGCCCTATACGCTCCACGCCCTGCGGGCGGTGTTTCGCAACGCCCTGGTCGCCGCGCACAACCTGCCCCTCATTCTCATTGTGCTGGCACTGTTCGGGATAATGCCGGGCTGGGAAGCCCTGATGGCCATTCCTGGCCTCATCCTGCTGGCCTTCTGCGCTTTCTGGGCCGGGCTGCTGTTCGGCGCGGTCTGCGCGCGCTTTCGCGACATCCCCCCGATCATCGCCTCCATCATGCAGATCGCCTTCTTCATGACGCCGATCATCTGGAAGCCGGAACTGGTGGGCCACTGGCAGCCCTGGCTGCCGCTCAACCCCTTCTATTCGATGATGGAGATCGTCCGCGCGCCGCTGCTGGGCAGGCCCTTCCCCCTGATCGAATGGGTGGCGTCGCTGGTCTATTCGGGCCTGCTGGGCGTGGCCGCCTTCGCGCTCTTTGCGCGCTTCCGCAACCGCATCGCTTTCTGGGTCTGAAGAGATGGCACGCATCGAGGCCCAGGGCCTGTCCATCGACTATCCGCTCTATCACCATAACGGGCGCTCCCTGAAGAAGCGCCTGCTGGGGAATGGGCCCGGACGGCTGAAGGCGGATAGCGGTAGCACGGTGGCCGTGGCCGCGTTGCGCAGCCTCGACTTCGTTATCGAACGAGGCGAGCGGGTTGCGCTCATCGGCCCGAACGGTGCCGGAAAATCCACTTTGCTGCGGGCCCTGGCGGGCATCTACGAGCCGGCCGGCGGTCGCCTGACCCTCCAGGGGACCATCGCCTCGCTCATCGATCCGAATGCCGGCGTCAACGCGCTGCTGACGGGGCGGGAGAACATCGCCCTTCACTGCCTGTATCGCGGCCTGAAGGGCGAAGAGGCGGAACGCTTCACCGAATATGCGGTCTCCTTCGCCGATCTGGGCGAGTTCATCGACCTGCCGATCCGTGGTTACTCGGCCGGCATGAACATCCGCCTGGGCTTCGCCCTTGCGACCGCGAAGGCCCCGGCCATCCTGCTGATGGACGAGTGGCTGGCCGCGGGCGACCAGAACTTCATGAAGAAGGCGGACCAGCGCCTCGGCGAGCTTGTCGGCCAGGCCGAGATCCTGGTGATCGCGACGCACTCCATGGACATCGTGAACAAGTGGTGCACCCGGGCGATCCATATGGAGGGGGGGCGGATCGTGGACGACGTTCCCCTGACCCGTCCGGCGCCCGAGGCGGACGAGGTCGAGACCGCCCCGTCGGTCGCCTGAACCGGGCGTGGCGGGGCCAGGATTCAACCTGCCCCCGCCGCTTGATCTTCCGGTGACCGATCGGCAGGGCCCGCGCCTGCCCGCCTTGCGCTGAATCAAGGAACGTCTCCCTGCCGCATGCCATGCGGCGGCCATGTTGTCCGATTGCCTGCATAGCCTGACGGCCCTGGGCGCCGATGGCGCCCTCGCGCTGGCGGGGGCCATGTTCCTGGCCGGGCTCGCCGGCGGGGTGACCCATTGCGCGGGGATGTGCGGGCCCTTCGTCATCGCCCAGACGGTGCAGGGCCTGCCCTCCGGCCGCCTCGCGCGGCTGACCGGGCTTCATCTTCTTCCCTACCAACTCGGCCGCGCGGCGGGTTATGTCGCGCTCGGCGGTGCTGCCGGCGCTGCCGTGGGGCTGGCCTCCCTTGGCCTGTCGCGATCCCTGCTCGCCGTGCCGCTGGTCCTGGCCGCGCTTCTCATGCTGGTCCAGGCCGTCCCAGGGCTTTCGCTGCCTTGGCGTCTGCCCACGCTGCCGGTGCCAAGGCTGATGAGGGGCCTTCTGTCGCAAGGGGCGCCAAGCCCGTGGCGGCGCTTCCTGCTGGGGCTGATGCTCTCGGCCTTGCCCTGCGGTCTCCTCTACGCCGCGTTGGCGGCCGCCGCGGCAAGTGGCAGTGCGCTGGCCGGGGCCCTGGCCATGCTGGCCTTCGTCGCGGGCACCGTGCCGGGCCTCACCGGCGTTTCCGTCCTCGGCAGCTTCTTTGGCCGGCGTTTCGGCGCCCGGCTGAGGCTGTTCGGCGCGCTCGCCCTCCTGGTGAACGCAGCCCTGCTCCTCGCCCTCGCCCTGCGCGTCGTGGCCGAGGCTTGATTCAAATCAAGGCCCCTCGCGCCGGGATGTCCGATCAGACCTCCATGCCAGGAGTTCCTCATGCACGATAACGTGATCGCGGCGGCGGACGCGCCGTTGGCGCGCCACACCCCACGCGCGCAGCCCCTTTATGTCGAGGCGCCCCTGCGGGCCTTCGCGGTCGCCACCATCTTCTGGGGCATCGCGGGCTTCCTCGTCGGCGTCTACATCGCCTTTCAGCTGGCCTTCCCGGCGCTGAACCTCGGCCTCGAATACACGACCTTCGGCCGACTGCGCCCGCTGCACACCTCGGCGGTGATCTTCGCCTTCGGCGGCAATGCCCTGATGCTGACGAGCCTCTACGTCGTGCAGCGCACCTGCCGCGCGCGGCTCCTGGGCGGTGACGATGCGGGCTGGTTCCTCTTCTGGGGCTACAACTTCTTCATCGTGATCGCGGCGACCGGCTACCTGCTCGGCGTCACGCAGGGCAAGGAATACGCCGAGCCAGAATGGTATGCCGATCTCTGGCTGACCTTCGTCTGGGTGGCCTACCTGGTCATCTACGGCGGCACGATCCTGCGGCGCGAGGAGCCGCATATCTACGTCGCGAACTGGTTCTTCCTTGCCTTCATTATCACCGTCGCCGTGCTGCATCTCGGCAACAACATGGCGCTGCCGGTCTCCTTCGCCGGCGCCAAGTCCTACGGCGCCGCGGCCGGCGTGCAGGATGCCATGATCCAGTGGTGGTACGGCCACAACGCGGTGGGCTTCTTCCTCACCTCGGGCTTTCTCGGGATGATGTACTACTTCGTGCCGAAGCAGGCCGAGCGGCCGATCTACTCCTACCGCCTCTCGATCGTGCACTTCTGGGCGCTGACCTTCCTCTACATCTGGGCGGGCCCGCACCACCTGCACCACACCGCGCTGCCCGACTGGGCGCAGGTGCTGGGCATGGTGTTCTCGATCATGCTGTGGATGCCCTCCTGGGGCGGCATGATCAACGGGCTGATGACGCTCTCCGGCGCCTGGGACAAGCTGCGCACCGATCCGGGGCTGCGCTTCTCCGTCGCCGCGCTGGGCTTCTACGGCATCGCGACCTTCGAGGGGCCGGTGATGTCGATCCGCGCCGTCAACTCGCTGTCGCACTACACCGACTGGACGATCGGCCACGTGCATTCCGGCGCGCTGGGCTGGAACGGCTTCATCACCTTCGGCGTGCTCTACTGGCTCGTGCCGCGCCTCTGGGGCCGCACCGCGCTCTGGTCGACCAAGCTGGCCAACTGGCACTTCTGGATCGCGACGCTGGGCATCCTTCTCTACATCACCTCGATGTGGGTGTCGGGCATCATGCAGGGCCTGATGTGGCGCGCCTACGATCACCTGGGCTTCCTCCAGTACTCCTTCGTGGAGACGGTGGCGGCGATGCACCCCTACTACGTGATCCGCGCCATGGGCGGCGTGCTTTACCTCATCGGCGCGCTGCTGATGGCCTACAACCTGTACCGCAGCGTGCGGGCTCCCCAGGAGGAGCCGCACGGCATCCTCCCGGCCGCCGCGCGCGTGGCCGCCTGAGGAGACGCATCGCATGTTCGGCATTCGCTTCAGCCACAGCAAGATCGAGCGGAACCTCATCCTGCTCGGCGTGCTGACGCTGATCACCATCTCGATCGGCGGGCTCGTCCAGGTGATCCCGCTCTTCACCATCGAGAGCACGATCGAGCGCGTCGGCGGCATCCGCCCCTATACCCCGCTGGAGCTCGCGGGGCGCGACATCTACGTGCGGGAGGGGTGCTACACCTGCCACAGCCAGATGGTGCGCCCCTTCCGCGACGAGCGGGAGCGCTATGGCCACTACAGCCTCGCGGCCGAGAGCATGTACGACCGGCCCTTCCAGTGGGGCAGCAAGCGCACGGGCCCGGACCTCGCCCGCGTCGGCGGCCGCTATTCGGACGAATGGCACGTGCTGCACCTGCGCGACCCGCGGGCGCTGGTGCCCGAGACCGTGATGCCGGCCTACGCCTTCCTCGACCGGCCGCTGAGCTACGCCAACATGCGCGACCGTCTCGCGGCGCTGCGGCGCCTGGGCGTGCCCTACACGGAGGAGATGGTGACCAACGCCGTCGCCGACCTCGAGGCGCAGGCGCGCCCGGCCGAGGACGGCAGCGCCTTCGCCGCCCGCTACGCCCGCGCCCGCCAGATGGACCCTGACGGCAATCCGCGCGTCGTCACGGAGATGGATGCGGTCGTGGCCTATCTGCAGATGCTCGGCACCCTCGTGGACTTCTCCGAGGTCACGCCCGAGCAACTGCGGCAGCAGTAGGGGAGGGCGAGATGGACATCCACGAATTCCACAGCCTGCTGACCACCGCCTGGGTCATCTGGTTCTTCGTGCTCTTCACGGGGATCGTCGTCTGGGCCTTCCGGCCGTCACGGCGCGAGCGCTTCGAGACCGCGCGCCAGATCCCGCTGCGCGACACTGAATAGGGGATCGGCAAGATGGACGATCATTCGAATTTCGATCCCGTCACCGGCCGGACCACGACCGGCCACGAGTGGGACGGCATCCGCGAGCTCAACACGCCGCTGCCCAAGTGGTGGCTCTGGACCTTCTACGCCTGCATCGCCTTCGCGGCGGTCTGGGTGGTGCTGTATCCCGCGCTGCCCTTCACCGGCGCCACGGGCCTGCTCGGCCACACCACCCGTGGCGATGCCGAGCGCGACCGCGCCCAGCAGGCGGCCACGGCCGAGCCCATGCTCGCCCGGCTGCGCGCGGCGACGCCCGCGCAGATCCTCGCGGATCCGGACCTGCGCGCCTATGCCATGGCGGGTGGCCGCGTGGCCTTCGCCAATACCTGCGCCGGCTGCCACGGCGCGGGCGGGCAGGGCGCGCCCGGCTTCCCGAGCCTGGCGGATGACGAGTGGCTCTGGGGCGGCGACCTCGAGGCGATCGAGCGCACGATCCGCCACGGCATCCGCGCGCCCGACGACGACGCGACGCACAACTCGCTCATGCCGCGCTTCGTGGCCGACGGCATGCTCACCACCGCGCAGGCGAGCGACGTGACCGAGCATGTGCTGGCCATGACCGGGCGCGCGACGGATGCGGCGGCAGCCACGCGCGGCGCTGCGCTCTTCGCCGAGAACTGCGCGAGCTGCCATGGCGAGCGCGGGCAGGGCAACCGCGAGATGGGCGCGCCCCGCCTCGACGACCGCGTCTGGCTCTACGGCGGGGACCGCGCGAGCATCCTGCGCACCGTCTCCCTGGGGCGCGGCGGCGTGATGCCGGCCTGGGAGTCGCGCCTCGATCCGGCGACCATCCGCATGCTCGTCATCTACCTCCACAGCCTGGGCGGCACCGAGGCCGCGGCTCCGTGAGCAACGCGCAGTGAGCAAGATGGACAAGCCCGAAGCCTTCGCGCCCGACGACCGCGACCAGCCCCTCTATGCCGACCGCGTGCGGGTCTACCCGCAGGCGGTGCAGGGGCCGGTGCGCCGGGCGAAATGGGTGATCCTGATCGTCTGCCTCGGGCTCTACTACCTTGTGCCCTGGCTGCGGTGGGACCGCGGGCCGGGCCAGCCCGACCAGGCGGCGCTCGTGGACCTGGAGCGCGGGCGGCTGTTCTTCTTCTTCCTCGAGATCTGGCCGCAGGAGGTCTACTACCTCACGGGCCTGCTTCTGCTCGGCGCCATCGCGATCTTCGCCGCGACGGCGCTGTTCGGCCGCGTCTGGTGCGGTTTCACCTGCCCGCAGACGGTCTGGACCGACCTCTTCATGCTGGTCGAGCGCTGGATCGAGGGCGACCGCAACGCCCGCATGCGCCGCGACCAGAAGGCGCGCTGGAGCGCGAGCGACTGCGCGTGCAAGGTGACGAAGCACGCCGCGTGGCTGGCGATCGCGGCGGCCACCGGCGGTGCCTGGGTGATGTACTTCACCGACGCGCCGACGCTGGCGCGGGACCTCCTGGCACTGAACGTCTCCACCACCCTGCTGGGCTTCGCGGGCCTCTTCACCCTCACGACCTATGTGCTGGCCGGCTGGGCGCGGGAGCAGGTCTGCACCTACATGTGCCCCTGGCCGCGCTTCCAGGCGGCGATGCTCGACCCCGACAGCCTGGCCGTCTCCTATCGCAGCTGGCGGGGCGAGCCGCGCGGCAAGGCACATGACGCCGGCGCCGGCGACTGCGTGGATTGCCGCGCCTGCGTGAACGTCTGCCCCACGGGCGTGGACATCCGCGACGGCCTGCAGATGGCCTGCATCAATTGCGGCCTCTGCATCGATGCCTGCGACGGCATCATGGACAAGCTGGGCCGCCCCAAGGGCCTCATCGCCTTCGAGACCATCGGCAACCTCGCCGTGGCCGAGGCGGCCGTCGCCCCCCTGCCGCCCGGGCGCGGGCGCTGCGCGGTGGGGATGGAGGCGCGCCGGCCGGTGCGGCTGCTGCGGCCGCGGACCTGGGTCTATGCGGCCGCCATGGCCGCGATCGTGCTGTCGATGATCACCGGGCTCGCGGTGCGGCAGCCCGTCTCGCTGGAGGTGCTGCGCGACCGCGCGCCGCTCTTCGTGCGCCTCGCCGATGGCGGCATCCGCAACAGCTACACGCTGAAGCTCTCCGACCGGCGGTCCGAGCCCGAGACGCTGGCGCTCGAAGTGGATGGCCTTCCCGCCGGCGCGGCCTGGCAGGTGCTGGGCGTCGCGCAGGAGGACGAGGCCGGCCACCCGCTCGTCACCACCCGGCCGGACGGCGTGGCCGAGTACCGCCTCTTCGTCACCGCGCCGGTGCATGCCCTTCCGCAGGAGGAGGGCACGCCGATCACGGTCCGCCTGCTCGGGCAGGGCCACGCCATCCGCGCCGCTTCCACCACCAGCTTCCTGAGGCCCCGCCCATGAGCTCCGCTTCGCCCGCCATCCGGCGCAGCCGCTGGATTCCCTGGGTCTTCGTCGCCGGCTTCGGCGTCGTCATCGCGGTGAATGCCGTGCTCATCACGGCGGCGGTGACCACCTTCACCGGCACCACGACGGTCGGCGCCTATGATCGCGGGCGCGGCTACGGCGCCGTCCTGGCCGAGGCCGAGCGGCAGCGCGCTTTGGGCTGGCGCGCGGCGGTCGTCAGGTCGGGCGATGCGGTGCAGATCGCCGTCCGGCAGCCCGACGGCGCGCCGCTGCCCGCCGATGCCACCGTCACCGGCTTCCTGCAGCGGCCGCTGGAGCGCACGACCATGCCGCTGGTCTTCCAGCCTTCGGCACCTGGCGTCTGGCGCGCCTCGGCCGAGGCGCCCGCGCCGGGCGCGTGGGAGGCCGTGCTGACCGTGCGGCGCGGCGAGGAACGGCTCGAGCTGCGCGAGAGGCTGACCTTCCCGTGAACGCTCTTCCGGCCCGTCTCGAAGCGGAAGCGCCGCGCGTCTCGGCCGCGGCCTGTGCGCATTGTGGCGCGCCGGTCGCGCCCGGCGCGGGACGCTTCTGCTGCACGGGCTGCGAGGGCGCGGCCGCGCTCATCTCGGGCCTCGGCCTCGATGCCTTCTACCTCCGGCGCGAGGGCGCGACGGCCGATCTCCGCCCCGTACCGCTGCCCCCCGTCGACTTCGCCGCCCGCGCGGTGCCGCTGCGGGACGGGAAGGAACAGCGGCTGGAGCTGATGGTCGCGGGCCTCACCTGCGGCGCCTGCGTCTGGCTCGTGGAGCAGGCCCTGGCCGCGGAGCCCGAGGTGATGCGGGCACGCGCCAGCCTCTCGGCCCGGCGGCTCACCGTCGTCTGGCGCGGCCCGGCCGATCGCGCCGAGGCCCTGGCCGGCATCGTGGCGCGGCTGGGCTTCCGGGTCGCGCCCTGGTCGGCGGCCTGCCTGCGCGCGGCCGAGGATGCCGAGGAAAAGGCGCTGATCCGCGCCCTCGGCCTCGCGGCCTTCGGCGCTTCCAACGTGATGATGCTCTCGGTCGCCGTCTGGGTCGGCACTGATATGGGCGACGCCACGCGCCAGCTGATGCACTGGCTTGCGGCGCTCATCGCCATGCCGGTGGTGCTGGTCGCCGGCATGCCCTTCTACCGCTCGGCCTATGCGGCGCTGCGGGCGGGCCGTGTGAACATGGACATGGCCGTCTCGCTCGGCGTGCTCGCGACCACGGCGATGAGCCTGTCCGAGACGCTGCGCGACGGCCCCTATACCTGGTTCGATGGCGCCACGGCGCTGCTGGCGCTGCTGCTCGCCGGCCGCGTGCTCGACCGTGCGGCGCGCCGCCGCGCCCGCCAGGCCTGCGCCGAGCTGATCGCCCTGCAATCGGCCGAGGTGACCCAGCTGGCGCCCGACGGCACCTCCCGCCGCCTCGGCGCCGAGCAGGTCCGCCCCGGCGCACGGCTGTTGATCGCGACCGGGGAACGCCTGTCGCTGGACGGCGTGCTGGAGGAGGGCGAGGCCCTGCTCGACACCGCCGCCACCACGGGCGAGAGCCTGCCGCGCGCCTTCCCGGCCGGCGAGGCGCTGCCGGCGGGCGCCGTCAATCTCGGCGCGGCCTTCGTTCAGCGCGTGACCGCCGCGGCCGCCGAGGGCTCGCTCGCCGCCGTGTCGCGCCTGCTGGAGCGCGCGGAGCAGGCGCGCGGCCGCTACGTTTCCATCGCCGATCGCGCCGCGCGGATCTACGTGCCGGTCGCGCATGCCGTGGCGCTCGCGACCTTTCTCGGCTGGTGGCTCGGCGTCGGTATGCCCTGGCAGGTGGCGCTGGTGCCGGCGGTGGCCGCGCTCATCGTGACCTGCCCCTGCGGCCTCGCCATCGCGGTGCCGGCCGTGCAGGTGGTGGCCGTCGGCGCGCTGTTCCGCCGCGGCGTGCTGGTGGGCTCGCCCACGGCGCTGGAGCGGCTGGCCGCCTGCGACGTGGCGGTGCTGGACAAGACCGGCACGCTGACGACCGGCCATCCCGAATTGCTGCCCGACCCGGCGCGCCCGGCTGGCGCGCTGGAGGCCGCGGCGGCCCTGGCCGCCAGCAGCCGCCACCCGCTGGCCCGCGCCCTCGTCGCGGCCTGCCCGCTGCCCGTGCGTGCGGCCGGCGAGGTCGTCGAGGTCCTGGGTGCTGGGCTGATGCGCGGCGTGGAGCGCCTGGGCAGCGCCGGCTTCTGCGGCGCCGAAAGCGCGGGGGAGGCCGGGCCCTCGCTCTGGTACCGCGCCGACGCGGCCTCGGCGCCCGTGGTCTTCCGCTTCGCCGATCCGCTGCGCCCCGATGCGCGCCAGGCGATCGAGGAGCTGCGCCGCCTCGGCCTGCGGGTCGAGCTGCTGTCGGGCGACACGCCCGCCGCCGTGGCCTGGGCGGCCGCCTCCCTCGGCATCGACGAATGGCGTGCCGGCGCCTCGCCCGCCGACAAGGCCGCGCGCATCGAGGAGCTCCGCGCCCAGGGCCGGCGGCCGCTCATGCTCGGCGACGGCATCAACGATGCCGCGGCGCTGGCGCTCGCCCATGCCTCGGCCAGCCCCGCAGGCAGCACCGACCTCGCCCAGGCGGCGGCCGACCTGGTGTTGCGCGCCGAAGGCCTTTCCGGCCTGCCGGCCGCCATCCGCACGGCGCGGCGGGCGCAGGCGGCGGCGCGCCAGAACATCGCCTTCAGCCTCACCTACAACGTCGTGGCGGTGCCCATGGCCGTGCTCGGCTTCGTCACGCCGCTGCTGGCCGCGGTGGTGATGGCCTCCTCCTCGATGGTGGTGATCCTCAACGCGCTTCGTACCGGGAGGTCCGCATGAACGCCCTCGCGCTGCTGGTGCCACTGGCCCTCGGCCTCGGGCTTCTCGCTCTGCTGTTCTTCGCCTGGACCCTGCGCGACGGCCAGTACGAGGACCCCGACGGCGCCGCCGCCCGCATTCTTTTCGACGACAACCAGGAGACCCCGCCATGCCCGACATCGGATTCACGCTGAGCCGCTTCGTCTACCTCGCCGGCTCCTTCCTGCTGGCCATCCTCGGCCTCTTCGCCATCGCGCGCGCGGAAGATGTGGGGATGACGCTCTTCGGCACGGGGCTGACCCTCGTCAGCATCGGCTTCGGCCTCTTCATCGTGAAGCGCGGCGCCGACTCGCTCTACGGCGAGTGAGCGCGGGCGTGGCCGGGTTGATCGAGGTCAACACGCGCCCGCATCCCATGCGCGATACAGGAAGAAGGGGGAGCCGGGAATTGCAGCAGGATATCGAGCAGGATCGGCAGCTCCGCCTTCCCGGGCATTTCCTGGACGGGCAGGCGCGGCTGCGCGCGCTGTGCGACGGGCTGGAGGCGGTGGCAGACGGGCTTCCGGCGATGCCGCCGCCCGCGATCGTTCATGACCTCGTCGAAGGCTTGCTCACTTTATTGCCCGCCCATCAGCGCAGCATCGGCGCCTTGCTCGACACGCTGGCGGCGGAGGACGATCCCTGCGCGCTGCGCCGGGCGCTGGCCGGGCGGATCCGCAGCCAGCATGTGACGGATCTGGTCCATGCGCAGGATCTTGGCGCCGTGCTGATGGAGCCCGAGCCGGGTGCCCTGCCGGAGCTGGGCTACATGCTGCGCTGCTTCTTCCTCGGCTCCCGCCGCGCACTGGCCTTCGAGGCGCTGGCCTTGCTGCATCTCGGCGGCGAGGCTCCGCCGGAGCTCATCGCGGCGATCGGCGAGGGCCTCGCCCCGCGGACCGCCCGCGTGGATTGAACGGTGGGGCCGCTCAGGCGGCCTCGGCCCTCAGTTTCAGCGCGACCCGGTTGCGGATCGCCACCTGGCGGCCCGAAGGCAGGTCGATCAGCCCGTCGCGCTTCAGCTTGGTCAGCTGCCGGCTGACGGTCTCGATGGTGAGGCCCAGCACGTCGGCGATCTGGGAGCGGGTGAGGGGGAGCTCGAACTCCGTCCGGCAGGGCGGCGCGTTCCGCGCGAGGTGGTCGGCCATGTCCAGCAGGAAGCTCGCGACCTTCTCCTCGGCGGTCTTGCGGCCCAGCATCAGCATGCGGGCGCGCGCCTCGTCCAGCGCGGCCAGCGTGCGGCGCAGCAGCAGCCGCTCCAGATGGACATGGTTCTCGAGCGCCGCCTCGAAGCCCTTCCGCGGGAAGACGCAGAGCTCGACCTCGGTGAGGGCGGTGATGCTGTGCTCGGCCTCCTCGGCGAAGGGGCGGCCCACGAAATCGGCGGGGTAGAGCAGGCCCACGATCTGCTCGCGGCCATCTGCGGTGGAGGCGCTGAGCTTCAGCACACCCGAGAGCAGGTTGGCGCAGACGACGGCGTCATCCCCCGCCCAGACCAGCGTCTCGCCCCGGCCGAGGCGGCGGGAGCGCCCGATGCTGTTGAGTGTGGTGAGTTCCGAATCGGTCAGGCTGCCGCAGAGCGACTGGTCCCGGACCACGCATTCGGTGCAGATCTGCGCCACAGCCTTCTCTCCGCCGCCCTTATGGGCGGCTCCCCTGGTCACCTGTTACCCCAGGATAGCCCCAATGCGCGAAGTTCGCGATGGCCGCAGCGCCGCCCCCCGCGCAAGGCGGCCCCGCCCGCACCGGGCTTCCGGCTAGGGGGCGAAGGCCTTGGGATCGTAAACAGGCGTCTTGAGGCCGAGCATGCGGGCCTGGATCTGCAGGGCCAGGAGGCGCGAGTAGAACCGAACCTGCTGCAGATTCCCGCCCTGCAGCCACAGCCCTTCCTGCCGCGTCGGCTTCCACATGTTGCGTAGCTCGCCGACCCAGGGCCCCGGATCCATCCGCGTGTTCGAGCCGAGGCCCCAGACATGGCCGACGCGCGCCGCCACCTCGGGCGAGATCAGCCGCGCGATCCAGCTCTCCATCGGCTCGTAGCCCGTCGCATAGACGATGAGGTCCGCCTCCAGCCGCGTGCCGTCGGTGAGCTCCACGCCCTCCGGATGCAGCCGTGCGACCTCGACGCCGCTGCGCAGCCCGATCTCGCCATTGGCCACGAGCTCGGAGGCGCCGACGTCGATGTAGTAGCCGGAGGCGCGGCGGAGGTACTTCATCGAGAGGCCGGTCTCGTCGTCGCCGAAGTCCAGCAGGAAGCCGGCCTTCTCCAGCCGCTCGTAGAAGGCCGCGTCATGGGCGCGCAGCGCGGGATAGGTGCTGCGCTGCAGCTCCGCCACCATCGCATAGGGGCGGGAGGCGGCCATGTAGTCGGCCTGTTCCGTGGTGATGCCGGCGGCCAGCGCCTCCTCCGAGAAGAGCTTGCTGGTGAAGAACTTGAACAGCGTCTCGGCGCGCACCACCAGCGTGGAGGAGCGCTGCAGCATGGTGACCTCGGCCCCGTGCTCCCAGAGGTCGGCGCAGATGTCGTGCGCGGAGTTGTTGGAGCCGACGACGAGGCATTTCCGGCCCGCATAGGCCGCGCCGCTGGTGAAGGCGCTGGAATGGCACTGGTGCCCGCGGAAGCTTTCGGCGCCGGGGAGGCGCGGCATGGCGGGCGCGCCGGACAGGCCGGTGGCGATGACCAGCTGCCTGGGCCGCAGCGTCACGGGCCGCCCTTCGCGTTCCACCTGCACGGTCCATTCCCCGGTGGCTGCGTCGTAGCTGGCGCCGCGCGCGGTGGTGGAGCTCCAGACCGGCACCTCCATCATCTCCGCATAGGCTTCGAGCCAGTCGCCCATGCGGTCCTTCGGGATGTAGACCGGCCAATGCGGCGGGAACGGCATGTAGGGCAGGTGGTTCGCCCAGATCGGGTCATGCAGGTGCAGCGAGCGGTAGCGCCGCCGCCAGGCGTCGCCGGGCCGCTCCAGGCTGTCCACCACCAGCACCGGCACCTCGAGCCGGTTCAGCCGCGCCGCCAGCGCCAGGCCGCCCTGGCCGCCGCCCACGATGAGGCAATAGGGCTGGGTGGTGTCGCCGAGCGCCTCCTCCCGCGCGCGGCGCTGTTCGACCCAGGTCGGCCGTCCGCGCTTCGCGCCGTGGTCCACGCCCATCTCGCGGCGGGGGCCGGTGCGCTCCTCATGGCCCTTGATGCCGGCCGCCGCGGTGAGGAGCGTCCAGGCCGCGCCGTCCTTCTGCCGGAGATGGCCGCGGCCCTTCAGCTGCGCCGTCTCGAAGCCGAACCAGGCCTCGACGATGCCGTCGGCCTCCCGCGCGGTGCCGGGCTCGATCTCGAAGCCCTTGGCGCCGGCCAGGCGGTCCCGGGGCAGGGCCGCGATCTCCTCGCGGCCGTCGAGCGTCACGATCGACCAGGTGAAGCAGAGCAGGTCGCGCCAGCGGCCGTCGGGCAGGAAGAGCGCCGCCACCGAGGCCGCCTCCGCCGAGGCCAGCGCCGCCTCCAGCCTCGCGAGCCAGGATCGGGCTTGATTCTCGGCGGTCAGTTGAAGCACGGGCGTCCTCCTCGGTCCTGTCGGGACAAGAGCAGCCCATCCCCCGCCCGGCCGCAACCGGGGGGAGCGCTCAGCCGACGAGGCGGCCGCGGCGAGGGGGCTCGGGCGCCTTGGTGAGCTGCGGCGCCACGATCTTCGCGTAGACGCGAAGGTCGCGCTCGATCGCCGCGCGGGCACGGGCCGGATCGTGGGCGTCGAGCGCGTTCAGCAGCTCGTCGTGTGGATGGCCCTCGAGCCAGGCGGGGCGGGGCGATGAGAGCACGAGGTTGATGGTGGGGCCGGCCTGGGTCCAGAGATGCTCGACGACGCGCTGCAGCACCGGCATCCGGGCGATGGCGATGACGCCGAAATGGAAGCGCTCGTTCTCCTCGAGCCCGACCGCTACGTCATTGTCCTGCCGTGCCTGCAGCAGCCGGGAATGGATGTCGCGCAACTGCCGGACGTCGGCCGGCGTGGCGAGCGTCGCGGCCCGCGCGGCGGCGAGGCCTTCCAGCTCGACGCGCAGGTCCATGATCTCCAGGTAGCGCTCCGGCTGGAGCCGCGGCACCCAGGCGATGCCCCGGGCATCCAGCTCCAGCGCGCCCTCCGACACCAGGCGCAGCAGGGCCTCGCGCACCGGTGTGGGGCTGACGCCGAGCTCGCTCGCCAGTTGCCGGTGAACGAGCTTCTGGCCGGGCACGAGCCTGCCCCCCACCAGGGCGCCCCTCAGGCGTCCATAGACCTTCTCGGTCAGAGTCTCTTCCCGGTCGACGGGCGTAAAGGTCGTTTCGGCTGTCACCCAGCCAATCTTCCCAGGGGAGGTTGACCTGTCAAGGAAGTGGCGATTTGATATTGCAAACATCATATCGCGATGGAGACGCCACAAATGCCTGAAGCTGGTTCCTCAGCTACCCCTAATGTCACGGTCGCCCTTCGGCTGGCCGAGGCCTTCGCCCGCCATGGCGTGACCACGACCTTCGGTCAGAGCCTCCCCTCCGCCTTCCATCTCGCGGCGCCGCATGCCGGCATCAGCCAGACGGTCTACCGGCAGGAGAACATGGGCGGCACGATGGCCGACGGTTACGCCCGCATCTCCCACAAGGTGGGCGTCGTCACGGCCCAGAACGGCCCGGCCGCCACGCTGCTGGTGGCGCCGCTCGCCGAGGCGCTGAAGGTCAGCGTTCCGGTCATCGCGCTGGTGCAGGAAGTCACGCGCGACGCCGTCGACAAGAACGCCTTCCAGGAGCTCGACCACTTCAAGCTGTTCGAGGGCGTGGCCAAGTTCATCCGCCGCATCGACCGCGCCGATCGCCTCGAGGACTACGTGGACATGGCCTTCACGGCCGCCACCTCGGGCCGCCCGGGCCCGGCCGTCCTGCTGCTGCCGGCCGACCTGCTGCTGGAGAAGGCGGCCGCCGCCTCGCAGCGCCGCGCCTCGCTCGGCACCTTCCCGCTCGACCGCACCCTGGCCGATCCCGTCCGCATCGAGGAAGCCGCGGCGCTGCTCGCCAAGGCCGAGCGCCCGCTGATCATCGCCGGCGGTGGCGTGCACATCTCCGACGCCGCCCAGGAGCTGGCCGCGCTGCAGCAGGATGCGAGCCTGCCCGTCGCCACCACCTTCATGGGCAAGGGCAGCGTCGACGAGACGCATCCGCTCTCCGTCGGCGTGGTCGGCAACACCATGGGCCGCGGCGCGCGCACGCATGAGCTGCGTTCGATGGTGACGGAGGCCGACGTCGTCCTGCTCGTGGGCAACCGCACGAACCAGAACGGCACGGATTCCTGGACGCTGTATCCCAAGGGCGCCCGCTTCATCCACCTCGACCCGGATCCCTCGGAGATCGGCCGCAACTACGAGGCGCTGCGCCTGACGGGCGACGCCAAGCTGACGCTGGTCGCGCTGCGTGAGGCCCTGCTGCGGCAGGATCTGGCCACCCGTGCCGCCGCCCGCCCGAAGGTCGAGGCGCAGATCGCCAAGGCCGTCGAGAACTGGCGCCAGCTGATCGCCGGTGTCACCACCCGCGATGGCGGCCCGGTGCGCCCCGAGCGCGTCGCGACCGAGATCGACAAGCGCCTCCCCGTCGACGGCATCGTCTGCGCGGACGCCTCCTACTCGTCCAACTGGATCACGGGCTACATCACGGCGCGCCGCGCGGGTCAGCGCTTCCTCACGCCGCGCGGCCTGGCCGGCCTCGGCTGGGGCGTGCCGCTGGGCATCGGCGCGCAGGTCGCTGCGCCGGACAAGCGGGTCGTGGTGCTCTGCGGTGACGGCGGCTTCGGCCATTCCTGGGCGGAGCTCGAGACGCTGCGCCGCCTGCAGATCCCGCTGACGGTCGTGGTGCTGAACAACGGCATCCTGGGCTTCCAGAAGCACGCCGAGGACGCGAAGTACGGCGATCACACGGTGGCTTGCGACTTCGCCGAGGTGGACCATGCCGCGATCGCGCGCGCCTGCGGCATCGCCGGCGTGCGGGTCGAGCGTGGCGAGGATGTGGGCCCCGCGCTCGACGCGGCCTTCGCCTCCGGCAAGCCGACGCTGATCGAGGTCATCACCGACCCGAACGGCAAGCCGCCGCTGGGCATCTACAGCACGTTCTACCCGGAACCGTTCTGAACATGCTGGCTCTCCGCAAGACGGAGGCGGCGTTTGGGATCGAGGCGCTCGAGGTGCCCGATCCCGGCGCCCCGGCGGCCGGCGAAGTCCAGATCCGCGTCGAAGCGGTGGGGATCTGCGGCAGCGACGTCCATGCCTATGAGTGGACGGACGGCTACCAGCACATGGTGCCGTACCTGCCGGTGACGATGGGCCACGAGTTCGCTGGCCGCGTCGTGGCCGTCGGGCCCGGCGTCGCGATGGCCGAGGGGACGCGCGTTGCCGTGCATCCCCGCGTCTATAGCGGCGACGGGCAGATCGCCTGGCCGGGCGGTCCCCGCCCGGGCGTGGCGCGGCGCAGCCTCGGCCTCACCGCCGACGGCGCCTTCGCGCGCTTCCTCAACGTGGCGGCGGGCAATGCCCTGCCGCTGCCGGAAGCCGTGGACGCCGAGCTCGGTGCCCTCGTCGAACCGTTGGCCGTTGCGGCCGATGCCGTGCTCGTGGGCGAGGTCGGCATCGGTGACACCGTGCTGGTCCTCGGGCCGGGGACGATCGGGCAGGGGCTCGCGCTGATGGCGCGGGCAGCCGGCGCCGGCCGTGTGATCATCACCGGCCGTGGCGAC
Organism: Roseococcus pinisoli; assembly: GCF_018413645.1. Taxonomy (GTDB): domain Bacteria; phylum Pseudomonadota; class Alphaproteobacteria; order Acetobacterales; family Acetobacteraceae; genus Roseococcus; species Roseococcus pinisoli. The sequence continues at coordinate 102,585 of NZ_JAHCDA010000006.1, forward strand.
CAGCCGCGCTACGACGTGCTGCGCCAGCTCGGTTTCAACGACATCGTCGATGTCGGAGAGGGGCCGCTCGTCGACCAGGTGCTCGCGATCACGGGCGGCAAGCCTGTGGACGTGGTGCTGGAGGCGACCGGCTATCCGCCCTCCATCATCGATGCGCTGCAGGTGCTGAAGCGCGAGGGCGTGCTGGTGGCGGCGGGGATCCATGCCGCGCCGCTCAACCTTCCGCTGACTACCTTCGTGCGCAACCGGCACCAGCTGCGCGCCTCCCACGGTTCCGAGCACCGGACCTGGGAGCGCGTGATCGCGCTGCTCGCGCGCGATCCGGAAGGCTTCCGGCCGATGATCACGCATCGCCTGCCGCTGGACCGCGGGCTGGAGGGCTTCGAGCTCTCGCGCCAGCGCGCGGCCAGCAAGGTGATGCTGATGCCCTGAGGCGCGGGCCTTCTTCCGCGCCACGAACCCTGCGCGCCGGCCTCTCGTGGGTCGGCGCGCAGCCGCATGAACAATAACGATCTGGGAGTATCGAATGATGTCGGACACGGCACATCAAAAGCCCTTCATTGCGGGTCCCGGCCTGACGCGCCGCACGGCCCTCGGACTTGGCGGCCTGGCCCTTACCGCGCCCGCGCTCGCCCAGCCGCGCTTCCCGGACCGCCCGGTCCGTCTCGTCTTCCCCTGGCCCTCGGGCGGCTCGGCTGACGCACAGATCCGCGGCATGTGTGAGACGGCCAGCCGCGTGCTCGGCCAGCCCGTCATCATCGACAGCCGCCCCGGCGTCGCCGGCACGCTCGGCCCGCAGCAGGTCGCGGCCCAGTCGCGGCCCGATGGCTACACGCTGACGATCATGCACCACACCGTGATCCGCTGGCCCTTCATGACGCGCACGCCGCGCTGGGATCCGGTGGCGGACTTCACGCATGTCATGGGCCTCGCCGGCTGGCTCTTCGGCACGGTGGTCAAGGCCGACAGCCGCTTCCGCACCTGGGAGGACGTGGTCACCGAGGCGCGCGCCAACCCGGGCAAGCTGACCTACGGCGCCACCGGAGCGGGCTCCTCGCCGCACCTGACCATGGTCGAGATCCAGGAGAAGCTGGGCATCGAGCTGACCCATGTGCCCTATCGCGGCGGCGCCGAGGCGATGACGGCCACCATGGGCGGCCATGTCGACATGGTCAGCGACAGTGCGGCCTGGGCGCCCTTCGTCGATTCCGGCGATATGCGGGCCCTGCACGTCTGGTCGCCGGAGCGTTCGCCGCGCTTCCCGTCGGTGCCGACGCTGAAGAACCTGGGGATCGACCTCACCTCCGTCGCGCCCTACGGCATCAGCGGCCCGAAGGGCATGGACCCCGAGATCGTGGCGCGCCTGCATGACGCGTTCAAGGAAGGCCTCTTCACGGCGGAGAACGCCGCCATCCGTGAGCGCTTCGACCTGCAGCTCGCCTACTACGATCCGGCTGGCTATACGCGCTACGTCACCGAGCAGACGGCGCGCGAGCGGGCGCTCGTGCAGCGTCTCGGCATCAGCGTCGACGGCTGATCGGGCGAGCCGACATGTCCGAATCAAACAAGGAAACAGCCATGAGCAATGCCGATCGCGTCGCCCTCGTCACCGGAGCCGCCCGCGGGCTCGGCGCCGCCATCGCGCGCGCGCTGGCGGCTGAGGGCCATCCCGTGGTCCTCGCCGACGTGCTCGACGGCGTCGAGGCCACGGCGGCCGAGATCGTGGCCGCCGGGCACCAGGCGCGCGCCATCCGCCTCGACGTTGCCGACGAGGCGGCCATCGCCGCCCTGCCGGAGGTCCTGGGCGACTGGTGGCCTCGCCTCGGCGTGCTGGTGAACAACGCCGGCATCTCGCCCAAGGTCGATGGCCGCAAGGTCATGGTGGAGGACATCACCACCGAAGAGTGGCGCCGGGTGATGGACGTGAACCTCACCGGCCCGTTCATGCTCTCGCGCCAGGCGATCCCCGTGCTGAAGAAGCGCGGCTGGGGCCGCATCATCATGATGACGAGCCAGGCGGCGCGCGTGCCGAGCTCCATCACGGGCTCCTACTACGGCGCCTCGAAGACCGGCCTGATGGGCTTCGCCCGCAATCTCGCGGGCGAGCTCGGCGCCTTCGGCATCACGGTGAACAGCATCGCCCCCGGCCGCATCAAGAGCGACATGGTGGCGGGCGCGGCGCCCGGGATGAACGAAGCCTTCCTGCAGCGCATCCCCCTCGGCCGCCTCGGCGAGCCGGAGGAGGTCGCCGAGGTGGTGAAGTTCCTGGTCTCCGACGCGGCCAGCTACCTCACCGGGACGACGATCGACGTCGGCGGCGGCAGCTTCATGCCGTAACGGCCTTTCGCCGTTGCGCAGGGCCCGGCCCGGGGAAACCCGTGCCGGGCCTTTTTCGTTTCCGGCGCCGGCATCGGGGGCGGCAACTTCCGGCGCGGCTGGAGGGTTGAAGCGGAGCCGTCCCGCATCGGGAGCGGCATCAGCAAGGAGGGAGGCCTAAGACATGGCGAATCCCGAATCCAGGACCGTCGCGCCGTCGCCCAAGCCGTCGGGGACGGAACCGCACAAGGACAAATCCGCGCCGCACGACGACTCGCCGCTGTCGGCGCCGGAGAACCCGCCGGGCGTCGGGACGGGGCCGATCACCACCAGCAATCCGACCGGCGTCTCGGGCACCGATATCGAGAAGGAAGCGCCGGAGCCCGAGGAGGGGCCGGCCACCCTGGTCGCGGTTCCACCCGAAGAGGACTGACGAGCGCGCCACGGGCGGACGGGCGGGAGCCCGAGCCGCCGGTCCGGGCCCGGCAGATGACCCATCGCGCCAGCCCTGGGAGGCATGCTTCCGGGTATGCGGAGCTGTGCGCGATGGGATGATCCAGGGAAGGCGATCCGGCTTGCCGTGCTGCGATGCAGCAACTAAGAATCATTCTTAGTAAGGCCGAGCCCTTCGCCATCATCCGCTGGATGCCATGATCCGTTCCATCCTCTTCACGCTGCACTGGCTCATCGGCATCACCGCGGGCACGGTGCTCATGGTGGTGGGCGTCACCGGCGCCCTCATGTCCTTCGAGGACGAGATCCTGCTGCAGCTCAACCGCGGGGTCATGACGGTCGAGGCGCGGGCCGAGCCGGCCCTGGCGCCGGATGCGCTGGTCGCGGCGCTGACCCGGCAGGTGCCGGGCCGCCCCGCCTTCCTCATGGTCCAGGCCGAGCCGGGCCGCGCGGCGCGCGCCTTCGTCGTGCCGCCGGGCGAGACCTCGGCGCGGCGGGGCGGCGCCATCTATCTGGATCCCTATGACGGCACGCTCCTGGGTGCGGCGCGGGGCGAAGCCACCTTCCGCTTCATCCGCGAGATCCATCGTTGGCTCGCCTGGGGCGACATCGGCCGGGCGATCACCGGCGGCTCGGCCATCTGCCTCGTCATCCTGGCCGCGACCGGCCTCTATCTGCGCTGGCCGCGCCGGCCGCTGGACTGGCGCAACTGGTTCGCGATGCGCCTCGCCCTGCGGGGGCGGGCCCTCTTCTGGGAGCTGCATTCGGTGCTGGGCACCTGGGTGCTGCCGCTCTACCTGCTCGCCGCTCTGACCGGGCTCACCTGGTCCTACAACTGGTATCGCGACGCGGTCTGGGCCCTGGCCGGCGTGCCGATCCCCCAGCGGGCCGGCGCACCGCCTGCCGGCGGTGGTGGCGGCGCTGCGGGTGGCGTGCCCCGGGCACGGCCGCAGGGCCAGGCCCTCGACCTCGGCGCCGCCTGGACGGCCTTCGTCGAGGCTGCGCCGCATGGCTACAGCCGGGCGATCCTGCGGCTCCCTGCCCAGCCGGGCCAGCCGCTGCGCGTCAGCTATCTCGATCCCCATCCGCCCAACAGCGTGGCGATGAACCAGATCACCATCGGCACCGACGGCCGCGTGGCCGAGCATACCCGCTTCGAGGCCCTGCCTGCCGGGCACCGCCTCGTCTTCAGCCGGCTGGCGTTGCACACGGGCGAATATTTCGGCCTCGGCGGGCGCATCGCCATGATGGTCGCCTCCCTCCTCATGCCGCTTTTCGGCGTGACGGGCTGGTTGCTTTATCTGGGCCGGCGGCGGCAGAAGCGGGCGGCCAAGGCGCTGGCGAAGCAGTTCCCCGTCCTGGCCGATGCCACGGCACCGCCGCTGCTGATCGCCTTCGCGACCCAGGGCGGCACGGCGCAGGCCCTGGCCTGGCGGAGCGCGGCCTCGCTGCGCGCCGCCGGCGTGCCGGTGCAGGTCTCCTCCGTCGCGACGTTGGGCGCGCCCGACCTCGTGGCGGCCGGGCGCGTGCTCTTCGTCGTCAGCACCTTCGGCGAGGGCGAGCCGCCGGACGCCGCCCGCGCCTTCGCGCGCCGGATGGCGGCGGAGGACCGCGCGCTGGAAGGCGTCGAATACGGGCTGCTGAGCCTGGGCGACCGCAGTTACGCCCATTTCTGCGGCTTCGGCCGGACGCTGGAAGCCGCGCTGCAGCGGCGCGGCGCCAAGCCGCTTTTCGGCACCGTCGAGGCCGGGCGCGAGGATGCCGAGGCTCTCGCCCGCTGGCAGGAGGCCCTGTCCACCCTCGGTGCGGCGCGCGAGGCCGCCCTGGCTTGGACGGAAGCCAGGCCTGAGGCCTGGAGGCTCGCGGCAAGGCGGCATCTCAACCCGGGCAGCGTGGGCTGGCCCGTCTATCACCTGGAATTCGAGCCGGAGCCCGGCACCTCGGCCCAGTGGGAGGCTGGCGACATCGCCGAGTTCCACGTCCCGGCGGAGGCCGTGGCGGCGCAGGATCAGGCGCGCGAGGCCGAGGCCGAGGGGGATGCGGAACTCGCGACGCGCCCCGCCGTCACCGGCCTCGCGCCGCGCGACTATTCCATCGCCTCCGTGCAGGAGGATGGCCGCCTTCACCTGCTGGTGCGCGGCATGCGCTATCCGGACGGCCGGCCCGGCCTGGCCTCGGGCTGGCTCGGGACCGGTGCGGCGATCGGCGACCGTCTCGACTTCCGGCTTCGCGGCAATCCGGGCTTCCACGGCCCGGAGGACGACCGGCCGCTGATCCTGATCGGCAACGGCACGGGCCTTGCCGGGCTGCGGGCGCATCTGCGCCGCCGCGCGAAGCTCGGGCACCGCCGCAACTGGCTCATCTTCGGGGAGCGCAACGCGGCGCACGACTTCCACCATCGCGCCGAGGTGGAGGGCTGGCGGGCCCAGGGCGTGCTGCTGCGGCTGGACCTCGCCTTCTCCCGCGACCAGGAGCAGCGCGTCTATGTGCAGGACCGCCTGCGCGAGGCCGCGCCCCTGCTGCGGGCCTGGGTGGAGGCAGGGGCGGCCATCCTCGTCTGCGGCAGCGCCGAGGGCATGGCCCCGGCCGTGCACGCCGTGCTGGCCGAGGCGCTGGGCGAGGATCGCCTGGACGAGCTGGCCGCCGAGGAACGCTACCGGCGGGATATCTACTGAGGCGTCAGCCGGGCGCGACCGCGCCGTCCGGCTGGGCCAGCGCGGCGAGGAAGCTCGTCACGCCCGAGGAGCGGAGCGGCCGGAAAGGCCGTCCGGCCGCCCTGCAAAGGCGCTTCACGGCCAGCGCCGCCTCGTGGCTCACGCAATCGACCGGGAAGACCACGAGCTCCGCGCGGCCGATCAGCCCCGGCAGCTGGCTGCCATTCGCCTCCAGCCCCCCGTCATGGTGCAGCAGCGCGACGCCGAGCCGCGCGGCGCCCTCGCGCAGGGCCGGCACCTGGTGGGCGCGGCCGCCGACATAGAGGACGGTCCCGGGAAGGGCAGCGGCTTCTGCTGCCAGCGCCGCGGTCTCGGGCGCCAGGAGGGCCAGGCTCGCCTCGGCCTCCGCGACGCGGGCGAGGGCAGCTTCCGCGCTGGCCTCCGCCGCGGCGGCCCGGTCCTCGGCGCGGAGGGCGGCGGCTTCGGCCTCGGCCCGTCGCTCCTCCAGCGCGGCGGCGCGCTGCTCGGCCGCCTCCAGCCGGCGCTGAAGCTCCGCGACAGGGGGAGGGGAAGGCGCGGGCGCCGCGACCTGGGCGAGGCGCTGGGCGGCCAGGGCCTCCTGGGCCGCGGTCCGCTCCTCCACCAGCTCCTGCAGGCGGGCGCGCTGGCGGTCGATCGTCTCGCGCTGCTCGGCGAGCTCGCGGTCCTGCGCGACGAGCCGGCGGATATCGGCGCGATTGGCCGCGCCGACGAGGTGCGAGAGCATGTGCACGGCCCCGAAGGCCTCGCGCATCAGCACCCTGTCCAGGGCGGGATGGGTCAGCACCGCCCAGTAGGCGCCGGGGATGTCCCCGGCCTCGAGCGCCTCGCGCCAGAGGGCGCGCAAGGCCTCCACGTCGCGTGCGGCGCTGAAGCGGTGGATGGGCGCGGCGTGGCGGTCGTCCAGCGCCTTGTTCAGCAGCTTGCCGCGATGGTCGTCCCGCCCGGCCAGGCCCACGCCGCGGCCATGCAGGTCATGGTCGGTGGCATCGGCCGGCGCGAGGTCGAGTTTGCGCAGCAGCCGGCGCAGCTCGTCCGACGAGAGGCAGGTGCCGATGATGGAGCAGTGGAAGGTGCCGTCGAGGTCCCAGATCCGGCGGCGGCGCGGCACGGCGGGCGCCGGCGGGAGCGCGGCCTTGGCGGGTGGCGGGGCGCTCGCCATGAAGGCCGCGAGGCCGGGGAGCGCGGGCGCCGGCTGGCCGGGCATTCGGATCGCGCAGTCGCACGCCTCCTGCACGACCCGCCGGGCGCCCGCGCCGCTCATGCGGCGGCCACCAGGTGGGAGACGTTCTTCGTGACGGTGTAGCAGGCAAGGCCCTCGGAGCCGCCCTCGCGGCCGTAGCCGCTGTCCTTCACGCCGCCGAAGGGCGTCTCCGCGATGGAGGCGGTGAGGTGGTTGATGGAGAGATTGCCGACCTCCACCCCGTCCGACAGAGCTTCGACATTCGGCGCGGAGTTGGTGAAGGCATAGGCGGCGAGGCCGAAGGGCAGGGAATTCGCCTTCTCGATGGCCTGGCCGATGCTTTGCGTCCGGCTGATGAGGGCGAGCGGGCCGAAGGGCTCCTCCTGCATGGCCAGCGCGTCGTCCGGCACGTCGGAGAGCACGGTCAGCGGGAAGAGGTTGCCCTGGTTGCCCACGCGCGCGCCGCCGGCGAGCACCTTGGCGCCGCGCGAGACGGCGTCGGCGATCAGGCGCTCCATGGCCTCGACGCGGCGCGGATTGGCGAGCGGGCCCATCTGCGTGTCGGCGGCCAGCCCGTTGCCGATCTTCACCCCGGCCGCCTTCTCGCCGAAGGCGCTGGCGAAGCGGTCATGGATCGCATCGTCGACGAAGAAGCGCGTGGGGGAGACACAGACCTGCCCGGCATTGCGCGACTTGCCGAGCGCCGAGGTCGCGGCCGTGGAGACCGGGTCCACGTCGCCGCAGACGATCACGGGCGCATGGCCGCCGAGCTCCATGATCGCCGGCTTCATGTAGGCGCCGGCCAGCGAGGCCAGCTTCTTGCCCACCGGAACCGAGCCGGTGAAGGTCACGAGGCGGATGCCCGGCTGCGGGATCAGATATTCCGAGATCTCGCCCGGCACACCGAAGAGCAGGCTGAGCGCGCCCTTGGGCACGCCCGCGTCGATGAAGGCCTGCACGAGGAAATAGGCGCCGGCCGGCGTCTCCTCCGAGGCCTTGAGGATGATGGCGCAGCCCGCCGCGAGCGCGCCCGCCACCTTCCGCGTGGGCGAGCTGATGGGGAAGTTCCAGGGCGAGAAGCCGGCGACGATGCCGATCGGCTCGCGCAGCACGATGTGGCGCATCCCGGGCTCGGAGGGGATGACGCGGCCATAGGCGCGGCGCCCTTCCTCGGCGTCCCAGTCAATGATGTCGCAGGCGCGCAGCACCTCGATCTTCGCCTGGCCGAGGGGCTTGCCCTGCTCCAGCGTGATGGCCTCGGCGATGGTATCGGCGCGCTCGCGCAGGAGCTGCGCCGCGCGCTGCATGATCTGCGCGCGCTTGGCCGGCGCGGTGCGGCGCCAGGCGCGGTGGCCGGCCTCGGCCGCCTCCAGCGCGTCGTCGAGGTCCTGGCGGGTCGCATGCGGCAATTCGCCGATCACGCCGTCGTCGAAGGGGTTGTAGACGGGCTGGCCGGAGCGGCCGCGCCACTCGCCGGCGATGCAAAGCTTCAGTTCGGGATAGGCGGCCATGATTTCCTCCGGCCCGTCACCGGGCAATCGTTATAAATGATTGGATATAGCGACGGAGGGCTTGTCAACGCCGGCGCGGCGGAGGGCGGGGGCGATTCCAGTCGCCCCGGGGGGCGCGGTGCGCTATATTGGCGCAAATATAACGAGCCGCGGCGCTTCCGTCCCCGAGGGGCGGCGACCGGGGCGGAAACCAGGAGGAAGCACCGTGGTCGACAAGGTTCTGAGCGACATCGCCAAGGAAATCTCGATCCGTCCGCACTACGACAACTGGATCGGCGGAAAGTGGGTGCCGGCCGTGAAGGGCCAGCGCTTCGACAATATCTCCCCCATCAACGGCAAGGTGATCTGCACCGTCGCGCGCTCGACCGCGGAGGATGTGGAGCTCGCGCTCGATGCGGCGCATGCCGCGCGCGAGGCCTGGGGCAAGACCTCCGTCGCCGAACGCTCGGCCGTGCTGCTGAAGATCGCCGAGCGCATCGAGAGCCGCCTGCCCACGCTGGCGCTGGTCGAGACGATCGACAACGGCAAGCCCATCCGCGAGACCACGGCGGCCGACCTGCCCCTCGCCGTCGACCATTTCCGCTACTTCGCCGGTGTGATCCGCGCGCAGGAAGGCAGCCTCAGCGAGATCGACAAGGACACGGTCGCCTACCACTTCCACGAGCCGCTGGGCGTTGTGGCGCAGATCATCCCCTGGAATTTTCCGCTGCTGATGGCGGTGTGGAAGCTCGCCCCGGCGCTGGCCGCCGGCAATTGCGTGGTGCTCAAGCCCGCCGAGCAGACACCCATGGCCATCGCCGTGCTGATGGACATCCTGGCCGACATCCTGCCGCCCGGCGTGGTCAACGTCGTGCAGGGCTTCGGCGTCGAGGCCGGCAAGCCGCTGGCGCAGTCCAAGCGCGTCGCCAAGGTCGCCTTCACGGGCGAGACCACGACGGGCCGGCTGATCATGCAATACGCGTCCGAGAACATCATCCCCGTCACGCTGGAGCTGGGTGGCAAGTCGCCGAACATCTTCTTCAAGGACGTGATGGCCGAGGATGACGACTTCCTCGACAAGGCGCTCGAAGGCTTCACCATGTTCGCCCTCAACCAGGGCGAGGTCTGCACCTGCCCGAGCCGCGCGCTGGTGCATGAGAGCATCTACGACCGCTTCATGGAGAAGGCGATCAAGCGCGTCGGCAAGATCATCCAGGGCAATCCGCTGGACAGCGCGACCATGGTCGGCGCCCAGGCCTCCAACGACCAGCTGGAGAAGATCCTCTCCTACCTGGACATCGGCAAGCAGGAAGGTGCCAGGGTCCTCATCGGCGGCGAGCAGTACAAGCCCGGCGGCGAGCTGGACGGCGGCTTCTACGTGAAGCCCACCGTGCTGGAGGGCCATAACCGTATGCGCGTCTTCCAGGAGGAGATCTTCGGGCCGGTGCTCTCCGTCACGAAGTTCAAGGATGACGAGGAGGCGCTCTCCATCGCCAACGACACGCTCTACGGCCTCGGCGCCGGCGTGTGGTCGCGCGACGGTACCCGGGCCTATCGCTTCGGCCGCGCGATCCAGGCCGGGCGCGTCTGGACCAACTGCTACCACCTTTACCCGGCGCATGCGGCCTTCGGCGGCTACAAGCAGTCGGGCATCGGGCGCGAGAATCACAAGTCGATGCTGGGCCACTACCAGCAGACCAAGAATCTTCTCGTCAGCTACAGCCCGAAGGCACTGGGCTTCTTCTGATGATCCCCCGCGTCCTCGCGACGCCGGCCGCGGAGGCGCTCATCGAGCGCCTCCGTTCGCTGCACGGGCCGCTGATGTTCCATCAGTCCGGCGGGTGCTGCGACGGCTCCGCGCCCATGTGCTACCAGGCCGGCGAGTTCCGGACCGGTGCGCAGGACGTGCTGATGGGCGAGATCGCGGGCTGCGCCTTCTACATGGGCGCGGCGCAGTTCGAGTACTGGCGGCACACGCAGCTCATCATCGATGTGGTGAAGGGCCGCGGCTCGGGCTTCTCGCTGGAGGCGCCGGAGGGCCTGCGCTTCCTCACGCGCAGCCGTCTCTTCACGGATGACGAGGCCCGCGCGCTGGAAGCCGAGGGCTTGCCCGCAGCCGATTGATGTCGGGGCATAAATTATGGCGGATCGAAGCGCCATGGGGCCCCTCGATCTGCCGCCATTCCCCCTTTCCACCTCGATTCAGCCTGCTAGACCCGGAGGGTCGTCGCCTCCCTTGTCGTGCGGCGGCCGACCGGAACTGCACCAGCGCGGCAGGATGTCGCGCCGGCGCTGACCGTGTCGTGCATTCCACCCGCTACGAGATCGGAAACGCGCCCATGCTTCCATCATCTTCCGGACCGGCCGGCCTGTCGCGCCGCACGCTCGGCCTCGCGGGCCTCGCCGTCGCCGCCGGCACGACGCAGGCCTCGGCGGCCCGTGCGCCGGGCGAGAGCCTCGGCCTCGCCTCGGTGCCAAACCTGCGTGAGTTCGGGGGCTATGTGGCGAAGGACGGCACCGTCTTCCGGCACGGCCTGCTGTTCCGCGCGAACCAGCTGAACCCGGTCGCGCCGGCGGACATGGCGCGCCTCACCGAGCTCGGCCTGCGCGTCAGCTTCGACCTGCGTACCGCCAAGGAGCGCGAGGCCGCGCCGGACATGCTGGCGCCCGGCATGCGCGGCGAGTGGCTGGACGTGATGGCCGGGGCCGATAGCGGCGATTCCGCGCAGATGGAGGTGCTGGTCGCCAATATGGGCGGCGGCAGCGCCGGCATGTCGCCGGCGCGCATCCAGGCGCTCTACGTCGATACCTATCGCGACTTCGTCCGGCTGGACTCGGCGCGCACCGCCTTCCGCACGCTCTACACGGCGCTGGCGCAGGCGGAGAACCGGCCCGCGGTGTTCCACTGCACGACCGGCAAGGACCGCACCGGCTGGGCCGCGGCGGCGCTGCTGTCGCTGCTCGGGATGCCGCTCGAGACGGTGTACCAGGACTATCTGCGCAGCAACGACTACATCCTGCCCTTCTTCGCCGGGCGGATCGCGCAGTTCACCGCCGCCGGCGGGGATGCGGCCCTGCCGCGCGCGATGCTGGAAGTCCGGTCGGAATACCTGGCGGCGTCCTTCGCCGAGGTGACGCAGCGCTACGGTTCCATCGAGCGCTATTTCAGCCGCGGCCTTGGCATCAACGCCGCGGGCCAGGCGGCGCTGCGCCAGGCCTTCCTGGAACAGTCCCGGTAAACGGAGGCCCGTCGGCCAGATCGCTGCCAGCCTCCCCACAGGAAGGGTGAAACGCCCGCCGGAGCAACCGCTCGGCGGGTTTTCCATGTCGCCATGATCTCATGCCGCGCCTGCGCAGGCCGTCCCCATGCGCTCTGTTCTTCAGCCTCGTGGCCCTGCCGGCAATGGCGCAGCCCGCCGATCCTCGCGGAGGGAGGTTCGCGCTCGGCGGCTTCGGGGCCGACTGGCAGACGGCCGTGACGGTGGGCTACCGATTCGACCTGGGCGGTGCGCGCCCCCTGTCGCAGGAGTTCCAGAACTCGCACCTGGTTTGGGATGTCACGATGCATGGGTCGATTATCGGCGCTGACCTGCGCTTCTAAGGGGAAGCGAGGCATCGACGCAGGCAAACGCGCGACATTCTGCCGCAGCGTGGCTTGCTGACTTGCATGCTGAAAATTTTCTGGGAAGATATCGGCCGGCCTTGAAAGGCCTGGGGGTAATCTGGAGCGGGCGAAGGGATTCGAACCCTCGACCCCGACCTTGGCAAGGTCGTGCTCTACCCCTGAGCTACGCCCGCCCGCTCCGTGAGGCAATGTTTGCCATGGGTTACGAACCTTGGCAACCCGGGTGGGTCATGCGTTTGCAGCATATCTCCTGAGCGCTTGCTCATCCCAGTCCAGGCCCAGCCCGGAACGCGCGGAAATCTGCGCATTTCCGTCCTTCACCACGAGCGGCTCCTTCAGCAGGGCGCCCGCAATATCGAGATGTTCGAGGTAGTGGCGGTTGGGCGAGACGCTCAGCAGATGGGCACTTGCCTCGATGAAGATGTGCGAGGACAGCGGCACGCGATGCGCGCCGGCCAGCGCCATGCCGCGCAGGAAGCCCGTGATGCCGCCCATCTTCATCACGTCGGGCATGCAGAGGTCGGTCGCGCGCGCGGCGAGGCTGCGTGCCATGCCCGTCACGCCCCACCAGTTCTCGCCACCCTGGATCGGCACCTCGAGCTGGCTGGAGAGCCAGGCCAGGCCCTCGTCATCCGTGACGTGCAGGGGCTCCTCGATCCAGCGAACGCCCTCGGCCTGCATGGCCAGGCCGCGTCGCAGCGCCTCGGGGCGGTCCAGGCCCTGGTTGTAGTCCACCAGGATCTCGACCTCCTCGCCGACTGCCTCGCGCACGGCGCGCACGGTGGCGAGGTCGTCGGCGAGCCGCGGCGCGCCGAGCTTGAACTTCACCGCCCGCACGCCGAGCGCGGCGACGGTCCGGCCCGCTTCCTCGGCCACCATGGCCGGGCCCCAGCCGCGCAGGCTGCCATAGGCGGGCAGGGGGGTGAGATCGCCACCCAGCAGGCGCGCCAGGGGCAGGTCGGCGGCCTTCGCCAGGGCATCCCACAGCGCCATGTCGAGGACGGAGATGGCCATCTCGACCAGCCCTTCGGCGCCGAGCAGCCGGTGGCCGTTCTGCAACTCGTCCCAGAGGGTCACGGGCGCGACGCTGCGCCCGATCAGCGAGGTGCCGATATTGTGCGTCAGCGCTGCCAGCGGCCCCAGCGCGGCCGAGGCATAGGCGAAGGCATAGGCCGTGCCGCGCGGGCCTTCCTCGGTCTGGATCTCGGCGATGACGAGGGGGGCGCGGTCGATGACGTTGAGGCTGTTGCGCAGCGGCGGATCCATGGGCGCATCGACGGCGCGGATCTCGACGCTGCGGATGGTCAGCGCGGTGGCCATGGCATTTCTCCCGGAGTTCTTGCCCGAAGCTGAGCGCGAATCCGGAAGAAGGCCAAGTCAGGCCGGGCGAACCTCAGCCCAGGAGGACGAAGGTCAGCTCGTGCTTGTTGTGGGCGGAGTGGAAGAGCCTCGCGCCCGGGATGGCCGTGAACTCGGCCGCGATGTCGTGGTCGGTCTCGCCCTGGAACTTCACGGAGCAGAAGAAGTTCTTCGCGAAGCCCTGCCAGCGGCCGACCAGGCCGAGGAGGCGCTTCGGGTAGCAGATCACGTCGCTGAACAGCCAGTCGACCGGCTCGGGCGCCAGGCCGAAGGCGCTTTCCTGCCGCCAGGAGACGCCCGGCATGGCCATCACGCGCGCATCGATCGGCGCCTTGTCCACAGCCGTCACGCCCGCGCCCAGCCTCGCCAGCGCCCAGGTCCAGCCGCCTGGCGAGGCGCCGAGGTCCAGGCAGGTCTCGCCCGGGCCCGGGTGCCGGCCGATCCGCGTCAGCCCTTCCCAGAGCTTAAGATAGGCGCGCGAGGGCGGGCCCTCGCGATCCTCCACGAAGCGCGGCGCGCCGCCGGGGAAAGGCGAGGACTTGGTGGGAGAGGCGAGGATGGTGTCGCCCGTCAGCAGCGTCCAGCCGCCGAGATGGCCGGTGGGCGCCGGCTCGGGGAAGGCGAGGGCGCGGCCCTTCACCGGCGGCAGCCGCTCCTCGATGAGCGCCGCGCGGCGGTGATGCGCCTCGCCCGGCACCAGCGACCAGTTGCGCTGGATGGCGCGCAGCCCGTCGGCTGCGAGCTTCACCGAAGGCGCCTCGATCACGCGCGGCGCGTCCCAGACGTCCAGTGCCCAGGCCGCCGGGGCCGGCGGCTCGGGAGAGAGCGCCAGCCGCCCGTGCCAGGAGGAGATGGAACGGCCGCTGCGGGCCAGCTCCTCGGCCAGGGGCTGCTCGAGCCCCTCATCGGCCAGGTAGGCCGCGGCGATCACCGGCGCCACGCCACCACGGCGAGCAGCGCCCAGGCGGCCATCAGCAGCGTGCCGCCGGTCGGCGCCACGGGGCCGAGCGAGATGCCGGTGAAGGCGCGGTAGAGCACCGCGCCGGCGAAGAGCGCCATGCCCACGACGAGGATGGCGGCGACGAGGAAGCCCTGCCGCCGGTTCCATAGGCCGAGGGCGATCAGCGCGGGGGCGTGCCAGCCCAGCAGCGTCGCGACGCTCTGGACCATCTCACGGGATTCGAGGGCGGCATGGGCGCCGATGGCGGCGAGGCCGACGGCGAGCAGTCCGAAGACGCCCGCGAGGCTGAGGCAAATGCGTTGCATGGCGCGAAACTACCCGCAGGCCGCGCGCCGCACCATGCCGGCCGCCTCATGGGCGAGGCGCGTCGGCTCGGGGAGGCGGCGCCCCCGGCTGGTCGCGCGCACCCACTTCACCGCCGTCGCCAGCGAGACGCGATGGCCGATGGAGATCCAGAGCGGATTGGAATGCGCGCGGCTGCGCAGCAGGGCGCCGATCTCCTCGCCGCGGTCCAGCAGCCGGACCTGGCTGCCGGCGGCCTCGCCGAGCGGCGCCTCGGGCGTGCCGATCAGTCGCGACTTGCCCACGCCGATGGCGGGCAGGTCCAGCATGACGCCCAGATGCGCGGCGATGCCGCAGCGGCGCGGATGCGCGATGCCCTGGCCGTCCACCATCAGCAGGTCGGGCTTCACGGCCAGCTGGTCGAAGGCCGCCAGGGCGGCCGGCACCTCCCGGAAGGCGAGGAAGCCGGTGATGTAGGGAAGGTCGGCATGGCAGGAGATGCCGGCCCGAGCGACCTCCGTCAGCCCCGGCCATTCCAGCACCACGATGGCCGCATGCACCCGCTGCGTCGGATCGAAGCGCGAGCAGGAGATGTCGACGCCGCCGATGAAGCGCGGCGCCGCGGTCAGGGCATCCTGCGCGATCACCCTCGCGGCGATCGCGCGCTGTTCCTCCCGCAGCGCGGCGAGGTCAGCCATCGCCCCGCATGGCCGGCACCAGGGCGGCGACATTGGTCCGCATCATGGCCTCGTAGGTCGCGGCCGGCCCGTCCGGCGGGGAGAGGGCGTCGGTGAAGAGGCGGCCGCCGACGCGCAGGCCCGCCTCGTCGGCCAGGCGGCGGAGCGTGGCGGGATTGCCGATATTCTCGAGGAAGACGGCGGTGACGCCCTCGCCGCGGATCAGGCGGATCAGGTCGGCGACCTGGCGGGCGGAGGGTTCGGCGTCGGCCGAGAGGCCCTGCGGCGCGAGGAACCGCACGCCATAGGCCGCGCTGAAATAGCCGAAGGCGTCATGCCCGGTGACGACCACGCGCCGGGCTTCCGGCACGGTCGCGATCTGGGCGCGGATCCAGGCGTCCAGCGCCTCCAGCTGGGCGGTATAGGCCCCGGCCCGGGCGCGGTAGTGGTCCGCCCCGGCGGGGTCGGCGCGGGTGAGGCCGGCCTCGATGTTGCGCACGTAGCGGAGCGCGAGCCGGACGTCCTGCCAGGCATGCGGGTCCTGGCCGCCATGGCTGTGGCCCGTGGCGCGGCGCAGGGGCACGCCGTCCGTTGCGCTGACCGAGACGCCGGAGAAGCGGGTGGAGGAGAGCAGCCGGTCGAACCAGGAGTCGAAGCCGGCGCCGTTGCGCAGCGCGAGACGGGCCCCGCGCAGCGCCTCGGCATGGGAGGGGCGCGGCTGGAAGTGATGCGTGTCCGTGTCCGGGCCGGCGATGGTCTGGACCGTCACGCGCTCGCCGCCCACCTCGCGCAGCATGTCGCCCAGGATGGAGAAGGAAGCCACGGCGGGCAGCGCGGCCGTCTGGGCCTGCGCACGGAGGGGAAGGACGGCGGCCAGGGCCAGGAGCAGGCGGCGTTGCATGCGGGGCATCCGAGATATGTTATCTTATAACATATTGAGCGCCCGGCGCGGGCAGGTCAACGCCCGAGCAGGCGCTTGATCCAGCCGCGCAGGCCCTCGCCGCGCTTCACGCTCTTCTGATGCGCCACATGGGGACGTCGCAGCGGCGGGGGCAGGGCGGTCGCGATGCTGTGGCGCGTGGTGTCGCCCGCCTCGATGAGCCGGAGCTCGAGGAGCAGGACCTGGGCCACGGATTCCGGCGGGTCGTCGCGCAGCAGGGTCCGGGCGGTATGGGTCGCATCCTCCCATTCCTCGGCGCGCCGCAGCGCATCGACGACGCGGACGGTCTGCTCGGCGTCGAGCGGTGGGCCGCTCCGCCAGAGGGCGACCGCCTCCAGGCGCCAGAGGCGGGAGAGATCCTCCTTGCCGAGATCGTCCGCCGTCCAGGCGGCGTGCAGCGTGGCCTCGGCGGCGGCGTGCAGGGCGCCCGTCTCCTCCAGCACCAGCGCCCAGGCGAGGAAGCGGCGCGCCAGCTGGGGGTGCGAGGTGTCGTTCAGCAGGGCGCGGAAATTCGCCGCCCCCACCGCCTGGGCCGCGGCCGGATGGGCCTGGGTGATGTCGGGCGCGGCATAGCCGCAATGCGGGCATTGCTGCAGCCAGCGGGGCATGGTGGCCCGGACCGGGGCGCCTGGCCGGAGGTCGAGATCGGGCGCCTGCTCCGGCGCGCCGGGCCGGAAGCTGTTCTGCCGGCTCTCCGTCCCGCAGACCGCGCAGACGGCGCCGCGCGAGGCGACGGAGGCAGAACTCTGAGCGGGCCTTGGTTGTGACATTTCCCGTAAATTAGGGAAGAGAAGGCCTTTGGCGAAGGGGCAAAAGCGGGAAGTCGCATCAATCTTCGCGGTCCTGCCCCGCGGCGCCCGCTGATTCGGCGATTGCCTCTGGAGGGCGCGCGGCGTCTGACCTACATTGACGGGGAATTCATTCAGGCACCTGAACCGGAAACCATGCCGCGCGGTGATCTTTTCCCCGATATCGCTCCCTTCGAGACCGGGCTGCTCCCCTTGGGCGACGGCCACGTCATGTACTGGGAGCAGGTCGGCAATCCGCGCGGCCAGCCCGTGCTCTTCCTCCATGGAGGCCCCGGCGCAGGGGCGGGCGCGGTGCATCGTCGCTTCTTCGATCCCGCGCATTGGCGGCTCATCGTGTTCGATCAGCGCGGCGCCGGCCGCTCCCGCCCGCTGGGCGAGCTGAAGTCCAACACCACGCCCCACCTGGTCGAGGATATCGAGACGCTGCGGCGCTTCCTTGGCATCGAGAAGTGGTTGCTCTTCGGCGGCTCCTGGGGTTCCACCCTGGCGCTGGCCTATGCCCAGGCCCATCCCGCCTGCGTGACCGGCTGCGTGCTGCGCGGCGTCTTCCTCGGCCGCGACGACGAGGTGGACTGGTTCCTGCACGGGCTGCGCCGCTTCTTCCCCGACGCCTGGGCCGCCTTCGCCGAGCATATCCCCGCGGCGGAGCGGCACGACCTGCTGGGCGCCTATCTCCGCCGGCTCACCGATCCCGATCCCACTGTCCATCTGATGGCCGCGCGTTCCTGGAGCCATTACGAGGGCAGCTGCTCGACCCTGCTCCCGAGCCCCGAGACCGTGGCCTCCTTCGCGCAGGACCGCACGGCGCTGGGCCTGGCGCGGATCGAGGCGCATTACTTCGCGCACAAGCTCTTCCTGCGGGAGGGCGGGCTGCTCGCGGGCATGTCGTCGATCGCGCAGATCCCGGCCGAGATCATCCAGGGCCGCTACGACATGGTCTGCCCGGCGGAGACGGCCTTCGAGCTCGCGCTCAACTGGCCGCGCGCCCGCCTGACGGTGGTGCCCGATGCGGGTCACTCGGCGCTCGAGCCCGGCATCCGCACCGCGCTGGTGAGTGCGGTCGAGCGCTTCCGCCGACGCTAGGGCGTTCCCCGATCATGCCGCCTCGCATGATCGGGTGAAGGTGCTCGTCAGTCCGCGGTGATGCCTGCGGCGCGGACCACGTCGCGCCAGCTCGCCACCTCGTTGCGCGTGAGATCCCCGAGAGCCTCCGCCGTGCCGCCCGTGGCCTGCACGCCCTGGCGGTTCAGCGCCGCGAGCGTGTCGGGATCGGTCAGTGCGCCATTCACCAGCGTGTTCAGCCGCGCGACGATCGGCGCCGGCGTGCCGGCCGGCGCATAGACCGCCCACCATCCCTCGACGATGAATTCGGTGAGGCCGGCCTCGGCCATCACGGGCACTTCCGGCAGCACGGGGCTGCGCGCCCGGCCCGTCACCGCCAGCGGCCGGATGGTGCCGGCCTGGATATGCGGCAGGAAGCCGAGCGGGTGGTAGAACATCGCATCCACCTGGCCCGAGATCAGGTCGGTCACCGCCCTTCCGCCGTCGCGATAGGGGACATGCGTGGAGGTGACGCCGCCGCGCAGGTCGAAGAGCGCCTGGGAAAGGTGGCCCGTGGTGCCGATGCCGGCGGAGGCGAAGGTCAGGTTCCGCTGCTTCGCCAGTGCCACGAGTTCCGCCACGCTGGAGGCGCCGAGGTCCGGCCGCATGCCGAGCACGACCGGCGTCTGCACGAAGGCGCCGACCGGCGCGAAGTCACGCACCGGGTCGTAGCCGAGGTCCCGGACCAGGCTGGCATTCACGGCATGGGTGCCGCTGGTGCCGAGGATGAGGGTGTAGCCGTCCGGTGCGGAGCGCGCGACCGAGGCCGCGCCCACGCCGCCGCCGGCGCCCGAGCGGTTCTCCACCACCACCGGCTGGCCGAGCCGCACCGAGAGGAAGTTGCCCAGGAGCCGGCCGAGCGTGTCGGTCGTGGTTCCTGCCGGGAAAGGCACCACCAGCCGCAGCGGGCGATCGGGCCAGCCCGCCGGCTGGGCGGCGGCCATCGTCGACGACAGGGCGGCGGGCAGCAGGGCCAGGCCCCCGAGCCATTGGCGGCGGGACAGGATGCTCATGCGGTTTCCTCCGTGACGTATCGGGCGAGGTCGTCCCGGGCGACGCCGCGGGACAGTGGCACGCAGGCCTCGGGCGGCTTCTGGACGAAGACGGCCCCCGCATCGATCAACTGGCCGAGGAAGCGGTCGAGGTGCCGCATGGCGCCGTTCGGCAGGTCGTGCAGCACCAGCAGCACGGGCTCCGCGGCCTTGGCGATCATGGCGTGGGCGATATCGGGCCAGGCTTCCGGCTCGCGGAAATCGCCGGGAACGGCGTTCCAGAGCACGACGGTGTGGCCGTGCGCTTCCAGGTATTGCCGCGCCGCCGCGTTCAGCAGGTGCGGGCCGAGCGCGCCGCCGCCGCCATTCGGGCGGAACAGCCGGTCCGGCCCGTGCAGCGCGCCCAGCAGCGCGTCGGTCTCGGAAATCTCCTGCACGGCTTCCGTCGCGCTGCGACGGCCCAGCGGCGCGCCATGGGTGAGGGTGTGGTTGCCGAGGCGATGGCCCTCGGCCCTGGCCCGCTCGGCGAGGGCGCGGCCGGCTGGCGCGCGCAGCTTCTCGCCGACGACGAAGAAGGTAGCCGCCAGGCGACGGCGCGCGAGCACGTCCAGCACGCCGGGCGTGACATCGGGCTCCGGCCCATTGTCGAAAGTCAGGCAGATCGGCGGCATGCGGCGTCCGGCGTTTCCCCACAGGCAGGGGAGCGCAGCCGGGGCGGCGGCGCAAGCCGGGCTATCGGGCCCGGACGACGTCCATCACCGCGCGCAGCACCTGCGGCACGCCTTCGCCCGTCGCGCCGGCGGCGAGCATCACCTTCTGGCCGCAGGCCTTCTCGAGCGCCTTCACGCGGGCGGCCTTGCCCTGGGGCGTCATCGCGTCGAGCTTGTTGAGCACGACGATCTCCGGCTTCTCGGCCAGGCCGGCATCATATTCGGCGAGCTCGTTGCGGATCATGCGATAGGCGCCGGCCGGATCGGGCTGGCTGCCGTCGATCAGGTGCAGCAGCACCCGGCAGCGTTCCACATGGCCGAGGAAGCGCGTGCCGAGGCCCGCCCCTTCGCTCGCGCCCTCGATCAGGCCGGGAATGTCGGCCAGCACGAATTCCTCGGTGGCGTTCAGCCGCACGACGCCGAGCTGCGGGTGGAGCGTGGTGAAGGGATAATCCGCGATCTTCGGGCGCGCGGCGGAGGCCGCGGCCAGGAAGGTGGACTTCCCGGCATTGGGCAGGCCCACGAGGCCGGCATCGGCGATGAGCTTCAGCCGCAGCCAGACCCACTTCTCGTCGCCGGGCCAGCCCTTGTCGGCGCGGCGGGGGGCGCGGTTGGTGGAGCTCTTGAAATTGGCATTGCCGAAGCCGCCGTCGCCGCCGCGCGCCAGCAGCACGCGCTTGCCGGGGGCATCGAGGTCCGCGATCAGGGTCTCGCGCTCGTCGTCGAAGATCTGCGTGCCGACGGGGACCTTCATCACCACGTCGTCGGCGGCGGCGCCCGTGCGGTCGGAGCCCGCGCCGTTGCCGCCCTTGCGGGCCTTGAAATGCTGGGCGTAGCGGTAGTCGATGAGGGTGTTCAGCCCCTCCACCGCCTCGACATAGACATGACCGCCGCGGCCGCCATTGCCGCCGTCGGGCCCGCCGAACTCAATGAAGCGCTCGCGCCGGAAGGCGACAACGCCGTCGCCGCCGTCACCCGACTTGATGAAGACTTTCGCCTCATCGAGGAACTTCATGTGAATTCATGCCTTCAAACAGGAACGGGGGCCGCAGAGGGCCCCCGCTGATCACGCCATGACGTAGGCGCAGCTTACTCGGCGGCCAGCTTGATCGGCTCGACGGAGACGTGGACGCGATCTTCCGCCTTGCGCTCGAACTTCACGTGGCCCTCGACGAGGGAGAAGATCGTGTGGTCGCGGCCCAGGCCGACATTGCGGCCCGGCTTCATCTTCGTGCCGCGCTGCTTGACGAGGATGTTGCCGGCCAGCACGTGCTCGCCGCCGAACTTCTTCACGCCAAGCCGCTGGCCGGGAGAGTCACGCCCGTTGCGAGAGGAGCCGCCTGCCTTTTTATGTGCCATCTCTGTCGCTCCTTACGCTGCGATGGTGGCGATGCGCAGAATCGTCTGCATCTGCCGGTGACCGCGCTTGCGGCGGCTGTTCTTGCGGCGGCGCTTCTTGAGGATCAGCACCTTGTCGCCACGATTCTGGTCGATCACGGTCGCGGTGACCGTGGCACCCGGCACGGTGGGCGCGCCGAGCTGCAGGCCAGCCTCGCCGCCCAGAGCCAGCACCTCATGGAAGGTGATGGTGGAGCCGGGCTCGGCCTCCAACTTTTCGACGGCGAGCACCGCATTCGGCGTCACCCGGTACTGTTTTCCGCCGGTGCGGATCACTGCGAAGGTCATCACACGCGTCCTTAGGGCCACTCGCGAGAGCGAACTGCCCGTGAAACTGAAAGATTTCGGTCGCCTGCCGGGAGAAGGGCACCCCCATGAACGACCTCAGGCGACACGAAAGCGCCGCCCGGGAAGGGCCGTTTAGGGGGCAGGGGGGCGGAGAGTCAAGTCATCGGCTGGTCATTTTGCCGGAAGACCCCGTTGCGCGCTCGCTCAGGCCGCCCTATACGGCGCGCCGACCAGGACAGGTGGCGGAGTGGTCGATCGCACCGGTCTCGAAAACCGGAGTAGGTGCAAGCCTACCGTGGGTTCGAATCCCACCCTGTCCGCCATTTCCAATACGAGCGGCACGCTCCACCAGACCGAGCGCCGCGCCGAGTGGCAGGTTTCCTGGGGTTTTTGCAGCACACCTATTGACTGGCCCGTCGTGGAGCCGGTTGGAAATCGCTCTCCGGAGGCCAATTCTCTCCGGATCCTGGCACGATCGACGATGTGCAGGTTCTCAGCGCCGCGGCCGGCCGCAATAAGCCCGTCGTGGCGGGTGAAGCGGTGATTCGAGGATCACACCCTACGGCGTGGCGGCCCTGCGTCATGCCCGGCGGCCCTCGGAGGGATGAAAGCCGGGTTCGAGACGCTTTTTGCTCGGCGTCCGCTTTATGAATGGCACAAACACGTGGTGCAGCACGCGATGCGTGTCGCGCCGCGCTGGCTTGTTGGCCCGAATCCGCATGGAGCTTGGAGATAACTCAGATGCCCCGCATCCCAAGTGACGACCTCACCGACGTCATCGCCTCCAGGGTCATGGAGGTCGATGGCAAGCCGCAGTTCCATATCAGGATTGGCCGTCCGACGCTTGCACCGGAGGGCAGATCCTGGTTTTGCGCCTATGAAATTGCGGGCCCTCTGACAAACCGAAAGGGGCGATTTGGGGGTGAGGATGCGATGCAGGCGCTGGTGAACGCGCTCTACTGCATTTCCGTTGATGTGGAGGTTTGCGCGGAGAACGTGCAGGGAAGGTTGGCCTGGTTGGGCGACACAGGGGATTTCGGGTTGCCCTCACCCCCGACACGCTCCGCACGTGGGGTCAGCGATCTGAAGTGATTAATGGACGTCTGTTTGAGCGGCCCAATAGCTGCACAGAGACCGTTGGCATCCGGCCCCACCCTGTCCGCCAGTTCCCATACGAGCGTGCTCTCCGCCAGACCGAGCGCCGCGCTGAGTGGCAGGTTTCCTGGCGTTTTCGGGGCATACCTGTTGACTGGCTCGGCGCGGAGAAGGCCGAAATTCGCTCTCCGGAGGCCAATTCTCTCCGGACCTCCTGACTTGGGCGGTTTGGTGTGGAACTCAAAAATCTAGGTAAAAGGCCGGTTTCCGGGCGGTCGGCGCCTGCTCTGGTTCGAACCCCACTTGCCTGAAATCCGTACTTCGAGAGCGAACACTTTGGTGCGGGATCACCAGCATCCGGCATTCGATCGCGGTCAACATGGGTGCGCCCAGGCGAAGGATGGGTCACTGCTCCGCATGGTCCCGTTCGTGGAGCGGAACTACAACATGGTCGAGCTTGGGCCGCGAGGGACCGGCAAGAGCCATCTCTTCCAGCAGGTTTCGCCCTACGCGCATCTCGTCTCGGGCGAGAAGGCGATCGTGGCCAGGATGTTCGTGAACATGGCGAACGGCCAGCGCGGCCTCGTCTGCCAGTACGACGTCGTTTGCTTCGATGAGGTCTCGGGCGTGTCCTTCGATCAGAAGGACGGCGTGAACATAATGAAGGAGTACATGGAGAGCGGTGAGTTCTCCCGTGGGCGCGAGAGCATCCGCGCGGAGGGCACTCGCTGGCCGAGGCCCGGGTTGTCATCGAAAGCTAGCGTCAGCACTACAACACGGCGCGGCCGCACTCGTCGCTCGGGTACAAGCCGCCGGCTCCGCACGCCCTGGTATGGCCGCCGACACAGGCCCAATCTGCCACACCAGTCACACCGGACGTGGCAGACATGCCAACGATGCATTAAGTTTCACCCCGGACCACCCAATGGGCGCAGACCAGGTGCCCTGCGCAAGCCTGAAGACCAAAATCAAAGCGGTCACCGGGCACCGGTCTGCGCCAAACTTCGCACGCGGCCTACCCCGCGCCAAAATCAGGGTAGTTCGAAGTGTCCATCTGGAACGAGCGGACATCCTCCAGGCCGAGCTGGTTTCGTTCAATCCCAATTCGGTTCAGTCAGATCGAAACCCATTCTAATGACGCCGCGAACGCTGGACACCGCTCGCCACATCAGCATAAGACGGTGCATTGACGTCAGTGGGGCGGGAGAATGATTGCAAAGCGCTTGAAAGAGGTTTTCGAGTCGAAACCCAGTTGGGTTAAACGACAGATCAAAAAAACTGAAGCGCAGGCATTAGCTCGCGAAATACGAAAGATTAAATCGGAGGCTGCGCTTGAGATTGGAAGTGCATCGGGGTTTTCGTCCGCTGTAATATACTCCGCGCAGGCTGAGAATTGCGAAAATCCGTTCCTATATGCGTTCGATTATTCTGAATTTTGTTATTATGACAAGAGCCGCCGCACAGGCCAGGCTTTCGAGGAAATTCATCCCGGAGGCCATAATTTTTTGATGAAGACGGGGGTGATTTCTGCTGAGATCGAGCGTCCTGGTCACGTCATAGATTTCGCCTTCATCGATGCCGATCATCGTACGCCATGGCCTGCGCTCGACCTAATCGCCATCTGGCATTATCTCTCATCTACCGCAGTCATAGCGCTGCACGATATTGAAATGCCTTTCGTCTCTCAATGGAGGGACACCAATGGCGCTCGCGATCTTTACCGCTCGTGGGTCGGTGATAAGCACCGGTTCGATAATGCTCTCAATATCGGGTTTATGCATAATATCGATGAAGATCGAATGGTAAAATCGGTTGTCGCTTCCTTGATGATGGATTGGGAGCGGACGATAGCGCCTGAAATGCTCAGGAAATTCGACGATTGTATCTCGCGGTATGAGCCTCACAACCAGCGTCTTCTTAGGGCTGCGATCCTCGAACGCAAGAACTCCGCTGGGATAAAATTGGTCCGGAATGTCAAAAAGACGACCCCTAAAGTCGCTGCTCTGCCCGCAGCGGACGGACGCCCCATCAACGTTATCTAGCAACCGTTGAGGAGGAAGATTTCGGCAATGACCGGAGTCCCCTGGGCCGCGCTATGAGCAGCAAACTAGCGCTTCCCGCAGCGCTCAATGGCTTCCGGAGAGGAGCGACTGTGCTTGCGTTGGCAGGCGCCCTGTACGCGGCCGTTCCTTCGCGCGCATGCCTGGGGCATCGAAGGTCATGAGGCGATCGGGTTAATGGCCGAACGGCATTTGAGGGTCGACGTTGCCACGCAGGTTAAAGCGTTATTGGCGAGCGAAGGGTCCAAGAGTTTGGTAGAAATTGCAAACTGGGCGGACACAATTAACACTCGTGAGGCCAATGGCTCCCGGCATACGCCCAGACCGCCACTAGATCACAGTGAAGCGAATTTCTCCATTGTCTGCGAAAAGCGCAACCCGGATGCTACATGGGGAATAGAACAACAGGGCAGCATTCTAGCTAATCAGACCAAAACGACTGCCGAAAGGATGACAGCGCTCAAATATGTCGTTCATCTGGTGGGGGACACCCACCAACCCATGCACGCGTCTGCGCGCATTGGTAACGAGCCTGTTATGGTTGGGCGCCGGCGAACGACCCCGCATAAAATCTGGGACACATTGATCATTCGCCGAATGAAGCTTCGAATGACGGACTCGTGATGGAGATGGAAGCCTGGGCGGCTGGAACGAAGACGAAGGTCTCAGGGGCGCCTGCAAGCTGGGCGATCGAGAGCCGGGACATGGCTAGAGATCTCATTTTCCCAAGGTTGGATGCCAACCGTAATTCGGCATCCGGAATGATTGAGCGCCAGCCAAATATTTGGACGATCAGCGGGCGCTTGTAATCTGCCGGCCTGGCTCAGGCGTCTTTATGGTTGGCGAAGTTACTAAATCAAGCGCTAGGCGCTCAGGCATCACGATGATGCTGTGGTTCTCATGTCTACAGACGAGGTGAACAGCGTGACGTCCGATCAAGAGAAGGTGGCAAATTTTTCCAGTATACCTTCGAAAGCCGGAGCAGATCTAGGATCTGTTGGGGACACTCACTTCATATTCGACATCGAGCATGTCCCGAATGCTGTTAAATTTTATGTGGTAACTGCCGCAAAAAACGCGGTCCCGGCGAGGATCTTGCGTCGCGGCAAAACAAGCTCCAGTGACTGCTTCACGCGCATTATCGCCAGAGACAAGCAGACATCCATCTATACTTGGCAGATCGATACCGCCTCCCTAACCGAGCCGTGCCGTTTTTTCTGCAGGCGAGACGGACACTGGGTGCGTTTGTTGCAACCTTATCACGCCAATCTTACCCTGCCTGAAGGATTCGGCTTCTCCGCGCACCACCTGTATCTGACGTACGGGTTTGCGCCCCCCGACCATCCAGTCCCCAAAATGCGAGCGTTCATTAGAACCGCCGCGGCCGATGACCAAAAATTGTCTATCCAAGGTGCGCTGATAAGCAACATTCCGATCGAAGCGTTCAAATTCGTCATCAGGAAATTTCGGGACGAAGCTCACTCTTGGGAAGCGTCCTCGACCGCGAATTTAGCCCATCGCGTTTGGGGCGTGCATGTGGATTGCTACCGGGCTTATCGGTCAGAAATGGCCTATAAATTCGATATATCTATAGACCTGTCATGGAAGAATCTACCTAACTCAATATACAGCCTCATGATCCACGTCGACGATCTGGTCAGCGGGCTTTTTAAGTACAATTCTGCGTTTTCAAAAAAGAACAATCTTTTTGATGTTGGCGGAAGCACGGTTTATATTTATGTCGATAGTAATGCTAAAAATCTCCGGTTTGATAAATATTCGTTCGGATCGGAAAAATGGGCAGGCCTGATAGATATTGCCGCGTCAAATATTCAGGCAGAGGCCGTTTGCCTTATCGGCGAGTACACGAATTCGGCCAGAGACAATGGGCTGCATTTATTCCAGCACCTCAGGGAGCGCGAACGCATAAAGACACTATATGTTATCGAAAAAGACAGCGATATCTCTGGCGAGGGCGTTTTAGATTTTGGCTCTTATGAACACATAAGGCAGGCGCTGGAAGCGAAAGTGGTCGCATTCACGCACCACCCGCACTATGTGCTCCCGAGGCTAGCTGAGGCGCTACGTAGGCACCGCCCTGCTAAAACGTTATTTCTTCAGCATGGCGTAACAGCACTAAAAAACAGCATGGATGCTTATCATGTAAATAGGGGGCGTTTTGATTTATTTAATGTGTGTTCCCAAAATGAAAAACGCTTTATTGCTTCAGCTTGCGGCTATGACTATGATGCAATTACCGTTTCTGGGTTTCCCAGACTTGATAAGCTGTATCGGGAATCGCGCGCTCATAACGGACAGTCGGACAATATCCTGATATTCCCAACATGGCGCCGTTCCTTAGATAAAAAATCCGCATCGGAGTTTGCGCTGACAGGCTTCTTTAAGTCGTGGGTAGCACTCTGCGATACGGCCCGCCGTGAAACCAAAATCTTGAACGGTAAGTTGATCTTCGTTAGTCATCCTATCATTTCTAAGCATAAGGACATGTTTCGTGCTCATGTTGATGATATTGTTAGTGTTGACGATATCCAATCTCTGTTGACGCAGTGTGCTTTTCTGGTGACGGATTACTCTTCGATTGCATTTGATGCTGTGTTTGCTGGAAGACCTGTTTATTTTTATACGTTTGATGCTGAGGAATTTCGGTTTAAACAGGACGCGTTTATTGATGTCGATAATGATCTCCCTGGATTTAGAAGCAATCTTCCTGACGCGATAGTCGACGATATTAAACGCAATTGGAAAAATCGTGGGAGGATACACTCAAAATACTCCGGCAAAATCGAATTATTTTTTGACCACGTGGACGATAGGAATTGCTTGCGCATCGAGAAAGCAATCGAAAGCCTGATTGGCCTGCCCCTAAAAAGTGGTCTTCCGTGAGGTAGGCTTGTGAGTGACCTGATCCAAGACCATTTGCTAGACCGCCGGAGGTTGGAGTTTCCGGCCTTCGATCGCGGCGGAGGGCTGGGTGTTCCGCCGGGATTCTGCAGCAGGATCGGTGGCTTGTTGCCGATGGCCCCGTGCGGGCGATCCTCGTTGTACAGCAAGGCTTGAGAACACCCACGGGACCGAGTTCCGAGCACGCCTCCGAAGAGGGTCATCTTGCGCAGATTGAGAGGCAGTAGATGACTGTCAGTATGGATATTCTTAGAGCCCGTCCCGAAAGGGTTGAGCGGCTGGGGCGCTCGTGATTCCAAGGGGTTGTTCAGGCCATCTTGGAGCGAGCGATGTGGACCCCAGCCACTCGCCGGCAGCATAGTAGCGCGGGACTTCGAAACGGATTTGACGGATGCCGAGTGGCGGCTGGTTGCGCCGTACCGACGCCGAAGCGAACGGGCCGACCACTGTCCTGGCCGCTGCGCGAGATCGTCAACGCGATCCCTTTCCTCCGCGGAAATGATTACATGCACGGAGATCTCCATCTGGGAGCACCGCGGGCCGGTTCTCGCCACTGCGGCGCCCCTCCTTGATGGCAACTGCCCCGGACCGCCCGTCTCAGACCACGCGCGTAGACGACGATATCGGTGTGGGTATGGCCGAGAGGGTTGGTCGGATCTGCCTTACCGTGGCCTTGCCGCGACTTAGGCGATCGTGCTGGGCCAGCGCCATGGAATGTTAACCACAATCTGATCTTGGTGCCTGCATCTCACCACTCGTGATCGAGAGGTAGTTCCAGATGCCCGATGTCCCAAGTGCCGAGCCCATCGACGTCATCGCCTCAAGGGGCATGGAGGTCGACAGCAAGCCACAGTTCCATCTTCGAATTGGCCGTCCTCCGCTTGCGCCGGAGGGCGATTGCTGGTTCTGCGCCTACAAGATTGTCGGCCCTCTCACGAACCAGAAGGGACGATCTGGTGGCGAGGACGCTGTGCAGGCGCTGGTTAACGCGCTCTATGGCGCTCCGGTTGACGTCGAGATTTCCGCGGAGGACGGACAGGGAGGTTGTCTTGGTTGGGCGACACGGAGGATTTTGGATTGCCCTCATCCCCCGATACGCTCCGCGCGTGGGGGCAGCGATCCGAAATGATAATGGACGTCTGTTGGGCCTTCCCCTGCGTCAAGGAGCGACCCAATAGCTGCACAGAGACCGTTGGCATCCGGTCCCATCCTGTCCGCCATCCCCCTCGGCGCCGGCCCTATTCAGCCCATTCGGGATCGCCGGTGAAGACGACGGTGAGCCAGCGATCCGGCCCCTCGCCCCCGATGGCCTCGCCGATCTCGTCGCGCAGCGAATCCCATTCCTCGATCCTGCGGGCGGGCCTGTCGGGCGGCACGATGAAATATAGCTCGATATCCCGCGATCGCCCGACCCGCGCGACATAAGCGCGGTAGGAGAGGAAGCCGTGCTTCCCCACGAAATCCTGCGCCACCTTCTCGACATGCGCCTTGAGGTCGGTCGGGGTGACCAGGAAGATGTCCGCCAGCGCCCGCCGGATGGTCGAGACCGGCAGCGGGATGATCAGCACGCAGACAAGCGCCAGCGCCGCCGGATCGATATAGGGCGAGATCCACTGCCATTCCGTGCCCTGCACGGAATACCCGGCGACGAAGGCGACCAGCAGCGCGGCGGTGATGCCGGCCGACATGATCCAGCCCCTGACGTCGAGGCGCACGAATTCCGAGCGGATCCGGCGATTGGCACGTGCCTCGACGATGGCGATGGCCGTGCAGGCGATCACCGTGAGGGTCGCATAGACGATCGCCCAGCCGAATTCGAGGTGACGCCCGCCCGCGAGAAGGGAGGCGACCGCATTGACCAAGGCGTAGACGGCCACCCCCATCAGGAGCGTGCCGTTCAGGCCCAGGACCATCGGTTCCAGATGCCAGAAGCCCATCGAGAACCGCTCGGCCAGCTTGCGCGGCAGGTCCTTCGAGACGGTATGGGAGGCGATGAGATTGACGACAACGAGCGACAGCAGGCTCATGCTGGCATCCATCAGCGAATAGACGCCGTCGAAGACGATCGAGTAGGAGCCCGAGATCAGGCCGAAGCCGATTCCGAGAGCCGAGATCAGCAACGTCACGGCGATCGATATCCGCAGCACGCCGCGCTCGTCGCCGAGGTCGAAGAAGCTCCCGGAGGCTAGGGGCGTGGCCGGCCTGGGCGAGGACATGGCACTCTCCGGACAGATGTTTCTGCTCGAGCGCCGGGCACAGAGCGCGGGCCGGCCGAGAAACCCAGTTGGATTACGGGACTATTTCCGCGGCACGGGCAGTCTTTGGCGCGGGAATGGGGGCGTCAAGAATCCCTCGCGGCAACGATGGCCTCATCCGGCCCTCGTCGAGCCGATGGACCGCTAGAACGCCGAGGGCGGCACGCCGAAGTGCCGACGGAACATCGCCGTGAAGGCGCTCTGGCTGGCATAGCCGCAGTCGAGGGCGACATCGATGATCCGGTCGCCCTGCGCGATTCGGCGCAGGGCATGAAGCAGGCGCGCCTGCTGCCGCCATTGCCCGAAGCCCATGCCGGTCTCCCTAGCAAAGAGGCGGTGCACCGTCTTGGCCGTGACCTTGAGGCGGCGGGCCCATTGTTCCGACGTGGCGTTGTCGGCCGGATTTTCGAGTAGCGCCTCGCAGATCGTCCGGATCCGGCGATCCCGGAGAAGGGGGAGATGCAGCGGCAGCACGTCGGATTCCCGCAGCTCGTCGACGAGCAGGCGCATGAGGCGCTCGTCCCGGCCGCCCTCCCGGTAGTCGATCGGCACCCTCACCGCGGCGACGATCAGCTCCCGGAGGAGCGGGGAGACCTCGATGACGCAGGTCTTGCCGGAGAGGGCGGGCACCACGGCATCGTCGATGAACACCGTCCGGATCTTCACCTCCCCGGCCATCCTCACCTCGTGCCCGAGGCCGGCCGCGAGCCAGAGCGCGCGGCTCGGCGGCACCACCCAGGAGCCGACGGCCGACCGCACGATCATCACGCCCTCGATCGCGTGGAGCAGCTGGCTGCGCGGATGGGCATGGAGGCCGGTGGAGGCACCGTTCGGGTAATTGATCTCCATCGCCGCCATGGCGCGGTCCGTGTCGTGATAGTCGAGGTGGCGCCTGGTGATATCGCTCGGCATGTCCCGAACTCTACAGGGACTGTCGTTTCGGCGCGATACGGACTGCGGGCGCGCCGGTAGCCTGGTTCAGATCAGGAACCTACGGCGCGAAAGTCATGCAAAGCAGAACCGCATTCCTCTACCCCTTCTTCGCCATCGTCCTCTGGTCGGGCAACGTCATCGTCTCGCGGATGTCCGCCCATACGATCGGGCCGGAGGCGATCACCTTCTACCGCCTTCTCCTGGCGGTTCTCCTGATGAGCACCTTCGTCGCCGTCCCAGCCTGGCGGAACCGGGGGGCGATCTGGCCGCATCTGGGGCAGTTCGCGATCCTGGGCTTCCTGGCGATGTGCCTGTTCCAGAGCCTGTCTTACCTGGCGGCCGAAACCACCACGGCGACGAACATGGCGGTGTTTACGGCCCTGACGCCACTCCTCACCGTGGCGCTGAGTGCCTTCCTGTTGAGGGAGACGCCGACGGTGGGCATGGTCGCCGGCGGGATCCTGTCGCTGGTGGGGCTGGTCTATCTCGTGAGCGGCGGCGATCCGGCCGCCTTGCTGCGGAACGGGGTGCATCTGGGCGATCCCCTCATGTTCGGCGCCGCGGTGGTCTATGCGCTCTATGGCGTGCTGCTGAAGCGCTGGAGCCTTCCCGTGGCCGGGTGGCAGTCGACCTACATGCAGGCGGTCTGTGCCCTGGTCATCATGTTCCCGGCCTTCCTCGCCACGCCCGTCCCCCTGCGCTCCCTGAATGGCGAGACGCTGCCGCTGATCGCCTATGCCGGGGGGCTGGCCTCCGTGGTCCTGCCCTTCCTGTGGGTGAGGGGCGTCCATCTGCTGGGGCCAAACCGCTGCGCGGTCTTCCTGAACCTGCTGCCGGTGCTGACCGCCCTGGGGGCGATCCTGCTGCTGGGCGAGCCGGTTCGCGCCTACCACGTCATCGGTGGTGGGGTGGCGCTCGTGGGGGTCGCCTGTGCGGGGACGTTCCGGCGGCCTCTTCGCGGGTCGCCTCGCGCGGCGGCCGGGTTCGCGGATTGAACGGGGCAGGGGGGACGAAGTGGCGGTTTTCGCTCCTCTTTTGTTTGATTCGCGCAAGTGTTGAGTGATGCATGGTGGGTATGCGGTGAAAATGGGAAAAGGGTGTTTACAGTTTGGTGATGGGGCCATAAAAGCCGCTTCACCGCAGGGCGATGCTCCTGCGGCGGGGTTTCTTCCCTGAGGGCCTTGACTGCCTTGGCTGG
>NZ_JAHCDA010000007.1 GCF_018413645.1 Roseococcus pinisoli
ACTTCGCCCGCCGCCTCAAACGGCTGCGCGGCCTCACGCCCTACGAATTCATCTGCAAAACATGAGCAGAAACGCCCGAACGCTTCAGCAAAAATCCGCACCAGGAAATGCCGGGACTAAACATCCTCTCTAGACGGCGGCCTTCGTGCCCGATGGAAGGATGGACAATCAGACCCTCGCAGCCGCATCCGAACCTTTTCACTGCGTCGGCAACGATATGGCTCGCGTCCGCGAAAGTTTGGAGAACGAGGCGTGCCGAATGGCCGCAAAAGCGCTTCCAAAACTAGCGCCGCGTCCGCCGAGCCCTGGATGAGCGATTGCAGGATGGGCGCGGTATGCTGGTAACTAAAGCGACCAGCATCCCCGGCATGAGATGGCTGCGGCCAGCTCTAGGCCGCGGCCGCGATGGTCAACGGCCTCGCCAGCATGGTCAGGCTTATCTCTGTGAAGGTCAGCGCGTAGTTGCAGCCGACGGCAAGCGAACCCCGCGTTATGGCATCGACCTCCACGCCAAAGGCAATCGTCGTGGCGGTCGCAAGACCACCTATAAGCCGGGGTTGCCCTTCGCAAAGCGTGAACGAATTCTGCATCTGCGCGTTTGGAAGGCCGGAAGCGTTGACGCTCCCCGCAACCGCTCGATAGTGCCCGCCCGGTCGATGTCGTATCCCAGTAGGCATTCGTGAGGTCCGGCGCGCTGCTGTTATTGTAGCCAGCCACTCCCCGATGTTGGCATCGGCCGGCCCGGTGACGGACCCGGCGGTATATTCAGGGCGCCGCCGTTAAGACCGATCAAACCGCCGATATTTGCTCCCAAGGTCGGAGACCGATCCACTACCCTCGATGCGCCGATGAGGCCGCCAACATAGATGATGCTCACCTGGGGTGGGACTGATGAAACCCGACGCAAGCGAAGTCGGAATTACCCCTCGTTGAGATTCCAAGCCACTAAGCCGTCGGGATAGCCGCCCGCATTGTTGCTGATGACGCTGGCCGTCGCGCAGGGAGCCGCTGATGCTGCCTCCATCAATCGCTTCAACCAGACCGCCGCCCTCCGAAGCCGACGCAGCGAAAGGCGGCTTCTCGCGAATATCTATGAGGTAAACGGCGGCTGGCGCGACCACGGATAGCCCGCCCTCGCCCGCTCGAAGCCGTAGTTGAACAGCGGCGTCATGTAAGCCTGATCGAAAGGCTTGTCGTAAGCGACCGTGAAATCGCGCCCGATATAGGCCATGCGGAATTCCACGCCGTCGCGCTCGGCGTTCAGCCAGATGCGCACCGCGTCATTGTAGCCGCTGGAGGCGGTCATGGTGGCGATCGCGCGCTGGGCGATGCTTACAGTCCGGCGGTTGGTCGAAGCCCAGTCTGAATCCAGGCGGGCGTTGCGGATCATCCAGGCATGGACCGGCGGCACCGGTCTCCGTGCGCGAATGCTGGCGCGCCGGTGCTCGGCCACGGCCGCGGGATAGAGGAAGGCCTGTGCCACCGCGCCGCCGTCGACATGCAGCTCGTGATACGTCCGTCCATCCACCTGCACGTCGAAGAGCACCGGCGGAAAGACGCCGGGTATAGCCGCGGAGGCCAGCAGGATACGCCGGATCAGGTCCGGCGCCCGCGGATCACCGCTATTGGCGATGGCGCCGATATTCCAGATCACCGGCAGCTGGGTATCGAGGTTGGTGGTCCCCACGAGCAGCAGCCGCCCCTCGCGATAGCCCTGCGCGATGGCCGACAGCATGGTGGCATCCATCTGCCGGGAGATGGTCGCGAAGAGCGGCGCGGTGTCGGACATCGCGTCGTCGAAGATCGCGGCGGTGAAGTGGCGCTGGACGGCGACATCGGCCAGCGTGATGCCGGTATAGACCTGCTTCAGCGCGGCATCCGCCGAGGCGCCGACGAAGGCGAAGGGGGCCGTCAAAGCCCCCGTACTGACGCCGGTCACGAGGTTGAAGACAGGGCGCGAACCTTGCTGTGACCAGCCATTGAGCAGGCCGGCGCCGAAGGCTCCATCCTCGCCGCCACCGGAGATCGCCAGCAGGTGGAGCGGCGGGTTCGCCTCGTTCGGGGTCAACCCGAGGAAGGCGCGACGCCGTTCGAGCGCTGCCATGTATTCCTGCGTGATCGCCGCGGAACCGTCGCCGGCAAGGAAGCGCTCGTTCGGCAGGCCCAGCACGGAAGCGCGGTGGGACTGGCCGCTCGGCACCGCGGGCTCGCGGACCGGCAGGGCGCAGCCGGAAAGGGTGCCGCCCCCGAGGAGGAGCGCGGAGCGGCGGGAGAGCTGAGGCATGTCGTGTTTTTTCCAGTCTACTCAGAAGGTCACATTGACCGCGAACATCGGGCCGCCGAGCGACAGGCTCTGAACCGTGGAGCGGCTGCTTTGCTCGAAGGACAGATGCCGGTAGAGGGCCGACATGCTCACGCGGCCCATTCGATAGCCGATCCCGGCGGTGGCCTGCCAGGTCAGGTCGGATCCCCCGGTGCCGATGTCGAAGTAGTAGGGCATGAAGAAACCCGTCTGCCCGAGGTTCAGGCTGCCGCGGAAGCCGGCGATGCCGTTCCAGATGTCAGTCCGCGTCGAGATGCGTCCCGATCCACCGAAGCTGGCGCCGTTTCCGCGAGGGCCGGCGACGTTAAGCTGCAGCCGGTAATCCGTGCGCGCCTCGACATCAGCGAGACGAAAGCCCGCGATCACGTCGAGATGGCCCCAGTCGCCTTGAAGCGCGGTGTAGCCGCCGGCGAGGGTCCAGATCGTCGTCCGGAGCACGGTGCCCGACCCGGTCTGCAGGGACCGGGAGATGGGGTGCGACGGCAGGCCGAAGAAGTCGAGCGAGCGGATGTCGGTTTCCTTCGCGCCGACATCCATGAACAGCAGATCGGTCAGCACGGAGAAGCGACCGCGCCGGGCCTCGGCCGAAAACATCGCCGCGAAGTTGAGCCCGGGCAGGTAGTCGCCCGGGCTGCTCGATGCCGTGGTGGTCAGCCTTCCGCCGAGGGCGGCGGGCAGGTCGAAGCGGAGCCCCGTGCTGATCTCCGGCAGCCAGAGATAGGGCGCAATGTTGAACCGCCACGCCGACGGGTCGGCCGCCGGCGAAAGCGCGGCGGGCGGTTGCTGTGCCGCCGCCTCTGTTGCCGCAGCGCCCCAGAGGAGCCCCGCCGCCGCGATGATGCGCAGACGGCGGACGAACCCCTCGGGCGCCCCGCCGGTACGCGCCCGCCCGCTCTCGTGACGGTTCATGACCGACCTACCTCGACTCAGAGCTTCTGGATCGCGGGCGGTGCCCAGTTGCCGTTGAGCACGGCGGCCTTGGGCGCGTAGAGCCGCATTGCCAGGCTGATCGGGCCGCGCGGCGGCGAAGGCAGCCAGTTCGGCCGCTTCTCGGCGCCCGGATCCTCATGCTGGATGTGGAGGTCGAGCGAGCCGTCAGCGTTGTAGGTCAGCGCGTCGCGATCGCCGATGGCGAAGCGGTTCAGCGGATTGGCGACCTGGAAGCCGTCGGCGTCGTAGAGCGTCAGCGACCAGAACGCATCGACCGGCGGCAGCTCGGCTTTCGCGAAATGCATGGTGTAGCGGCCTTCGCCCGTCAGGGGATTGCCCTGGGCATCGGCGATGCTCAGCGGGTAGACCGCATCCTCCGGCGGGTTCGCCCCGAGACCGAGCTGCGCGATGACGGCGCGCCGGAGATAGGAGTTGCCGTAGACGCCGATGGTATCGGTATTCATCTGCCAGCCGCGCACCACCCGGGCGATATTCGGCAGGTTCTCGATCATGAGGCGGGCGCCGTCGGCCGCGCCCGCTTCGAGGGCCCGGCGAAGCGCCGGAGACAGCGTCTGCGGATCGAAGCCCTGCCCAGGAACGATGCCGATGCGCGCCAGCCGTGCGATGAGCGACCAATCGGTGTCGTGCGGCTGGTGCAGCCTCATCAGCTTCGCCGCCATGCGGAAGTAGGCAGCGGGCGGCATGGTATCGACCTGAACCTTCGGCGGCGTCCGCATGTCCACGCTCGGGTCGATCGTCACCTCCAGCGGCAGCGCGGGCTGGCCGCGCCGCGCCAACGGCGTGATGCGGAAGCCGTCCTGCACCTGGTGCACGGCCGGATAATCGGCCGGGCCATTGGTCTGCGTCCGCCCCACGATCCAGACATGGGGCGTCGGCGCGTCGATCCGGCGCAGGCCCGCCGCCAGGGCGCCGGTCCAGCCGCGCGGGACAACGGCGAACTCGGCGGCCTGCGTCCCGCTGGTGCGCTGGCCGGGGACGGCGAAGGAGTCGCTCCACATGTCGAGCATCTGCAGGAGGTAGTAGCGGCCGCCGGTGTCCGGCGTGGAGACGACCATCGGCCCCCGGGTCAGGTCCAGCCAGGCGACCGAATAGAGCGTGTCGAAGTTGGGCCGCACCACCTCTCGGAACTCGGCGCCCGGATAGGCGCGGATATGCACGAAGGAATTCATGGGGCCGCGGCCCGGCATCCGGCCGGCTTCGATATTCGTGACCTGGCGCCGGGTCACCTCCATCGTCACGAGCGGATAGAAATAGAGATAGGCCTCGCGAGCGATAAGGCGCGCCTCGTCGGGCGCGGCCATCGGAACAGGGTTCGCGGTCGCGGTCTGCGCCCGCGCGGACCGGAGCAGACCGGCACTCGCGAGAGCGCCGCCGGTGCCAAGCAGAATTCGACGTTGAAGCGTCATGATCACGAACCTTGTTCAGTTGGAGCTGGCGTTGCGGGGGGGCGGTGCGCCACTGGTCACGGTGGCGGAACCACCAGGTAGACGACGTCCGGGCCCTGCATGTACGGCCGAAGCCAGGCCGGGCCGCAGCGGTAGTAGGTGACGGAGCCCGCTCGCCGCGTCGTGCAGCCCGCCGGCAGCACGGCGATCGTCGCGCCGGTTGTCAGCCCCGCCGGCGGAGGGACAGTCGCGCGGGCTTCGGCCGAACCCACGATCGCGCCCGCGACCGTGCCGGCCACGACCCCAGCCGCGATGGTCCCGGCCAGCGGCGCGACTGGGCGCGCATAGCCGGGATAGACGGGAACCACGGGGACCGCGACGACCGGCGAGCGATAGCCCGGCCGTACGACGGCGCCGGCTCGCCCGTAGGGCCCCACGGCGACAGCGCCACGCGGACCGACGGCGGCGGCTCCCCCATGAGGCCCCACCCCGAGAGCCCCGCGATGCCCCACCACGGCGCTGCCGCCGCGCGGCCCCGTGGCGGTGGTCCAGGCCGCCGCTTGCTGGCTGGTCGGCGTGGCCAAGGCCAGCAGGCAGGCGCCGCCAAGCAGGTAGAGGGTCCGGCGCGGGATCACGGCGACGCCCCTTCCGGACGAAGCGCCAGCGTTGCGGGGACCGCCCCCGGCGGCGGCACGAAGTTGAAGGCGTTCGCAGCTAGGCGCGGTGAGAGGTTCCAGTCCTCGAAGTCGATGGTGATCCGGCCTGCGCTATCTTCGCCCCGTCCCATCAGCGAGACCCGGAGCGGCAGCGCGCGGGAGCCGGCCTCCAGCCAGATCTCCCAGTCCACGGCGGAATTGCGGAGCGCGAAATGGTCAACCGCAATGCCGCGCACGACGCTGCGGCCGACGAGCACGCCTGTCGTCTCGCTGCCGGCGACGAGGGCCGCGTGGGGATCGGCCGCCAGGAAAGGTCGCACCGCGATGTCGATGCCGAGCCGATCCTCGAGCCAGCCCACCGCACGCTCGAGGTCGCCCGAGAGTGGGCTGGCCGCATAGACGTTCGCCGCGGGGTTGAGCAGGGTCACGGTGGAACCGTCATAGGACAAGGTGAAGCTGCCGAGATCGCTGCCGACCGAGGCCGCCAGACGGTCGGGTTTGCGGACTGCGATGGCGGCACTGCCACCGAGCAGGACGCGCTGGCCGCTGGCCAGTGCGCCCTCATGGAGCGTGCTGGTGCGCACGGTGAAGGCCGTTGCCGCCGTCAGCGTCGCCGACATGCGCTGCAACCTCGCCTCAACCAGGGGCTCCGGTCTTGTCGCGGGGCTCTCATGCCCAGACTCCGGGCTGCCTAGCGCCGGGGCGACCATCGCGATGCCGCAGCCAAGGCCAAGCAACAGGGCCGCGAGGCTCCGTGCCCCGCGCCACTTTAAGGGCCGTCGCTCCCGATGCAGGGGTGTCATGCCTGTTCCCTTCCGGCCGGCACGTCAGCGCATCGAGACGACGACCGCGTCGCCGCCCAGATTGAGCATGAGGCCCGTGCGATGGGCGCTGAGGCGCATGATGACGCCATCGGCGTTCTGAAGCCAAAGATCGCCCGCACTGGCCTGCCCGAGGGCGAAGCCGTAGCGCGCCTGCGCATACTCGCCGGCGAACCGCGACGGGTCCTGCAGGTTGTAGACTTCGCCGACCGCCTCGATCGAGGAGGCGCCGATGCCGCCGATGCCCAGCCCCGTCACGGTGAAGGGATGGCTCCGGCCGTGGAATTCGAGCGCGCCCGTGCCGTGGCTCCCGCTACCGATATAGGCGACGCTGACCATCTGCATCCGGACCTTGCCATCGGGGCGTCGGCCCTCGATGGCCGCCGGGCCAATGCGATCGTTCTGGCAAGCCGAGGCGAGCAGGAGTGCCGCGAGCAGGGCTACGGTGCCGGTGCGGCGGTCGATGACCCGAAGCGGCGTCATCGATCTGTCAGCGCATCGAGACCGTTGGCGAGGTGCAGCATGCGAAGTTCCTCCACGGGTGCACCTGCCGCTATGTCGCGGGGCCGAAACCCAGTTGCGCCCGCCTTACGGAGAGCGGGCGCACGATCTGGTTTTCATCGTGCGGAGGAAAGCTCGAACGCTATCGAAAATTTCGCTGAATGGCCCGGGAGCCGCCGAGACGTTGATCGGCCGCGCTACGCCGTGCCGCGTATGCGCTCCAGGGTCGCCGAGGGCGCCTCGCCGAAGGCATTTCGATAGTCCTGGGCGAACTGCCCCAGGTGCCAGAAGCCATGGGACAGCGCGACGGATTTCACCATCGGGCGCGGACCTTCGCGCGACAGCAACACGGAACGCACCATGCCCAACCTCCGTTGCTTCAGAAAACGGTGCGGGCTGATCATGGAAGTGCTTTGGAAAGCTTCGGAGAGCGCAGAAGCCGATACCCCCAGGGCACGGCAAAGCTGTGTGGTGTAGATGGGGCGATCGACATGGGCGCGCAGGTACTCGTCGGCCGCAAATACGATGCGCTTCCTCGCTCGTGAGCTTCGAGGCGGAGAGACCGGCGCATCATTCCCGACCGAGGCCACAAGTTCGTGGAACGCCTGGAGAAGCGTCTCACGCAGGGCTTGGCGCGGCTGCTCGCCTTCGAACACCATGGGCGCTTCGAGGACCATCGCGCCGGCCGCCCGAGCCAGGCTTGTAATCTTCGCCCATGCCGAGGTCGACGGGCGGAGTAGGGTGTGCGAGCCAGGCCGAAGAAGCGCCTCACCGGCTGTAGCCTCTGCAAGCGTCCCGACCAGCGCGGTGGAAAAGGTCACCAAAGCAAACTGGACGTCGTGTTCGCTCGAACGCAGCACCTCCGCGCCGCTTCCATAAAGGCCGAAGCTGCGAGGTCCGGACGCAACGCCGTTGATGAGGAGGTTCTCGTCGGGGTTCAAGGAGAGATGCAGGAGCCCCCTATCAGGAGCAACCGCGGCAAGACACATATGCGCGGAGCATGCTCCGACCTGAAGCGTCATGTCCTCCAGCAGAAAGCTCGAGGAGGAAGCGGCAAAAGGGCCCCGACGCAACGGAACGAGGCGCAGCTGCGCGCCGTGGAGGCCGGCCCCGGCGAGCTCCGGGTCGGAGAGCTCCTCGCGCATCACTCCATGGGGAAGTATCGGCTCTTGCTTCACCGTTTCTCCGTACACCGCGCAAAACGAGGCGATTTCGCAACTAGTTCGATCGCCTGCGAATGTGTGGGTGTGATGAAGGGTGGCGCTCGAAGATCAGGAGGGAGCATATTTCGTAACCCGCTTGGAGGGGAGTGCCTCCCGCCAGGAAGCTCACAGGACTGACCGGCCGCACCGTCTAGGCACATCGCCCATCCAAGCCGCCTCCGAAGGATAATCAAGACAAGACCTGGACGTGGTGCTCGCCGAGGCGCTGGAGCGGATCAGGTGCGGCCAAAAGCATACGGCAGACCTTCACCAGGCGGCGCTTTTTCGCCGACGCTCGGATCATCACCATCTTGGATGGGTGAGGTCCGGATTTGCCGTCGGCGTTAAGGGCACGACGGATGTCGCTGTATCCGCTGCAATCGTGCTATTGGCCGAGGTCTCCCCTGCCCCTCGCCTGTATCAGGCTCTGGCGCAGATCCATCGCGACCGGGTGGCCGAGTTCACGCGCCTCCTAGACGAGGAGGATGCCGCCAAGGCCCGTGAGATGATCCGCGGCCTGGTGGGGGCGATCCGCCCGATCCTGGAGGCTTGCGCTCTCCGGATCTGCGTTCGCGGGGAGCTGGGCGTGCTCCTCCGTCTGGCAGCGGGCGCGATCAACTCTCCCAGCGTCCAGAAAGACAATACCCCGGCATTTCTGTCGGGGCGTTCTGTGAGCAAGGTGACCTGGGGTGCGGGAACCCGCAGCCGACGCCCCCAAATACATTAAAGTGGAAATTATGCCCGTGTCGTGCAGGGGGAGCGACCCGCTGCTGTGACCAAATCTTGGTCGAGACGACCTCCGGTGGAGGGCTTGGACGGCCTGAAACAGGCCCTATCCGACGGTAGGTTCAATTCGGCAAAGCTCCGGACAGTCCTAACTCTTGCGAAGACCAGGTCTCATTCGACATTGGCAGTGACGTCAGACGCAGGCAGCCGCCAGAACCACAGGCGCCCCCGTGATGAACATCGCCGCCAGACCAACCAGTGCCGAGGCGAGACCCAGGCATCTCTCAAATCCGGAAGGCGCTGTCCACGCCCACCGGACAACGGCAGCAGCTCCCAGGCACAGCAGTATCCAGCTCGACACCAGGACCCATCGGAACAACGTTACGCCCGCCAGTTGCACCTCATTCCACCCGCTCGCGCAGCCGATCCCGTGCAGCGCATAGAGGAGGGAAAAGCCAAAGGCCCACAGCCCGAGCCCGGCGCTCGCGCGTGCCAGGAACATCATGGCGCCATCGCCGGTGCCAGAACGCAGACGAGCACGATCAGCGTCGCCGCGCCCGAGTAGTCGCTGAAGAGACGCGCAATCGAGGGCTCCAGCAGCCGCGTGCCCGACACATGACCCGAAGCGAGGCGTGCGCTCACGAAGGCGCTGCAGAGCAGCGCGATCGCCGCATGGAGCGCGGCGTAAATGAGAAGCGCCCAGCCGGCGGCGGCATAGGCATGGGTCTCGGGCCCCGGCAGCGCAGTGATGCCGAGGGACATCAGCGCGACGATGGAGACGGCCTGTGCCGCTGCGGCGGCGGTCGCAGTGTGCCGGGCCGAAATTAATCTCCCCGCGCAAGCCGCTGCCAGACTCCGCCGCTGCAGCCACATCCCGGCGAGCGTGGCAGCAGAGGCCATCAGCCCCAGGAGAAGGCCCCCCTCGATCCGCGCTGGTGGCGGCCAGTTGGGCGCAACGACCCAGAGGAAGGCATAGCCGAACAGCAGCGACGCCAGCAGCGTTCCATCGGCCACCAGCAGGAACACACTGCCCCACCAGCCGGGCGCGCCGACCGCCTCGCGATGGGTGAGCGCCGCCTGCCCCTGCCCGATCGGCAGAGGGCCGAAGTCCTCGCGGCTCCCCAACACCCAGGCCCAGCGCCAGGCCAGGACAACGACGCCCGCCAGTGGAACAAGTGCCAGCCAGTAAAACCCGAAGAGCAGGCACAGGAAGAAGCTCCCCGTCACCGCAGCAGTGATGATCGGCAGGCGCGTGTTCCCCGGCAGCACGACGACGTGATCGACCGCGCCCGTGGTGGTCTCCACGGCCATCGTCTCGCGCCAGCCATGCCGTGGTACCGCCAGGTAGCCCTCGCCGCGCGCCAACTTCACGGCGAGCGCAGGATCGGTCGCCAGCGGCTCGCGATCCTGAACATGCGGCAGGCTGGCGATGTTGTAGACGGGCGTGGGGATCGGTATCGCCCATTCCAGCGTGCCGGCGTTCCAGGGATTGCGGCGGCTGCGGCGCGACCAGAAAATCTGCAGCGCGACGTCGATGGCGAAGAGCGCGAAGCCGAAGGCCATCACGAAGCTCCCGATCGAGGAGAGCAGGTTCAGCCAGGCCCACCCCATTTCCTCGGGATAGGTATGCACCCGCCGGCGCATGCCCAGTAGCCCGGTCAGGTGCATCAGGAAGAAGGTGAAGTTGAAGCCGAGAAATATCAGCCAGAAAGCGGCTTTGCCCAGCGAGGCTGCCCGTGCCCGGCCGGTGAAATGGGGCAGCCAGTAATACGCGCCCGCCAGCATCGGAAAGATGAAGCCGCCGACCAGGACGTAGTGCAGATGCGCGACGACGAAATGGGTGTCGTGCGCCTGCCAGTTGAAGGGCACCATCGCCAGCATGACGCCGGTCAGGCCCCCGATCACGAAAGTCAGAAAGAAGCCCAGCAGGTAAAGCATCGGCAGCTTCAGCTCCGGCCGGCCATTCCACAGCGTGCCGATCCAGGCGAAGACCTGAAGCGCGGTCGGTATGGCGACCAGCGCGGAGGCGGCCGAGAAGAAGCCCAGCGCCATGTGCGGAATGCCGGTGGCGAACATGTGGTGCACCCACAGCCCGAAGCTGAGGAAAGCCATCGCCAGCAGCGCGGCCACGATCCAGCCGTAACCCAGGATCCGCGTGCGGGCCATCACCGGCAGCACGGTGGAGACCACGCCGGCGGCGGGCAGGAAAATGATGTACACCTCCGGGTGGCCGAACAGCCAGAACAGGTGCTGCCACAGCAGCGGGCTGCCGCCGCGCGCGGGGTCGAAGAAGGGCCAATCGAAGGCGCGCTCCACCTCCAGCAGGATCGATCCCAGGATCAGCGGCGGAAAGGCGACGATCATCATCAGGGCGGTGATGAGCAGGTACCACGCGAAGAGCGGCATGCGGTCCAGCCGCATGCCGGGAGCGCGGAGCTTCAGGATCGAGACCGTGATTTCCACCGCGGCGGCGATCGCGGAAATCTCCACGAAGGTGACGCCCAGCAGCCAGACATCGGCGTTGACGCCGGGCGAATAGGCCCGGGAGGAAAGCGGCGTGTACATGAACCAACCGCCGTCCGGCGCCACGCCCAGCGCCAGCGACGCGATCAGGATCGAGCCGCCGAAGAGGTAGCACCACCAGCCGTAGGCCGAGAGGCGTGGAAAGGCCATGTCGCGGCTGCCCAGCAGCTTCGGCAGCAGGTACAGCGCCAGCCCCTCGAACATCGGGATGGCGAAGAGGAACATCATGATGCTGCCGTGCATCGTGAACAGCTGGTTGTAGATGTCGGGGCCGACGAAGGCGCTGCCCGGCGTCGCCAGCTGCGCACGGATCATCATCGCCAGCACGCCGCCGATCGCGAAGAACGCGAA
The DNA here is from genome assembly GCF_018413645.1 of Roseococcus pinisoli. Taxonomy (GTDB): domain Bacteria; phylum Pseudomonadota; class Alphaproteobacteria; order Acetobacterales; family Acetobacteraceae; genus Roseococcus; species Roseococcus pinisoli. The sequence goes on from NZ_JAHCDA010000007.1 coordinate 11,440, forward strand.
GGCGGCCAGGATGAATCGCCTGCCGATGTCCGAATGATTGACCGACGCGATGGACCCACGCCAACCGGGTGCAGAGCCCCAGATCGCGGTCAGTGCGCGGTGACGCCGGAGTGCGTTCATGGTGCCTCCCCACGCTGGAACGCGGCCCATCCGGCTTCGTCATGAGCGATCACGCGGAAACGATGCGCAGCGTGCTCCAGGCCGCAGAACTCCGCGCACTGTCCTTCGAACACACCCGGCTGCGCGGCCTGGATCCGCAGCACGTTCACATGGCCGGGGATGGCATCCATCTTTCCGGCGAGCCGCGGAACCCAGAAGCCATGGATCACGTCGGCCGCGGCGAGACGCACGTGGATCGGTCGCCCGGCAGGAATATGCAGCACGTCGCGCGTCGTGATGGCGCCGCTCGCGCCGGGCTGACGGAACTCCCAGAACCACTGATGGCCCGTCGCCTCGACGACGATCACGCCAGGTGCAGGGCGCGCAATCATCTGCTCTCCCAGCACCAATGCGGAACCCAGCAGGACGAGCAGCACCGCGCCGGGCATGGCGACGCCCAGCCAACCAAGCCACAGCGACACGCCGGTCTGACCATCCCGGGCACGGTGGACGAAGGCCAGGGCGAGCAACAGCACTACCAGCAGGGTCAGCACGCCCGCGCCTGCCAGCATCGCCCACCAGAGGATCGCTACATCGCGCGCCGCAGGCCCGGCCGTGTCGAGGGTGGAGAGCGGTCCGGAACATCCGACCGTGACCAGCGCTGGCATCGCCACGCGCAGCACGTGTAGCATGGGGCGATGGCTTTCCCTCCCGAGACGTCCAATCCCGAAACGTCCGAAAGCGGGAGAGCGCGCGTCGATCCCATTTCGGCCCAGCCGTATTTCCACCGGACGGAATCGCGGATCGCCGTCGCAGGCCATCCGATCCATGCCATGCTCGTCACCTTTCCGATCGCACTGACGATGTGCACGCTGGGGGCCGACGGCTTCTACTGGTGGACAGGCGACAGCTTCTGGGCACGCGCAGCGCTCTGGGCCAGCGGCATGGCCTTTCTCTTTGGCCTGGCGGCGGGTCTGGCGGGAACGGTCGAGTTGCTGCTGGTTCCCGGCATCCGCGCCCGCGCCGCGAGCTGGACGCATTTCATCCTCGCCGTGATGCTGCTGTCCATCCTGGGCGCCAATTGGGGCTACCGCCTGACGGGGTACGAAGAGGCGGTCTTGCCCTGGGGATTGCTGCTCTCGGCCCTGGCGGCGGGCTTCACCGCCGTCACGGGCTGGCACGGGGGCAAGCTCGTCTTCGATTACCAAATCGGCACCTCGCGCAACGGCAAGGGCTGACCCTGCGTCCCCAGGAGCCAATCCGGGAGGATCCCCTCCGCCAGGAAGGGCTTACCGAGAACCAGGATCAGAATTGCGAGCATTGCGAGGAGGGACATCCCGACGAGCAGGCCTGCCGGCGGCGGTCGATAATGGCCCTGCTCCTCGCCGAACTTCAGCGTGATATGACCGATCCAGGCGTGGATCAGGACCAGCAGGCCCACCAGGACCAGCTTCGCGAACATCCAGGGCACGAAGACTCCCCGCATGAAAACCAGAGCGGTGCCCAGCGCGATGGCGATAACCGCGGCGGGCGTGACGACGCGCACATAGGCGTGATTCGTCACGAGCCTCGTCCTCGCGAATTCCGCCTGGTCATCCGCCGGATGGTGGCGGGCCAGCAGCAGCGGCAGGCCGACGAGCCCGGCACACCAGATCGACAGGGCCGCGATATGGAAGAACTTGAGGGCGGCGATCATGTCGTGGCCGTCCTTGCCCAGACACGCCGGGCGATCAACGCGATTGCCATCGCATAGGGGATGGAGCCCGGCACCCACATCACCAGACCGGCGAGCTGCTGGTCGGCGAGCTGGTCCAGCCCCCAGGGCCACGTCGTCTCGGCATGGGCGGCATAGAGAGGGACGCGCGCGAAGGTCAGCAGTGCCCCCAGCAGGCCCATCTGCGCCATGCCCAGGGTGGCGGCCAGCGCCGCGGATACCGGCGGCGCGGCGAACACCTCGCGCCAATACCAGACGGCGGTCGCCAACAGGCTGACCTGCATGAGCCAATAGAGCATGGGATCGGTCAGTGCCCGGTCATAGAGCGACGGCAGATGCCAGACCCACAATGTCGCAGTGGCGATCAGGAAGGCCGCGCCGGCATGGCCTGGCCGGCGAGCGGGAAAGGCCAGGGCAATCATCGGCGCAGCTATCGCGACAAGCAGCACGTGATGCGCGGCGCGCGCCGAGAACAGCGCGACGGTCAATGCACAGAGCGGCGACACGAAGGCCACGGCGAGGACACCGACGGCCGCCAGTGCCATTCGTGGATGTCGGGAACGCGTCGCCACCGCAGCCCCCAGGGCCAGCGCGGCCAGAAGGAGCGGGTCCAGATTCCACCGGAGGAGCCAATCGTCAGGAAGCGGCGGAGCGCCGCAGTAGCTTGTCATCGGCCGGACACCTCGTCGTGATCGGCGTTCGTTTGCCCATCAATGCGGTTGAGAGCCTCGCAACCCCGGTGATGCGGAGAGCGCGCCCTCATGGTCAGGCACCCCGCCGAAGGGCGTCGTGACCATAGCCGAGGGACAGCACCAGAAGCGCCCCGCCGACCATATTGCCCAGCGTGCTGAGTGCGAGGTTCTGCAGGCCTGACAGCCAGGCCACGTCTTCGCCCGGCCCGCTGAGCCATCCGAGCGGCAGGATCGACATGTTCGCGACCGAATGCTCCAGCCCGGCTGCGACGAAGACCGTGATCGGGCCGACGATGGCGATGACCTTCGCGGGGATGGTCACCGCGCTCATCGACATCCAGACCGCCAGGCAGACGAGGATGTTCGCCAGGATGGCGGAGGAGAAAACGGCCTGCGGCGTTTTCGCCAGCTTGTCCGCCACCAGGCTCCTCGCGGCGTCGCCGACGTTGCCCTCCAGCCCGCCGCTGGCGGAGAACAGCAACGCGACGGCAAGGCTGCCCACGAGATTGCCCAGCCAGACGACGATCCAGGCCTGGATCATCCGACCGGCGGCAAGCTCCCCCGTGGCGGCCGGCAGTACCATCATGGTGTTGCCGGTGAAGAGCTCGGCGCCCGCGATCATCACCAGGATGAGGCCCACCGAGAAAGCGAGGCCGGAGATCAGCTGCACGGCCCCGGTCACCGAGCTGTCGCCCGCCCCCGACTGCGCGACGAGCGATATCACCGATCCAAAGGCGATGAAGGCGCCGGCCAGGCAGGCCAGGACCATCATCCGCGCCCAGGGTTGCCGTGCCTTGTCGGCCAGCGCCTCGGGCGCTTCCTGCGCGATGGCGCTGCCGATGGGATCCTTGAGGGTGTCGTCCATCTGACTGTCTTCACCCGTGCCCACGGCGTTACGCCGCCTCGATCCGGACAGGGACCGCCTTGCCTGCCGGCGTCTTCGACCGGCGGTCGTGATGCTGCAGGGAGATCAACGGATTCAGCTCGGGATAGTAGCCCGCGATGCTGCCATCGGGCAGGTTGAACGGCACCACCTCCAGCCCGTCGATCCGGCGCGCATGTCCATCATCGGCATCCCCGACGAGGGACACACGTTGCCCTGCCGACAATCCGGCACGGCGCATGTCGTCGGGGTTGATCAGCACGACATCGCGCTTGCCCTCGATGCCGCGCAGCCGGTCGCTGTAGCCATAGATGGTCGTATTGAACTGGTCGTTCGAGCGGATCGTCATCAGCCGGTAGCGGCCGTCAGCATCCTCCACATCCGTGGCGGCCAGCATGTCGGGCGCCGTGAACTGCGCGCGGCCGCTCTCCGTCTTCCAAACCCGCTCCCGCGCCGGGTTGCCGCGATAGAAGCCCCCTGGCTGGAACATCCGGCCGTTCATGTCGTGAAACTCGTCGGGATAGGTCTCGGCGATCAGATCTCGGACCAGCGCATAATCGGCGGTCCAGTCGTCCCAGCGGAGCCTGGGGTTTGACGGCAGCGTTTCCTTGGCGATGCCGGCGACGATCGCCATCTCGGACAGGAGGTGTTCGCTGGCTGGCGGGCGGTGGCCGAGCGATCCGTGAATATGGCTGAAGCTGTCCTCGACCGTCACGGTCTGCGGACCGCTTGCCTGGAGATCCTCCTCGCTGCGGCCCAGGCACGGCAGCAGATAAGACGTGCGTCCATTGAACAGGTGGCTCCGGTTCAGCTTGGTGGCGATCTGAACGGTGAGGCGCATCCGCTCCCAGGCGGGCTCGATGCGGCCCTGATCGGGAATGGCGCGCAGGAAGTTGCCGCCCAGCCCGATGAAGGCCTGCACCTGGCCGTCGAGCAGCCCTTCGCAGACGGCGACGGTATTCATGCCCGGCTCGCGCGGAGGATCGAAGCCGAACTGATCCGCCAGCTTGTCCAGCGGCACCAGTTCCGGCTTTTCCGCGATGCCGACGGTGCGCTGCCCCTGGACATTGGAATGGCCCCGCACCGGGCAGATGCCCGCGCCTGGCCGGCCGATGTGACCGCGCATCAGGAGGAGATTGACCAGCATGGCGATGTTCTCGAACCCATGGACATGCTGGGTCAGGCCCATGCCATAGACGCCGATGACGCGCTCCGCGGCGAGATAGACCTGCCCCGCCGCCTCCATATCGGCGCGGCTGAGGCCGGATTCCTGCTCGATCCTCTCCCAGGATGTCGCGTCCGCCCTGGCACGAAAAGCATCGAAGCCGGTGCAATGCTGGGCGATGAAGGCGTGGTCGATCACCGTCCCGCCCTGGCGTTCGTCCTCGGCGAGGACGAATTTGCATAGACCCATGATCGCGGCGATGTCGCCGCCCGCGCGGAGCTGCAGATACTGGCAGCTGATCTCCGTCCCCTGACCGCTCAGCATCTGCCCCGGCCTCTGGGGATTGATGAAGCTGATCAGCCCCTTCTCGCGGATGGGATTGAACGTCACCACCTTGCAGCCCCGCTCGACCGCCTGCTGCAGCGGATGGAGGAAGCGTGGGCTGTTCGTACCGGTGTTCTGACCAAAGAAGAACATGGCATCGCACTGCTCGAAATCCTCGAGCACGCAGGTGCCGACCGGGCACCCGATCAACGCGTTCAGGGCCACCGAGGTCGTCTCGTGGCACATGTTGGAGCTGTCCGGCAGGTTGTTATGGCCATGCAGGCGCGCGAACAGGGCATAGAGGTAGGAGGTCTCGAGGCTGGCCCGGCCCGAGGCGTAAAAGACGGCGGATTTCGGCTCGAGGGTCTTCAGCTCTCCGCCAATCGCGGCAAAAGCCTCCTGCCAGCTGCAGGGCACATAGCGGTCGCTTGCTGCATCGTAACGCAAGGGATGGGTCAGGCGGCCTTGCTGTTCGAGATCATGATCACTCCAGCCACGCAGTTCGGTGACGCTGTGGCTCGCAAAGAATTCCGGTGTGCAGCGATGCGTGGTGAGCTCCCACAGCGTGGCCTTCGCCCCATTCTCGCAGAACTCGAAGGCATGGGGATGCTTCGGCTTGCCCCATGCGCAACTGGTGCACATGAAGCCTCCCTTCTTATTCTGCCGTCGCAGCGTGTTCAGCGAGCCTGCTGACGGCCTCTCCCGCGCCAGGGTCTCCACGATTCCGCGCAACGAGCCCCAGCCACCCGAGGCGCCCTTATAATCAATGGTGTCCGACGGCCTTGCCATGAGTGCTCCTGGCGGTTCCCTGTCGAGGTAAGGCACGGATAACGCCAAGGTTGCAGAAAATTTATAAATAGAGAAATTCTCTGCTTCGGTGCTGCACGGCTTAGTGACTGTTTGAGAATGGGTTGGCGTGTCGTGGATGGGGTGATTCAAGCTCGGGATGTGGACCCGAGAGACGCGCCGCCGGATGGCCGAGATTGCCCGCAAGACAAAGCGCTATCCGTCTGATCTG
>NZ_JAHCDA010000008.1 GCF_018413645.1 Roseococcus pinisoli
GCTCGTCAGGCTCATAACCTGAAGGTCACAGGTTCAAATCCTGTCCCCGCATCCCATACTCCCAATACCGCGATCCCATACCCAGAACGCCCGCTGTCCCCAAAGACAGCGGGCGTTTCGCTGTTTGAGGGGCGCGCCAGACAACGGCCGGCCCGAGGAATGAAGGAAGTCGGCCGCGCCGATCAGTTCGATGCGAGGCGCTCTGCCGCCAGAGCCACGGGCGGATGGATCTTTGCCTGGTCGATCAATGCGCGCGCCGCCTCTAGAACCTCGCGGTTCGCCTCACCCTCCAGGCGCTTTGGGAGCTGGTCCACGCGCTGCTGGCAGAGCGCGCAGAGTCTGGGATGAAGTCGCGGAACCCATGGCTGTTCCGGCGCGCCTGCCAGCTTGGCCTCCAAATCCTTTTGACGTTGGGTGAGCTCATCCAACGGACCTTGAACGCTTGATGTCCGGACGCCAGCCGCGATCACCTTGATAAAGTTGTCGAATTTGCGGCTGATCCCATCCAATTCGCGCGGTTCAGCCCTAATGGCCCCGCATGCCGGTCGCGGACTACTTCTTCAGCGCTCGTTACGAGCGCTGGCCCTGCGACAGGCGAGCTTGAACCTTGGCTGCCATCGCTAGTCTCACCGGCCACATCGGATTGCTCACGGCGGCGGCAGCTTCTGACAGCCGTACCTACCGATCCGTTTGAGAAGCGCGTTGGCCGCTTTCCCGAGCAACCGCCGGAAAGCGGTGAGGCTGTTTTCGGCCAAGCCGCCCAGTCGGCATCGCATCCAACCGCTATGGCACCTGTCTCCCTGCTCGAGCATTGACCTACGCTGCTGCTCTGCTGCTGTTGCAGAGCGCTATATTCCGTGAAGTATATCGCTCGATCATTCCGAGGAGCCAAACGAATGCCGCAGGGCGTACTCTCAACTGCCGTTGTCGTGGCTGTACCCGACTGGCTCCGGGTTCCGGACGCCCCAGCAGCCCGGAAGAAGGCCTCGGAGGTCAGGCAATGATGCGCGGCTGGCGCTTGATACTGGCTGCGATGGCCTGTCTAGCCGGCACGCCGGCCTCGGCGGAGCCGCTGCGCCTCTTTGGCGCGGGATCGCTGCGGGAGGCGATGACGGAAATCGCCACAGCCTATGGGCGCGAGACTGGCCGTGAGGTGTCTACGAGCTTCGGCTTCTCCGGCCTCATGCGCGAGCGCATCGAGCGTGGCGAGGAGGCGGATGTCTTCACCTCGGCCGACACAGGGCACCCGCTGAGGCTGCTGCGCGACGGGCGCGCGAGCCGCGTCGTGCTCTTTGCGCGCAACACGCTCTGTCTCGCCGCGCCGGCCGGGACGGGTCTGACGAGCGAGACGGCAGTGCGGCTGCTGCTCGATCCCGGCGTGCCGCTCGGCGTCTTCCCGGCGGTGCAGGACCCGGTCGGCGACTACACATTGGATCTCTTCCGCCGCATCGAGGCGGAGCATCCCGGCGCCGAGGCCGCGTTGCGTGCCCGCGCCGTCGTCATCAATGAGGCCATGGTTGGCCGTCCGCTCGCGCAGGGAGAGGATTGGCCGGCGGCGCTGCTAAGAGACGGCAAGATGCGGCTGCACGTCAGCTACTGCACGACCGCTCGGGCCCGGCTCGCGCGGCAGGTGCCCGGGCTTGAGATCGCAGAGCTGCCCGCCTCGCTTGCGGTCGGGCCGGCCTATGGCCTCGCGGTGCTGCGCGGCGCGCGGCCCGGCGCGGAGGATCTGGCGCTGTTCATTCTCAGCGAGGCTGGACAGCGTGCCCTCGCGCGCGTCGGCTTCACGACGGTGACGCTGCCCTGATCGCTTCCCCGGGCGCTACCGCATGATGAACGGATTGGCGGGAGCGCCCTTGGCCGTGGAGATCCAGACGCTCTTCGTCTCCAGGTATCCGCGCACCGCCTCGATGCCGCTCTCGCGGCCGATGCCGGAATGCTTCATGCCGCCGAACGGCATCATGTAGCTGACGGCGCGATAGGTGTTCACCCAGACCGTCCCCGCCTTCAATGCGGAGGACATCCGCACCGCGCGGCCAATGTCCTGCGTCCAGACCCCGGCGGCCAGGCCGTAGATCGTGTCGTTCGCGAGCCGGACCGCCTCGGCCTCGTCCTCGAAGCCGAGGATGGAAAGGACCGGCCCGAACACCTCCTCGCGGGCGATACGCATGGAGGGCTGGACGTCCGTGAAGATCGTGGGTTCCACGAACTGCCCGCCCGGATAGCCCTCGGCCGGCCCACCACCGAGGATGCAGCGTGCGCCCTCGTTCTTCGCGATGTCGATATAGTCGAGGATCTTACGGTACTGCGGCGCGGTCGTGACCGGTCCGATATTCGTGTCGGGCAGCATCGGGTCGCCCTTGCGGGCCGTCCGGCCCAGCTCCACCAGCCGCTCAGCGAAGCGTTCGCGGATGGAGTTCTGCACCAGCACGCGGGAACCCGCGATGCAGGTCTGGCCCGTCGCCGCAAAGATGCCCGAGATGACGCCGGCCACTGCCATGTCGAGGTCGGCATCGTCGAAGACAATATTGGGCGACTTGCCGCCGAGCTCGAGCGTGACCCGCTTCATCGTCTTCGCCGCCTGCGCGTAGATGCGCGCGCCCGTGGCGTCCGAACCGGTGAAAGTGATCTTCGCGACATCGGGGTGATCCACCAGCGCCGATCCGACCTCGGGCCCAAGACCGGTGACGACGTTGAACACACCATCCGGAAAGCCCGCCTCCTTGGTCAGCGCGGCGAATTCCAGCGTGGAGCAGGAAGCGAATTCGGAGGGCTTCACCACCACGGTGCAGCCTGCGGCGAGAGCCGGGGCGCATTTCCAGGCGATGAACAACAGGGGCGAATTCCAGGCCGTCAGCGCAGCCACGACGCCGAAGAAGGTCTGGAAAGCCCGCAGCCAGACGCCCGCCTAGGCGCAGCGACTGTCGTGTGCGGCCCATAGCAACTGGGGCAGGTCGCACCACAGATTTCGAGTACTAACGATCAGAGTCACGCAGTTGTCGTGAGCACCAATGCTCTCATGATTCGATTTTTTCCCGGAGATGAAGGATCGGAAATTTTTTATCATGCCTGTTTATTCGCGACTTTGCACATTTTCCGACGCCATCACACCCGAGGCACTTGCCATCTGAAGATCGGGCAAGGGAAGGGATGAAACTTGGGGTTGATGTGAGGAATGTTTTCTTTAAAGTAAAAAAATGGCAAAGAGACAAATGCTTAAAAATTACATTTCGAGGAACATAAAAATTTCCTCCTTAAATTCCAAAAAGCGAGAATCTGTTCTCGAGGAAGGTATCTTAAGTAAGGCCGATGACGCTCTATCACGTGCAACCAAAATGATTGCCAATGGCGAACGAGACGCGGCAATAATATTGCTTCGCTCCCTTCCTGATTTGGCTGAATCTAGGAATGAGGCGGTAAAAATGACTATTGCTGCGGCGCAAATAGATCCTGAATTTCGGGAACTTGTCGCGGCGGCCGATACCGCAAGAGATGCGCGCGATTTTTTGTTGGGGGAATTTTTATATTTGCGGTGCCTTGAAATGTATTCAATGCACTATGGATATATGACTCAATATGCGCATTGCCTAAAAGAGCAAAACAAATACGTCGATTCCGAAATTATTTATAGATCCGCTCTTTCTCTTGGTGGTCCTGTCGCTGATTTGCGTCGACATATTACTGCTGTTGCGGAGGCTTTGGGCGGTTCAGTAAATATACCAAAAGAAATTAATATCACGGCAAAAAATAGTATAGATTTGGCGCCGACGCATGAGGACGTGCGATTGTTGTTAGTTTTATTTTTGGGTGAGCAAAACTGCACGGCAAATAATATCGTGGAAATTTTACGTAATTGCCCAAGGCGCCGAGACGTCATTTATTTTATAATAAACGAAAAAAAATTTCCAAAAATAAATTTGAATTTGATGGTTTTGTTGGGGGAGATTGATCGATGAATTCGTATTCTCCGCTTGTTTCTGTTATTATTAATACCTATAATCGCGGATTTTTACTCGCGGACGCCCTCCGTGGTGTCGAAGGATTGCGCTATCCTCACCTCGAAATTGTAGTCGTTAACGGACCTTCAACGGATGACACTGAGGCCGTGCTGCATGAATGGCATGGGAGAATTAAGCTGCGGAACTGTTCCGTGCGCAATCTTTCTATCTCGCGCAATATTGGCATTGCTGCGGCTGCTGGGGAGATCGTAGCTTTCTTGGATGACGATGCTGCTCCCCATCCTGAGTGGCTCGCGCGGCTGTTGCCTATTTATCAAGATAAGATGGTCGCCGCAGTTGGTGGTTATACTGTAGACAATACCGGTGTGCGTTACCAGGCTCGCAAGACAATTTGCGATCGGTATGGCCGAGCCCATCATGTATCCGACTTTTTTGATGAACGACCGTTGAATCGACCGGGGACGCCGTTATTTCCCAGTCTTTTGGGGACGAATTCTACTTTTAGGCGCGATGCGCTAGTGGATATCGGAGGGTTTGATCACGCCTTTGCATACCTGCTGGACGAAACGGATGTCTGTCTGCGCTTGGTAGATGCGGGCTATCGCGTAATTTATGAGCCGACGGCTTTGGTGTTCCACCAATTTGCGCCCAGTCATATTCGAAATTCGCAACGTGCTGCACGGACCCTTTACCCATCCGCTGTGAGCAAGGCTTATTTTGTTATGAGGCACGGTGCTCCGCGAGATATTGAATGTGCGGCCGCAGCAATCTCTGAGTACCGCCGCGAATTACTTGCTTCCAATAGAGATCTCGAAAAGGAACGCCTTATTCGGTCCGAGCATCGTATTTCGCTTGACGAGGATCTAGAGGCAGGTATCGCGGCGGGCGAGGCTCTCGCCAGAGAGCGCGGTACTACACCGAACGCAGATTTGACGATAGAGGTGAACCCTGAGCCTTTTCTCCGCCTATCACGTCCTGAAGGGCGTCTTAGGATTTGCATAGTCAGCCAAGGTTGGCCACCGACTACCGAAGCCGGTATTGCCCGATGGACAGCTGGGATAGCGGCAGGCCTCATTGGGCGCGGCCACGCGGTTCACGTCGTCACTCGCGCTGAGGATAATGAATCAATTCGATTTGTCGATGGTCTGTGGTTTCATGCACTTTTGCCGGAAAGCGATGGTATCGCTCCCGTTGTTACTCCAGGAATCCCGCCCAATATTTCCGCTTGGAATCGTCGTGTTCGGCGGGAGGTGCAAGCGATCAAGAGCTACGGGCTTAATATATTATCGTTTCCGATCTGGGATTTGGAAGGGGTGTTATGCCTTGATGATCCCGATATCGCGGTCGTCATGTCCTTGCATACAACCTATGCGTTAGCTCTTCCACATAAGGAGGAGTGGCTGAGCCGCCCGCTTTACAGACACTTCGTAGTCGATCGCATGATTGGCGCCGAAAGAAGGGCGCTTCTTTCGGCGCCAATGTTATTGGCGAATTCCTGCGCTATTGTCGCGGATATCGAGCTTGCCTATGGTATTACTATTGATCGAGAACGTGTGGCTCTGGCGCCTCATGGCACGATCGACCTCCTCAAGGGGGTGCCGACGCCATCGCGTAATGCTAACTTTCGGGTGCTTTTTGTTGGTCGTTTCGAGTCCAGGAAGGGTTTCGATTTGGCCATTTCTGCTGCCGTGATAGTCTTGAACGCGCTGCCGAATGTTGATTTTCATTTTGCTGGTGGTGAGTTAAACGAGGAGGCGCGAATGATTTTAGATGCAAGAAACGTCGGGGATTTGAAAGATCATCCTCGCGTACGTTTTCTGGGCTTACTGCCGCGAAATATATTAGAGCAACATTATCGGGAGGCTGAAATTGTATTGGTGCCGAGCCGCTATGAATCTTTCGGCCTTGTAGCGATCGAGGCGATGGCGGCTGGACGCCCTGTGCTAGCAATTGAGGCGGGCGGTCTTGCGGAGGTCGTAACGGACGGAGTCGATGGCCGACTGATTCCGGATGGACCAACCGTGGTCGCCGGTATTGCTGACGCGCTCATTGAACTTGGTCGTGATCGAGCAGCATGCGAGCGTTTGGCCGCAGGCGCCCGGCGTAGTTTCGAGACAAAATACAGGATGGATCATATGCTGGATGCCGTCGAATCTGCCTATCGGCAGGCAATAGAGATACGTATTGCAGGACGCGATACGTGATGTCGCCACCAGATCCTGCCACTTTGCGTAAAGCTCTTGCCCTCTTTGAGCCCTCGATGACGGAGAAGCAAGCCGAGCAGTTATCTATAATGACAGGATCATGGGAAGAATTGTTGGCGCATGTGCTCCTGATGAGATCGACGTTGCCCCAGGACGTTGTAAGTGCGATTCATGCTGTGGCCATACGGTGTAGTGGGGGGATCAATACGCCCCGACCATGTGGGCCTGACGCACGACGCGTCGCCGAATCCGAAAAGGCACTTCTTTCGGCAATGGAAGCGTTGATGGCGGCCGAGGCGGTCGCACGTAAGGCAGGAGATGCGGCGACCGCCGCGCTGGGTTCGCACCTCGCTGAACGACCCATTGTGGGGTTCGACCTAAATCTGCGTATTGAACCGGGAGGCTCCTGATGGAAAGATAATTCTTTGCTTTTATTGAATTTGGCCGTTTGACGCGTGTGTTGAATTGGTGTGAGTCGGTGGGTATGAAACCAAGTTTGCTTGAGTGGGGGTTATGGCAATAGTAATACTGCTCATGATGTCCGCGGTTCCTTGAATATCCTGTACGATGGCTGGCTGACATATGGCGAAAGGGTAAAGAGGACGTTATCCGGCACTGATGAAGTAGTAGTGCAGCACGACTCTCGGATTTGACCATTGCGGTAATCGGCAGCTTTCATTGTTGCGATATAAAATAACCTAGAGACCACACTATCTCTTGCCCGCAGCGCGGTGAACGATATAGGTGGAGCAGAGTTGATTTTATAGCGCGCGGGGCGACGGGCAAGCTGCACCCAATGGCAGGTGATGTCATTGGGCTGTCCAATCTGAAGCTCGTCACCGGAAGCTGGCGTCTATTGCGCCCAAACGCGGTGCGCTGATGGCGTGCGACGCTGGCGATGTTCGTGGTAGAATTTCCTAGGGCTGCAAATCGCGCGTCCTAGCCTAGACATGTTATCCGGGGATCGAGAGTTCGCGATAGCGCCATCGTGCGTATCTAGAGCGGTCTGCAGCCTGAATGAATCAAAGGGTCTTTCGCGACGCGGACGTATTGATTCGACGTCTCTGTCGGCAAGGAGGTCAACAGAGATGTCGACAGTTTCTTTGGGGGATCTGGGGGAACGCGTGGTGGCAAAACCGTAGCCGAGGGTGCGTCTCGACGAGAAGCGGCGACCCGCTTTGGAGGGGTATCTCCAGCGCCATTCGGTGGCACGCCATCGCCCGTGATACGGCTTCCGAGACCTCGGGCTGGGGGGGCGAAATCGGCGTTTTGATCGTGTCTAAGCCTATTCAGCGCCGATCATGGAGCTTGTGGAGTGACAATCCGACTTTACAAAGGCGGAGATCCAGGCGGAGCGGCTCGCGCCGGCCTGTCCTACAGGGAGGGCGCCGTCTGGCGACTCTTCAACCGGCACGGATCACGCGCAAGAAGAACGGCCGACACAGCCGAGCAGGATCTCTCCGACGTTCTGAGATGACGTTGGGATGGTTCGATGGGCAGCTCGATTTCGATCCCGACCGTCTGGCGTATTATTGATGGCTACGCCAAAGACGATCAATGGGGCCAGTACGAATATGGTGTGGAGCTAGGCTGTTTGATCCCGGGCTTTGATGGTGCACTCTCGCTGCAGGAATCGAGGGACGCGCTATGGGCTAGGTTCTTCACGGGAGCGCCACGACGACTGAGGCAGTCCGTCGAGCGATACAACATAGTCAAGCGAGCCTGAGGGCGCTGGCGAAGCGCTACGGCATCAACCAAAAGACCGTGGCCAAGTGGAAGAAGCGTGCTTCGGTGACCGATGTGCCGACTGGCCCGAAGAACCCGTCTTCAACAGTGCTGACGATCGACGAAGAGGCGGTGATCGTCGCATTCCGGCGGCACACCCTGCTGCCGCTCGATGATTGTCTCTACTCGCTGCAGCCAACGATCCCCTCGCTGACGCGCTCGTCGTTGCATCGTGCCTACAGCGTCACGGGATCAGCCGCTTACCCGAGGTCGAGGGCGACACGCCGGCCAAGACCAAGTTCAAAAGCTATCCCATCGGCTTCTTCCATATCGATCTCGCCGAGGTGCGGACCGCCGAAGGCAGGCTCTACATGTTCGTGGCGATCGACAGGACGAGCAAGTTTGCCTTCGTCGAGCTTCATCGCGAAGCCAGGCAACGCACCGCAGCGGACTTCCTCCGGCGGTTGATCGCCACAGTCCCCTACAAAATCCACACCGTGCTGACCGACAACGGCATCCACTTCACGACGCCGGGCGCCGGCGGCGCCGCGGTCCCGCTCATCAAAGAGGCCTTGGCGAACGGAGAACCGTTCCGTGCCCATGCTTTCGA
>NZ_JAHCDA010000009.1:0-2500 GCF_018413645.1 Roseococcus pinisoli
CAAACAGCGAAACGCCCGCTGTCTTTGGGGACAGCGGGCGTTCTGGGTATGGGATCGCGGTATTGGGAGTATGGGATGCGGGGACAGGATTTGAACCTGTGACCTTCAGGTTATGAGCCTGACGAGCTACCGGGCTGCTCCACCCCGCGTGGGTGTGATGGGGGTGATGGATGTCACCCTGAATGGGGTGTGTTGATTTGACTTTCGGTTGGGTGGCCTGGCGCTGACCGACTCTCCCGCCGCTTAAGCGGCAGTACCATAGGCGCTGGAGTGTTTCACGGCCGAGTTCGGGATGGGATCGGGTGTTTCAACTCCGCGATAGGCACCAGGCCACCGAACCGAAAGGGTTCAGGTGGATGAGGAATGGTTGGTTATGAGTGATTTAGTAGCTGGTGGGGTTTGGTGCTGCGTGCGGTGTCCTCTTTTGGAGGACTGTTTATGTAGTGTGATGAGCCTATCGGGCTATTAGGACCGCTTAGCTGCATGCATTGCTGCACTTCCACAGGCGGCCTATCGACGTGATGGTCTATCACGGCCCTCAGGGAGACCTGGTTTTGAGGTGGGTTTCCCGCTTAGATGCTTTCAGCGGTTATCCCGTCCGCACTTAGCTACCCAGCTGTGCCACTGGCGTGACAACTGGTGCACCAGAGGTACGTCCATCCCGGTCCTCTCGTACTAGGGACAGATCCTCTCAAGTCTCCAACACCCACAGCAGATAGGGACCGAACTGTCTCACGACGTTCTAAACCCAGCTCACGTACCGCTTTAATCGGCGAACAGCCGAACCCTTGGGACCTGCTCCAGCCCCGGGATGCGATGAGCCGACATCGAGGTGCCAAACCTCCCCGTCGATGTGGACTCTTGGGGGAGATCAGCCTGTTATCCCTAGAGTACCTTTTATCCGTTGAGCGATGGCCCTCCCACGAGGGACCACCGGATCACTAAGGCCGACTTTCGTCTCTGTTCGCGCTGTCACGCTCACAGTCAGGCGGGCTTATGCCTTTGCACTCAACAGCCGATGTCCGACCGGCTTGAGCCCACCATCGCGCGCCTCCGTTACACTTTAGGAGGCGACCGCCCCAGTCAAACTGCCCGCCACGCAGGGTCCCGGCCCGGGATAACCAGGCTCGGTTAGACGCCAAAAAGGCACAGGGTGGTATTTCAAGGTTGGCTCCACACAAGCTAGCGCCCATGCTTCAAAGCCTCCCACCTATCCTACACAGTCCCTTCCTGGCGCCACTGCGAAGTTGCAGTAAAGGTTCATAGGGTCTTTCCGTCTAACTGCGGGTACCCCGCATCTTCACGGGGAATTCAATTTCGCTGAGTCTATGCTGGAGACAGTGGGGAGGTCGTTACGCCATTCGTGCAGGTCGGAACTTACCCGACAAGGAATTTCGCTACCTTAGGACCGTTATAGTTACGGCCGCCGTTTACCGGGGCTTCAGTTCGGAGCTTGCACTCCTCCCTTTAACCTTCCGGCACCGGGCAGGCGTCAGACCCTATACGTCATCTCTCGATTTCGCAGAGCCCTGTGTTTTTACTAAACAGTCGCCACCCCCTGCTTTGTGCCACCCCATCCTGCTTGCGCAAGACAGGGTCTCGCTTATCCCGAAGTTACGCGAGCAATTTGCCTAGTTCCTTCAGCATAGTTCTCTCAAGCGCCTTGGTATACTCTACCAGTCCACCTGTGTCGGTTTAGGGTACGGACCAATGCCAGAGCTATTTCCCGGACCCATCCAACTGCCACCCCAATCCGATAAGGGATGACAGAACTTCAAGGCCGTCACTTCTGGCGGGCTCAGGAATATTCACCTGATTCCCATCGGCTACGGCTGTCGCCCTCGCCTTAGGGGCCGGCTCACCCTGCGCGGATTAGCCTTGCGCAGGAACCCTTGGACTTTCGGCGAGAGGGTTTCTCACCCTCTTTATCGCTACTCATGTCCGCATTCGCACTTCCCATACCTCCAGCAAACCTCACGGTTCACCTTCGCAGGCCTAGGGAACGCTCCGCTACCACTCATCTTTCGATGAATCCACAGCTTCGGCAGATGGCTTGAGCCCCGTTACATTTTCGCCGCAAGACAGCTATTAGACCAGTGAGCTATTACGCTTTCTTTAAAGGATGGCTGCTTCTAAGCCAACCTCCTGGTTGTTTTGGCCGTCTCACATGCTTTCCCACTTAGCCATCATTTGGGGGCCTTAGCTGGTGGTCTGGGCTGTTTCCCTCTCGACAATGGACCTTAGCACCCACTGTCTGTCTGCCCGCCTGCACTCTTCGGCATTCGGAGTTCGGTAGGGTTTGGTAAGGCTTTGGGCCCCCCTAGCCCTTCCGGTGCTCTACCTCCGAAGGTGATCGACGGACGATCTACCTCAATAGATTTCGCGGAGAACCAGCTATTTCCGAGTTTGATTGGCCTTTCACCCCTAGCCACAGCTCATCCCCGACTTTTTCAACAGGCGTGGGTTCGGTCCTCCAGTGCGTGTTACCGCACCTTCAACC